>OY969939.1:0-3749029 GCA_963704785.1 uncultured Eubacteriales bacterium | reverse complement strand
TATTCCTTTATTAGGTATATGTCTTAAGCTTTCTTTTGTTCTCTTTATTTGATATCCTCTATCCTTTATTCCTGTCATATCAAGTATTACAGGATATGTTGAGGTAAACCAGCCTACTGTTCTTGATATATCAACATCTGCAAGCTTAAGCTCTCTTCCATGTCCTTCTAGGTCTATAAGTACTTTCTCATTTCCTGACCATTCGCTTATTGCTGTTCCTAATGCGGTAAGAAGTATGTCGTTTATCTCTGTTCCATATGCTCTGTTTACTTGCTTTATTAGCTGTTCTGTTTCTTTCTCTGTAAAATCTATTGATATAGTTCTTTTATCCTTTGATATATAGCTGTCAGAATCTAAATCCTTCGGTATTGCTGATATGTCGCTTTCCTCAATTTTTCTCCAGTATTGTAATTCTTTTATTAACTTACTGCTGTTTGCATATTTTTGTAGCTCCTCACTCCATAGCTTAAAGGAATCAGTCTTTTCTTGAAGCACTATTCTTTTACCATTCATTGCTTGCTTATATGCTATGCTTAAGTCTTCAAAAATTATTCTCCATGATACACCGTCTACTACAAGGTGGTGTATTACTATCAGCAAATGATCCCCATGCTTTGTCTTAAACAGCCCCAGTTTTACCAATGGCCCATTGCTTAAATCAATGCTACATTGAATGTTATTTGCCTTTTCTTTTATTTTTTCTGCTATATACTCTTTATTATCTATATGTGTTAAATCAAATACTTCTAGTGTGAAGAAGTCTCCATCCTTTGATCTATTAATTTGTCTTATATCCTCTTGCTTTTCTTCATATATGGCTCTTAATATATCATGATGTTCCACAAGTTTATCAAAAGCCTTTATTAGTGTTTCTTCATAGAAATCATCTTCCCTATACAGCATTACTGATTGATTCCAATGATGCTTATCTGTAAAACTTCTCTCAAAGAACCATCTTTGTATTGGTGTCAGTTCTATCTCACCTGTAACTAAGCCTTGCTTTGCTTTTCTGCTATTTTTGACTACATATTTTGATAGTTCTTTTATTGTTGGGTTCTGCATTATATATTTTACTTCCAGCTTAAGCTGATATTTTTGCATTCTTGCTGATATCTGTATTGACTTTATTGAGTCTCCTCCAAGTGCAAAGAAGTTGTCACTTATTCCTATACTTTCTATTCCTAATACTTCTTGCCATATGCTTACCAGCTTTTCTTCTATCTCATTTCTTGGTGCAACATATTCTACTCCTGAATTTATACTTCCATCAGGCTCTGGTAATGCCTTTCTGTCCACCTTGCCGTTTGGTGTCACTGGCAGCTTTTCCAGCTGTATAAAGTATGATGGTATCATGTAGTCAGGTAAATCTTTGGATAAATGCTCTCTTAACTCGAATACTGTCAATTCTTTTTCGCCTACTACATATGCGCATAGATACTTGCTTCCACTATTGTCATCTCTTGCTATTACTACTGTCTCTTTTACTGCCTCATGAGTTAGAAGCTTGTTTTCTATTTCTCCGAGTTCTATTCTATAGCCTCTTATCTTTACTTGATTATCTATTCTTCCTAAGAATTCAATATTTCCATCAGGCAGCCATCTTGCCAAGTCTCCTGTATGGTACATCCTCTCTCCTAGCTTAAATGGGTTGTCCACATACTTTTCTGTTGTTAATTCCGATCTATTTAAGTATCCTCTTGCAAGTCCTGCTCCTGCTATACATAGCTCTCCTGCTACGCCTGTTGGCTGTAGCTTATTATTCTTATCTAATATATATACCTTTGTATTTGCTATTGGTTTTCCTATGTTTACTTTTTTCCAAATTTTCATATCTCTTGATATGGTTGTTACTACACTGTTTTCTGTAGGCCCATATTCATTTACTATTTCCAAATCAGGCTTTATACTCTTACTTTGTTTTATAAGGCTTTCACTTGTATTTTCTCCTGCTAGTGTTACAATTCTTAATGTTTCCAGCTCTTTTTTATCTGAACATTCCAATATAGCAGAGTATAGTGATGGTACAGTAATAAAGTGAGTTATACCATATTTTTTTATATGCTCTTTTATAGATACAGGATTCTTTGAGTCCTCATCCTTCATCAATATAACTCTGGAGCCTGACAGTATCGGTGTAAAAAAACTTGTTACAAAGCCATCAAATGCAAAGGAGAACAATTGTAATACGTTATCTTTCTGTCCAAGCTCATATTCCCTAATACGTGAATATATCGAATTGTATACATTTCTATGTTCAATCATTACTCCCTTAGGCTTTCCTGTAGAACCTGAAGTATATATTATATAGGCTAAATCATTTGATTTATTTACCTTATCTAGGTTTGTATTATCTCCTTTGTACAGAGTGCTATCATCCAATATTAATACTTCCTGCTTTAAAACGATTCTATTAGATAATGCTGATTGTGTCAGCAATATTCTAGCTCCACTATCTTGAAGCATATACTCTATTCTGTCCTGTGGGTATTCGGGATCTATTGGAAGGTAGGCACATCCTGCTTTTAAAATACCAATTATACCTACTATCATCTCTAAGGATCTTTCTACCATTATTCCTACTATATCGTCAGTGCTTACTCTCTCATTTCTTAATACCCTTGCTAGCTGATTGGCTCTCTCGTTTAACTCACTGTATGTGAGACTTCTATCCTCATACATTAATGCTATGCTGTCAGGGGTTCTCTCTACCTGCTCTTCAAACAGCTGGTATATTGTCTTGTCCTTTGGATAGTATACTGCTGTGTTGTTGAAGTCTATTAATATTTTCTGTCTTTCTTCCTCTGTTAGCAGCTCTACTTCTGATATCTTTACTTCTGCATCTTCTACAACTTTCTCTGCTATACTTTTAAAATGTCCCTCTATTTTTCTTATATTTTCTTCCTTATATACACTTGTATTATAGGTTAGCTTTAATTCTATTTCCTTTCCCGGTATGACTACTACTCCAAAGTCGTAGTTTGTTTGCTCGTAAACTTCTACATTTCTTATATTAAACCCAATATTTCTTTCTCTTGATTGTGCCTGTACTTCTTTTTCTACTGGATAGTTCTCAAATACCATTATATGGTCAAATAGGTTCTGCTTTAATTCACTATTGCTTTGTATTTCTGCTAATGGCATATAGTCATATTTGGATGCTTCTATTGATTTATTCTGTAGCTCTTTTATCAATTCTTTAAAGGTGCTTTGTTTATCCTGTTTTATCCTTACAGGTATTGTATTTATGAACAAGCCTACTATTTCTTCTATTCCTTTTATCTCTTCTGGTCTTCCAGATACTACTGCACCAAACACAACATCTTCTACATTGTTATATTTTTGCAGTAACATTCCCCACATTGCTTGTACTACCGTATTTAATGTTACTCCTGACTTTTGAGCAACCTTAACCAGTCCCTCTGTTAGTTCTTTATTCAGAACAAATTGTACTACATCTGTTCTATTTAATTCTTTATCAACAGTTGTTCTTTTTAACGGTATTGCTGTCTGCTGTTCATATCCTTCTAAGTACTTTTCCCAATATTTAGCAGCATCTTTCTTTTCTTGTTCTTCCAGCCATTCTATAAAGCTTCCATATGCCTCAGACTTGCCTATATCTAATGTATTTCCTGCTTTTATTGCAGAATAGCTTTCAAAGAAATCCTTCATTATTAATGATAAGCACCAACCATCCATTATTATGTGGTGGAAACTCCACACTATATGATATTTTCTTTCAGCTTCCTTTATTATGGTTGCCCTTATTAGGGTATCCTTTGTTAGGTCAAAGCTGTTTTCTCTATCAGCTTCCTTTAACTTCTCTATGTATTCTGCTTTTCTTTCTTGCTCTATAGAAGTAATATCCTCATAGCCTATATTAGCTTTTCTTTTACTTAGAACTACCTGCACAGGCTTTCCGATACCTTCGTACACAAATGCAGTTCTTAGCACCTCATGCTTTTGTATTATATTGTTTAGACTCTTTTCAAATACATCTATATCCAGTTCACCTTCTATTTTCAGTACTGTCTGTTCAAAATATGCATGAGAGTTCTTATCCAGTAATGCATGGAACAGCATTCCTTCTTGCATAGGTGATAATGGATATATATCTTCTATAGCCTTTCTCTCTATCCCTGATTTTCCTAGTGTTTCTATTAGAGAATCCAACTCTTCTAGGCTCATGTTCTTTGCTCTTGTATCGCTTGGTGTGATTTCTGTAGATTCTTTTTCTATACAGTGCTCTATTATTTCTCTCAAATTGCAGCTATATATTTCTGTGATTTTCTTTATAGTTTCTTCTGCATATTCATTTTTGTTATAGCTAAAGCCTAGTCCAAGTCTTCCACCAGTTATTATTCCGCTTATATCTATAGTATAAGTTTTTTCACTTCTCAAACTTACACTATTACCTAATGGCATATTTGATGCTTTAAACACTTCTGTATTTATATCATTATCAAACTGTCCCAAATAGTTAAAGCTTATTTCTGCATTTCTGTTAAAGCTTACCCCTTCTCTATTTTCAGGCTTTGTCAGATATTTTAATATCCCATAGCCTATTCCTTTATTCGGTATATGTCTTAAGCTTTCTTTCGTTTTCTTTATTTGATAGCCTCTATCCCTTATTCCTGTCATATCAAGTATTACAGGATATGTTGAGGTAAACCAGCCTACTGTTCTTGATATGTCAATATCTGCAAGCTTAAGCTCTCTTCCATGTCCTTCTAGGTCTATCAGTACTTTCTCATTTCCTGACCATTCTCTTATTGTTGTTCCTAATGCGGTAAGAAGTATATCATTTATCTCTGTTCCATATGCTCTGTTTACTTGCTTTGTAAGCTGTTCTGTTTCTTTCTCTGTAAAATCTATTGATATAGTTCTTTTATCCTTTGATATATAGCTGTCAGAATCTAAATCCTTCAGTATTGCTGATATGTCGCTTTCCTCAATTTTTCTCCAGTATGGCAATTCTTTTATTAACGCTCTGCTGTTTGCATATTTTTGTAGCTCCTCACTCCATAGCATAAAGGAATCAGTCTTTTCTTGAAGCGCTATTCTTTCACCATTTATTGCTTGTTTATATGCTATGTTTAAGTCTTCAAAAATTATTCTCCATGATACACCGTCTACTACAAGGTGGTGTATTACTATCAGCAAATGATCCCCATGCTTTGTCTTAAACAGCCCCAGTTTTACCAATGGCCCATTGCTTAAATCAATGCTACATTGAATGTTATTTGCCTTTTCTTTTATTTTTGCTGCTATATCCTCTTTATTGTCTATATGTGTTAAATCAATTACTTCTAATGTAAAGGACTCTCCATCCTTTTCTCTACCAATTTGTCTTATATTCCCTTGCTTTTCTTCATATATGTTTCTTAATATATCATGATGTTCCACAAGCTTATCAAAAGCTTTGGTTAGTGCTTCTTCATAGAAACCCTCTTCCCTATACAGCATTACCGATTGATTCCAATGATGCTTATCTGTAAAATTTCTCTCAAAGAACCATTTTTGTATAGGTGTTAGCTCTATCTCACCTGATACTAAGTCTTGCTCTGCTTTTCTGCTATTTTTTACAACGTATCTTGATTGTTCTTTTATCGTTGGGTTCTTAATAATATATTTTACTTCAAGCTTAAGCTGATGCTTTTGCATTCTTGCCGCTACCTGAATTGCCTTTATTGAGTCTCCCCCAAGTGCAAAGAAGTTATCATTTATCCCTACTCGTTTTATTCCTAATACATCTTCCCATACCTTCACAAGCTTTTCTTCTATGCTGTTTCTTGGTGCTTCATATTCCGCTCCTGTAGATATACTCCCATCTGGCTCAGGCAGTGCTTTTTTATCAATCTTTCCATTTGGTGTCAGTGGCAGCTTGTTCAGCTGTATGAAATATAATGGTATCATGTAGTCAGGTAAATCTTTGGATAAATGCTCTCTTAACTCTAATACCGTCAGTTCTTTCTCTCCTACTACATATGCACATAGATATTTATTTTCACTATTATCATCTCTTGCTATTACTACTGTCTCTTTTACTGCTTCATAGCCTAGAAGTTTATTTTCTATCTCTCCAAGCTCTATTCTAAATCCTCTTATCTTTACTTGATGGTCTATCCTTCCAAGATACTCTATATTCCCATCAGGCAACCATGTTGCCAAATCTCCTGTATGGTACATTCTTGTTTCTAGCTCAAATGGACTATCTACAAACTTTTCTACTGTAAGCTCTAAGTTGTTGAGATATCCTCTTGCCAATCCTTCCCCTGCTATGCATAGTTCTCCTGGTACTCCTATTGGTTGAAGCTTATTATTTTTATCTACTATATATACCTTTGTATTTGCTATTGGTTTTCCTATGGTTACTTTCTTTCCAGCTTGTATATCTCTTGATATGGTTGTTACTACACTGTTTTCTGTAGGTCCATATTCATTTATTATCTCTATGTTAGGCATTATATTCTTGCTTTTCTTTATAAGGCTTTCACTTGTATTTTCTCCTGCTAGTGTTACAATCCTCAATGTTTCCAAATCTTCTTTATCTGAAGCTTCTAATAAAGCAGAATATAGTGTTGGTACACTTATAAAACGTGTTACGCCATATCTTTTTATATGTTCTTTGATGGATATTGGATTTTTTGAGTCCTCATCTTTCATAAATACCACTTTAGCGCCTGATAATATAGGTGTAAAAAAGGTTGTTACAAAGCCATCAAATGCAAAGGAAATTACATGTAATATGCTATCATTCTGACATAGCCTATATTCCTTCATTAGAGAACATATCGAATTATATATATTTCTATGTTCAATCATTACTCCCTTAGGCTTGCCTGTTGAGCCTGATGTATATATTACATAAGCAAGATTATTGAGTTCGGTTTTTATTTCCAGATTCTTATTATCTCCTTCATATATTGAGGCATCATCTATATTTATTGTATCTATATTATATGATACGCAACCCTTCAAATGCTTCTGTATTAATAGCAACTTAGCTCCGCTATCCTGTAGCATATAGTCTACTCTTTCCTTTGGATAGTATGGGTCTATAGGCAGATATGCACCGCTTGCTTTTAGAATACCTATTATACCTACTACCATTTCTAAGGATCTATTTGCCATTATACCTACTATGCTGTCTGCAACTACACCTTTATTTCTTAGTACTCCTGCTAGCTGATTTGCTTTCTCGTTTAACTCTCTATAAGTAAGCTGCTTATCCTCATATAATACTGCTATGTTGTTTGGAGTTCTCTCTACCTGTTCTTCAAATAGCTGCTGTATGGTTTTATTCTTTGTATAGTCTGCTTTTGTGTTATTAAAGTCTATTAGTATTTTTTGTTTTTCTTCCGCTGTCAGTATTTCTACTTCTGATAGTTTAATATCTATATTTTCTGTCACTACTTGTATTATGTTCTCTAAATGCTTGTACATTCTCATTATTGTAGCCTTGCTAAATAGCTTGGTACAGTATTGTATGCTTATATTAATGCTATTTTCCAGTTCTACAGCAGTAAGAGTTATGTCAAATTTTGATACCATATTTTCCAACTTATATGGGCTTATCTTTAAGTCTTCTACCTTTACTTCTGCCATATCCATATTTTGGAGTACGAGCATCACATCAAAAACTGGGTTTCTGCTAAAGTCTCTTGCTACAGCAAGCTTTTCAACCAGTTCTTCAAACTGATAATCTTGATTCTCATATGCTCCTAATGCATTGTCCTTTACTTCTCTTAAAAAATCTATAAAGGTTTTTTCTCCATTGGGATAGTTCCTCATTGCTAAGGTGTTTACAAACATTCCTATAATATTCTCAAGGTCTGCATGAGGTCTTCCTGCTATTGGACTTCCTACTACTATGTCTTCTTGCCCACTGTATTTTGACAATAGTATATTAAAGGTACTAAGTAATACCATATACATAGTACTGCCTGTAGCTTTTGCCATTTGTCTTAGCTTATTTGTCAGCTCTTCTTTTATTTCGAATTGTATAGAAGCTCCCTCAAAGCTTTGTAATGCTGGTCTTTGGTAATCTGTGGTCAGATTTAGTACAGGTATTTCTCCTTCAAATTGCTTTAACCAGTATTCTTCTTGTTCATTTATTTTCTCAGAAGAATACATATTATTCTGCCATTGTGAGAAATCCTTGTACTGTAACCTTAGTGGTTTTATCTCTTCTCCTGCATACATCTTCGAGAATTCCTCCACTAATATTCCCATGGATGTTCCATCTGATATTATGTGATGTATGTCATACATCAATATATGCTTATTTGACTGCACTTTTACTAGACCCACTCTTAAAAGTGGTGCTTTTGATAGGTCAAAGACTCGTATAAAATCCTTTATATTCTTTTCTATTTCTCTTTCTTCTTCTGCCTCATATTCTTCTATCTCAAATTCTACTTGCTTGTGTACCTTCTGTATTAGCCCTTCTTCTAATGCCTCAAAGCTTGTTCTTAATGACTCATGTCTCTGTATCAGCTTATTAAAGACTTCTTTTAACCTATCTACGTCTAAATCTCCCACTAGCTCCAATACTCTTGTTATATTGTAGCTGGTACTATTAAGATCTAGCTGTTGCAGTGTATATACTCTCTTTTGTGCTGATGACATCTGGTAGTATTCTTTTTCTTCTATTGACTCTATTGATAAATATATACTCTCTTTGCTGACTTTAATGTATTCTGCCATTCCTTTTATTGTAGGATTAATAAATATCTCCTTTAGAGGCACTTCTACATTTAGTGCCTTATGTATCTTTGCAACTAAGCTTGCTGCCTTTAATGAATGTCCTCCAAGCTCAAAGAAACTATCGTTGATACCTATCTGCTCTACTCCCAATACTTCTTGACATATATTTACCAGTTTTTCTTCCATAATGTTTCTTGGTGCTTCATAATCTACACCTGAATTTATGCTTGTACCAAGCTTCGACAGCACTTTGCGGTCAAGCTTTCCATTCGGAGTAAGCGGAAGCTTTTCCAATGGTATGAAGTATGATGGTATCATATAATCAGGCAGTTCTTTTCCCAGGTATTCTCTCAATTCATCAGATATTGCTTTTATATCTGTACCTGCAATATATGCACAAAGAAAGTTGTTACCATCCGAATCCATCTTTGCCATTACTGCCGCTTCTTTCACAGCATCATGATTTAACAGCTTGCTTTCTATTTCTCCCAGTTCCACCCTATAGCCTCTTATCTTGATCTGTAAATCTTTTCTCCCAGCAAACTCAATACTTCCATCTTTCAACAAGCGACCAAGGTCTCCAGTCCAATATAAGCTTCCTAAATCAGCGTCATTTCCAAATGCACTACTGGTTCTTTCTGCATCCTTCCAATACCCCAAGGATATATATGGGCTTACAATCAATATTTCTCCAACTCTTAGAGGTGCTACTTCTTCACCCTCTTCATCAACAACATAGATTTCTGTTCCATCAATGACCTTACCTAATGTCATACCCTTAATATTCTCAATTGGTGATATATGAAGGGATGAATTGTATGATGATTCTGATTGTCCATATAGGTTTACAAATATAGTATTTCCAAAATACTTCTGGGACATTTCTATATCATGCTTTAAAACACTTTCTCCACCTAAAACAATAAACTTTAAAACTGGATACTTGTCTTTTGACTTCAAGGTATTTATATAGTATCTATATAATGTTGGAACAGAATGCCATATAGTAATACCTTGGTCTATTAACCATTCATTGAGCTCATCAATATTGATTTGCTCCCTTATATTTAATGGATACAGTGTTGCACCGCTTAACAATGCACTATAAATATCCATTATTGCAGCATCATGACTGAAGGATGAAAACAAAGTCATTCTATCAGCAGATGTTATTTTCATGTCTTTGATATAATTTCTTATAAAATACTCCACATTTCTATAGGACTGCATAACACCCTTTGGATTTCCAGTTGACCCTGAAGTATAAAGTATATATGCTAGGTTTTTGTCATCTGGGTAATAACCAAGGTTTTCATCAGAAATGTTATCGCCACAATCATCAATATTTATAATATCTACTTCTGTAATCCCATGTTCAGATAATCGCTGTGATAAGTCCCAGTTTTTACTATTTGTTATTATTAAACTTGCTTCACAATGCTTCAGCATATAAATGAGCCTGTTCTCTGGATATGTAGGATCAAAAGGTACATAGGTTATCCCAGCTTTTACTGCTGCAACAGTACCTGTAATCATATCCACACCATGCTCAAATAAGAGAATTGCTCTAGTCTTAGTATATATCAAATTATTACTATCATCAGATTGCACATAACTTACCTCATATTTATCATCAATAATCTGTGACATAATATGGCATGCAATACGATTAGAATTCCTATTTAGCGTATCATATGTTATTTCACTGCTTGCAGTTTTTACTGCTATATTATTGGGATGTTTGCACACTTGCTGTTCAAAAGTCTTGACTAACATTTGTATTACCCCTTTCAGTATGATATATAACAAGCTTGAATAAAATCAATATAGTCTTTAAGCTCTATTTCTTCTTAAATTTCTTTTTCTTTTGATTCTGTCCAAGTTCGTTTAATGGCGTATTTGGATTATCTATAACTTGTTCAATAAGTTGTAAATATCGGTCAATTATACTTTCAATTACCAATTCACTGTAAGAGTTGGAATAATAAACTGTTAACAATTCTATTCCGTTGGCATATTCTTTTACATAAAATACTATATCGAATTTAGCATCCTGAATTTTATCTATATGGTATGCTTCAAGATTGTCCAAATACACATTGTCACTTTGACTTATATTCAGCATGTTGAAAAATACTGAAATTTTTGGATAATCAATTTTTAGTTCTTCTACTATGAGTTCAATCGGGTAGTACTGATATTCTAGTGCATCCATAGTATTGCTACTAATAATTTTTATTAGGTCATTTAATGAATTTTCTGGTTTCACTTGATTTCTTAAAATTATGGTATTTACAAAATAGCCCATAACATTCTTTAAATCTTGATGATGTCTTCCTGAGCCTGCTGTTGCAATCATTATATCCTGCTGTCCCGTTAGCTCTGATAAGTACATATTCAAAATGCCTATCATTAATGTAAATAAGCTTACATTGCTCTGCTTTGCAAAGAGTTTTAACTTATTCCTGATTTCGCTTGATATCACAGCCCTATAGCCTTTACTTTCCATACAATCCGACTTTTCAAAAGCATTACATACAGACAAATTTAATATTGGTATTTCCCCTATCAACTGCTTTTTCCAGTATTCTTTAGCATTTTTTGCTTGTTCCTTCTCAACTAACAACTGATTTTGCCAAGCTGCAAAATCCTTATATTGTGCTTTAAGAGGTTCTAAATATACATCTTCGTTGTTTTTAAAAGCGTTATAAAGATAATTAAATTCTCTCCCTAGTACGTCTAATGACCATCCATCACTAATTATATGGTGCATTATACATACTAACTCAAATGATGCTTCTTCATACTTTAGTAAACAAGCTCTGAAAAGTGGACTCTCTTCTAAATTAAACGGTATGCCCAGCTCTTCTACTATTCTTTGCTTCTCTATCCTTAATTCCTGTTCTTGTAAGGTACTGAGGTCATACATTTTTATGTTGATAGCTATATCTTTGCTTATGATTTGCACAGGAATTTCATCTATTACTTTGAAATATGTTCTCATACTCTCATGCCTCTCACTAAGCTTGTACAAGACTTTTTCTACAACAGCCACATCAACATATTCATTTATACATATATTCACTGGTAAGTTATATGCATTTGTATCTGGCTCTATCTGGTTTATTAGCCACAGTCTTTTCTGTGAATATGATAATTCATAGTATTCCTGATCAGCTAGTGGTTTGATTTCATTAAATTGAGATATATTGCTATTACTCAAAAACTCACTAAACTCACTAATACTAGGGAATTTGAATAAGCTATTTAACTTTACCTCAATATTAAATCTCTTATGAATTAGGTTCACTATCTTTACAGCATTTAGTGAATGTCCTCCCAATTCAAAGAAGTTATCATTTATACCTATCTTTTCTACTCCAAGTACCTCTCGCCATATGTCTATCAGCTTCTCTTCTATAATATTCCTTGGAGCTTCATATTTTGCTCCTGTAGATTTATTATAATCAGGCTTAGGCAGTGCCTTTCTATCTACCTTTCCATTTGGAGTAAGAGGAAGCTTATCTAGCTGTATAAAGTATGATGGTATCATGTAGTCAGGCAAATTATTGGATAGATGTTCTCTTAGTTCCATTGTCGTCAGTTCTTTTTCTCCTGCTACATATGCACATAAATATTTACTTCCACTACTATCAGTATTTGCTGTTACTACTGTCTCTTTCACAGCTGTATAGCTTAAGAGCTTATTCTCTATCTCTCCAAGCTCTATTCTAAAGCCTCTAATTTTCACCTGATAGTCAAGTCTTCCCAAGAACTCTATGCTTCCATCTGCCAGCCATCTTGCCAAGTCTCCTGTCCTATACATTCTAGTTCCCGACTCAAATGGATTATTTACAAACTTCTCTGCTGTTAACTCAGGACTATTAAGATATCCCCTTGCTAGTCCTACTCCTGCTACACACAATTCTCCTGCGACACCTATTGGACATAGCTTGTTATTCTTGTCTACTATATATGCTGTAGAGCTGCTTATAGGTCTACCTATAGGTATATTGTCTACATATTCCTTCTCTATTTTATGACATACTGAAAACGTAGTATTTTCTGTCGGTCCATATCCATTTACTATATTTATTCCCTTACACTCATTCCTTACTGCATTTATATGTTTTACAGATAACACATCTCCACCAACCAGTAGGTTTTTACATTCTTTAAATATACTTGCATCCTCTGATACCAATTGAGTAAACAATGATGATGTAAGCCATATAGTATCTATATGATTCCTCATAAGTTCATTCTTTAGCTTTGCTGCGTCTAATATCACTTCTTTATTAACAAGGTATAGTGTTAGTCCATTTAGAAGTGAACCCCATATTTCAAAGGTAGATGCATCAAACACTAATGCTCCTGTCTGAAGTATCCTACTGCATTTTCCAAAGTCTATATAATTCGTATTTCTTACCAGTCTTACTACACTTCTATGTTCTATTAGTACCCCTTTTGGCTTACCAGTAGATCCTGAAGTGTACATAATATATGCAAGGTCTTGAGGTGTGTTTATATTTCCTAAATTGCTATTTTCTTTATTACATGTCTGTACATCAACCAAAGATATTATATCTACATTCAGCTCTAGCTCTATAGTAGAATTGTTACATAATAAAATATTGCAATGACTATCTTGCAGCATATATTTTATTCTATCAACCTTGTAGTCTGGATCTATAGGTAAGTATGCTCCACCTGCTTTTAGTATTCCTAAAACTCCTACTGCCATTTCAAGTGATCTTTCTACCATTATTGCTACTATGCTGTCTGTACCTATTCCTTTATTTCTAAGCAATCTTGCCAGTTGGTTTGCTCTTTCATTTAACTCTTTATATGTAAGCCTCTTATCTTCATATACTACTGCTATATTATCAGGAGTCTTCTCTACCTGTTCCTCAAATAGCTGATGTATTGTCTTGTCCTTTGGATAATCAGTCTTTGTATTGTTAAAGTCTATTAGTATTTGCTGTCTTTCTTCTTCTGTCAGTATCTCTACTTCTGATAGCTTTACTTTTGTATCTTCTACAACTCTCTCTGCTATCTGAGTAAAATGTCCCTCTATTTTTTTTATATATTCTTCATCATACATGCTTGTATTATATGTTAGCTTTATTACTAATTCCTTTCCAGGTATTACTATTACTGCAAAGTTGTAATTAGTTTGTTCATAAGTTTGTACATCTCTTATACTAAATCCAATATCATTTTCTTGTGATAGTCCCTGTACTTCCTTTTCTATTGGATAATTCTCGAATACTATTATATGGTCGATTAAATCCTGCTTTAATTCACTATTGCTTTGTATTTCTGCTAGTTCCACATAGTCATATTTGAATGCTTCTATTGATTTATTCTGTAGCTCTTTTATCAATTCTTTAAATGTGCTTTCTTTATCCTGTCTTACCCTTACAGGTATTGTATTTATGAACAAGCCTACTATTTCTTCTATTCCTTTTATCTCTTCTGGTCTTCCAGATACTACTGCACCAAACACAACATCTTCTACATTGTTATATTTTTGCAGTAGAATTCCCCACATTGCTTGAACTACTGTATTTAGTGTTACTCCTGTATTTTGAGCTACCTTAACTAACCCCTCTGTTAATTTTGTATTAAGGGTAAACTGTACTTTCTTTGTTTTGTTTACTTCTCTATCAGTAGCAGCTCTTTTTAAAGGTATTGTTGCTTGCTGTTCATAGCCAGCTAGGTACTTTTGCCAATATTTTATAGCATTTTTCTTTTCTTGTTCTTCCAGCCATTCTATGAAATTTCCATATGCTTCGGACTTACCTATATCTACTGCACGTCCTGATTTTATTGAAGAATAGCTTTCAAAGAAGTCTTTCATTATTAATGACAAGCACCAACCATCCATTATTATGTGATGGAAGCTCCACACTATTTGGTATTTTCTTTCTGCTTCCTTTATTATAGCCGCTCTTATTAGAGTATCCTTTGTTAGATCAAAGCCTGTTTCTATATCAGCTTTTTTTAATTTTTCAATGTATTCTGCTTTACTATTTTGGTTTAACTGTGTAATATCCTCATAGCTTATATTTGCTTTTCTTCTTCTTAGAACCACTTGCACAGGCTTCTCTAAGGTTTCATATATAAATACCGTTCTTAGCACCTCATGCTTTTGTATTATATTTTCTAAACTTTTCTCAAATATATCTATATCCAGTTCACCATCTATTTCTAATGTTGTCTGTTCAAAGTATGCATGTGAGCTCTTGTCCATTAATGCGTGAAACAACATTCCTTCCTGCATCGGTGATAAAGGATATATATCCGCTATATCCTTCTGCTGTATTCCTGACTTTTCCAAAGTTTCTATCAGAATATCAAATTCTTCAAGTC
Organism: uncultured Eubacteriales bacterium; assembly: GCA_963704785.1. Lineage (GTDB taxonomy): Bacteria > Bacillota > Clostridia > Lutisporales > Lutisporaceae > GWB2-37-7. Next base: position 3,733,948 of record OY969939.1, on the reverse strand, counting down.
TCATTCTCTTTGCTCTTGTGTCGCTTGGTGTGATTTCTATATTTTCTTTTTCTATACAGTGCTCTATTGTTTTCCTTAGCTTGCAGCTATATATTTCTAAGATTCTTTTTATAGTTTCTTCTCTGTATTCATTTTTGTTATAGCTAAAGCTTAGTCTAAGTTTTCCACCAACTATCATTCCATTTATGTCTATACTATAAGTTTTTTCACTTTTCATGCTTACATTATTGCCTGATGGTATATTTGATGCTTTAAATACTTCTGTATTTATATCGCTGTCAAATTGTCCAAGATAGTTAAAGCTTATTTCTGCATTTTTATTAAAGCTTACTACTTCTTTATTTTCAGGACTCGTAAGATATTTTAATATGCCATATCCTACTCCCTTATTGGGTATATGCCTTAACATTTCTTTCATTTTCTTTATTGTATGCCCTATATTCTCCACTTCTGTCATGTCAAGTACTACAGGATATGCTGAAGTAAACCAGCCTACAGTTCTTGATATGTCAACATTAGAAAGCTTGAGCTCTCTTCCATGTCCTTCAAGGTCTATCTTTACTTTTTCATTCCATGACCATTCCTTTATTGTTGCGCCTAATGCTGTAAGAAGTATGTCATTTATTTCTGTTCCATATGCTCTATTTACTTGTTTTATCAGCTCGTCTGTTTCTTTCTCTGTAAAATCTATTGATAAAGCTCTTGTATTGTTTAATGTATTGCTATTAATATTGCCATCCTTTGGTATTGCTGGTATGTCACTTTCTTCAATTTTTCTCCAGTATGGCAGTTCTTTTATTAACTTGCTGCTGTTTGCATATTTTTGTAATTCCTCACTCCATAGCTTAAAGGAATCAGTCTTATCTTGAAGCACTATTCTTTCAGCATTCATAACTTGTTTATATGCTATGTTTAAATCTTCAAATATTATTCTCCAGGATACCCCATCTACTACAAGGTGATGTATTACTATTAGCAAATGATCCCCATTATTTGTCTTAAACAGCCCTAGCTTTATCAATGAACCATTACTTAAATCAATGCTACATTGAATGTTATCTGCATTTTCTTTTATTTTTTCTGCTAAAGTCTCTTTGTTGTCTATATGTGTTAAATCAATTACTTCTAATGTAAAGAACTCTCCATCCTTTGCTCTACCAGTTTGTCTTATATTCCCTTGTTTTTCTTCATATACGCTTCTTAATATATCATGATGTTCCACAAGCTTATTAAAAGCCTTTATTAGTGCTTCTTCATCGAAACCATCTTTCCTATACAACATTACTGATTGATTCCAATGATGCTTATCTGTAAAACTTCTCTCAAAGAACCATCTTTGTATTGGTGTTAGCTCTATCTCACCTGATACTAAGCCTTGCTTTGCTTTTCTACTACTTTTTCCTACATATTTTGCTAGTTCTTTTATTGTTGGGTTTTTCATAATATGTTTTACTTCTAGCTTAAGCTGGTACTTCTGCATTCTTGCTGATACCTGTATTGATTTTATGGAGTCTCCTCCAAGTTCAAAGAAATTATCATTTATACCGATCTGCTTTACTCCAAGTATCTCTCCCCATATTTCCACCAGTTTCTCTTCAATGCTGTTTCTTGGTGCTTCATATTCTGCTCCTGTAGATATATTGTAATCAGGCTCAGGCAGTGTCTTTCTGTCTACCTTGCCATTTGAGGTTAGTGGTAGCTTCTCTAGTTGTATGAAATATGATGGTATCATGTAATCAGGCAAAGCTATTAATAAATGCTCTCTTAATTCTGTTATTGTAAGCTTATAATCCATTACAATATATGCACATAGATACTTGTTTCCACTATTATCGTCTTTTGCTATTACCACTGTCTCTTTTACTGCTTCATGGCTTAGAAGCTTGTTTTCTATTTCTCCTAGCTCTATTCTATAGCCTCTTATCTTTACTTGATGGTCTATCCTACCTAAGAATTCAATATTCCCATCAGTTAGCCATATTGCTAAGTCACCTGTATGATACATTCTAGTTCCATGCTCAAAGGGATTGTCTACGAACTTTTCTGCTGTTAATTCCGGTCTGTTTAGATAGCCTCTTGCCAATCCTTCTCCAGATATACATATCTCGCCTGGTACTCCTATAGGACAGAGCTTAAAATGCTTGTCTACTATATATATTCTGTAATTATTTAATGGTTTTCCTATTGTCACTATATCGTCAACATTGTTTTTATTTATCGTATAGAAGGTACTATCCACACAGCATTCAGTTGGTCCATATACATTTATTATTTCAGTGTCACCATTTATTAACTTGCTTTTAAATCCATTTATTATATCATTACTAAGTGCTTCTCCACCTATTATGAATTTCTTTACTTTTATTGCATCCAGATTATTATTATCTACTCCTGTTATTAGCCTTATATGATTTGGCGTACCATCTGATATATCAATATTATTTTTGATATAATAATCAATAAGCTTTCTACCATCATATCTTGTATCTTCTGGTACTATATATAAGCTTTGTCCCAATAGTAAAGACGGAAATATTTGTTTTACTGAGGCATCAAATACGTATGGTGCAACTAGTGCAACATTTATGCTTGTGCTGTCTTGGTAAATTTTATCCTTTAATGTATATACAAGGTTTATTACACTTCTGTTTTCTATCATTACTCCCTTAGGTTTTCCGGTTGAACCTGAGGTATATATTACATATGCAAGTTCATTAGACTTATCTTCTCTATCCAGATTATCTTTTTCTCCTTGATATATAGCTTCATTGTCCAATTCTATTACTTCTATATCTTTTGCCATACCCTTATATAAATAAGATTGTGTCAATAATATCCTTGTCTCACTATCCTGTAGCATATACTCTATTCTATCTTTGGGATATTTGGGGTCTATGGGCAAATATGCTCCGCCAGCTTTTAAGATACCCATTATACCTATTATCATCTCTGTTGAGTGTTCTACCATTATTGCTACTATACTATCTGAAGCTATACCCCTGCTTCTTAACTTCCTAGCCAGTTGATTTGCTCTCTCGTTTAGCTCTCTATAGGTAAGTCGCTTATCCTCAAATACTACAGCAATATTATTAGGAGTTTGTTCTACCTGTTCCTCAAATATCTGATGTATTGTCTTGTCCATTGGATAGTCTGCTTTAGTGTTGTTAAAATCTATTAGTATTTGCTGTCTTTCTTCTTCTGTCAGTATATCTACTTCTGATAACTTAGTATCTATATTTTCTGTCACTACTCGTATTATTTTTTGTAAATGATTGAATATTCTCTCTATCGTAACCTTGTTAAATAGCTTAGTACAGTATTGTATGTCTATACTTATGCTATTATCTAACTCTACTGCATTCATGGATATATCAAATTTTGATATCATATTCTCTGACTTATATGACTTTATCTTAATACTGTCTATTTCTAATTCTCCCATATCCATATTCTGTAGTACAAACATTACATCAAAAACTGGATTTCTACTGAAATCTCTTGCTACATTTAGCTTCTCTACCAGCTCTTCAAACTGATAGTCTTGATTCTCATATGCACCTAATGCATTCTCCTTTACTTCTCTGAGAAACTCTTTATAGGTCTTTTCTCCACTTGGATAATTCCTCATTGCCAAGGTACTTACAAACATTCCCATGATATTCTCTAGGTCTGCATGAGGTCTTCCTGCTATAGGACTTCCAACTACTATATCTTCTTGTCCGCTGTATTTTGACAATAGTATATTAAAGGTACTTAGTAATACCATATACATGGTACTTCCTGTAGCTTTGACTATTTGTCTTAATCTCTTTGTCAGCTCTTTATTTATCTCAAACTGTATAGTATCTCCCTCAAAGCTTTGTACTGACGGTCTTTGATAGTCTGTGGTCAGGTTTAGTACAGGTATTTCTCCTTCAAATTGCTTAAGCCAATACTCTTCCTGCGCCTTTATCTTCTCTGACTTAAACAGCTTGTTCTGCCATTCTGAGAAATCCTTATATTGTATTCTTAGTGGTTTTAGTTCGTTTCCTGCATATATCCTTGAAAATTCCTCTACAAGTATTCCTGTAGATACTCCATCAGATATTATATGATGCATATCAAACATAAGTATATACTTACTAGGATGCACCTTAACAAGCCCTACTCTCATAAGTGGTGCTTTAGACAAATCAAATGCCCTTATGAAACTCTTTACTATGTCTTTTATCTTTTCTTCCGATTCTACTTTATACTGCTCTATCTCAAATTCTATTTCGTTTTCTACTTTCTGTACAAATACATCTTCTACTACCTCAAAGCTTGTTCTTAAGGTTTCATGCCTCTGTATTAATTTATCAAAAGCTCCTTTTAAGCGCTCAATATCTAAATCTCCCTCTAACTCCAATACTCTAGACATGTTATAGCTGATATTGTTATGCTCAAGCTGCTGTAGTGTATATATCCTCTTTTGTGCTGATGACATATCATAGTAATCTTTTTCCCCTACCGTCTCTATAGAAGCGTATATGCTTTCTTTGCTACCTTTAATATATTCTGATATACCTTTTATTGTTGGAATAGTTAATATATCCCTTAGAGGCACTTCTACATTTAATGCTTTATGTAGCTTTGAAGCTAAGCTTGTTGCCTTTAACGAATGTCCTCCAAGCTCAAAGAAGTTATCATTTATACCTATCTTCTCTACTCCAAGTATCTCTCTCCATATTTCTACAAGCTTTTCTTCAGTACTATTTCTTGGTGCTTCATATTCTACTTGTGTAGATATATTGTAATCTAGCTCAAATAGTGCCTTTCTATCTACCTTAACATTTGAGGTTAGTGGTAGCTTCTCTATCTGTATGAAGTATGATGGTATCATATAGTCTGGCAAATTTCTTAATAAATGCTCTCTTAATTCTGCTATCGTAAGCATATAATCCATTACAATATATGCACATAGATACTTGTTTCCACTATCATCATCTTTTGCTATTACAACTGTCTCTTTAACTGCTTCATGGCTTAGAAGCTTGCTTTCTATTTCTCCAATCTCTATTCTATATCCCCTTATTTTTACCTGATGATCTATCCTTCCACAAAATTCAATATTCCCATCAGGCAGCCATCTTGCCAAATCTCCTGTTTTATACATTTTTGTTCCTGGCTCAAAGGGATTGTTTACAAATTTTTCTGCTGTTAATTCAGGTCTATTTAGATAACCTCTAGCCAAACCTGCTCCACCAAGACACAGTTCTCCAGCTACACCTATAGGCTGAAGTCTGACGTTGCTATCTACAATATAAGCTGTTGTATTTTCAATAGGTTTACCTATTGCTATTCTCATATTACCGTTCAGTTCAGATAATGAATACCTAGTCGCATATATTGTAGCCTCAGTCAGCTCCATAGAGATTTTCCAGACTTATATTTGGTAATATATATCTAAATTTCTCTGCTAGTTCAATGGACAAAGCTTCTCCTGCGGAAAAAACATATTTTAAGGTATCTGGCTTTTCACTGATATCCTCAAGTATCTGTATAAATATTCTAAGCATTGAAGGAACAAAATTCAGGTGAGTAACTTGGTATTTTCTCACTGCTCTGAATATTTCCATGGGCTCTTTTTCCCCGCCATGCTTTAATATAACAAGTCTTCCACCACCCATAAACCATCCAAAAATCTCTGATACAGATACATCGAAGGTGTATGATGTCTTCAATAAATATGCATCATTATCTTTAATAGGATATTTATCCTTTAGTACATGTAGTGTATTCACAACTCCAGAATGTTCAAGCATAACACCCTTTGGTGTACCAGTTGATCCTGATGTATATATAATATAAGCTAGATTATTGGGTTCTGCAATTGAATTAGGATTGCTGCAATCGCCTACATAGAAGCTATCATCCTCTAATATCAAGGCTTGTATATTTGAAGGTACTTTCCCCATAAGCTTTTTTCGAGTAAGTAGCAAACTGCATTTGCTATCCTCTGCTATATACTCTATCCTATCCTGTGGGTATTCAGTATCTATTGGAAGATATGCTCCCCCAGCTTTTAAGATACCTATTATACCTACTATCATCTCTATGGATCTTTCTACCATTATTCCTACTATACTATCAGGGACTACTCCCTTATCTCTTAGAATCCTTGCAAGCTGATTTGTTCTTTCATTTAACTCTCTATATGTAAGTATCTTATCCTCAAACATTATTGCTATGCTGTCAGGAGTCTTCTCTACCTGTTCTTCAAATAGCTTATGTATTGTCTTATCCTTTGGAAAATCTGCTTTTGTGTTGTTAAAGTCTATTAGTATTTGCTGTCCTTCTTCTTTTGTCAGCATGTCAATTTTACTACTATCACAGACTGAATTCTTAATAATATTTATTATTATATTTTCGAAGTGCCTTGCCATTCTATTTATTTCATTATCATCAAATATACTAGCATTATAGCTTAATTGCAGCTCCAAGCCTTTAAAATCGATTATCTCTAAAGTTAGCTTGTAGTTTGTCATTTCTATCATAGAATATTCTTCAATTCTTATATGATTATCACTGCTAAGCAACACTTGATCTAATGGATAGTTCTCAATTACTACCAAGGTATCAAATAACTCTTCCTTACTAGCTATTCCACTATATGACTTTATATCTACCAAAGGAGTACTCTGATACTCTTCTCTCTCTTTTAAAATGTTGTCAACCATTTTTAGTAAGCTCTGAATGCTATTATTTTCTGTGCTATTTACTCTTAATGGTAAAGTGTTAATAAATAGCCCTACCATATCTTCTATACCTACGATATCTGCATTTCTTCCAGATACTGTTGTACCAAAAACTATATCATTTGTATTATTATATTTATGCAATAAAAGACCCCAGGCTGTATATATCAATGCAGCTACTGTGGTCTTTTGTTTTTTGCAAAACTCATATATATCCTCAGATATTTTTTCACTAAACTTATAACTCATCTTACTGTTTACTAAATAAACCTCACTATAGGATGTCTTTGCTTCAATAGTTGACTTTATATCATAATCACTAAAATACTCACTCCAAAAAGCCTCCTGCTTAGCTTTATCCTGTTTTGGCAATACTTTATGAATTCTTTAAAATTATTTTTCTTGACTATGCTTAGAGGTTTATTAGCACATAAGTTATTGCAGGATTGCATAAATTCCTTTAAAAGTATTCCATTACTCCAGCCATCATACAATATGTGGTGATATGTTATAACTAATTCAAATTTAGAGCTATCTAGTTTAACTATTGCTATTTTAAGAGGATTTTCGCTTAAATCTATTTTTTCATTTAGTTCATTATTCCTTATATCCATTATCTGCATTGCTTTATCTGTAGAATTAATATTAGATAAATCGTATTGAACATAAGGAGTATCATATTGCTTTAATATAATTTGTAATGGCTTGTCCAACTTGTCCCATTTAAAAATAGTCCTTATCATTTCATTATTTTTAGCAACATGGTTCCAAGCCTTTTTTATAATATTTTCATCAATTTCCCCACAAAGTGTTAGGCATAGTTGTTCTATGTACTGTTTACTATCAGAATTACTCAGATAATGAAATAGCATTCCCTCTTGCATAGGCGTTAAGCCCAATATGTCTTGAATGTTTGGCTTATCCAGTTTCTGCATATTCACTGTATATTTACCCCCATTGTTTTATGATAAAAATGTATATTATGTAAATTTTATAAGTCGAAATAATACGTATATCAAGATAATGATGAAATTTATAGAACTTATATATGAAATATTTTGTTTTAGGATATATCCTTAACTATAAATACATTGAGAAATATCATTATTGATGCTATGAAATCTTTAAAAGGCTTCATAATCTGATAACTGAAGAACTATAATTTTATAATAATGTCTGGGTTAGTAAAAGTTTTCAAGATAATTCTCCTATTAGTAAATTATACCTATAAATTTAAGTTAATTCAATATTACAAACAATAAACTTTATGCAAATATTATATTTGATACAAAATACATTTGTATCAAATATATTTCAAATAATTAATGATATCGAATATTTTACAATAAAAATCTGCTACTTTCGCTATATTTCGACTTTCCTTCATTTTCTTTCTTAATTATAACTAGAAAACTAACCTTCCTAGAGAATCCCTAAGTAACGCAGAGTCAGCGCTTGAGTTATTCCAAGCACTCCCTTTTACCCATATTAAAACTCCTTTGGCATCGACACTTGCCACAATTGCTGTAGTTTTTGCTTTTAAAATATTAATTAATAACGTGTTAACTTGAAGCCAGTTATCGACGTGATAGTCCATGCATATTAATCCGAAAGATCATTCCCATGCATAAACAAGCAAAAAAATGAGTATATCTAAAATTATGTTAGATATACTCATTTTATAACTAGTAATGAACAGTACTCCACGCGCAGCGAGATGGCCTCTTAAATAAATCTGTTCTGGGTTACTTAATACCATAATTCAACTATTCCTTAGGAAACCAATGTTTAGTTTTATTTATAAATTTGACAAGCATAAGCATAACTGGAACCTCTGTAAGCACTCCAACCGTACATGCTAGTACCACTGGCGAGTCAGCACCAAAAATTGAAATTGCTACCGCTACCGATAGTTCAAAAAAGTCTGAAGCACCAATGAGAGCGGCAGGTGCAGCTATATTATGAGGTTGTTTAAACAATTTGCACATATAATATGCAAAGGATGCCGTAAGAACATTCTGCAAGATAAGCGGCACTGCAATCAAAAGAACGTAAAGCGGGTGATCTAAAATCATATCTCCTTGGAACGTAAAGATGATTACTAACGTCAAAAGTAAACCAACGGTTGTAACATTGTCAAACTTCGAAACAAACTTTTCATTAAAGTATTCCACGCCCCTTTTCTTTATCATCAAAACTCGCGTAAGAACACCGGCAATCAGCGGAACAACAATAAATAGTAAGATAGCAGTTATAAGTGTAAACCATGGAATCTGAACATTGTTAACACCAAGCAGAAACGAAACTATTGGTACAAAAAAGATAATAATAAGTAAATCATTGACTGATACCTGTACAAGGGTATGTGCAGGATCTCCTTTTGTCAGGGTGCTCCAAACAAATACCATTGCTGTACAAGGAGCTGCACCTAACAGCACCGCACCAGTAACAAAGTTTTGTGCCAAATCAGCAGGGATAAAAGCTTTAAAGACTACATAAAAGAAAAACGATGCAAGACCAAACATAAGAAATGGTTTGATCAACCAACTAGTTGCACTGGATATAATTATACCCTGTGGATGTTTCCCAACATTCTTGATAGATTGGAAATCAATCTTCATCATCATTGGATAAATCATAATCCAAATAAGCACAGCAATAGGAATGCTTTCACCTGCAATCTCAAACTTTTCTAAAACTGTAGGAATTTCTGGAAAGAACTTTCCAGTTAAAATTCCTGCTGCCATACAAAGAAGCACCCAAAACGTTAAATACTTCTCGAAAAAACCAATCCCCTGTAATTTTTCTTTACTCATAACTTTTCCTCCAATTCTTTATAGTTTTAAAATCTCTAATTATTATTATAGATTTTTAACTTGTCAGCTACTTCATATTTTAAAACTCCTTTCTTTTAATATTATATATGATTATATTCGAATACGTGAATATATAATATATAATTAAATTTATATATTTTTTTTAATAAATTTATTATTTTTAACTTCATTACAAATTTCATGTTGTTTTTTTAAAGAATTCAATTTATATATATCCTTAAGGAGATCCTCATCTGAGCTAAATTTATTTTTAAGATACTCGTATAAATAATTATTATCTTCAATAAATTTATCATTAATAGCATAGTAATTCCATTGCGAATCTTTCTTGCATACAACAATTTTAGCATTTTTTAATTTATTCAAATGTCTTGATACATTTGATTGACTCATGTCCAGCATTAGTTCTATTTCGCAGACGCAAAGCTCTTTTGTATTAATATATTTAATATTCTTAACCGATTTTCATCTGATAATGCTTTGTATATTTCAATATCCAATATTTTTCGCCTCCTTATATTCATGCATTTGATTACACTCATATATTAAAATTTTTATTCTATTTTGTCAACCCCCCCAATATATACGATTGACAATATTCCTTTGAATCATATCTATACAGTTTATATATGCTATAATACCTTTCTATTGATAAAAACTATAATACTTATAATAGAAAAGTTGTATATGATATGATATAAAAAAATAGTATATTTATAAAGGATTGAGTTCTTAATTTGAAAATGGAATTAATTACTCATAATTATATTTAAGTAGAACTTATATTATTTAGGAGGAATTAAGTTGAAAAAGGTAATTGACTTACATAAAATAAGAACAACAGCTGAAGATTATTATCGTAATGGAGATTTTTATTGTTCTGAGGCAATCGTAAAGACGATTAAAGATGAATTCGAACTGCCAATATCTGATGATATTGTAGCGATGGCTTCAGGTTTCCCAGTAGGTATGGGTGGTTCTGGCTGTACTTGTGGAGCGGTATCTGGCGGCATCATGGCACTGGGTTTGTTCTTTGGTAGAACACAGGCAAAAGATTCAAAAGTTATAAACGCTATGGCTTTATCTAAAGAATTACATGATATTTTTATAGAAAGCCATAAATGCTTATGCTGTAGGGTTTTAACTAAGGGTATGACACTAGGTTCTTCAGAACACATGAAGCAATGCATTGAATTTACTGGAGAAGTGGCTGAAGAAACAGCTAAAATAGTAGTCAGAGAATTAAATATGGAAATTAAATAAATCTGATTAAAACAGAAACCGCTCATTTCTGGGATAGCTGTCTCTACACGTTATCAAATCTTATTATAAAGCCACATAAACCACACGCTATAATATTATATCTAAAAAAAGTATAATCATAAAGAAATGACCTAAAACTATTGTTTTAAGTCATTTCTTGTAGTAACTATTGCTTTGTTAGTATTAGAAACTTATTTCACCAATTCTTATGTCAATATCCTTAACCATCTGCTCCAATATTTTGATATAGTTCTCAATAAGCTTATAGGCGGTTTCTTCCTTAAAACGATTACTGCGATACGACATATTGAGTATCAGTTGCTTATCAGCCTCCATAGCAGACATGGTTAAATCGAACTTTGCAGTCTGACTATTAAATATATATGGCTTCACCTTTAAGCCAGACAACTTTATTTCTGGTATATCCATGTTTTGCAATACAAACAAGGTACTAAAAAGAGGATTACTAGTAATATCTCTCTGAACACCCACTTTATTTACCAAATCATCAAACTGATAATCCTGGTTTTCATAGGTTTTTAAACATTTATTCCTAACCTCTTCAAGGAATGCAGCTAGAGTTTTATCCCTATTTGGAAAACTGCGCATTGCAACTGTATTAACAAACATGCCCATTATGTTTTGCAAATCAGCATGTGGTCTAGCCGCAATAGGACTTCCCACAGTTATATCTTCAATTCCCGTATGTTTTTGCAGAAGTATACTGTAGGCTGCAAGTAGTATCATATAGAGTGTACTGCCTGTTCTTTTTGCAATTTTTTTCAAGCCAGTCGTAAGCTCTTCGTTAATACCCATCGAAACATTACCGCCTTGGCTGTCCGATATTTCTGATTTATAGTAATCATTAGGTATTTGAAGTACAGGTGCTGGTTCTTTGAACTCATTCATCCAATATTCTTCCTGTTTTTTGATGATTCCGTTTTCCAAGAGCTTATTCTGCCAATCCACATAATCCCTATATTGTATTTTTTGTTTTGGAAGCTCACAACCCTCATATAGCTCTACAAATTCTCGAATCAATATGCCTAGAGAAGTGCCATCTGAAATAGCATGATGCATATCGAGTAACAGTATATGCTTTTGATGAGCTATTTTGACTAAGGCTACTCTAAATAGGGGCAGCTTGCTCAAGTCAAAGGGTCTCACAAAGCGTTGGAAGAAAGCTTCCACTTCACTTTCACGCATTTCAATATAGGTAATTCGGAATGCAATATCTTTATGAATCTTTTGCAGAAGCACTCCTTCTGTAAATTTAAAGGTAGTACGCATTGCTTCATGCCTTGTGGCAATTTTACTAAGTATTCCTTCCAGCTTTACCCTATCCAATTGACCTTCTATCAGTATGGGCATAGAAATATTATAGCTGATGCTTTTTGGACTCATAGATTGCATTATAAACATTCTCTTTTGAGCAGAGGAAGCTGGATAGTATTCTTTTTCCTCCGTCGGCTCTATTTCTGGGTATATATTCTCAGCAGCTGGCTGTAATTGCTTAGCTAGTTCTTTTATTGTCGGTGTCGTAAACAGCATTTTGAAAGACATCGATGCATGGAGCTCTTTTTGAGTTTGTGAAAGTATATTGGTAGCATTGAGAGAATGTCCTCCCAACTCGAAGAAGTTATCATTTATTCCTACTTTTTCTATGCTTAATACTTCTTGCCATATACCCGCAAGCTTCTCTTCTATTTCATTAGTTGGGGCAGTATATTCTACCCCTGTATTTATATTACCGTCAGGTTCTGGCAATGCTTTTTTGTCTATCTTTCCATTTGCTGTTAATGGCAGCTTGTTCTATCTGTATAAAGTACGCTGGTATCATGTAGTCTGGAAGATTCTTAGCTAGGTATTCTCTTAAATCTGATACTATGTCTTCTCTAGCTGATACTATATATCCACACAAGTATTTGTTGTTTTGTTTATCTTCTCTTGCTATTACTATAGCTTCTTTAATATCATTATAACTTAGAAGCTGGTTTTCTATTTCTCCTAGCTCTATTCTATAGCCTCTTACCTTTACTTGATTATCTATTCTTCCTAAGAACTCTATGTTCCCATCAGGAAGCCACCTTGCCAAGTCTCCCGTTTTGTATAGTCGTTGACACTTCTCAAACGGATTTTCTATAAATTTTTCTGCTGTTAGCTTAGTGTTGTTTAGATAGCCTCTTGCTAAGCTCTCTCCTGCTATACACAGTTCTCCTGCTACTCCTATGGCTTGTAAATTATTATTTTTATCTAATATATATACCTGTGAGTTTGCGATTGGTTTTCCAATTGGTATATTGTCATATTTTTTGTCAACTATAAAGCTTGTTGTTACTACTGTGTTTTCTGTTGGTCCATAGTTGTTTACTACTTTGTAGTTTTGCTCTCCAAAGTACCTTAGCTTGTCTCCTCCTGCTAATAGGTATCTTAAAGATTTGTTTTCCTGCTTCATAAATTGTTCACAGATTTGTGTCGGCAAGAAACTTATTGTTATATCGTTTTCATTGTAGTATTCATTTAGTTTTTCTATGTCCAGCTTTATTTCTTCATCTATTATGTGTATTGCCGCACCTGTTATTATGTAGGGGAATATCTCCCATACCGAGGCATCAAAGCCAAAGCCTGCATATTTTGTACTATTGTCTTTTTCTGTTACTCCATAATAGTCAATGTGCCATTTGCAGAGATTAATCAAGGAACTATGCTCTATCATTACTCCCTTTGGTTTTCCTGTACTCCCTGAGGTGTATATGACATAGGCGATATCCTTTGGTGTATTTATTATTTTAAGATTGGTATTCGCACCCTTATATAGCTCTTCATCTTTTAGTAGTACTAGCTCTGTATTGTAGCCAAGCATATCCTTTGACTGGAAGTCAGTTAGTAATATTCCTGTTTTGCTGTCTTTTAGCATGTATTCTATTCTGTCCGTAGGATATTTAGGATCTATTGGCAGGTATGCAGCTCCTGCTTTTATTATACCTAGTATTCCTACCATCATCTCGGTTGAACCTTCTATCATTATTCCTACTATTTCATTTTGTTTTATTCCCTTATTTCTTAGTATCCTTGCTATTATATTTGCTTTTTCGTTTAGTTCCTTGTAGGTTAACATATCTTTCTTATATACTACAGCTATATTGTTTGGTGTCTTTTCTGCTTGCTCTTCAAATAGCTGTTGTATTGTTTTATCCTTTGTATATTCTGCTTTTGTATTGTTAAACTCTACAAGTAGTTGGTGCCTTTCTTCTTCTGATAGTCTTATGTTTGTATTGTTTGCTATGCTGTTTTGTATATTTATTAAGTGCTTGCTCGTTTTTTCTATTGTGTTTGTTGCTTCCTCATCTACTGACTGTTCAAGAATTTTATTTAGGAGCATAGCCAGTCTTTCTGCCCTCTCACCCTTCATGATGCTAAAGTGATCTCCTTCAATTTCGCTTACTTGTACAGGTAGCTCACTCATAAAATTCCATGCTTCGCTGTAAAGTGCAGTGCTTTCTGAGGCCTTAACTAGGTAAACTGAAGCTTTTATGCGTTCTTTTGAGGTATATAGGTCATTGGCACTTAGTAAGGTACGTATAATATTAAGTTGGCTTATAAAGGCTTTGGCATCGCTTTGCTCTTGTTCAGGTATCAGATTGCCTATAGAACTTGGTAACATTAACTTGACTCTTCCCAGTTCTAAGCTTGAATCTTCGATATATTTTGCTATTGTATCCCATATTTTCTCTATTTCATCAGCTTTAACAATCGATTCTCTTACTTTACTACTATCTATAAGCATAGCTGTAAGAGTTTTTTCTCCTACAAGAGTAATTTGAGGCCAAGTCATTCTAGCTTCCGATTCTGGAGGATATGAGTCTATGAGCGTTAAGGATTTTACTTTTTCTCCATCCCGTTCCAGTTGTCTTGCTATTTCATATGCAATCGTACCGCCCATACTCCAGCCACCTAATAAATATGGACCTTCTGGCTGTATAATTTTTATATTGTCAATATAATCCTTGGCAAGCACTTCAATAGTTGTACTATATGGCGCAAGCCTTCCTTCGATTCCTGCCTTAATGCCCCAACAGTTTAGAGTATTATCCAGATTATTGCATAGCTCCATATAGCCTGCTATATCTCCACTACCATCATGAATGAAGAATAGATTTCTAGTGCTGTCCATACCTTCTCTCAGTAGGAGAATGCGATATCCATTTGCCAAAGCACTTCTGGCTCTTCCATCTATATATTCTGCCAAGCTCTTTATGGTAGGTGTTTTAAACAGCTCTCTTAAGGGCAACTCTACATTTAACTTTTTATGTATTTTTGCTATTATACTTATTGCCTTTAGAGAGTGTCCCCCTAGCTCAAAAAAGTTATCATTTATTCCTATTTTTTCTATGCCTAATACTTCACTCCATATGCTTACCAGCTTTTCTTCTATTTCATTTCTTGGTGCTTCATACTCTGCTCCTGTGGTTACGCTTCCATCAGGCTCTGGTAGTGATTTTCTGTCTACCTTTCCATTTGCTGTTAATGGCAGCTTATCTAGCTGTATGAAGTATGTTGGTATCATATATTCTGGAAGCTCTTTTGATAAATGTTCTCTTAGCTCTGCTACTGTCTGCTCTCTCTCTACTGCTATATATGCGCATAGATATTTATTTTTGTTGCTGTCCTCTTTGTCAATTACTACTGCTTCCTTTATTTCTGTATGACTAAGTAGTTTGCTCTCTATTTCTCCTAGCTCTATTCTAAAGCCTCTTATCTTTACTTGATTATCTATTCTTCCTAAGAATTCTATGTTTCCGTCAGGCAGCCATCTTGCCAAGTCTCCTGTTTTATACATTTTTGTTTCTGTCTCAAATGGATTGTCCACAAACTTCTCTGCTGTTAGCTCTAATCTATTTAAGTAGCCTCTTGCTAATCCCTTTCCCGATACACATATCTCTCCTGCTACTCCTGTTGGTAACAGATTATTATGTTTGTCTAGTATGTATACCTTTGCATTTGCTATTGGCTTGCCTATAGTAACTTTGGCATTACACTGCAAGTTTCTTGATATTGTTGATGCTACAGTGTTTTCTGTAGGTCCATATTCGTTTACTAGCTCTATTTCTTCACTTAACTCTTTGCTCATTCTTACTAAATTATCTGTTATGTTTTCGCCTGCTAATGTAACTATTCTTAAGGATGATAGTTCTTTTTTACTAGCACCTTCTATTATTGCTTGGTATAGGCTTGGTACGCTTATAAAATGGGTTATACCAACGCTACTGATATATTTCTTAATTACTACTGGATCTTTTGCTTCATCTGAAGTTGCAATTACTACAGCCGCACCAGATAATATTGGGGTAAAGAAGCTGGTCACAAATCCATCAAATGCATATGAGAATAGTTGTAGTACTTTATCCTTTATGCCAAGTGAATATTCGTCCTTTCTCCATTGTATTGTATCGCTCATACTCATATGCTCTATCATTACACCTTTTGGTTTTCCTGTTGTTCCAGAGGTATATATCACATATGCTAAGTTGTTTGGTTTGGCAATTGCTTCTAAATTGCTGCAATCCCCAGCATACAGCTTATCATCTTCCAATAAAATTATGTCTGTCTTATATGTTGTGCCTTCTTGTAGTTGCTTATCTATTATTAATAGCTGTGCTTCACTGTCTTCCAGCATATATTCTATTCTTTCCTGTGGATATTCTGGATCTATTGGCAAATATGCTCCTCCAGCCTTTAAAATAGCCATTATGCTTACTATCATATCTAAGGATCTGTCTACCATTAACCCTACTATGCTTTCAGGCTTTACACCCTTTTCTTGTAATACTCTTGCTAGTTGATTTGCTTTCTCATTCAGCTCTCTGTATGTTAGCTGTTTGCTTTCATAAACTACTGCTATGTTGTCAGGAGTTCTAGCTACTTGCTCTTCAAACAGCTCAGGTATCATTTTGTTGTTTGGATATTCTGTTTTTGTATCATTAAAGTCTACTAATAACTGGTGTGTCTCATCTTCTGTCAGCATTTCTATGTCTGATAGTTTTATATTGAGATCCCTTGTTATTGCTTTTAATATATTATGTAGATGTTTGTATAATCTCTCTATTGTCACTTTGTTAAACAGCTTTGTACAATAATTTAATGTTAATCCTATTGTTTTATCTAATTCTACAGCTGTAATGGTCATGTCAAACTTAGCTATGTTATTATCAACTTCATAGGGCTTGAATTTTAATCCTTCTATTTGGATCTCACCTGCATCAATGTTCTGCATAACAAACATTACATCAAATAGTGGATTTCTGCTTAAGTCTCTTGTTATGCTTAGCTTGTCTATTAGCTCTTCAAATTGATAATCTTGATTTTCAAAGGCTTGTAGTGAGCTTGCTTTTACTTGTGCTAAGAATTCCTTGAAGGTCTTGCTGCTCGCTGGATAATTTCTCATAGCTAGGGTATTTACAAACATACCCATTATGTTTTCTAAATCGGCATGAGGTCTTCCTGATATTGGACTTCCTATTACTATGTCTTCTTGTCCGCTGTATTTTGATAATAATATGTTGCAGGCTGATAGCAGTACCATGTATATAGTACTTCCTGTTTCTTTTGCTATTTGCTTTAGCTTATTTGTCAACTCTTCATTTAACTCAAAGCCTATGTTATCTCCCTCAAAGCTTTGCATACTTGGTCTCTGATAATCTGTTAGCAGGTTAAGCACTGGTATTTCTTCCTCAAATGTCTGTAGCCAATATTCTTCTTGCTTTTTAATTTCTCCTGATTTAAACATTTCATTTTGCCATACTGCAAAGTCTTTGTATTGAATTCTTAGCTCAGTTAATTCTTTGCCATCATATAGCTCAATAAATTCCTTAGTTAATATTCCCATAGATACACCATCGGATATTATATGATGCATGTCTATCATTAGTATATGTTCTTGTTCATTGATTTTTGTTAGTGCCACTCTGAACAGTGGTGCTTTGCTTAAATCAAAGGCTTTTACAAATTCTGCTGCTATTTTCTTTGCCTTTTCTTTGTCTGCTTCTGTGTACTCTATTTCAAAGCTTATTTCCTTATTAGCTATTTGTACTGGCTCTCCTTCTATTACCTCAAATGAGGTTCTTAAGGCTTCGTGTCTTTGTATTAGCTTATCAAAGGTTTCTTCAAGCTTAGTCTTATCTAGCTCTCCTTCTAGTGTCATAATCATTGGCATGTTATAGCTTATGTTGTTTTCTTCAAATTGCTGTAGTGTATACATTCGCTTTTGAGCTGAGGATAATGGATAATACTCACTCTTCTCTACTGGCTCAATTCTGCTATATACGCTTTGCTTTGTACCCTTTACATAATTAGCTAAGCCCTTTATTGTAGGTGTCATAAACATCTCTCTTAAAGGCACTGACACGTTTAGTTCCTTGTTAATCTTTGCTGCTATATTTATTGCCTTTAATGAATGTCCCCCTAGCTCAAAGAAGTTATCATTTATTCCTATCTTTTGTAAGTGTAATACTTCTTGCCATATGCTTACCAGCTTCTCTTCTATTTCACTTCTTGGTGCTTCATATTCTGCTCCTGTAGTTATACTGCCATCAGGCTCTGGTAGTGCTTTTCTATCTACCTTTCCGTTTGCTGTTAATGGTAGATTTTCCAGTTGCATAAAATATGCTGGTATCATATAGTCTGGAAGCCCTTTAGCTAAATATTCTCTTAATTCACTAATAGCAAATTCCTTATTTACTGTAATATATGCACATAAATAACTATTTCCAGTTTCTTCTTCTTTGGCTATTACTATTGCTTCTTCTATTCCTTCATAGCTTAGAATTCTTGCTTCTATTTCTCCCAGCTCTATTCTAAAACCTCTTACCTTTACTTGGCTATCTATTCTGCCTAAAAATTCTATGTTTCCATCTGGCAACCATCTTACAAGGTCTCCAGTTTTATACATTTTAGTTCCTTCCTCAAATGGATTTTCTATAAACTTCTCTGCTGTTAATTCTTGTCTATTTAGATATCCTCTTGCTAGACAATCGCCTGCTATATAGAGTTCACCTGGTATTCCTACTGGTTGAATATTGTTATTTTTATCTAATATATATACTTTTATATTATTTAATGGTCTACCTATAGATAAACTACTAGATGTTTCCGTAATATTATTAGCTAATAACATGGTACTAGTAATTGTGGTTTCTGTCGGTCCATATTCATTATAGAAATCGCAGTGTTCACTCCAATATTTGGCTAAATTTACAGAGCATATGTCTCCTCCTGCTACTACTCTCTTAATTTTATATTCTTCTCTATAATTAATATTATTTAAAAATGTTGGTACTGTATGTATATGTGTCACTTCATGTTCTATTAGATATTCTTCAAATGCCTCTAAATTTAATAATGTATCTTTATTTATTAATACTAAAGCAGCTCCACTTAATAATGCTATAAATATCTGTTCTATTGATGCATCAAAACAAATAGTTGAGAATTGCAATATCCTATCTTTTTCATCAACTTTAAATTGGTTTATTTGTGAGTACGCTAGATTAATTACTGATTTATGTTCTATCATTACTCCCTTTGGTTTTCCAGTACTTCCTGAGGTGTATATGATATATGCCAAATCAGTTGCTTTATTTGTTTTTGTAATATTGCTGTCTTTCATACAATATTGTATATCTTCTATAATTATTGTTTCTCCGTCAAATTCCACATTTTTAATTAAATTTGATTGAGTAAGTAATATCCTTGTATTACTATCAGACAGCATGTATTCTATTCTATCCTTTGGATATTCAGGATCTATAGGCAGATAAGCTCCTCCAGCCTTTAGAATAGCCATTATCCCTACTATCATATCTAGGGATCTATCTATCATTATTCCTACAATGCTGTCTGCTTCTACTCCCTTGTTTTGTAATATTACTGCTAATTCGTTTGCTTTTGTATTTAACTCTTTGTATGTAAGCTTTGTATTTTCATACTCTACTGCTATGTTGTCTGGTGTTTTTAATACTTGTTCTTCAAATAATTGATTTATTGTCTTTTCTTTTGGATAATCTGCTTCTGTATTGTTAAAGTTTATAAGCACTTGATGTTTTTCTTCTTCTGACAGCATTTCAACTTTTGATAACATTAGGTTTGTATCATTTGCTATGCTGTTTAGTATATTTGTTAAGTGCTTACTCATGTTTTCTATTGTTTGTTTGTTAAATAGCTTTGTGCAGTAGTTTAGGTTTATTCCTATTGTTTTATTTAGTTCTATAGCTGTAATAGTCATATCAAACTTTGCTATGTTATTGTCAATTTCATAGGGTTTAAATCTAAGCCCTTCTATTTGTAGCTCTCCTGTATCCATGTTCTGCATAGTGAACATTACATCAAATAATGGATTCCTGCTTAGGTCTCTTGTTATGTTTAACTTGTCTATTAGCTCTTCAAATTGATAATCTTGATTTTCAAAAGCTGAAAGTGAGCTTGCTTTTACTTCTGCCAAAAATTCCTTGAAGGTCTTGCTGCTCTCTGGATAATTTCTCATAGCTAAGGTGTTGACAAACATGCCCATTATATTTTCTAAATCAGCATGAGGTCTGCCTGATATTGGACTCCCCACCACAATATCCTCTTGTCCGCTATATTTTGATAATAATATGTTGCAGGCTGATAACAGCACCATGTACATGGTACTTCCTGTTTCTTTTGCTATTTGCTTTATCTTACCTGTTAGCTCTTCACTTAGCTCAATGCTTATGCTATCTCCTTCAAAGCTTTGTATGCTTGGTCTTTGATAATCTGTTGGCAGGTTAAGCACTGGTATTTCTTCATCAAATGCCTTTAGCCAATATTCTTCTTGTTTTTTAATTTCTCCTGATTTAAACATTTCATTTTGCCATGCTGCAAAGTCTTTATATTGTATTCTTAATTTTGGTAGCTCTTTGCCATCATATAGCTCTATAAATTCCTTAGTTAAGATTCCCATAGATACGCCATCAGAGATTATATGGTTCATGTCTAGCATTAGCATATGTTCTTTGTCATTGATTTTTGTTAGTGCCACTCTTAGCAGTGGTGCTTTACTTAATTTAAAGGTTTTTACAAATTCTATTGCTATTTCACTTGCCTTTTCTTTGTCTGCTTCTGTGTACTTTATTTCAAAGCTTACTTCCTTATGAACTACCTGTACAGGCTCTCCGTCTATTATCTCAAAGGAAGTTCTTAGCGCTTCATGTCTTTGTATTAGCTTATCAAAGGTTTCTTCAAGCTTAGTCTTGTCAAGCTCTCCTTCTAAGGTCATCACCATTGGCATATTATAGCTTGTACTGTTCTCTTCAAATTGCTGTAGTGTATATATTCTCTTTTGAGCTGAGGATAATGGATAATACTCTTTCTCTTCCACTGGCTCAATTCTGCTATATACGCTTTTACTTGTGCCTTCTACATAGTTAGCTAATTCCTTTATTGTAGGCGTTTTAAACATCTCTCTTAAAGGTACTGATACATTTAATACCTTGTGGATTTTTGCTACTATATTTATTGCCTTTAAGGAGTGTCCACCCAATTCAAAGAAGTTATCGTTTATTCCTACTTTTTCTATTTCTAATACTTCTTGCCATATTTTTGCAAGCTTATCTTCTATTTCGCTTTCTGGTGCAACATATTCTGCTCCTGTAGTTATGCTTCCATCAGGCTCTGGTAATGCTTTTCTGTCTATCTTTCCATTTGCTGTTAATGGAAGCTTTTCTAACTGTATGAAATATGATGGTACCATATATTCTGGTAGTTCTTTTAATAGATATTCTCTTAGTTCACTTACTGTAAATTCCCTATCTCCTGTTATATATGCACATATATATTTATTTTCGCCTGCTTCTCTTGCTATTACCGTTGCCTCTTCTATTCCTTCATAGCTTAGAATTCTAGCCTCTATTTCGCCAAGCTCTATTCTAAAGCCCCTTATCTTTACTTGATTATCTATTCTTCCTAGGTACTCTATGTTCCCATCTTGTAACCATCTTGCAAGGTCTCCTGTCTTATACATCCGCTCTCCCAAGATGTGAGGATTTTGTATGAACTTTTCTTCTGTCAGATCTGGTCTGTTTAGGTATCCTCTTCCTACTCCTACCCCTGATATGCATAGTTCTCCTGGTATTCCTACAGGCAGTAAGTTATTGTGCTTGTCTAATATCAATAAGCTTATATTGTCTATTGGCTTTCCTATTGGTATTACATCAAGCTTCTCTCCTGTGGAGCAGTCAAAATAGGATACGTCTACTGTTGCTTCTGTTGGCCCATATAGGTTTATCAGCTTTGTTCCTAGCTTGCTGTATAGTATTCTGTTAAATCTCTCAACCTGTGGTGCTGTCAATGCTTCTCCACTTGAAAATACTTGCTTCAAGCTGGATAATATCTCTATATCAGCTCTGCCTTCTATGTATTCTAGGAATATGTTCAGCATTGATGGCACAAAGTGCATTGTTGTTATTTTGTTCTTCTCAATTGCTTTTACTATTTCTTCTGGGTCTTTTTCTCCTCCTGGTGTTAAGAAGCATACCTTTGCTCCTTCTATTGACCACCAGAATAATTCCCATACTGATACATCAAAGGTATATGGTGTTTTTTGTAGTATTACATCATTTTGTCCTATTGGGTATCTTTTTTGCATCCACTTTATTCTGTTTATTGCTGAGTGATGCTCTATCATTGCGCCTTTTGGCTTTCCTGTGCTTCCTGATGTATATATTACATATGCTAGGTTGCTTGGTCTGCTTATTAGCTGTAGGCTGCTGTTATCTCGCTTGTACAGCTCTTTATCGTCTATTGCTAATACAGTTATATTCTCAAATCTGTAATTGCCCTGTAAATTGCTTTGAGTTAATAACACACTAGCATTACTGTCCTCTAGCATGTACTTTATCCTATCCTCTGGATATTCTGGACTTATTGGCAGGTATGCTCCTCCTGCTTTTTGTATTGCTATTATGCCTATTGTCATTTCTAGAGATCGATATAGAGACATAGCTACTATGCTATCTGCCTTTACACCCTTTTCTCTTAGTATCCTTGCTAATTGGTTTGATTTCGTATCCAATTCCCTGTAGGTTATGGATTCTTCTTCGTATATTGCAGCTATATTGTCAGGTGTTTTTGCTGCTTGCTCTTCAAATAGCTGATATAGTGTTTTGTCCTTTGGATAATCTACTTTCGTGTTGTTAAAGTCTATAAGCACTTGATGTTTTTCTTCTTCTGACAGCATTTCAATCTTTGATAACATTAGGTTTGTATCATTTGTTATGCTGTTTAGTATATTTGTTAAGTGCTTGCTCATGTTCTCTATTGTTTGTTTGTTAAATAGCTTTGTGCAGTAGTTTAGGCTTATTCCTATTGTTTTATTTAGTTCTATAGCTGTAATAGTCATATCAAACTTAGCTATGCTATTGTCAATCTCATAGGGTTTAAATCTAAGCCCTTCTATTTGCAGTTCTCCTGTATCCATATTCTGCATAGTGAACATTACATCAAATAGTGGATTCCTGCTTAGGTCTCTTGTTATGTTTAACTTGTCTATTAGCTCTTCAAATTGATAGTCTTGATTTTCAAAAGCTGAAAGTGAGCTTGCTTTTACTTCTGCCAAAAATTCCTTGAAGGTCTTGCTGCTCTCTGGATAATTTCTCATAGCTAGGGTGTTGACAAACATGCCCATTATATTTTCTAAATCAGCATGAGGTCTGCCTGATATTGGACTTCCTATTACTATATCTTCTTGTCCACTGTATTTTGATAATAATATGTTGCAGGCTGATAACAGCACCATGTACATGGTACTTCCTGTTTCTTTTGCTATTTGCTTTATCTTACCTGTTAGCTCTTCACTTAGCTCAATGCTTATGCTATCTCCTTCAAAGCTTTGTATGCTTGGTCTTTGATAATCTGTTGGCAGGTTAAGCACTGGTATTTCTTCATCAAATGCCTTTAGCCAATATTCTTCTTGTTTTTTGATTTCTCCAGATTTAAACATTTCATTTTGCCATGCTGAAAAGTCTTTGTATTGGATTCTTAATTTTGGTAGCTCTTTGCCATCATATAGCTCTATAAATTCCTTAGTTAAGATTCCCATAGATACGCCATCAGAGATTATATGGTTCATGTCTAGCATTAGCATATGTTCTTTGTCATTGATTTTTGTTAGTGCCACTCTTAGCAGTGGTGCTTTACTTAATTTAAAGGTTTTTACAAATTCTATTGCTATTTCACTTGCCTTTTCTTTGTCTGCTTCTGTGTACTTTATTTCAAAGCTTACTTCCTTATGAACTACCTGTACAGGCTCTCCGTCTATTATCTCAAAGGAAGTTCTTAGCGCTTCATGTCTTTGTATTAGCTTATCAAAGGTTTCTTCAAGCTTAGTCTTGTCAAGCTCTCCTTCTAAGGTCATCACCATTGGCATATTATAGCTTGTACTGTTCTCTTCAAATTGCTGTAGTGTATATATTCTCTTTTGAGCTGAGGATAATGGATAATACTCTTTCTCTTCCACTGGCTCAATTCTGCTATATACGCTTTTACTTGTGCCTTCTACATAGTTAGCTAATTCCTTTATTGTAGGCGTTTTAAACATCTCTCTTAAAGGTACTGATACATTTAATACCTTGTGGATTTTTGCTACTATATTTATTGCCTTTAAGGAGTGTCCACCCAATTCAAAGAAGTTATCGTTTATTCCTACTTTTTCTATTTCTAATACCTCTTGCCATATTTTTGCAAGCTTATCTTCTATTTCACTTTCTGGTGCAACATATTCTGCTCCTGTGGTTATGCTTCCATCAGGCTCTGGTAATGCTTTTCTATCTATCTTTCCATTTGCTGTTAATGGCAGCTTTTCTAACTGTATAAAGTATGATGGTACCATATATTCTGGTAGTTCTTTTAATAGATATTCTCTTAGTTCACTTACTGTAAATTCCCTATCTCCTGTTATATATGCACATATATATTTATTTTCATCTGCTTCTCTTGCTATTACCGTTGCCTCTTCTATTCCTTCATAGCTTAGAATTCTAGCCTCTATTTCACCAAGCTCTATTCTAAAGCCCCTTATCTTTACTTGATTATCTATTCTTCCTAGGTAATCTATATTCCCATCTTGTAACCATCTTGCAAGGTCTCCTGTCTTATACATACGCTCTCCCAAGATGTGAGGATTTTGTATGAACTTTTCTTCTGTCAGATCTGGTCTGTTTAGGTATCCTCTTCCTACTCCTACCCCTGATATGCATAGTTCTCCTGGTATTCCTACAGGCAGTAGGTTGTTGTGCTTGTCTAATATCAATAAGCTTATGTTGTCTATTGGCTTTCCTATTGGTATTACATCAAGCTTCTCTCCTGTGGAGCAGTCAAAATAGGATACGTCTACTGTTGCTTCTGTTGGCCCATATAGGTTTATCAGCTTTGTTCCTAGCTTGCTGTATAATATTCTGTTAAATCTCTCAACCTGTGGTGCTGTCAATGCTTCTCCACTTGAAAATACTTGCTTCAAGCTGGATAATATCTCTATATCAGCTCTGCCTTCTATGTATTCT
The DNA here is from genome assembly GCA_963704785.1 of uncultured Eubacteriales bacterium. Classification (GTDB taxonomy): domain Bacteria; phylum Bacillota; class Clostridia; order Lutisporales; family Lutisporaceae; genus GWB2-37-7. Next base: position 3,708,559 of record OY969939.1, on the reverse strand, counting down.
AGGAATATGTTCAGCATTGATGGCACAAAGTGCATTGTTGTTATTTTGTTCTTCTCAATTGCTTTCACTATTTCTTCTGGGTCTTTTTCTCCTCCTGGTGTTAAGAAGCATACCTTTGCTCCTTCTATTGACCACCAGAATAATTCCCATACTGATACGTCAAAGGTATATGGTGTTTTTTGCAGTATTACATCATTTTGTCCTATTGGGTATCTTTTTTGCATCCACTTTATTCTATTTATTGCTGAATGATGCTCTATCATTGCGCCTTTTGGCTTTCCTGTGCTTCCTGATGTATATATTACATATGCTAGGTTGCTTGGTCCGCTTATTAGCTGTAGGCTGCTGTTATCTCGCTTGTACAGCTCTTTATCGTCTATTGCTAATACAGTTATATTCTCAAATCTGTAATTGCCCTGTAAATTGCTTTGAGTTAATAACACACTAGCATTACTGTCCTCTAGCATGTACTTTATCCTATCCTCTGGATATTCTGGACTTATTGGCAGGTATGCTCCTCCTGCTTTTTGTATTGCTATTATGCCTATTGTCATTTCTAGAGATCGATATAGAGACATAGCTACTATGCTATCTGCCTTTACACCCTTTTCTCTTAGTATCCTTGCTAATTGGTTTGATTTCGTATCCAATTCCCTGTAGGTTATGGATTCTTCTTCGTATATTGCAGCTATATTGTCAGGTGTTTTTGCTGCTTGCTCTTCAAATAGCTGATATAGTGTTTTGTCCTTTGGATATTCTGCTTTCGTGTTGTTAAACTCTACAAGCACTTGATGCTTTTCTTCTTCACTCAATATATCTATTTCCAACAGAGAAACATCAGGATTTTCTATTATTGCTGTTGCCACTATCTCGTAATGACTTATAAACCTTTCCATGGTTTCTCTCGTAAACAGCTTGCTGCAATATTCGAGATTGAGTATTATGTTATCGTCAGTCTCTACCGCTTCTAAAGTCATATCAAATTTGGAAATCTTATAAATAAGGGGGTAAACACTCAGCTTAAGATTGTTATTGGCATCTTGCATATTATTACCATTTTGTATTGATGCTGTATTTTGCATATTAAACATTACATCAAAAATGGGACTTCGGCTTAAATCCCTTCTTAGACTTCCATTTGAACTGCTATTTAGCTTATTCACCAATTCTTCAAATTGGTAGTCTTGATTTTCGTAAGCTTCCAAACAATTGTCCTTAACTTCCTCCAAGAACTCGCTAAAGGACTTGTAGAATTCGGGGTAATTTCTTATAGCCAATGTGTTGACAAACATTCCTATAATATTTTCTAAGTCTGCATGAGGTCTCCCTGATATAGGGCTTCCAATTATTATATCTTCCTGTCCAGAGTATTTTGATAGCAGCACGTTATATACTGATAAGAGAACCATATAAAGGGTTGCTCCTGTTTTTTTAGCCATTTCTCTAAGTTTTGAAGTCAGTTCTTCATTTAGTTTATAGCTTAAAACCTCTCCTTCAAAGCTCTGAATATATTGTCTTGGATAGTCTGTAGGCATACTGAGCACAGGTATTTCAGAATTCGCAAATTTGCTCAACCAGTATGCTTCTTGCTTTTTCATATTTTCGGAATTTAAAAGGTTGTTTTGCCATACTGCATAGTCCTTGTACTGTATTTTTAGAGTCGGCAACTCTTTGCCATTGTATATATCGAAAAATTCTTTTGTCAAAACATCTGTGGATACACCATCGGAAATAATATGGTGCATATCACGGAAAAGTATATATTTATTTTCTTCTATCTTTATTAAGCCAACTCGTAAAAGAGGTGCCTTGCCTAAGTCAAAGGGCATTACCCAGCTTTGCAAAATATCCTCTACTTCATTTTCCTTTGCTTCCTTGTAATTCATCACAAAATCAGCTTTTTCTTGGATACATTGTACTGGACCTTCATCTGTAAGCGTAAAGGTAGTTCGGAATGCTTCATGCCTTTCTATAAGCTTACTAAAAGTTTCTTTTATGAGCTCTGCATCTAAGCTTCCCTCTATAATCATTGGTATAGGCATATTATAGGTAGTACCTTCCAAATCAAACTGCTGTAGTGTAAAGACACGCTTTTGCGCTGAGGACATAGGGTAATAAGCCCTCTTTTCTACTGGCTCAATTGCCGCATAGATATTTTGGGCTGCTTTTTGTATGTGCTCTGACAATGCTTTTATTGTTGGTGTTCTGAATATCTCTCCTAGGGGTACTTCTACATTTAATTCCTTATGAATATTAGAAGCAATTCCGATAACCTTAATAGAATTTCCACCTAATTCAAAGAAATTATCACTGATACCGATTCTTTCTATGCCTAATACATTCTGCCATATTGAAGCTAGTTTTTCTTCTAGTTCATTTCTAGGTGCTTCATACTCTGTACCTGTCATTATGTTTCCATCTGGCAGAGGTAATGCTTTTCTATCTACCTTGCCACTCTGTGTAGTGGGCAGCTTTTCCAACTGTACAAAATAATCAGGTATCATATATTGAGGTAGCTTTTGAAGCAGATGCTCTCTTATTTCTGGAACTGTTATTTCTTCATCTGACACTATGTAAGCACATAGGTACTTCCCTCTGATTTCGTCTTCTTTTACAATTACTATTGCATCTGATACCGTTGCATAGCTAAGAAGCCTGTTTTCTATTTCATCTAGTTCTATACGGAAGCCTCTTATCTTGACCTGTTGGTCTATTCGACCCATGAACTCTATATTTCCATCTGGCAGCCATCTTACCAAATCGCCAGTCTTGTACATTATTTCTCCAGGCATGAACGGATTTGGTGCAAACTTTTCAGCTGTCAGCTCTGGTTTATTCAGATATCCTCTTGCAACTCCGTCTCCAGCTATACAAAGTTCTCCTGCTATTCCTATTGGTAACAGCTCTTGTCGGCTTCCCAAAACGTAAATTTTATAGTTTGCTATTGGTTTTCCAATAGGTATGTTTAATATATCCTTTTGACCACATCTGTAATAAGTAGCGCATACAGTAGTTTCAGTTGGGCCATAGGTGTTGTAAACCTTGGCGTATTCTAGCAGGTTACTTATATACTCTCTCTTTAGTACATCTCCGCCGCTTATAAAGGTGTGTATACTTTTTAACTGTTCTGCTTTATTTATTTCATTCAATAGTAATGGAGAACAGCTTATCAGATTTACATTATTTTTTTCAACTATTTCACTTAGCTTATTTATATCTAAAACCTTTTCCTTTTGTGCTATTACAAGTTTTCCACCTACTGACAATATTGGGAAAACCTCTTCTATAAATGCATCAAAGCAATAAGTTGCCTGTTGAAGGAAGGTATCCTCTGCGGTTATAGCAAATTCACTCTTAAAAGCGGTAACATAAGCTGTTATATTGCTGTGTTTAACCATAACTCCCTTTGGTATTCCAGTTGAACCCGATGTATAGATTATATAAGCCATGTCTTCAGGTGCATTTATTATTTCTAAGTTTGAGCTGTCTTCATGGTAACATTCATCTTCATCCAGAATTATTATCTCAACTGGTAATTGTACAGTTGACTTAAACTTTGACTGTGTCAGTAAAATATTGCATTTACTATCTTCTTGCATATATTGTTTGCGTTCCTCTGGATATTTTGGGTCTATAGGTACATACGCTCCGCCTGATTTAAATACTGACATTATGGCAATCAACATTTCTATAGAACTTTCTACCATAATGGCTACAGTGCTCTCACGCGTTACCCCGATTTCTCTCAATTTTCTTGCTAATTGATTGGACTTTTGATTTAGCTCTCTATAGCTCAGGCTATGTCCCTCAAAGACAATCGCAGTTTTATCTGGTGTCCTCGCTGCCTGTTCCTCAAATAATTGCTGAATAACCTTTTCTCTAGGATATTCGACGCAGTTATCGTTAAATGTATGTAGAAGCAGGTGCTTCTCTTCATCAGAAAGCATGTCCAATTCACCAATTTTATTTTCTGGGTTAGATACCGCTTCTTTTGCAACATGTAAAAAATGTTGCATAAAGGCTTCAATAGATTCTCTTTTATAGAGTCTTGTGCAGTATTCAACTTCTAAATTCATATGCTCATAGTCTTCGTTGATATAAAGTGTCATATCATATTTGGATGTTTTGTGTTCTGTACCATAAATACCTATGTTAAAATCCTTGAGCTCTTTACTCATATTTCCTTTATCATAGTTTTGAAGAATTATCATGACATCAAACAGTATATTCCTGCTAATATCCTTGTGAATATTGAGTTTGTCTATCAGTTCCTCCATGGGAAACTGCTGATTTTCATAGGCACTTAGTACTATTTCCTTCAGTCTTACAAGATATTCCTTAAAGGTTAAGCTTCCATCTGGACGGCATCGCAGTACGATGTTATTTAGAAAGAGTCCTATAAGCCTTTGTGTATCAACATTATTTCTTCCAGCAGTAACAGTACCTATCAGTATATCCTCCTGTGCTGCATATTTTGATAGGGTGACACTATATATAGCCAAAAATATCATAAATAGAGTTGCATCATTCTCTCTTGCAAACTCCCGAAGCTTCAATACTAATTCTATATCTACTTCAAGGTCATAAATATCTCCCTCATCATTAAATATACTTGGTCTTGGAAAATCTGTCGGCATATTAAGCACTGGTATTTCTTCTGAATTAGGAAATTGTTCCATCCAGTATTTTTCATATCTTTGCATTTTTCCAGATTGATAAAGATCAGTTTGCCAGCAAGCATAATCCTTGTATTGAATTTTTAGCTCAGGAAGTAACTCGCCTTCATAGAGCTTCAAAAATTCATTGGTAAATATAGCCTGAGAGCTTCCGTCTGATATAATATGGTGCATATCCATCATTAGCATGCATTTTTCAGGACTTAGGCGTATAATCCCTATGCGCATTAGCGGAGCTTTAGTCAGGTTAAAAGGTTGTATGAAGTCCTTTACGATTTTTTCAACCTCTTCTTCTGTCGCATCCCAAAGGTCTATCTTGAAATCTATATCAGTATGTATCTTCTGCACAGGCTCTCCCTTTATGACTTCAAAGGAGGTGCGCAGTGTCGCATGCCTCTCCATAAGTGCTTTAAAAGCATCTTCCACTCTTTTTATATCTATGTTTCCGCCAATCTTATATATCATAGGCATATTATATGTAGTGCTTATACCGTTAATTTGTTCATGCATGTATATTCTTTTTTGTACAGAGGATATCGGATAATATTCCCGCTCTTCTATTGGTACTATATGATTATTTTCTGAGATTTTTGCATTTTCAATATATATGGCAATAGCTTCTATGGTAGGCGTCTCAAATATCGTTTTTAGAGAAACCTCCACACCAAATTCATTTTCTATCATTGAGGTTAGATATGTTGCTTTTAGTGAATGTCCCCCTAATTCAAAGAAATTGTCATATATTCCTACCTTCGGAACCTCCAACACTTTCTCCCATAGTTCTGCTAGTTTCTCCTCAACTGCATTAGAAGGGGCAACATATTCCGTGCTTTCAGCTATTGCAGACTCAGGCTCAGGAAGAGCCTTTCTATCAAGCTTTCCATTAGGTGTCAAAGGCAGCTTGGACATAGGCATAAAATAGGAAGGTATCATGTACTCAGGCAACTCCTGAGATATATACTGTCTTATATCCTTTGTAGCAGGTACGTTATCTCCACATACGATATATGCACAAAGATATTTGTTTCCGCTCTTATCTTCATTAGGCAGAACGACCGCTTCCTTGATAAGTGGGTGTTTGGTTAGCTGTTCCTCTATTTCTCCTAACTCAATTCGATAGCCACGTATTTTTACCTGATAGTCATTTCTACCTATAAAATTTACTGTTCCGTCAGGGTTCCATCTTGCCAAATCACCCGTTCTATACATTCTTGATTCATCAAAAGGACAAAGGACAAATTTTTCAGCAGTAAGCTCAGGATGTTTGAGATAGCCTCTTGCTAGTCCTTCTCCCCCTATGCAAAGCTCCCCTGGTACTCCGATGGGTTGTATTTGATTTTTGTCATCTAATATATAAAGCTTGGTATTAGCTATTGGATATCCTATATTTATTTCATCTGCATTGGTTAATTCACTTATTACTGACCATATTGTAGTTTCTGTGGGACTGTACATATTATAAATTTTTGCAGTGGTTCTTCCTTTTAGTGTTGTCAAAAGCCCTTCAGTAAAGACTTCACCGCCTACCATGATTTCTTTAAGCCTTGATAGACTTTGTCTACAATTTTCATCTGTGAGAAGCAGCTTCATACGAGAAGGAGTAATTTGAAGCATATCTACTCCTTCTTCTATAATAAGTTGATTCAAATGTCTAGCATCCAACTGATGGTTTTCATCAGCAATTATGATTTTCATACCTAAAGTAAGCGGCAACAGAGTTTCCAGCCCAAATATATCAAAGGATATGGTCGTAAGCGCCAGTATAGTTTTATTGAATTCAAAGTTAATTTTATCGGTCATTCCTTTTATAAAGTTGACAACAGAGCGATGCTCAACCATAACTCCTTTTGGCTTGCCTGTAGAGCCTGAGGTATAAATCACATATGCCAGATCATTTGCATTGCTTTCAAAATCTAAATTACAGATATCACTGGTATAAATGGTTTCATCATCTAAATAAATTTTTTCTCCCAAAAATGATACCGTATCCGATAAATGACTATCTGTAAGTAATATTGGAGCTTCGCTATCCTCCAGCATGTATCCTATACGTTGTACAGGGTAATCTGGATCAATGGGCAGATAAGCACCTCCTGCTTTGAGTACAGCCAGTATGGCAATTATCATTTCAAAAGACCGATTTATCATGACTGCTGTAATAGTGTCACACTTTACACCTTTTTTTCTCAGTATATGCGCTAGGCTATTTGCCTTTTGATTTAGAGTAGCGTAAGTCATTGAGTTACCTGCAAAAGACAAAGCGATTTGTTCTGGTGACTTATCTACCTGCTCTTCAAAAAGCTGATGGATGGTCTTTTCTCTGGAATAAGCTGCATGGGTATTATTAAAAATCTCAAGTATCTGCACGTTTTCTTCCTTTGAAAGAATGCATATATCATTTATTAGCATATTGGTATTACTTAGCACTTCATTTAAAAGGTTTACATAATGGGTGGCGATTCTCTCTATGGTAGTAGCTTTATAGAGAAGATTACTATATTCAATGCTTACTTGAATAGCACTTTCTGTATTAATAAAATAGAACTGAATATTTGAGTCAAAGCCTTCCAAATAGGTCTTGTCATGGATATTTTCAAGTAAAGCCGTAGTTTGCAGTAAGGATTCTATATGTCCATTGAGTGGCAGATCAAGCTTATCCATCAATACTTCCATAGGATAATTTTGATTTTTATTAGCTTCTATTAAGGTCTTCCTGACTTGCATCAAAAACTCCTTAAAGCTCATGTTTTCATTGATTTGACCACGAAGCATAAGGGCAGTATTAATAAAGTCCCCTTGCACTTTCTGTCTGTATATCGAAGTTCCTACGAGAATATCATAGCTGCCTGTATATTTGTATAGAAGTAACATAAGTCCTGACAGAAGTAGCATGTACAAATTTTCATTAGATTGAGTGCTCATTTTTAACAGCTTGGCACTTAATTCTGGAGTAAAAGAAAATTTGTAGATATTCTTGTATTCTATATTTTCCAAAGTAGCTTTTTTTGTCCAGTCATAGGGAAAATTAGTCTTTGTGATTTCTCCCGAAAACTTATTTAGCCAATAGTCTCTTTCTATATCAAATTGCCCTGTAGATAAAGTGATTTCTTTTTCTAGTTTTTTGTTCATTATTATAGTTCACACTCCTTATTCAAGTAGTAGTAGAAGTTTATTATGATATAGGAGAAAAGCGGAGGTCACCCTCCACTAGAAAGTAAAATCTATATCCTCTTCATCATCGCTTGTTTCAGCCATAATCAAGCTGTATTGAATAACGATATCTTCAAGCTTGATATCTATATTTTCAGCCACCGTTTCCAGTATCTGAATATAGTGTTGTTTCATCTTCTCCATTGTTTCTTTTCGGAAAAGTTTTGTGCAATATTCTAAGTTCATCACTAGACCGTCTTCATCTTCACTGGCTATCAGAGTAATATCAAATTTGGATGCCTTTGTTTCAAAGTGCCACGGAGTAAAGGTTAGCGACTGTGTTTGTTTATCCTCCATAGGTCTTTTTATATCTTCGATATTTAGCATATTGAACATTGCATCGAACAAAGGATTTCTATTAGTTTCTCTTTGTATGCCCAGCCTTTCTATGAGTTCACCGAGTTCATAATCTTGATTTTCAAAATCACCTAATGTATTTTTCTTAAGCTCTTCTAAGAATATACGGAAGGTCTTACTTTTTTGAGGATAATTCCTTATGGCTAAGGTATTTATAAACATACCCATCACATTTTGCAAATCTTCATGGGATCTGCCCGATACAGGGGAGCCGACGACAATATCCTCTTGTCCGCTATATTTTGAAAGCAGTATATTAAAGGCTGCTAAAAATATCATATAAAATGTTGTTTTGGTATGACTTCCTATCTCTCTAAGTTTATTTGTCAACACTTCATCTAGTTTGAATTCAATGTGCTCACCTTCAAAGCTTTGTATAGAGGGTCTTGGGAAATCTGTATGCAGTGTAAGTCTCGGCAGCTTTCCTTCAAACCGATTGATCCAGTATGATTCCTGCTTCTTCATACGTTCTGCCTCTGGTGTGCCTCCTTCTCTTATATGTTTCTGCCACATTGTACAATCCTTGTATTGCAAACGCAGCTCAGGCAGATGCTTTCCTTCATAGAGAGTCGTAAGTTCCTTTAGCATCAGCATTGCAGAGGCGGCATCAGAGATAATATGGTGTATATCATAGATTAGGATATATTTATTTATTCCATGCCCCTGTTCATCAGTAAGCTCGATTAGGTTCACCCTGAGAAGGGGAACGGTACTTAAATCAAAAGGTCTGACGTAGTCTTGTACCAAAGCCTCTGCGGTCGGACAGTTTTCCTCAGACAGACTAATGCGATTAATTTTGAAGGTAACATCCTTATGAATTTTTTGGACAATTTCTCCCTCAATAACCGAAAATGATGTTCTCAACGCTTCATGTCTCTGTACTAGCTTGTTAAAGGCATTCTCTATTTTTTGTATATCAAGTGAACCCTCAATATGCACTAAGCATGGCATATTATAGGTCATATTTTGTTTGTCAAACTGCTGCATCGCATAAGTACTAGCTTGATTGAGTGAGGCTGGATAATATGGTCTTACCTCAGTAGGCTCTATGCCCCAATAGAGGCTTCTTTCACCCTTTATAAGCTTTGTATCTTTTACATAGTCAGCTAAACCTTTTATTGTAGGTGTTTCAAACATCTCTCTTAAAGGTACAGACACATTTAGTTCCTTGTTAATCTTTGCTGATATATTTATTGCCTTTAGTGAGTGTCCTCCTAATTCAAAGAAGTTATCGTTTATTCCAACCTTTTCTATGCCAAGTACTTCACTCCATATTGCTGCAAGTATTTCTTCTATTTCATTAGTTGGTGCAACATATTCTATTCCTGTTGCTATATTGCCATCTGGCTCTGGCAATGCTTTTCTGTCTATCTTTCCATTCGCTGTTAATGGAAGCTTATCTAGCTGTATAAAATATGTTGGTATCATATATTCTGGAAGCTCTTTTGACAGATGTTCTCTTAGCTCTGCTACCGTCTGCTCCCTTTCTACTGCTATATATGCACATAGATATTTATTTCCGCTATTATCTTCTTTTGCTATTACTACAGCTTCTTCTATTCCTTCATAGCTTAGAATTCTTGTCTCTATTTCTCCTAGCTCTATTCTATTGCCCCTTATTTTTACTTGATTATCCATTCTTCCTAAGTATTCTATGTTTCCATCAGGCAGCCATCTAGCTAGGTCTCCTGACCTATACATCCGCTCTCCAGGTATGTGAGGGTTTTGTAAGAACATCTCAGCTGTCAGTTCTGGTTTGTTTAAATAGCCTCTTCCCACTCCAACACCTGATATGCATAGCTCCCCTGGTACTCCTATAGGCAATAGGTTGTTATGCTTATCTACTATTAATAAGCTTATATTATCTATTGGTTTCCCTATCGGTATTACATCAAAATGCTCTCCTGTGGAACAATCGAAGTAGGATACTTCTACTGTCGTCTCTGTTGGTCCATATATATTTATTAGCTTTGTTCCTATTCTGCTGTTTAGTATCCTGTTGAATTTTTCCACCTGTGCTATCGTTAAGGCTTCTCCAATTGAAAATACTTGTTTCAAGCTAGATAGTTTATTAAAATCCGCTCTGTTTTCTATGTGTTCTAGGAAAATATTCAGCATTGATGGTACAAAGTTCATTGTTGTAACTTTGTACTTTTCTATTGCTTTTGCTATTTCCTCTGGGTCTTTGTCTCCTTCTGGTTTTAAGAAGCATACCTTTGCTCCTGTCATTGACCACCAGAATAGCTCACCTACCGATACGTCAAAGGTATATGGTGTTTTTTGCAGTATTACATCATTTTCTCCTATTGGATATCTCTTTTGCATCCACTTTGTTCTGTTTATTACAGAATGATGCTCTATCATTACGCCTTTTGGCTTTCCTGTGCTTCCTGATGTGTATATTACATACGCTAGATTGTTTGGTCCACTTTTGGCTGTAGGCTACTGCTATCTCCCCTGTACAGCTCTTTGTTATCTATTGCTATTACAGTTATATCCTCAAATTTGTAATTTCCTTGTAAATGGCTTTGAGTTAATAACACATTGGCATTACTGTCCTCTAGAATGTACCTTATTCTATCCTCTGGATACTTTGGATCTATTGGCAGATACGCGCCTCCTGCTTTTTGTATTGCCATTATTCCTATTGTCATTTCTAGCGAGCGATATAGAGATATAGCTACTATGCTTTCTGCCGCTACACCATTTTCCATTAATACCCTTGCTAATTGGTTTGATTTTTCGTCCAATTCCTTGTAGGTTATGGATTTTTCCTCAAATATTGCAGCTATATTGTCAGGTGTTTTTGATGCTTGTTCTTCAAATAGCTGATAGAGGGTTTTATCCTTTGGATATTCTGCTTTTGTATTGTTAAACTCTACAAGCACCTTATGAATTTCTTCCTCTGACAGCATTTCAAGCTCTGATAGTCTTATGCTTGTATTCTTTGCTATGCTGTTTAATATACTTATTAAGTGCTTGCTCATGTTTTCTATTGTTTGTTTATTAAATAGCTTTGTGCAGTAGTTTAAATCTATTACTATTGTTTTGTTTGCTTCTATAGCTGTAATAGTCATATCAAGCTTTGCTATTTTGCTATCTATTTCATAGGGCTTAAATCTAAGTCCTTCTATTTGCAGCTCTTCTGTATCAATGTTCTGCATAGAAAACATTACGTCAAACAGTGGATTTCTGCTTAAATCTCTTTTTATATTTAACTTGTCTATTAATTCTTCAAATTGATAGTCTTGGTTTTCAAACGCTTGTAGTGAAGTTGTTTTTACTTCTATTAAGAATTCCTTGAGGGTCTTGTCGCTTTCTGGATAATTTCTCATAGCCAGCATGTTTACAAACATACCCATTATGTTCTGTAAGTCGGCATGAGGCCTTCCTGCTATAGGGCTTCCTATTATGATATCTTCTTGTCCGCTGTATCTTGATAGTAATATATTGCAGGCTGATAAGAGTACCATGTACATAGTACTTCCTGTTTCCCTTGCTATTTGTTTTAGCTTATCTGTCAGCTCTTCATTTAACTCAAAGCCTATGCTGTCTCCTTCAAAGTTTTGTATGTTTGGTCTTTGATAGTCTGTAGGTATGCTAAGAACAGGTGCTTCGTCATTAAATACATTTAGCCAATATTCTTCTTGCTTTTTAATTTCTCCAGATTTAAACATTTCATTTTGCCATACTGCAAAGTCTTTGTATTGTATTCTTAGCTTTGGAAGCTCCTTACCATCATATAGCTCTATAAATTCATTGGTTAATATTCCCATAGATACACCGTCAGAGATTATATGATGCTTGTCTATCATCAGTATATGTTCTGTGTCGTTGATTTTAGTCAGTGCCACTCTGAGTAGTGGCGCTTTTCTTAAGTCAAAGGCTTTTACAAATACTGTTGCTATTTCTTCTGCCTTTTCTTTGTCTGCTTCTGCATACTCTATTTTGAAGCTTACTTCTTTATGTACTACCTGCACTGGTTCTCCATTAATTATCTCAAAGGAAGTTCTTAATGCTTCATGTCTTTGTATTAGTTTATCAAAGGCTTTTTCAAGCTTAGACTTGTCAAATACTCCCACTATTGTCATCACCATTGGTATGTTATAACTTGTACTGTTTTCTTCAAATTGTTGCAATGCATACATTCTCTTCTGAGCTGAGGATAATGGATAATACTCGTTCTCCTCAGCTGGCTCAATTCTGCTATATATGCTTTGCTTTGTGCCTTTTACATAATCAGCTAAGCCCTTTATTGTAGGTGTTTTAAATATCTCTCTTAATGGTACTGACACATTTAATTCCATGTTAATCTTTGCTGATATGTTTATCGCCTTTAAGGAGTGTCCTCCTAGCTCAAAGAAGTTATCATTTATTCCTACCTTTTCTAATCCTAATACCTCTTGCCATATCGCTGTCAGCTTCTCTTCTGTTTCATTGGTTGGTGCGACGTATTCTATTCCTGTCACTATACTGCCGTCAGGCTCTGGTAGTGATTTTCTGTCTACCTTGCCATTGGCTGTTATTGGCAGTTTTTCTAGCTGTAAAAAGTACGATGGTATCATGTATTCTGGCAATTCTTCGTTAAGATAAGCTCTAAGCTCACTAATTTTAAACTCTCTTGTACCGCTAACATATGCACATAGATAGCTGCTGTCTTTGTCTTCTCTGGCTATTACAATTACTTCTTCTATTCCTTCATAGCTTAAAAGCCTTGCTTCTATTTCTCCTAGCTCTATTCTAAAGCCCCTTATCTTTACTTGATTATCTATTCTGCCTAAAAACTCTATATTCCCATCAGGCATCCATCTTGCAAGGTCTCCTGTGCGATACATCTGCTCACCTGGTATAAATGGATTTGCTATAAACTTTTCTGCTGTTAATTCTTCTCTATTTATATAGCCTTTGCTTACACCATCTCCACCTACATAAATTTCTCCAGCAATTCCTGTTGGTAATAATTGTTTTTCTTTATCCAATATATAAATTTGTACATTATCGGCTGGCTTGCCTATAGGTACAGATATGCTCTTATCCTTATCGTAATCATACTTATATAGCATACAGCCAACTACTGTCTCAGTAGGTCCATACTCGTTGTAAATCTCAACATTTTTATTGAAGCTTTCATATACTTCTTTTGCTAATTCAGCTTTTAAATCTTCTCCACCTAGTATCAGTCGTTTTATACTTGAATTACTGTTATCAATTTCTTTTATCATACTTAAGTGAGCTGGTGTCAGCTTTACTATACCAACCTTGTTTTCCTTAAATACTTGTCTTATTATTGGTTCATCCTCTTGATCCTTGTAAACAACTATTTTGTTTCCAGAAATCAAAGGTGTAAATATTGATGTAACAGTTAAATCAAATGAAAATGATGAATACAGTGGGAAATCTAAGCTCTCATTCTTAACATATACTTTATCCGCCCAAGTAATGTAATTGACTAAGCCTCTTTGTTTTATCATGGTTCCTTTTGGTTTTCCAGTGGAACCAGAAGTATATATTATATAAGCCAAATTGTTATAGTTGCTTATAGCTTCTACAGCTTCTGTTGAATAGCTGCTATAGTCATCATCTAATGCTACTGCTTCTATATCATAATTATTGTCTCTACCTTTTGCAGTAAAATATTTGTCCCACTATCACTTAAAATATATCTTATTCTATCCTCTGGATATGCAGAATCAATTGGTAAATACGCCGCTCCAGCTTTTAAAATTCCCATTATACCAACTATCATTTCCAGTGAGCGATCCACCATTATTCCAACTATGGTATCAGGTTTTACACCTTTTTCTCTAAGCATTCTAGCCAATTGATTTGATTTTTCATTTAGTTCTCTGTAGGTTAAGCTTTCGTTATTATATACTACTGCTATGTTATCAGGTGTCTTCACTACCTGTTCCTCAAACAACTGCTGTATTGTCTTATCCCTTTGGTACTCTGCTTTTGTATTGTTAAACTCTACAAGCAGCTGCTGTTTTTCTTCGTTGTCGATTATATTTATACTTGAAGTGTTTATTTCAGGATTCTCCATAATTTGACTAGCAATCATTTTAAAGTGGTTGCATATTTGTATCATTTGCTCCTTACTATAAACATTTTCATTATGCGTTAACTTAAACATAATTGTCTCGCTAGGCATAATAGCTAGATTGAAATCGTAATTTGTTTGTTCAAATGCTTCTAAGCCTTTTATAGCAAAACCTAATGCCTGCTCATTATCCATGCTGCTTACTTGCTTGTCCATAGGATAGTTCTCAAATACCATTATATGGTCAAATAAATTATTTTTTAACTCTGTATTTACTTGTATATCGGCTAAAGGTAAATAATCATATGCCATTGATTCTAAAGCATTTTGCTGTATTTCCTTAGCTAACTCAATAAAGCTAATATCATTTTTTTGTATTCTTACTGGTATGGTATTGATAAATAAACCTACCATCTTTTCTATTCCAATTACTTCAGGAGGTCGTCCTGATACTACTGCCCCAAAGACTACATCCTTAGTATTATTGTATTTTTGAAGCAATATACCCCATACAGTTTGAAGCATGACGTTTAAAGATATTTTATTTTCTTTTGCTATATTTGTAAGTCGTAAAGTCACAGCTTCATTTAGTTCAAATTGATATTCTTGATGTAAAAATACATCTTCATTTGTTTTTTTATATAGCTTCGGTATGGATACTTGTTGCTCATATCCCTGCAAATAGTTTTTCCAATATGCCATTGCATCTTCTTTATTTTGTACTTGAAGCCACTTTATATAATCACTATAGGGATAACTATTTGTAGCACTTATTGTATTACCCTTTGTAAGCACGCTATATGCTTTGAAGAAGTCACCCATTATTATGCCTAGACACCAGCCATCCATTACTATATGATGGAAGCTCCAGATAATTTCATATTCTTCTACACAAGTTTTTATTACTGATATTCTAACTAATAAGTCTTTTGATAGATTAAAGCTCCGTTTTTTATCTTTCTGTTTAAATTCTTCAATATATATTTGTTTTGCAGCCTCACTAAAGCTGGATATATCATCATATAATATATTGCCATTCCTCTTCTTTAGCACAACTTGCAGAGGTTGCTTTACTTTTTCATAAAGGAATACGGTTCTTAGAGGATCATACTTTTCTATAATATAGTTAAAGCTTTTTTCAAATAAGGCTATATCTATGAAGCCCTTTATTGAAAGCTTGGTTTGCTCAAAATACGCATTAGAGCTGCTATCTATAATCGAGTGGAATAACATTCCTTGCTGCATTGGAGATAAATTGTATATATCATTAAAATTACTTTTAACAAGATCATAAATCTCATCCAATTGCTCTATACTTACACCCTGCAGAGTAATATCACTTGGAGTCACCATAGTTTCCTGTACATTAACACAATGTTCTATTATATCTATTAGGTATCTCTTATAATAGTCTGCCAGCTTTTGAATGCCAGCTCTAGTTAACTGCTTTTTGCTATAACTGAAATTTAGAACTAATTTGTTTTCTGCTATTATTCCATTAATATCTATTAAGTTAATTTTCTCCGATTCTAAGCTCATTGAATCCCCAGATGATATACCAGACATGCTGAAGACGTCGGGCGTTGCGTTCTCTTCAAGTTGTCCCAAATAGTTAAAGCCTATTTCAGGTTTTAAGCTACATGCTAGCTTTTGCTTTTTCTCTATTGGTGTAAGGTATTTTAATATTCCATATCCTATACCTTTATTTGGAATCTGTCTCAGAGATTCTTTGATACTCTTTATTTGATAAGATATTGAATCGGATTTTGACATATCTAGTATTACTGGGTAGTTTGAAGTAAACCATCCTACCGTTCTTTTTATGTTGATATCGCCAACATTTTCTTCTCTTCCATGACCTTCTAGCCCAATTAATATGCTATTATTGCCTGTCCATTCCTTTAAAGCATAGCCTAATGCACTTAGCAATATATCATTTATTTCTGTGTTATATTTACTATTCACTTTCTTTTGCAGCTTTTCTGTTTGATCTACAGTAAACGCTATAGTCACTGCTTCAGTATCTTTTAATTTGCTTTCCACTGATAAGGAGTCCTTTGCTATCATATAATCAGACATAGAATCGCTTAAAGGAATCACATTACTATTTTCCAAAGCTGTCCAGTACTCTATTTCCTTTGATATTTCAGCACTACTGCTATAGCTATTTAGTACTTCAACCCATGTTTTATAGGAATCTGTTTTTAGTTGAAGCTCTATATTTTGATTATTTAAGCATTGATTATAGCCCGTAGCAAAATCTTCAAAGATTATTCTCCAAGATACACCGTCAACTACTAGGTGATGTATCGAGATTAGTAAATAATCCCCTTCTATAGTTTTAAATAGTGCAAGCTTTACAAGCGGTCCTTTTTCTAAGTCAATACTTGCTTGTATCTCGTTTGCCTTTGATTCAATGTTGCTTAAATAATCAGATATATTTCTAAAGTCATATACCTCAAAATCATACATATGTTTATTTATTGGTTTAATAACCTGTTTAACCTCTTGTCCACTAATTTCAAATGTAGCTCTTAGTGCATCATGGTGCTCTAATATTTTTGTAAATACTTTATTTATGATGCTTTCATCAAAGCCTTTTATGGCATTTAACATCACTGCTTGATTCCAGTGATACTTATTTGTAAAGCTGCGTACAAAAAACCATTTCTGTATCGGAGTTAGCGGAATTTCTCCAGTAACAGGCTCCTGACTAGACTTATAATTGCTATACTCAACATATTTGCTTATTTTACTTATAGTCTGATTCTGAAATAATTGCTTAACCTCCAATTTCATATTGTATTGATAAAGTCTTGAGGTTACTTGTATAGCTTTAATAGAATCTCCACCTAAGCTGAAGAAGTTATCGTTTATGCCTACTTTTTCTATTGCAAGTACTTCTTGCCATATGCTTACCAGCTTTTCTTCTATTTCATTAGTTGGTGCTACATATTCTACTCCTGCATTTATAGTTCCATCAGGCGCTGACAGTGCTTTTCTGTCTACTTTTCCATTCGCTGTTAATGGTAGCTTTTCTAGCTTTACAAAGTATGCTGGTATCATATATTCTGGAAGTTCTTTAGCTAGATAGTCTTTTAAGTCTTCTGCTATCTCTTCTTTATCTGCTACTATATATCCGCACAAGTATTTGTTCTTATTTTTGTCTTCTCTTGCTATTACTATTGTTTCTTCTATTCCTTTATAGCTTAGAATTCTCGCCTCTATTTCTCCCAGCTCTATTCTATAGCCTCTTATTTTTACTTGATTATCTATTCTGCCTAAGAATTCTATGTTTCCATCAGGTAGCCATCTTGCCAAGTCTCCTGTTTTGTACAGTCTTTGACCTTTTTTGGATGGATTTTCTATAAATTTCTCTGCTGTTAAATTAATATTGTTTAGGTATCCTCTAGCTAAACTTTCTCCTGCTATACATAGCTCTCCAGGTATGCCTATTGCTTGTATTTTATTTGTTTTGTCCAATATGTATATTTGTGTATTTGATATTGGTTTTCCTATTGGTATATTGTCATATTCTTTATCCACTATAAAGCTTGTTGTTACTACTGTGTTTTCTGTTGGTTCATAGTTGTTTACTACTTTGTATTTCTTTCCTTCAAAATACCTTAGCTTGTCTCCTGCTGCTAACAGGTATCTAAGAGAATGGTTATCAAGCTTCATAAACTGCTCTGAAATTTGTGTTGGCAGGAAGCTTATTGTTATTTTGTTTTCATTATAGTATTCGTTTAGTTTTTCTAAATCCAGCTTTATTTCTTCGTCTATTATATGTATTGCTGCACCTGTTATTATGGCTGGAAATATTTCTGGTATTGTTGCATCAAAGCCGAAGCCTGCATATTTTGTAATATTATCTTCTTCTGTTACTTCATAATAGTCAATATTCCATTTGCACATGTTAACCAAGGAGCTATGCTCTATCATTACTCCCTTTGGCTTTCCTGTACTTCCCGAGGTGTATATAATATAGGCTATATCCTTTGGTGTATTTACTATTTCTAGGTTGGTATTCTCACCTTTATATAGTTCTTCATCTTTTAGTAGTATTAGCTCTGTATTCTCACCAATCATATCTTTTGGCTGGAAGTCGGTTAGCAATATTCTTGTTTTGCTGTCTTCTATCATGTAGGTTATTCTGTCTGTAGGATATTTAGGATCTATTGGCAGATATGTTGCTCCTGCTTTTAGTATGCCTAGTATTCCTACTATCATCTCTGTTGAACCTTCTACCATTATTCCTACTATTTCATTTTGTTTTATTCCCTTATTTCTTAGTATCCTTGCTATTATATTTGCTTTTTTGTTTAGTTCTTTATAGGTTAGCTTTTCTTCTTTATATACTACTGCTATATTGCTTGGTGTTTTTTCTACTTGCTCTTCAAATAGCTGTTGTATTATTTTATCCTTTTGATATCCTGCTTTTGTGTTGTTAAACTCTACAAGCAGCTGCTGTTTTTCTTCTTCTGATAGCATTTCAACTTCTAATAGTCTTAGGTTTGTATTGTTTGATATGCTATTAAGTATATTTGTTAAGTGCTTACTCATTCTTTGTATTGTTTGTTTATTAAACAGCTTTGTGCAGTAGTTTAGCGATAGCCCTATAGTTTTGTCAAATTCTGTAGCTGTAATAGTTATATCAAACTTTGCTATTTTACTATCAATTTCATAGGGTTTGAATTTTAATCCTTCTATTTGGATCTCACCTGCATCCATGTTCTGCATAACAAACATTACATCAAATAGTGGATTCCTGCTTAGGTCTCTTGTTATGTTTAGTTTGTCTATTAATTCTTCAAATTGATAATCCTGATTTTCAAAGGCTTGTAATGAGCTTGCTTTTACTTCTGTCAAAAATTCCTTGAAGGTCTTACTGCTCTCTGGATAATTTCTCATAGCAAGCGTGTTTACAAACATACCCATTATATTCTCTAAATCAGCATGAGGTCTGCCTGCTGTTGGACTTCCAATTATTATGTCTTCTTGTCCGCTGTATTTTGATAGTAATACATTGCAGGCTGACAAAAGCACCATATACATAGTACTTCCTGTTTCTTTTGCTATTTGCTTTAGCTTGTTTGTCAGCTCTTCATTTAGTTCAAAGCTGATGTTTTCTCCTTCAAAGCTTTGTATGCTTGGTCGTTGATAGTCTGTTGACATATTAAGTACAGGTATTTCTCCTTCAAATGTCTGTAGCCAATATTCTTCTTGCTTTTTTATTTCTCCAGATTTAAATAGCTCATTTTGCCATACTGCAAAGTCTTTGTATTGGATTCTTAGCTCAGTTAATTTTTTACCATCATATAGCTCCATAAATTCCTTAGTCAAAATTCCCATAGATGTACCATCAGATATTATATGGTGCATGTCTATCATAAGTATATGTTCTTTGTCCTTGATTTTAACCAGTGCCACTCTGATTAGTGGTGCTTTGCTTAAATCAAAGGCTTTTACAAATTCTGCTGCTATTTCTACAGCCTTCTCTTCATTTGCTTCTGTATATTCTATTTCAAAGTTTACTTCCTTATGTACTACTTGCACTGGCTTACCATCTATTACTTCAAATGAGGTTCTTAGAGCTTCGTGTCTTTGTATTAACTTATCAAAGGTTTCTTTAAGCTTAGTCTTGTCAAGCTCTCCTTCTAGAGTCATTACCATTGGTATGTTATAGCTTATGTTATCTTCTTCAAATTGCTGTAGTGTATACATTCTCTTTTGAGCTGAGGATAATGGGTAATACTCTTTTTTCTCCACAGTCTCAATTCTGCTGTATATGCTTTGCTTTGCTCCTTCTACATAGTTTGCTAAGCCTTTTATTGTAGGTGTTTTAAACATCTCTCTTAATGGGACTGACACATTTAGTTCTTTGTTTATTTTTGCTGATATATTTATTGCTTTTAAGGAGTGTCCTCCTAACTCAAAAAAGTTATCATTTATTCCTATTCTTTCTATGCCTAATACTTCACTCCATATGCTTACCAACTTTTCTTCTATTTCATTTCTTGGTGCAACATATTCTGTTCCTGTGGTTATATTGCCATCAGGGTCAGGTAATGATTTTCTGTCTACTTTTCCGTTTGCTGTTAATGGCAACTGTTCTAGCTGTATAAAGTATGCTGGTATCATATATTCTGGCAGTTCTTTTGATAGATGCTCTCTCAGCTCTTTGTTGTTTAATTCTACTTCTCCTGCTATATATGCACATAGATATTTATTCTTGCTATTATCTTCTTTTGCTATTACTATGGCTTCATTTATTTTATCGTGCTTTAATAGCTCGTTTTCTATTTCTCCTAGTTCTATTCTAAAGCCCCTTATTTTTACTTGTTGGTCTATACGTCCTATAAATTCTATTGTTCCATCAGACAGCCATCTTGCTAGGTCTCCTGTTTTGTATATTCTTTCTCCTTCTACAAATGGACTTTCTATAAATTTCTCTGCTGTAAGCTCTTTGTTGTTTAGATATCCCCTTGCTACTCCGTCTCCTCCTACCCATAGCTCTCCTACTATTCCTATTGGCTGTATGCTGTTGTTTTTATCTACTATATATACTGTACTGTTGCTTATTGGGCTTCCTATTGGTATGTTGCTTGTGTATTTCTTTTCTATCCTAAAACAGGTGGAGAAGGTTGTATTTTCTGTTGGACCATATCCATTTATTACTTTAAGATTAGGATTCTTTTCTCTTACTGCATTTATATGTTTTGGTGATAGTATATCTCCACCTACTAATAAACATCTCAAACTTTTGAACATATCTTCTTTTTCTTGTTGCAATTGGTTAAATAGTGCTGCTGTAAGCCACATTATGGTTATGTTGTTTTCTTCTATTGCTTTTGTGAGCTTATTTGCATCCAGTATTATATTTTTATCAAATAGGTAAAGTGGTAAACCATTTAGCAACGCTCCCCATATTTCAAAGGTTGATGCATCAAATACTAAGGCTCCTGTTTGTAGTATCCTATCATCTTCACTAAAGCTTATGTAGCTGGTGTTTTTAACCAGTCTTACTACATTTTTATGTTCTACCATTACTCCCTTTGGTTTGCCTGTACTTCCTGAGGTGTATATTATGTATGCTAGGTTGCTTGGATTATTTATTATTTCTAAGTTGTCATTGCAATCTGTCCTTAGTGTATTGTATATTTCTTGATTATCTAATATTAGTATCTGTCCATCAAAGTTCACTGTGTTAACTCTATCTGTTTGTGTTAGTAGAATACTGCTTCCACTATCCGATAAAATGTATTGTATTCTATCTGTTGGATAGTCTATATCTATTGGCAGATACGCTCCCCCTGCTTTTAGTATTGCTATTACTCCTATTATCATTTCTATGGATTTATCTACTAGTATTGCTACTGCATCATCTGCCTTTACACCCTTGCTTCTAAGTATTCTTGCCATAGTATCTGATTTTTCATTTAGCTCTTTATATGTTAGTTGCTTTTCTTCAAATACTACTGCTATATTATCTGGTGTCTTTGTTACTTGTTCTTCAAATAGTTGTTGTATTGTCTTATCCTTGGGATATTCTGTTTTTATATTATTAAACTCTACAAGCAGTTTATGCTTTTCTTCTTCTGATAGTATTTCAACTTCTGATAGTCTTAAGTTTGCATTGTTTACTATGCTGTTTAGTATATTTATTAAGTGCTTGCTCATGTTTAATATTGTTTGTTTGTTGAAAAGTTTTGTACAGTAGTTTAAGTCTATTCCTATAGTTTTGTTCAATTCTACAGCTGTAATTGTAATGTCAAACTTTGCTATGTTATTGTCAATTTCATAGGGCTTGAATTTTAATCCTTCTATTTGCAACTCTCCTGTATCCATGTTCTGCATTGAGAACATTACATCAAACAGTGGATTTCTGCTTAAGTCTCTTGTTATATTTAGCTCGTCTACAAGCTCTTCAAATTGATAATCCTGATTTTCAAAGGCTTGCAGTGAGTTTGCTTTTACTTCTACCAAGAATTCTTTGAAGGTCTTGTTGCTCTGTGGATAATTTCTCATAGCTAGGGTATTTACAAACATACCCATTATGTTTTCTAAATCAGCATGAGGTCTTCCTGCTGTTGGACTTCCTATTATTATATCCTCTTGTCCACTATATTTTGATAGCAATACATTGCAGGCTGACAAAAGCACCATATACATAGTACTTCCTGTTTCTTTTGCTATTTGCTTTAGCTTATCTGTCAGCTCTTTATTTAGTTCAAAGCTGATATTATCTCCTTCAAAGCTTTGTATGCTTGCTCGTTGGTAGTCTGTTGGCATGTTAAGTACAGGCACTTCTCCTTCAAATACCTGTAGCCAATATTCTTCTTGTTTTTTGATTTCTCCTGATTTAAATAACTCATTTTGCCATATTGCAAAGTCTTTGTATTGGATTCTTAGTTCAGTCAATTCTTTGCCATCATATAGCTCCATAAATTCCTTAGTCAAAATTCCCATAGATACACCATCAGATATTATATGATGCATATCTATCATTAATATGTGTTCTTTGTCCTTGATTTTAACCAGTGCCACTCTGATTAGCGGCGCTTTGCTTAAATCAAAGGCTTTTACAAATTCTGCTGCTATTTCTCCAGCCTTCTCTTTGTCTGCTTCTGTATATTCTATTTCAAAGCTTATTTCCTTATTAACTACTTGTACCGGCTCTCCATATATTATCTCAAATGAAGTTCTTAAGGTTTCATGTCTTTGTACTAGCTTATCAAAGGTTTCTTCAAGCTTATTCTTGTCAACCGTTCCTTCTAATGTCATAACCATTGGCATGTTATAGCTTATGTTGTTTTCTTCAAATTGCTGTAGTGTATATATTCTTTTTTGAGCTGAGGATAATGGATAATATTCTCTTTCTTCCACTGGCTCAATTCTGCTATATATGCTTTGCTTTGTGCCTTTTATATAGTTTGCTAAGCCTTTTATTGTAGGTGTTTTAAACATTTCTTTTAATGGTACTGACACATTTAATTCCTTGTTAATCTTTGCTACGAGATTTATTGCCTTTAAGGAGTGCCCTCCTAGCTCAAAGAAGTTATCATCTATTCCTATTTTTTCTATTCCTAATACTTCACTCCATATGCTTACCAGCTTTTCTTCTATTTCACTTTCTGGTGCAACATATTCTGTTCCTGTGGTTATATTTCCATCAGGCTCTGGTAATGCTTTTTTGTCTACTTTTCCATTGGCTGTTAGTGGTAGTTTTTCTAACTGTATAAAGTATGCCGGTATCATATATTCTGGCAGCTCTTTTGACAGATGTTCTCTCAACTCTTTGCTGCTTAATTCTACTTCTCCTGCTATATATGCACATAGGTATTTATTTCCTATAGTATCTTCTTTTGCTGTTACTATGGCTTCTCTTATTTTACTATACTTTAATATTTCATTTTCAATTTCTCCCAGTTCTATTCTATAGCCTCTTATCTTTACTTGAGTATCAATTCTTCCTAAGAATTCTATGTTTCCATCATGCAGCCATCTTGCCAAGTCTCCTGTTTTGTACAATCTTTGACCTTTTACAAATGGATTTTCTATAAACTTCTCTGCTGTTAATTTGGTATTGTTTAGATATCCTCTAGATAGGCTCTCTCCTGTTATACAAAGCTCTCCAGGTATGCCTATTGCTTGTAGTTTATTTGTTTTGTCCAATATGTATATTTGTGTATTTGATATTGGTTTTCCTATTGGTATATTGTCATATTCTTTATCTACTATAAAGCTTGTTGTTACTACTGTGTTTTCTGTTGGTCCATAGTTATTTACTACTTTGTAATTGTTTCCTTCAAAATATCTTAGCTTGTCTCCTGCCGCTTGTAAGTATCGAAGGGACTGGTTATCAAGCTTCATAAATTGTTCTGAGATTTGTGTTGGCAGGAAGCTTATTGTTATTTTGTTTTCATTGTAGTATTCATTTAGTTTTTCTAAATCTAGCTTTATTTCTTCATCTATAATGTGTATTGCCGCGCCTGCTATTATTGAAGGGAATATTTCCCACACTGATGCATCAAAGCCGAAGCCTGCATATTTTGTAATGTTGTCTTCTTCTGTTACTTCATAATAGTCAATATTCCATTTGCACATGTTAACTAAGGAGCAATTCTCTATCATTACTCCCTTTGGCTTTCCTGTACTTCCAGAGGTGTATATAATATAGGCTATATCCTTTGGTGTATTTATTATTTCTAAGTTTGTATTCTCACCTTTATATAGCTCTTTATCTTTTAGTAATATTAGCTCTGTATTCTCACCAATCATATCTTTTGGCTGGAAGTCGGTTAGCAATATTCTTGTTTTGCTGTCTTCTATCATGTAGGTTATTCTGTCTGTAGGATATTTAGGATCTATTGGCAGATATGTTGCTCCTGCTTTTAGTATGCCTAGTATTCCTACTATCATCTCTGTTGAACCTTCTACCATTATTCCTACTATTTCATTTTGTTTTATTCCCTTATTTCTTAGTATCCTTGCTATTATATTTGCTTTTTTGTTTAGTTCTTTATAGGTTAGCTTTTCTTCTTTATATACTACTGCTATATTGCTTGGTGTTTTTTCTACTTGTTCTTCAAATAGCTGTTGTATTATTTTATCCTTTTGATATCCTGCTTTTGTGTTGTTAAACTCTACAAGCAGCTGCTGTTTTTCTTCTTCTGATAGCATTTCAACTTCTGATAGTCTTAGACTTGTATTGTTTGCTATGTTGTTTAGTATATTTGTTAAGTGCTTGCTCATGTTTTCTATTGTTTGTTTTTTAAACAGCTTTGTGCAGTAGTTTAGAGATAGCCCTATAGTTTTATCAAGTTCTGTAGCTATAATAGTCATATCAAACTTTGCTATTTTATTATCAATCTCATAGGGTTTGAAGCTAAGTCCCTTTATTTGCAGCTCCCCTGCATCCATATTCTGCATTGTGAACATTATATCAAACAGTGGATTTCTGCTTAAGTCTCTTGTTATATTTAGCTTGTCTACAAGCTCTTCAAATTGATAATCCTGATTTTCAAAGGCTTGCAGTGAGTTTGATTTTACTTCTGCCAAGAATTCCTTGAAGGTCTTCCTGCTCTCAGGATAATTTCTCATAGCTAGAGTGTTTACAAACATACCCATTATGTTTTCTAAATCAGCATGAGGTCTTCCTGCTATTGGACTTCCAATTATTATATTTTCTTGTCCACTGTATTTTGATAGTAATATATTGCATGCCGACAACAATATCATGTACATGGTACTTCCTGTTTCTCTTGTTATTTGCTTTAGCTTAGCTGTCAGCTCTTCGCTTAGCTCAAAGTTGAGGTTATCTCCTTCAAAGCTTTGCATGCTTGGTCTTTTATAGTCTGATGGCATGTTAAGCACAGGAATTTCGTCACTTAATGCTTTTAGCCAATATTCTTCTTGCTTAATAATTTCTCCCGATTTAAACAGTTCATTTTGCCATACTGCAAAGTCTTTGTATTGGATTCTTAGCTTTGACAGTTCCTTACCATCATATAGCATCATAAATTCCTTGGTTAATATTCCCATAGATACACCATCAGATATTATATGGTTCATGTCTATCATAAGTATATGTTCTTTGTCATTGATCTTAGTTAATGCCACTCTGATTAGTGGTGCTTTGCTTAAGTCAAAGGCTTTTACAAATTCTGATGCTATTTCTCCAGCCTTTTCTTTATCTGCTTCTGTATACTCTATTTTAAAACTTATTTCCTTATGTACCAGCTGTACTGCTTCTCCATCCACAAGCTTAAAGGAGGTTCTAAATACCTCATGTCTTTTTATCAGCTTTTTAAAAACTTCCTCTAGCTTAACTCTATCAAGCTCTCCTTCTATTGCTATCACCATTGGCATGTTATAGCTTGTACTACCTTCTTCAAATTGTTGTAGAGCGTACATTCTCTTTTGCGCTGAGGATAGTGAATAATATTCCTTTTCTTCTATAGGCTCAATAGTTGAGTATATGTTTTCTTCCAAGCCACCTATATATTCATATAATCCTCTTATTGTAGGTGTTTTAAATAATTGTTTTAGAGGTATTTCTACATTCAATTCTTTATGAATTTTACCCATTACATTTATTGCCTTTAAGGAGTGTCCTCCAAGCTCAAAGAAGTTATCATTTATTCCTACCTTTTCTAAAACTAATACCTCTTTCCATATCATTGCCAGCTTCTCTTCTGTTTCATTGGTCGGTGCTACATATTCTGTTCCTGTCATTATACTTCCATCAGGTTCTGGCAGTGCCTTTCTGTCTATCTTACCATTGACTGTTATAGGCAGCTTTTCTAATTGTATAATATATGATGGTATCATATATTCTGGTAGTTCTTCTCCCAGATAAGATCTAAGCTCACTAATTGTAAGCTCTCTCGTACTGCTTACATATGCACATAGATAATTACTACTGTCTTTATCTTCTTTGGTTATTACAATTGCCTCTTCTATTCCTTCATAGCTCAAAAGCCTTGCTTCTATTTCTCCCAGCTCTATTCTAAAACCCCTTACCTTTACTTGACTATCTATTCTGCCTAAGAATTCTATGTTTCCATCTGGCAACCACCTTGCAAGGTCTCCAGTTTTATACATTTTAGTGCCTGCCTCAAATGGATCTTCTATAAACTTCTCTGCTGTTAATTCTTGTCTATTTAGATATCCTCTTGCTAGACAATCGCCTGCTATATAGAGTTCACCTGGTATCCCTATTGGTTGAATATTGTTATTTTTATCTAATATATATACTTTTATATTATTTAATGGTCTACCTATAGATAAACTACTAGATGTTTCCATAATATTATTAGCTAATAACATAGTACTAGTAATTGTGGTTTCTGTCGGTCCATATTCATTATAGAAATCGCAGTGTTCACTCCAATATTTGGCTAAATTTACAGAGCATATGTCTCCACCTGCTACTACTCGCTTAATTTTATATTCTTCTCTATAACTAATATTATTTAAAAATGTTGGTACCGTATGTATATGTGTCACTTCATGTTCTATTAGATATTCTTCAAATGTCTCTACATTTAATAATGTATCTTTATTTATTAATACTAAAGCAGCTCCGCTTAATAATGCTATAAATATCTGTTCTATTGATGCATCAAAACAAATAGTTGAGAATTGCAATATCCTATCTTTTTCATCAACTTTAAATTGGCTTATTTGTGAGTACGCTAGATTAATTACTGATTTATGTTCTATCATTACTCCCTTTGGTTTTCCAGTACTTCCTGAGGTGTATATGATATATGCCAAATCAGTTGCTTTGTTTGTTTTTCTAGCATTGATACATTCTGTATTACCTAATATATCTTCTATAATTATTGTTTCTCCCTCAAATTCCACATTTCTAGTTAAATTTGATTGAGTAAGTAATATCTTTGTATTACTATCAGACAACATGTATTCTATTCTATCCTTTGGATACTCAGGATCTATAGGCAGATATGCTCCTCCAGCCTTTAGTATAGCTATTATCCCTACTATCATATCTAGGGATCTATCTATCATTATTCCTACAATGCTGTCTGCTTCTACTCCCTTGTTTTGTAATATTGTTGCCACATCGTTTGCTTTTGTATTTAGCTCTTTGTATGTAAGCTTTGTATTTTCATACTCTACTGCTATGTTGTCAGGTGTTTTTGTTACCTGTTCCTCAAACAACTGCTGTATTGTCTTCTCAATTGGGTACTCTGTCTTTGTATTATTGAATTCCTGTAGAAGCTTAGCTGCTTCTTCAGTATCAACTATATTAATGCTTGCTATATTTATATCCGAATTCTCTATAACTTGGTTTATTGCCCTTTTAAAATGACTGCATATTCGCTCTACCAGCTCTTTGCTATAAACATTTTCATTATGTGTAAACTTAAATATAATGGTTTCACCCGGTATAACAGCTAGGTTAAAGTCATAATTTGTGTGTTCAAGCATTTCATAGTTTTGTATAGAAAAGCCTAATTCCTGACTACTAGCCATATTGTTTACCTGCTTGTCCATTGGATAGTTCTCAAACGCCATGATATTATCGAACAAATTGTTCTTTTGTTTAGTATTTGCTTGTACATCTGCTAGAGGCATATAATCATATGCCATTGATTTCGAAGCATTTTCCTGTATTTCCTTACAAAGCACTATAAAGCTTTTATCATTTCCTTTTATTCTTACAGGTATGGTGTTTATAAATAGACCTACCATACTTTCGATGCCAATTACTTCAGGGGGTCTGCCTGATACTACAGCTCCAAACACAACATCATTTGTGTTATTATATTTTTGTAGAAGTATCCCCCATATTGTCTGGAGAATTATATTTAAGGAAATCTGATTCTCTTTTGCAAGTCTTATAAGTCTTTCTGTTATAGCTTCATTTAGCTCAAATTGAGTATCACAATGTGAATATATATTTTCATTTGTTCTTTTATACCACTTTGGGATGGATGCTTGGTGTTCATAATCCTGTAGGTAGTTTTTCCAATAGGCTAATGCTTCTTCCTTGTTCTGTCTCTTCAGCCATTTTATATAGTCGCTATAAGGATAATCATTTGCAGTGCTTATTTCCTTACCCTTTCCAAGCAGACTATATGCCTTGAAAAAGTCACCCATTATTATACCTAAACACCAGCCATCCATTATTATGTGATGGTAGCTCCAGATAACCTCATATTTTTCTTCACCAGTTTTTATAACTGCTATCCTCATAGGAAGATCCTTAGAAAGCTCAAAGCTCTGCATTTTGTCTTTCTTGGTGAAGTCTACAATATAGCTTTTTTTTTCTTCCTCATAGAGATAAGATATATCATTATAAAGTATCTTACCAGTTCTCTTCCTCAAAACAATTTGTACAGGTTGGCTTACTTTTTCATACAAAAATACTGTTCTTACGACATCATATTTCTCTATTATATAGTTAAAACTTCTTTCAAATAGACTTATATTTATTTGCCCTTTTATAGAAAATCTACTCTGTTCAAAATATGCACCTGAAGTATTGTCCATAATAGAGTGAAACAGCATTCCCTGCTGCATTGGAGATAGACTGTATATATCTTTAAAATTGCTTTTATCAAACATGTAATTATTCCCCCATTTATTTACTCATATGTCTATATATCGCACTAAAAAATTTACACTTATCTTATACTTTTCTATGTACTATAAAACATTGCATATATTAGAACACACAAATTTATTTAATTTGTGTGTTCTATAAAATATAGTTGCTTTATGAAGTTTATTATCTTTCTTCTTTAGATTAAGAAATTTCGTTAAAGTTTTTATCTTACATATAACTTGATTATTTGTAATTTGTAAAATTTTATAATATTAATTTACTTTGTTATAAGCATATCACTATATTATCATGCTTTCCTTTTATATGTTATGTTACCATATACTACACTTGTATACAAGATTCAGATGTCTAATTTTGTCGAATATTCTGCAATTCCATACCTGATATACAATTAAAAATATAGTAAAAAAGCTTGTGTCAGTACAGCTCCTTCTTTTGAATCCTTATACAAAACGAACTACATAAAACCTTTCAGTTTTATGTAGTTCGTTTTGTAATAGTTTTGTAATATATATATACTTTTATTTGATTCCTTTCTCAGTTTCATAAGGCCAGCTCAATATACCACCAATATTATATACATTAGAGTAGCCTAAATTAACAAGAATTGATGCTGCTGTGGCACTTCTACCACCACTTCTGCAATAAACAAATATTGCTGCTTCTTTATTTATAAGTTTCTTCTCTGCATCCTTTTTTATTGTATCCAATGGAAGCAAAAGACTGTTTGGGATATGCTCCTCTATGTATTCTTTAGTTGTTCTAACATCCAATAATATTATTTCCTTGTCTTCATCAAGTTTCTTTTTTGCTTCTGCTTGCGACAAACTTTTACTTTTACCCACTTTACCAAATAAATTAAACATATCATACCTCATACTTTTTTATTGTTATATTATTATATCTATATCCTATAAATAATATTAATAACTTTACTATAAAATACTATGAAATTTTCTCCATAACTATGAATTTAAAGTCATCATCTTCCAAATATTCGCCACTCTTCACAAAGTCTAGCTTTGAAAAAAGCTTAAGAGCTGGAACATTTTTCTCTCCAGTCTCAATGTAAATTCTCTTAATATCCATGTTGTTGAATATATAATTAATGGCTACACTTACAGCTTTATAGGCAATTCCTTTCCTCCAATATCTTTTATCGCCTATTTCTATACCCATTTCACCTTGCTTTTTTTCTTTGTCTATGCTAAAGAAATTTACTGAACCAATGGGGCTATCATTTAAGTCCGTTATAATAAAATATTTGTACCGTCTTTGCTCAATATTGTCGTTTAACATCTCTATATCAAACCTCTTGCAAAAGCTTATACACTCACTTAGCAACTCTGTACTATTCTTAGGCAGGGGTCTTGGGTCATATTTGTTTAGCTCCTTATCTGTCCACCATGCAAACATGCTTATAATATCCTTTTCAGTTATATCTCTTATAATAATATTGTCGTCTTTATAGTAGTTCAAATTATCATCTCCTAATATAGTATGAATTATGTAATTCATCAGTTAATGAAAAACTCATTTTTAATGCTTTATAAATTTAAGATTAATGTTGACAATGTAAAATATATAGTCAAAGATACTGCGTCAACTATTGTAGTTATAAGTGGACTTGCCATTATAGCAGGGTCAAGCTTCAGACTCTTAGCTGCTAAGGGAAGTAATCCACCAACAAACTTCGCCATTATTACTGTACAGAATAAACTGATGCATACAACCAATCCAATAGCTATTGATACTTTATCAAATATTAATATTCTAAAGAAATTGACAGTAGCAAGGGAAAAACCCACCAATATACTTACTCTGAATTCCTTCCAAGCAACCTTGTAAAAATCATTTGGAGTTATCTCCCCTAATGCCAAGCCTCTAATTGCAAGAGTAGAAGATTGAGAGCCTGCATTACCCCCTGTATTCATAAGCATTGGCATATAGGTAGTAAGTATAACTACTGATTGCAATACATTCTGAAACTTGCTTATTATATTCCCTGTTATTGTTGCAGAAATCATCAATATCAAAAGCCACAATATTCTGTTCTTTGCTAATGTAAAAACACTAGTCTTTAGATACTCTTGTTCAGAGGGAGCCATAGCAGCCATCTTATGAATGTCTTCAGTATTTTCTTGATCGATTATATCTACAATATCGTCTACTGTTATAATACCTACAAGTCGTATTTCATTATCTACAACCGGCATAGAAAGCAAGTCGTATTTCTTAAACAGCATTGCAATCTTTTCTTGATCGTCATAAGTATGAATATATATGATATCTGTGTTCATAATGTCATCTACCAACTGATCTTCTTCACTTAAAATCAATCTTCTGATAGACACTATTCCTTCTAGCTTCCTATTCGCATCTATAACATAGCAGGTATCGATTGTCTCTTTGTCAATTCCAGTTTTCTTTATATGTGTCAACGCCTGCCTAACAGTCATTTCCTTCTTCAAATCAACATACTCGATAGTCATAATACTTCCAGCAGAATCCTCGGGATAATTCAAAAATTGATTGATGAGCTTTCTCATATTCTCATCAGTGTTCTTTAAAACCTTCTTAACAACCACCGCTGGCATTTCCTCAATCAAGTCTACTGTATCATCAAAAAACAAATCATCAATTATATGACGTATTTCAAAATCTGTAATAGACTGAATTATATATGCTTGATTCTCTGGAGATACATATGAAAAAACGTCTGCAGCTTTGTCCTTTGGAAGTATTCTGAAGAACTTAATCATCTGAGGCATATCAATTTCTTCAAATAACTGAGCTATGTCAACTATATTCATATCTTCCAGTGCATTTCTTGCATCTGTAAGCCTATTTTCTTTTATAAGCTCTAATATATGTTCATTCATGCTAAAAACCTCCTTTACAGGAGCTGCACTACAAATGCAGTGACAGCTACGTATTCTAAATATATTGTTATAAAGTTAAAATATTGTTTATTCCCGGGTAAGGGACTGGAATCCATAACCATCACCAACCTTTCTTTGCAAAAAATAAAAATCTCTTACGACAACGTAAGAGATTACATAGCATACTAAACTTAGCTCTATACGTTGAGCTTTAGCACTGCGTGACATAGGGAAAATCCCGGCTACATTAGATAAAACCTTAGTTCGGTAGTACCTGTTGACCCGTTGGCGTCTCTGGACGTTTCTGGGCAGTAGCATGTATTCACGTAGTAGCCTCACCTAACTAGATGTTTAACAGAAAAATAACTATTTATACTTCATATATTATAATATGCTTATTTTATTAAATTGTCTACAATTATTTTAAATATTAACGTTTTATCCTTATATTTTATATTAACTTCACATAGCTCACTATAGCTTTATATATCTCGTTATTTCTTATTCTTTGAACTCCAATTTTTGAGTGCTGCTCTTACTGATCTATTCATTTCATCTGTAAAATCAGCTGTATATTTTCTGGTATATTGTATCTCACCGCAGTTTTTATCTAGCTTGCCTTGATTGTTGCTTCTTATTTTGTCGTTTATCTTTGCATACATTTCATCAAATTCATTTTTTTCTAATTGTCTGTATTTGTTCTCAAACACAATAAACTTCTTGTCAAATCGTTCCGGTTGTGCTCTTTCCTTTTGCTGCTCAGTAGGATACCCAAATACCAGCATTGATATAGGGAATACATAATCAGGAAGCCCTAGAAGTTCCTTATGCACCTCATAATTCTCAATTATATCACCTATATAGCATGAGCCCAATCCAAGAGCTTCTGCAGCTATTACAGCGTTCTGTGCTGCTATAAGTGCATCACAGCAAGCTAGAAATAAATCTCCTTCTTCAGGAGTTTTGAGCTCATCTTTGCTGATTCCCAAAGAATCTGCTACACCGCATGCTTTGAAATAATCATAAGTACGTTGGTAATCAGCAAAGAACATCAAAACTAATGGTGCCTTTGCAATAAATGGTTGATTATCACAGGTCTCTGCAAGCTTATTCTTAATAGCTTGATCAGTGATATCTATAATACTATATAACATCATATTTCCTGCAGTTGGCGCTCTCATAGCAGCCTTAACAATTTCATCTTTAACCTCATTAGGTACAGGCTTATCCTCATAAACTCTTACTGATTTTCTCTGAAAAAGGATATTCATAGTTTCATTCATTACTTATTCCCTCCTCAAGCTTATTACAAAAATTATAACACAAAAAATGGATGCATTATTATATACATCCATTTTTTATATATTTATTTTCTATTTGCTTGCATTTGGAGTAAATAAGGCTTCTCCGTATTTATCTATTCCATACTGTCCTATAAGCTCTTGTACTTTATCAGAAAGTATCCAATCAACAAAAGCTTGTGCACCTTCTTTATTTATTTTATCATTTTTATTTGGATCAACTGCAATTACACCATATTGGTTAAATAGCGCTTTGTCACCCTCTACGATTATATCTAAATCGATTTTATCCTTCATTGAAAGATAAGTAGCTCTATCAGTATAAGTATAGGCTTTCATTTCATTAGCCATCTGTATAACCGCTCCCATACCTTTACCAGCAGAAATATACCAATCACCTGATGGCTCTATATTTAACTGTTTCCATAAATTTAACTCTGCTTTATGAGTACCTGAGTCATCACCTCTAGATACAAATTTAACCTTATTGTCGTTTATGTACTGAAGTGCTGTTAATATCTTCTGTTCAGAAGCATCCTTTACACTTGCATCATCCTTTGGTCCGATAAGTATAAAATCATTGTACATAACATCAAATCTTTCAACACCGTGACCAGCCTTCACAAATTCTTCTTCAGATGCTTTTGCATGAACTAAAAGTACATCTGCTTCACCATCTTCACCCATCTTAATTGCTTGCCCAGTACCAACTGCTACTACCTTTGCAACTATTCCTGTATCTGCTTCAAACACAGGCAGTAGATAATCTAGAAGACCTGAGTCTTGTGTGCTTGTTGTAGTAGCCAAGATAAGTTCCTTTTTAACCTCTGGTGCAGGTTTTACATCTGTGTTGCTTTGCTCTTTTGAACTGCAAGCAGTAAATACTAGTGAAAGCATAAGCACAAAAGCAATTGTTAGTAGAATTCTTCTTTGTTTCATTTTATTCTTCCTCCTATAAACACAGAAATTTTAATTTGCTGTGTTTTTTAATATTTAAAAATCCTAGCTCCTTTTATACTCCCAAAATAAAAACTCTCCGTAGAAGGAGAGTTGGCACAGCAAAGCAAAAGACATTTTATAAAAACGTCCATAGCACAAAAACACATGTATGCTGCTCCTTTCCAAATGGGAGGCACCACCGTTTCCAATGATACCCTAACGGCTTGTAATCCACAGAAAAAAAATTCAACAGGCTTTGCAAGCTCGGAGCTATTCAATTTACTACATTATATCATTCATTAACTATCACTTCAATATACTATTTAGGCGGGTTAGTAAAAAATACTTATTGACTATAATCCATTTTCATAATATAATAGATATTGTCTCGTAGGGGTATAGCTCAATTGGTAGAGTAGCGGTCTCCAAAACCGTTGGTCGTAGGTTCGAGTCCTACTACCCCTGCCACATTTAAG
Source organism: uncultured Eubacteriales bacterium (assembly GCA_963704785.1). Taxonomy (GTDB): domain Bacteria; phylum Bacillota; class Clostridia; order Lutisporales; family Lutisporaceae; genus GWB2-37-7. Next base: position 3,673,578 of record OY969939.1, on the reverse strand, counting down.
ATGATTCGAAATCTTAAAAGGCGCACAAAAGGTGAACAAAATAAAATCTCGTTATTTAGAGTAGTATTAACTACTCTTTTTTATTGTACATAACTATTCTGATATACTCCCCATTTTTTAAGTACTTTATCGCTTCCTATCCATACTGGTGTACCTTTCTTTACATATCTATATAACTCTGCTACATCAAGGTTCAACATTCTTATACAGCCTCTTGAAACGTTTTTGCCTATAGAATAAGGATTGTTATTGCCATGAATTCCATATTTATTTTTAGTACCAATATTTAGCCCTAGCCATCTATACCCTAGAGGATTATCCTTAGAACCTCCATCTCTAGAATCTGTATATCCACCGCCTGACCATTCTGGATTAACCACCTTCATCTTAATAGTAAATCTTCCTTCCGGAGTGACAAAGTCTGTCCTTCCAAGTGCAACTGGGTATTTTTTTATCGATTTTTTATTCTGATATACTGTCAGTATTCTATTACTTTTATTTACTGTTATCCATACCTTGCTGCTAGCAGGAGTTTTTACATAGTCCTTATATTTAACTACTTTCCCAAGCTGAAGTCGTTTGATTAAAGCGGCTCTAAATCCCTTTCCAGCTATTCCATCAGCAGTTATATTGCTATCACTTTGAAAGTGCAGTATTGCATTTTTATAGTTTAATTGTTCATCCTTGAAATCACTTTTATAGTAACCAAGCTTTTTCAAGCTATCTGTGTAAATCTTTTTTGCTGAGCTTTCATTTGTGATTCCAGCACTATAGCCATAGATGTCATCAGAATAGAGAAATAAATTTAATGATAATATAAAAGATAGCAAAACAGCAAATAATACTCTCATAAGTTTTTGCTCCTTCTTACTCCATATATATGTTTCTACTGCTTTTGTGAATATAAAACTTTTTATCATTAAATTTATTTTTTACATTTTATTATTAAATATGAATGTTACTTATTGCTATTTAATTGATAATTATTTTGCATATAGCCATGTATTAAAGAAGTCATTCAACTCTTGTCCTGTAACATTTTCACTAACTTTTATGAAATCATCTGTTGTTGCATTTTTAAACTCATATTCCTTGAAATACTCTTTCATAATCTTAAAAAAGGTCTCATCTCCAAGCTTATTTCTAAGCTCATTTAAAACAACTGCACCTCTTGTATATACAGTCGGACCATAGTCATCCCAATTTTCAAACTCACTTAAACTTCTGACAACGACTCCATCAATAATATCTTCTGATATTGCTTTATCATGCCTATTCTGTACATTATCAACAAAGTATGTTTTTCCGCTTTCTGCTGTTAAAGAGTTCTCAATAAATATACTTTCTGAATAGGTTGCAAAACCTTCATCTAGCCATGCTTCATCTATTTGATCATTTCCAACTAAGCTATACCACCATTGATGCGCTGTTTCATGTACAATTACTATACTAAGCCATCACTATTTAAGTAGTTATTATAATACTCGTCGCTGATATATACAAGCCCTGGGTATTCCATACCACTTGGGAAAACTGTTTCTACTACAGAATATGAGGGATATGGATACTCTCCATATTTTTCATTAAATATTTTAATAGAATTTACACCTACTTCAAGTGCTTCTTTTCCTTTTTTCTCATCACCCTTATAGTAATAGGACTTAACTACTGTTCCATTAAATATTTGCTGTTCAACCTGAAAATTGTTATTTGCGATAAAAGCAAAATCTCTCATATTATTTCCTTGAAACTCCCAAACCTTATTATTGTTTTCCTCTTCTTCTTTAATCAGATTACCAGAAGCAGCTATTGTATATTCCTTAGGTGCCTTTATCTTTACGTGTAATTGGAAGAATCACTATAAAATGGATCTCCTATAGCAAAATATTTGTCAAGATTCCATCCCTCTTTATCATATACTGCCGCTACTGGATACCAATTGCCTAAATTAAAATGATTTTCTCCCCATCCAAAACGTTCATTTGCAGGTGGAATAGTTACTTTAAAATCCATATCAAGTCAACTGTATCTCCAGGTTTAATGGCTTTAGAAAGTTCAACCTTCATTATTGAATTTCCCTCGCCTTGAATTGAATATTTCAAGTTTTCGCCTGCCTTAGTTTTTAATGAAGAAATTTCTGTATTTCCCGGCTCAAAACCTCTTGTGTATGCTCTATTAAAATCATCAAATAAGAAAGGTGCTGTTTCCTTTCTTTAAATGCATTGGTGTATACATGAAAATAAAGCTCCTTTAAGCTCAATATTTTCATTATTCTTGTAGATAAGGTTTTGTTTCGCTGTTAGTGTTTTATCCTTAGCATTTAACTCAGCATCAATATGATACAAATTTCCATCTTCTACAGGAACTATGGTTATTTACATTTTGTGAAACTGTGTTTTGATTATCTGTTAAATTTTTCTTATCATTTATATTGCAGCTAACTAATATCGTTACAATTAATAGAAAAATCTAAATATTCTTTTCATCATTAATCACTCCTTGTTTGAATGTTTTACTCCTATTTACTCCATAATTTTGCTACAATATAATCATACCCTTTTTCACCATGAGGTATAAGACAATCTGTACAATCTTTTACGCCATTATATTAACTTATTGTTGCCTCCGCACTCTTCTAAAAAATACAATGGGCAGTAACAAAAAAGACAATTAAAATTTTCATCATTTTTTATTTTATGACAAGGAAAATACTCACATTCTTTGTTTTGAAAATACTCTATAGTTATTCTTCATTTTGACCTCCTATATATTATCACCTCAGCTTAAAGTTTATATATATTTCAACTGTAGGTGCTGATAATTAAAACTCTGCTGTTTTTACTGTTCTTGGGAATGGTATAACGTCTCTTATATTTGCCATTCCTGTAATATACATTATAGCTCTTTCAAATCCTAGTCCAAAGCCTGCATGTTTTGTTCCGCCGTATTTTCTTAAGGTCCAGGTACCACCAATAATCCTCTTTATTCAGTCCCTATTTCTTCCATTCTCTTCTCTAATACATCAAGTCTTTCTTCTCTCTGACTTCCTCCAATTATTTCTCCAACACCTGGAACCAATAAATCCGTAGCTGCAACTGTCTTATTATCATCATTCATCTCATATAAAAGGATTTGATATCCTTTGGATAATCTGTTACAAATACAGGCTTTTTGAATATCTTTTCTGTAATATATCTTTCATGCTCTGTTTGTAAATCACTGCCCCATTCTACAGGATATTCAAACTTCTCTCCTGATTTCTTTAAGAATCTCAATAGCCTCTGTATAGGTTATCTGTGCAAAATCTGAACTTACAACATTATTCAATCTCTCTAACAGTGTTTTATCAACAAAGCTGTTGAAAAACTCCATTTCTTCAGGAGCATTTTCCAATACATAGCTGATTATATATTTTAACATATCCTCTGCCAGATCCATATCATCCTCCAAATCAGCAAAAGCAATCTCTGGCTCTATCATCCAGAACTCAGCTGCATGCCTTGCAGTATTTGAATTTTCTGCTCTAAAGGTTGGTCCGAAGGTATAAATATTTCTAAAAGCCATGCAATAGGTTTCTCACGTTAAGTTGACCGCTTACAGTAAGGTTTGATTGCCTTACCGAAGAAATCCTTGCTAGTATCAATTTTACCCTGTTCATCTCTTGGTAGGTTTTCCATATCAAGTGTAGTTACTCTGAAACATTTCTCCTGCACCTTCACAGTCACTACCTGTGATTATTGGAGTATGAACATACACAAAGCCTCTTTCTTGAAAGAATTTATGAATTGCAAATGCTACCAATGACCTAACTCTAAATACTGCTGAAAAAGTATTTGTTCTTGGTCTTAAATGAGCTATAGTTCTTAAAAACTCAAAGGTATGACTTTTCTTTTGAAGCGGATAGTCAGGAGTTGAGATGTCCTTCTATTTCTATGCTTTCTGCTTTAATTTCAAAAGGTTGCTTTGCTCCTGGTGATTCTACCACAGTTCCCTTTAACTCTTATAGAAGAACCTACTGTAAGCTTTGATATTTCCTTGAAATTTTGAAGCTTATCCTCGAAAACAACTTGAATAGTTTTAAAGAAGCTACCATCATTTATCTCTATAAACCCAAAATTCTTTGATGCTCTAACAGTTCTAACCCAACCAGACACATTTAATGCTTATTTATAAAATGTCCTTCCTGTCTATATAATTGTTTAACTGTTATGTCTTTCATTTTACATTCCTCCCTTTATATTTTGTAAAAAAATAAACCTTTCATCCCTAAAGAAAGGGACGAAAGGCTGTTTCGCGGTACCACCCTGATTGTCAATTAATTGACCTGCTCACTTAGCATCTATAATACTGAATAAAAATTTAGTATTATTTAATGCTGTCCGATGATAACGGTTCGGTGCCGTATAAGCCTACTCTTAGCATTTCGGTTATAGACTCAAGGATGTTCTTCGATATAACTATGATACCAACCTTCCACCCTTGTCGGTTCGCTTTAATCACTCATTATATTTACTCTTCCCATCATTGTCTTTTCTTATTAAAAGAATAATAATACATCTATATAATATGTCAAGTATAATTTAATTTAGATTCTCTTCTATAAAACTTTCAAACCTATCTATGCCTTTTTCTATTGTTTCCATTGAGGTTGCATAGGAAAGTCTGATAAAGTTATCTGTACCAAAGGCAGCTCCAGGTATTACTGCTACATGGCCCTTTTCTAACAGTATCTGTGCAAAATCTAAGGATGACTTTATGGTTTGTCCACATAAGCTTTTGCCCATATAGCATGTTATATCAACATATACATAGAAAGCACCTTCAGGCTTCAGACATTTTAAACCCTTTATTGCACTTAATCTATCATACATATATGAACTTCTCTTAGCAAATTGTTCTACCATATTATGCAAATCATCCTGTGGTCCATTTAACGCTATTGCTGATGCATGTTGTGTTATTGAGTTTGGATGAGAAACAGCATGGCTTTGTACACTTGACATTGCTTTTATAAGTCTTCTCATTACCCGCAGCATATCCAAGTCTCCAGCCTGTCATGGCATATGCCTTTGACATACCATTTATTACTATTGTAAGCTCTTTTATATCGTCTCCCAAAGAAGCAATACTTACATGCTTTTTACCATCATAAGTTAATCTCTCATAAATTTCATCAGATACTACAAATAAATTATTTTCAACTGCTATTTCAGCTATATCTCTTAACTCTTGCTCTGAATATATAGACCCTGTAGGATTGTTTGGTGTATTTATCAATATTGCCTTTGTTTTTGTAGTTATTGCTCTTGCAAGCTCTTCTTTTGTCATTTTAAAATTGTTTTCCTTCTTAGTTGAAACTAACACAGGAACTCCGTCATTAAGCTTAATTATTTCGGTATAGCTTACCCAATATGGAACAGGAACTATTACCTCATCCCCTGGGTTTAAGTATTGCCGCAAATGTATTTGACAATGAATGCTTTGCACCACTTGATGCAATTATTTGATTTGGACTATAATTTAATCCGTTTTCTCTCTCAAGCTTAGCACATATTGCTTTTCTTAGTTCCATTGTTCCTTGTGCAGCAGTATATCTTGTCATGCCCTTATTTATTGCTTCCATTGCTGCATCTCTAATATATTTTGGTGTATCAAAATCAGGTTCTCCTGCTCCAAAACCATAAACCTTTATACCATCTGCAATCATTTGCTTTAAGTTTGCATCTATTGCTAATGTTATAGATGGTGCAATCTTTGAAATTTTTTCAGAAATTCTTAATTCCATTGTTTCCCTCCATATTTTCTTTTATTTAATTATAATGAAAAAGAACATTTATTTTATCTTAAATTGATATTCTTTCAATATAAATCTTATATATATTTAGATTTCTGTTTTAAAAGTTGAACATATTTATAATCAACCCATACATTTCCTATTATCGGTTCATTGTTCAACGAATATTCCATGGCAGTCAGAACCACCTGTAATCAATAGCTTTCTGTCCTGGCAAGCTTATATATGCATATCTTATTAGTCTCATCATCATGCTTTGAATGATATACTTCAATACCCTCAATTCCCATATCTATTATTTTGTTTAAATTTACTTTCTTGTTTATAAGTCCTGGATGTGCCAGTACCGGAACCCCTCCTAGATTTTTTATCATTTCTATTGCTTCCTGACAGCTAATTTTATATCTCTCAACATAGGCAGGACACCTTTTCCTATGTATTTGTTAAATGCTTCCTTCATATTGTCGATATAGCCTTTTCCAGCATTGCTCTTGCAATATGAGGTCTGCCTATTGCACCAGTTTCAGCTATATTCTTTACTTGCTCTAAGGTAATATTGAATACCTATATCATTTAGCTTTTCTATCATCTTAATTGCTCTATTATATCTGGATTCATATATTTCATCTAAGTTTTTCATTAAACCATTCTTTTTTATAATCTATATAATAACCAAATATATGTATCTCTTCATTCATTGTTTACTGTACTAAATTCTATTCCCGGTACTATTTCAATATTATATTGCAATGCTATATCAATAGCAGGTTGTATACCCTTTATTGTGTCATGATCGGTAATTCCTATAGCACTCAGCTTTTTATAGACTGCCCATCTTACAACTTCTTCAGGACTTAATAGTCCATCAGAGGCAGTTGTATGGATGTGTAAATCTGCCTTTTGCATAAGAATCCTCCTGATATTTGATAATGATTATTTTTAACTTATTACTTCATTTAACAACATTAATATTATAACACTTTCAAACAATATAATGTCAATAAACTATAATAATAAATGTTAAATAATAGTGAACTTTAAGTATATTAAAATTAATAAAAAGATTTCGTTTTAAGCAACTTAATAACCAAAAAGACTTGTAAATTACAGAATACCTGCAAAAGCAGGTATTCTATATTTACTTTTTTATCTTGGTTGTATTATTAGTTTTATTGCAGTTCTTTCTTCACCATCTATGATAATATCAGTGAAGGCTGGTATGCATATTAGATCTATTCCGCTGGGAGCAACAAATCCTCTAGCTATTGCAACTGCTTTTATTGCTTGGTTTAATGCACCTGCACCGATTGTTTGTATTTCTGCACATCTTTTCTCTAATAACACCTGCTAATGCTCCTGCTACAGAATTTGGATTCGATTTTGCTGATACCTTTAATATTTCCATATTTATGTCCCCCCAAAAAATAGAATTATAACCGAATATTCTACAAATAAACCTAAATTCCTCTTTATATTACAATTTTAATATTTACGGATATGTATAAACTACAATTAATTATCAACATAATACATGACTTATTTTCATATATTTTGAGCATTTCAATGAAATTTGTTATTCTATAATAGCGGAATATATTAGTCTCTATTCTTCAAATATTAACCTTTTTATAGCAGTTAATTTATTTTCATCCAGTTCCAGCATAACAGCATTAAAAACAGCACTACCTTCTGCTACTTCAAATTTACTAGGCATCATACGTAATAAATTTCTTTATGATAATTTCCTTATCTACTCCTAGTATTGAATTATAGGGTCCAGTCATTCCTAAATCAGTTATATAGCCAGTTCCTTTAGGCAAAATTCTTTCATCAGATGTCTGAACATGGGTATGGGTCCAAATACCGCAGTTACTCTTCCATCTAAATACCAGCCCATTGCTAGCTTCTCCGAGGTTGCTTCCGCATGAAAATCAACAATTATAATATCTGCATTATCTTTAATTTTTTCAAGAATTTCATCAACTTTTTTAAAGGGACATTCATAGCTTTCCATATATACTCTTCCACATAAATTTATTACCGCTATTCTTCTTTCCTGTCTTTTCTACTATGGTATAACCCTTTTCCTGGATTATTTGTAGGATAATTTGCAGGTCTTATAATTTTTTTTTATCTTCTATAAATTCAAATACTTCCTTTTTGCCCATGTATGATTACCCAATGTTATTACATCAACCCCTGCATATACTAAGCTCATCATATGTATTTCTTGTTATTCCTACTCCGTGAGCACATTTTCTCCATTTGCTATAACAAAATCTATTTTATATTCATTTATAAGCTTTGGTAGATTATTATTTAATAAATTCTCGCCCTGGTTTTCCTACAATATCTCCAATACATAGTATATTCATATGTACCTCCTTGTATATTAATATGTATTAGTTTCTTATATAATTATTATTTCATTATAATATAATATTGAATGCAGCTAACTATATATCATTAAAAAAGGCAGCATTCGCCGCACATTTTCTATTTTGCATATTCAATTGCTCTTGTTTCTCTTATTACATTAACTTTAATTTGTCCAGGATATTCAAGTTCATCTTCTATTCTCTTAACTATTTCTCTAGCTAATGATACTATATCAGCTGTCATTAACATCTTCTGGTTTAACCATAATTCTTATTTCTCTTCCGGCTTGAATTGCAAAAGATTTTTCTACTCCTTCAAATGAATTTGCTATTTCTTCAAGTTTTTCCAATCTCTTAATATAAGATTCAAGTGTTTCTCTTCTTGCTCCAGGTCTTGCTGCAGATATTGCATCTGCTGCCTGTACAAGTACTGCTTCAACGGTTGTAGCTTCAATATCTCCATGATGTGCTGCTATTGCATGAATTACTTCAGTTGATTCTCTTTGTATTTCTTTGCTAAATCTGCACCAATCTGTAACATGTGGTCCTTCAACTTCATGATCTACAGCTTTACCTATATCATGAAGTAAACCAGCTCTTTTTGCAAGTTTAACATCTAGCTCCAATTCTGCAGCCATTATTCCTGCTAAATGTGATACTTCTATAGAATGCTTTAATACATTTTGTCCATAACTTGTTCTATATTTCAATCTTCCTAATAATCTTAATAATTTCAGGATGTAATCCATGAACACCTGTTTCAAAAGTTGCTTGTTCTCCTTCTTCTCTAATATAGTTTTCTACTTCTTTTTTAGCTTTTTCAACCATTTCTTCAATTCTTGCAGGATGTATTCTTCCATCAACAATTAGTTTTTCAAGTGCAATTCTTGCAACTTCTCTTCTTATTGGATCAAATCCTGATAATATTACTGCTTCAGGTGTATCATCAATTATTAAATCTATTCCTGTTAAGTGTTTCCAATGTTCTGATATTTCTTCCTTCTCTGTCCTATTATTCTTCCCTTCATTTCATCATTTGGTAGTGGAACAACAGATACTGTTGTTTCAGCTACATGATCAGCTGCACATTTTTGAATTGCATAGTGATATAATTTCTTTTGCTTTTCTATCTGCTTCTTCTTTTGCTTTTGATTCAATATCTTTTATCATAATAGCAGCTTCATGCTTAATTTCTTTTTCAATATCATTTAACAAGTAATTGTTTTGCTTCTTCTGATGATAAGCCCTGATAAGTCTTTCAAGTTCTTCTACTTGTTTTTTGTAGAATTCTTGTACATCGTCTTGAGATTTTTGAATTTCTTTTTGCTTTTTTATAATATTCTTCTTCTCTTTGTTCAAGAGTTTCAACTTTTTTTCAAGAGTTCTTCTCTTTGTAGTCAGTCTTCTTTCTATTCTCTGAATTTCATTTCTTCTGTCTCTGATTTCTCTTTCCAGTTCAGCTCTTAGCTTGTGAACCTCTTCTTTTGCTTCCAGTATATTTCTTTTTTCTTTGTTTCAGCTTCTTTTTCGGCTTCATCAATAATCTTTTTGCTTCTGTTTCCGCATTCTTAATCTTGGATTCAGCAATATATCTTCTAACTAAAATACCCAACATAAGGTAATATAGTGCAACTATTGCTATATAATAATATAATTTCGATAACTATTTTCACCTCCTTAATATATATGAAAACTCCACTTAATGGAAGATAATTCATCTAATTATAAAATTATAATATAAATTTTGATACACCATGCAAATTAATTTTATATCTTTTGCAATTTTTTGTCAAGTTATATGCATTTCAAACATTTGAACAGATATTGCATTAAACTCTAGTGTTGTTATAATTTTTCCTGTTTTAATTCAATCTTATTCAATTAATTTCAATATTGTCTATTATCTTACTACATATTTCGTATTCAAAACCCTTTACTATATAAGAAAGCAATATAGTTTTTACTTCTTTTCTCTTGCATTTCCTTTTAAGCTTTTTAACTTTCTTTTCTAGCTACTTTCATTGCGATTATGATATTCATCAATATCTGCATTTTCAAACTTTTCTGAATTATTCCTTTCTATACCTTTTGAAGCAAGTTTATTATATAAGGTTCTTTTGTTTATTGTTTGACTTGTATCTTGTTTGCTTCTTATATAGTTCTCTATATATTTTCATCATTTATATATCCTATCTCTTTAAGCTTTTCTATTACAGACTTCGATAGTATCTTCATTATACTGTTTTTCTTTCAGCTTTTTTATAATCTCATGTTTTGTTTTGTTAGATCTTAGCAAGTATATACAAAGCATAATTTAAAGCTTTCTTATATGCTGATTGAATGACTGTTTTATTCAAGTCATCCTGCGTCTACCTCGATATCCTTCTTTTAGCTTCATATTATATACAGTATTCATTATCTACTAAAGCAGTAAAATACTCATCATCAATATAAATATTGTAAAACTCTTTATTTCTTTTTTGTGTGATATTATTAATTGTAATTTCATCATTATTTATCACAACCTTTTAATAATAATGTATAAAGCATTATAAATATAGAGACATTTTAGCTCTTATCCGTATGACACATGATATCATTATTATATTCTTTCAATTATTCTAAAATTCATCTTCTGAAATAGTTATCATCTTCTGAGTTGAGTTTGCTTTAGACACTCCCAATTAAACAATTCTCTTATCTTTTTTTCTATTTCTTTTGTATATCTCAGGATTATCCTTTAGATACTGCTTTGCATTTTCTCTTCCTTGACCAATTCTCAGTATCTCCATAGGAATACCATGCACCACTTTTTAATAATAATATCATTGTTAACTGCTACATCTAGTATGCTGCCTTCTCTTGATATACCTTCACCGTACATTATATCAAATTCTGCTTGTTTGAATGGAGGTGCTACTTTATTTTTTACTACCTTTACTCTTGTTCTAGTTCCTACAACATCATTGCCTTGCTTTATGTTTTCTATCTTTCTTACTTCTAAGTCTTACTGAAGAATAAAACTTAAGTGCTCTTCCACCAGGTGTTGTTTCAGGATTTCCAAACATAACTCCAACTTTTTCTCTTAGCTGGTTGATAAAAATAGCGCAGTTTTTGATTTATTGATTGCACCTGTAAGTTTTCTTAATGCTTGAGACATAAGTCTTGCTTGCAAGCCAACATGAGAATCACCCATTTCACCATCTATTTCAGCTTTTGGAACTAAGTGCTGCAACTGAGTCAACAACAATTACATCTATTGCACCACTTCGAACAAGTGTTTCAGCATATTTCTAAAGCTTGTTCTCCTGTATCAGGCTGTGAAACTATTAAATTATCTATATCTACCCCTAGATTCTTTGCATATACAGGATCTAATGCATGCTCTGCATCTATAAATGCTGCTTCTCCGCCTTTTCTTTGAGCTTCAGCAATTATATGAAGTGCAACTGTAGTCTTACCAGAAGATTCCGGTCCATATATCTCAACTATTCTTCCTCTTGGTACTCCACCAATACCTAAGAGCTATATCTAAATCTATTGATCCAGTAGAAATTGACTCTACATTTAATTTTGTACTATCACCTAGTTTCATTACAGAACCTTTACCAAATTGTTTTTCTATCTGGCTTATAGCCAATTCAATTGCTTTTTTCTTATCATTCATATAATGCAGGATAACCTGCTACACCTACCTTTCAATTATATTATAGTCAAATGCGAACAAATGTTCTTATATTATATTATATTATATTGATATTGATTAGTCAAACTTTTAGTTTGTAAAATATTGTTAACTATTATATATTGTTATAATTAGTTCTCTTCTGAGCATATCCAAAGCTCTGGTAGCTGGCATTCCATCTAATCTTTTCTCTACTGCCTGGATATAAAAATCTATATGTTTCTACCTTATCTCCAATAGCAATTCCTATATAAAACAATCCTACAGGCTTTTCAGCTGTTCCTCCATCAGGTCCTGCAATTCCTGTTACGGATATTCCGATATCAGTTACAGAAACTTTTTGTATTCCTTTTGCCATTTCTAGAGCTGTTTCACTACTTACAGCACCAAATTTATTTAAAGTATCTTCTTTTACATTTAAAAACTTCATTTTTGATTCATTGCTATAACTTACTATAGAATTCATAAACACAGATGAAACTCCTGGTACATCGTAAGCCTGCCTGAAATCATGCCACCTGTACAGGACTCCGCAAAAGAAATTGTCATATTTTTTTCCTTTAAAAGCTTGTAAACCACATACTTCTAAACTTTCATCATCATAACCATAAATATTTTCTTCTAATATATCTTCTATTCTCTTGCTTCCATTTCAATAATAAACTTATCAGCTTCAGCTTCTTCATTACATTTTGCAGTTATCCTTAAATGCATTCTCCATCCTTTGCATAAGGTGCTACAGTAGGATTTCTCTGAGTATCAAATATTTGCTGTAGCATTTCCTGAATTGTTGATTCGCCTATACCTACTACTCTCAAGTTTTAGATTTAATCATAACAGTTAGATTTCGCTTTTAAGTATGGATATACCTGTGTCAAACATCGGCATCATTTCCTTTGGTGGCCCTGGCAGTAATATAACTGCCTTTCTATCTTTTTCTATGATTATGCCTGGTGCCGTACCATTATTATTTTTAAGTACATTGCACCTTCTGGTATATAGCCTTGTTTTCGGTTGCATTCAGCCATAGGCCTATTTATTGCTTAAACATGGCTTCAATCTTATCTAACTATTCTTATGAGGTACTAGCTTTAGTCCTAGTGCTTCAGCTACACCTTCCTTTGTCAAATCATCATCTGTTGGGCCTAAGCCTCCTGTAGTAATAATAATATCTGACCTTTCTAGAGCTTAGTTATAGCTTCTTTAAGTCTGTTCAAATTGTCACCTACCGTAACATGGATAATATACATCAATGCCTAACTCAGCAAGCTTTTCAGATAGTATCTGTGCATTGCTGTTTACTATATTGCCCAGTAGCAGCTCTGTACCAACTGCAATTATTTCACACTTCATATGCATCCTCCAAAATTTTATAAATTAAAGCTATGTATCAAATGCTTGCTGCATGTAATACATAGCCATTTTATAGCTATTTTATTATGTTTAGTACTCTAGTCCTTTAATTTTAATAACATTCATGTTCTTAATGAAATAATCAAGTCCTGACCATACAGTTATTATCAAAGTAACATAAATTGCAATTATATCAATTGGTAGATTTATTAAGACTAAAGGGAAATTGTTTAGTATTAGATATACATATAGCAACTATTTGAGAAACTGTTTTTATTTTTCCAAAGTTGCTGGCAGCTATTATTATGTTTTGAGCTGCAGCAAGGCTTCTTAAACCAGTTACAGCAAACTCTCGTGCCAAAATAACAAATACAATCCATGCCTCTATCCTACCATACTGTATAAGTATCAACAAAAGCACCTGTTACCAATAGTTTATCTGCTAAAGGATCCATAAACTTACCAAAATCAGTTATAAGATTATACTTTCTTGCTAAGTGTCCATCAAGCTTATCTGTTAGTGATGCTATTAAAAATACAGCGAATGCAACTTCCATATGAAATGGAAATTTCACTAACATTAATATCATAAATATTGGTATCATCGCAATTCTTAATAATGTAATTTTATTTGCTATATTCATTGATTTCCTCTCCCATTAGATCATATTCTGATGCTTCTGTTATTTTTACATAGTAAAATCTCCAGGTTATAGCATCTCCTTTGAAGCGAAAAAATACGATTCCATCTATTTCAGGTGCATCCTTGTAGCTTCTTCCATAATACTTATTTTGTTCAGTGCCTTCTACTAATATCTTTAATGTTTTACCTATCATAAGTTGATTTTTATCATAGGAAATATCCTTTGCAAAAGCATTATTCTCTCTTGTCTTTTCAGCTTGATTTCATCATCAATTTGAGCTTCCATCTCATAAGCAGGAGTATCCTCTTCTCTTGAATAAGTAAATACTCCCAATCTGTCAAACCTTACTTCCTTTACAAAATCTACTAGCTCTTTAAAATCATCCTCTGTCTCACCAGGAAAACCAACAATTAATGATGTTCTTAGTGTGATATCAGGTATCATTCTACGCAGTTTTTTTATAAGCTCTAATATTTCTTCATTGGTAGTTCTACGTCCCATCTTTTTAATATCCTATTGCTTGCATGTTGAACTGGAATATCAAGATACTTGCATATCTTATCATTACTTGCTATCACATTTATTAGCTTGTCATCAAATTCATCAGGATATGTATATAAAAGTCTTATCCACTCTACTCCTTCTATATTACAGTTCTCTTTGAGCAGCTCTGATATTCTGTATTCTCCATACAAATCCTTTCCGTATCTACTTGTATCCTGAGCTATAATATTGAACTCCTTTATTCCCTGCTTAGCTAGCAGCTTTGCTTCTCTTACTATATCTTCAATCGTCTGCTCCTATACTTGCCTCTAAGCTTTGGTATAATACAGTAAGTGCATCTGTTGTCACAGCCTTCTGCAATTTTTAGATAGGCTGAAGAAGCTGTAGTAGAAATCACTCTTGGAAGATCATCTATATCTACATTTTCTTGATTTCCAAACATTACAACCTTATTACCCTGCATAGCGCTTTCTATGACTTCCAATATGTTTTTATAATCTCCTGTACCTATGACAGCATCTAGCTCAGGCATTTCATTTAATAATTCTTCTTTATATCTTTCGGCAAGACAACCAGCTGCAATTAGAACCTTGCATTTGCCATTTTTCTTAAGCTGACCAAGCTCTATTATATTATCTATTGATTCTTGCTTTGCACTCTCGATAAATCCACAGGTATTGACTATTATTATATCCGCATCCTCTACATTCTTTGTTAATTTGTACTTATTACTTGCTAGAATATTTAGCATGACTTCTGAATCTATAAGGTTCTTGGAGCATCCCAAAGAAACCAGTGCTACGTTTAAATTCAAAATAATTCCCCCTTGCATAACTATATAAAGTATATTATATAGCCCAATCTCTGTCAAAATTATTTGTACTATTACCCAGGCAATAAATACGGGCATTTTAAGCTAAATTCATCAATTATAGCCCTTGTATGTATAATGCTTTTATTTTCTATGATTATCGTCTATTTGCGACATAACGAATCATTTAACTATCTAATTCTACATCATTTCTTCATATTCTTCTTTGGTCATAATTACTTTTCGCGGCTTACTGCCTTCATATCCGCCTATTATTCCGCGCTCCTCCATTTGGTCTATAAGTCTCGCTGCCCTGCTGTATCCTATTTTTAATCTTCTTTGCAGCATCATTATAGAGGCCTGCTCACTTCCTACAACCATCTCTATTGCAGAAGGAAGCAGCTCATCTGTTTCACTATTATTGTCACTCTTTTCTGCATCCTCACTCTGTTTCTCTAGACCCTTCATTATTTCATCATTATAGGATGGTGGAACCTGTTCTTTTATATTGTTAACAAGCTTCTCAATTTCCTTCTCAGATACAAATGCACCCTGAACACGTAATGGTTTAGCTTCTCCAACAGGGTAGAAGAGCATATCACCTTTACCAAGAAGCTTTTCTGCTCCTCCCATATCCAATATAGTTCTTGAGTCTATATGAGAAGAAACAGCGAAGGATATTCTTGATGGGATATTTGCTTTTATAAGTCCTGTGATAACATCTACTGACGGTCTTTGTGTAGCAACTACTAGGTGTATGCCTGCAGCTCTTGCCATCTGAGCCAATCTGCATATAGAATCTTCTACGTCACCTGGAGAAACCATCATAAGATCTGCCAACTCATCTATTATTACAACTATTTGAGGAAGCTTCGCTATATCCTCTTTGTTTAAAGCATTATATCCTGTTATATCACGAACATTGTTTGCCGCAAATTTCTTATACCTTTCTGTCATTTCTACAACTGCCCAATTTAGTGCCCCTGCTGCCTTCTTAGGATCAGTTACAACAGGCACCAGTAAATGAGGTATGTTTTTGTATATGCTTAGCTCAACAACCTTAGGGTCTATTAGTAGTAATTTAACCTCATCCGGTGTTGCTTTATAAAGTATGCTGGATATTAATGTATTTATACATACACTTTTACCTGAGCCTGTAGCCCCTGCTATAAGTAAGTGAGGCATTTTAGCTAGATCTGCAACTATGCTTGCACCTGCAACGTCCTTACCTATAGCGAAGGCTAACTTGGACTTACTAAGCTTAAATTCATTTGACTCAATAACCTCTCTAAGGTATACCATAGTTATGTCCTTATTTGGCACTTCTATGCCTATTGCTGATTTGCCTGGTATAGGAGCTTCTATTCTAATGCCTGCTGATGCAAGACTTAGAGATATATCATCTGAAAGACTAAGAATCTTACTTACCTTTACTCCTGGACTTAAGGATAACTCATATCTGGTTATAGCAGGCCCCACAGAGACCTGAGACACATTAGCGCTAACTCCAAAATTACCTAGAGTTTCCTCTA
Organism: uncultured Eubacteriales bacterium; assembly: GCA_963704785.1. GTDB lineage: Bacteria > Bacillota > Clostridia > Lutisporales > Lutisporaceae > GWB2-37-7. Next base: position 3,656,877 of record OY969939.1, on the reverse strand, counting down.
GCACCTTAACATTATTTATAACCTCTTTTTTTGTATTTACTGATTTGTTATCATGGCTTATATTTAATAGGCTAGTAGGAGGTATTACGTATCCAGTATAATTTTTAAGCTCTGGAACTATAGTAGGTATGATTTCTTCCTCCTGAGATTTCTTATCTTTTGTAGTTTTGGGTTTATGCTGCTCTACTTCTGTTGCATCAATTTGATTTGACTTCTCCTTATGAGCCTCAGTTGGTTCCATTTTGAAATTGGTATCAAAGCTTTTGGTGAAATCTAAAATTTTAATTTTTTTATCCATCTCTTTTATCTTATCATTCTCATTTTTTAAGAGCTCATTGTCTATTAAAGCTTCTTGTGCTTTTTTAATTGATTTCTTCTGCTTAATATTACTTTTTCCTTTTATTAGTTCAGTCAACATAGCAAATAATTTCAATAGTGATGTTTTTATATAATCAAGTACTGCTTTAAAGGGTGTTTCTGTAAATATAAGTGCAGCAATAATAAAAAGACCTGAGGTTATAACTATTGTTCCGCTTTTGCTAAAAAGCTTTATAAGAGCATATCCAAAAACTGCACCTAAGGCTCCACCGCCTTTTCCATCTACTTGTCCTATTATATATGATTTTGTTATATGTTCTGTCCAAGTTAAATCTAGACCCAGCTCGTTAATACTATCCAATGTAGCTATGTATAGGCTAATAAGCATCGCTATTGTAAATAAAATGAAAGCAAAGTACTTATGATTGAGTTTAAACTCATCCTTCATATAGATAGCAGCTATACCCAGTATCAATATCATAACTGGGAAAACATATGATCCTAAGCCTAATATTCCCAACAGTATAGATTTAATTCCATTTCCTACGAAACCAGAATCAACACTAAATAAGCTTATGTAAAAGTAAATACTTATCATTATAAGTATAACCCCAAATATGTCATATTGTATTTGGTATTGCTTTTTTTTCTTTGGCATAGCTTACCTCCACTATTCTGATAAATTGCTGAAATCCTCACATATCAAGGCTTATCTATTGTTATTATACCTTAAAAAACTGTGCTTGCAAACAATTTATAAGTGCAAACTATATATATAAAGAAGCTGATATACTATATTACAAATTAGCATATCAGCTTCTCTTAACGTATTTACTTAAGCCAGAATTTCCATCTGCTTTTATTCTCTTTACTTTCCTTTAAATTTCTTTTATCCAAAAACAACCCTGTATCAGTATCTAAGGCTCTCCAACCAGTTTTATTGCATAGCTTTAATATATTATCTATGGGTAGCTCCTCCTCAGAGCTAATTATGAAGTTTGATACTGGGGTGTGCTTACTTATATCTATATTTATGCTACCTTTATCTTTTCTTACAACTATATTAGTAGGATCAGAAAAATCTCCCTTAGGAAATATTTGTCTAAGTGTACCTATCACTTCTCCAAAAGCACCTAGAAAATACTGATGCTCGTCACTTAACTCCTCTATGCCTGTTGCACTATCAGGGGCTTCCATAATTATTATTGTTTTGCTCATTTTATCACCTGTATGTTTTGCACTAAACATTTTCTTTCATAATTTTATTATTGATATTTTATAAATCTTATTTAATACTTAAAGATAAGCTGTGTCAAGAAAATAAATTTTTGAAATTACAAAAAATATAAAAGCCAAGTACTATGCAGAGTGCTATACAATAGTCCTTGACTTTGTGGGATTTTACATACAAATGTATCATTAGCAAATTTATGAGTTTTTATTCCCCTCTGCCTTATACTTTTCTATTAAATCTCGGAGCTTATCCATAGCATCTTTTAAACCTCCGATTTCATTTATTAATCCATAATCTACTGCCTCACTGCCTATAATAACACTGCCTACATCATTTGCAAGCTCACTGGTAGTAAACATTATTTTTTTCAATATCGCACTGTTTATTTTGCTATGATCAATAATAAAGTTTATAATTCTTTCTTGCATTTTATTGAAGTATTCAAAGGTTTGAGGAACTCCGATTATGAGTCCATTCATTCTTATAGGATGTATTGTCATTGTAGCAGAAGGAACTATATAAGAATATCTTGTACACACAGCCAAAGGCACCCCTATACTGTGTCCGCCTCCTAGAACCAAAGATACTGATGGTTTCTTCATACTAGATACTAGCTCAGATATTGCTAATCCTGCTTCTACATCCCCACCAACAGTATTTAATATAAGTAGCAAGCCATCTATATCAGAGCTTTCTTCCACTGCTAATATCTGAGGTATAATATGCTCATACTTTGTTGCTTTACTTTGTGGTGGAAGCAGTATATGACCTTCAATCTGACCAATTATAGGTATGCAATGTATGTTGCTTTTTGTATGTGGAATCGTTTCTACTCCCAGCTCCTTTATTGCTTCTGTTTGTTTATCAACTCCAGTATTAGGAGCTTGTGGATTTTGTGGCTGTTCCTCAGGATGCTCCATTCTTAAATAATCATTGTATATATCCAAATTATCACACTCCTATTTATGCTATATGTATTATTATTTGATTAATATTCAAAATTATTAATGAATATCAAAAAACACCTATTAATCATTTATTTGATTAATAGATGCTTTTTTAATTTTAAATATTTTATGTATTATTTGAGTTAAAACCAATTAATTTATAGAAAAATTATAATTTAAGAAGCAAAATAATTACTTTATTCTTCAAGAGTAGTTTCTTTTTTAGCAGCTTCTTCTTTTTCCTGCTTTACTTTGCGTTTACCTTCGGCATAGTTTTGTTTAAAAATACTTTTAATCTCAGAATTACTCATTGTTCGTTCACGCTTAAACATTGCTTTAGTAGTATATCCCAAGGCATATGTAATACCTCCGCATAGAGCCGCATCTAGTGCACCACCAATTAAAGTCGTTCCTCCCATTGTAATTACACCCACACCTTTTAACACTTCAACAAAAAATTTCAATCCCAAAGTTGTCATGAAAAAAGTACTACCAACTGCGGTGAAAATTTGCTTTATCATTTTTGAAGCACCTTCATTAGTTAATGTTAAGCCATAAGTTTTTCCTAAAAACACTGTCATAATAGTGGAAACCCCAATAAAAGACCAAACATTTATTCCTAGCGGGATAAAGCCCATACCTGCATTAACACTTACAGCAGTCCATATTATCTTATCTGCTGTTTCATCACCATGCTTCTGTTCTTTAATTATTGCTTCGAATTTTTGTTTTGCAATTTCACGTGGATCAACTGACATAATTCACACACCTCTCATTTCAAATTAGAATAATTTTATAATAAAATAGAATTTTATTTAAAAAGACAACCTCTAATTCATATTGCTTCAAGGTAAAAATCCTTTTATCTTCTGAATCATTAGTAATAACTTTAAATCAGCACGAGACAATTGTTTTTTTTGCTTAACTGATGCTAACCAATAACTGCAATTTGCAAGGTACTGAAGTAAAAACAATTTACACAACGTTGGTTGGCGCTGTGCTGGGTCTCCAGTATCCCGAAAGTTCATGCCATAGCAGGTTGGACATATCCTCATAAGTGGACATTTTTTACATTTGATGCTCTCAAACAACTCTCTGCAAGAAAAATTAATATCTTTTACTTTTGACAATTTAGGTTCTTTAATCACTAATGGAGAAAACATATGACATGGATATATACTTCCATCTACATCTACAACCTCAAATCCAATACCTGCTCCGCAGTATTTATGCTCATTGGGTGCAGGTTGACGTAATAATGCAAATAAATCTATATCTAGCAGTGAAGATTTCTTAACATGAGGATTTCTACAATAATAATCAACAAGTATGGAGAGTTGATGTCCATACTTGGCAATACTATCCGCCTTCCATTCTGGCATTCCATTGGCAGGGTTAGCGTTTACTAAAAATCCACTTTCATGTAATGCAATAATACCTTCCGCTAAGCATGATACATTATCTTCCGTAATAGTCATCTTTACTGGTTGAGTGGGCCAATTGTTTAAAAAGAATTGTTTATCTATATGTTTTGATGAAACTGATCGGTTTGTGTCCTGCATTTCGTCATTACCATCATAGCTTAAACCAAGTACAAACTTATCTCGATGTGTTGTAACCCAATCTTTAATGCTACTATTTAGAAGTGTACCATTTGTTGTGGCATATAGTATGTATGGTTTTGGCCATTCTTGGCTCCAAACCCATTCGGCAATTTCCTTAATTAGTTCAAATTCGCACAAGGGTTCCGCTCCCATAAAATCGATTTCAAGTTCATCAAAAATATAATCATTTGTATCACTAAATCCGCTTATAATAGCATTCTTCATTACTTGTAATGTCATAGCTTTATTTGATTTGTTTTCTATGTAGCAATATAAACAATCAAGATTACATTTATATGTAGTAATTAGACCTCTTATTTTTCGTTTGAAATGCAATGCAGAATCACTTGTTTTTAAGATGTTATTGTTATTTTGCTCTATCATATTTAAAATACCTGTACTCTCAAATATTCTAATCCAGTTTTATTATATAAATTTTTAATGTGAGTATGAGCTTAGACAAGCGGAAGCACAAGAGTTCTGACACACCATATGACAATTTCCCCCACATGAACACCCAAAAGAAACTTCTGAGTCCAAGTTATTGCCTATTTCTTGTGCACTATCATCAATAAATCCTTGCTCACCTATACCAATACCCTGACCATCTAAGTAGTCAATCAATGCATCCATATCCTCAGAACTAAGATTCGATAAGTCAACACCACTATCTGTTAATGATTCGAAAAAATCGTTAACATCGTCTGGCAATCCTGATGCATCATTCCCAAAATTATCAAAAATATCTTGTATCCAATCTAAAAAATTATCAAAAATCATTACAAACCCTCTTTTCTGGTAAAATAGACCCCTATTTCCATATAATAATATATTAATCAAACTATTTTGTCAATATTCATAATATAAATGTCTATTGAGCTATGTTAAGTCCATTTTTTCAGAATAAAATTCATTTAAAAAGCACGTATTTCTACGTGCCTTTCTTATATATCCAGTATCTTTCCTAATTCAAATTCCTCATGAAGTGCATTTACTGCTTTATTTGTATACTTACTATCTATCAGACAGGATATGGTTGTATGAGAGTCAGATGTTTGCAATAGCTCAATATTCTGCCTGGCTAATGCTTTTACCACCTTTGCCATTACCCCGGGCACACCTCTCATTTTGTTGCCTATTATTGTAACCTTGCTGCAATTTCTCTTTACTTCATACTGAAGTTCTCTGTTCTCCATAAGTCTTTTCAACCTGTCCAGTTGACTATCGTCAATAATAAAAACCTTTGATTCAGGATATAAATTTATCATATCCAAGCTTATATTTTCATCTGCAATTAAGCTGAATAAGAAATCATCTCTTTGATATTCATCCATATTTTTATTGGAGAAAATCTTCACCTGTGTTCGATTTCCTATTTGCGCTACAGCAGTAATTATTTTATCCTTCTTATCCAAACGATACTTTCTACTTCTATCACAGTTTGTTATTAAAGTACCGGGAGAATCAGTCATTGTATTCTTTATAATAAGAGGTATATTGCTTCTCATTGCTATTTCTACAGCTCTTGGATGTATTACCTTTGCACCATACTCAGCCATTTGAAAAATTTCATTGTAGAATATGGTATTCATTACTCTTGCATCAGGCACAATTCTAGGATCAGCAGTCATCACGCCCTCTACATCGGTGTAAATTTCTACTGCATCTGCATTTAATGCTTCACCAATTATAACTCCGCTTACATCACTGCCCCCTCTGCCCAAAGTAGTTATATCTCCGTTTTCGTTTACTCCTTGAAAGCCCGTTATTACAGGTATTATATCTTTCTCAATATACTTAAGGATATTTTGAGAATCAACTTTTATAACCTCAGCATCGCCAAAATTATTATCAGTTATTATGCCCGCTTGCCCCCCTGTTAAAGCTACACTTTCATGTCCTCTTTTCTTAAGAGTACTTGCCATTACTACACTAGATATTATTTCTCCGCAGGACATAAGCAGGTCTAATTCTCTTGGATTTATTTCACAGCTAGTAGACTTTACGATATTTAATAAAGTATCTGTTGCATAGGAATCACCATCTCTTCCCATTGCTGAAACAACAACTACCGGGAAAAATCCATTCTTTAAGGCCGCCTCTACTTTGTCAACTACCATTTCTCTTCTATCCTCTGTGGATACAGAGGTGCCCCCGAATTTTTGAACAAGTATCTTCATAAAAAAACTCCTCCGTCTAAAACTTTAAACTTATTCATTTACATTATAAACAACAAGCTCAAAATTATATATCTAAATTTACATTATGATGAATTATTTGTACTCAACAAGCATTGGTTGTAATTGTTTACCCTCCAATGCTTGCTCAATAGTTGGAATAGTATATTCAAGCTTAGCAACTAAGGAATTCTTCTTTTCTAAAGGATTATCCTGTCCATATGGTATAAAGAAATAGTGCTTTGAATTCAAAAGGATTCCAAGGTTTTTTGCGTTCATTCCTAAACCATCATTTGTTGATATCGCTATTACTAAAGGTCTTTGATTTCTTACATGGGACTTTGCAGCCATTAGTACAGGTGTGTCAGTCATTGCGTTTGCAAGTTTTGCTATTGTATTACCTGTAGGCAATCCGACTATATTGCAAAATTATCTACTCTTACCTATATTTCTTACTAATAGTATATTACCATCAAGCTCCATCTCTCTAAAGCCCATACGTTTTAAATAGCTATTATGCTTCCCATTTGATGCATAGCTTATTAGGCGTTTATAGCCCTTCTCTAAAAAATATTGTTCATTATGCTCAAATATGAAGGTACCTATCTTAAAATCTCTATACTCAGGTATAACAAAATCTAAATCAATGAATAAAGATTCTTTACCATACTCCGATGCAATAAAGACTCCTGCTACTACCATGTTTCTCAATATATAAAAGCGTACAGGGGCTTTTTCTATCTCAAAATTAAATTTTGAGAAGAACTTCTTTATATCATCTTTATAAAAGTTAAAGAAGCTATTTAGGTATTCACTTTTTTGAGTTATTTCAACAATCTTGAAATATTCTTTGAAAGTATATATTTTATAAAGATAATATACATTTATAAAAACAATTATAGTATTAATTAAGCCTACAGGTAATGCATTAATCATAAAACCATATGCTGCAAATAAAATTGAGCCAACAAGATTTAACCATCTAAGCTTCACCAATGAGCTCATAAGCAAAGATACAGCTATTATAGCTGAAGCCAAGTAACCAACCCACTCTAACCAATTAAAAATCATATGTACACCTTCTTAATTTTATTGAAAACAAAAACAGGGAGGAATACTCCCTTATTATTTTTCATAAATTTTAATCATTATAAGTTTATTCTTCTATTAAATTCTTGTCAATGTCTTTGTTTTCACACTTTTTCTTTATTATATCAACCAAGCAATTTATAAAGGTTTTATAATTAATGCTTTGTTCATCATCAAAGTATGTTTTCTCAAAAAAAATATCAAATTCATCTTTTTGACTCATTATTTTGCCTCCTACTCTGGATTTTCTTTATATATAAAGTTTTATAGTATTTAATACACTATTCATAGATGCCTATATTCTGTCCCCTTATAATATACTATATTATAAAGTTTCTTAAATTATACTACCGCTGCTGTTATTTGAATTTCTTAGTCTAAGGGGGATAAACTCGATGGATTGTACAAAAATCAAAGCTGCTTTATACATTAGAGTTAGCACAGAAGAACAAGCTTTAGAAGGGCAATCAGTTGATGCACAAATTGAGATTCTCGGACAGTACTGTCAACTTTATAATATAGATATCTATGAAATTTACAAAGATTTAGGAGTCTCAGGCAAAACTACTAGGAATCGATTTGGGCTTCAACAAATGCTTAAAGATGCTTCCAGCGGTAAATTTAATATGGTTTTAGTTTGGAAGATTTCCCGACTTTCACGAAGTCTTAAGGATTTACTTCTAATTCTTGAGCAATTAGAGAATAATAATATAGTGTTTAACAGCTACTCAGAAAAGCTGGATACTTCAACATCTGTAGGTCGTATGACGCTTCAGCTGTTAGGCTCTATAGCAGAGTTTGAGAGAAGTACCATAATAGACAATGTTAAGCTGGGTTTGCAGGAATATGCTAGAAAAGGTGGCAAAACAGGTACAGTCCTAGGCTACGACAGCATCGACAGACAACTAATAGTAAACTCTATGGAAGCTGATATAGTTAATTTGATATACACACTTTATGTTTTAAATAGAACGAGCATGAGCAGTATCGCAGATTATCTTAACAAAAATAACTATAGGACAAAAAGAGGTAAGAAATTTAGAAAGGATAGTATCTCCGTCATATTAAGTAATCCTGTTTATATAGGAATAAACAAACATAACATTGGTTCTATGGAAGAATATCAAACACCAGGCTCTCATCAACCTATAATAAGCAATGATATATGGGATGCTGCACAAAAACTACGCAAGACAAACAAAATTAGAAGACAGGTTAATAATAATCAAACAGGTTTTATACTGTCTGATAAAATTATATGTCCAAACTGTAGTTGTAACATGCTAGGATTCTTAACTAAATCTTCTTCTAAAACCTACAGATATTATAAATGCAAAGGCTGTAAAAAACTTATAAATGCCTCCATAATAGAATCTAAGATTATGGAGATAATTCTTAAACTGCTTCAGAACAGCCAGCTTATTGAGGATACACTAAAAGTTTTAAGACAAACATCTGGGTTAACAACAGAGTTAGAACAAATTCAGAACCAAATGCAAAGTTATAGCAATCAACTGGATAAGTATATTTATATATTAAATAGAGATGAGCTAAAAAATAGTAATATAATTATAGATAAAATTATATCACTTGAGGTAAAGCTTAAGAATTTAGAGATTAAAAGAGATTATCTTATATCAAACAATTTAAATGAAGATAAGATTTTTGAAGCAGCAGACTATCTTGATGTGCTTGAAGAAATTTTTCACACTAACTGTAGCAACCATTTGAAGCGAATCATTGATCTTTCTGTAAAATATATTACTATTGAAAGAGAGCATCACTCAGGCAGTATTGCTTTTACCTTTAACATCGGCAACAGCTCAATAATTAATTTTGTATTATAGTAGTATTCTCTGTACATGGTGCTATAACTAAAATATCAAACATATTTTTGGTCCTACTGGTTCAGCTTCTTGAATGGTCATTATTGACTTACTGCCTGTCAGTGTTTCAAACTTATCTATCCATTCCTTTGCATTACCAAACCTTGTGTCTAATGATGCTGCACTAAAAGAAAAAATAGGTGTGACCTTAGCTCCTGTGCTAACAATATTTTCTACCTCTTTATAAACCTTGCCAAAAGTGCAGAAAGAGCCTGTAATTGCCAGACCTATTTTTACTCCACTTAAATTCATATATTTCACCCTTTCAGTCACTGATTAATTGCTTCATAACCGTATCAAAGATATATTTCGCTGCTGACTTTGCAGCAATCTTACCCGGTATTCCTAGTGCATGTATTGTCTTTATACCCTTTTGTTTAGCAGCTGAAAAATCTACCCCGCCTGGCAATGACGCCAGATCAAGTATTAATGTTTCTTGCTTAACAAGTTCAAGCTTATTTGAGTCAATTAAGAGCGCAGGAACAGTGTTTACAATGATATCCATATTACCAATATAATCATCTAGATCGTTTAGATGTACTGCATTCATACCCTTCGTTTTTATCCAGGTTAAATCTGCGTCATTCCTCGCTTCAACATATACCTTTGCACCCAATGCCTTTGTATATTCAGACAAAAGTTTACCTATTCTACCATATCCAAGTATTAACACTCTACTATCAAAAACTGTTTTCTCTGTTTCGCTTACCATAAGTGCAATGGCTCCTTCAGCAGTGGGTATTGCATTTAGTATCTGATAACTGTCATCATAATGGTAATCAGTATATTTAATATTATATTGTTCTGCCAACTCTCTACATATTTTGTTCAGTGCACCAAAAAATAGCTTTTTGTCAGGTGTGATTTTGCTAAATAGACTATCAATTTTTATTTCATCCTCTGAATAAGATGAATTTACTTTGTTCATCTCCTTCGAGAAGGGTATAGGACCTATTATGACATTGCACTCAGAAATAGCTTCATCCAGGCTGTTGAAATTTTTAGCCTGACAGTCAGCTGCCTTTTCCATACCATAGGTATAAACATTATAGCCCTTCCCAGAGAAAATATTAGCAAGCTCGACTAGTCTGTCATCCCCACCTATTATCAGGAAGTTCATAGTTTTACTGCCTTCCTTGCTGTCTTCCTTGCAAAGCATAAATATCTCCTCCACTTTTCTAAAACTAATATATAGTATGTTTCTAGGTACATATCGGTGTTTGTACTTTTTATAAGCTATACTAATATATATAATGCTTATGTAGTGGATGACCTGTGTGTCAAACCATAATAAAAAGACTATTTCTATAAAATAGCAGAAATAGTCTTTTTTTAAGGTATTCATTTACTTCAATATATCAGCAAAATCTATGATTATCATATCGCTGCCTACTTTTCTTACTCTATCCCAAGGTATTTCCAAGTACCTTTTATCAATAAAAAATGACAGCTGGTTCTTATTTTCAGGCACTATAAGGGATTTGATATAACCCGTTTCCTCATCAACCATTAAATCACAATCCCCCAGAAATCCCAATCTTTCACAAGCAGGAAGTGATACTATTTCCTTACCGCCAAGCTTACTGAATCTCATACACTCACCTCTTACAGTATATATTTCATTAATATATATGCTGCTTTGGGACAAATATTACAAAATGTGTGAGTGTTATTTAACCCCAGTTGATCCAAAACCGCCACTTCCTCGGTCTGTCTCCATTAGCTCCTCTACTTGTACTAGTGAAGCATTGCATACAGGCATAAATACCAGTTGAGCAATTCTGTCTCCAGGATTTATTGTAAACTCTTTTTCACTGTGATTTACCAAAGGGCATATTATCTCGCCTATATAATCAGAATCTATAACCCCTACACAGTTGATTAAGGATATTCCGTTTTTACTGGATAACCCACTTCTAGGAAAGACAAAGCCACCTATATACTTATCTGGTATTTGTATTGCTATACCTGTAGGAAGCTTAACTATTTGTCCTGGAGCAATAGTAATAGGCTCCTCTATGCAAGCCTTTAAATCCATACCTGCTGATCCTTGCGTAGCATATGTTGGTATGAAATCAACCTGTCCACCTATTTTTTGCATTAATTTTACCTTAACTTCTATATCCATAGAAAATCTCCTCTCTATAAACATTGCTCGGACTATAATGTGTCCGAGCAATCTGTTACTTGCTTATAATATATCCTTTAGTTCAAAACCTTTTTCTAAGGGGCCTATGACTGCTCCTCCGATTTTGTCTAAACTAAATATCTGTTTAATAGCACGATTCACACTATCCATATCAACTTTATCTATTTTTTTCAATACCTCGCTAGGTGTTTGAATCTTATTATTCATCAGCTCCGACTTACCTATGGATATCATTCTACCGCTGGTACTCTCTAGTCCTAGAGTATAACTGCCCTTCATCTGTTCCTTAGAGTCAAATAGCTCTTCTTCTGTCAGACCCTTATCCATAATTTCATGTATTTCTTGCATAATTATCTCTGTTACATTCTTAAGCTGTGTAGTCTTCATACCTGCATATATTGAGAACAAACCACAGTCCAGATAAGAAGAAGGATATGAAAATACAGAATACGCTAAGCCCTTATCCTCTCTGATCTTCTGAAACAGCCTTGAGCTCATAGCTCCTCCAAATATGTTGTTCATTGTTAGCATTGGATAAAAAAGATCATTTTGATTCTCCATACCATCAAAGCCTAAACATAAATGAATCTGTTCTGTATCTTTATTTCTAGTGATTTTTATTGGTGAAAAAACTGGTACTTCTATATTTGAAGATCTATTTTTCGTTCCAGTTAAACTACCAAAATATTTTTCTACTTTATTTATAATAATATCATGCTTTATATTTCCAACTACAGAAATAACAATATTTTCTGGTATGTAATTTTTATAAAAGTAGTCAGTTATTCTTTCTCTATCTAGTATATTTAAAGACTCTTCAGTACCTAGAATTGACATTCCTAGAGAATTGTCTGACCATACCCCTTGAGAAAATAAATCATGTACAAGATCCTCTGGTGAGTCCTCATACATATTGATTTCCTCCATAATAACACCTTTTTCCTTTTCAATCTCTTCTTTTGCGAAGTTTGAATTAAGGAACATATCAGCCAACACATCCAGCGCAATATCAAAGTGACTATCTAGTACTTTAGCATAAAAGCAGGTACTTTCCTTTGAAGTGAAAGCATTTAGCTGTCCGCCTATTTTATCTATACTATTTGCAATTTCTTTAGCTGTTCTCTTTTTCGTACCTTTAAATAACATATGCTCTATAAAATGTGAAACTCCATTATTGATATCTTCTTCATTTCTTGACCCCGCATTAACCCAAATACCTATTGATACAGAATTTACATAGGGAATTTCTTCTGTTACTATTCTTATTTTATTTTTCATTTGATGCTTTTTATACATTAAATACCTCCAAAAGTATATAAATTACAGAAAGTTTAATTTTATATATGCTGTAAACTAAATTATAGATGAAAAAATTTGTATTTACAATTAAATTTTAATCCAATACTTCACTTACATCAACGATTTCATAACCTTTCGTCGTAAGGCTTTTTATCATATCAGGAAGAGCTTTTACCGTTACCTCTGTAGGATGCATCAAAATAATTGCACCATTATGCTGATTTTTCTCTACTCTTTCTAATATCTTGTTATAATCCTTAGTATTCCAATCAATTGTATCAATGCTCCACATAATAACCTTATAGCCTAATGCTTCCGCGCTGTCTGATACAGTATCATTCACATCTCCGTAAGGTGGAGCAAATAATAATGTTTTTACTCCTGTAGCATTTTTTATAGCTTCTTCTGCTTTTAGTATTTCCTGTTTATTCTGTTCTATGTTAAGCTGAGATTGTTTTTTATGGTTTTGTCCATGATTACCCAACTCATGACCTGCACTATATATAGTTTTTAATTCATCAGGATACTTTTCTGCCCAGTCACCACCTATAAAAAAGGTGATTTCAATATTATTTTCTTTTAAAATCCTAAGAATTTCAGGCAAATACTCATTTCCCCACACTACATTACAGGCAAATGCGATTTCCTTATCATTAGCATCACCACTATATATAGGGTCATAATAGTTCATAGTATTTATGCTTATTGTCTTAAGTGAAATTAAAAAAGCAACTACCAGAAGCACTAATATCAGTATCAACAAAAGGTTTTTCTTGTTTAAAATAATTAATCTTATCTTCACTATTACCCCTCCAGAATATGAATTCATAATATTTCTCTTTTATAATTCATATTCAATAGGCAACTGCAAAATACTGAGATAATTAACAATTAATAATTTAAATATTCTACCTGTTCCTGACTCACATTTTGAAGCAATGCTGTAAGCTCTCCAGAATAAACTATACAAAGCTTATGCAGTGCTCTAGTACACATAGTATACATCAGTTTTCTATGTTCCTCGCTATCATAGCAGTCCCTGCTTGCATCAAATATAATTACTCCATCAAATTCTAGTCCTTTTGATAAGTAGCATGGAATTATACATATACCTGCTGCTAAATGTGCGCTTTCAGATGTAATCAAGTTTACAAGCTTAATATCTACTTTGATTTTCCTATAAACCTCTTCACATTCCTTTGCAGTTTTACATATTACGGCTATAGATTTCATACCCTGCTCTAACATTTCCTTAAGCCTCTCTACAGTATATTTATGCATGTTATCCTTAATTCTTACATTAACAAGCTTAGGCTTATCTCCATGTCTATATATTGGCTGTTGTTCGTTGCTGCTAGTCAGAATCTTCTCAGAAAGCTCCCAAATTTCTCTTGTGGAACGATAGCTTTTGGTTAAAGTCATAACACTTGATCCAAAATCAGAAAATATCTCATTAACTTTTCTGTAGTCAGCAGTATCCATATAAGTATAAATAGCTTGATTTACATCTCCTAATATAGTGAAGGAAGCATATTTGAATAATCTTTTTATTATTTGATACTGTATATAAGAATAATCCTGAGCTTCATCTATTACTACATGTCTTATATCTGCTATATACAAGCTACCTTCTAGCATCCCCTTGAAATATATATATGGCGCAAGGTCTTCATAATGCATCTTACCCATTTTCAAATATCCCAAAGTATAATCAAACAACTCTTTTTTATCTTCTAAAACATTCTTAGCCAAAACTTTTAAAAGTACCCTATCTTCAAATAATTTTATAAATAACTTATTGGTGTCTATCTCAGTCATAGCTTCCACCTTAATGTGTAGCTCTTTTAACTCAATAGAAAGCCTTGCACGGCTTACCTGATGTATATTAAATTCTATTTCATCTCCATCCTCAACCTCTTTTGTTATTTCTTTTAACCTTGAGATTGTATGAGGCTTTAATAGATAAAATATTCTATCTCTAATTTTTTGAAATCTTTTAATTGGAGCATAACTTTTATAATCTTTATTGTATAGCTTTTCCAATTCCTGCTTAGAAATCAACAAATTCTTATTGAACCTTATATCAACAAATCCGTTATAATTCTCATTTAAAAATGTTAGATATTCATCCAAAATATCTAAATATTCCATAGAAGACTTATATTTAATACTAGCTTTTCTAAGCCTATACTGCTTAGTATCCTTGCTTTGTGAAAGCATATATTCCATTTGATCATTAACATTCTCAGTTTGAATTTCCTGATTTATACAGCTTCTTGCATATTCAAAAAATGTAGTTTGATGTACATTTTCTTCTCCCAACTCTGGCAAAACATCAGATATATAATCATTAAATATCTGATTTGGCGAAAATATAGCGACATTCTTGGACTTTAAGCCCTCATCCTTCTGTCTGTATAACAAATATGCAATTCTATGTAACGCTATAGAAGTTTTGCCACTTCCGGCAGCCCCTTGAACAATAAGTACTCTTGTATTTTCATCTCTGATTATTTTATTTTGTTCCTTTTGAATACTTATAACTATGTTTTTCATCTTATCATCGGCATTTTTACTAAGTATCTCTTGCAGTATTTCATCATCTATTTTGATACTGCTGTCAAACATCAAAAGAAGCTTTGACTCTAAAATCTTGTACTGACGTTTCAACTCTATCTTACCTGTTATAGAATTATTATCAGCGTTAAAAGAAGCGTCTCCCAGCTCATATTCATAATACATACTAGATATGGGAGCACGCCAGTCATATATTAAAATATTCATAGTATCATTGTCTATTAGTGTAGACATCCCAATATAAATTTTTTCTTTATCTTCACATTCATCATATATAAAATCTATACGTGCAAAATATGGTGATTCCAGCATTCTTTCTAGTTTTATGATTTGCCCTTTGGTATGCTGATGGTTTTTCTCTTCCTGTTTCATAAGATTTATATATTGCAGTATCTCTACCGATTCATCAAATTCTCCTGACAATACATGAGCAGTGTTGTCCCACATACTTCGTCGTATTTCAATAACATCTTCTTTATATTCTTCTAGGCTTATATTCTTATTCTTTATAAGAGTAGCTATTATTTCACATATTTCTTCAAGTTTGGAGGCTTCAATAACCCACTCTTTTTCATTCAACTTCATAGTATTTCCCCCTTTTCTATCTTGACTACATATTAATGTTGTGCTATCATATATTATGAATTATTATGTTCATTATACAATTATTAAATAAGTAGTACATATATTGTATTACCTAATCCTTGTTATGTCAATATATAAAAAATGCTTCTATTGAAGCATTATAATAATCAAAGCAAAAACTTATACTTGCAAATATAGTAAAGTTTAATTAACTGATAATATTCTTGGATTTCTTATTGAAATCCTATTTATTTTTACGTCTTTGAGGTAATTTCATTTCTTCTTTATATCCAACCAAATGAGAATCCGTACTCCAAATCATAATAGTACCTATAGCAGGAACACTTTCCTTATACTTCTCATAAGCTCTAATTATGGACAAATCACCAAGTCCAGTATCTCTCATCGCGCTATCTGGAAATTCAAAGGATAATTTTAACAAATCATTCTTGTCCAACTCTTTCCCAAAATATTGCCAAGGAGCATTATTGCTTGCAGTATTTTTTAAATATTCTCCCATTTTCTTTGCTATCTTACGCCTTATATTTACATCTGATATATGTGCAATATGATTGCCCGTCTCAATAATGGTAGCTAAAGGTAAAATTAATACTTGATTATCCAGCTCTTGAAGTCTACTATACTCTTTAATGACTTCAGTACGATTTTGATTCATGTTGGGAATATCTAAAATATTTGCTAGTACTGTTGTATCTATTATTCTCACGTCCATGACTATACCCCCAACCAATCAAAATCCTTTTTTCTTCTGTTGCCTTTTATGGTATTCAAAATTTCATCATTCACAGCCAAATCGCCAAGATTTCCTTGAGCTAAAAGTTCTGGATACTTTTTAATATCTATAAATTGTACAAATTTACTGCTCCCATCATTTTCATCTCTATAGCATATGGTCACTCCTATTAAATCATCTTTTGTGATAGCATTTAATAGTGCTGGATTATGAGTTGTTGTAATAACATCTATACTTCTTTTTTGACATATAGATGAGATTGTATTAATTAGACTCTTAGCTCTACTTGGATGTATTCCATTATCTACTTCTTCAATAACTATGATACTACTGCTCTTTTCACTAATTAATGAAGCAATAACAGCAATACACCTTATCGTGCCATCTGAAAGTCTTTTTGCTTCTATATAGTCTGTGCTTCCTGCAAATTTTTCTTTCAATCTAAACATGACATCATCAATTGAAGTTTTTATAAAATCAATATCTAATATCTCGTTTTCAGGCAAAGTACCAATAACATCTAAAATCCTTTTTTTATTATTATCATCCTGGCATAGTTTATAAAGAACAGAAGATAAATTATCAGCCTCTGATCTCATCTCTGAATCATTTATTCTTGAATAATCTCTCATTTGTGAAGGAACAGGATTTAAAAACAACATATTACGTAAATTATTTATAACTAAATCAATATTATATATATCCTCTTGAAATTTTAAAGATTCAGAAGGAATTTTAGAAGAAAGTTGTGCAAGTACAGAAGATGAACGTATACATATAATATCTGGATTGGTTCCAGGCTTTCCATTGTTATACTCGACCGCTATATCTCCACTACCATTTGATATTCTCTTTGTTTTAAATACTATCTCTTTTTTATCATTATTTAATATTTTATATAAACTTTCTTCCTCTACATATATTCTATCTCCTATCTTAATTTTTATAGAATACTGTAAATCGTTTTCATCATCCAAATCCACTATACACCCTAACTTAAAAAAGGTTGATTTAAATTTAGGGCATCCTCTGCTTCCCCCTCTAATATTGCTATCAATATTCTTAGATCCATCAAGTATAACTGAAAATTCTCTCCCTGTAGCTATTTCGGAAAGTATTTTAATTCCTTCAATAGCATTTGATTTCCCACTTGCATTTGAACCAATTAGTATAGTTAAGTTTTCTAAGTTAAACTCAGCTTTATCAAAACTTTTAAAGTTCTCAAATATAAAAGACTTTATCACTTCTTCACCTTCTCTGAATTTGATATATATGTAAAAATGCTAATTTGAGATTTAATTTGAGATTTTACTATTTATTAAATTATTCTATCTATTTTATTTTATTCCTTCTACAAAACCAAAATAAAGAATTACATAAATCATAAAAATAATAACTAATCCTTTATAAACTATAAAATAATCATCTTTTCTTATTTTATAACAGTTCTGGTCAAGTATTAAAATAGAAAATATATATTCATCATTTAGTATTCTAGCCATTTAATACGAATGTATATTGATGTCTGCTACATTTACTTTGGTTTTCAAACTCACTCACAGACTTGAGTCTCAAATGTAGTTATACCTTATACTAGACTTTCACTGGCAAACTTGAACCCAAACTAGGTGTAGAAAAGGGAAAAACATAAACCTTAGGTTTATGTTTTTATTTATTTTCTTCAGTTGTATTTTCTTTTGTTTCATCTATCATAGCATCTTTTCTTGAAAGGTTTATTCTACCTTGCTTATCAACTTCAGTAACCTTTACAAGTATTTCATCACCTATGTTAACTACATCTTCTACCTTTTCTACTCTCTTATTATCAAGCTTTGATATATGTACCAAGCCTTCCTTACCTGGAAGTATTTCAACAAATGCACCAAATGTCATTATTCTTACAACTTTTCCAAGATAAATTTCGCCTTCTTTTACTTCCTTTGTCAGATCCTTCGATAATCTTAAGAGCCCTTTCTCCGTCAGCCTTGTTAATAGCTGCAATAAATACTCGTCCATCTTCTTTATATCTATCTTTACGCCTGTTTCAGCTATTATCTTGTTTATCATCTTACCACCTGGTCCTATAACATCTCTTATCTTGTCAGGATCTATCCTTGTAGTATAGAATCTTTGGAGCATATTGTGAAAGCTCTGTTCTAGGCTGTACTTATTACAGCATTCATTTTGTCAAGTATAAACAGTCTTCCTATTCTTGCTTGCTCTAAAGCTCTTCTCAAGTATAGGTCTGTCTATGCCTGCAATTTTTATATCCATTTGAATTGCTGTTATACCGTCAGTAGTTCCTGCTACCTTAAAGTCCATATCTCCAAAGAAGTCTTCCATGCCTTGTATATCTGTAAGTATTGCTACATTTTCATTTTCCTTCATAAGTCCCATTGCAATACCTGCTACAGGAGCCTTTATAGGTACTCCAGCATCCAGTAATGCTAATGTACTGCCGCATACGCTGGCCTGTGATGTATGAACCATTTGAAGCTAACAACTTCTGATACAAGTCTGATTGCATATGGGAATTCTTCTTCTGAAGGTATCATTGGTTCTAATGCTCTTTCTGCAAGGGCACCATGTCCTATTTCTCTTCTTCCTGGACCTCTCATAAATCTTGTTTCTCCAACGCTGTATGGTGGGAAATTGTAATGATGCATATATCTCTTAGTCATTCTTCTTCACTAAGTCCATCTAATATCTGAATATCGCCAAGTGCTCCAAGTGTAGCTATTGTCATTACTTGAGTTTGTCCTCTTGTGAAAAGTCCTGTACCATGCACTCTTGGAAGTACTGATACTTCACAGGAAATAGGTCTTATTTCATCTGTTTTTCTATCATCAGGTCTTATACCTTCAACAGTTATTAGATTTCTAACCTGTTCTTTAACAATGTTATACAATACTTCATCAACACTCTTTAAGATTTTCTGGATAAACTTCTGCAAAGTGATTTAATGCCTCTTCCTTTACTGCATCAATATTAGCCTGTCTTTCTTGTTTTTCAACTGTTCTAATCGCAGTTAAAAGTTTTTCTGTTGCATATTCTCTTACTGCATTGTCTAATTTCAGGATCAGCTACAAACAGCTTTACCTCTTTCTTAGGTTTACCAACCTTTGCAACTATCTCCTCTATAAATGCAACAATCTTCTTGATGTTGTCATGAGCAAACATAATTGCTTCAAGCATAACCTCTTCAGGTACTTCTTGTGCACCAGCCTCTACCATCATTACTGCATCCTTTGTACCAGATACAACTAGGTGCAGCTTACTTTTTTCTCTTTGTGCCACATTTGGGTTTAATACAAATTCATCATCTACTAATCCTACTAATACAGAACCTGTTGGTCCATTAAATGGAATTGATGAAATAGAAAGTGCTGCTGAAGAACCTATCATAGCTACTATTTCTGGTGAATTGTCTTGATCTACAGACATAACTGTAGCAACTACTTGTACATCATTTCTGTACCCCTTTGGGAAAAGTGGTCTAATAGGTCTATCTATCAGTCTTGAGGATAATATCGCTTTTTCTGTTGGTCTTCCTTCTCTTTTTATAAATCCTCCCGGAATCTTACCTACTGCATATAATCTTTCTTCATAATCACAGCTTAAAGGGAAAAATCGATTCCTTCCTTTGGCTGATTTGAAGCACATGCAGTAACCAAAACACTGTTTCTCCGTATTGTACAAATACTGCACCGTCAGCAAACTGAGCAATACGTCCTGTTTCAATACTAAGTGTTCTACCTGCTAGTTCTAATTTAAATCTTTCCATCATATACCTCCTTTCTAATTAATATGTTTCTATATATTTTTTATTATTTCCTTCTTATACACAAAAAAATCTTATTAATGTTCATCAAATAAGTAATTAAGTAGATTTTTGTCTAAACATATTTTAAAATGTTCATAATTTGGAAATAAGTCGATATGACAAGTTTAAAATAAAGAGCGGGATGATTCCCGCCCTAATTTATTTCTTTCTCTTAAGCCAAGTTTATCCATTATAGCACGATATCTTTCGATATCTTTATCCTTAAGGTAATTTTCCAAGCCTCTTCTTTGACCAACCATCATTAGTAGACCTCTTCTTGAGTGATGATCTTTCTTGTTAATCTTTAAGTGATCGTTTAGATAGTTGATTCTAGCTGTAAGCAATGCGATTTGAACTTCTGGAGAACCTGTGTCTCCTTCTTTCAACCATATTGCTTTATGATATTTTCCTTTTGCTCTTTTGTTAACATATTTTCACCTCCTATTTATTCACCATAAGCTAAGCGTATCGTTGGTGAATCGATATACTGAGCAAATGGTATTATAACAAATTTGATTTTAACATATATAATTATATATGTAAAGGATAATTATAACATACTCTTATATCGGATTCTTGTTTCTATATCACTATTAATCTGTTTTTTTAAATTATCTATATTTTCAAACAAAACTTCATCTCTTAGACGCTTAATAAAATATACCTCTATATCCTTATCATATAAATCTCCTTCAAAGTCTAAGATATGGGTTTCTATGCTCAGCTTGCTTCCTTTGAAGGTAGGATTTACTCCAATGTTTGTAACGCTTTTATATATATTATTGTCTATCTTAGTATCAGCTAATATAAACTCCCTTTTGAGGTATAATAGTCTCAGTACCTGCTTCTATATTTGCAGTTCTAATTCCCATGGCTTTTCCGTTTTTCTTTCCATGAATTACTTTTCCCTGTATAGCAATAAGTTCTGCCCAAATATTCATATACTTCATCTACATTCCATCTGTATATTATGTCTGATTAAGGCTGCTAGATACAACATCATCATTTACAACAACTGGTGCAACTACCTCTATCTTTACTCCATATTTTGCACCAAGCTCAGTTAATATTGCAGCATCACCTTCGTTGTTTTTACCAAATTTAAAATTATAGCCTACTATCAAACACTTTGCATTAAACTTCTCTATTAGTATGTCATGGAAAAACTGCTCTGCATTTAAATTCATAATCTTTTTAAAATTTTCTAAGAAAACCATATCAACACCCATTTCATCCATTATTTCTGCTCTTTTTGCTATTGTTTGTAATCATGTATAATGACCTATCCGGCTTTAAAATTTTCCTAGGATGCACTTCAAATGTGTATACCATACTTTTGCAATCAAACAAATTCGCATTGTATTTTAATATTTCTATCAGTTTTTGATGTCCTACATGTACCCCATCAAAGCTGCCTAATGCTATACAGTAAGGTTTATGTTTTTCTGTTTGCTCATAAGTATTTAAAATCCTCACATAAACCACCCTCGAAATTTATAAATTATACAAACATTTTTTCTATTTTAATATATTTTCTATTATCTTCACTACTATATTTAATAACTCCAATTCCTAAAAATTCATCGTCACAATAAATACTAATATTTGTTTCTTCATCTATTAACTCAATATCCTGTAATGTACCTTTGCCATATATAGGACTTCCATTCAATGCAGCACTTCGTGCTGTAGTTTTTAATTCTACAGAAGGACGCTCCTTAAATATTATATCAACATCTATTAGTATATTGTCAATAGTATTCGTCAACGGCAGCTTTATCAATTTCTTCAAGTGTATAAGCTTCTTCAATACAAAAGGGTGTAGATTTCAAGTCTAACAAGCTGCCACATACATGCTCCACAGCCCATTTTCTGACCTATATCATAGCATATTGACCTTATATAAGTACCTTTAGAGCATTCTATATCGATCACTACCTCATCTTTATCGTTATAATCCATTATTTCAATGGAATAGATTTCTACTTCTCGCTCTTGAATTTCGACTTCTTCCCCATCCAATGCATATTGGTAAAGCTTCTTCCCTCAACCTTTATAGCAGAATATATAGGTGGCATCTGTTTTATATACACCTCTGAAATCCTCAAGTGCATATTTGCAGCTTCTCCATATCAATCCCATTTACTTCGTTAGTTCATTAACTATCTTACCATATTTGTCATAGGTCTCTGTTATGTATTCCAAACTTTATAGTTGTTCTATATTTTTTCTTTTTATCTGTAATAAATTGTACTGCTTTTGTAGCTTTTCCTACACATACAGGAAGTACTCCTGCCGCTTCTGGATCAAGAGTACCTGTATGACCAACCTTTTTCATATTTAGTCTTTTTCGTATAAATTTACCATATCATGGGAAGTCATTCCCGGTGGCTTAAGTACATTTATTATTCCATTCATCATAATTCACCACTCATATTTCTTTTCTGTAATTGCTAAGTAGTATTTGTCTGTTTTGCTGATTCCAAGCTCCTGTTATTAGTACAGCCCGCTGCTCTTATATGTCCGCCACCACCAAATCCTTGGCAATGATCGATACATCAACTATAGCTTTTTGATCTTAGGCTAACTTTTATTTCATTTGGTTCCTTCTGTTTTAGAAAAATTGCTACTTCCACTCCAACTATTCTCTAGCGAGATTTACTAATCCTTCAGTATCCATTTCTTCCTTAGCAATACTATCTACCTGCGCTTTCTGTAATGTTATACAGACTAACTATATCATTATGAAAGAACTCTAAAGATTTAAGTGCTTCTCCTATAAGCAATACCTTTTCTTTTGGATTGTTCTGATATATCTTAATGAATATATCATGAAGGATTTACCCCTGCAATAATCAGCTCTGCTGCTATGAATGGGTCTCTTCTGAGGTATTAGCTGTACTGGAAATTCCAGTATCTGTCACAATGCCTGTATATATACATCTGCTATATCCTTATCTATAAATATTCCCATTGTCTTTATAAGCTTATATACTATTTCTGCTGTAGCGGACGCATCTGCTTCCACAAGATTTATTTCACCAAATTTGTATTGCTTATATGATGATCAATATTAATAAGTTGTATTCCTTCAGTCAAATCGCGAACTTTACCTAAGCGTTCTAAATCACCGCAATCCATGGTATTACCAGATCAAAACCATGTTCTATAAAAGGAAGCAGGTTTTTCTACTTCCTTTGCTCCTTTTAAAAAACTTGTATAGCTCTGGTACATTGTCATCTAGGACAAAGACTGCTTCTTTCCCTAGTTTTTTTAGTGCTAAGCAAAGTGCTAAAGCTGAACCAATATTGTCACCATCTGGCTTTATATGGGAGGTTACATGCAATTTTGAGCTATCGTTTATGGCTTTAATTACTTGTTCGTATATCAAGCTTTATCGCCCTCCATCCTTTCTTATTTATCTCATTTAGATATATTCATTATTTTAGCACCATGCTCTATGGATTTATCCAATTCAAAATGCACTTCAGGATAATTTCTAAGATCAATCCTAGCACCAATCTCTTTACGCATATAACCTGCCGCACTATTTAAACCTTGTAGTGTGGATTCTTTTTTTCTTCCTCATTACCCAGTACACTGATAAATATCTTTGCGTACTTAAAATCCGGAGTTACCTCTGCTGCAACTACACTGCAGAGTTTGATATTCTTGGATCCTTAATTTCATTCCTTATTATTTCGCTTACTTCTCTTTTAACTTCTTCATTTATTCTGTCTATTCTATGTTTTGACATCTCTATGCACCTGCCTATTAATTATTTTCTTGGAACAGCTTCAATTATAAAGCTTTCTATAATGTCGCCTTCTTTAATGTCATTGTATTTTTCAAAGTTTAATACCACATTCATATCCTGTATTTACTTCCTTTGCATCATCCTTAAATCTCTTTAATGATGCAAGACTTCCTTCATGAACAACTATTCCATTTCTAACTATTCTTACTGAGCTATTTCTTGTTATCTTCCCATCTGTAACATACAGCCAGCTATTGTTCCAACATTAGATACCTTGAATATATGTTCTTACTTCTGCATGTCCTAGTATAACTTCTTTATATTCAGGTTCAAGCATGCCCTTCATAGCTGCTTCTATATCTTCTATAGCATTGTATATTACTCTATACAGTCTTATATCAACTTTATCTTTTTCAGCAAGCTCTGCATGCTGCAGACTTGTGGTCTTACATTAAAACCTATTATTATGGCATTTGAAGCTGCTGCAAGTATTACGTCTGATTCAGTTATAGCACCAACACCACCATGTATTGTTCTTACCTTAACTTCATCATTGCTAAGCTTTTCCAATGATTGTTTTACAGCTTCAACCGAACCTTGAACATCTGCTTTTACAATAATGTTAAGTTCCTTCACTTTCCTTCTTGAATCTGGCTGTACAAATCTTCTAAGTGATACTCTTTGTGCTGAATGCTGTTGAGATTCTTTTATGCTTATCTTTTCTCTTCTCAGCAATTTGTCTTGCATTCTTTTCATCTTCCACTACAATGAAATATATCACCTGCATCTGGAACTTCAGAAAGTCCTATTATTTCAACTAGGAGTTGATGGACCTGCTTTTTTAAGTCTTTTACCCTTGTCATCCACCATTGCTCTTATTCTACCATAGTGTTGTCCTACTACAAAGGAATCTCCAATATTTAGAGTACCTTCTTGGATTAATATTGTAGCAACTGGACCTCTACCCTTATCAAGCTTTGCTTCTATAACAGTACCTTTTGCCTTTTTATTTGGGTTTGCCTTTAAGTTCAAGCATTTCAGCTACTAAGAAGTATCATTTCAAGTAGATTGTCAATACCTTCTTTTTTCTTTGCTGATACTGGCACCATAATAGTATCTCCGCCCCAGTCTTCAGATACAAGTCCATATTCAGTAATCTCCTGCTTAACTCTATCTGGATTTGCTCCTGGTTTATCTATTTTATTTATTGCAACTATTATTGGTACATTTGCAGCTTTTGCATGGTTTATAGCTTCTATTGTTTGAGGCATTACACCGTCATCTGCAGCAACAACTAATATAGCTATATCTGTTACCTTTGCACCTCTAGCTCTCATTGCTGTGAAAGCTTCATGTCCAGGAGTATCAAGGAATGCTATCTTCTTGCCTCCTATCGTTAACAGTATAAGCACCTATATGTTGTGTTATACCACCGGCTTCAGTAGCTATAACGTTTGTTTCTCTTATTGCATCCAAAAGTGAAGTCTTACCATGGTCAACGTGACCCATTATTGTTACTATAGGTGGTCTTGCCTTAAGATCCTCAGGTTTATCCTCTTCTTCTTTTAAAAGCACTTCTTCACTGGTTTTGTCAATAAGTTTCTCTACCTGTATACCAAAATCATTAGCTATTAAAGTAGCTGTGTCAAAATCCAACTCTTGATTTATTGTAGCCATGATACCAAGCATAAGAAGTTTTTTAATTATCTCAGCTACTGGCTTACTCATTCTTTCTGCTAAATCTTTTACAGATACAGTATCCCCAACTTTAATCGGTTTTTTATTAACTGGCTCTTCTCTCTTCGGTTGAGGAGTATTATTTCCACCATAGCGTCTGCCGCCTTTTCCAAACTTGTTATTAGGTCTGTAATTATTAGACCTGCCTTGTGGCTTGCCCTGAAAATTTTGAGGCTTCTTGCCTATACGTTCAACCTTTTTTACATCATCTTTTATGTTTTTAGCTACTACTTCGTGATCATTTTTAGGTTCTTCAGAATGTACATTGTTATTTATTTGTGGTTGTGTTTTTTGATTATTAAAATTATTAAACCCTTGAGGTTTTTGCTGATTAGATGTTGCAGGTCTTTGTTGATTATTTACTATAGGCTTCTGGTTGTTAACAGCAGGTCTCTGCTGGCTATTTACAGTAGGATTCTGGTTGTTAACAGCAGGTCTCTGCTGGTTATTTACAGTGTTTGAAGCAGGCTTATGTTGTATAGAGACCGCTTTTTTCGCTTCTTCAGCAATAACCTTACTACCTTTGTAAAAATAGTTTCTTATTTTTTCTACTTCTTCATTCTCCAAAGCACTCATGTGATTGTTAGCATTTATATTAAGATGCTCTATCTTGTTTAAAAGCTCTTTGCTGGATGTATTAAATTCTTTTGCTAGTTCATATATTCTCATTTTATTCATTCGGTTCACCCCCTGATTTTTTCCCGACATATTCTATCGGATTGGATACGATGTCTGACAAAAGTGAACTTATACTTTTCTTAAAGCCTTCATCACATATGCCTACTACTGACCTATCGCTTTTTCCAATGCTTGATCCTAATACTTCCTTTTGACCCCAAATAACTACAGGAACCTTATAGAACTCTGCAGCATTTAGGAATCTTTTCTTGGTGTTTTCTGATGCATTCTCAGATATTATCATTAATTTTACTTTATTTTTCCTGATTGAATTTCGTACTATATCTTCTCCTGATACAAGTCTTCCCGCTTTGCATGCAAGTCCCAGCATAGAATATATTTTATTCACTCTTACTCAATTGCCCCCTTAGTTGTTCAAATAAGTCTGTATCAACTTGAACCTCTAAAGCATTTTGTACCCTTTTAGCTTTTACTGCTTTTTCGAGACAATCAATGTTATGACAGATATAGCAGCCTCTGCCTGCCGCCTTACCTGTTTTGTCAATACTAACCTTGCCTTCAGGACTCCTAACTATTCTTAATAATTCCTTTTTGGGTTTCATCTCATTGCAACCCAAGCATTTCCTTAGGGGAATCTTTTTGATTTTCTGCATATGATTACACCCCCCTTATTTATTTGATTGTGATTCACTCTTTATGTCAATTTTCCATCCAGTAAGCTTTGCAGATAGACGAGCATTTTGACCCTCTTTACCTATTGCTAAGGATAACTGCGAATCACTTACTATTACATGAGCGGTTCCTGTTTCCTTCTCAATTTGAACTTCAATAACCTTCGCTGGACTGAGTGCACTAGAAACAAGTAAAGCTGGTTCCTCGCTCCACTCTATTATATCAATCTTTTCTCCCTTTAGCTCATCAACTATAGTCTGAACTCTTTGACCCCTTTGGCCTACGCAAGCTCCAACTGCATCAACATTCTGGTCATGAGAGTATACAGCAAGCTTTGTTCTGGAGCCCGCCTCTCTTGATATGTTCTTAATTTCTACTACACCTGTTTGTATTTCTGGAACCTCAAGTTCAAATAGTCTCTTTACAAGACCAGGATGAGATCTGGAAAGGATTATTTGTGGTCCCTTGGTTGTTTTCTTAACTTCTAGTATGTAACATTTTATTCTATCATTTAAATTGTACGTTTCTACTGGTACTTGCTCATTTGATGGAAGTACTGCCTCCGTCTTACCAAGATCAATATAAACGTTGTTCTTTTCCTTCCTTTGTACAAGTCCTGTAACTAACTCATTTTCTCTAGTTACATATTCTTCAAATATATTTCCTCTTTCAGCTTCTCTGATCTTTTGTACAACAACCTGTTTAGCTGTCTGTGCTGCTATTCTACCAAAATTTCTTGGTGTTACTTTATTTTCTAAAGTATCTCCAATTTCATAGTTTCTATTTATTACCTTCGCATCTTCTAGACTTATCTCCAAAAAGTCATTTTCAACCTGCTCTACAACTGTTTTAAGGGCATATACCTGAACCTCACCATTTTGCTTATCTATTAAAACCTTTACGTTTTGTGAGGTTCCAAAATTCTTTTTATAGGCAGACACTAATGCCAAATCAATGGCTTCAAATAATAAATCCTTTGATATTCCTTTCTCTTTAGATATTTGATCCATTGCTTCAAGGAATTCCCCGTTCATTTTATTCCCTCCCTTTGAATTCTATATAAATTTAATATTGGATTTCATTAATCATTAAATGTAATTACCGGTTTTATAATAGCAATTTGCTTTTTATCAATTATTAGTTTATTTCCATTTTGCTCTATCTCTACATTATCCTCAGTATAGCCAGAGAGAGTACCTTCAATTGCTTTTTTTCCATCAACAGGTGCAAACAGTTTCACCTCTATAAGCTTACCCATTGCTTTCTCAAAATCTCGTTCTGTCTTTAAGGGTCTTTCTATACCAGGTGAAGAAACCTCAAATATATATGAGCTTTCTATAGGATCTGTCTCATCAAGTATCTCACTTACTTCTTCACTAACAACCTGGCAGTCATCAATGGTTATGCCGCCTTCCTTGTCTATGTAAATTCTTAGATACCATTCTCCGCCTTCTTTTTTGTACTCCACTTCCACAAGCTCAAATTGATGATTATCAGTCATAGGTTTACTAAGCTCATATACAATGTCTTCTACTTTTGTCTTGCTCATGTTATACTCCCTTTCTCTAAGATATTGCGCTCATATTATAATATAAAAGAGTGGGAAACCCCACTCTGACAAATCAAAAAATAGATTGACTAATAACTAATAGCATTATGCGTAAAATAATAGAAAATTATTCACACATTGGATTATAACATTTATTTATATGCTATGCAAGCAAATATGCACTTATATTTACCTGAAAGAAACCTAAAATAAACTTATTTGACTGCTTTCAGGAATATTTCTTAAGCATCCGTGGTTTCTTAGAATCTCAATTACAGTCTTTGAAACCTTTGTCCTCTCCCTTAGCTCATCTATAGAAAAGAAATCCTCTTTCTCTCTTTCCTTTGCTATACTATAGGCTGCATTTATGCCTACCCCTTGCAATGCATTAAGAGGTGGTAATATTCCTTCCTCTACTACTTTGAATTTATCAGCAGCTGACTTATACAAGTCAACTGGCAACAGCTTAATGTTTCTCAAATACATCTCGTATACGACTTCTAGTAGTATTGCAAAGTCTTTCTCCTTTGTTGTTGCCGCATTGCCAAGTCTTTCAATTTCTCTCCACTTCGTCAATACAGCATCCTTGCCCTTTACAAACAAGTCTGCATCAAAATCTTCTACCTTAACAGTAAAGAAGGTAGCATAGAATGCCTCTGGATAATAAACCTTATAATAAGCAATTCTAAAGGACATCATAACATATGCAACAGCATGAGCTTTAGGGAACATATATTTAATTTTCTTACAGGATTCTATATACCATTCCGGTACATCCTGTTCTTTCATTGCAGCTTCATACTCTGGTGTCAAGCCTTTGCCCTTTCTTACGTTCTCCATTATCTTAAAGGCAGTCTTTGGTACTAAGCCTTTATATATAAGATATACCATTATATCATCTCTTGTAGAAATAACTTCCTTAAGAACACACGTTCCATTTCTTACCATTTCTTGTGCATTGTTAAGCCAAACATCTGTACCATGAGATAATCCAGAAATACGTGCCAATTCAGCAAAGGTTGTTGGTGTAGTATCAATAAGCATCTGTCTTACAAATTTAGTACCAAACTCTGGTATACCCAAGCTTCCTGATTTACAATCTATATCATCAAGCTTAATACCCAAAGCTTCAGTGCTGGTAAAAAGACTCATTGTTTCTTTGTCATCCAATGTTATATCCGTTGCTTTAAAATCTGTTATATCCTCTAGCATTTTAATAATAGTCGGAACGTCATGTCCCAGTATATCAAGCTTCAACAATCTTCCACTAATAGAATGATAATCAAAATGTGTAGTAATTATATTTGAATCTGCATCATCTGCAGGCTTTTGAATAGGTGTAAACTCATATATATCAGTATAATCAGGAACAATCATTACTCCGCCTGGATGCTGACCTGTGGTTCTTTTTATTCCCGTGCAGCCCTTTATAAGTCTGTTAATCTCTGCATTGTGCAGCTTTTACCTCGCTCATCGGAATACTTTTTTATAAAACCATATGCAGTTTTTTCTGCTATAGTACCTATTGTTCCCGCCCTAAACACATATCCCTTTCCAAATAATTCCTCCGTATACTTATGAGCCTCAGGCTGATATTCCCCTGCAAAGTTCAAGTCAATATCAGGCTCCTTGTCACCATCAAAACCAAGGAAGGTTTCAAAAGGTATATCATGACCATCCTTTTTATATGGCTTACCGCATTGTGGACAATTCTTATCAGGCAAATCTGCACCAGATAATATTGACCATCCAAGAAGAAGTCAGAATTCTTACAGTTATTACAAATATAATGTGGCGGCAACGGATTTACCTCTGTAATATCACACATTGTTGCAACAAATGATGAACCAACGGAACCTCTAGAGCCAACTAGATATCCATCCTGCAAGGATTTTGTAACTAGCTTCTGTGCTATAAGATACATAACAGAATAACCATGATTTATAATTGAATTTAGCTCTTTTTCCAATCGCTTTTCTACGACCTCAGGAAGTACATCTCCATAAATCAAATGCGCTTTGTCCGTTGTCATATTTCTTATCTGATCTTCTGAGCCTTCAATTATAGGTGGAAATGTTTCCTCAGGTATAGGTATTATCTGATCGATAGAGTCAGCAATATTATTTGGATTGCCTATTACTGCATTATATGCTCGCTGCTCTCCAAAATAACTAAACTCCTCTAACATTTCTTCTGTAGTTTTAAGATACAAGGGTGCCTGTTCATCAGCATCACTGAAGCCTTGTGCTCCCATAATAACTCTTCTGTACACTTCATCCTCAGGATCAAGGAAATGCACATCTCCAGTTGCCACATAAGGCTTATTTAGCTTTTCTGCTATCTGAACTATTTTTAAGTTTATATTCTCTAATCCCTTTGCTCCGTTAACTCTACCGCTTCTAGTCAAAAACTCATTATTACCAGTTGGTTGAATTTCTAGATAATCATAAAACCTTGCATTGTTCATTAAAATGTTTTCATCAACACCATTTAATATATTCTTATATATTTCTCCAGCTTCACAGGCAGAGCCAATAATAAGCCCATCTCTATATTGCATCAGCAGACTTTTTAAGTATTCTTGGCTTTTTGTAAAAATAATTTAAATGGGATTCGGATATAAGTTTATATAAGTTTTTTAGACCAGTTTGGTTTTTTACTAAAATTATAATATGATGGCTTTCCGCCTTCTTAAAATTAATTGCCTGTGACGAAATAATACTATTAATCTCATCTACGTCTAATATATTTCTATCACTTAGCATTTCTGTAAACTTTAAGAACATTTGTGCTGTAGCCTCAGCATCATTTACCGCTCTGTGGTGGTTTTCCAGCTTTATCCCAAGATGCTCGCAAACTATATTTAACTTATGCTTTTTCAGTGTAGTAAGTAGTGTTCTTGATAGCTGAAGTGTATCTATTACTGTATTTTTTAGATCACTGCCAAGTTCAAAGGCTTTAGACCTTATAAATCCCCAGTCAAACATAGCATTGTGAGCTACTAAAGGACAATCACCGATAAAACTTATAAACTCAGGCATAACTTCCTTAATAGTTCTTTGATCTGCTACCATTTCATTTGTTATACCAGTCAATTGTATGATGTTATAGGGTATCTCCATCTCGGGATTTATCAAAGTTGAGAAGCTATCTATTATCTGTCCTGCCTTTAGCTTGACAGCACCTATTTCTGTTATCCTATCGGTGCTGGGAGTAAGTCCCGTTGTCTCTATATCAAAAACAACTATTTCCTCATTTAGTGGAAGACTTCTTGAGTTATATACTATAGGCACGCCATCATTTACATAGTAGCCTTCTACTCCATAAAGTATCTTAATCCCTACCTTTTTTGCAGTTTCAAAAGCTTCAGGAAAAGCCTGTACTACTCCATGGTCAGTAATTGCTATAGCCTTATGTCCCCATTCCTTAGCACGTTTAACAAGCTGTGAAGCTGGACAGAAACCATCCATAGAACTCATGGTTGTATGAACATGAAGCTCAACTCTTTTTTCAGGA
Organism: uncultured Eubacteriales bacterium; assembly: GCA_963704785.1. Taxonomy (GTDB): domain Bacteria; phylum Bacillota; class Clostridia; order Lutisporales; family Lutisporaceae; genus GWB2-37-7. Next base: position 3,624,565 of record OY969939.1, on the reverse strand, counting down.
GCATTATCCATCCTGATGCTCTTATTTGCTTCCACTATATTTATAGGATATATCACCTGTTCCTTTGCATAGGTATCATACTGTACATCACCCTTAAGCCTTACGAACTTTCCCTCAGCGATATTCTCTAAAAGCTTTGCAGGACTTACATCCTCTTTGATAAACAACTTAACTGTTATAGAGTTTGTATAGTCAGTAATATTGAAGGTTATGATAGTTTTTCCGTTATTTAAAGTTTTTGATTCTACGCTAAAAATAGAACCCTGTATAGTAACTCTACCTGTGTCTTGAGTTATTTCGTCTATATCAACAGGTGGATCATTAAAGCTTCTACCCAATATAACAGCAGATGAGTTTCCTCCGGAGGCTTGTCCTCCACCCTTTTTGACTTACTTTCATTTGCTGTATTGCTCATGGTAACGCTTACAAGCTTCTGTTCCTCTTTTATTAAGTTATTATAATGCTCATCCACCGGAAAATTTTCATCTTTATAGTCAATCTTAAATTTTAAGTTCAGTTTTAAATAATTCTTTGTTAAAACTTCAAATATTTCGTTGCATTTCTTTGCATGTAAAAAGTCAGCTAATATTTTATTAGATACCTTTATGTATGCCATGTTTTCTGTACAACTAAGCTCTGCATCCTTTAGAAACCCCATTAATGATGGATTGCTCTGATAAGCAAGTAGCTTTAGCTCCTCCCAATGCTTAGAAAGCAGTTCATCCTCATTTTCTAAATCGCTCCAGTTTTCTATATTAATTTTTACACCCTTTAAGTTATAAGCAGTAATAAAGCTTTCTTCTATAGCTTTTATGTCTGTAAGCATTAAGTCTTGCTTCAGTCTTATGGAAAGCTCCCATATCCCAGATTTTTTAAAAACCTTTATTGCTTTAATCTCAAAGGTGTTATCATATTTCCCTAATATTTCCTTATCCTTTGCATTCTCTTGCATGCTGACCTCCAAAGTATACTATTTAAGCTCCTCTTTACTGTCATTTGTGTTAAGTATTTTTAGTATATCCCAGTACATCTTAAATCTTGCCTGCATTCCCTTTACGATTCCAAGCTTCTGTTCTTTTGTTACATGAGTCATATCCTCCAGATATACCTCTTTTGTCCTTATCATGTTTTTCTCCACATACTTTGTCAGGGATACCTCTACACCATACCTTGATATGTCAATATTTGGTATGGTGTCCAATATTGACTTCTTTATTGCTCTTTGACCAGAAAGATATGGTGTCACCTTTTGAGCTAAGTCTGTTACAATCCTTCCATTTTTAAATATTCCTATTGTCATATCAGTCTCATTATTCACAACAGGTAATATCAAATTCAAGACATGCTTAGGTGTAAGACCTATCAAATCTGCATCAAGAAACAATACGTTTTCGTTAATGCACTTATCAATTCCCGCCATCATAGCTCCACCCTTACCAATATTTTCAGTAAGATCTATGAGATCAATGTCATAAGTTTTGGCAACTAAGGCAGTATTATCAGTAGAACCATCGCTGACTACTATGATTTGAGATATTTCTTTAACCCTTTTTATACAATCCAAAACATTTCCTATTGTCTGCTCTTCATTGTAAGCTGGAATAATTGCTGTAATACCCATGTATATTCCTCCATTTGTGTTATTTACATTAAGCTATTTGTTTTATAAAACTTATAAGCTCATTTATAGCATTTTCTTGAGGAATTTTCTTAATAATCTCACCCTTAACAAACAGTAAAAACTCGCCATTTCCTCCTGCGATACCTATATCAGCTTCTCTTGCTTCTCCAGGACCATTTACTGCACAGCCCATTACTGCAACCTTTATAGGTCTTTTTGTAACCATACCTTTTACTGCTTTCTCAAGTTGCAGGGCAACTTCTATAAGATTTACATTAGTTCTTCCACAAGTAGGACATGAGATAATCTCAACTCCACCCTCTATTAGCTTAAGACTCTTCAAAATCTCTTTTGCTGCTTCTATCTCATCAAGGGGATCTCCTGTTATTGATACTCTTATAGTATCACCAACACCCATGTATAAAAGCGTACCTAATCCAACTGCAGACTTAACCGATGCTGTATATTTGGTACCTGCCTCAGTTATACCAAGATGCAAAGGGTAATTAGTCAGTTCAGATATCTTTTTATAGCTCTCTATTGAAAGCATTACGTCAGAGGATTTTATAGATATAACTATATTTTCATAATTCATTTCTTCTAGAAGTCTAACCTTATTGATTGCGCTTTCAACCAATGCATCAGCTGTTGGTCCACCGTATTTAGCAAGAAGCTCTCTTTCCACCGAACCGGAGTTAACACCTACTCTGATAGGTATTTCATACTCCTTAGCAGTCTCAACAATCTTCCTTACTCTATCTATGTCTCCAATATTGCCTGGATTTATTCTTATCTTATCTGCACCATTTTTTATTGACTCAATAGCAAGTCTATAATCAAAATGTATATCCGCAACTAAGGGTATATTAATACTTTTCTTAATCTTTGAAATTGCTTCAGCTGCTTCCATGTCTGGTACTGCGGATCTTATTATTTGGCATCCAGCTTCTTCTAAAGCGTTAATCTGCTCTATTGTAGCTTTTATATCCTGAGTATGTGTGTTTGTCATTGATTGAATTGGAATAGGTAGATTGTCACCAATATACATTGAACCAATTCTTATTCTTTTAGTTATATTTCTCATATTGCTCCTTTGTAACATGTCTATACTAACGATATTATGTCTCTATAAATAATAAATACAGAAAGCATCATAAGCAGCACAAATCCTATAAAATGTACAAATCCTTCTTTTTGCGGATCTACAGGCTTCCTTCTGATTGCCTCAATAATTAGGAACACAAGTCTTCCTCCATCTAAAGCAGGAAATGGTAAAAGATTGATGATACATAGATTAAGACTTAAGAAACCAGCAAATTGTAGAATAGCTGCTGTTCCAACTTGTGCAGCTTCTCCCAGTCTCTTCACAATTTTTACTGGACCTTCTACGTATTGCATTGATGCATTACCTGTAAATACCTGTCCTAAAAACTTTAACATCTCCGAGGTCATACTATTAGTATCCCTGAAGCCTTGTGAGATAGAGAAGCCTTTGTAAGCAATACTAGGCAATACTCCAATCATTGCTCCTTCTTCCCCTTCCCTTGGCATTGGCATAATATTTAATTGCTTTGTTTCACCCTTCCTTTGTAATGTTAAAGCAATTTCCTTACCTTCACTTTCGTTAATAATGGTTCTCATTTGTTCCCATTCTGTAATAGCTGTACCATTTATATCTACTATCTTATCTCCTGCTACAATTCCTGCTTTGCTTGCAGGAGAATTTTCTGAAACTTCACTAATTATAGGTACATTAGCAAATATTATAGAAAATATTAATATCGCTAGTATTAAATTCATTATTGGACCAAAAGCAATAGTCGCAATTCTATTTAATATTGGCTTGTTGTTAAAGGCTCTTGGGTCTTGATTGTTTTCATCCTCACCTAACATCTTGCAAAAGCCTCCAAGTGGAAAAGCTCTAATAGAATATAGGGTTTCTTTTGCTTGATATCCCAATATTTTGGGTCCCATTCCTACTGCAAATTCTTCAACCTTTACACCGGATAGTCTTGCCATAATAAAATGTCCAAATTCGTGTATAACCACCAATAAAGTAAATACTATTATTGCTGTAATAATTGTTAACATTTTTCACACCTCTTCCTATACATTTCCTGTATTAAATTTCTTGCCCATCTGTCAATTTCAATAATTTCTTCTAAGGTTGGATTATTAAAGCTTTTATGCTTTTCTAGTATTTCTGTAATGAGCATTGGTATATCCATAAACCCTATTTGGTTGTTTAAGAACAATTCTACCGCTGCTTCGTTGGCCCCATTTATTGCGATACAAGCACTGTCTCCAGCTTTTAATGCATCATATGCCAGTTTCAAACAAGGAAACTTCTCTGTATCTGGGTTTTCAAAGGTTAGGGTACCCAATTTAGTTAAGTCTAATCTCTTCCCAGGCATAGTAAATCTCTCTGGATATGTAAGTGCATATTGTATAGGCAGCTTCATATCAGGTATCCCTAATTGTGCAATTACTGCACCATCTATATACTCCACCATTGAATGTATGATACTTTGTGGATGCACGCATACATCTATTTTCTCTGCATCTACATCAAAGAGCCATCTGGCTTCTATAACCTCCAACCCCTTGTTCATTAGTGTGGCAGAGTCTATTGTAATTTTCCTGCCCATCTTCCAATTTGGATGATTTAGTGCGTCCGCTATAGTCACTTTTCGCAGTTCCTCTTTAGATTTTTCTCTAAATGGTCCTCCTGAAGCGGTCAATATCAGCTTGCTGATGGAGGATTTCTTATTACTTCCTATGCTTTGAAATATTGCAGAGTGTTCACTGTCCACTGGAAGAATGCTAATATTGTTCTCTTTAGCTGCTGACATAATTAGTCGTCCAGCAGTCACCAAGGTTTCCTTATTAGCAAGCGCAATATTCTTTTTGGCCTTTATTGCATTGTATGTTGGTATTAATCCTGCAATTCCTACAATAGCAGAAACTACTGTATCCGCTTCAGATATTGTAGCAGCAGCTATGAGTCCTTCTTTCCCTGTAGCAACCTCTGTCAAGCCACTTACTCGTCTCTTTAGCTCTAAATACTTAGACTCATCATATACAACCGCAAGCTTGGGACGAAATGTCTCTAACTTGTTCCTCTAATATATCTACACTAGAATTTGCTGCTACTGCTTCTAGTGAGAACAACTCTCTATTATTCTTTATAACCTCAATAGTCTGTGTTCCTATAGAGCCAGTAGAGCCCAAAACTGATATTCTTTTCATTTTATCTCCTTGGTCAGATTAAAAATTTTGTAGTATCATGAAGTAAAAATATACAACAGGGGCTGTAAACAATATACTGTCAAACCTATCTAGTATTCCCCCATGTCCAGGTATAATATTTCCAAAATCTTTTACTCCTGTATATCTTTTTATGTAGGATGCTGCTAAATCTCCAAGCTGAGAGGCAATACCACATATTAAGCCTATCACTATAAAATTAGTAATACCAATACTATTATCATATTGACTAACAAAAATACCAAACAAGTAGGTCAGTGTACAACTTCCAACAATCCCTCCCAAAGCACCTTCTATGGTTTTATTAGGACTTATTGCTGGGCAAAGCTTATGCTTTCCGATTGAGATACCTGTAAAATATGCTGTAGTATCAGTAAACCATGCAGTTACAAAGGGTAGCCAAATTAAAATAGCTCCATTCTGTAGACCATAAATATAAATTATGTGAGAAAGCAAATAGGTAACATATAGAAAGCCAAATATAGTATGTACCATTCCATTAACTCCACTTTTTCTAGTAAATATTTCATAAGTAAAGGCAACTATAATCATCAAAGCAGTAATCTTGCCCAACCCTTCTGTACCAGGATATAAATATAATAATATATAATATGCTATTGTAAAAACATAGCCTATTATGTCTATAGTTTTTATCCCTACAGTTTTTATCGCTTTATAGTATTCATATAAGCCTACTAAGGAAATAATCCCAGCAAACAGATACAAATAATCACCCTTTACAATAAGAAAAAAAATAACTAAAGGTGCACCCACAAGAGCACTTATTATTCTTATAAGCATGATATCCTCCGTCACTTTAATACATTTGATTTAATAATGTATATTATTTTTTATTATGTTTTCTTCTTAATCGCTCCAAATCTTCTATCTCTACTTTGGTATTCTATTATAGCTTTTTTTAACTGAGCTTTGTTAAAATCAGGCCACATTACATCAGTAAAAACTAATTCACTATAAGCACTCTGCCATAACAGAAAATTGCTCAATCGCTTTTCTCCACTTGTTCTGATTATTATATCCGGATCATAATCTCCAGATGTAAATAAATAACTTGAAATCAAGTCCTCATCTATATCCTCTGTAACGATTTTACCTTCCTTAACTTCTTTTGAAATACGTTTACATGCATCAATTAGCTCTGCTCTCCCCCCATAGTTTAATGCAATATTGAATTGTATTCCGGTATTTTCATGGGTTAAGCTTACAGCCCTATCAATCTCTAAACGTGTATTCGCAGGTAATGCACTTAAATCGCCAAGTATCTTTATCCTTACATTATTTTTATTCAAATCATTAATTTCTTTTTTCATATACTCTACAAGCAAATTCATCAAGTATGAAACTTCATCTTTTGGTCTATTCCAGTTTTCTGTAGAAAATGCATAAACAGTCAATATCTTAATACCCATATCACTACAAGCTCTTAGCACTTCTCTAATAGTCTCTGTGCCTGCTTTGTGTCCCAAAAATCTTGGAAGAGCTCTTTTTGCAGCCCATCTTCCATTACCATCCATAATTATAGCAATATGCTTGGGTAGTCTGTTTTTATCGATTTCGTCATTCATAATTGCCTCCTTTAACAGCTACATAAGTTGACAAATCATTTGTATATAGCGATAAATATAGTGTTTAAATAAGAAAGACTTCTATATAATCATTATTAAGTTAAGGAAGTCTTTTATGAAATAGATTATAAAAAATAATGTTTTTCATACTATAGCTTACAGACCAATTATATTATACTATATATTAACTATATATACCAAATATCATATATATTATAATCATAATATATATACTTTAAACTTGTTTTAGTTCTTTACATAATTATCATTTATTATATTATACAATAAAAAAGGCATCTGCAATGCATTTTTTTCACTAGGAAACCCTTGGTTTCATTCGAAGGATGTTTCACCCCTTGCAACACCATTGTATAGAAAAATATACTTTCCTATACAATAATAAATCCCCTCCATATAGAGGGGATTTATTACTTAAACTTTGCTACTGTAAGGAATAATATATTATCTTTAAAAATCTGTCTTACTACAATTGATGTATTTTCCTTACGTTCTTCTATTTTGTCATTAAATACAGTGGATGTTTCTTCTACTATTACTTTATACTCTTTCAAAATTTTAAGTGCTTTATCCACTTCATAGCCTATAGTAATAGGAATTTCAGGCATTAACACGGTTAAACCTCCATTATTTCCTTTTCCTTAACTTCACCCAACTTATCAATTTCTTTTATATATTTATCTGTCATCTTCTGGGTGTCTTCTTCAGATTTCTTTAATTCATCTTCAGTTATTTCGCTATCTTTTTTAAGCTTCTTAAGATTGTCGTTTGCATCTCTTCTAATATTTCTAACAGCAACCCTCGCTTCTTCAGCAAGCTTCTTTACTGACTTTACTAAGTCTTTTCTTCTTTCTTCTGTTAACTGTGGTACCACTAGTCTTATAATCTTTCCATCATTAGATGGGTTCATGCCTAAATCAGATTTTTGTATTGCTTTTTCTATTGCAGGTAATGATTTTGAATCCCATGGACTTATATTTATAACTCTTGCTTCCGGTGCAGTTATATTAGCCAATTGATTAAGTGGTGTTTCAGTTCCATAGTACTCCACAGTAATTCTATCCAACAAAGCAGGATTTGCTCTTCCAGCTCCTAATTGAACCGTACTCATTCTTTAATACTTGTAAGGTTTTATCCATTTTCTCTTGAACATTCTTTTCGATTTCCTTAATCATTTAATTTTCCCTCCTTTACTATTGTACCTATCTTTTCTCCCATTATTGCTTTAATTATATTATCTGGATTCTTAAGGTCAAATACTAATATTGGTATTTTATTATCCATGCATAAGGATGCTGCTGTAGAATCCATTACCCCTAATCCCTTATTGATTACTTCTATATATGAAATTGTATCAAATTTCTTTGCATCCTTATTCTTTACAGGATCACTATCATATACTCCATCTACTTTCTTTGCCAATAATATTATTTCAGCTTCAATTTCTGCCGCTCTAAGTGCAGCAGTTGTATCTGTAGAAAAATATGCATTTCCTATTCCTGATGCAAATATAACTACTCTACCCTTTTCTAAATGTCTTATAGCTTTTCTTCTTATATATGGCTCTGCAATTTGTCTCATTTCAATAGCTGTTTGTACTCTGGTAGGAACATCTATTGATTCTATTGCATCCTGCAGTGCCAAAGAATTAATAACTGTTGCCAGCATTCCCATATGGTCTGCTGTGGTCCTATCCATGCCCTCACCACTTCTGCCTCTCCAGAAATTTCCTCCACCAACAACGATAGCTACCTCAACATCTAGAGCTTCTTAGTTCCTTTACCTTATAGGCAATAGATAATAATTGTATTCTGATCTAAGTCCGAAGCTTTTATCTCCTGCTAATGCTTCACCACTAATCTTTAAATATTACTCTTTTATACTTTACTTCATCCATAAAAATTATACCTCCATAATATCTATATATGTTGCATAAATCTTTCTACATAATTTGTTAAAATCCTGCTAATATTTAAAAAAAGAGAACACTAAGTGTTCTCACTTTTTTATAATGCATAGAAAAGTATAATTTTCCTTATACACACTTTCCTATGCATTGTATAAAAGGCTTCCTTAGTTGTTAAGCTACGCCAATAAAAGCCTTTTTACTTTTTCATCTGGCTCATTACTTCTTCAACAAAGTTGTCTTCTTTCTTTTGAAGACCTTCACCTATTTCATATCTTACGAATCTTCTTATTGACATGTTTTCACCTATTTTAGCATATCATTGAATTAAGAAGATCTTGAACTGTCATATCTGGATCTTTTACAAAGGTTGCTCAAGTAAGCATATTTCTTTGTAATACTTTTCAACTCTGCCTTCAACCATTTTTTCAACTATCTTTTCAGGTTTTCCTTCATTTAATGCTTGATGTCTTAAAATTTCTTTTTCCTTTTCAATTACAGTTTGATCAACTTGATCTCTTGATACATACAGTGGATTAGTAGCAGCAACCTGCATTGCCATATCTCTTACAAAGCTTTAAAATCTTCATTCTTTGCAACGAAATCTGTTTCAGAGTTAACTTCTATAAGAACTCCAATTCTTCCGCCGCCATGTATGTAAGATTCTACTATACCTTCAGCTGCTATTCTCCAGCTTTTTTCGCAGCAGCAGCAAGTCCTTTTTCTCTTAATATTTCTATAGCCTTTTCCATATCTCCGTCAGTTTCTATAAGAACTTTTTTACAGTCCATCATTCCTGCGCCAGTTCTTTCTCTTAATTCTTTAACTGTTGAAGCATTAATCATTATATGTACCTCCTAATATATTTATTTTAATTATGTACAATTATTTGATAGAACGCAGTTTAAATAAAAATTTAAACTGCGTTCTTAAATGCTCTTATACAGGTATTATTCAGCAGTAATTGTTCGCCTTGTCTTCCTTCTATTATAGCATCTGCCATTTTAGCAGTTATTAAGTTTAACTGCTCTTATAGCATCATCATTACCTGGAATTACGATAGTCAACTTCTTCTGGATCACAGTTTGTATCAACTATAGCAACTACTGGAATTCCAAGAATCTGTGCTTCTTGATATAGCATATCTTTTCTTTTCTTGGGTCAACAACAAATATTGCTCCTGGAACGTTAACCATATGTCTTTATACCGCCAAGGTTCTTCTCCAGTTTTTCCATTTCCTTCTTAAGTTTTATTACTTCTTTTTTAGGAAGAACATCAAATGTTCCATCTTGCTTCCATTTTTTCAATTGTATTAAGTCTTTCAATTCTCTTCTTAATTGTCTTGAAGTTTGTTAGCATTCCACCTAACCATCTTTGATTTACAAAGATACATGTTTGCATCTTATAGCTTCTTCTTCGATTGACTTCTTGAGCTTGTTTCTTTGTTCCTACGAAAAGTACATCTTTTCCTTCTGCTGCTACTTCTTTAATAAAGTCATAAGCTTCTTCTACTTTCTTAACTGTTTTTTGAAGATCGATAATATAGATTCCATTTCTTTCTGTGAAGATATATGCTGCCATCTTAGGGTTCCATCTTCTTGTTTGGTGACCGAAGTGCACACCTGCTTCTAATAATTGTTTCATTGAAATTACTGACATTTTATAAAACACTCCTTGGTTTTTTACCTCCACGATTATCATTTCCCCTGAAAGCCTTTCGGCACCACTCATGGAATTAAATCGTGTGTGTATTTTCACGAATGCTAGTATACCATATATATTATTTATTGGCAATATATTTTTTTATACACAGCTTATGTTTGCGCTAAACTTATTCCTTTATTCAAAAGCTAAAGCTTCTACTTTTCAATAATGCTCAATAATAGTCTTTTTATACAAATATTTTTAAAAATTTAAAAAACACCTAAATAAAGCAATCTGGCATTTTATTTAGGTGAAGTTGTTATTGTTTCTATAATTTTATCTATTGATGAACCTCTTGGAATCTTAAAGCTTCCTATTTGTACATTACTCTCCTTGTTTAGTTCTCTCAATCTGTTTAGAAACTCCTGTTTGTTGTCTAAAAGCTTACTTTTTATGAGGTTATCTGCGATAGCTTCAGAATTAGTCCCACTCTCTATAACTATAATAACATTCTGTTCTTCTTTTGGATTTTGTTGTTCTATATTAACTTTTGGTTGCTCTGTCTCTTTATTAATTACATCTTTTTTATCAATAACAATTAGATTGTATTGTTCTGCTTGTCTTTTAACCTCATCTTTTGATAATTTCTTTGGAGTCATATATATATTTGCCATTGAAGCTAATATCAGCCCAATACCTATACCTAAGCAAATATTCTTCAAATTATATTTGGTCATATTAGTTCTCCTCGTTCTTTAGTGACAAAATCAAAGCCACTTCTCCCTGCCCCATATTCATTTTCTTTGCAATATCTATTATGCTAATTCCTTGTTCTGCAAACTCATGTACCAACTGTTGCTTTGACTTTTGTTTTTCTTCTTTTACTACACTTTTATGTGAGCTTACCGCTGTTACAGGCTTAAACTTTACAGGTACAGTAGTCTTTTCTATATATGATATCTGCTGAGGTTCAGGGAATGTAGGTTCAGTATTTACTTGTACTATACTATTTTTAACATTCTTATATAGTAGATTAAAAGAATTGATTTTTTCTTCTATATCCTTAACTATTACATCTGAAGCAAAATTAAGTTCAGAGATAATTTCCTCTGCATCTTCAATTGACTTTTTTATTTCCTGCTCTTTGACATCTATATTGAAGTACATATCATCACCCTTTAGCTTATCAAGAAATATTAATATAATAGCTGTAAGTACTGTAAGTATTCCTATAGCAAGTAATATATAGTTTATGAAGTTAATTGTCATAGTGTCACCTCAATTAGATTCTTATATCTATATATGGTTTATCATGCTGCTTATCTTTCTTGTCTTTTTGGTCTTCTTCATTTTGTTCTTCCTTGCCCTGTTGCTTATTTGAGCCATCTTTTTTAATCTTTGACTTATATGCTTTGCTTGCATCATTTACTTTCTTAAGATTTCTCTCATTTTGCTCCTGCTGCTTATGCATACTTATATTGCTATTAATTTGTGGGTTCATAACTTCCGTTTGCTTAATTTTTTGAACCTCAGTTGCCTTAGGTATAATCATTTGATAGTCAATTGATCTGATTGGCATCGGGGGCACCCCCTTTAATTTTCAAAAGGTCCTATTTTTATATCAGCATTTGCTCTATAAATCGTTAAATATTTCAACGGATCCTTCACATAATACATACTACTACCTATTGTTATTCTAGCACCAGGATAAATTACATCATAAACTTTTATCTTGCCTTTAGAAACATCCTCTAGGTAGCCTTCCACTTCTTTTATCTTTTTATTGACAACTTCAAGCTTTTCTATCAGCTGCATCTTAGCTTGAATTGACTTCGTCAACAGCTCACGCTTCTCAGGTGGTAACTCTGATTTTTGACTTATCTTTGTAAGTAAATCTGTAGCTTTAGTTACTTTTTCTATATTTTCTAATATACTTTTATTCTCAAGCTTTAATATTTCATAGTTCTTGCGAAGATCTGGATTTACACCAACCTCAAGCTCCGTTATTGTAGCCATTGGCGAGCCAATTACCTTTGCTCTTATTTCATCAGCAACCTTGAATTGACCTCCTACCAAAAGACCTTTTCTTCCAGCAGCTTCAAGCTTCTTACCACATATAACATTGCTATGCATAATTGCATCGCTATGAACATTGCCTTTAGCATCAATAATACTATTTTCAATAAACTTAGCTACTAAGTCGCCATCACAATAAAGCTCGCCCTTGTTCATACCTTGTATACCTCTATGGAGTATAATGTTTCCTTTTGATATAATTTTGGCACCTTCCACTACTCCAAAAACCTCAACATCGCCTTCTGCCTCAATAGAGAAGCCTGTTAAGACATTACCTTGAACTACAACCTTGCCAATAAATCTTATATTTCCTGTTGAATTATCTACATTGGCTGGCACCATATAAATTGAAAATACATGTACCTTATTATCTATTATTTTAACCTCACCATCAATAGATGATATAAGCTGCAAACCATCCTTGGAAATTACTACATTTTTTCCCTTTGGAAGCATAAGCTTTTTACCTTCCTTTGCTTTAACTTCCTCATTAAAAACATTTCTGCCTAAAACACCATCAGCAGGAGGTGTCATAGTCACAAGTACTTGTCCGACTTTTACATTCTTTATTAATGACAGTTCTCTAAAATCTATCTTTCCTCCATCATTTTCTATTAACTTCGTATCATTATTAACATCGAAATGATACTCAAACTTTGCATCAATACCCGGAATAGACCAAATACCCTCTGCTATTTTCATTTCCATATCATATAACTTATTATTTACAATGCTTCTAATTTCATTATCTTTTATGCCAAATTTGATATTATTTTCCGATAAAAATTTATATATTATTTCTTCAGTTATATGTTTACCCCCATTAGGTGATATAACATATAAAAAAGCTTGTAGTTTATCTTCTGTAATTCTTATAGTACATCTACTATCAGTTTTAGCTTCCTCTTGTGTGCTTGAAATTTTTATAGGCTTCTGAATATCTCCACTTCGTAATGCAGCTTCTAATTCTTCAAAGCTTACTGAACTTACTTTCTTTAACTCAATTTTCATCTTTATTTCATTAATAGGTAATATATTAGTAAGTTTTACAAAAACACCTTCATTGTTATATATAAATTCAACGTCATTTTGATTTTCTATCGTTTGGTTAGCTAATGAATCATTACATATGTCATTAAGGCTTTTTTCAATTGCATCAAATCCATCAAAGGTTTTTATGTTTTTTGTTGATACCTTAATTTTATAATATGAATTAAATAAACTTTTCTTACTTTCCAACACCTGTACTTCTAATTGTTCTTTTCTTGCACCAAGTTTCTTCATAGCCTCTTGAACTAAACTATCAAGATTTTTTCCTTCTAAAACAATAAAATCATTGTTCATAAATTCACCCCCCCAGCATTTAATTAAAGCAGCTACTTATCTTACCTTTAAGTCTAATAATAGCCTTAGTATGCAGTTGTGAAACCCTTGACTCAGATATATTTAAAAGCTTGCCAATTTCTTTATAAGTTAGTTCCTCATAATAGTACAATGTAATTACCCTTTTTTCCTTTTCTGGTAATACCCCTATAGCTTCAATAAGAATTTTATTTAATGCCTCCTGCTCTATTGCTGCACCAGGATTTGTATCCCCATCAACTATGTCACTTTGAAACTCCCTTTTCTGCTCTAGCAAATCATCAAGTGATACAACAGAATAAGTGGACACATTTTGTATTCTTTTTTGCAATTCATCTATGCTAATGCCCAGTTGCAGTGCTACCTCTTCGTCATTTGCTGAACGTCCTAGTTTACCTTCTAAGTCTTGATATGCCTTCTCCAGTTCCTTAGCTTTATGCCTTACAGAACGAGGCAACCAATCAATTTCTCTTAAATAATCTATTATAGCTCCTCTTATTCTAAGTTGAGCATATGTATCAAATTTAACTCCTCTATTTGTATCATACTTTTCTATAGCATCTATCAAACCAAAGATTCCATAGCTGACCAAGTCATCATATTCAACATGATTACCATAGCTGGAGTATAATCTACCGGCTACAAATTTCACAAGATATAAATAATTTAATATAAGTTCTTCTCTAAGTTTCATATCTTTAGTACGTATGTATTTATCCCATAAAATGTTTATATCCATATCAGCCTCCATAAAGTATCATGCTGCTTAGTTAATCCTTATTCATAAACTGCTTAAATTTTTCAGGATTTATTTCAACAAATTTATCATCTTCAGATTGTGATAAAGTTTTTAAAAGCTCATCTTCATCATTAGATTCTACTCTTATATCAATACAAGAGGATGTCGTCACTTCCTCTTGTACATTACTTTTCATCTTCTTAGATTCTTTAATATTTAATAAGGCACTTCTTAGAACACTTTCTACTATATATCCCATTATAGCAAATAATACAATTACAACAATACTTCTTATCATAAGCTCTATAAATGAGACCTTTGCATTTAAGCTAAATATAATATTTAATATAAGCCCGATAATTATAAAATATATAGGCAAATCGCTAAGTTTTTTCATACATGTGCCACCTTAAATTTGTTTTGTTCCAAAACCTATTGTTTTTATAAGTAGTTTACCTGTTTCTGAATAAAGCTCTATTGTACGTCCATAGCTTCCACCTGTATCTTCTGCTATTATAGGAATGTTAAACATGTTTAATATTTCCTTTGTAGCAACAACATTTCTATAACCAATCCTCATGATTTCGCTGCTATCATTAAAATTAAACATTTGAGCGCCACCTGCTATTTTACACACAATTTTGCTCTTGTAAGCTCCTAATTTTTGCATATCTTCGATTAGTTTCGCTATGCCTGTATCTGCGAATTTGGCTGGGTTACTGTTGTTCTTAATTTGGAGACTACTTGGAAGCATTATATGAACCATTCCTGATATTTTTGTAGATGTATCATATAAGCATACCCCTACACAAGATCCTAAACCCAATGTAGTTAAAATACCAGGATTTCTTGTGCAGTTCATATCCGCCATTCCAACCTTAACCAATTCTTCCATATTACATTACTCCCAAACTCTTAAGTAAAATTTCAAAAGAATCTTCATCCGGTACTAGGAAAAAGTTTCCTTTTACATGCTCTGAACCTTCTATAAAGTCTGTTTCGATAAGCATTACTTTGTCGCCAACCTGTCCAAACAATATTACAGGTACACTTAGTATTGCACCTGCCATATCACAAGCCAAAGATGGAACAGAAACCATAAGCTTTAATCCTGTTAGAGATGAAAGCGAGGATAAATAAGATCCTGCCAATATGTTGCCTACTTCTTGCAGTGCAGATATCTCCATTTCATCAAGAATATCATTTTCTGCCTCTCTTGACATGAGAAGATTAGTTAAATATCTTGCAGATTTCTTATCCATCAAATACATTATGCTTCCTGTAATGTCACCGGTTACTTTGAAATAAATGCCTATTACAGATGCCTCAGGTCCACCTACAAGGTCAGCAACATCCTTAAACTCAAGTATATTAACCTTTGGAACATCCATATCAATTCTTTTAGAAATCATTTTTGATAAAGCAGTTGCTGCATTACCAGCTCCAATATTACCTACTTCTCTAAGTACATCAATCTGTATACTGTTTAAATTTTCTATAGTTAGCGACATTATTACCCCACCTTTATTGAGCTGAAGAGCTAATTATCTTAGCAACTTCCAACAAAATAATTAATCTCTCATCTACTTTACCAATTCCATATATATATGAATGATCAATATTTGCTATTGCCATAGGAGGTTCTTCGATATTTTCTTTATCTATTTCCAATACCTCAGAGGATGTATCAATTATTAGTCCAACAGTTATTTCATCGACTAATAACAATAATTACTCTTGTGTTATCAGTATCACTTTTCCCTTGAAGATTGAATTTCTCTCTAAGGTCAATTACAGGAATTACTTCACCTCTTAGGTTTACAACTCCTCTAACAAAACTTTGTGCTTTGGGTACTCTTGTTATTCTAAGCATTTCTTTTATTTCTTTTACTCTTAAAATATCTATTCCATACTCTTCATTTTCAAGCTTAAAAACAACATATTTATTAGTTATACTTCCTGTCATACTTAATACCCCCTATATTAAGTGAATTTGTATCTATAATTAATGCTACCTGTCCATCTCCAAGTATTGTAGCACCCGCTATAAACTTAATACCTGATAAATACTTTCCTAGAGTCTTTATAACTATCTCTTGCTGTCCTATTAAGCTGTCCACAATAAAACCAGTATTCCGTTCACCCTTCTTTACTATAACAATAACTGGTTCCTTTTCTGTTTCACTTGAACTGCCTTCAACTTCTAATACTCTATTAAGTCTTATAATAGGTAAGTACACTTTCCTCTGTTTAGTACAACTTCTTGACCATGAACATTTCGAATAGTTTCTGAGTCTATAGTTGTAATATCTCTAATAACATTAAGTGGTATTGCATACTTCTCTTTTCCTATAGTAACCATAAGCGCTTGTATTATTGCCAATGTCAATGGAAGTCTGATTATAAACTTACTTCCTTTACCACTATTCATTCTCGACTTCAACAACTCCGTTTAGTGACTCTATCTTCGTCTTGACAACATCTAGTCCAACGCCTCTGCCTGATATATTAGATATCTTGTCTGCTGTGCTAAAACCTGGCATAAACAATAATTCTACTAAAGCCTTTTCATCTAATGCATCTGCTTCAATCTGCTTAATAAGACCCTTTTCAATTGCTTTTTTCTTAATCTTTTTACATCAATTCCGTTACCATCATCCTCTACCTCAATTACAACACTGTTTCCATCCTGGTATGCTCTTAAGATAGAGGTTTCCTGTAGCTAATTTTCCCTTTTTCACTCTTTCTCGGTTTCTTCTATTCCATGATCTATGGAGTTTCTAATTAAGATGTATAAGCGGATCTCCTATCTCATCAATAACAGTTCTATCTAATTCAGTTTCTTCACCGGACATTATTAGGTTAATATCTTTCCCTAAATCCTTTGAAAGATCTCTTACCATTCTTGGGAATCTGTTGAATACTCTTTCTATTGGTACCATTCTTACCTTCATAACTGCATCGTGAAGATTTGTTGTAATTCTTTCTAGATATTCAACAGCCTCTCCCATATCTTGACTCATTAGTATCTAACCCCGACACCTTCTAATCTAGTTTTTATAATAATAAGCTCACTTACTAGATTCATCAGATTGTCCAAGTCTGTCAATATCTACTCTTACTGTTTTTCCTGTTTTAGATTTTTTATTCTGATTATCTTCACTTGAGGTTTTCTCATCGTTATGTACAGCATCAATTTGTTTAGTTTCTTCAGTCTCTTCTTGAGCAGCTATAGCTACTTCTTCAACGTTTTCAACTTTTACAAAAATAACTTCGTTCACCTCAGATATTGACTCAAGATCTTTTCTGATTATTGCCTCAGCCTCATTTGAAATAATACCTAATGTAAATTCATTTTCAAACTTTTCATCTTCTATATCCTCTACTGAAGGCATAGCTTTTATAATTTCTCCATGTCTTTCAATAGTTTGGAAAACTATGAAAGAACGCGCTGATTTTAGCATACATCCCTTATCAAGCACTATCTTTATTTTAAATACATTATAACCCTGCTCCAAGGCTTTTGCTATTACTCCGTTATCATATTGGTTAAACCTCATTACTTCGGAGTCAGAACTCTTAACCTTAATTGATTCTACTATTTCTACATTAGCTTTATCTCCGCTTAAAATATTATTAAGCTTAGTAACTATCTCATCAGCAGAGTCGTTACCCTCTTGACCATTGTTTGCAATATTATTAACTGAGTTTTCTAAAAAATCCAAACATTCAAATAAAACATCTACTGTTAAGGTGGTTACTTCAGTCTTTCCATTCCTAATTGAATCTAGTACATTTTCCATTTGGTGAGTCAATTTTGTCATCTTACTGAAGCCCATAGTACCTGCCATACCTTTTATGGTGTGAGCTACTCTAAATATTTCATTTAATTTTTCCATGTCCTTTGGGTTTGTCTCAAGTCCTAGCAAGCTTTGATTTAGGCTTTGTAAATGCTCCTGCGACTCTTCTATAAATATTTCTAAGTATTGATTCATATCCATATTTTACACCCCCGTTAATTTAATAATTTCTTTAGCAATATCATTTAAAGGTACTATTTTATCTATAGCTCCAGCATTTACTGCAGCCTTTGGCATTCCATATACTACACACGTCTCTTCGTTTTGTGCAATTGTACTTCCACCATTTTTCTTTATATTCGCTATTCCTTCACTTCCATCGCTTCCCATTCCAGTCATTATTACTGCAATTAGGCTCTTGTGCCCGCAACTTACAACAGAATTCATCATGTAATTTACTGACGGTCTGTGACCTGACATTAGTGGGTCTTGATTTATATTAATGCGATAATCGCCTATTTTCGTATTTAGCATCATTTGGTAATCTCCTGGAGCTATATAAACCCATCCAGGTTTTAAAATGTCTCCATTTTCTGCTTCCTTTACGTTTATGCTGGACAATTCATCTAGTCTTGCCGCTAAAGATTTTGTAAAACCTGATGGCATATGCTGCACTACAAGTATTGCTGCTGGTAAATTAGCAGGAAGCTGCGAAATTACTTCTTGAAGCGCCCTAGGCTCCACCGGTTGAAGTTCCTATGCAAATAATATGTTTCAACTTGCTTTGCAAAGCAGGACAAACTTTTTTATATTCATTATTTATTTTTTCTAATGTTGATGAAGTAAAACTAAATTTACTATAATTAAAAGTATTTGAATATATAGAATTCTTTATCTTCCTTATTAAATCCTCTTTTATATCATCAATATTAAAATGTATTATTGATGAGGCTGGTTTTTGTACAAAGTCGATAGCACCTGCTTCCAATGCTCTTATAGTAGCCTCTCCTCCGTTGTTAGTCAAACTAGAAAGCATTATGACCTTTGGAGCAGGATTTAATTGTACAAGCTCTACTAATGCTGACAGTCCATCCATTACAGGCATTTCTATATCCAGTGTTACTACATCTGGTTTTAATTCTATTGTCTTATAGATACCATCTTTCCCATTCTTTGCAGTTCCAACAACTTCAATATCTTCAGAATTAGCAAGCATATCACTGATAACTTTTCTCATAAAAGCGGAATCATCTACTAACAACACCCTTATCTTTTCCTTTGGTGTATACATATTAGATCAACCCCTTCTTAGCCAACTTTCTTTGTTCATCAAATATAAATCTCATAATAATGTTTCTCTCTATCTCAGTAATTTTTTCAAAGTGTATACCGTAGTTATACATTTCTTGTTTGCTTTTTATAAGTAATTCTATTCTAACCACTCTGCCATACATATTAATTATTTTAGAACTCAATTCCATGTTGATTTCAACTATATCATTTGCATCCAATTTCTCAGTACTGTTAATTCCAATACCTCCTCCACTTAGATCTACTAAGGCTGCACTGAAATATTCTTCATATAGCTTTTCTTTTATGTTTACTACTTTTCTTACTTTAATTTGTTTTATAATCTTAAGTCTGTAATAATTTCTTCTTTGAATTTTTATTATTTCAGAAACCCTATCTAATTGTAGCAATGGCTCTTTTCCAAATACCTTGTTAACTAGCTTTGCTTTGAATTCAAATATAGCACTATCTCTTGATATTATTACCTTCAAAAAAGCATCCTTCTTTATGTAAATCATTTGTTTTTTTGAAATTGGTATTAAAACATCAATAATACCATTTTCATGAATTTCTTCTACCTTGCTTAAATATTCACAATTATTATATTCATCAATTACAACTAGATTTATCTTTTCTCCAGGGATTAAAAGTTTATTATTGTCCTGCATTTGTTTTTCTCCCCCATAGTCTCATTATCTGCATCTGAGAGCTTTAACAAAACTCTTTTTATATTCTTATTTACTATTATATATTATTTTGACAGATTTTGATATTTATTAGCTAAAAATGTTAGTTAATTTATTTATAAACATTTTAAAGCCTGATGAGCCTGACATTCCACCTTCGTTATTCAATAAAATGTTGGCAATATCTGTAATATTTTTAGCAGCTTCACATTTTGTATAATTAAGCACAAATGGTTGTTGAATTTTTACAGATTTTGATACACAGTTATCATTCATTATAAAGCCTAACTTATGCAGTTTTAGCCCCATGAACTTTTCTGTTACCTGACTTAGCTTTTCTAATATATTGATAGCTTCTTTTTCATCATCAACTCTATTTACCACAATCTTTATAATTTTATAGGAATCCTTAGAAAATATTGTTTTTATTAAGGCATACGCATCAGTTATAGCAGTTGGATCAGGCGTAGTAACAAGTATTACCTCTTTTGCTGCATGTACAAAGCTTAGTACGTTTTCTGATAGACCTGCACCAGTATCAATAAGTATAATATCCGCCTCACTGTCCAACTTTCCTAGCTTCATAAGCAAATCTACCAGCTGTGCCTTGTCTAACCTTATAAGGTCTTGTACCCCTGAGCCTCCTGATATAAATCTAACTCCTTCAGGACCTTCTTCTAGTATATCTAAGATATCTTTGTTATTTTTTATAACATCAGACAGATTAAATTTAGACATTTTACCCATTATAACATCTACGTTGGCAAGTCCAAGATCTGCATCAATAATAATGACTCGTTTTCCTGCTTGTGAAAGCTTTATAGCAAGGTTAACCGTAAAATTGGTCTTTCCTACGCCACCTTTACCGCTTGTAATTGTTATAACCCTTGCTTCAGAAGTTGAGTTTGTTGACATACTAGCTGATTGCTTACTATATGTCTTTATATCATTAATAATCGCTCTTAATTTATCAGCTTGATCTTTCATATTCATAATCTCCTATTAAACTATTAATGATTTTGTCTTTATCAGCAATTTCTATATCATCTGGAACACTTTGTCCTGTAGTAATATAAGAAATTGGTTTTTTTGTAATATAAGCAACATTTAATAGTACACCTATAGTTGACGTTTCATCCAGTTTTGTAAACAATAGCTTATAATCATCTAGAAAGCTATAACTTTTTATTATCTCTATACAATCTGAAAACTTAGTAGTTGCACTGATAACTAGGTATATCTCAAAATCAATATTGGATTTTAAAAGTGATTTTAGCTCCATCAACTGATACTGATCCTTATGACTTCTACCCGCTGTATCTAACAGTATAATATCCTTATCCTTATAGCTGTTTATTGCACCGCCTATCTCTGATGGTGAATAAATTGCTGTTAAGGGGATACCTATTATTTCACTATAAGTTTTAAGTTGTTCTACAGCCGCAATCCTATAAGTATCAGAAGTTATAAGTCCTACCTTTTTCTTCTCATTTAGCACCAAGTTTGCAGCTAGTTTTGCTAAGGTGGTTGTCTTTCCAACACCAGTAGGTCCAATGAAAACAATTACCCGTCTGCCGTTACTGTCTGAAAATGGTTCAGGGTCTTTTATATAACTGTTTAGAATATCATATATAACCTTTCTTACAGTATCTGGTTCCTGTTGTTCCTCAATACTGAGACGCTCAATTAAATCTTCCTTTAAATCATTAAGAATAACTTTATCTACTTCATTTCGTTCAAGCTTCTCTAAAAAAGCCTTTGATACCTCTGATAGCTTACTGCTTTCATAATCCAGCTTTACTGCATCATATACCTTGCTTATCATATCCTTTAACTCATTAATTTGTGCAGGGTTATAATTTTCAGCAAGCTCTATATTAGTCGTTTCTGAAATATTATTTTTAGGTGCTTGTATTGGCTGTTGTGCAGTAATTTTAATTTCTTCATTTGCCTCTGCATTGAAGCTTTTAGTAATAGGCTGAGTAGGCTGCTTACCTTGATTTAGGGAGGCATTTAGTTCACTTATAAAGCTTGTTACATCATACTCTTCATCTGGGGCTTTTTTATAACCATTTACAGCTGTCCTCTCCTGCGTCGGTCTTAACTGCTTACTTGTTATATCATTATCAATAGTCGCAACTACTTCAATGAGAGGTTTAGAAAAAATGCCTATTAAGCCCTTTCTTCTAATTTTCCTTGTATTTAATATTATTGCATCCCGGCCAAGATCTAGTCTTACTTTTTCATTGCTTCTTGCGCCGTTTCACCTACATACCTTTTTACCTTCATTATAATCTCACCACTCCTATTGATTGTACCTCAACCGATGGGTCCAATTCATTGTATGAAAGTACAGTAAGTCCTGGAGCTACCTGCTCTGTCAGCTTCTTAAAGTATATTCTGACAACAGGTGATGCCAATACTAATGGCTGTTCTCCAATGTTTGAAAATTTTTGTATTTCTTTTGAAAGACTGTTATATATATCTTGAATTCTTTGTGGATCTAAATTTAAATATGCACCATATTCTGTCTGTTGCACTGCATCCATTATACTTTGTTCCAAAGCTGCATCCAAGGTTATAACCTTTGCTTTATTATTTGTAATAAAGCGCTTTGTAATACTTCTTCTCAAGGCTTGTCTTACATATTCTGTAAGCATATCAGGATCCTTGGTCATAGGTGCATAATCTGCTAAGGTCTCCATAATAGTAACCATATCCCTGATTGAGACATTCTCCTTAAGGAGATTTGCAAGTACCTTCTGCATTTCACCAATTGAAAGCATTTTGGGTACCACCTCATCCACTAAGGCAGGGTATGATTCTCTCAAATTGTCTACAAGCTTTTGTACATCTTGCCTTCCAAGTAACTCATGGGCGCTAGATTTAACAATTTCTGTAAGGTGTGTTGCAATTATAGATGGCGGATCCACTACTGTATAACCAAGCATTTCTGCTCTTTCCTTTTGATCCTCAGTAATCCATACAGCTGGTAATCCGAAGGCTGGTTCTATGGTTTTTATACCCTCCAGCTCAATATCTGCTGTACCGGGATTCATAGCCATATAATGGTCAAACATGATCTCACCCTTTGCTACTTCTATACCTTTAATTTTAATAATATATTCATTAGGTTTAAGCTGTATATTGTCTCTTAGCCTTATTACCGGAACTATCATTCCTAAATCTAAGGCACATTGTCTTCTTATCATTACAACTCTATCAAGCAAGTCTCCTCCTTGACTTGCATCAGCTAAAGGTATTATTCCATATCCAAACTCTAACTCGATAGGATCTACCTGTAGCAATGTCATTACATTTTCTGGTTTTCTTATTTCTTCTACCTCTATATCCTGTGCCTTTATTTCATCTTCATGTTCAGATTCCTTTAAATTCTTCTGTATAGTATATGCCAACAAAAGCGAAAACTACTGCTAATATAATATTTGGTACAGGAGGTAATCCAGTAAATGCTAATATTATCAAAACTACACTTGTAAAATATAATACCTTTGGTTGTGAAAACAGTTGCTTAACTATATCTGTCCCAAGATTTGACTCAGAAGCCGCTCTTGTTACAATCATACCTGAAGCAACAGATATAAACAATGCAGGTATCTGGTTTACAAGACCATCTCCGATTGTTAAAATCATAAATTTTGCAGCTTCTCCTGCAGATAATTTCATTTGAAGCATTCCTATTAAAAAACCTGCACTTATATTAATAATAGTTATTATTATACCTGCTATGGCATCACCCTTTACAAACTTACTTGCTCCATCCATTGCTCCATAAAAGTCAGCTTCACGCTGTACCTTTTTTCTTCTTTCCTTTGCCTGTTGATCATTTATAAGTCCTGAATTCAAATCTGCATCAATTGCCATTTGTTTTCCAGGCATAGCATCCAATGTAAATCTTGCAGCAACCTCTGCAACTCTTTCTGAACCCTTAGTAATAACCATGAATTGTACTACTACAAGTATCAAAAACATTATTATTCCTACTGCCATATTACCTCCGGTAACAAAGTTCCCAAAGGTATCTACTACTTTGCCTGCATCACCTTTTCCCAGTATCAGTCTTGTACTTGAGAAGTTTAATGATGTTCTAAATAAAGTAGTTATTAACAGCATAGTTGGAAATACAGAAAACTCCAAAGGTTCCTTAATATACATTGTAATAAGAAAGATCACAACTGAAAGTGAAATATTTAATGTAAGCAATATATCAAGCATTCCACTTGGTAGTGGTATTATAATCATTAAAATTATTCCGACTATACCTATTGCTACAAAATCACTAAATTTCCCCATCTGTCATCCTCCTTTGCAAAATTTATTTCTTATTTTTCAAGTTGTAAACAAATGCAAGCACTTCTGCAACTGCTTTGTATAGCTCAGCAGGAACCATTTCACCTATGTCAACTGTTTTAAATAATGCCTGTGCCAAAGGCTTGTTTTCTACTATCGGTACTTTATTATCTTTAGCTATTTCCTTTATCTTCTGTGCAATTAAATCCTTACCCTTTGCAAGTACCATTGGTGCCTCAGATTTAGCTGCATCATATTTTATAGCAATTGCAAAATGGGTCGGGTTTGTGATTATTACATCTGCTTTAGGCACTTCTGTCATCATTCTTCTTAGAGACATTTGTCTTTGTTTTTCTCTTATCTTTGATTTTATCTGAGGATTTCCTTCTGTCATCTTATACTCTTCTTTAATTTCCTGCTTTGACATTTTTAATTTTTTTTCAAATTCCCAGATTTGGTAGGCATAATCAAAAACTGATATAATAAATAATACTGCCGCAACTCTTATTCCCATATTTATTATTGTATTGCCTATAAATACTTGCAGTTCGACATCATATCCATACCTAAAAGCTCCGGTATTATCATGAAATTATCCTTCAAATAACTGAAAACTACATAAACTACGATACCAATCTTCAATATAGATTTTAAAAACTCAACAAATGCATTCTTTGAAAATATATTTTTAAATCCTTCTATGGGATTTAACTTATTAAACTTGGTATAAAGGCTTTACCAGTAAATATGAAACCTACTTGTAAATAATTTGCAACAATTGCAACCAAAGCAATAATTAAAAGTATTGGTGCCATACTTTTATAAAAGTTACTGCACAATATATAAATATATTCATCAAATCTCCTGGATTTATTGCATTCTCTGTGTTTATAGGAGTGCTCAAAAAGAATCTAAGCAGCTCTGCAAGATTATTAAAAATACTATCTGCAAAACTCCTAATTGCCAAAAAGTAATAAGCAAAAGAACTGCCGTTACAAGCTCTCTACTTTTTGCTACTTGTCCTTTTTCTCTGGATTCATGCCTTCTTTTAGGAGTTGCAGGCTCAGTTTTTTCTTCTGCAAAAAGCTGTAGGTTGATAACGAACTCAAATTCTAACAACTATATCATCCTTTAGCCATACTTTTTATTATTAAATATATATAGCCATACATTTTGTCAAAGGTTACATTCATAGTATTTATAAATATAGGAATCATTGCATATAATGTTATTAAGTCCTACCCCTATCTTAAGAGGCATACCTACTACAAATACATTCATTTGTGGAACAGTCTTTGCCAATATGCCCATCGCAACCTCGGTAAGTAATGATGCTGCTAATAATTGGTATACTGATTTTAAAGCCTATTGCAAATGTTTCATAGAAAATATGAAGTATGTTATTAAATATTGCATCAGTAAATACAAAGCCATTTATAGGAATAACATTGTAGCTCTTGAACAATGCTGTAAGCAATACATGATGTCCATTTATTGTTAGGAAAAATACTAGACGTTAAAATATACATAAAGTTTCCTGTTAAAGGAACCTGAGTGTCATTCATTGGGTCCAGTACGTTTACCATACCAAAGCCTATTTGAGTATCAATAATCTGTCCTGCAATATATAAAGCAGAAAACACCAGATAACTTACATAACCTAGTATTATTCCAACTAGCAAGTTCTTTTAATATGATTCCGCAAAGCCAAATATATTTATATACTCTACAGTTACATCTTTTAACAAGGTAGTTAAAATGATACTACAGAAGAAAGCAAGACCAATCTTTAAGATAGCTTGGTACATTTCTTACTTCCAAATACAGGAGTTATCACAAATAAGGAGCTCATTCTTACTAAAACAAGTAAGAATATTGTAAATTTATCCATTATAATATATAATATATCATTCATAGGCTTACTTAATATAGTTTGGAATGTTTTCAAACAGATTTACAGTAAAACTCATACATCATGTTCATCATCCATGGTCCAAAAATCAATAAAGCCAAAGCAATTGCTACAAGCTTTGGTATAAATGAAAGAGTAGCTTCCTGTATTTGTGTTGTAGCCTGCATTATACTTACTATAAGACCAACTAAAAGACTCACTAATAATACTGGCGCAGAAATCATCAATAGCTACTCTTATTGCTTCTACTCCTACATCAATAACCATCTCTTGATTCATAACTACCACCCTCTATCTATTAAATCTCATTACTAGAGATTTAACTATCAAGATTCCATCCATCCACCATTACAAACAGCAAAATCTTAAAAGGCATTGATATCATAACCGGCGGAAGCATCATCATACCCATAGACATAAGAGTACTGGCCACTACCATATCAATCATGATAAAAGGTATATATAAATAAAAACCAATTATAAAGGCTGTCTTTAACTCGCTTATGATAAATGCAGGTATCAATGCGTAGTTAGGTATATCTACAGTCTTTATAGGTGTATCTGTTTTCACCTAGCTTTAAGAATAATGCCAAATCTTTTTCTTTTATATTCTTCAGCATAAAATTCCTGATTGGATCCATAGCCTTTGTTATGGCACTTCTTGAGTAATTTCACCTTTTATATATGGTTGAAACGCATTTGCATTTATATCTGTAATTACCGGATTCATAATAAAAAAAGTGATAAATAATGCCAGTCCTATAAGACTTGGTTTGGTGGCATCTGCTGAGTACCTAATGCATTTCTGGTAAAAGATAATACAATTATTACTCTTGTAAAAGAAGTAAGCATTATCAGTAAAGATGGTGCAAGTGACAAAATTGTTAATAAAAATAATATCTGAATACTTAATGCTACATCCTTAGGGTTGTCTGCAGTCTCAATATCTAATCCAATTTTGGGTATTGGAAGCCTGGTTCAGCCAAGACACAATACAGACAAGGTAATTGCAAATATTAATGCAAATACAAGACTTTTAATAAAATTTTCTTATTATTCATTGTCTTGTTTCCCCTTACCATAGATTTTAACTTATGCAGACTTTGCTTTGATTGAATTTAAGTAAGTTCCGAAATCTTTGTTATAGCACTGTCCTCGTAGCTTTCAATACTCAATTTCATCAAGGTTAAATGCATCATCCTCTTGATCTCGAAAAAAGCTTGTCCTTATCCAACTCGCTAATCATAAACATATTTTTTGAGCACTTCCAATTAAGAAATACTGTGCTCCTACCTTGACTAAGTGTAATATTTTATCAGTACCCATAGGCATACTTTCAATTACTTTCATAGTTTTAGTTTTTCCTTGTACCAAACCTTTTCGAGCTAGAAATTTAGTAACATAATAAGCGGCAGCAATATTAATGCAAACATTATTATATAATAAACCATTCTAAAAAAACTATATATGCCGCTTTGGAGTGAGTAGGATATAGAATTAGCATAAACATTACTGGTTAAAACTGAAATAAAACTTACTGGTATAATAAGATATCTAAATGCTTTCATATGCATTTCTACTCCTTACTGTTACGAGAGTGCCTTTTTCACTGCTTCTAAAATTCTTTCTGGTTGGAAAGGCTTAACAATAAAATCTTTTGCTCCTGCTTGAATGCTTCTATTACCATTGCTTGCTGTCCCATAGCAGAACACATTATTATCTTTGCAGCTGGCATTAATTTTTTTAATTTCTTTTACTGCTTGTATTCCATCCATTTCAGGCATTGTAATATCCATTATTACCAAGTCTGGGTTTATTTCTTTATATTTTTCTACTGCCTTCACCATTTTCTGCTTCACCACAGATTTCAAAACCATTTTTTGATAATGTATCCTTTATCATCATTCTCATAAATGCTGCATCATCTACAACTAAAATTCCTTTTGCCATTTAATAATCCCCCTTACAGTAAAATAATTTATTGAATTTTTGTTAAACGTTTTGATGCACTTATGATATCAGTAATTCTTACACCAAAGCTTTCGTCAATAACAACAACTTCACCTTTTGCAATATATTTTCCGTTTACCATTATATCTACTGGTTCACCGCCAGCTTATCCAGCTCAATTATGGTACCAGGTCCAAATTCTAAAATATCCTTTATAAGCTTTTTAGTTCTTCCAAGCTCCACAGTAACCTCCAAAGGAACATCCATTATTATAGCGATACTTTCTCTTTCATTTGATATTTGAGTATTATCAAAAGATTGATATTGTACAGGTTGAACATTTACCATTTTGGGTTCTTCCCTAACTGGTGTCTGACTTCTTTTTGGTTCTTCATAAGTTATTGGCCTATTTTCTACAACTTCATTTTGTCTAGGCTTCATTTGAGCCTGTGGTTGTATCTTTGATGTTTCAGTAGTTGACTTAACAGTCTTAGTCTGAATTGGTGGCATCGATGGCTCAGAAGATTCCATACTATTATATAAGTTATAAACCATAGTCTTTGCAAAATCAATAGGTAATAATTGCATTATTTCACTATCTATTACATCACCAATCTCCATTCTAAAAGATATTTTAACAATCTGCTCATCAGGTAAAAAATTCTTTATTACTGATGGATCATTTAAAGTTACAGAGAAAGCTTTGGGTGGCAAGATGTCTATTCTTTTATTAAACATCCCAGCAAGAGAAGTAGATGAGGATCCTATCATCTGATTCATCGCTTCACTTATTGCACTAAGATGAAGATCTGTAATAGGCTCATCACTTATATTACCAACTCCACCCATCATCAAATCCGTAATAATCTTTACATCATTTTCCTTCATTATAAAAGATTGGAGCCTACTAAGCCCTCTTTGTATTCTACTTCAACAGCTACATATGGCATCGAATAATCATCTGATAACTCGTCCCATGTTAAAACATCCACTTTAGGTGTTGTAATGTTAACTTTCTGGTTTAGCAGGGTATATAGTGTGGTCGCTGAAGTACCCATACTTATATTTCCAATTTCACCGAGAGCATCCTTTTCTTCATCTGTAAGTGTTTGAATATTTGAAGATGAATCTTGCTGAGGATCTACACTATCTCCCCTAAGCAACGCATCAATTTCTTCTTGTGACAGCATATCACTCATCTAAATCATCTCCTTTCGTTTTAGTGTTTGTTATTCTAACTGAAACTCTGTTTTTCTTAAGCCCTGGCTTACCATAAAATTTATGATTATTTCCTATTAATACCTTCAAATCTTCTCCTACTGAAGTATCTAAGCTAATTACATCACCAATATGCAACTCAATAAAATCCTCGACAGTTATCTCTGATATACCTAAAATTACACTTACAGGTAGTAGAGTGGTCTCAATTTTTTTCTCTATTATCTTTAACTCATTGCTAGAAATCTCTTTAGTAATCCCAGAAAACCAAAATTTAGTGCTTAGCTTCGGAATTATTGGTTCTATAACCAAATGAGGGATACAAATATGTATCATTCCATCAATATTTCCAACCTTAGTATTCAGTGTTATAAGCGCAACAGTCTCGTTCGGAGACATAATTTGTGTAAACTGAGGATTTATCTCTATCTTCTTTAACTTAGGTTTTAAATCTATAACATTTTTCCATGGGTCTCTCATAAAGGAGATAATTTGACTCAATATTTTGTCCATCAGTGTCAGTTCTATTTCAGTAAAACCTCTTGCTCTTTCATAAGCATTACCTGATCCTCCTAATACTCGTTCAATCATTGCAAAAGATGTGTTTGGTGCCATCTGTATAATAATTGATCCAGTTAATGGCGAAAAATCTACAATTCCTAATATTGAAGGATTGGGCATAGAATTAGTAAACTCATTATAAGTTAACTGGTCAACAGATATAACTTCTATTTGAACCAAAGTGCGTAAAAATCCGGACAAGTAGGTTTGTAACAGCCTAGCAAAGTTTTCATGCATTATCTGTAAAGTTCTTGTATGATCCTTTGCAAATTTGTTCGGAAGCTTAAAATTATATTCTCTTACTTTACGCTCTTCTTTAACCTCTTCTATTTCACTAACCGATATTTCTCCAGAATTTAATGCACTTAGAAGAGCATCTATTTCATTTTGGGATAGAACCTCGGACACTTTGGTCACCTCCCTCTAGAACAAAAATAAATTATTATTGCACGATTAATTCTTCGATATATACTACAATCGTCTTCTCTGTGGAAATGATCTTTTTTACAGCATCGCAAATTTCAGTTTTTAACTTTAACTGTCCATCAACACCTTTTAAGTCTTGCTCAGTTTTTCCTCGCATTATAAGATTTATCTTATCAATAATTTCTGATTTTCTGTTGTCTAAAAGTTCAACTAACTTTTCATCAACATCCATCTTTATTGTAAGTTTGACCATCCTCTTACTTTCGTTGACATTATTAGTAAATGATGTGCCAAAATCATACAAAACTATATCTTTATTGATAGTAATCTCTTTTATTTTTGATTCTTCTGGTTTATTCAACATGAATATATATATCATTATACCCGATAATATTATCAAAAGTAAAAGTATTATAACAATTATTAGAACAATATTCTTCTTATCCATATCTTTCCTCCCCAACCTATTATTGGTTTGAATTTGTTTGTTCCAAACTCGACCTTAGGATTACCACATCAACCCTACGATTATTTTTCCTACCATCAAGAGTACTATTATCACTAATAGGATGTTGATCTGCATACCCTGCCGGCGAAAGCCTTATTGGGTCTATTTTCCCAATTTCTATCATATACTTAACAACATTTACTGCCCTTGTTGTAGAAAGCTCCCAGTTTGAAGGGTATTTATAGGTACTTATAGGTATATTATCAGTATGTCCCTCTACTGTTATATCTTTTTTGCTCTGCTTTAATATAGGAGAAATATCGTCTATTATTTTTTTTGATTCAGGTTTTAGGTCTGCTTTACCAGAATCAAAAAGAACATTATCTAGAAATCTCACAGTTAGACCTCTCTCATCTAAGCTGAGTTTTACCTTTCCTTTGAGATTCTGATTCTCTAACACACCTTCTAGTTCTTCCTGTATATCACTAAATTCTTTATTGCTAGTAGGTGTGTCTGTAGGCGAATCACTTGGATAACTATTTATAAGTGGCTCCATCGATATTGTGGTTCCAGAGTCAAGTATACCCAGTGAACCAGAAAGAGATTGAACAACAGCATCATACTTCTGAGAATCCACATTGGACGAGGCAAACAATAATACGAAAAAAACTAATAGCAAAGTCATCATATCGCCATAAGTAGCCATCCATTCTGGTGCCCCAGCCTTCTGCTCTTCTTCCTTTTTTTTTCTCGCCATTGTTATTCACCCTCTTTTTGTTCCTTGTCTGTTCCTATCTTTTCACGAAGCTTTGGTGCCATAAATGCTTTAAGCTTTTCTTCAATAATTCTTGGGTTTTCTCCAGCTTGTATAGAAAGCATACCTTCAAGCATAACTTCTTTCATAAGAATCTCCTCTGAGCTTCTTAGCTTAAGTTTATTTATAACAGGATTACAAAATACATTGGCTATAAGTGAACCATATAATGTAGTTATAATTGCAACTGCCATGTTTGGTCCTAAAGTAGAAGGATCGGATAAATTTGCCAACATATTTATAAGTCCTATAAGAGTTCCCAACATACCAAAACCTGGACCCATAGCTGCCATAAATTCAAAAACTGCTTGGTTACTCTTGTGTCTGTCTTCTATAAACGAAAGCTCTGTTTCCAAAATATTTCTAACAAGCTCCGGATCTGTACCATCAACTATTAATAGAATACCCTTTTGCAGAAAGCTGTCACTTAATTGCTGTGCTGCCTCTTCTAAAGCAAGCAAACCTTCTTTTCTTGCAACATTTGCCAAATCTATTATTGACTTTATAATGTTTTCTGCCTCAAGCTGCTTGTAGAAAAATACATATTTTACTGCACTAAAGGCTTCTTTTAATTTTTTTAAAGGATATGCAAAAATAGTCATTGATACTGTACCACCAAAGGTACATACAATTGATGGAACATCTATATATCCTGCTAAATCCCCACTAAGTAAAATTGTTATCGCAATAACTGCTATACCTCCTGCTAATCCTATAAATGACGCTATGTCCAATCAAGAGCACCTCACTTTGTTTTTCTCTACATACTAATTATAGGTAAATCGACAAAAATCCTCTTTTTATATTCAATTATTTTTTTTACTAGCTCATCTGGTGTTTCTTTTACATAGTGTTTCTTACCATCACGTAAGGTAAGTAATGTATCAGGAATAGATTCAATTGTTTCTAAAAGCTCGCAATTTATATAATAGCTGCTACCATTTATATTTGTAACCTTTATCATTAAAAACACTTCCTTTAGATAGTCCCTGAGCTAATGCTCAGGGACTATCATTTATTTTATCTCTTTAAGTTAACTAACTCTTGAAGCATTTCATCTGATGTTGTTATGATTCTTGAATTTGCTTGGAAACCTCTTTGAGTACTAATCATTTCGGTAAACTCTGTTGAAATATCAACATTTGACATTTCCAAGGTTCCTGGATTTATTGAGCCTAAACCTGAAAGTCCTGGCATACCTACAATTGCATCACCTGAGTTTGGAGTTATCTGATACATGTTTTCTGATGTTTTCTCAAGTCCAGCAGGATTCTTAAAAACCGCCAGTGCGAGTCTTCCAATTACTTTGTTTTGACCATTTGTAAATACTGCATTTATCTCACCTGTAGGAGCTATTGCAAAGCTATCAAGGAAGCCTTGTGGATATCCATCACTTTCTGTAATAGCTGCGTTTGATTCTCCTGCAAACTGAGTAAGCTTTGAAAAATCTACGCTTACAGGGAATTCTACTGCTCCATTCTTAGCAGGTATATTTAAAGTTAATTTTTGTAAAGATGTAGGATCAAGCTTTCCATCTGCACCGAATTTGATTGGTATTGTTATGGCACCTAAATTTCCTCCACCACCAAGTACACCACCATCTGAATAGTAATTTCCGCTGTCTAAGTCTTGTGCAATTACTCCCCATTCATTGTCACCACCTATAGTTGCATCGTCTTTTAAACCTCTAACAAATGTATATTTTATATTGTGTTGTCCACCTAATGCATCGGTATATTGATAAGTGGCTTCCTTGACCTCTGAATCCTTATCAAATGTCAATTTTTCTGGTGCAATTGGTGTCGTAGTTGCTTCAGTAAAAACAGGAAGTGCTGTTGCCACAGCCTTTGGTAAACTGTTATCCAAATTTCCTTCAAAAATGGAGTAGGTAGTTGCTTTTGCTGAGTCTGCTTCTGCCTTTGATACCTTAATACCTTCTAGATTGCTCTTCATAACTCCTGTATTAGGATCCACCATGAAGCCAAGCACCTTATATCCATTTGAAGCAACAAGGTTTCCATCATTGTCCAATGAGAAATTACCTGCTCTTGTATAACTTCTGCTTAAGTAGTCGGGAGAGTCAGATACTAGGAAAAATCCATCTCCATTTACTGCTAAGTCTGTATTGTTATCAGTTCTTTGAACTGAACCTCTTATATGAAATGTATCAATTGAGGAAAGTGAAATACCAAGACCTATTTGTTGAGCATTGGTACCACCTCTGCCTTCTTGAGGTGAACCTGCTCCTTTTATTGTCTGGCTAAATACTTCTTGAAATGTTACTCTTTGTCCTTTGAAACCTACTGTGTTTACGTTGGCTATATTGTTTCCAATTATATCCATTTTAAGTTGGTGTGCTTTTAATCCGGAAACTCCGGAGTACATTGATCTCATCATAATTGTACGACCTCCTAAAGTATTTTTTGATCCTTTCTTCTATCAGTCGGAAAGGTTAAGCCCCCTTTATAAGGTTCGGCTTAAATTATTACTGCTCCATCTATGTTTGTAAAAACATTGTTCTTTAAGTTTTCCTCTGTTGCTGCTGTGATAACAGTTTTATTCATTATGCTTGTTACCAACGCCGTATTACCTATTATTATCAGTGCTTCCTTTACACCCTTTTCAGATGCTTTGTTTACTGCATCGTTAATTTTGCTTATATCTTCTTTTGATAGATTTATGTTTCTTTCCTTCAGTCTCTCAAGTGCATGTTTTGAAAACTTAACCTCGGTTTGCTTGTATATTTCCTGTTGAAATACTGAGCCGAAGACTTGATTTTGTGTTATTTTCTGTCCTTGCTTGATATTTGAACTCGTACTTGGTTTACTAACCGGTATAATTGGTCTGTTTATATTTATACCGTTCATCACTACACCTCTATTCTATAACTACTTAACAAAGTATACTGTCTCAATAAGAATTTCTTTCCCATTTACCTGTGCATAAATGCTACCTTTGTCAGACCTTATACTTTCTACTAATCCAGCAACTTCCTCAAATACTTTCCCAGTACTATCAGGTACCTTTGCTTTTATTTCTTTTCCTATTAAACTAAAGGCTGAAGACATTCTAAGATTCTGGTTCATTGCTAGCATCTGTTCATTAGGATTTACTAAATCTGTAACTTCACTTACATCTTCAAATAAAACCTCAGTGTCACCTACTTTTACATAAATCTTATCGTCAGCTACCCTTGCCATGCTTACTTCACCAACAACTTCTTCTGTTTTATTAGTATCAGTATTAGTAACTGTTGCTTTTACTAGCTTTCCAACTAAATTATAAGCAGAATCTGTTTTTATTGTCTTGTTTGTGTTTTGTGATTGCTCCAATGAAGAAAATTGCGCCATTTGTGATATGAATTCTGTATTATCCATTGGCTCCAAAGGATTCTGATTTCTCATCTGTGTTACCAATAGGTTTAAAAATGCATCCTTATCCAAATTATCACTATATATTTTTGTTTCTTGTTGAACTTTAGCTGCCCCAGCTCTACTAACTTCCATCGTCTACCTCCTAAGCTCTATAATCAACTTTACCTTCATGAAACTCATATGGGTTTTTTACTAGTGTATATTCATCATCTAGCTCCATAAACCCACCAATTGTTTTATTATTCATCTTTTTTGACTGCTTCCATTGGTCGAAGTTTTGTTTTGAGTTTGATCCTCCTGATTGCTGTCCCACAGATACACTAAAGTTTTGTACTTCTATGCCCTTCTCTTGAAGCGAATCCTTTAGTTGATTGAAGCTTGATTCTAGTACTTCCTTAACCTGTTGGCTTTCTGCAACAAACTTTGCTGTTATCAACCCGTTTTCTACTACAATTTTAAGATTTAACTTTCCTAAGCTTTCAGGTTCCAACTTCATTATCATTTCAGAATGGCCTTCACGTATTATAATATCGGCCTTTTTTACTACTTGGTTTACAATATCCGATTTATTAATACTAACCATTTCATCCTTTTTAAAATTTACGTTCATTTCTTTTACGTTAATCTGGAATTCAGCTTTGTTATTCTGTTGTATAGCAACATTCTCTAAGCTATCTGTATTAGGTTTATCTGCTGTCACCACTGGCTTTAACATTTCTTTTGATTCAGTCTTGTTTTGAGATTCTTTGTCCTCTTCTTTACTATCTTTGTCCATGTTTTCACTTGCACTTATCTCAGAAACCGACTTTAAGTTGACAATTTCATTTGAAGATTTAATTTCTGTCAGTTTACTTTCAGTTTTTTTGATATCCTTGCTTTCTGTTTTCGTTATCTCCAATACTTGTTTAGTAGTCCCCAAATTAGTCTCAGGTTTTTCAAGTTTTTGCTGCAACTTTGGCTTTAGTTCATTCATTTTGTTTATTAAGTGCTTAATAGTGTTGACTGTTTTCTGCAATGTCGGCTTATCTACAGTCACTGGATGAACTTCATTAGTCTCAGCTTTCAAATTTTCTATAAGCTCCTTAAGCTCAACCTTTAAGTCCATTAATACTATACCATCATCCTCAGCTTCTGTATCAACAGGCATTGATATAATTTGCTCTAGCTTTTGGGTAACTGCTTGTATGGATTCTTCTAGCTTTGCTACATTTGTTTCTGTTGCTTGAGTATTGTTTTCAACACTTAGTAACTGTACAAGCTGCTGTAGAAGTTCTTCTGCTGAGTTTACCAGTTCTGTAAGTTCTGTAAGTTCTGTATCGTCTTCTAGTTTTACTTCATCATTAGCAGGCTCTTCTACTTTAATATCTGTTTTTTCTGAATCAGCTTCATCAATCTGTGCTGAATCCTTTGTTTCTATGATTTCTTGTCCTGTAACATCAGAAGTATTTTCTGTTTTTACATTATTACCTGTCATTAACTTTACAAGCTTTTTATTATCTATGGCTATTGGTTCCCGCTTTACTGAACCAGACTGTTTATTGTCTTGATCCTTATAAGTTGTACTTTTTCTAGCATCTGCCAATTCTCTTTTAAAGCTAAACCTATCAAAGTCTTTACCTAAGCTTGTATTGTTTGTTTTTTGTGCTGCAATGTTGCTTTTTTGCATCATTGCCATGATATCCATAGTACCTTGCATTTTTTCACCTCCTATTTTATTATTAGTAGTTATACGCTTTGAATAACTATTGCTGTACTGTATTATTTGAAGCTTCCTTTTGAGATATATCTTCCAGAAGCTGTGCAGCCTGTAAGGGGTCCATAGTTGAAAGTATTTGTGCAGCTTTATCCTTCTTCATATTTCTTAGAATCTGTACAACACTTTCCTTTTCATTCATGCTTAGTAATATTTGAGTTGCTTTTTCGGTCTCTATTTTTTCTAAGTACTCAACCTGCTCTAGCACGCTGGTAATCTCTTCACTTAGCTGTGTAGTCTGACTATTTATATCAGCTTCTTTTGTAGCCAACTCTTGTTCTTTTGCCAGAAGCTCTTTTTCTTTCTTATCTAATTCCTTAGCTTTTTCATTTAGCTGCTGCTGTTCCATTTCAAGGTTCTTTTTCTCCAATTCATTCTTTTCCTGTTCTATTTCTTCAGGAGTTTTATTTTCAATTACAGGCTGCATTACCTTTCCTATGATTGGAATGCCTGACATCGATTTTGCGACAGATCCTCGTAGTCCTCCAACATTAAACACAAAAATAGCACCAAAGACTATTATAATTGTAAGAAAAATAATAATTAAAACAAGTTTAATAGTACTCTTTTTTTGCTCTTTTTTATTTCAGAAGTTAAATCTTTATTGCTTGATTTATTGACACCCTTGCTTTGATTTTGCTGCATTTCTATAACCTCCTACTACTTGTTACCATCCTTAAATGAAACAAGATCATCTACAAGCTTTTCCTCGATTTTTTGCTCTTCATAAAGATACTTTTCATGATCTATCTCCTTGAGCTTTTCCATCATTTTTCTATCCTGTACAGCTTTGATGAGCTGGTGTCTGCAATTCTCCAAATGTTCCTGCGCCATTTTTATCTTAACCTTCTGATTTAAAATACTTTTTTTGTAGTATTCTTTGTATTTTTGTTGTAAAAGCAAATCTGCCACTGATACGCCTTGTGAAGCTGCTTTTTCAATATCAGTACACACAATATACATTTCGGCATTAAACTGCTCTAACTTTAGCTTTTCATTCTCAAATCTTTGAGTTGCGACACCAAATTCATTTTTTTTATTTTTTTCTACACTTTCTTTCAGCTTCAATATATTTTGAAGCTTATACTTGTATCCTGCCATAAGCATTCTCCTTATGAAATAATACTACTCATAACTGAGAGAACCTCGTCCATTTCAATTTTCTCATTAGTTTGTTGTTTTAAAAAGTTATTGATGTAGGTTATCTTTTCTATAGCTCTATCTATATTGCTGTTGCTTCCCTTAACGTAAGCACCTATATTTATAAGATCTTCAGCCTCTTTATATACAGCCATCAAATTTTTTATTTCTCCTGCTGCTTTCTTTTGCTCACTATTTATAATACTAGGCATTACTCTGCTTATACTCGCCAATACATCAACAGCTGGATAATGGTTTTTGTTTGCTAAGCTTCTCGATAACACAATATGTCCATCCAATATACCTCTAGCTGTATCTGCTATAGGCTCATTCATATCATCTCCATCAACCAAAACAGTGTATAAGCCAGTGATTGAGCCAACATCTGATGTTCCAGCACGTTCTAGAAGTTTTGGCATTGTTGCAAAAACTGAAGGTGTATAACCTCTTGTAACAGGAGGTTCTCCTACCGCTAGACCGACCTCTCTTTGTGCCATTGCATATCTAGTCAGTGAGTCCATCATTAGCATTACATCTTTACCTTGATCTCTGAAATATTCAGCAATAGAAGTAGCAATTTGTGCTGCTTTAAGCCTTACTAACGCAGGCTGATCTGAAGTTGCTACAATAACCACAGACCTTGCAAGACCTTCATCCTGTAAATCATTCTCTATAAACTCTCTGACTTCTCTACCCCGCTCTCCTATTAAGCCAATTACATTTACATCTGCTTTTGTGTTTCTAGCAACCATACCCATCAAGGTACTCTTGCCAACACCACTGCCTGCAAAAATACCCACTCTTTGTCCTTTACCAATAGTGAGCAACCCGTCGATACATTTAACACCCATGGGTAACGCATCTCTAATTTTCTTTCTGGTTAAAGGATTTGGAGGGGTATTTTGAACCGGATAATTAAGCTTGCTGTCAATCATTTTTTTATCGTCTATGGGATTTCCCAAACCGTCTAGAATCCTTCCTAACAAGCTCTTATCCACCTTAACCATTAATGACTCACCAGTAGCCTCAACTTTACTTCCTGGTCCTATTCCACTCATTTCACCTAATGGCATCAGGCTTACTATATTATTTTTAAAACCAACAACTTCTGCTATTATAGGGATTTTACTTTTTATAGGGTAGATATGACAGATTTCTCCAAGATTTACTGCTGGACCTATAGATTCTATAGTTAGTCCAACTACTTGTGAAACTCTGCCCGAGTATTTTATAAAGTCATGAGTTGATAAAGCATTCTTGTATTTTGTATAGTTTATCAAAATATCACTCATTTCTTATTAAGTAGTCAAAAGCTTTAGTAATTTCTTTCATTTGCACATCTATTCCTGCATTTATTTCGCCTGAAGGCGTTTCAACTATACAGCTTCCTTTAGTAAGAGCTTTATCACAATGTACTATTAAATCATTTATGCCCTCTGTGAGCATTTTGATTCTTTCTTTAATACTATTTACATAATTAAAGTCATCTTCAGATACTCTAATCGTAAGTTTATCCTTAAATGTGCATTTATTAATACATTGCTTAATTAGGGACAACATTACTTCATTGTTTTGGCTAAGCTCCTGCCCTATTACCTTTTGGGAAATATCTATTACAAGCTCCATAATTTCATTTTCAGCTTCTTTATATATAGAAGCATTTCTATCATCAAGCTGTTTTTTAACCTCTTCTGCTTTTATTATAATATCCTGAGCTTGGTTAATTCCTTCTGTATATCCTGTGTTGAAGCCATCTTTGTATCCATTATCTCCAGCAGTTGCTTGTATCCTGTCCTTTTCTTCTTGTGCATTATCTATAATTCTCTTAGCCTCAAAATTTGCTTCGTCAATAATCTTTAAATATAATTCCTTAGCATCTTCTATTATATTATTTGCCTGCTCATCAGCATTAGGCGCTAAAGCTGCTTCTCCGGTCATTGCCAATTCACGTTTTACAGCTATTGGTAAATTTGACTTAATTGCTTTTGGAATACCTATTTTTACATAGTTTGACTTAAAAATCCTAGACAATTATTTCATCTCCTCCACCTCTCGAAATAACTATCTCACCAGCATCTTCAAGCTTTCTAATTAAATTAACAATTTTCTGCTGAGCTTCTTCTACATCTCTAAGTCTTACAGGTCCCATATACTCCATATCTTCCCTTATCATTTCTGACAGACGTTTAGACATATTGGAGAATACGGATTTCTGAACTTCCTCATTGGCACTCTTAAGCGCAAGAGCCCAATCTCCGTTTTCCACTTCTCTAATAACTCTTTGGACAGATCTGCTGTCCAAAGTAATAATATCGTCGAATATAAACATTCTTTTTCTAATTTGCTCTGCTAAATCAGTATCTTGAACCTCTAAAGACTCCATAATGTACTTTTCTGTACCTCTATCAACAGAGTTTAATATATCTACAATTGCACCAATACCACCAGCCA
Organism: uncultured Eubacteriales bacterium; assembly: GCA_963704785.1. GTDB lineage: Bacteria > Bacillota > Clostridia > Lutisporales > Lutisporaceae > GWB2-37-7. The sequence goes on along the minus strand of OY969939.1, from coordinate 3,584,211 downwards.
TAGTGTAATCTTGCGTAACCATAGAAGAAAGTTTTCTCTCCAGTACTCGCTCTATTTCTTTTATAATATCAGGAGAGGTTCTATCCATTATAGCTATTCTTCTAGCTACATCTGCCTGTTTGTCCTGTGGTAGTGCAGATACTATGGTTGCAGCCTGTTGTGGCTTCAAATACGCAAGTATAAGTGCTATAGTCTGAGGATGCTCGCCCTGAATAAAGTTTAAAATCTGACTGGGATCAGCTTTTCTTACAAAATCAAAAGGTCTTACCTGAAGCGATGCAGTAAGCTTATTTATTACATCTAGAGCCTTCTGCCCTCCAAGAGCTCTTTCTAATATTTCCTTTGCATATGAAATACCGCCCTCTGATATATATTCTTGTGCTAGACATATCTGATAAAACTCCTGTAGTATTGCTTCCTTCTCCTCTGGAGCTACTGTTCTCATATTAGCTATCTCAAGAGTCAATTGCTCTATATCTTCCTCTTTTAAATGCTTAAAGATTAAGGCTGACTTTTCTGGTCCCAGTGTTATAAGGAGTATTGCTGCCTTTTGACGACCTGATAGTCCGCTTTTATTATTTCTAGCCATTATACACCACCCCTAATCCTCACTTATCCAAGTCTTTAATAGCTGTGCAACTTGTTCCGGCTTCTGACCGACAAATTTATCAAGCTTTTGCTTCAACTCATTTTTATCTTCAGTCTCTATATCCTGTACAGGTGTTCCATCAGGACGTGTTGCAGCTATATATGCATTGCTTTCTGGCATAAAATCATTCTGCTCCACATTTCTTTTCCTTAGAACTATAAACATAGCCCCTGCTAGTACAAGTAGTGCTGCTACCGCTGTACCTATCATTATATAAGTCTCTCTGCTCTTTGCTTCAGCTTCCTTCTTCATTTCTTCCTCTATTGAATCCTTTAAGCTTGTATCAAATTGCATAACTTTTATACTTATATTATCATCAAGTGCTAAAGTCTGAGTATTGAAACCCTGTGTTGCAAATTTAACCAGCTCTTTCACATCCTGCTGAAGTACATCAGCATTTGCAAGTACATCCTCTTTGAGACTATCTTTATTTATTATTACTGCAATAGTAAGAGATTCTATGTTTCCCTGTTCTTTTACAATTTGTTTCTTAATTTCGTTAATCTCATAGTTAACTACATTACTTGCTTCACTGTATTGAGCTTTTGAAGAATCAGTCTCAACATATTCACTTATTTCAGTATTGGAATCAGTACCAGGTACCCCAGTGGCTCCTGCATCTACCCATTCCTTCTTAATATCCTGCATGTTCCTAACAATACCTGCACTTTTTTCTGTATCAGGTGCAACATACTCAGTACTGTCAATTACTTCACTATTCAAGTTAAGCTTTACAGCAGCTGTTACTTCTACATTGGCAGATCCAAAAACCTTTTGAAGGAATTTTTTTATGGAGTCTTCAATGTTTTTCTTGACTCCTTCAGTTGTATCAATGTTTGAGTCTATTGAGTTGTCTTCACCACTTTGATCTACCAAAGCAATTCCAGCTTCATTTATAATCTCAATGTTTTCAGGTTTCAGACCTTTAACACTTCTTGCTACATACTTTACAATTCCGCTTACCTGCTTTGCATTAAGATCCTCTGCTCCCGGCTTCATTTTGATTATAATTCCAGCAGTTGAATCAGTCTTATTTTCATCTAAAACGAAGCTTGAGTCATCATATATATATAACTCAACGCCAGCATACTCAACGCCCTTGAGCGCTCTTAAGCCCTTTTCAATATCATTTTGTTTTTCTTTTAGATATCTTTGATTTTTGTCCTCAGTAGTTTCATAAAATGATGAAGTCGTTGGCTCAGGTATAGAGCCTTCATCATCTATAACACCTTCTGCAGCCAGTTGAATTCTTAACTCACTTGCTTTACCTTCTGGTACATATATTGTAGTGCCTTCTACTTTTGTTTGTACGCCCATTTCTTTAAGAGCTTCATTTACAGTTCCAGCACTGGTTTTATTTAAATCATTGTATAAGGGCTCATATTTGACCCTACTGCTAATTATTACAACACTTGCAATAAGTACTATAGATAATACTCCCGCAATTATTATTCTTATCCTATGTCCTTTTTCTAAGCCGCCCCACATTTCATTAAAACCATTTTTAAGCCTATTTAATAAATCGCCCACTTAATCTTCCCCCTCTAACACTAAATAGACATTCTCATGATTTCTTGATAGGCGTCCATTACCTTGTTTCTAACCTGCATTGTAAACTGTAAAGCCATCTCTGCCTTCTCAGATGAAATCATAACTTGATGTAAATTATCTGTTAAACCAAGCGCTAATGATTCATTAAGATTTTCTGATTCCAATTGCAAGTCACTTACCTGCTGTATTGCACTATTTAGATAATCCCCAAAGGAAATACTTTGTGTACTATCATCATTAGTACTTATACCTTTTTGAATGTTACTTTGTATATTTTGAACAGATGAAGTTATTTTTTCCATAGTTATCCTCCTATGCTATGCACTAATCCTTTTACTCAATATCTAATAATGCATTAGTTTTATCCTCTGCCTATCTCTAAAGCTTTTGCTGCCATGCCCTTTGTAGAGTTAATGGCTGTTACATTTGCCTCATAAGCTCTGCTTGCAGTTATCATATTAACCATTTCAGTCATAACATCTACGTTTGGCATTTTTATATAACCATCTTCATCCGCATCAGGATTACCTGGCTCATAGACCGATTTAAAAGGTGATTGATCTTCTACTATTCCTTTAACCTTTACACCATTTCCTATTAACGATTTACTTGCGTCATTAAGATACTGACTAAAGGAAATATTGCTTTCTGATCCTTCAAATACGACCATTTGTCTTCTGTATGGACTACCACTCGCTGTCCTAGTAGTATTTGCATTTGCTATGTTTTTTGAGATAATATCCATTCTCAGCTTTTCCGCTGTTAAAGCAGAAGCACTTATATCAATTGAGCTTAAAAAACTCATTAATTATCATCTTCCTTCCTTTATAGCCGATTTAATATTATTGAATTGCTTGCTAATTTGTGTTATAAGTGCATTATATTTAATTGTGTTTTTTGCCATTTCTGCCATTTCTACATCAACATTAACATTGTTGCCATCCTGTCTTGCAGAAGTAAACGAATTCTGTATAACTTCCGGAGAAGATATATTCTTAATGTCATTACCTATTGGTAAAAAATTCTTATCGCTTTTTAAGCTTCCTATCTGAAATTCTGCAGATGCACTTGCAAATTGTTCTTCAAATAATACACTGGTTTTCTTATAACCGGGAGTATTTACATTGGCTATATTGTTGGATATTGATTCATTTTTTAACCAAGCTGCATCTAATGCTTTTTCTAGAATTTTTGTATTGTTTCCTATTTTATCAAATAACATTTTCATACCCCCATATATCATATTTCTACAAATTAGTAATCAAATAGTTCAATTTTATATTATTCGACAAATAAATATGTATTCCTTTAAAATGTCAGCTAGTTTAGATAATTATATTATGATTTCTAAGGCTTTACACTATTTTCTGAGTATATCTTATATATCGTTATTTTGCTTCTAGTTCTTTATTTGAAATTATAAAAACTTTTTTACCTGCATTTATATGAATATGAAATTAAAGTCAAAAAAAAGCAGGCATTACCCGCTTTTTTCATTTTAATTTTTTAGCTTTTTAAGTTCATCCATTAGTTTATCGTTCAGAATCTTTATATGAGTTCCTTTCATTCCTAAGGATCTTGACTCAATTACTCCTGCACTCTCAAACTTTCTAAGAGCGTTAACTATAACTGACCTTGTAATACCTACCTTATCAGCTATTTTGCTTGCTATCAACAAACCTTCATTGCCCTCTAGTTCCTTAAAAATATGTTCAACCGCTTCGAGCTCTGAATAGGACAGTGTTCCTATTGCCATCTGTACAACAGCCTTCTTACGTGCTTCATCTTCAATTTGTTCCTGCTTTGATCTCATTATCTCAAGACCTATTACAGTAGCACCATACTCAGCTAAAACTAAATCTGATTCTGTAAATGCTTCATTGTACTTTCCAACTATCAAAGTTCCTAATCTTTCACCGCTTCCAAATACCGGCACAATTGTAGAGTATTTTGTCCCCATCTGACATTTCTCACTATCTGATAGAACACATATATTTTCCTCATTTGTTTTATTTTCTTGTGTCTCTATTAAGGAAAGCAGATTGTTATTGTATTCCTCAGGAAACTTTTTGTCTGCTAATATTTCGTTTTTCAGGAATTCGCATTCTTCCTCTCTGCCTAAAGCATATCCCAAAACCCTTCCTTTTCTGCTAAGGGTGTAAACATTTGCATTTAATACTTCGCTTAAGACCTTACATAAATCACTGAAACAAACATGTTGACTACCACCTGTTTGTAATACCTTATTTACTTTTCTCATTCTTTCCACTAATCTAGAACTCATTGCTTCCTCCTTTTGCTTACTGCATATGTTATTTTCATTTTTACTAAATTATATATTGATTGAAGTCCTTTTTCTTGATTCCATTTTGTAAAGCATTTTTTACAAATTGCTTATCAATTATAATATTATTATCTTCAAGTTCTGGAGCTTCAAATGAAATCTCCTCAAATAAACTTTCCATTACTGTGTATAATCTTCTTGCACCAATGTTTTCCATATTCTCATTCATATATGCTGCAATATCAGCAATCTCATCTATAGCTTCATCTTCAAAATCAATTTGCAGTCCTTCTGTACAAAGTAGTGCTTTGTACTGCTTAACCAACGCATTATTGGGTTTGGTCAAAATCTCTATAAAGTTTTCTTTTGTAAGACTACTAAGTTCAACTCGTACTGGAAATCTTCCCTGTAGCTCGGGTATCAAATCTGAAACCTTTGAGATATGAAAGGCTCCTGCTGCAATGAATAACATATAATCAGTCTTTATCGGACCATATTTTGTCATTACTGTACTTCCTTCAACTATCGGAAGAATATCTCTTTGTACACCCTCTCTAGATATGTCGGGTCCATTGGAATAGCCTTTTCCCGCAATCTTATCTAATTCATCTAAGAATATTATTCCCTTTTCTTCTGCACGTTTAATCGCTTCTTCAGTTACATCATCCATATCAATTAGCTTATGAGCTTCCTGATTGGTTGTAATCTTTACTGCTTCTTTAACTGATACCTTCCTCTTCTTAGTCTTCTTTGGAAATATTCCTCCTAGCATATCCTGTATATTTATACCTTGCTGATCCATACCAAAGCCGGCTATAAGCTCTACTGAGCCATTTGAATTATCCTCAACATCAAGCTCAACAGCTTGCTCATCTAGCTCACCACTTTCAAGCTTTTGACGTATAATGCTCCTATTTACCTCTATATTCTCGTCCTTTATTGGTTCTTCCTCATTATTGTCATCTTCTTTATTCTGTGATGAAAACAGCATTTCAAATGGATTCTTAATGCCGCCATGTTTCTCTGGTGTAGGCACTAATATCTCTGCTACCTTATCCAATGCTAATTTGTAAGCTTTTTCATTTACCTCACTTACCTTCTCGGACTTAACCATACGTACTGAGGTTTCAACCAAATCCCTTACTATTGACTCCACATCTCTTCCGACGTAGCCTACTTCTGTAAATTTTGTTGCTTCAACCTTTATAAAAGGAGCATTTACCAGTTTGGCTAGTCTGCGAGCTATTTCTGTTTTGCCAACTCCAGTGGGACCTATCATCAATATGTTCTTTGGAGTAATCTCGTTTTTCATTTCATCATCAAGAAGATTTCTTCTGTATCTACTGCGTAATGCAACAGCTACAGACTTTTTTGCTTTTTCTTGTCCTATTATATATTTATCCAGTTCAATAACGATTTGCTTTGGAGTTAATTCACTCATGACGACCTCCTAAATTTCCTCTACAGATATATTGTTATTGGTAAATACACAAATTGAAGCAGCTATCTCAAGTGATTTTACAACTATGTCCTTTGCATCCATTTCGGTATTATAATATAATGCTTTGGCTGCAGCTAGTGCATAATTGCCTCCAGATCCTATTGCTATAATACCATCATCAGGCTCAATTATCTCTCCTGTTCCAGATATTACAAGCAATGTTTCCTTATCTACTGCAATAAGCATTGCTTCTAGGTTTCTTAAAACCTTATCTTTTCTCCAGTCCTTAGCCAGCTCCACAGCCGCTCTCTTAAGATTGCCGCTGTATTGTTCAAGCTTTTCCTCAAATCTCTCAGACAATGTAAAGGCATCAGCTACAGATCCTGCAAAACCTATAATAACATTGCCATTATATAACCTGCGAATTTTTTTTGCAGTGGCTTTCATTATTGTGCTTTGACCCATAGTTACTTGTCCATCCCCTGCAATTGCACTTTTATCGCCCTTTTTAACTGCTATTATTGTAGTTGCATGTAACATAAACACCCTCCAATTGTGATGTAATTTTTAAATTTTAATGTTTAAATATTCACAATTATTAAACAATTGTTATATTTAATATATCATAACTGTAAAAAGCATGCAATAATGCTAAATATTATTAAGAAAATTTTCTAGATCGTTTAAAGCCCTTTCTGCATGTTTGCTATTTCTTTCTGCTTTATTCTTCATTCGCTTAGCAAGCTCAGGAAAAATACCATAATTAACATTCATAGGCTGAAAGTTCTTACTGGTATCATCAGTTATATATTGGCATAAAGCACCATGAGCTGTTGTAATTGGAAATATTAATGGCTCCTGATTATTCATAAGCCTACTCATATTTATACCTGCAACCATACCTGATGATGCAGACTCAATATAACCTTCCACTCCTGTTATTTGACCTGCAAACATTATATTCGGTTTTAGTTTAAGCTGTAATGTATTTGTCAAAAGCTTTGGAGAGTTTATATACGTGTTTCTATGCATTACCCCATAACGTACAAATTCTGCGTTTTCTAGTCCAGGTATCAAGCTAAACACTCTCTTCTGCTCACCCCATTTGAGATGGGTTTGAAATCCCACTATATTGTATAGTGTTCCTTCTTTATTATCTTGACGAAGCTGAACTACTGCATGAGACTGTCTGCCAGTTCTAGAATCTATAAGTCCTACAGGCTTCAATGGTCCAAAGAGTAAAGTCATAGGTCCTCTAGTAGCCATTGTCTCAACTGGCATACAGCCCTCAAACACAACTTCCTTCTCGAACCTTTTCAAAGGGGCTGTCTCAGCATTTATAAGCTCTTTGTAAAAAATATTATATTCATCCGCAGTCATAGGACAGTTTATGTAGTCACTTTCACCCTTATCATATCTAGAAGCCTTAAAGGCTTTACTCATATCTATACTATCAAATGCAACTATAGGTGCTGCTGCATCATAAAAATAAAAATGTTCAAAGTTAGTAAGCTTCATTATACTTTCTGACAATTTATCAGAGGTTAAAGGACCAGAGGCAATTATAACATATTCATCTTCTGGTATATCAATTAATTCTTCATTAATAACTTGTATATTTTTATGAGCCTTAATTTTGTCTGTAACAGCTTCTGAAAACTTTTCACGATCTACAGCAAGGGCTCCCCCTGCAGGAACTATATTATCATCTGCACAATTCATTATTAATGAGTCTAGTCTTCTCATCTCTTCCTTTAAAAGTCCAACAGCATTTTCAAGCTGATTAGATCTTAAGGAATTGCTGCATACAAGCTCGGCAAACTTGCCTGTGTGATGAGCTTCTGTACTGTTATCAGGTCTCATTTCATATAGCTTAACCTTTACACCACGCTGTGCAAGCTGCCACGCTGCTTCACTTCCTGCTAATCCTGCTCCAATTACTACTACATAATCTTTCAAATTCCCACCTACTTATCCTTTATCTTTTCTTCAATTTTTTGATAGCTGCATTCTTCATTCATACATTTATACACTGTTCCTGCCTTATTTTGCTTCACAGAAAGGTTTGTGCCGCATGTAGGACAGATTTCCTTTGAAGGTTCATCCCATGTTACAAAGTTACATTCAGGATATTTATTGCAACCAAAGAACTTCTTCCCTCTTTTGGATCTTCTTTGTACCAGCTCTCCTTCACACTTAGGACACTTAATACCAGTAAGTATTAATATGGGCTTTATATTTCTGCATTCTGGAAAACCAGGACAAGCCAGAAACTTGCCAAACTTACCTTGCTTATAAACAAGATTTCTTCCACAGTGCTCACATATTACGTCACTTACTTCATCCTCAATTTTAATCTTGCTAATCTGTTCCTCTGCCTTCTCAAGTACCAATTGGAATGGAATATAGAAATCTCGAATTATATCCACCCAATTCTTTTCACCCTCTGCTACATCATCAAGCATTTTTTCCATATTAGCGGTGAACTCTACATTTACAACACTGGAGAAATACTCCTTCAAAAGATCAGTGACCAGCTCTCCAAGCTCAGTTGGTATCAAAAGCTTTTTATCCCTAATAATATATCCTCTTGCAAGAATTGTAGAAATAATAGGAGAATATGTACTTGGTCTGCCTATACCTTTCTCTTCAAGCATCTTAACTAAAGTAGCTTCTGTAAAGCGTAGAGGTGGCTCAGTAAAGTGTTGCTTTGGTTCAAGTTCCTTTAGTTTAACAACCTGACCCTCGGTCAGCTCTGGTAAGGTTACATCTGCAAATTCTACTTTATCATCCTTATCTTCAGTAAATACACGAAGAAAACCATCAAACCTCAATATACTGCCTGTAGACTTAAACATATAGCCTGCAGCATCAATATCTATAGAAATTGTATCATATAAAGCTGCTTGCATTTGACTAGCTGTAAATCTATCCCATATCATCTTATAAAGCTTTAGCTGATCTTTTTCAAGAGAATCCTTTATTGAATTTGGTTCTCGAAGTATTGATGAAGGTCTTATAGCCTCGTGGGCATCCTGTATTTTCTTATTTGTTTTTTGTTGTCTTGTCTCACTGTTAATATATTGCTTACCAAATCTCTCTTCTATGTACTCTGAAGCTTCCTTTTTGGCATCATCGGAAATTCTAATAGAATCAGTTCTTATATATGTAACCAATCCCACAGTTCCTTCACCTTTAATATCTATCCCTTCATAAAGCTGCTGAGCCAACATCATAGTTTTCTTTGTTGTAAATCCAAGCTTTTTGTATGCCTCCTGCTGCAAGGTGCTTGTAGTAAAAGGCCATGGAACATTTCTCTTTTTCTCACCTTTTTTAATCTTTTTAACTGTGTATTCTGCACCCTCAAGCTTTGAAAGCATCTCATTCATGCTTTTCTCGTCATTAATATCTTGTTTTTCACCTGTAATTCCATAGAACTTTGCATCAAAAATCTTCTTACTTTTATTATCAAGAAGCTTTGCTAGTAAAGACCAGTATTCCTTAGGAACAAAGCTCTTTATCTCATTTTCTCTGTCACAAATAAGTCTTACAGCAACTGATTGAACCCGTCCTGCACTAAGTCCCTTTTTTATCTTTTTCCAAAGTAAAGGGCTAATCTTGTAACCTACAAGTCTATCGAGTATTCTCCTTGCCTGTTGTGCATCAATAAGATCAATATTAAGCTTTCTCGGATGCTTTATAGCATTTGTAACCGCTGTTTTTGTAATCTCATTAAACTCAATTCGGCAGGTAGAATTTACATCCACCCCCAAAATAGTAGCCAGATGCCAAGATATTGCTTCCCCTTCTCTATCAGGGTCAGTAGCTAAATAAATTTTGTCACAATTCTTTGCTTCCTTTTTTAGTTTTTCTGTTATAGGCCCTTTTCCCCTAATAGTTATGTATTTAGGCTCAAAATTATTATCTATATCAATACCAATTTGGCTTTTAGGCAAATCTCGAATATGTCCCATAGATGCTTCAACTTTGTACCCAGCACTTAAAAACTTTTTAATAGTCTTTACTTTTGCAGGTGACTCTACAATAACTAAAATTCTTTTCAAATATCTCACCCCATTTTAAAATTCAAAACATATTATAACAGAATGATATTAATATTACCAATATTCAAGGTAAAATGTTTCTAAATTTTACTAATTAATATATTTATTTGTTAAAATTACTATAATATATTCCATTAATACTACAAATTATACCCTTAAGCTCCAGTAAAGCAACTTTGCTTAATACGGTACTTACACCCAAGTCTGTTGCTATTGAAATCTCATCCATTGACTTGCCATTGTCCATTAAGCAAGCTGCGATTAAGGTTTCTGCCTCATCCAGCTCAAATTGCTGAGGCATAACATATAATCTATCAGAGTCTAAATTAAGCTCTTCTAAAATATCATTTACCTCACTTACAAGCTTGGCCCCGTTTTTAATTAAGTTGTTTGTACCTTTGCTATTAGGAGCATTTATACTTCCAGGTACTGCAAATACCTCTCTGCCTTGCTCCAATGCAAAATCAGCAGTAATAAGCGATCCACTTTTTACTCCTGCTTCCACGATTACAGTTCCTAAAGACAATCCACTTATTATTCTATTTCTTGCAGGGAAATTGCCTGGCATAGGGGTCATGCCTAGAGGATATTCTGATACAACAGCTCCATTTTTAATTATTTCATTATAGATATTTAAATTGCTCTTAGGATGCACATGAGTAACTCCACTACCTAACACTGCAATAGTCCTTCCCATTGATTTTAAAGCACCTTTATGCGCAGCAGCATCTATACCAAGTGCCATACCGCTAACTACAGTAATACCGTTCTGAGCTAGTTCTTCGGCTAGTCGCTCAGCAGTTCTCAAGCCATACTCAGTTGCTTTTCTAGACCCAACAATGGCAACGGACTGATTGTCAGATTCACGAAGCTCACCTATAGAGTACAGTACAGGTGGAGGATCATATATGTTTTTTAGATTTATAGGATATTCCTCTTGATTAGAAAGATAAATATTTATACCATTATCTTTAACCTTTTTTAAATATTTATCAATTTTTTCTATATTTCTGTTATTTACAATTAGCTTGGCAGTCTCTTCGCCAATTAAGTTATGAGATTTAAGCTCTGCTTCTTTACTGTTAAATACATTTTCTGCCGTTTCAAAGCGCGCTATCAAATCATAAAATCTTCTAGCGCCTATTCCAGGCAAGCTTGACAACCATACCCAATACTTTAAATCCTTCATTTACACTCACCTATTCTATATTTTTGCATAAGTTAGGCATATTACTCTAAGTTCTATAAAGTTAAACCTGCCACAACAAATACTATAACACTTATTTAACATATTTTGCAAAATATTTATAGCTTTTGGTGCCAGCCACGACGTTTAGTCGGTTATTTGTTTAATTTCTATCAATATTCCGCCCTGATAATCTTCTCTCCACGGTCTACCCATAAAAAAATCTCCTGCTCTATGTTAATTTTATAAAAGCAGAAGGCTGTCCAAAATTCAATAACTATCTAAACGTCGTATCTAACAACAGTTGTCCGATTATTCATACAATATTGCATATTTTATTTACATATTTAACTATTTATGCTAATATATATATATTCCAAAATATATCATAGGAGGGATTATTATGAAAAAGCATTTATTAATGGTTGTCAGTTTAGTGGTCGTATTAACAATGGTATTCAGTTTTACTGGTAATGTTTATGCTGAAAACAAGGAGAGTCAAAGCCAACCCAAAACTCTACAAACTATTAAGAATGGCATTAAAGTAAAGGATGAGGTTCAAGCAAATGATCTGAATATTACTGTTGTTACAGATTCTAAAGAACTAAAAAAATTAATGAAGGAATTTAGTATCGTAGCTCCTAATGGAAAGCAACTTCAGAAAATAGAAATTTGTGAACCAATAACAGATTCTAATACTGATGATACTTCCTTCATTAATCCAGATGAGTTTACTACATCTGTTGTTTGGGACTATTACATTAATTCTACTTCAGATATGGGAACAGGTTGGTATTTCCCCAATGACCCATATATGGATAACTTTTGGGATGGTCCAGATACTGCTACAATATCCCAAACTTCAAGTATATCCGCAACTGCTAATGCAGGTGTAGGTGTTTCTGTATCAGAAATTACAGCAAGTGTTGGTTTTAGTGTTACAAATTCATATTCAGTTACTTTAACAAGTACAACCGTCGTTCCTGCTGGTTCGACTCTAGAAGTAAAAACATACATAACATATAAAAGAGTAGATTACGATGTATGGGCAGATAACATAGGTGTACCTGATACATATTATGCTACAGGCAGTGCATACAAACCACTAGGATCATACTTTATGAAGATATGGTATAATTAACACCGAAAAACAAAAATGTGCATTTAAATATGCACACTTTTGTTTTCTTATATTTGAAATTTTTTCACACAGAGTTTTGTTTCTTGGAATAAATAACCTATGATTATTCAATACTTGTAAAGTGGCATATTAGTATGTTTACACATACAATATATAAACTAATTGGAATCGAGGTGTATAAATGAAGAAAAAAATAGTTCTAATAACATGTACCGTTTTTCTATTAACTTTAACTCTTATTTCTGTAACCGCAAGTAATTTAGGAAATATTCATAAGACAAGACAAATAGTAGATAATGGTAAAGGAAATCCTGTAATAATCACAGAGCAAAATGAAATGATAAAACAAGCTCAAATACATGGAATTGTTGTTCCCGAAGGAAAGAAGCTGCAAAAGATAGAGTTCTGTACTAACTAAATAGGTGTCTAAAGGGTATCACCAACAATTTAGTACTAAAGGTTGGTGATACCCTATTTTTTTTATACTCCTATGATATATTCCTATTACTTAAGGCTAGACAACCATACCCAACACTTTTCTATCCAACTTAGCTTATTCTATTAATGCATTTAATTTTTCTTTAACTTTTGAAAAAGATAATCCTGCTTCAATGCAATAATCTTTAACTGTTTGGTTTGATGATGGCATAGAAGCATTAAGAATTGCCTCAATTTCTTCTTTCTTAATCCCTGAATCTAACACTTGTTTGAAAGTCGTGGAACCATTCACCACACTCTCTGATTCCTCAGTATTACTTTCTGACGTTCCAGTAGGTGTCTGTCCTGAGGTTATTTTCTCAGATATGCTTGCTGCAATTATATCAAGTGTGTGTGCTGCTAAATAATCCTTTTGTTCTTCATTTAAGTTACCATTTGTTTGCAATATAAGATCTACTGCCTGCTTAGGCAAATAAGTTTCATCTAATTCTATAGGCAAATCTTTGTACAAAGCTACAAAAATCTGAACGGATTCGTTGCCTATTTCAGCACCCGACTCTTCATATAACCCTTCTAAATCTTTTGATTGAATCTTAGTACCTACTGTATCTAATGGAATATTAAATGCTTTATAAAGATCTTGTAAATCTATTTCAAATAACTCTGATACTTCAGCAAATGTGTAAGAACCTCGTATATCAGCAGGATTGTAAATGCCTGAAAATTCACCATCCTTGAATTTAGTAGGTACTTTTTCAGATGTGGTTGACCACAAATCAACTGCCAGTGTTGCTCCAATACCACCAAAAATGATGACGAAAATAATGATTCCCATAGTCAATGTTTTGATCTTCATTATAAAACCTCCTTGTATAATGTAGTCATAAACATTGATAATAAATCAGTCAAATTATTCTCGAATGTTTCCTCTGAATATATCATCTAATGTTCACAACTCATAATCTAATTTTAATTACCATTTCTTAAATATGATTTTTATCAATTTAGTTTATTAGAAACTGTTAACCAGTTAATCCATAATGATATAATATCTCCTGAATAGAGAAGATAGATGTTTACCTCCTGAGTTGTAAGTAATTACATATACTCGTTAAATAGCGTATCATTCCATCAGTGAGAGTTCTGTGTTTTAGCTGGTTGGGTTTCCTATCTAGGAATTACCCGTGTCACTAACAAGGTTGCAGCTTCATTGATAGAAGTGGAATCTCTACTCTACCTTAATTTTAAAAAAGGGAGATATTAATTATGTCAAAATACTTAAATAGCCTTGTCGTAGGCATCGATGTTGCTTCTGAATTTTCTTTTGCCTCAGTTCTTGCTCCTGATGGTAGTAAGTATAAAAGGCCTTTTAAATTTTTTCATACTGCTGTGGGCTTCAACTACTTAATAGAGCAAATAAAAAAAGCAGAAGAAGAGTTTTCAACAGCGCCCGTATTCTTCATGGAATCCACTGGCGTGTATCATCTAACTCTTTTCCACTTTCTCAAGGATAACAAGTTTGAGACCTTCGTTATCAATCCTCTTGTTACTAATTGTAACAAAAATAAGGACATTAGGAAAGTGAAAAATGATAGAAATGATGCATTATCTATCGCCAAATTAGGAAAGTTTGAAGATATCAAGGTTTCATCTGATTCAGATATCAACATGTTTACTCTTAAACTATTAATACGCGATTACTATAAACTTATTGATGATCGTTCTAGCTACAAAAAGAAGCTTAGCACTACTTTAAATATATTCTTTAGTGGATATCAAAATATTTTTTCTGATATTTGTGGCAATGTCTCAATGAACATATTGAAAAGATATTCTTCCCCACAAGCAGTTCTTTCAGCTCCAAAGCAAGATATCATAGATATTTTACTTTATTCAAGAAAGGGTCTTGAGTGGGCTGAAAAGAGGTATTCTATTCTCGTAGACAGTGCTAAAAATGCTCAATTTGTAAGTTTATCATCTCCCAGATTATCAATATCTGTTGCTACTTGTATCTCTCTTTATGAAGCTATTGATATTCAAGCAGCAAAGCTTCTTAAGGAGATAGAATGCTTTATTGGTAGTGATGAGATGCCTCCTGCGTTGTCTAAAAATATATCGCTATTAATATCTATACCAGGCATCGGATATATTACAGCCATTACCATATTAGCTGAGATTGGCAGTATTGATAAATTTGTCTCTCCAAAGCAGCTTGTAGCTTTCTTTGGTATTGATCCTGCTGTTAACGAATCAGGTAAATTTAAAGGTGATAGAGTCAAAATGTCTAAACGTGGTACAAGGCTTGGTAGAAGAGCCCTTTACGCTGCTGCATTAGCTTCTATTAGAACTAAACGTAATGGTGAAGCTACCAATCAAATCCTACTTAAATACTACCAAGACAATCTCAAAGGCAAGAAGGCGAAGGTTGCTTTAGTTGCTATTATGCATAAGCTTATCAAATACCTATTTGCAGTATTGAGAAACCAGCAAGAGTACCAAATAAGAGACCCTAAACTACACCAGAAAATGTTCTTGGAGAACAACAGTAAGCAAGTCGCATAACTTATATTGTTATTATCCTAATTTGCCATTGTTCGTGTTTAATAATGGTGTTTTTGTTGTGTTCAAAAATAAGGATCATCTTTTTAAAAATAATTGTTGACTTTAATTAGCTGGTCTCATTATTATTTTTTGGTAGTTTATAACTAGAATCGTTTATAAATCTTCTGGTTGTTTCCATATTCACTGTATTTGGCACTGGACAGCTTCTTTCTGATGTGCATTCATAACAACTAATACACTGATGATCATTTATCTTTTCTTTTGTGATATATCTATATTCATCGGACAGCTATAGTCACATTTTTTACAATTAATACATGTATTTGGTGTTCTTTTAATCTTGAAGATGCGGATCTTATTTGTAAGACCAAGTAGTGCTCCATAAGGACAAGCATACTTACACCATGGACGTTCAATAAAGAGTGAAGAAACTATAACCAGTGCTAGAACAATTAAAGCAGGAACTGCAACTTCCTCTGACCAAAATGTAAAAAGTGCCTTATATGGGTCTATATTTTCAAAAAGTAAATTTCCAGAGCGTGCTGTCACAAAGACAACCATAATTAATACACCATATCGCAGATAACGCATAGCCTTATCCAACTTTAAAGGTATAAAATGGTTGTGTTTTTTCCCAAAAATCTTGCGACCAATTTTCCCAACCCATTCTTGAAACGTACCTAATGGACAGACCCAACCACAAAATACTGGTCCAAAGAGTATTGATAGTATAAACACAAGAGACATCAATATCAATGCTGAACTATGGATTTTTTTAATTAAAGTTCCCAAAGTAGCTAAATTGTATAAGGTCGCCACGCCCCCAAATGGACACAATGCATGTAGTGAAGCTTCTGACAAAAATGGAATACCTTTGCCCATTTCAGCCAAGGTTTTATTAATGGCAATTGCTGCGATCAATATAAAAAAGAATAATTGCACAATACTTCTAATATTTATTTTTTTTCGTTCTTTCACACTAAACCTCTCCTCTATTTAATTATGATTTTGAACTGTTTTTATTGCTATGGACTTATTATATCTATGAAGTGTGGCAAAACTATGACAATCTGTCAAACAATCAAGAAATATTTCGATTGTCACACTCCTTAATTTTAAATATAATAAAAAAAAATAAATTTTACAAAATTGTCATAAATGATTAAATTTACATACAGAAAATTTAAAAAATGCCGATATACAAATTGAGAAGGATCTCAAATAATAAGTCTATTATATGTACATGATGCATAAATGTAGGCTATAACACATGGAGGTGTTGGGAATGAAAATAGAAAATAGCAGAGTGCTAATGCAAGCAGCCTCTTTTAAAAAAGAGGAACTTGTAACACAAGAGAACCTTAAACAATGGGTGGATAAGCCAACGCAAGTGCCTCAAGGCGATGTTGTTAATATTTCCCTGCAAGGATTAGATGCACAAAAGGCAGATGTACTAAAGCCCATAGAAGAAGACCTAATGTCATCTAAGGACAATCTAAAACTAAAGCTAATTGAATTAATGCTCACAAAGCTCACAGGGAAAAAATTTAAATTTAGATTTATTTCTCTTGATTTAAAACAAGGTAAGATAACAAATGCTTCAAATGAATTAAGTGCAGCAACCCCTCAAGCTCAAGAAAACCAGCGTGTAGGTTGGGGTGTCGAATATCATTACTCCGAACAATATACAGAGGAAGAGCAAATGTCCTTTGAAGCAATGGGTAAGGTATCTTTAAAGGATGGTAGACAAATTGATTTTTCTGTTGATCTTCATATGAGCAGAAGCTACTCAGAATCTTTTTCTTTAGATATAAAGGCGGGCGATGCCTTAAAGGATCCATTGGCTATAGATTTTACTGGTAGAGGTATTCAATTGACAGACAATACCATGCATTTTGACCTTGATTTTGACGGTACAAAGGATGATATTCCAGTACTGGCACAGGGCAGTGGTTATCTTGTTATAGACAGAAATAACAACAAAATTCTTGATGATGGTAGCGAACTCTTTGGCTCAAGAACAGATCATGGTTTTGAGGAGTTAGCAGAATATGATAAGGACTCAAATCAATGGATTGATGAAAACGATGAAATATTTGATTCATTAAAGATTTGGGTATCTGATGGCAATGGAGAGGGACAGCTCATTGGACTCGTCGAAGCTGGTGTAGGTGCAATATACCTAGGAGAAGTAGATTCTCCCTACACTTATAAAGACGAACAGAACAATACCTTGGGAATGGTTAAACAAACAGGAGTTTATCTTAAGGAAAGTGGACAAGCAGGGCTAATACATGAGATAGATTTGAAGTTATAGATTCTAAGGGTCATATGTCAAAGATAGACATATGACCCTAAATATTTTGTTGTACTTATTTCAAAATATCCAGAATCTTATTCACTGCATAAAGAGGAAGATTGATTAACCATTCTTCTTTTCTATAATCGGACATCGATGTGCGTATTGCATACTCTGGCTTATACCTTAAACAGTAGCTTTTTAAGCTTTTAGCTTGAAGATTTTCTGTAGCTTTCACTTCAATAGGTATAATATTCATTCCAATTTGGAAAATAAAATCGATTTCGCCATTAGATTTTTCAGCAGTCCAATAAAAAGGTGTTATCTCCTTACTGGATATTAATTGTTGTAGCACATATTGTTCAGTCAATGCTCCCTTAAACTCTTCAAAAACTTTATTACCATCTAATAGTGATTTTATATCAAGGTTACTACTAGCTGAAAGAAGTCCTACATCCAAAACAAAAAGCTTAAACGCGTTAAAATCTTGATACGCCATAAGTGGCATATCTGGTTTTGTTATCCGACCTACTTTATAAATCAAGCCGCAATCAAGAAGCCATTGCATTGCAAGCTCATACTCCCTTGCTCTTGCTCCTTGGCGAATAAGACCATAAATAAATTTTCGATTTTCTTTTGCAAGCTGAGCTGGTATTGTATTCCAAAGCATACGTATTCTAGGCACAGCTTCATTTGGAGCATGTTTAGAAAAATCCTGTTCATATGCCATTAACAAACGATTTTGTACCTCACGCACGATTGCATAATCACCTGTTTCAATAAAATTGCTTACTGCCTCAGGCATTCCACCAATATAATAATATTGTTTTAAAATGTCAATGTATTTGCCTTTAAAAGTTGAAATAAGCTCAAAATCTTGTGCTTCTAAAAGTCCTACTAAGTTTTCATTTCCTGTTGCATCTAAAAATTCTATGAAGTTAAGCGGATATAAATTCATAAAATCAACCTTGCCCACAGGGAATGATGTACCTGGGTGAAGCGCCACACCAAGCAGTGAACCTGCGGCAATTATATTGTACTGCGGTGCATTCTCATAAAAATATTTTAATGACGTTAATGCTCTAGGCACCTCTTGCACTTCATCAAAGATAATTAGAGTATTATTAGCTTCTATCTTAACATTGGATTCAATTTGAAGAGCTGTTATTATTCTTGAAATATCAAGATTACCACTGAATAAGCTTTCCATTCTTTCGTTATTATCAAAATTTATATATGCATATTTCTCATAATGTGTTTTCCCAAATTCCTTCATAATCCACGTTTTACCTACCTGTCGTGCGCCACGAATTATTAAAGGCTTTCTGTTATTACCACTTTTCCACTTAATTAATTCATTAATGGCTTCTCTCTTCATAAAAAATACCTCCAACCATAGTATAAACATATTTTACCATAATATTTACAAAAGTCAATCGACTTTATGTATTATTCTCCACAAAGACGATTGACTAGAAAACCTAGTGTCCAGTACAACTTCAGGTTAGTTATTTTTTATGTTTCATTTTTTTGTGAACCATATCCTTTACTGAACTTTCTATTATGTTGATTCTATGTGAGATTTCCTTATTTCACTCCAGCATAAGCACATGAGCTAATACATTATCTCCTGTAGCTAGTTCAGTTTAACTGTTACCACTTCAGGTCTGTTAAACAGTCTTATTGGTATAATACTATTTCCTAATCCTCTACTTACAACCATTGTCGTTAAATCCTTAACATATAATCCACTGGTATACTTAGGAAAAAAGCCTTGATTTGGTGCTACAAGCCCACCAACAAAAGGCAACCTAATCTGACCACCGTGAGCATGTCCAGAAAAAACTAAATCTACTTCACTTTCACAATAATACTCAAAAGCTTCGGGTTGGTGAGATAATAAAATTGAGAAATCAGAATAACCAATGCCTTTCATTAATTCCTGTAATTTATTACTATAAATTGACCCATCGTCAAGTCCAATAATTTTAATCGTTTCGCCATGTTCATTGGTTATATCACAAATCTCATTATCTAAAATCACAGCACCAACAGTTTCTATTCTCCCTTTGAGAGCCTCATACTGTTTAAACCACAATTCGTGGTTACCAGTAATGTAATAGACAGGAGCTATCTTTACAGCACCTTCAATAAACTCCATAGCCTTGTCTACATTTGGATGTTTACTATCTATTAAATCTCCAGTTACAATAATAATATCAGGAGCTTGCTTTGATACTATGCTCAATAACCTGCTTTGGTTTTTTCCAAACTCTTTGTTATGTAAATCAGATACTTGCACAATTGTAAAGCTTGAAAAAGACTTTGGAATTTTTTCATTTACATATTTATAATTGGTCTGTACAATATCGTTATTTTGCCAGATACAAAAAATACAAAAAATAATGATTACGCCTATAGATAAAATGAATTTATTAATTTTAATAGTTTCTCCTTTATGGTGCCAGGCACGACGTTTAGTCGGTTATTTATTTACTCTCATTTTTATAAATCATGTCCTTTATCGAGCTTTCCGTTATACTGATGTTATGTGCGATTTCCTTATATGTGTATTTTAAAGACAGTGCAGCTCTTGCATATTCCAACTTATATTTTGTTAGCTTTCTTTTCCTTGAACCCAATTTTATTAATGCATAGTCTTCTTGACTAACTACCGTTTCTATTAATATTTCATCCAGTCGCTTTCTTTCCTCTGTTTTTCTCCTGCTTAAACACATTAGCTGATATGCTTCATCTCCGATAGCTTTCCCTTTTTCGTAGTCCTTTTCCTCTTTTTCAGACATTAAATCAATATATTTCTTCACTGCTATATTTCTATCAGCATCCAGCATATTTAGCACAACATCTACTTTTACAAAGCCTTTGATTTCTCTTCTATAAAAAATATCACTGCTCCACTTATATCCACCGACTGTCTGACACATATTCGCTTGTACTGGATTTTGATGTATGTACCTTAATACTCCTATCAAATATCTCTCATCTTGCACGAGAGACGCTTTGTATCTTCCTTGGAATACATGTCCTATCCTCTTATATTTTGCATTGAAATATTTGCTGTATTTGTTATTGATCTGATGCATTATCTCCTGTAGCTTCTTATCCATAGTCTGTATCAAAAAATGGTAGTGATTGTCCATCAAAATATATCCGAATATGCAATAATTCATTCCTTCTATTGTCTCTTTCAGCAGTTTGATGAAGTATCCCTTATCAATGCTTTCCTTAAAAATATATTCCTTATTATTACCTCGTGCAATCACATGATATATTCCGCCCTGATACTCTTCCCTCCACGGTCTACCCATAAAAAAACCTCCTGCTACTATGTTAATATCATAATAGCAGAAGGCTGTTTATAATTCAATAACCGTCTAAACGTCGAGCCTGGCACCTATTGTTTCTCCTATTGTTTTTAATCAGCATTAGCCCTCCTTATTTTTTGTAATGAATAATTTCACTTTCCACTTAGCAGTATTATCTTTATACCTTCCTCCATTCTCGCTTACAATAATATCTAATTCAAAAGTATTTAATCCGTTTTTTAATGTATGTATAGGTATATTAATCTCTTGCCACCCGAAATCTGATTTGCTATCATCGCTTTCACACATAACTACTTCAAGATTTAGAACTTGTGTATCCTTAATACATAGATCAATCGTCTTATTAAAGTTAGCTGCCCCGTCAATATAAATCCATGAAGACCATTCATTCCCTACTGAATTATTATATTCTAATTGTGTTTCATAGGTTAGTTCAATATTTACTTCATCCGATGAAGCTTGTGTAGGTATTAATATCGGAGTCGAATTTAAAGTAGAAGATTCATCATTATTTGGCGTGGATGTGGATGTTTGTAATTCTGTAGTTTTATCATTAATACTTGCGGTATTAGTCTTCTGATCCCAGCCTACCTCTTTATCTAGCATTTCAGCAGTGGTTCTTAATGGTACATAGGTTGTTCCATTATATAATATTGTTTCTGCGTTAACCTTATTTCCGTTAACAGTAAGATTTACTGAATTTATAAGTACCTCTATATTCTTCTTTGAACCACCAGCAAATACAATAGTCAATAATAAAATTGAGATCATAGAAGTATAAATTATAATTCTCATTGTTTTTTTATTCATAACAATTCCTCCCACAAAATATCCAATATTACTCTATTCGATACAAATATTCCAAACCCTTCTAGTTTTGAATATTTATAGTATTACATAGCGTAATCAAACACTACTATAAAAGAGTCTATTGTCTTTAAGTGTTACACCAAGTAAAATATAAATAGTTGATAAACAGAAAACTCCTTGCAACTATTGATTTAAGTTACATGAAGTTTTGATATATTTAATATTTCACTAATAGAAACACCATGGACGGTATTTTTACTTCCACTTATCACTGCTCTGTTTGTTATCTTCCATTTATCCCCTACAGCTTATACTTCCTATCCAAACACCTATGCTGCAAAGCCTCCTCAATATGATTAACATTTAGACCAGAAGCAGCGGGGTCGGTTCTTTTTGCTTTCATTTATTACTGCTATGTTTGAATATTTAGCTTATACTGCTTAATCTAATAACCAATACTTTCTTTCTACTCCAAATGAGCCTTTTTTATTTGCTTTAAAACCTAGCTGTTCACAATATCTCACATACTCTTCCTCTAGTTCTAAGTTGAATACTGGTTTTGTACCAAGAATAACTGAAATTTCTGGGTTTGTCTTTGTTCCATCTTTATTATCATTATTTACATGTGCATCCATATTATTATCTACATATCCTAAAAACCTGCTAGGGTAAAACTTGTAGGTATTACCCCCTTTTAAGACAACAAAACAAATACCCTTTTTTATTAAAGCTAATGCAAATTCTTTTTCTTGCTGACTTCCCTTCTTTAGATAACTGTCTACCAACTTGATGTTCTTAATAATTTCATTTTTATTCTCTATTAAATACAAACTTAATCCCTCCTTATATAAATATTTATCATGTGTGACAATCATTGCTTTTGCTTTCTCATTTTTACCAACAAACTATAGATACCAATTACATTGCCACCTACATCCCTACAACTTATACTTCCTATCCAAGCACCTATGCTGCAAAGCCTCCGCAATATGATTAACGCCTATATTCTCAGCACCTTCCAAATCTGCAATTGTCCTGCTAACCTTCAATATCCTATTGTATGCTCTTGCACTAAGATTATATTTTTCAAAGGCATGCTTTAACAGTTGTTTTTCTTGACTTCCTACGCTGCAATATGTTGTTATATGCTTCGGCTTAAGCTGTGAGTTAAAATATATTCCGTCATTCTTATATCTATCCATTTGTATTTTTCTTGCCTTATTTACCCGATCCTTTATTTGTTTAGAGCTTTCACACTTTGAAGTATCAGAAATATCATTAAACTTTATGGGAGCTACCTCTATATGTAAGTCTATACGATCCATCAATGGACCTGAAATTTTCCCCATATAGTTCTTAATTTGCATAACTGAACAGGTACATCTGTTGGACTCATCTCCAAAATAGCCACAAGGGCATGGATTTACAGAGCTAATCAGTATAAATTTTGCAGGATAAGTTATAGAGCCATTTACTCTTGAAATAGTGACATTTTCATCCTCTAATGGTTGTCTTAAAACTTCCAGCACATGCTTTGGAAACTCAGGCATTTCATCTAAAAACAAAACACCATAATGAGATAGTGAAACCTCTCCTGGATGAGGAATTCTACCTCCACCAATCAAGGCTGCGGAAGACATTGTATGGTGTGGAGCCCTAAATGGTCGCTTAGTTATAAGTGAGCTTCTATCCTTAAGAAGTCCTGATACACTGTAAATTTTAGTTACCTCTAGACTTTCCTCAAAGGACATATCTGGAAGTATAGAAGGCAACCTTTTCGCTAGCATAGTCTTACCCGATCCTGGACGGCCATCATAATTACATTGTGCCCACCAGCCGCTGCAATCTCAAGAGCTCTTTTGGCTGTCTCTTGTCCTTTAACATCCCTAAAATCAAAGTCATAGAAATCATCCACTAAGAAATACTTATCAATATCAACAATATGCTTGCTAAGCTCTCTTTCACCATTTAGAAATTCTACCATCTCCTTGATGTTTTCTACACCAAATACATCCATATCCTTTATAAGTGCTGCTTCGTCAGCATTTTCCTTAGAAACAATCACTTTATTTATTCCGCCTGTTTTCAACTCAATGCACATGGGTAAAATTCCTTTTATACCCTTCACTGTTCCATCCAATGAAAGCTCTCCTAGAAAAGCTATTCCATCAAGACTTTCACATGTGATATCACCACTGACCTTTAATATTCCTGCCGCAATTGCTAAATCAAATATAGAACCCTCCTTACGAATATCCGCAGGAGCTAGATTTACTGTAATTCTCTTCTGTGGGAACTGATAATCTGAGTTCTTTATAGCTGCCCTTACTCTTTCTCTGGATTCCTTTACTGCAGCATCAGGCAATCCTACTATATCAAAGCCCGGTAAACCATTTGATAAGTCAATTTCCACGTCCACAATGTAACCACTAATTCCATATAATGTGCAGGATTTTACTTTATATATCATTTTATCACCTATTTTTACTTATTTGTCTATAAGTTTCTATGTAAAAATTACTTTCTCCTGCTTACCAAAAATATTTAAAAAAAAACAAGCTTTCGCTTGTTTGCTCATTCTCTTCTATTTACTTTTCCGTATTGCAAATTCATACATCAATATAGCTGCTGCTATGCCTGCGTTTAAAGACTCTGCTTTGCCTGGCATAGGTATTGTTATGTTTTGAGTTGTTACTGCCTTTACCGCAGTACTAAGCCCCTTAGCTTCGTTTCCAATTACTATAGCAATACGTTTTTGAGGTTCTACATCTATACAACTGATAGTGCTATAGGGAACTGCGCCTAATACTGACGTATCCATAGCTTTTAAATCTTCAATTAATGGAATTATATCTGTATCCGCAATAACCGGTATATGAAACATAGAGCCCATTGTAGCTCTAATAGTCTTCCCATTATACAAATCTACACAGCCCTTAGATAAAACGACTGCACTCATTCCACAAGCATCTGCTGACCTTATTATTGTACCGACATTTCCTGGATCTCTTACCTCGTCTAATATAACAATATTAAAGCATTGATTTTCAAGTACCATATTAAGCTGCTGCTCTTGCTTATAAAGTACCGCCAACGCTCCTTGAGGTGTGTCCATTTCGCTTAACTCAGTAAATAATTTTGAATCGGTTATATACACATCTATATTAGCTTCACCACATTTTTTTAATAGAGATTCTCCCTCTTCACTTTTTAAAGCAGTCTCTGACAGCAATACTAAAAAGAAGGACTTTTGATACTCAAAAGCCTCTTCTATCAATTTATAACCTTCAATAATATATTGTTTCAAGCTATCTCTATATCTTTTTGTATGTAGTGATTTTACTAGCTTTAAATGTTTATTTTGATTGCTTGTAATGACTTCTGTCATTATAGTTCTACTTTCTTTTCCAATTTCTTTATGCCATCATTGCTACCAATAATAACCAATATTGTATCTTCCTTTATTTCCTCATCTGCCATAGGAGCTGGATTTATCTTATTATTATTTTTTATAGCAACTACGTTAACCCCATATTTAACACGAAGATTTAAATCTCGTAAATTTTTTCCTACCCAAATATGAGGAACAGCAAACTCAATTATACTGAACTCTGGCGAAAGCTCTATAAATTCTAAAAGGTTAGTTGATACTAGATTATGTGCAACGCGTTCTCCCATATCTCTTTCTGGGAATACAACCCTATCAGCACCTATCTTAATTAGAACTTTTGCATGTAAATCGTTTTGTGCTTTAGCAACAATATACTTAATACCCATTTCCTTTAACATCAGGGTAGTAATTATACTAGACTGAACATCAGCACCAATAGCAACTATTCCTACATCAAAATTCCTTATACCTAAAGATTTTAGAACACTTTCATCAGTGGCATCTGCGGTAACTGCGTGAGTTACCTTATCAGATATCCTCTGAATTTCATCTTCGTTTGAATCTATAGCCAACACCTCATGTCCCAGCGCATAAAGTCTCTGAGCTAAGGCACTTCCAAATCTTCCCATCCCTATTACAACAAATTGTTTCATGATTTCTCCTTTCTAACCTACCATAATCCTATCTTCTGGATACTTTATGTGTCCCCTGTTTTTAATAGCACTACGAGCTAATGCAAGAATCAATGACAATGGTCCTACTCTTCCTGCAAACATGCATAAACTTATAATAATTTTCCCTATAAAAGTCAGATGTGGTGAATAATTCAAGGTTAAGCCTACTGTACCAAAAGCAGAAGTTGCCTCAAAAAGCAGTGTCAAAAAATCAGGATTATTATATGGTGTCTCCACTATCGAAAGTGCCATAGTAGCTACAACTACCAGTAAGAATGACACCAATGCTACCGACACAGCTCTATATACCAAATATTTTGGCAACCTTTTTCTATAAATCTCTGTGCTTTCTCTTCCTCTTATTACAGAAATCACAGCAAAGAGCAATATACCCGCAGTACTTGTTTTAATACCACCTGCTGTTGAGCCAGGTGATCCACCAATAAACATTAAAATTATAATTAAAAACCTTGTTGCCATTGTCAAAGAGCCAATATCCAATGTATTGTAGCCTGCTGTCCTCGGAGTTACCGATTGGAAGAAGGATGCTAATATCTTTCCCGACCAAGGCAGATTTTTAATTGTTTCAGGATTATTTATTTCCAATAAAAATATGGAAAGAGCTCCTATAAGTATCAATCCAGCAGTCATAGTCAACACAACTTTTGAATGCAGTGAAAGATGGCTTAAACTTCTTTCTTTAAATGCTTTAAGACAATCTATCCATACCGAGAAACCAAGTCCACCTACAACTATTAGCATCATTGTATTTATATTAATTATTGGATTGTTTACATAGCTTGTAAAACTTGTAAAAGTGCCTGTATGTGCCCCCATTAAATCAAAGCCAGCATTACAAAAAGATGAAATAGCATGGAATATCCCATAAGCAAAACCTCTACCCCATCCAAATTGAGGAATAAACACACTAGAGAATATTAAAGCACCCGTAAACTCTATCGCAAAGGTGGCAATAATTATGTTTTTTGTTAATCTTACCATTCCCTCTAGTTCAAACTGATTGAAAGATTCTTGAATAAGCATTCTTTCCTTCAAGGTTATCTTTCTACGTATTAGCAATGCCAATAAAGTAGAAAATGTCATTATTCCAAGACCACCAATTTGTATAAGAGATATAACTACAACCTTGCCAAAGGTAGTCCAATAAGTTCCTGTATCAACAACAACCAAACCCGTAACACAGGTAGCTGATGTTGCTGTAAATAAAGCATTGATAAAACCTACTTGCTGCCCATTATTGCTTGCAATAGGCATATTCAATAATGTTGCACCAACTAAAATTACTATTGCAAAGCTCATTACTACTGTTTGTGTAGGTGAAATGTTAAAACGTCTTCGTAGTCCATTTAATGTATAAATGATAAACACCTCTATTAATACTATTATGTAATTAGTAAATTCTGTAATGTATCGTATTATTATAGCATGGTATAAAATTTAAATAAACAATCACATTTCATTGCAAAGCAATGTATTAATACCAAATATAGTATATTAATCCATTGGTCTGTTAGTTTTGCATGTTATCTTCATTTTCCTTCTATTATATTATTATTGCATTTATGTTAATTATTATTTATTTTCGAATTTATTATTAAATATTTAACAATAAAAAATGTCTCTATATAATGCATTTTAATAACTAAAGAACCCTTATATAATACTTATTCTACATAATTTCCTAATTTAGATAGATTTATATATCTTTCTTATTATAAAAAATAGACCCTAAGGGTCTATCTTAAACTTTGTTTATGCTTTTAATTGGTTCTTAGCTGCTTCAACAAGCTTTGTAAAGCCTGCTGCATCATTTATAGCCATTTCTGAAAGCATCTTTCTGTTTATTTCGATACCTGATTTCTTTAAACCATTTATAAGCTTACTGTATGAGATACCGTTAATTCTTGCAGCAGCATTTATTCTTGCTATCCAAAGCTTTCTAAAGTCTCTCTTTCTAAGCTTTCTGCCTATATAAGCAAATCTTAATGCTCTTATAACAGTTTCATTTGCTACTCTATATTTTTTGCTTCTTGCTCCAAAAT
This sequence comes from uncultured Eubacteriales bacterium, assembly GCA_963704785.1. Classification (GTDB taxonomy): domain Bacteria; phylum Bacillota; class Clostridia; order Lutisporales; family Lutisporaceae; genus GWB2-37-7. Next base: position 3,556,311 of record OY969939.1, on the reverse strand, counting down.
AGCCTTTAGCAAACTTCATTATTTTTCTACGTTTTTTATGTCCATTTACTGCTCTTTTTACTCTTGCCATTTTTTATAACCTCCCTGTACCTTATTTATATGGTAATAATTTTCTAATCATTTTTGCTTCTGTTGCGCTTGCATATGCGCCTTTTCTAAGCTTTCTTGTTCTCTTAGTTGTCTTCTTTGTAAGTATATGAGACTTAAATGCACAACCTCTCTTTACTTTACCAGATTTTGTAAAGCTAAATCTTTTTGCTGATGCTCTGTGGGTTTTTTGTTTAGGCATTGTAAAACCACTCCTATCCTGTGTTAATTTTTTGTATCTTATTTTGGTGCTATTATCATACTCATGTTCTTACCTTCAAGTCTTGCAGGCTTTTCAATAACACATGATTCTTTGATTATCTCAAAGAATTTGTTTAAAGCCTGTTTCCAAAGCTTGCATGATCAACTTCTCTACCTCTGAATCTTATTGTAACCTTAATCTTATCTCCTTCCGCAAGGAACTTCTAAGCATTCTTTGCCTTTACTTGTAAATCATGCTCCTCTATGTTTGGAGTAAAGCGAATTTCTTTAGCAACGTAATCTTCTGATTCTTTCTTGCTTCTTTTTCCTTCTTGCTTTGTTCAAATTTGAACTTACCATAGTCCATAATTCTGCATACAGGCGGTTTAGCCTGAGGAGCAATTTTGACTAGGTCAAGTTGTCTTTCTGTAGCAAGCTCCAATGCTTGTCTTGAAGACATTATACCTAGTTGGTCTCCATTAGAATCTATAACCCTAAGTTCACGGTCTCTAATTTCCTCATTGATTTGTAAATCTTTATTGCTGCTTATACATATCACCTCCGAAAAATATTTAGGCAGGTAGAAAAATCCACCTGCCGTAAAAGCTACGAACTATATATACCTTACTGACAATATCGTAAGGTGAGAAGTGGAACTTCTACTTAAATAATTATGTTAAATTCATTAAAATGTAATTTGAATTACAATTACTTATTTAGTTTACTACTCAGGCTAGTTTTTGTCAATAAAATTATTTTTATTAATAATTTTATTTAACTAGTTCACAAATTGCTTCTGCATAAATCTTGGTACACTTGATCAAATCCTCAACCCCTATGTATTCATCCTTCTGATGTGCTAATTCAGGCTGTCCAGGGAAAAGCGGTCCAAAGGCAACTGCATTTTTTATCGCTCTCGAATAAGTTCCGCCACCTATGGATATCAATGTTGCCTCTTCACCTGTTACTCTTTATATACAGATTTAAGCTTCTGTACAAGTGGATTATCAGCAGGCACATACAAAGGTTCATTACCAGATGTCTCTATACACTCCATACTAGCCTCAGCTGCTTTCTTTTCAAGAATTATCATATACTTCATCTCTTGTTTTTGTAACAGGATATCTTATGTTTATTGTAGCTTTTGCACCTTCCTCATTTAACTCAAACACACCTAGGTTAAATACAAGCTTACCCGAAACGTCATCCTCCATATCAAGACCAAAGGACTTTCCATCAGTCTCCATACCTATATTGCTATCCATAAAATTCACAAATGCTGCCGCTTCTCCTACGCAAAGAGGCAGGTTGCATAAAAACTTAATTAAATGTGATATAGCATTTACTCCCTTTTCTGGTGTGCTTCCATGTGCTGATATACCATAGGATTTTACAATACAGCTAGTATCTTCTAGTTCTAATTTAATATCAGTATTAAATTTTTCCTTCATATAAGACACTGTCTTTTCTAATCTGTCACCAAAGTCCTTCTTCATCTCAAGTTTACATTCACAGTACTCAGGCACCATGTTTGATCTGCTGCCACCTTTAATATACTTAATTCTTAAACCAGTACAAGCAGTAGGTTCTACAGGTTTAAATTTCTTATTCAAATCAAATACCGTTATACCCATTTCACTGTTTATTATAGGGAAATCTGCATCAGGTGAAAAACCACAGCTTGGCATTTCTTCCTGCTTAAAATAATGTTCTCATGCAGTCCCATCTTCCGCTTTCTTCATCACAGCCAAAAATTATTCTAACTCGTTTGTTGAACTTTTCACCAGCATCTGCTACCGCTTTCAAAGCATACATTGTGGCTACCGCAGGTCCTTTATCATCCATTGAACCTCTACCATATAGCTTGCCATCCCTTATTTCACCAGCATAAGGATCAACTGGACCAGCCTGTACCCTCAGGTACAACATCAAGATGAACTAATATTCCTACTATTTCTTCACCTTCACCATATTCAGCATGCCCAGCATAGCCATCAATATTTTTAGTTTTGAAGCCTAACTCGTCACATATCGCGAGGGTTCTGTCAAGACAATCCCTTGCTGGTTTTCCAAAAGGGGCTCCCGGCTCTGGCTGTGTTTCTACACTTTTAAACCTTATAAGCTCTTGTGTAGTCTTTATAATATCATCTTTCATAGACTCTATTGCATTATCAAATCTCATAGTACCCCGCCTTTCTAAATAATATATATGAAATTGCACTTATGCTTTCTTTCTAAATTAATTATAATATAAATCTTCTATAAGTCCATAACTAAATAAGCTTATACATTTTTTTATTGCTGATATCGACTTCAGCTATAATACCTTGTTTTATAAGATTACTAACTATATTTTCGGCAAATTGAGCAGGTTTGGTAACACCCAGCCTTTTTTTACTCCAAAATACTGAAGCTGTTATTCCTGTTATACTCTTTTTAATTTCTGATATTGAAGCAGTATTATTAACTTTAAGATAATTTACTACTACTTTGGCACATTTTCGATAAAGGTTGTTTGTAAGCTCTAAAGGCAAAGTTTTTTCTTTATAATATCCTATTAGATATATAACCATAGTAATTATCATCACAGATACAACATATATAAAAGTTTTCATACTATCACTCCAGTTTTATAAAGTTGTTATTTTTAAGAATACCTATGTATTGCAATAATCTGTCATATACAGGTTCAATCGTATCTCCAAAGTTAGTTTTCATTCCTTCTGAGATTTCATGCAAGTTTGATACCCCATCACACATTTTCCATACATAGGAACCTATTTCATCAAGCTCGACCGTAGGAGATAAAGGTGATTTAAATACTTTGTTTAATATTTTATGAATAGAGCCATCTCTTTGTATTCTCAATAATATATTAGATGAGTCTTCCCAGCATACATTTCCATTACGCTTGGGTATCATCAATAAAGCATTCTTTTTCAAGTGTATCTATCCTCCTATAAATTTGAATAAGGGGGGCAGAATCCCCCCTCCTATTATTAATATTACTTTTCTAAGCTAGGTTCGAGTTTTTCTTACGGAATGTATAGTAAATAAGTGAAATAGCAACTAAGATGAATAATCCAAGTGCACCATATTTCCCTAGTGGTGCTCCTGCAATTGCATATTTAACATCAAAGTAAGCTAATGCTGCAATTATTACACCCATTAAACCTTCGCCTGCTATAAGTCCTGATGCATAAAGAATACCAGCTTCTTCTTTATGCTTACGAACTTCTTCTCTCTTTTCTATCTTTTCAAGTGCCCATCTTATTAATCCACCAGCCATTATTGGTGTTGATAGGTGAATTGGTAAATAAAGACCAATAGATACTGGAAGTGATGGAATTCCAAATAATTCAATCATTATAGAAGCTGCGCCACCTATAAATACAAGATCCCATGGAAGATTTCCATTCATAATACCTTCTATAACCATCTTCATAAGTGATGCTTGTGGAGCTGCTAGTTCTTTTGAACCAAAACCATATGCGCTGTTAAGCATAAGCATTACAAAGCCTATAGTTATAGCAGATACTGTTACACCTATAAACTGTCCTACTTGAAGCTTCCATGGAGTTGCTCCTAATAAATAACCAGTCTTAAGGTCTTGTGATGTATCACCAGCTATAGCAGCTGCTGTACATATTATTGCACCTACACATAAAGCTGCAACCATGCCAGATATTCCTGAATAACCAGCACTCTTCATTATTATTGTAGTTAAAAGTAATGCAGCTATTGTCATACCTGATACAGGGTTGGAGGAGCTTCCTACCAAACCAACTATTCTTGATGAAACTGTAACAAAGAAGAAACCAAATATTGCTATTAATATTGCACCAAGTGGTCCTACTGGAACTTGTGGTAAGAAAGCAATAGCAATTATAATAACAACTATACCTGCTAATAACCACCTTGGATTAATATCTTTATCAACTCTTGGAACATTTTCATTTCCTTTAACCGTAAACCCTTTAACAGCTTCCATAAAGGAACCAACTATTATTGGTAATGATTTGATCAAGCTTATGATGCCCGCTGTAGCAACAGCACCTGCACCAATATATTTTATATAATTTGACCATACTCCCCAATATCCTAGCTCTGCAATTGCTACTGTTGCAGGGAATATTGGTGTTAAATTGCCTGAACCAAAGAATGTAATAGCTGGAATAAGACATAACCAGCCAAGAACTGCACCTGCCAACATATAAGCAGATACTTGAGGTCCAATAATGAAGCCTACTCCAAGCAATGCTGGATATACATCTGCTCCTACTGCCGCACCGGTAAAGCCTGATATTTCCCATTCGATTTCAGTTGGGAAAAGCTTTAAACCATCGCCTAAGAACTTAAAAAGTAAACCAACAGCACCACCGATAAATATAATTCCTGCGCCTGCGCCGCCTTCTTCGCCTGCTACAAGAACCTCTGCACATGCAGTACCTTCTGGATATGTTAGTTTTCCATGCTCTTTAACAATTAGATATCTTCTTAATGGAATCATAAAGAGAACGCCTAATATACCGCCTACAAAAGTAAGCAAACTCATTTCAATTAAACTAGGATTTTCACCCCATAGGAAAAGTGCAGGGATTGTAAAAATTGCACCTGCTGCTAAAGCTTCACCCGCAGAAGCAATAACTTGAACCATGTTGTTTTCTAGGATTGACTTTCTACGCATTACCCCTCTTAGAATTGCCATAGATATAACCGCAGCTGGAATAGCAGCTGATACAGTCATACCAACTTTCAAGCCTAGGTATGCGTTTGCTGCACCAAATACTACAGTAAGTATAATACTTAGTATTATTGATGTTGCAGTAAACTCAGGCATGAACTTGTCGCTAGGAACATATGGTACATAAACTTGACCCGGTTTTAGACCATATGCGCCTTCTGGTAGTCCCTTTTTTGACATAAAAACCCTCCTAAATATTTATTTGCAGCAAAGTAAAAATAGGGTTTAGAACGAATATATTATTTCTAATTAAACGGTGAATATATTACTGCATATTAATACTTATGCTTGCACTAATGAAATTAATTCAATATAAGTTAAATAAATCCTCCTTGTTTCCATAAATATTTCTATTTTATTTAAAAATTTCAATTTAAATAAAAATAGCAGTAACGAAAAACGTTACTGCTATTTTTTCTGCTTCATTTACTTATTTACTTTATCTTTAATTTCCTTTTGTATATTAGCAATAAATTCTTCGAGCTTCATACTGCCTCTGTCGCCTTCTTTTCTATCCCTTACTGCCACTGTGTTGTTTTCGATTTCCTTGTCTCCAACTACAAGCATATAAGGAATCTTTTGCATTTGAGCTTCTCTGATTTTATAGCCTATCTTTTCATTTCTAATGTCCACTTCTACTCTAATATCCAGTTCTTCAAGCTTTCTTGTTACTTCTGCAACATAATCATTTTGTCTGTCCGAAATTGGCATTATCTTTACTTGAACTGGAGCCAGCCATATTGGGAATGCTCCTGCAAAATGTTCAGTCAAAATAGCAATAAATCTTTCTATACTTCCAAATATAACTCTATGAATCATAACAGGTCTATGCTTTTCACCATCTGCTCCAATATAAGTTATATCAAATCTCTCTGGCATCTGGAAATCAAGCTGTATTGTTCCGCACTGCCAAGTACGTCCTATTGAATCTTCAAGATGGAAGTCTATCTTAGGACCATAGAATGCACCATCTCCTTCATTTATTTTATAATTCTATCTTCTTTTCTTCTAATGCTTCTCTAAGGCATCTGTTGCCATATCCCAATCTTCATCAGTTCCCATTGAATTTTCAGGTCTTGTTGAAAGCTCAACATGATACTTGAATCCAAAAATCTTATAGATATGATCAATCATATCTATAACTCCATATTATTTCATCCTTGATTTGTGATGGCATCATGAATATATGAGCATCATCCTGTGTAAAGCATCTAACTCTCATAAGTCCATGCAATGCACCTGATAACTCATGTCTGTGAACCAAGCCAAGCTCTCCCATTCTTATAGGAAGATCTCTGTAGCTGTGCATCTCTCTGTTGTACATAATCATTCCACCTGGACAATTCATTGGCTTTATTGCATAATCTCCGTCATCTATTTTTGTAAAGTACATATTTTCTTTGTAATGATCCCAGTGTCCAGATTTATGCCAAAGCTCTTCATTTAATATAATTGGAGTCTTAACCTCTTGATAACTGTTCTTTTTATGCTCTTTTCTCCAGAAATCCTCTAAAATATTTCTTAGTATCATTCCCTTTGGATGGAAGAATGGGAAGCCTGGTCCTTCTTCATGTATGCTAAATAAATCCAGTTCTTTTCCTAGTTTTCTATGGTCTCTTTTCTTTGCTTCTTCCAGCATATTCAGATATTCATCTAGCTGACTCTTCTTTGCAAAGGCTGTTCCATATATTCTTTGAAGCATTTTATTTTTCTCACTGCCTCGCCAATATGCTCCTGCAACATTAAGAAGCTTTATAGCCTTTAGCTTTCCTGTTGATGGTACATGAGGCCTGCACATAAGGTCCACAAACTCACCTTGTTTGTAAAAGGATATTATCTCATCCTCGCCAAGGTCATTAATTAGCTCTACTTTATAGTTCTCTCCAGCTTTATCCATAAACTCTATGGCTTCCTTCCTTGGAAGTTCAAACCTCTCAAGAGCTTAAGTCTTCTTTAACTATTTTCTCCATTTCCTTTTCAATTGCTTTTAAATCCTCTTCTGTAAAAGGCTTATCAGCATCAAAATCATAGTAAAAACCATTATCTATTGCAGGACCTATTGCAAGCTTAATGTTTGGATACAATCTCTTTACAGCTTGAGCAAGTATATGTGAACCTGTATGCCTTAATGCCCATCTGCCATCCTCATCATCAAATGTCAAAACCGCAAGACTGCAATCCTCATTTATCTCATGGTTTAACTCCACGGTCTTACCGTTTACCTTAGCTGCTATAGCCGCCTTTAGAAGTCCACTTCCTATTGAAGCAACTACTTCTTTAACTTTTATGCCTTTTTGATACTCTTTGACAGAGCCATCCTTTAAAGTTATTTTTATCATATTTCTTCCTCCTTTTTGTTTGTTTTTAACAAAAACAAAAACTCCCGTCCCAATAAAGGGGCGAGAGTCTATTCGCGGTTCCACCCTAGTTTTTTCTTAGAGATTATAACGTAATCAACGTATAGACTTACTATTATTTCAGTCCAAAGCTCCAAGGTGGTTTTCAAACATATTTACACAGAAATGCTTTCAGCCTATGACATTTCCTCTCTGTGAGCAATTATTGCTTTACTCTTCCTTATCAATGCCTTTAATATATTTTAAATAATTTTATAACACATTATTCCCTATGTCAATATAGTTTATGTAGAGTAACCTAAATAAACATTACAATTATCCCCTGGAAAAGTCCTATGGTAGCTCCAAGTACCCCACCCATTATCTCAATATATTTAAGTTCTTTACTCGAAAGCATAAGAATCATTTCCTCTATCTTACCCAACTCGAATTCATCAATCTTATCTGCTACTAACTGACCTATCTTTATTTTTTCAGTTGCTTTGCTTTTAAGATCATTAACAGTTCTGTCTATTATCTCTTCTGCTTCCATATCAATCTGCTCTCCTACATAATCTAAAAGCTTATGCTTTATGGCAGATGGTATTAGGGATGGTATCTTTAAATCAACTGCTGATAATACTCTACGTTTTATACTTTGTATTACCTCTAATTTGTTATCTGTTGTTACAAGACTATCAATTATTTCATTGATATTTAACAGTTCATTTTCTACAGCATCTCCAATGCTTCTTGCTATTTCACTTCTATTTTTTGGTATAAGCCCTTGTATCTTAAGGTTAGTCAGAGGTATTTTAATGGGTTTTAATGGTCTAAACAACATTTTTATCGCTAGAACATTTGTTATCCATCCAATAATGCCTCCAACAATTGTCATTAAAGTAATCTTTAGTATCATTTTATCCCCCAGGTTATATTAATATTACCTAGGATTATATCATAAAAAGTACTTATAGACTATAGTTATTTGTTTCTTGTACAACTGTTTGACCGCACATGTCACATCCATGGCATACACAAATTCTATCGTTGAATACATTAGTAATAGTCTTTACCAGCTCTTTATTATTAAAGCTGTCTAGATTATGCATATAAATTTTTCTAGGAGAAATTGTAATCAAGGTGCTTATAAGTAAATCGTCATAGTTGATATCACCCTCTGCTATATCTGCCCTAATCTCTTCAAAAATCTCTCCGTTTATTTTTTTCTTACTTCCATCTAAAAGTAAATACTTACCCTCAGCTGTAGGAATAAGATGAAGTACATCAACCTTGCACTCTTGAATATCTACAAAATATTTAAGTAACTTTATAAATTCATTATATTCTCTTTCAGTTATGAATACTTCTATCGCTCTTTCAATTGTATCGCTAAGCTCCTTAATATAGGAATTAAGTCTAAAGTTTACAAAACCATCAATAATAATTGTATCGTTGCTAGAAAGATATTCTAGTATCTCCCTCATTATCTTATTTTTTCTAGTAAGCTTATAAAACCCACCAGGTAATAACCCATTTTCATCTTTAAGAAGTTTTTGTGCTGTCATGCAGATTGAATCTTTTTCTTTCTCACTTAGATAAAAGTAATTATACTTTAAGATTTTCTTTATTAGTTTTTCTTCCCAATTATTAACAATAGCTTCTGTTACTATCCTCGATATATAAAATTTAAAATCGTCATAAGCTTTTTTATCAGTAAGCCTTGTTAGCAAATTATCTTTTAAAGCACATTTTATAAATACATTTTCTCCTGCAAAATAATGCTCGCATAATATATTGAAACCTTCTTGCTCCAGCTTCTCTATCTGTAAATAAATGAAATCTTTTATGTTATCTGCATAATTAGTAGCTCCGATTGTAACCAGAAACATTTCTTCAACTCCTTTCTATATGTTTTGAACTAAACATTTTAAATTGAATTTAAAATGTGCAAAACATATTCCTTGATTCATATGTTGCGAAAAATTCATTAACGATAATACACAAGCAGAAGAATCTGCTTTGTAATTGATAAATCTTTTTCGTAACATATATATTTAGTATTTACTCAATAACGACTTGTATTCAGAGTATAAAATGCTTCTGTATATCGGTAAATCAAAGTGTCAGCGGTATTATTGACCCTATATCAAATATTTGCTTTGTACTTAGTATTTTTACTTCTATTCCCTTACTGCTTAAAAAATCAAATATCTTGTAATTATCCTTTATTTTTTCTAAACTGCCTGTAAAAGACAAAATATTTCTTGATAATAAACCGCTGGTTCCGCCTATAAAGCCATAATTTAGTCCGTCTAGCAAAATACCACCTGGCTCTATTAGCAAGCTTTCTATACCATACTTCTCTACAAGCTTAGCTAGCTTATAATCTGATGTAATAATAGAATGTTCATCTACAATGCAGGCAGAACATTTTGTATATCCTTGATTTACATGTACTATTTTAACTCCATTTTTTTCATATTCTTTTAATATAGCTTTATCTGTATACTTTGTATTGTGAAACGCTATTAATCCGATTCTTAATACATTATATGCTATGTTTTCTGGATAGTTTCTATGGAGCCAAGTATCACCTTTTGTCAATGCAAATCCTTTTTTTGAAAGTAAGGGTTGCATCACATCAAAAACATTTGGTGCTACTACTAAACTGTTATCTTTTATATGATGAACAACTATATCAGGATGTCCTTTAATTGCGTCATATAGCTCTATACAAGGTGAAGTTTTTATAAGCTCAATATCCATGTCCCGAAGTGTTTTCTCTGCTTCCTGTGTTATTCTGTAGTCTACCAATACAGTCTTTATTTTATTCTCTGGTATGTAAGGTGTGTTTAATAAATTCATAGTTCATTCCTCTTTTCATAATCACAAAAAATAAAAAAAACTTATTGTTTCCAATAAGCTATACTCTTTATTATGGAGGCGCCACCCAGATTTGAACTGGGGATAAAGGTTTTGCAGACCTCTGCCTTACCACTTGGCTATGGCGCCATTATGGAGCGGGATACGAGATTCGGACTCGCGACTTTCACCTTGGCAAGGTGACACTCTACCACTGAGTTACACCCGCATGTTAATGGTGCCTCGAGCCGGAATCGAACCAGCGACACGAGGATTTTCAGTCCTCTGCTCTACCGACTGAGCTATCTAGGCATGTAAATGGCGACCCGGAAGGGGCTCGAACCCTCGACCTCCAGCGTGACAGGCTGGCATTCTAACCAACTGAACTACCGGGCCATATATGGTGGGAACAACAGGGCTCGAACCTGTGACCCCCTGCTTGTAAGGCAGGTGCTCTCCCAGCTGAGCTATGCTCCCAAAATTATGTGTCATCAATGACGACAAGACATAGTATAACTTAAATAATTATCAAAGTCAAAATTCATCATTATTCATTAAGTCAAATTATTGCTAAAGATTATTTACTTTCCTTTTCATTGCTATCGATTGCTACCTTATCCAAAACTCAATATATAATATTCTTTATATGCCTATAAAGTGAATATATTGTTATTATTGACAAATATATTCACAGTATTCGGCTAGCAACTTAATTTTTTGCTTGTTCTAAAATTGTTTCTAAATCTTCTTTGTTGAAATGATATATATTACTACAGAAGTGACATGAGATTTCAGCTTTTTCATCTGTCTCTATTATATCCAGAAGTTCTGTCTCACCTAAGCTTATAAGTGCTCTCTCTATTCGTTCTCTACTGCAATTACATACATATCCTATTTCTTTTTTTTCATTTACTTTGAAGCTTATTTCCTTCATCACATTCGCTATAAGCTCCTCAACTTCCATACCTCCACTAATCATTTCAGTTATTGATTTTATATGTATAAGGTTGTTTTCCAGCTGTGCTATTGTATCTTCCTCAGCTTCAGGCATAACCTGAATAATAAATCCTCCAGCTGCACTGACCTGACCTTGTGGCTCTACCAATACACCCAAACCTACAGAAGTGGGTGTTTGCTCAGAATTTGCAAAATAAACAGTAAAATCGTCACCAATTTCCCCACTTACTATTGGAATCTGTCCTACATATGGTTCTTTTAGTCCCTGATCCTTTATTACTGTAAGATTTCCATCATAGCCTATAGCAGCTCCTACATCTAGCTTACCACTAGGCTTTAGCATAGTCTCAACATGAGGATTATTGATATAACCTCTTACATTTCCACTATTGTCTGCTACTGTTACTACTCCGCCTGCAGGGCCTTTTCCATTAATTTGAATAGTGAGTATATCTTTATCATCTTTTAACATTGAACCCATCATGCTTCCAACTGTCAGCATTCTTCCCAAAGCTGCTGCTGCAACCGGGTAACAGTCATGTATTTGTCTTGCTTCCTCTACAAGATTTGTTGTTATACATGCAAAAAATCTTAATGCTCCATTATCACTTGTACCTCTTATTAAATAATCTTTCATACTTCCTCCTGATTTTCTGGTTTTTGTGCTGCAAAAATATTCTTTCACTTTTGCTTGATGGTGGTTTCAGCTTTAAATTGTCATAAATATTAACCTTGTCAAAGCCTGCTTCAATAAGTTTATCTCTTAAATAACTAACGTCGTATACTTTTTGTATATGATATTCCTCCATGCGTTTGTACAAACCTTGCTGTGGCACAAAGAAATTCAATCTCATCTCTAAAATTTGTTCATCCTCAAAGTAGCTGTTTTCCCATACATAGCAAAAGTCATTTTTTTCCTGAAACAAGGTGTTGTCTCCAAGTATTTCTGTAAGTTTATAACTGCTGCTTATATCAAATATCAAAACTCCATTGCTGTTAAGTGAATTATATACAGCTTTCAAATATTGCTTCAAAGCATTTTCATCTATAATATAATTTACCCCGTCACACATGCATAATACAGCATCAAACCTCTTATTTAATGTAAGCTCAGTTATATTTTGCTTAATAAATTTTATATTTTGATTTTTGCTTCTCGCTTTATTTTCTGCTATTGCAAGCATTTCTTCTGATATATCCACACCCCAAAGGCAATACCCCTTTACAGCCATAGGGATTGTTATATTTCCAGTACCACAAGCTGTATCAAGAATAGTATTTGGAGTCACGTTGTAAACTGAAAAGATTTTCTCAATAAATTCACACCAAAGCTCATAATTAACATCATCCATCAGCATATCATAGAATCCTGCCAAGTAGTCATAACTTTCCATATTCTCCTCCAAGGAAATATTTAGTTTTTTAATAATCAATAAAATTATAGCAAAAGTTGATAACTTATACAATAAAAGCTCAGTACTTCGAGTCCTTCGCTCTTAGCCAGATTTGCTCCGTAAATGGCATAAATAAAGGCATAGAGTCCATTTAAACTGAACCCTACGCCTTTTTTTCTACCTGAATATCTTTATATTTATCAATTATAGCTTTCTTTTTTCTCGTAATAATACCACCGATTTTGCCCGTTTCCTTAGCAGTCAATCCTCCCCAGCCAACCTGCATAAGCTTCTCTCCAAGACCAAGCTCATTGGCAATCTCATATTTCATCATATCTTCTGGCTTAATCTCTTTATTCTTATTTGTTTTTCCAGATTTATTGCTCATAATATCACTCCTCAAGTGATATTATGAAGCAAACTTTTTCATTTTATACTATTATTGTTAATGTCGTTCATAAATAAATTAAGCTACCTTCCATACAAGTATCTAGAATTTTTCCTTCTCTTTCTGGTTGTAGTTCTTCTTAAAAACAAACCACAAAGCACTCCAACTAAAAATATTATTGCAGGAGTATACGGGAAATCCATTATTTTATCATAATATTTCACAACTAAAGATGTAGGTTGCTCTGAATTTTGCGTCTTATCCTTATTATCTTCTATGGGCTTTTTATTATCTACAGCCGATGGAATAGAATATCCATTGTTCTCCATCCATACAGTCAAAAGCTCTGTGCTTTCGTCTGTCATCTGATAAATTTCCTTTAAAAGACCTTCAAGCTTAGCTTGATCCTTTTCTTCTGAATACACTTCAATACTGTCCAAATATATCTTATTTTTTAACTCTAACGGATAAAGCTCGCTATAGTCCATAGCTTCAATTATTTGAAGGTATTCTTCATATTTTTGTTGTTTTCTTAAGCTCTCTGCCTTAACAAATAATATTTGTTCATTTGCTATCTTCTCGTCGCTTGGATTTTTTATATACTCATCACAAAGATATACTGCTCTATCATAATTCTTTTTTATAAATGCTGAAGCTATTTCACGAGGTCTGCTCTTAGAACTTTTTGATAGCTTATTAATAGCCTGTGCTGTTAAATCTTTATATCTTATTCCTACTTCTTCAATATTTTCTTGATCAGTTTCAATAAGAATCTCACCATTTTTTCCTATATTAGATGGATCAATTCCTTTGACTGACAAAATATTATACGGTTCAAAATCATTAATTTTTATATATAATGAAGACTTTTCTACTTGATTGGAAAAGTCTGTCTCTCTATCACCAAAATAACTAACAGAGTATGTACCTTCTTCATCTAGTTGTTGAGCCGCATCCAATTTCAAGTTTACTATTCTTGTCTCTTCTGCATTTAAATCTAAATAAAAAACATACCAGAAATCTTCTTTGGGAAGCTTATCTGTAACCTTAAATTCATTTTGCAACCCTTCAAGACTTCTTTTTCTCCATTTAATATTATAGCCATTCTCCATCATGCTAATGCTTTCTATACCGTTTATAGGCATTCCTAAGACGACTCTAGCCTTATCTTTAGTCATGTTCCTAATTATAAATTCTCCATCTAGTTTAAGCTTGCTACCTTGAAGCTCTACTTTTACGTCTTCTTGTAGGATTTCAATTTTCGAGTCATTAACATTGTATAATCCATGACCCTTCCAGCCATCATTGGAGTCAGAATACACTGTCGAAGTAAAGATCAAAACTAAGACTAATACAATACTTAATACTAATGTAAACTTGATGTTACTAAGCCGCATACTTGTCCCTCCCTTTTACAAAAATTGTAGCATAATTTTTGACAGTATACAATATTTGAGAAAAATAAAAAAGGCTTCTATATTAAGCATTAATAAATTAATGAAGCCTTATATATCTCACTAAACAATTTAAACCGCTATCTTACTACTCCACTTCCCGCATCTATCTCCAAAGCATCCTATTTCCTTTCCATTTTCAAGTATTCTAACAACCTCGCATCTATTGGTACAGCCTTCACACTCAAAGCTTGAGGAAACAAATATGCTTTCTGCAAGTTCAAAGCCTTTGAAGTTAGTTTTTCCGTTTTTTTCTGCCTGGGACTTAGCTAATAACGCTGCCCCTATTGCTCCCATCATATTGTAATGCTCAGGAATTATTACACTAGATCCTATTGTTTCTTCAAAAGCAGCCTTCATGCCTATATTTGCTGCAACACCGCCTTGAAAAAATACTTTGGATTCAATCGCCTTTCCTTTGCCAACATTATTGAAATAGTTCCGCACAAGCGCATCACAAAGTCCTTTAATTATGTCTGCCTCATTGTACCCTAGCTGTTGCTTATGTATCATGTCTGATTCTGCAAAAACTGCACACCTGCCAGCAATTCTAACTGATGATTTTGCTTTTAAAGCATAGTCTCCAAACTCCTCAATCGGTATTTCCAGTCTTTCCGCTTGTCTGTCTAAGAACGAGCCTGTACCTGCTGCACATACGGTATTCATTGCAAAATCAGTAACTATCCCATTTTTTAATAAAATTATTTTAGAATCCTGTCCTCCAATTTCAATTATAGTTCGTACATCTTTATCTATAGACAGAGCTGCCACTGCATGAGCAGTTATTTCGTTTTTTACTGCATCAGCTCCAATAAGCGTTGATGCAATTTGTCTTCCGCTTCCTGTGGTTCCTGCTGCTAATATATCAGTGACCTTATATTTATCCTTGAAAAATTTGAAGCCCTCTTGTATGGCATTTATGGGTTTACCCTTAGTTCTCAAATAATGTTTCTCTACAATATTCATTTTTTCATCTAACAATACAAGGTCAGTACTGACAGAGCCTACGTCAACACCTAGATAATACATCATATTTTCTCCTTTCCAGCAAATCTACAAAAGCCTCTAGCCTTGTTACATATCCAGCTTCCCCCGTCATTTCATCAACTACCAAGGTCATAATAGGGAAATCCTTGTCCCTAGATATCTTCGGTAATATTGCTTTTGACACTATTTCAGGCATACAACCCATAGGAAAAACTTGTATAGCTCCATCAAAGCCTTCTTCATAAGCTAATACGGCTTCTCCTATACACTCTCTTGCATGACCGCCAATCATTATAGGCAAATATTCCTTAGCTTTTCTTTTGATATCCAGCTGATTTAGGTGCGTAGGAGACAGAATAAGATTTTTGAACCACCAGCTGGGAGTTAATGTCCTTTTTGTTGAAACACCAAAATCCATCAGCTTTTCTTCAATATATAAATTAGAAAAGGGTTCAATAACTGTATATATTTCTCCAATAATTGCAATTTTAATTGGATTCTTCATGTTATCAATTTTTATATTTTTTAATTTCTCCATGTAGCTTCTAAGCAAGCTTACCATGCTTTCAGGTCTATCACAGGCAATAACTTCAACTCTACAGTTGTTTAATATTCTTTTACATTCTCCCTTATTTTTTTCATAGCCTGCAAAATATTTTGCCTTTGCTTCTATTTCATCCATTAGGTTTATGACCTTGACAGCATTTAATAGTGCTGCCAGCTTATGGCTTCTAGACAATCTACTGCCTTCTGAAACCTTTCCTAATCTTCTTAATAATTCTTTTACGCCTATATCTCCAGGGCTATCAATTACAATAAAATCTAGATTATGTCCTAGTTTTTTTAGTAGATTCATCTGAAGCTCACAGTATTCTCCAAACCTGCAAGGTCCACAGCTTCCTGTAAGGATTATGGTATCTGCCCCCTGCTTTATAGCTTCCAAATAGTTTCCTATCATTATTTTAAAAGGCAGACACATCTCCTCAGAAGAATAAAAAGAACCAATTTCAAGCGCAGATTTACTGTTTAAGGGAGGTATTACATAGTCTACCTCTAAGCCGCTAAACAATGCTTTAGCCGCAATATATACATTCCCCATATGAGGAAATGTTATTTTCAAATTAACCTCTCCTTTCTATCTATCCAACATATCTACAAAGGCTTCCAGTCTAGTATCCAAGCCAGCCTCTCCTGTATGCTCATCTAGCTTTATTAAAAGCATTGGAAATTCTTCTATTTTATATTTGATCAGCTCTACTACTACAGAATCAATACCGCAAGCAAAAGAGGATAAATAAATTATCCCATCCACAGTTTTGTTTTTTGCTACATGCGCTGTAAAACCATAGTTATTTCTTGCAAAGCTCCAAAATGGCTTCTTATATAAGCCTGCTACCTCATTATTTACTGCTATATCATCAACTGATTCTATCGTAACAACTGTCACACCCAGCTTATTTAGTTTATTGATTATGTTCATATTTATGAAATTATCGTAAAGGTTATATGGATGTCCTGCTAAAGCTATAGTTATATTGTAATCACCATAGGTCGCAGCTCTTTTGTAGTTTTCTTGTTCATGTAATGCTGTATCAAATGCTTTTTGAATCTTACCTGTACTTTTTGTTACCTCCTTTCCAACCTCTTTTGCCCAAATAAACATCTTTTTTTTGAAGTTGCATAAAAAGGAGTCATAGTTACTTTGGGCATATCAGCTATACTGCAAATTAGCATTTCAGGTAATCCACAAAACTTTGGACAAACATATTCTCTTTTTCTTAGCTGCATGATTCTTGGTATAACTAACATATCACAATTATCCTTAATAGCTGCCACATGTCCATGAAACACCTTTACAGGAAGGCATGCTTCATCCACACAATGCTTTACCCCCATATCCAGTATCGCCTTGTTTGTATCCTCAGACGTAATTAATTCTGCTCCCAATTCTTCAAAAAAGGTATTAAAAAAGGGATGATAATCATAATATAAAAGCCCTTTTGGGATTCCTACTCTCATAATAACCTCCAATCATAAAGTGTTAAGCATATAACATACGTTTAACTATTATTTCATAATTTCACAAATTTTATACTTTATGCAAAAAATAAAGGATAGAGAGTACATATTATTACTCACTATCCTTTAAAAAGCCACAGGAAAATCCTCTATTCAAACTGTAATCTAATATTCTCAAACGCTTGTATTCCTTCAAGAAGGATGTCTTCATTAAAGTTAAACATATTACTATGCAATGGATTTGTATATCCCAAGCTTTCATTACGGCTGCCGAGCATGAAAAACAATCCTGGTACAGCTTTTTGGAAATAAGAAAAATCCTCTGCTATTGTCATAGGTTTTATAATCTCAAGATTATCTTCTCCTATTGCTTTCTTAAAGGCTTCAAATAGTTCCTCGTTATTATAAACTGCTGGGTACATATCTCTTATTTCCACTTTTGAATTACAATTATATGCCTCAGAAACATGATTAATTATACTAACCAACCTGCTTCTCACTATATTATATGTCTCTTCATTAAATGCTCTCATAGTACCTTCAATAATAGCTTCTTCTGCTATAACATTTCGTATTTCTCCACTGGCTAATTTACCTACAGTCAATACCGCTGACTCTAAGGGGTCTACATTTCTGCTTACCACAGTATTTAGTGCTATTACTGCTGTTGCTGCTGTTACCAAAGCATCAGTTCCCTTATGAGGCATTGCACCATGAGCATTTTTACCCTTTATCAATATATCAAACTCACCGGTCTGTGCCATCATAGCGCCAGGCCTGCAAGCTATTTTTCCCTCCATAACCTCAGGATATATATGTAATCCAAATATGTAATCAACCTTATACTTATCAAGTATACCTGCTTTTACAATAGGTTCTGCTCCTCCTGAGACCTTCCTCAGCAGGCTGGAATATAAATAAAATATTGTTTTTAAACTTATCTCTGTTTAAAGCTGCATACTTTGCAAAGCCTAAAAGTATTGCTATATGTCCATCATGTCCGCAAGCATGCATATAGCCTTTTTTGTAGAACAATACTCTACTCCTGTTTCTTCTTCTACTGATAGAGCATCAATATCTGCACGATATGCTATAGTTTTCTTACCTTCTGTACCCTTTAGATATGCTGTAGCTCCAGTATCCGATACACCTCTATGTACTTCTATGCCAAGCTCCTCTAAATATTTTATTATAAAATCAGTTGTTTTATATTCCTTCATTCCCAACTCAGGGATTTTATGTAAGCTTCTTCTTAATTCTGATACATGCTCTTTCATGGACTTTATATTCTCTTGAATATTTATCATATAAGAACCTCCTCAGTCTATAGCTATTCTTCATATATTTTATTAAAATTACACATAATTTGATTGTAGCTTACATGCAAAGTTTTTACAATTTAGTTATATAGATTTATATAACTAAATTTTTCGCAATATATGAATCAAGTAGAATGATTAGTGCGATATTTTAGTAAGCATATTGTTAATAAAATATCATGTACAGAAATTGTGAACTTTTTAAAAAGTGGTATAATAAAATAGTTAATATATAGGATATCTCGTATATATTAACTAATATAAATATATTAAAAATTCAAGGAGGTATAACAATGAACAAGGCAAATGTTGCAGTAGTGGGAGCTACAGGTATGGTAGGAAGAATGATGCTTAAAGTTCTTGAAGAAAGGAACTTTCCTATAGATAAACTCTATGTCTTTGCATCTAAAAAATCAGCAGGTAACGAAATAGAATTTAATGGTATGAAATATGTTGTTGAAGAGCTTACTGAGAACTCCTTTGATAGAGATATTGATATAGCACTTTTCTCTGCTGGCGGAGAAACCAGTCTTAAATTTGCACCAATAGCTGCTTCTAAGGGTGTAGTTGTTATAGACAACAGTAGCACATGGAGAATGAATAAGGATGTACCCCTGGTAGTTCCAGAGGTTAATGGTGACGATATAAAATGGAACAAGGGTATTATTGCTAATCCTAACTGTTCTACAATACAAGCAGTGGTTGCATTAAAACCACTTCACGAGAAATATGGGATTAAGAGAGTAGTATACTCAACTTATCAAGCTGTTTCCGGTTCAGGTGTAAAAGGTGTAAGTGATTTAGAAGAAGGCTTAAAAGGAAACCCAAATAAGTTATATGCTCACCCAATAGCTAATAATTGTCTTCCTCATATAGATGTATTTATGGAAAATGGGTATACTAAGGAAGAAATGAAAATGATTGAAGAGACAAAAAAAATTCTTAACGATCAAAGTTTAAAGGTAACTGCTACAACCGTTAGAGTTCCAGTATTCAATAGTCACTCAGAATCAGTGAACATTGAGTTCCAGAAAGATTTTGAGCTTAATGAATTAGTAGACCTTCTAAAGAACAGTCCAGGAATCATTATTGAAGATGATGTAAAAAACAATGTTTATCCCCTAGCTTTAAATGCTACTGGCAAAGATGAGGTTTTCATAGGCAGAATTAGAAGAGATGAATCTATCGATAACGGCATAAACATGTGGGTAGTTTCAGACAACATTAGAAAAGGTGCTGCTACCAATGCTGTTCAAATTGCAGAGTTGCTTGTAAAGGAATAGCTTTGTCAAAACAAAATGCTTATTTGTTATAAACAATATCAATAAAATTTCATATAATAGAATATATGGGTATATTGGATAATGAAGAAGATTTATTATAATATAATATACCCGTTTATTTTATTTGATTCATGCATATTAGTTAAAGAAAATGCTTAATGTAGAACATTAATAGGAGGGAACGTTATGCCATTATTTAAAGGATCAGGAGTTGCTATTGTCACACCTTTT
The DNA here is from genome assembly GCA_963704785.1 of uncultured Eubacteriales bacterium. Classification (GTDB taxonomy): domain Bacteria; phylum Bacillota; class Clostridia; order Lutisporales; family Lutisporaceae; genus GWB2-37-7. Next base: position 3,536,046 of record OY969939.1, on the reverse strand, counting down.
AGCAAAGATGGTGTAGATTTTGATAAACTTGGAGAGCTGTTAGACTTGCACCTAAAACAGGGTACCGATGCTATAATAATATGTGGTACTACAGGTGAGTCAAGCACAATGTCAGATGCTGAGAAAAAGGCAACAATTAAATATACTGTAGAGAAGATTGCAGGAAGAATACCTGTAATAGCAGGTACAGGCAGTAACAACACCCATCACTCCATAGAGCTTTCAAAGTACGCTGAAGGTGTAGGCTGTGATGGTCTGTTATGCGTGACACCATACTATAACAAAACTACTCAAAAGGGATTAATTGCACACTATACTGCTATAGCAGATGCAGTAAACATTCCAATTATAGTATATAATGTGCCTGGAAGAACAGGTCTTAACGTAAATCCAGACACTTTAAAGACTCTTTCAAAGCACAAAAACATCGTAGCTGTTAAGGAAGCCAGTGGAAACATTAGCCAAATAGTTGAGATTGGTACTTTCTGCAATGACGAGTTTTATATGTACTCAGGAAATGATGATCAAGTAGTACCGCTACTCTCTGTTGGTGGGATTGGAGTTATCTCAGTTGTAGCCAATATCGCTCCAAAGGAAATGCATGATATGGTTATTAAGTATCTTGATGGAGATGTAAACGGTGCCAAAGAGCTTCAGTTAAAGATAAAAGCATTAAATGATGCTTTGTTCTGCGAAGTAAATCCTATTCCTGTTAAGACAGCAATGAACCTACTAGGCTATCAAGTAGGAGAGCTTAGACTTCCACTTACAGATATGACAGATAAAAATCTTGAGTATCTCAAAAATACACTAGTTGATTACGGCTATAAGCTTAGGAGGTAAATCTTGTGATAAACATACTAATGAGTGGTTGCAATGGAAAAATGGGTCAAGTTATTACCAAGCTTGCAGCTAATTTTGATAATTTAACTATTGCTGTAGGTATTTCTAGACAACCTGATAAATTCAGCAATCCCTATCCTGTATATAAAAGTTTTGATGAAGTCACCGAAAAAATAGATGTTGTTATTGATTTTTCTAATGTTGATTTAATAACACAAGCCTTGGATTTTTGCATGAAAAACGAGGTAGCTTTAATCGAAGCTACAACTGGGCTGTCTCCTGATAATTATGAGGCTATCAATCATGCATCAGAGCAAATACCTATTTTTATGTCTGCCAATATGTCGCTGGGTATAAACATACTTATAGAGCTTGCTAGAACAGCCGCAGCAAAGCTAGGCATGGGCTTTGATATTGAGATATTAGAAAAACATCATAATGAGAAAAAGGATGCTCCAAGCGGAACAGCGCTTATGATCGCAAATGAGATAAATGAACAGCTTGATAATACTATGGATTATGTATATGACAGGTCTAAGAAAAATGAAAAAAGAAGCACTAATGAAATAGGTATATCTGCTATCAGAGGTGGTACTATTCCTGGTGAACACTCTGTATTCTTTGCTGGTAAGGATGAAATAATTGAAATCAAGCATACTGCACTTTCTAGGGATGTTTTTGGTACTGGTGCTTTGAGAGCAGCGCTATATTTAGTTTCTAAGCAAAAGGCTTATATGACATGAAATCTATGCTTAAGGAGATGATATGATGAATAATGTTGATTTAAATGATCCATATAAAATAGCAGCATACATAAAGCAAGTGAAGAAATCCACCCCTGTAAAAGCTTACATAGACGGAAATCTTGATGGCATTGATACAGGAAATATAAATAAATATGGAAACGGAAACTTTTGGGTGCTTATAGGAGAAAATACTGAGGTTGAGACTTTCATAGAAGCAAACAAAAGTATAATAAATAAATTTGATGTGGAATATGATAGAAGAAATTCTGCAATACCTATGCTTGATACAAGACATATTGAAGCTAGGATTGAGCCAGGTGCAGTTATTAGAGATATGGTTACCATACATAAAAATGCAGTAATTATGATGGGTGCCATCATAAACATAGGTTCAGAGATTGGTGAGAACACTATGATAGATATGAATGCAGTACTTGGAGCTAGAGCTACTGTAGGCAAGGATTGCCATATCGGAGCAGGTGCAGTATTGGCAGGAGTGCTAGAACCACCAAGTGCAACTCCCGTTATAATTGAGGATAATGTATTAGTAGGTGCTAATGCAGTTGTACTTGAAGGTGTTAGGATCGGTAAGGGCTCTGTAGTAGCGGCAGGCTCCGTTGTAACAAGGGATGTTGCTCCTGATACCGTAGTAGCAGGCATACCGGCAAGAGTTGTTAAAAAAGCATCTGACGTACAAGATGATAAGAAGAAGCTGCTAGACGATCTTAGAGGATAAGCTAATATAAACTAAAGTCATGTATAATCAGTTACACTGCTATACATGACTTTTATTTTATCCCTATAATCCTCGGCTGGAAAAGCCCTGTCCCATAACCTCAGCAGTATCACTAACAGTTATAAAGGCATTTGGGTCTACTTCTCTTACTATTTGCTTTAGCTTAGATAATTGATTTAACTTTATAATACAATATATGACTCGTTTCCTATTCCCTGTATATGCTCCTTCACCCTCTAGATATGTTATGCCTCTAACTAGCTTCTTAAATATTTCATCAGCCACCTGTTTTTCTTTATCTGTAATTATCATTATGGACTTTCTCTTATCAAAGCCCTGCTGTACCTTATCCACTACTACTGAGGATATATACATTGAAATCAAAGTAAACATTGCAAGATTCAAGTTAGTTATAAAGGATGCTGCTATAACTATGAAGGTATTTATTATCATTGATGTACTTCCAATATTCATAGAAAAGTACTTCTTTAATATAACTGCTATAATATCAATTCCGCCTTGTGATGCTCTATTTCTTAAAACAATACCTAAGCCTACTCCATTTAGCACTCCTGCATAAATGCAAGATAGCATTATGTCCGGCACTATCATACTTTGTCTTAAAAATGAAAAAACTTCTACCCAAACAGAAAAAGAAACTGTACCAACAATACTTAAAATAACAAATTCTTTATCCACATACTTATAACCCAATACAAAAATCGGTATATTAAAAACTAGAAATACAAGACCAGTATTGGCATTAAATAAGTAGTTCAATAACAAAGAAATACCGCTTATACCTCCGCTTAAAAGCTTATGAGGCATAATAAATACATTAAAAGCAACCCCACTAATAGCACTACCTAAAATTATCATAATAATCATTGCTATATATTTGAATTTACTATCATAAACTCTATCTATTAATTTCAATTCATATCCCTCCCACATTGTATTAATAATTTATTATATTATAATTTTCAAAAGTACACAATATATGCATACAAAGCAAAAGCGCATTTGCGTATACCGCTCTGCGCTCTAAAATTAGTTTTCCTCTTCTTCAAATTCCTTCACATTGTTGTCCTTATCTACGATTTCCATCTTAGAAATAGAAACCTCATAGGCAATTCTTGTTATTACTTCTTCATCACTAATCTTCTTCTGGTATTCTCTACTCTGTATTCTGCCCCATATTCTAATTCTATCTCCAACTGCAAGATTCTCAGAATACCTAGCATTTCTACCCCATGCTATACTTGGTATATAATCCGACTTATTATAAGGCCTATTAACAGCTATTAGCATATCAGTTATTTCCCGACCAAAAGGAGTTGTTCTGTATATTGGTCTTTTACAAATAAATCCATCTAGATAAATTTGATTTGGGTTTTTATTCTCCTCGTCATCCTGCTTTACATCCCTTGCAAAAATAGTCAAAATCAGCTTATTACTTCCCTCCATAAGCTTATTGTATGATCTGAGTTGACCCACTACTACAAGTTTATTGCCAATTTCTAAATTAACACCTGTCATCAAGCGCTCTGATATTGTGATAGGTAATGCATCAGAAATATCGCTTAATCTAGGCACTTCAAGATAAACATTATAGAAACCCTCACCATACATCTCATGACTAAACTCTGGCTTTGACTTCACTGTTCCAACAATTGTCACAGAATTGTTTTCAATAATATTGTCGGTCATGTAGACCCCACTCCCTTCATGTTCTTGTGTTTTTTTAGAGCTTTAATCTACACTATACATATTCATACAAGCATAATATTATGAGTCATTTTGCTAAATTTTCTTTTTTTGTATAAATTATTTTCTAATGAATAGTTTTCATCTTTTGTAATAATTCATCTTTAAGTTGCTTTTTAGCTGTATTCATAGTATTACTTCCAACCAGCACCAAAAGGTCTCCTGCTTTCGTCTTAGCTGCAAAATACTTCACTGCTTCCTGTAGACTATCTATGTATTTAATATTTATACAGTCATTAAGCTCTCTTTTAAGAGTTCTTATATCATGTATTGAGATGCGGCACAGCTTCGCTATCTATATCAACGCATCCTGTAAGTATAACCTCTTCAATTCCAAGCAGCTCACTCCATTGATTAAATACTTTGATATATCCTTCTATCTCATCCCAATCATTTGTCGACATTAACACTAATAGCCTACTAAAATTAAGCATTTGCACTCCCTCAAAGGTCTTATCTAAATCCCCTGGACTGCTACCGTAGTTATCCACTATACATACACCCTTTATGGCACTTACCTTAAACCTTCTTTCCAAACCAATGTATGTCATAAGAGTATTTCGTATATGAAGCATATCTACATCATAATATAAGGCACAAGTGATAGCCGCTAATGCATTATGGATATTGCCACTGCCCAGCATATTGATAGATATAGGCATTTCAAAAGGCTCCAACACATTTCCACTGCTAGTGGTAAAACTTCTCTGAAGACAATAGTTGAAGTTGGTCTGTTCGTTTATGTCAATACTTGTTGCTGTGACTGCCGCCTTCTTATTTAAACCATAAGTTACTACAATATTGTTTTTACTCGACTCTAATGCTTTTAAAACAAGGTTATCATCATTGTTTACAAAAATCGGTTTTCCCTCTGGTATTTGTGATATAAAGCTTCTTATACTATCCATTACATAATTACTGTCAATATAATCAAAGCTATCTACTCCTGTAATTAATGCGCAATCAAATTTGAAGCCATTTATAAATTTAAAGTACTTCATTTTATTATCTACAATCATTGGAGTTAAGTGGTTGCCGCTGCTTGCAAATTTATCAATATATTCATACATATCCTCAATGGTAAGGCTGTCAAAAGAACCTACATATTCTCTAAATACAGCCTCTTCATCTGCCTCAATTTTATTGCTCTTATCCTCCAGCAGCTTATAAAGCAAATCAAGAGCAATAGCCTTATCGTTACTTCCACTTATAGCAATAAGCTTAACCTTATCCTGAGGTTTATCAAAATGCTTATTTAACAATATAAGCATAGTCTCATATACATTACTAATCTTTATCACAGGAAGCTTTGGGTCTGTAATATTTTGAGTGGTAAAAATCAGAGATGCTCCATTATCAAAAGCCTTATAAATTTCCTTCCTGTTTTTATCATCATTTATGTCTACAAAAACCATTCCGGGAAGTACCTTTTTACAATCTGCAGTTACGCCAAATCTCTCAAAATTATTTAACAACAAACTATCAGCTCCCTAATTTAAAGAATATATAGAACACACAAATTAATTAATAACAAAATACATTACTTATTGTCATGTATTAAAGTAAATCAATGAAATTTGTGTGTTCTATAAACAGCGGAAAATATATCGCACTATTTTATAAATGTAAATTGTTTAGCGCGATATATATTGGTCTAAGATATATAATTAGCTGATAATTATTTTTTATGTATAATATCAGCTAATTATATTTATCACTTATCTATTTTTTAATTTTAAGGAAATTTTCAAGGCTTGTATCATTCTTTTTATCTTTATCAAAAATATCTTCCAATTCATCTTCTATTTCATCTAATATACTCCATAAGGAATCCTTCGACACAAGCACAGTATCCAGCCATAAAAGCTTTTTTATAGACCTTTTTAATTCCTTATCCATAATGCCGCCCCCTCAGTATATAGTATTACTGAAGCAGGTTAATTGTCCTAAAAGCAAAAATATTTTTTACTGTTCCAAAGGCTTTTGCCTACCAGTATGATCTATATAATAGTTTTCTTTATAAATTAGCTCTGAAATAGGTACTATTTTATACCCCTGCTCCTGAAGCCTATCTAATATTATTGGCAAAGCCTCCTTTGTATATGTAGCATTGTTGTGAAACAATACAATAGATCCATTTGAAACCTTCTTCATTACTCTATCTACTATAGCTTGTGTACCGTAATCCTTATAATCCAACGAATCAACATCCCATTGTATTACTTGATAGCCCAACTCTTGGGAGGTTTCTATAAGCCTGTCGTTGTAGTCTCCAAAAGGTGGTCTAAGCAGTATTGTCTGCTTGCCTGTAATTGCCTCTATCTTCTCAGAGGTAGAAGTAAGCTCCTCAATAATCTGCTCTTTAGAAAGAGTTGACATCTTGGGGTGCTTGGCAGAGTGATTACCTATTTCGTGACCCTCATCACTTATCCGCTTCACCATATCCGGATATTTATCAACCCATATCCCAACAAGAAAGAAAGTAGTTTTTATATTGTGCTCCTTAAGAGTTTTTAGCAAATCTTCTGTCAAATCCGAACCCCATGCAGCATCAAAAGAAATTGCTATTCTCTTCTCAGCGGTATCTATGCAATATATAGGAAGCTTTCTTTTGTTATTCATAAAAACGCTCAAAACACCGCTTTCTATCCCTGCTGTGTATGCTACAAATATTCCTACAAGTAAAACAATCATAAGTGCTCTAGACATAAGCTTGCGATTTATTATATATAGCTTCACGTTACACCTCCAAAACTATGTATATAATAAATTTATTCACAGATGAAAATTATATACTTTGAAAATACTTTCATATTATTCTTGTAATATTTAGCTCAATTTGTAATAATTATATTTGAAGATAAAATAACCTAGCATACATGAAAGGATGATTGAATTTTGGAAAAAGTAGTTGAAAGATTTTTAAAGTATGTAAAATATGACACTCAGTCCAATATGGATACCCATACTACCCCAAGCACTCCAGGACAATTAGTATTGGCAGAAGCTCTTAAAAAGGAGCTTGAGGAAATAGGAATGCAGGATGTATCAATGGATAAGAATGGCTATATAATGGCTACTCTTCCTTCCAATATTGATGCAGCTGTTCCTACTCTTGGCTTGATTGCCCATATGGATACTGCAAGTGATGCATCAGGCAAGGATGTAAATGCACAAATAGTAAAAAACTACGATGGTGAAGATATCGTTTTAAAAAATGGTTTGGTTATATCACCAAAGGAATATCCATCACTTATTAATTACAAGGATCAGGACATTATCACAACAGATGGAACTACTCTACTAGGTGCTGATGACAAAGCTGGAGTAGCAGAGATTTTTACAGCAATAGAATATCTGATAAATAATCCTCAAATAAAACATGGAACTATTAAGGTAGCTATTACTCCTGATGAAGAAATAGGTGAAGGTGCAGACCACTTTGATGTTAAGAAATTCAATGCAGATTTTGCATATACTTTGGATGGCGGCGAAATAGGCGAAATTGAAATGGAAAACTTCAATGCTGCTTGTGCTAAATTCAACATATACGGTAAAAGCATACATACAGGATCAGCTAAAAACAAGCTGGTAAACTCTATGACAATTGCGGCAGAGCTAATGAATATGTTTCCAGCAGGTCAAAAACCAGAATTTACAGAGGAATATGAAGGTTTCTTCCATGTAGATGAAATCAAAGGCAATGTTGAACATACATACATATATATGATAATAAGAGACCATGATTTAGAGAAATTAGGCGAGAAGAAAAAACTGGTTGAAGATATAGTAGCCTTCCTAAATGTTAAACATGGCAAAGACACTATAGTTTTAGAGCTTGAGGATCAATACTTCAACATGAGACAGCATATTGAGCCTGTTATGTATATTGTTGATATGGCAAAACAAGCTATGGAAGCAGTTGGTGTAACTCCAAAACAAAGAGCTATAAGAGGCGGTACTGATGGTGCAAGATTGACCTATATGGGTCTTCCTACTCCAAACATCTTCACAGGCGGACACAACTTCCACGGTAAACTGGAGTACATTCCTATTCCTTCAATGGTTAAGGCTGTAGAGGTTATCTTGAAGATAGTTGAGTTAAATAATAGTAATAAGAAGTAGATTAATAAAAGTGGTGTAAGCTTATTATGCTTGCACCACTTTTTTTGTTTTGCATATAATTATATCATTAGTAATTCTAAGTCATACCATATATTTTTCTATATCTTATACTCTACATCAACATGTTCAACATAACTTTTATATACTTCCTGCTCCAGCAGCTCATCAAAGCTGTTTTTCAGCATATCGGCATCCATATATTCCAGCCAATCTTCCTTACGCTCTACCAGTCGCTTTGAAAAATACAAAATCTTTATCTCGTATTTTTCTGTAAGCTTTATAAACATTTCCTCAAGTAGCTTCTTATATATATCATAGTAGCCATACTTCTCTAGGGGCTCCTTCTGATAAACTAGATAGGATATAAAGCTTCTATCTAGCACATAATATTCTGTGCTGTTCATGTATAAATGGTTCAAGGCTGCCATGTGCTCACCAAATATGATATGTATCATTTCTGCCTCGGGAATGTTTCCCGCCATGAAATTCTTTCTAACTTCCTGAGTATAGTCAAAACCTCCCGGAAGTCTTAACTTGCTGTAACTGGCAAACTTGTCCTTTGTATAGGTTGTCTTACCGGTCTTGTCCAGCCCCTCAATAATATATAAATACATAACTACTCCCCTTACTAATTAAAAGTTATCGTATTAATTATTATAGCATATAGTAGTTTACATTTCACGTTGTATGTCACATATAATCATACTTTGTCACTACTCATTTTCTTCTTGAATACAACAATCGCAATGACCATTATTATAACAGCATATCCAATTACCCACCAAATATGTGGAAAAATCGAAGCATAGTCTCCAGCAATGGCTGCACGAGGTGCTCCTATCTTTGGCAATCAACATTCCAGAGAACAAAGATATAAACGAAAGACCAAAAACTGCAATTCCCGGAGCAAGCTTCTTAATTTCGAATAAGCTAACTGGAATATTCGATTGAATTGCAGAAAGGATACATACTTAATTCATTAATTGTGCAAATTCATGTATTTTATCTACTAATATATTAGATTTATTTGATGTTACCTTTGATATCTTTTTTACTATCATTTTATCTATGAAGCTCATCTTATCTAGTAAAAATTCACCACCTATATACTCCTTAACTTCAGCAATTTTTAACAGCTCGGGTGGGAAGTTTGCATTTAATTCAGTATTGATAGCTTCACCCTCTACCATACCACATATAAATAGTCCAATTCGTTTATCTGATAATTTATCTAAATGCTTAAAGCAAAACTCAGTTACCTCTTTTTGAATTTTACCAATATAGATTGAACCACCGATTATTACCTTATCATAATTTGAAAGATTAATATCCTTTACATTCTTTAAGTTAATTAAGTCTATCTGATCATTGAGTTCTTCTTTAATCAACCTAGCACATTTTTCTGTACAACCATATTTACTTGCATAAACTATCAAAGTATTCATTTTAACACCCTCATTTATGAATAATATTCTCCCGCAGAACCATTAATCTGATTTGTTAGAACCGCCATGTGCGTGTACGAGAACCATGTTGTTTTTTAGCAGAGCCACCACCGTTAGGTGGTAGCTCCATATAGTACTATACTTTTAGTCCATGCCTCTTTCTCATTGATGTTTCACCATCAATAAATATAGTGTATGAATCATGCACAATACGATCTAGGATTGCATCAGCAAGGGTATCCTCACCAATTTTCTCATGCCATCCACCGGGTGAAAACTGAGAACAAAATATGGTAGTACCATTTTGATGTCTAGCCTCAACTATCTCAAGAAGATCTCTAGCTTCATTTCCTTTTAGAGATGTTAACAACCATTCATCAAGAATAAGGAGACTAACATTTTTATACTGTTTCATCGTCTTTTTAAAGATGCCTTCTCCTCTTGCTACAGCTAGTTCATCTAGTAAATCTGGAAGACGAGTATACTTTACTGTGTAGTAATTACGGCAAGCAGCTATACCAAAAGCGCATCCCATATAAGACTTACCATTACCGGACGCTCCCAGGATAATAATGTTATGCTTTTCAGCTATGTACTGACAAGACGAAAGCCTTGTAATCTGTGTTTTATCTAGCTTTCTATCTGCATGATATTCAATATCTTCGATACATGCTTGATTGAATTTAAAGTCTGCTTTCTTGATTAGTTTGGCAAGCTTATTGTTTTTACGGCGAGCCCATTCGATATCTACGATTAAACCAAAGCGCTCTTCAAAAGATAGTTCTTGATAAGATGAATCAGTCAACTGTGTTCTAAAAGTATCAGCCATCGCTGCAAGGCGCATATCGTTTAGTTTAGATACTGTAGTTTCATTAATCATTGTTTTGTCCTCCGTAGTATCTTGAACCTCGGGTGAACCCGAAGTTCGCAGATGTATTTTCCTTAGAAGTAGTTAGTGTTTCGGCTTTTGGTAGTTTATCTTGTCCAGTCGTAAGTATGGTTTTAATACTTTTAAAACCGGGACTTGGCGTATAAGACAATGCTTTCTTACAGGCAGCTTCCACTCTTGTGACAGAGTATTTATCTGCTAACTTCAATAACGCCATACAAGACTTGTAACCTTGTTGTTCTACTCTATGGGAGGACAAAATCGATTTTACCGCGATTGTTGTATTTGACCAATACTTTCTGCCCATGACATGAATCTCTCTGCATTCCAAGCAGTATATTGCTTATGATTATCAGGCATATGTTCCGGTACAGTGCTGTATTGCCCTTCACGACCATATAAACGAACATGGGATGCTATACGATGGTTATTAAAAAATACTTCCACAACATTTCGAGTTATTCGTACATCAACCTTGTGTTTGATATATTCATATGAAACCGAGTAATGCATTTTTTCTATACTTATGTGATAATTGAATTGTACAGTTGCTATCTTCCAAGTGGCTAACTCGTATGGGGTGGCAGGTAACGGCATGAGTGCTGCTTTCTCTTCTTCGAGAAACACACTCAACCTGCTGCCTGGTTTCTTTTGAAAAGGCTTTCTGTTGAATTCATTCAGTTTTATACGGATAGCTTCATTTAATTCTCTTAGAGAAAAGAATTCTTGGCTGCGAAGTGCTGCAATAATCCATGTAGAAATAATTCCAACCGTTCCTTCGGCATTAGGCTTGTCTTTTGGGCGTCTAACACGGGCTGGAATAACGGCAGTTTCATAGTGTTCAGCCATTTCATGATAGGTCTTGTTAATGACTGGCGTGTACCACGAAACTCTATCGACACCTGTTTTAAGATTATCTGGTACCAAGATCCTACTTACTCCGCCAAAGAACTTATATGCATTCACATGGGCTGTAATCCAGCTTTCCATGTTCATAGATGAAAAAGCTTCAACATAGGCATAGGAACTACATGCTAATGAAGCCACAAAGATATAGGCATCAATAATCTCGCCTGTAGTATTGTCAATAATTGCTGCTGTATTACCCGCCCAATCTACTTCAAGAATTTCGCCTGGTTTGCGGTTGATATGCATGGTTGCCTTCGTGGTGTTGGCATACTTACGGTAATACCTACAGAATTGGCTGTACATCAAAGGAATTTCGTTGCTCAACCTACACTCTTCGCAGTATTCATTCCATAAGAGACTAAGTGTAACACCGCTCTTAGAAAGTTCCCTGTGAAGGTGCTCACAATCTGGAAGTTTTCTGTTAGAAGAATAGTTTTTTTCTGGAAACATAAGATTTTGCAGATCACCATCAGTCATGTCTTTCTGCAGTGGCCATGAAACACCATATTGCTCTGCTCGTTCTAATACGGCTGTAATTGTGTTGCGCGAGCATTGACAACTAGAAGCAATGCCACGTTTACTGATTCCTTGGCTATGTAGCCGAAGAATTTCACGATATTTGGTCATAAATTTGACCTCCTGTATAATTATTTACACTGATAAACAGTGCATGTCCTAATTATACAAGTGTTATAGGAAGAGTGGTCCTGATAGCACCACAGTGGTTCTATTATATGAACATGGTGGTTCTCAAATATCGGAATAATGGTTCTCCTTAAAGATAATATTCACATTTATTTATTTTAAAAGAATTTTCTATTGATTTTAGATTATGATACTATCTCAAAATTATATTTGTGTTAGGTACATATATTAGTTATTTGGATAAAACTAAATGTTGTATAGTTCATTTACTTTATTGCTTTGATTAAGCATATTTGTTTATGGCATAATTCTACTATATCAATGATTACAGCAATGCTGCATGTAATGAATGGTCACAGCTACAGCTATAAAAATGAACTAAATGAAAGTTATACACCTAAAGAGATCAAAGAATCAGAAACAAGCCTTGATAAATATGATCTTCTTTCAAAGGCAGGTGTGTAAATGAACGATACATCAATTCAAGAATTATGCAAGCAGCTAAGACTTGCATATATTAATGATATGATAGCAGCTTCAGATGATAAGCATAAAGAATATGTGCATAAGCTATTTAGCTCAGAAATAGAAGGGAGAAGAAGAGCAAAGTTAGGTAAACTTATGAAGGATTCAAATATACCTCAAATAAAAACCTTCGAAGGGTATCGCTTTGAGGAAATAATCTTTCCTTCTGTATGTAACAAAGAAAAGCTATTATCGCTTGAATGGATTAACAAAAGAGAAAATGCAATTATGATGGGAAATGTAGGTACAGGAAAGTGACATATGGCAACAGCCCTTGCAGTAGAAGCCTGTAGAAAGGGTATGAGTGTTCAGTTTTTCAGAGTATCGGAGCTTGTAGAAATACTAAAGTATAAATTTAACCAAGGTAGCATAAGGAGATTTAAAAGCATATTAAAGAAAAGGGATCTCATTATACTGGATGAGGTTGGGTATGTGCCCTTTGATCAAGGAGGCTCCGAACTATTATTCAATATAGTGGCAGACAGTTATGAAAGTCAGAGCATAATAGTTACAACAAATTTAGAATTTGGACAATGGACATCAATATTTGGAGATACAAAGCTAACAGCAGCATTGGTGGACAGGCTTGTACATCATGCAAATATAATATCTTTCCCTAGAGATAGCAACAGACTGGCAGAAGCATTGAGAAAGAAGTAGCGTGAAAATGAAGGTAAGTGTCCTATGCAGAAATAGGAAGCTACATTATGCATTTTGTGCTTTCAAAACACAATATGTGAAGGGTGTGCCCCTGTCATATACTTATTTTATCAATACATACTAAGCCATGTGTTATCTTTAAAATATATTGTACAGCTAATATCGAATTATTATCACCCTTAACCCAAGAACTATATCCATATATTTTACTATCATCAGATATGTAATCATCCTTAGTTATCAATGTTTGAAATTCTGATTTCATATGATTATGCATTATATCGTCTTTTTTAACTTTAGCTAAAACTATTGGTTTATCTGTTATTCCAGATACCTCGTTTGAAAAAGATATAACAATAGAATCCTCATATAAATCAGCATAGGGATTCTCTCCTCCACGAAATGGTAGTTTTACAGGGCTTGTCCATGATATACCATTATTTTCACTTGTTGACTTAAATAAGTCCCATCCATTTGGTGAGCTCTCTTTAATAATCATTAATAACTGGTTTTCACCAATTTCAACTAATGCAGAATCCGAAAAGTTGTAACTATTTGACTTTATTTCTTTTTCTCCTTTGGTCCATTTAATTAAATCATCAGAGTAATATACAGATTGTTCATAAAAGCCAGAATACTCGTTCTTATAATGCACCAATAATATTATTCTACCTTGTTTCAATACTATTGGACTTCCAGATAATACTCCCATTATTCCAGTGGATTTTGGCTCATCCCACTGATTAAAATCATTTAACTTAAAGAAAAATATCTCTCCAAATCCACATTTCTTTTCAGTTAAAGTAGAAAATACTACAATAGTTTTATTATTTTTCAAAAATTTAGCATTCTTCCAATATGGAACGCCATATTTTTTATATTTAAAATCTAGATTTTCCCAAATTCCCGTCCTATTACTTAATTTACTACATTTTATGGATGTGATAGCTTTTTTATCTTCTTCAATAGTTTCAGTAAATACTAGATATAACTCTTCATTATGTTTCAACAAATCAGGTACTGTCTCATAATTGCTATCTATTTTGTTACTACTTATCGTCTCCACTTAATCACCATCCTGTTCTATTTTATATCAATCGAATCATAAAATTCTTTTAAACATATTTTAGAATTTCCTTTATTTAATATTCCCTTTAAAAATTCGTACAATTTCTCTGGCTTTTTAGATATATCATCTACATTATAACACTTACAGTAGGCAGCTAATATTTGATCAGCAAGAATTTCACCAATAATATAATTGTGCTGATTAATCGGTTTCCCTATTATTTGAAAATTTAAGGCCCATGGAAATAATATATCTTCCATATCTTCTCCTAAAATTTCTCTTGATAATTTAGTGTATAATTTACTTATGGCTTCATTACTATAATCGTCCAGTTCATATATGTTATTTTCAAATTCTAAATCTCTAATTGCTTTAAATCTTTTTATTAATCTAAGTTTTTTATAATCAGAAAAGTTATAATTGCCTATTTTCTCTAATCCTGGCACATTTTTATACATTTCTGCATACAAAAGCCACCCTAAAAATATTGCTATTGCCTCTGATATAATATCATTTTCAAAAACATTTTTAATAGAATTCTCATAACTATATGATAAAGATATGTAAAGAGCATGACCTATTTCATGTAAAGCCCCACCTAGATCGGTAAAGTTATTATTAATGTTTAATAAAATTCTATAATCCATACCAGGCATTATATTGAAGAAAAATGGTGATTTTGCCTTTCTTTCTCTTTGAAATAAATCAAATGTAATGTTTAAGGAATTTAAATCTATGCCTATCAATTCTAACATTGATTCTAATATGCTTACAAAGTTATCGTTCACATTTTCTAAGACTATGTTAGGACGGATTTTTTTACTTAAATACGCCATATTCCAAGGCATGATTACATCCTTGTTTAAATACTTATTAGCAATTTCTTTTTCAATAGCTCTGTAATAGTCCTTCTTTGACTTTACAACATCAACCATCTTAAATATATCAATTTTATTACAGCCACGTTTATGATACATTAAATCTATATAACTAGTTTGTCTAGATTCAGCTATTTTTTTTCTTAAGACAATTAATTTATAAAATCCACTTTCTAATACTAAATCATTAAGCTTTAAAAGTGATAAATATATTTCTTTCCTTTCCATATTACAAACTTCAACAGATAGCTTTTCCATAATTTCATTTATATTAATACTATTAATATCGTTAACTCTTAATGCATTATTATATCTCAGTTGTATGGAGTTTGTTAAACGACTTTCAAAGTTAATTAATTTGGGGGATGTGCCAATCACCAAATTATTTTCTATTAATGATTTCATATTCATTAATAAATATTCTTCAGTTTTATCATTGCTTATGTAATTATTTAACACCTCTAGTTTTCTTTCATCTCCAATATACCTTCTCAAATGTTCCCTGGATTCTTCAATACCATCATTAATACCCTGTGTATGAAATAGCCACAATAATTCAAAATACTTTTTTCTGTGTGATAATATTCCTTCAGCAATTTCTTGAATCTTTTCCATAAACTCTCCCCTTGAATAATAATCAAAATCAAAACATTCATACCCACAAGACCTAATATTATTTATAAGAAATATGTACTAGCGATTCTTCCTAGGTTAGGTATATTATCAAGGACATCAGTATCACCTTCATTATATCTTTTAATAAATTTGTTAACATTACACTGAGTTAACCTACTCTCTGCACTTTTATATGCCATAAACAACTTGTACTCCTTTTAGAAATACGTCATATACACTTATTAATCAATGATTTATGTATTTCAATATTGCACGTCTTACTAAAACTACAATTTTCACATTTTGGACACATAGGTACTTCTATTAATAATAAAGAATCTTTCCTATTTATAAAAATATTATTATAATAAGATATATCATCATTTGTAAAATTAAAACTTATTGTTTTTAATGTTTTTCCCAATTCCCAATTGTTTAGTTTATTATTTAATATGTAATAAAGATTAGAAATTGTGTTTCTAAGTTTAAACTCATATTTATTAGTTTTGAGTAAGAATATTTTGAAATGATTCAAGGCAACCTTATCATTCCCCAGTGAAAAATTTATTAGACCAATAATTAGGTCATCATCAAAATAACTGTATTCATATTCATTATCCAAGTTTACCTTAAGTATGTTCTTAATGTATCCATACACTTTTAAAAACGAGTTCTTTTTAGCAAGTTCAAAAACCTTCAACAATTCATTTAAATCTACATTTTCGCTAGTAATATATTGTAACCTTTGAATAATACTATTCTCATTACGTAATAACATATAATTTACCGCATTGATCTCCTGAGGTTCTGAAATACCAGGGATATAAACCCTATACGCATAAAAATCATCTTTACTATAATCTGAGATAAACACTTTCAATTTATTATTTTTAGCAATATTTAACAAATAACTTAATGCTTCTTTATTATTTTTAATATTTGTGAATGCATTGAGAAAGTTATCAGATTCTCCGTATGAGTTAAAACAACTTATAGGTAGTTTCCCAGAGCTTTGCGAAATAGATCTTATAAATTCAATTTCTTCTTCAGCTTTATTTATTTGATCATTTTTATCTATAATAATATCACCATATCTAATCGGATTCATTCTCTTAACAATATCATTGTTTATATCTTTACCTTGAAATATTTCTGTAATACATCTTTGAAGAGCAATATTAATATCTACATCTGAACCCAATGCGTACAAGTGCTTTGTTCTATCTTTATTTAATACTATCATACCAATTACTGGAAAAACCCCGCCTAAAGTACAATCTTTTATTATATATTGTACTCCCATATTATCAAGTTGTTTTAATAATTTACCACTATGATAATCTTTGAAAACACTTTTATCAATATCATTAAGTATGATTCGTTCAAAATGAATTAGCTTTTGCACATGTCTTTCGAACAACTCACAAATTCCTTGGCTAACAGCTTCTTCCATGCTGTTACCTGCACACAATCCATTAGTCCCACACATAAAATTAACCAAATTAATTGGCATCTTAATTACCATACCATCAACTAAGTTTTTAAATTCTCTACCAATATTACAGTATTCATTTACCGACATTAATTTATCAATTAATTCTACATTTGATTGTTCATTTGTACTATTCATCACATCAAGGAAAAGGTATTTTTCTTGCATAGTTAACTGTTCTCCAGAAATCTCTTTTGCCTTTTTGTAGAAATATTTATAATCTTTTGATAAGAGATTCTGTGTCCATAATCTTTCTAATAACTCACCATATGCACTTGCTAAGGCATATTCGTATGAAATGCCTTTACCATTTACACCAATTCCATTAAGCCCTTCTAACTCCAATCTTATTGACACCCAGCCCTTGTCTGTCTTTATGAGGTCTGTTTCCTTAATTTTTATTCCCCTATTATTTAAAATTGTAATTACTTTATTAATTGTCTCTATTGGACTACAATCTTTTCTATTAATATTTGTATACATATTATCTCCATTTCCTAATATCTATATAAAAGCTACAAAGTATATTAGTTTCTAAATCATAAAAACTACTTTTTAGTATTGCTTTTTATGTATTACTTGTTTGCTTAACTCTAGTCCCTCAAAGTGATTATTTCTTATTTAAGCCCATGCCCAGAATTTATCATCTGCGTTTGGCTCAATGCTGAATAATATAGTACTTCCTTCGATTTCTTCAAACTCAAAATCTAATTCAAAGTCTAATGCATCAAATTTGATATTGTTTTCCATTAAAACACACTCCTTCCCAATACTAATTTACTAATATACTTGTAGCTCTTATAGCTAATTAATATTTTTTACTTTCATTTCTCAGTTTTGTTGTAGTATTAATCGGACAATGACTTAATCTTCTCTAGCAGCCTAGTTTTTTCCAAGTCGCTTATTCCTAACTCATTAACCTTAGCAATGAAGCTACGATTATCAACATCATTGAGATAACACAACTTAAATATTCTATATTTAAGTTGTCTAGCTTCTTGTTTATCCTTATTAAGGATTAAGTATATTGGCTTATTTATGCCTATCTTTATAAGTCTAATATTTGAATTCTTATTTGAATTCAAAGGTATCGACACTATTTGGTCTTTTTCAGCGATATTCACATTTATTATTATTTTATATATATCCTTGTAAAACCATAATGCTGCTTCAAAGTCATTATTTGATAATTCTTTATCTTTACTTTGCTTATTTGAATTATCCGATTTCAGTTGTAATGCTACAACTTTATTAGAGCTGAATAAGTCCGGTTCATAATAGTAATAATCGATAGAATCTGATATATATGTTCCAATGTGTTTCTTAAAGCTTTCAAAATCAATAATATCTTTAATATTAATTTGACTTTCAGATACAATTGCCCTTATGTTTGAAACTAATGGAGTTATTTTTTCAACTATTTCTACTAAATTGTCATTATTGATCTCTTTTTTTACTATAACAATCCTTTTATTTATACTATTATCATCAAGTCTTTTACCTTCATTTAGTTCTTTATCATTTATAAAAATTAAATCATGATTATTAGGAATATTTTCAGCATTCAATTTATCAAAAGAAATATAAGTATTATCTAACGAGTTAATGTATACTAATCTCTCTATATATTTGGGGAATAAATATCCTAAATCATGATTTACATTTTTCTTATGGAAATCATAATAATCTTCAAAAGTATGTATGGTTTTTTCAACATTAAACTTATTATCATTTATAAACCATGGCGATCCTGGTTCCATTTGAATAGGAAATATTGTTGAATTCGTAAACTCATTCCTTAAACTAATAATCCAATCTACCTTTTTTTTATATTTATCCCAATTTAAATCCTCTTCATTTGGAAAAATCGAAAAGTAAATTACGGTTTTTATTTTATTTTGATAACAATAAGCAAGAGAATCTTCTAATTCAGTATTACTATATTGCTGCGCAGTATAAAATCTTCTTAATTCAGCATCATGGGTTCCAGGTGAATAAATTAAGTACGATTTTTTCAAATCAAATGTTTCTGCAAAGCTTTTTATAAACTTTTTACTGGGTAGTGTATAGCATTCAAACAATAATGATATCTCTACTCTATTTTCTCTAATAAGCTTAAATAATTTGTTAAACCATTCATCAGAAATTTCTGGTGGACTAAAGCAAATATAAAATTCATTAAAACCATATTTGATAACATTTTTTATTATTTCAAATACTCTTTCAGGAGTTCTATAGGAAACATGCTCTCTCCTAAATGAGATTGCTTGATTTTCTTTTGAACCTGCACAATAACTGCAACTCAAGGAACATCCACGTCCTATTGGAAGGAAAAAAGATTGTGTTTTCATTGATGATTTTATTACGTATCCGCAATAATCACTATCATTTTTATACAATGATAAATCCCAATCCTTTAGGTTGTTCAAGAAATCATTGTCAGCAATAAATGTTATTGAATTTTCTATGGTTGAGTTATTCTCTCTATAAACTAAATTTGGTACCGTTGTCATAGATTTTTTATTATTAATTGCATTGATTAATGAAACTAATGGTTTTTCCCCATCTCCCCTTATTACATAGTCCACTTGTCTGTGTGATTCAAGTATTTCCTTGCTATACCAACTTGCAGTATACCCCCCAATAGTTATAATGACATTTGGATTAGCTTGTTTTATTTCTTCACATACATTAATAACATCGAATGACTGATGGTGCCAATGTAAATTTATTGCGATTAAATCAAATGAATTTTCTTTTATAAAGGTTACTATATCAACTACTTTATTTTTCTCATAATAACTAGCTAAATTAACTATTTGAACCTCGACTTTTGCTTCATCTCTTATATAAGCTCCTAAACCTATTAATCCTAATGGTGCAACATTTATGAATGGATCCTTTGATTTATAGTTTTTGGGTACATGCAGAAGCATAGTTTTTTTAATCATAATAAACTCCTTATTTCCACACTTATTACATCAATTGCTTTCTTCTTTTATATATTGTTTTGATTAGGGTAGTAGCACATTATATTACTATTACAATAATCATTATCAACTGATCCACAAAACATTTCTTTGCATTTATCAGTATACTCTTTATAATTTTCTATTGAATTTGAAATGCTTATTGCTTCATTAACAATTGCTAATGATTTTAGTGATTGTTCTATCCCCATTGTTCTCCCTACAATTTTTACATAATCAACATTAATACTTTTCAATCTCTTTATAGAACATAATCCACATTTTGTACAACCATCGATATGTCTAATAATGTGTTTGATATGAGTTTGATATTCAATTTTATTTAAGGCTTCTGATGCATATTGACTACTAATCGGCTGTATTGTGTAATTACAAGCTCTGCAAAGTGGACCATATGACATATGGTGCACCGAATAGCAATGTCCTCCAGCAAAATAGCATCCTTCATTATATATAAATGCTTCAAATTCAATATCATTGTATTTTTCAATAATATTCTTCATTTCTTCAATTAACATATGCCTTGGAAATACAATTCGTTTTGCACCAAAGCTTTTAAAAAACTCAACAGCATATTCATTAGTACAATTTGCTTCAGCACTAATTGATATTTTGAAGTTATAATTCCTGTTCTTTAATTCTATTAGTAGAGGAATATTTGATACAACAACACCATCAACTTTTATTTCTTCCAATTTATCACACAAATCAAGTATATAATTCATTTGAGAACTGTTATAACTATGTTCATTTAAGGTTACAATAACTTGAATATTCTTTCTATGAGATCTGCTCACAGCAATTTCTAGTTCCTTAATTGTTTGAAAATTACCCCATGAATATGAACCTCTACAATTTAATGGAATTTCATATCCATATTTTCTATTCCAATCAAATGGTATTATCCCGCAATAAAATTCATTTGCCCCATTATCGGCTAAAATATCTACATCCTTCGCTGAATTCAGCGGCATTTGTATTAACATTTCATCACCCTTATAAAATTATTTAATCCAATATATTTGAATTATTATTAATACGGCATTTCATGATATAAAACTATACGGTTTACATTTTTTTGATTTGCATCATCAAAATCAAAATACTCTTCCCAATTATTTATTTTTCCAAACATTGCTTTACCCTTCATATAAGCTTTATTAAATGAATATTTTTGATCCTTGACTTCTGTAGTATTTGTAAAATCTATTCGATATCTAAATTTTCTACACTCCATTTTGCAAGGAGCATCAAATTCCCACATTGTTTTAGGTTCTCTGTTAAGAACGCCAAATACACACATTCTTGAAATAGCACTGTTGTAAAAAGGGAAATGCAGAGTATAGCTGATATCGTTTTCTTCTATTAAGTCACTAGGTGTACCTTGAGGAAGCGTATCAATTTCTGCCCGATTGACTTTTTTATAGGTTAAGTAATTCCTATAAGCTATATTTTCAAGGTCGCCTTTCGCTAACTCATTTTGATATGGTGTATATACATTTTTATGATTGAAGTCTATCCTTGGGTCTCTCTTATATTTCAGCAATTGCTTTCCGATAACCAG
The DNA here is from genome assembly GCA_963704785.1 of uncultured Eubacteriales bacterium. Taxonomy (GTDB): domain Bacteria; phylum Bacillota; class Clostridia; order Lutisporales; family Lutisporaceae; genus GWB2-37-7. The sequence continues at coordinate 3,514,148 of OY969939.1, read as the reverse complement.
TTTGAAAAACATGTTATTTTTTATTAGTTCATAAGTTCCCCAATTATTAAATACAATTTCGCAATCCATCTCATTTTTTATTAATATTTTCTCAATGAAATTAAGAGTTTTTTTAAGTTTTTCTATATCTCGTTGATAAAGATTTGGAGTAACAAATGTTACTTCTAGATTTTCTTGTTTTGCTTTCTCGAAAAGTAATTCAATCCTTCTAAAATCAGGAATTAATCTTTCACAAAATTCATGTCCTATATATATTCTACTGACGCTTTTATTTTCAAAAATAGTACTTGTTAAATTCATTTCTTTAATAATTTTATTAACTACAGCTTTAATTGGATACTTCTCAATCAAATCCAATAATCTAGGATTTATCAAATTAAATGCTAATTCAAATTCATACTCACTCTTATTACTTTTATGAAAAACTTTTTCTTTTTGATTTTCAAATTTATCAAAATTTGCAAGAAATATCTTTTGTTCATCATCCAATTGTAATATTTTATATTTATATATTCTTTCATCAATTTTTTTATCAAAATCTAAATCAATCATATTGAAAGAGCATTGGATAATCTCATTTGAAAATGTACTATAATATAGGTATGTAGTGCCTTTAGTGATATTTTCTAAGTTATCACCTTCAATAAAAATAGAATCTGGGTCAATATATAAAATACTTCCGTAATTTGATTCATTTTTATAATCAATAAGTGAAATTGAAAACCTTCCAGCATAATATTCTTTCATTGTATTTCTCTCACTTTCGTAATATTTTTAAATAATCTTATTGATTTCGTTAATAATTTCTTGGTAGTATCATCATTGCTTATTGTATACTCTATGTATCTAATTACTTTCTTTGTATTATGAAGCTGAATTTGTTCGATCATCATAGCTAAATATTCATTTATTTTATAATATTTGTTACAATCTAAACAATTTATATAATAAAAATCTTCCTTTTTTATAACTAATATATAAGAAAAATCAAATTTTTCAATTGAACTGATGTATTCACTCATATTACTTTTAAATTCCTTTGGTACTAAATCCAAATTTACTTTAAATAAACTAAACTTTTCCCGATGTCTGATTTTTTTAGTAAATAAAATATTTATTTTCCCATCAGTTTTATCATCACAAACTCCATCATATATTTCCTTGCCTATTTTAAAGCTTTCTTTTCGATAATTACAAACAGTTTCACTGTTTTTTCCCATTATTCCTTCATTAATAAAATGATTATAACTACATGCTGATTGACACTCATTTACAATTTCACAACCATAACATTCCTTTTTTCTTTCGTTAAGGTATTCATTAAACACTTTAAAATTGTTATAATCTATACCTGTATCGATATCACCAACTTGAAATTTATTATGATTATAAAACTGATAACAAGCATAAAACTTACCATCTGGAGAAATAGTAAGATCGGTTTTTCCTACATAGCAATAAAAGCAACTGCTTATCTTGCTTTTGTCTAAATGATTTACATTGATGAACCCATCAATTCCACAATAATTTGGTCTAAAACCCTCTCTTAAATCAGAAATAATTTCAGTTTTTAATCCATCCCATACTTTACTTTTACAATCTTGTCTTAGAAATGTATGATTTATAAAATCAAACTTTAAATCATTTTTCAAATAGTTATAGAACTCATTTATATACTTATCCTCGTTGTGACTATTTACAACTGAATTAACTTCTACTTGTTTATTCGTATTGCTGCATAATTTTATAAAATTCTTTATGTTTTTAATAATCGTATTATTATATTTTGTTGGCCTTCCCGAATCTTCTGGGTCTAAACTAATTTGTACATATACATTTTTTTTACTTGCTATGTAAGATGCAATTCCATCCATTAACAATATTCCATTCGTTGTGAACCTAAAAATTACATCTTCGCCTAATTCTTCAATAATATGTTTCATCACTTTAAAGTTAAGTAATGGTTCTCCACCAAAAAACATTACCTCTTCGATATTGTTTTTTTTAGCAAATTTGATAACTTTATTTGATGTGTCTATAGACATACTCTGGTTATCATCTAAGTGAAAACAATAGTCACATTTAAGTTGACAGCTATTTGTAGGATATATAATTAGCTTCCTAAGATTTAGTTCATTCATTTTTTATTATCATGGACTAACTCCATTCCTCCTATATTATAAATTTTTTCCTTAAAACCAGCTTATTGCATTACTCTTCTCATGGTTTATAAAACATATATCATCCAATTAGCACGCTACTTCCTTATCTTCAACTACTCTCAAAAATAATGACTTAAAATCCTTCTTAATAATAAATAAATAGTATAAGGAAAAAATGTTTAATGATGATGCTATTATGAATATTAATGGTATATCAGTAAATTCACCAACTAAGCCGAAAATAAACATTGATAATGGTGTTACAGCCATACTAAGAGCACCAAACATACCAAAGAACTTTCCTCTTTCATTAGATGGAACATTTATTTGAACTACTGTCATTAATAGCGTAGTTGTTGTTACCCCAAAAGCTCCTTGAAGAAATAGTACTAATATTGCAAAATTAACATTGATAAACACTCCTAACAAAAGAATCGAAACCCATGTTCCAAATGAAGTTAAAATAAATAGCTTCCAATAATTCTTTGCATTCTTCAATAAAATTGATATTGACATCAATGCTATAACTGCACCTAATCCTCTTAATGAAAATGAGCTAGCTACAACTGCTTGTGAAGCAGATAAATATTTCTCAAAATACTTAGGTAGTATAATCATTAATGGTGCACCAAATATATTAGCTAATACTGTATATATAAGTACATGCTTCAATGCTGTATTTTCTGAAATATACTTAAAACTAATTTTGACCTCTTCTATAATCGACTTTTGTTGTTTCTTTTCTTTTTCAGAAAATGGAATTTCTATAAACATTTCCATAATTCCTGATACAATAAAGCTAACAGCATTTAGAAAAAATAAGGCAGTAATTGAAAATATACTATATAATCCTCCCGCAATTGATGGTCCAATAATTCGTGCAATTCTATTTCCTGTCTCATTTATTGAGTTGGCTTTCATTAAAGCATCATGTTTTATTAAATCTGGAAATATTGATCGCACCGCTGAGCTTAATAGTCCAGCTAAAAAAGATAGTATAGGAGTTAATATTGCTAAGTGCCAAAATCCTAATACATTGTACATGGCTAATACTGAAATTATTAATATTATTGCTCCGCTTAATAAATCAGAAGTTACAATAATAGTTTTCCTATTGTATCGATCCACTAATATTCCCGAATAATATCCCGTTGCAACCAAAACGAAGGTAGATATACTCATTATTGTACCTAACATTAGAGTTGAACTTAAAGTGTACTGCAGCCAAAAAACCAAAGCCATGTAGTAGACTTCATTACCAATTGCAGATGTATTCTGACCAACAATTAATAACCATGTATTTATATTTAGTATTCTTTTTTTCATAAACATCCTCCAATACTTTATAATTGATTAATAGTTGATTTTATATTTCCCATATAATACTTACCTAATTGCGTAAGCCGAACAGTATTATTGTCAAGTGATACTAATCTATTCTTGTTCAAAGATTCCAATATCCTAATTAATTTACTTCTAAATGAGCTATCTACTATATCTGATAAAGTAAATTCACCTAAGTTTATATTTTGAATAATTTGTCTTTTCATCATGTCAATCTGCGTCATAGATGTATATTTGCTAATTGGTTGAAGGTTATTTTTTACCTTCAACTCATAATTAGAGACATTCATTTCATTAATGTACGAGATATTTTCTACAAAACTAAAAGCTCTTGCACCAAAGGAAATAATATTTTGACCTTTATATCGATTTAAAATTGAATGAGAATAGTATCCTTGCTTTGAAAAATCAACTGAGGTATAATTTTCGTATCCATTTTGTAGCAATTTACTTTGGATCAATTTATACATTTCCATTTCAATTTTTAAATGTTCATTATCTATTATGAATTTCTTTGCTACGCTAGTTCCGGGTATTAAATTAAAGTGATTATAAGTAAGATGTGGTACATTAAGTTTTTCAATTTTTTCTAATTCTTTTTCCACATCGTTTATGTTTTGATTAGGTAGGTTATATATGAAATCAAGATTATAGTTGTTAATTATAGAAGCAATTAATTCAACTTTCCTAATTACAAAATTAGAATCTGTAATTAAATTTTGTTCTTTTCTTAATTTATTGTCTAGAGTTTGAACTCCCATGCTTATTCTATTAACTCCACTACAAACGATATCTTCTAAATACTGTTTATTTATATTTAGATCTCTACATTCAATAGTTATCTCTGTTACTTCACTTAAATTAAAACTACTATTTAATTCTTCTATAATCATATTGATATTCTTACTACTCATTTTGGAAGGTGTCCCTCCCCCAAATCCAATAGTATTTATTTTGAATTTAATTCTTTCGTTGACTTTTCTAAATTTTTTTATTTCACTGATTAATAGGTTTACGTAATCATTAGTTACCTCCTCGTCATGTCCAATAATTCCGCAATTACAAAAACTACATATTCCATCGCAATAAGGAAAATTTATATAAATATTTGTGTTGCATATTGTTCCTTCAATGAAACTTTCATTCCCAAACTCAGAAAAACTTTTCTTGGGAATTGGATATAATGTATACCCTAATCTATCTCGTTTTATACTCACAATAAATATCCTCCATAAACTCATTGTTTAAAATAAATGTAACAATATGTAATATTAATGTAATAATAATGTAATTTTACAATATATTTGTCTTTCAGTCAATATTTTATACTTCCAATTTACAATTCATAGAATATAATTTTAATTGTCTAAAATAAAAAAATCTTTCTGACAGTATTTATACTTATACTATCAGAAAGACCTTTTATGCTTATAGCTTACTATTCCCCCATCTTCTCAATACAAATCGCTATAGGCGGACAGTTAACCTGGTTCACAAAATCGTGAACTAGCACAGAATATTTCTTGCAATCCAAACTTTTGAAATATTCCATAACCTCATCTTTTTCCTCAAAACCGCTGTCTCCTCCATAATATACCACAATCATTAATATTCCTTCCTTGCACAAAAGCTCCATACATTTTTCTATCGCTGTTATTGTAGTCTCTGCTCTTGTACCTATGTTGTGATCTCCCTTTGGCAGATATCCCAGATTAAACATTACTGCCTTTATGCCCTTTGAGACATACTTATCAATGTTTTGGTGTCCGTCTAATATCAATTCTGCTCTATCTATTACTCCTGCATCTGTGAGTCGTTTCCTTGTATTATCCAGTGCCAGCTGTTGAACATCAAAACCATACACTTTTCCATTATCTCCAACTAAATTTGCTAAAAATAATGTATCGTTACCATTGCCCATGGTAGCATCTACTACGATATCTCCGTTCTGCACGACCTTGCCCACTAATTCATGTGATATATTTAAGGAGTTCTTAAGTAACATTTATTGCACCTCTCTAGTATCCATATTTTCCACTGTATTCAAAAGCATTTTTAATTAGATTTATATTAGTTTTTTCCTTAGTGCCGTCCGTTAATACCTCTATAACATCAAACCTGCACATATAATCAAAAATTTTATTCTTTGTCATGAAAAATAGCGCAGTCTTTACTATTCTTTTTGCTTATAATAACTTACAGCCTCAGAAGGGTTGCCGAAGTTAATGCTTGTTCTGCATTTAACCTCTATAAAAGCTAAAGTATCACCCTCCATAGCTATTATATCCACTTCTCCTACCCTACAGCTGAAATTTCTTTCTATTATCCTGTAACCTATGCTCTCCAGATAGCCGCACGCCATATCTTCCCCGAAGGCACCAAGTAACTTATTATTTCTCATAGTTCTACCTCTTTAGCTTATTCTCTATATCAGACACAAAAACTAATATCTCCGCTACGACATTAAAAAGCTCACGAGGTATCTCCTGCCCCAAATCTAGCTCCAATAATGTAGTAACAAGATCTGCATTCTCAAACAAAGGTACATCGTTTTCTTTTGCTGTTTTTATTATCCGCTCTGCTATTTCGCCCTTTCCAAAAGCAGTAACCTTTGGTGCATCTTCACCAGGTGAGTAAGAAAGAGCAGCTGCCTTTTTTATTATATCCTTCATATTGTTACACCTTTATATCCAAATGCATTTTATTTATAGGCGTTGCTGTGATTTCCTCTAGCTCAATTAAGTTAAACCGTTCATTCATATCAATAACCTGTATGGGGTTTAAAGTATATCCCCTTGCTTCCAATGCATTCTTAAGACCTTCACCGTTGCTTATTATCAGTTGCTTAAACTCATCCTTTTCAACCTTGAAGGTAACATTAACACTCTTCTTTGTTACCCCTATCAAACTTTCTATATGTCCTAAGCCCCTAAGGTCTAATGCTATAAGTATTGATGCGTTTTCAGGATTTATAGTCTTGCTTCTCTTTTTTTCGCTAAAAACATATAAATCTGCTGTAGTCTTGTTTTCATTGATAAGTAAAGGTATCTGAATATAGTTTATGTTGTTTAAATTTTTGAAAAATCCAAATTATTCTTTATATCCGAAAGTATTGTTTTATCAGCTTTATCCTCTAGTCCATGCTCTAAAATCAAGGATTCCAGTTTACTGCTGGTTTTTATTATATCCTTTATAGTTTCTTGAACCAGTTCCTTATCCTGTACATTCTCAGGTGTTAAAAAAAGTTTCTTTATACTCTGCTTTATTTCTTTAACATCTACCTTATTCTCCTCTAACACTTCTACAAGCTTTTCCAATTCCTTTAACTGAGTTCCAAGCTTGCCGTTACTTCCTATATTATCTACCAAAGCCTTTACCGTAGAAGGAGTTATCTCCATATCCTTTGATAATAGATAGGCAGAATGCTCAGGCTTAGCCAAAGATGCAGTTTCAAAAGCCTTTACTATAGTATCTATTAGCTTCTCAACCTTTGGTGCTGATTTTTGCATTTCTTCTGTGTCCACTAGCTCTATTAGCTGCTGTAATACCTGTTTTGGTGTGTTTTCTAATACAGGCTGCTTTTCTACGTGCTTTTGACCTGCTTCTACCGTAACTTTTGCTTCAACTGTAAGTTCTTGTTTCATCTCATTATTTATTATAGCTTTTGGCTGTTCTATATTTTTATCATTTGGGACACCATGTAAATCTGGAATATCCTGCTTTATTAATGTAAGAGCTTGTTTACCCTGTTCTTCTAGTACTACAGCTTGTTTTACAAGCTTGGTAAACTCTGTGTTGTTTATATCCTGCTCTGATTGCAACAATGATAATGCATTGGTCACGTCACCCTGAGCCATTGTCTCCACACTTTTTGAGTACTTACTAAATTTAGAATATTTTCCTTAGTTATAGGCATGTTGTATTTTATAAGCAGCTTAGCTGCTTGAATATTACTTCCCTCAGGCTTGATATTTAGTTGTTTTAACACCTGCTGTAGTTTTACATCCTCAGTTATCTTTGTTGACTTCTGTTGCTCTGGTTTCAACTCGGCAAAAATTCCATCCTGTGTAATATTGTTTATTACAAGCTCAATAGTTTGACCAGGACTTAGCTCAGAATTTGTCATTAAGGCTGCTGTAAACATTTGTCCAGAGGCAGTCTTTAGGGAGATGCTTTCTCCAAGCAGCTCTATTATCTTGCCTCTCACAGTATCTCCAACCTCTAGTTTCGATAGAAACTCTGCAAGCTGAGGTTTGATATTTATTAGGTTTTGTGTAGTAATTCTCATACAATCACTTCTTTATATCTATATATTTTTTGTGAAGCTTCGTCTATGTACAGGCAACAGTCCATACTTTCTTATACAATCCATATGCTCCTTTGTACCATAGCCCTTATGCTTGCTAAAATTGTATTGTGGATATATGCTGTCATAGGCTGATACGAGTCTATCACGCTCTACCTTTGCAATAATTGATGCAGCAGCTATAGAGAGACTTAAAGTATCACCCTTTACTATTCCCTGCTGCTTAATATGAACATCCTTAAGAGTCACAGCATCCAGCAGCAAATAGTCCGGCTCAACGCTTAAAGCAGTTATAGCTTTTTTCATAGCTACATAGGTTGCATTTAGTATATTAATCTCATCTATAATCTCCACCTCTGCCATACCTACTCCTATAGCAATAGCCTTTGCTTTTATCTCCTCATAAAGATATTCGCGCTTAGCTGGAGACAGCTTCTTTGAGTCATTTACACCTGGAATTACTACTCCTTCTCCAAATATAACAGCAGCTGCCATTACAGGCCCTGCTAAAGGCCCTCTGCCTACCTCATCAATACCTGCTACCAGCTTATAACCTTGGCTATGGCATTGTCTTTCATACTCTGTCATGTTATGTAAACGCAGTATCTCTTTTTCATCATACTTTATTCTTACTGCCATTTGAATCTCCTTTAAATTTATATTATATATATCACACTATACAATTTTATCGGCAAGTTTGCACATCAAATATACTTAAATTTTTATATATAATGTAGTGTCATGCCACAGCATTGCATCTTATACTATTAACGTACAAAAGCATGTACATCATCCTGTACATGCTCCTATTATATCATATTCTATTCTTGCTTTTTCTGTGGTAATTCCAATGTAATGTGTCCTATTCTGCCGCCTCTAAATTCATCTAAAAGCATTACAGCTACCCTTTGCTTATCTATTTCACCACCGGCTATAATGCAACCGCGTTTCTTCCCTATCAGATCGAATAAATCATATATCGAAAGCTCTTTATGTTGATCCTCCAGCTTGTATTTTTCCTTTAGATTACTAAAGAAATCCTGCTGTAATCTTTCTATAAGTTTAAGTGCCAGCTCATACACATCAAGTATGTCATCTTTTATAGCACCTGTGAAAGCAAGATTAAAAGCCACCTGCTCATCCTTAAACTTTGGCCAAAGTATACCAGGTGTATCTAAAAGCTCCAGTTCTGAGCTTATCTTTATCCATTGCTTTGCCTTTGTTACCCCCGGTCTATCTCCAGTTTGTGCAACACTTTTACCTGCCATTTTATTGATTAATGTAGATTTTCCTACATTAGGAATACCAATTATCAATGCCCTTATGGTTTTTACCAACAAGCCTTTGCTTTTCAGTCTATCAATTTTTTCCTTCATCAGAAGCTTTGCTGCGTTGGTTACTTCCTTTAGACCTGTTCCTTTTATTGAGTTAACTAGTATAACCTTAGTGTTATTGCCGGAGTAGTGCTTAATCCAAAGCTTATTAGCATTCTCATCTGCTAAATCACTTTTGTTTAAAACTATTATTCTAGGCTTGTTACCTACAATTTCATCAACATCAGGGTTACGACTGCTCATAGGTATACGAGCATCTACAAGCTCAATAACTACATCTACAAGCTTCAAATCTTCAATTATTTTCCGTTTTGCCTTGGTCATATGACCTGGATACCATTGTATATTCAAATTAACACACTCCGTTCTGTCTGCTTTGGATTTTTCAAAGTCAGATTTCCTTAGTTTAAATTTTCATATGTACATTATAAATATATCATATTTCTATTATTGCTAAGGAAGTATTTTTAATGCAAAGCAAAATATAAAAGGCTCCCATTAAAGTATTTTAACAGTAAGGGATGCCTTTTTAAGGTGTTTTAGATTTTCTTATGTATAATAAAAAGGGCTGAACGCCCTTTTTACTCTTAGTATTTAATTTCTTTAATTTTGGCACTCTTACCAACTCTGCCTCTAAGGTATGTAAGCTTAGCTCTTCTAACCTTACCTCTTCTTACTACTTCAATTCTTTCTAGCTTCGGTGAATGAACCAAGAAAGTTTTTTCTACACCGACACCATAAGAAATTCTTCTTACTGTGAAAGTCTCTGTAAGTCCGCCGCCTTGTCTCTTAAATACAGTACCTTCATAAACCTGAACTCTTTCTCTAGTTCCTTCTTTAACCTTAATGTGTACCTTTACAGTATCACCAACATTAAATGAAGGGATATCTTTTCTCAGTTGCTCATTTTCAATAATATTAACTAAATCCATTGGTGTTCCTCCTTCTATCCTAGACGTTCATGTTCGTTGACAGCGGAGCGTCCGTTATACCTAAAAGATTATATCACATAGCATATGCTATTGCAACCCATATTATTTTATCCAAACTTATAGATACTATAGTAAAGTAGTAGCATTATCTAGCTTTTTTATTTATTTGTTACAATAAATATCATAATAGCAAGTGCAATAGATATCAAATATTTTTTCTCAAATTGATGCCTCCTAGAAAACGCACATCATATTACCATCTTAGCTGAAGATGTGTGTATTGTAAATATGTTCTTATGTCAGCACCTGGCACTTTGGGGTTTAAACGTCGTAACTGGCACATATTCAACTATTCCCTAAAAAGCTTCGTTATATTATAATGAATATGTATTATTAATGAAAAAAGCATGATATAACATAGAAATATCTATAAGCAGAACTAAAGGAGTATAGAAGATATGGATAACTATATGCAAAAAGTTATTGAACAATTTGATTTAAGTCAAGATATGCCTTTAAATCAAATTGTTTATAATGGATTGAGGGCAGCTATCATTAAAGGAATTATCCCCGTAGGAGCAAGAATTAACGAAAAAAAATATTCATTAGATTTAAACGTCAGCCGTACTCCAATACGTGAAGCTTTATACCGTATTCAATCGGAAGGCCTCATAGAACATATTGCTAACTATGGCTTTGTTGTTAAAAAGGTTACGATTGAGGATGTCGAAGAAATCTTCAAATTACGTGTTGCATTGGATACATTAGCTGCTGTAAGTGCAATGCCATTAATGACAGATAATGATTTCAAAGAAATGAAAGCATTATTGGAAAAAACTGAGGAAAGAGAAGAAGCAGGTGATGTTACTAGAGTTATAAATTTATTCTCTGACTTTAACGATATGATTTACACTCATTCTAATATGCCAATTCTTAAAGGTATTATATATCATTTGAAGGACTATTTAGAAAGGTTTCGAGATATCTCTTTGCTAGATGACTACAGGAGAAGAAAGGCTATAGATGAGCATAAACTAATTTATTATTGCTTAAGAGATAAGAATGAAAAAGAATTAATATCATTAATTTATAAACATTTAGCATATTCAAAAAAGTTTATTGTTGAAGAAATAAAAAAACAAGAAGAGATAAAGATATGAATAGAAAACTAATAGATGAATTAAGCTTTAAACTTGCTGAATATGCTCAAAAATCCATATTATATGAAGCGATTTTAACTCCTAAACCGGGATTGGTGGATGCAGTTGATTCTGGTGCTCATAAAGATATGAACATATATACATTTATTGACAGTTCTACTAGCCTGTTTAAGGGGTTTTATTCATATGCAAAATCAGGGCTAACCTGTAACCTAGATGAAAAGGAGCTTTTCAAAGGAATCAGAACCATAGGCAATATTGTTGAAAAGGAAATGTTTGAAGCAACCGATAATGTCAACACCCATAAAGGAATCAACTTTTCCCTGGGTATAATTGTTGCTGCAACCGGTTATTATCTTAGAAATGTGGATAAAGAGCAAATAAATAATTTAAAGCCAAATGATACATTACATATTCTTAAGATTGTAGAAAAAATGACAGAGGGTCTTGTCAAAAATGATTTTAGAAATTTGGATAAAAAAGAAAAGCTTACAAATGGTGAAAAAATCTATTTAGAAAAAGGATTTTCAGGCATTAGGGGTGAAGTTGAAGGGGGTTTTCCCACCGTTCTTAATATTTCTCTTCCTCGTCTTAGATTCCTTTCAGAAAACAACATAAAGAAAGATAGATTATTATTAGATGTTTTATTTCATATTATGAGTGTGTCAGTAGATTCAAATGTTATTAACAGAGGTGGTTTTAAAGCTTTAGAATTTGTAAATGAAGAAACTTTAAAATTTATCGAAGATGGAATAATTTATCAGGATAATTATCAGGAGAAAATAAAAGAGCTGAATAATGTATTTATTGAGAGAAACATTAGTCCTGGAGGTGCTGCAGACTTATTGGCTATTACAATATTTTTTGCACTTCTTGAATCCATATTATAGATTTGAATAATTTAAAACAAAATATATTATTAAAAATCCTTCCAACATTTTAAATATTGGAAGGATTTTCTTTATAATTTAATGCTTCCATCCCGCTTGATTAAGTCGCCTATACTCTTGTGAATCTCTATAATAGAATGAGTTCGGCGGCTTGCGCATAATTTTGCTTCAGTGTTGCAGATAAAGCATTTTCTGTTTGGATATCCTATTTCTTTCCGTTCTACATAGTGAAGATTTTCGTTTTCTTTATAAATAACGTCAATGTCAAAAAGTCTGCCAAGAGTTACATTTTCTTCAATAGAGATCATTTTTTCTTTAACCATTAGCGGCAAAGTCAAGATTACCTCAAAATATTCTGACCCTGTTCTTAAATTTAACTTCTTGGAGTAAACTGACTCCCACTTTTCATTTTTTATACAGGATGATATTTGATTTAATCCTATGTCAAATATTTGGGTTATATATTCGTTATTTTTTACTACTCCTGGAATGTTCAATTTATACGAAATAATACTACTTTGAGGATAGAGAGAAAACAGTTTTTTTATAAATTCTACTCTTTTCTCTCTATTTCCCAAAACCTCATCTAATGTTGGTTTGCTTCCATTTAGGAATATAGACTCAAATCCTACCTCTATATTTTCAACCATATTAATTAATCCACTACATTTTTTACAACATCGATTATGCTTCCATCTCTGTATTCGATTAAAGCAACTACTTTATCTCCATACTGAATTGCATCCGGTGTACCAACAACTGAATATGCTTTTTCCTTCAGCTCTTCAATAGTGAATTGAGGTACAGAAAGATTTTTATATGCTTCTATTAAATCTGTACGTCTTGGATTAACAGCAATACCTATTTCAGTAACCACAACATCAATACTCTCACCTGGGGTAATAACAGTGTTTACTTTATCAACAATTGTAGGAATACGACCTCTTATGAGGGGAGCTAAAATTATACTTAGCTTTGCTCCTGCAGCTGTATCGCTGTGTCCGCCTGAAGCTCCTCTTATTATACCGTCAGAGCCTGTCATTACATTTACATTAAAATCTGTATCTAGTTCTAAGGCTGATAATACTACAACATCTAAATTATTTACTGTAGCTCCTTTATTTCCTGGATTTGCATAAAATGATGCACTGATCTCATAGTGATTGTTATTGTTTTTAATTGATTCAATTGCACCTTTATCAAAGGATTGAGTATCAAGTATTTTTTCAATCAAACCTTCCTGAAGCATATCACATAAATGTGCAGTAATTCCGCCTAAAGCAAAGCTTGCTTTAATATTATTTTTAATCATTTCTTCTCCTAAGAAACGGGCAACTGCTAATGCTGAGCCTCCAGAACCAGCTTGGAAAGAAAATCCATCTTTGAAATAAGGGGAATATGTTATAACTTTACTTGCATTCTCAGCAATTAAAAGTTCTTTTGGGTCTTTTGTATAACGTGTTGCTCCTCTTGCTATACCATCTGGGTCACCAATTGAATCAACTAAAACTACGTAGTCTACGTGATTTTGTGGAATACTGATTGGTGTATTGGGATATGGTACTAAATTATCTGTAATTATAACTACATTATCCGCAAATTCAGCATCAACTTTTGCATAACCTATTGATCCACAGGCAGCTTTACCATGTGATCCATTAGAATTTCCATACTCATCTGAGCTTGATGCTCCTAAAAAAGCAACATCAATATGAATTTCTCCAGATTCAATTGCTCTTGCACGTCCACCATGAGATCTGATGATAACAGGATTTTCCATTAGTCCATGTGATATTGCAGCTCCAATTTTGTCTCTTAAACCGCTTGAAGTAATATTTGTAACTACTCCATTTTTAATATGTTCAATCAATGGCTCATGGACATTTGCCAAGGAGCTGGATGCTAATGTAAGGTTCTTAATCCCCCTTCTAGCAATCTCATCCATGACCATATTCAATACTTTATCACCTTCACGGAAATGGTGATGAAAGGAAATAGTCATTCCATCTTTTAAACCTGTTCTCTCTATTGCTTCACCAATAGATGATATTAATTTTGTATCACCAGGCTGCACCGCAATTACCTTGCCTGAAGCCCTTTTATAGGTATGCCTACTTGCAAATTCACCTTCAAATAATCCATACATTTGAGCATATTTATCAGGGATTTCTATACCTATTTTATTTTTAGCCATTTTATTCTCCTTTTCTATATAAGCCTACCGCTGAAGCAAGCATTAAAACTCTCTCGGCACGTTCAACAATAGGCTTATCAATCATTTTGCCGTTAAGTGCAATTACACCTGAACCTTTGGATTCCGCTTCTTCAATAGCATAAATAACATTTTTTGCGTTATTTATTTCTTTTTCCGTTGGTGTAAATACAGAGTTAACAATTGGAATTTGTCTTGGATTGATTACTGATTTTCCATCAAAGCCTAGTTGTTTTATAAATTCTGTTTCTTTTCTTAATGTTTCAGCATCATTTACGTCGGCAAAAACAGTGTCTACGGCTGCAATTCCAGCTGCTCTTGCAGCATGAACTATCATTGATCTTGCAAAGAATATTTCCTCGCTGTTTCGGTCGGAATAACGTCTTGTTTTCATTGCTGTTACATAATCTTCAGAACCTAAAGCTATACCTATTAACCGTTTACTTGCAACTGCTATTGAGTATGCGTTCAAAACTCCTTTAGGGCCTTCAATTGCTGCCATCATTCTAGTTGAACCTATCTCTCTACCACATTTACGCTCAGCTTTTTCAATTACCTCTTCAGCATCAAGAACATCATTTGCATCTTCTGTTTTAGGAAGACGTATGACATCAATCCCTGCCTTTACTAAGGCAAATATATCATCAACGCCCCCCATATTAAGGCTGTTGATTCTCACAACTGTTTCCGTGTCTCCATAGTCAAATGTTTTGATAGCATTATATAGGAGAAAACGAGATGTATCTTTTTCCTTCAATGAAATTGAATCTTCAAGATCAAACATAATTGAATCTGCTCCATAAATATTTGCATCCCTTAACATACCAGGATTGCTTGCTGGAATAAACATCATTGTTCTTCTTAAACGTTCCATGTGTCTATTTCCTCCCAATCGTAGTTTGATGTAATATCACAAGCTCTATGAACAGCACCTATTGTTCTCGCAACAATTGTGCAATCAAGTGCACCTTTATCAACGACTACAAGTTTTGCATCAGTTATCCCCATTTTATTAAGTGTTTGTTCAATTACTTGGCGAATTCTTCTGCCGTATTGTTTTTCTACACTGCTTTTTAAGTCAATATCAATACCATTATTATCATTTTCAGCAATAATTATTTGTAAATCTGATGATTCTAATGTACCGGCTGCAGCCTGTTTCTTGATTTCATATTTTTTCAAGATAATTACACTTCCTTTCCTTGTATTTTGTTTTGAATTTTTCTCCCTTCAGGAGAAAGTAAAAATTCAAATGTTGATTTGGGTACAAGTTCTTTTATTCGTTCCATATGATTTTCTTTGAAAAGCTTCCGTACCCTAGAAGCACTAATAACTTCATCGTTTAACTCTTTCCTTGGAATAACAATAAGCTTTATTTCCTCATTAAAAACATCTTTTAACGCTTTATTGTAAATAGCCGTTGATTGTGACAAAGGCTCTTCACCTACATATCTTCTACTAATTCCAAGAGAAGATGCAATATGAGATTTAAAAATAATTGCATCTAAACTTGCTTGAATATATGTTACATCTGACCTTTCCTTCAAGAAATAAGAGGGAAATGTTTTTGCCGAAACCATATAGTCATCTGTCACATGGAGGATTATGTTATGAAGGTGAGCAGTTCCCTTTTTAACCAATTCGAATCTTATTCTACTTGGGAAATCCGATAATTCTTCGGAAAGTATAAAGATGTGAAGAATATCATTTTCCTTTGCGGCTGTTTCAATAAGATAAAGATGCCCATTAGTAAAAGGGTTTGCATTCATAACTATACTGGCAACTTTATCCCCTTCCTTTCTTGTTTTTTTAAGATCTTCAATATATGAAAGGAAACCTTTTGCTGACAGTTCTAAAAAAACAAGTTCACCTGACACTCTAGCAATTTCACAAAATCCTAAATGCATAAAGGAGCGAGCTGCTTCTTCTTTTGTATAGATGAAGCATGATACATAACCTTTATCAAAAACTTCAGACATCAAGTGGGACATTAACATATTAAGTACTTTTCCACCCATATATTCTGGTTCAACAGCTATGCATTTTAAAATATTTTGAAAGATTGATCCTGTTCCTATTAAATTGTCCCCTTCAAAACTCCTACAGTATAATCAACTGCTTTCTCCGGACGGATATTTGCATGAACGAGTAAATCTTCCCAATCTTTTTTTATTGAGTAATCTTTGTCTATTCGCAACTTTTTAATTATGAAAGACATTTAACACCTCCTGTATACAAAAAGAAAGTATTGGTTATTATTGTATTATAGATAATAATATAGCTACTGAATTTAAATACTAGATATTATAATTATTTAATTTTACAGATATATTATACTCTGTATTTTGCATTCTACTGTGTTTTTCAAATGTCTTTTTTCGGACATTTGTTTTGTAGTAAATGACTGATTTTTACACTACATATTTGCATGTGATTACGCAAACTGCATTTTAAGTGTTTTTCTAGGTTTAAAATATTGCTGTAATCTCTTTTCTAATATATACTGGCTGTATAATTTATAAAAAACAAGTAATAGAAAAGAGCATTACAAAACTAAAAAAAGAGGAGGAGTATTATGTTAACTGTTCTATCATGGTCCATGATTATCATCTTCATGGTTTTAATCATGAAAAAGAAACTTACACCATTTTCAGCCCTAATATTGGTTCCTATTGCTTTTACCTTGGTTGGTTCATTCTTGGGACTTTATTCTACCCAAGTAACAGCGTTGAAAGAAATAGCAAATCCTTCAATATTGGACCAAATATTGATTATCGGAAATTGGACTGTTGATGGTGTTAAGAAAGTATCTACCACTGCAGTAATGTTAATGTTTGCAATTTTATTTTTCTCAATTATGTTAAATGCTGGATTGTTCGACCCAGTTACTAAGAAAATGATTAAATTTGCAAAAGGTGACCCTGTTAAGGTTTTAATTGCTACTGCCATTGTATCTGCGGCAGTATCTTTAAACGGAGACGGCACAACTACAACACTTATTGTTTGTACTGCATTTATTCCAATTTATAAAGAATTGAAACTGAATATGATGAACCTTGGTGTTTTATTAATATTAATGAACACTATTATGAATCTATTGCCGTGGGGTGGCCCTACCGCAAGAGTAATTTCTGTTTTAGGTATCGGCGAACAAGAAATATTGAGAGCTGTTGTTCCAGGTATGATTGTTTCTGTTATCTACATGCTTGGTGTTGCTTACTACTTAGGGCTCAAAGAAAGAAAAAGAATCGGTATTAAGAGTCTTTCAGATGAAGATATAGAAAAATTAACTCAAGTTACCGATCCTGATGTTCTTGCTTTGAAAAGACCTAAGAATGTTTGGATTAACGCAATATTAGCAATTGGAATAGTTATTATGCTTATTGTAGGTACATTCCCATCCGTATTTCTATTCCTAGTTGGTACTGCCCTTGCATTAGTTATTAACTATCATTCATTAAAAGAACAAAAGCAGAGAATCCAAGATAACGCCGGCGACGCTTCTCAAGTAGTTATTCTTGTTTTAGGCGCAGGTGTATTTATGGGATTGTTTACTTCATCTGGTATGGCAGATGCTTTGGCATTAAGTATAACAAACATTATTCCAACAAGCTTTGGTCATTTCTGGGGACTTATTACTGCTGTACTATCTGCTCCAGGTACATTCTTCTTATCAAATGATGCATTCTACTATGGTGTACTTCCTGTTTTATCCCAAGCAGGAGCTCAATATGGTTACACAGCATTAGAAATAGGAACTGCTTCATTGTTAGGGCAAGCGTTCCACTTATTGAGTCCATTAGTTGCTTTTATATATCTGCTGCTAAATCTTACCAAACTCGATATGGGTGAATGGCAGAAAGAATCAGCAAAGTGGGCATTGGGGATATTTGTAATTTTCATAGTTATGGCAATCGTAACTAATTCCGTACCTTTGTATAAATAGAATTTAAATATTCCTTTACAACATAAAATCACAAAAAGATCTCTCAGTATAGAAATTGTATTCTATATATGAGACATCTTTTTTATAATGTACCACCTGAATATAACTTAAGCTACAGGTGGTCTAATTGTATTTATACACTTTATTTTATCCATCGTCTTCTCATACTTTCCCATTTTTGGTCACGATTTTTAGTCAGTACCTCTATATCCTTTTCCTTGAGGTGTTTAAATCGTCCTTGCTTTTTTAAATATTCTTCTATTGAAGAAAACTCCTCAGGATTCTTATTCAGATTAAACTCACCATTTTCATATTCAGCAAGATACCACAGTCCGCAATCCACTGCCTCTTTAGCCAAAGATACAGTTATTTCAGTTGGTGTTCCCCAGCCTGTAGGACATGGTGCCAAAACATGAATATATGATGTACCCTTGACTTGCTTTGCCTTTTGCACCTTCATCATATAATCCTCTAAATAGCCGACACTGGCTGTCGCGGCATATGCAATGCCATGGGCTGCTACAATCTCAAACATATTTTTCTTCATTGTCATTGATCCTGGCATATTATTTCCGACAGGCGAGGTTGTTGTCTTTGTTCCATAGGGTGTTAAACTGCTTTTTTGGATGCCTGTATTCATATAGGCTTCATTATCATTACAGAAATATATGATCTGATCGCCGCGGTCAATAGCACCAGAAAGTGCTTGGATACCTATATCGGCAGTACCACCATCCCCTGCAAAACCTACCGAATGAGTGTCTTTAATACCTAGAGCTTCCAAGCCAGCGGCTACACCTGCTGCTACTGCACCAGTTGATGCAAAAGGTGTGATGATAGCGTTATTCATAAATGCCATGTTTGGATAAATAAAAGAAACTGCGGACATACATCCTGCTGGTAAAGAAGCAAAGGTTCTTTCACCGAGGATTTTCATCGCGAGTCTCACAGCTAAGCTCTCACCACAGCCTCCGCATGCCTTATGTCCATAAAAAAGCTCTTCATTTGTCAGATTTTTGCCATTTAAGCGTTCCATTATAATTCACACCTCACATTCATATACTGAATCTTGTCGACAGGTTCGCCCTTTGCAGAGGAAAGCATCGCTCTAAACATATCTCTGATATTATCCTTTGTGACATCTCTGCCGCCTAAACCGCATATAAAATTATGAACCTTAGGTAACAAGTTTTCTTGAAGAATGGCTGAATTAACGTTTGTAAATATAGTTCCTTCATAACCAAAAGAGATATTTTTATCTACAACTCCGACTACCTTTATGTCCTTCAAAAGATTTGTCAATTGCTTAGTCGGGAATGGTCTTAGATATCTCAGCTTGATCAATCCGACAAGATAGCCTTCTCCTCGCATCTCATCAACTATCATTCGGGTAGTACCTGTAATGCTACCGGTAGTAATCAATACAACCTCCGCATCATCAGATCTGTAGCCTTCGAGCATTCCCCATATGTTCTGCCAAAAGCTTCTCCAAAGGTCTTGTCAACACTTTCAATAATTTCAATGGCATTGTTTAAATCTTCATTCTGCTTGATTTTAAACTCCATATTAAAATTATTTCCCGCAGTAATACACAAGCTTTTGGGTTGGTCAAGACTCATGACATTTTCTGTAAGGTTAATAGGTGGCAAAAACGCATCTACTGCTTCCTGCGATGGGATATAAACGACCTCGTAGGTATGTGTAAGAACGAAGCCATCGAGATTCACCATAAATGGAGCCATTACAGACTTGTCCTCTGCTATCTTATACGCTTGGATCATCATATCAAGTGCTTCCTGTGCATCCTCTACATACACTTGAATCCAGCCAGAATTCAGCAGAAACATTGAGTCCATCTGATCGCCATAAATATTCCAAGGTGTCGCAATTGATCGATTGGCATTCATCATGACTATGGGCATTCTTGCTCCGCTTGCATATGGTAAACACTCAGCCATGTATAACAGTCCTTGTGAAGAAGTTGCTGTAAAGGCTCTTGCTCCAACTGAGCTGACACCTATTGCTGCAGCAAGTGCGCTGTGTTCAGATTCTACATGCATGTATTTTGCTTTCAGAGAGCCGTCCTCGACATATTCTGATAATTTCTCAACGGCAATAGTTTGAGGCGTGATTGGGTATGCTGAAATTACATGAGGCCTTGCCAATCTGACCCCTTCTGCTACAGCATCATCACCGCAAATGAATTTTTTAGTCACGGCTTTCACCCTCCTTTATCATTTCAATTGCTTTCAGCTTACATTCATAAGCACAGATTCCGCAGCCTTTGCAAAAATCATAATCTATTTCCAAGTCTTCTCCAGATTTGTCAATTACACCGTCTGGACAAACCAGGAAGCATCTCATGCATCTTTTACATTTATCTTTATTTATTACCGGTCTAAAAGTACGCCACCCTGCATTTATGCTTGTAATATTATCGCTTTTGCAGGTTGCACCTATCGGGTATTCACTTATTCTTACTGGTTCGCTCCACGACTTTAATTTAGGTTTATTCATGTGACAATGCCTCCTTGACGAATTGATATGCATTCTCAAAAAGACTTGCATTTTTTTCAGCGATTTTAGCATTCATAGATGCCATAATTGCCTTTTGGCAATATTCCGTCTGAATCATATCGGAAACTGCAATAAGTGCTCCCATCATAGCTGTGTTTGTAATGGGAATCCCAAGATGATTTAAAGCCATCTGAGTAGCATCGAGTCCGACTACCTTGTGTGATGTTTGCTTTGAGTATTTCTCTGGGGTTTTTGTGTTGATTATAATGACTGAGTTTGACTTTAGCCCTTTTATTACGTCATCTCCCCAAAGTGTCTCATCAAGCACTACAACATAATCACAAGTGTCCAGCTCACTTCTATCGGTGATCTTTGAATCACTGATTCTGGTAAAGCCTAATACAGGTGCACCTCTTCTTTCACTGCCAAAAGAAGGAAATGCCTGGGCATATCTGCCGCCGTATACTGACGCAGCTAAACCCAAAAGACGAGCAACAGTAAAGCTACCTTGCCCTCCACGTCCATGCCATCTTACTTCTATCATTTTGATTATCCGTCCTCTCGTAAACTCAATTTAAATTTTTTGTATGTAATGTACACCTGATATATCAAGTGTACATTACTATGATAGCTTGTTCTCTATTTACAATCAATAGCTCATCTATAAATTTCAAAATTTAACTTTATTAAAATCCCATTATAAAGTTAAAGAGATGATCTTTTCATTATATTCGATGCCTGGCACTTTAGCGTTCTGTTGTTGTGGTATACTGATAGAAAGGGGTGATATTTCATATGTTAAAAGTATTAGCTATAAATTCAAGTGATAGAAAAATGAATACTTATTCGCTAATTTCTCAAGTTAAAGAAATATTAAAAAATAAAAATACCGAGATAGAAATAATAAATCTATTTGATTACGATATAAAATCTTGCATTGGTTGTGAACATTGTTTAGTTAAAGGTAGCTGTGTATTAAAGGATCAAGCTTTTGATATAATGGAGAAAATAAAGCTAAGTGATGGAATAATATTAACTTCACCAGTTTATATGGAAAATGTGTCTGGAAAACTAAAAACATTTGTTGACAGAACCTGTAGCTGGTTTCATCGACCAGAAATCTATGGCAAACCAGTTCTAGTTATTTCAACAACCAAAGGCTCTGGTCTAAAATCTACTATAAAATATTTGAAGAGAATAGTAATTCAATGGGGTGGCTTTTATACAGGTAAAATAAGTAGGTCTATAAGAACAATAGATAATAAAATCACAGAAAGTGAATGTGAGAATTTTATAAAGCACCTTAATATGAAAAAGGAACACTATAAGCCTTCTTTAAATGCCCTAATAAACTTTCAAGTTCAAAAGGTACTTGCCTATAAATTAATTGGCTTAGACAGTGAGTATTGGAAAGAAAAAGGTTGGAACGATAAAGAGTATTATTTCAAATGCAGAATAAATATTTTTAAAAGCTTAATAGCAACAAGCTTTGGTAAATTCTTAAATAAAGTCATAAATAAATGAGCAAATTTCATAATAACACTATTGACTAATGTTTTAATTCTCTTAAATAGATTAACTACAAAATATTCTATATACAAACTTACCAGACAATCTGGCTATTACATCATAATAATATTTTAGGTGGTAATTGTTTAAATTGCTTATTAGTTAAGCTGTCCTAATACTTTATAAAGAATTGCAGCTTCTTCTGCTCTTTTTTAAAGTTATTTGGATTGATATTCTTTCCATCACCAGTAACTATACCTTCTCTAATCAATTGGTCTACACTCTCTTTTGCATAGCTAGCTACTTCTCCGTTGTCATTATAATTACTAATTTTTATACTATTATCTGTAGTCAACTTGCTGTTCTTGCCAGTGATTTCTAATGTTCTGTTGATAATTACAATAATATCCTGTCTTGATATTGGTTCTAGTGGATTAAACTTATTATCTCCAGTTCCTAACACTATTCCCATTTGCTTTGCTATGCCTAATTCATTATATTAATATGTCCTAGCTTCTTCTGCCCATGTATAGGTGCCTATATCTTCAAAGTTTTTGTCTACAAACTCTAGTGAATAGTAGCTTGTGTGTTTAGTATTAAATACTATAGCTCCTAACTCAGAACTATAGTCACTCACTGTAATAGGTATAACATTTTTATTATCATTGCTTTTCCATTTTGTTTTCTTATCACCTATAGAAAGATTGATATCTATTATAGGTTTATCTTCAAACTATACCCTCTGGTGTTACTACCTTAAGGATTTTCTCTTCATTGTCGAAGAAATCTTTTGGTATATACTGTTCATATTACTTCATGCCGGGACAAGATGCCTGTCCGAAGTGCTGATAAAGTCGTCACATTTGAAAAATCTACGTTTATTTGGAATAGTAAATCATTGCTTAGTATAATAAAATCCTATATAGCGTATTGTAGAGCTTAGAATTTTAAAATATTAGTTTTTAAAATATTAATGTGGTGTTTATCAGCACTTTCGCCTGTCCCCTTTGTCTCATAGATAAAATAGTAACAGAGTAGAGGAATCTTGTTTTTTATTTATTTGTTCCAATAAATACGACTTTTGAACCCCTAAGGTTACAATAAATATCATCAGTTAATATTTTTATAATTTTGAGTTCTTTATCAATATTTTTCACATAAATAATTTCTGATGCAATCCAATTATTATCTTTATAGTTGATTTGGGCTGTAGCTTCTACTATATAAGTTTTTTCTTTTTGGTCAAATATAACATTTCGTACCCATCTTGTTGTATCAGTAGGATAAGTGATTTTATAATCAGCAGTATTTTCTTTTATTTGTCTTAAATCATTTTTATAACCAAGTTTATCATAATTTAATAGTAATAAAGCATCTTTATAATTTTCTTTCAAAAGATTTTCGTAATATTGTGACACTAAATCTATTGCTTCTTTTTCTTTATAATTATCATAATTTTGAGATACTATCGAAATACGATAATATGATATACAAAATATACATATCATAATAGCAAGTGCAATAGATGTCAAATATTTTTTTCTCAAATTGATGCCTCCTAGAAAACACACCTCATACTACCACTTTAGTTGAAGATATGTGTATTGTAAATATGTTCTTATGTATTATTTACTTCATTAAATTTATACCTCTTGTATTCTTAGCTTACCCCATTCTATCTTTACACCAGGAAATATTTGTCCATATAATGATGAGCAATTATCTAGTAGTACTGAGATAGCTTTATCAATCAAGTAATAGTTACTGAAAAAGCAATCATTAATATCACCACACTCAACATCATCTGATGTTAATCCACATAGATCAGCATACTTAAAATAATAATTTATTTGTGGTAAATAACTACTTGAATTTATAGATTCAAATGAAGATATCAATTCATCAAAATGTAAAATATATGCTTTCATATTCTCCTTGTTTACCCAACTTCTAGCCAGTTGTGGTGTATCTTTATATAATTTGTAGAGAACTTCCTGAATTGTAATAAATATTTCCGGGTAATCTCTTACACACGAATATCTTAGTATTCTTTCATCATCACCAACTAAATGTACTTCTACCTCGCTCTTATGACAATAAAACTTGACTATTAAGGGTATCAAATTACTCCGATGGTCACACCATATATTCTTATAGGAAATCTCGTGAGTACCATTATATCTTAACCTAATATGTTTACACTCTCCATATACACATTCCCTACAATCTTCACTAAATTCAAATAGTTTTATCTCCTGTCCTTTATATATTATGTATTTATCCTTAACATTTATTTCAAGATTATTTTCTTTCAAGAATCTATTTAAGGATGTTTCACATGTTAATGCATCAGCTAAATTTAATAAGCCATATTTCTTCAATGACTCCAAATTATCAAAGGCTGTCATTACATGTTTGCATCTTAAATAAACATTATCTACCTCGTAATTATTAATGTTTATCTTAAAATGCTTTATAAAATCATACAATATAGTATCGATATTTGTATGTCCATATATAAATTCAGTAACCTTATCTCTATCCAGATCAAACAATTCACATAAAGCATTCAATGTATCTTCTTTACTGAAGAAATTAAATATAATCTTCTTGTCCACACAATCACTCCCATTCATAACTTGTTTATACTACTCCCTTAAATACTATCATTATTTTTCATATATTGAAGTATTTTTCAAAAGTTGATTGTAGGTATACCCCTGATTATTGCTTCACGAAAGCAGTAGGGACGGTTAATGTGAAAACAAACCCCTTGAAAGCAGTGAGGACGGTTCTTTTTGCTTTTATAAATTGTCATATTAAAACGTACTGAAACCCCAATACTTATTCCCTCAGTTTTCCATTATAGACACAATAAGCATATACGTAATTTTACCATATAAGTTATCTATTTAATGAAGCTCAGAATTGCATAGAAACTTTTCATTATTAAGTATCTCTTATCAATCTTTGTTCGCAGTTCTAGGCATATTATACAAAACATTGTACTTAAAAAGAGACCAACTTTTCAGCTTATCTTCCAACCCTATTGTGGGATGTGGTGTCTGTCCCCTTTGTCTCATTCGAGAATAGAACTCATTGTGATTAGTATGAAAGAGTACTTTTTATTCAGTTTACACAAAATTTTCTACAGACTCCAGAGTATTGATGGAGCAGCATTTAACAATTTCTTGCATAATACCTTCGACCTAATATTAGGTTTAACTAATTATACCAATTAAATCATAAAAGTAATATTTTCTGTTTCGTGCTGCTCCATCTGAATAAATAATTTTATTCTCACAAAGCTTATTTAAATAATTATTCAACGTAGAAGGTGATATATCTAATTCATGGTGAATATTTGCTGTTGTAAAGATCGGATATTTAAAAATCAAACCTATTACATCAATAAGCGTTGCTGTATTCGTAATTTGGCGTGCTCTACTTACAGTACTTTCATATAATGCATTTACTAGGTCTATCTTTTTTATATTCTTTTCTGCTTGTGAAATACATGCATTTAAGAAGAACTCTACCCATTCAGTCATATGTTTTTTAGCTTCACATCGTTGATGATTATATTCCTCCGGATAGTATTCTTTATCTGGCAAAACAGTTCTTGTATTATTTAACAATGCATAATATTTGTATTTATCCTTCTCAAGACTTTCACTAACAAGAAAGTTGGGCTCATCTATTATATTCACACTATATAAATACAATGGTACTAAAATTCTGCCTGTTCTTCCATTTCCGTCACTAAATGGGTGTATTATTTCGAACTGTGAATGAAAAAGAGCAACCTTAACAAGCGGCAGATCTTCCGTATTTTCATTTATATACCGTTCTAAATTACTAATATACGTTGGTACTAATTGTGGTTCAGGTGGAATATAAGTTGCATTGTCTAAGGTAGCTCCAAGAGGTCCTAGAAAATTTTGAATTGTCCTAAATTCCCCTGCCTCTGCACTATTTCCCCCTCTAGTATCACCATGCATTAATACCTTATGGAGCTTCTTTATTAAGGTTCCACAGATTGGATACTTTCCTAATAAAATAGTACCTTCTCTTAAAGCTCTAATATAATTTACAACTTCCAATATATCATTAGTCGCCTTTTTTTCCACTGCTCTATAATTTAGCATTTCATCCATAGTAATTTGAGTGCCTTCAATCTTAGTCGATTCAACAGCTTCTTTTAGCGAAAATAATTCTAATAAATTTGTATGATCAACTTTAGTAGATTTTAACTTTTCATTATAAACAGCAATTCGTGTACCTGCTTCCATGAGTGGAAACATCAAGTGTTGCATATCTAAAAGATTAGATATAGGAAGTTCAAATGGTACAAACGGTTTCTTTTTCATTACATTCTCCTTATATCACTAATTAAATAAAATTGAAACAAAATATATGTCTATTTTGTTCTAACTGATTTAATTATATACTATTACTACAATTTTATGCAACAATTCGAATTATAAAATTCTAATTTTTTACAAATATACTATCCTCAATTTTAGCACTATTTATAATTATTTTATAAAAGCAGTGAGGACGGTTCTTTTTGCTTTTATAAATTGTCATATTAAAACGTACTCAAACCCCAATACTTATTCCCTCAGCTTCCCATTGTAGACACAATAAATATATACATAATTCGCTGCGAAGCAAGAAGAACAACCATGACAAGGCTTGACACAGGAGAATGGATGAAAACAAACTCGAGTGGCGCATAAAAGGTTTTTCTGTGAGATAGTGATATTTTATAATGATAATGCAGGACAAAGCCGAGGGACGGTTTGGAGATACTAATATACTACGTTTTAGAACATGGCTAAATTGTCTTTGAGTACAGAGAATTGTAGCACTTTTGTGACTACGTACATTAAACTTCAATTTAATCAGACAATTGCTCCTGCTTTATTATTCTATTTGGAGGTGTCGTTATGCTTGCTTTGCTAGATTGTTGCTATGGAGAGTACTGGTGTTTATTGGCGACCTGTTTACGAAGTTTGCGAATAATTTTTATATGGCTATAATTGTTTAATGGTTGTGAATGCTCATCATATGCATAATCTGCCTGGTCGCAAAAGTGATGTTAAAGATTCTGAATGGATTGCTACTCTATTTCGTCATGGTCTTTTAGAACCTAGCTTTGTTCCCAATAGGCTTATTAGAAATTTACGAGAATATTCAAGACTGCATAGGTCTTTTGTACGAGAGCGTGCTTGTTATTCTAATAGACTTGAGAAATTTCTACAGGCTCATGGATTTAAACTATCTTCTGTTCTAAGCAGTATTTTAGGAGTAAGTGGCAGACGTTTAATTACTACCTTATCACAAAAAGGTGTTTTGTCACCTATTGATGTAAGCGATGCTATGGACAAAGGAGTTAAAAAATCTATAGATGAAATTCGAGCAACCATTACTGGTAAACTTGACTATTCAGAGTGTTCCTATCTCAAAATCTTACTTGATAAAATAAATGCTATTTATAGAGAAATTGCTGATATTCTCGCACTTATGAAACACTTAGCTGACCCATACAAAATTCAGCTTGAACAATTTGATTCAATACCAGGTATTGATGTGGCTGCTGCTCTTGCAATTATGGCTGAAACTAGTGCTACTCCCCAAGATAGTTTTGAAAATAGTAAGAAGTTAATATCTTGGCTGGATTATCTCCTCGAAATGATGAATCAGCAGGCAAGATTAAATCTCGTAAAATTACAAAAGGCAATCCCTATATTAAAGCAATTTTATGTCAGGTTGCGTTGGCAGCAGTGCGTACACGAAATTCAAGTTTTCATGAATGGTTTTGGACACATCAAGGTAAATTGGGTAGAAAAAAGGCTATTATTGCTGTGGCGAGAAAGATTCTAGTGCTAATTTACAAGCTACTAAAATCTGGAGGGTTCTATGACCCAATGGAGGCAAAAAGCCTATTCAATCGCCAAGCTAAAATAATAGCCTATACTAATATGATATCTATTGCCTGTAAAAAAAGCAATATTTACAGGTTTATATGTGTTGTGTATTTATTGAGTATTTAGTTTATACAAGGGGCTTTGTTTTCACATTAACCGTCCCCCTTGCTTCTTTCTATACCTTCACTATTTCATATTTTATAAATATCGTTCGAAAATTTCAGTAGATTGTTCTATCGTAAAAGAATTTTGAATCATATTACTCCCTATTAGTCTAATGGTTTCTATATTAGGAAAATGCATATTTTCTAATTCATAAACATTGATAGTATGACTACTATTTATCATTCTATAATAATCATCAAATTGTTTAGACATAAGTATACATTGTATTCCTAGAACTTCTTCTTTTGTTAGTGAATCATTATTATTTGTAAAATATGCAATACTATTATCAAGCGCAATCTTTTCAGATTCTAACTCTTTTAAATATACAACAGAATGAATTAATTTATCATATTTCTTATCAATATTTTTTCGAATTAAAACATAATTACTGTTTTTAATCAAAACTGAACTATTTGTTTCATCATCTAGCAGTGTAATGGCTTTATTTTTAGTCTTGTTGACCAAACGTTGATATTTTAGTCTATTAGTATTAATATGCCTATAAACAATTAATGGAATGCCTTTTTTAAAGTTGAAAAATTCTTCCTCTTTTAAGTTAATATTTTTCCCATGAACTCTAAATTGCACTATTTTCCCAGTTTTCATTAAGATATCTTTTCCTACAGTATTAATTGGAAATTTTTCAAATCTCTTTATTAACCTATAATCTTCTATACTTCTTGGAGTATATATAATCTTAGTATCATTTCTATGTACTAATTCACTTATTTTAACTTTAAATTTAGAGTTACCATTATATGATACTACTACATCTTGTTCACCTGATTTTTTTATATGGATAATACATATCTCCTGAGTAATATTATTTCCAAATACAGTTTTCCTATCATTAAATGTATGAATCTTTATTATACTAAAATTATTGATTATATACTGTCTTAATTTTTCTGTATATTTACCTGATAAATAATTTTTAGGTGAAATAATACACAATACACCATCCTTAGCTAGCATATCCAAAGCCCTAGTAATAAACAAATGATATAAATTAGGTTGCCCATATAAAAACGTCTTTAAATTTAGTGGAACCATTTGAACATTTATTTTTTTATATGGTGGGTTCATTACTATGTAGTCATACTTTTTATTATCAGCATTCTTGAGAAAGTCTTCATTAATATATCTGATAGTTAGTTTAGTTCTGCTAAATTCTATTTCTTCTATTATTTTTTTTACGTTATTTAATAACTTTATATCAATATCATAAACATCGATGATTAAATCTTGAGGATGATAATAAGAAAGTATTTTTTCAAGCAGTTTGAAAAGCAATATTCCATTTCCACAAGAAGGATCTAATATTCTTATCATTTCAGCTTTATTTATTTCCAAATCATCTATTATTTTTTCAACTTCTTCGATAGGTGTAAAGTATTGTGACTTCTCTTTAATATTATTTATTTTTTTCTCTTTAAAAAATTCGCTGGTCAGCTCAGAGTATAACTTATATACTTTATTAAAATCAAACATAACAATCACCTATTTTTTCTTCTTTTATTATATTAAAGTATACTAATCCATTCCTATGTTAGATTTTGTGAAATATCTGGAAGGTTACCCATATTTTTTACAAAACTATATCTTGTTATTTTCAAAATAAAATTATGAATTTCTTGAAAGTCTATAATATTTTCTTTAAAAGTATCAAATACAATTTCATCATGAAAATTAAAATCACCATGAAGATAATCATTTCTATTACTTCTTTGATCTTTTAAAATACTCATTAGATTATCAACAGAATTAATTAGTCTAAATTTATCTTGAATATCCATCTTCATGAATTGAAAGGCTTCGTTTAAATCAAGATTTAATAATTCTACAAAATCTATCAATTTGTTAGGTGCTTTATATCTTTTAATTGCTGTATTCTTCTTTGTATTTGACAATGCATTTATTTTTATATATTCTTCTATTATAGATTTAATGAACTTTTCGTGTATAGAATTTGATAAACCCAACCCCGCTGCTAAATATATTAATCTACTACTTTTATCTAACAACTCATAACTTTTATTATCATTATAAAGTTTTCTAAAAAGAATATCATAGTTTTGAATGGTATCAAATGTTGAATATTCTATCGCCATTTTCATACTCCAATATTATTTTCTGAGCTAATTCGAATCTAAGTTTAGCATTTGGGTTGTTTTTACCAAATTTATCTTTAACTATGTCTGCATAATTTTCAGAAAAATTTATTTTATAAAATTTTTCTGTAATCAATTCCCTATTTTTAAAGTATAGAAAACTTAACAACTCAAAGAAAAACTTAATGGGGTTTCCCTCAGTCTTGTTCTTATCGATATTATACTTTTTAAAATATAAGTTTTCATTTAATCTTAAAAATTCTTTGTAGTCATCTATATCTACTAATAATTCATCGATGTCTACAAGCCTTACGTATGAAGATAGAAGAATATCAAAATGTCTAGTTTTACTTTTAGACCCTGATCTAATAAGAAATTTTATCTTTTCATTAATGTGTTCAATATACTGTACATATCTTTTAATAAGAGAAAATTCAACAAAATATTCTAAGTCTATTCTTTTTCCCAAATCAGCAATACTGAAAATATGTTTACTCAATTTGTAAACTCTATCAGAAATTTCAATATACTTATCCTTGTTTTTAAGAGCAATTATTGAATTTCTTATTTCTTGTGCAGATAATTCTGTTGAAAGCGTATTTAACCTCTCAAACATTTCATATTTGACATCTTCGTTATCTGTTGTTAAATTTATAAACAACAATGTCGATGATTCAAAAATGAAATCAAATTGT
The DNA here is from genome assembly GCA_963704785.1 of uncultured Eubacteriales bacterium. GTDB lineage: Bacteria > Bacillota > Clostridia > Lutisporales > Lutisporaceae > GWB2-37-7. The sequence continues at coordinate 3,482,929 of OY969939.1, read as the reverse complement.
TCTTCTTTAAAATCATTCCAACACTTCCCATTTAAGTCAACAAACTCATTTGCACCCTCTAGTTTTTTAAGGGATGCTACCTTGTTTTCTATAGTTTCCCCAGTTACAGATTTAGCATTAACAAATTCATAAATTGTTGATAATCTTTGTACCCCATCAATTATTTCGTAATTATAAAGTCCATTATCGTTTTCCGTTTTAATTGTTATTATTGGAGGCACTGGATATTTTAATATTAAAGATTCTATAAATTTTGTTTTTTGTTCATTTGTCCATCTATAATTTCTTTGATATGAAGGATTTATATTTATTCTTCCTCGCTCGTAGAATTTAACAATATCGGAAATTGTCATTAAAACATTTTCTGTATTGGCTGTATTTCTAAGTACTTTCCATCTCTCATTTAATTTCATGTTCGACCTCCTAATTGCATTATTAAATATATCTTGAATGAGCATTCATTACAATTCATACTTGTTTATATTTATCATTAACTGTATCACAACATACTTAAGTAATAATGATAAGTTTTATAAAAGAGACAATGGGTACAGGTACCTCGTCCAAATCCAGCCATTTCTGTTTTATAAATAATACTTTCTCTTCTATTCCTACAAAACCTTTCATTATTAAGTATCTCTTATCAATCTTTTGTTCGAATTTCTAGGCATATTATACAAAACATTGTACTTTTTAGCTTATCTTCCAACCCTATTGTAGGATGTGGTGTCTGTCCCCTTTGTCCCTAAATATTAAAACTTCCCTCTAGCACACTGTCGCCATTGCGCTTCATTTTTATAGCTATATGTGGAAAAGTTACAATCTTATCTATAACCACATTTATCAATCCTTTATCCCATTCATCCTTTTTAAAATTAATAGCTTTTTCACCCAAAAGAGGAACATGAGATTTAATATTTGCAGTGTTTTGGAGTGTATCAAAACGTTCCTCCTCATATGTAGTGTAGGTATATACTTTTCCAATAGTAATACCTAGAACAACACATAGCGTTTTAATATTTAAAAAACTTGCTCTGTTTTTAAGTTTAATATCTTTCCAAGTCTTATTACCTATGCCTGTCTTCATTTCTATCATGTGTAAATCCCATATTTCACCTTGTTTTTTAAGAATAAAATGGTCTATACATTTCTGCATACCAAATTTACTTTCGTTTTTTAGAAAGCTACATTTTCCACATTTTCCATTGTTATCATATTCTTGAACACATATATTTTCCCCATTAATACTTAGATGTAGAAGGCTTTTTCCCAGTTCTGAGCCTTCTTTCAATTCATAACTATCTTTCATAGTCAAAAAATAATCTTCTTCTATAAAATTATCCATCGCATATTGAATTCTGCTATCGTACATTATTAGTCCTCCTGAAACGCATACACTTCATCTACTATTGATTTTAATGCTCTGTTAAAGGTAGGAACGACAAAACCATTTTCATTACTTCCCAATTCTTCTAAAATAGTTTTTTGCTTATCGTTTTTAGAGAATTGATACATTTTCACGTCTATAACATCTAATAAATCCAAACTCTTGTATGAATATTCTTCACATAACTCTTTGCATTTTTTATTTCTTTTAAGTTTTATCATGTTGTTAATGTGTTGAAGTATTGTATCACTATGTGTTGTTATCCATACAGGAATACCGCTATTCATTAACTGTATAATGAAACGAGCTATTTTTTGTTGTAATTCTGGATGCAGATGTGCTTCGGGTTCTTCTATGATAATAGCCTTAAAGTTTATATTAGATTTCAAAGTTAAAAGCATAGGAGATACTTCTGAAACAACAGAAGATGCAACAAACAAAGGAAGTTCTTTGTTGCTACCTACTGGCTTATATGTTATTACAGGTACAAATTCTTTTTTTATATTTATAGAACCTTTGCTAATTTCTGATTCTATAAAATCAATAATCTCTGTATACTTTGTTTTATTAACTTGCTCAAATTTGCTAATTAACTGCAAGAAATCAACATAAGGTAGTGTTAGTAAAGTTCTGCCTTCATCAGTAGCATTGGAATAACTTGTATAAATGGACTTTTCTAACAGTTGTGGGTATGTTAGCATAAAACCTGTTCTGGATGCAGGCAAATATATAGGCTCGCCAGTTCGACGTCCTCTGACAAGTGGCGTATATAAGGGTGCGGCAATCCCATCCATAAGTAAATTCCAACATATATAAGCATTCATTTTTAGTATATCTTCTTTTGAATAGCTTTCTTGAATAGGGAATTTTATGTATGTTTTAGTTACTGAGTATCTTGTGCTTTCTTGCTCCCATTGCAAAGCAATATCGTTTTTTCTTGTATAGTTTAGAATTTCAATTTTTTCTGCCTCAATGTCATAATTAAATAGTCTTTTTAACAAAGATTTTTTGTTATTTAATAATAATTCATTAAACCAATTTATATACAGTCCAATTGTTTCAACAGTAAGTACAACATTATTATCCAAGTGCTCACTTAACCAATTTTCACACAATTTATAACTTTTAGCTTCTGAAACAGTTTTGGGAAAAACATCTTTTCCCAAAGTGAGAATTCCCCATAAAAGGCTCATCAAATAGCTTTTACCTGTATTGTTATCTCCAACAAAACACATTAAAGGTGCTATTTCCACATCAGCAGATTTAATCTTTGCAAAATTCTCAACATGAAGTGTCCATTTTTTATCCATGCTTCAAACCTCAACTTTCTATTTTATTTAATTATATGTTACACTCTTATATTCTGCTCAAAAATAATCACTGTATTATCCTTTACAAGTTAAGCAGTGTGGACGGTTTGCTTTTATAAATTGTCATATTAAAACGTACTGAAACCCCAATATTTATTCCCTCTACTTAACATTATAGTCACGATAAGCATATACATAATTTTACCATATATGTTGCCAACTTAATAGATGTCGTAAATTTTTCATAGTAATTTCATTATTTGTTCTCTCAGTTTAAAAAGCTCAGAATTGTAATAGTAATTTATTCAATGTGATATCTATTATGCTTTAACATAGCTCAACTCTAATAAGCATCTATTCTCATTTGTTAAATTTAGGTTCAAGCAAATGTTATTATATATGCTTTTGATAAATAATGAGGATATCATATAAATATATGCATAAAAAAGAGAGGTTAGTTAAGTTAATGACAGGGATACTCCCACTACAACTTGTAGTACAAATTATATTCAATTATCTATTTTCTTTTTTTATCTCTTCCAAAAACTTAATATCCTGCTTTGATAGCTCAGTGGTTTCAAGAAGCTCTGGTCTTTTTCTATACGTTGCCTTCAGAGCTTGATAACGTCTCCACTTGTCTACGTTCTCATGATGTCCCGATAGTAATATTTCTGGTACATCCATATCTTGAAATACAGGAGGTCTTGTGTATTGTGGAAACTCCAAAAGTCCACTGCTAAACGATTCTATCATATGGGATTCATCTTCCTTAAGCACTCCAGGAAGCAGCCTGCATACAGCATCTGTTACTGCCATGGCAGCAATCTCTCCTCCAGTAAGTACAAAATCTCCCAAGGATATTTCTTCATCAACTAGAGCATCCGTAACTCTTTGGTCTATGCCCTCATAGTGACCGCAAATAATTATTATATTTTCATATTGTGTCAGCTCTTTAGCCTTTTGTTGATTAAAGCTTTTACCCTGAGGTGTCATCATTATAATGTGGGGCTTGCTTTCAAGCTGACCTTTTATGCTTTCCACAGCTGAGAAAATCGGCTGACACTGCATGATCATCCCCAAGCCTCCGCCATAGGGATAGTCATCCACTCTATTATTTTTATTCTCAGTAAAGTCTCTTATGTTATGAAAATCAAGCTTCACCAGATCATTATTCACAGCTCTGCCTATTATACTTTTATATAACACTGCTTCAAGCATTTCTGGGAACAAGCTTAGTATGTCAATTCTCATTAAATCAATCCCTCTGGTAATTTTACAGTAATCTTTTTATTCTTAAGGTCTATTTCTTTTACCACGGTTTTTAATGCTGGTATAAGTATTTCTTTTTGTCCTGTGTTACCACATATACATCATTACTGCCTGTTTGTAACACGTTTGTAAGCTTTCCAATCAAACCCAGCTCTATATCATAAACCTCAGAATCTACGATATCACATATAAAAAAAGTATCCTGGGGCAGTGGTACTGCATCCCATCTTCCAACCTTAAGGTATAACTCCTTTAGCTTTTCTGCATCATTTATGCTGTCTATTCCTTCTAGCTTCATAATCACTGTGTTCTTAAAGTATTTCACACTAGCTACGGAATATTTTTTCAATTCACTCTTTTCTTCAACATATACTTCCTTTAGCTTATCAAAACGAGTAATATCAGCGGTCAAAGGAAATACTTTTATCTCTCCCTTTATTCCGTGTGTATTTACTATTTGTCCTATGCTTAAGTATTCTAACATTTAATCACCTTCATTTTGCTATATTTAAGAGAACGCAGTCTTTATCAAAACTGCGTTCTCTTAAATATAGTAGAAAATGTTTCGTGTTAATAATTTTATTCAAACGCATAACACGAAACTTCTAGGTATGTTGTTAAAAAAATTATCCTTCACAAAAGCAGTAGAAACATCTGCTTTTATTTATAAATAATGTATTTTTAACAACATATAGAATACAGTAGAAATAATATAATATTATCTCCTGTTTCTCATTAAATTATTTCTACTATAACCTTTTTATCGGTTTTTACAGCTGCTGATTTCACAACAGTTCTAATAGCCTTTGCAATTCTGCCTTGCTTGCCAATAACCTTGCCCATATCCTCAGGTGCTACAGAAAGTTCAATTAATATTGAGTTACTACTTTCAGTTTCTTTCACACGCACCTCATCAGGATTATTAACAAGACTTTTTGCAATTACTTCAACTAAATTTTTCATTGCTACACTCCCAATAGAAGATATTTTTATGCTTCTATTATACCACTTTTCTTTAATAATGCTTTAACTGTATCAGATGGTTGTGCACCATTGTCCAGCCACTTCTTAGCCTTTTCTGCATCTATCTTGACTTCTGCAGGATCTGTTAATGGATTGTAGTATCCGATTTCTTCTATGAACTTACCATCTCTTGGTGATCTTGAATCTGCAACTACAACTCTGTAAAAAGGTACCTTTTTAGCACCGATTCTTTTTAATCTTATCTTAACTGCCACTTTATTTCACCTCCTTAAAATGTATACAAAATGAATTTAATTATCTAAAGAAAGGTAATTTCTTTTTGCCTTTCTTGATATCATTTCCCATGTCTGTAAACTGCTTCATCATCTTCTTAGTTTGCTCGAAGTTCTTCAAAAGCTTGTTAACATCCTGGATTGTTGTACCGCTTCCAGCCGCAATACTCTTTCTTCTACTGGAATTTATAATTGAAGGCTCTGTTCTTTCCTTCTTGGTCATTGAGTGTATAATAGCCTCTGTCCTTACAATCTCATTGTCATCGACCTGCACGTTCTTTAGTTTACTAGAATTCATACCAGGAATCATTTCAACAAGAGAGCTTAAAGATCCCATCTTCTTCATTTGCTGAAGCTGATCAAGGAAGTCTTCAAGGTTAAACTGCTGATTTCTTATCTTTTTCTCAAGCTCCATTGCCTTCTTTTCATCCATGTTTGTCTGAGCTTTTTCTATAAGCGTAAGTACATCTCCCATACCAAGTATTCTTGAAGCCATTCTGTCTGGATAAAAAGCTTCAAGATCATTCATCTTCTCACCCATTCCAGTAAACTTTATCGGTTTTCCTGTAACAGCTTTAACAGATAGTGCCGCTCCACCTCTTGTATCTCCATCTAGCTTTGTAAGTATTACTCCATCTATATCTAGCTTTTCATTAAAGCTTTCTGCAACATTTACTGCATCTTGACCTGTCATTGAATCAACTACTAGTAATATTTCAGTTGGTCTTACACTTTTCTTAATATCTTCTAGTTCATCCATTAACTCTTCATCTATATGAAGTCTTCCAGCAGTATCTATAATTACAACATCATTGCCATTTTTCTTTGCATGTTCTATTCCTGCTTTTGCAATATCAACAGGATTTACCTTATCTCCTATGGAAAATACTTCAACTCCAACTTGCTTCCTACAACCTGTAACTGCTTTATTGCTGCTGGTCTGTATATATCACAGGCAACAAATAATGGGTTTTTACCCTGTTTCTTAAGCATTAGTCCAAGTTTAGCCATATGAGTAGTTTTACCAGCTCCCTGAAGCCAACCATCATATATACTGTTGGAGGCTTTGAGGAAAAAGTAATTTTGCTTTGAGTGCTACCCATTAACTGAGTTAGTTCGTCATTTACTATTTTTATAACCTGTTGTCCTGGTGTTAAGCTTTCCAATACATCCTGTCCAACAGCTTTTTCTGTAACATTATTTACAAAATCTTTTACCACTTTGAAGTTAACATCTGCTTCAAGCAGAGCCATTTTAACTTCTCTCATGGCATCTTTTATATCTTTTTCATTAAGTTTTCCTTTACCTCTTAACTTTTTTAGGGTATCCTGCAGCTTACCAGCTAATCCTTCAAAAGCCATTTAACCACCTCCTGGGTTTTATATGAGCTTCTTTATATAAGAAATTGTATCAGAAATTTTACTTTTTATTATATCTATATTATTTTCTTCTATGTCTAGTATTTGATTTAGCATATTATTTACTCAAATAAGGATTCCTTTTGCTTTAAAAACCTATTTACAAGCCCAAGCTTATCCTCATATTCAAAAAGGTTTTCTCTGCTCGTTTCAAAGTATCATATACACCTTGTCTACTTATGCCCACTTGTTCTGATATCTCACTTAAGGATAAATCATTGTTATAGTACATATCTATTATATCTATCTGTTTTTCAGTTAAGAGCTGTCCATAGAAATCAAACAAAAGAGCAATCTGCACAATTTTTTCGTACATACTATACACCTCTAAAATATCTTTTAGGGTTGTAAAGGTTATAACCTTTACAATAAATATTTTATATTAATGTATGCATGTTGTCAACATATTATTCCTCAAATAAAGCATTTACAAAATCTTCTGGTATAAACTCTTGAAGATCATTTACCTTTTCACCTACTCCAATCAGCTTTACAGGGATATCAAGCTCTGACTTTATGCTTATAACTATTCCACCCTTTGCTGTACCATCAAGCTTAGTAAGTATTATACCTGTTATATTTGCAACTTCTTTAAATATCTTTGCTTGTGATACTGCATTTTGTCCTGTTGTAGCATCTAAAACCAATAGAACTTCCTTATGTGCTTCAGGGTATTCTCTTTCTATAACTTTAAATATTTTTCTAAGCTCCTCCATAAGTTTTTCTTATTATGAAGTCTTCCTGCAGTGTCACAGATTAAGACATCTATCTTTCTTGATTTTGCAGCGCTGATTGCATCAAATATTACGGCTGCTGGATCAGATCCCTCCTGATGCTTTATAACATCAACACCTGCTCTTTTGCCCCATACCTCCAGCTGGTCTATTGCGGCTGCTCTAAATGTATCTGCGGCTGCTATAAGTACCTTTTTACCTGATTTTTTTAGTCTGCTTGCTATTTTGCCTATTGATGTAGTTTTACCTACGCCATTTACACCTATTACAAGTATGATCTCAGGTAAATGAGTACCTATAGGCTCTGCTACTTTACCTAATGCATCCAACATTTCCTGCTTTAGCAGTCCCTTTATTTTCATCGGTTCTTTTATATTTTCTTGTTTTACCTTAAGTCTCAAAGTCATCTAGTATTTTCATAGTTGTTTCAACACCAATATCTGAGGTAATCAATATTTCCTCTAGCTCATCAAACAAATCCTCATCAACAGTCTTAAATTTCAAAGTGCATCATTAATTTTATCTGTAATTTTTTTCTTGTGTTAAAAAGCCATCCTTAAGCTTAGTGAAAAATGAATATTTTTGCACTTTGTTCTTCTTCCTCTATATCTTCTTGAATTTCACTTATTTCCAGTTTTTCTTCTTCTTTCATGGAATCAGCTTGTATCTCGCTTACTTCCAGCTCCTGCATAGTCTCTTCATCATTGACCTGCTCATCAATTAACATTTGCTCTATTTCTTCATCAGAAAGCTGTTCTTCTGAGTCTGACAATACCTCTTCTTGTTTTTCCTTATCCTTTTTAAATAGCTTTGAAATAAAATTAGCCATCTATCACTCCTATAATATATAATTTGTCATTTTTAACTTACCTTATGCATCTTGTGTATTTTCTAGCTTAACTGAAATAAGCTTAGAAATACCGCTTTCCTCCATGCTTACTCCATAGAGACAATCTAGCGGACTCCATAGTACCCTTTCTATGGGTTACAATAATAAACTGGGTATCTTTGCAAACTCCTTCAAGAAGGATGCATATCGGTCTACATTTGCATCATCTAGTGCAGCATCTATTTCATCTAATACACAGAAAGGTGCTGGCTTCATTTTAAGTATTGCAAACAATAATGCTATTGCTGTTAATGCCCTTTCACCACCAGATAAAAGCAACAGGTTTTGAAGCTTCTTACCTGGAGGTTTAGCAATTATTTCTATGCCAGACTCTAGTATGTTGTCAGCATCTGATAGTACTAGCTGCGCTTGACCACCGCCAAAGAGCTGCACAAATACCTCATTGAAATTCTCGTTTATCTTATAAAACTCAGTTATAAACTGCTGCTTCATATTTTCTGCAATCTCTGATATTACCTGTAATAAGGACTCTCTGGCATTTACCATGTCCTCTACCTGATTATTTAAGAAGCTGTATCTTTGGCTTAGCTTATCATATTCCTCAACAGCATTTACATTAACGGTTCCCATCGCTCTGGTTTCATTCTTCAGCTCTTCACAACGTCTTGATGCCCATGTTAGATTTATACTATCATCCCTATAGCTTTGTGCGTTATGATAGTTAAGTTCATAGGTCTCTAAAAGCTTTAGCTCAATATTTTCTAGCTCAAATTCTACCTTTGCCTTCTGCATTTCGATTTTATGAAGACTATTTTGAGCATCTGTGGCTTCCTGTTGGCTTGTCTTTAGCTTCCTCTTCAGATTTCTCAATAACAGTCTGCACGCTTAATTTTTTCTTCTGTTTTCTCCTGAATTTCACTTTGTTTTTGCTCTAATCTGTGATTTTAACTCTTTAATTTCATTTTGAATTTGTTTTAGCATATCATCATAACGAGTAGAGTCTGTATCTGACTGTTCCATTTCTTTAATTGCAGTTTTGAATTTCTGCTTCTAGCTGCTTGATTCTTATCATTTAACTCAATATTCTGGAGCTCAAGGACTTCTTGTCTTGCTCTATTGCCGAAAGCTTAACCTTCAAATCCGTAATATCGTTATTGTGAGCGTCCTTCACCTCATTTAGCTGCTTCATTTCAGCTTGAAGCTCAGCTATGCTTGCTTCTATTTCATTTTTGCTTATCTCAAGCTTATTTTCCTTTTCTTGATTAATATCAATAAATCTCTTGATTCAATACTTTCCTTACTTAAATCAGCTATTTCCTTAGTGCTTATAGATATTCTGTCATTTATAATCTGCATTTCTGATTTTAAGCTTTCACATTTGTTTTGTAAATTATTAAGTTCAATCTTGAGCTTATGATGCTCATCTGTTTTGTTTGAAATTTCTAGATCCTGTAGCTGTTATATTGTTGCTTTACTGCTCCTAAGTTTCAAAAGTAGTTTTTCAAAATTCTCTTTATGTCTTGATATTTAAGTTTTAATTGCTCAATCTCACTTTTTCTAGATAATACTGAATGGGAAACTGCATTTAAGCTACCACCTGTAATAGAACCACCTGCATTAATTATTTCTCCTGCTAAGGTTACAATCCTAAAATCATAATTTGTCATTCGGCAAGCTTTATGGCAGAATCCATATCCTTTACTACTGCTATTCTACCCAATAGGTTGCTAATAATATTTTCAATTTTTTTATCATAAGTTACAAGCTTTGAAGCTATACCCACAAAACCATCCATATTCAAAGTTAGACTTTTCCCTATCGGAGAAAAATTCTAGGCTTAATAGAGCTTATAGGCAAGAAGGTTGCCCTGCCTAGCTTGTGCTTCTTTAAATATTCTATTAAAGCCTTTGCATCCTCTTCTGTCTCAGTTACAACACTTTGCACCTGTGCTCCCAAAGCAACATCAATAGCAGCTACATGCTCTGTTGGTACATTAATCATTTCACCTACTGCTCCAAGCATACCCTTAGTTATGCTTCCTGCATTGGCTAAGTAATGCCTTTACTGACTTACTATATCCTTCGAAGTCCTTTTCCATATCCTCTAGCACCTTAAGTCTGGAAGCTATACTATCCTTACTGCTTTTTACATTGGACATCTTCATGTTCTAGCTCTTTGCTTGTATTCTCATTACCTTGCTTATTCTGTTTATGCTCCTCTAAGCTTATTTCCACACTGACTTCACTGTGTTTAGCCGTTTGGAAGCTTTCCTCTGCAATCTTAAATGCACTCTTCTTCTCTTCTAGCTGTGTCTCCAGCCTTTTTAAATCTCCATTTATTTGTAAATTTCTCTTCTCTATATTTTCTATAAACGAGTAAGAGCTGTTTATCTTACTTTTTATTTCTGATTGTGAATTAATTAAACTTATATATTGCTGCTGAACATTATCAAGCTCTGTTTCCTTTTCAGCTATAGAGATATAATAATTATCAAACTGTGAGGATTTTTCTGTTATACTGCTTTGCAACTGCTGTAGTTGTACGCAAAGCAGCTCCAAATGCGTATTATTCTCAACAACTGCAGTCTGAGATTTTTTTCCCTCCTGCTCAAGCTCTTTTTTTCTTTGGTGAAATCGCACAAAGGAGTTTTCAATATTGTTCTTCTTTTCCTGAACAACCTTATACTCACCGTCCTGCTGCTGCATATTGCTTTCAAACTGATGAGCCTCTTGCTGTAAAGCTTCCAAGCTTCTTTCCAAAGCATTTAGACTAGCCTTTAGCTCTCTTTGCTTTTCATCTAGATTAAGCTTTTGCTTAGTTTTTTCTTCTATATAGCTTTGTATTCCATTTTCTTCATTCTTTATATTTTCCAGTTTTGATTTAAATTTATCAATATTGCTTATAATCAAATTAATTTCTATACCCTTAAGCTCCAAGAGTATATCTCTGTATCTTTTTGCTACTTCTGCCTGCTCCTTCATAGGCTCAAGCTGAGTACTTATTTCCTCTATAATATCCATTACTCTTGTAATGTTTTGCTTTGTATTTTCTAGCTTTTTCTCCGCTTCCTGCTTTCTACTTTTGAACTTAACAATGCCTGCTGCTTCTTCAAATATTTGTCTTCTATCTTCAGATTTATTACTAAGTATCTCGTCTATTCTTCCTTGTCCGATTATGGAGTATCCATCTCGACCTATACCTGTATCCATTAGAAGCTCAAAAATATCCTTCAATCTACAGGCGGTTTTATTTATGTAGTACTCACTTTCACCAGATCGATACATTCTTCTGGTTATATTTATCTCAGTATAATCTACTGGCAGCTTCCGATCTGCATTATCTATGCATATACTCACCTCTGCGAAGCCTAATGCCTTCTTCTTCTCACTTCCTGCAAATATAATGTCCTCCATCTTACTGCCTCTAAGGGTTTTGGCAGACTGCTCCCCAAGTACCCACCTAATAGCATCGGATATATTGCTCTTTCCGCTTCCATTTGGTCCAACTACTGCATTTATTCCATTTGCAAAATTTAACTCAATTTTATCCGCAAAGGATTTAAAACCATGTACCTCTAACTGCTTTAAATACATTTGTCCACTCCTATAGCAAAAATTAATTCTTATAACCTTTATAACATGTCTATCTAAATTATTTTATCATAATATATATGCTAATTAAAGAAACTTTGAAAGGTTTAGCCTTATTTATTAATAATTTCTAGGTTTATAGCTGAATGTGGTATATTTACATATTCTTCTCCACAATCCCATATTACTTGTACTTTTATATCTTTACTTAATCTCCTGATATTTTCATCAAATCCGAGACTATCAGTAATACTCATAATTCTTGCAGTCTCTATGCCTTTAGAATCTTTAGTAATATCAATTTTATCGTCTACAGCAGTTCCAAATTTAAGAACGGTATGTGGCAATATAATTTCACGCATTGATTCATCTAAATAAACTGTTACTTTGATATTATTAAAAACGCTTTGTTGTTTTTTTGTAATCTTCAAATTGTGCAATACTGTGTAAAAGCCAGTCTTCTCTTTTTTCTTATTAAACTTTACTACGTAACTTTCGTACAAATATAAATCATGTAAATACCAATAAATTGGAATCCATAATATAACAAGAGGTGAAAGCCTCTCCCTTGCGAATTTGTTAATTGTGCAAAAAAACAATAACGAAGGGGGTTTTCACCTATGAAAAGTATAACATTTATTACAGGTGAATTTAAACAGGAAAAAACTAGTGCTTGGTTGGTTACGTTTGTAAAATATGTTCAAAAGCTTGATTTTGTAAGTCTACTGGATAAAGTCAAAGTTAAGATGAAAAAAGTAGATTATTCTGTTCAAGATAAGCTATTAACCATTGCAATATCTATAGCCGCTGGATGTAAATATACCTCAGACATCAATGAAAAGCTCGTTCCTGACACTGTCATTGCAGAGTTGATTGATATACCAAGGTTTCCTGATCAGTCTCAAATTAATGAACTTCTACGAAGGATGACAAAAGAAAACGTTGAGCAGCTTAAAAATGTCCATCATCAGCTGTTCATGCAGAATACTACATGCTTATCTACTACAGAAAAGATTGTTGTTGATATTGATCAATCAGGTCTTATTGCTAATGGTAAGACGTATGAAGTAGCACAAAGAGGTTATTTCTGTAAGAATAAAAACCAGAAAGGATATCAATTGTCTGCTGCATTTTGTGGCGATGATAATAGAGAAACTATTTCACTTTATCTTGATGCTGGAAATACCCATTGTAGTAATCGGTTTGACGATTGCTTAACGATACATTATCAAAACTCAAGGATGTGGCAAAGGAAAATAGGCTTATTCTGCGGCTTGACAGTGGCTATGGCTCTAATGAAAACATAGAAAAACTCAAGGACAGAGTAAAGTTTGTAGTAAAAGGTTATTCCACTACAAGAGCATCTAATATAGCAAAAACCATTGCTAAAGAAGAGTATGAAGAAATTGACCGTTTTGTAGATACCTACGAACTTCCGAGTGAAGGCGACTTACGATTTATTATAGTGAGAACCTTAACACGTAAAGGTGATTTCATATATACTATGCTGATTTCAAACATTAACAAAGCTGAGATGTCAGCTCATGAGCTATTTCACTTTTATAACCAGAGACAAACCATTGAAGCTTTCTTTAAAACCTGCAAGAATGTATATCATATGAAAAATCTTCGTACTAGGAAGTTTGACGGCATCTATGCATTCTTGTGGATTGTTTTTATTACACACAATATTATTTCATGGATGAAGAGAACGATTTTTCATGAAACGAAGATGGAGAATGTAGGCATAGGAATACTGATAAACAAATTGGGAATGCTTGTAGCTGAAGTACGAAGAACAGCAGAAACCATGGAAATAGTCTTGCCTGAGATCAGTGCTCTTGGCAGAAGGTTTGTAGAATGCATACAGCAGAAGTCTAAATCGGTATGGCAGACTTAAACATTGTTCTGGAATAAATTAACATATTATCAAGTTTCCAAGATTCAGTATGGCTATCAATTGGTATATTTTAACTACATAAGATAATTATTGAATTTAGTTATTATTTTGGGTTATACATATCTCATTAAATTGGTATCATAGCCAATGTATGGATGGCAACAAATTTACAAATCGTGTTTTTCTGTTTGTACGAAAGTTACGTTACTACCATATCGTAGCTGAAATTTTCACTTTTAGTTGGGTCGATATATTCAACATTTGTAGGTAAATATTCATCATACTTAATTCCTTTTGATATATTAGTTTCATTAGATAAATATCTCATAAAGAGAAAGATAAATATTGCAACAAAAACACCAATAGGTATAATAAAGAATAACTTTTTTTTCATTTAATTAACCTCCAATATTGTTAGTTGCACATTAAGTGCAGCCTACAATTGGCTTATATATTTATATTAATATTAACAAAACATACCATACTTTTATCTGTTTTTTAAGAATACAAATTTAAATAAAAAAAATAGTGCCAATTACTAATATCAGTAATTGGCGTTTTTGAGTTTACTATCTTGGCTCAACAATAAATTTTATTGCTGTCCTGTCCTCACCATCTATCACAATCTCTGAAAAAGCAGGAACTACGACAAGATCTATTCCGTTTGGCGCTACAAATCCTCTTGTGATCGCGATTGCTTTTACAGCTTGGTTTACTGCGCCCGCTCCAACAGCTTGTAATTCTGCAATAGATTTCTCTCGAAGTATTGCAGCAAGCGCTCCAGCGACAGCTTTTGGCTGTGATTGAGCTGATACCCTAAGTATATCCATTATTGTATGACCCCCTATATGCTTGTATAATAGTAATAATATTCTATATTTACTGTCTAATCCCTTTATTTTTCCAATATTTTATAAATATTTTTTATAGACATTTTACGCATATATTCGCCAGATTTCACTATTAAACTTTGCTTATCAATTTCTGTAGTCTGTATTATAGCTATATTTCTGATATTAAACCTTTCTTTCAGATACTCAATATTAGTTCTTTTTTGTCCTATAATGTCGGAAATTTCTTTTGGATTTACAAATATTTCGATATTATCTATTGGCATCATACTGCTAATAGCATCCTCTAGTATATCTCTATATAGTGAGCCTACAACAAGCTGCCTCATAGAAGGGTGAAAAGGCCCTGCCACTACCTCCTTGCCCTCCATAATATTTTCTGTTGGCTGTAGTCCAATACGTATGACCTCAATATTGTTCATCTCGAAAATTATTAAGAGTTCCTTGCATATATCAATAGTCTTTTCTAGAGAGAAAGGTTTATAAAGTCCTTTATAATACATTTGCTCCATATATGTATTTCTTATTACCAATGCTGGATAAATTCTTGCTATATGAGGTTTAAGTTTTACAAGCTTTAAAACTGTATCGATGCTTTTTTCCTTTGTATCTCCAGGTAAGCCTACCATAACCTGAACTCCTACAATAAAGCCACTTTGTTTTAGTAGTGCTACCGCATTTACTACATCCTCTGAGCTATGACCTCTGTTACTAATCTTTAATACTTCTTCATCCATAGACTGTACACCCAGCTCAACTATCTTAACACCATAATACTTTAATATTTCAATTACTTCCTCGTTTATACAATCAGGTCTTGTAGAAACCCTTATATTTCTTATTACGCCCTGTTTTAAATAACTTTGTACAGCACCTAGAAGCTCCTTCTGCTGTTCTATGGGAATAGCAGTAAAGCTTCCTCCAAAGAATGCAAGCTCTATGTGCATGTTTTCCTTTGGTATTGTTTTTAGATATTCTTCTATCTTTGACTTTACCTCTTCACCCGATACATCGCCCCCCGAGCCAGTTATCTTCTTCTGATTGCAAAATATGCAGTCATGAGGGCAGCCCCTATGTGATACAAATATCGGTATAATATAATGTCTCTTATTCTTATTCATATTCTATTTCCAGCTCTTCCATTGCACTTTTAGCTGCAGCTTGCTGTGCTTCCTTTTTGCTATTGCCACTACCTATTCCAATTGCTTTATCATCCAGCATCATAGCCATTTTGAAGGTTCTGCTGTGTGCAGGCCCTTCTTCCAAAAGCAGCTCATAGCTTATTTTTGCTTGACTTGTCTTTTGAATATGTTCTTGTACATAAGATTTATAATCAGATATTATTTTGTTTTGTATTGCTCGCTTTATAATATCTTTTAGAGTATTTAGCACAAAGCTTTTGGCTTTGTTTATACCACCATCAAGATATATCGCTGCTAACAATGCCTCATAGGCATCTGCCAAAATAGATACTCTGCTCCGTCCTCCAGTTAGTTCTTCACCTTTGCTGATAAGTAAATAATCTCCCAAGCTTAATATTTCAGCAGCTTCATGCAGAGATGATTCACATACTATATTTGCTCTTATCCTAGTAAGCTGACCTTCAGTAAGCTCCTTACAGCTCCTATATATGTACTGACTTACTATCATACTTAATATAGAATCTCCAAGAAACTCCAGTCTTTCGTAATGTTCAAGCTTCTCAACTCTATTAGCTGTGTAAGAGCTGTGAGTCAGAGCTATATTTAACAGTGATGAGTCATTGAAATCATATCCTATATTTTTTTGCAATTCCTTTAGTTTTTCTTCTCTTTTGCTCCCTTTGGTTAACAAATTAATTCCTCCCTATTGTATACAAACATATATGTATACTGCTCATCAATTTACATATATACAGGTATATAAAAATATGTGAAAAGATTGGTAATAACTAAAATATTAGTCATTACCAATCTCTAAGTATATCATTTATTGATATTTTTTCAATATTATAGTTGCGTTATGCCCGCCAAAACCCAAAGAATTTGACATTGCATATTAAACTTCCTTCTTTATAGATTTATTTGGCACATAGTTTAAATCACAATTTTCATCAGGTGTTGTGTAGTTAATTGTTGGAGGTATAATGCTTTCATTTATAGCCATTATACAAGCCGCAGCCTCAACTGCTCCAGCTGCTCCAAGCAAATGACCCGTCATCGACTTTGTTGAGCTTATTGCTACATCCTTGGCATTCTCTCCCATAAGTCTCTTAATAGCCATTGTCTCAAGCTTATCATTCATTTCTGTAGAAGTACCATGTGCATTTATATAGTCTATTTCTTCTGGCTTTATTCCTGCATCCATTAACCGCAGCTTGCATTGCTCTATAAGCTCCATCTCCTTCTGGATCTGGTGCAGTAATATGATATGCATCTCCTGCCGCGCCATAGCCTGCCATCTCTGCGTATATGTGTGCTCCTCTTTTTAATGCATGCTCCAGCTCTTCTAATATCAACATCCTGCTCCTTCTCCCATAACGAAGCCATCTCTATCCTTGTCAAAAGGTCTGCTTGCTCTTTTGGGGTCATCATTTCTTGTTGACAATGCCTTCATCGCACAAAAGCCCGCAAAAGCTAAAGGAGTTATGGATGCTTCTGTACCTCCTGATATCATAATGTCTGCATCGCCTCTTTGAATAATTTTATAAGCCTCACCAATTGCATTAGTCCCTGATGCACAGGCTGTTACTACAGTAATATTGGGACCTTTTGCTTTAAATGCAATAGAAATATTTCCTGCAGCAATGTTTGAAATCATCATAGGCACAAAGAATGGGCTAACTCTACCAGGTCCTTTTTCCGTAAGTATTTTATGTTGTGTCTCCAAGGTCTCCATGCCACCTATGCCCGATCCAATACATACACCGAATCTATTAGTATCTATCTCGTCTAAATTAAGCTTAGATGACAAAACTGCCATCTTCGAAGCCGCAACTGCAAATTGAGTATATCTATCCATTCTTTTGCTTCTTTTTTATCAATATATTCTAGAGGATCAAAATCCTTTACTTCAGCTGCAATTTTTGCATCATAACCCTCTGTATCAAATCTTGTTACTATGTCTATTCCACATTTACCTTCCTTCAAAGCAGAAAAAAACTGCTCAACCCCTGTACCTATAGGTGAAATTATTCCTATACCCGTTATTACAACTCTTCTGTTTTCCAAATGATTCCTCTCCTTAATCCATAAAAAGTATATATAAAAAGCTTATATTAAGCATAATTAATTTTTTGAGGGGCTGGTTATTAATCAGCCCTAAACATTATCTTTATTGTAAGTTATATACATATTTATCAAAAAAAAGAGCCCCGATTTATCGGGACAATTTTTATTGATTATTTTTTATGTACTCAACTACATCTCCAACTGAAGCTAGCTTCTCTGCTTCTTCATCAGGAATTTCAATATCAAACTCCTCTTCAAGTGCCATTAGTAATTCAACTATATCAAGTGAATCTGCGCCTAAATCATCTATGAAGGAAGACTCCATTAAAACCTCTTCAGCCTCTACACCTAGTTGCTCTGCAACCTTTTCTTGTACCTTCTCAAATATCATCCTGTTCACCTCCCTTCGAGATTATATTTAGATAATATTACATTACCATTCCACCGTCAATATTAATTACTTGACCTGTTATATATTCAGAATATTCTGACGATAGAAACAGTACCGCATTTGCTACATCTTGCGGCAATCCTGCCCTTTTTAAAGGTATCCCATTAATAAATTCTTCTTTTACCTTATCAGACAGTGAAGCAGTCATATCTGTTTGAATATACCCTGGAGCAACTGCATTAACATTTATGCCGCGACTTGCTATCTCCTTGGCAATTGACTTAGTAAAACCTATTAAACCAGCTTTAGAAGCAGAATAATTGGATTGTCCCGCGTTTCCCATTACACCTACTACTGAGGCTATATTAATGATTTTACCCGATCTTTGCTTTATCATTACTTTAGATACATGCTTGGTACAAATAAATGCACCCTTTAAATTTATATCAATAACATCCATAAAATCTTTCTCAGACATTCTAATCAGCAGATTGTCACGGGTTATCCCCGCATTATTTACTAATATATCTATGCTGCCGAAATCATTTAATACTTCTTTTACTAAATTTTCTATTTCTTCATTCTTTGATACATCAGCTTTTAAAGACAATGCTGATACTCCAAGCTTTTTAGCTTCATTTACAACTTCATCTGCCGCTTTGCTGCTGCTTGAATAATTAATTACTATGTTTGCACCTGCTGCAGCTAAAGTCAATGCAATTGCCCTTCCTATTCCTCTCGCTCCCCCTGTAACTATGGCTGTTTTACCTGTTAGTTTCATTTTGCTCTCTCCCTTATACATGTTATTGTGTTTTCCAGTGAGCGAATGTCCTCAACATTAAAAACGAAAACGTTTTTGTCAATTTTCTTTATGAAGGAAGAAAGGCCTTTCCCTGGACCAACTTCTATAAAGGTATCTACTCCCATTGTCTATCATATTTTGTACACTGTCTTCCCAAAGAACAGAAGAACTTACCTGCTCTACAAGACATTTTTTCACTTCATTTTTATCCTTGATAAATTGTGCATGAACATTTGCTACTACTGGTACTTCCAAATCCTTCAAAGAAATATTTTCAAGATCCTTCTCAAGCTTTTTACCTGCAGGTTTTAGTAAGCTTGAATGAAACGGCGCACTTACAGGTAAAAGCTTTACTTTTCTTGCACCCTTTTCCTTTAGCATACTGCATGCACGTTCAACTGCTTTGGTATGCCCTGCAATAACTATCTGCCCAGGACAATTGTAGTTTGCTGCTTCTACTACGCCATAGCCACTTGCCATCTTCAGACATTCAATTACATCTTCCTTGGGTAATCCCATTATCGCAGCCATGGTACCTTCTCCCATAGGAACAGCTTCCTGCATGTATTTGCCTCTCTTCTTTACAAGCTCTAACTGCATCAGTAAAATCTATAGCTCTTGAAGTAACTAAGGCTGAATACTCACCAAGGCTAAGTCCTGCAGCTACATCTGGTTGTATACCATGCAGCTTTAAAACCTCTAGTATTGCAATACTTGTAGTTAAAATCGAAGGCTGTGTGTTTTCTGTTTTCTTTAAATCCTCTTCACTTCCTTCAAAGCAAAGCTTTTTCATATCTATTCCTAATCTTTCGCTGGCAATTTCAAATACTTCCATTGCTTGGCTGTAGTTTTCGGCAATTTCTTTTCCCATACCGCTATATTGTGCCCCTTGACCGGGAAAAATACATGCTATTTTAGCCAAAATAGTACCTCCTATATTTGCTTTAACATACTGATAGTTGATTTCGCATCATTTATAATATCTTCTATAATTTTTCTTGCTGGTTTTATCTCATTTACCATTCCGCTTATCTGACCTGCCATTATTGAACCATAATCAGCTTCACCATCAACAACTGCATTTTTAAGTTTTCCTTCTCCCAGCTTCTCAAGTTCGTCCATACTTGCGCCCATGCTTTCCAGCTTATCAAACTCTCTAGCTAGCTTATTTTTTATTATTCTAACAGGGTGTCCTGTAGTTCTGCCTGTTACAATAGTTCCTCTATCGCTTGCTTTTATTATTGACTTTTTGTAATTGTCATGGGCTGTACATTCTTCTGCACATACAAATATTGTGCCTAACTGCACTCCCTTTGCGCCTAAAGCTAAAGCCGATACAAAGCCTCTTCCGTCTGCAATACCACCTGCTGCAATAACAGGTATGCTTACAGCATCAACTACCTGAGGAACTAATACAATAGTGGTTAACTCACCTACATGTCCTCCAGACTCAGTACCCTCTGCTATAACTGCATCAACGCCTTCTTTTTCCATCTTCCTTGCTAAAGCAACTGATGGAATTACCGGTATAATCTTAGTTCCTATTTCCTTGAACATAGCAATATATTTTCCAGGATTGCCTGCACCTGTTGTAATTACAGGTACTCTTTCTTCGTAGACTGCATTTATTACATCTTCTACAAAAGGAGAAAGTAACATTATATTTACTCCAAAAGGTTTATCTGTAAGTTCTCTAGCCTTTTTAATTTCATTTCTTACATAATCTGCAGGAGCATTACCAGCTCCTATTATACCCAACCCCCCTGCATTAGATACAGCCGCTGCCAATTCTGCTGTGGCTACCCAAGCCATACCGCCTTGTATAATTGGATACTTTATATTAAGCAGCTCACAAATCTCTGTGTTGAACATATTTACCTCCTGAAATTTTTCCATCTCATAACATTAGAACCCCAAGTCAAGCCTCCACCAAAGCCAACCAGTACAACAATAGCATCATCCTTTAATAAGTTTTTCTCATTAGCTTCATCAAGTGCTACCGCAATAGATGCCGATGACATATTCCCATATTTATTTACATTTACATAAACCTTATCTCGTGATATCTTCAGTCTTTTTATAGCTGAATCAATAATTCTGGTATTTGCTTGATGTGGTATTAGAAAATCTATATCTTCCTTACACATGTTGCAGCCTTCTAAAGCTTTTTCTGCTGCTTCACCCATTATCTTTATTGCAAATTTAAATACCTCACTACCATCCATTTGTATGTAATGAAGTCCATCTTTTAAAGTTTGTTCTGAAGCAGGCATCCTTGAGCCTCCTGCAGGTTTTGTAAGAAGGTGTCCTGCACTACCATTAGCTCCTATATGTGAGGATAGTATCCCATAGCCTTCCTCTACCTCTGAGACAATAGCTGCACCTGCTCCATCACCAAAAAGCACACAAGTGTTTCTATCTGTATAATCGGTTATTTTAGAAAGAGTCTCTGCTCCAATAATCAATACATTTTTAAAGACTCCTTTGCTTACAAAGCTCTCTGCTATTGTTAGCGCATATATAAAGCCTGAGCAAGCTGCTTCAATATCAAAAGCCGCCGCATTGACAGCCCTTATATTTTTTTGAACAATACATGCCGTAGAAGGAAATGCCATGTCCGGTGTTACTGTTGCTACAATGATAAGATCTATCTCTTCTGTAGTTATACCAGATTTTTCCAGTGCATTTAGTGCAGCTTTTGTTGCAATATCTGAAGTAGCAGTATTTTCATCAACCACTCTTCGCTCCTCGATACCAGTTCTTGATATTATCCACTCATCATTTGTATCAACTATCTTTTCAAAATATTCATTTGTTAATTTTCTCTCCGGTACATAGCTTCCAGTTGCAATTATACCAGCATGCTTATTCGTCATTTCCAACATTATCAGCCCCTAATTTTGATATTTCTTGTCTTATCATGTCCAGGCATTTGTTATCATATAATAGTTTTGCCTGTCTAACTGCATTCTTTATCGCTTTTGCATCTGAACTACCATGGGCTTTTATTATTATTCCATCAATACCTAGGAATGGTGCTCCGCCATACTCTTTATAATCAAATCTTTTCTTAAAAGCCTTCAAACCTTTTTTTAGCATTAAAGCCGCAATCTTGGATATAGTATTTTGCATAAATGTGATCTTTAGAATATCGAAAATAGTTTGTGCTACACCTTCTGTACTCTTAAGAAGTACATTTCCAGCAAAACCATCACATACACAAACATCGCATACTCCGTCAATAAAATCTCTAGCTTCTATATTTCCTACAAAATTTAAATCCAACTTTTTTATAAGCTCAAAACTTTCTTTAGTTAGGTCATTACCCTTTCCTTCCTCTGTCCCAATATTAAGAAGCCCAATTCTTGGGTTTTTTATCCCCATAACTTTTTCCATATATATAGAACCCATGACAGCAAATTGCTGCAAATTTTTGGTTTTGAATCTACATTTGCTCCTGCATCTATAATCATACATGAGCCCTTGGTTGTCGGTAACAGTGGTGAAAGTGCAGGTCTGCTAATTCCTTTTATTCTGCCTACTTTAAGTAGTGAGCCTGCTAAAATAGCGCCTGTGCTTCCTGCTGAAAGAAAAGCATCGAAGCTGCCTTCCTTTACTAGTTTTAAACCCACGACCATTGAAGAATCTTTCTTATGCTTGATTGCTGAAACAGGTGCATCATCGTTATTAATTACCTCTGATGCTTCAAGAATACTTATCCTACTATCTTTTTTGTCTTCTTCACTTAGGTATTTATATATATCTTCCTTGATACCTACAAGGCAAACATTTACTCCATATTCCTTTACTGCTAAAACTGCACCCTCTACAGTAGATTTTGGTGCATTATCTCCACCCATTGCATCTATAGCTATTTTCATTTTTATTCCCCCTTGTTTTTGTCATTTTTGTCATTACTGAAAGAAACTAATATGAACTTGCCTCTAAACACTTCTGTTTGTCTTACTTTAATAAATACCCAAACAAAGTATTTATTGCCTCTCGTTCTAGTCACCTCAGCTTTTGCTACAAGTTTATCACCTGCAAAAACAGGAGTTTTATATTTTATATTTGCAACTCCGATTAGTGCTACACTAGCATCTATGACTGCTATAGCTAAGGATTCTGCTTGAGCAAAAATATGATTGTCCCTTTACCACATCTGTTTTCTCAAAGGCAAAGCTGCTATCTGTCTCAAGTATTGACATACCCATTTTACCAAGCTCAAGATCTATAAGCTCCCCAACTATTTCCCTGCCATGAATGGATTTAACCTTACTATAGTTGTTCTCTGCTACATTTCTTATTCGCTCTCTTAATTCTGGAATTCCAAGCTCCAGCCTATCTAGTCTTATAGTCTGAATACTCACTACAAAAGCCTCTGAAAGTTCTTCATCTGTTACAAATGGTTCCTGTTCAAGCTTCTCAAGCAAACTCTTTTGTCTTTCTTTTTTGCTCATTCCATTTTTGCCCATGGTACACTCTCCTTATAGTAATTAGAATTAGTACCTAGTGCTAATATAAAGTATATATTATACTAGGTAGTTATGCAACTGTTTTTTATTTTATTTCATAGGTTAGTCTTTATTCCTTACCATATTATCAAGTTCTATAACCATTTTAACAAAAAATACACAATATGAAAATGTATACTATTAAATTTGCATAAAAAAAATAACAGCCGTATAATATACAGCTGTTATTCCAATTATTTCTCTACATCAATAACTGTTTTATTCTTATAGTATCCACATGATTTACATACTCTATGTGGTAGCTTTGGCTCATGGCATTGTGGGCATGAAACCAATCCTGGTAGAATAAGCTTCCAATTAGCTCTTCTTTTGTCTCTTCTGGATTTCGAGTGTCTTCTTTTTGGCAAACCCATCTCAAACACCTCCTTGCTCATCATCAAGTAGCTTTTTTAGAATCTGCAATCTTGAATCAACTTCTCCAGCTTTGCAGTTGCATTTTGTTTTATTGTTGTTTTTTCCACATACAGGACAAAGTCCTTTGCATTCCTCACTACATAGTGGCTTCATGGGGAATTCTGCAGCAATTTCATTTAATACTATTTCTGTTAAATCGATCTCATCGCCTTTAAAAAGGTGCTCATCTTCATCTAGTTGATTGCCTTCCTTTACAAAAACATGAGTTGCATTTGCATGTACATCCTGCACATAGTTATCTATACAGCGTGAGCATTGCATCTCTACCTTTGCGAATATGTCCAACAATACCTCGATTTTACCGTCATAGTTAACCGCATATCCTTTTACACTTAATGGTGGCAAGGTTTTAAAGGTCTGATTATTAAAAACCAACTCATACTGATTGTTATCGATAATATCAAAATTTTCTTTGATACCCTCACACCTTGAAATCTTCAATATATTAATTTTCATTTGTCCACCTCTATGTAATTAACAAATTAAATTATACAAATCAAATATTATTTTGTCAAGAAAAAAAGCTTTACATACAGATATTTATAAAAATATTTACTTTTTTTGATAAACTAATAAATGTAGGGGATGACATCGCCAAAATTCATTTTAAAATTCTGGCAGACACATAGGTCTGCCACTACATTTTTATTTGATGCATATTTGTTTATTTATTTAATAAAGTTTTTGTATCTCTTGCTATCATAAGTTCTTCATTTGTTGGTACTATAAGCACCTTAACTTTTGAGTCTTCAGCGGATATATCTGTTACTTTTCCTCTAACCTTATTCTTTTCAAGGTTTATCTTTATGCCGAGAAATTCCATATCTTTGCAGATTGCTTCTCTTGAACTAATTGAGTTTTCACCCAAGCCTGCTGTAAATACTATTGCATCTGCACCATTCATAGCTGCCATATAAGCACCGATATATTTCTTAACTCTATAGTGATATATATCTAATGCCAATTGAGCATTCTTATTCCCATTTACTGCCGCATCTTCTATATCTCTAAAGTCACTGCTTAGCTTAGATATACCAAATACACCAGATTTCTTATTCAACAGGTTGTTCACTTGCTCCGCTGTAAGGTTTTCTTTTTCTTGCAGGAAGGTCACTATTGCTGGATCCATATCTCCTGATCTTGTTCCCATTGCTAAGCCCTCAAGAGGAGTAAATCCCATTGATGTATCAATAGACTTGCCATTTTTGACAGCCGCAACACTTGCACCATTTCCTAAGTGGCAAGTAATTATCTTAAGCTCTGAAAGTGGCTTTTCTAAAAACTCAGCAGCTGTCTCTGCTACATATTTATGAGAAGTTCCGTGGAATCCGTATCTTCTTATCTTGTACTTTTCGTACATCTCATAAGGAATCGCATATATGTATGCTTCCTTTGGCATTGTTTGATGGAAAGCAGTATCAAATACCCCAACCATAGGTACGTTTGGCATTATTTTCTTACATGCTTCTATACCTATTATGTTTGGTGGATTATGTAATGGTGCTAGTTCAATACATTCATTTAATGCCACCATTACTTCATCATTTATTATTACTGATGTAGCATACTTTTCACCTGCATGAACTACTCTATGACCTACTGCATTAATTTCACTCATGTTTTTAATAACACCATGATTACTATCTGTTAATGCTTCTAAAACGCTTTGAATAGCTTCTGTATGTGTAGGCATAGGCTTCTCAATAGTAATTTTGTCACCTTCCCCTGATTGATGCTTTAAGAATGAGCCTTCTATGCCAATTCTTTCGCATATACCCTTTGCCAACACTTCTTCATTGTCCATGTTAATTAACTGGTACTTTAGTGAAGAACTACCGCAATTGATAACGAGAACCTTCATTTATTCATTCCTCCTTGAAGTTTATTGTACACAAGCTTTACTTCTATAAAAATGTTATTTTTCCTTCTTATAATTTGGAAAAAATAAAGTTTTATACATAATTTTGTCGAAATGCATATTGTATCAAGAAAAATATTTTTCAAATTTTGAATCCAATGAAATTTGTTTAGTGCAGAACATATAGTATAATTATATATGCAGGATAAAATGTCTCCACTGCAAAAGGAGTTTTTATGAATACAATTGCTATTATTTCCGAATATAATCCTTTTCACAACGGACATAAATATCATATAGAAGCTGTCAGACAGCAATTAGAAGCAGACAATATTGTGTGTATAATGAGCGGTAGCTTTGTTCAACGGGGTGAGCCAGCCATGTTTGATAAATGGAGCCGTGTAAAAATGGCTTTGTATGGTGGTGCTGATCTTGTTATAGAACTGCCCTTTGTATATTCCTGCCAGCCCGCAGAGCTATTTGCTTTTGGAGCAGTAAATATACTAAACAATCTAAAAATTATTGACGGCATCTGCTTTGGTAGTGAGATTGGTGAGACCACTTTGCTAAAGAGTATAGCAGAGCTACTTCTAAATGAACCCGAGGATTTTAGCAGTCTTGTAAAGCAATATCTAAAGCTTGGAACTCCCTATCCAAAGTCAGTATCTCTAGCCTTAGAAGATTATTACAAAGAAAATAGCCATGTTGACAGCCATATTTGGGAAAACCCAAATAATATCCTCGGTATAGAATATATAAAATCAATTATTCAACTAAAAAGTCCTATGATACCTTATACAATAAAGCGAGTTAGAAACAATTACAATGATACAGAATTAACTAATGAAATTGCCAGTGCTACAGCAGTAAGAAATGAAATTAAAAGCTTTGGCATGTCAGAAAAGTTAAAATTAAGTCTTCCAAAGACCTCTTTTGATATTATGGAGCAGGATACTATTGAGGGCAAAGCTCCTGTATATCTTGAAAGCTTATCTGATGTATTGCTTTATAGAATAAGAACTATGAAAGCAGAACAATTACAGGAATATATTAGCCACAAGGAAGGCATAGAATTTAGAATAAAAAAGGCCGCAGACCAAGCAACCTGTGTAGAGGAATTGATTGAAGGTATAAAAACCAAAAGGTACACCCGTGCTTCTATACAGAGACTTCTATGTCATATACTTCTCGACCTTAAATGGGAAGATTCAAAAGCCTTTAAACAACCTGGTATCCCTTCCTACACTAGAGTACTCGGCTTTAATGATAAAGGCAAACAGCTTTTGCGAAGCATTAACAATGCTTCACAGTTTCCTGTCATTAACAAGGTGGCTGATTTTAAAGTAATTAACCCCATTTTAAACAAAATGTTTGATTATGATTTGAGAGCTTCTGACATATATAATCTAGCCCGACCAGTCAACAGCTATAAAAAAGCAGGAGAGGATTATTTTAGCTCACCAATTTATATATAGACACAAATTTTATAAATCAACACAGCATAACCAACCTTGCTTATAATATATTTATATTATAGATGTACATAAGTGAGGTGTTTTTCTTGTTGAAAAAGAATATTTCAGTTTTTATATTAGCAGCTTTATTCTGTATTCTTGTCATGTACATAGTAATATACCCAAATGAGTCCTTCGATTCTGCTTATGCTGGCTTGCAGCTTTGGTTTAATGTAGTACTTCCAGCGCTACTGCCTTTCTTTATATGCGTAGAAATACTTATAGGTTTAGGTATCGTAAGCTTTTTGGGAAGTTGTTTTCGTTCTGTGATGGTGCCTTTATTTAGAATACCTGGAGAGGCTTCCTTTGTATTTTTTATGAGCATCGCTTCAGGCTACCCTGTAGGTGCAAAAATAACTGTCTCTCTTTTGGAGAATAAAATATGCAGCCAAGTTGAGGCACAGCGGATTTTAAGTCTTTGTAGCACCTCTGGTCCTTTGTTTATTATTGGTGCTGTTGCTACAGGCATATTGGGTAATCCACGGTTAGGGTTACTTTTGGCTTTAGCACATTATTTATCAGCTTTATCAGCAGGATTTATTATGCGTTTTTGGCGAAATGACAAGACATATAAGCATACAACTTCAAAATTTAATGTAAAACCCAAGACTAATCCCTTTTATGAGATGCTAGAGTATAGGAAGAAGGACGGACGCTCCTTTGGAATTCTTATGGGAGATGCTGTTAAAGGTGCTATAAACTTAACTCTCTTGATTGGTGGATTTATTGTATTATTTTCTGTAATCACAAATGTTTTGAAGCTATCTGGTTTCCTATATCATGCATCATATTTAATTTGTAGCCTGCTGCACTTTACAAATTTAAACCAGCAAGCAGTTTCGAGCTTTATTGTTGGTTTTCTAGAAATGACAAATGGAATAAAAGAATGTGCTGTCTCAGAAATCCCTACTATTTCCAAACTAATGATGATAAGCTTTATGATGAGCTTTGGCGGTCTTTCTGTTAATGCACAGGTCTTAAGTGTTATAGGCAATAGCAGCTTAAGCTTTGGATTATACTTTGTGGTTAAGCTTTTTCAAGGGATTACAGCAGCTGTATATACTTATTTTCTATTTGGTTTTGTATGTACAAAGCCGGTCTTTAATGTGTTTGATTCTGCAAGTGCAAGTCAATATATAAGATATTTTAACAGCAGCTTTATGGATAGAACGAGTGATTCTTTTCTTAATTTTCTCTTAGTCCTCGCAGTTATGATATTATTTGCATTAGCTATCAACATAAAAAGAGCCAAGGCATAAACCTTAACTCTTCTTAGTCTTTAACTCAGTTCTATTCGCTTTTATGGTACTTGATATGTTATCTATGTATTTTTCTACATCACCCAATACATCGTCAGCATAAGCTCTTGAGCCTAATCTAATTTTCTTTGCATCTTGCTGTGCTGAAATTATAATTTCTCTTGCCTGTTCATTTGCCCTCTTAACTATCTCGCTTTCCTCAATAAGACTCAAAAGCCTCTTATCAGCTTCCTGTCTCATTATCTCAGCTTCCTTTGCTGCTTCAGCAAGAACTCTTTGTCTTTCTTCTTTAATACGTGCAAGCTTGTCCTCACATTCAGTTCTAATACCTTCAGCTTCCTTTTTCGCTTCAAAAAGAATTTTTTGTCTCTCTTCTTTAATCCATTGAGCCTGCTTAACCTCATCAGGTATTTTGATTCTAATATCCTTTATAATTTCTAGTAGTTCTTCTCTATTGACTATCACCTTTGAAGACAACGGTAGTGCATTAGCCTTGTCCAATACGTCCTCTAATGCTTCAAGAAGCATCATAACTTCCATAAATCTAACCTCCTATATTGATTCTTTTCATTAATTCAGTCTCTACAAGCTCTGGAACTAATCCGCTTATATCTCCTCCAAGTGTAATGACTTCCTTTATTATACTAGAGCTTAAGTATGAATATCTGTTACTGGTCATCATAAATATAGTTTCAATATCATTGTCTAGCTTACTATTCATTAGTGCCATTTGTTTTTCATACTCAAAGTCTGAGACAGCTCTTAGACCTTTAATAATAAATCTAGCCTTATTGAGCTTCACAAAATCAATAAGAAGTCCAGAAAAACTGTCAATTTCTACGTTTTTATATTGTGCACATGTTGTCTTTAGCATTTTAACTCTCTCTTCGACAGTAAAAAGTGAAGTCTTAGTTGAATTTATAAGTACAGCTACTATAACCTTATCAAACATCTTCGATGATCTGGCAATTATATCAAGATGTCCGTTTGTTACCGGATCAAAGCTTCCGGGACAAACTCCTATTCTCAAGTTTCATTCCTCCTTAGTACTTTGCATAGGTTCATGCTTTATATGTCTATTGTGTAAAAGGTAAGCATAGTCTTACCATATTTCTTTTGACGCTTTATAGCTAAATTCCCTGCTCTTTTTGGCATTTCATCTAATAATTCATGCTCAACTACTATAATTCCATCGGTCGAAAGTAAATTCTTATCCGAGACTTCATTTAGAGCATTTTTTTCATAACCCTTCAGATAGGGAGGATCCATAAAGATAATATCAAAGCTTCTACTATCTGCTGATAATTTGCTTATTGCATTTATGTAATCAGTATTATATACCTCTACCTTATCTAAAATATTCAGTTTCTGCAGATTTCCTTTTAAAACTTGAATACTCTTTGCATCTGCATCAATAAAAACAACCTTTGCAGCACCTCTACTATATGCTTCTATACCTATTGCTCCAGTGCCTGCAAACAAATCAAGAAAACTGCTGTCAAAGGTCTTGACCCCAAACATGTTAAACAGTGATTCCTTCACTCTGTCCAAGGTTGGTCTGATGTCCATTCCCTCTAGCTTCTCTAGTTTTCTGCCCCTTAATTCACCTGAAATAACACGCAAAAGATTACCTCCTTTTTGACATTAATTACATTTTAGCATAAATACTATTTTTTGAAAACTTAAATAAGTACAAATAAATAATGTAAAGCACATATATATCACACAAAAAATTATTAAATTGTTTAGTCCTGAATAAAAATAATAATTATGCACAATATATTTGTAGGGAAATTAGTTAATTAGAGTTGAGATTAAAATCTCAATTTTTAGCAGAATGTTTCTTCTGCAAAACTATAATCCCCATAGAGCTCTTCCTTCAATTTCTCCTCTCCCGATACTGGTGATTATATCACCAGTATTTTTAACTTTTCGTATTTAATCCCATTATAAAAGGGACTGTTGCACAAGCATAGTAAATAATTAGTTGTACAACTGCCCCTATTTTGTAGTTTTATCTTCTTGTTGTTGTAGTATTACCAGACATGTTTCTTTCTGCTTGCTCAATCATTCTCTTTACCATTTCTCCACCAACGCTACCACATTCTCTTGCTGTTCTGTCTCCATTATAGCCAGTGAAGTCTATTCCAAATTCTTGTGCAACTTGATCTCTAAAGCTTCTTAGTGCTGCTTTAGCTTCTGGAACTAGAGTTTGATTAGTGTTGTTTGTATTATTTTGTCTCATTATGTAACACCTCCATTTATTTTAGTATTATTAATTTGTCTAAATTGTAAATTTTTAAACCATGTAATTTATAGGTGAAAATACAAAATAACACAGTATTAGCAACCCATGTATTCCATTTTGCTATAGAACATGATAAAGCTTGAAAACATAACGCTTTCAAGCTTTAAGTCATACAAAACAATTTTTAATTTAGAGTTATTTCTTCCAAAATTCTGTTAAAACGAATATCAAGCTCTTTCTTCATTCTTTGATACTCAAGCTCTTCTAGCTTACCAGAATCATATAAATACAAAACAGCTTCTCTGGATTGATTTAGCAGTACAGTATCATTTAAAATATCTGCAATCTTTAGCTCCGGAAGTCCATGCTGCTTTTGACCCAACATTTCACCTGCACCCCTAAGCTCTAAATCCTTCTCTGCTATATCAAAACCATTTTCTGATTCTGTCATATATTTCAGTCTTTCTACTGCTATCTTACTTTGTGAGTCAGATAATAAAATACAATATGATTGATTCTCGCCTCTGCCAACTCTGCCACGAAGCTGATGCAGCTGCGCTAATCCGAAGCGTTCAGCATTCTCTATAGCCATTATTGTTGCATTTGGTATATTTACTCCTACCTCTATAACTGTGGTAGAAACAAGTATGTCTATCTCTCCCTTTCGCATCTCATCCATGACTTGATTCTTTTCCTCAGCTTTCATTTTACCGTGAAGTAAACCTACCTTATATTCAGAAAAATGTTTTTGCAGTTCTTCTCTGTACTTAGAAGCAGCCTTTAAATCCAACTTTTCAGATTCCTCTACCAAAGGACATACAAAATATGCCTGATGACCCTTCTGCAACTCTTTTTTAACAAAACCATAAAATCTTTCTTTTATATCAGAATCGATAAAATAAGTCTCTATCTTCTTTCTTCCAGGAGGCAATTCATCAATAATCGATACATCTAGGTCTCCATATAATATAAGGGTTAAGGTTCTAGGTATCGGTGTCGCAGTCATTACAAGTATGTCAGGATTATCGCCCTTGTCAGACAATACTGTACGCTGTTTCACTCCAAACCTATGCTGCTCATCGGTTATAACTAAGCCTACCTTGGCAAACTCTACTTTGTCTTGTATTAAAGCATGAGTCCCTATTATTATATCTACTTCATGCTCCTTCATTTTTTGAAGTACAGCATTCTTCTCCTTAGCACTCATACTACCCTTTAAAAGCTCTATTCTTACGTCTGAGCCATTAAGTAACTGTTTGAAGGTAATGTAATGCTGTTCAGCTAAAATTTCTGTAGGCACCATCATTAACGCTTTGAAAGCCATTTCTTACACATTTATACATAGCAAGTAATGCAACAACTGTTTTACCAGAACCAACATCTCCCTGAACAAGCCTATTCATAGGCTTGCTATTTTCCATGTCCTTAAATATTTCCTCCAGTACCTTGTGTTGTGCATTGGTAAGCTTGAAAGGCAGCTTATGTATAAATTCCCTTTCATCATATGACTTAAAAACTATTCCTTGTTCTTCTGAGCTATTCATCCTTTTTATATGTATAAGACCTGACTGAAGTATGAAAAGCTCTTCAAACTTAAACCTTTTAATTGCAAGCTTTAAATTATACATTGTCTCTGGAAAATGTATATTATTTACACAGAAGTTAATCTCTGATAGCTGATAATTTCTTGCGAAAATCCTCAGGAAAAATATCGCTTAGTTTGCCATCACATATGCTCTACAGCAGTATATACTGCTTTGCGCATATCCTTTTGACTTAAGCCTTCTGTAAGGGATATTCAGGTACTATTCTAAGCAGATTTACACTTTCTGTGCTTGAAACCTTCTCATATTCTGGAGCTCCATTACAACGTCTCTTCCTACAACCTTTACCTTACCATAAAGAAACAGCTCATCCTCTTGCTTAATACTATTCTTTATAAAACGATTATTAAACCATACAACATTTAGGTTTCCAGTCTCATCACATACACGAATTTTTACCATCATGAGTCCAGTTCTGCTCCGTACCTCCTGGGGTTTTGTCATTACTCTTACCTTGACTGTATAGTGATTTTCAGGTACCAGCTCCATAATTTCTGTCATAATACTTTTGTCCTTATAGGCTCTTGGATAATAGTAAAACAAATCCTCTACATTCTTTAGCCCTAGCTTAGAAAATAACTTAGTCTTGGCTGGTCCTATTCCCTTTAAACTTTGTATTGGTACGTTTTAAATATTCATTTGTATACCTCAATTATTCTTTACTTAAAACAAATGCGTAAACTCAATAGAGCTACGCATTTTGAAAGTTTATTTATTCAACAGATAATATATAAAAATATAAGTGGCTGTCCTCCAAAGTGCATATCTACTTCACACTCAGGATAATTCTCCTGTACAAATACAGCAAGTTTTTCTGCATCCTCTGCAGTAGTATCTTTACCATAGTATATTGAAACTAAAGATGATATCATCATCCACCATTTGCTTCAAAAGCTCCTTGCATACTTCAGGAACAGTTTCTGCATACACTCTTAATCTTACCTTCAACTAATCCTAATATATTACCCTCTTCTATATTTATATCATCATAGCTAGAATTTCTTACTGCATAGGTTATCAAGCCCTGTCTTTACACTAGATATTGATTTTTCTATCTTCTTTGAGTTATCCTCAGCTTCTTTATCGTAATCTATTGACATAAGTGCTGCAATACCTTGTGGAATTGTCTTTGTCGGTGCAACTATTACATTTTTATCTGACAATGTCTTTGCTTGATTGGCAGCTAATATTATATTGCCGTTGTTTGGAAGTATTATTATATTTTCTGCATTTATTCTATTTATACTCTTAACAATATCCTCAGTGCTTGGGTTCATAGTCTGACCACCCTCGATAATCTCATCGACACCAAGATCTCTTAATATTCCTGCAATACCTTCGCCCATAGCTACCGCAACTACACCATATTTTTGTAGGCTCGTTAATCTGCGTTTCTAAAGGTGTAGGCATTTCTACCATGCAATGCTCTATGCTGCTCTCTCATGTTATCTATCTTTACTTGTGATAGCTCACCATGCTCCAAAGCCATTTCAAGCACCTTACCCGGGTTGTTTGTATGTATATGAACCTTTACAATTCCTTCTCCACCTACAACAACCTAAGGAATCTCCCATATTACTAAGGTTGTTCTTATAGCTTTCTAAATCAATTTTATTGTCTTTATAAAAAACTCTGTACAGTAGCCAAAGGTAATGTCTTCTGTAGTAGAAATACTCTCGAACAGATGACTGGTCTTCTGCTTGATTGCCACCCTCCACCAATTCAATGACAGTATTTGTTTTTAATGCATGAAGCATTCCATCAAATATACATATAAGTCCTTTTCCTCCTGCATCAACTACTCCTGCATTCTTTAAGACAGGAAGCATTTCAGGGGTCTTGTCCAATACCTCGTTAGCCTTATTTATCATTACCTCAAAGAACTCAATCAAATCACTATAATTTTCCTTTGACTTCAATCGCAAATTCTGCAGTTTCTCTGATAACTGTTAGTATAGTACCCTCTGTAGGCTTCATAATTGCCTTGTAAGCAGTATTTGAGCCTTCCATAAGAGCATCAGCCATTGCTGCTACATTTAGCTCTTGATGATCATTTACACCCTTTGCAAAGCCTCTGAATATTTGTGAAAGTATAACACCTGAATTTCCTCTTGCACCCATAAGTGTTCCATTGGCAGCAGCCTCAAATACACTATGTATTTCAATATTATTTAAGCTGTTAATTTCCTTCACTGCTGAAGTCATTGTCAAAGACATATTTGTTCCTGTATCACCATCTGGTACAGGAAATATATTTAAGGATTAACCATATTCTTGTTATTTTCTAAATTGTTTGCCCCCGATATAATCATATTCTTCATTGTATTACCATCTATTCTATTTATATGTCAAAATGTAAACCTCCTTAGAAAGTTATACTCTCACACCCTGTATATTTAAATTCACTCTTTTTACCTTTAATCCTGTTATGTTTTCCAAGCGTATATTTTACCTTACTGATTATGTTATCTGCAACAGTGGATATTTTGGTACCAAATTTAACTATAACAAAAAGGTCTACTATTATATCCTCACCCTCAGCTGTTATCTTTACACCTTTGCTCAAATTATCTCTTCTTAAAAGCTCAACCAAGCCATCCTTTGCATTTTTTGATGCCATTCCAACCAAGCCGTAGCACTCTATAGTATGCAATCCTGCTATATTGGCCAATACATCATCAGATATATAAATTTCACCAAATCGATTGCTTAATTTTGCTGGCATTTAATCTCCTCCTACTGGATTTTAACGAAATTATTAATACTACTGCATAAAACCAATTACATATTTTGTAATCATACGAAAGTATAACGTAACTTAAACCAGCTTAATCTTATATGCATTTTATATAAGGCTTCCTTTATTGTTAAATACTTCAATGAAATGTCTTATACATTATATATATGCAATCTTAAGTAAACAATATTATAGGTCGTTATTTGTAATATATATTATATTTCATAATATATATTATTTCCAGCATTAATATTTGATTATTAACTTAATATGTATTATAATCAATTGTTGATAATAATATTTTTAAAACTAATGCAATATTTTTTGTTACAACCATTTTATTGGAATTTGCAAAACATTTTATTGCCATTTGTTGTTTATTATGATATTATATTATTGTTTTAGTTGGACAGTCCGCTGCTGAAGGAGGTGTATATACATGGCAAGACATTGCGAAGTATGTGGAAAAGGTATGATTTCCGGAAATAAGGTAAGTCACTCAAATAGACATACAAGAAGAACTTGGTTACCAAATATAAGAACAGTTAGAGCTATTGTTAATGGCACTCCAATGAGAGTTAATGCATGCACAAGATGCTTAAGATCAGGTAAGGTTCAAAGAGCAATATAATAAAAGCACATTTCGCTTTTTGTCATTATATATTAGACATATTAGGCGGTTTATTCGTCTGGATATTTAAATTGCTCATATTAAAAGCGCGTAATCCGCGCTTTTTGTCATTTTTGTTTTAACATTTTAAAAGATATATACCACAGCAAATAAGACATATAGCAGAAAAAACTATCCAGCCTATTATAGGCACTATCAATGCGAGTAGTATTCCTGCGCCTATTGCAAACACTAATATACCTATAACCTTCTTTTTTCTTCTATTACTCATTAAGTTCCCCTCCTATTGCCAATATCACTATTAATTTGTGTGTTCTATCTAGAGTAATAGTATAATAAATATAAAAGCATTATAATTATTATCGCTATTAAGCTGTAAAATAGCCAATAGGGTATAATCCTTGAAATCATCATTGTTGCAAGCAGTAAACAGAAAGCCCCTGATATTCTTTTATATGTATACCTCATATAATCACCTGCAAATCCAATTTTCTATAAGACGAAATAAATATAATAAAAAGACTCTACACTATATACTACTCGTGTAGAGTCAAAATGAGACTGTCTTACTTAATTTTTAATCTCTTGATTTAATAACAGCTAATATAACCTGATTTGATAATAAACTTCTACGCTGTCCTCTTCAAACATATTGCTTACTCCATAAGGGTTTCCTATCTCCATTTGAGCATCCTCTAGCGGGTAATGTGCTCCCCTAAAGGTAACTCCTTCTACCTTAGTGCTTACAGGTATCAGAGACAGTATATCTCCTTTTTTTCCTTCAAGCTTTATAGTATCCTTTATAACATAAATTTCATTGTTCTCGTCAATAATGCAAGCCATTTTACCACTGTCAGCTGCCAATCTAAGTATTGATATGTTCGCTAAGGTATGATCTAATCTAGTACCTGTAGCTCCAAAAAGCAATACCTCATCGCACAACTCCAGCGCGAATTCAAGACATATATGTGTATCAGTCTTATCCTTGTCCCGATTGTATTTAATAAATGGAATGTCAAGCTCTTTAAAATAGTTCTATGTATTTATCTGCAGAGGAATCCATATCGCCAATTATTACATCAGGCACAATGTTCATATTGTAAGCATGTCTTGTGCCTCCATCGGCGCAAATAACCTTTTGTACTTTTCCTAATCTTTCCTTGCAGCTCTCATAGTCATATATATTTCCATTGCTAATTATTGCGACTCTCATAATTATCCCTTTACTGTTTCTTTCATTTGTTTAATTGTTGCAGCAGGATCTTTGGAATTAAAAATTGCAGAGCCAGCTACTAGTATATTCGCACCGCTTCCGACTACAGCTGCAATATTATCAAGCCCTACTCCTCCATCAACCTCAATATCTATATTTAGATTCATATCAATTGCCAGTTCTCTAATTAATCTAACCTTATCTAGGGCAGAGGGTATAAACTTTTGACCACCAAAGCCTGGATTTACACTCATTATAAGTACCATGTCCAAATCTTCTAATACATAATCCAATATACTTAGAGGTGTGGCAGGATTTAGCGCTACACCTGCCTTTACTCCCTTGTCCTTTATCATTTGTATCAGTCTGTGAAGATGTGTAGCAGCTTCAGCATGAACAGTAATTATATCTGCTCCTGCAGCTACGAAATCCGCTATATAATCTTCAGGTCTACTAATCATCAAATGTACATCAAAAACCATATTGCTTATCTTACGCAGACTTTTTACTACAGGTGCTCCAATTGTTATATTTGGGACAAAATGCCCGTCCATTACATCTATATGTAGAAGCTCTGCTCCTGCGTTCTCAACTATCTTTATATCTCTCTCCAAATTTGCAAAATCTGCAGATAATATAGATGGTGCAAGCTTTATCATTTAGTACCTCCTGATATCCTTAAATTCTTCTAATAAGCTTAAATAATACTCATATCTAAGCTTTGAAATTTTACCTTCTAAAACTGCTTCCTTTACCCCACACTGCGGTTCCTTATTGTGATGACAGTCAGAAAATTTACAGTCAGAATACTTTTCAAACTCAGGAAACAATTGCTGGAGCTTAGCCGCATCAATGTTATTAAACTCTAATGAGGTAAAACCTGGCGTGTCAGCCACCAGTCCCCCTATTTCAAGCTTTATTAACTCAGAATGTCTGGTGGTATGAGTACCTCTATCAATCTTCTTGCTTAAGTCTCCTGTTTTTAACTGTAAGCCTGATTGCACAAGGTTAAGTAAAGATGATTTGCCAGCACCTGATGGTCCAGCAAAAACTGTTATCTTATCCTTTAAAGCTGCCCTCAGCTCATCTATACCTATTAATTGCTTTGTACTTGTTTCTATTGCCAAATATGGAATAGTATTTAACATTTCGACTACAGCTTTGTAGTCCTGATTTTCATCTAAATCAATCTTATTAATACAAACTATAATATTTAGTCCTATATACTCTGCATAAATAAGAAATTTTTGCAGTAGTGTCATATTTATATCTGGTCTTTTGGCAGCAAATACCATTATTACCTGATCTATATTGGCAATGGCAGGTCTTATCATCTCATTTTTCCTAGAATGAATATTAAGAACATATCCTTGCTGTGACTCTTCGTTTATTTCTATATCAACCCTATCGCCTACTAGAGGAGTGATATTTTCTTTACGAAACTTTCCTCTAGCACGACATTCATATACAGTACCCTCAATATCCACATAATAAAATCCGCCGATGCCCTTTACTATGACACCTGTTTTCATAAAAAGACTCCTTTTATTACTCTATTTAAAATCATGTTCTACGCTTCCGTTCAAAACACCATCAATATATATTTCAAATACAGCTTTACCTGTACCGGTTATAGGAACTTCAATTTCACCTTCTGATGTGCTATGAATAGCTTCATACACATTTTCAATTATACTGTTCTGTACCTTTTGTACAGTGACCTTAACTTTATCCTTATCTTTAGGTAATGTAATTTGAATCATAACAGGCAGCTTACTGCTTCCCTCATTACCTTTGCTTACAGTAAAATCTACTACGCCCTTTCTGTTTACCTCTGTACCAGGTGTAATGTTTTGTGATATTACCTGATTCTTTTCATAAACACTGCTGTTCTCATATGATATAGTGCCCTTTATCAAGTCTTTTTCTATGAGGTCAAGCTCAACATCACCAATATTCTTACCTACATAGTTTGGCATAAGGAACTTTTCTGGTCCGATGCTTATAACATAGTCAATTTTTTCACCTTCATCAACACTGTCTCCAGGATCAATGCTTTGTTTTATTACAACACCTGTTGGATATTCGCTGGTTTCCTGTTTTAATTCACCTTCTACAAGACCTTCCTTTTCTAAAATCAAGTTTACCTTTTCATAACTTTCACCAATCAAGTTTGGTACAACGACCTTTCTAGGTCCTCCGCTTATTGTTACCCTTACAGGGTTTATTACTTTGTTTTTTTGTTTTGCTTTTGGGTCTTGTTTTATTATCTGTCCTATCGGCACATCCTTATTGGCAACTGTGTCTGTAACCTCCAGACTAAGACCTATCTCTTTTAGTTGCTGCCGCGCCTGTTCTTCTGTAAGATTTGTTAAATCAGGCACAATAACCTCTTTAACACTAAAGAAGCTTATCAATCCAAGTATAATTCCACCTACTGCTAAAGCCAGTATCAAACCGCCAATTATAGAAAATACTGTCATCTTAATATTGCGTTTTTCTGTTTGGCTTTTCTGGTGTGTCAGGTAGAAGATTATCTTTTTTGCCACTATCTGTTATGGAATTTTTGCTCCTTGAGCCTATTCCAATTGCTTCTTGATCTAGCTTTATAGGCTTTATAACTCTTGTATTTTCATCAGTAAATTTATTTTTCTTTACAAAGTCGCCATTTGGCATAACAAGAGATTGCCTAAGATCAGCAATTATCTCAGACATACTACTGTAGCGATTGTTTACATCCTTCTCAATACATTTCTGTATGATATCTTCCATACTTTTTGGTATTCTAGTATTTATAGAAGTAGGCTTTAAAGCTTCCTCTTGAATATGCTTCAAAGCTACAGCAATTGGTGTCTCTCCTTCAAATGGCAGTCTTCCAGTCATCATCTCATACATTACAATTCCAAGAGAATATATATCTGATTTCTCGTCTGTGTAGCCACCTCTGGCTTGCTCTGGTGAAAAATAATGTACCGAGCCAATTACATTCCCTGTATTTGTAATGGTACTAGAGGATATTGCACGAGCAATTCCAAAGTCCGTTACTTTTACTGAGTTATCTTCTCTTATCATTATATTATGGGACTTGATATCTCTATGAACAATATGATTTTTATGTGCATGCTCTAACGCTGATGATATTTGTATTGCTATATTTGTAGCAAAATCAACTCCCAAAGCACCTTTTTTCTTAATTAGATCCTTTAAGGTCTGTCCCTTTATATATTCCATAACAATATAATAAACATTGTCTTCCATGCCTACATCATATATGCCCACTATATTTGGATGAGATAAGCTAGCAGCTGCTTGGGACTCTCTTTTGAATTTCTTTACAAACTCTTCATCCTCAGTGAATTCTGCTCTCAGTACCTTAACTGCAACGAATCTATTTAGAAGTCTGCACTTAGCCTTGTACACCAAGGCCATGCCGCCTCCGCCTATTTTTTCTATTATTTCATATCTATTGCCTAGCACCTTACCTATCATTGCAGTCACCACCTTTATCGTTATGGATAACTACTACGGTAATATTATCAAAGCCACCATTTTCTTTTGCTCTATTTATCAAGTTCTCACAAGCTTGATCTATATCAGAGGCTTCAAGTACCAAATCCAACATTTCCTTATCGCTTACTAGATTTGATAATCCATCTGTACACAGAAGTATATAATCATCTTCAGTTATATCTTGCCTGCCTAAATCCACTTCTATGCTAAATTCAGTTCCTACAGCTCTGGTTATTATATTTTTCTGAGGATGACTATTAGCTTCTTCCGGCTTTATCGTGCCTTGTTTCACCAGTTCTGCTACCAAGGAATGATCCTCGGTTAGTCTTGCTATCTCATTATTCCTAATAAGATAAATTCTGCTATCTCCAACATGTCCATAATATAAGATGTTATCTTTTGCCAATATCATAGACAAGGTTGTTCCCATGCCGACACACTCGCTTGTAAGCAAAGACTTTTTGTAGATTTTTTCATTGCTATAAACAATTGCATCCTTTATCAATTCTAAAATCTTTGATTCATCAGTCTCATTTTCTATAAGTATACTCATATACTTATCTTTTATAAAATCTACTATTTCGTGAACTGCCATAGAGCTTGCAACCTCACCAGCATTGCGACCTCCCATACCATCGGCAACTATGCACAGGTACAAATCAGCAGTTGTATTTTTCACTTCTAACAAATCGTTAAGTCTTAAACATATAAAGTCATCTTCATTAATCTTTCTTACCAGCCCAATATCACTTTTACCTGCCGACCTCATTTGATCACCTCAAAATTATATTCTTTATTCTTTTTTTATATACCACTCAACTATTTTCGACAATATTTAAAAAAATCCTTTTTTATATATAATTAATGTGACTTAATCCGCCTTTTCTGAGTATCTCTGTCTTAATTGTCCACATGCGGCATTTATATCACTGCCTAGCTCTCTTCTTACCGTTGCTTCGATTCT
The DNA here is from genome assembly GCA_963704785.1 of uncultured Eubacteriales bacterium. Lineage (GTDB taxonomy): Bacteria > Bacillota > Clostridia > Lutisporales > Lutisporaceae > GWB2-37-7. The sequence goes on along the minus strand of OY969939.1, from coordinate 3,441,475 downwards.
ATTTTTTTCTAAAATGCTTTGAAATCTATCGATAGCAATCTTTGTCGATTTGCTAAAGCCTTTTTCTATTACCTCGTTGATTGGAATAAGATTTATATGGCAAAGCATACCCCTAAGCAATCCTGCAAGCTGTAGAGCATTTTGCTCATTGTCATTGACTCCCTTAATCAAGGCATACTCAAAGGTAACTCTTTTATTTGTCTTACTTATATAGTATCTACAAGCATCAATCAGCTCTTCAATCTTATACTTTCTATTAACTGGCATAAGCTTATCCCTTGTCTCGTTGTCCGAAGCATGAAGTGATATAGCCAATGTACATTGCAGCTGTAAATCAGCAAAAGCTATAATCTTAGGTACCAAGCCCGAGGTTGAGATTGTTATATGTCTCATTCCTATATTTAAACCCTTTTGATTATTAACAGTTCTTAGAAATTTTATAACCTCTTCATAGTTATCGAATGGTTCTCCAGTTCCCATAAGTACAATATTTGTAACTCGTTCACCAATATCTCGACAAACAGCCATTACCTCCTCCAGCATTTCTCCGCTGGTTAAATGCCTAGTAAGGCCTCCTATTCCAGAAGCACAGAATGAACAATTCATTCTACAGCCTACTTGAGTAGATATGCAAATAGTTTTACCATAGCTATACTCCATCAGTACACACTCAACTGCATTTTCATCCTTAAGCTTAAGAAGATACTTCCGTGTACCATCTTCTTTTGATACTTGTTTTACCTCTATCTCAGCTTTGTCTATATATAGTTCTTCTTCAAGCTTACTAAGCATATCCTTTGGCAGATTGGTCATCTGCTCAAAGCTTTGTACATCCTTATATATCCATTCAAAAATTTGACCTGCTCGAAATTTAGGAAGACTTCTTTGTTTCATGTATTCTTCAAGTTCTTCTAATGTATAATCCTTTATGTTTCTCTTTTGTGTCATATATATACCCCTACCTTCTCCTTAACCTAGCGATAAAGAAACCATCTATACCATGTATATTAGGAAATAATTCTACATAGCCCAAAGCCTTGGTCTCAGTCTCAAGATTTTCAGGTAAAAATTCTGTCAAATCTTCAATATAAAAATCATTGTTACTATCCAAAAATTTACTCACTACATCTATATTCTCACTTCTGTTTATAGTGCAAGTACTGTACACAAGCACACCCTGAGATTTCACATATTTTGATGCTGTTTCTAGTATATTAAGCTGTAGCTTGCTTAACTCTTCAAAGTTATCAGGACTTTTTTTCCATCTTAAATCCGGTTTTCTTCTCATTACCCCAAAGCCACTGCAAGGAGCATCTACCATTACTCTGTCTGCCTTGTTAACTAAGGTTTCATCTAAGTCCTTTGCATTAAATAGCTGAGTTTTGACTATATCTATGCTTAATCTGCTACAGCTTTGTGATATCAAATCCAGCTTATGCTTATGTATGTCTCTCGCTATTATTGTCCCTTTGTTGTTCATTAGCTCTGCCGCGTGAGTTGTCTTACCCCCTGGAGCACTGCAAACATCAATAATCAGCTCTCCTGGCTTAGGATCCAAAACATGTCCTATCAGCATGGAGCTTTCATCCTGTATTTGATACAAGCCATCCTTAAAGGACTGTTTATCATCAATAGCAGATGTACCCTTTATATATAAAGCTTCTTGATTATATACGCCTTCACTGCACTCTATCGCCTCCTGCTCCAAAAGCTTTTTCAGATTCTCTCTGTCAGTTTTTAGTCTATTGGTTCTTATAGTGAAGTGAGGCACCTCATTATTTGCAGAAAGTAGCTGCTCTGTAAACTCATAGCTATAATCCTTCAACCATTTATCTACTATCCACTCTGGGTGAGAGTAGCAAACCGAAAGATACTTTGTAGGTTCTTTTACCTTGTCAGGATACTTAATATTTGTTTTTGAACGGCTAATATTTCGCAGCACTCCATTTGTAAATTTCACTGCTCCTTCATTGCTGTATTTTCTTGCTAGATTGACTCCTTCATTGCATACTGCTGAGTCAGGTATTCTATCCAGATATATTATCTGATAAATTCCTGTTCTTATTATATCCTGTACATGCTTATCCAGCTTATTTTGACTTATCTTTATAAACTGAGATGCTATCCAATCAATTTTTATCAAATTCTTTAAAGTTCCGTTAACTATCTCAGTAACCAAAGCCTTGTCTACTCTACTTAAATCACTCTGCTCTAAACCCTTTTTTAGAGCTATGTTTGAATAGGCATTTTCTCTTAATACCTTCTGAATTATTAGTAATGCTGTTTCTCTTGCGTTAATATTCTTTTCCATGATTTACACTCCATTTTTTATAAAACTATTATTCATATTAATATAAAGGAATGCCGCATAATTATAGTGCATTCCTTTGCTTTTATGTTATTATCGGTTAAAGGTTGAATTTACCTAGCTTTGTACCAATTTCTATATTATGCCCTCTTAGGTATGCTTCAACACCCATTCTTTTTTCATTCTCAAACTGAAGTTCAAGTATCTTTATTGAGCCTTTTCCACAGCTTACCAGAAGATAATCCTTACCTATTTCTGTTATAAATCCAAAACTGCTATTTCGTGTCTCTTCCTCATAAATCTCACTGCCAAGTACTTTAAAAATCTTATCCATATATGTACTATAAGCACTGGGCCAAGGATAAGTTCCCCTTATTAGGTTGTAAATTTCTCTGACAGGCTTTGACCAATCAATTTTACCTGTAGTTTTCAGAAGCATAGGAGCATAAGTAGCCTCATCATGGGGTTGAGGAGTTCTTAAGGCTCTATCCTGCTCAATAAGCTTCATGGTTTCTATCAATGCATCTGCACCTATCAAAGACATTTTATCATGCAAGTCCTTATAGGTATCCATCTCTTCTATTTCAAACTCTCTTTTTAGAATCATGTCCCCTGTATCCATCCCTTTGTCCATATACATGGTTGTAACTCCAGTAGTTTTATCACCGTTTATTATACTCCATTGTATAGGCCCTGCACCTCTATATTTGGGCAAAAGAGAGCCATGAACATTTATACAGCCCTTAGGTGGAATGTCCAATATTGCCTGTGATAATAGCTGACCAAAGGCGACCACTACTATAACTTCAGGTGCAATAGTTCTTAGCAGCTCGACAAACTCAGTAGTCTTAACCTTCTCAGGCTGGTAAACAGGTATACCATGTTGCTCTGCCAAAACCTTTACAGGGGTTGGTGTCACCTTGTTACCTCTGCCCTTTGCTCGATCAGGCTGAGTTACCACTCCAATAACCTCATATTCATTGTCAAGTAAAGCCTGTAAACAAGGCACTGCAAAATCCGGTGTTCCCATAAATACAACCTTCATCTTATGTTCACCCTTTCTAAATAAGCCTTATTTATTTTCAAGTTTTTCTTGTGGTATGACTTTATCTATAAACAAAATACCATTTAAATGATCTACCTCATGACAGAACGCTCTTGCAAGTAAATCCGTTCCAGTAACTTCAAAGGTTTCACCATTTCTATTCATAGCTCTGACAATAACCTTCTTCGGTCTTTCTACAGCTCCGTCGATTCCTGGAATGCTTAGGCAGCCCTCTTCCGCAATACATTTTCCACTTTCAAAAACAATTACAGGATTTATAAGTTCTATCAAACCTTCACCAACATTTACTACTACAACCCTTCTAAGTACACCAACCTGTGGAGCTGCAAGTCCAACTCCATCTGCACCATACATAGTTTCTTTCATATCTTCAAGAAGTGTTATTATTCTATCATCTATTACCTCTACCTTTTTTGATGTTTTTCTTAGGATTTCATCGCCCTCAAGTCTAATATTTCTTATTGCCATTCAAATCTCTCTCCTTACTTAGTTAGTTCTATACTTTATTATACATCTTTTGCAATTGTAATATGTTTCTTCAATTATATTTACAGCATACTGTTTGGGTTTATATCAACGCTTATGATAACGCCATCCATATCTGTATATTTTGATTTAACCAGCTTTAAAAGAAGTTCTCTTATCAGCTGTTCACTTTTAGCTTTCAATATTATCTGCCATCTGTATTTGCTTTTTATTTTAGCTAATGGAGCAGTCGAAGGCCCCAGCTTTTCTATTTCAGGATAGCTCTTAATCTCAGCATCCATATATATCCCTATTTCATTGGCAGCTTTTATAATCTTATTCTCATCAAAGCCACTGATTATAATATTGGCTATATGGGTAAAAGGGGGGTAAGCAAGCTCTTTTCTAAGCTTTATCTCTTCATTGTAAAAACCAATGAAGTCATGTACCTGCGCATATTTTATGCTGTAATGCTCTGGAGTATAAGTCTGCACTACAACCTTTCCTTCTTTACTGCCTCTTCCCGACCTGCCAGCCACCTGCGCAATCATTTGGAAAGTTCTTTCAGCTGACCTAAAGTCAGGTAGATTGATACTAGTATCCGCAGTAATAACCCCAACTAAGGTTACATTAGGAAAATCAAGACCTTTTGATATCATCTGAGTACCTAAAAGCACCTTAGACTTACCACTTCTAAAAATATCTAGTATTTTTTCGTGGGAATTTTTAAATCTAGTAGTATCAGCATCCATTCTTAGAGTATTCTTTATATAGAATTTCTTTTGGAACTCCCTCTCCAGCTTCTGTGTGCCTACTCCAAAATACTTAATATTTTTGCTTCCACATTTAGGACATAGTTTAGGATTTTGCTTCTGTAATCCACAGTAATGACAGCTTAGATTGTCTTCGTCTAAATGATAGGTCAAAGAAATGCTGCATCTAGGGCATTTCAAAACCAAACCACAATCTCTGCAAGATACAAAGGTTGAGTGTCCTCTTCTGTTTAAAAATAAAATAATCTGGTTGTTATCCTTTAGAGTCTGTAATATTTCTTCTGTAAGAAGCCTGCTAAAAATTGTCTTATTGCCATGTTTTAGCTCTTCTCTCATATCAACTACAAAACCTTAGGCATTTCCTTACCATTTACTCTATCCGGCAATTCTACAAGACCTAGCTCTCCTGTTTTCGCTCTATAATAGCTTTCTATAGAAGGTGTTGCGGAGCCCATTATAAGTCTTGCATCCTCCAGCTGACAACGTTTTTCTGCAACTTCTCTTGTTAAGTATTTTGGTTTTATCTCAGATTTATATGTATTTTCATGCTCTTCATCAATAATTATTATTCCTAAGTTGGAAAAGGGTGCAAATATCGCAGATCTTGCGCCTACAACCGCTTTTACTTCACCAGTCTTTATCCTTCTCCATTCATCATACTTTTCTCCCTCAGAAAGTCCGCTATGCAATACAGCCACCTTATCTCCTAATCTGCCCTTGAATCTTGTTATCATCTGAGGAGTAAGTGAAATTTCTGGTACAAGTATAATACAATCTTTATCTTTTTGTATATATTTTTCTATAAGATCTAAGTATATCTCAGTTTTGCCACTGCCTGTCACACCATGAAGCAATACATTTTTCTTTTGCTCAAAGTGCTTCTCTATTTGTACAATACTATCCAATTGAGCATCTGTAAGAAATGGTCTTTTGTCTTCGTATATACGCGATTCTCCGTATCTGTACTCTTCTTTCTCGATAATATTTATATAATTCTTGTTAATCAAGGTTTTTATTGAAGAATCACAGCCTATATATACTGTTTTAAGCTTTGTTATAGAAATCCCTGGGTTGTTTTTTATGTAATCTAAAAGTTCCTTTTGCTTAACTGCATTTTTATTCAGCTCAGAATTTATGTTTTGATTTATATATAACATTTTATCAATTTTTTTGCCTATTTTACTTTTAATAATTTGTTTTTTATTTATTAGCTTTAAATCTTGAAGTTTTTTTAAAAAATACTCCAGCTTAATATCGCTAAAGTATGATTTCAAGTCTGCAATGCTTGCACTACCGTCATTATCCTCTAGGTATTCTATAATATCAAGCAGCTTTTCATTTTTTGCAAGCTGTTGTTTTTTTATTTCATAGTCTTCTTCTACAAGTTCAATTATACTGGTGGATTTGGTTCTTATAGGTGTTGGAATTACTGTCTGTATAGCATCTATATAAAAGCATATGTACTTCTCCTTCATCCACTCAACCAGCTTTAGCATTTTGTTTGGAATTAGGGGGTATTCATCAATCAGACTGCATATTTCTTTTATTCGTTTAATTGGTATGTCCACATGGTCTGTCAGACCCATTACATAAGCTTCCATATGTTTGTTTGATATTCCAAAGGGAACTATAGCTCTACATCCAGGCTTTACTTTATCTATAAGGCTGTCTGGTATTGCATAATGAAATATCTTATCAGTTGCTTTTGACTTATTGTTGATAATTATTTCAGCGAATATTTGTGACATTGCAACAGCCTCCTTCTTTTTGTACTTCTATGATTATAGCACAAAAAAACATATGGAGGTAGTTTTTACGACTACCTCCATATGTAAATATTAATACTTTATGATTTCAATATCAGTTATTTTTACTTCCTCTAAGGCCTAGAATCCCCATCAACCATAACTTGCGATATCTTATCTACTATTTCTATTCCCTCGAAAACCTGTCCAAATACAGTATGCCTGTTGTCTAACCATGGTGTCCCGCCATTTTTTATATATTTTTTCTGAAGCTCTTCAGGAAAATTACTAATCTTCATTTTTTCTTGGTTCTCAGCATCAATCTCTTTCTTTTGTACTATAAAGAACTGACTCCCATTTGTATTTGCACCGGCATTTGCCATTGATAATGCGCCTCTAAAGTTACGAAGATTTACATTAAATTCATCCTCAAAGGTTTTCCCATATATGCTTTCTCCGCCTTCTCCTGTGCCTGTAGGGTCGCCGCCTTGTATCATAAAATCTGCAATTACTCTGTGGAAGATCAGACCGTCATAATAGTTCTTCTCTGCTAACGTTACAAAGTTTTTAACAGTTTTTGGAGCTTCCTTTTCAAAGAATTTTACTTTAATATCTCCCATACTGGTATGTATAATGGCAATTGTTTCTCCTTTTTGTGGCGCTGCTAATTGGTCAAAATTCGTATCTACTATGACTTCATTTTTAGCAGTATCTTCCTTTGTAGCTTCATTTTGAGGCTGACAGCCTACAGATAAAATGATTATAATGCATAGTATTATTGCAAAAACTTTTTTACTCATTTTGTTCCTCTCCCTATATTACATAATTTCCTATATTATAGCATAATTTGATGATTTAATGTAGTAGAAAATTGCATAATATCCCATAACAAAAGGGAAGACCTTCGTCCTCCCTATCTGATCACACTTATAGCCTTATCTAATATTATATCTGCTAATTCGCTTTTTCTTATTAAAGGTACTTCTTCCATATTACCTTGTCTGTCAATGATTTTTACCATATTTGTATCGCCTGCAAAGCCTGCACCTTCAGTTCTTAGATCATTGGCAACTATAAAGTCCAGATTTTTTTTCTGTACCTTTGCCTTTGCATTTTCTATAAGGTTCTGTGTCTCCATAGCAAAGCCTATTAATACCCTGTTGCCCTTAACTTTTCCAAGCTCCTGTAGTATGTCAGGATTTCTCTGTAGCTTAATTGTCATCTCATCTTCTGACTTCTTAATCTTTTCATTACTAATTTCTGAAGGTCTATAATCTGCTACAGCTGCACTTTTTATAATTATATCTGCTTTTTCCATAAGCTTCATAACTACATCATACATATCTCTTGCAGATACAACATCATATCTCTCAACTCCAAAAGGTGTAGGTAGATTGGAATATCCTGATACCAAATATACCTTAGCCCCCCTGCTTACAGCTTTTTCTGCTATAGCAAAGCCCATTTTGCCCGTTGAGTAATTGGTAATAAACCTTACAGGGTCAATAGCTTCTCTGGTAGGGCCTGCTGTTACTAGCACTGTCTTACCCTCTAAATCTTTGTTTGGTAGCAGTAGCTCCTTTATAGCTTCCTCTATAATTTCTGGTTCTGCCAGCTTCCCTTTGCCTATGTCTCCACAGGCAAGTCTACCTTCACCAGGTTCAACAAACTTGTAGCCCAGCTGCTTTAGAGTTTCTATATTCTTTTGTACTACTGGATTTTCATACATATTAGTATTCATAGCAGGTGCAATAAGCTTTATAGCTTTTGCTGCCATAACAGTAGTAGTCAACATATCATCCGCTATGCCATATGCCAGTTTACCTATTATGTTTGCAGTTGCAGGAGCAATTACTACAATATCAGCTTTTTTTGCCAGTGAGATATGTTCTATTTCCCAATACTTCGGCTTTTCAAACATATCCGTTACCACCTGATTTAAAGACAATGATTGAAAAGTCAGTGGTGTAACAAATTCAGTCGCTGATTTTGTCATAATCACATCTACATTTGCATCTAATTTTTTTAGTCTGCTGGTAAGCTCACACGCCTTATAAGCTGCGATTCCTCCGCTTACTCCCAATAATATATTTTTGCCTTTAAGCATTTTAATCGTTTACCTGTTCTACATGTTCTACTTGCTCTGTTAATTTTCCAATTATCCTTTGCTCTTCATTGATGTCAAAGTTTCTCTCATATCCAATTTTACCTTCTGAAATTTCATTTACAGCCACTGTAACAGGCTTATTTGAAGGTGTTTTAGTGAGCTTTGGTTGACCGTCAACTATTTGTCTTGCCCTTTTTGATACTGCAACAACAAGTGTATATTTGCTGTCTACCTTTTTCATTAGGTCCCTTAAAGTAGGATATATCATATTATTCCTCCTTAAAACTATCGTAATCGATTTTGCATCTTTTTATTTTACATTTTTCTGCCATTATAATACTTCTTACATCCTCTGCAGCCTTATACATATCATCATTTATTACTATATAATCATAATTTTTTGATGAACATACTTCGCTATATGCTTCATGAAGTCTTTTATGTATATCCTGTTCTGATTCTGTACCCCTGGATATTATCCTATGCTTAAGCTCCTCAAAGGAAGGAGGCATAATAAATACAAACACAGCATCAGGATGATTTTTCTTTACTTGCATAGCCCCTTGAATATCTATTTCAAGTATAACATCTTTACCCTTTTCCAGTTTACCTTTTACATGGCTTTTTGGTGTACCATAAAAATTATCATACACCTGCGCATACTCAATAAATTCATTTTGACTTATCATTTCTTTGAATTCTTCTTTGCATTTAAAAAAGTAGCTTATTCCTTCCACTTCTCCAATTCTTGGCTTTCTTGTTGTAGCGGAAACAGATAGCTCAATTTCTGGTATCTCCATAGATAACAGTTGCTTGCACACAGTGCCCTTTCCCGAACCAGATGGTCCCGATATTACAATTAGTAGCCCGCTGTTCATTTGTCCCTCCAAAATTCTATTCTTCTATCATATCTTCTGAAATATCCTTGCTGTCCTCTTTATCAGTGAGTCTATGTGCCACTGTTTCAGGTTGAACAGCAGACAATATTACATGATCACTATCAGTAATTATTACTGCTCTTGTCCTTCTGCCATATGTAGCATCAATTAGCATACCCCTGTCTCTTGCTTCTTGTATAATTCTCTTTATTGGTGCTGATTCCGGACTAACTATAGCTACCAGTCTATTGGCAGAAACGATATTTCCAAAGCCAATGTTTATCAATTTAATGCCCATCTTTTGACCTCCTAATATTTTATTCTATATTCTGTATCTGTTCTCTAATCTTTTCAATTTCTGTCTTAATCGAAATAACATTATTTACAACATCTAAATTTGAAGACTTTGAGCCTATTGTATTGATTTCTCTATTCATTTCCTGAACTATAAAGTCTAGTTTTTTTCCTATAGGAGTTTTTATATTTAGAGTCTTCTTGAATTCTTCAAGATGGCTACCAAGTCTTACTATTTCTTCATCAATACCAGCTTTGTCAGCAAATATTGCAACCTCTGTCAAGATTCTGTTTTCATCTGGCTTTATATCTTTTGTAAGTTCTTTTATTTTCTCAAATAGCTTTTCTTTATATTCATCTGCTAAGCTAGCTGACATTTCTTTGATATCTGCTAATATATTCTTTATGTCATCCAGCTTTAAAAGCATATCCTTATGAAGTCTTTCTCCCTCTCCACTTCTCATATCGACAAGTGAGGAAACAGCTTTTTCCAGTGCTTCTGATAAAATAGACCACAAGAAATCAACATCCTGCTCTTCTGTATCTATCTTTAGAATATCTGAAAACTTTGTAAGCAGTGAAAGTGAAATCTCATCCTTTATCCCAAATTGTTCTTTTAGTACATTTAGCGAGTCTACATAAGCTGCTGCCAGATTAGTATCAAGCTTTACTTTAGTATCCTGACCAAAGGAATCATAGTTAATATATATATCTATTTTACCTCTGTTAAGCTTTGAGCTTACATACTCTCTAACCTTTTGCTCTAAGGCTTGAACTGCTCTTGGCATTCGGACTGATATATCACTATATCTATGATTTACAGATTTAACATCTACTGTAACTGTGATATTATTCCTTGTTGCTTCACCTCTACCGAAGCCTGTCATGCTTTTTATCATATGTATCATCCTTCCAATGTTTCGGCTGTGGGTCATTATTTTATGATTATTTACTTGTTATCCAACATTAATACAGATATTTCTATACTATTGTAATTAATTTCACCAATAAAAACAAGTGTTAAGAATATTATTTTAACATATATGCCGCGAAAAAGATTTAGTTTTTAAAAATTCCCTCATATACTTCTACTGCGGGTCCCTCCATATATATATCCTGTTTGTCTCTCCAATGTACAATCAAGTCTCCACCACGCAACTGAACCTTAACCTTATCATGAATTAAATTTTGTGCTACCCCTGCTGCTACGCAAGCACAAGCTCCTGTGCCGCAAGCGAAGGTGTATCCTGCACCTCTTTCCCATGTCCGAATTATTATGTTGTTACAGTCAACTACCTTGACAAAGTTTACATTTGTTTTATTCGGAAACATATAGTGGTTCTCAATTAGTTTACCATAATGCTGTATATATTCATCCTCTAAATGGTTTGTAAAAACTACTGTATGAGGCACTCCCATAGTCAAGCTTGTTATATTTATTGTCTCATCACAAACCTTTATAGCTTCATTAATAAGCTGTGGCTTAGTAGGATTTGATGTAAGCTTACTGGCATCAAAGTCTGGTTTACCCATGTTTACTATCGCTGACACTACTTTATCCTTTTCTACATTAATATCAATATTCATTATTCCAGCATCTGTTTGTACCGCTATTTGTTTCCCTTTTACGATGCCTTGCTCAAACACATGCTTAGCGAAGCAGCGTATGGCATTACCACACATTTCCGGTCTGCTTCCATCTGAATTATATATTATCATCCTTACATCTGCAATATTACTTTTCTCCACCTGCACCACTCCATCAGCTCCTATACCAAAGCGCCTGTGGCACATTGTCTCGATTGTCTTATTATCCAGTAATATGCTGTTATCAAGATTATTAATAATTATGAAATCATTACCCAAACCATGATATTTCCAAAACTTCATAAAAATTCTCCTATCAAAACAATAACTTAGTTATAAAAAATATATTTTACGCAAGTCAATGTAAATTGTTTAGTGCGATATATATAGTATATTTATTACTTTATTATAACATAATTTATACATACTAAACACATAAATGCTGGAATTAATTATCATGTATGTTCTATAGTACTAATTTTTATGTTTTAATACATTTACTATTTACAGTATTGATATAATTAAGCTTTCTTAGTGAAAAAGCAGGTTTTAAGTGATATACTAGCAATGTACCAAAGCTTTTATGGAGGTGTTATTATGCCATTTGATGGTTCAGTTATAAATAGTGTTATATATGAGCTCAATCAGAAGATACTAAACGGCAAAATAGATAAAATATATCAACCTGAAAAGGATGAGTTGATATTAGGTATCAGAGGCAATAGAGAAAATCTCAAGCTTCTTTTAAGTGCCAGTCCAAACTATCCAAGACTTCATCTGACAACAGAAAATAAATCCAATCCAATGACTGCTCCTTCCTTCTGCATGCTTCTTAGAAAGCATCTTTTGGGTGGAAAAATAATCTCGATACATCAGCCAGAATTTGAGCGGATTATTGAGATTTCTATAGAATGTCTTGATGAGCTAGGTTATAGTACAAGTAAAATGCTTATAATCGAAATAATGGGCAGACACAGTAATATAATTTTTGTAGATAAAGATTCAAACAAAATAATAGACAGTATAAAGAGAGTTAGCTTCGAAATAAGCAGTGTTCGCGAAGGTGCTGCCGGGCAGGCAATACAATTATCCTCCTACCGGAGCAGAAAACAATGCTACAAAGCTAAGTCCTCTAAGTGTCTCCTATGAAGAATTTATAAAATGCGCGGAGCTTCAACAGGACAGCATAAAGGCTGATAAATTCCTTATGAAGGTTCTAAATGGTATCAGCCCTGTAGTAGCCAAGGAGATATGTACCTATGCTTCAATAGAGTTTGATACAGATATCAGTAGACTAAGCGATGCAAATAGAAAAGTTTTACACAAGGCTATAATTCAATATTCCACTAAAATCAAAGAACATCAGTATAAACCTAATATTATTTTTGAAGAAAAGAAACCAAAAGACTTCTTCTGCCTTGACCTTAAGATGTATAGTCATCTTGATAAGGATTATATACAAAGTATTAGTGAAGCAATAGAAAAATTCTACTTAGTTAAGGACAACAAGGATAGGATAAAGCAAAAATATGTAGATATACAAAAGATAATTAACAATAGACTGGATAGATGCTACAAAAAGCTTGAAATATTAAACGATGAGCTTACAAAAGCACACAAGGCTGAGATATACAAGCTTTATGGAGATTTGATTATGTCCAATCTCTATCAGATAGAAAAAGGTGTCGATAAGATAAAGCTTCTTAACTATTTCAGTGAGAGTGATGAATACGTTGATATTTCTATGGATTCTCAGCTTGCTGCTACAGCAAATGCTCAAAGATACTATAAAAAATACAACAAATCAAAGTCAGCTCTTATCTCCATAGAAAAACAGCTTAATGAAAATGAGCAAGAAACACTTTACCTTGAGAATCAAGCAGATAATTTAGAAAAGTGTACTGAGGAATTGGAGATAAATGAAATCAGAAAAGAACTTGCAGATCAAGGCTACATAAAGAAAAAGAAGGAAGTCAAGGGCAAAAACAAAGTTGTCGCTCCCTCAAAGCCTATGCATTTTGTATCCTCTACAGGCTTTGATATTTATGTAGGAAAAAATAACGTACAAAATGACTACCTTACAATTAAACTTGCATTGCCAAATGACTTATGGCTGCATACCAAAGACATTCCAGGCTCCCATGTTATAGTAAAGACAAACGGTAAGCAAGTGGATGATGTCACCTTGTCAGAAGCTGCTAATCTAGCCGCCTACTATAGTAAAGGAAAATTGTCTTCCAAGGTGTCTGTAGACTATACTCCAAAAAGGAATGTAAAGAAGCCAAACGGTGCAAAGCCTGGCATGGTTATATATGAGAGTAATAGAACAGTATATATCGATCCTAATGAAGAAGATATTTTAAAACTAACGAAAATTAATTAATAAAAGTCCGTTGAATTTTAATTATTTCAACGGACTTTTTGTTTTTTTGATGACCAAAGCACATATTAAAATTATAGGATTACTTTTCCTCTGAAGTCTTCTAGACTATTAAAACCATTTTTCTCCATGTATTGCTCTAAGCCTTGTAGAATTTCTATCGGTGCAAAAGGATTTACAAAATTATATGTACCTATTGCTACAGCAGTTGCACCAGCTAATATGAATTCTACTGCATCCTGCCAGCTACTTATGCCACCCATGCCAATTACAGGTATCTTTACTGTTTGTGCAACCTGCCATACCATTCTTACCGCTACAGGCTTAACCGCAGGACCAGATAGACCACCAACTACATTTGCCATAATTGGCTTTCTAGTGTTTATATCAATAGCCATACCAAGAAGCGTATTTATTAAGGATATGCTATCCGCACCAGCTTCTTCTGCCGCAAGTGCAATTTCTTTGATGTCTGTGACGTTTGGAGACAGCTTCACAATTAGCGGCACTTTGCAGTATGACTTTACACTTTTGGTGATGTTGTAAACAGATTCACATTTTGTTCCAAAGGCTACTCCGCCTTCCTTTACGTTAGGGCATGAAATATTTAGCTCAATAGCATCAACCTGTTTACCAAGCTTTTCTGCCATTTCACAATATTCATCTACAGTGTTGCCTGCAATATTCGCTATTACAGCAGTATCATATTTTCTTAGAAATGGCAGCTCCTGCTCTAAAAACATTTCTACGCCTGGGTTTTGAAGCCCTACGCTGTTTAATATTCCAGCTGGTGTTTCTGCTATTCTAGGAGCTTTGTTGCCCTCTCTTGGCTTTAATGTGAGTCCTTTTGCTACTACTGCTCCCAATTTACTTAAGTCATAAAACTCTCCATATTCCTTGCCAAAACCATAAGTACCAGAAGCAGTCATCATAGGATTTTTAAGTCTTAGACCACCAATATTTACTTCCATGTTAAGCATCAAAAGATACCTCCTTAGCATTGAAAACAGGTCCATCCTTACATACCTTTTTATGATGCCATTCTGCATCCTCTCCCTTTACCTTACAGGCACATACAAGACAAGCACCTATACCGCAAGCCATTCTCTCTTCTAATGAAACATAACACTCAACATTATTTTTGTTACATATATCAACTACTATTTTCATCATAACCTTCGGGCCGCAAGTATACACTATATCATAGCTATTTATATTTTTTTCTAGCAGACTAGTTACATATCCCTTATATCCAAGACTTCCATCTTCAGTAGCTATATCTACCTTATTGCAGATAGCTTGATATTCCGTAAGCTTATATACCTCGTCTCTAAAACCAAGATATGCATCGCAATGCTGTAAACCATTTGCCAGCTCCAGCAAAGGTGCAGTACCCATGCCACCGCCTACCACTGCACACCTTTTTCCATCAAATATAGGGAAGCCTTTTCCCATAGGCCCCATTATATCGAGGATGGTTCCTTTCTGTATTTCTGACATTTCTTCTGTCCCTTGTCCTATTACTTGATAAACTATTGTTACTGTGTCTTTCTCTTTATCTGTTCTATTTATGCTTATTGGTCTTCTTAGCAAAGGATACAGTCCAGCGTTTATCTTTATATGAATAAACTGACCCGGCATAGCTTCTTTTGCAATTTTATCAGTCTTTAATATCATTTCATAGACATTTGATGCTAATTTCTTATTCTGTAATACTTCACATTTTTCATTAAACATTTTAACACCTACCATGCAATTTTCTTATTCTTTTCTAATTCTTTGTTTATAGCATTTCTCATATTTATTGCCGCTTCCCTTGAAGCTAACCCAAACTCTTTATCGCTAAACTTGTCTAAATAATCCTTAGATTTATACGCAGCTATTATACCCCTAGAGGAATTCACTATAGCTCCTAAGCCATCATCATTAAAGCAAGCTACTACATCCTCTGCTGTGCCTCCTTGTGCACCATAGCCTGGTACAAGGAAATAAGTGTTTTTCATAAGCTTTCTAAGCCTTGCTGCCTCTTCTTTATAAGTAGCACCTACAACTGCACCTACAAAATTATATCCCTTGTCTCCAACATAAGCTTCGCCTAATCTTACTACAATATCAGCTACATGCTCATATATTGTCTTGCCATTGCATACTAAATCCTGTAACTCACCAGAGGATTTGTTTGAGGTTTTTACTAATATGAATACACCCTTTTCATTTTCTTTGCAGTTCTTTATAAAAGGCTCCAATGAGTCAGTTCCAAGGTATGGGTTCACTGTTATAAAATCTGTGTTTAGAGAATATTCCTTATTACCTAGATATGCCTCTGAGTAAGCCTCTGCAGTGCTGCCTATATCCCCTCTTTTTACATCTCCTATTACTATCAAACCCTTTGAGCTTGCATAGTCACAGGTTTGCTTAAAGCTATTTAAGCCTGCTATTCCATATTGCTCATAAAAGGCTATCTGTGGCTTTACAGCCGGTACAATGTCATATATGTTATCTATAATCTCCTTATTGTACAAGAAAAAGGCTTCCGCAACACCCTCTGAATATTCATTATGCTTTGACATAGCTTCTTCTCTAATATATTCAGGCACATAATCAAACCTAGGATCCAGACCTACCACCGTATGATTCTTACACTTAATAACTTGTTCAATTAGTCTTTCTACTATCATTATTTTTCCTCCTTTTTATATATTATTTTGCCATTAACTATTGTATATACAACCTCTCCCTTATAGCTTCTTCCATGAAAAGGTGTATTTTTGCCTTTTGAGTAAAAATCATTTTTGTTTATAGTCACAGCTTTGTTTAAGTCAACAATTGTAATATCGGCTGTTTCACCTACTGCAAGCCTACCTCTATTTATACCCAATATCCTACTGGGATTTTGACTCATCTTAGCTGACAATTCTTTAAGGCTTAACAGTCCGGTCTCCACCAGCTCCGTATAGCACACAGAAAATGATGTCTCTATGCCGGATATACCATAAGGAGCCTTGTAAAAATCATTCCCCTTCTCATCCTTATGATGAGGAGCATGGTCTGTGGCAATTGCATCAATTGTCCCATCCTTTAAGGCAAGCTTAAGGGCTTCTATATCCCTTTTAGTTCTTAGTGGAGGATTTACTTTACAGTCTGTATAGTCCAACTTTATTATATCTTCGCTTAAAGCTAAATGATGCGGAGTTACCTCACAGGTCACTTTTGTACCTTGTGCCTTAGCCCTTCTTATTATCTCTGCTGAGCCTTCTGTGCTTACATGAGCTATATGTATCCTATATCCTGCTTCTTTTGCAAGCATTGCATCTCTTTCTATAGGTTGTTCCTCTGACAAGTTAGAAATTCCCAGAAGTCCTAGCTCTTCTGACTTTTTGCCAAGATTTATTACTCCGCCTTTTACCAAACTTTTATCCTCACAATGATCAATTAGCAATAACCCATGTTCTTTCGCTGCTTGTAAGGCTGAAAGCATCAAATTGTTATTTGAAACAGGCTGACCATCATCCGAGAAAGCTACTGCCCCAAGAGATTTAAGCTTAACCATATCAGTGAGACATTCACTTTTCTGATTTATAGAAATAGCCGCTATAGGCAACACATTGATAGTAGCATCTTCTTTTATTATATCCATAAGCATCGATAAGCTCTCTTGATTGTCAATTACCGGCTTTGTATTTGGCATACAGCAGATTGTAGTATACCCACCCCTTGCAGCCGCCTTAGTGCCTGATGCTACTGTCTCCTTGTACGTAAAACCCGGTTCTCTTAAATGACAGTGCATATCCACAAATCCAGGCATTAAGGTCAACCCATTAGCATCAATAATTTGATCTGCTTCATAAGAAAGCCCTTCTCCTATTTCCTCCACATTTCCATCCTTGATCAAAACATCGCACAAAGTCGTGTAATCATCTATGGCATCTACTACATGAGCATTTTTGATTAGCATTTTCATATTATATTACCTCCTTTTCACAAAAAAACAGAGTAGCTAATACTACTCTTCTTCTGCAATGGACACTCCGTCCTTATTATCAATTTCTTTTACCATTACAACCACTATTTCATTCTTTGATGTTGGCACATTCTTTCCTACAAAGTCTGCCCTTATAGGAAGCTCTCTATGCCCTCTATCTACTAATACAGCAAGCTGAATGCTTTTGGGTCTGCCCATATCGATAATGGCATCCATTGCAGCTCTTACAGACCTGCCTGTATATAGGACATCATCAACTAATATTACCTTTTTGTTGGCTATTTCAAAATTTAAATTTCTGTATATATTATTGCTATAGATTTCTTTATCTTATCATCTCTATAACTTGTAATATCAATCATACCAACTGGGAGCAGTACTCCTTCTATGCTATTTATCTTATCTGCCAAACGATGAGCTAAAGGGACACCTCTAGTATGTATCCCCAATAAGACTATATCCTCAATTCCTTTATTTTTCTCAATTATTTCATGTGATATTCTTGTCATTGCCCTGTCTAACGCTTTTTCATCCATTATTTCGGTTTTTAGCTTCATCATAGTACCTCCTTTAGATAAAAAAATAACTGCCATAGGCAGATATAGGTATAGAATTATTCCATTCTATATACCTTTCCTGCCTCACAGGGCTAGATTAAAGGTTTATCGTATTTGATTATATCATATGTTACATGTATTGTAAATAGTTATTATTTTCTTAGCTTATCTAAAATTATCTCAAAGTAATCAGGCAAGGGTGCTTCAAACTCCATGTATTCTCCTGTACGAGGATGAACAAAGCCCAATATCCTAGCATGTAATAGCTGCCCTTTTGTATCAAAACGCTGTTTCTTATATCCATATATAGGATCTCCTACAACAGGATGACCTATATGATGCCATATGTACCCTGATTTGATGAGTTCTTCCAGTTTCAAGCGTGCCTCGATAAATGTAAAGCTTTCAAAGCTCTCCAGTACCTTATAGTGAGTTACTGCTCTTTTACCGTTTCGCGTTACTACTGCCATTTCTTTTCTGTTGTTAGGATTTCTTCCTATTAGAGTTTCTATAATTCCTGTATTATTCTTAACTCTACCCTCTAAAAGGCATTGTAGCATCGTGTTGATACTGTGATCCTTCAACTGCTCTGACAGTGAGGACATGAGCCTCATTATTTTTTGCAATTACAATAATACCTGAGGTATCCTTATCAATTCTATGTACTATTCCAGGTCGCATAACTCCATTTATACCAGATAGATTATCACAGTGGCTTAACAACGCATTGACTATAGTCCCTGTATAATTTCCATGTGCAGGATGCACCACCATGCCCTGGGGCTTATTTATGACTATTATATCCTCATCCTCATAAACAATACTTAAATCAATATTCTCTGCCTTTACATCTAGTGGCACAGGATCAGGTATCTGTACCTTTATACAATCATTCTTCCGCAGCTTATAATTTGATTTAATCTCTTTCTCATTGACTAATATCGCCTTCTGCTCAATCAGCTTTTGGATATATGAACGTGATTGTCCTTCTATATTTTCTGATAAAAAGGCATCCAGACGCATTCCTACTTTTGTTCTTCTATGTTAAAAATCAAATTCTCCATTATTTATCCTCTTTAATTTATGTTTCCTTTGTAAAAAGATTGCTATGCTTAAGGCCTATAGCTCCTAGTACTACAGCAGAATCCGCTATATTGAAAACAGGCGGAAAAAATCTAAAATGTATAAAATCTATTACATATCCAAATCTTATTCTATCTATAAGATTGCCAATTGCACCACCAAATATCATAGATAAGGCAAATTGCTGCAAACATATGCTTCTTATACATCTTAAATACAAAGTATAATATAACAATTGCTATTATTGTGTAGAAATAATAAAGAATAACCTTTGATTTTTTAACATTCCAAAAGCCATTCCACCATTTTCCACATATGTAAAGCTTAAAAATCTCTCTATTAAAGTGATGCTTGCTTGATTCATTAAATTAGTTACTGCAAAACTCTTTGATAATTGATCTAGCTACTATAACTGCTACAATTATTAAAATAGAATACACTATTATTCCCCCTCTTGAGTATTTCTTTGAATCAATGAAAACTTTACTAATAAATTATAACATAATATACAAAAAATAATACAGCAAAATACTTTTAAAAATAAAGTAGGGGATGCATATATGTGTCATCCCTTAACTAAAAAACATGCATGAACTGCATACCTATTAAATTTGCTTCTTATAGCTGGAATTGCTAATTTGCTCTACATCCTCTACATATCCCAAGTTATCTTCGTGGTCAAAGTCATTATCTGACGTTATTACGTTATATTCATTTAGAGCTTGCCAAGTATCTTCACCGTCAAAGCCTACTTCATCATCTATAGTATTATCTCTAAAGGAAAACTGAAGTGGTGGGAGCGTTACCTGTTCTTCTATAGGTCTGCCTTTTTCTTCATCGTTTACTTTTTGCTCATAATTATTTTCACACTCTATGCAAAATCTTGCATGAGGTACAATTTCCAGTCTGTCTTCTTCTATAGACTTATGACATGCCTCACATTCTCCATAGCTTCCCTTATGAATTTTGTCTAAAGCAACATCTATTTCACTTATCATATATTTATCATTTGTTCTAAACGAGAAGTTCTTCTCAGCCTCATAGGTTTCAGTTCCTATATCTCCTGGATGATTATCATAGGAGGAAAGCTCACTAGTTGCATCCCTTATAGATACATCCATTCCTAAAGTATCTGAAAAAAGTGAAGTTTCCCTTTCTTTTTTTTCTTCATTTAATAAATCTTCAAAATGCATCAGCTTATTCTTATCCAAAATATCAGCTCCTTATTATGCTTTATAAATGGTCTTGAACTATCTTTACTATTTCTGCAATGAAGTTACCTATTATAGGTATATTCAAAAACACTGACTGCCTTAGAAAATAAATCACTATAGCACCAAGCAAGGTAAAACCTATAGCCACTTCCAAAGCCCCTTGCTAATCCCGCAATGAAATTGCCAAATATCATAGACTTTGGTTTCGACATCATACTGACATAATCGCCTAGTTTTGCCTTTTCAAGCATCAGTGCAATTTTATCAAGTCTGTTTTCCAGCTCCTTAACTTCAGTTTCTTTCTTATTCATAAGTCATCCTCCTGAAGTAAAAAAAATAACACCATGAAGATTCTCCATGATGTTATTTTCTTAATATTTATATAAAAATATTCATTGTTAAATTATATACTACCCTTACGCATATCTAAAAAACATTGTACTATATAAAATGAAGACTTTTATAATTTGTCTACAGTAACATTTAATGCTTCTAACTCAGATTCCAGTAATGTTCTAAATCTTGTTTTAAATATTTGAACATCTTTTTTGAGGTTTTCATACTCTCTATGTATATCTATAACACTATTGTTTGCTTCTTCTATAATTCTTTTTGCTTGTTCTTCAGCTTCTCTGATTATTACCTCTGACTTACTTCTTGCGTTTGATACAACATCTTCAGCTGTAGTCTGTGCAACGATTAGGGTGCTTTGTAATGTTTTTTCCATTAAGGAATAGTTGTCAACTCTCTCATTAACTACGCCTATTTTGTCCTTCAACTCACCGTTTTCTCTGTATAGTCTTTCAAAGTCAGTTACTACCTTATCTAAAAATTCATCTACCTCTTCTTCTTTATAGCCTCTCATAGCCTTTTTAAATTCTTTATTGTGTATCTCCATTGGAGTCAACATAATTTCAACCTCCCTTAAACATACTTTTTAATAGTAATTTTAGTTCTATCCTTTTTTGTGTTTCCTGTTATTTCATCAAGTACTATTCTGCCTTTACCCCTTATGGAAATAACATCACCTTGTTTAATAGTTTTTGAGGTTAGCTCTTTTTCTTCCCAGTTTATCCGTACCTTTCCGGATTTTATAAGCTCCGCAGCCTTTGTCCTAGAGATTCTAAAACCAGCACTTATAATGCTGTCAAGTCTTAATGAGGCAACAGTAACATTTAATACTTTTTCATTCTCTTCAGTTACATTTATATTTTCTGCGATTTTTAGCTTTACAGGTACACTTCCTACTTTATCAATGTTATACAATATATAATCTGATATTTCCTTAGTGCAAACTACATATGCCATTTCATCCTGAAGCAAAATATCTCCTATGGTTTCTCTCTTTATACCGCTACCCATAAGACTTCCTAGAAAATCTCGGTGCGTTGGTTTTTTTGAGCCTTTACTATACCATGAGATTTCTAAAATCTCATACATGGCTTCTAATTGCTCTAAATCAATATCCTCATGATATATTATACATAGCTTTCTTTCACTGTTTTCTATTCCACCCTCAAACTGATACTCTATATCACTTTCGCAATCAAGCAAATCCTCTGCAATCTTCTGTTGCATTGGATATAAAAAGCTGGTAGCTTTATAAGTAAAATTCTTCTTACAGTATTCTACTATATCCAGTATTTTATTGACCAGCAAGCGCTGATCATAGTCTGTATATTTTTCTTTTATATAGCTTTTATCCAATTATATACCTCTTCTAAAAAAACAACCTAATTAAAGCATAAATAAGAGGTTGTGCGATATATTGCATAAATAGCATAGCTATAAGCGGTGACCAGTCAACCATTTGATTTGCACCAAACCTTCTAGTAAGCTTTCTAAATGGTTCAAGTATAGGCTCTGTCAAACTATATATCATAACTACATATCTATTATCATTATTAAATTTAATCAAAGATAAAACTACTCTGATAAGTAGCAAAAAATTTACTACCTGAAAAAAAATGGATACTGCCTTTGTTAATAAAAAATACATTTAATCACTCTCACTCTTTCATCATTATGAATTATTTTAGCCAGCTAAAAATTCCTTCAAGATCAAAATCATCCTTACCGATACCATTCTTTAGATCCCCTAGTATGTCAACATTTGATGGTGCTACTACCACTATACCGTTTGAAACCTTCTGAATAGTTCCGTCCAATGCAAATACAGCTCCGCTTATAAAGTCAACCATTCTTCTTGCTACATCTTTATCTATGTTTTCAAAGTTGATTATAATCGGCTTTTTGCTTTTTAGGTTATTACATATGTCTTGAACCTCATCATAGTTTGTTGGTTCAGAAACAACAACCTTCATTGGCACAGAAGCAGTATGAAGATTAACTACATTATTTTTCTTTAGTGATGTAACAGGCTCAATTTGAGGTCTTACGGTTACTACATCGTCTTGCTCATCTTGCTCGTCATCAATATTATCGCCTATTCCCATAAAATATAACACTTTATTGAAAAAACCTGAACTCATTACAATACCCCCAATTTACATTTCTATTAATTCTATTTATTATAATTGCGTTTACCAAATATAGCTGTTCCTACTCTTACCATATTTGCACCTTCCTCTATGGCTATATTATAATCATTACTCATACCCATGGAAAGATATTTCATTTCGGTGTTTGGAATGTTCATTTTAGCCAATTCATCAAACTTTTCTTTAAGCTGTCTAAATATAGGCCTTACCATATTTGTATCTTCATAATAAGGTGCAATTGTCATCAAACCTTTAATCCGTATATTACTAAATACAGAAATGCTTTTCACAAAATCAACTGCTTCTTCAATATTTATTCCAAACTTTGTTTCTTCCATTGCTACGTTTATTTGTACTAACACATCCTTTATTAAATTGTTTTTCTCGGCTCTTTTACTTATTTCCTCTGCAAGCTTTACGCTGTCCACAGAATGGATAAGTTCTACCTTATCTATTATATATTTAACCTTATTGGTCTGTAAATGCCCTATTAGGTTCCATTTTACATTTTTATCAACTGCAAAGTATTTATCCATTACCTCTTGAACTTTATTTTCTCCAAGGTTTAACATTCCACAGTCAACTGCATAGTTGATTCTTTCTGTATCAATTGTTTTTATAACAGCTATAATAGTTATTTCATCACAATTTCTTCCAGACTTAAGACAACTTTTTTTAATTTCTTCTCTTATCGCAGAGATATTGTTCTTTATACTTTCCAAGGTTCTCTCTCCTTTAGAATGATCCAGGTAACATTTGATCCTGTTTTATTTTATTTACTGTTGTTATAACCCTATCATAGGGTTTTAATACAAAATTCTTGCTGTTATAGCCTTTGTCATCCTTTTTAAGATTTTGTACCAATGCCTCTTGCTCGTTTTTTATTATTTCCTTTATGGGTACAAACTTTGCCATTCCATTTCTTTCTATGTATATACCCTTAAGTCCATCTTTTTCAACTATAGTCTTAGTGGGTATTATCAAGCCTTCACCATGTTTTGTGATTATTTCTAAGTTACTAACTCTACTATTCTGGAAGCCGTTAACCTGCTCAGTTGTCCGAATCACTACCAAGCTGTTCTGCTCGTCGCCTATATCAAAATGCTTTATAGTACCGCTTACTACAGTGTCCCCCAAATCCTTGAATCTAACCTTTATTGTTTTGCCTATGCAATCCTCCGTTAAAATTCCTTTTGGGATAACAGCTGCAACATACCACTCAAAGTTATCAACAACCTTTACTCCATATCGCTTTACTTCATCCTTCTTCTTTTGCTTGGAATTTTGCGAATTTATAATCTCTTGTATGTTAGAAAGTTTGAGAGCTCCTACACCTTCTGGTTTAAGGACTTCCTCATAACCATCCAGCTCATAGCTTACCAGTCCACTGATTTTTGCATATACAACATTTAAGTTGTTTTTCAGTAATTGCTCTAGGGTTGTTTTTTCTTTCATAAGTTGTTCATAGTTTTGACCACTAAAGCTCTCTGTGCCGTATATAAGAGACTTCTTGTACACATTAGCAGACAAATCGTTTTTTACAGTCTCCAGCTTGGAGAAGTCTCCTGATTTTGCGACATTCTGTAACTCTTTTAGATCACTTGCTATATTGGCATCGATTTTCTGCTTGTCTTGTGCAAAAAAGTTGTTATCAGCTTCATTTGCTTTAATTTCTTCTATTCTTTCATTTAACTTATTTAGCTTCAGCGAGATATTTTCATCTGCACCATTGCTTTTGGTTATTTCAAGTATTTTCTTACCAATAGATACTCTTTCTCCATCATTAACTTTATAATCAGCTGCTGTGTCTTGCGGCAGTGCAGTAGTCCATTCATTTTTTATTAGAACACCCTGCGTAGCAACTGCTTCTTCCATAGTGTCATATTTTACTATCTCAGTATCTATTTTAAACCATAAGTATCTTACAATATATGAAATGATTACTACTGTAAAAAGTATGGTAATTAATCTGATAGAGCTCTTAGTTTTTTTCTTTTTCTTCGCCACTTTCACCACGCCTCACTATATCCATTATGGTAACATGGACTACTCTATGTATTTCTCCATTTAATTTTTTAATCCTTCAAAAGTTGTATATTTTATTGATTATGACGAAAAATAGTGCTGTACTCCTAGTTTTTTGTACTACTATGAATGATTTTTGACTTGTTGGCATATAAAACTATTGAAAATAGTTTTGCGATATGTTATATTTGTACTTGTCAAATCTGGGTGTGGCGCAGATGGTAGCGCGCTTGAATGGGGTTCAAGAGGTCGCAAGTTCAAATCTTGTCACCCAGACCATTATGAAACAATCAGGACTTAACTGCCGCAAGGGTTTGTTAAGTCCTTTTTAATGATATATATTAATTTTGTTTTAAACCAATATAAGTCAAAATCGAATTAAATTGAAATAAGTTTAGACGGTTACTAACAAATTACTAACAAACTTTTAGCAAGAAAAGAAGCCTTAAGCTTCTTTTCTTGCTTTACTTCCTTCTTACTTGAACACATAACTATGTATGCCTCATCACCTATTGCATTTATCTTG
The DNA here is from genome assembly GCA_963704785.1 of uncultured Eubacteriales bacterium. Classification (GTDB taxonomy): domain Bacteria; phylum Bacillota; class Clostridia; order Lutisporales; family Lutisporaceae; genus GWB2-37-7. The sequence continues at coordinate 3,415,984 of OY969939.1, read as the reverse complement.
CTGTAATTCTCTTTCTAGCTCTCATTCATAAATTCTATGTATTTTTTGTTTTATTCTTATCTACGTAACTTTCGTACAAATATAAATCATGTAAATACCAATAAATTGGAATCCATAATATAACAAGAGGTGAAAGCCTCTCCCTTGCGAATTTGTTAATTGTGCAAAAAAACAATAACGAAGGGGGTTTTCACCTATGAAAAGTATAACATTTATTACAGGTGAATTTAAACAGGAAAAAACTAGTGCTTGGTTGGTTACGTTTGTAAAATATGTTCAAAAGCTTGATTTTGTAAGTCTACTGGATAAAGTCAAAGTTAAGATGAAAAAAGTAGATTATTCTGTTCAAGATAAGCTATTAACCATTGCAATATCTATAGCCGCTGGATGTAAATATACCTCAGACATCAATGAAAAGCTCGTTCCTGACACTGTCATTGCAGAGTTGATTGATATACCAAGGTTTCCTGATCAGTCTCAAATTAATGAACTTCTACGAAGGATGACAAAAGAAAACGTTGAGCAGCTTAAAAATGTCCATCATCAGCTGTTCATGCAGAATACTACATGCTTATCTACTACAGAAAAGATTGTTATTGATATTGATCAATCAGGTCTTATTGCTAATGGTAAGACGTATGAAGTAGCACAAAGAGGTTATTTCTGTAAGAATAAAAACCAGAAAGGATATCAATTGTCTGCTGCATTTTGTGGCGATGATAATAGAGAAACTATTTCACTTTATCTTGATGCTGGAAATACCCATTGTAGTAATCGGTTTGACGATCTGCTTAACGATACATTATCAAAACTCAAGGATGTGGCAAAGGAAAATAGGCTTATTCTGCGGCTTGACAGTGGCTATGGCTCTAATGAAAACATAGAAAAACTCAAGGACAGAGTAAAGTTTGTAGTAAAAGGTTATTCCACTACAAGAGCATCTAATATAGCAAAAACCATTGCTAAAGAAGAGTATGAAGAAATTGACCGTTTTGTAGATACCTACGAACTTCCGAGTGAAGGCGACTTACGATTTATTATAGTGAGAACCTTAACACGTAAAGGTGATTTCATATATACTATGCTGATTTCAAACATTAACAAAGCTGAGATGTCAGCTCATGAGCTATTTCACTTTTATAACCAGAGACAAACCATTGAAGCTTTCTTTAAAACCTGCAAGAATGTATATCATATGAAAAATCTTCGTACTAGGAAGTTTGACGGCATCTATGCATTCTTGTGGATTGTTTTTATTACACACAATATTATTTCATGGATGAAGAGAACGATTTTTCATGAAACGAAGATGGAGAATGTAGGCATAGGAATACTGATAAACAAATTGGGAATGCTTGTAGCTGAAGTACGAAGAACGGCAGAAACCATGGAAATAGTCTTGCCTGAGATCAGTGCTCTTGGCAGAAGGTTTGTAGAATGCATACAGCAGAAGTCTAAATCGGTATGGCAGACTTAAACATTGTTCTGGAATAAATTAACATATTATCAAGTTTCCAAGATTCAGTATGGCTATCAATTGGTATATTTTAACTACATAAGATAATTATTGAATTTAGTTATTATTTTGGGTTATACATATCTCATTAAATTGGTATCATAGCCAATGTATGGATGGCAACAAATTTACAAATCGTGTTTTTCTGTTTGTACGAAAGTTACGTATCTAGCATTTCAAGTGCAACCTTGGTTTTGATAAAGCTATCAATATCTTTTCTATAATATATGTCACTACTCCACTTGTACAATTCTGCTTTGCTAACCATACCAGATCTCACAGGGTTTTGATGTATATATATTATTAATTTCAGCAGATACCTCTCATACTGAACTCTTATCGCCTTATACCTGACTTGAAACACATGCCCTACTCTTTTGTACCAGAAGGGTTATACTAAATCAATAACTGGATAACTTCGGTGCCTGGAACATATTCACTCCTGCAAGCAAAGTGGTATTCCTACATTTTGCCACAAAAGAAAAAGAGCTATTGGCTCTTCATAAATCATTATTTTTCCTTTATGCTTGCTAGACTGATAATCGAGGCATCTGCTTCCGTCCTTTTGATATCAACTGAAGATTCCTCTTCAATGACAGATTTAAGTATTCTAAGCATAACATAAAACACTCTAGCAGTCGCAGACATAAAATAAGAAAATAAAAATATCCATAAAATACTTAGCGCTCGGGTCATACTAAATATATTAGGTAATGTATTTAACTCAGCTGCAGCAAAATAATCGAATATAATCCCTAGTAAAATAGATAATAGAGCTACTACAACACCTGAAGCTATAGAAAAGGAAAAATAGCTTTTCAATAAGTTCTCTGCTCTATTGCTTTTTATGAGCCTCATAACTCGCTTACCAGTAAATGTGACTAAAATTGAAACCATAGTGATCAAAAAGCCGATAATTATTGATGAAAAGCTAATTATATTTGAATAAACAAATTTATAATCCCCTATGTTGTATAAATCCACTTTAAATATAAAAGCAGCACAAACAACAACAATTGCTAGTGTCATTGGAATAAATCGTTCTGCTATAGCTACTAACAGTGTCGAATTCTTCTTTGCCATCTAATTTCCGCCTCACTAATCTTTTTTTAGCTTTGACAACAAAATTGGTCTCCTATTATTATATGCATAACTGATCTCTGTATAGACATTATCATGTAAAATTGGATTCTCTTTACTATATGCAACATTAAAACTATCCTTTAATCTATTTTGTATCAAGTCAACCTTCTCTACAGAAGCATCTGGGTTTGCTTTAACATTTACTAAAAGAGTATTAACATTAGCATGTGTGCTCAATTCTTTGGCTAGTACGACTATATCATGCTGATTTAGTGACTTCTTTTTTGATACATTACCCAGAGACATCTTTATCCTTAAATTTATAGTCTCAAATTCTTTAGCCAAACCAAGAATATTTAATATTGATTTTATGTTTGTGTCTACAACAGTATCACGTCTCAATTCTGCAAAACCAATCTCAATACCTCTAAATATTGCTTCTTCCTTTATCTTTCCCAGTTCTTTATCTAATATTATTGGTTTGAACATAACATTCTTATTTACAGCTGTCGCTTGGAAAAACTCTAAAATTGCAGATGGAGGCAATCCATCTTTATTTCTTTGAATAGCTAAAACACATAATTTGCTATCATATAATGCTGATACCGACTCACATATCCCCTTATCTCCCGCTATTAAGCTGTTCAAATACGTTGGGTCAAACGAACCATCATCAGCAGCTACTCCAGGCAACTTATTCTTTCTAATTCGTAGGAATTCAATTTCCCAAATGTCTTTACATTCCTTCAAATTAGTATAATTTGTATTAATTGTCGATTGTCTTAGAACTTGTATTCTAGAAATTTCATCTTTATAATCCTGAATTCTATCCTTAACATTAATAGTTAATAGTTTATTTAGAATAGGTTCAATGTCATAAATTCCACTTCTTGCTAGAGCACCTGTATCGTCTCTTTCCTCCAACCAAATTTGATAATAATCAATTTGTATATCTTTATCTTTTACTTTTATGTCTTTCTTTTTTGCCATGATATCACCTCTCTATTCCATGTTTCTCCATAAATAAGGGATATCCTGCAAATTATTACAAGTACTCAATAATTATTTTTCAAAACGCTTATAAAGTATCGGAGACAGTTCTTTTTGCTTTTCACTATGGTCACTCATACTTTGTAATTCATGTCCTGAGTAAATAAATACATTTGTGTAGTTTCTCCTTAATAGTAATGATTATTTTCATAGAAATAGCCTAGATCCTTGAATTTCAAGCTTTCTAGTTTATCATTTCCTTTTATATTCATTTTATTAGCCAACCTCGTAGCCAAGAAGCCAAATTACCCACAAAAACATACAACTAAATTTTCACGAAAGCATACAACTAGGCAAGGTTAGACACAACATTTTGGCTACATCACAAACTCCTCTAAAAGCCTTAAACTCAACACTTTTAGCACCATAGACATATAATTAACTCTTTAAGAATGCTTTTATAGGGTTCAAAAGGTCGCAAGTTCAAGTCTTGTCACCCAGACCATTATTGAATATTAAAGCCAGTAATCAGGATAGATTGCTGGCTTGTCTGTTTTTTGAGTTAGTATCTAGTCAAAAGGTATATTCAGCGATAAAAAGCAAAAAGAACCGTCACTTGTGCCTTTTAAATTTATTTCTTTTCCATGTTATACATGTAAAAAGAAAACCCGTTATTACAGGTTTTCTATAGGTCACAATAATTGTATTACTTCTTCTTGATTAGTTGTTTTAGAGAATCTACACCTGCTCTTTCTAGCAGGGTTTGTAGGTGCATATCCGACCTAACGTCAAAATCAATATTGTACTTGTTTTCTATTGTTCCTATGTGGGTGTCCCCTCTTTTTTGGCGGAGCTCACCATTATCATTTCTCGTACGATAACCTTTCATTCCTTCAGCATCTTTTGGCATATCAGTGTACTCCTTTCAACTATTTTGTTTTCTTTTTAGTAGCTGGTTTTGTTGTCTTTAATTTTGCATTTACCAAAGCTGCTGCTGCGACTGATTTGACTTTTTGGGGTGTCGTTACTGCGCAAAGTAGCTTGCCTGCTTTTGATGCAACCTTCTTACTTGTTTTAATTACGTTCTTTGCCATAAACAGTTCCTCCCTTCATTTTTACGAAGAATGAGAGCGTACTGGTGTTCTCTTGCAACATTATTTTAGTAATGCTATGCTTAAAATGTGAATATTAACACTAATACAATGTCTTGAAAGAATTGTAGTTCTTTCAGGGCATTTTTCCTTTACTTCGCTATTTTGCTCTCAATTGGTATTATTACCATACTTAGTATAACATTAGGACAATTTATAATCAATATACAGTGCATGTTTGTAGCGCAAACACAATATATAGACGCCGTAGATATTTTATTATTTATGTACTAGGACTTTGCTCTGAGTTATCTTGTTTTGGTTCTACATTACTGCCATATATCTGCTTTCTTTTTAGAATTTTTCTATATTCAAAATACTTTAAAGTTTTATATACACCTACAGTTATAGCTATTGCACCCATAGTGTATATTACCCCTTTAACTAACCCTTTTTTTCTCCACTACTGTAGACCTTGTCTAAAAACCCTTTCGGACCGCCATTCGCACTTGCAATTTCTGATAGAGTTATGTAAATCCAGTCTTCTGACGCTGGTAAATAGTCTCTGCCTTCCAAATAATATCCCTCCTCTTAACTGTTTTTCCTAAAAATTATTTCTCTTCGAACACCTTATCACCCATGGTGGTTAGCATACCGCCAATAAGTGCAATTGCACCAATACATAATCCTGTAAATAAGGTTGAGGTAATTGTGTCTGGTACTGACAATTTCTTAAAGTAATCGTTTAACATATCTTTCCATGCCTTCTGAGGCTTCTTTATGTCTTTGATTTTAACTTTCTCTGGTAAGTTCTCACTAATAAATTTAATCTTTTCCGAATCCTTCAATTTCATGAAATGTATCATACTACTTTCCACTACCAAGCTAATAGGTATCTCACTATTTTTATACTGTTCTACTATAAAGTTATTAACTCTTGCACTTACTGGAGCTTTATCTGGTATATCTGATAATAGTTCTATATCTTTTCTTTCTCCCATAATGATTCCACCTCTCATATGTATATAATATCTATATTGGTAATGCTTGTCAACACTTTTCCATACATTTGGTAAATAATAATGTTCGTTTACTATTTTGTAATACACTTTTCTTTTTCGTCATACAATTCATTTATTATATTAGTGCTACATTTTTTGCTATTTTTGTTCGAATGGTTAAAACAAAATGGGCAATTGCAGGTATATCCATACAATTGCCCATTATTTTTATCTATTCAATATAAACTTTGCTTCTTAACTTAGTCAGCTTTCTTTTTCTTGATCCTGATTTTACAAAGTATAATCTTATCTTTTTTGACCAATCCGATTATTAAAATTTAACACCCAATCTCGTAGCCATACACCAAAAGAGGTCGCAAGTTCAAATCTTTTCACTCAGACCATTGTTAAAAGTTAAAAGCCAGTGACCCGAATAAAAAGAACCCTCTTTATGTACAGAAGGCTCTATTATAATATTATCTTGGAGGATTACATCTACTGCAAGGAGTATATCCATTAGATTTTGCATCTAGTAATTTTGTTGCTATTTTACTTTTTGATAAGTAAGAACAACTCCCTTGATGATACTTTTTACCTGTTTTTGTTATATAAACAATGATTTCTTTCTTCTCTGTTTGACTACTTACTTGTGAAGAAGCTGTACTTCCTGCTTTTATTGCACTATCACTAAATAGTATCTGATTCGTTTTTGATCCAACTACTCCATCAGCTACTAGTCCATTAGCTTTTTGAAATATAATAATTGCATTTTTAGTTTGGCTACCTTTATAACCATCAGGAGTTCCACAATTATATCCTAAATCATTTAACCTATTTTGTATCCTAAAAACTTCATAGCTATAATTATTAGTGCTTATGCTTTTAGTAGTTGTACTACCCCCGTTGTGATAATGATAGGAGCCTACTGTATAGCCATAACCTGCTGTTCTTACATAATGTCCACCATTCTTATCTGTCCTTCCAGGATGTGCGTATGTTCCACTCATTAAAGTAAAAATAAGTATAAAACAAATTAATAACGCTGCAGAAAACTTTGCTCTTTTTCTTCTCATCTCAACCAGCCTCCCCTAATTTACATTTTAGTAACATTATACCTCAGCTTCTAAATAATGTACATGTATAGCAAGTTAATATCATATTTTTAACTTCAAGTTCCAGGCATGACAGATAGACAGTTATCTATCTGTTGAAATTTTAAAATACATCATCTATTATATAATTACTTGTTGGTGTCAACTTACAAATATGGCTTTAAAATACACAATTTAATGAAAGTTATCCTAATTACTAATTTCATGTAGATATTAACAGCTAATGCTTCGGGATTAATATCGCTTAGTTCTAGGCATTAGCTGTTAAGGAGGTAACATAAATGAACAAGAAAATATTCAGTGTAAGAAATGTAATTTTACTATTAATATTAGTAGTGGTTATATCATAATTAGTAATACCCTCTTATATGTCACATGTGGTATCTAACTTAAATGTAAATTTTAGCAAAGATACAAATGAAATAATAACTAATATTGAAGAGAATAAGACAGAAATCAATTTTAATGATTTTATAAGTATAGAAATGAAAAGCAGACTGAGGATAATGAATTGAATAATTTAATGTATAATGTTAGTTTTAAGAATAAAACAAAGGATGCAATTACATTCAATTTTAAAATGTTTATTCCGAATGAGCTTGCTGAAAGTATTATAGTCAGCACCGAACCTTCCATACCTTCTTCAGAAGATTTAGTTTTGGAACCTGGTAAAGGAACTGGAATTGACAGCGGACGTTTGATGATTCATTATATTAAATTAGATAAAGTAAAAAAAAAACTATTTGAAAAATACAAAGATACTTTGTATTTTGAATTTCATATGAATGGTAAGAGATCATACGTAAAATATTCATTATAGTCATGGGTAGAATATGTGCCAGTCTTAACTATTTTCATTGCTGGTTGTGATTCAACAATCATGGGCGGTTATCAAGTTACTAACTCAATAACTGGATAACTTCGATGCCTGGCACATATCCATTTTCAAAAGCAAAAAGAACCGTCCCTTGTGCTTTTGTCTCAAATTATGCAGTTGGTAAATGTCCTCCCAAACTAGCTCAATTAAGATAAGAAAAACACTAGAACGGAGTATTATCACCTATATAACAAGCTATATTGCTATCTAGATATAATTCTTGAAGCCTCTCAATCTTTTCTTGCGTTATATCTCCATGATCACTATATTCATAATCCTTCCCTAACTGGTTCCATTTTGTCTGCCCTAATCTGTGGAACTTCAAAAGATTAATTTCATATAATGAATTTTCATTCATAAAATCGATTAATTTTTGTGCATTTTCATCACTATCATTATATCCTGCAATAGTTGGCTGTCTTAAAACAAGTCTTCCCGTCCAACCTGATTTTTTAAGTGCTTCAATATTTGATAAGATTAAATCGCAATATACTCCAGTTCCTTCTTTATGCTTTTCCCTGTCCATATTCTTAACATCTATAAATGCAAAGTCAATGTATTTCAACACCTCCAAAAAGGCTTCCTGTTCTGCATATCCGCTTGTTTCAATAGCTGTATGAATCTGATATTGACGACATTTTTTTAATACTTCAATTAAAAATTCATGCTGCAATAAGGGTTCTCCTCCTGTAAAGGTTACTCCTCCATCCGCTCCCCAATTATTAAAATCACGCCTTAGTATTGTCATAATATCATCAACTGTATATTCCTTCACACACTGTTTCAAAGCGTTATTGGGACATATACTCACACAATCAATACTTTCACAGCTTTGGCATATATCCCACGATACGCTGCACCTTCCGTCTTGGTCAAACTTGATTGACCCATTCGGACATACATTTCTGCATGCCCGACATCCTTTATCCCATTTACATACACGTTCTGCAAACATTAGATGCTTTTTCATAATCCAGCTTTCAGGGTTTGCACACCATTTGCAGCGCAGAGGACATCCTATAAAAAATATATTTGTTCTGCAGCCTGGTCCATCATGTACAGAAAAACTTTGTATATCAAATATTAAACCCTTTTTACTCATATTATCATCCTATCTTGATTGATATGCTAAACATGTACAAGCACCACAGGTAGCATATGCCCAATTTTCTTTTTCTAAACCTGTGCAAGTTCCTACTCCATATTTATCAGGATTTAAAAAGTTCTTGCAATTTCCGCACTTTTCAGCTGGTACAAAGTTTAGACATGCTTGGCTTCCTTCACCATCAATAGGTACTATAGCCTTGCATAATGCACACATTCCCTTTTCACAATCTAAATTTATATAATTTTTACAATCAACATGTTGCATAGTACATCCTCCATTCATTTTATAAATTTTGACTATATATAGTTATACATCATATTCTGTTCTGTAAATAACTTCATCCTGAATAGGCTTACCAATTTCACACCAGTATTGTGTAAATCCAGCTACACGAACCATAAGCTCCCTGTATTTGTCTGGAGCTTTCTGAGCATCTCTTAATATATTAGAATCAACAATATTAAACTGAACATGGAAACCACCTTTTCTCATGTAAGCACGTATAATATCGAGAAGCTTTCTCGTTCCGTTTATACCTCTTACTGCTGAAGGATGAAGCTTCAAGTTCATCTGTGAATTCTGGTGCATTGAATGATCATAAATAGTTGCAGATTCAAATATAGCATAAACACCATTCTTGTCTGTCCCTGCTGCTGCGGACATAGAGCCATCCGAATAAGTTGTACCTGCAAGTCTTCCATCAGCTGTAGCCAAGGTTATAAAGCCTTGAGGGCCATGTGTTGATACTGAAATCTGGCACAAATATTCAGGCTTTCCATAATATGAATTGAACTGTTGACATAAGCCATACATATAATATTCATATTCATTTAGAATATTATCTGCATATTTGTCTGCGTTTCCATACTTTGGTGCATTTACGCATGCTGCATAAATTTTTTCGTATTCAGGACTCTTTTCGGTACTCTCTTTAAAATCAGGTGAAAACACGCCTGTTTCATATGCAGTCTTAAACCCAAAGTTGTTAATCATGGCATCAGTCATTTCTTCAATCGTAAACTTCTTGTCATCAAAAACATTTTTCTTAATAGAAGCTAAGTCATTAATAAATGTAACTGTACCACAAGATTCAAAGTTGATAGTACCATTATATCTTCCACCCATCATACCAAGATCTTGACCTTTTTTGAAGCAGTCAGGCTTGAGCAGTGAATTAACAACTGGCATATTATGTTTTCTCCAAAGATCCATCTGAATGTTGTTAATCTTATTAACAACATCATAAGTAACTTCAAGATATTTCTTCCATTGATCTACCATTGCTTCATAAGAATCAAGCTTTCTATTATGAGCTGGGTATACTTGTTTTCCTGTTCTCTTATCTAAACCATTTGTTAATACAAGTTCAAGTATTTTAGCTAATGCAATGAAATGAACACCTGTACCACATGTAGGTGATGCACCGCCAGGAATCATAGTTACTTTTCCATTATAATGAAGTGGCTGGAAGCATCCAGGTGAAGATTCCAGACATCCTCCAAGACACCATGCTCTTGCATCAATAATATCCATGCCCTCTGGTCCATAATGCCTTAGCATGAAGTTCATACCAGTCTGATTATTCATCCATGCAGGATATCCAAGTCCTAGTTTTATACAGGTCGCAGCTTTCATAAGAAAATCCTCTGGTGTCTTTTCATCATACAGTACACTTAGTGTAGGCTGAGGAGTTTTATTTCTCATACCCGCTTCAAGGATTAAATATTCCAAAGGAGTTACTGCTGTTAGACCATCGTAATTTAGTCCGCCTAATGAAAGATTATTGAAGGTATTACCTGAAAGAACTCCGCCAGATACACCCGCCGATGCAAAACATTCAATACAAGTAATTTTTATTCTATAAAGCTCAAGAAGCTCGATTATATCTTCATCATTCACGACACCATCTTCAATATCTTTCTCATAGAATGGCTGTAATACTTGTCCAATTCTACCAATTGAAAGACCAGACTGCGGATCTTCATTAACAACACCTAAATGACAGCAAAGTGTAAGTTGAATTGCTTCCCAAAAGTTCGCAGGCTTTTTGTGTGCAATATTATGCATAACCTCTTCAATTTTTTCATAATTAGCTTTAAGTGCTGAATCTGTCTCAATTGAAGCTAAATATTTTGCCTGCTTTGAATAGTTTTCACACCAAGCACTTAAACCCTTAGTAATCTCTTTCATTGCTACATAATAATAGCCTCTGCCCATACCAAGTATACCGTCGTTACCTGCTTCTCCCATGAGCTCTGCAATCTTCTCATCACATAATTCGATTATTCTATCAAAACCATATTCCAAAGGCATATAATAATTAATTACTTCACGTCCTTGAGGAATTGCCCAAGAATCAAACATACAGATAACAGCATCCATAATACGTTGTTCCTGTTCATAACCAGGTGTATACTTTGCATACTTAGCACTTAAATCTTCAATTGAAACACCATCCCAAGGCTTAGATGTTTTGACCAAAACAGGTATTTCTTCTTTCCTCATGCCAAACTTTTTAGCAACTGAAATAACATTTCCATAACTTTTAGTAACGTTACCTCCACCAGCGCCAACAATACTTACTGAGTCAGCTTCACTCTCTGAGGGAGCATCTACTTCGTCCATCAAAGCTTTTGCCTGAGCATTAAAAAAACTTGCACATATCCAAGGGAACGGAAATGCACCTCTAACATTTTTGGTTTTGTTCATAACAAGTTTTTCATAAGGTAAAATTGTTGGAGTAATATGTGATAAGCATGCCGCCATAGCTTTTGCTCTTCTAACTATAGTTACATCGCCTTCATTTTCCCACCAGGTTCTGTTGTACCAGTACGGAGCTTCCATATCTGCAGTAACTTTTAAAGTATAGTATATCTCCATGAGCTTTTTAGTACTTTCCTTTGCTTCTGGAATATCTGTTTCCTTAATGTTGTCATGATTTGTCACCTCGATGCCACGACTTTTTAATACATCTTCTAATTTACTTTCTGCTGAATTCATTTCATATACCTCCTTATTTTTCACTACTAAAAACTTTCAGGTGTTATTAATGCACACAGCTGTTCACTCCAGCCAGCACCTAATTTGAATATGTTTACATATACTTTTGCTCCTGGTACTTGTTCTGCTTTCATCTTCCTATTATTCTACATAATTTTGTAAGTACCTCCCAATTTTATTGTAATGTTTCTATATTTTGATAAAGTTTCTATATTTTCATATCTCTACAAAATAAAAAGCCCATGATATTCATATCACAGACTTTTCATTATGCAGGGACGAAGCAACAGGGACGGTTCTTTTTGCTTCTTGATTTAGTCAAATTCCTTTTTCTTGAGCCTGATTTTACAAAAAAACTTTTCTTTTTTGACTAATCCGATTATTACAATTTAACATCCAACCTCGTAGCCAAACACTCAAATTACACACAAATACATACAAATATACAAAGTTAGACATAACATTTTTGTTACATCACAAAACCCTCTCAAATTCTCAAATTCAACGCTTCTAGCTCTTTAGATATATAATTAACTCTTGAAGAATGCTTTTATAACCGTCTAAACGTCGTTCCTGGGAAAGCGCTGATAAACACCACATTAATATTTTAAAAACTAATATTTTAAAATTCTAAGCTCTACAATACGCTATATAGGATTTTATTACACTATGCAATGATTTACTATTCCCAATAAACATAGATTTTTCAAATGTGACGACTTTATCAGCGTTTTCCCTGGCACTTATCTAAATGTTTCTATCACAATACTACATTAAAGTAATTAATTAGCATTTTCAATATATCCTTTTCTAAATGACTTACTAATGTGTTCAATTACATCATAATATTGGTCTAATTGTTCTTCAGTACAAGAAAACCTAAAGGAGTTCATTGAGCCTGTACCTACTATAGTTCTTACATAGTAAACAGTACCATCTTCAACCCATGATAAGACAAACCAATTATCTTTGAAGAATTTATATGATACATTTTTTATATTCGCTAATTCTGTTTCATAAAGGCTATTTGCAGTTGCATCCATTACGTTGTTACTTCCATATGCAACTAATTCAGCCTTTCCATCTCTTGAAGTAAAATGAAGCCCATCACCATTTGCAGGTGACATCCCTATATCGAATTGATTTGGATAGTCTATTGAAAAACCATATCTTCCATTAGAATAAGTGTTATAAACACTACCTTCAATTATTTTACCTCCAACATCCAATTCATCATTATTATTCATTGTAGGTTGTGTTTGTTGAGAAGTCGAAGCATCGTTAATAGCTTTGTTGGCACTATCAATCAAGTTATTTACTTCAGTTCCTGCGTTCGCAAGTAGTTCGTTAATATTTGAACTTGCATTAGTCGTTGAAGTCTGTTTAGTCCCACTATAGGTATTACTGAAATTTAAATAACCTTCTGCCTTTGAGAGGAAGATAAAGTTTCGATAAATTCCAAGGGTTTTATAGATAGATCCATCTATATTAACTGTCTTGTACACTGAAAAAAGCAGGTAGTTATCAAATGTCGTAGCTTCATTTATTAAAGGTGAGGCTACGGCTCCCCCTATTTTGCTGAGTAAATCCTCATTAGTTCCTATTAGCTTTTTATTTGCCCATTCTACATATTCTACTTTACTCGGATTACTAATTACTAAAGTAATTAGTATGAATATAGGTATAAAAAATAGTAATATCTTTTTCATTGAAACCTCCAAATTAGTTATTTACGTAACTTTCGTACAAATATAAATCATGTAAATACCAATAAATTGGAATCCATAATATAACAAGAGGTGAAAGCCTCTCCCTTGCGAATTTGTTAATTGTGCAAAAAAAACAATAACGAAGGGGGTTTTCACCTATGAAAAGTATAACATTTATTACAGGTGAATTTAAACAGGAAAAAACTAGTGCTTGGTTGGTTACGTTTGTAAAATATGTTCAAAAGCTTGATTTTGTAAGTCTACTGGATAAAGTCAAAGTTAAGATGAAAAAAGTAGATTATTCTGTTCAAGATAAGCTATTAACCATTGCAATATCTATAGCCGCTGGATGTAAATATACCTCAGACATCAATGAAAAGCTCGTTCCTGACACTGTCATTGCAGAGTTGATTGATATACCAAGGTTTCCTGATCAGTCTCAAATTAATGAACTTCTACGAAGGATGACAAAAGAAAACGTTGAGCAGCTTAAAAATGTCCATCATCAGCTGTTCATGCAGAATACTACATGCTTATCTACTACAGAAAAGATTGTTGTTGATATTGATCAATCAGGTCTTATTGCTAATGGTAAGACGTATGAAGTAGCACAAAGAGGTTATTTCTGTAAGAATAAAAACCAGAAAGGATATCAATTGTCTGCTGCATTTTGTGGCGATGATAATAGAGAAACTATTTCACTTTATCTTGATGCTGGAAATACCCATTGTAGTAATCGGTTTGACGATCTGCTTAACGATACATTATCAAAACTCAAGGATGTGGCAAAGGAAAATAGGCTTATTCTGCGGCTTGACAGTGGCTATGGCTCTAATGAAAACATAGAAAAACTCAAGGACAGAGTAAAGTTTGTAGTAAAAGGTTATTCCACTACAAGAGCATCTAATATAGCGAAAACCATTGCTAAAGAAGAGTATGAAGAAATTGACCGTTTTGTAGATACCTACGAACTTCCGAGTGAAGGCGACTTACGATTTATTATAGTGAGAACCTTAACACGTAAAGGTGATTTCATATATACTATGCTGATTTCAAACATTAACAAAGCTGAGATGTCAGCCCATGAGCTATTTCACTTTTATAACCAGAGACAAACCATTGAAGCTTTCTTTAAAACCTGCAAGAATGTATATCATATGAAAAACCTTCGTACTAGGAAGTTTGACGGCATCTATGCATTCTTGTGGATTGTTTTTATTACACACAATATTATTTCATGGATGAAGAGAACGATTTTTCATGAAACGAAGATGGAGAATGTAGGCATAGGAATACTGATAAACAAATTGGGAATGCTTGTAGCTGAAGTACGAAGAACAGCAGAAACCATGGAAATAGTCTTGCCTGAGATCAGTGCTCTTGGCAGAAGGTTTGTAGAATGCATACAGCAGAAGTCTAAATCGGTATGGCAGACTTAAACATTGTTCTGGAATAAATTAACATATTATCAAGTTTCCAAGATTCAGTATGGCTATCAATTGGTATATTTTAACTACATAAGATAATTATTGAATTTAGTTATTATTTTGGGTTATACATATCTCATTAAATTGGTATCATAGCCAATGTATGGATGGCAACAAATTTACAAATCGTGTTTTTCTGTTTGTACGAAAGTTACGTATTTATCTTTATTAGCTCTGATAATTCCTCTATAGTAATATATCTTCGCAATCAATTCTTCACGCTTTTGCTTTGATATATTAGTACTTATGCTTGTTCCTCCGTTTGTTGATTGATAATGCACATTATCTGTTCAATGCAGTTGCAAATATCAATAAACCCAATATTGTCTGCATAACAGAAATCTTTTTGATACCTATTCCAAAAGCCTTTTAGGGTATCGCTATCTCGAATGTTGTCCAATATCTTCTGATATTCGGACAGAATATGTACACTGCCACGTTTTCCTGATGTCCTTTCAAGGGCATCCTTTAAGACTTTAGGATTGCATTCCTCTTTATGTAATTTGTAAATGATATAAATATCATAAAAATCTCTCGGTCTCGTGTTTGCAATACTACGAGAAAGCACAGTTTCAATTTTTTCAGCCAAAATAGTTTCCAAATTATATGCCAATATACTGATTGTCCGATTGTCAAAAAGAAGTTTAAATGTGTATTCCATTTCTTGCGGTGTGATTTTATCATCAGTTGTCACATCAACTGATAACGGTACACTCAGTGGCGGATATTCTGCTGTTAATCCTACCCGAATTCCGGGATAATCATCATTTTCTCTAATATCACATAAACCGACAATTTCAAACGTCACGTCATCCTCGACCTGTATTTTGCAGATTTCTTTAAAAATATTTTGTATGGTTTCTTTGGTAAGCGTGAACCCTTTTATTGTTGTATCTAGATCCTTGGTAGCTCTTGTATCAAGCCCAACAATTGCAGAAATCAAAAATCCGCCCTTTAATATAAAATTAGAGCGGTACTTTGATAGTGAAATACGTTCAAGCAATCGTTCCAACATATAGTTTTGCATTACAAGCTGCGCAGATATATTATTTTCTGTTGCCTTATTTTTGATAAACGCTTTTAATTGCATTGGATTTTTCGTTATCATAAAAGCACCTCCATATAGCGTGCTATTTGAGATTTTACTTTTAATTGTATTGCATACTCAAATAGTTTGTTTATATTCTTATCCTTCAATTTAACATAATTTTTCATTGCTGAATTAACAATTTGAATATCACACGCATTATTTCCTTTGACTATATCACACAGGGTGCGCTCGGCATCATAAACCCTGATTTTATTTTTACAGGGAGATTGCATTTCTATCAATCCCAACTCATGATTTTCCACATTTACAATTTTTGCAGCTACACCATTAATTTTAGCTGCCGTTATATTATATCCCTTGGAGAAGGTCATTGTATAACTAGGCGGAGTTCTATCCGTTAAGCCATGTAAATACAGTGCGGTTTCATAAGAGAAAATACCTTTAGGATATTTATATTGGAGAATAAACATTTCGTCTTCCCAGATATCCGGTAATACATATACGCCGCGACTCGCTTTATATAAAAGCTCTTTATTAACGCACTCCGTTAAACAACGCCTCGGTATTTTAGCTTCAGTCACCTGCGTTGCGGTTATCATTCCATTAAATTGTTTTGCTATATCTAATATTTGTTCAACATAATTCATTATGAACACCACCTTGTACAAATCTGACACTATTCATGTACTTATATGTAAATTATTATACCGCTAATTATCATACAAGTACACAATAATTTTCAACTCCAGGTGCCAGGCACGACAGATAGACAGTTATTTATTGAAATTTTAAAATACATCAGTTATTATATAATTACTTGTAGGTGTCAACTTACAAATATGTGATATAGCGGTAAATTTTTATAAAAAATTGTCTCGTTGATGTTAATTGCTCTATTGTTACTTTCCATGAGTTTAAATGTTATGGCAGACATCACCAAAAAAACCCAATGAATAAATACTAATTCAAACGCAGATTTTCACACCTGATAAAGTAGTGAATTCTTCACTAATACACAATTTAATAAAAATTATCCTAATTACTAATTTCATGTAGATATTAACATCTAGTGCTTCGGGATAAATATCTCTTAGTTCTAGGCTTTAGCTGTTAAGGAGGTAACATAAATGAACAAGAAAATATTCAGTGTAAGAAATGTAGTTTTGCTATTAATATTAATAGTAGTTATATCATTATTAGTAATACCATCTTATATGTCACATATGGTATCTAACTTAAATGTAAATTTTAGCAAGGATACAAATGAAATAATAAAAAATATTGAAGAGAATAAGTCAGAAATCAATTTTAATGATTTTATAAGTATTGAAATGAAAAGCAGTGAATTAGTATATAATAAAACAACAGAAAAGCAGACTGAAGATAATGAATTGAATAATTTAATGTATAATGTTAGTTTTAAGAATAAAACAAAGGATGTAATTACATTCAAATTTAAAATGTTTATTCCGAATGAGCTTGCTGAAAGTATTATAGTCAGCACTGAACCTTCTATACCTTCTTCAGAAGATTTAGTTTTGGAACCTGGTAAAGGAACTGGAATTGACAGCGGACGTTTGATGATTCATTATAATAAATTAGATAAAGTAAAGAAAGAACTATTTGAAAAATACAAAGATACTTTGTATTTTGAATTTCATATGAATGGTAAGAGAGCATACGTAAAGTATTCATTATAGTCATAGGTAAAATATGTGCCAGTCTTAACTATTTTCGTTGCTGGTTGTGATTCAACAATCATTGGCGGTAATCCAGTTACTAAATCAATAACTGGATAACTTCGATGCCTGGCACATATCCACTGTCTACACACAATCACTTTTTACTATTCTACATACATACTCATTGTTTCCCGTGTAAAAAGCATAAGGACGATTCTTTAATAGACAAGTCATTAAAGGTTTTCTTCTAATAACCATTTGTATACGAATTACTAACTTTCCAATTGCCCTTAATCTTAGACACAGTTATTTGCTTTCTATCCTTGATATTTTTTACTTCATTTCCTAAAATAGATGTTTGTGTCAATTCAATATAATAATAATATACTTCGGTTTGTGCATCCTCAGAATATTTTTCAAGTTTTATGCTTTTTACAGCTACATAATAGTTGTTTTCACTGGCTTCTTTACATCTTCTGTAAGACATTAATGAATTTGTAAGGTCTGCATATGCAGTATCAGTCATTAAGTTCTTAAACTCTTCATTTGCCTTATTAGTGTCACTTTCAAGAACATTTATATCTTTATTACCACCTTTTATTTTTTTGTACAATTCTATGTCATCTTTAGTTATTGTATAATATACGTTTATATAATCAGTTATAACACTTTCAGCACTGGAATTAGCTCTACACCCTACAAAGCTGAACATAACAAAACATACTAAAAGTAAACAGCAAATATTAGTTACGTAACTTTCGTACAAACAGAAAAACACGATTTGTAAATTTGTTGCCATCCATACATTGGCTATGATACCAAATTAATGAGATATGTATAACCCAAAATAATAACTAAATTCAATAATTATCTTATGTAGTTAAAATATACCAATTGATAGCCATACTGAATCTTGGAAACTTGATAATATGTTAATTTATTCCAGAACAATGTTTAAGTCTGCCATACCGATTTAGACTTCTGCTGTATGCATTCTACAAACCTTCTGCCAAGAGCACTGATCTCAGGCAAGACTATTTCCATGGTTTCTGCTGTTCTTCGTACTTCAGCTACAAGCATTCCCAATTTGTTTATCAGTATTCCTATGCCTACATTCTCCATCTTCGTTTCATGAAAAATCGTTCTCTTCATCCATGAAATAATATTGTGTGTAATAAAAACAATCCACAAGAATGCATAGATGCCGTCAAACTTCCTAGTACGAAGGTTTTTCATATGATATACATTCTTGCAGGTTTTAAAGAAAGCTTCAATGGTTTGTCTCTGGTTATAAAAGTGAAATAGCTCATGGGCTGACATCTCAGCTTTGTTAATGTTTGAAATCAGCATAGTATATATGAAATCACCTTTACGTGTTAAGGTTCTCACTATAATAAATCGTAAGTCGCCTTCACTCGGAAGTTCGTAGGTATCTACAAAACGGTCAATTTCTTCATACTCTTCTTTAGCAATGGTTTTTGCTATATTAGATGCTCTTGTAGTGGAATAACCTTTTACTACAAACTTTACTCTGTCCTTGAGTTTTTCTATGTTTTCATTAGAGCCATAGCCACTGTCAAGCCGCAGAATAAGCCTATTTTCCTTTGCCACATCCTTGAGTTTTGATAATGTATCGTTAAGCAGATCGTCAAACCGATTACTACAATGGGTATTTCCAGCATCAAGATAAAGTGAAATAGTTTCTCTATTATCATCGCCACAAAATGCAGCAGACAATTGATATCCTTTCTGGTTTTTATTCTTACAGAAATAACCTCTTTGTGCTACTTCATACGTCTTACCATTAGCAATAAGACCTGATTGATCAATATCAACAACAATCTTTTCTGTAGTAGATAAGCATGTAGTATTCTGCATGAACAGCTGATGATGGACATTTTTAAGCTGCTCAACGTTTTCTTTTGTCATCCTTCGTAGAAGTTCATTAATTTGAGACTGATCAGGAAACCTTGGTATATCAATCAACTCTGCAATGACAGTGTCAGGAACGAGCTTTTCATTGATGTCTGAGGTATATTTACATCCAGCGGCTATAGATATTGCAATGGTTAATAGCTTATCTTGAACAGAATAATCTACTTTTTTCATCTTAACTTTGACTTTATCCAGTAGACTTACAAAATCAAGCTTTTGAACATATTTTACAAACGTAACCAACCAAACACTAGTTTTTTCCTGTTTAAATTCACCTGTAATAAATGTTATACTTTTCATAGGTGAAAACCCCCTTCGTTATTATTTTTTGCACAATTAACAATTTCGCAAGGGAGAGGCTTTCACCTCTTGTTATATTATGGATTCCAATTTATTGGTATTTACATGATTTATATTTGTACGAAAGTTACGTAGTTAGTCTTTTCATAATTGCCCTATCCCCTCTTATTGTTTATTTTACCTTATTATAGCATATTTTTCATAAAAATCAAGTCAACCACGCAAATGAAGCAATGGGGACGGTTAATGTGAAAACAAAGCCCCTTGTATAAACTAAATACTCAATAAATACACAACACAAATAAACCTGTGAATATTGCTTTATTTACAGGCAATAGATATTATATAGATACTGGCTATTATTTTAGCTTGGCGATTGAATAGGCTTTTTTGCCTCCATTGGGTCATAGAACCCTCCAGATTTTAGCAGCTTGTAAATTAGCACTAGAATCTTTCTCGCCACAGCAATAATAGCCTTTTTTCTACCCAATTTACCTTGATGTGTCCAAAACCATTCATGAAAACTTGAATTTCGTGTACGTACTGCTGCCCACGCAACCTGACATAAAATTGCTTTAATATAGGGATTGCCTTTTGTAATTTTACGAGATTTAATCTTGCCTGCTGATTCATCATTTCTGGGAGATAACCCAGCCCAAGATATTAACTTCTTACTATTTTCAAAACTATCTTGGGGAGTAGCACTAGTTTCAGCCATAATTGCAAGAGCAGCAGCCACATCAATACCTGGTATTGAATCAAGTTGTTCAAGTTGAATTTTGTATGGGTCAGCCAAGTGTTTCATAAGTGCGAGAATATCAGTAATTTCTCTATCAATAGCATTTATTTTATCAAGCAAAATTTTGAGATAGGAACACTCTGAATAGTCAAGTTTACCAGTAACGGTTGCACGAATTTCATCTATAGATTTTTTAACCCCTTTGTCCATAGCATCACTTACATCAATTGGCGATAAAACACCTTTTTGTGATAAGGTAGTAAGTAAACGTCTGCCACTTACTCCTAAAATACTGCTTAGAACAGAAGATAGTTTAAATCCATGAGCCTGTAGAAATTTCTCAAGTCTATTAGAATAACAAGCACGCTCTCGTACAAAAGACCTATGCAGTCTTGAATATTCTCGTAAATTTCTAATAAGCCTATTGGGAACAAAGCTAGGTTCTAAAAGACCATGACGAAATAGAGTAGCAATCCATTCAGAATCTTTAACATCACTTTTGCGACCAGGCAGATTATGCATATGATGAGCATTCACAACCATTAAACAATGATAGCCATATAAAAATTGTTCGCAAACTTCGTAAACAGGTCGCCAATAAACACCAGTACTCTCCATAGCAACATTAAAACACTGATTTTCTAAAAGCCAAGTACACATCGCTTGCAAATCGGATTGAATAGCCTTAAATTCGGCGCGAATAGAAATAGGCTCTTCATCGGGAGAACCTTTTAAAATACAGGCATAAATAACATCCTTGTGAACGTCCAAACCACAGCAACAATCTAGCAAAGCAAGCATAACGACACCTCCAAATAGAATAATAAAGCAGGAGCAATTGTCTGATTAAATTGAAGTTTAATGTACGTAGTCACAAAAGTGCTACAATTCTCTGTACTCAAAGACAATTTAGCCATGTTCTAAAACGGAGTATAATAGTATCTCCAAACCGTCCCTCGGCTTTGTCCTGCATTATCATTATACAATATCACTATCTCACAGAAAAACCTTTTATGCGCTACTGGAGTTAGTTTTCATCCATTCTCCTGTGTCAAGCCTTGTCATGGTTGTTCTTTTTGCTTCTTATTTTAGTCAGCTTTCTTTTTTGACTAATCTGATTATTAAAATTTAAAAGCAAATCTCGTAGCCAAACACCCAAAGAGGTCGCAAGTTCAAATCTTGTCACCCAGACCATTATAAAAAGTCAAAAGCCAGCAATTCCAATGAATTACTGGCTTTTGACTTTGCTAACATTTCCCTAACAAGCATTAAAGCTTTATGCTTAATTCTTTTTAGAAACAATGTAATGATTTGTTTTTTATATTTTTGCCCTTCTGATAATATTCTTTCATGACCTCTTTTGGCACCATATTACCTCCAGTAGCCCATACTAAATGCGTTGCATTTTTCATGTGTTCTTTAATTTCTTCATTATCAAGATATTCTTTGCCCTGTATTGTGTTAACCACATTTACAGGACCTATCATACCTGCTAATGCACTTGGCTCAAGGGCAATTTTCTCAATATCTATCAGTGTGCTAAGAAGATGATACATATTTTCATCTGAGATTGTATAGCTGCCGCTTAAAAACGGTTCTATAATTTTACCAACAAAGCTAGAAGCTCTTCCAACTGCTAATCCGTCTGCTGCGGTGAGGTTATCAATACCAAAATCTTGAACACACACCTTATCATGGTATCCAGTGGCTAGTCCCAATGTCATGCAAGGAGAATGCGTTGGCTCTGCAAAAAAACAGTGTGCTGCATCTCCGTAGACCTGTTTTATGCCAAATGCCACACCACCAGGTTCACCACCCACCCCACATGGAAGATAGACAAACAATGGATGTTCTTTATCTACTATAATGCCATTTTCTTCTAGCTGCTTTTGTAGTCTCAAAGCTGCAACTGCATATCCAAGGAATAAATTTTTAGAGTTTTCGTCATCTACAAAATAGCAGTATGTGTCATTTTCTGACTGTTTACGCCCCTCCTCAACTGCCTTACTATAGTCTTGCTCATATTCAACCACATTTACGCCCTTGCTACGGAGTATATCTTTTTTCCACTGACGTGCATCGGCAGACATATGCACAGACACATGAAAACCTAGCATTGCACCCATAATCCCGATTGAAAGACCAAGATTTCCTGTTGAGCCTACTGCAATTGAAAACTGCGAGAACAATTTCTTAAAACGTTCCTCTGCTAATATAGCATAATTATCCTCTTTCTTTAACATATTGTGCTGTATTGCAATACTTTCAGCGTGTTTTAATACTTCATATATACCGCCTCTTGCCTTAATAGAACCAGATATAGGCAATTTACTATCACATTTAAGCAGAAGTTTTCCTTGTATTATACAACTATTTTCCACTTCTAAAAAGTGCTGCATTAACGGGATTTGCTCCAATGGAGACTCTATAATACCCGCAGATGCAGCTGTTTCTGGATATACAGTTGCTATATATGGTGCAAATCGCTCTAATGTTTGTGAAGCATCTATAATATCAGCCATCTTAATATGACACTCTATAGTAGCTTCTTTTGATCTTACCTTATTAGGATTTAGCCAAAACGTTTCTTTTAGTGAAATAAAATCATTCATTATCGTAAACTGCTCACACCATTCAATAATTGTTTTATCTAACACCATATCTTTTCTCCCCCGTATATAATTTTGTTCTTGATGAAAATAGTGGCAGGCTCCAAGCTAGACTGTTATTTACATCAGCTATACAATAACCGTCTAAACGTCGCGTGTGGCACAATCTAAAATACTAAGATGAACAGTATAAGCATATATCATATATGCCCTTTGACTGTCAAAGTTCCAAACCCAAAAATTTTGAATTATTTTTTTGTCACTCAAGTATTCTTTAAAGCTTCTAAAATCTATTCGCGAATTAATGTCATTTTGCCCTTCCAACGAACCTAGAACCCCATAGTTTACAGCAAAATTCGTAATAGCTGTAATATCTCCATCAGCAATTTCCTTAGCTATAACTGGTAAATATTCCAATGTCCCTGCTTCTTCTGATATCTCAATCATATCTAGCCCTAGAAGGAGTGAAGCATCAGCCTTAGCTACATGTAATAAAAGATTATTATATATTTTTACAGCTTGTGTGTATAAATACTTCAACTCTTCTTCTATTTCTTTCAATTCCTTTTTATTATATCTTTCATAATATTTATTAAAAATCACATAATTTCTATTGCATATTTGACTATGAACTGCAACTGACAGCACTGCCGAAAATTTATTTTTCAAACCATCTAATTCATTTGGCATTTCTAACATATTCGCTTCATTTCTTATATAGCTAATAATAGTTTCTAATGGTTGATTTTCGCTGAGCATCTCTTCTAGCTCCATGTAAAACTGCTTAGAAATACCAGCAAAATCAAAACCACCTACTATTGTAATTTTATTACTTTCTAAATCAGTAAGCTGCTGATTTATTTTACCACTTTCCATTGCTTGTATATCTTTATCTATTAAATATACTTCATTAAAACGGCTCGCTAAAAATCTTAAATCTATATCATCGCATTCTCCAGCACCAAATATTGCAATATTATCGTAGTTATTATGTATTTTAATCACATTATCATTGACTAATTTCATCAACATATTTCTATGGGATTCCCAATCTTTCCAATATCCACACTTTTCACTACTAATAGTTTCAATCTCAAAATTCAAATGCATAAACTACCTCCAAGGTATGATTTTAACCTAGCATTATCAATTAAAAATAATCTTAATGAAGACTTTCAATTATGTAATAAAAGGATTTCGCCTCTTTATGTTAAATCTTTTTACAACCATTAAATAGTAGATAAATATATTCATCTATATTGCTCTATAAATCAATAAGCTTTTTAAAAACTGAGTATCTGACTCTTCTTTATATAATATAATATTTTTATATTTTTGTCCTTATATTCTTAACTATAAGCTTAATTTAGCTATATATAATTAGTGAGGAAAGTCTAAGTATACAGACTATTGCTGATGTAATACAGCAAATTAATAATTTATCTGTAAAAATCAAACACAGTATCACTGATTAGGGAATTGTTCCAATTTGTCTTTTAAAATTGCGGAACTAAAGATCTTATGTTAAGGTTTTACTGAATCGAGATATGGAAAAAAGAGAGGTACATATAAATTTAAATACATCCTATGTTAAGGTTTTACTGTAAATTAAAATGACTGTAAACAATTGCTTAACTGATTTAAATACATCCTATGTTAAGGTTTTACTTTTCGAAGCAGGCAACGCGGTGATACCACTATTATTTAAATACATCCTATGTTAAGGTTTTACAGAATTTTGAACCTTACAAAATCCCATGTATCACTATTTAAATACATCCTATGTTAAGGTTTTACGATCAATTATCAAGAAGGTTTAGGCAATGTTTATTAATTTAAATACATCCTATGTTAAGGTTTTACGTTGATTTTCGTTATATTCAAACATTTCCTCTAGATTTAAATACATCCTATGTTAAGGTTTTACTAGGTAAAGCAGACATAACAGGAGTTGAGTTGTTGTATTTAAATACATCCTATGTTAAGGTTTTACTGCATAGAGGAGGTTGGGAATATGTTTACAACAACTATTTAAATACATCCTATGTTAAGGTTTTACATTTCATCACCTGCCATAGCGACTACACTTGCCGCATTTAAATACATCCTTGTATAATGTAGTCATAAACATTGATAATAAATCAGTCAAATTATTCTCGAATGTTTCCTCTGAATATATCATCTAATGTTCACAACTCATAATCTAATTTTAATTACCATTTCTTAAATATGATTTTTATCAATTTAGTTTATTAGAAACTGTTAACCAGTTAATCCATAATGATATAATATCTCCTGAATAGAGAAGATAGATGTTTACCTCCTGAGTTGTAAGTAATTACATATACTCGTTAAATAGCGTATCATTCCATCAGTGAGAGTTCTGTGTTTTAGCTGGTTGGGTTTCCTATCTAGGAATTACCCGTGTCACTAACAAGGTTGCAGCTTCATTGATAGAAGTGGAATCTCTACTCTACCTTAATTTTAAAAAAGGGAGATATTAATTATGTCAAAATACTTAAATAGCCTTGTCGTAGGCATCGATGTTGCTTCTGAATTTTCTTTTGCCTCAGTTCTTGCTCCTGATGGTAGTCAGTATAAAAGGCCTTTTAAATTTTTTCATACTGCTGTGGGCTTCAACTACTTAATAGAGCAAATAAAAAAAGCAGAAGAAGAGTTTTCAACAGCGCCCGTATTCTTCATGGAATCCACTGGCGTGTATCATCTAACTCTTTTCCACTTTCTCAAGGATAACAAGTTTGAGACCTTCGTTATCAATCCTCTTGTTACTAATTGTAACAAAAATAAGGACATTAGGAAAGTGAAAAATGATAGAAATGATGCATTATCTATCGCCAAATTAGGAAAGTTTGAAGATATCAAGGTTTCATCTGATTCAGATATCAACATGTTTACTCTTAAACTATTAATACGCGATTACTATAAACTTATTGATGATCGTTCTAGCTACAAAAGAAGCTTAGCACTACTTTAAATATATTCTTTAGTGGATATCAAAATATTTTTTCTGATATTTGTGGCAATGTCTCAATGAACATATTGAAAAGATATTCTTCCCCACAAGCAGTTCTTTCAGCTCCAAAGCAAGATATCATAGATATTTTACTTTATTCAAGAAAGGGTCTTGAGTGGGCTGAAAAGAGGTATTCTATTCTCGTAGACAGTGCTAAAAATGCTCAATTTGTAAGTTTATCATCTCCCAGATTATCAATATCTGTTGCTACTTGTATCTCTCTTTATGAAGCTATTGATATTCAAGCAGCAAAGCTTCTTAAGGAGATAGAATGCTTTATTGGTAGTGATGAGATGCCTCCTGCGTTGTCTAAAAATATATCGCTATTAATATCTATACCAGGCATCGGATATATTACAGCCATTACCATATTAGCTGAGATTGGCAGTATTGATAAATTTGTCTCTCCAAAGCAGCTTGTAGCTTTCTTTGGTATTGATCCTGCTGTTAACGAATCAGGTAAATTTAAAGGTGATAGAGTCAAAATGTCTAAACGTGGTACAAGGCTTGGTAGAAGAGCCCTTTACGCTGCTGCATTAGCTTCTATTAGAACTAAACGTAATGGTGAAGCTACCAATCAAATCCTACTTAAATACTACCAAGACAATCTCAAAGGCAAGAAGGCGAAGGTTGCTTTAGTTGCTATTATGCATAAGCTTATCAAATACCTATTTGCAGTATTGAGAAACCAGCAAGAGTACCAAATAAGAGACCCTAAACTACACCAGAAAATGTTCTTGGAGAACAACAGTAAGCAAGTCGCATAACTTATATTGTTATTATCCTAATTTGCCATTGTTCGTGTTTAATAATGGTGTTTTTGTTGTGTTCAAAAATAAGGATCATCTTTTTAAAAATAATTGTTGACTTTAATTAGCTGGTCTATGTTAAGGTTTTACGAAAATGGTTCCCCTATTTCATATGTCTTACCATATTTAAATACATCCTATGTTAAGGTTTTACTGATATATTGGATCAAATCCTCGTAGCAAGCTTCATTTAAATACATCCTATGTTAAGGTTTTACAAAGATGTCCTGAGACAGCAAGGGAATTTTTAACCTAATTTAAATACATCCTATGTTAAGGTTTTACGGATACCAATTCAAGGACATTAATATTAAGTACAGATTTAAATACATCCTATGTTAAGGTTTTACAATACGCCACAATCGGCGTATTATTTTTATTTATTATTTAAATACATCCTATGTTAAGGTTTTACTGAGGAGAGGAGAGACGCATAATGGACATTCAAGCATTTAAATACATCCTATGTTAAGGTTTTACCCAAGCATATAAGCAATTCGGTAATGCCGTAACGGATTTAAATACATCCTATGTTAAGGTTTTACGAGGTTACAATGCGTACAATGGGTGGCGTTATAAAAAATTTAAATACATCCTATGTTAAGGTTTTACTAAAGTTTGCATTATTCCAGGTAATTTCTTGTCCATTTAAATACATCCTATGTTAAGGTTTTACTGGTTAGATTTGGCTGATAAAATTCTTGCAGAACTATTTAAATACATCCTATGTTAAGGTTTTACGATTATTCTCATCTCTGTTGATGTCAATGCTATAGTATTTAAATACATCCTATGTTAAGGTTTTACTATACCAATAGTATATGTATGTTCCGCAACAACTCCATTTAAATACATCCTATGTTAAGGTTTTACGAAAAAGCTATAGCAAGTGTGAAACAAGGTTAGGAGTATTTAAATACATCCTATGTTAAGGTTTTACTGAATGCCCCGAATCAAACAGATATCGCATACAATATTTAAATACATCCTATGTTAAGGTTTTACACTATTACATTCTCTCAATTGCATGCGATATCTGTTATTTAAATACATCCTATGTTAAGGTTTTACCTTGTTCTGCTAGCAGCCTCATGTCCTTTAGTTGCATTTAAATACATCCTATGTTAAGGTTTTACTATTTTAGCCTTTCGAGTTCTTCTATTGGTGCAGTATATTTAAATACATCCTATGTTAAGGTTTTACACATTTGGCTATTCCATATGTTGCGATAAAAGATTATTTAAATACATCCTATGTTAAGGTTTTACATACAGACTAGCTCCATCTGAGCTAAATTCTACAAATTTAAATACATCCTATGTTAAGGTTTTACCTGCCAGATAAGCCGATGTTAAGAAGGTTACTTTTATTTAAATACATCCTATGTTAAGGTTTTACTTGTAGGTTTGCATATTGCGGAGAATTCAATCAAATTTAAATACATCCTATGTTAAGGTTTTACATCCAATAATACTGCTTTTGGGAATCAACAACGAATTTAAATACATCCTATGTTAAGGTTTTACCCAATCTTGAATACGCATAATCTTTTGAAGTTCTTATTTAAATACATCCTATGTTAAGGTTTTACATGTATTAAAAAGTATGGGGTATGACCCATATGTAAATTTAAATACATCCTATGTTAAGGTTTTACTAGTGAATTCACTACAGAAAAACTTTTAGGTTTTGAATTTAAATACATCCTATGTTAAGGTTTTACGTACAGGGCTATGGCACGTAAGGAAATACAAAAGTAATTTAAATACATCCTATGTTAAGGTTTTACTTTAAATTTGAGTCTGCTGTAGAACTAGAAAGGGCATGATTTAAATACATCCTATGTTAAGGTTTTACGTGCTTCACCGAATTGCTTGTTGAGCTTTTGGACTTATTTAAATACATCCTATGTTAAGGTTTTACATGGCGAACTATGACCCAAAAGCTCCTGAACCTCCCATTTAAATACATCCTATGTTAAGGTTTTACAGAATATATACTTGATACTATACAATTTGCAGACAAATTTAAATACATCCTATGTTAAGGTTTTACACGAAACCGCAGGCAAGCGAACACCCGACGGCATACGATTTAAATACATCCTATGTTAAGGTTTTACCTTTGTACAAGAAAAACCTGTTTCAACGATATATTTATTTAAATACATCCTATGTTAAGGTTTTACTCGTTCATCATGTTTATATTGTTTTAATAATTCTATTTAAATACATCCTATGTTAAGGTTTTACTTAATAATATCGTCCTCCTTCTATATGTAATTTTCGCATTTAAATACATCCTATGTTAAGGTTTTACCGTCGTTAAAACCATTAAAAACAGAATATTACAAATTTAAATACATCCTATGTTAAGGTTTTACTTCATTAAGCGGACAAGCCTTAGCCGCGTACAACAATTTAAATACATCCTATGTTAAGGTTTTACTATTATGTTTTTTATTTTTATGGACGGAAAATACTTATTTAAATACATCCTATGTTAAGGTTTTACTTCGTATCAAAGAGGCATTGATGGTGAAATAAGCTAATTTAAATACATCCTATGTTAAGGTTTTACCTACTAACAAAATAGACTTTTGTCTGGAGCTACCTTATTTAAATACATCCTATGTTAAGGTTTTACATAAAGTTAGTCATAAATGGTACAATCTATCCGATATTTAAATACATCCTATGTTAAGGTTTTACCTAATTGGGGACCATTAGGTAAAGTGATTACACTATTTAAATACATCCTATGTTAAGGTTTTACTCATCAGTAGAGCCATTTTTAGCCCACCCTCTAACATTTAAATACATCCTATGTTAAGGTTTTACGAGTAATAGAAGTAGAGAAAAAGATGTCCGAGCCATTTAAATACATCCTATGTTAAGGTTTTACAGTTTTTGCATTTTTATCACTCCTTTATAATTGCTTATTTAAATACATCCTATGTTAAGGTTTTACTTAGCCTGCTGGAAGCTTACGCTGCTGGACTTAGATTTAAATACATCCTATGTTAAGGTTTTACCAGGCGAGGGGTATACAAACAGTGTACGGGTGCTGATTTAAATACATCCTATGTTAAGGTTTTACAAGTAATGTTCCACAGCGTCGTCGTCCTGTGACTGATTTAAATACATCCTATGTTAAGGTTTTACTGCTAGATCCGCAGGTGTTACGTTAGCTGCCCCCGATTTAAATACATCCTATGTTAAGGTTTTACGCCGCTACCGCTGCCACCCATTACCTTATGCCCTTTCAATTTAAATACATCCTATGTTAAGGTTTTACTTAATAAAGTATATGTATCTAACTTCCCAAGTTCTAATTTAAATACATCCTATGTTAAGGTTTTACTTGGGGGTGGAGATGATTATGGGGGGGCTAATGATTAATTTAAATACATCCTATGTTAAGGTTTTACTCGTCTGATTCTGGATCGTGTATAACTTTTTGAATTTAAATACATCCTATGTTAAGGTTTTACTGTGTTGTAGTCGCTGCCATCTCCTGCGGTATCTCCATTTAAATACATCCTATGTTAAGGTTTTACTATCAAGAAGTATAAGCCAATAGTTAACCAAATAATTTAAATACATCCTATGTTAAGGTTTTACTATGGGAGAGAGCTAGAGCCAATAGCATGGGACTAGCATTTAAATACATCCTATGTTAAGGTTTTACCATAGATGGTTTCAGGCCTTTTTTCGCGTCTGTTGAATTTAAATACATCCTATGTTAAGGTTTTACTACAGCAGCTTCTATTAGCATGTCCAAGGTTCCTTCATTTAAATACATCCTATGTTAAGGTTTTACCTACTACCTTTTGTACACCTGAGTTCTGATTCTCAGATTTAAATACATCCTATGTTAAGGTTTTACTACCGCACAAAAACCGCACAAAAATAATTTTTATAATTTAAATACATCCTATGTTAAGGTTTTACATATTTCTCCTTACTTTTACAAAGTCCTCAATCTATTTAAATACATCCTATGTTAAGGTTTTACAAGAAATCCGAGTGCAGGTGGAAACAAGGCCGACTAATTTAAATACATCCTATGTTAAGGTTTTACTTTTACCATTTTCTAGCTTGCTTATTGTCGATTGATTTAAATACATCCTATGTTAAGGTTTTACTGAAAGAGTTAGCTCCAGCAACAGCAGCAATAATTATTTAAATACATCCTATGTTAAGGTTTTACAATATAAGAATGCTATCAATACACTGCTTGCAAAGAATTTAAATACATCCTATGTTAAGGTTTTACCAACACAAGAACAGATACTAAAATGGTTAATGCCAATTTAAATACATCCTATGTTAAGGTTTTACGAATAAAATGGCTACCAATAGACAAAAGGCAATAACATTTAAATACATCCTATGTTAAGGTTTTACAGTAATTCCATGTAGTTATTTATTTTGCCTATTTTCATTTAAATACATCCTATGTTAAGGTTTTACTTAATTATAATGCAAGCTCAACAACTAAAGGACAATTTAAATACATCCTATGTTAAGGTTTTACAAAAAGATTTAATATTTCCAAGTCAAAAAGGAACAAATTTAAATACATCCTATGTTAAGGTTTTACTTCTCTTTTCTCTGCTAATCTTATTAATGCATTAATAATTTAAATACATCCTATGTTAAGGTTTTACGAAAATGCCGAAAAATAATGTGTTATTATTACAATAATTTAAATACATCCTATGTTAAGGTTTTACGATAGGGTAAACGATATGATGGCTCCTAAAATACCTGATTTAAATACATCCTATGTTAAGGTTTTACCATTTTCATCATACTTATATTATTTAATGATTTATTATTTAAATACATCCTATGTTAAGGTTTTACGAGGAATTACAGACAATAACAGCGGTTCAAATAGAAATTTAAATACATCCTATGTTAAGGTTTTACCAACACAGAAACAAATATTAAGTTGGCTAATGCCAATTTAAATACATCCTATGTTAAGGTTTTACCCTATAAAATAAGCCATTTATATTCATAAATATCTGATATTATATAGGCATTTCAAGTGTTACGACAATTTAATTCCAACCGTTTTTCTATTTTGATTAGAAATAAAATTATTCCTCTAAATACAAGCATTATCAATACCATAAAGCATATTTATAAAAATCTTGGCTGGAAA
The DNA here is from genome assembly GCA_963704785.1 of uncultured Eubacteriales bacterium. Classification (GTDB taxonomy): domain Bacteria; phylum Bacillota; class Clostridia; order Lutisporales; family Lutisporaceae; genus GWB2-37-7. Next base: position 3,383,676 of record OY969939.1, on the reverse strand, counting down.
ATTAAATACCTATTATAAAATAAGGTCTTCACTTGTAGTTTCCTTTATACCAAGTGTTTTTTCATCAAAACATTCACCATTAATCAGCTTTATAATTGTAACATAATCTTCTGTGTCAACAATAATCTTTTTTAGCTCGCCTTCAAGCTTTAATAGTAAAGATGGAGTTATTTGACCTCTAAATACTGAGTTTTGATGATGATGAAAATATTTTTTACATACTTTAAAAACCTTATGAACTCTTTTTTCATTAATGTCATAGAATACAAATGCATAATTGCAGTTAAAGTTCTTTTTCATTTACATCATCTCCTTAAGACTAAAGGGCTTAAATTCCTTACCTTCCATTATTGATTTAATAAGCTTGTATGCGTCTAGCTTTATAGCTGTCCTATAGCTTACTTTCCTCTTAAGCTTCTCATGCTGGAAAACACTTTCAAATCTATCCTCTATAGCTTGTACAAATATCTTTTTGCCTGCTTCATTTAATAGACAATTATTAAGGTTTTTATCAAAATGCTTGCTTTCTTGTATCTTTTTATTATTTATTAGATCAAATATAGTCTTATAAACTATTGCAGGTTTAAACACTTCACATAAATCAAGGCTTAATGAAAATCTACCTTCTGAAGGTTCATGCAAAAAACTTATTGTCTGATTTAAGTGTGTATTGTATATCTGAGTAATTGTTTTAGTGTATAGCATAGAATTTCCAAAGGATATCATTGCATTAATAGGATTATCAGGCGGTCTTTTCACTCTTTTATTCATAGCAAAGTGTTCCGGTAAAAAATACTTGAAATTGCTGTAAAATCTTTGCCATATCTCTCCTTCAACAGCTAGCAGCTGTTTTATATTGATATCCTTATCAAGCAGCTTTGGCACGCTGTTGCTTATCCAGTCAATTGTATCCTTTACTTCTTTTTTTTCATGTCTATAATAGTGATATAAAACCTCATAAATATTTTCTGCAATTCCTCTTACTATTGATTTTGCTATTTTCATTCTGTTATTAGTAAATACTTCTGCCTGCTTTATAGTTAATTTACCGCTTACAAGGTACTCTTTTGGATAAAAGCTACCGCTGTAATGACCATAATAATCAAAAAAATGCACTGTTATGCAGGCTCTTGATAAAAACTCTAGGAGCTTTGTATTTATCGAAATCTCATTCATGCAATATATTTCTCTGATACCTTCAACAGGCAAATAAATATTTCCACTATTATTCTTAAATACTAAAGAATTATCTTTTCGTTTTAGCTCTCCCATACTCATTAAATACTTCGTACTACCCATAATACCCCCTTATTTATATATAGCAATATTCATAATAGGCACATTTCTTACATTTTGGTTTATTTAAGACCTCAGGTACATCTGGCTTAGATGTTAATTCCTCTATCTTGTTTTCTAGCTCTTTCAGTTCTTTTTCTATGGTTTCTGTCAAATCAACATATATTATCTTTTTATCCTGCTTATTTTTTTCGATAAACTCTATTTTGCCCCTTCTTTCTATACCTTTGCTTTTTAATATTTTGAGATAATATAGAGTCTGCCATTTAACCGCTTCTATATCTGCATCAGACTTTTTTATTTCTACAAGATAGTCCTCTGTAAGCTTGTCAATCTTCACATTGTCTATGGATATTTCTGTATTCTTACCATTCTCACTTTTCAATTCATGTAAAACTCTGCCTATTCTAACGTCTTCACTATTGTCCTCTAAGTTTATTCTGTTTGCAAAAAGCCAGCACTGCCTTTTACAGTGAAAAAAATAGTTCATGATCGTGCCAGTAATTTTCAAAGTATATCACCCTCACAGCTTTTTTCATATTCCTCTCTGTCAAACCTGTAGCCATCAACAATATATTGCTCTCCATTTTCCACATAGTAGATATTGCCTATATTTTCAGTTCGATTCATAGGCATTTTCGCGCTTTTAAAAAGGAACATCTGCATATGACTTATAACTTGGGATAGCTTAATCATTTTTTCAGAGTAATTCATTTGATTATCGCTTAATAGTGCTTTGTATTGATACCATATTTCTCTGCCATCAATGGTTATGTCTTTGTCTTTAAAAATATATGGAATGTATATTTCGTAGTTTTTTTCATCAATCAACTTCATCTTTTCTTGTATCTCTTTATAGTTCAAAGCCATCATATCATAATATAGGCCATTTATATTATTGGCATTGGCTTCATTCTTGTTTTCATACAGTCTTGTAAAGCATAGCTCATAATATTTATCAAAGTCTTTATCTAAAAGAAGCTGTTGATATTCTGGAGCTTTTAAATCCTTCTCCAATCTAAGCTCTCCTCGATAAATCTTTTTTGCATCGTCCATGTCAAAAAAATATACAATAGCTTCTTCTCTGCTACAAGATCTATTTAATCGTCCCAAGAATTGTTCTTCATTGTCCAACATTGATATATCCTTAAAGCCTATGTCCATATCTATATCTACACCCGCTTCAATTACTTGTGTTGCAATTAATATAACATTTTTAGCTATAAATTTATTATTTTCATCCTTACTATTTAACCTATCTAGTACCTTACCTCTAGTAAATTTATTGTCATCTCCAGTAAGTAAAAAAACCTCTCTGTCAGGATATTCCTCTTTGATTTTTTTATAGAAGCTTTCTGCACTCCTCTTACTAATAAATTCTATTAGGACTCTATTCTTTTTATCTTTTAAAATATTAGTTGCATTGTCAAATAAGCTTGTCTCATCAATTTTGCCTAGTTTTAGTAAATCATAATTAAGCTTAACTCTATCCTTAAATAACTTATGCTTAAAAAAAACATCTCTATTCTTTATAAGTCTGACTGAGGGAGCTTCCATATCTGTAAACTTTGTAAGCAGATTATCAAGCTTTGGGAGAGTAGCAGACATAATTATTATCTTAATATTTAATAGCTTGCTATATTTATCAAGAAACCTAATAATTTCTGGCCATATTGTAATTTTATAGCTTTGTATCTCATCAAGTATAACTACACTATTGCATAAATGAATTAATGGAAGATTTATTTCACGTCCAGTACCAAATAAATAATTGAAGAAATTTACATGAGATGTTATGACTACTGGATAATGGATAAACTGCCTGTCAATATAGAATTTATCATAGTCAATACACTCTTCCCCTTTAGAATTCTCCACTTCAGTTTTTATTGGAGTTATTGAGTTAATTACTGCTACTTTATTTTTAAAATCACTTTTAAATATCCCATCAAGTTGAGCTTTTGTCTGTTCTACCAGTACATTAAATGGGAAAATATAAAACAGTTTGTTATGCTGTGGATTATTCTTTATTATGTTTAGTGCCAAATTGATTGATGTTAGTGTTTTACCACTTCCAGTAGGTGCTTCGAGATAATATATATTTTTATCTAATTCCTTCAGTAAAGCTTCTTCTGCTTCTATAAACAGCTCTGACCTGAGACTATTTATTGGAGCTTTATCAAAGCATGTCTTATCTTTTCTATATTCATCTATACCAATAATTCTAGAGTCTGTGTTGAATTCTTTTATTATGCTATCTATATCATCGATATAGTTAAATTCAATTTTATTTCCATTCATATATTTATAAGTGGCATAAAAATCACAAGCAACTATACTAGAGTATAAAAGCTTTGTCAGTATGTATATATCAAAACCGTCATACCCTTTCTTTTCTCTATTGGTAAGCTTTTCTGCAGAAAGCTTATTAATTCTATCAACTTCTTTATAATAATGAAGATAATAATCTGTTTTTGTAAAGCTTTTATGTGCTTGTTTTAACTTATTTAAGTAGTCATTTTTTTCCACATCGTCAAGATATGTATGATGTCTGCTTATTGCATAGGAAAAATTATATATAAAGGTTCTTAAAAAATTCTTCACCTTTTTGTTTTCATATTTCTCAACTTTATCTAAGAAAATATCAATATATATAAGTGCTGATAGTATTGAATGCTCCGAATTATTAGTTTTAGAATCATTGCAATAGTACGTGTCAGTATTTTCCAGTTTGTGTTGAAATGCTGGATTAAGCTTACCTATGTCGTGGAGCCATATTGCATTTACAAACATATTAACTATTTCTTCTGCTACATAGCCCTCAATTATTTTATCATTAAGCTCAATATTACCAACTATGTTTTTTATAATCTCCAAGAGCTTCTTTTCACTGCAAAGCTTCTCAAAATATTTTATGCTCCTTCCCATATGAGCGTTTAGACTTTCTCTAGCTTCTAGCTTACCATCTTTATGAGCTATAAGTATATCAGGGGTAGTAATAATACTCTCTATATCAATTAATTCAAATTTCATACAACCTCCACAAACTGAATTTCTACACCTTTGAAGAAGCTTCTAAGACCTTCAAAGGTGTAGTGTTGTTAATTACTTCAGTTATGCCTTACTATACAAAGCATAGGTTTTTCCCATCTGCTGCAAACAGACATAAGTTTTCCTTTACTTCATCAACATATCTGTTTGTATATGCCATTTCCATAAACAAATAGGAATTTAATTCCTTATCAAGTCCAAAAGGAAGATACTCCCGATAAAAATATACGGATTTATCATCATAGGAATAACTCTCAAGCTCTACTGCATTATTAGGAAAAAGTGAATCTATATGATCTATTTCTTTTACTGCTTCAAGCTCTACTATTCTAGGATTCTTAATGTTTGCAATATGATCATTTTTGCCTAGGTAAGGCATATAAACACAGCTTCCATTAATAAGCTTGTCCTTTAGGTTTCTAAAGTCCTCCTTGTCCATAGTCCCATCATTTAGAAGGTATATGTCCCATTCTGGATTTTCCAGCCACTGTTCATATACAACAAGATTGCCACCTTCCTCCTGACTTGCATAACCAACACTATTGTTAAACACTTGCATTTTCTTAGTAAAATATCCCCTATCTCCTTTTGGCGCTATTGATACTTTGAGCTTTGACAGCTTACTATAAAACTCAGGGTATATCTCAGCTTCTTTCTGATTATTATAGCCAGAGAAGCCAGCTATAGCTCCTAGAAGCCCCAATAATGCTACCTTGTGGATATTACTATATGTAAAATAGTTAATATTTACATCAGGCTTTTTAAAAAAAGCTGTTTTGCCTGATAGATTAAAATATATTCCTTCCATTTTTTCACCGCCAATTGGTTTATCTATTTTATTTCTTCTTGGGTAAATATGTTATAATATTTTGCTTTTGGGAAATCAACATTTTTGATGCTTACTGCATATGGATTATAGTAAATTTCCATTTTCTCTATTTCATTTGACAGCTTATTTTCCTTAAGTAGTTTCATAGCTTCAAAATCAATTATGGATTTTTCATCCTCCTTGTAGAACTTTATGTATTGTGCTAAATCTGGCAAATATGCGGTGCTTCCCTCTTTTAGTTCAACAAACACAGCAAGCTCATTTTCACAGCCTGATTTGCTATTTGTGTTTAGAGCTGTTGCTCCTACTCGAGAAGCTGTTTTGAATGCTTGATATGCTTTTTCTGTATAACCAGAAAAGCCCTCTAAAATACTCTTATAATTATTAAGATTCTGAGGATTTACAGAAAAACCATAAAAGTAATGAGCTTCATCTGTAAATGTCATATTACCTAGACTTGAAGCATCTGCATCTGCATTTGTGGAATTTCTAAACGGAGATAATATATCCTGAGTCTCTGTTTGTGTCTCAGAATATTTATTAAAGCCCTGATTTATTTGTACAACTCCTGTTATACTTATGTTTTGCTTTTTAACTGCAAAGGTAGCTCCAAAGTTCATAATATCAACAGCAGCAAATAGATTCTCTAAAACTTCATTTGATGAGGTTTTTTCACCTACAACAGCTGGTGCAAATACTTGATTATATCTTTCTCCAAGATCTAAGGGCTGTAGCTTACCCTTTTCGTCACCCTTATTATCAATTTTAAAGGATTTGAAATATAAAACCTTCTCTCCATTGTCTACCCAATATTTTCTTATGGAATACTTTAATGCTTTGTCACTTCCAAATATGTCTCCGTTGCTTAAAGTCTTAGGTCGTTTTGTGAAGTCAGCATTCCAATTAGCCATTATGCTTTTTATGCCTATGATACCATATACTCTATTTTTCATTTTTAAGTTCCTCCTCTTGATTATCCTTATCTAGCTTTAAAAACATTATATTGTTTGACAGTAGTCCTGCATAATATATATCCTGCATCCTATCTGTAAATCTTGTATTACAGTCATAGCCCATAACCATAGAAAATGCGTTTTTGAATCTTAGATTATCTAGGCTTATAGCATGTTTATATAGACTAAATATGTCCTTTAGCTTATTCTTTAAATTCTGTGCTATCTTTGCATGAATAAATGGTTCAACCATACCATAATCTTTGTCTTTTGATTTTGATTGATACAAAATATAATAGGTTAACTGCCCTGCTGTAAAATAAAACTCTTCATCACTATTACAGATAGCAAGCTCCTTTTGATTGAACTTGTTTATTAGTAACTCATTTAGATTTTTAATCACATCTCCCATTTTACTATCTCCTTCACCAAAATAATCAAGTAATGCTAATCTAAGGTTGTATGCTTCTCCCATCTTTTTAGGAATACCCTTGGTAGTATATAGAAGCTGTTCTTTTATGCTTTCCATTGTCACCTTGTCTGCCATTGCTTTAAATGGTGCTTCTACCCCATATACAATAAAGTCATATATCGCACTTTTACTTATGTAGAACAAGGACTGCATTTTACTTGTAAAAACATTTGTTTTAACCTTGGGCTCAGCTTTCTTAAAGTAACCCTCCATCTTGTCAGTAAAAAAATAGTGGCTTATCTTTTCAAGCAATATGCCTCTTCCAATTGTCTCATCTTCTTTAAGTGTTATACCATCGATTTCTGTAATCCCAAGATAGTTTTTAAGCTCAAATTCCAATTTTTCAGGCTTGAATGGAATATTATCAAACTCCTCTATTACTCCTTCTTTCTTGTTTATATAGATATCAAATCTTGACTCATCTACATTATTGTCTAGCCCCATATCAAATTCATAATCATAATTAACAGTCAGATTACTTTTTGTCTGTGCCTTAAGCCATAGAAAAAAATCCTTATACAAAACTGCATCATCAAAGCTTACTCTTGTTGGAACCTCGGTTTTCATGGTTCTTAATTGCATATATGGTTTTTTATCATTTAAACTCATGTTGTTTGCAGGAAGTCCCATAATTTTTCCATTTATTAATCTGTTATAATCATTTTTATTGTAAATCCTCGGGGTAACATATAAATGGTATGCCTTCTTATATTTTGAGATATCTTCATTAATAAAAATCTTTATATAATTTGTAAATTTTTCTTCTAAATCAATTTGTTTTAGTATCTTTTGAAAGTTATTTAATTGTTCTAGGAAGAATTCTTCATTTTGCTTTATTTCTTCAATTCTTTCATCTGATTTTAGATGTTCAAGCTCATGCTTGAAAAATCTATCAAAGAATTCCTCTTTACTTAGTTTTTCTTGTTTTTTAATATTGCTTTTGTTATATATATCCCAAAATTTATCCTCAAGATTATTTAGTGAATTAAAGTAATTCTTTACAGAATTTTCATAGTCAGAATCAAGCATCTGTCCCTTTTTGCCTATATATTTACATACTCCAGGAAAATTATCTTTTTTTATAAATATGCTATATTCATTTGTACTGTGTATTTGCTTTATTTTTGAATTAATTACTTTATCTGTATTATCATTAATTAAACTGCTATAGTAGTCTGCTGCTCTAAACCACTTATATTTGTCATCCTTTATTGGCTCTTCTTTTTTCCTGACTACAATATAGTCATAGTCATCTGGAGACTTTAAACTGAACCTTATATAAAGCCCTTCCTTCAAGTTATAATTATCAAATACCAAGGAAGGATTTTTACCATAGGCTGTCCTAAACTGTTTCGTTATATCCTTTAGCAACCTCTCACCCCCTATTTAAGATATTGGGCAATACAAAAGCCAGCCCCAATCGAAGAGTTCTTTTCTCCCAGTCCTACAGCTTCTGCAACAAAGGCTAGTTTTTGGTATTCCTCTTCTGGTCTGACATATATTTTAATTTTGTTTCCTATTAATTTGGTGTTCTTATACTTCAGTGATATAGGTACTTTGTTTAAAATCTCGATTCTTTCTATTAGGTTAGCCTTTAGTGCAAGCTTGTCTTGATAAAAGCTATTGTATTTCTTTTCTAAGTTATCACTTAATCTTCTTTGTAGTAAATCTAAATCATCACCCATAACCCAATTCTTATTTCCTTCAGTTGTAATAATCACAGGTGTAATTGTTTGCAGATATTCTATTGTATGTTGCTTTACAACTTTTTTCTCAATAGATATTACCTTAAAATCATTTGCATCAGTTTGCTTTAGAAGCTGTGATATTTTATCAGCAAAGCCTTTATCAATAGTTCTTATATTAAAAATATAAATTTTCCCTGCTTTATACTGTTTGTCCGATTCAGTGGGATAAAATGTATTGAATACATAAAGTTTATATCTGTTTTCTGAATGATATATTGATAGCTCATTATCTAGATGCATTGCTCTATTTATATGTTTTGCTATTACTTCATAAGCTTCTGTATAATGAATATCTCTTTGAAGATATGCTGTAACTATTAATTCATAATAGTTCATTTAATTCGCCTCCTTTTTTCATTTACCATATTTACTATATTTTATCATAATATATCTAATAAAACCATTATTCCAAGAAATAAGAACCTATGTGTCACCATGGTAAAAATTATATACATACTCCCAATAATTTTATATAATTATAATAGACAAATTAGGGGGTATGAACATGGAAGAGGGCTTTTTATCAATAATTATTACTATAATTGATGCTATTCTAGTTAAAATTTTACCAGACTACAACGGAATATCAGAAAGACGTATCGGCACAAGTCAGCGTGAATTTAAAACGGTACGCAATTACTTGAAGGAAAACAGAGGAATATTGGCAGACAGTGCCTTTATGTTTTATGCAAAAAAGATACAAGTATAGATGCACATTTAATAGAAAGATGTGCCACTTCTTACTAAGGCTGAGTGGTTACCCGATGATCCAATAGATATTTCCAAAGTAAAGATTTCTTTAGATAAAACATATAAGGACGATGTATCAAAAAATACAACTTCAAAGCTCACTAAGCTTTTACCGTTTTGTGATGATAAAAGCAGGTTCGATTACTATAGTGGTGCTATTAAAGCATTAGATTGTCCTACATATTTTTCAAATAATAAAAGTTATCGCTTAATCAAGCTTAATTCAGCAGATAAAAACAATCCAGAAATGGTCTTTGCATACTCAAAATACTTTGAGCACATCAATATAGGCGAAACTTTAGGCTATGAGTATGCGAAAGCTAAGAGATTTAGTAAGAAAACCAACAAGCTCTATAGAAACCAGCTTGGCGATCCTTTTGCACTTGATAACCGTCATGTTTTACCGGGTATAATTACACTGACTATACGTCAAACTCCTGGCGCTGAATCAAGCTTCTTCATGCATAAACGTGGAGCAAACGACGTAGCTGTAGGAATGAATACCTATAATGTTATTCCAGCAGGAGAATTTCAGCCCTCAACAAGCTCAATTACTGGCGAGGATAAAGATTTTTACTTTTGGAACAATATCATGCGTGAATACAGTGAAGAATTTCTTAACTACGAGGAGCATTATAATGAGAATGGTATACCTGTCAATTATAGCAAGCCTCCATTTGATGCCTTCAATAAAGCTCTAAATGAAGGAAAAGCAAGATGCTATTATCTAGGCTTTGGAATCGATCCTTTAAGCTTAAAAGGTGAAATACTTACTGTTTGCATTTGGGATGCTGAGAGGTTTGATGAGGTGTTCTCAAAATTGTGTATAAAGAACGCAGAAGGAACTCTTATATCAGATAGAAATGATAATAACGTACTAGTTGGCATACCTTTTAATGAAGAGACTATCATGCGGTACATTAGAGAAGAGGAAAATACCCCTCCAGGTATTGCTTGTCTAAAATTAACGTTAAAGCATAAGGATAAGCTAGGAATTGAATAATAGCTATGATTGTTGCAATAAAAAGAGTAATTGGCAAAGTTACTAAAATCTATATAATATTATACAGGTGATGAAATGGAAAATCTAAATTCATGTACTATATGCCCTATTAAGTGCGGCACTGATAGAACGAAAAGGAAGGGTCCTTGCAATGCTGGTGATAAGGTGATAGTTGCAAAAGCATTCTTGCACCAATGGGAAGAGCCCTGTATTTCAGGCGTGAAAGGTTCTGGTACTATATTCTTTAGTGGCTGCAACCTACATTGCGTATTTTGTCAAAACCATGATATAAGCCAAGAAGGATTTGGCAAAGAGATTAGTATTTTGAGACTTTCAGAAATAATGCTGGAGCTGCAAGCAGAAGGAGCAGAAAATATTAACTTAGTTTCGCCTACTCCTTATGTACTCCATATTATAGAAGCAGTAAAAATTGCTAAAAATAAAGGCTTGACTTTGACCATAGTGTATAATACTAATGGCTACGAAACAGTGGAAACTATTGAAATGCTTAGAGGCACTGTAGATGTATATCTTCCTGATATTAAGTATTATACAGATAAATATGCGATAAAATATTCTAAAGCAAAGGACTACTTTAGCTATACTTCATGTGCAGTATTAGCAATGGTAGCTCAAGTGGGATATCCAATGTTTGATGAAAAGGGATTGATAAAAAAAGGTGTGCTCATAAGACATATGATAATGCCTGAGCTATTAGGGGACAGCAAAAACATACTGCATTGGATAAGAGACAGCTTAGGAGAAAAAACTTATGTAAGTCTTATGTGCCAGTACACTCCTATGTATAATGCAGATAAACATGAGGAAATTAACCGTAAGTTAGACGACTGGGAATATGAATATATAATTGATTATTTTTTTAAATTAGGCTTAGAAAATGGTTTTGTGCAAGATTTTAGCTCTGCTGTTACTGACTATGTCCCAAGCTTTGACTTAAAAGGGGTGTAATATAAAAAAGGTGCTGATTTTTTATAAATCCGCACCTTTTACAATTATTTTTATTGTTTTTCAAACATATCCTTACCTACTCCACAAAGCGGGCAAACCCAATCTTCTGGAATATCTTCAAAAGCTGTTCCTGCTGCCACTCCACTATCAGGATCTCCTGCTTCTGGATCATAAACATATCCGCATGCTGTACAAACCCATTTTTCCATCTCTTTATCCTCCTTTTTAATATTATTATGAACTATATATATCGCACTAAACATTTTACATTCATAAAATAGTGCGATATATATTCCGCTGTTTATAGAACACACAAATTTCATTACTTTGCTTAAAATACATGAAAATAGATCATGTATTTTGTTGTTAATTAATTTGTGTGTTCTATATGTTTCTTAATTATAATCTATATTGATAAATTTATCCATGATTGCATTTATTTTAACCAATAATTCGCTTTTATATCCTAAAAAAAGAAAGCCCTTTCGGACTTTCTCAATAAGCTTTATACAAGTGTCTTCAAAACTTTTCCTAATCTCGTAATACCTTCAACTATCTTATCTTCAGGCATGTTTGAGTAGTTAAATCTTCCATGGTTTTTATATTGACCATTTGGGAAGAAGGATTGACCAGGTACAAATGCAACCTTTTCTTCAAGTGATTTCTTCATAATTTCTGCTGCATCCAGGTATTCTGGGAAGGTTACCCAAGTAAATAATCCACCCTGTGGTCTTGTGAAATGTAACACCTGTTGGAAATTCTTTTTCCATTGTATCAAGCATTAAATCTCTTCTTTTTCTGTATACATTTATAAGATTTTCGATATGCTTTTCTAAGTCATACATTTCCAAAAATTTGCTAATTCTCTTTGCGCAATAGTACTACTTTGCAAATCAGCACCTTGCTTACTAACGATATACTTTTTAGTATTTCTGGTGATGCAATAACCCATCCTATTCTTAAACCTGGACAGAAGGTTTTTGAGAAAGTTCCTAAATGAATAACTAATCCTTTTGTATCAAAGCTCTTTATTGCATGGTAATATTTCTCCTTCAAATCTCAGTTCACCATATGGATTGTCTTCTACAACAGGAACATTATACTTATAAGCAAGCTCAAGAAGTTTCTTTCTTCTTTCTAAGCTCATTGTTCTACCTGAAGGATTTTGGAAATCAGGTATTGTATAAATGAACTTTACATTTGGATTCTGCTCCAATGCCTTTTCCAATTCTTCAATTATCATACCATCTTCGTCCATTGTAATCTCAACGAACTTTGGTTGATATGCCTTAAAAGCATTTAGTGCACCTAAATAGCTTGGGCTTTCACAAATAATTACATCGCCTTCATTTACAAATATTCTACCTGAAAACTCCAAGCCTTGTTGTGAACCACTTGTAATTAAAATATCATCAGCTTTACATTCTACCTTACCTTCTTCATTCTTTGTGCAATTTTTTCTCTTAAAGGTAAATATCCTTCTGTTGTACTGTATTGAAGGGCTGCTCTACCATCTTCTTCTAGTACCTTTACAACTATTCTTCTTCAAGTTCTTTTATAGGAAATAACTCTGGAGCTGGTAATCCGCCAGCAAATGAAATAATATCTGGTTCTTCTGTAAGCTTAAGTAATTCTCTTATAGCGGAGCCTTTGATGTTCTCCATTCTAGTAGCAAATTTAATTGACATTTTAAAAAAACACCCCCATGTTTTATTAGCCCGCCATCATAATCCATTCTCCATCTATATTTTAACATTTTTTATACATAATTTTCTATACTTTTTTGAAACTTATAGTTATTATTTATATCAAAAAGGCGAGAAATTTAAATAAATTTCTCGCCTTTTATTAGCTTATTACCACTTGCCTTTGGCTACATGAGTTGCCATTTCAGCTTTTGCAATATTTTTTATAATTTCAGCCTCCTGTAATGCCTTCTTAAATGTAATTATACAACCAGGATCTAAATTTATTTCAATGCCTTCTTCCGCTATCATTGAACACTATCCATAAGCTGACATAGCTCCATATGAAGATCATTAGTTCTAATTGACTTTGTTATCAATGCCTCCTGTTCTTCTGTAAGCTTCACAAACTTATCTTCAGTTGCACCACATTTGGGACATTTTTCTGGTGCTTCTGCACCATTATGTATATATCCACATACACTACATTTCCACATATATTATCTCTCCTTTCTATTATATTATATACACTAGAGAATATTACTATTCTTTACTATTGTTCTATATTTTAAAATTAAAATTCCTGCATTAATTTATAATAATTATTAATTAATAATATTATTCACATTTGAATGATATTCAATCTAGTTTATATTTACTTTTATTTAAAAAATGTTGTATTTAAGCATAACTTTAAGATGAATTTATAATTAAGAATAGTAAAAATATATATTGTAACTCCATTATAAAAAGTATTTACTTTAGGAGGTATAACAATGCAAAATAATATGAATAATCATGGAGATGTCAATAAAATGCATGCTCATAACCATGCAATAAAATGTAATGTATCAAATTGTATTTATAATGATCAACACTTCTGTTCAGCTAATGCTATTGAAGTAAATCCAATGGGTGATGGTCATGCTGATACAAGTGATGGAACAGCTTGTACAACCTTTGTAGAATAGATAAGATAATAGTTAAAAGGCCGCAGATTATTATCTGCGGCCTTAATCATTTAAAATTAAGATTTGCTTGTTAATCATATCCTTTACCTTCATAAGTCGTACGCGATTTCCTCTTTCGTTTTCATCTAGCTTCATAGTAATATATTTTACTGTTTCTTCTAGTTGAGGGATCATTATATATTCCAGTGCATTAACTCTTCTTCTTGTTTTCTCTATTTCATCAGCCATAAGCTGGCATGCTCTTTTCTACCTCTGCAAGTTCTAATAAGCTTTGGTAATAATTCCTTTTAGATTTTGTATTGCATCCATCCAGTTCTCCAGAGGTGTTGTGCAAAGCCATAGGGATATATACTTGCTTCATCTTCTTCAGCTCTCTCTTACAAGTTCATATACAGGAACATTTACACTCATTATATTTTTTGTTCTCATTCAAGATATATCTTCTTAGTAGGATACATTATAGCTTCTTCTAAGCATTTCTGAAGACATTACAGCTCTTGCCATAAGAAAATCCTTTAAAGCAACATGTAAGTTGTTCTTCTACATCTTCTCTCAGTTCATTATTCTTCTTTACAAGTCTATAAATCTTTTCATTAAGTTCATCTTGTTTATCCTTTAAAAGCTTATGTCCTCTTGTGGCAGTTTTTAATCTTTTTTTAAGACTAGTCAGCTCCATTCTAGTAGGATTTACATTTAATCTAGCCATATACTATTCATCCCTCTTTTAGGCATATATTTTTCAATATATTCATCTCTGATTCTCTTAAGCTCTGCTCTTGGAAGTATTGATAAGAAGCTCCCAGCCTAAATTTAAGTGTTTCTTCTATTGTTCTATTTGTATTTTCGCCTTGTGATACATATCTCTTTTCAAACTCATCTGCAAACTTAGCAAACAGCTTATCAGTATCAGATAAGGCAGATTCTCCAAGTATTACTGCAAGTTCCTTTGCTTGCTTACCTCTGTGCATATGCTGCAAATAATTGATTCATTGTATCTGCATGATCTTCTCTAGTCTTATTCTTTCCTATACCCTTATCCTTAAGTCTTGAAAGTGATGGTAGAACATCTATTGGAGGCATTAATACCTTTTCTATATAAGTTCTCTGACTTAAGTATTATCTGTCCTTCTGTTATATATCCTGTAAGGTCAGGAATTGGATGAGTCTTGTCATCCTCAGGCATTGTAAGTATTGGAATTTGAGTTATTGAACCTTCTCTATCCTCTTATTCTTCCTGCTCTTTCATATAATAGTTGCAAGGTCAGTATAAAGGTATCCTGGATATCCTCTTCTTCCTGGAACTTCTTTTCTTGCAGCCGATACTTCTCGTAAGTGCTTCTGCATAGTTTGTCATATCAGTCATTATAACAAGTACGTGCATATCCTTTTCATATGCAAGATATTCAGCAGCTGTTAAGTGCCATTCGTGGTGTAGCAATTCTCTCAATAGCAGGGTCATTTGCAAGATTCATAAATAGCACTGCTCTGTCTATAGCACCTGTTTTCTTGAATTCATCAATAAAGAAATCAGCTTCTTCAAAAGTTATACCTATTGCTGCAAATACAACAGCGAATTTAGCTTCTGTATTCTAAAACCTTTGCTTGTCTTGCAATTTGTGCAGCTAGTTTTGCATGTGGAAGTCCTGAACCTGAGAAAACAGGAGCTTTTGTCCTCTAACTAAGAGTATTAAGTCCATCTATAGCAGAAATACCTGTTTGAATAAACTCTGATGGATAATCTCTAGCTACTGGATTTATTGGTTCACCATTTATATCAATTCTTTTTTCAGGTATTATTTTAGGTCCATCCATCCTTTGGTCTTCCAATTCCATCAAATACTCTTCCTAGCATATCCTCTGATAACACCAAGCTCCAATGCCTTGCCTAAAAATCTAACCTTACTTTCTTTAAGATTAATTCCTGCTGAGCCTTCAAATAACTGTACCAGTGCTTTGTCTCCATTAACTTCAAGTACTTTTCCTCGTCTTATTTCACCAGTTTGTAGTTTCTATTTCAACCAGTTCATCATATCTTAACACCTTCAACTTCTTCAACAAGCATTAAGAGGACCTGCAACTTCTGTAATGGTTCTATATTCTTTAAGCATTCTATATTCCCTCCTTCGCTGTTAAAGATTCTATTTCCTGTTTGATCAGCTTGCAGATATTATCATAATTTTATTTAGATTCAGTTTCTGGTATATACTTTGCTCTTGCTATTTTCTCTCTTACAGGCAGATTGTAAAGTATCTTATTAAGATATACTCCTTCTTCTAATGCTCTTTGACCTTCATCATTAGAACATTAAGTATTAATCTTAAGCATTTTATATTGCTTATTGAATTGAAGTATAAGTATCAACTTCATGGAATGCATTTTGATGCAAATAATCTTCTCTTATTGATCTTGCAGACTTCAAGTGTTAATCTATCCTTTTCTGATAGAGCATCTATACCAACAAGTCTTACTATTTCTTCTAAGCTCTGCTTCTTCTTGAAGTAATCTCATAGCTTCTAGTTCTTAATGCTGCCCAATCACTTGCAACTTGCTTTTGTCAATCCAATCACCAACTTTATCTAGATATAATGAATAACTTGCAACCAGTTTATTGCTGGGAAATGTCTTCTATATGCAAGATTAGCATCTAGTCCCCAGAATACCTTTACTATTCTTAAGTGTTGCTTGAGTTACTGGCTCTGAAAGATCTCCACCTGGAGGTGATACTGCACCGATAGCAGTAAGAGCTCCTTCTCTGTTTTCACTTCCTAAGACATACAACCTTTCCTGCTCTTTCATAAAATTCTGCAAGTCTTGAACCTAAGATATGCTGGATATCCTTCTTCACCAGGCATTTCTTCAAGTCGTCCTGACATTTCTCTAAGTGCTTCTGCCCATCTTGATGTTGAGTCTGCCATAATTGCTACTGAATATCCCATATCTCTAAAGTATTCAGCAATTGTAATACCTGTATATATTGATGCTTCACGAGCAGCAACTGGCATATTTGAAGTATTTGCAATAAGAACTGTTCTTTTCATCAATGGTTCACCAGTTTTTGGATCCTTTAAGTTCTGGGAATTCCATTAGAACGTCTGTCATTTCATTTCCACGCTCTCCACAGCCAATATATACAACTATTTCTGCATCTGCCCATTTAGCAAGCTGGTGCTGAACAACTGTTTTTCCACTTCCAAAGGACCTGGAACACAGCTGTTCCACCCTTTGCAACAGGGAAAAATGTATCTATAACTCTTTGTCCTGTTATCATTGGCTCATTTGGATGCAACTTTTGCTTGTATAAGGTCTTCCTTTTCTTACAGGCCATTTTTGCAGCATATGTATGTCCTTATATCACCATTTTTGTTCTTTATCTTTGCAATAATATCAACTATTGTAAAATCTCCTGACTTTATTTCTTCAATTTTTCCTTCTATTCCATAATGGAACCATTATTTTATGTTCAACAATTGCAGTTTCTTGAACTGTACCTATTATATCCCCTGCTTATACTTTATCTCCAACTTTTTAACTGTAGTGTACAAAGTTCCATTTCTTATCTCTATTTAAGATTTGGAACATCTATACCTCTTGTTAATAAAGTCACCTGCTGTGCTTCTCTATAACATTCAAGTGGTCTTTGAATTCCATCAAACATTGATTCTATAAGTCCTGGTCCAAGTTCAACACTTAAGTGGTTCTCCAGTTGTTACAACTGGATCTCCAGGTCCAATTCCTGAGGTTTCTTCATATACTTGGATTGAAGCCTTATCTCCTCTCATTTCAATGATTTCACCGATAAGCTTTTTCTCTCCAACCCTTACAACGTCATATATTTTTGCATCTTCCATTCCTTCTGCAACAACCAAAGGTCCTGAAACTTTTATAATTCTTCCGATGCTCAAGCTATCAACCTTCCTTCTATGATAATATATCAACTCCGACAGCTTTTTCAACATTGCTTCGAATCTTTGCAAGCCCGATGCCTAGACTTCCCTGACTTCCAGGAATAAGAATGATTGCTGGAAGCATTTCACTCTTATATCTTGCAATTGTCTCCTCAATGTCCTTAGCTATAGTTTCAGTAACAAATATCAATCCATAATCTTCTCTAGCCATGTTATCAATAGCTTTCATGGCCTCTTCACTATTTTCTGCAGCCTTAACTGTCATACCAAGAGATAAGAAGCCTAATACAGCATCTCGTTCTCCTACTACTCCTATTTTATACATACACTTCACGCATCCTTTCTCTTATCTTTTCTGGATGCACATTGCTCTTCTTGCCTGTTAGGATAATTCTTAAGGCTCTTATTTCATTTTCCCTGGCTATAATATAGGCAACAATAGGTTCTGCTCCAAGGCTAATGAACTTAGACTTTTTAATATGATCAATTATGTAATTATCACCATACCTATCAATGCTTCCCAAATCACCATTTCTTATATACTCTGAAATACCTTGATCTGACCATTTGGAAAAACTAGTATAGGATAACTTTTCTGAAAATCTTTCCAAGCTTTCATTAATAAAGCTTAAAAACAAACTATACTCAAGTGTTCCACCGTATATAAACACCTTGTCTAAAAACTCAATACTTTTTTCTTGAGCCTTTATTCTGATAAAGGTTTTTAAGTTGGTTATATCAATATTAAATTTAACATATTCAACCAAATAGTCATATTTGCTATTTTTTGCTATTTCCATAGCATATTCATAAATTCCCTTATCAATAATCAAGTCTATATCTTGTGGATCACCTGTTGCACTAAAGGTTGATACTGCCTTTTGTACTGTTTTTACTACCGTTTCAGGTATATCTTTGTAGCTTTCTTCCAAAATTATTTGCTTTAAGCTTTCTATTGGAATTGTTCCTACATTAATTAACATACTTGAAGTATCAATACCTGAGTATTTACCTTTTAAGATACTTTTTATGTTGTGCCCATCATATCGTACTGCAAGAACATCTATCACTTCATTTACAGGTACAATTTCATACATGTTCCTATAAACATCCTCAAGGGCATTTCTTAGACCACTCTCATAGGAAGCTGAAGTTATATATGCTCCATATTGGGTATCTTGAATCATTTTAATGGAGTCGGAAAAATCCCTGGCATCTATTAATGAATCAAGCTTTGCCTTATTTATAAGCCTATTTTCCATAGCTTTTATTCTAGCAATACTATGGGCAAATATTGAATAATCCATTTATACACATCCTCATGAGGTTACATGCCTTTAAATAGAAGGTTTGAAATTTCACCCTCCAGGCTGTCCCTTAGTAATCTTATTTGGGATTCAATCGAACAATTTATTTCCAGACCACCATGAGTTAAAATAAAGCCTGAGCCTATTTCTCTTGTTTCGTCGCTGATTTTAATTAAGCCCTTCTTACCCATTGCATTTAACTTACTGTTTACTTCAGTCATAAATGAGGGCTCTATTCTTGCTTTATCTTTTTTGAGAAAACAATTTCCTCTTCTCCGGTTTCAACACTATTAAGAATTATTTTTTCTATAAATTCAAAATATTGTTTGTCATCCATTTGATTTATCTTGTTCGCCACATGGTTTAATGTATTATCTATTGATTCCTGCTTTGCAAATAGAATTTCATTTCTTGCATCTAGCTGCGCTCTTGACATAAGTCTATCTTTTCTTTCCTTGCCATCCTTTTCAGCCTTAGTCTTCATGTTATTCATTATTTCCTCGGCCTTCTTTTTGGCTTGATTAATTATATCTTCTGCCTTAGCCCTTGCATCATTTTCTATTTGCATAGCCCTGTCTTCATTATCTTTTATTATTCTGTTCTGAAGATTTTCAATTCCGGCCATTTCTGCCACTCCCTTATACTGCTATATTAACTATCATCAGGATTGATGTAATAAGTGCAATAACAGCATATGTTTCAACCATTACTGCGTATATAACACCACCGAAGAATCTTTCTGGTCTCTTTGCTAATATCTGCATACCAGCAACAGCAGTTTTTGCTTGGAATATAGCTGATTTATATTGCACTAATGCTGATGGAAGTGCTGCACAGAAGAACAAAAATCCTTGACCTAGTGTTAATGGGGTTAATTGACCTGATAAAAGTCCTATTCTTTGTAGAAGAATAAGTGCAGTTATGAATCCGTAGAAACCTTGTGTACCTGGAAGAACTTGAAGAATCAAAGTCTTACCAAACTTTTCTGGCTCCTCAGTAACAAGTCCTGCTGCTGCCTCTCCAACCATTCCAACACCTCTTGCTGAACCTATGCCTCCCATAAAAGCTGCAAGTGCTGCTCCAAATATTGCAAATATTGGTCCTCCAAAGTCTCTAAAAAACTCAAGAATACTAGTAAATTCCATTATAACTCCTCCTTAAATTAACTCTTTTTTACATTTATAAATTTTGTATTAATTTTTAAAGGTGCGTAGGCTTTTCCTCCACCTTCATAAAACTTCCCAAAAAATTCAAGATATTGTAGTCTGCATGTATGAACAAAAGTTCCTAATAATCCTATAAGGAAATTAAAAGTATGTCCTACAATAAATATTAAAGTGGCCCTGCAATATACACCGCAGGTGCGCTAACCAACCCTATAAGCAGATTAAATGCCCAGCCTATAAGACCTGTTGCAAGTCCTAGTGCTAATAGCCTTGAATAGGATAGTACATCTCCTAAATAACCTGTTGCTCCATAAAGTCCATACACCCCTCCAAAGAACTTTCCTGCAATTGTTTTATTGCTTCTTCCTTGAGTCGCAACTATTCCAACTGCACTTACAATCGAAAGTACCTTAGGAAAAGTTCCACCAACTACAAAAAGCAATATCAGTCCAATTATCAAGCCATACCAAGTAAATACATCATAAACTACATCTATTACTTTTCCTGCCTTAATAAGCATGTATCCCTTTACTCCAAGACCTGTAAACAAATGTATTAAGCCAAACACCATTGACCATATTAAAACATCCATAGGTTTATCTACTGGATTAGTCCAGATTGGTTTCAGTTCAATTATGCCTCCAAAAAGCTTCCATACAGAAAACCAAAAATAATAGTTGTAGTGCTACAGTATAATAGGACTTTAATCATTTTCTTAGTTCCAGCATTTAGCTCTATAAATCTTAAGGCAAAAAACCCACCCAAAGCCATTACAAGCCCATATCCTATATCCGCCATCATCATTCCAAAAAAGAACATGAAAAATGGTGCAATTATTGGTGAAGGGTCTAATTCTGTTGAAAGAGGTAAGCTGTATAGTTCTGTTATTGCTTCAAAGGGCTCAGCAAATGCATTATTCTTTAGGGCAATAGGGAAATCTTCTTCAGCTTCAGGTTCCTCAATACTTATGTATATATCCTTAAATTTGCCCTCAAGCTTAGCTTTTATTTCATCAGCTTTGTCCGCAAAAACCCATCCTTGTAGAATGAATGTTTCATTGGTTTTTATCAATTTTGATATTGAGTTTTCCTTTTCAAGCCTTACGGTATAAAAATCATATATTTTTCCAATATCACCTATTTTTTCGGATAATTTAAGCGCTTTTTCATTTAAGCTTTCAACCTCTTTATCCAATTTAACACTAAGCTCCTTAAGCTCTCTAACCTTAACACTAGCTAATACACTTAAATCTAGAGTAGCTCTTGTAAAGCCATACTTTTTTAGTATTTCAGAAACATTTTCTGAATCATCAATATGACAAAGCATAAATAAATTTATGTCTTGTTGCTTTTCAGATATTTTTTGTATGTATATATCTTTAAATGCGTTATCTAAATCCTCATACAGATTTGATTCATATTTATTGTTCATATATCCAATAAAATATGATGCCTTTTTTAGAGTATCCAGTTCAGTTGTTGTAATATCAAGATTAACCCATTGTGAATATTGCTCTAATTGCGAAGCAATCTTGCTTTTTTCGCTTTTATTGAAGTTTATACCCTCTTCAATTTCACGACAGCCTTTATATATGCTTCGCCAGTCTATTTTATCATTTAATTTATCAAAATCACTCTTTAATACTACTTCCTTCTTGTCTAATAACCCACTCTTTTTCTTACTGTATCTCTTTAGGAACTCATAGGCAACTTTAATATGGTTGTAATCCATTTGAGTATCTGTTACCACTTTGTCCTCTG
The DNA here is from genome assembly GCA_963704785.1 of uncultured Eubacteriales bacterium. Classification (GTDB taxonomy): domain Bacteria; phylum Bacillota; class Clostridia; order Lutisporales; family Lutisporaceae; genus GWB2-37-7. Next base: position 3,361,811 of record OY969939.1, on the reverse strand, counting down.
TAAAATACTCTAACCCTTCAAAATCTATTTCTGTTTCACTTAAATCTACAATATGTATTGCTTCTTCAGTCTGTATTAAGTTTAAAACATCATCTTTTAGACTTTGTGGAGCGGCTAGAGCTATTTTGTTCATTTTAACTATCGCCATGGCTATCCACTATCCTCTCAATAACCATATTTACAGCCCTGTCCATCAGCTCTGTTGGTATGTTGGTAAGCCTCACTTTTGAGCTATTGTTTTCTTCAAACAATGATTTCGAAGCTTCTTTTGCTTCCATCTCATATTTAAATATAGTATTTTTATAGTATTCCTCAGCCCTCTCTTTTGCCTCTTCTATAATTGATTCAGCTTTATCCTTTGATTCTTTTTGGATCTCTGCTGAAAAAGACTGGGCTTTCTTTACTATTTCTTCGCCCTCCCTTTCAGTATCAATTATCTTTTTTACTACTTCCATTGACAAATATCTCACCACCTCTTTCTATATTTTTTATTTAATGTTGTAAGATGAAAAGTTTATATTTTACTAACGTATTGTTAAGGAATTGTATAATTATACTCTAATTGCACTTCTTAACAACATCACACAACACAGTATAATTCGTCAAATTGGCTAAAATCCCTTCTAAAAATCGCATAATACTTAAATATACATTGTTATTTTTTGCGCAATCCCTCTAAAAAATATTTATATATATTACGAAAAAGATTTATTATACACAAAAGTAGTAGAAGCATCTGCTTTTGTATTATCGGTAATGTATTTTTCGTAACATATGAATCAATTTTGCACATTTTAAACTAAATGTAAAATATTTAGTTCGAAATATTTACAATCTCTAGATATGGGACATAACTCACATTTTGGCTTCCTAGCATCACAAATTGCTCTTCCATGATAAACAAGATTATTGCTAAATTTAGCCCAATCCTTGCGTGGAATTATCTCCATAAGTTCCTTCTCAAGCCTAACAGGGTTTTCTTGCTCTGAAAGTCCAATTCTGTTGGACAGTCGAATACAGTGGGTATCAACAATCACCCCTGGTATATCATATATATTGCTTAATATAACATTTGCTGTTTTTCGTCCTACCCCAGGTAGCGCTGTCAAATCTTCCATATTATCAGGTACCTTACCGTCATGTTCCCTAATTAACTTATTACAGCAGGCTATAATATTTTTAGCCTTGTTTCTATAGAAACCTGTAGATTTGATGTCCTGCTCCAATTCTTCAATGTTTGCGTTTGCAAAATCTTCTATACCCTCATATTTTTGAAACAATTCTTTAGTTACAATATTCACTCTTCGATCAGTACACTGAGCTGCCAATATCGTAGCAATCAATAGTTGCAGCGGCTCTTGATAATCCAAAGAGCAGGTTGCTTCCGGATAAGTTTCGAACAGTTTTTTAGATACCTTACTAACCTTTTTCTTCAATGCCACAATATCTCTCATGTAGTTCTCCTATATATGTTATGTATAAATATTTACATTAAAACTTTCCGAACCTTACTATAGTTTAAAATACTTGTGAAATACTTGCAATGTAAATTTGATAATATCCTGTATTCAACTTTTCCAATATTATTTTGCCAAAGCAACAACAAATAATACTTATTTTTCTAGCATTTATAGATTTTTAGTAAAAGCTTTGTCAGTGGATATATTATTGATATAATTAACGATATATATATAATTGCAATATTATTAAATTTAAAGAGAGCAGACAATATCTGCTTATGGTTGGAGGTTACTATGAATAAAAGTTGTCTACTAATAGCAGTAAATGCAAAATACATACACACCAATCTAGCCGTGAGGTATCTAAACGCCTACTGTAAACCCCATTACAGCAATATTCATATACAGGAGTTTAGTATCAATGACCATATAGATAATATATTGAAGGAAATATATATAAGCAAATGTGATATATATGCTTTTTCCTGTTATCTTTGGAATATTGACATGGTTCTTAAGCTATGCAGCAGTCTTAGAAAGATAAACCCTAAGGCTCTCTTAGTATTAGGAGGCACCTGAGGTTTCATTTGACTCAGAAGAGCTTTTGTTACAGCATGATTTTATTGACTATATAATAAGAGGTGAGGGGGAAGAAACCCTTCTAGAGCTTTTGGAATATTTAAATGGAGATAAATCAGACATAAAATCCATTGCAGGCTTGACCTATAGAGCTTCAGCGACAATAATCTACAATGAAGAACGCAGACTCCTAAAAAATCTTGATGTCATTCCGTTTCCCTATGATAACCTATTACAGCTTGATACAAAAATAATATATTATGAGACCACCAGGGGCTGCCCATTCAACTGTCAATATTGTCTGTCATCTACTCTAAATGGAGTCCGATATTTCTCAATGGATAAGATAAAAAAAGATCTAAAGCTTTTCATTGATAGTGGTGTAAAACAAGTTAAGCTGGTAGACAGAACCTTCAATTGCAAGAAAAGCCATAGCTTGGAGATTATTAAATACATTATCTCTAAAAATGGTAAAACCAATTTCCACTTTGAAATTGCAGCAGACTTACTGGATGAAGAGATGATATCAGTGCTAGCAGAAGCTCCTAAGTATATGTTTCAGTTTGAAATAGGAGTGCAGTCTACTAATCCACAAGCCTTAAAGGAAATTAGTCGGACAATGGATTTGGCAAAGGTAAAACAGAATGTTCTGGCACTGCAAAAATTGCATAACAGTCACTTGCACTTGGATCTTATCGCTGGACTGCCATTTGAGGATATAGATAGCTTTCATAGATCTTTTGATGAAATCCATAAACTAATGCCTGATATGCTTCAGCTAGGCTTCCTTAAGCTTCTAAAGGGCTCAGGATTAAGAGCAAGAGCGGAAGAATATGATCTGCAATATAATGAATTTAATCCCTACGAGGTGTTGAATTCAAAATGGATTAGCTACGAAGAGTTAACTAAGCTAAAAGAAATTGAGCAAATATTAGAGCTTTACTATAACTCAGGTAGGTTTAAGCATAGTCTTCGCTATATATTTGAAAAACACTACTCATCTTATTTCAAATTTTATGAGAGCTTATCTGATTATTGGAGAAGTAATGGATTGTATTTCGCCTCACAAAGTACCAAGGAGCTTTATAACATACTATACACATTTGCAGAGCTAGAAGGCTTCATGAGCTTAGAGTTAAATGAACTGATAAAGCTAGACTGGCTTTTGTACTTTGGCAACAGTATAATTCCTAGCAGTATAAAGCGATATCCTATAGGCAATGTACAAAGGCTCTTACAGGATTATATTAAGAAAGATTCTGTTGTGGCTGAAGCATTGTTTACCAATGAGGATATTATTAGCAAAAGCTTGAAAAAAGGCATCTTCTATGAAGTGTTCTATACCGATGTGTTATCAAACCCAGCTAACAAACAGGAATTGGTTATTTTCTTCGGTAAAGACAGTGAGGGCAAGCTTCACTATTTTCCAAAGATGCTATCTGAGGTAATAGACTAGAAAAAGCAAGTGTCATCTTAATCCCTCTATCTGCATAATATGTAATGACAATTTGTTTTGGGAGGTATATTAATGAATCCTGATATGTATATGCAGATTCCAGATGAGCCAAAGAATATTAGAAGACTTTTGGATTTAATAAAGGATGCTATGAAAGACGAAAGACATGACAACAAAAAATATAGGATGATGCAAGACATGACTGACAATAGAGATGTTAAAGAAAACCTACGTTTTGCATTTGAAGACGAAGGAAAACACTACAGAATGTTTCAAAGCATTTATGAGGACTTGACTGGAGAAGAAATCGAAATTCCAACCCCTAAGGTAGACTTGGAACCTAGATTCATCGATAACATAAAGACCAGCATAAATGGTGAGCTGAGTGCAGTGGAAATGTACCGAGACATCAGGGCAATGCTAAGCAGCAAGAAACATAGAGATATGCTTTATGAAATCATCACTGATGAGCAGGAACACGCTACAAGATTTGTTTGGTCATATGCAATATTGAAGTAATAAAAAGCGAGTACAAAAAGTACTCGCTTTTTCTCTCCCTCATCATTTTACTGACCTTTTTCAATTCTTTCAGATAGTTCATTTAGATATATCCATCTATCCATTTTTTCTTCCAATTGTTTTTCTATATCTTCTTTTTCTTCCATTAATTGTTGCAGTAGCATATAGTCAGTGGCTGCCGCTTTTATTTTTACATCTAGCACAGAAATCTGCTCCTCCAAAGAAGAAATCATATCATCTATTTGCTCATATTCCTTTTGTTCTTTGTAAGAAAATTTTAAAGGTCTATTTTTTGCCCTATCTTCAGAATTGTTACTTCCTTGACTGCTATCTTTGATTTTCTTATTTGCAATGTCATTCTCTTTAAAATCAGAGTAATTACCTGTGTATTGAGTAATTATTCCATTATCCTCAAAAACAAATATCTTATCAGTAACCTTATCTAAGAAATACCTATCATGAGATACTGCTATTACTGCTCCTGGGAAATTCTCTATATAATCCTCCAACACAGTAAGCGTTTCTATATCCAAATCATTGGTTGGCTCATCTAAAAGCAGTACATTTGGAGCCTCCATCAACACTCTAAGTAAATGCAGTCTCCTTTTTTCCCCTCCTGAAAGCTTTGATATCGGTGTCCATTGAGAATTGGGTTCAAACAAGAATCTTTCAAGCATTTGTGAAGCACTTATTTTCTCTCCCTCTGCGGTAGTTAAAATTTCAGCGCCTTCCTTTATATACTCTATTACTCTAAGCTTTTCATCCATATGGTAGGATTCTTGTGAAAACAACCCTATCCTTACAGTTTCACCTATTTCAATGCTTCCTGTATCTGCTAGCATTGTACCTGCTATTATATTCATAAGTGTCGATTTGCCGCTTCCATTTGGACCGATGATTCCAACTCTATCATTTCTCAAAACAATATAACTGAAATCTTCTATAACCTTTTTTGTATCAAAGGCTTTGCTTACATGATCCATCTCAATAATCTTTTTTCCTAATCTGCTACTGCCCACTGATATATCCAGCTTATCACCCTCTAGCTCAGTAATTTTTTCACTTAGCTTATCAAAACGATCAATTCTGGCTTTTTGTTTTGTTGTACGTGCTTTTGCCCCTTTTCTTATCCATGCAAGCTCCTTTTTTAGAAGTCCTTGCCTTTTTCTCTCGCTGGCATTCTCCCAATCTCTCGCTCCAACTTTTTTTCTAAATAGTTGTTATAGTTTCCCTTATATAAAAATAAACTGCCTCTATCTACCTCAAGAATTTCGTTTACTACTCTATCAAGGAAATATCTATCATGAGTTATCATTAAAAGCGCGCCTTTTCTCTTATTAAGGAATTCCTCCAGCCAATCAATAGTTGTATTGTCAAGATGGTTGGTCGGCTCATCTAGAATAAGCAAATCTGAAGGATTTATCAAGGCTGAGGCTAACATAATTCTTTTTCGCTGACCACCTGACAATGTGCTTATTTTTGCTTCAAAATCATCAATTCCAAGCTTGGTCAGTACTCCTTTTGCCTCACTTTCCATGTTCCAAGCATTCATCCTGTCCATTTCAGAATTAAGCTTCATTAGCTTCTCCGATGAAGTATTAGGGCATTGCAATAGCTGTTCGTAATCTCTAATTAACCTCATAATAGCAGAATCGCCTTTAAAAACCTGCTCCAACACTGTAGCTTCATTATCAAAGTATGGATTTTGCGATAGATACTCTACCCTTACTGAGTTGCCCTTTATTAGTCTTCCCTCATCAGGCGGCTCTAACCCTGATACTATCTTTAGAAGTGTGCTCTTACCTATGCCATTTACACCAATTACCCCTATTTTATCCCCTTCATTGATTCCGAGATTTATATTATCAAGAAGTTTCTTCTCGCTATATGCTTTTGAAATATTTTCTATAGTTAATAAATTCATCGTGTTTCCTTTCTTAATCTATATATGTATTGCATTAGATTGCTTAAATAAGGGCTCATCATAAAGAGCCCTTCCATTAATATCATAATCTTAATATTATCAGAAGGGCTTATCTATTACAATATTCTTCTATTCGCACTTTGATCCTTCTTGTTTGCATTTTAAAACTGTCTGTTTAAAATCTATATCATGAAGCTTAGTATAATAGTTCATAAGACAACCTGCTGTAGTACGCTGTGCCATATGAAAAGTGTTGTTAGCAACTTTTACATATTTCTCTGTATGATCCTTAATTAATGAATATCTATTCAATATCTGTATCGCGTGCTTTGCGTTATGTGGAATATATTCATAGGCACTATCTAAATATATACCTCCATTCTTTATCGAATAATGCTCAAAATCGTTGTGAACCTTTATAATCCACTGTTCATAGCTTCTATGGTTCTTTAATAGATTGATATTACCATGCTGTGGTATTGTTGAATCCTGTATTAGATGCACCGCCGCGCCAAAATAAAACATTGCTTTATCGTAGTCACCGCAATCCCAATGTACTAAAGCATTACAGTAATAACGTTCAAATCGTTGCTTAGAGGTTTTGCAGCCATATAAACCTATTTGAGTATAGGGATTATAAAAATGCTCTCTGCTCTTAAAATCCTGATCTGCCCATACTGCACCTTCGTTTAATTTGTCTTGATACTTTGCATAGAACTCGTAAGCATCAAGTATGACCATCATTCTTAAGTATTTCAAATGCTTGATTATTTATGAATATATGAACTTCACACAAAGTCTTAATAAATAATTTTTTGATTGGCTTTATAAACCACAACATGGTTTTAAATGTTTTTCCATATATACTTTCTATAGTTTTCATAGCTTCAACTCCTAATTATGAAATAATTTAAATATTTTTTACAATCAAAAGATATATTATATTTAGTTTGTATCTTTATAAAAATATTATAATATAACTTCTTTAATTACTGTCTGGATAAATATAATCGTCTTTACAATATTTTTCTCAATGGGTATAATTATTAATATAAGTATTACATATTTATATAATTTCATGAGTATGAAATCATTCATTCTAAATATTTTCTGCGAGGTGTAAAAACATGAAAGATCCAAGAATCAACAAATTAGCAAAAAATCTTCTTACTCATTCTGTTAAACTTCAGCCTGGTGAAAACCTTTTAATCGAAATGTACGATGACGGCGAAGAGCTTGCAGCAGAGCTTATAAAAGAAGCTTATAAGCTTGGTGGAAATCCTTTTCTAGCAACAAAAAACAAAGAACTTCAAAGACAACTTATGATAAACGCTAATGAGGAACAATTAACTAAAATCGCTGAATTTGAAAAAAATCGAATGAAACAAATGCAAGCATACATACTAATAGCAGGTCCAGAAAATTCTTCTGCATATTCAGATATTCCAACAGAAAAGATGTCTCTTTACCAAAGAATTCTTACAAAGAGTGTTCATCTTGATATTAGAATACCAAATACAAAATGGGTTATTTTGAAATATCCAAACTCAGCATTTGCTCAAATGGCAAACATGAGTACAGAGAAATTTGAAGAATTCTACTTTGATGTATGTACTCTTGATTATGCAAAGATGGATAATGCGATGGACACCATTAGTTGAAGCCATGGAAAAAACAGACAAAGTTAGAATAAAAGGTGTTGGAACTGATCTATCCTTCTCAATTAAAGGTTTGCCTGCGATAAAATGTGCAGGTGAGTTAAACATACCAGATGGAGAAGTATTCACTGCACCAGTTAAAAACACTGTAAACGGTTATATCACATACAATACTCCAGCAGAATATCAAGGCTTTACATATGAAAACATTAGACTTGAATTTAAGGATGGCAAAATAGTAAAAGCAACGGCTAATGATACTGAAAGAATCAATAAAGTATTCGATACCGATGATGGTGCAAGATATGTTGGTGAATTTGCTATTGGAGTAAATCCCTTTATACAAAAGCCAATGAAAGATACATTATTTGATGAGAAAATAATGGGTAGCATACACTTTACTCCTGGAAATGCCTATACAAATTGTGATAACGGAAACAAGTCAGCTATACACTGGGATTTAGTGTACATTCAAACTCCTGAGTTTGGTGGCGGAGAAATATGGTTTGATGATACACTAATCAGAAAAGATGGTGCATTTGTACTAGACTCACTTAAAGTATTAAATCCAGAAAATCTAAAGTAAATTTTAAGGAGGACATTAACAATGAAAGACCCAAGAATAGAAATAATGGCAAAAAACCTAATTCATTATTCTGTAAATCTTCAACCAGGTGAAAATCTTTTGATAGAACTAAATGATTCTGGTGCTGAGCTGGTTGATGCTTTAATCAAAGAAGCCTATGCAGTGGGAGCTAATCCATTTCTGACAGTAAAAAACAGAGACTTGATGAGAGAATTGCTACTAGGCTGTAATGAAAAGCAAATTGCACAAGCTGCTGAGTTTGAAGCAGAGAGAATGAGAAACATGCAGGCTTATATTGGTATAAGAGGTCCAAAGAATACTTCTGACTGGGCTGATGTACCTAGTGATAAGATGAACATATACCAAAAGTATTGGTTCAAAAAGGTACACTCTGAAATAAGAGTACCAAATACAAAATGGTGCGTTATGAGATATCCAAACCACGCTATGGCTCAAATGGCAAATATGAGCACAGAGAAATTTGAGGACTTCTACTTCAACGTAGGTTCTTTGGATTATGCAAAAATGGGTAAAGCAATGACTCCATTGGTTGAAGCTCTGGAGAAAACAGACAGAGTTCATATTAAAGGTGTTGGAACTGATCTTACTTTCTCAATTAAAGGCTTGCCTGCAATAAAATGTGCCGGTGAAGCAAACATACCTGATGGTGAGGTTTACACAGCTCCTGTTAAAAATTCTGTAAATGGTTATATCACTTATAATACACCTGCAGAATATCAAGGCTTTACTTATGAAAACATAAGACTTGAATTCAAAGATGGCAAGATTGTAAATGCTACAGCTAACGATACCGAAAGAATTAATGAAGTGTTCAATACTGATGATGGTGCAAGATATGTTGGTGAATTTGCAATAGGCGTAAATCCATATATATTGAAGCCAATGAAAGATACTTTGTTTGATGAAAAAATAATGGGCAGCATTCACTTTACTCCAGGTAATGCCTATGACGAATGCGACAATAGCAATAAATCAGCTATACATTGGGATTTAGTTTTCATACAAACACCTGAGTACGGTGGTGGAGAAATCTGGTTTGATGATACACTAATCAGAAAAGATGGCATGTTTGTAGTAGATTCTTTAAAGGTATTGAACCCAGAAAACTTAAAGTAAAAAGCTATTAAAAAAGCACAGCTAACCACTGTGCTTTTTTGCATCCTATTCTTTCCAATTTTGCTCAAAAGGCTTGATATCTATAGCATATAGGTTTATAATATAAAGGCAGAATAATGTATTAATACACACTATTCTTATTGTACACGAGGAGGCTAAAATGGAAATAAAGAATATCGAAAAATTACAGCTTTATGGATTTAACAATCTAACAAAAACATTAAGCTTCAATATGTATGATATATGCTATGCTAAAAATATAGAGGATCGCAAGGGATACATTGAATACATTGATGAACAGTACAATGCTGACAGATTAACTAACATTCTTACAAGTGTTGCAAATATTATAGGTGCAAATATACTAAACATAGCTAAGCAAGACTACGATCCACAGGGCTCTAGTGTCACAATGCTAATTTCTGAAGAAGGCGCACATGAAGATGTTATACAAAATCCTAATGATACAGAAACTCCAGGTCCAACACCTGACGCAGTAGTTGCTCATTTAGATAAAAGTCATATAACAGTTCATACTTATCCAGAAAGCCATCCCGATGATGGTATAAGCACATTTAGAGCTGACATAGATGTTTCTACCTGTGGCATGATTTCTCCACTTAAAGCTTTAAATTATTTGATTCACAGCTTTGACTCAGATATTATGACCATGGATTATAGAGTAAGAGGCTTTACTAGAGATGTCAATGGTAAAAAGTATTTCATAGACCACAAGATAAATTCTATACAAAACTATATCTCAACTGATATAAAGGACAGATTCCAAATGATAGATGTAAATGTCTATCAGGAAAATATCTTCCACACCAAAATGATTCTCAAGGAATTTGATTTAAATAATTATCTTTTCGGAATCACTAAAAAAGACCTTCTTGCCGGTGAAAAGAAGAAAATCAAACAAAAGCTTAAAAAAGAAATGTCTGAGATATTTTACGGTAAAAATGTTACAAAGGTATGAAAAAGTCTCCTGGTTTAAATCAGGAGACTTACTTTTGTTAATTCTACTCTTTTACTTGTTCCAACAATGCTTTTACTATATTCCACATAACTACTGGTGGTACTGCATTTCCTATCTGCCTATATGCATCAGATTCTGAACCAGCAAATACAAATTCATCAGGGAAAGATTGTATCCTCGCAGCCTCTCTCGGAGTAAAACGTCTATATAATTCCTTTTCAGCATCAACCAATAATACTGGGTCTCTTGAATTTAGGCTAACCTTTGCTAAATGGCTTGTGACAGTTAAACAGGGTTGACTTAAATCCTGAAATAAACCACGCTTCATATTATTCTTTGCATTTTTCATTCCTTGTACAGCTCTTTGAGAAAAGTAATACTTAGGGTCTGAAGGAATGAGGCTATCTATGCCATTATTTAATGGAACCCATTTCTTTTTTCCATCTTTCCCTGTTTGAGAATGAGTAGAATCAGGAAATACAAATTTTTTATTGATATCTTTTCTTATTCCAACAATAAATACTCTTTCTCTCTTTTGTGGTACACCAAAATCGGCGGCATTAACAAGTGAATGTGTAATTTCATACCCACATTGCTCAAATTCTTCCTGAACCTTCTTAAATATTGAACCTTTATATAAAGTCATAAAACCTTTAACATTCTCTGCAATAAAATACTTGGGTTGTTTTTCTCTTAACACTCTTTCCATTTCCCTATATAGCTGTGCTCTATCATCAAATGGGTTCTTAGTTGGATTAACTGTACTAAAAGATTGACAAGGGAAACCACCAACTAATAAATCATGGTCAGGAATTTCAGACGTCTTTACATCTCTTATATCATTACATACAATATTTTTACATTTAAAATTCTGCTTATGGGTATTGAGTGCTTTTTGATTGATATCTATCGCATATGATAATTCATAAGGCAATTGTTTATACGCATTACCATCAAACTTAAAACCACCGACAATTCCTAAATCTGCTCCACCGCATCCTGAAAATAATGATACTGCTTTCATTGAGCAATTACCTCCTTCTTCTTTAGATTTTATAATCTACTGCATTATTACTAAAATCAAACCTGTAATTTAATGGTACTGCCCTAATAATGCCTTCCTTGTCTTTTTTGTACAGGTCATTAAGAACAAAAATGACAACCTCGCCTTGTGTAAAGTACACTCTATAGATAGAGTAGAACTCTTTATGTTGCGTAGCTGCAACCCACTCATTACGAGTTAAATTTAATGTATCAATCCATGTACTATCATTTATATCCGGAACAGTAACTCTTTTTGTTGATTTAACTTCTATGTATTTTACGAACTCTGCCATATCCCCAGCTTCTGCTATAACTGACTGTATATCATACCCAAGCCCTTTAGTCTTTCCTAAAGGAATAACTTTAGATATTAATCTATGACTAAAATCAGATACTCTATTTTTCTCATATTCATAAACATAAGCCTCTCCTTCATCACCAAGTATCGTGTAATTTGTACCTGTAGGCTTTGTTACAGTTTTGATATTCAATTTATCTATCGTAGTCGTAAATACATCAGTATTCGTACTTATTTTTGAATAATGTTGTTGCCATGCCCTATAGAACTGCACCCTTCCATCATGTGTTTCTAAGTCATATGAATAAACATCAAACTCAGTTTTCTTATTCCAATAACTTGCTAAATATTGAATGGCATTTTGTTCGTAGTCATTCAAATGTACTTTGCCATCTTCTATTCTAATTAGGTTAGCTAGCTCTAAATAATTTAACTGCTCATTTATATGTTGCATATAGTAAGATGATGCTTTTCCTGGAACTGCAACCTTTTTTATTAAGCCTTGTTCTTTATCTTGTTTTATTGCTCCCAAAACAACATATGGAGGTACATGTCCTTGTATAACATGTAAAGAGTTTAATACATAATACCCAATATCATGCTTAGTTAGTTCTAAATCAGATTTTTTTGCTAACATAAGTAATTCAAGTATGTAAGAAAACTGACGAATTTCAATTTTTTGTTCTACCCGCTCTAGCACATGGTCAATTTTATCCATGCCATTTGGAAACTGAAACTTAAAGCAAATATCTTTAAAAAAGGCTGGCTGGTCATTATCCTCTAAATACTTATTAGTCCGTTCAGAAGCATAAATCATTCCATCTGCATCTTCAAAAAACATACCGAATAGCTTTCCTGCTATTTCTGTCCTATGATTATTTAATGTTTTTTCCTCACTATCTTTAAGTATTTCTGACAATCTTTGATTGAAAGCTCTAGAAAACTCAACTTTTTCACACGGACATATCTCATCAATTATATTAGCATAAGCAGGCAGTATATTATCTAATGTTGTTTTTGCCTTACCTCTAATGATTGTACACCTATACTGCTCTTCAGGATTATAAATAATCATATTCCATTCAACCCCGTTTTCTTTCTATTGTCTCTTTTATTCTGCTTGCGATTGCTTTTGCAACCAAAGGAGGTACTGCATTGCCAACTTGTTTAAGCTGACTTGTTTTTATTCCATAGAATATAAAATCATCTGAAAATGATTGTATTCTAGCAGACTCTCTTACTGTTGGAACTCTATTAGCCTCGTAGTGGAAATGATGATTGTGCCCTGTATCAATTGTGAAACAAGGTTTATTACTATTCATCCTTGTCCAAGCAATATTTACTTTTCTTGTTTCCCATAATTCCTTTGGAAGGCTTTTATAATTCCCTCCATCTGGAACCATATTGATAATTTCTCTAGTTTTTTTTGTGTGTACTGTTATTACATGGTTATAGACCTTATCACAATTTTGTCTCATTTGTTTTTGATAATTATTTGTATAAGCTTGATTATAATCGATTACTTCAGCTCCTACCATAGTCTCATCCAATATAGGTAAATCACTAATGGCTTGTTTACTAGTAACAAAAGGTAATAAGTTTTCTCCATGTGTTACATCAGGATATTTAAATAACCATTGGTTTTCGCTAAAATGCTCTTTTAGTAATCCTACAAAAAGACTCTTTTTCTAATTTGTGGTATACCGTAATCAGATGCTGTGAGTATTTGGCATTGCACCTCATACCCTAATTCAGAAAAGTCGTTAATAACATCTTCTTTAACCCTTCCATCAAACAGCCTAATAAGTCCTGGAACATTTTCCATAACAAATATCTTTGGTTTAATATAACCAACAATATCAACAAAAGACTTATAGAGTTTATTTCTAGGGTCATCTATCATCCGTTTACCTGAAACAGAGAATCCCTGACATGGAGGTCCTCCAATTATTACATCAATATCATTCTTTTTACACCCAATAATCTCAAGAACTTGTTCACCTGTTACAGTAGTCAAATCTTGGATTAAAGTTTTTGTATTAGGAAAATTTCTTGAATATGTGTTTATGGCATCTTCCCAAATGTCAATTCCAAGCAGAACATTATATCCTGCATCTTTGAAACCTTTCGTGAAACCACCGCAACCACTAAATAAATCAATTACTGTTAATTTATCATCCTTAATAAATCCCATAATTTTTCCTTTCAAAACCAAACATATGTTCTCTCATAATTTTACCACAAACTATTTATCTATTTCAATACTTTCAATTATATCTCATTTTAGATTATGGCTCAATAAATTAGCTTAACTTATTACTGTCAAGTAAATGTTGGCAATATTTCTACATACAAATTTAACAATAAAATGTTTGTTTAAAATAGCTCGCATTTATTTCACGATCCATGTCTGTATTTTGATTTGTCTCTTCCTTTTTTAATTTTGCCAATTAAAATTATACTCTATAAACAAAATCTTATCGCATTAAACAAACTTATTCTGCTTAATTTTATATTTTGTTTGTTAATCAGACAAAATACTCCTATAATAAACTAAAAGTGTATATTTTCTTCTTCATATACAACTATCACTTTTTTAAGACATAAGACTGGAAATAGTTTGCTAAAATTGCTTGCCAGTTTCAGACGAGGTGCAAATTCAAGTTCTATTGGATAGAAAAGAAGCGAAGGCAAAGACAATGTTTCCGTTAGATAGTTCACTTGAAAAAATGCTTATAACTATCTATTATAAAAAATTATTGCCATTTTTATTCCAGTTTATTCATAAACCAAAATTAAAAAGGCAATAATATAAATTCAGTAATATTACATTATAATAATAAATAATCGTTAATCACTTGAACAAGAAGAATTAAATCAAATTAAATACACGAAATTATTTACACTCTCCATTATATGATTATGCAGACTATACCGCCTTTGGAATCGTTAACAACCTTGTTAAGTGTCAACTGTAGCTTGCCCTGTACATCTTCCGGCATCTTATAAAGCTTGCCTTGAAGCTCTTCTTTTACCATGTCATACAAGGACTTGCCAAACATATTTGAACTCCAAATCTTTTCTGGGTCACTCTCAAACTCGTTCATGAAATAAGTCACAAACTCTTCACTTTGTTTTTCAGTTCCTATGATTGGAGAAATCTCAGTCTCTATGTCTGCACGAATAATGTGTAGAGATGGCGCACTGGCTCGTAATTTAACGCCAAAATTATTACCTTGCTTTGTAATTTCTGGTTCTTCTAGTCTGATTTCTTCAACAGATGGAGCTACCATACCATATCCAAATTCCTTAACATCTCTCAATGCATCTTTAACCTTGTCATATTCACGCTTTGCTTGTGATAAATCCTTTACTAAACTGACAAGCTGATAGTCTCCCTCAAGGTTATACCCTGATACCTCGCCTAGTACCTTGTAAAACAATCCCTGCTTCAAATCTAGTGTAATATTTACTACCCCTTCTCCTAGGCGCATATCATTAATAGCTGCGTTTTCTAGACTCTCAATTTCTTTAATATTTGCTACGGTTACAGCTATATCTCTTAGTCTATATACATCGCTAATATTACTCCTAATACCATTTACCATGTCTGTCTTGAGCCAGTGTTCCATCTCTAGTGAATCAAACCATCTTGGTAGATGGAAATTGATTTCTCTTACAGGGAACTCAAACAATACTCTTTCCAGTATTTCATCCAAGTCTCTTAATTCCATTTTTTGGCAGTCAACTATAATTACTGGTATACTGTATTTGGTCTCTAAGGCTTCACGAAGCTCTATAGTCTCTTGTGCTGTTGGTCTTGACGAATTTAATACTATTATAAATGGTTTCTCTAATTCCTTTAGCTCTCTTACTACACGTTCTTCTGCTTCTATATAGCTTCTTCTTGGTAATTCTGTTATCGAACCATCTGTTGTTACTACAAGACCAATTGTAGAATGATCTGATATAACCTTTCTAGTGCCTATTTCTGCAGCTTCTTCAAATGGTATTTGATTTTCAAACCATGGAGTGCTAACTAATCTTGCAGAATTATTTTCAAGATGTCCAAGGGCTCCTTCTATAAGATATCCAACACAGTCAATAAGTCTTACCTTAAACTTTGCGTTTTCTCTTAAAGTAAGCTCAACAGCCTCGTTAGGTACAAACTTTGGCTCTGTTGTCATTATTGTCTTGCCGTTTGCGCTTTGCGGAAGCTCATCCTTAGTTCTTTCACGTTTAAACTCATTGTCTATATTGGGAAGAACTAGTAATTCCATAAATCTTTTGATAAAGGTTGATTTGCCGGTTCTAACAGGTCCTACAACACCTATGTAAATGCTGCCGTCAGTTCTTTCGGCTATATCTCGATATACATCGAATCCTTCCACTTACCCTACCTCCTTAAATATATACTTCCACCTTATGTGTATGATAAATCTTCTTCGAAACATATATAGCAATATATATATATGTAGGCAAATTAAGATTATTCCAAAAAAAACAGACCAAAAGGTCTGCTTATGTATTACCACTCCATATTATTTATCTCTTCAATATCTTCTGTTTCATGGGTCTTAGCTCTCATCATAAGGTTTATTACAGAGTTCTTCACATCCGCTTTATTATAAAGAACATTGTATATTTCCTGGGTAATCGGCATATCAACACCCATCTTGCAAGCTAGCTCATATGCTGACTTTGTAGTTTTTACCCCTTCTACCACCATATTTGTAGCGCCAAGCACTTCTTCTAAGGACTTGCCTTCACCTATAGCAATTCCAGCTCTTCTATTTCTACTATGCATACTGGTGCAGGTAACTATAAGATCGCCTATACCGGATAGTCCTGCAAAAGTTATCTTATGAGCTCCCATGCGCTCACCTAGTCTTGAAATCTCATCAATTCCTCTGGTCATAATAGCAGCCTTAGTATTATCACCAAAGCCTAAGCCATCATTCATCCCAGCTCCGATAGCAATTATATTCTTTAATGCTCCCCCAAGCTCAACCCCTACCATATCAGGATTTGTGTATACTCTAAACTTTGGAGTCATAAAGACATCCTGTATGTACTCTGCAGTTTTTCTTTCCCTTGCAGATGATACTATCGCTGTAGGAATATCTCTTGCTACTTCCTCTGCATGACAAGGACCAGATAATACAACAATCTTATTGCTCGGCAATGTTTCCTCAATAATCTCAGACATTCTCATAAGAGATTCGTTCTCTATACCCTTTGCTAAATCTACTATAATCTGTTCTTTGCTTGTATAAGGCTTTATGCTTTTCACTACTTCTCTAACTGTATGAGAAGGAGTTGCGATCACCAGTATATCGCTTCCTTTACAGCAATAATCTAAATCACTCGACATATCAATATTGCTTGGAAGTACTACACCAGGCAAATAAGTTATATTTTCTTTTGTTTTCTTTATTGTATCACAAAGCTCTTGTCTTCTTACCCACTGCTTCACATTGCAGCCCTTCTTTGCAAGCAATATTGCTATTGCAGTGCCCCAGCTTCCTGCACCTATAATTGAAATATTATACATTGATATCCTCCTACTCTGACACCGACTTTTGTCCAAGCTTTAGCTCTGTGCCATTAAAAAGTCTTACTATGTTTGTTCTATGCCTATAGATTGCAATTATTGCCATTAAAAAGCTATAAACTATATACTCTATCGGCTGTTTAAAAACAATCATTAGAATAGGAAATATAAACATCCCAGTTATAGAAGCCAATGAAACATATCTTGTAGTAATTATCATAATCACTCCGAAAACAACTACAATAAGAACAATCAACGGATTAATTGCTAGCATAGCGCCAATGGTTGCAGCTACACCCTTACCGCCTTTAAACTTAAGAAGTACAGGCCAATTGTGACCTATAACCACAAATAATCCAGCTAAAACAGCTCCATAATCCCCTACCAAATATCTTCCTATCATAACTGCAACTGCACCTTTAAGTGCATCTCCTGCAAAGGTTATTGCTGCTGCTTTTATACCAATGACCCTAAGTACATTTGTAGCTCCAGCGTTTCCGCTTCCATGCTTTCTAATATCAATCTTTGCTACATTCTTTGAAACAATGTAAGAGGTTGCAATATTACCAATAAAATAAGCAATAATACTAACAAAAATATAACTAAATATCAATTTAAAATCCATTGAAATCCCCCTATTCTCTTTGTCTAAGTAAAAATCTGATAGGTGTTCCTTCAAAACCGAAGGATTTCCTCAGCTGATTCTCTAAATACCTCTCATAAGAGAAATGCATTGCATTAGGATCATTTACAAATAATGCAAATGTAGGTGGTTTAGTTGAAACCTGAGTTATATATAGTATTTTTAATCTTCTGCCACCAGTAATTGGAGGTTGATTCATAAGTACAGCTTCATTAATAACGTCATTTACCATACCTGTTGAAATTCTCATAGCATTCTGATTAGCTACATATTTTACAAGCTCTAGTACCTTTACTACTCTTTGTCCTGTTAACGCTGATATAAATATAGTAGGAGCATAAGCCATAAAAGGTAATTCTCTTCTGATATCCTCGATAAACTTGTTCATTGTTTTATCATCTTTTTCAATCAGATCCCATTTATTAACTACAATAATAGCTCCTTTGCCTTGTTCATTTACATAGCCCGCTATCTTTGTATCCTGCTCTGTTACTCCTTCTATAGCATCAATTAAAATTAGACATACATCTGCTCTCTCTATAGCTGTCAAAGATCTGACTACGCTATATCTCTCTATGTTTTCAAATACTTTTTTCCTTTTTCTCATACCAGCAGTATCTATAAACACATATTTATCTTCTCCGATCTCAAAGGGGGTATCTATAGCATCTCTGGTGGTACCTGGCACATCACTTACTATGACTCTTTCCTCGCCTATTATCTTATTTACAAGTGAGGACTTACCTACGTTAGGTTTTCCAACCACTGCAACCTTTATTGTAAGCTCATCGTAATCATCATCATCGCTCTCGGGAAATCCCTTTAATATCTCATCTAGCATATCTCCTAATCCTAAAGCTTGAGCGGCTGATATTCCTACCGGCTCTCCTAAGCCTAGATTATAGAACTCATATACATTATCTTTGTATTTTGATGCATCAATTTTATTTACCACCAATACAATCTTCTTTTTAGACTTTCGAAGCATATTTGCTACTTCTTCATCCGCAGGAGTTATGCCTTCCTGACCATCTACAAGAAAAGCTATAACATCCGCCATTTCAATAGCTATCTCTGCCTGTCTTTTCATTTGAATCAGTATTATATCCTCACTATAAGGTTCAATACCTCCTGTATCTATGAGAGTAAATTTCTTGTCTAGCCATTCAACCTCTGTGTAGATTCTATCTCTTGTTACACCTGGTGTATCTTCAACAATGGATATTCTCTTGCCTGCAATTTTATTAAACAATGTTGACTTGCCTACATTAGGTCTTCCAACTATTGCCGCTACTGGCTTTGCCATTTTAAAACCTCCAGTTCACCTTATTATATATAATTTTTATTTAAGTTTTTTAAGTATATTTTCTACCAAATCGCTTCCATCTTGCTTACATATTTGCATACTGACATTTAGCTGTTTTTCTATGTCTGAAATAGTTATATCGTCGAGAAAAATCTCTTCTCCATAACGCAACATGCAATTAGGTATAAGCAATATATTCTCTACCTCTGGCAGAACCTTATCCTTCATCTGTGCGATTAAATCCTGTCCCGTTATAAGACCTGATACCTTCACACTTTGACCGAAGAAATTGTTTTTAATTTCTGTTACTAAAATATCTAACCCCTGTATTTTGTTTCTTATGCTTTCCACTGCCTGCTGCAAAATTTGGTATGCATAACTACCAGTTGCTATATGTAATTTTATATTTTGTGTTTCATAGCTTTGCTTATCAATTAGCTTTAATGAGTTCTTTATTTCATCTTTAAAAAGAGTAACCAAGCCTACTCCATTATCAAGCTGTTTAAATTCCTCATAGCTATCATATTCAGGTAAAGGTTTCTCCGCTATCAAGTAAAACTCATCTGATAGAAATCCAAATCTAGTATCCAGCTTCTTTAGAAACTCCTTTTGAAGTGTCTCCACCTGATTTATTGTCTCTGCCGCTGTTTCCTTAGTGAATTCTTTGAGATCACATAAGCCTTCTCTGTACTTTGTCAAACCTAAAGGCACAATGGCGGTTGTACTTAGTGATGGATACATTTCTGATAGCTCCCTTAAGGTTCTCGCAAGCTCAGCTCCATCATTTATTCCTGGACACAGCACTATTTGCGCTTTTACTTCTATTCCATTTTCTGTGAGAAGCTTTAGGTAATCCATAATTTTTACTGCATTTTTGTTGTTAAGCATTTCCTTGCGAAGCTCTGGATTTGTCGTGTGTACAGATACATTAATTGGACTTATTCTATATCTTATTATCTTGTTTAACTCTTCCTGTCGCATGTTTGTAAGAGTGATAAAGTTTCCCATTAGAAAGGAAAGTCTGGTATCATCATCTTTGAAATACAAGGTTTCTCTCATACCCTTTGGCATTTGATCTATAAAGCAGAATATGCACTTGTTGTGGCAGGACTTAGGGTTATCAATTATACCCTCAAATACCAATCCAAGGTCATCATCATACTCCTTCTCTATTTCAAACTCCCATATCTCGCCATCAGGCTTCTTTATTTCAATCTCCAAATACTCATCAGTTATTAGATATTTGTATTCTATTATATCCAATACGCCTGCACCATTTACAGTTAGAAGCCTATCGTCTTTCTCAATGCCTAGCTCTTCTGCTATACTTCCAGGAAGCACATCTTTAATATGTACTTCATTTATCTTCAAAGTAACTTCCTCCCTTTTACTGTAATACCAAATACTAAAGCACATTATATTATATCACATTTATGACTTGGTCATTATTATATTTTTATATTTATATTCTATTGTATATTAAATACAGCATATTAATTCACCTTAATATGTATAATGAAATATATTTAGTTGATTGTTTCTTTGAAGTTGCTTATATTTAATAATATAAATACTTTAAGAGGTGTGTATATGAAGGTTTTATTTACTTATAATTATGGGCAAGAAAAAATGAAGTCAGTTTCCGAACTGGGATATGAGCTTATATATATGAATGAAAAGGTAATATCAAATTCAAATGAAATTTCTGATATTGATGCACTTATCTGTTATAATCCTTTTGATAAGCTTAATATTTCTTTACTTAAACAATTGAAATGGATTCAGCTTTCCAGTATTGGCATAGACCAAGTTCCCAAACAGAAGGTAAGAGAACAAGATATAATTGTGACAAACAATAGATCCGGCTATTCAATACCAATGGGAGAATGGATAGTTATGAAAATACTAGAGCTTCTAAAAAACAGTAAGGATCTTTATCGTAAGCAAAGTGAAAGAAAGTGGCAGATAGATACATCAATACTAGAGCTTTACAACAAAACTGTCTGCTTTATAGGTACAGGAAGTATAGCTTCAGAAGCCGCTAAAAGACTTCAAGGCTTCGATACAAATACAATAGGTATAAATACTACAGGAAAAAACGTTGAATATTTCAATGCCTGCTATCCAATGACTAAGCTAAATAATGCAATATCGCAATCTGATATAGTAATTGTTTCTATACCCTATACAAAAGAGACTCATCACCTTATAAATGAGAATAACCTCAGCAAATTTAAGAATGGAGCTATTCTAATAAATATTTCCAGAGGTAGCGTTATTGATGAACCAGCTCTGGTAGAAGCACTTGAGAAAGGCAGCCTCCGAGGAGCAGCACTGGATGTATTTGAAGATGAACCCCTAAGCAAGGATAATCCTCTATGGGAGCTAGATAATATAATAATTACCCCCCATAACTCTTGGGTATCCGAAATGAGAAATGAAAGAAGATATAATATTATATATGAAAATCTAAAGAGATTTATAAGTGGAGAAAGACTTATTAATGTTGTGAATATAGATAAGGGGTATTAATCCATTTTTGGGTATATTTTAATACAGTTTTTAATAGGTATAACCAGCCACAAAAATTGTTTTTATAGTATAATAAAAGAGACTTGCATATTATACTATAACTAATTACCGTTATTTAAAGGGGTGTTAAATATGTCTGATTATATTATAACTTGTTGTTCAACAGCAGATATTCCATATGAATACCTTAAAAAAAGGAATATCCCGTTTGTTTGTTTTCACTACAATATTAATGGAAAAGAATATCCAGATGACTTGGGACAAACCATGTCTTTTGAAGAATTTTATAGCAAAATCAGGGCTGGAGCGATGCCTACTACCTCACAGGTAAATGTGGGACAGTTTATTGACTTTTTTGAGCCGTTTTTAAAGGAAGGCAAGGATATTCTACACATTTCCCTTTCCACTGGCTTATCAGGAGCTTATAATTCAGCCTGTATCGCGAGGGAAGAACTTTTACAAAAATATCCTGATCGAAAAATTCTTATTATAGATTCATTAGGTGCATCATCAGGCTATGGACTACTAACTGTTTCTGCTGCCGACATGCGTGACAATGGTGCAAGTATTGAAGAGGTACACGCTTGGGTAGAGGAAAACAAGCTCAACATACATCATTGGTTTTTCTCAACCGATCTTACACATTATAAGAGAGGTGGTCGTATATCATCTACATCCGCAACTGTAGGAACTTTGTTGAACATATGCCCACTGTTAAATATGAGCTATGACGGAAAACTAATTCCTCGCACGAAGATTCGGGGTAAAAAACGTGTCATCACCGAGATTTTACATATGATGGAATTACATGCACAAGATGGTATCGAATACTCTGGTAAGTGCTTTATCTCTAATTCTGCATGCTATGACGATGCAAGTAAGGTAGCTAGTCTAATCACAGAAAAATTTCCAAATCTAAGAGAACCTGTTATGATCAACAGTGTTGGCACAGTAATTGGTTCACATACTGGACCTGGGACTGTTGCACTTTTCTTTTTTGGCGACAAGCGCAAAGACTGAGTTCTGCTTTTAGAAGAAAGAAGGTCTATTATGATAAACAAATATACAATTATAACTCTTTGTGGCAGTACAAAGTTTAAAGATGAATTTCTACGAGTACAAAAGGAGTTAACATTAAAAGGCAATATAGTAATTTCAGTTGGATTATTCGGACATGCTGATGGCGAATACGAAAAAATAATTACAGATGAAGTTAAAATAATGCTTGACGATATGCATAAAAGAAAAATTGATATGGCTGATGAGATATTTGTGATTAATAAGGGAGGCTATATAGGCACAAGTACAAAAAGTGAAATTGAATATGCTATAGAAACAGGCAAAAAAGTTAATTATTTAGAACCATTAAATGCTTAATTTGCTTAGAAATTATAAATTGAGGGCTGTGTGTCAATCGTGGGTTTACCCCAACAATTGACACACAGCCTTTATATTAAAATTCTTTATGCTCTGTCCTTGTAATAATCTCATCTTGTAATGCTTCACCAAGATCGCAGAAGTAGTCGCTGTAGCCTGCAACTCTAACTATCAAGTCATTCTATTTGATAGATGAGGATAAACTCAGTGTATTTAATAATTGAGCCAGCTCTAGTAAAAGCATTAATGAAAGGCAATCTCCGTGGAGCAGCACTAGATGTATTTGAAGATGAACCTTTAAGCAAGGATAATCCTTTATGGGATAATAATCACCCCTCATAACTCCTGGATATCCGAAATGAGAAATGAAAGAAGATATAATATTATATATGAAAATCTGAAGAGATTTATAAATGGAGAAAAACTTATTAATGTTATAGATATAGATAATGGGTATTAAAATATTATAAGCCATGCTATTTTAAAAAAATAAACAGCATGGCTCTTTTTTTATGCTTTTTATGAACTTTTTATGTTATTACTTTGTACTGCAAAGCTAAAAACAGTTATAGTATGATTGTTTCTTTAATTCATATTGATTTAATTATATTCTCTTTCAAAACAGTAATTTTTCTTAGAGCTTAACTAATAGACTTGTCATACTATAACCAGTTGCAACTGAACAAAATACTATATAATCACCTTTTGAGATCTTTCCAGTTTCAATTGCCCTTTCAAGAGCAAAGAAAGGAGAGCTTGCACCAGTATATCCAAATTCTTCTGCAACAAAGGTAAAGTTATCTTCATTAACTGCAATTCCAAGTCCTTCTATTGCCTTTATTGCATCAGGTCTTGAAAATTGCGAGAATGCAAAATGTTTAATATCACTTGGAGTTAATCCATTGGATTCTATAACATTCTTACAGCACATAGTCCATTCTGGAGCTAAATATGAATTATCGAAAGGAATCCATTGGAATCTAAACTTATCCATACTGGATTTTCCACGATACATATCGGTTAAGCCACATGCAGGCAATGTAGCATAATCAATTTGTATAGGATTAGTATACATAAACGAATCAATAAATCCTCTCTCAAACTCTTCCTCAACCTTCCTCATAACCACTGCTGCTGCTCCATCTCCAAGAGTTGGATATGTTACAGTGCAATCAGGTCTACAGCAAGGTGACATTAGTGAACCTCCAACAACAAGAATGTTTTTAATATTGTTCTTAGATTTAGCATAAACTGAAGCTAAATCTAAAGCATTAAGCATACCTGTACAATTCGTATTCATATCATAAACATGATAAGCGTTAACTGTTCCAAGCATATTTGATAATATAGATGCATTTGAAGGACTTGTTGTGTCAGGAGTATCTGTGCTTAGCATTATCATATCTATTTCTTCTGGTTTAATATTAGCTCTTTCCAGAGCCTTTAAGCAAGCTTCATAAATCAATGTTACTATTGTATACTCACCATTAATATCTATATATCTTTCTTTCCTTCCTAAATGATTTAGTAAACCTTCACATTCCAAACCCATATTTTTAAAATGTTCAATAAAGAATTGGTTATCAATCTTCTGAGTTGGATGTGCAGTGGCAACACTTTCTATAACTATATTTGTGTAAGTTGATGGTAGTTTGTGCATAATAAATCTCCTTCACTAATAATATCTTAAGATCATATAATTAAATAAAATGAATTTGTACAACAATACAATAATAGAATATTACACCAATATAGTCAACATTGCCTATATCTGTATGAAAGAGATTATAATGCACAAATTTTAAAACTGCTTTATAAAATAAGCAATAGAAATAGCATTTTGGCTATATTTACTTTTACTCTTTAAACTATATATTTCTAATACCCCTATATTTTGGGTTATACCCTTTTTCGGTGACAAGCGTACGGATTTTGAGTTCTACTTTTTAAAAGTGTGCCAGTGATGATATTTACATCTCTGGCACATTTATATGTCTTAAAACCTATATTCAAGAGGAAAAAAGGTATATATAGTTGATAAATACACAGTTATAACTCCTTGTGATAGTACAAGGTTTAAAAATGAATTTCTACAAGTACAGAGGGAGTTAAGATAATGCTTGACGATATACATAAAAGAAAAATTGATATGGCTGATGAGATATTTGTGATTAATAAAGGAGGATATATAGGCACAAGTACAAAAAGTGAAATTGAATATGCTATAGAAACAGGCAAAAAAGTTAATTATTTAGAACCATTAAATACATAATTTGCTTAGAAATTATAAATTGAGGGCTGTGTGTCAATCGTGGGTTTACCACAACAATTGACACACAGCCCTCAATATATTTTATATAATTTTAGCTATATAAATCATACTTAATTTACTACATCCACTAATTGCCACCAACAACAAAAGGTACATAGTGTAATCTTGATCACTAACCTAATAACTCTCGTATAAGTCTATCGACTTTATTAACTTCTCTAGATTTTATAATTTCCGTCACCGAACAATACTTATCTACAAATGATACAATGAAAGACTCTTTATATTTGGGAAATCTTATAGTTAGTGGCCACATATGCTTTTCTATAATGTCTTTTTCTATTTTATTCAAGCTAAATTTTTCGTTAGCATTTCTTAATGCAGCACCAGGATGAGTGAAACCATGTAATCCATTTTGAGGTTTAGTTATATGCCAGTCATATAAGAAAAAATCATGGAGTAGCGCTCCTCTAGCAGCCGATTGGTAATCGAACCCCAAACCTCTACATACCAAATAACTATTGTATGACACATAGATACTGTGTTCAAGGCAAGTTATATTGCTATGCTGTATATATTTTTCCATAGAGTGTACAGTTTCATTTTGAATCAAATCGTAAATACAATCTTTAAATTCAATATAGCTACTGGAATCTGCTCTTAATTTCATATTTGATTTTATCAATTCCATCATTCAAAACACTCCTAATATCACGATTGACAATACCTGCATTTAAAATCAGTAACCGTGGAAACGCAAGAAAAATTCTTTTATATCGAATAATCTTTTCATAATATTTGTTAGCTGGCAAACTTAAATAATCATGAATCACCTTTCTTAGATCCAAAATTTCAAATACAGATTTTATTGCATCTGTAAATAAGTACAATATTATTAGTATTGCAATAAAGCTCTTCACTGGATCGGACACCTGAAAAACAACTTCTGACATTAAAGGATGTACGACCTGTATAAGAAGGAATGCCAACAGCCCCCATAAAATTGAATATCTCAAACAAATATACCCTTGAAGATTCGCAGCTTTATTGCTATAGTCCCACCACTTACAATTAAAAACTTTTTCTAAAGCAAATCCTGTGATATACTCCAGTACAGTAACTAAAATGATTGCAAATAATATACTGATTATTAATGACATAAAATAATTTTCTGTAACACTATTAACCCATTTAGAAGACTGGATGACTAGAACAGCACCAAACCCATAAATAGGGCAAAACGGTCCAATTAAAAAACCTCGGTTTACAAACTTTCTTTCAATTACACTTGCAGATACAGTTTCCATTATCCATCCAACAAATGAATATATTGCAAAATACAATATTATATCCAAATAAGGCAAATATTTTCACCTACTTCATCCATATTTATCAACTAACTCTTTTACTGAAACTAAAACTCTTTATGTTCTGTCCTTGTAATAATCTCATCTTGTAATGCTTCACCTAGATCACAGAAGTAGTCGCTGTAGCCTGCCACTCTAACTATCAAGTCTTTATATTGTTCTGGATGCTTCTGAGCCTTTCGTAAGGTGTCAGCGTTTACTACATTAAACTGTATATGGTGTCCATCAAGCTTGAAGTAACTGCGTACCAAGTGAGCAAGCTTTTCAATACCCTCTTCATTCTGTACTAATCCAGGTGTAAATTTAAGGTTTAATAATGTACCTCCAGTTTTTAGATGATCCATCTTGGAGGCTGATTTTATTACCCCCGTAGGTCCCTTTAGTATCAGAACCCTGTACAGGAGATATGCCCTCAGACTGTGGAACTCCTGACTTTCTGCCATCAGGAGTTGCTCCTGTTACGGAACCAAAATATACATGGCAGGTGGTAGGAAGCATATCAATTCTATACGCTCCGCCCTTTATAGTTTTTCTTCCATTTACCTCATTATAGTAAATATTGAAAAGCTCCTTCATTATATCATCGGCATAATCTTCATCATTGCCATATCTAGGAGTCTTGTTCAACATAAGCTGTCTCATTCTTTCATTGTCTTTGAAGTTATTGTTTAAGGCTTCGAGCAGTTCTTCCATTTTAATAGTCTTGTTATCATATATATGATATTTTATAGCTGAGAAGCTGTCAGTCAAAGTTCCAATACCAACTCCCTGAATATAATTGCTGTTGTATTTTGCTCCTCCAGCGTTGTAATCCTTACCCTTCTTTATACAATCATCAACTAATATAGAAAGGAATGGTGAAGGCATATATTTAGCATATAGTGTTTCTATTATGTTGTTGCCCCTTATCTTTATTTCTATAAAATGATGTACTTGCTTCTTAAAAGCCTCCAACAATTCATCATAGGACTTGAAGCTTTGAGGATTACCTGTTTGTATGCCGAGCTGCTTACCAGTTCTTGGGTCAATACCGTTGTTTAGAGTAATTTCTAACACCTTAACTAAATTAAAGTACCCAGTAAGTATATATGCCTCTTTACCAAAAGCTCCAGCTTCAACACAACCGCTTGTGCCTCCACAGCGCGCATCTTCTATACTCTTACCCTGTCTTATCAATTCTTCTATTACTGCATCAGCATTAAAGATTGATGGCTGTCCCCAACCCTTGGCGATTATTCTAGCTGCACGTTTTAGAAACTTATCTGGGTTCTTCTTGCTCAGCTGTATGTTTGAGCTAGGCTGAAGCAGTCTCATTTTATCTATAACATCTAATATTAAATATGTTACATCATTTACTCCATCAGAGCCATCAAGCTTCAAGCCCCCGCTATTTATATTGGCAAAATCAGTATAAGTGCCGCTTTCTGCCAAAGTAACTCCCACCTTAGGCGGTGCTGGTTGATTGTTGAATTTTATCCAAAAAGCTCCAGCAATTCAACCGCCTGCTCTTCTGTCAATGTACCAGCTTCAATTTCCTTCTTGTAAAATGGATACAAGTGTTGATCCAATCTTCCAGGTGAAAAAGAATCCCAAGTATTTAGCTCTGTTATTACTCCCAAATGAGCAAACCAATAGGTCTGTAGTGCTTCCCAAAAGCTTCTCGGTGCATGAGCAGGTACATGTCTACAAACATCTGCTATCTGCAAAAGCTCTGTCTTGCGGTTCTCATCCTTTTCATTTTCTGCCAACTGGAGTGCCTTCTCTGCATGACGGTTTGCATAGGTTATTATTGCTTCTGCACACAAACGCATAGCCTTTAATTCTTCTTGTCTGTCAAAGGCTTGAATATCATTGTTATAATCTAAGGCTTGTAGCTGGACATCTATATCTTTGATTAACTCAAGCATTCCCTTTTTATACATCTTATCGTCCGCTACAGTATGTCCTGGTGCTCTTTGCTCCATAAACTCCGTAAATATTCCGCTGTAATAGCAATCAAGCCACTCTTCAGTCATGTTGGAAAGTAATAGGTCTCTCATGGACTTATCCTTCCAATATGGAATTATAGTAGACTTCTGATTTTCAAAAGTCTCTTTATCTACCTTAAAAAAAGTCTTTTCTCTTTTGTCCATAACTTCTAAGTCTTCTAAGGTATGACAGCAAAGTTCTGGGTAAGTAGGAGTGAATTTGGGTGATTGACCCCTCTCTCCAACTATCAATTCACCCTCATTTATGCATATCTCCTTGGTTTCCATCAAGGCTTTGAAGGTATAAGCTCTTAACATTGGAATAGACACCTTACCGCTATATTTTTTATATACCTCTGTTACAATTAGTGCACGTTCAATTGATATAGTAGGTACAGCTGCAATACTTTTTTCTCTTAGACTTTCTATTCTTTCATTCATACATCTAACCCCCTATATAAGCATTTATACCCTGTCTACGGTACAAATCCATAATTTTATCCATGTGTTCCTTTTGAGGCTGCTTGACATCTTGTAAAGCATACTTTTTGTTTAATCGTTTATACTTGTCCATAGCAGTATTATGATAAGGCAGTAAATTTACTTGTTGTATTCCGCTTGTTGACTTTATAAGCTTTGCAGTAGCTTCAATATTGGCTGCATCATCATTTATTCCTGGAATTATAGGTATTCTAATCCAAATTTTCTTGCCATTATCTGATAGCATTTTTAGATTATGATGTATTAAATCATTTGATACTCCCGTATATTGAATATGCTTTTCCTTGTCTATAAGCTTTATATCATAAAGGAACAAATCAGTCAAACCTGCTATTTTTTCTAAGGCATCAGCATTACCATAACCACTGGTATCAACAGCTGTATTAATATCTCTTTTTTTACACTCTCTTAAAAGCTCTAGGGTAAACTCTGATTGCCCTAAAGGCTCTCCTCCAGATATAGTAACTCCACCCTTTGAGGAATCATAGAAAATAACATCCTTTTCTAGCTCCTTTATCAATGCTTCTACACTGATTTCCTTGCCTGCAAGCTCTATAGCATTTGTACAGCATACTTCGGCACAGCTACCACATTTAGTACATAACTCAGCTTTTCTCATATTTTTACATACCCTAAGGCACTCCCCACAATTTATACAGCGATTGGAGAAAAACAATAGCTCTTTTTCAAAGCTTTGACTTTCAGGATTATGGCACCAACTACAGCTAAGGGGACAGCCTTTTAGAAAAACTGTGGTACGAATTCCGGGTCCATCATGTATCGAATATTTTTGTATATTAAATATAACCCCACTCAATATCTTTCACCCCTTTTCCATCTGCCTATTAATAACGTAATTATAATGCCAATTTATGATGCTTTAATAGTCACAGATTTTTATATAAAACTCAATTCACCTCTAAAAGCTTATAACTTTATTATATATCATGTGTCAAAATTGGTATATTGGTATATGTGTCAATAATTATGAGTTTATTTCTGATAGCTTCTTATCGAAAACTATATTGTTAAATAATAGTATTTATCCATATGTACATATCTTAATTAAATAGCTATTGCATATATGCTAATTTAGCGGTATAATTTAATAAATGTTCGTACATGAACTTTAATGTTCGTTACATGTTATATTGAATCATACATTATCACAAGGCATGGTCATTAAAGTGTAGTTTTAGAAAATGAAACAAAAAAAATATAACATTAGTTTATAAATGTAAATTGTTTAGTGTAATATATATAGTAAAAAGGCGGTGTTTATATATGAACGAAGCTGAGCGTATAAAACAGATATTGGACATATTATATCAAGAGCAAACGGTAACTTCGGAAAAATTAGAGAAGCTATTTAATGTATCACCTATTACGATAAGAAGAGATCTGCAGAAGTTATCTGAAAAAGGATTAATTACACGTTATAGAGGCGGTGCAATGATTACTAGTTCAACCTTTGGACATGAGCCCCCTTTACACGAAAGAGAAGCTAACAGTTTAGCAGAAAAACGCACAATAGCCAAAGTGGCTGCAAGTCTTATTAATGACGGAGAAGTTATTGCCTTAGATGTTGGAAGTACATCTATTGAACTAGCTAAAGTTTTGAGAGGTCGAAGTAACATTACTGTTTTTACAGCTAGTTTGACTATTGCAAATATATTTTTAAATACAAATGTAACAGTATACCTTGTTGGAGGAATATTGCAGCATAAGGAAAATTGTCTTGGAGGACCAGTTGCTAGAGGCGTAATACGTCAGTACCATTTTGATAAATTCTTTTTAGGAGCGGCTGGGGTTTCAGATAAATCCGATATAACTGATTTTGGTATGGATGAGGTTGAAACAAAAAGAGCTTTTATAGAAAGATCAAAAGAAGTTATTTTATTAGCAGATTCAAGCAAGTTTAGCAAGGTGTCATTCATTACTATTTGTAAATTTAGTGATGTTGATCATATTATTACCGATTATCATATCGATCCACAAACACAAAACAATATGAAGAAAAAAGGAGTGAATCTTATTGTTTCAAATTGTGATGAGGATTTGATTTGATATATAAATAAAAAGGGGGACATTCTCAATGACAAAAAAGATCGCTATTCTAGGCAGTAGTGGAGGTAATCTTTATACATTAGGCGGAAAAGACCCAAAAAGCTTACTTGGAGAAACTGTTAAACAAATCAAAGCAGCCGGTATTGAAGTAGGGGCGATACAATTTATTGCAGCTGAAGCTTCAATGGATTTTGTAAAGCCAACAACTAATGCCCATTTGTGGACTTGGAATGGTAGTGAATTTGAAGTAGTTTTTGACGGAACTCTTCAAGAGGTAAATGCTGCTGCATTAGAAGAGGATAAAAAAATAGCTCAACTAATTGCAACGGGAAAAATTGATGGATTAATTCTTTTTAGTGCTGACCCAGATAAAACTAATCAACAAGCAGTGGAAGCCGCAGTAAAAGCAAAACTCGTTGCAACTGGAACCGGTGGAACATCGATGGCAAAGGTTTAATCGAAAGGCATGAATGTTATTGCTGTATCTGGAACCACAGGAACTACAAACCGTACCAGGGCAGTTGCTAGTATTTTTGCATTATCAAAACATTGGGGAATGAAGTACCGTCCAGTTATAGGAAATACTGGAGATGTAAATGTATCAGGAAGTGTTTTCTCTAGAATAAGTCTACGTTCAATTTTAATGGCTTCATTACCAGGCTTTATTGCAATGGCTCTAACCCTTTTTATTAGTAAAATTCCTGGATCGCCAGAGTCTGTCACCAAGCTTTTTGATATTATGATCGCTGCACTTCCTGTTATCGTAGCAACAGTTGCAGCCAAGCAAGTATTTGGTATGAACGAAGTAGCAATAGTAGCAGGTGTAGTAGCAGGTACCTTATCAGTAAGTGGTGGTTTAATTGGTGGTATTATCGGTGGTATTATAGCAGGAATATTAGTTCAATATTTTCTATATAAATGTCTTCAATGGCGTTTCCCTGCAACAACTGCTAATATTGTCGCAGGTGGTATAGCTGGATTAATAGGTGGATTATTTGTTTATTTCTTAATTGGACCTTTAGCATTAATTGCAGGAAATGGTATCAGATCATTAATTAACATAGCTCTTGATTATAGTCCTATCTTATGTGGTGCTGTTGCAGGACTTTTGATATGGCCCGCTATTATAGGTGGCGTATATCATGCTGCTATATTACCTATAGTAATGCTCGAGATGGAGACAACCGGAAACAGCTTTTTGGGTGCTATCGATATGTGTGGACTGGTTATGGTATCAGCAGGCATAACACTAGCAAATATTATTTATCCTAGAGTTAAGAGTGAGGCGGCACTAGCTACTCCTGGATTTATTATCAATGTTGCATTTGGTACATTTGTTGAAGCCGCATATCCTTTTATGTTCTCTAATAAAATAGTATTTGGCGGTGCTTTAGCTTCTGCATGTATATCTGGAGCTGTGGTTGGATTCTTTAACGTTAGAGGTACTGCATATGTACCTTCAGTATTAGCACCTTCATTATCCAACAATCCTATAGGTTTCTTAATTAGCATGTTAGTTGCGTTAGTATGTTCATTTTCGATTACATTTGCAGCTAATAAAATTAGTAGAGTAAAGGATTCAAAAAAAGAAGAAACAATAGCATTAAATTAAATAAAGAAAGGAAGACCATAAATGATAAAAGCAGATATGAAAAGAAAAATGGAAATTGCAAGACAGAAGGTTTTAAAGGCTATTGAATTACACGGGGGTACAACATTACTTTCAACTGGTATAACTGGTGATGATGCTCGTATGGCAAAAGCAGCTATTGATGCTGGAGCAAGAATGATTGAGCCAAACCATCCTGCAGTTGTTTTGGCTAGAGGTTATAAGGGTGTAACTAGTATGCATAAAGCAGAGCAAATTCGTCACGAGATACCAATATCAGAAATGGCTAAAGTAACACATGGTATTCGTCAAATAGCTGGTCCTGATATATAT
Source organism: uncultured Eubacteriales bacterium (assembly GCA_963704785.1). Classification (GTDB taxonomy): domain Bacteria; phylum Bacillota; class Clostridia; order Lutisporales; family Lutisporaceae; genus GWB2-37-7. Next base: position 3,328,643 of record OY969939.1, on the reverse strand, counting down.
ATTACGGTAGGTATTCCTGGAGGTTTTACAGAAGTTGTACCTAAAATACTAAAAGATGAAGATTTTATATTAATGTCAGAATCAGGAGCTGATGGTCTACATGTTCATAAGACAAGCCTAGAGGATTTGGCAGAGGTTGTTGAAAAAGCACATTACTATGGTCTTCTTATAGATGCATATATAGGTCATCCAAGCGATCTTCATCCTTTTGGCATCCCAGCAGAAACTCCAGAAGATGTTGCTAAAATTGCTAAAGAGATGGAGAAAATAGGTGTTGATTTAATAGGATTAATGACAGGCATGAGCTATGAAGGAACAGCAGCAGGCGAGATTCCAGTAGCAATTAAAGAACGTCTGAAAGCTCTAGTAGAATCCGTAAAAGTACCAACAATAGCAGAAGGCGGAATTAACGTACAGAATCAAAAAGCCTTTAAAAATACTGGAGTTAATATTCTAGTTGTAGGAACTGCAATAGACGATATGGCAGGCAATGCAGTTAAAGAAGCTGTAAAATCATTTCTTCCAAATGCATTGGCTTAGAGAAATAGCAAATGAACCAATTTTTAATAAAATCTACAACTAAAAAAAAGAGCTCAAAATCGCTTATTACCTACCAAGCAAACAAGCGAAAGTGAGCACCTGTGTAGAATATGGTAATTGATTCCAATTACCATATTCTCTTTTGCTATTATAGCATATCATATTTTAAAATACAAAATGTTTGTTTAAGATAGCTCGCATTTATTCCACGATCCTATTGACATGGTGACCCCCACACCCTCTGGACACCTACTTTTAGACGGAAATATGCCTATATTTTCTGCGCCTTTCCGTCGCAAAGATTTTACCAGAGGGTGTCTCCCCATATCAATAGGCCGGGTCTTTGACAGTTGAATAGAAAAAAAATCCATTAAAGCCTTGATATAGGCTTATTTTTATGTCAATTTTTTTATTTAAGTATTTCGTACTTTATCGCAATGTGATATAATATAAGGATGAGGAGGCGATTCTAAATGAGACTTAAGGTAACCAAATCTAAAAATGCAGCTTCACTTTATGTAATCAAATCTGTTTATAATAGCAAGACTCAATCAAATTCGTCCAAGATTGTAGAAAAACTTGGAACCGAAATCGAACTCAGAGAAAAACTTAGTGGTGCAGATCCATATGAGTGGGCTAGAGAATATATTAGAAATTTAAATGAAAAAGAAAAGGAACAAACACGAAAAATACTTGTTCCTTTCGAGCAGTCTAAAATTATTTCGAAAGACGAACAGCGTTCTTTTAACGGTGGGTATCTATTTTTGCAAAAAATATACCATGAACTCAGATTGGATAAGATATGTAAAGAAATTTCCCAAAAATATAAATTTGAATTTGACTTAGATTCAATACTTTCTAGATTAATCTACGGAAGAGTTATTTACCCTTCTTCCAAGCTTGCAACCTATGAGCTTTCTAAAAAGTTTATAGAGCCGCCGAATTTTGATTTACATCAAATATACAGAGCTCTTGAAGTTCTTGCTAAAGAAACAGATTTTATTCAATCCTCTTTGTATAAAAACAGCTTGAAGGTTTCCAAAAGAAATACAGGTGTTCTTTTCTATGATTGCACCAATTACTTTTTCGAAATAGAGCAGGAGGATGGCAAAAAACAGTATGGTCCGTCAAAAGAACACAAACCAAACCCAATTACCCAAATGGGTTTATTTATGGACGGTGACGGTATACCGCTTGCATTTAGTATTAATAGGGGGAATATGAATGAGCAGCTGACTTTAAAGCCTTTAGAAAAGAAAATAATTTCTGACTTTGAGCTTTCTAAATTTATCGTCTGCACAGATGCAGGGCTGGCTTCTGAAGACAATCGAAAGTTTAACGACAAAGACGGTAGGGCTTTTATCACCACGCAATCTATTAAAAAATTCAAAGAACACCTTAAAAAATGGGCTCTTGCTTCCGATGGTTGGAAACTCCCTGGAAGCGAAAAAAACTATAACATTTCTAAGCTTGATGAAATGATAGATAAAGCTACTCCTGAAGATAAATCAAAAATACGAGCAAAAGTCTTTTTTAAGGAACGCTGGATCAAAGAAAATGGTTTTGAACAAAGATTGATTGTAACTTATTCTATCAAATACATGGATTATCAGCGTAAAATCCGTAACTCTCAAATAGAACGTGCTCAAAAGGTTATATATACAAATCCAACAAAAATCAAGAAATGCAACGCTAACGATTACAAAAGGTTTATTCATAAAACAAGCTGTACTCCTGATGGTGAAGTCGCAGAAAAAGAGATATACAGCATTGATTCTGCTCTAATCGAGAAAGAAGAAGCTTTTGATGGTTTTTATGGAGTTTGTACAAACCTTGAAGATGATGTATCTGAAATAATCAAGATAAATCATAGGAGATGGGAAATAGAAGAATGCTTTAGAATTATGAAAAGCGAATTCAAAGCTAGACCTGTGTACTTAAGCAATGATGACCGAATAGAAGCACATTTTACTACTTGCTTCATTTCATTAATTATTTATAGACTGCTTGAAAAGAGACTTAATGAAAAATATACATGTCACGAAATTATTGCAGGATTAAAAGATATGAATTTTCTTGAAGTGAAAGGAGAGGGCTATACACCAACATACACTAGAACTGATTTCACCGATTCGTTACATGAAGCATTTGGCTTCCACACAGATTATGAAATTATAAATACAAATCAGATGAAAAAAATTTTTAGAGAAACAAAAAAATAGAAAACATTACGCACTTTTTGCAACAACATCAAAGCCTGTAACTCCTTTATTATCAAGGAACTACAGGCTTTTTATATTCGCGAAGTGTCAAACTCAGGATTATAGCATATCATATTTTAAAATACAAAATGTTTGTTTAAGATAGCTCGCATTTATTCCACCATCCTATTGACATGGTGACCCCCACACCCTCTGGACACCTACTTTTAGACGGAAATATGCCTATATTTTCTGCGCCTTTCCGTCGCAAAGATTTTACCAGAGGGTGTCTCCCCATATCAATAGGCTTTCGCGGCATAAACACTCTGCCTTGTTCTTTTACCTATAGACCAATTCAGTGAAATTTCTCATGTTAAACATATTGCGTATTGCTTTTCTACCATTTGTTACTGAATAATTTGCAAATGGTACTTGTCCCTTATGTATATTTCCGTCTTTGCTTTTACCATCTTTTTTTGGTGTTTTTGATGAACTTAATATTTGAATAATCTCATAAGTTTTCTCTTCTGGTAATACAATCGTTGAATATTTCTCAATAACTTTATTTAATTGTCCACTAGCCTTGGCTACCAAAAGTTTTCCTAAGTTTCCTGCTCCTTCAATACTCCAACTTGCTTTTCTGTGTTTCATTCTGTGTACTATATGTTAATGTATCTTCTATTTTATTGTCTCTTAAAAGCTGTAATATTGTCTTTCTTTATTCTTCGTCTCTTACATTACGTAATACTGCTTTGTGCTTGTGAAATACTATGTTTGCTTAACTTTGTTACATTATTCGCAGCATTGTGATATGATGTTATGCTTGCATTCGCTACTATTTGTTCTGCTAAGTTTGTTGATATTAGTCCTATTGTATCAAATTCTAACTGTTGGTCTAATAAATATATATATGTTTTGTTTCCCTCATAGTCACTACATTCATAAACCGCACGTGAAAAGCTTACTTCTCCCATCAAGGTCTTTATTGTTGTTTTCCTAGTTCCCTTATGTCTTTGTTTTCAGAACAATGTACACAATTTTTCACTTCTATTCAATACAACTTAGCCACCCATATTAAAAAGCACCTGCCTTTACTCAGCAGATGCCCTTTAATATAAGTGGATTATAATTTACGCTATGATAATATCCATTTATTTTAGCCTAATTATTTCCTTTTTCTTTCAGATATCTTCTTTTTAAACTCGTCTCTTATGTTCACACAATTTATATCATTTAAAGAATAGTTTTCCTTACATATTCTTCGGTTAAAATCGATTATATTTTTATCCATTCTTGAATTTAAACAGCTTGTACACGTCTGAACATCAGCAGATGCACAACATGCAATTTCTGCTGCAATTTCCTCAAAAGAATATGTGTCTCTATAATATAATAGATACTCATTTATTAGCTTATAAAAATTGTCTATTCTCTCATTTTCAAACTCAATGTATTTGGGAATAATATCATTATGCCTCTTCATATATTTTTCAAAACAACTAAACGGGTGCTCTTCTTTGCAAAAACACTCATAGAGCTTTTTCGCAAATTTTCTTTCTTTAGCTTCTTCTGCATTTAAATACATGTAATACGCCAAATCTTGCATTGTAATACATTGTATGCCTGCAAAGTATTTTGAGTCTGTAACAAATCGCCAGACTGTAGTGTCCTGCGATGAAAGTACCGAAACATTGCCAAACTTCGCATATAACAATGTACTATATTCACCTTTGTCTCGTTGTTTATTTATATTAAATGATGCATTAAGTTCCTTTTTACATTCTCGTTCTAAAATCTCACCCTCATCATCTATGCATTTGATATCATTAACATAATTAATTTGTTTTTTAGATGCAATTTTATCTAATTCACTTTTTATCTTTGACGAGCGTATTTCTTGATAAACTTCATCATGAATATATATATTTTCAAAACAGTTAAATAACAATTCTAAATTTCCTTCTAAGTTAAATATGATACAAGCATCAAACAAAACGGGAGTCTCAATTTTCTTCATCATGCTCATCTCCCGCCAAATCACATAACTTTGATAAATCAAAAATATCATCATGTTGTTCAGATATATTAAAATCATTTAAATTCTTTTGGTATCCAGTCAAAATTCCCTCAAGTTTATTGTAGGAGATTAATGAATTATGATAAGCATCTACAGCTTGTTTAGGTGAATTTAAACTATCATTAATTCTATAACTTGGCGTCTCCAATGTTTGAAGTTTCTCTTGCATTCTGTCATCAAACATTTTAGAAAATTTTAATATTTTATCTTCATATGAAAGCAATCCTCTGAATTCTCTATCTGTTTTAAGTATTCTAAGTTCCTTTAATCTTCTTAAAACAGTTTTAAATGGAATTTCAAATTCATATTGGAGCTTAAGTATCTCCATAATCATATCTGTATCTGATTTAATACTTTTAAATCTATTATTCACTACATCATGAGGTAATAGAAAAGCTGCTGCAAAGTAATTTGCCTTTAATTCTTCTAAATCAATAATATTATCATCAAGATTTTCATTCACATCGGATTTTTTATTACATACGACAATTTCATTTTTTTCTATATTTTGCCTAAACATTATAAGATGGTATAGTTCATGTGCTGCTGCAAAAACTTGAAAGTTCAAATTAAAAGCTGTATTTACAAAACTTGAATATCACCATTTTGCTTTCTTGTAAATCCAGCTACTTTTTTTGTTTTAAGTGGATAAAGTATTACATAGGAATTATAAATGGTTTCTATAAGACTAAATATTTTCTCCCCAACGGGAGATACTTCGCCTAAATCATTACTCGTTCTTTCTGTTTTAGCTCTTTTTTCAATATTTTTAATATCGATAGATGATAACATGTTTTCACCTCATTCTACTTTTCATTTCTATTAATGCGGTGGCATCATCCATCATAGAAAATATCATTTGAATCTCATTAATATCTTCCTCACCAAGGTTTTTATCAGTTTTCATATATGCAACAACATCCTTTTGAGGTTTCCCTATGTCTAAAATAAAGTCAGCAGTAACCGAAAAATATTTTGTCAATTTTCTCAGTTCATCAACATCTATTGATTTTTTACCATTTTCAAGTTTACTGTAAGTTGACGTATTTAAGTCTATCGCATTACATAAATCCTTTGCGTTAATCATTCTATTTTCACGTAATTCTTTCAATTTATCCGCAACAGTATTCATTTCTTCATCCCCTCTCTTTAATATCATTATATGTTATTATTTCCGTTTTGACAATAGTTATGCAACTGTTTGAATGAATTAATTTCTGTTTTGGAAATTTAACAATATAAAAATAGAAATTATAAAATTCTCAAAACTATCTTATTTATTCATCCCAACCTCAACCGTAACCTTTTTCCTCCACTTTATATTCCTTGCGATATAGCAGTACGCAGCACTCCACGTGTCTTGAGTTCCTCGATTAGCCGGATAGAAAACACGTTAAAGGGTGCAAAAGTGAAAAGAAAATACGTTGAGGTTGAGGTTTAGATATTTAGAAAACACTTATGCAAAAATCTTTCATTTCTAGCCTTTTTACCGATTTTGGGCGGTCTTGTCCTTGTATATTTATATACACTCCATCTGCTTCTTCAAAAAGGATTGCTACATTTTTTCCTCCACATATTTGATTCTTCTCTACTGCTTTTGCTAGTTCTGACTCTTCCTCTTTTACCTTTTTACCCAAGGTCTGGACTACATTCCATGCACCGCCATGACTAATACTTTGTCCGCTTAACTTTGTTACATTATTCGCAGCATTGCGATATGATGTTATGCTTGCATTCGCTACTATTTGTTCTGCTAAGTTTGTTGATATTAGTCCTATTGTATCAAATCCTAACTGTTGGTCTAATAAATATATATATGTTTTGTTGCCCTCATAGTCACTACATTCATAAACCGCACGTGAAAAGCTTACTTCTCCCATCAAGGTCTTTATTGTTGTTTTCCTAGTTCCCTTATGTCTGTATTTTGATTTGCCTCTCTCTTCAGCAAGCTTCTTATCTAGTTCTTCTAACAAATTTTTTAGTGCTTCACATGCCATTCTACAACTGGCTGCATAAATTTCCTTTTCTAACCTATTGAATGATAACTCAAATTCATTTACAATAGTATCTATCATATAAATCACTCCTGTCTGTGTTTTCTTGCAATTACATTTTACAGTTTGATTTGTATGATAGGAAGAGGTTTTTTGCCTCTTCCTTTTTTAATTTTGTTTTAATTTTGCCAATTAAAATTATACTCTATGTATATGATGATGTCTGTGAAAGCACTAGTTTGTGGTGTGTTCTATCTAGCTATACTAATCATTCAAATTTACATGTTCACTTGTTACAGCATAGATTATCTTCTCACAGATATTTGTCACATAATCCCCTATTCGTCTCAAGAGACTTGCTTATAAATAAGAAGTTAGTTGCTTGATTAATCTTCTTGGGATCTTCCATCATGATAAGCAGCAGCTCACGGAAAATCTGCTTGTGCAAAGCATCAACCTCATCATCTATCTTAGCTACTTCTTTTGCCTTTTCTGCATCCTGATTAACATAAGCATCTATGCTCTCTTTAACCATTTTAGTTGTGATTTCACCCATTCGTGGGATATCGATTAGCTCCTTAATATATATTTCATCAGCAAGCTCTTATAGTGATTTTTGATATATCAACTGCATGGTCTGCTATTCTTTCCAAGTCAGTAATGATTTTCATAGCAGTAGCTATAAACCTTAAATCCTTTGCCATAGGAGCTTGAAGTGCAATAAGCTTAAGACACTTTTCTTCTATATGATATTCCATATCATCTATTACATCATCATTATCAATTACAGCTTGAGCCAGATTTATAGTCCTGATTTTTAAGTGCATATACCGTATTGATTAAGTGCCTCTTCTACCACGGTACACATTTTTAGCATCAATAAATGCAGTTCATGCAGTTCTTTATCAAAATAATTTCTAGTCATATTATACCTCCTCCTAACCAAATCTTCCTGTTATATAGTCTTCTGTTCTCTTATCTCTTGGTTTGTAGAATATATTCTCTGTTTTATCCGCTTCCACCACTTCCCCAGTTAGGAAAAACGCTGTATAATCAGATATTCTTCCTGCTTGCTGCATGTTATGTGTTACAATTACAACTGTATATTTCTTCTTCAATTCTTCCATCAAATCTTCTATTTTAAGAGTTGAACCTGGGTCAAGCGCTGAGGTTGGTTCATCCATAAGAAGCACTTCAGGTTCTACTGCCAATACTCGGGCAATACATAGTCTTTGCTGCTGACCTCCCGACAACCCTAAGGCTGATTTGTGCAGTCTATCCTTTACCTCTTCCCACAATGCAGCACCTTTTAAGCTTCTTTCTACTATTTCATTCAGCTTTCTTTTATCCTTTATGCCATGAATCCTTGGTCCATAAGCTATATTTTCAAATACTGACATTGGAAAAGGATTTGGCTTTTGAAATACCATTCCTACTCTTTTTCGAAGCTCTATCACATCATACTTTCTTATATCCAATCCATCCAGAGCAATATTTCCATCTATTTTTACACCATCTATTAAGATCATTCATTCTGTTAATTGTTCTTAAGAATGTAGATTTACCACAACCCGATGGACCTATCAACGCAGTTACTGTATTTTGCTCAACATCTATATTTATATTTTTTAAAGCATGAAAATCTCCATAATATAGATTTAAATCACGAGCCTCATATCTTATTATCTCATATATAATCTTCTACCCCCTTATCTATTATAAACCTCTTTATGAGCTCTATTTGCTGCAAAATTTATAATAAATACCGTTATAATAAGCACTGTTGCTGTAGCATACATATTGGACTTTGATAATCCTTCTGATGCCAATATATAAAGGTGAACTGCCATAGTTCTGCCTGGTCTCCATATGCTGTCAGGCAATCCTAAGGAGCTTCCTGCTGTATATATAACTGCTGCTGTCTCCCCTACTACTCTGCCTACACCTAATATTACTCCTGTAAGTATTCCAGGTATTGCAGCAGGCAGCACTACCTTGTATATTGTCTGCCATTTAGTTGCTCCAAGTGCCAAGCTGCCTTCTCTGTAAGATCTAGGTACCATTTTTATTGCTTCCTCAGCTGTTCTTATTATTGTAGGAAGTATCATAAGCGTAAGCGTCAAACCACCTGATACAATAGAATATTTAAACTTTAAAAAGTACTACAAAGAATACAAAACCAAATAATCCATAAATAATAGAAGGAATCCCTGCCAACGCCTCTGTTCCAAATCTAATTATCCTTATAATATGTCCTTCCTTTGCATACTCTGTTAAGAAATATCGCAGCACTGACACCTATTGGAACTGCAATTAACAAGAGAAAATAATGCAAGATATACTGTAGTTATTATTACAGAAAATATTCCGCCTTCCTTTCCCATATTCTCAGGCTCCTGAGTCAAGAACTGCAGCTTAAATGACTTAATCCATTTATCAAAACATGACCTACAATTGCAACCAATACTATAACTGTTATCAATGCAGCTCCCAAATTAAACCGAAAAATATTTTTTCTGAATTCTATTCTTATTCTTATTTAACTGATTCACCAAGAATCTTAGATTCATATTTATTCACCTACCTTTTTTGGTATTAGGTTTGCTGCAATATTAAGTATCATAATAAATATGAATAATATCAACACCTGTTGCAAATAACGCCTGCTGGTGCTCTCCGCTTGCATAACCCATTTCTATACCTATGTTTCCTGTTAAGGTTCTTATAGGTGACAATAATGCTTTCTGGTATCAAGGTACTATTACCAGCAATCATTATAACAGCCATTGTCTCTCCAATTGCTCTACCCATTCCAAGTATGATACCAGTAATAATCCCTGATCTTGCTGCTGGAACTATGACCTTGTAAATTGCCTGCCAATGTGAACCTCCTAGAGCCAAGGAAGCTTCTTTGTACTCCTTAGGTACTGATCTTATGGCACTTTCTGATATATTTATAATAGTAGGAAGTATCATAATTGCTAATATTATACTAGCCGCCAAAATACTAAAGCCTTGGTTATTAAAAGTCTTTCGAATTAAAGGAACTAATAACAACCAAACCATATAATCCATATACTACTGAAGGTATACCAGCTAACAGCTCTACACCTGGTCTAATTATGTTTGCAAGCTTTGGCTTTGCTATTTCTGCTAAAAAAACTGCACAGCCTACACCAATAGGCACTCCTAAGATTAATGCACCTAAAGTAGAATATACTGAGCCCAATACCATTGGATAAATACCGTAAATTTGCTGTGTGGGTGCCCACTGCTTACCTAAAACAAAATTTAAAAAACCTACCTTTTGAATAACTGGCCAGCCTTCCTTAACAATAAAAAATGAAATAAGTATTACAGCTAAAACTGCTATTGATGCACATAAAAATAGGAACAGCTGAATTATTCTCTCATATGCCTTCATTTTATCCCCTCTTACCTTGATTTTTCATATAATCCATATTTAATATTCTACCCATTTATATAAAATATGTTTAATACATTTTAATTTTAATCCATATACAAAAAATCTATATTAATCAGAAGTAAATTGGCAGTTAAACAAATGTTAAGTTTATGTTAAGCTGAATAATGTAAAAAACCGAGTTTTTTCAAACACGGTTTTTTAGCATCTCTTCTATTTACTAACCTTTAGATAACTATGACTTTCTATAATTTCTTGACCCTCTGCACTTAATATATAATCTATGAAATCCTTTACTGCTCCTGTCGGCTCTTCCTTTGTCAGCATCAAGAATGGTCTTGATATTTTGTAGCTTCCAGCATATATATTTTCTGCTGTTGTTTCTACACCATCAACACTTAACAGCTTTATCCCTGTGTTTTCTTTAGCAGTTCCAAAGGAAGCATATCCAATTGTATTTGGATCACTTGCTACTGTAGTCATTACCGCACCTGTTGAGCCTTGAGTTATAGCGGTTGCAGTTGTCTTATCAATCTTTTTGTCGCCTTCCTTCATTTCAACGCCCGTTAACTCTATAAATGCTCCCCTTGTGCCTGATCCTTCTTCTCTTGTAACTACTGTAATTTTGCCAGCTTTACCGCCTACCTGTGACCAATCAGTTATTTCACCTATATAAATTTTTTGAATTTGTTCCATTGTCAGATTAGTCACCTCATTTGCAGGATTAACTATAACTGCAATACCATCTATAGCAATCTTAAATTCCTTTAGATTTTTTTCTTCTGTCTTTAAATCTCTTGATGACATACCGATATCTACAACACCGTCATTTGCTGACTTTATACCTACACCTGAACCTCCGCCTTGAATATCAATTTTTACATTTGGATTCTTTACTTTAAATGCTTTTGCTAATTCCTCTGCTAAAGGTTGTACTGAAGTTGAACCATTTACTGTTATGTTTTGCTGCGTTTCACCTTGACTGTCCTCTACAGGTCTAGCACAAGCAGTAAATACTAATACTGCTATCATAAATACCATTATAATTCCTAAAACGTTTTTTGATTTCATTTCTATTCCTCCCAATTTCTTTATTTATTTATTATTTCCAATTTACAATATAAATATATATCTCCCATGTTAAGCAGCAATAAACCTAAGGTTAATATAATTTAAACTGCATGTTAAATACTTGTTAAATCACAAAAAAACAAAGGCATTACGCCTTTATGGGAATACTTAATATAAATTCTGTTCCTTTTCCAACCTCGCTTTGAACCTCTATCTTGCCCTCAAACTGTAAGGCTATATGCTTTACAATGGCAAGACCTAAGCCTGTGCCTCCAACATTTCTGGATCTTGCCTTATCAACTCTATAAAATCTTTCAAACAGTCTAGGTATATGTTCTTTTGGAATTCCTATTCCATTATCCTTAATCCTAATAACCACATTATTTTCTAAATTATATGCACCTACCTCAATAGCTCCCCCTTCTGGGGTATATTTCAAAGCATTATCTATAAGGTTTATAAGCATTTGCTTAAACTGGTCACTATCTCCCTCTAACTTACCAATATCTACTTCTATTTTTGTATTCAAGCTGATATTTTTATGTACTGCCTGATTTTTAAGTAATGATACAATCTCCATTATTTTTTGTGAGGTGTTTATTATCTCATTTCTTGGTTTATTTTTCTTATTCTCTAACTCTGATAAGGACAAAATATCAGAAATTAATCGATTTAATCTATCTGCTTCATCGTCTATAATATTCAAGAATCGTACAGCAGTGTCATTATCTTCAATAGCTCCTGCCTTTAGAGTTTCTACAAAGCCCTTTATTGAGGTAAGTGGGGTTTTTAGCTCATGAGACACATTAGCAACAAACTCGCTACGAATTTTCTCTAGATTTCTAATCTCTGTTATATCTTGTATAATGATGATAATTCCTATAATCCTGTCACTTTCAGGATATTTTATTGCATTAGAATACAGTCTAAATTTTTTTTCTTCAGGATAATTTAGTGTTATCTCATTTTCCTCAAAGCTTTTATTTTTTAATATATCTTTTATTATATTATCAAGCTTATTATTCCTTATAACCTGAAGCATATGCTTCCCTTCAAAATCAGCTTCAGCAATATTTAACATTTCCTGCGCCATAGGATTTATAAATAGTATATTTTCATTGCTATCTACTGCAATAATTCCATTTACTACACTGGAGAGTATTGCCTCCATCTTTGTGTTCTTATCCTTTATACTGTTTATCTTATCTCTTAAGCTGTCTGCCATAAAATCAATAGCTTTTGCAAGCTCACCAATTTCGTCATTACTTGTAATATTTATAAAACGATTCAGATTACCCTTTGTTATATCTACTGCCGCATTCCTTATTTCCTTTATAGGCCTTGAAATGCTTTTAGTGATTGCATACACCAACAGCAGCGACAAAAGTAATCCGGGTATCAATGCAATAATCAGGTTACTGTTAATGCTCCTCATTATCCCATTTATTTCCTTAAGAGGTGTAGATAGTCTTACAACACCTATTATATTTCCATCCTTATAAATTGGCTGTGCTATATACAATAGATCAATATTCATTGTACTACTAAAACGAATTTCTTTCCCTAATCCACCATGCAAAGCAATTTGAATTTCTGGTCTTTGCAAGTGATTTGACATTTGGCTGGGATCATAGCTAGTCTCTCCAAGCACCTTACCAGCTATATCAATTACTGTAATTCTAATATGCAGTCTATCACTCACTTCACTTAAAATTGGCTTAATATTCTTTATATCTGAAGTCTGTATATCCTCTGGCAACAGCTTACTCAAAATATATGCCTCAGATACTAACTTCTCTTCAATTTGGGACAAATTCAAGTTTTTAATAGTTTGTGTTATAAAAAAACTTGATATTATTAAGGTAATCAAAAGCACTGACATTATATATGCAAATATCTTCTTTTGCACTATATTTCACCTTCATCATTGATTTTATAGCCAACGCCCCTAATTGTTTCAATCATTTGATTGTTGCCATCCTCATCATGAATTTTCTGCCTAAGGTGTCTAATATGTACATCAACTGTTCTAGTCTCTCCCGCATAATCATAACCCCAAATTTTATCAAGCAAGGAATCTCTGGTTAAAACTCTGCCTTTGTTCTCTATAAGCATCTTTAAAAGCTCAAACTCCTTAAGCGTTAAAGTCAGCTTTTCTCCACCTTTTCTAACCTCATATTTTTCCTTATTAAGAGTTATATCCTTATAGCTCAGCAAAATATCTCTATTCTCATTTGACACTATAATTTCATCTTCCTCATCTGTATCAAAGCTTCTCAAAGCGGCTCTTATTCTAGCGATAAGCTCCTTAACACTAAATGGCTTTGTCACATAATCATCCGCTCCCAGCTCCAAGCCAAGTACCTTATCAAACTCTTCGCTTTTAGCAGTAAGCATTATAATCGGAGTCTTTCTAGTTCTTTTGTCCCCCTTCATCCTTCTGCAAATCTCTAAGCCATCAATGCCAGGCAGCATCAAGTCTAGAAGCACTAAATCAAAATTACTCTTCATTGCTTGACTAAGCCCGTCTATACCGTTGTCTGCCAAGGTTACAGTATAATTGTTCTTTTCCAGATTATACTTTAAAAGCTCCTGAATATGCATTTCATCTTCTATAACTAGAATTCTTTGGTTAACCACACTAATCCCTCCAAATAGCTATTTTAGCTCTATTATTGCTGATAAACTGCCTGTTCTACCCTTGTCTCTTCTATGCGAGAAAAACAAATCCTGATTGCAATAGGTGCATAAACCGCTTGTTGTAATGTTTTTCTCCTTCACTCCCAATTCGAGAAGCATAAGCCTTATAGCATACCATAAATCCGCTGTATAGTGTTCTTCATCCTTTTTCTTTAAGAATAGTTCCCAGTTTTTAAAGCTCTGTTTAAAAAGCTGTGCGGTATCTTCCTTTATTTCAAAACAACTCGTTTCTATACTTGGACCTATTCCCACAAAACAATCCTCAGGCTTTGTACCATAGACCTCTGACATCTTGTTTATTGTCTTCACAGCAATTTTTAGAGTAGTACCCTTCCAACCAGAATGAACAAGTCCAACTGCCTTATTAACAGGGTCTAGTATAAAAACAGGTACACAATCTGCATAAAAGGTAATAAGCGGTACTCCAGGAACATTGGTAATGAGTGCATCCACATGTTTTATATCAGATTCTATTGTAAGACCTTTTCCTATATCCGCTTCGGTAACAACTCTTATTATATCTCCATGAACCTGATCTGAAAAAACAAGCTTCCTATAATCAATATCTATTGCACTGCAAACTGTATCTAAATTTGTTATTACACTTTCTCTTATATCATCTTTTGTAAGAGAAGTATTGAGACTTTCATATATATCCTTACTTGCTCCACCCTTTCTGGTAGTAAAGCAATGTTTAACCATATTACTTGTATCAAATGCTGGTATAGTTAAATAAACCAAATCTTTTTTTTGATGAATTTTGAAGTTACTGTTAATTGTAATCCCTCCAATTGTTTTATTATTCCGTACTTTCATGTTAATATTTTTTACCTAATTTTACAATGAGCAAAAAATAAAAAGCCTTTGAAAAAGGCCTTTTATAAATATTTATATTAAGTATTAAGTATTCCCAATTCTTGTTCCTCTAAAAACTGATTCGTATACAGGCTATAGTAGTAACCCTTCTGCTTCATCAGTTGCTTATGATTTCCTTGCTCCAGCATCTTTCCATTTCTAATAACAAGAATTCTGTCAGCGGATTTAATGGTGGAAAGTCTATGAGCTATTATGAAGCTGGTTCTGTTATCCAGTACCTTTTGTATAGCCTCTTGTATAATATGCTCTGTTTCTGTGTCAATTGAAGAAGTTGCTTCATCCAGCACAAATATTCTTGGATTTGCTAAAATTGCTCTAGCAAAGGACACTAGCTGCTTTTCTCCTGTGGAAAGTCTATTGCCACCTTCTCCTACCTCGCTGTCATAGCTATTTTCCAGCTTTGATATAAATTCATGGGCATTAACTAGCTTAGCCGCATTTACTATCTCTTCCTCACTAGCATCCAGCTTTCCATACTTTATATTGTCTCGTATAGTACCGCTGAATAGGTGTGGTGTCTGAAGTACATAGCCAAGGTTTGATTGAAGCCATGCTATAGGCAGCTTCCTATAATCAACTCCATCCACAAGAATTTCTCCTTCTGTTGGTTCATAGAAACGACATGCCAAATTTACTATGGTGCTTTTACCTGAGCCAGTCTCTCCTACTAAGGCAATAGTCTCTCCAGCTTTTACATCCAAGCTGAAGTTTTCTAGCACCTTTTCTCCATCCTTATATGCAAAGCTTACATTTTTGAAGGTTATTTCTCCTTTTATCGCTGGCCAAAGTTCTTTCTTTGAATGAAATTCATCTCCAAATCTTTCTACAACCTCTTTTGAGTCTATAATATCTGGTTCAGTTTCTATCATTGACATTATTCGCTCTGCTGATGCTTGTGCTGACTGTAGCTCAGCAAATATTCTTGCAAGCTCTCTTACAGGCTCAAAAAACTGCATTGTATATTGTATAAACAATACTAAAGTTCCATAGCTTAGTGCTTTAAGCATTACTCCCTGACCCCCATACCAAAGTGCAATGGCGGTTCCTATACTGCCCAGTGTCAAAATTAGGGGCAGATATATAGAAGAAAATACTGCTGCCTGTACAGAGGATGAGTACATCTCCTTAGTAAGCACCTCAAACTCCTTAAGGTTCTTTTTCTCTCTAACTAAGGTTTTTGTCGTCTTAGCTCCTGATATGCCTTCATTGAAGGCTCCTGTTATTTTTGAGTTTGTTTTTCTTACTACTCTGTATGACTTCAATATTTTTTGTTGAAAGTACATGCTAAGTAGTGCAACTATGGGCATTACTGATAAGCTAAGAAGTGCTAGCTTCCAGTTAATAACCAGCATTACACAAGCAATACCAATCATCATTGTTATTCCCCATACAAAGTCTACCAAACCCCACGCAATAGTATCTGATAAACGAGATGTATCAGAGGTCATTCTTGCCATTAGCCAGCCAATCGCAGTTTTATCATAGTATGAAAAAGATAACTCCTGTAATCTTTTGAAGCCATGCTTCCGTATATCATAGCATATTCCCATATCGATTTTACCAGCAATAGATATCAAACCATATACATTTGCAGCTTGAAAGATAACAAGCCCAACATATGCAAATATAAAGTAGTTCAACCCACTTAGGGATTGTGTCACAGCAAAATGGTCTATTGCGTATAGTGTCATTAGTGGAAATATTACATCTATACCTGCAACACCTATCATTACAACCCCAAGCAGTGCTATCAACTTTTTATAAGGCTTAGCATATCTTAAAAGCTTCGCCCACAGACCAAAATCAAATCGTTTATTATATTCCTGTTCCTTCCGCTCCGTCATAATATCAACTCTTTTCTTTTTCTAATTTGTCATCCTTATATTAAGAAACATTCTTTTTTATATCATTATCAATTTCCTCTTCCAGAGCATTTTGTATTGACCAGATTCTCTGATACAAACCTGGACTGTTTATAAGTTCATTATGAGTTCCTATTTGTACCACTTCACCCTCATCAAGAACTACTATAAAGTCAGCTTCAGAAAGAGTAGTTATCCTATGGGATATTATAAAGGTTGTAGCTTTCTTATCCCCGTGCTTTAGCGCTTTTCTAATTGCTGTATCAGTTTCTGTATCAACTGCACTTAAAGAATCATCAAACACAAGCACTGGACAATCAAGAATAAGCGTTCTCGCTATAGCTACCCTTTGTTTTTGACCACCAGAAAGAGTAACCCCTCTTTCACCTACTAGAGTATCATATCCCTTTTCAAATTCTTCAATTACATTGTGTACTGAGGCTGTCTGAGCTGCCCTATATATCTCAGCTTCAACTGCATTTTCCTTCGCTAGTCCTATATTCTCAATTATCGACTTAGAGTATAAGAACGGCTCCTGAAGTACTATACCTATGTGCTTTCTTAACCATTTCTTTTCAATATTCCTAATATCTATGCCATCAATTGTGATTGAACCACTTTGAAAGTCATAAAGCCTTGGAAGCAAATGCACAAGGCTGGTCTTACCTGAGCCTGTAGGCCCAAGTATTGCCACAGTTTGCCCTGCATTTACCTTAAAGGATACATTCTTTAGTATAGGCTTATTTTCGTTATATCCGAAGGTTACATTTTTAAATTCTATGGTACCTTTAATCTTTGGTTTCTGATCACTCTCTGAAGCTTCTTCTAATGGCTGCTCCAATATCTCTTCAATTCTTTTTAAAGATACAATAGTCTTGCCAAGATCAGTTAATATTCTTCCCATCTGTCTTATTGGCCAAAGTAGCATACCTTCATATGTAGTAAATACAATAAGTGTACCAAGTGACATGTTACCAATAGAAGTCCAATAAGAACCAAACACAAGTACTGTACCTATCTGAAGCATACAAAGCATATCAGAAAAAGACCAGTAGGTTGCTAGCAGCTTTAAAAGCTTATAGGTCAAATCCCTGTACTCGGCATTCTTAGCATCAAACTTATCTATTTCATAATCCTGTCTTGCAAAGGCTCGAACAACTCTAACACCTGTCAAATTTTCCTGCAACACAGTAGAAAGTCTGCCTTCTGCTTCATCTGATTCCTTAAAAGCCTTCTTAACCTTCATAAAAAATATAACTGCAAAGGCAAATATTATAGGTACAACTATCATTGCTACCATTGTCATTCTGACATCCATCGATAGCATAATAATCGATGCCATTGAGATCATAAACAATGCTCTTCCAATTTCTACAAACTGTGTAGCAAGGAAAGCACGTACTGTTTCTACATCAGAAGTACAGCGTTGAATCAAATCACCTGTTTCAGCTTTGACATGATAGTCATAGGTAACATGCTGCAAATGATCATATAGATTGTTTCTGATGCCTCTAGCAGTGGACTCTGATGCCACTGCGGACCACTTACCTCTAAAATAAGTAAATATTCCGTTTAGGACCGAGAGCAATATCAAGGCTAAACCACATATCCAGAGATTTCTGGCTAGCATCCCGGTTCCACCTATTTTCTCAATCATATTAATTATCATTATAGGAGCATTAATTTCTTTACCTCCTATAATTGAGTCTATGGTTAGACGTATTATGAGAGGTGAAAGAAAGGAAAACATCGTAGCAAAACCAATGCTTATTATTGCACCAAAGTACAATAGTCTCTTACCTTTCATAAAGTTCCAAAGTAATTTTAAACTTTTCATACAAATCTCACTCTCCTTTATAGTAACTAAAAAAGCCATAGGTATCGAAAATACCTATGGCTCCACTAATGCAAACAAAAAGCCATAAGCATCATACACGAAGCCTATGGCTATATATCCATATAAGTTATGGGTATAGCTTATTAATAGGTCGTGTCATATATATCTTATCAAAGCTATATCTAAAATTACCAGTGACAGCAATTCTAAAATAATTTTTTCTCATTTTTCCACGACCTCCTTTGAATAATTTTGGTTACTATACCATATTATATTATTGTTTCTGCACACTTACAACTATATGTCTAACTTGTAACAAAGACGTAACATTGTGAATGTTATTCCCTACTATAGCTTCAACAAGCTCAATTCACCTGTATTAAGTGTCCTCTGCATATCTATTATCCTCTGATTGCTAGAACCTCTGAAACATAGTGACAAATCCTTCTTGTTCTCCTGATATTCTCCATCCACCAATACATCAATGTGTTTTATAAAATCATTCCAACCGTTTCTTTCATCCTTAGCTTTTAATATTTCTTCCATAGTATAACCTGTATATGCCCATACATTTAACCCCATGCTTTTAACACCTTTAGCTATATGTGCAAACTGCTCCGCTTTTTCAAAGCATTCACCTCCGGAGCAGGTTATTCCATCCAGCATAGGATTCTTCTTTATTTCGTTTAATATATTATCTATATCCATAATTTTTCCACCCTCAAAGGAGTGGGTGCTTGGATTGTGGCAGCCCTTGCAGTTATGATTACAGCCCTGTGCGTAAACTACATATCTAAAACCCAATCCATCTACAATGCTTTCCTTTGTAATGCCAGAAAGTCTTATTTTTTTATCCATAACTGTAACAGTCCTTTTCATATATTATAGCTTCATTTGGTGAACCGTTCTGTCCTTTAGCTCAGCTTGTTTTGCATCATTGAATCTATCTATTGTTGACAGATAGCCTGTTATACGTCTAATTCTTCTTATATCCTGACTGCCGCACACCTTGCATTCATTTTCTATGATACCTGAGTTGCCACAGCTTCTGCATTCATCAATAGGGAAGTTTACCCCTGCATAGCCCATATCGCTGCTTCTCATATGCCTTAATATCTTCTCAAAGGCAGGTATATTATCCTTGGGTGAAGAAGGCAGCTCTACATAGCTAATATGACCAGCAGCACAAAGCTTGTGGAACGGACCTTCCAAATCAATTTTATCAAAAACGCTTATTTCGTAGTTTACTGGAATATGGAAGGAGTTTGTATAGTATTCCTTATCAGTAACTCCCTTAATTACCCCAAATTCTTTTCTATCTTTTTCTATAAATCTACCTGAAGTACCTTCAGCAGGAGTAGCATAAGCAACAAAGTTCAAATCATGCTCTTCTGAGAATCTATCAGTTGCTTGCTTTATTCTTTCTATTATCTTGTAGCCTAAATCCCAAGCCTCTTTGTCCTCACCGTGATGCTTGCCAGTCAACACTAAAAGTGTTTCAGCCAAACCGATAAAGCCTATGCCCAAGGAACCATTTTTGATTGCTTCTCTGATTTCATCATCATCTTTAAGATTTTCAGAGCCCATGTATAGCTTCTGTCCCATTAAGAAAGGCAAATCCTTTACCTTTAAGCTTGCTATAACGTTAAATCTATGTAGCAGTTGATTACATGATAGCTGTAACATGCTATCCAACTCTTTATAAAACTCATCTATATCTCTTGTTCTAAGAGCTAGCTTAGGAAGATTAAGTGTAATAGGTGTAATATTTCCTCTCTTTGCAACCTTTTCCTCACCATGACGATTGCCTATAACTCTAGTACGACAGCCCATGTATGCCACTTCATCTCCATATTTAATGTTAAAGCTGGAATCCATAAAGCTAAAGGTAGGATTCATCCTTTTGGAAGATACCACCATGGCAAGCTGGAACAAATCATAATTTGGATCTCCTGGGTTGAAGTTAATACCTTCTTTTAGTCTAAATACCAAGTTTGGAAATATTGGACTTTCGCCTTTACCTAAGCCCTTTTCAAAAGCTTTCAACATAGCAAAGTTAACCATTCTTCCTTCCTTAGTAGTATCTGTACCTATATTAATGCTGCTAAATGGAACTTGAGCTCCTGCTCTGCTGTGCATAGTATTAAGATTGTAAACCAAGCCCTCCATAGCTTGGAAAGCTTCTTCTTCTGTTGTATTAGGGCACTGGTTGCGTATAACCTCTGCCATACTTTTATCGAAATGTGGGAAGCTCTGTCCCCCAAACATATCATTTTGATTGCTTTGCAGTATTATAGCTGCTTGTGCTACTGCTGATGCAATTCTTTTTGGTGGTCTAATAAAACCGTAGCCAGTGTTAAAGCCCTTCATAAGTAGCTCAGTTAAATCTATTTGTAGGCAATTTAGAGTTTTGCCATAATAATCTAAATCATGTATATGTACATCCCCATTAATATGAGCCTCTGCTCATTTCCTCTGGTATTATGTTGTTCAGGTAATAATATTTACTGGCAGCAGATGCTATTTGCAGCATTTTAGCAGAAGGAGAATTCCCAACATTGGCATTCTCTCTGCTGGTCTCTACCAATATATCCTTAACAACATCCATCAGTTCACTTTTTGTTTCTCTCATTCTAGTACGCTTTGACCTATAAAGTATATATGCCTTGGCAGTTCTAGCATGTCCAGTTTCTATAAGTACCTTCTCAACAGCATCCTGTATATCTTCTACATCAGGTATCTCACTTTTATTGTTCTTATAAATATAGGATACTACTCTTTCAGTAAGATTCTCAGCAGTTTCATAATCCTCTCCGCCTACGGAGCTAGCTGCCTTAAATATTGCCGCTGCAATCTTTTCCTTGCTAAAATCTACTATTCGGCCATCTCTCTTTTTTATTTTTGTTATCATTAGTGTTCCCCCTATCTTTCGTTTAATCAGTTTATTTAGCTCCTCAATAAATGTATTCAAATCCTTGAATTGTCTATAAACAGAAGCAAACCTGACATAAGCAACATCATCTAGCTGCTTAAGTCTATTCATCACCATTTCACCAATTTTCTTGCTGTCTATTTCCTTTTCCATGGAATTGTAAATTCCTTCTCTATTTCATCTACTACTTCTTCAATTTGTTTAACTGATACGGGGCGTTTTTCGCATGCTTTAATAAAACCGTTAATTATTTTACTTCGCTGATATACCTCTCTGTTTCCATCCTTTTTAACGATTATTAATGGCATTTCTTCAATCTTCTCATAGGTTGTAAACCGTTTGGTACACTTTTCACATTCTCTTCTTCTTCTTATTGCTGTCTCTTCTTCAGTGGGACTTGAATCAACAACCTTGCTTTCACTGTAACCGCAGTATGGGCATTTCATTAAAATTTCTCCTTTCAGCTAAACTTGTCCTTTTTTATAATCACAACATATAGTGCCATATATATTATAATACACATAATGTTGCAGTCCACTATAAATTTTTCTAATTTACACGATTCTTTTATATATACCTCTTTCTACCTTTATAAATCTCTTTCTGTCGCATATTCTATGATTTTGTAAAATTTAGTAGCCTGAACCATCCACCAATATAACATCAACACCGATCTTTTTAATATTGTTCCAGCTTATTATAATATCACTTTCTTTGCTAAAAAAACCAAGAAACTTACCTCCTGCTGGTATAATTATAGCTTCAAGATTTCCTGTCTCCATATTTATTTCCACGTCGCATACCAAACCAAGCCTTTTTCCATCATTAATATTTATTACTTCCTTTTGTCTTAGCTCAGATGTTTTTATCATTTTTCATCCCCCATTTTTATTAGTATCAATATAAAATATATAACTTGTTCCTAAAATTAGAACAAAAATATAGGAGAGGATGACACTACTATATAGCATGTAATGAAATTCTAAACATTTGTAAAAAAAAACGACACGTAATGTGCCGTTTTATATGTATTTCCTCATATGGCTTAATGCAGTCTTTTCAAGTCTAGATACTTGTGCCTGTGATATTCCTATTTCATCAGCTACCTCCATCTGTGTTCTGCCTTCAAAGAATCTTAAGTTTAGTATCAGCTTCTCCCTATCGTTTAGCCGCTTCATAGCTTCTTTTAGAGCAATGCTTTCCAGCCAATTATCATCAATATTCTTATCATCTGATACCTGGTCCATAACATAAATAGCATCTCCACTGTCATGGTAAATTGGTTCAAACAGTGACACTGGATCCTGAATTGCATCTAAAGCGAAAACGACTTCTTCTACAGGAAGCTCAAGCTCCTTTGCAATTTCAGTTACAGTAGGCTCCTTTGAATTTCTATTTATCAGCTGGTCTCTTACCTGCAATGCTTTATATGCTATATCTCTAAAGGATCTGCTCACTCTAATGCTGTTGTTATCTCTTAAGTATCTTCTGATTTCTCCAATTATCATAGGCACTGCATAGGTAGAAAATCGAACATTCTGACTTAAATCAAAATTATCTATAGCTTTAATAAGACCTATGCATCCAACTTGAAAAAGGTCATCAACATATTCTCCCCTGTTGTTGAACCGTTGAATAACACTAAGCACCAATCGTAAATTTCCCCTGATAAAATCTTCTCTTGATGAATAGTCTCCTGCTTGCATTTTCTTTAATAATTCAACCATTTTATCGTTTGAGAGGACGGGTAGTTTTGAAGTATTAACTCCGCATATTTCTACTTTGTTTAGCATCATTTTTAGCACACCCTTTTTATAATGTTGACATTAAAATTATTACCACCCGCACTTTTTTTATACATTAAATATAAATTTCTATCAATTTTATATTGCCCCTTATGCATTGATTTCCAACATGTCTAGCCTATTATTAAAAATAGAGTTGTCCATAAAACCAAAAAAGGAATATGCGATTTAAGAAATGGCATATTCCCTATGTATATAGCTACATCGTAAGCGCTTAATATCAGAGTGTCTTTACAAATTCACTTTCTACATTCGTGCTGTACCCGTACAGACCATGGCATCATATCCTCCATGACTTCTGGATAATTCCTGTAGTCCATATCCGGCATATAGAGGAGCAAATAATTCAGATATGTATATACGTTTAGGTTGTTGGCCTTTGCTGTTTCAACAATGCTGTAAACTACAGCACTGGCATCTGCTCCCTTTGGGGTGTCACTGAACAGCCAGTTTTTCCTACCAACAGTAAACGGTCTTATACTGTTCTCAGCGATATTATTCGATATGGAGCATCTACCATCAAGAAGATAATTCTCCATGTATGGTTTTTGATTAAGAGCGTAAGTGACTGCCTTGCCCAATCGGGATCCCTTTAAAGGGGTCAAAGTATAAAGCCAACTCCAAAAAGCCTCCAGGACTGGTTTTTCCAGCCTGTGGCGTTCAGCTTTTTTTTCATCAGATGAAAGGTTGGCAATATCCTTTTCTATCTCGAAAAGCTGATTGCAGTAATCTCTTCCGATTTCTGCAATTGTAAGTGGTGCATCCTTTGCCTTCTTATCGGGGATGGCTTCCACAAAATACCTTCTCAGGTGTGCCCAACAGCCGCATCTGGTGATATCCTCCACTTTTTCATATCCTGCATATCCATCCGTCTGTAGATATCCGTGGAAGCCTTTCAGATATTCAGCTGCATTTTTGCCGCCTCTAGAAGGTTGGTAATCATAAAGAACGACGGAAGGTTCACCATCCACACCAGAACGGTATAACCACATGTAGGATTTTGTTTGTGGTGCCTTCCCTTGTTCCTTCAGCACCTGAACTGGAGTCTCATCACAGTGGATGACATCACGTTTAAGCAGTTCCTTTTTCAGTATATCTACTACTGGAGATAGCCAGTCCTGTGAGCACCGGATAATCCAGTTGGCCATTGTGGCACGGCTTAAAGCGAGTCCCATCTGCTCCCATTCCTTTTCCTGGCGGTAGAGTGGCATACTATTTACATATTTCTGATACATAACATTTGCTACCGCTGTGGGAGATGCAAGGGAATGGTTCATCAGTGAAGTTGGAGTTAATGCTTTTACAATATATGGCGTGCCTTTCTGCTTGCATTTGGAACATCCATAAGCAAGGCGAACATACCAAATGATCTTTAGTTGCGCTGGTATATATTCTAGTTCCTCCCGAACGACTTCCTTACCAACTAGAACAAGGTTTGTTTTACAGTTGGGACATATACGTTCATTCTCTGCAATATCACACTCAATTTCTTCAACAGGAAGATCTTTAAGAAGCTCCTCACGCTTTGTTTTAGAGTTTTTACGGTAGTATCCATCAACCCTCTTTGCGGCAGGCTCTTGTGCCTCTGGAGATGCTTCCAGCTCGGCTTCATTAAAAATGTTTAATTGAACTCCGTCATCAGTCTTAGGAGTCTTTTCGCTGGAACTACCAAACTTTTGCTTACGCAATAGAATGACCATCTCGGTAAGATTGTTTACTTGCCGTTCAAGGTTTTTTATTGTATTTTCAAGCTGAGCTATATAGGCGTCTTTGTTATTCATAAAGCTGTTTTTCTCCTATCAATTTATGGTTCTATTATACCATTTTTGACAGAAAAAATCCAGCTAAAATGCAGTAAATTGAATGCTTCACAGCACTTTTTATTCAGTAAATATCACCATGTTTTGCTTCTCGTATTGCCTTCGACTGGTCTATCGCAAGTCCTTCCATAAGCCACCTGAATTCTTGCTTTGAAAGGTGTCTTGCCTGCTCTGGAGTTCGAGGCCATTTGAAGTTTCCATTTTCCAGACGTTTATACAAGAGGAGAAAACCATCACCCTCCCAGTATAGTGCCTTGAGTCGATCCCTCCTTTTACCGCAGAACAGAAAAAGACTTGAAGCAAAGGGATCCATGCCAAAGGATTGTTTTATCATGGCGGCAAGACCATCTATGGACTTACGCATATCTGTGTATCCACAAACAACATAGATATCTTCTGCCTTAGATATATCACCTAACATACATTTTTTAAGGCAGCCAGAACCGCCTCTATGGTTGCCTGAGATGCTCCGTTTTGTATATCGATGGAAACAGAAGGTAGATGTACTGTGATGACTGCACTTTCGGACACCTTTGTCTGTGTGAATGTCAGTGGTACAATTGGATGCTCATCTCTGTGCACCGACAATTTTCCAGCATTGCATGCCATGACACGGAGTTTCCTTAGCCAGTAGTAGTATGATTTTACATTTACTTCGTTTTGGCTGCACCAGCCAACAACAGTCATACCGCTTGCTTGGCAAGACTGGATGATTTTAGTCCATTGCTTTAATTTGAATTCAGCTTTAGCGTTCATAATTTGATCCATTTGGGATGACCTCCTTTAGAAATTTAGACTTTGGGGTTAGAGTCGAAAAACTCTAAAAGGTCTAAAATCTTATTTGGATGCATTATCCCATATTGAGGAGTAGCTTGTAAGGCACTCTTTTATTAAGCGCTTACGCTACATCATTCTATTTATTTCTTTTTTTAACCTCTTAATTATCCTTTTCTCCAGCCTTGATATGTATGATTGAGATATACCCAACATATCTGCTACTTCCTTTTGAGTCTTTTCTACTCCATCATTTAGACCAAATCGCAGCTCCATTATTCTTTTTTCTCTCTCTGATAGCTTCTTTAGTGCCAAGGAAAGTAGTTGTTTGTCTATTTCATCCTCTAAAAATCTATATATTATATCATTCTCTGTACCCAAAATATCTGATAGTAATAGTTCATTTCCGTCCCAGTCAATGTTTAGAGGTTCATCAAAGGATATTTCGGTTTTCACCTTATTATTTCTCCTAAGATACATCAAAATCTCATTTTCTATACATCGAGAAGCATAAGTAGCTAGTTTTATTTTCTTATCTGGATCAAAGGTATTCACAGCTTTTATAAGTCCTATTGTACCTATCGAAACTAAATCTTCTACCCCTACTCCTGTATTTTCAAACTTTCGTGCAATATACACCACTAGTCTAAGGTTTCTCTCTATTAAAATAGCTCTTACTACATCTTCATCATCTTTAATTCTAGACAGTAAATAACTTTCTTCATCATTTTCCAAAGGTGGAGGTAAAGCCTCACTACCTCCAATATAATGCACATATGTATCATTATATAAATTAAAGTATCTAAGTATCTTAATTGAAATTATTCTTTTGATTAGTTTTAACTTTTTTATTAATCTTCGCATATATTTTCCCCCTTTTATATGTTTTGCACATTTAAAATATCAGGATGTATTAATGCACTGTATTCACCGCTGGCAGAAAGTTTTTTATTATAAATACCAATTACAATATTTTTGATATTCTGTGTCTTGTTGTTCTCTATAAACCGTACTTCATCAGGCTTAAATCCAAGCAGCATCCCATTATCCTTGCCTAATGATTTGAAGGGTATGACTCTAAATCTAGTTACTAGCTCTGAATTTGCCATTATATTAGCAATTACATTAAAATCATTTTGATTACCTTCCTCGTAAATTTTTTGTATATCCCTGGGTAATAACTCCTTTATAGATGAATATTCGGCTACTAACACAGGTGCCTTAGTTATTGGTTCGCTAAGAGAATTCCCAGTGTCAACTAAAGCTGTAAGTACAGCTTTTCTATCATCCAAAAGTATATTTATTTCTGTAATGATTCTCTCTCTTTTCACTCTGTATTGTATAATTCCCCAGCAGTACTTAACTGTAAAATACGCAATAATTATTGAAATAACCAATATTTTCACAGGAAAGTCTTGGATATAGGATACGCCATATCTCATGTGCTTTAAGCCATTAACAAAATAAAATAAGCCAAAAGCTGCTCCTCCAAATACAAAGGAAATTACATAGAATACTCCTATAAGCTTTGCAAAATTCCTTATATCTTTTGGCAGGTATGCACATATTATAATAATTAGAGAGAATACAACCTTCATTCCTGGAGTATAAAATGATTTGAAATCTGGAAAATATGAGCCGAGAGAATATATCGCACCAAGCAAAGAAGCAATAAGAAGCATGAGCCATGAGCTTTTATGCTTTAGCAGCTTTGCTGTACCCCATAATATGATAAAGTTCATAACAAGGTTTTCCAGCAAAATGATATCACCATAAACATAAGTTTCCATAGCAAACATCCTTTATATCGTTATCAGCTCTATAAGCAGCATATCTATATAGTAATTATATATAAATTATTATGAAATTCATGTCATAATCGGAAGTCGAATAAAAAAATGTCAAAGTCAAAAAACGACAAGAAAGGCTTCATTGAAATATCGAAAATTCAATGAAGCCTTTTTTACTATGTATTTTACATCAAGTTTGTTTAATAGATTTATACATTCTTTTTACAAGCTTACTTTAATCAATACCTAATCTCTTGAAGCTGTATGATTACATACCCAATAAGGACTACCAATATCATACAGAACATAACTAGTTATGTAAGTACCACACTCTGTACATTTGATATACTCACACTGTACATCTTGAATTTGATTATCAATATAAGGTAACCCCTTAATACAAGGTCTAGTATCAATAACATCATGACCTACATATCTGACTTTAACTTGGGATATACTCTCGCAGTTCGGACATGGAATAGCTGCATATACAGCTGTACCTAGAGAGAGTATAACACCAATAATCAACATAATAGATATTATTTTCTTCTTCATAAATTGTAACCTCCTAAATATATATCAAAATTTTCTTGTTCTGCAGAACATTGTTAATTGTATCATATTTTTATATTATATACAATTTATTTTAATTTTTGTAATATTTTGTTTATTTTATTGCTAATAATCTATAAAATCATTGGAAATATACATTTATGAACATTACAAAAGTAACTATTGTTTATAGCTTAATAAAAATAGAGTTAAACTACTTAAAAACAAACTATATATACTAAAAATAAGCAGCTTAATTCTGCACTTTGAGTTTGTAAAACATAAGTTGTAACATTAGGTTCTACTTTACTTATTCGTACACTACTTTAGAAGTTTGAAACAAGAAAAAAATAAAAACTGTTTCTGATCTTCATACCATTAATAAAACTATCATAAAAATATATTTACAGAGATTATTTTATACTCTCCTAGCACGTGGAAGTCTATTATTCTTATTTTATCGGTTCACTCCAATAAGTAACACCTGTAAAACGGTTGTTTTGCTCCAGCCATATAAGAGCATGTTGCTGACTGTGCCTTAAGACACACTGAAAAATACGCCAACCGCATAAATTTCTCATGCTACCCCTTAAGGGGTTATTTTATTTTTGTTATTTGGATCTTCATCAATAGGGTCAAATAATTCCTTCATACTTATTTGTTCACTTGCAATATCTTCTTGAAACTGACTTTTTATATATTCTTCTATTGCCTTTTTATTTCTTCCCACAGTATCTACATAATATCCTTTACACCAAAATTGCCTATTCCCATACCTATACTTCATATTGGCATGTCTATCAAATATCATTAATAAACTTTTCCCTTCAAATATCCCATAAAACTTGACACGCTTGATTTCGATGGAATACTTACTAGTATATGAATGTGATCTGTGCATGCATTTGCTTCAAGAATCTCCACCCCCTTATGCTCACATAACTCTCTTAATATCTTGCCTATATCAGCCTTTATCTTCCCATAGATTATTTTTCTTCGGTATTTTGGTGCAAATACAATATGATATTTACAATTCCACTTGCTATGTGCTAAACTTTGACTATCCATTTGAATAACCTCCTTCGTTCTTAATGCGGTTGGCGAACCATCATTAATTTTAACAAAGGAGGTTATATTTTTCTACGCATAGCAAAAGCTTTTTTATATACAAAAAAATACCGACTTTCGCCGGTATCATTACTTATTTTAACTTGTTTCTTAGGAAAGTAGGGATATCTATATCATCATCTCTATATCCACTTTTTGAGGCTTCCAGTTTTTTCTCTCCGTTTTCTTGCTCCACTTCTAACTTATCTTCAGGTAATACAAAGGGTTTGTTTTCATCAAAGCCTGTTGCTATAACTGTTATTCTTATCTCATCCTTCATATTTTCGTCAATTACAGCACCAAATATGATGTTTGCATCAGGGTCAGCTGACTGGAATACAAGATCAGCAGCTTCATTAACCTCAAAAATACCCAAATCTGTACCACCTGTAATATTCAATAATACGCTCTTAGCACCTTCTATAGAGGTTTCAAGAAGTGGGCTGTGAATTGCTTGTTTTACAGCTTCTGAACTTCTCTTTTCGCCATTTGCTTTACCTATACCCATGTGTGCAAGACCTTTGCTAAGCATAATTGTTCTTACGTCTGCAAAGTCAAGGTTTACAAGTCCCGGTACCGCTATAAGATCAGATATACCTTGAACACCTTGTCTTAATATATCATCTGCTATACGGAATGCATCCATAATGGAAGCTTTTCTATCAACTATTTGTAGTAATCTATCATTTGGAATTGTAACCAAGGTATCTACCTTGTCCTTTAAATCTGCAAGACCTCTTTCTGCTTGCATCTTTCTAACCTTTCCTTCAAATCCGAAAGGTCTTGTAACAACCCCTACTGTAAGAATGCCTAATTCCTTTGCAATTTGCGCTACTACAGGCGCCGCACCTGTGCCTGTTCCACCGCCCATTCCGGCAGTTATAAAGACAAGATCAGCTCCCTCAAGTATTTTCTTTATATCTTCATGGCTTTCTTCTGCTGCCTTTTTTCCCATATCAGGATTGGCACCAGCTCCTAATCCTTTTGTTAGCTTCTCACCAATCTGAATTTTATTTGGTGCTTGTGATAAATACAAGGCCTGCTTATCAGTATTTATAGCGTAAAATTCTACTCCTCTTAAACCCGAAGTAATCATTCTATTAACTGCGTTATTACCTGCACCGCCAACACCTACTACTTTTATTGACGCGACAGGGTTTACATCAATATCGAATTCTAGCACAATATAACCTCCCTAAATAACTGTTTATATAAACATAAAATCAATTACACAATAACATATAAAAAATTCAACAAAAATGTTTAATTTCCTCTATTTTTAAGAAATTTTTTCATAACTTAGTATCTTTTATAAAAGTCTCTCTATTTATTATGGGAACCAAATATATATCTTCTGATAATAGCAAAGTTTTGAAATAATCTTACTCCAAAAGCAAATATTGCAGCATAGTACATTGGCACACCCAATTGGTCTCCCATATATGTAAGAATCGCTGCTAATATTGCATTGCCAAAAAAACCAGATATAAATATCTTAATATCAAAGGTTTTCTCCATGCTGGACCTGATTCCACCAAATACTGAGTCTAAAGCTGCCAAAATGGCAACAGACATATAAGTTGAATATTGAACAGGTATTGACATAGGAAGAAAAAAGCCAAGCAAAACACCTATAAGTAATCCGACTATAGGAATTATCAATCTATTCACCACCCTCTATTTTTTCTGATAATTAAGTTTATATTTACCATCATAAGCATTTATAGTTAGTCTCTCAACCTTCTGTATATTAATCCTTATACCGTAATACTCCATAAGGTCTATATAGCCAATAGGAGCAGTGGCACTTGCTTCTAAAATTTTAGGATTGCCTATTGCCTTTATTATAAAGGGTACCGCATGCCTTTTGCCATCAATATTTATAGTAGGACCACCACATCTTATATTAGAAGTTGCTGTTATTCTTTCATCGTTTACTGATATAGCTTCAGCACCTGCAGCCCTAAGTTCATTTATAATCTCTAATACGTCTGTGTCGTGAATTAAAAGCCATTCAAGTTCTTCATCTTCACCTACTTCTTTTACACTGTCATTCATACTAATAATTATACCTGGACCTTCCATTTTCTCATAATCTGAATTAGCCTTTGCTGAGATAAGCTCCTCCTCCATATTTCTATATACACCCTCACCTTTTTTAATGTTATCTTCATAGCTTTTCAACTTAAGCTTTGCTTCATTTATGGAGCTTGCAAGATTGAGACTTTCCTTTTTAACATTTTCTATTTCATTCTTCATTTCTAGAATCTTAGGTATTGTAACAATACCCTGAGAAATCGTTATATTAGATCTTAGCTGAACCGATAAAAAATAACCTGTAAAAATAGCAATAATGAAAAAATAATATATAGATTGCTTTTTTTTCATTTATTGAGATTCACCCTCTTTAACTACCTTAGCATATTTCTTTTCTATTACACCATTATATCTAGGCACGATAATATTCTGCTCCAGAGCTACAGTAACATCAATTTCATCAACTTGTATTTTTTCAACAATACCGCTTCTCATCATAATAGCACTTTCTAAAGTTTTTGGGTCTCCAATTGCCTTAAATACAAAAGGAGGAGCGTATTCCACAGTATTAATGTTTATATGTGCTCCAGCTTGCCTTATCTCTGTAGTTGATACAATTCTTTGATCATTTATTGATATCGCTTCAGCTCCTGCTGCATTAAGCTCATTAACAAGGCGTAGCATCATATCGTGTGATATTACTGGATAATTATAGATTTCAGCGAATTTTAAATCATCCAAGGTAACTGTAATACCCGGTCCATATACATCTTCTAGACCCGCAATAATTCTAGCATCGTCCAGCTCATTCTTTAACATCTGAGCAGATACACTGCCATTTGATGCCTGTTCTTCATAACCCCTAATTTTTTTCTCATAATCATTTTTAAGTGTTAAAAGTGTATCTCTTTCTTCCTTAACTTTTTTTAGCTGTGAAGCAAGCTCTCTCGCTCTATTTTCCGATACAGGTCCTACTCCTGTCTTAACTGTCTTAAACTGTATGGAAATCATTAATCCTAATACAACACATACTAAAGCCAATGCAAGTTGAAATTTATAGTTCTTCATATGCTACCTCCAATATATTGCACTTAAAATTTTATTCGGGTCTAAAAAATGGATTACCCTTGTGTCCCATTTCTACTGTACCTTTTAGTTTCTTCTTATTTAAATCTTGTATAATAGCCTTTGCAAGAGGAAGCTTATTTTCGACATCACTAGCATCCCCTAAATTTACCTTAATACCATTTTTAGTTATAAGCTTGATATTTAAGATATCCTCTGCATTTATTTCTGCTATAACTTCATTTATGCCAGTATTTGTTATCTCATTTATTAGCTTTACTATGGTTTCTAGATGTTGTTTATTTTCCAACTTTATTTCTTCTCCAAGCTTAAAAGTGTTAAACTTAAGCCCGTTAATAATCGGGAGCTTTAAATCTTTTATCGAGCTATTTATCTCTACTACTATGCCTTCTTGATCTACAAATAAATATGAGCCTACATATGGCACTAGTACTAGTGGTTCTCTTTCTATTATAACAATATTTATAACATTGGGTAAAGCTCTGTCTATTTTAATTTTCTTAATATAGGGATTTTGAAAAATACTCTTCATAGTATGCTTAGTATTAATTCTAAATATATTCTGCTCATAGTTCAAACCAGAAAGTCTAATTATCTCTTGCTGACTTACTCTTACATTTCCTGTTACATTAATAGTCTTTATGTTGAAAAAATTTGAAGTCAACAAAAAAGCAATACAAAAAACTATTAATACTAGATATAATATGTACTTAAAGGTTCTTCTCATACCTTCACCTCTTGCTTGTACAATATAACTCCAAAAAATTACTCTTCCTTCAATTTTAAGAAAGAGAATTTTATAAGTTTAAATTGTTTAGTGCGATATATTTACTTAACTTATATATTATACCATTAAACATTCACTCTTTGAATATCTGCGCCAATCTTTTTTAACTTAATCTCCAGTTTATCATATCCTCTATCAACGTGAGTCTTTATATTATCAATCATTGTAGTTCCCTCTGCAGCTAGACCTGCAAGAACTAGAGCTGCTCCGCCTCTTAAATCCCTAGCAGTAACCTTAGCCCCAGTCAGTTTCTTAACACCTTTTACCACAGCGGTTCTACTATCTATCCTAATATTAGCTCCCATTTTAATTAATTCTTCTGCCTGTTTATAGCGACTATCAAATACTGTCTCAATAAATACACTTGTTCCCTTTGCAATAGATGTAACAGCCATCATTTGCGCCTGCATATCTGTAGGAAAACCAGGATAGGGAAGGGTTTTTATAACCTCTATAGCCTTTAAACGCTTATTTGGGTTAGAAATATGCAGTTTATTTTCATACTCTTTTATCAAGCAGCCGCTTTCAGTTAGTTTTGCAATAACTGGACGGACATGCTGATTATTGATATCATCAATAACCAAACTGCCACCAGTAATTGCAGCTGCTGTCATAAAAGTGCCTGCTACAATCCTGTCAGATATAATCTTATGCTCAACATTTCCAAATGCAGAAACTCCATCAATTCTTATAGTACTGCTTCCCGCACCACTTATCTTTGCTCCCATTTTATTCAGGAAGTCCTGTAAGTCGTCTATTTCAGGCTCTTTGGCTGCATTGTAAATAATTGTTGTTCCCTTTGCAGCTACTGCAGCAAGCATTATATTTTCCGTTGCTCCCACGCTGGGGTAATCAAGATGAATTTCTGCACCAACAAGTTTACTGCATTCACAATAAATATACCCATGAGACTCCGTAATATGAGCCCCTAACTTCTTTAAACCTGTCAAATGTAAATCTATTGGTCTAGGACCAAGTTCACATCCCCCCGGATATGCTGACATATTGCTAATGTATTACCTTTTAAGAATATTGTTGGATTTCCATCCCTATCAATTATAATCTTTTCAATAATAATTTCCATATCTTTTTTTTCTAACTTTGGTTTATTTATAATTTTTAGTAAAATATCCCACTCATGTAGCATAGTATCTTGCAATATCATTTCTTGGTTCTCATTTAATCCGACAATTCTTATTTCTAAATATAGAAGTCTATCTTTAAGCTCTGTCTCAAGTTCATCAAAGCCTTCATGTATAATATTCTTATATTGACCCTTATTATCCTTTTTCGTATCCATAATTTTTTGCATAATTAATAGTTTATATTTCTCTCTAAGTTCTTGCTGCTCATGCTTAAAGCTCTCAAGTAAAAGTTTCTGATTATCAAAGCTGTAATTAACTTCATTTTGTACAATTCCGTAAAGCTCAGCCTTATAAGCAATAGCTAATATCTTTAAATACTCCAAAACAATTCTAAGCAAAACACCTTCTCTTATACTATGGCGCTGACAGCTTTTCCTCCCATATTTATGATAGCTACCGCATATATAGCTTTTGGGTTTATCTTTCTTGTTGTATGCAATCATATATGAACCACAGTCCTTACAAAATAGCAAACCTGAGAAAATATTCTTTATTGATGCAGAACCCTTTGAACCTGTTTTTTTCCTTTTTCCCAATATATCTTGCACTTTATTATAATTTTCTTTAGTTATTATAGCAGGGTGGTTTTCTTCAAAAATGTAATGTTCATCTCGGGGCTTTTTAAAAGATTTTCCCTTAATTAAGGTTTTTTCTGTTTTAGCCATACGCAGAGTGCCTATATAAATGTCATTATTGAGTATTCTCTGAACTGCTGAGGAAGTCCATGTATTACTTACCTTACCCATATAGAGCATATTTTTTTGCTGATGCTTCTGCCAGACATGCTGTGAGGGTGTTGGATGCCCCTCATGATTTAGAGTCTCTGCAATCTTTCTATAGCCTAAACCCGATATATAAAGTCTGTAAATTAATCTAACAATATCTGCTGCTTCTAAATCTATTTCTAGCATATGCTTATCAAGAGCACTTCTTGTATATCCAAAATGTTCTTTTATAATTAGTCGTCCTTCTTTTTGCATAGCTCTTATACTGCTTTTTATTTTTCTTGAGATATCCTTTACATACATTTCATTATACCAGGTCTTAATTCCCAACAAATCATTATCATCCAAAGCAGTATCATAACCTTCTCCTTCTTTTGGAAGTATCAGCCTTTTCTTCAGCTTCTTAATTTTATCAATAAATAGTAGTGTATAAGCATTATGTCTTCCTATTCTTGATAGATCCTTGGCTATAACAATATCAATATTATCATTTTCTAAATCTCTTATCATATCCAAAAACCCAGGTCTCTCAAAGGTATAACCAGAACAGTTGTCATCCTCATAGTACTTAACTAGAGCCCATTTGTTTTGCATTACACATTCTGCTATGATACTTTTCTGCGACAAAATCGAGCTGTAGCTTTCCCTGTCTTCATCCCTTGATAATCTGACATAGCCTCCTACACGCATGTGATTCCCCCCCTGATTACAAGAGCTCTAGTTTGATATTCTCTTGCAGAAGCTTATTTATTATCTGCAAGGTGTCTTCGCTACCAGAGCAAAATATTGCAATGCTTCCTTGATTTTTAAGACGAGTTATTTCCCTCTCCACTTCTTTACCATTTACTTCCTCTTCATTAACCCAAATAATATATCCGAAGGCTGTCTCTCTAGTCAGCATAAGCATCACCACCTATTTATATTCTCTTTCTATGCCTATGCAAGCAAACACTTGTATTATTATATATATAATTCAAAAATTAGTTAGCAGCAAAATATATGTCAAATTATATGAAAATACTACATAATAACAGTTACTAAAACAAGTTTATCTGATAAAATAGTACTTGATACTTGTATATGTTGTAAAAAATTATCGATAATGTATTTTTACACATAATAACCAATAAGACTGTTTTGCATATTTTTAGTTTAATGTGAAATGTATAGTGCAAAACGTATAATAGAGAGGATGCTAATCATTGGAAAACAAAAATGAATTTTTAAGTCTCGGAGATTTAATAATAAATAAGCGCAGAGAAAAGGGGTATACTCAGAGAAAATTTGCCCAAATTTCTGGTTTAAGCAACACTACAATAAGTCGAATTGAAAATAACGAAACATTACATCCTGATATTGAGACTCTTAAACTGTTTTCGAAACACTTAGATATTGACATGGATTTTCTAATTAGAATTGTTGATACTTCAAAAAACAGAAGAATTCTGTAAGACATGCTAAGCTTAATTATTGTGAAAAACCAATAAGAAAAATAAATAGGTATTCCTCTGTATTTTCTAATATCCAGCAGCCCTATGAGTTAACACAAGATGAGCTAAATCTACAGAAATCTAAAGATGAAATTGATACAAAGCCTACAGAAAAAATAAACCTAAAGGGCATGCGTTTAATTACTCTCAGACTAGAAAAAAATATTACTCAAAAAGAACTTTCAGATGCTTTGGGTATTGATAAAACTTTGATATCACAATATGAGGGAGAAATAATCAAACCAGATTATGATACAGTAGAACGACTTGCAAAATATTTTGGTGTGACTATTGGATATTTTAGCGGCAATCCTGAGCTACCATTAGAGTCCAATATCAAACCTAAAGAATTTGTTATTGAAAGTACCACTGTTACAAAAACAGTACAAGTGGAATTGAGACCAGAATATATTCAAATTGCAAAGGAAATACAAAATGCAGGCATTGAACCCAAGGATGTCAGAGCATTTATAGATATGATTAAGAAATATAAAGGGTAAGCATTATGTTTGCATACCCTCCCGGATAGCTAATTTTTGCCTGACCGCATCTAGCTATCATTGCCCCCAAAAGAATTATGGATGAGCGCATTTCTCTTACAGGCTTTTCCGGTATATTAATATCCGGCAAATTATCCGATTTTATCATCATTGTATTATTTTCATAAAAACATTTACAGCCTATACTTTTTAATACTCCTGATAAAGTCTCAACATCCTTTAGATCAGGCACATTATGAATTATTGACTCTCCTCCATTAATGATTGTCGCTGCTAATATTGGAAGCACTGAATTTTTAGCTCCATCTATCTTTATTTCACCCTCAATCCTATTACCTCCGTTTATTACGAACCTATCCATTAAAATTTCACACCCCCAGGAAGCCGATTATCAATCATATTAATATATTATGCGGTTATATAAAAGGTGTTACAGTTAAAAAGATAAAGTACCCGATAAACAGGTACTTTATTATATATTATTTATTTTATCACTTTAGAACTTAGCAGCTTTGATATAATGTCACCAATTTTCTCTGCTGCATTCTTTATACCAAACTTCTTACTGTTTGCAGCCATGTTTTCTAATCTTTGCTTATTTCCAAAAAGCTCCAACACAGTATCCTTCAACTTATCTTCAGTTAAATCTTTTTCAATTATCACCACAGCCGCTCCCTTTTTCTCTAAGGCTCTTGCATTATACTCTTGATGGTTGTCGGCTGCATAAGGATAAGGTATTAATACTGATGGTTTTCCTAGAGCTGTGATTTCTGACAATGTCATAGCACCACATCTATTTATAATCAAGTCGCTTGCCGCCAAAGCATAAGGCATATTGTAAAGATAAGGCACAACTCTTATGTATGAGGAGTCTGTAGGTATGTTCTTATCTTTATAGCTTTGCAGTACTGATTGATACTGTGTATCTCCTGTCATATGAAGCAGTTGCAGTCTTCCAGTCTTGCAGCAGTATTCTGCAAGTGAAAGTACACTTTGATTTATTTTTCTAGCACCTCTGCTACCTCCTGTAACAAGTATCAGAGGTATACTCTCATCAAAGCCTAACTCCTGCATCCCATCATGCTTTGTAATATCAAATATATCATTTCTTATTGGATTACCTGTTACAACAACCTTTTTGGGATTGTTAAAATACTTCACAGCTTCTTCAAAATTCAATGCAATTTTATCAACGAATCTAAATAATATCTTATTTGTCAGTCCTGCAAAAGCATTGGATTCATGTATAACTGTAGGTATACCCATCAGTGCCGCAGATAGCATAACAGTACCGCAGACATATCCACCAGTTCCTATTACTATGTCAGGTTTATAAGCCTTAATTATTTTTCTCGCATCTGCAAAACTAAAAACTGCTTCCTTAACTGCTACTAGGTTTTTCAAGGTAAGCTTTCGTTCAAAACCTCTAACTGTAATAGTCTTTAGCTCAAATCCTTCTTTTGGTACAATTTGAGACTCTAATCCCTTTTCTGTACCTACAAAAATGATTTCTGCATCCTTATATCTTCTCTGTATTTCTCTTGCAATTGAGACAGCGGGATAAATATGTCCGCCAGTCCCGCCTCCAGTTAATATCGCTCTCAAAGCAATCAGCTCCTAATAGTTTTTATATTTCTTGAAATATTTAATAGTATTCCCATGTTCGCCATTATGAACAATAGTGAAGTACCTCCTGCACTAATGAAGGGCAGTGATACGCCAGTAGTTGGAATCGAAACTGTAGCTACTGCTATATTTAATGCAACCTGAATACCTATCATGCTGACTATTCCTGTAGCAAGTAAACAGCCAAAGGTGTCCGGGCTCTGCAAAGCAATTCTTATACCTCTCCAAATAAGCAGCAAGAACAATAGTATAATTGTCGTGGTTCCTATAAAGCCTAGTTCTTCTCCAATTATTGAGAAAATAAAATCATTCTGCGGCTCAGGTATGTAGAAGAACTTCTGTCTGCTATTTCCCAATCCTAAACCAAATATACCTCCAGATCCAAGAGCAAGTAAAGATTGAATAGCCTGATATCCTGTTTTTAATGGATCAGCCCAAGGATCCAAATAACTGGTAATTCTAGCTAAGCTATACTCCTCACTTTTTATAATATATATTCCTGCTGGTATAATCGGCAATCCCCATATAGCAAGATGCCATAACTTTGCACCTGCTGAGAAAAGCACAGAAAAGGTAAGGAACACAAATATTATTGCCATACTTTTGTTAGGTTCTAAAACTATTAATATACAATAAGCTCCCATCAGTAAAATATATGGCAATACCCCTTGAGTAAAACTTGTTATCTTATCCTTTTTTTTGCTAATACTTTTTGCCATAAAAAGCATCAAGTGCAAACTTAGCAAACTCCGAAGGCTGCATAGTCGTAATACCCAAGTTTAACCATCTGCTAGCACCGTTTAGATTTAAACCTATTCCTGGTACAAATACAAGCAGTAGCAACACAAAACTAACTACAACCATCAAGGGTGCAAGCTGACCTAATATCTTATAGTTCACTTTACTTATAATCAACATAACTATTATACCTAAAATAGCATAGGCTCCTTGTGACTTTAAGAAAATAATACTTATCATCATGCTTAAATTGTGATGATATTGAGCTTGCACTAAATACCATTGATACCCCGATAGCAAGTAATATTAACACTGTTATCAAAAGTGTAAAGTCCATGTTATTGCTTTTTTTTACAGGCATTAACTATCCCCCTTAAGCCTTTAACAAGACTCTTAAATATTCTTCCTCTCTCTTCATAATTTTTAAACATTCCCCAGCTTGCACAAGCAGGTGACAGCAGGACGCAATCTCCTTCACTAGCAAGCTTACTGCATAGGCTTACTGCTTCTTCTATAGATTCTGCTCTATGAATAGCATTAAAACCATGTCTTTTTGCAGTTTGCTCAATTTTATCCGCTGTTTTTCCTATTAAGACCATATCCTTTACTCTTCCTTCAAAGGTTTCTATAAAATCATCATATTTGCTGCCTTTATCATAGCCTCCTGCTATTAGTACAATAGGTCTTTCCATAGCAAGTACTGCTACCTTGGAGGCATCTACATTTGTACCCTTTGAATCATTGTAGTATGTGACACCATTAATTTCGTCTACATATTCTATACGATGTTCTACTCCCCTAAATTCCTTCAATACCTTATTAATAACTTCTGGCTTAACACCTAGACAGTATGCCATTAATGAAGCCGCCAAAGCATTCTCAATGTTATGAGGACCAGGTATATAAATTTCTTCTGTTCTTATTATTCTTTCCGTTTTATCTCCAAGTTTTATTACAATCATTCCATCTTCTACAAAAGCACCCTCTTCAAGGATTTCCTTACGGCTAAAGAAAAGAAGCTTGCATAAAACTCTATCTGCAATTTTATATGTTTCCTCATCATCCTTGTTCAGTATTGCATAATCGCCTTGCCCTTGATTAGCAAATACCTTGCATTTTGCATTTATATAATTTTCATAGGTTTTATGTCTATCTAAATGATCTGGTGTTATATTCAGTATTGCTGAGACTGTTGGTTTGAAGTCAATAGTTGTATCAAGTTGAAAGCTGCTTGTTTCCAGAACGAATATATCCTCAGGCTTTGCTTTATCCACCTCTGTTATCATTGTAAGTCCAATATTGCCTGTTACAAAGGTTTGTCTGCCGCTTTCCTTCATTATTTCTCCAAGCAGTGCTGTTGTAGTTGTTTTTCCGTTTGTTCCTGTTATTGCAGCAATAGGGGTATTTGTCAGTCTGTAGGCAAGCTCTATATCTCCTATTACCTCCTTGCCTAGCTCTTTTGCTCTAGCTATAATAGGCAGCTCCAATGGGATTCCTGGGCTTACCACTACTAAGTCAGCTTGCTCTGCCAATTCAATTGGATGCTCTCCACCTACAATATTTATATCTTTAGGATTTATCTCTTTAAGCATTTCCTCTATCTCTACATTTGATTTCTTATCATTTAAGGTTACTTTTGCACCCATTTTGTAAAGTTGATTTACTACTGGCACTCCTGTTACTGCTGCTCCAATAACTAAAACTCTTTTATCTTTGATCTGCATAATAATCATCCTCTCAATATTTTGATGCATTTTATATATATCACACTAAACAATTTACATTTATAAAATAGTGCGATATATATTCCGCTGTTTATATTGCTAATAGTCCAATTAAGCATAATATAATTGTAACTATTATGAATACCGAAACTATCTTTGATTCCGCCCAGCCCGATAGCTCAAAGTGATGATGCAAAGGAGCCATCTTAAATATTCTTTTACCGCCGGTAGCCTTAAAATATACCACTTGTAATATATCTGAAACTGCTTCTGCTACATATACAGCTCCAACAATTACTAAGAAAACAGGAAGCTTTGTAACCACTGCCAAGGATACCACAGCACCTCCCAATGCTAAGGAACCTGTGTCTCCCATAAATACCTGAGCAGGATGAGAGTTAAACCTTAAGAAGCCCAGAAGAGCTCCTATCAATGCTCCGCAAAACACAAGCAATCCAAGTTGTTTACTAGCTAGTGCTACCACTGAGAAAAAGCCTAGAACAACTACCGTTACGCCGCCTGCCAAGCCATCTAAACCATCAGTAAGATTTACACTATTTACAGTACCGATTATTATAAATATTGTAATAGGCATGTACATAATTCCTAAATCCCAAAATTTATGAGTAAATGGTACTAAAACACCTGTACCTACTTGACTTACTCCCGAGGCTACATAAGTAATTAAAAATGCTACAACCAGTTGTGCAATTATCTTTTGCTAAGCTCTAAGTCCCAAAGATCTTTTCTTGATTCTCTTTATATAGTCATCAGCAAAGCCAATAAGTCCAAATAGGAAGGTACTAATAAGTACAAGCAGCATATCCTTATCTCTAGAGAAAGCTAAAGCCACTATTGCTGTAGCTATAAGGAATATAAATCCCCCCATAGCTGGCGTACCAGTTTTCTTTTGGTGGCTTTGCGGACCTTCCGTTCTAATTGTTTGACCAAACTTTAGTCTGGATAAAATCGGGATTATTATTGGACCTAATGCTAATGCAATTACAAAAGCTGATATTATGCTAATAAAATATATGTTGTATTGACCGTTAAAATAATCTATCATTTGTTCTATCTCTCCTCACGTAGGCTCTCTACAATATTCTCCATATGCATACCTCTCGAGCCCTTTATCAAAATTGTATCATTTGATTTAATAATGCTTTTCATATTGTCAATAACCTCTTGATTTGTGCTAAAGCTATGAAGCTCAATTCTACCGCCTTTTGACATGCCAGCACCGTTTACTATAGCAGAGGACATCTGTCCTACAGCTACTACCAAATCCATTTTGTTCTCTGCTGCAAATATTCCAACCTTTTCATGTCCCTCTTTAGAGTAATCTCCAAGCTCGAACATATCACCCAATATACATATCTTTCTTCCAGGTACTTTCATACTTGCCAGAGCACCTATGGCTGCCATCACAGAATCAGGGTTTGCATTATAAACATCATTTATTACTTTGATATTCTGCTTCCCCAAAAAGATTTCCATTCTCATTTTAGAAGGCTTAAAATTTATTAGTCCATCATATATTTGACTACTAGATAGTCCATATAACTTTCCTATACAAATTGCAGACAAAGCATTGTAAACATTATGCATGCCAGGTATAGGAACATGATATCGCTCTTTTTGATTCTGATATAA
Organism: uncultured Eubacteriales bacterium; assembly: GCA_963704785.1. Lineage (GTDB taxonomy): Bacteria > Bacillota > Clostridia > Lutisporales > Lutisporaceae > GWB2-37-7. The sequence continues at coordinate 3,285,770 of OY969939.1, read as the reverse complement.
AACCTCAAAATCAATACCTTCCTCACCATTTTCAACAATATTTACTGCTTTACAGTCATTACCATCATTTAAACCATATCTCAATATCTTGTAAGGCTTATCACTTATCTGCTGTAGCAAATCATTGTCACCGTTTATTACAGCTGTATTAGTTTCATTAAAAAATGTAAACATCTCCAATTTAGCCTTCAAAATATTTTCTCGTGATTTCAGCTTTTCAATATGTGCTGTCCCTATATTTGTAATAATTCCAGTCTCAGGCATCGCTATTTCAGCTAACATCTTAATTTCACCTAGACTGTTCATGCCCATCTCTAAAACACAAAGCTCATGGCTATGCTCTAAATCAAATAAGGTCAAGGGTAAGCCTATAGCATTATTGAAGTTTCCCTTGGTTTTTAACACCTTATATTTCTCTGACAGCACAGAAGCTACCATATCCTTCGTTGTAGTCTTACCTGAACTGCCTGTTATTGCTATAAAAGGAATTTGAAACTTGTTTTTATAATACTTAGCAAGCTTATGTAAAGCTTTTATTGTATCTTTTACTAGAATATAAGGTATATCTATTTTTAGCTTCTCCTCTGATAATACAATAGCAGCACCGTCTTTTATGGCATCCTCGGCATACTCATGTCCATCAAATCTTTCTCCCTTAATAGCTACAAACATATCTCCTTTTTGAGCTTTCTGCTGTCTGTTGCTATACCTGTTATATAAGGTATATTACTACAATTAAATGGGGTAGCTTCACAGGCATGAATCACTTCTTCTATGCCTAACCTCTCCATTATACTTCCTCCCTTATAAGTTCTCTCACAATTTCCCTTTCATCAAAGTGTATTGTACCTTCCTTTAGAACTTGATAGGTTTCATGACCTTTTCCTGCCAGTAAAACAATATCATCCTTATTTGCAATGGTCAAAGCATATTTTATTCCATCTCTTCTATTTTCTATACAAATATAATCACAATCTGTATTTCTCATGCCCTCTTCTACCTGTCTTATTATGCTAATTGGTTCTTCACTTCTAGGATTATCAGAGGTAATAATGCAATAGTCTGAGAGTCTTCCTGCTGTTTCTCCCATTATTGGTCTTTTTAATGTTTCCCTGTCACCACCGCAGCCAAAAACAGTAATTATTCTTCCTTTTACATATTGTCTTATGGATTTAAGTATGTTCTCTAAGCCATCAGGACTGTGAGCATAATCAATAATCACTGTATATGGCTTATCTATATTTACTACCTCAGATCTTCCCGGAACTTTACTAAGATTATATATACCATCTCGTATTATGTCCTTATCTATTCCTTCTACATAAGCTGCAGATGCTGCTGCTAAACAGTTGTAGACACTAAACTTACCAGGTATTTTGTTTTGAATATCGATGCTATAGCTTGGTGTAACTAAAGTAAACTTTATACCTTTTGCATCTATTTCTATATTTTTTGCCATTATATCGGCATTATTATCAATCCCATATGTTATTAAAGTAGTATTAAGGCTCTTTATTTCTTCTGCTATTATTCTGCCATGACTATCATCTATATTGATTATATTCCAGCGACTGGTTTTATAGAAAAGCTTTTTTTTGGCTTCTCGATAATTATCAAAATTCTTATGATAATCTAAGTGATCCTGTGTTAGATTGGTAAATATTCCTATCCCAAAGTTACAATCATCCACCCTTCCCAGCTCTAAAGCATGGGAGGATACCTCCATAACTGAGTATTCAATCTTTTTGTTCACCATATCACAAAAAAGCTGTTGTAAATCTAAAGATTCAGGGGTAGTTCTACTAGAAGCAATCTCTTCCTTCCCAATTTTAACAGATATAGTACCTATTGTACCTGCTGTTTTATTTGCGTGCTCTAAAATTGAGCTTATTAGATATGTAGTTGTTGTCTTACCATTGGTACCTGTGATACCTATAAGCTTTATCTTTTCTGTAGGTTTTCCATAAAAATTGCTCGCCACAGTTGACATCGCTTTTCTAGTATCTTTAACTTTAATAATTGATATTTCGTCCTTTTGGATATCATTCTGTACAAGTACAGCAACAGCACCTTTGGCTACTGCTTCATCTATATAAGCGTGTCCATCCATTTTAAATCCTGTTATGCATATGAATAAGCTTCCAGGTATCACCTTTCTGGAATCATATACAACATCTTTAATTTCGACCGAGCTTACGCCATAACTTGAGATTATATCAACGTCTCGTATTACATCAACAAGCTTCATTATATTCCTCCTCATATATTAAAAGTATTTCAAAGCATCCTATATAATAGTAAGTTTTCATATATTTTTAGTTTATACATATTTATGGTAAATGTAACCTTATATCAGGCATACATTTATTAATTATGCTCCAATCTTTACAAAAAGGCAACTGAAATTAAATCAGCTTTAATTTCGTTGCCCAATTTGTTTTGTGAAATCTGATATATAAATAACCAGTCAAATCTGCTACTGTGTCTTAACATATAGAATTACATTTCCGCCCTCATTTATTTTAGCTCCCGGCTTTGGCACCTGATCAACTATAAGAGAGTTTAAGTTGCTTTCTCCTTCTCCACTTTCTGATTGAGCATTCAGCTTAATTTTAGTCAGTAGCTTTAATGCATCCTTATAAGCCATATTTCGCAGCTCAGGAACCTGTACCTGTGGTTTTTGCATAAGTGCAAGCTCATCTGCGGTATATTGAGGTTTTACATCAAGATATCTTAATGTATCAGATATAATACTCTTAACTACTGGGCCAGCAATTTGACCACCGAAGTGGCTAAATCCATTAGGCTCATCAATTACTACCAGCACTACAACCTTCGGATCATTAGCAGGAGCAAAGCCTACAAAGGATGCTATATATTTTCCTGATAAATAGACTCCATTCGCTGCCTTTTGTGCTGTACCAGTTTTACCACCTACTCTATAGCCAGGCACATATGCGCTCTTACCTGTACCGTCTGCAACAACTGATTCTAGGATTTCTCTTGTTAATGCTGAGGTCTCCTTAGATATTACCTGTCTTACAACCTTAGGTTGAAACTCATGAACTATATTGCCTTCATTATCAACTAGCTGCTTAGCTATTCTAGGCTCCATAAGATATCCATCATTTACTGCCGCCGATACTGCAGTAACAAGCTGTATAGGAGTTACCGCTATACCTTGACCAAAGGATATTGTCGCTAACTCTACAGGCCCCATTTGGCTTGGCTTATATAAGATACCTGATGCTTCACCAAGAAGCTTAATATTTGTAGGCTCTCCAAAACCAAAGGCTTTTATATATTTATAGAATTTTTCCTTTCCTAATCGCTGACCTACTTCAATAAATACAGGATTACAGGAGTTCTGTACCCCTTCCACAAAGCTCTCGCTGCCATGCGGATTATAGCTTTTCCAGCACTTAAGCTTCTTTCCAGCTATAGTTATAGTACCACTGCAATAAAATCTATCCGTAGGGCTTACCACCTTCTCCTCCAAGCCTGCCGCAGTTGTAATAATCTTGAAAGTAGAACCAGGCTCATAGGTATCTGACACAGCAGGATTTCTCCATGTCTTAACTAGTTCATTGTACTGCTGGTCTGTGGTTAAAGTATCCCATGTATCTGTCAATTCTTCAGGTGCTTTTCTGGGCTCATTGTTATCATAATCGCCCTTAACAGCCATTGCCAATACATCACCAGTCTTTGGATCCATAACTATTGCAGTAACCCTTTTTGCCTTTTGTTCAATATAGGCGTTTTCTACTGCCTTCTCAGCAAAATGCTGTATTACTTCATCTACTGTAAGTACAAGGTTTAAACCATCCTGAGCTTCATAGTACTTGCTATCACTTTCAGGGAGCTCTTGACCGAGGGCATCTGTCATTCTTATGTTTCTGCCAGGGAAACCACTTAGATACTTGTCAAAGGTTTTTTCTATTCCCTCTTGTCCTAAATTGTCTACACTGGTAAATCCTAATACATAAGAAGCGAAGTTCCTTTGAGGATAAAATCTTTTGCTGCCTTCATTATATACTATGCCTTCTAATTCCTTTTCTCTTAAGGTCTTTACAATCTCTGCATCAACACTTTTCTTAATGACTACAGTCGCTTGATTCTTGTTTACCTTTTCCAATACTGTCGCCTTATCCATCTCAAGTGCTTCTGACAGAGCTTTTGCTACTGCTTCTTTATCCTTAACCTCTGCAGGACATACTATGATTTCATAGGCTGTGGCACTTATCGCAAGTTCTTTACCATTTCGGTCATAAATAATCCCTCTTTTAGAGGGAATTTTTATATCTCTTGTCCATTGTTCCATAGCTTTTTTCTGATACTCGCCGCTATTGACAATTTGTATAAATGCCAAGCGTCCAGTTAATCCCACAAAAACCAATGTAAATATTATCAAAAGAAACAACAGCCTTTTCTTAACTTTTATCTTAACACTGGCCAAATTGAAACACCACCTATAAGAATGAATTATAAAGCTTTAGTCAAGTATTTTTAATACGTTACTAATTGCTTGCTTTGTACTGACCAAATACTTGTTTTCCTCTACATCTTCTACTCCATGATAGTCACTGTTTGCAGCTATATCTGTGTTAGTCTCCTGCACTTGTACATACACTATTTGGTTCATAACATCAGGATACTGCATATTCAGCTTTCCTATAGCTACCTGCTCTAAGTTTTCTAGGTTAACTGACTTCATAAGCTGTACGTTAAGATCGGTATTTTCTGTTTGTGCTTGTTTTATATTCTTATCAAGCTCTTTATTATCAAAATTAATTTCTGCTATATATGCATATCTAGAAATAATAAATATACATAAACCAAAAACAAATGCAATATTCAATATATTTACCCTATTCTTAGGCTTCTTTCTTCGATTCTTCTTAGGAAGTTTCTTATCTTGCTTCGATTGTTCTAAATATTCATAACTATTATAGTCATATGCTCTGTTATCTGCTACTACCAATTTTATTCCTCCTAAAGTTTTTTAGAACCTACTCTTTCTGCTACTCTAAGCTTAGCGCTCTTTGATCTAGAGTTTATTTCCAGCTCAGTCTCCATAGCTGTAACAGGTTTTCTTGTAAGTACTTTAACCATGGGCTCCTTACCACATACACATATGGGTATTTTGGGTGGACATGTGCAAGGGCGTTCTAGTTGATTGAATATACTTTTTACTATTCTATCCTCCAAGGAATGAAATGTTATAACCGCTACTCTTCCGCCATCCCTTAAAAGCTCTACTGCATCCTTTAATGCTGCTTCCAGCACATCTAGTTCATCATTAACTGCAATCCTCAGAGCTTGGAAGGTACGTTTTGCGGGGTGTCCGCCTTCTCTCCTTGCTGCTGCTGGTATCGCCATTTTTATTATATCTACCAACTGAAAGGTAGTTTCTATCTTATATTTCTGTCTCTCATCACAGATGAACTTTGCTACCCTGTCTGCCCATTTTTCTTCGCCATAGTCCCTTATTATTCTCTTTAACTCCTGCTGGCTTGCATTGTTTAACAAGTCTCCTGCAGTTACCCCTCTTGATAAATCCATACGCATATCCAAAAGACCGTCATGCATATAGCTAAACCCTCTTTCCTCTTCATCTATCTGGTGAGAGGAAACCCCTATATCCATCAAAATTCCGTCTACCTTATCAAAACCGGCATTATGTATAATGTTTTTTATATTTCTGAAGTTATCCTTAACTATGATTATGCTATCCTTGTATTCCGCAAGCTTTTGACTTGCTGCATCTATTGCATCCTGGTCTTGGTCTATGCCAATCAACACTCCGTCTGGCTGCATTCTTTTTATTATCTCAAAAGAATGTCCTGCGCCGCCTAAGGTGCAATCAACATATACACCCCCTGGCCTGACATTTAAATATTCTATTGTTTCCTTGAACAGGACTGGTATATGTACAAATTCCAATATTTTTCACCCTTTTTGTTATATTCCAAGGTATGACATTTTTTCTGCCACATCTTCATAACTAATATTTGCATCGCTGTTAAATTTATTCCATTGCTCAAGGCTCCAAATTTCTATTCTTGTAGAAACGCCAATTATAACAACATCCTTATCAATATCAGCATATCCTTTAAGATTTGAAGGTATTAGGGTTCTTCCCTGTTTGTCTACCTCACACTCACTGGCACCAGCGAAGAAAAATCTAATAAAAGCACGAGCATCTTTATTGGTCATAGGAAGGGATTTTAATTTTTCCTCCACTACTCTCCACTCATCTATAGAGTATACAAACAAACAATTATCCAAACCCTTTGTAATTACAAAGGAATCACCAAGCTGTTCCCTAAACTTTGCAGGTATTATCACTCTGTTTTTTGGATCTAAGGAATGATTGTATTCTCCGATAAACATCTATCTCACCACACTTGTAATATTTGTTCCACTTTGCTCCACTTTGTACCACTTTATGACATATTCTATATAACTTTTAAAACTCCTTCCCACTTTCTCGCAAAAATAAAAAAATACAAAAGTATTTAGCTTTTGTATTTTGAAAAAAATATTTAGTTTTCAGTCGCTATATATTTCGAAGTAAACATTTATTAGATTTACATAGCTAATCTATTATAGAATTTGCTTATTAGCAAGTCTAGCTCAATACTTTTTGTATATATTGTATCATAGCTTGCATTCTCGTCAATAAGTAGATGCAATTGTTGTCTTAACATCTCAATTTCTCTTAATATCACTATTACTTCCCCCATAAAATAAAAAATCCATTCTTATTTTATAGGTATTAGACAAAAAACGTCAACATTTATTTAAGCTTGTCTAAAGGCGTATACCCATAGTTTCTCTGTTTTACCATAAATTGCTCGCTTTTGCTTTAAAAATAGATTTTTTTTGCATTTTCAAAAGAACAATTGAGTATTATGTAAAATTATGCTATTTTTTTTCTTCGTCTAATAAGCACCATAGATACTGAAAATACGATAATAATAGCTATGCTTATCAATTGAGCAGCTCTCATTCCCATAAACCACAAGCTGTCAGTTCTTAAGCCTTCAATCCAAAACCTGCCTATAGAATATAATATTCCGTAAAGTAAAAACACCTCTCCATTTACTTTCTTTTTACCTTTATAGAAAGTTAAAAAGAAAAATACTCCTAGGCTCCATATAGATTCATAAAGGAAAGTAGGATGAACCTTCATACCATCTACAATAATGCCCCAAGGTAGGTTGGTAAGGCCTCCATGAGCCTCTCCATTTACGAAGTTTCCCCATCTGCCTATTGCCTGACCCATGATTATACTGGGTGCAACTATATCTGCGGTTTCTAAGAATCTAATTTTCTTTATTCTGGTAAATATATATCCTGTAAATATTGCGGCAATCAAAGCTCCATGAATAGCTAAACCGCCTTCCCTAATATTTATCATCCTCAATATATCACCATTATAGTAATCCCACTCTAGAATAACATAATATACTCTGGCTCCTATCACCGCGGCTGGAATACACCACAAAGCCAAATCTATAATATATTCAGGATCTCTGCCTAGTCTTTTAGCTTCATAATAAGCTAGCAGAATACCGACCATGATTCCTACAGATAGAATTATCCCATACCATCTTATAGATAGACCAAATATCTCAAAAGCAACTGGATTCATATTTATCCCCCCATTTTGTATAATCTTTATTGTTATATACTTATTATAATATAATTAGCCTTATCTATGTCAAGCACTATACCGATTTTCAAATAAAAAAATAAATAAAAAGCCATGCTATTTATTTAAAGCATGACTGAGGGTGCTATTAAATCCTATAAACTTATATTCTTATTTATCCTTGTCTCTTATATCATTGGTAATTTCCATTATATAGCTATAGTCCTTTTCCTGCATATAATCATCATAGGCAAGATAAAGTGCCCAGATAATCTCCCAAAGATTTCCCTCCGCCTGTACCACATTAAGCCCCAACTCTTCTTTTGCCTCATGTCTGTTTATGCAATAGCCGTGAGAAAAATATTTTTCTGTCATAGTTCTAGTAACAAGCCTTGCCTTCTCCTTATTATTTTTAAACATATTCTTTTCTAACAGTGCCTCTGCATATTGATATGATGCTTTTATTAACTTTTCATAATCCCCGATTATCCAAGGATCAAGTTTATCCGCTATTGGATATAATAGTGACGCCATAAGATTAGGATCTTCACTTTTAGTTATCCGCTCCTCCATAAACTCAATGCACATTCGTATGGATTGAACTGGTATCCACATATCCTCGTATATAGGATGTTTTACCAAAGGATCAATAGGCCCCAGCTCCGAGGTTGGCCCCATTACTATTTCGTCTGCACCTATAGCTATCATAGTTGCAGCACTTTTCGCCACAAAAGGTATTATAACACTAAAATAATCGCAATACTCTCTTATTAGATTTACTATCTTAAATGGTATATCCACAACACCTCCATAGCTGTGTAAAAAAAGGTCTATCCGTTCTGTGTGACCTATACTGCAAAGCTTTTTATATAGAGGTATTAATACATAATCATCCATGGGTGAGTAGGAAATATAAGAAATCACTCTGGAATTTCTAGTCTTTTCTATGCTATGAAGCAGACTAAGTCTTTTCTTATTGGTTATTTTTACCACTATAAAACTCCTCTCGCCATCTATATGTTTTGCACTAAACATTTTCCTTGATTCATGTGTTAGTAGATAATACAACGTGTATGAATAGATAGCTATATTTTTGTTTTACTGGATGTGTTTCGAATAATGACTTGTATAAATGGTACTTTTTTAGAAATAATATTATTATATGCAGGCTTTTTTAAATTGCTCATAAAAATTCTAGAAGGTGAAATAAATGTTGATATTTGAAGACAGAGACTTATTAGATTTCAAAATTAATATGATCACAGACTTAAATAAAAAAATAAAAATGGGTTATAAAAGTCAGTTTAGAAACATTATCATAAGGATAATCTCTAAACCAAAGCGTTATAAGAAAATTAAAGCACCCATCAATATTGTAGAAGATGTAAATAAGATGGATACCATAAGTAGAAATATTTATTACTATTTGATTGATATGTTTGATGTATTTGGAGATAGTGCTATATTAAATGCTAAAAGAATCTTTGAGGATAATGGTATCAAATGGGGTAAGAAGTTTAATAAAAGCTTAACTGCACAATATAATTCAAATGACATAAAAAAGCTTATAAAGGAGCTATATATAAGCATTAAGGACTTAGATTATCTGACTTTTTCTAACCGACAGCTTAATTGGATTTTTAAAAAGCCCGAGGATGAATCAGAACAGCATCAAAATGCAGATAGGTATTTCAAACCCTTATATGAAATTAAGGTGTTATGGTTGCAAAGCTTTATCAAAACATTGAGTCCAGACTACACTAGTGTCTTTGAGACCATAGATGAGCAGACAGAGCAAATTACTACAAATATAATAATAAAGGAAGGTGCTTAAAAAAGTCACCTTCCTTTATTATGTTAATTTATCCTTCAGGTTTATTTTTTTATATCATTTACAATGCTTACAGATGCACTGGCACCAATTCTGGTAGCTCCTGCTTCTATCATCTTAAGTGTAGTTTCTAAATCTCTGATACCACCTGAGGCTTTCACTCCCATTATAGATCCTACTGTCTTCCTCATAAGTATAATATCTTCGACTTTTGCGCCGCCTGTAGAAAATCCTGTTGAGGTCTTTACATAGTTAGCACCTGATTTTTTAGCTAACTGACAGGCAGTAACCTTTTCCTCATCAGTTAATAGACAGGTTTCTATAATAACCTTCATCAAAGCTTTATTTTTGCATACATCAGCCACTGCCTTGATATCAGCTTCCACTACATCTAGCTTACCAGACTTTAATGCACCAATATTTATAACCATATCAACCTCAGCTGCACCGTTTTTTATTGCTTCTTCTGCTTCAAAGGCTTTTACTGAAGATAATGTAGCTCCAAGTGGAAATCCTACCACAGTACAAACCTTTACTTGACTGCCCTTTAATAATTTTGCTGCTTGTTTAACATTGCCAGCATTTACGCATACTGATGCAAATACATATTGTGCAGCCTCCTTACAAAGCTTTTCTACGTCCTTTTCCTCTGCATCTGCCTTTAATATTGTGTGATCAATATAAGAAGCTAAGGTTTTCTTATCCATAAACAGCCTCCTGAACTTACTTGATTATTTCGCCTTGTTCTCCATTTTTTATACCTGCTGCATTGCCTTCTTCTACGTCTATATGCATATCGAGAGCATAAGTTGGATGTACTCTTACAACAACATTTTCAAATACAACAGCTCTTTCATTGCCAACTCTTACCTTTACAATATCTTTATCCTTTACTCCATACTTTGGTGCATCATCAGTATGAAAATGTATATGTCTAGCTGCAACTATCAAGCCCTTATCCAAAGTCACTTGACCTTTTGGTCCATATTATAGTACAGCCTGGAGTTCCTTTAGTGTTTCCTGAAGCAACAACAACTGCTTCAACACCAAGAGTTCTTGCATCAAATACAGAAATTTCAATTTGTGTTTCAGGTCTTGTTGGTCCTAGTATTCTAATGCCCTTCATAGTAGACTTTGGTCCTACTACATCAACCTTTTCTTCACATGCAAATTGACCAGGCTGTGATAAATCCTTTGTCTTTGTAAGCTCATAACCTGCTCCAAATAAAATCTCCAAATGCTCCTTTGAAATATGTACATGCTTGTTTGACATATTTACTTGTATAAATTTTTCCATTTTTCTTCCTCCTGTTTTTTAATATAAATCAATATCCACTAAAATATAATTAAGTGAACATCATATTCTTTAGTTTAAACTTTTATTGATTAAGTGCTTCATATGCCTTAAGCATTATTGCGCACTCTATTCTCTTTTTCTGTAGCTTACATTCCATATCATATGGTACCATCAAATCATTGTTGAAAGCTTCTGCATTTGCCCTACAGCCACCACTGCAATAAAACTTAGCCCAACAATCAGAGCATTTTTCTTTATGATAAACTGTGTTTTCTTCAAATTGTTTCTGAAGTGCTTTGTTAGTTATGCCATCCTTGATATTACCCAGCAAGTATCCTTCTCTTCCAACAAACTGATGGCAAGGATAAAGCTCTCCATCAGGTGTCACTGCAAAATACTCAACACCTGACCCACAAGATGTAACTCTTTTATAAATACAAGGCACCTCCGTCTAAATCCATCAGAAAGTGATAATATCTAAAACCCTTTCCGCTCTCTTGATATTCTATATACTTTTGTGCTAATTTATCATATTGCTGATAAATATATTCTAAGTGCTCTTCCTTAAGTGCATAAGCCTTATTTTTCTCCGCTACTACAGGCTCAATCGATATTTCTTTGAAGCCTTGATCTGCTAGAAATATTACATCTTCACTAAAGTCCAAATTATTGGCAGTAAAAGTGCCTCTTATATAATAGCTCTTATCTCCTCTTTTATCTACCAAGCTCTTAATTTTAGGGAGAATATCGTCAAAGGTTCCTCTACCGTCAGTAAATTTTCTCATTTTATCATTTACTGATTTTCTTCCATCTATACTTACTACTACATTATCCATATTTTCATTAATAAAAGCTTCAATCTCATCATTTAATAAAGTACCATTTGTAGTCATTGTGAATCCAATTCTTTTATTATATTCCTTCTGCTTCTCTCTGCCATATTTTACGGTTTCTTTGACAACATCAAAGTTCATTAAAGGCTCTCCACCAAAGAAGTCCACCTCAAGTCGCTTTCTATTGCCTGAGGTACTAAGTAAAAAGTCTATAGCTCCCTTTGCAACCTCAATAGGCATAAGCTTCCTACCACCATGATAATCACCAGTGGATGCAAAGCAATAGCCACACCTGATATTGCAATCATGAGCAATATTTAGAACATAGTGCCTTTGTATGCATTTCCTTCTTTTCACTTAAAATCTTATCTCTATATGTATCTGATGAGTTAAGCTGACCGTCTTGTTGAAGCTTTATTAACTCATTATATGCTTCTATTATCTCTTCTTTTGTATGTTTTTCCTTTAAGCTACTTATTGCGTTTTCAACAGGCTGCTGTATGAAATCAACCACATCATAGGCAATTTCATCAAATACATGTACAGAGCCACTATTCACATCAATAACAATATTTAAACCGTTTAATTCATACTTATGTAACAATTTTATACCCCCAAATATCCTAAATTCCATTCTTATTCTATATTAAATTTATGTACACTGTCAAATATACATGTATAAAATCAAAAGGTTTCGAGATGAAATCATCGCCACCCATATTAACTGCCATTATTATATTTATATTGTCAGATGTGGAGCATACTCAACAAACTCTGACAGGACATTTTAAAAGTCTGTTACTAACTTAACCTCACATCCCCATGTTTTTATATGTTTCGCAATTGCATTGGCAATCACGCTATCATCTTCAATAATCAATATTTTATGCATAATCATTTTCCTTTCTTATTTCGTCTGACTCAGCAAAGATATCTTCTACATTTACACCATATACTTCCTTCAGATTCCTTATCACCAAGTACAACAAGGAGACGGTGTAACCCTTTGGCTACCCCGCCTCCTTGAAAAGGATTTGTTATACTTTAAAATTTATAAAGCTTCGTTTAAATTCTCTATAAGCTTATCAGAATCAATATTATATTTGCGAGCAGCCTGCTCTACAGTCATATACAGAGCTCCACCTCAACCAAAGCACCTAATTCCAGCTTCTTTGAAAACCTTTTCCATTTGCGGATATTTGTATAAAATATCGTCTATTATCATATTCTTGTTTATCATATTCTCACCCCTATTATTAATATATCCAAAGCATATAATTTCACAGTACCCATACCAGGTATGCCTTTTATTCATTATATTATGATATATTATTATTTGTCAATATTGTTGCTATTTAAATTGATCAATATATTTTACAGCGCTTAAAGCCGCAACATTTCCGTCCCCTACAGCCTTAGCAATCTGATATGGCTTTCCAACACAGTCACCACAAGCAAAAACCCCAGGCATGTTTGCTGCCATGTTTCTATCCACCTTTATAGAGCCTTCCTCCATTTCAAGTCCTTCAAGCAATTGACCTAATGGTATGACATTTCTAACAATAAATATTCCATCTACTATAAGCTCAGCTTTTTCTGTCCTTAGCATAGTTGCTTTGATATCATTTCCTTCTATAGCTGTGGCCTTTTCATCTATTAGTTTTACCTTCTCATTTAGCTTATAGTCTGATTTGTAAGTAGGTATATAGTATACCTGAGAGCATATTTCGGACAAATAATTAGCTTCTTCTTCGCCCTCTTGATTTTCTGAAATTAATACAACTGATTTGTTTCTATATAAAGGTCCGTCACAGGTTGCACAATAGCCCACGCCTCTGCCTAAATACTCTCTCTCTCCAGGCATATATTTTGCCTTGGCATGTCCTGTTGCCAAAATTAATGTCTTCGCCTCATAGAAGCTTCCACCAGTATTTAATGCAAAATAATCTCCCATACTCAATATATTTTGAACCTTTTCGTGCTTTATTTCTATATCCATGTGTTCTACATGCTTCTTAAAAGAATCTAGCATATCAGCTCCGCTCATTGCTTTAAATCCTAGGTAATTATCTATCTCAGGAGCTTTCATTAAGCCAGTAACCTTCTCTGTTCCACCAAACAGAACAAAACTCTTATTTCTTATTTTTATATTTAGTGCAGCTGAAAGTCCGCCTGAGTCCTCCTACTATAGCTACATCATACATACAATCACCATCCTTCTTAATTTAGGACATCATATCAAATATAGATTTCCCAGTTATCACATAAGCTACTTGAACTATAGAAAAAAAACTAAAGATAGCAAAGCTTATGTATATAGGCCACATGACCTTTGGATTCTTTATTACACCTTGCAGTTCCATCCCCTCAGTTTTTCCAGTATCAATTTGTACAGCTTGGATTCTGTTTTTATTCAGCCCGTTAAGCTTTCTCATACAAAGCACCAGTATTATGCTAGGCAAAATTGCGACAAAGCCAAATATAACAGCCCATACAATAAGACCTAAGGTCTCTGCACCCGCTGGTAGATCTTGTGCTGTTATGTTATTAAACAACGAAAGCTGCATTAATAAAAATGTTATAGATACTGATATTGCGTTGTTCACAAAATGTCCCAACATTCCTGCATATATAGAATTTGTGACATAAACAACATAACCCAGCAATATACCAAGGAACAATGGACCAAATATATTCTGTATATTTATATGAAGCATTGAAAAAAGCACTGCTGTATAAATAATACTCTTCCACATACCCAGCCTTTCACTGCCTCTTAAAATCAGTCCTCTAAATAATATTTCCTCACAAAGTCCTGCTGAGCCTGCAACAATCAGGAGCATAAGAAAATACTCATTTATATTGTTTGCCATAGGTATTGGAGAAGTTATCAGCTTGCCAAAAAAACTTACAAATATATTTCCTATCAGGTTTACAAACACAGCTATGGGATATCCACAAATAAATATCAAAGTAACCAATAATGCATCAATAAAATGTAGTCTATTAAATCGCAGCTCCTTCTTTATACTGCCTCTTTTTATTATCACATACAATAAAGGAGGCAATGCTATAAGAATAAACTCTGTTATTATTATTCCTATGTTAAAGCTACGGCTCTGTACAAAAGAACCTACTGATATAAACAACACCATAGCAATAAGGTATAATTTGTTAACTCCGTTTATAGTTAATTTGCTTTCATGCTGTTCAATATTCGTCTCCAAAAGCTGCACCTTCTTTACTGCTTTAATATTTTTTCTTCCATTCTTACAACAGGGTTATTGCTATCAATAATAGCATGCTCAATATTAAGGGGCGTTCCATTAATTGTGAGTACAACCTCTTTTATCCCTTCTACCTCAGTTACTGTATTTCCAATAGAGGTAAGAGTCATATCTTCTCCAGTCGCTCCTCGTGAGTGTTTTGTTAACATTTCTTCACTAAAATCAATAGTAACTCTCTCGCCATTCACCACTACAGAATTCACTATAGCTTCAGCTGGGATTGTAGCCCATAAGTCTTCAGTTTGATGGCCTTTTATTATTTCTTCAATCAAGGCTTTGATTAACTTATCTTTGCTTACATTTTCTGCTATATTTATTGTTCTTTTCTCAGGTACCACATACATTGCTTGACTGTCAGCAAAATATAATGTTACTTCAGTAACACTAACATTACTAATTTCATTTGGATAAACTGCATCTCGGATAGATATCCATAGGGCTTACCACTTGGCGCAATAAAATCTGATCCTTCAACAGTTATTCTTACACTGTTTACTTCAGTAAACTGTACCATTGTGTTTACAAGAGATGCAATAGTTGCAGCCTCATGCATAGACCCTTTAAAAGAAGCAAATTCCTTACTGAGATTTACAGTAAGCTTTCCATCTTCCTTTGAAATTCCTAATACCTTAACCCCTGATTGAAGGCTTTGTTCAAACTTGGCTGTATCCTGAGGTCCTTTTGCCCATTCCTGTAAGGTACTAGTATATTTTTCTTCTTCGTTTTTATATGTTATACTTTTTTCTTCTTTATCAAGACCTACATTTTCTTTTAATGCATAGAATAAATCTATATTTTCTTTGGTTGCTGTGTCTTGTTTCAAAAGTGAACAGCCAGATAAAGCAATTACTAAAGCTAAAATTATTACTAAAATTCTTTTCATATTACCACTCCTACCGCTTATTTTGTGAAAAACTATGTCTCCTATAAATTATACCTATTATCCCAAGTACAAGCAGCAAAACAAGCTCTCCAATATAATAAAATGCTATTTTGAAAGCAATATCAGAGAAAAAGGCTTCTGGATACATATTAATCAATCTATCAGAAGGATATAATTGCCATAAATCATTATTGAAGAAAATTTCATGGAATATTGTAAAATACTTGTAAAAATCAATATTCATCAATATTATTAAAGCAATAATAGGTATAATTCCTGCTACAAAAGTATAAATAAAAAGCTTTGAAAATTTCTTCCTTCTACCCTTCATCTTATAACATACAACAGCAACAAACAATATACAGTACCAAAATGCAATATTTCTTATTAGCTTACCCTGAACAAATAAATTTTTTACATCTATCATATGTAACTTATCTCGTTCAGTGAAGAATTCCTGTTGTACGCCCTTAATTGGCATTTGAAAATCTAGATTATCTCTTCCCTCATCTAAATAGTTCAACATCTCTTCCGTGGCAATCATTAGGTTTGGCATATCTATGCCAATATCTTCTGCCACGTGATACTTTTCATATTGCTTTTCATAATAATCTTTGTCAAAAGCTATCATCTGTATATCAGTAAGTAGTAACAGTAGAATAAGCATAACAATAAATGCCGCACCAAAAACAAAATTGAAAATTCTTTTTGTAAACATAAATACTCTCCTAACTATGTATATCGCACTAAACAATTTACATTTTTAAAATAGTGAGATATATATTTCTCTGTTTATAGAATACATAAATTTTATTGTTAATTACGTAACTTTCGTACAAACAGAAAAACACGATTTGTAAATTTGTTGCCATCCATACATTGGCTATGATACCAATTTAATGAGATAGGTATAACCCAAAATAATAACTAAATTCAATAATTATCTTATGTAGTTAAAATATACCAATTGGTAGCCATACTGAATCTTGGAAACTTGATGATATGTTAATTTATTCCAGAACAATGTTTAAGTCTGCCATACCGATTTAGACTTCTGCTGTATGCATTCTACAAACCTTCTGCCAAGAGCACTGATCTCAGGCAAGACTATTTCCATGGTTTCTGCTGTTCTTCGTACTTCAGCTACAAGCATTCCCAATTTGTTTATCAGTATTCCTATGCCTACATTCTCCATCTTCGTTTCATGAAAAATCGTTCTCTTCATCCATGAAATAATATTGTGTGTAATAAAAACAATCCACAAGAATGCATAGATGCCGTCAAACTTCCTAGTACGAAGGTTTTTCATATGATATACATTCTTGCAGGTTTTAAAGAAAGCTTCAATGGTTTGTCTCTGGTTATAAAAGTGAAATAGCTCATGGGCTGACATCTCAGCTTTGTTAATGTTTGAAATCAGCATAGTATATATGAAATCACCTTTACGTGTTAAGGTTCTCACTATAATAAATCGTAAGTCGCCTTCACTCGGAAGTTCATAGGTATCTACAAAACGGTCAATTTCTTCATACTCTTCTTTAGCAATGGTTTTTGCTATATTAGATGCTCTTGTAGTGGAATAACCTTTTACTACAAACTTTACTCTGTCCTTGAGTTTTTCTATGTTTTCATTAGAGCCATAGCCACTGTCAAGCCGCAGAATAAGCCTATTTTCCTTTGCCACATCCTTGAGTTTTGATAATGTATCGTTAAGCAGATCGTCAAACCGATTACTACAATGGGTATTTCCAGCATCAAGATAAAGTGAAATAGTTTCTCTATTATCATCGCCACAAAATGCAGCAGACAATTGATATCCTTTCTGGTTTTTATTCTTACAGAAATAACCTCTTTGTGCTACTTCATACGTCTTACCATTAGCAATAAGACCTGATTGATCAATATCAACAACAATCTTTTCTGTAGTAGATAAGCATGTAGCATTCTGCATGAACAGCTGATGATGGACATTTTTAAGCTGCTCAACGTTTTCTTTTGTCATCCTTCGTAGAAGTTCATTAATTTGAGACTGATCAGGAAACCTTGGTATATCAATCAACTCTGCAATGACAGTGTCAGGAACGAGCTTTTCATTGATGTCTGAGGTATATTTACATCCAGCGGCTATAGATATTGCAATGGTTAATAGCTTATCTTGAACAGAATAATCTACTTTTTTCATCTTAACTTTGACTTTATCCAGTAGACTTACAAAATCAAGCTTTTGAACATATTTTACAAACGTAACCAACCAAGCACTAGTTTTTTCCTGTTTAAATTCACCTGTAATAAATGTTATACTTTTCATAGGTGAAAACCCCCTTCGTTATTGTTTTTTTGCACAATTAACAAATTCGCAAGGGAGAGGCTTTCACCTCTTGTTATATTATGGATTCCAATTTATTGGTATTTACATGATTTATATTTGTACGAAAGTTACGTAATTAATTTGTGCGTTCTATATAAACTATATAAGTTGCAATAAAGACCTTACAATTGAACACACAATCTATCAATCACTGTCTCAGGTACCTTGATAATTGAATCAATGAAGCTGCGAACCTCTTTTTGGATTTCCTTTACAGAATCATAGAATATATTGTTAATGATTTCTGATTTCATCCACCGCCAAAGCCCTTCAATAAGATTAAGGTTTGGGCTATATGGGGGCAAAAATACAAGATTCAGTCTCTCATGATGCTTCTGTAGTAACGGTTTTAATAGTTTAGCATGATGAATACGGGAATTATCCAAAATTATTGTAATATTACCAACCGGATACAGCATGAGCACGTTTCTTAAAAAATTGAGGAAAACTTCTGCATCGTATTTCTCATCTTCTTGGCAATAAACGTGACCCGTTTCGTAATTCAGTATTCCTAAAAGTTTAACCCCTTTGTGTTTCCCGAGAGTCGGTATGATTCTTTGCTTACCCTTGAAAAACCATGTTCTCTGTATCGCTTGGTAGTCTCTAATCATGGATTCATCTTCAAATAAAATATGGTCAATTTTTCCGTCAATAAGGTTTTTTTAAAAGCTCGAACTCCTGCTTAAACTCTTCTTGCTTTTGTGGATCTGCTTTAGCCAATGTATATGTCGGCCTTGTAAAGCTCAGCTTCAGCCGATATAGCACTTCAGCCATACCTCGGTGGCTATATTCAACATCAAGGTTATCTTTAACCCATTGCTGTACAATGTTTATATACCAGTTTTTTCGGTTTGGAAAGCCAACTTGGTCTGGAGTTTTAGTTGTAATAACTTCGGCAAGTAGCATTTCCTGCTCAGCAGTCAGTAATCTTGGAGCACCTGGACTATGTTTTAAAGCAAGGCCCTCAATCCCATTTTTATTATATTTGCTGACGTAAATACCTACTGTGTGCTCACAGAAACCCTCTATCTTAGCAATATCTCGATTTGTGTGTCCTTGTAGATGAAGGTAAATAATGCGATATCGTAGATACATACGTTTATCTTTGATATTTTTCATAGCCTTTTGTACTGCTTGAATCTCTATGTTTTGGGTATCAGCTTCAAATATTTTATCAATTGCGTTCATCTCTAAATCCACCAATCTAATAGTATTCTTAGTTAACATAATACTATAGATTCGATTCCTTGAGGTGCGGTAATTATTGGTTCAATTATTAACTTGGTATAATATTCTTTGTAGTGTGTTTATTGCAACTTATATAGATTTACTCTTATTTTATCAAAATATATGAATAATAAAAATGTTTTTATTATTTTACAAATCTACTGCATACTTCACCAAACATAACAGTAATAACAGTCAATACATAATCCTCCATCTTGCATACAAAAAGGAGTCCTTTATATTCTCGTGTTTCTTTTCCATTTTTATCTATAGCTATTATCTTACTTCTTTTTACATTCTGTGTTATTTTTTTTATTGCAATTTCTCTGGTTACAAGCTTTCTTCTTTCTTTATACCTCGTAATCGCATGATCTGTCACATAAATATAATCCATTTTTATAGCTACCTCCTCTAAATTATATGTTTATTGTGATATATATCAATGCTTCTACTATCACTACGAATGACAAATTTTCTTTGTAACATATATAACCCTCATAATAAAGATTATATCTTAGAGGCTTTAAAAAATTGCTCGAATTCTGTTGTCGTATTAACATTTGTACATGATTTTAGAAGACAATCCATATAATCATAAATTCACAACCTCTTTTTTAAAAAAAATAATATAAATCATGGTACAGGAAATAATAAAAATGAGGTGATATATTTGAAAAAACATGTTTTTTTTCATCGACTGATGATATGTATTATCTCGGTTGTTATGATTTTTAATTTAACCTCGTGTGCACAACGTAAACCTATTTCCATACCGTCTAAGAACAAAGAGGAGGAAAACAAGCCTCCAAAAGAACTTGATACATTAAATAAAGCTGTGGAAAAAATGGAAACAACTCTACTTGAGATGCATGAAAGAAGTAAAAAGCCTTTATTTATACAGCAAAGTGAAATACAAAAACAAAACGAAAAGAATAAGAAAAAAGAGGAACAGCAGAGTGAAAGTTCTAGTGGCAGCTTAGAGAGTAGCGGGCAGCAGAGCCAGAAATCCTCTCAGATTGAATTAGTATCGCCCGAAGAGAAGCTTCTTGAGGCAAAATATGAAATACAACAAATGCAGCTTCAGGTAGAAAGAGCTAATATGGAACAATTTGAGCAGATTAAGAAGGATGTACTAAAGCTTCACAATATGTGGAATGCATTTGAATCAAAAGCAGAAAATCAGTCTTTAATGCAAGCCTCCATAAAGGAATTTGAGACTGCTTTAAATGATTTAACTAAGTCTATACAAAGTAGCAATGTCTATCAAAGCTTAGTGGATGTAACGCAGCTTTATAAATACCTGCCTGACTTTTACTCCACTTATGTTTATGATTCTCCACCTGAAATCGGTAAAATTAGATATGGCGCAAAAAAAATAGTTCTCCTTACGGAAAAGAGCAATTTTACTGGGGCAAAGGTAACTCTTGATTATATAACAGAGATATGGATGCTTACCAAACCAAAACTACCAAAAGACAGTTTGGATTTGATAAATAAATTTGAATTCTCTATTTCTGATCTGAAAGATGCAATTGCTGCAAAAAACCCTGTGGTAATAAAAGCTAAATCTGAGGTTATATTAAAAGTTGCAGATGAAATAGAAAAAGATAGTAAAAAAAAGGCAGAACAAAAATAAATATGACAAAACACTATAAATAAATTTATTTATAGTGTTTTGTACATACTATTAGATAAATAAATTAACGTTAGAATTATCAGCTTCACCTAAATATGTGGCTACCCCCGCAAGCTCTACACCGTCTATAATCTCTTCTTTTTTTATACCCATTATATCCATTGACATAGTACACGCTATCATCTTAACGCCCATTGATTGAGCACTTTCAAGTAACTGAGGCAAGCTGTTTACATTTTTCTTTCTCATTATAGATTTCATCATTGCAGTACCTGCACCACCGAAATTCATTTTGGAAAGTCTTAGTTTATCAGCACCTCTTGGCATCATGAAGCCAAACATTTTCTCCATAAATTCCTTCTTAACCTTAATTTTTTTTGCCTTTCTAAGCACATTTAAACCCCAGAAGGTGAAAAACATTGTTACGTCATCGCCCATGGCAGCGGCACCGTTTGCGATTATCAAACTTGCCATTGCTTTATCTAAATCACCACTAAACATTATTATCGTTTTGCTACTCATTTGTACCCCCCATTTCTTTTAAGCTTTCTTTATTACTGCCTTTATTACACCATCAATTTCCTCTATGCTAACAAGTTCGTTGCCTGTCTTTTTGCACCATGCGTTTATATCTTTAGAAAATCCGCAATCTGTTACCTCAATTGTAATAACATCTCCGCTTTCAGCTGCCTTTGCTACCTTAAATAACTCAACTATTGGGCCTGGACATTGCAGTCCTCTTGCATTAATATACTTTTCTGACATCGTTTCTTCCTCCTATTCTACTTCATATGGATAAGCGTTCATACCGCCCTCAAGTATTTTAATATTTTTAAAACCTAGCTGTTCTAACTGTAGATAAGACATAAAGGCTCTCTTTCCTACCTTGCATATCAAAATTACTGTTTCCTTATTTTTATCTATCTCGTTATGTCTTTTGGCAAGCTCTGCCATCGGAATATTAACTGAACCTGGAATAGCAGATATAAAGAACTCAACTTCTTCTCTAACGTCTACGATATTTGCTAAGTTATTGCTCATCTTTTCCTTTAGTTCCTTTGCTGTTACAGTTTCTACTTTGCCCGCCATTTTATTTAGCATTACATTGGCTGCAAGAATTGTAGAGCTCATAGCCATTGAGAATGGAGGTGCATATGCAAGATCAAGCCTAGTAAGATCTTCTACCTTTGCACCAAAGCTTATTGCTGTAGCAATTATATCTATTGGCTTATCAACAACACCGATGCCGATTACCTGTGCACCCAATATTTTATGATTAACCTTATCTGCTATCAGCTTTGTTATTATAGGTTTGTTGCCCGGGTAATAATGAGCCTTGTCTGTTGCAGGTACTAGTATTGTCTCTACATTTAAGCCTAATTTTTCTGCATCTCTTTCTGAAAGTCCTGTCTTTGCAGCATTTATATCAAATAGCTTTACTATAGTTGTACCAAGTACTCCATCTAGACTATCCATGTTCTCACTGTTTACTACATTATGACCTGCTATTCTGCCTGTTTTGTTTGAGGTAGAACCCATAGGATACCATACAGGAAGTCCTGTTATAAGATTTACATTTTCTGCACAGTCACCTACTGCAAATATATCGTTTACATTTGTCTGCATGTACTTATCAACCTTTATAGCTCCTGTCACGCCAAGCTCAATTCCAGCATCTACTGCAATCTTTACATTTGCTCTTACGCCTATGGACAATATAACTATATCAGCCTCAAAATCACCTGCTGTAGATTTAACCTTAGTAACAATACCATTTTGACCTTCAAAGCCCAATACTTTTTCACCTGTTATTATGTTTACACCCTTGTCTAGCATGTAATGCTGTGCAAGCATTGCTATTTCCTCATCAAATGGAGGTAAAATGTGTGGTGCAAGCTCTATTAGAGAAACGTCAACGCCTCTGTGCTTTAGGTTTTCTGCTACTTCAAGTCCTATAAATCCTCCGCCTACTACTACAGCCTTATTTACTTTTCCTGCATCTAGCAAATCTCTTATCTCAAAAGCATCTTTAACACTTCGCAACGTAAATATATTATTAAGATTAATATTTTCAAAAGGTGGTTTTATAGGTGATGCACCTGTTGCAATCACAAGCTTATCGTACTTGTATTCCATTTGTTAATTATTTGCCAAATCTGTTACATAAACAGTTTTGGAGCTACTATCTATCTTTGTAACCTCATGCTTTATATAAATGTCAATATCTTGTTCACTTTTAAATATTTCAGGTGTTCTAACCACAAGCTCATTCTTTTCTTTGATGACTCCGCCTATATAATATGGTAAGCCGCAGCCCGCATAAGAAATATACTCTTCCTTAGTAAATATCTTTACATCCAAACCTGGATTTTCTCTTTTAGCTTTTGATGCAGCCTTAGTGCCTGCCGCAACAGCTCCAATAACAACTAATCTTTGCTTTTCCATTTTGTACCTCCCATGTATACTAATCAAATAAAAAATTAACCAGCTTTTTTACATCTTCATTTACTATACTGTAGCTTACTTCCAAGCCATTTCGTGTGCCTTTTATTATACCTCGTGATCTTAATATCCCTAGCTGCTGAGAAACTGTGGACTGAGGAAGCTGTAAACACTCCTGCATATAGGATACATTGCATTCTTTATTCATTAAGCCCTTTACAATACACAGTCTTACAGGATGTGCCAATACTTTAAGCAGCTCAGCCTTATCATTGTACTTAGTCAAATCTTCCATAAAGTCACCTCGCTTAATCACTATATCGTAATATTACGATATAGTGATTAATTTGTCAATCTTTTTTTGTTATGTTTTATGATAAAATTTGTAAAAATAAGAGAAGCCAGTATTTTTACTAGCTTCTCCATTTTTTGAAATATTTAATAAAATTTTATATAAGCTTTATAAGAGAGCTATATAAAAGCTTTGCTGTAAGCACTAGGGCAATCGTTACAAATATTGGCTTTATTACCTTTGCTCCATTATTTATAGCTATCTTTGTTCCTATTTGTGCTCCTAGTATCATGGACAAAGCCATAGGAATACCTACCAAATACATTATCTTACCATTTAAAGCAAAAAGAACAAGAGCTGTAATATTGCTTACAAAATTAAGTATCTTACCATTGCCTGCACTTATAGTAAAGTCAAATCCAAATATGCTGATGAATAGGAATATCAAGAAAGAACCTGTCCCCGGTCCAAAGAAGCCATCATAAAAGCCTAATGAAAATGCAAAAATACAGCCATAGAAAATATTAAGCTTTGTCAAGCCTTTGAACCTGTCTTCGCTACCAAAATCTTTTTTTACTATGGTATAAATTGCAACTGCGAATATAAGTACAAGTACCATGACTTGCAGTACGGTCTGATCAATCTTAAGAGCTATTTTAACCCCAAGTGCCGCTCCTATCAATGTACAAGGTATCAGAAATTTTATAAGTGGCATATATATCTTTTTTGACTTTGCAAAAGTCAATGTGCTTGTAAAGGATGCACAAGTGCTAGCAAACTTATTGGTGCCTAATGCCGAATGCGGTGAAACTCCTACTGCCATTATTGCTGGCAAGCTTATAAGTCCTCCGCCTCCAGCAATAGAATCTACAGCTGCAGCAATAAAACCTGCTACGCAAATAAATAAATAATCAAATAATCCCACAACTTAACCCCCAAAACTATTTATAACTTCTCGTAACTATTCACCAAAGGTGGTATAACCTGTTTTTTACGGGATACAATCCCGGGCAACTCAACTGAATTGCCTTCCATTATTCCATCAAAAGCTCTGGCTACCAATTCTGTATGGTTTCCTATAAATAATAGCTGTGTGCTTTCATTGGCAATATCAGTAAGCATGAACAACACTAAATCCAGCTTCTTATCCTTATTAACTTTCTTCATATAATGTAGCATTCTTTCCTTTATCTCATCAAGCTCCCTTCTATCCATTGAGTTAATCTGACCTACTCCCAAGGATAGATTTCCAACCTTAAACTGCTTAAAATCTTGATAAAAGATTTCACTCTCACTTTTATTCGAAAGGTTAGAGCCAGCTCTAAACATTCCCATTGAAAAATCATACATGTCAATTTCTGCAACAATTGCAAGCTCCTCAGCTGTAGCTTTATCCATTGGTGTGCATGTTGGAGACTTAAACATCAGGGTATCTGACAATATTGATGCACATAGTATTCCAGCCATCTTTTGTGGTATTTCTATTCCATTTTCTTTGTAAATATTTGTAATTATTGTAGCAGTACAACCAAGAGGTTGATTGCGAAAGAATACAGGTCCGCTAGTTTCTATATCTCCTATTCTATGATGGTCAACAATTTCCAGTATATCCGCTTCTTCCAGACCCTCAACTGCCTGAGCTCTTTCGTTATGATCCACAAGTATAACCTGTTTACGCTTCAGATTTATAAGAGATGCTCTTGAAATCATGCCTTGTATAATATTTTCGTTATTAACAATAGGGAAATTTCTATATCGCTTCTTAACCATTATCTCTCTGATCTCATCAATGTAATCATCAATATTGAACACAGTCAAATCAGACTTTTTCATAAAATAGCTTATTGGCGTACTTTGATTTATAAGTCTTGCAACCATATATGTATCATTCTGAGATATTATTATTGAGCAATTATTACTTTCAGCCATCTTCTTTATTGAGCTTGCTACTGGAATTCCTCCCGTAACTATCAAGCACTGCGCTCCCATTTCTATTGCACACAGCTGCGTTTCATACCTATTTCCTAATATCACTATATCCTGAGGATTTATATAATGCTCCATTACCTCTGGATTCATTGCTCCTATTAGAATTTGTCCATTATTTACACAATCCTCAGCATTACCAACCAACAATTCCCCCTCTAAAACCTCTATTATATTTTTATAGGGGGTGACTGACTTCGCTAAAATATTACTATCATGTATATCCATGTAGGATTGTGCTATATCTCCTACGGTAATCATACCCTCAAGCTTTAAGCCATCCTCTGATACCGCCAATGTAGTGATATTGAAGTCTTTCATGGTTTCCCATGCTCTTTTCATAGAAATGCCTGGTTTAACGGTTGGAAAGCTTTTTATATTAATATCAGCAACCTGTGTTTTTACATCTGCAATAAACTCAGGCTGCTCAACCTTGAAAAAGTTAAGTACAAAATCTGTTTCACTACTTACTACCCCAATCCTTTTAGGAATGTATAAGTTTTCTTTATCTATTATATTCTTAAGATGAGCATAGGCTATAGATGAACAAATTGAATCAGTATCTGGGTTTTTATGCCCAATAATAAATATATTTTTATTCTTACTTATGAATCTCTCCTCCTTCAAGCAATGCTTCAATATTATAGTGCAATTTATAAAGAACCATTATACTATATAATCGATCAAGTCTTTAAATACTTTTATAATAATATATTAATTATTAAACACCATAAATGCAATTAATTATGAAAATTTCTTGTAAATATACAACGAGGGATGACACTAACAACATTTATAATATATTATAAATGTTGTTAGTGTCATCCCCTATTGTACTTAATTATTGTTTTGAAGCTATTTTACTAAAGATAAGCTTGTTTATCTCTCCTGCCAGAAGCGGTATCATACATAGTACTAATATTGCTACCCAATCAATAAGCCCTAACGAATAAGTCTTAAATATTGTCTGTAGAAATGGTACATATAATACAACTAGCAGAAGTAAGAAGGATGCTATGCTTGCTTGAACCATAGCTTTGTTTGAGAACACTCCCAGCTTAATTATGGAGTATCTTTCAGATCTACTGGAGTAAGCTCTCAAAAGTTCAGCTACTATGAGTGTAGTAAATGTAATTGTTCTTGCTATCACTAAGCCCTCTTCACTTGGATTAAATACGCCGCCTGCATACTTATTAAGAGACCATATATACGCACCTATTACAGCGGCAAACAATGCTATGCTTTGTACTGCTATACCTTTAATCATTCTTTTATCTAAAATTGGTTCTTTTGCATTTCTAGGCTGTAGATTCATTATATCAGGCTCGCCTTTTTCAGTTCCAAGTGCCAACGCTGGGAAACTGTCTGTTACAAGGTTTACCCACAATAGTTGTATCGGTATCAAAGGCACAGGCAAATTAAACAATATACTCATGAAAACTATAAGTATCTCACCAATATTACAGGACAATAAGAAAAATACAAATTTTCTTATGTTGCTGTAAATTATTCTTCCTTCTTCTACTGCAGCAACTATAGTTGCAAAATTATCATCCATAAGTATGATATCAGCAGTTCCCTTTGCAACGTCAGTGCCTGTTATACCCATAGACACACCAATATCTGCTCTTTTAAGTGCCATGGCATCATTTACTCCGTCACCGGTCATTGCTGCAATGTGTCCCTTACGTCTTAGAGTCTCAACTATTCTAACCTTATGCTCTGGTGAAACTCTAGCATATACGCTTATATTATCTATATCATCATACAAAGCCTGGTCAGAAGTGCTGTCTAAATCAGCACCAGTCATTACCTTGTCGCCTTCCTTCATAAGTCCAAGCTCCTTGGCAATTGCTACAGCAGTGTCTTTAAAGTCTCCTGTAATCATAACTGGCTTTATACCTGCTTTTCTACAGGTTTTTATTGCATCAAATGCCTCTACTCTTGCAGGGTCAATCATTCCCATCAAGCCCACAAAAATCATATTGTCTTCTATTTCCTCTGAAACTATGTTCTTTGGCAATAAATCATATTCTCTATACGCAAAAGCAAGAACTCTTAATGCATCACTAGCAAACTGACTATTTATCTTAGTAATTTGATCCATTTGCTCTTTAGTCATTTCCATAACGCTACCCATAGATAAGTATTTGCTGCATTTGCTTAATATTATATCAGGCGCTCCTTTTGTGAAGGACACAATTTTCCCTGGTATAAAGTGTTCATGAAAAGTAGTCATCATTTTTCTGTCAGAGTCAAAAGGAATTTCGGCAATTCTAGGATATTTCATGTTATTTTCTTTCTTTTTAATGCCGCCCTTTGCCCCTGCTGTAATTAATGCGCCTTCTGTCGGATCTCCTATTATACCCCACTGATTGTCTTTTGGATCCTTTTGCTCTAAAGTTGCATCATTCGCCAACACACCTATAGCAAGCAGTGTCTTTAGTCCTTGATCACTATCTATATTTACTTTCTTTTCACCTATATAAAGTTCTCCTGTTGGACTATAACCTTGACCTGTTACTGTATATATATTTTCTCCTGTAAATGCCTTAACTACAGTCATTTCATTTTGTGTCAACGTTCCAGTCTTATCTGAACAAATTACTGTTACACAACCAAGTGTTTCAACTGCAAGCAGCTTCTTAACTATTGCATTTCTTTGTGCCATTCTCTTCATACCAAGAGCAAGAACTATTGTAACAACAACTGTCAAACCCTCTGGAATAGCAGCTACTGCAAGGCTGATCGATACTAATAGCATTTCTAGTATATCTTCGCCTCTTAAAAAGCCAATAGCAAAAACCATTAAGCATATTATTATGCAACCCAACCCAAGCCATTTGCCCAACTCATTGAGTTTTAGTTGTAGTGGAGTAGCTTCCTCCTTATAAGATTGAATTGCCTCAGCAATTTTACCTATCTGTGTATTTACTCCAGTACCAATAACGATACCTTTTCCTCTTCCATATGTAACAGCTGTACTCATATAAGTTATGTTCTTTCTGTCTCCTAGTGAGACCTCTGAATCATAGACAGCCTTTGAGTCTTTCTCTACAGGAACTGATTCACCTGTAAGAGATGCTTCCTCAACTTTTAGGTTTACACTTTCGATTAATCTTAAATCTGCAGGAATACTATCACCTGCTTCAATCAGAACAACGTCCCCAGGTACTAGATTTTTTGCAGGTATTATCAGCACCGAGCCGTTTCTTAATACTCTTGCATTAGGAGAGGACATCTTCTTAAGTGCAGCCAACGCTTGTTCTGCTTTTCCTTCCTGCACCACCCCAAGTATGGCATTTACTATAACAATAGCAATAATTACTATTGCATCAGATATTTCTCCAACAATTCCAGATATAATACTGGCACCTATCAGAATCAAAACCAAGAAGTCCTTTAGTTGATTTGTGATTCTCTTAAATAGGGAATCTCTTTTCGCTTCCTTTAATTCGTTTTGCCCGTATTTCTCTAATCTTTTGTTTGCTTCATCAGAAGACAAGCCTTCTTCCACATTCACTTGAAACTCTTGTGAAACGGCATTAATGCTCTTGTTATACCAGTCTAAATTCACAAAAACCCCTCCATAAAATTTATTTATAATAAAACGCCATAACATATATATTTACCATATAATTAAAATTTATAGCATTTTTTACATCAAAATATAACAAATATAAAAAATAAGACCTCTAGCACGCTGAAAAACAGCATGCTAGAGGTCTTGCTTAACACAATCATTATCATAAAGCCAAGCCCAAAGGCTGTGATGTTGACTTTACAAACTCTTAGGAGTAGCTACTCCCCTCTAACTATAATATTATATTATGCAAAATTTAGAATTTTGTCAATATATTTATTATTACATCCCATTGCTATTCGCTTAAAATATCAGTAAGCTCAAGCTGTTTATTTCTGTCATGTACAGTATTGATAGACCATTCGTTTTGGAATAATAACACAAAGTTATTGTATTTATCCTTAGCAACCATAGTATCTGTCGTAAGCTTTACATTTCTACTGTTAAAATCTTTATTTTTTACCCATCTTATATACTTGAAAGGTAAATGCTCTATGCTTACTTCTACATTATATTCATTTTTCAATCTGTATTCCAACACCTCAAGCTGCAGTATTCCTACTACTCCAATAATATACTCCTGTGTAGCAGAATCAGGCTGCATAAATACCTGTATTGCACCTTCCTCAGACAGCTGATCGATTCCCTTGATAAATTGCTTTCTCTTCATAGAATTCTTTGTATATACCCTTGCAAAGTGTTCAGGTGCAAAAATAGGAATACCTTGGAATTTAAACATATTGCCAGTACATAAAGTATCACCAATATTAAATATACCAGGGTCAAACACACCTATAATATCCCCTGCGTAAGCTTCGTCAATAATTTCTCTATCTTGTGCTAAGAACTGCTGTGGCTGAGCAAGTTTTATTTGTTTTCCCTGCTGTACATGGTTAACATTCATACCCTTTTCAAACTTACCTGAGCAAATTCTCAAAAAGCTATCCTATCTCTATGTGTAGGATTCATGTTTGCTTGTATCTTAAATATAAAGCCTGAGAAGTTATCACTTTCAGGTTCTATTTCTCCTATGTCTGAAGTTCTTGAAGTAGGTGGTGTTGTCAAATTTAAAAATTCCTCTAGGAACACCTGTACCCCAAAGTTTGTCATAGCACTACCAAAAAATATTGGTGTAAGTTCACCTGTTAAGACAGCATTTTCACTAAATTCATCACCAGCCATATCCAAAAGCTCGATATCATTAATCAGCTTCTGATGTGCTTCCTCTCCAAGTAAATCCCTAAAGATAGGATCATTTATATCATTTTTGTTTGATGAAACAATACTTTGTCCATGATCCCCACTGTCAAACAACTCTATCTGCATAAGCTTTCTGTTATAAATTCCTATAAAGGAATTCCCTATTCTTATTGGCCAATTCATAGGATAAGACCTAATACCCAGCACCTTCTCAATTTCCTCAACAAGCTCGAAAGGATCTTTACCTGCTCTATCCATTTTATTAATAAATGTGAATATTGGAATTCCTCTCATCTTACATACGTGAAAAAGCTTTTTCGTCTGTGCCTCTACACCCTTTGCAGAGTCAATTATCATTACTGCGCTATCTGCTGCCATCAGTGTTCTATATGTATCTTCACTAAAGTCTTGGTGTCCAGGTGTATCAAGAATATTTATGCAATAATCATTATATTCAAATTGCATTACACTGGAAGTAACCGATATACCTCTTTGCTTTTCTATCTCCATCCAGTCAGAAACAGCATGTTTTTGTGCCTTTCTTGCCTTTACTGAGCCTGCAAGTCTTATAGCCCCTCCGTATAAAAGCAGCTTTTCTGTCAAGGTGGTTTTACCTGCATCAGGGTGAGATATTATGGCAAAGGTTCTTCTTCTTTTAATCTCTTTTAAAGTACCTTCATTCATCACTTTTGTTCCTCACTTTTCTATATTGGATACTCAAACACATTTGATTTTATATTACTTATACTCCTCCTGTCAATCTTGAAGGTTAGCAAGGTTTTTTAAAATAGTTTTTCTGAGCGTTAAAAAAACCACATTTTCTGCTGCGTCTGTTTTAGTTACTGGGTTTTTTTACACTTTTTTGATTTTTCACAATCTACCTCTACCTTTTCTCGCATATCAATACTATATTAGTATTAACAAATCCATTGAGGTTCTTTCTGTAAATATATCACCACTCCACTTGTAATTTTCTACAATTTTCTATACATGTGCATCAATTGGATTTTGTTGTACATACCTAAGCAGTTCAACTAAATATCTTTCACCAAGCTTTATAAGGCTTGGCATATCATAAACAACCGAGTAGTCATTGTATAGCATGCTTAGTTCTAAGTCCCTGCGAAAGCCATACTGACCTCACCCTAACGCTCAGTGTAGTATTGTATTCTGAAGCTCCGAAATCATCAACCTTGTTATGTAACTTTTTCAATTGATAAATATCAAGTATTTACCACCTGTAATATAGGATGTATAATAAGTTAGGATGCCTTACTGATTATATAAAGGAGTGCAGACATTGAAGATATTTAATTTTGTAAAGCCTTACTTATTAAAATGGAAATCAAGTCTATTGGGGTATACATTTTTTGGTATACTTCTATGGACTACATCTATCCTAACACCTTATATAACTTCTAAATACATAGATTACATTGAAGGTGTATATAAAATGAATACAAGCAATAAACCGATGAATGGTGTGTATTTGTTTACTACCGTCTTGGCAGCAATATGGGGTATAGAGATATTAAGCACTTACTTTGGCAAGATGTCAAATGCAAAGCTCCAATGCAATACAGTGTATGAGTTGAATTACAGTGTGTTGGAGCATATCAAGCGGCTGCCAATATTGTTTTTCAATAAGGTAGATGCTTCTTACCTGAATCAAAGAATAAACTCAGATGCAACCAACCTTGTTTCATTTGTATTGAATCACTTTATACAAATGTTTATGAAGGCAATAACATTTATTGTATGTTTGGTTGTGCTTTTCTCGATAAACGTAAAAATCACACTGATTCTATTGGTACTAATACCTATCTATATGTTTATATATAAATCTTTTAAAAAGCCAATATATAGTAGTTCTTATGAGTGTAGAGAGCAGCAAAATAGGCTGTTTTCTAAAATGAATGAACAAATAAATCATATAAAATTTATTAAGCTTAATTCATTTTACAAGATTCTTGGAGATCAGTTGAATGAAAACTTTAAAGGTTTATACAAGGCTACAATGAATTATGGAAGGGTATCATATATATTTGGAAGTGTAGATTTGTTCGTAGGTCGTTTATGTAATTTATTGATCTTTTTCTACGGTGGATTTGAAGTTATCAAGGGAAATCTAACTATAGGTAATTTCATAAATATTAACAGCTATTTTGTGATTTTGTTGGGTTGTATAAGCTTCTTTCTCAATATAGGCAAAGCATACCAGGATGCAAAAGTATCTTTTGAAAGGATTAATGAACTACTAGCCATGGAAGTGGAGATTAGCGGCAGCAAGAGACTGGATAGTGTAAATCAGATAAAATTTGAAAATGTTAAATTTTCTTATGATAATACAAGTAATATAATTAAGGATTTCAATTATACCTTTGAAAAAGGTAATATATATTGCATAAAAGGAAGAAATGGTATCGGAAAGAGCACTTTCTTGGGTTTACTAACTGGACTTTTTAACAATACATATGAAGGAAAAATCCGTTATGATCTGATTGATTTAAAAGAAATGGATATTTATCACCTGAGAGAAAATATTATCGGAGTCACTGAACAGGAGCCAATACTCCTTGGGAATACGATTATGAACAATTTGACTCTAGGGCTTAGGGCTGTGTCTAGCTGTGATGTAGAAAACTGGTGCAGAGAGTTGAATATTAATAACTTTGTTGATGCCCTGCCTGATAGGTTTGACTATAACATCAATGATAAAGCAAGCAACGTATCGGGTGGTCAGAAGCAGAGAATATCTCAAGCCAGAGTGATGATTAAAGAGCCTCAGGTCATTATAATGGACGAACCTACATCAGCACTAGACCATGACAGTATTGAACGGTTGAAGACTGTCTTGGCTAAGGTTAAAAAAGACAAGATAATTATAGCCATTACACACAATGACAGTTTGCTTACTATTGCTGATGAAGTTATAAATTTTGAGGAAATAGCTTAATAGTAATAACTAATTTTTTAAAGTTTTGATCAGACTTTAATATAAGTTAATTATAAATTAATATTACTTTTATTATGAAAACATGGATATTGTGATATATAATATGATAAAATGGAATTGACAGAGTTTTATGAAAACATTTAACTCTATGAATATTTCTAAGATTTAGAAAGGAGGGTTACATTATGGAGTTTTTATATACACCAAATAAGGACGAGCTGAACGCAGTTGGTTCATGTTCGAAACATGTTCAGGATCCAAGCCAACCACCAGTTTGCGAACCTATAGAGTGTTCAAGATACAACTGGGCATAGTAGCCAATATATTTTTATTAATTGGAGGCACCTATATGTGCCTCCAAATTTGTTGTGTTGCTTTAAAAGGGAGGCGATATTTTGAAGCTGTCAAAATTTAATTTTTATTTTCCTTTTATAAAGGATGAGAATAAAAAGATAATATACAATTCAAGAACTGGATCTTTGGCACTGCTAAATCCTGAGAATTATAAACAGATTGAAGATATGGAGACAACAGGTAAAGAAATAGATGATCAAGGTTTTGCAGGAAATCTAGTACAGGGCGGATATGCTTTAGAAGATAATATTTATGAAGATGAATTGATAAAATATAATCTGTTTAGCAGCAGATACTCTACAAGCAGCCTTACTCTTACTATAGCTCCTACCATGAACTGCAATTTTGCTTGTGTATACTGCTATGAGAAAAATAATATACATAACTCTAACATGTCCCAAGAAGTACAGGATGAGATTCTACAAATAGTAAAGAACAGAATACCTATTATAAATTCACTTCATATATCCTGGTATGGTGGAGAACCATTATTAGCTTTTGGAATAGTAGAAAAACTTTCCAATGAGCTTATTAGATTATGTGAGGAAAACAATATAAGGTATACTGCAAGTATAATAAGCAATGGCTATTTGTTGAGAAAAGAAGTGGCAGAAAAATTTGAAGCCTTAAAGATAAACTCAATACAGGTCACTTTGGATGGTCCTTCTGAAATACATAACAAAAGAAGACCGCTCATCGGTGGACAAGGAACCTATGATAAGATTATTGAAAATCTTTCAGAGAGTGCAAATCTGATAAAGAATATTGTGGTAAGAATTAACACAGATATTAATAATCTGGATAGAGTTGATGAGGTGCTAGATTGCCTGGAAAATAATGGACTTAAAGATAAGGCGAGAGCCTATCTGGGCTTGGTTGATGATACCAATGGCTGCTACCAAAAGCAGGATTGTTTGAGTAAGCAACTGTTTTCTGAAAATGCCCTAAATTTCGAAAGAAAACTTGAGGCAAGGGGATTTAAGTATAATATGCTTAACAACTATCCACACCCTCGCAATAATTATTGCGGAGCTGACTGTGTTAGAAATATGATTATAGACCCTGAAGGCTTTGTTTATAAATGTACTCGAGAAATTGGCATGAAAGAATTTGCTGTCCAAAAGCTTGTAGATAATGAAAGTTTTAAGGGAAATAAATCAAGATTACTAGAATATCTAATGTATGATCCTACCATGGATAATGAATGTGGAAAATGTAAGCTATTACCTATTTGTATGGGTGGATGCCCTAATGATAGGTTGTCCAATAAGGAAAGGTGCACAAATCATAAATATACTGCTGAGATGTTTTTAAAGGATTGTGCTGTAAAGCTTTATGAAGATAAGCATAAAAATGACGCTCAGTAAAATATGAAAGAAAGGTGTGTTGTTTTTGTGGAATGTATAGTAAGAAAAGCAAAACCAGGAGATGAACAGGGAATAATTGAGTTATGGCGAAAACTGTGCTTTAGCCAATCTGAGATTGATCCTTGTTATGATAAGAGTAACAACGAAAATAGAACTCTAAATAGAGAAATATCCTTGGAATCGAATGAAATGTATGGATTCTTTGTAGCAGAAAACGAAGGAAATATAGTTGGTTTTATTGAGGTACGACTGCACAACAAGGATTTCTACTTCTACGCAGCTCCCTATGCCTATATACTATGTTTTTATATAAATTCCGAGTATAGAAAACTAAGTGTTGCCAAAAGACTTCAGTATATGGCAGAAGAATGGGCAAAGGGAAAAGGTGTCAAGTATATACAAGGTGATGTTTATTCTCACAATGCGAAGATGTACAGAGCTATAGAGATTAGCGGTTATAAGGCTTATAGGACACGGTTTGTGAAGGAATTATAAACGGATATTGTGTTTTAATAGAGCTGATATTTGATATATAATCGAGTAGCATAGATGAGTTTCGAGTGCATTTCAAGTTTTGTGTAAACCTCGCAAACAGTATTTTTCGTAAACCAATAAGTCTAATAGAAATATAAGTGCCAGGGAAACCGCTGATAAATGCGTATAAAAATTTAAGATCATTACCTTCTTGAATGATTATTCAATAAACTTGACATCATTTTACCATATCAGCACTTTATTGAGCTCCTTTACCGGAGCTCTTTAACTTTGTAAGATAGCAAAGCTAGGCTTATAAAGCAAATTTACCAGTCTTACTATATTACATGCCATATTTGCTAAGGTGATATATATCTTTGCTCTTCCTAATCTCAGATACGTTTTACACTTACCTTGTCAGCTTTCTTTTATTCTTCTTCAATTTCATTTTCAAATTGTATCAGCTGTTGTTCTGCAAGGAGTTCATTGAACTTGCGGATTTCCCTTATGACTTTACCGAATGCATTGCATATTAGCTTTCTGTCTGAATTCTCTTTATTACTTTCTTATCAGAAAGATTGCACAAGAATTGCAGCAAACAAATCTTTTGCATCATTACCATATCTTCAGATTTTCTGCCTATTTCGCTGTATTTGTTTTTTATCATATTATAACAAATGAAAAATCTATGAGTAAATATATCAGTCTGTCTATTTTCCCTCCCTAACATAGCCTCTAAACCAAAGTAGAATTGCTAACACTACCAAAAAATAAATATGACATAAATCTTTACACTGAAATTTACAGCTTTTAAAACGTTTTTGAAGCTTATTTATTCTAATAATTTGTACATACGTAACTTTCGTACAAATATAAATCATGTAAATACCAATAAATTGGAATCCATAATATAACAAGAGGTGAAAGCCTCTCCCTTGCGAATTTGTTAATTGTGCAAAAAAACAATAACGAAGGGGGTTTTCACCTATGAAAAGTATAACATTTATTACAGGTGAATTTAAACAGGAAAAAACTAGTGCTTGGTTGGTTACGTTTGTAAAATATGTTCAAAAGCTTGATTTTGTAAGTCTACTGGATAAAGTCAAAGTTAAGATGAAAAAAGTAGATTATTCTGTTCAAGATAAGCTATTAACCATTGCAATATCTATAGCCGCTGGATGTAAATATACCTCAGACATCAATGAAAAGCTCGTTCCTGACACTGTCATTGCAGAGTTGATTGATATACCAAGGTTTCCTGATCAGTCTCAAATTAATGAACTTCTACGAAGGATGACAAAAGAAAACGTTGAGCAGCTTAAAAATGTCCATCATCAGCTGTTCATGCAGAATACTACATGCTTATCTACTACAGAAAAGATTGTTATTGATATTGATCAATCAGGTCTTATTGCTAATGGTAAGACGTATGAAGTAGCACAAAGAGGTTATTTCTGTAAGAATAAAAACCAGAAAGGATATCAATTGTCTGCTGCATTTTGTGGCGATGATAATAGAGAAACTATTTCACTTTATCTTGATGCTGGAAATACCCATTGTAGTAATCGGTTTGACGATCTGCTTAACGATACATTATCAAAACTCAAGGATGTGGCAAAGGAAAATAGGCTTATTCTGCGGCTTGACAGTGGCTATGGCTCTAATGAAAACATAGAAAAACTCAAGGACAGAGTAAAGTTTGTAGTAAAAGGTTATTCCACTACAAGAGCATCTAATATAGCAAAAACCATTGCTAAAGAAGAGTATGAAGAAATTGACCGTTTTGTAGATACCTACGAACTTCCGAGTGAAGGCGACTTACGATTTATTATAGTGAGAACCTTAACACGTAAAGGTGATTTCATATATACTATGCTGATTTCAAACATTAACAAAGCTGAGATGTCAGCTCATGAGCTATTTCACTTTTATAACCAGAGACAAACCATTGAAGCTTTCTTTAAAACCTGCAAGAATGTATATCATATGAAAAATCTTCGTACTAGGAAGTTTGACGGCATCTATGCATTCTTGTGGATTGTTTTTATTACACACAATATTATTTCATGGATGAAGAGAACGATTTTTCATGAAACGAAGATGGAGAATGTAGGCATAGGAATACTGATAAACAAATTGGGAATGCTTGTAGCTGAAGTACGAAGAACGGCAGAAACCATGGAAATAGTCTTGCCTGAGATCAGTGCTCTTGGCAGAAGGTTTGTAGAATGCATACAGCAGAAGTCTAAATCGGTATGGCAGACTTAAACATTGTTCTGGAATAAATTAACATATTATCAAGTTTCCAAGATTCAGTATGGCTATCAATTGGTATATTTTAACTACATAAGATAATTATTGAATTTAGTTATTATTTTGGGTTATACATATCTCATTAAATTGGTATCATAGCCAATGTATGGATGGCAACAAATTTACAAATCGTGTTTTTCTGTTTGTACGAAAGTTACGTACATAATATACAATAACATTATCTTATTCTGTACTATTTTTTTGCCAATATCTTAGCATTATGTTATATTCATAATATATAATCATCGGAGGGGAGCTAAATGAATAAATTTATTGACTATATTGATTTTTCAGAAGAAGCACTTAATGCCTTAAGGTGTTATAAACCTATTGTTGCCTTAGAATCAACTATTATATCTCATGGGATGCCATATCCAGAAAACATTTCTACAGCTCAAGAGCTTGAGAAAATAATCAGGGATAATGGCGCAGTTCCAGCGACAATTGCAATAATAAACGGCAGAATAAAGATCGGATTATCACATAGTGAGTTAGAATTTTTAGCAAAGTCCAAGGATGTAGTTAAAGTAAGTCGCCGTGATATACCATCTGTAATTGCTCTAGGCAAAACAGGTGCGACTACAGTGGCTTCTACCATGATATTTGCACAGATGGCTGGAATTAAAATTTTTGCTACTGGAGGTATAGGTGGTGTACATAGAGGTGCAGAAATAAGCTTCGATATATCAGCAGATCTTACAGAGCTTTCACAGACTGACGTAGCTGTTGTATGTGCAGGAGTAAAGTCGATACTTGACATAGGAAAAACCTTAGAAAAGCTAGAAACCTTGGGTGTTCCTGTTCTGGGTTACCAAACCAACGAATTTCCATCTTTCTATACTAGAAAAAGTGGTTTTGGCGTAGACTATCAAATTGACAATGCAGAAGTAATAGCCAAAATGCTAAAAGTTAAGTGGGATCTGAACTTAGATGGCGGAGTAGTCATAGCAAACCCTATACCTGCAGAATACGAGTTAAATCAAGAGGTTATTAACAAGGCTATAAATGCAGCTTTAGCTGAGGCTGATAAAAACAATGTTAAGGGTAAAGGTGTCACTCCTTTCCTTCTATCAAAGGTTAAAGAGCTTACCGCCGGTGAAAGCTTAGAAGCCAATATCGAGTTGGTAAAGAATAATGCTAAGCTTGCTGCACAAATCGCTGTTTGCTACAGCAAGGAGCTTGAAGACTAAACAACAAAAAGA
Organism: uncultured Eubacteriales bacterium; assembly: GCA_963704785.1. Classification (GTDB taxonomy): domain Bacteria; phylum Bacillota; class Clostridia; order Lutisporales; family Lutisporaceae; genus GWB2-37-7. Next base: position 3,246,582 of record OY969939.1, on the reverse strand, counting down.
CGCAAAGCCAATAGCCTTTGCGTCTTTTATTATATGTCTACTCAAACAACTTTTTTAATTTCTCAGTGTAAGGTGCTTTTACTATACCCTTCTCTGTAATTATCGCAGTTATCAATTCACTAGGTGTAACATCAAAAGCAGGATTGTAAACTTTTATGCCTTCTGGTGCGGTTCTTGTTCCAAAGGCACAGGTTATCTCCTTTTCGTGCCTTTCCTCTATAGGAATATCTTCTCCAGTCAATGTATCCAAATCAATAGTAGAGGTTGGTCCAGCTATATAAAAGGGTATGTTATGAGCCTTTGCCAACACAGCAAGTCCATACGTACCTATCTTATTTGCAGTATCTCCATTTGCAGCCACTCTGTCACAGCCCACTATTACTGCATCTATAATTCCCTTTTTCATGACCATAGCTGCCATATTGTCACAAATAAGAGTAACATCTATATCAGCTCTGCTAAGCTCCCAGGTAGTTAATCTTGCTCCTTGAAGTAATGGTCTAGTCTCATCGGCATAAACCTTTATGTTCCAACCTCTATCCTTTGCCAAATATAAAGGTGCTAAGGCAGTTCCATATTGAGAAGTTGCTAGTCCTCCTGCATTGCAATGAGTGAGCACAGTCATACCATCATGAAAAAGCTTTAGGGCATTTTCTCCTATAGCTCTGCACATTTTTTCATCCTCAGCTCTTATAGCATGAGCTTCTAGGAGCAGTATAGTCTTGATTTCTGATATGCTCTTATCCTTACAGTCCATTGCCTTTGTTTCCATCCTTCTAAGCGCCCAAAACAAATTTACTGCAGTAGGTCTTGAAGATGCAAGATAATCAGAATGTTTTTTTAGCTGTTGCCAGAACTCATCAAAATCCTCTATGTTCACTTCTCTAATTGACAAGTACAGCCCATAAGCAGCCGCAATTCCAATAGCTGGCGCCCCTCTTACCTTTAAATGAAATATAGCATCCCATACTTCTTCAACAGTTTCAAGATTTTTAAACAAAGTCTCCATAGGAAGCTTAGTTTGATCCAAAATGATAAGTTTATCATTCTCATACTTTACTGCTTGTACCTTTTCATATGTATTAACCATGTAAATCCTCCATAAAAACAGAAAACCTAAGTTACTGTTTATTGTGTAAATTCATTTATAAACCTACACCATAATTATACAATAACTTAGGTTTTCTGTGTTATTTTTATAAGTATTTATAAAAATTATTCTAAAGCAAATTGTTGAGCCGCCTTTATAATGTTTTTAATCAGTATGGCTGTAGTAACCGAGCCGACTCCCCCTGGTACTGTAGTAATCAAGGATGCCTTTTTAACAGCTTCTTCAAAATTAACATCACCACATATATGCCCATCCTTATTTACATTTATACCAACATCTATAACTATAGCTCCATCCTTAATATACTCTGCTCCAATAGCGTTTGGAATACCTATAGCTGCCACTAGGACATCTGCCATTCTAGCCACCTCATGTATTTTTTCTGTCTTTGAGTGGCAAATAGTAACAGTTTCATCCTCCTTAAGCATCATCATACTTAAAGGCTTGCCAACCACCATGCTTCTTCCTAATATAACTGCATGTTTTCCTTTAAGCTCAATCTTATAGTACTTTAATATCTCCATAACTGCAGCAGCTGTGCATGGTGCAAATCCATGGTAATCTCCAGCAAATACCTTAGCAAGATTTACTGGATTCATCCCCTCTATATCTTTATAAGGACTAATGAGAGAGTTAACTTCTGACTCGTTTATTCCTTCTGGCAACGGTCTAAAAATCATCACCCCATGTATATTTTTATCTATACGCAATTGCTCGAGTAATTTTCTTAAGTCGTCCATAGATGCATGTTCATCAAGTTCATATAGCAACGCATTTACGCCTACATTATTACAGGTTCTCATTATACTATTCTGATAAGTTATATCTTCCTTCTTACTGCCTATCCTTACAAATGCTGCTGTAGGCTTAACACCCTCTTGAATCAGATTTTCACATCTTTTATTTAATTTTTTTAAAAGATAGCTATTAACCTCTTTACAATTTAATACATTATCCATAAATTTTATCTCCTATTAATATATTATATTTCAAAATAAAGTTAAGTAATGTTAATGTAAAATTTTTATCCCATTTTATTATAACATAATACTTAGTCAATACAAGATATAATTTAAATAACATGTATACCAAAATATTCACATATAGCAAAAAATATTATAATTGTTTCTTACATTTCAATTTTTTCTCTCTATGATATAATATTTATATGATTTTATAGGGGGTTATAATTTGAATGCAGAAAGATTAGTTAATGAATTTATGGAAATGGTCCAAATAACAAGTTTATCTCTCAAGGAGAAGACCTTCGCAGATTACCTATATGACAAGCTTAAAGACATGGAAATGGAAATTGAAATATATATAGATAAGGCAGGAGAAAAGTGCGATGGTAATACGGGCAATATCATTGCTAAACTAAAGGGTAATATAGAGGCTCCTACAATAATGTTTGGCGCACATATGGATACAGTTGTTCCTGGTGATAACATCAAACCTCAAATAAAAGATGGTTACATATATAGCGATGGCACAACTGTACTTGGTTCTGATGACAAAGCAGGAATAGCTGCAATTCTTGAGGCTATAAGATACATAAAGGAAAATAACATCAATCATGGAGATATAGAGCTGGTATTTTTCATATCTGAAGAAGGCGGAATGTTTGGATCAAAGAATCTTGATTACAGCAAAGTAAACTCCAAGCTAGCCTTCATTTTAGACAGCAGCGGTCCTGTAGGAAATGTTATTGTTCAAGGTCATGCACAGATGAAAATCGATGTTACTTTTAATGGTAAAGCTGCCCATGCAGGTGTTGCTCCAGAAGAAGGAATAAATGCAATACAAGTTGCATCAAGAGCCATAAATAATATGAAGCTTCTTAGAATTGATCATGAAACCACTGCAAACGTAGGTATTATTAAAGGTGGAAGTGCTACAAATATTGTTTGCGACTCTGTATTTGCAAGATTTGAAGCAAGAAGTCTAAATAATGATAAGCTTAAAGTACAGTCAGATCATATGATTGAGTGCATTAATACTGCCTGCAAGGAATTTAATACTACCTGTGATTTGAAGGCTGTATTAAACTATCCCGCGTTTATAATCGATAAAAGCTCAGATATAGCAAGACTAGTTACAGAAGCTACTAAGAGTATCGGTCAAAAGTCTAACCTTGTATCTACAGGTGGCGGAAGCGATACAAATATTCTAAATGGTAATGGCATTGCAGCTGTAACATTAGCAATTGGAATGAACAATGTACATACTACCTTAGAAAATATAGCCATAGACAGCATAGTAAAATCCGCTGAACTAGTAGTATCAATTATACAGAAGGCTTCTACTGAAACATTTTAATATAAGTGCAATACATAAAATTAAGGAGTGATAATATGTTTTCAAGCGAGAGAATAAATCTCAGACCACAAAAAAAAGAAGATGCTGAGTACATAGCGAAGTATCAACAAGATCCAGATGTATTGGATAACTACTTCGGGTGGTATACAATTCCGCCTCTGAAGGAATTTATAGAGCATTGGTACGAACACATAACAGACGATAAGGAAGGCTACGGATTTGTTATTGAAAATAAGCAAGGTGAGTTTTTAGGAAGCTGTCATTCAAATGATATTAACATGAAAAATGGAACAACCTACATAGCCATATTTATAGGACATCCTGACTATCGAAGCAAGGGCTATGGTACAGAGGCTATGAAGCTCTTTCTAAACTTCCTGTTTAACGAAGTAGGACTTAGAAAGGTAAAGTTAAATGTATTTGGCTTTAACAAAAGGGCAATAAGATGTTATGAAAAATCTGGCTTTAAGGTAGAAGGAACAAATAAAAAAGAATTATATAGATTTGGTGAATACCAAGATGAATATGCAATGTGCATAACAAGAGATGACTTTAATAGGAGGAATTGCGCATGTACAGAGGAAGCCTAGTAAATATAAGACAACAGTCAATAAATGACATGGCTAAGTTTGCAGAGTTTCAATGTAAACCACGTTATATCGAGACTCATAGCTATGAATTACCAAAATTTGCTTACAAAGAGGCACTAGAAAAAAAGTTTAAAGAAAAAATGGATAAGCACGAACACAATGAGCTTCATATGACTATTGAGACAGTTGATGGAAAAGTAATTGGTGCTATAGGTATAGGTGGTATCTTTTGGAAAAATGGTTTGACTTGGATATATTCCTATATAGGTGATGAAGAATATTTAGAAGGTGGTTACTACGACGAAGCACTAAAGCTACTACTGGAGTTCCTTTTCATCGAAGCAAATGCTAGAAAGCTTAAGACATATATTCAGTCAAATGATACAAAGACACTAGAAGTATATAAAGCAAATGGATTTAACACAGAAGTTGTACTTAAGGAAGAAGTTCTTTGTCATGGAAAGTACCTTGATTGCTATGACCTTGCACTCTTTAAAGACGATTATATGAAAACATATAATAAATAAAAAGCAATATAATAAACTGGCTTGTACAACACATTATAGTATGATGTTGTATAAGCCAGTTTTAATTTATTTTATAATTTATGCCTTAGGTCATGCATCTATAATATCCTGAGAAACATTTGAAAACTTTTTGAAGTTTTCTACGAAGCTTTTTGCAAGCTTCTCAGAAGTCTTATGGTAAGCTTCCTTGTCTGCCCAAACATTTCTTGGGTTCAACACTTCTGATGGTACATCAGGGCATTGCTTTGGTATTGCTAGTTTAAAAGTTTCATCTACTTCATACTGTACATTATCAAGTTTTCCTTCTATAGCTGCATTTACCATAGCTCTTGTGTACGAAAGCTTCATACGCTTACCTACACCATAGGAACCACCGCTCCAGCCTGTGTTAACCAAAAATACCTTTGCATTATGCTTGTCAATTTTCTTTCCAAGCAACTCTGCATAAGTTTGTGGGCTTAGAGGCATAAATGGTTCTCCAAAGCAGGTTGAGAATGTAGCAGTTGGCTCTACTATACCTCTTTCTGTGCCTGCAAGTTTGCTAGTATATCCCGCCATAAAGTGATACATTGCCTGCTCTTTTGTAAGTTTAGAAATAGGAGGCAGAACTCCTGTTGCATCTGCTGTTAGGAATATAATAGTAGATGGATTTCCACCAGTTCCAGCTTCTACGGCATTGTCGATATGTATTACAGGATAGCCTGCTCTTGTATTTTCAGTAAATTTATCATTGTCATAATCAGGCACTCCATTTTCGTCAAGAACAACATTTTCTACAACAGTACCAAATTTTATTGCATTCCAAATTTGAGGTTCATTCTCTTTTGAAAGTTTTATGCACTTTGCATAGCAGCCACCTTCAAAATTAAACACTCCATCATCTGTCCAGCCATGTTCATCATCGCCAATAAGGAATCTGTCTTTGTCAGCTGATAATGTAGTTTTTCCTGTTCCAGATAAACCAAAGAACAGAGCTACATCTTCATCCTTACCTACATTAGCTGAGCAGTGCATTGGCATTACTCCCTTAAAAGGAAGTATATAATTCATAACTGTAAACATTGCCTTCTTGATTTCACCGCAATACTTTGAACCACCAATGATTACAAGCTTCTTCTCAAAGTTAAGTATTATAAATGCTTCTGAATTTGTGCCATCAATCTCTGGATTTGCAACACAATCTGGTGCTGCAATTAGAGTAAACTCAGGATTGAAGTTCTCGAGTTCACCTTCTTTTGGTTTAATAAACAATTGTTGTGCGAATAAATTTGCATATGCAAATTCATTAATTACTCTAATTGGCATTCTGTAATTTTTATCAGCTCCAATAAAACCCTCAAACATGTAAGTTTCTTTGTCTTTAATATAATCCATAATCTTATTATGTAACTTGTCAAATTTCTCTGCACTAATAGGCACATTTACTTTACCCCAATTAATTTTATCATGTACCATAGGACTATCAACTATAAATCTGTCAAAAGGAGACCTTCCTGTATATTTGCCTGTGTTAAAACACAAAGCCCCTGTATTTGTTAAAGTTGCTCCTTCGTTTTTTAGTGAGTGTTCTACTAGCTTACCAGCATTAAGATTGTGATGCACTTTTCTCCCATAGTTTTCCATTTTAAAAATGCCACCTCCAAATATGATATATAATGTCATAGCTTTTTCACCAATATTATATATCATATTTAGACAATGTGCTATACTTTTATTATTTTTTTCACCAAATGATGAATAATATAAGCTGATATCAATTAAAACATGATACTATTTCAAGTAAATATCAGCAAACTCAATATTTATTACTTCTATTCTATTATTTATATCATAATGTTTTTTTTGACTACTTGCTCCTACTGAAACAATTTGTTTTGCAGGTAATTCTATTATAAATTCACAGCCTTCTCCTGCTTCACTTATCATTTTAATATTACCTCCCTGCAATTCTACCAAAGACTTTACTATAGATAGACCGATACCACTTCCTTGATGGTTTCTTGACATGGACTTGTCAACCTGTACGAAACGATTAAAAATCAAATCCTGTTTTTCCTTAGGTATTCCTATTCCTGTATCCTTCACTGCTATAAACAAACTGTCCTCATTATCCCAAATCGTAATTTTAATCATACCACCATTATCTGTGAACTTTATTGAGTTGGACAACAAATTAAGAATAATACGCTCTATGTTATCTGGATCACAAGCAATTACCCTTGTATTTATTTTTGTATCAAAATTAAATTTTATGCCTTGATTCTCAATATAATCCGTTACCGAAGAAGCAATCATGGATACAATGCTCACAATATCATGATTATTAAGATTTATGTTCATATAACCTGTATCTAGCTTGTTCAAATCAATAAGATTATTTACAAGTCTCAAAAGTCTATAGCAATTTTGCCGTATTAATCTACAATATCTTTTAACCTTCTCGCTGCTGGCATCTAAAGTATTTTCATAGAATAAGTCCATTAGCTGTAATGCTCCTAATATTACGTTAAGTGGTGTACGTAGCTCATGAGATAAATTCGAGAAGAATTCTGTCTTAATTTTATCATATTCTAAAGCTTCATTTAGCAGCTTTGTGCTTTCATATGTCTGCCTTCTGAGCTCGTCGATATTTTTGCGAGCAGTAATATCCAAGACAGTTGCAATTATACATGTTTTACCATTTAGTTCTTCTAGCCCCACTGATATATCAACCCATACTTCTAATCCGCTTTTATTTACAATCTTACAGTCAAACCTGTTGTTTATGATTTTTTTATCTTCCTCCCAGCTTTTTATATTTTCTCTATTTATATAATGAAAATCAGGATGCATAAAATCATTAAAACTCATGTTCATTAATTCCGTATTAGAATATCCTAATAACTTTTCACCAACTGTATTAACATGTATTAGCTTATTTTCTTCAAATATAAAAATACCAAAGGGAGTTAACTCAAATATTCTCTTTATAATTGCATCAGTATTTTGCACTTTATCCCATTCGTTATAAAGTGCAAGCTGCAATAAGTAGAAACAATTATCAGCTTCCATAATACAATTATAGAGTTCTGAGTTTTCCTTTATCTCGGCAAAGACCATATCTTCTATGACCTCTTTTATATGCTTTAAAATCACAATAAAAACCTTGTAATCGTTACCATTAGCCATTAAACTTTGAATTTGTTTAACCTTATCTTGATTAGAAAAGTGTTTAAGGCAAAAGTATTCTTCAGCTTTTCTTAGATAATTTCCGTTGCTAAAAAGCTCAAAAACTAAGCTTATTAGAAGATTTATTATGCTACAGTCTTTCTTTAAATACTGCTCTTTCCTACATTTCTCAGCAACTCTTTTCTCGATAAGCCCTCTATTGTTTAAAATAGAATCATATAAATTACCCATAGCCTTCTCCTCGAAAATTTATTTTTAGTATTAATGAAATCACTATATATTTCTACTATTGTATAAAAATACCTTCTTGCTGTTAAAAACAACTTTCGACATATTATGTCGTACTGCATGTACAAAATAATACAATATACTACTATATAGAACATATAAATTGATTAATAACAAAATATATGACCTATTTCTATGTATTTTACGTAAATCAATGAAGTTTTGCGTCCTATAAACAGCGAAATATATATTGGTAATTCTTTTTTTAGCAATTTAAAATAAAAATTTAAGCTAATTTAGTCCTTTAACTGTAACACAATTAAAGCTTATTAATATTATGATATCAGGGGTATATATGGACACTGCAAAGAAATTTGTTTCTATTTATACCTAGATTTTATGGAGGTGAATTAGATGAGTAGAGAATGCAACCACGAAAGACACAGAGAAGAACACAGATTTTTACACTTCCCAGATAACATTAAGGATTTACTATGCTTGCTTGCTAAAGATGATGACAATAGAGTAACAATTGTCATTGATGCATGCGAAGATTGCATACTAGAAAATGCAGAAATAGTTTCTGTAATTGGTGATTTAGCAATATTCCGCTGCCATGACAAATTTAAATTTATCAAAATTTGTTGCATCTGCGAAGTAATCGTTGACTGCGAAACTATATTAGATGAAGTACTAGATACACATATCGGACATTGCTAATAATTTGAAAAATAATGCGCTCCGTTTGGAGTGCATTATTTTGTTGAAAATACAACAAATCCATGCATTATTTTTACAATTTGTTCAATAATAAAAATAATATGTATATTTATCTATACATATATGAAACTTTATATTTAATTTATATTCAATTTAATGTATCATATAATATAAGTAGATTTTGGTAATAAGGAAGGTATAATATGAAAAATAACGATTTTGAGAAAATTGCCTTAGTAACTGATAGTGGCAGTGATATGCCAAAAGATATTATAGAAAAATATAATATACATACTATCCCATTAAAAATAATATATAAAGATCGTGAGTACGATGATGGTATTGATATAGCTTCTGAAGAAGTCTATGCGAGATTTAATCAAGAGATTCCTAAGACCTCCATGCCATCACAATTAGAGATAACAAAGCTTTTTGACAAGATAAAACAAGAAGGATACAACAAAATCTTGTGTATTCATTTATCCTGCAACTTAAGCGGTACTGTGGACATGATAAAAATGATAAGTAAAGATTATAAAGATTTAGAAATTGAAGTTATTGATTCAAAATCTGTTTCCATCGGAGTGGGAATGCTGGTATATGAGGCTGCCAAACTTATTTCTGAACGCCTTCCCTTAGCAGATATTAAAGAAGCGCTTCTGAAAGCAAAAGACAAAATTAGTGTGTTCTACTGCATACCGATACTTGATTACCTAAGAAAAGGTGGAAGAATCGGACTAGTTGCCGCAACTATTGGAACTATAATGGATTTGAAACCAATAATATCTGTTAACAAGGAAGGCAGATATTACTCTCATGCAAAGGTAAGAGGCAGAAAAAAATCTTTAGAAAAACTAATGGATATTGCTATTGAAAAAATAAAAGACCAAAAGGTTAATATATCTGTTTATCATGGTTCAGCTAAGGAAGAAGCTCAAAAATTTAAAGAATACTTCTCCAAGCTCCCAAATGTGCAGGAAATAATCTCCGGACAAATAAACCCTTCTATGGCTGTACATACAGGACCAGGATTAGTTGGTTTAGCAATCCAAATACTTTAATTAATTTTCATTATAAGGAGAGCTCGGATGGAAGATAAATCTTATGATTTAATAGAAAAAATGTACATTGAATTTAGCAAGAAATTTGATTCTATGGATAAGAGGTTTGATTCTATAGAAGGTGAAATCAAAGAACTAAAGTCTGATGTATCAAGCATTAAAAAAACCGTGCTACATATTGAACAAGACCACGGTCAAAAGCTTGAAGCCTTATTTGATGGGTATAAGCAAAATAATGATAAGCTTGACCGTATTGAAGCAGAAGTAGCTAGGCATGAGGAAGTAATTATTAGAAGAATAAAATAGACATATATAGTTTCAAAAGGGCAATCTCAAAACTAGAATAGTATTCTAGTATGAGATTGCCCCTGTTAATTAATATACTCTCTTGCTATCCATATATTCTTGAACCAATCTTAAGCTTTCACCAAATCTTTGGAAGTGAACAATTTCTCTTTCCCTTAGGAAGCTTAAAGTCTCAATTACGCCTTTATCATCAGTAAGATTGATAAGATGCTCATAAGTTGTTCTAGCTTTTTGTTCTGCTCCCATATCTTCAGTTAAATTTGCTATCGGATCTTCAATTGCTTGGATGTATGCAGCTGTCCATGGAACTCCTGCTGCATCATGTGGATACAAGTCATGACCATGTTGCACATAATGTGCATCCAGCCCAGCCTTTTTCATATCCTCAGGAGTAGCTCTATCAATTATCTTAAATATTAAGGTTCCTATGATTTCCCAGTGAGCTAGCTCCTCTGTACCTTAAGGAGCATCAAAATTGCACCTTTTTTTCTTGGTAAAATCATTTATGAGAAGACTCCATTTAGAGGGGATATGGTTTAAGTATATTTCTATATGTTGTCTGTCATAGATAATGATTTTGTTTAGTATGTTACGGTAAAAGATTTCATCTAGAATTTCTCCATTTATCATACCTTGTATAGATTTGTTTATGTCTTGCAGCATATTCTCTTGACTTTTATGTAATTCAGCTTGTTTTACTGTGTATATTTGCTTCTGTCCCAGGGCAGAAACTTCTTCTTCAAGTTTGGTGTTAATCATCCGAAAGTCAGATTTATTAATTTCATGGTTAATGTATAATTCAATAAGATTTTGCTTTTTAACGGTTAACTGTGTGATTTTATTCTGTAATTTTTCTAGACTTATGTCTTTCTGTTCCAATTTCAAAACTACTTTTACGATTTTACTAAGCTCTAAAAGTATACTTTCTTTATCCAATATTAAGTTTTTTATCACCTGTGACATGATGAGCATTAAGTCCTCATTGTTTATCTGTCGCCCGTTGCAACCAACTGGATTTCCCTGTATATCAAGGTGCGGATTGCCATGGTTGGCAGCTTCATAGCACCGCCATGCTTTATAGGTGCTTCCATCCTTTCGCTTTTTTGTGCGTGAAACAAAGGTGCATCCACAGTAACCGCATTTTAGCTTACCAGAAAAGCAATAGCGATTAGAGTGCCTTGCTCTCTTCTCTTCGCTTGGTCTTCGACTTTCTAGCTCTGCCTGTGCCTTATCGAATAACTCCCTATCAATTATTGGCTCATGATGATTCCTAAGAACAACAAATTCTTCCTCACCCTTGTTATATTTTTTCTCATGACTTAAATAGCTTAGGGTATAAGTCTTTTTCTGTATTAGGTCACCGCAATACTTTTCATTTCGTAGTATCCGTAAAATAACAGTATTTGACCATTCCTTCATGCAGTTATAGGTGTTTATACCCACTTCCCGTAGCTCTCTAGCAATAACATGTGTTCCTTTTCCCTCATTGATGAATTTATGAAAAATAAGTCTCACAATATCTGCACCTTTCTCATTAATAGTTATTTTACCATCCTTCACATCATAACCCAGCATACTGCGACCAAATACCACACCTTGCTCCATACGTCTTTTTTGCCCCCACTTCACACGTTCAGAGGTCTTGCGACTTTCCTCCTGTGCAATAGATGACATAATGGTTAGGCGAAGCTCTGCATCAGGCTCTAGAGTATTGATGTTATCATTCATAAATATAACACCAATACCAAGCTCTTTTAGCTCACGAGTGTAGAAAATGCTGTCTAAGGTGTTCCTTGCAAAACGACTTATTTCTTTTGTAAGTATCAGGTCAAATTCTTTCCGCTGTGCAGCTGCAATCATGCGATTAAAACTGACACGTTTTTTTGTAGATGTGCCAGTGATTCCTTCGTCAACATACACCTCTGCAAGCTCCCAAAAGGGATTGCAGTCTATGTATTCCCGAAAGTATTTCTGCTGACTGGCAAGTGAATTAGCTTGGTCATGGCTATCGGTAGATACACGACAGTAAGCCGCTACCTTCATCATTTTTGTGTCTGTTGTTTGCAAATTGGCACCTCCCCCTTAGCACGACAATATACCGAATGAGCTTGCTGTAGTCTATCTCGGAATGATGCAAGTTTTAGAATTCTGTTTTTATCATTTCTATGCAGCGGTCATATTGCCACTGTGTTAGTTTTTTTTGCTCCAACAAAGCCAGAAGGAGAGAGGCTTTGTAGCTTTGTAGAAACTCCTTGTTGCTTGATAGGTTTGTGGTTTGTTCCTCGATGTTTAGAGGAAATAGTGTAAGTTGTTTTTTGATGTGCAACCACTCCTTTATGAAAAACGGGCATAAAAATACCAAGTAGGAAAATTCTACTCGGTAAATTTTATGTATTAGGGGTTGTACGGTATGTTTCTTAAAACTATTTATTTTTCATTGTACCGTACTTGGCAGTACCTTCTAATTCTTTCTCTTTCCTGATCAGTTCGTTTTTGTGTTCTTTTTCCATAACTGCAAATCTAATCTATGCTATTCACCAAGAGTACCAATACCAGTAATTATTGTAATAATATATCCTTCCATTCCATGTTTTGTGTCTACTTTATTTCAATATCTCCAAATACCTCTTCAAAGCTTCCTCCACATACTCCCCAATCATTTCCGTCATTGCCTGTTGACTCCCACCCGACTTATGATAAGCAGTAAAACAGTCATAATACCTACGTCTATCTGCAAACTTCACGTTGATAGCAGGGTACCCCTCTTTCATCAGCTCCAGATTGAGCAGTAACCGTCCTGTGCGACCATTTCCATCAATGAATGGATGTACCCCCTCAAAGCGAAGATGAAACAGTGCCACGCGTTCAATAGGGTGCATGTCCCTCATTGTACCATTGTAATCATTAATAAGCTGTTCCATTTGAATTGGCACTTCCCAAGGCTGTGGTGGTTCATGTACAGCACCCATAATGCGAACAGGCACTCTGCGGTATACCCCTCTGTCTTGTGGCTTGTCCATCAACACGATATTGTGAATATCCTTGATAACCTTTTCGGAAAGAGGTACTTTTTCCTTAACCATTTCTTCTACATAAGAATAAGCTTCCTTGTGTCCGATAACCTCCAAATGGTCTTTCAGCGGCTTTTCTGCAATAGTAATACCCTCATTTAAAATCAAAGCGGTTTCCTGTAAGGTGAGAGTATTTCCCTCTATTGCATTGGAATTATAGGTGAATTCAATCAAAAATTCATCACGCAAACGCAAAACCTCACCAGAAGTAAGAGGGCGGCAGTCATTTACCTTACAGAGCAGTTTGTCTATCTTTTCAAAATCCATTTTTTGCCCCTTTCTGTTTCATAAGCCATATATTATTCAAAGGTCATCAGCACAAATGTTTACTGATTATTTCTCATGTCTTATATACCTCATAATAGTTCAATTTGTTAATATTATACACTTTATATTAGTTAAAAATCAACTTAATCCGAATTTCATGCCACAAGGTGCAATTTTGCTACTTCACTACCTATATCCGTCAATACAGCCTTAACTTCATTAAGTGGCATTGTATATCTTTGAGTTAGATATCTTATGCCAGCTGATAGCTCACTGTCTGGGCCTCCATATTGTGCAAACATTGCTTTTGCTATTTTTAAGTCACAGCCCTCTACCCATGCAGGATATTGAAGTTTTTTCTCGTAAATCCACATACTTTATCTTCCTCCCATCTCATAATCTATTTCCCATGGCCATGGCTCTGATATCCATTGCCATGGGCATTCACTTACATGTTTATGAGTGAGCAAATCATATTTCATTTCATATTCTTCTTTAAGCTTCTTTAGCTTCATAGCATAGTCATTATGAATAGCAAGTGCTTTCCTATCCATTGGATGAGTGTCAAGATACAGATTAAGCTCAATGGATGAGAAATCAAGTGCCATGATTTCCTTAAGCATTTCTAGTCTGTCTCTATCAATTTTCATTAAATCTACCTTCCTTCTAGGTTTGTTTTATAGCCGTTTACTATCTATCTTGTTTTTGTATTACATAGGGCTTATACAGCTCTGGGAATATTGTTCCCTTTATAAGAGACTTCATCGGTTCATATATTTTGCACATTACCTGATAAGGTACATATGCTGTTGCAAGTTCAAATTCCTTAGGCATAACAGGAATTTTAAACTCTGGTGACACGAGCATCTCAGGATTATAGGTGTGCTCGTATTGATATTTTGCCATTTTCAACCCTCCCAACAAATACTTTCATTTACATGTTATTCCTAAGTGAGTCTGAGTGTTACAAAAAAGCAGTCCACTGACTACTTTTTCACGCTCCATCTTTTATGACATATACTCTTAATAAATAGTCATTAGGATACTTAAGCATTGTATTGTATAAAGATCTTTTGTTTGAATCAATAGTGTGTGAAGCTAAAACTATATCATTTACGCCAGCGACTTTATCCCAAGCAAATCCAGTAACTATCAAGGTATGGTAAGCTACTCCGTTAGCATAACAAAACTGTACTGGATCTCCAATGTACAGCTCTCTTGATAGCTTCTCCATGCTGTTTATAGCATCTTTGTACTTAATTAAAATTTGCCTGGCTGACCTTTTTACCCAATGTCTTCTAAAAGCTGCTGCAACCTTCCATGACAAAGTGATTCTTCTGTCACCATCTCTATTAGTTGCACCAGGCTTACAATACCAATTTGTAAACCATGTATAATGGCTGGGGTTGCCATCGTCTACCCACTTCATTCCTCCCGCATATAATACTTGAGATACAAAGTTTGCACAGTCCCCTCCGCCACCATGGAAGGTAGGATATACAGGATTATAGTTCTTCCAATAAGTATCTATATACTCCTTGGCTTTTGCTCTATTATAGTTATTGTTTTTTGCTGAAGCTCGAAATTCTTCTATTACTTCAGTTTCACTATCCTCCAGCCATTCACAAAGAAATATTCCTATCTCATCATCAAGACCTCTAATTAAAGCATTTTTCTCTCGTGAAAGCTGAAGTAATATAGCTGCAAGAGTAGCTTCATCCTTTAATTGTTCATATGAGATATTTAAGCCATCTGCGACTAATTTTTTAAGTCTTTCTTTTCTATCAATACTTTCTATAAAAGTTGTATCATGAATTTGCCTATCAATATCCATATAATTGATATTCTCCATGTTATATACCTCCACAGATTATTTCTCTGCATCTATATGTTTTACCTAAACCTTTTTCATTGACTTTTTATATGAAACATCCTCAAAAGACCTGTGTACTTATATAATATATGAATATTTTTTAGCTCATACTCATATTTATTAACAATATATATAAAGGTTGGTGAGTACTAGTGGATATCGAAAAAATTGTAGATGATTTTATAGACAGCTTACCCTGTAAAGCTGATGAGCCTTATCCCGAGGTGGAGGTTGAGACCCCAAATTTAAGATATGCAAAATTACTTTCAGATGCTTATGCAAATGGAGAAAAAAGTGAAATGACTGCCATTGCCCAATACATGCATCATCATTTAACTATAAAAAATAAAGAAATAGCAGATATAGAGCTATGTATTGCTTTAATTGAAATGAAACATCTTGAAATACTTGGTGATCTATTCATATGCTAGGAGGAAATCCAAAATACCGTAGATCCAATAAGTCTTGGTGGGACGGTGGCGAAGTTGCTTATGGAGACAATACTGAGTTCAAGCTAAAGCTTGACATAGATGCAGAGAGATCAGCTATAGAAGGCTACAAAACTCTAATAAGCGAAATCAAAGATAAAAGTGTTGTAAAAGTTCTGCATAGAATTCTTGCTGATGAAGTTATACATTTAGAAATACTTACAGACTTATACAAGAAATATTATGGTAAATCTCACAAATAGTACATCCTACATCATCGCATAACAGACCTCCCAAACACAAAATATAAAGGTGAAGGGAGGTTTATTATGACTGAACGCGATAATTTATTGAATAAAATTGAAGAATTAAGATTATGCCTCAACAAATTAGTATCAGAAAAAGAAAATCTCCAGGACGAAGAAATTCTAAATTTAAGTAAAGCCCTAGACCTAGTTCTCAACGAATATAACGAGATAACAAAAAAATGAAAGTAAGTAAGCACTATCAAAAGATAGCGCTTACTTTATTGATTAATGGACTTTATTTCATAAAAATTTGTTTCTGTAATCAACTCCCCGTTTTTTTGTTTTACAATAATCTCAAAAGAATCAGTCTTTCCAAGTTTATGAACACAATCTAACAGTTCGTTAACTTTACTAATTATACTGTATTTAAAAATCTCATTTTCCTTTAGAGGTTCTTCCAAAGCTCTTCCTCCTCATATAATTTGGAAAAATCACCTCGACTTTCCTAATAATATAATATTACCAAGATTAATAATTGATACTATCCGCATTATAAATGTATGAAAAATCCTGCTTGAACTATTCATGTATTTACATTAAATATGGCATCATTTAATAATTTAAATGATGCCATAAATCTGTTCTTGTGGTAATGTTTTTATTATTTAATCAATTCTTCCATTTGATTCAGGAGATCCTCAAATACCTTAAGTGCATTATTTATAGGATCTGGTGTTGCCATATCCACTCCTGCTATTTTAAGCAGCTCGATTGGATAGTCTGAACCACCACTTTTTAAGAATTCTAGATATTTATCAATTGCAGGCTGTCCTTCATTTATAATCTTATGAGCAATAGCTGTAGCTGCAGAGAAGCCTGTAGCATACTTGTAAACATAGAAGCTAGTGTAGAAATGAGGAATTCTTGACCATTCCATGTCTATTAACTCGTCAACTACCATATCTGGACCATAATACTTAACATTCAAGTCATGGTAAACCTGACAAAATACATCTGCTGTTAAGGATTCCCCTGCTTCTGCTTTAGCATGTGTAATCTTCTCAAATTCTGCAAACATTGTTTGTCTATATACAGTCGTCCTGAACTGCTCCATATAGTAATTTAAAAGATACATCTTCTTCGTATTATCTGTAGTAGTCTTCAGTAAATATTGCATTAGCAATGCTTCGTTAAGCGTTGAAGCAACCTCAGCAACGAATATCTTATATTGTGCATATATGTAAGGCTGATTTGCATCTGAATAGAAGCTGTGCAAAGCGTGACCCATCTCATGTGCTAGTGTAAACATGTTATTTACTGTATCTGAATGGTTAAGCAAAACATATGGATGAGAATCATAGCAGCCCCATGAATATGCGCCCGATCTCTTTCCTTCATTTTCATAAACATCTATCCATCCTGATGTTAAGCCCTTCTGAAGATCCTTACTGTACTTTTCACCAAGAATCGCTACACCCTTTTTAACTGTTTCAACCGCTTCTTCATAGGTGATATCCATTTTGGCATCCTTAACCATTGTTGTGTATAAATCATACATATGAAGCTCATCTAAATTCAACATTTTCTTGCGAAGCTTCATATATCTGTGCATCAAGTTCTTATTTTCATCTATCGCATTTATAAGGTTATCATAAACTGTCTCTGGTACATTGTCAGGAAACAAGTATGACTCCCTAGATGAGCTATATTTCTTAGCCTTTGATTCAAATATATTCGCTTTAACCTGTGCGTTTAGCAATGCAGCAAGAGTGTTTCTTTGCTTCTTATAGGTTGTATAAAAAGCTTCAAAAGCATCCTTTCTTACTCTTCTGTCTGTGCTTTCCATCAACTGTATAAATCTTCCTTTTGTCAACTCTACTTCATTTCCATTTTCATCCTTGATAGAAGGAAATTTGATGTCAGCATTGTTAAGCATACTATAAATGCTTCCCGGAGCATTTGATAATTCTCCTGACATAGCCAATATCTGCTCTTCACTTGCACTAAGTACATGAGGTTTTGATCTTACAATATCATCTATGTAATCCTTGTAAAAAGCCAGTTCCTTATTATTCTTGATAAAGTCTGCTAGCTTTTCATCTGGTATAGCAAGCATCTCAGGTATAATAAAGGATTTAGCACTGGATATTTCTACTTCTAAAGAATCTGTTCTATCTGAGTAGCTTTGATAAAAACCGTTTGCGCTATCTTCATTACTGCGCATATGAGCATAAACATACACCTTCTCAAACAATCTATTCATCGCCGCATTGTCATCCAAGCATTGCAATAGATTATCAGAACTTGCAGATAACTTATCCATATGCTGTACTAGTTTTGCTGCAAGATTTTTTACCTCTGTAAAATCTTTTTCCCAAAGATCATTGTTGGCATAGATATCTTCCAGTTTCCACTTAAACTGATTTGGAATCTCATCTCTTTTTGGTATTGATGTATTATTATTTGACACAAAAATCTCCTCACTTTCAACCATATAGTAGCTATTATAACACAAACCAATTTATCCAACAATTATAGTATATATTTTTAAAAATTTAATACATAACAATACTATATCAATGATATCTGTGCAGAATTACTTTTTCCTATTATGTTTATACTGTACAATAAGCAAGTTCTAATGTCATAATATTATTACAATAATGCTTATAGTAAGCTGTATAAAACTTTTGGAGGTTAAAATGAAAGAACAAATAATTACAGAGTTAGAAAACTCAAAAGAAACCTTAATTGAAATCAGTGATTTCATATGCAACAACCCAGAACTTGGCAACAACGAATTCATGGCTATGGAAAAGCTGACAAACTTTCTCAAGTCCAATGGTTTTTCTATCGAAACAAACATTCTCTCCAAAGCAACTGCCTTTATAGCTACATATGACAGTGGTAAACCTGGAGCAAGCATAGCTTATCTTTGTGAATATGATGCACTTCCCCAAATAGGTCATGGCTGCGGTCATAACATGATAGGCACTATGAGTGCTGGTGCAGCTGTAGCACTCAGTAAGATACTAGGTGAAATTGGTGGAAAAGCTGTAGTGTTTGGCACTCCTGCCGAGGAAACTGACGGTGCTAAGGTTGCAATGGCTGAGCAGGGTGTATTTAAAGATATAGACGTAGCAATGATACTACATCCCGGTGATAAAACCATTGAAAGTGGTTATTCCTTAGCTATGGATGCTCTACAATTTGATTTTAAAGGCAAAACCAGCCATGCAGCAGCTACTCCCCATGAAGGGATAAATGCCTTGGATGCTGTCATCTTGACCTTTAATGGCATTAATGCCTTAAGACAGCATGTTACTTCTGATGTTAGAATCCATGGAATAATAACAGAAGGGGGAAAGGCCGCCAATATAGTACCTGACAGAGCAATTGCTCAGTTCTATATTAGAGCAGCTAAAAAGTTATATCTAAAGGAGATTGTAGAAAAAGTTAAGAACATTGCAAGAGGTGCAGCACTCATGACAGGTGCAGTACTAGATATAAGTAACTATGAGATTTCATATGATAATATGAATACAAATAACGCTTTATCTGCTGCCTTCTCCGATAATCTAAGATATATTGGCATAACAGATATTGAGTCTTCAAGATCAAGCTATGGTTCAATAGATATGGGTAACGTAAGCAACGTAGTACCTGCAATACATCCATATATATCTATAACTCTTGACAATCACTTGGTATCTCATTCTACTGAGTTTAGAGATGCTACTCTTACAGATACTGCACATAAGGCATTAATGAAGGGCGCAGCGGCCTTGGCACTAACAGGATATGATGTAATAACTAACAAAGAGCTTCTCGATAAGATTAAAGCAGAGTTCAAAAAAGCGTAAGTTAAGGTGTTACACCCCCTCTCCAATTATTTGTATGCAATATATAAGCTTTAATGGTAAAATAGAATTAAGTATTTTGTGAAATAAGGGTGGTGTTTTCATGAAGGTTTTGATCGTAGATGACGAGCCTGCTATAGTTGATTTAATTAAAATAAACCTTGAACTAGAGGGCTTAGAGACATTTTCCTGCTATAGTGGCAAGGAAGCTGTAAAATATGCACAGACATTCAATCCAGATTTAATTTTGCTGGATATTATGCTGCCTGACATGAATGGATTTGAGGTTTGTAAATGCATACAAAGCCTAAATATACCTATTATTATGCTGACTGCCAAAAACGATATAAAGGATAAGCTCTATGGACTAGAGCTTGGTGCTGACGACTACATTACAAAGCCCTTCGATGGCAGAGAGCTAATTGCTAGGATAAAGACAATCCTTAGAAGAGTTGATAAATACAATGTCAAAGAGGATACAAAAATTACAGTAGGCTTAATAGTAATAAATACTTTAGAGAGAACCGTCCAAATCGACGGTATAGATATTACCCTTACTCCTAAGGAGTTCGATCTCCTTCTTCTCTTCTGTGAGAATCAAAGAAAGGTTTTCTCAAGAGAGAATATTTTGGAGCTGGTTTGGGGCTATGAATTTATAGGTGACAGCAGAACCGTTGATATGCATGTGCAGCGACTTAGAAGAAAACTTGGTAAATGTAATTCTTATGTAAAAACAATTTTTGGAATTGGCTATAAACTTGAGGTTACTGAGGTTAATATATGAAGCTGAAGCAAAAGATTATACTGCTTAATATTGGTACAATATTTATAATGCTCATTGTTTTGGGATTAATAATTTCTAATATTACAGATAATTATAACCTTTATACTAATTTACAATATCTGCAAGGTCAAGGTGAATACGCTTCTGTCTACATAGAGCAATATGTGAATAACAATGCAAGAAGTATATTTGATGTGCCAAATCTAATGGAAACCAATGCCAACTATTTAGCTGCTTTTCTGGAAAGAACGGTTAAATGCAGAGTTCAAATTTATTATGGAAACAAGCCATTAGGAGACTCAGAAGACATTACTGAAGAAAACTATAATATACGTCCAGAGGTTACTCAAACCTTCCAAAAAAATAGTGCCTATTATATAAGTAAAGGACCAAATAGAATCTTATATTACGCAACTCCTGTAGTTATTCATGATAAATACACTTATTCCGTAGCCTTCATATATAGTTTATCTGAAACTGATCAAATGAAACAGGAAACCATTCAGATGTTTATACTTACTGGTCTGTTAGCCTCTGTAATCATAATTTTAGTAGGCACAGCTATCTCAAATATGATTATATACCCAGTAAAAGCTTTAAATTCCATTACTAGGCAGTTCTCAAAGGGAGATCTTACCTCAAGGGCAGTTGTAAAGACGAAGGATGAAGTCGGAGAGCTATCCGAGACCTTCAATGGAATGGCAGATAACATACACGATATGATTACAAAGCTGAATAATGAAAAAGAAAAACAGAAAAGCTTTTTCGATAACTTTACACATGAAATAAGAACCCCACTTACTACTATATTGGGATATACAGAGCTTCTTTGGAAAACTGATGATGAAGAGGTTAAGGATAAAAGCTTATTTCATATTGATTCTGAAGGAAAGAGAATGCTTAAGATGGTTGAAAGTTTACTAGAGCTATCGAAACTGAAAAAGTTTGATATGGAGCTAAATAAACAGAATACAGACCTTAAGCAGCTTATAGAAGAAGTTTGTGACTCTATGTATTATAAGGCAAAAAGGTACAACATTAGTTTTCGTCTTATGCTGGAACAAGTAACCTACTCAGTAGATCCAGATTTAATCAAACAGCTGCTGATAAACATAATTGATAACAGTATCAAGTATAGTAATTCGGAGCTTATTGATATTACATTAAATAAAAAAGATAAGGTCATTCTTATTGTGGAGGATTTTGGATGTGGTATTGATCACAAAAACCTTGAATCTATCTTTGATCCTTACTACAAGGTTGATAAATCAAGAAACAGCAAAATCGAAGGCTGGGGCTTAGGGCTTTCAATTGTTAAAGAGATAGTATCAAAACACGATGGTACAGTTGACGTAAAAAGTGTTAAAGACAAAGGAACTAAAATAGAAATTATGTTATAAAGTATAAGGTGATATTATGAATAAAATAAACAAAATAATAATAATTTTTCTAATCTCTATTCTTGCTGTAAGCTGTAGCGTAAAGCAGGGACAGCTTGTTATTGTAGAAAACCATAATAACGATGATTCACGAGCTTCTCAAAATTCCTCATTTAACTTTAACGTCATGCCTCAAAAGATTAGTATTGAGAAGAATGCAGAGATACTTAAAAAACTTGATTCCAAGCTTATTCCGCTATCACTGTCAGTAGATACAGGAATAGTTATTGCTATTGAATTTTTAGAAAGTGAAGAAACAGATGATATAAATAATAAAGTAATTACTGGCAATATGATACAACCAATCAACCTCTATGCAGTAGATACTAAAGATAATGATAAAAAGTCTTTAGGTAAATTTATATCTTTAAAGGACTTTATGTTTGATGATACAGGGAAACTATTCGCTTTTATAGATGGATATAGCAATATATATATTTATGATACTGGCACAAAGCAGCTGCAGAAAATTATTGAAGGCAAGGATTACTATGCATATGACACATTATGTTGGTCAAAGGACTCCAAAAAACTTCTTATAAATCAAAGAATGGACTTTGATATTTCTTCAAAACAGCTTATTCCCTTTGTGGTAGATACCTATACCCCCTTCATCAAACAAAAATTTGATAATACAGGAACATATATAGTGCAAATGAAAAATGATGATTATAACGACATGATTGCACTATATAACTTTAATAATAAATCCTTTAAAAGTCTTGCTAATGGCATATTTCTTGACTCAGATAACATAAACCTTATTTATACCAAGCAAAGTCAAAGCAGTCTAAATGTACTAAATTTAACAACTCTGGAAAGTAAATCCTTAGACACAGGGTCAATTTACAACGCTAAAATAATGAAATCTACAGGAGATATTATTTACACAACTGTTAATCCGGACTTTACCAGCTCACATAGGTATTTGCTTGTAAAATTCAATCCAAACACAGAAAGCAAAAAAACAATACAGCTTAATACACCTACCTTCTACCTAAGTCCTGCAGAAGATAAAATATACTTTGTTAGTGATTATAATAAAAACACTACTATTGTAGATGCAAACACATTGAAAATCACGCTCTTGGGAGATGAAAAGGACAATTCAGATCTCTTTGCTATAAAGACTACAATACTAAAAATGTTCCATCTTGATTATAATTTTAATGGCACCTATGATGAATATGAAACTCAAGCTACCAAGCTTTATTCAAATACTTATAGACCGTTACCGCAAGAAGCATTAGAAAACAAGCTTATAGATTTTAAAAGGTTCAATATGCCTCTGCCAACATGGGAAAAAGAAGAAGTTATTCCACCAACTATTGTTTTGAATAACTCAATTATCAGAGATGATACAGCATCTGTAAACATCGGTTTGTTTTTTATAAACTCAATGGAGCTTATAAAGCAAGATGAAAATTGGCTGGTTACAGGCTTCTCTACACATCCTGAATCAAAGGAAGTAAAAGAACTTCGCACCTTGGTACTAAAGCATATAAATGACATTAAAAATAAAAATTCTGAAGAAGCACTTAAGTATTGGAAAAGTGACAAGCCTAATGAGTTTAATGAAAAGCAAATCAAAATTGTAGAGGATTTGATGAAGCAAGAAAGCACTATAAAAATAGAAGTAGGTGAGATTGAGCTTTGGTCTTTAAGTGAGCCTCACAGAGCCGAAAGCCCACAAACTACCGTTGAAGCAAAAGCAAAAATTATAATAAGTGATGAAAGCAATTCGAGAAAATACAAGCTTGTACTAACTAAGAAAGATAGACGAAGCTTCACAATATCAAGCTGGAGTATAGATCCACTCAGCATATCACAGCTTCGATAATTTTTCTTATTAAACAACAAATATAATGAATTGTTTTTGGGTAACCTATATTTGAGGTGAAAAACATGTATAGTTTAAATAGTGAATACAATGTTCGCAATGGCTATGTAATAAATCATATACCTGAGATTATATCAACTAATATACTAGGTACAGTACTTTTCGGTGAAGATCCTGGAAATATTATGGATGAACTACAATATGATGCTGAGATTGCAAAACTAACACGTTAGCTTTACCTCAAAGCAACACCCCGCTTTTGGCGGGGTGTTGTATTATTTTTATGAATATTTAAGCATAAAGCTTTGACACTATATATACTACCAATCTCGAAGGAAGAACCCTCTTCAAAAATGCTAATATTTTGTTTACAGGTCCTACAACTATTCTTACTGGCGGATTGTTGCTAAGCATAATTCTCTTAACATTTTTAACAATGCCAATAGGAGGTGGACCACTTTGCTCATCCCTAATCATTCTTTCTATAGAACTATTAAGAGTCTTATTATAAATCGAATCTTTAGAAGCCTTGACCAAAACTCTATTTTTAGTAAAGCCTGTTTTGGTATCTCCAGGCTCCAGCAAAGATACATTTATTCCAAAAGGCTTTACCTCTGTTCTCATTCCTTCAGTCATAGCTTCTAGTGCAAACTTGCTTGCACTATAAAAAGCCTGATAAGGAACTGGAATCAATCCAGCAGTTGAACTAATGTTAATTATTAGACCTTTTCCCTTTTTTCTCATTATAGGTATCACACTTCTGCACATTCTATGTATTCCGAAAAAATTTGTGTTAAATTCCATGAATGCCTCTTCATGTGTAGTATCCTCTACTGAGCCTGCAAGACCAAAGCCTGCGCAATTAATCAATACATCAATGCTTCCTTCTATTTCTTGTACAAAATTAATTGCCTTTGTTATTGACTCTTGATTGCATACATCAAGCTGAAGCATTTTGATAAATCCATCTTCATTGGCTTGCAGTGGTTTATCTTCTGTTATTTTTCTGCTTGTTCCATAAACCTTAAAGCCTTCCTTAGCAAGAAATTCTGCTATAGCCTTTCCCATACCAGAGGAAGCTCCTGCTATTAAAACAACATCTCCATAAATTTTTTTCATTGTTTATTCCCCCTAGATGATATTATATTCCTTGCCTACCACTTCAAGGGCATTTAGAGCTTTATCTAAGTGTTCTCTTGTATGTGTAGCCATTATACTCATTCTTACTCTTGCCAATCTCTTTGGCACTGCAGGATAAAGCACAGGATTTACATAGATATCCATTTCATGAAGTCTTCTGCAAATTTCTTTAACCTTTAATTCATCTCCAACAATAATAGGAAAAATAGCAGTTTCTGCATTTCCTAAATTAAAGCCCAAATTTATCAAGTTTTCTTTGAAGTAATTTATATTATTCCAAAGCTGCTCCCTAAGATGTGGTTCATCCTCTACAATATTCATAGCTTCGATTAAAGAACCAGTTGCCTGTGGTGTCATTGCAGTTGAAAACATATAAGGTCTAGAGTAATAATGCAGAAGCTCTATTAACTCCTCCTTAGCTGCTATAAAGCCTCCAACCCCACCTAAGCCCTTAGAGTAGGTACCTGCCACTATATCTACCTTTCCTTCTAAGTTAAAGTGCTGTGGTGTACCTCTACCCGTCTTACCGATTACTCCAGAAGCATGAGCCTCATCAACCATTACATATGCACCATAAGCTTTGGCAAGCTCAACAATTTTATCTAAATGAGCAATATCACCATCCATAGAATAAACACCATCTACTACTATAAGTTTGGTATTGTATTTATCCTTAACCTTTGATAAAGCATACTCCAAAGATTTCATGTCATTATGCTTAAAATACTTTGTATTTGTATTCTTACAACCATCTATAATACTTGCATGGACAAGAATATCAAGTATTGCTATATCATTTTCTTGAAGCATAGATAGTAAAGTCCCACAGTTTGAACCAAAACCTGATGTATAAATTAAAGCTGACTCACAGCCCTTGAACTTCGCTGTTTTTTCTTCTAATTCTATATGTAAATCGTTAGTTCCACCTAGAAGTGGAACACTTCCAGCACCTGATCCATACTTTTCTAAGGCAGCTCTACCAGCAGCAATAGTTCTAGGATGCTTGGTTAGGTTTAAATAATCATTGGATGCGAGGTACACCATTTCTTTAACTTGACCGGTATATTTATCAAGAACCCTCATCACAGGACTGCATCCATCTAAGGATATACGCCTATACTGCAAATGTCGTTTCTCTACTAAATCATCCGTAAACTCTTTAAATAATCTAGCTCTTCCCATTATGTCTACATCATCTACTTTATTAAAATCTGCTAAGGTAAAATTTCTTGAATCCATATTACTACCCCCTATATTAATAACTAAAATTTATTTATAATTTCCCATTGTTAAAATTATATCGGCTTTGTGTACATTATTGTGTACACCCATCAATTATACATTATATCATAGTTAAGAAACTTTAGAATACCTATTAGCAAATTTTAGATAAATTATTTGTATTGCCACACATGGATATTAATCTCTTTATAGTACTATAATAAATTGAGATTTTATATTATATTTCTATATTCTAATTATTGTTACATAGAGATAATATTATAGAGAAATCCACTCAGGTTTTTCTATTTTTATTGTGAGGTATTGCTTGTGCAGGAATTAATCAAAATAAATTTTCATTATAACAATACCATAAATGCTGTTTCTAAGAAGCAGTATGATGTACATTTTGAATTATATGAAGGCTATATAAATAAGATAAATGAGATTTGAAAAGAGCTTGAGAATATCCTCAGATGGAAAATGCTAATGCTACTTACAGTAAGTATAGGGGTTTAAAAAAGGGTGAGACCTATGCCTTAGATGGCGTTATACTTCATGAATTATATTTTGATAACCTCGGTGGTATTAATAATATGCCTTCTGGTATTGCACTTGAGCTTATTGATCAATTTTTTGGTTCTTATGAAAACTGGAAGCAAGATTTTATTGCTTGCGGTAAAGCTGCTAGGGGCTGGGCAGTGCTATGTTATGATCAACGCAGTAAATCTCTAAAAAACATAGTAATCTACGGTTTTTCTATTTCTAAATACTTTTTTATATCATCTATTAAATCAAATTCTAATATAGTATCAGAATAGTCCAGATACTTCAAAACTAAGTTTTTCTCTTTTTCATAGCTCTCTGGCTCAAGTACATCGCCTGTTTTTATATCATAAGCAGTATTCGAACTTGAAATATAAGCAGTATCGTTTGTAACAAAGCTTCCATTTCTGAACATAACAAAGCCTTCTTTAGTATTAAGTAAATCCTTACCCATATTAACTACATTAGAAGCATCTACCCCAGCTATGTTTAGCAAGGTAGGCATGAAATCAATTTCTCCGCCTGCTGTACTTATTACCTGTGGCTCTTTATTACCTGGTAAATGAATTATCATGGGAACCTTCTGAAGCTGCTGCCATTCCAGCTCATTTAGCTCTTCTTTTCCCATAAAGCTTGCCAGCTCACTTATGTTATCCTTTGGTATTGCTTGATGATCGCCATATACAGCTAATACTGTGTTGTTAAGCAATCCACTACTACGCAGTTCCTCAATAAACATTCCCAGCGCTTCATCCGTGTAATGCACAGCTTGTATATAATCTCCCATCAAAGTGTCCTTATATTCGCCAACATCCAAGGGGCTGTACTGGCTCTTATCATTGCCATATGGAAAATGACTTGATAGGGTAATAACAAATGCAAAATAGGGTTGCTTATATTCACTTAACTTTTTAAAGGATTGAGATAAAAATGATTTATCACTTATACCCATACCCAATATTTCATCTTCATTAAAGCTTGTCTTACTAAAGAATTCATCAAAGCCAAGTGCTTTATACATTACACTTCTATTCCAAAAACCAGGCTTATAGCCATGCATTGCGATAGTGCCGTAGCCACTATCCTTTAACTTCTGGGGTAATGAATAATAATAGTTACCTGATTTTCTAATATACGCAGAGCCTTCCTTCATAGGATACATAGATACATTTGAGGCGAACTCTGCATCCGAAGTTCCACCTCCAGCAGTTTGATAGTAATAGTTATCAAAATAAATACTTTCAGATATCAGCTTATTTAAATTTGGGGTTATTTCTTTACCGTTTATAGACTTATTTATTACAAATTGTTGCAACGCTTCCACTTGAATCACTATTATATTTTTATTCTTTCCAACTCCAGATAATACTCCAGCTTCACTGCTTTTCTTCTTTGTTTTAAAGAATTCCATAATCTCATTTTTTTTCTGCACATCTAATTCATTATCTTCACTTTTATTCTGCTCCATAAACCTATAAGCATCTGCAACATGGTAGTTTATCAAGCCAATATTTTGTGCTACATATACTCTATCGTAAAAGGTTTGAAGTATGGCTGGCTGACTATTTACTAGGTGCATTGTACCCGCATATACCATTATTCCGCCTAGCATACATAGAGAAAGGGCCTTTGCTCCACTAATTTTCCTAGTGTTTTTTAGGTCATATTTTCTCTTTATTAGCTTACTATTTAAAAATGGAAGTATAATTATATCTGCAATAAAGAGCAAATCTTCAAAATGCAAAAGCTCCAGCAAGCTGCTTCCAACATCCATTAAGTTCCCTGATTGAAATAGTAAGGATACCGATATCAAGTCATTAAAATATCTGTAAAATATTAGATCACTGAACATCACAAACGAAAGTAGTACATTTAATATTATCACATACCATTTGGCATGTTTTTGTTTTAACAAAAATGCAAAGGACACCAAAACAAATATGGAGCCAAGGGTAGTGAGCATCTGTAGCTTAAGTAAATTGTGCAATCCTGTCTGATAATTAAAATAAACAAATTTCAAAAAAACTGTAATTACATATATGGTAAGATAATTGTGCCATATAGCAGTAAATTTTACTTTTAAATTATTCACTGCTGTACCTACAAATTTATACATTGTTTTTTCCACCTTTTTTGTAAATGATAATTTTTTTTGCAACATATCTATTTTACATCAACCATAGTATATTTCAATCCCTAATATTCTTAGTACCTATAATTTTTACTGTCCTACACATTAAAAAAGGAGTGTAGAAAATACATTGGTTCTACACTCCTTCTAATATCTTACAGCTCGTGTACGAAAAGTCCACTTCTTAATTTTGGTTCAAACCAAGTTGACTTTGGAGGCATTACCTTTCCAGCATCAGCTATAGTCATCAAATCATCAATAGAAGTTGGATACATTGAGAAAGCAACCTTCATATCTTCGTTTACTCTTCTCTCAAGCTCCTTTAAGCCTCTTATACCACCTACAAAGTCGATTCTCTTATCTGTTCTTGGATCTTCTATGCCAAGTATTGGTTGTAGAAGATTGTTCTGCATAATTGATACATCCAGTCTATCAACTGGGTCCTTCTCATTGAATGAGTCGGCTTTTGCCTTCAGTATATACCACTTATTATCTAAGAACATTCCAAAGCTACGTTTTGCAGTCGGTCTGTATTGACCTTCACCATTATATACTTCTACTTCAAACTTCTCTTTAACCTTTGTCATAAATTGTTCAGATGAGTTTCCATTAAGATCCTTAACAACTCTGTTATAGTCCATTATATGAAGCTGCTCATCAGGGAATATAACTGACAAGAAGAAATTAAATTCTTCATTACCTGTATATTTTGGATTTTGTTCTCTTCTCTTAAGTCCCACCTTTACAGCTGAAGCATTTCTATGGTGACCATCAGCTATGTATAGATAATCAACACCCTTGAATGCATTCTCAAGTGCTGCAATAACAGTCTTGTCATCAATTATCCATACTGTATGACCTATTTCGTCTTCTGATACAAAATCATAAACAGGCTTGTGAGCTGCTACCCATGCATTAATTGTATCAGTTATTTCCTTTTTTGCTCTATATGTCAAGAATATTGGGCCTGTATTAGCATTTGTATAATCAACATGGTTTATTCTATCCTGTTCCTTGTCTGCTCTTGTATTCTCATGCTTTTTGATGATATTGTTTATATAATCATCAATTGAAGCACAACCAACAAGACCTATTTGAGAACGCCCATCCATTACTTGCTTGTAAATATACAAACAAGCCTGCTCTTCCTGTATCAAAGTGCCTTCTTTTCTCATATTGTTTAGATTTTCAGCTGCTTTTTCATAGACACTCTTATCATAATGATCTATTGAAGGGTTCATGTCTATTTCTGCCTTGTCAACATGTAAAAAAGAATAAGGATTATCCTTTACCATTTCTCTTGCTTCTTCACTATTCATAACGTCATAGGGAAGAGCTGCTACCTTGTCAGCCAGCTTAGTTGTTGGTCTTATAGCTTTAAAAGCTCTTACTACTGCCATTTTTTCACTCCATTCTTAATATAGTAAATTCATAAAGAGGTCGTATTAATTATTGATTATATAATTTATACGACCTCTTAGATTAAACAGTTATGCCTTAAATTGATTCTTAATTATAGATACTATCTCTTCACCAATTCTAGTTTGTGCTTCAGCAGTTGAAGCACCTATATGTGGTGTTAGAGAAATCTTTGGATGTAGTGTATATTGCTTCATTCTTTGTTGGTTCCTCTTCAAATACATCAAGTGCTGCTGCTGCAACCTTGCCTGAATCAAGAGCTTTTAGTAGTGCAGCTTCACATATAACTCCGCCTCTTGCTGCATTTACTATATATACTCCATCCTTCATCTTAGCAAATTCAGCTTCACCAATAACTGCCTTCTTGTCCTTTGAGCCAGGTATATGTATTGATATGAAATCTGACTTTGCTAAAATCTCATCCATAGTTAAAAACTTGATAGTCAGGATGCTTTTGATCTCCGATAATATCTGTATATACAACCTTCATACCAAGCGCAAATGCTCTTTTTGCTACTTCCTTGATATTCTTCCGAAACCGATAAGTCCTAGAGTCTTTCCTGCAAGCTCTATACCTTCATATTGCTTCTTATTCCATTTGCCTTGTCTCATTGTGTGATTTGATATATGTAAGATATCTTGCCATGCAGAACATATGTCCTATTGCAAGCTCAGCAACTGATGCGCTGCTTGCGTTTGGTGTATTGGATACTGTGATACCCTTTAACTTTGCATATTCAACATCTATATTATCTACACCTACGCCACCTCTGATTATAAGCTTTAATCTACCTGTCTCTAAAGCTGCATCAATGATTGGCTCTCTAACCTTTGTAGCTGATCTAACTACAATTACATCAAATTCTTTTATTTGTTGCTTAAGATCTTCTACTTCATAGAATTGTTCTACAACTTCAAAACCGCTATTTTTTAAATCTTGAATAGCCGCTTTCTCCATACCATCTGTAACAATATTCTTATCATTTTATTCACAACTCCTTACAGTCCTAATATTTCATTAATATTTTTTATTAATTCTTTAACTTCATCTAAAGTATAGTCAGCCATATGTGAGATTCTAAAAGTTACATCCTTTAAATCTCCATAACCATTTGAAATCATATAGCCTCTTTCAGCAAGCTTCTTATTAAGATCGCCTACGTTGATTCCTCTTGTGTTCTTTATTGTAGTAAGCGTGTTTGATAGATATTTTTTATCTTCAACAAATAATGCAAAGTTTTTCTCTGCCCAAGCACGTACATAATTTGCCATTTCAATATGTCTTGCAAATCTGTTTTCTATTCCTTCTGCATAATTCTATCTAACTGATAATCCATTGCAAACATATGTGCAAGTGATGGAGTTGATGGATATTGATAATCCTTCTTTTCTATGTAATCATAAAGCTCTACTAAGTCAAAATATAAGCCTCTGTTTTCTACTTGTCTAGCAGCTTCAATTGCTCTTTCTGATACTGAGCATATTGCCATACCTGCTGGTAAGCCAAGACATTTTTGAGTTGAAGTTATACAAACGTCAATTCCCCACTCATCAACCTTTATGTCTGTTCCACCCATTGAACTTACTGTATCAACTAAGAATAATACATCTGGGTATTTTGTCTTTAAAAGCTCCCCAATTTCAGCAACTGGATTCATTATACCTGCTGATGTTTCATTATGAGTTACTGTTATTACATCATATTTTCCTGTTGATAATGCTTCATCAACCATAGCAACTGTAGTTGGCTGTCCTGGAACTGATGAGAATTTATCTGCTGGTACTCCATTTGCCTTTAGCCATTTTGTACCATCTGTCACCAAAAGCTCCTACTGAGAATACAGCAGCTCTCTTTCCTGTACATGACCTAATTGCTGCTTCCATTAGTCCACTTCCTGATGAAGTTGATAAGTATTATTTTATTATTTGTTTGGAAAACCTTTTGTAGTTTTTCTGAAATACCTCTTTGTAATGCAGATGCTTCCTTACCTCTGTGACTTATTTGTGGTGTAGCCATTTTTTGAAGTACATCTTCACGTACATCAACTGGACCGGGAATAAATAGTTTCTTATGCATTTGATATCCTCCTTTTATATATCGAGGGGTTATCCCTCATTAATAGTTTAACCAAAAAATTAAAGGTTATTTATTCACATATAGTCTTATTATACTATACAAAGCAAAAATATACATTACTTGTTTTGTACATTTTTAATTCAATATAATATTATGTACAAAGCATACAGTATACATCTTACAAAACTATAATACCATTTACAAATGTACTACTCAATATGATTATACAAAAATGCACAATGTTATAATCTTCTGAAATTTCTCACTCAAATCCCTACATTTAACATCCAAAATACTTTAAACCAATAACTGTATATGTTATAATTGCTTAATGCTAATTCTTTAGCTAATAAAAGTTTTATATGAGGTTTATATGCAATTATACTTAGATAAATTAAATAAATATAAACATAAAATCTGTGATCATAGTGAATTCAATGAATTCTCAGTGCTTGTTCCAATTGTCCAACATGGCAATCAAGAAAGTATTTTATTTGAAGTGCGTTCTCATAAGCTTCAGAAACAGCCAAATGAAATTTGCTTCCCAGGTGGGAAGCTTGAACAAGAAGAAACCACCCTGCAAGCGGCAATAAGAGAAACCTGTGAAGAGCTTTTGATTGAGGATAGTAATATAAAGGTAATAACTGAAATTGATACCTTAGTAACTCCCTTTAACACTGTTATTTACCCCTTTGCAGCATATTTAGAACACTATGAAAATACCTTTAGTGTACAAGAAGTTTCTGAGGTGTTTACTGTACCTCTTGATTTTCTTGTAAATTGTAAGCCTATATGCAGCTATCTTGATATAAAAATGAAGCCAAAGGATGATTTTCCTTTCCATAAAATTCAATATGGAAGAGAATATCCTTGGGCTCAGGGAAAATATCCCGTTTATATTTATGAATATCAAGATAAAATTATTTGGGGTATAACCGCTAGAATTCTTAGGAGTTTTATTGAAATAATTCGAGTATAAAATGTTTTGAAGCTTTATATATTAAGATCTCTTTTGTTATAGCTTATATAAGTTCCAGCTGTACAACAAGCAATAATTGCTATAGACAGCAACAGATACACTGTATCAAAGCTTCCCTCAAGCATAATCTTAGCTGCATCAAAATATTTAAATGGTGTAAGAAATCTCAAATAATCAATGTTACTGTTAATATCAATAGCTACAGACAGGATAAACGCAGACAAAAGTAGCGTAGTTGCTATGGAAGTAGCTTTTTTTGTATTCCGTGCAATTGCGGCTATCACTGCTCCAAATGTTAGGAATATTAACTGTAGTATAAATAAAGAAAGCATCAATCTAATTATCTGGTCATTGATAGGTTCCCCCTTATTATACATTCCAACAAATAATATCGACGAAACCAAGGTTACTAAATTTAACACTACTACATTTATTAAAGCTGCAATAAATTTTGCTGTTATTGCGCTTCTCCTTAGTATTGGCTTTACAAATAGGAAATCTGCGGTTTTATCCCTTTCTTCCTTTGATATTATTACTGCGCCAAACATTACAGCATGTACCCCCGCCAGTAGCATAAAATAAAGATAGAATATCCCATAAAATCCAGATATAGATGTCAAATCTAAACCATTCATACCAAAAATGCTTTTTAGCGTATCAGGCATCTGACCAATAAGCTCATTTACCCCTTGACCTGCCGACTCAAAGCCAGAATACTTAACCATTCCTGCATATATTAGAAATACCATGCTAAGTGACCATATTACAATAGATTTTAGATTGGCTTTTAGTTCTCTTAATACAATATTCATGTAATGACCTCCTCTCAATTATACTGAAGGCATATCTTTTTTGTTATATATAAAATAAGAAAGTGCGGTGAAAATAAGCATCAACGCAATGTCCAAGACTACAAAACTGCTTTTTAAGCTCTGGGCTTCTATAATGTATGAAGCATCAAAATAAGCGAAGGGCGTAATATAAGCAAGCATTGAATCTGTTAACGATTGATACAGTAAAAACAGTACGAAAAAACCAAAAACAATGCCCAAAGTAATAGGTAAAACTGTCTTTATCCTTTTTATTACTACTGACAAAAGTAAGCCTAAAGAGATAAAGAATAACTGAACTAGAAGAATGCTTAGATTTATCAATATCAAAGTATTCTTATCATATGACTGCTCTGTTACTACATTAAGAGCTACGAAGGATGCAATACTGTAAATGATATTCTGTATTAATACATTAGTAAGAACACTCATAAGCTTTGCAGTTACTATTGTGGTTCGGGCAATAGGCTTTACCAGCAAAAAGTCAGCAGTTTTAGCTCTAACCTCTTCGGACAAAACTGATATACCAGATTTCATAGCATAAATTGAAGCTATTAAAAGTATATATGTAAACAAAAAAGCATAGTAGCCTATTAAGCTTGATAAATCAAAGTTAGATAATCCCAGTGCCGCTACAAGCTCAGGAGGAAAGCTAGACATCACCTGCTGCATCATAGCTGCTTCCTTTGATATTGAAGGAAACATAGACATATATAATATTAAAACAGCAATCATGCCAATGGTCCAATACGCCATTGATTTTACAGACATTTTCAATTCTTGTATGTAAATATTCATGATTATTCCTCCTTTTCATAGTAATGCATGAATATTTCCTCCAAAGTAGGCTCCTCAACAATCAGATTACTAATTTTTCTTCCATATATTTTTTCTACTATTTTGTTTATATCACCTTGGAAAATAAAACTAACAGAATTATTATCTACTGAAAGATTATTGATTCCTTCAACCTTGAAGTAATCTTCTGCTACTGCTTCCTTCATTTCTATTCTAAACTTCTTATAATTTGTGTTTTGAAGAGTATTGATGTCATCTACTCGAACAATCTTTCCATCTTTAATTATTCCTACCCTAGTACAAAGCTTTTGTACCTCGCTTAGTATATGTGAGGAGAAAAGTATAGTTGCACCCTTCTTGTTTTCTTCATGTATCAAATCAAAGAATTTTTGCTGCATAAGGGGATCTAGTCCACTTGTAGGTTCATCAAGTATTATAAGCTTTGGACTATGCAGCAAGCCTTGCACTATACCAACTTTTTTCTTGTTTCCATAGGATAAGTCATCTATTTTCTTATTCAAATCCAAATCCATAATCTCTGCCAATTCATAAATACGTTTTTTGTCTACATTTTTATAAAAGGTGGCAGAATATTTTAGCAAATCTATAACCTTCATATTGTCATAATAGAATACCTCTGAAGGTAAATAGCCAATTTCCTTCCTAATTTCCTCACCCTGTTTTATACAATCCTTACCAAAAATCTTGGCTGTTCCACTTGTAGGATGTATCAAGGAAAGTAGAGTACGTATTGTAGTGGATTTACCAGCACCATTTGGTCCGATAAAACCGAAAATCTCTCCTTGTGTCACATTAAAGCTAACATCAATTATCCCTCTAGCTTTTCCATAGTATTTGGTTAGTTTATTAATCTCAACTACATTCATGATAAGCCTCCTTAAGTAGTAGTTTTTCAAGATTGACTCTTATATCAATATATAATATATTCTACTACTTTAAAAATTTGTATCAAGTGCTAATAAAAAACAATTTTATGTAAATTATTTAGTGCATATATATAGCTAAGAGCACACTAGATATTTCTGGTGTGCTCTTAGTCGTTCTAATTCGATCCTATAATCTTCTCCAGCTCATTAATATCTGTAATTGGAGCCCTACAGGCAAAATTCTCACATATATAAGCTGTTGCTTTGTAGTCTATCATACCCTGTCCTTCGGTATAAGGAGCTAACTCCTTCAAATCATTGTCACTTGCTGTATCCTTGACCACTACTACCGAGTATGGCAGGAAATTCTTGTTTATAACACTAAGCAAACTTTGCGTTTGACTATTGTCTCTTTCACCTACAATGACAATTTCACTCCCCTTTGCTTTAGCAAACATTACTGCCATCATCAAATATGTATGCCCCATTGAGTAAGTATTCACCTTATCAGCAAAGGCAGCAAATATATGGTCTACCTCCACTTCAAACTCAGTTTTCCCTGTAAGTCTGCTTAATCTTAGTAAGTTAAGAGCTGCTACAGCGTTACCTGAAGGCGTTGCGCCGTCATATATCTCCTTTGGTCTTGCAATTAACTGCTCGCTGTCATTGCCATACAGGAAGAAACCCTTGCCTTTCTTATCACCAAAATATTTTATCATGTCATCAGTTAAGCTTACTGCTAGCCTTAAGTATTGTGGAGCAAAACTAGCTTGATAAAGCTCTATTAAGCCCCATGTCAAAAATGCATAATCATCTAAATATCCCTCATACGCAGCTTCTTTGTCTCTATATCTTGCCAGCAGCCTTCCATCTTTCCGAATAAGCTTGCTCTGTATAAACTCTACTGCTTTTTCTGCCGCCTTTCTGTACCTCTCATTACCCAATATCCTAGCTCCATAGGCTAAAGCTGCTATCATGAGACCATTCCACGCAGTAAGTATCTTATCGTCCTTATAGGGATGTATTCTTTTTTCTCTGTGTAAAAAAAGCTTCTGCCGCATATCATTAAAAGGTATCCTCACCAATTCATCAAAAGGCATTTTATTCTCTATTATATTTGGGATGCTCTTTCCCTCAAAATTACCTTTGGCAGTAATATCGTAATAGCTACTAAATTCCTTTGCGTCCTTATCCCCGAGGATTTCTGCCACTTCATCAGCAGACCAAACATAGAACTTACCCTCCACTCCCTCAGAGTCAGCATCCTCAGCAGAGTAGAAGCCACCCTCAGGAGAAGTCATATCCCGTAGCACATACTCAAATATCTGCTCTGCCACTAATCTGTACTCTTGCTTTCCTGTAGCTTGATAGGCTTCCAGATATGTGAAGGCTAACAGCGCATTATCATATAGCATTTTTTCAAAATGTGGTACCAGCCACTTCCTGTCTGTTGAATACCTAGAAAAACCAAAGCCTATATGGTCATACATACCACCTCTATACATAGCTTCTAGAGTTTTCTCCACCATGGCTAGTGCATTTTCATTACCTGACTGTTTCCAATACCTTAGTAAAAACATCAGATTATGAGGTGTAGGAAATTTTGGAGCAGTACCAAAGCCACCATAAGTCTTATCAAAGCTTCTAATAAAACCTCCAAATGCATTTTCTATTGCTTCTTCTGTTATTTCTCCTTCATCATGAGAATTAAATTCGGTTTTCATATGTTCCATTATCTTATCTGAAGACTCTTCTAGTGTATTTTTCTTACTTCTCCATGTTTCGTTTATGTGCTCCAAAATCTCAATTATACCAGGATAGCCTCCTCTAGAATTCTTAGGGAAATATGTACCTGCATAGAAAGGCTTGCGATCAGGAGTCATAAAGATTGTGAGAGGCCACCCTCCTTGTCCTGTAAGTGCTTGACATACACTCATATATATATGGTCTATATCTGGGCGTTCTTCTCTGTCTACCTTTATTGCAATAAAATGTTCGTTTAGAAGTTTCGCAACCTCTTCATCCTCAAAGGATTCTCTCTCCATTACATGGCACCAATGACATGTAGAATAGCCAATGGAGAGGAATATAGGTTTATCTTCCTGTCTTGCCTTCTCAAAGGCTTCCTGTTCCCAAGGATACCAGTCAACAGGGTTATATGCGTGTTGTAATAGGTAGGGAGATTTTTCTTCAGCTAATCTATTGCTTTTCTTATGCATATTTTCATTTTGCAATCTTATCACATCCCTTCTTAGTTATTCCATCAATATTATCTGAATATATGTGATAACTATGCAAATAGCAATATGCTTATCCACATTCACGGTTTTAGCATATTGCTATTGAACAACTTAAGAATATAACGAACTAACAACAATCATTTTCTATTAAAAAAGACGGCTAAATTCTTTGAACCTTCCATAGCTTCTATGTCATCTTTAGCTGGAATATTATTAGTATAATGGCTATAAACTGCTGGTGCTATATTTTTTGAATTCATGTGGTGTAATAATTTGCATGCTGTGCTATAAGCTTTATTAATGTTTCCATCTCCTCCGCCGACTAAAATAACACCACCCTTTTTTTCTTTCTCAATTGAATTAATTTTTCTAAAATATCTCCCGCAAAAATATGTTTGTAATCTGCTTGTGATAGCTAACAACTGACCAGTTAGTTCAGAAAAGTAGAGCGGAGATGCAATTAATATGTTGTCACATTCTTGTATATAGCTATATACTTCCTGCATTTCGTCACTTTGACTACATCCATCATTCTTCCAACAATATCTACAATCGATACAAGGTTTTATATTGCAATAATAAGCATTTATTATTTTATGTTCACCATTTAAGTTATTAATAAATTGTTTTACTAAAGTCATAGTGTCTCCATTTATTCTTGGAGATCCATTAAAAATAAGTGTTTTCACTTGTACAACTCCTTTTATAGTTAATTCGCAATATCCTACAAATAAGTAACACTCAAATATTTCTTGTTGAAATATTAATTCAAAATATTAAAAAACCATCTCAAATCATTGCAATGTGAGGGTTACATTTTTATAACAAACTCTATGTGTTTAACGCACATGGCACCAATGACAAGTAGAATATCCAATAGATAAGAATATAGGTTTATCTTCCTGTCTTGCCTTCTCAAAGGCCTCCTGCCCCAAGGATACAAGTCTACTGGATTGTAAGCATGTTGGAGAAGGTATGTGGATTATGATTATGGCAGGTAAGGCTTGTTAACTTTTACAGAAACCACTACTCATGTTTTGAAGCCTTAGCGTTACTGATGCAAAATTGTTAGAAGAATAAGACTAATCTAAATATTGTCACTTCATGCACTTTACCTTTAAATCATTATAAGCTTCAAGAGTCCAAGGATGAAGCACCTTTACATTATTTCTATTTTCATACAGATAGCTTATGTATGAGAATGCCCCATGCTTTAAAGACTCTTCTAACCCATTTAAAATCACACTTAAAATTGGCTTACTATCTGAACTATCCCATGACAGTTTATCAGCAATGAATAAAACCAGGTCAATGTCTGATGCTCCTGCTTTTAATGTAGTATGACATTCAATTGCATTGAGGATGTTATTGTCCTTAATCCCAAATAACTCATAGGCAAGTACTTTAGATATTTTCTGATGTAAAAGACCAGCATAAGTATGTTCCTCACCAAGGATTTGTATTCCAAGTTTAGCTGCAATATCAACACTCTGATTATCTGAAAAGACTCTTCCCACATCATGCAGGTAACTAGTCATTCGGGAAGAAACCCTATCTACTTCAAACCTCTTAGCAAGCTTTTCTGCTTCATTTGCAACTTTGTTACTATGTTCAGCTATTTCTTTATAAGCAGTAGGGACGGTTAATGTGAAAACAAAGCCCCTTGTATAAACTAAATACTCAATAAATACACAGCACAAATAAACCTGTAAATATTGCTTTTTTTACAGGCAATAGATATCATATAGATACTGGCTATTATTTTAGCTTGGCGATTGAATAGGCTTTTTTGCCTCCATTGGGTCATAGAACCCTCCAGATTTTAGCAGCTTGTAAATTAGCACTAGAATCTTTCTCGCCACAGCAATAATAGCCTTTTTTCTACCCAATTTACCTTGATGTGTCCAAAACCATTCATGAAAACTTGAATTTCGTGTACGTACTGCTGCCCACGCAACCTGACATAAAATTGCTTTAATATAGGGATTGCCTTTTGTAATTTTACGAGATTTAATCTTGCCTGCTGATTCATCATTTCTGGGAGATAACCCAGCCCAAGATATTAACTTCTTACTATTTTCAAAACTATCTTGGGGAGTAGCACTAGTTTCAGCCATAATTGCAAGAGCAGCAGCCACATCAATACCTGGTATTGAATCAAGTTGTTCAAGTTGAATTTTGTATGGGTCAGCCAAGTGTTTCATAAGTGCGAGAATATCAGTAATTTCTCTATCAATAGCATTTATTTTATCAAGCAAAATTTTGAGATAGGAACACTCTGAATAGTCAAGTTTACCAGTAACGGTTGCACGAATTTCATCTATAGATTTTTTAACCCCTTTGTCCATAGCATCACTTACATCAATTGGCGATAAAACACCTTTTTGTGATAAGGTAGTAAGTAAACGTCTGCCACTTACTCCTAAAATACTGCTTAGAACAGAAGATAGTTTAAATCCATGAGCCTGTAGAAATTTCTCAAGTCTATTAGAATAACAAGCACGCTCTCGTACAAAAGACCTATGCAGTCTTGAATATTCTCGTAAATTTCTAATAAGCCTATTGGGAACAAAGCTAGGTTCTAAAAGACCATGACGAAATAGAGTAGCAATCCATTCAGAATCTTTAACATCACTTTTGCGACCAGGCAGATTATGCATATGATGAGCATTCACAACCATTAAACAATGATAGCCATATAAAAATTGTTCGCAAACTTCGTAAACAGGTCGCCAATAAACACCAGTACTCTCCATAGCAACATTAAAACACTGATTTTCTAAAAGCCAAGTACACATCGCTTGCAAATCGGATTGAATAGCCTTAAATTCGGCGCGAATAGAAATAGGCTCTTCATCGGGAGAACCTTTTAAAATACAGGCATAAATAACATCCTTGTGAACGTCCAAACCACAGCAACAATCTAGCAAAGCAAGCATAACGACACCTCCAAATAGAATAATAAAGCAGGAGCAATTGTCTGATTAAATTGAAGTTTAATGTACGTAGTCACAAAAGTGCTACAATTCTCTGTACTCAAAGACAATTTAGCCATGTTCTAAAACGGAGTATAATAGTATCTCCAAACCGTCCCTCGGCTTTGTCCTGCATTATCATTATACAATATCACTATCTCACAGAAAAACCTTTTATGCGCTACTGGAGTTAGTTTTCATCCATTCTCCTGTGTCAAGCCTTGTCATGGTTGTTCTTTTTGCTTCATTTGCTTCTATATTCCCTCATTTAGCTTCCTTCGTACTAACCTTGTGGACTATGCTATTGCTTATTCCCAAAAGCCGTGCTATTTGTCTATGAGATAGCTTGCTATCTTTTATGAGATTTTGTATCACTTCCTCTAAATAAACTTGGTTTTTTGTAACCTGTTTACCCTCTTTTAATCCTTTTTTATTAAAGTATTTCTCTATAATCTCCTGTCCATGCTCTAGTCTCTCCTTCGCTATATCTTCTTTCATATCCAAATATTCATAATTATCTTTTTGTCTATGAAATTCTATAAACTGCTCTCGATTATTTGAGAAATATTCTAGTACGAACCTTTTTTGAGTGCTGCTTACTAAAAGCAGTGGGGACGGTTCTTTTTGCTTCATTTACTTCTATATTCCCTCAATTAATTTCCTTCGTACTAACCTTGTGGACTATGCTATTGCTTATTCCCAAAAGCCGTGCTATTTGTCTATGAGATAGCTTGCTATCTTTTATGAGATTTTGTATCAATTCCTCTAAATAAACTTGGTTTTTTGTAACCTGTTTACCCTCTTTTAGTCCTTTTTTATTAAAGTATTTCTCTATAATCTCCTGTCCATGCTCTTGTCTCTCCTTAGCTATATCTTCTTTCATATCCAAATATTCATAATTGTCTTTTTGTCTATGAAATTCTATAAACTGCTCTCGATTATTTGAGAAATATTCTAGTACGAACCTTTTTTGAGTGCTGCTTACTAATTTACACTCACCCATATACTCGTTAAAGCTGCTCCACATATAATCTTCTGGGGTCTTTACCAGTTTTGCTTTTACAGGGTTGTTATGAACATACCTAATCACTTGTAGTAAGTATTTATCATCTATAACACTCTCACTTCTATAACGATCTTGAAAAACGTGCCCCGTTCTATTATGTTGCAAATTATAGCTCATTGCATATTTTATGTTAATTCCTTTGATAGCCTTTACTAAATTCTCCAGCTCTGATTTAATTACAATATGAACATGGTTATCCATGATACAGTAGGCTGTAACATCAATTAATTGTTCTTCTTCTTGCTTCTTTAAATAGTTAAGGAATAATTCCTTTTGCTCGTCTTTACTAAAAATAAATTCTGTATTGTTTCCTCTCAACATTATATGATAATAGTTTGTAGGGCTTTGTACTCTAGCTTTTCTGGGCATTTATATCACCTCAGAAACATTATATCATTTGTTTGACTTAGAAGCAATAAGAACCGTCCCTGTTGATTCTATTTGTAAATAAACTACTTAAAATAATAATTTTAGTTTATTTTCTAAATTATGTTTACAATGCAACAAAAAATGTATAGAATTAGTTTATAAATAATAACAGGGCGTTAAAACAAATATTATAATGGCATACATTTAAGTTTAATCATATTAATTATGAAAATAGTACTAAAATAAGTTTCAACAGTTCCTGTTAAAATATGAAAGGAGGATTATTTATGACAAGTAATAGATTTTTCCAATTCACAGCTATTTACGCTACACCACTTGCAAGTTGTGGCCCATGGCATATAACTCTATGCGGCTCTGGCGTATTAGCCGCAGCAGAAAATTAAATTTGATAGTCTAGTAGATTTATATTTAATCTACTAGACTATACATTTGAATGGAGAAAAAAATGTACCCTTATTTGATTGAAAATTGTCATTTACATTATTTTGATGATCATGGGATACTTATTACTGAATATGGAAATTTTATATTAAATGATATAGAATTATATATGATTACTAAGTTTGATGGACAAAAATCTTTAGAAGAAATTATAAGTAACATATCTATAGAACTAAAAACAAATCGCGAAGATGAAATTAAAGATGTATTAATGCAATTTATAGATAGCAAAGCTATAGCAATAAAAATAGGTGAAAAACAAAATCGTGTTGATTTACATATAACAGGGAAAAAAGGCATTAAAATACCTATGAATTTAATATTAAATCTTACTAACAAATGTAATTTAAAATGTATACACTGTTTTAAGGGTTGTAATAATCTAAATAACCAATACCTTCCATTAGAGAGAATTATGGACATGCTCAATTTTTTTAAAGGTAACCTAACAAATATTCAGCTTACCGGTGGTGAACCAATGCTTCATAGAGATTTTAATACTATCCTCAAGTACTGTATTGAAAATTTCAGGACTACGATAACCACTACTGCTACTTTAATAAATAGTAATAATATAGAAATTTTTAGTGGAATTTCCAATATTCAAGTCTCCTTATATTCTTATGATAGCAAAAAACATGATGATGTTACACTTACTCCAGGCTCTTATAAAAAAACGATAAATGGAATTATTGAAGCTGTAAAAGCAAAGATTAATGTCACAATAGGTACAATATTAACTAAGGAAAATTATAATGAAGCTGAGGAAATAATTAAATCAGCTATAAATTTAGGTGTACCTAGTATACGTTTTGGCATATTAATACCACTTGGAAGAGGGCTTGCAGTAAATACTGATTGGGAGCTATCTGAAGAAGATATAAAAATTATTACTGAAAACCTTAATGCTTATTCACAAAAATATCAGGGAAAAATCAGCATAGAGACTTGGCAAGAAGAATTACAGTCAAAACATTTAGATAAAAAATATAATTGCCTTGATTGTGGGGCAGGAGTCTTAACTTGGACTATTTGTGAAAATGGAATTGTAAAACCTTGTGAATTCTTACCTGATAGTCTTTATCCAATGGGAAATATAGTAGAGACTAATGTTGAAGAGATATTAAATAGCTATAATTTTAATGACTTACCGTATTGTATGCATAAGTGGGCAAAGGAACTAGAGGTTCAAAATATATATATATCAAGTATATGTCCTCAGATGAAAAACTATTTAACAGATCATAGTATATGAAAAAATATATCATTTTTTACTTCCGCATAAA
Organism: uncultured Eubacteriales bacterium; assembly: GCA_963704785.1. Lineage (GTDB taxonomy): Bacteria > Bacillota > Clostridia > Lutisporales > Lutisporaceae > GWB2-37-7. The sequence goes on along the minus strand of OY969939.1, from coordinate 3,202,316 downwards.
AAGCTATTGATTTCTCAATATACTCATTAATGAATTCGTCCATTAATGAGTTTTCCTCTCTATTTATTATATTTTCAAACAACTTTGAAATAATTTTCTTTTTGCTCCAAAGTTGGTTTCCATGTATAAAAATCCATTCTTCCATCTCTAGTCAGTGGAATATGTAATTTTGTAAAATCATTAGCTAAAATAATAGGAATTTTTTTAGCTAATGAATACTTTGCTTCATCCAAAAGCAATAGGGACGGTTCTTTTTGCTTCCTTTACTTCTATATTCCCTCATTTAGCTTCCTTCGTATTAACCTTGTGAACTATGCTATTGCTTATTCCCAAAAGCCGTGCTATTTGTCTATGAGATAGCTTGCTATCTTTTATGAGATTTTGTATCAATTCCTCTAAATAAACTTGGTTTTTTGTAACCTGTTTACCCTCTTTTAATCCTTTTTTATTAAAGTATTTCTCTATAATCTCCTGTCCATGCTCTAGTCTCTCCTTCGCTATATCTTCTTTCATATCCAAATATTCATAATTGTCTTTTTGTCTATGAAATTCTATAAACTGCTCTCGATTATTTGAGAAATATTCTAGTACGAACCTTTTTTGAGTGCTGCTTACTAATTTACACTCACCCATATACTCGTTAAAGCTGCTCCACATATAATCTTCTGGGGCCTTTACCAGTTTTGCTTTTACAGGGTTGTTATGAACATACCTAATCACTTGTAGTAAGTATTTATCATCTATAACACTCTCACTTCTATAACGATCTTGAAAAACGTGCCCCGTTCTATTATGTTGTAAATTATAGCTCTTTGCATATTTTATGTTAATTCCTTTGATAGCCTTTACTAAATTCTCCAGCTCTGCTTTAATTACTATATGAACATGGTTATCCATGATACAGTAGGCTGTAACATCAATTAATTGATCTTCCTCTTGCTTCTTTAAATAGTTAAGGAATAATTCCTTTTGCTCGTCTTTACTAAAAATAAATTCTGTATTGTTTCCTCTCAACATTATATGATAATAGTTTGTAGGGCTTTGTACTCTAGCTTTTCTGGGCATTTATATCACCTCAGAAATATTATATCATTTGTTTGGCTTAGAATCAATAAGAACCGTCCCTGTTGATTTATGTGTTCTCTTAGCTTATTATTTGCATTTTATAAATTTCTGTTCATTAACCAATTAACACAATTTACATTAATGCATATCCTATAGTGAGGAGGGACAATAATGACAAATATTTCTAATTCAGACCCCAATACCTTAATTATTTTATCTGCAGCAATCTCATTAGCTATATCTGACAAAACCGATCCAGATGAGTTAGAATCTATCGGAAACTTCTTAACCGCAGTTGCAGATTTAATACTCCTTAAAGCAGGTCAGTTAGCACATCAAGCAGATAATAAAAACATGCAGCTCCAAATTGCTGATTTGGAAAATCAGCTTTGTAAATTGAAGAAAAAATGCACGTAATAATGCGTTATGTGAATATTCCAAACACTCAAATCATATTTACAAAAGACATAACAATCTCAAAACATTGCAATGAGGTGGTTATGTCTTTTGAAGAAGCTTGTTATATTCTTATTTATTCCTGTTTGACTTCATGCACTTTACCTTTAAATCATTATAAGCTTCAAGAGTCCAAGGATGAAGCACCTTTATATCATTTCTGTTTTCATACAGATAGCTTATGTAAGAGAATGCTCCATGTTTTAAAGACTCTTCTAACCCATTTAAAATCCCACTTAAAATTGGCTTACTATCTGAACTATCCCATGACAGTTTATCAGCAATGAATAAAACCAGGTCAATATCTGATGCTCCTGCTTTTAATGTAGTATGACATTCAATTGCATTGAGGATGCTAATGTCCTTAATCCCAAATAACTCATAGGCAAGTACTTTAGATATTTTCTGATGTAAAAGACCAGCATAAGTATGTTCCTCACCAATTATTTGTATTCCAAGTTTAGCTGCAATATCAACACTCTGATTATCTGAAAAGACTCTTCCCACATCATGCAGGTAACTAGCCATTCGGGAAGAAACACTATCTACATTAAACCTCTTAGCAAGCTTTTCTGCTTCATTTGCAACTTTGTTACTATGTTCAGCTATTTCTTTATAACCATGGTATTCCAAAAACTTATAAGCATCTTTTTCTATCTGGTGAGTAAATGAAATATTTCCTATTAAATCTGATAATATGTCCATTTCAAGCCTCCACATATAAATCAAATTATAATTATTTCTGTGTCAAAAAACCTCTCCTGAAACTCTACAAGTGCTTCAATTTGCTCTTTACTATACTTATTAGGTTGCTTTGAAACAACCAGTTTGTCCTCATTATCATTTTTTCTGTGTATTACTGCAACAACTATCCCTTCATACTCTTTTACTGGTATAAACTCTCCAATAATATAAGCATCAATTTCTTCACCATCTCCTGAAATTGTATCAGGAATATAGCCATAGTTAATCATGTAATAAATATTATTATGTTCAGGGTGTATTGACCCTAGTGGTCTGTCAATTACAACTTTAACCTTTTTCCCAAGATAATCCATCATACAATAACCCTTTCTGCTTTACTCACAATTAAAACTAAGCTTTATTTTTCTTACTGACATTATATCATCTATTACTAATAAGTTCCAAGTCATAATATAATTTCAAAAGCAACATGACATATTAGAGCAGTTTGCAAATGCCATAGCAAGATGATGTGTTTTGTCACCAATCCAACTAATACTACCGCACCAGCTGAAATTAAAAAAGTAATTAATGTCGATGTCATTTTTTATTCTTCAGAAATTTTGAATGATAAAATATAAAAAATCCAAAATAATAGGCGAAGTGTATTGTTTTGGATTTCATCATTACTGAATATCTTTACTAAATATTTTAAGCAGTCTTAAATAATGATTTGCTTCACGCAAAGTATGGTCACCCAATAACGGTATTATGATAGATTTGATTTTGCATTCTATTAATCCTTGTGTTCCTTGTTGCTTAAACTTTTGAATTTCTTTAGTTTCCTTCAAGACTATCCTCTGTAACTTTGGAAATTGGTATTGTTTTATTCATTGCTTCTATTGCCTCCTGAGTCAGCTTATCAAACTCGTTTCCAAAGTTATTTGCTGTGTTTATAAGCTCATTTTCTGTGGGGTCGAGAAGCCCACGAATAAACTTGGAATGTTCTGCCATAATTCTGTTCCAGAAAGACTTCTTGCTCATAAGCCTCTTTTTCTAAATTAATTTCTTCACGATTTTGTAACCTTTTAATCAACATGAAGTAGAATTTTGCTTCTCTTAAAATATGGTCTATAAGTAATGGATAGTTGCTTGTAAATATTCTACATGATAGAACATCTGATAAAAGCTTAGTCTTAAAATTTGCTAAACCTATGACTAACTCCATCGCTCTTTCATTAAGCATAAATACTCTTTGTTCAAGCATTGAATTACCCTTTGCTAAACCATTACCCATAAGCCCTGCTTCTGCTTCAGTCAAACATGTTGGAATTGCTACTCCTGTAAAATATGCTGAAGCCATTTCTGCTTTTAACGTATAAGGTGTTATTACTTCACCAGATTGCAATACACTTTGGCTAACAACACCATTAGAAAGAAAAATCACATCTGCTAATAGTCTGTCAAACTCCATTCTAAAAGCATTTGCCTGCTGTATTAGATTTGAGTCCTTTTGTGTAAATCCAATCTGCAAGAAAAATGAATGCTCCTTCATTATACGAGCAAAAAAAAGATGCAATTCAAGTGATTGTCGAATAAATTTAATATTAGATAGCATATAAACCTCCATTCATATAATAAATGCTTACTGCTATCATTATATTAATGTAATATAAAAAATGTTCTATATAAAATTGAATAAATAATAAACCTTCTCAAAGCATTGCAAAGAGAGGGTTATATTTTTAACAATTTCTATGTGTTTATTGCACATGACACCAATGACAAGTAGACTTTTTACTTCGTCAAGAATACCAATCTACTGAATTATGGGCATGTTATGGTGATTCAGCTTATTATTACCAAGTAAAATAAACAATAATAAAATATTCGCCTTGATAAGCTGTCCGCATATCATAATACCAAAAGGAGGTGATTTATATGGGAATGCCTACAATTCCAGATATAAAACCCAAAATAGAAATATCCATTGAAGAGACTATTAAATTATTACTTGCTTCAATCGCACTTGAAGAGCTAAGCCTTGCTCATATTTTGAATGCTGAGGGAGAAAAGATTCAGGAAATTGTAAAATGTCCAAGTAATGATAAACTTCATGACTTAATATACATAGATAAAAGTGTTGAAAGAGTATTAAGAGATGTTATCAAAAAGGAAATGCTGTTAGAATTTAAATTTGAAAACATCCTTGAACTGCTAGATAAAGACTTTAAAGACTGTTAACTCTCTTGTCCACTAAAAAGTCTTGCTTTATAAACAAGACTTTTTAGAATTTCTTTATTTACTCAATAACGAACGAAAGTTCTTATCCCACAAATATTGTGATGAATATGGCATTTTATGAATCCGGGAACTAGTAGAACCGGATTTTATTTTTTTATTCAGTTATTCCATATTTTACTATTTTGCTGCTTAATATGATTTCGAGCAATCCTCACTGCTATATATTTCTTTTGCTAAATCAGTTCCTTTGTGTATGAACTTTACATTTGTAATTTCCACACTTTGTTACTATTCGTCACATTTTTATATGTTTTCATACTTTTAGTTGATATATTAGCTTTTTGTAGATATGATAGTAATAAAGGAGGTTATTTATGGATGATTTAGATATGAAAATTCTTGAACTTCTCGAAAACAATGGTAGAATGTCTCACGAAGAAATTGGCAAGAGGCTAAATATGTCAAGACCAGCGATACATCAAAGAATATCAAAGCTAGAACAGAATGAAATAATAAAAGGCTATAATACAGCAATAAACTGGAGTAAAGCAGGACAGAGTATTAGAGCTATTGTATTAATTAATGTAAAAACATCAGACTTCAATAAAATTATGGAACAGGTAGTAAATTTAAAAATAGAAGGGCTCACTATAGAAAAATGCTATAGAATCACTGGACAATGGTGTATTATGCTTAAAATAAGAGCAAGTCTAACAGACCAAATAACTATGCTTCATGATGAGCTACTGAAAATTGAAGGTATGTTAGAAACCTTCACAATGCTTATATTATCAGAAGCTAGTAAAAAATAAACATTATAAAGGAGAAAAATCATCATATGAACAATTGCATACCCAAGGAATATGGTTTTGTAAATGAAAAAATACTGCCTTATTTACCAGGCAGTCCAGAAAGGGTAGCGCTAGAAGCAGAGCTATCCCATATAAGAAGCACCTTCATTGATATACCAGTTATAGTAGGCGGCAAGGAGATTCGAACTGGTAATAAAGGTAACTGCTCAATTCCTCATGACAACAAAAAGATTATTGGAGAGTACCACAAGGCTGGAAAAAAAGAAGTTGAAATGGCTATAGATGAAGCTCTAAAGGCAAAACTGATTTGGGAAAGATTGGACTGGCAAGCTAGAGCAACAATTTTTCTAAAGGCAGCCGAATTGGCATCAGGTCCTTGGAGAGCGAAGCTTAATGCAGCTACTATGCTTACTCAAAGTAAAACCTATAAACAAGCAGAAATTGATTCAGCATGTGAGCTAATAGATTTTATGAGATATAACGCAGCTTGTTTAAATCAGATATATAGTGAACAGCCTTTATCTACAACTACAATATTAAACAGATTAGAATATAGACCTCTTGAGGGATTTGTATTTGCTGTATCTCCTTTTAATTTTACCGCCATAGGCAGCAACCTACCAGGAGCTCCAGCTATTGCAGGTAACACTGTTCTGTGGAAGCCTGCTTCTAATGCAGTGTACTCCTCATATGTGGTATATAAATTGTTCCAAGCTGCCGGACTACCAGATGGTGTCATAAACTTTATTCCTGGAAACCCAAGAGAAATAGGGGATATAGTTTTGGCTAATGAAAATCTTAGTGGAATACATTTTACAGGTTCTACCAAGGTATTCCAAAACATGTGGACAACAGTAGGCAACAACATAGGTAATTATAGAACCTTCCCAAGAATTGTAGGAGAAACAGGAGGTAAAAACTATGTTATTGCTCACCCATCTGCAGATGTAGAAGCAGTATCACGAGGAATTCTTGAAGGAGCATTTGAATATCAAGGTCAAAAATGTTCTGCTGCCTCTCGTGCATATATTGCCAGCAGTATATGGCCTAATATTAAAGAAGACTTACTAAAGAAAGTAAGTAATGTAAAAGTTGGTGATGTAGAAGATTTCACCAATTATATGGGGGCAGTTATTGATAAAAGTTCTTATGACACAATAAAGAGCTATATTGATTATGCTAAAAATTCTTCAGAAGCAGAAATACTATTTGGAGGTAAATGTGATGACACCATAGGCTACTTTGTTGAGCCTACCATAATATTAACTAACAATCCACATTTCAAGACTATGGAAGAAGAAATTTTCGGACCAGTAATTACAATATATGTATTTGAAGATGAAAGCTACCTTGATACGCTTAAATTATGTGATAGCACCTCAAAGTACGGACTAACAGGTTCAGTATTTGCTAAAGATAGATATGCTATATCCATAGCTGAAAAAGAATTAATAAATACAGCAGGCAATTTCTATATTAATGTTAGACCAACAGGAGCTGTGGTAGGACAACAGCCCTTTGGTGGTGCAAGGTTATCAGGTACTAATGATAAAGCAGGCTCTATGCTAAATTTACTTCGTTGGATGAGCCCTAGAACCATAAAAGAAAGTCTTATTTAATTGCAATTTATTCTATATATATATTGCACTAAACAATTAATATTTATAAAATAGTGTGATATATATTCCGCTGTTTATAGAACACACAAATTAAACCAACTTGGATTCCCAAGTTGGTTTTTATTATACTGCTTGAAATTCTTATTCTTGTTTTAATTCCAGATTTGACTTGCCCACTCTGGATGATCAATAAATGGATTTCTGTTGTGCTGATAATTGTTGTATATTATATCATTTCTTCTTATTTCACTTGCATCAACAGGGTCTTGTATGTTCCATTGAAGTAGTGTGCTTAATTTTCCATGATATGGTGCAGTACCATTATTAACTAGATTGTTTAATTCTAAGTCTACTTCGCCGTTATCACCTTCATATCTTACAGCCATGTAAAATAACATTCTAGCTACATCACCTTTTACACTGTCTCTTGGTTCCCATGAATCACTATCATAATAGCATAAAGTAGCTTCAGTATGAGCAGTTCCACCGTCATCAAAATCTAGATTTCCTCTTGAACCATTTACAGATACATCCGTTGGTCTTAAATGATGTAAATCTGTTCCTGGACCCGCTGCAGTTCCAAAATCGCCATGTGACTTTGCCCACACATGCTCTCTGTTCCAATCATTTGCATATGACCCACTTGTAGTTTTCGCTTGTGAACGACCTGTATATAATAATATTACATTATTTGTATTATTAATATCTTCATCCGTAGTCTTCAATGCCTCCCAAACAGCATCGTATGATATTTCTGTATGGTCATCAATTATTTCATGAAGTGCTGATTTTAAAATTTCTCCAGTAGTGCCCATAGCAGTTGAATAATATGTGGTGTCATATGGCGTTGTGGTACTTCCAGTATCCCCACCGGTACCATCACCAGAAGAAGTTACCTTCGTCATGCTAGTAGGACTTTTAACTCCAGCATGTGTAAAGTATGCAGTTAAATAACCTGTAACTTTAACTTGTGTACCCTTTAAACTAGGATTTGTATTTAGTCCAAAGGTTGGTTTGTATGTGGAAGTAACTTGAACATAGATCATATTTGAGACACTGGTTTCTGTTGGACTATCTGCAATTGCAATGGCAGTATTACCAATAAATCCGCTCTGTAAAACTGTAGTAGCAGCTGTGGGCTCACCAACAACATATCCTTGAACAGTTTTCAAAGTATTATCTTGATTTGTCATAGCTTGCGCTACTGAATATGGAGATGTGCTTGTACCATTTCCTGTTATAGCAAAAGTTGTATTAGCTGTAATAAAATAAAAAACTAAAACTAAAATAAGTGGAAATGAAAATATGAATTTCTTGCTTTTTATGTTTCTAATTTTCAAAATTATTCCTCCTAAAAATTTTTTATAAAAACTAAACCATTAACTAACCCTACCCTCCCTCCAGTTATATTAGCCTAACCTTTAACATACATTACAAGTACTATGAATTATCTGCTACAAATATTTGGTATATTAATAAGTATTATACAACTATTTTTATAAAAAGAAAATATAAAAAATCTACTTTTCGACAATATATCCACGTATTTACAATATTACCTCTCATATGTTTACAACCTAGCATGAGATTGCAGAAATTATGATTTAAGTTTAGCAATATTTAAATATAAAATAATTTCCCAAGAAATAAATGCTGTTTCTGATAAAACATAGAAAAAGGAATTAGAAACCTTATATGTTACTAATTCCTTTTTCTTATCTTTTTGCCTTTTATAAATCTATGGAGCAACGTACCCCGTAGTTGTATCAATTCCTATTGTTCTAGCTGCTTCATTCCAAGTAATTCCTATATTAAAGGACTGAGCAACATCACGTAGCTTAAAGTAATTGTTGCCATTTATTGTATAGGCAATTAGTGATACTTCTACTCCATCTTTATAAATTCTTGAAGTATTTATTACTGGTACTTTTTCTTTACCATCACCTTTAGCCATTTCACTGCCGATTAATGTGTAAGCTTTGTTTGAAATAAGATTTATAGCTCTTTTTTCTCCATTCCAAGTAATTTCAAACTGCTTTCCTGTTCCCTTTACTATTTTCGCAAGGTCACGAAGCTTAAAATAATTATTTCCATCTATTGTATAAGCATCAAAAGAGACTGCTTTACCGTTTACCAATACCTTTGAAGTAGTTGGTGTTGCTTTTAGAGCTTTAGCAGGCTCAGTTGTTATGATAGTTTTCATTATATCCGCATAATTTATTGAGTTTGCAGATGTTAAAGCAGGCATTTCTATATTAAGTGCTTTATTAACATCATATGTCAGCATACTGTAATCAAAACCAAAAGAATAAACGCCAATATTGTCAGTATCATTGTCACTTAAGTCTTCAATGTTATTAAGTTGTGCAACATCTATTATGAAGTCCACGCTTCCTGACTGACTTACTATGTAACCATTTTCATCTATAGCATACTCAAGAGTTATTCCTTTTTCACCTATCAGCTTAATATTCTCTATCTGATCCATAGCCTTGTTAAACTCTGCAAGCAATTTCGGTTTTTCATTTTCAAAATCACTCATTATCTTGTCAAGCTCAACCGTAGGGTTTGCTACCCCTTGTATAGGTGCTGAGAATTTGTGAATTAATGTCATGTATTCAGTAACAAAATCCATTGCATCCTTGTTGTCTGCGAGATTGTTAACAGTATACCTAATAAGCTTTTTAGCAGTATTGTCATCAAGCTTAACTTGGTAAACATGTGCATTTACAGTTCGTTCAGGAGTTACTATATTTTTTGTTCCTACATCAGTTATAAGTTTGAAGCCCGGGTCATATTGCAATAAGTATTTAGTAATAAATACAGTTGTTTTTTCCTGTAATTCATTTGTAAGCTTCATTGTACTTTCATAGTCCATACCTGCTAACTTATCATTAGCTCCGTTAGCATTCATCATATCAAAAATATCCATTACCAGATATTCCTTACCTGCCATTGTCGGATCACTTTCAGTTAATATTGAAGGAAGTTTAATGACCTCTTTGAATTTTGGTGAGCTACTGTTTAAGTCCATATCTACCCAAACACCCATATTCATTGACATTCCAGCCATATATATATCTGTATTAGCCTGAACCTTAGATACTGTATTATCGGCATTTGCAGCCTGTTTCATGTTCATTGTGAGTTTAGCTCCATTTAACATAGCTTTTACCTGTTCAAACTGAGCCTTATCCTGTTCACTTAGTCCCTCAGCATCTAGTCTTATAACAAATTCCATATCATTTTGACATGACTTTATGGACTGTGACTTAACCATTGCATCATAAAGTGTTTTACCCTCAGCTACTGAAGTACAACCTGAGAATAGACTCATTACCATACAGATAGTTAAAATTAATACTGTTAATTTTTTAATATTTTTCATCATTACACCTCCATATGTACTTATTATATCATTTTGTTTATATTGCCTCAACTCCCTAGATATTACAAAATTATATAATATCCAAGTAATCTTATTATCCCCTTGTTTTTAGATGTCTTCATGTTCAGTAATATCAGTTGGTTTTGTAATCATGTCCTCTATACGATCTATATAAAGCTTATTATTGGAATCAACTGATGCAAAAAAAATATCTTTGATATCCTTAATTCCCATCACATGTATCTGTCCAACCAACCATTTTACCGATAGATTCCTTTTTCTTAAATTTTCGTATATGATATTTCCTGTTACGATTATATCAGTCAATAGTTCTGTTTGCTTAGACTGTATTCCCATGTCCTCAGCTTTTAAATTCTCTTTTTGAGCTTTCTTTACAACACTTATTTCACCAGTTGTCTCTAATATCCCATATTTAACATCCTCTATATCAAATATATCCTTCTTCCTAAGCAAATGATTAAAATCATCAATAGTATAATGAAATCTTACTAAGTTCTTTTCTAATATCTTACCATCCTGTACAACTATCACAGGTTCACCTTGTATAACCTTTGATACTTTTCTACTTTTTGTAGATACTAAAGAAATTATATAAGTTAAAGTACCAAAAAGAATTAATCCCAATAAGTGAGACCCAGTTTTTTGATTTGTATCTGTTGCTAGAGTAGCTGCTATTGAGCCAAAAGTAATACCATTAATATATTCGTGCAGTGTTAGTTGTGCTACTTGTTGCCTTCCTAATAATCGTGTAATAAACAATATTGAAAAGAATGACAAAAAAGTTTGGATAGCGACTTCTGCAAATGTTTCCATTATGATCTCACTTTCATATTATTTTTATTTTTTGAGCAAAATATATAATATAGCTATTTTTACTATTTTTGATGTCATTCATTCATTAATTTATATACTATTTAGGAGGAATTGTTATGAGTTTATGGTTGGAAGGTGTTTTAACGCTATTGTTTATTGTTGTTGGCTTTACAATAATATATTTTCTACATAAAAAAGATAAAATATAAGAGCCAGATGCAAAATTTATATGCATCTGGCTCTTAAAAACTTTATTCTTTTTTGTTATATCAGTCCTGCTGTTTTTAGCATTCTTCTAATTATAACAGCAGTTTCAGCTCTTGTAATATTTTGGACTGGTAAAATATTATTGTCTGTACCAATAACTATTTTACTATTTAGACAAGCTGCTATGGACTCTTTTGCCCATGTAGATACTTGCCCTCCATCATTAAACTTAGCTAGTAAAGTATTTTGTGCATCAACTGATAAATTATTTTCAAGCTTAGCTATATCCATAGCCCTTGAAAGCATTGTCATTGCTTCTTGTCTTGTTATTTTATCAGTTGGCTTGAAGACTCCATTATAGCCTTTTACTATTCCACGCTCATAAGCAATACTTACTGCATCAAAGTACCAGTCATCGCTCTTTACATCACTGAATACTTTCTTGCCTGTATCAGGTCTCATAAGTCCTAGTGCCTTTACTACAATGGACGCAAATTCTGCTCTTGTAATATCTGTATTTGGACTAAAGGTTTCTTTATCCACACCGTTTATTACAAGTCTTGAGCCTAAATCATTAACAGCTTCCTTTGCCCAGTGTCCTTCCATATCCTTAAAGGATGTTTCGTTCCAAATTACTGAGTATGTGCTGTTAGTCAAGCTGTTTATCTTAGCAAAATATTTGCCTCCCACATTTATTATTATTGTAGGAACATGTGAGAAGGTACCATCATTATTTAAGACTATGCCTGTAGTTATTTTAGAAGGATCTATACCCTCAGGTATTGCTACAGTTCTTTCTACATAGCCGTTGAATTTGCTTACATCAATTGTTTTTCCTCCACTTGTGCAGGCTATCTCAAATTCGACAGGTTTTACAACAATCTGGTAGCTGTTCTTTTTTGCTGTATCCTCTACAAATTTGACTGTATCCTGAGAAGGAGTAGCAATTGTTATACTTACTTTGATATCCTTAAGCTCAACTTGATTACCTATTTGTGATGAAACATCATCAATATTTATCTCTGATGCTGGTAAAGTATAAGTAACATTGCTTGTTTTTATTTCAAGCACAGCTTCTTTTGATTCCATATTCTTTACAGTAGCCCCATTTAATTGTCCAATAACAACATCAGAATTATTATTGACAGGTATCGTTACTGTACTGTTATTACCTCCAGCTTCCAACTTCTGCTCAATTTTTTTCTCATCTAAGGTTACTGTTGTAACTGTTTTATTTCCAACTGTTGTTGTTACTGAAGTTGCTGCCTTTTCCACCTTGCCATTTACAATGACCTCGACAGAAGTGTCAGTTGGGGTGTGGGTAGTTGGGGGTGGGGTATTTGTTATTGTTATATCTTTGAATCCAAATACTGTTCCATTACTCAATGAAGTTGCTATTACCCTTACGGTTCCAACTTGTTTAGCTGTCAGTAATCCAGTTGCATTTATGGTTGCTTTTGTAGTTGCATCTCCAGTTGTTTCTGTTACTGTCCAGGTTACTGCTGGGTTGGTTGCATCTATTGGAAGTACTGCTGCTGACATTTGCAATGTTCCTTCCAGGGTTGTTATCTCTGTCGCATCTCCTGCTCCTGTTACTGTTATTTCGCTTACCGCTACTGGGTTATTTGTAATTGTTATATTCTTTATTCCTGTTATAGCTCCTGTACTTACTGATGTTGCTGTTACCCTTACGGTTCCATTTTTTACAGCTGTCAGTAATCCAGTTGCATTTATGGTTGCTTTTGTAGTTGCATCTCCAGTTGTTTCTGTTACTGTCCAGGTTACTGCTGGGTTGGTTGCATCTATTGGAAGTACTGTTGCTGACATTTGCAATGTTCCTTCCAGGGTTGTTATCTCTGTCGCATCTCCTGCTCCTGTTACTGTTATTTCGCTTACCGCTACTGGGTTATTTGTAATTGTTATATTCTTTATTCCTGTTATAGCTCCTGTACTTACTGATGTTGCTGTTACCCTTACGGTTCCATTTTTTACAGCTGTCAGTAATCCAGTTGCATTTATGGTTGCTTTTGTAGTTGCATCTCCAGTTGTTTCTGTTACTGTCCAGGTTACTGCTGGGTTGGTTGCATCTATTGGAAGTACTGCTGCTGACATTTGCAATGTTCCTTCCAGGGTTGTTATCTCTGTCGCATCTCCTGCTCCTGTTACTGTTATTTCGCTTACCGCTACTGGGTTATTTGTAATTGTTATATTCTTTATTCCTGTTATAGCTCCTGTACTTACTGATGTTGCTGTTACCCTTACGGTTCCATTTTTTACAGCTGTCAGTAATCCAGTTGCATTTATGGTTGCTTTTGTAGTTGCATCTCCAGTTGTTTCTGTTACTGTCCAGGTTACTGCTGGGTTGGTTGCATCTATTGGAAGTACTGCTGCTGACATTTGCAATGTTCCTTCCAGGGTTGTTATCTCTGTCGCATCTCCTGCTCCTGTTACTGTTATTTCGCTTACCGCTACTGGGTTATTTGTAATTGTTATATTCTTTATTCCTGTTATAGCTCCTGTACTTACTGATGTTGCTGTTACCCTTACGGTTCCATTTTTTACAGCTGTCAGTAATCCAGTTGCATTTATGGTTGCTTTTGTAGTTGCATCTCCAGTTGTTTCTGTTACTGTCCAGGTTACTGCTGGGTTGGTTGCATCTATTGGAAGTACTGCTGCTGACATTTGCAATGTTCCTTCCAGGGTTGTTATCTCTGTCGCATCTCCTGCTCCTGTTACTGTTATTTCGCTTACCGCTACTGGGTTATTTGTAATTGTTATATTCTTTATTCCTGTTATAGCTCCTGTACTTACTGATGTTGCTGTTACCCTTACGGTTCCATTTTTTACAGCTGTCAGTAATCCAGTTGCATTTATGGTTGCTTTTGTAGTTGCATCTCCAGTTGTTTCTGTTACTGTCCAGGTTACTGCTGGGTTGGTTGCATCTATTGGAAGTACTGCTGCTGACATTTGCAATGTTCCTTCCAGGGTTGTTATCTCTGTCGCATCTCCTGCTCCTGTTACTGTTATTTCGCTTACCGCTACTGGGTTATTTGTAATTGTTATATTCTTTATTCCTGTTATAGCTCCTGTACTTACTGATGTTGCTGTTACCCTTACGGTTCCATTTTTTACAGCTGTCAGTAATCCAGTTGCATTTATGGTTGCTTTTGTAGTTGCATCTCCAGTTGTTTCTGTTACTGTCCAGGTTACTGCTGGGTTGGTTGCATCTATTGGAAGTACTGCTGCTGACATTTGCAATGTTCCTTCCAGGGTTGTTATCTCTGTCGCATCTCCTGCTCCTGTTACTGTTATTTCGCTTACCGCTACTGGGTTATTTGTAATTGTTATATTCTTTATTCCTGTTATAGCTCCTGTACTTACTGATGTTGCTGTTACCCTTACGGTTCCATTTTTTACAGCTGTCAGTAATCCAGTTGCATTTATGGTTGCTTTTGTAGTTGCATCTCCAGTTGTTTCTGTTACTGTCCAGGTTACTGCTGGGTTGGTTGCATCTATTGGAAATACTGCTGCTGACATTTGCAATGTTCCTTCAAGGGTTGTTATCTCTGTCGCATCCCCTGCTCCTGTTACTGTTATTTCACTTACCGCTACTGGGTTATTTGTAATTGTTATATTCTTTATTCCTGTTATAGCTCCTGTACTTACTGATGTTGCTGTTACCCTTACGGTTCCATTTTTTACAGCTGTCAGTAATCCAGTTGCATTTATAGTTGCTTTTGTAGTTGCCTCTCCAGTTGTTTCTGTTACTGTCCAGGTTACTGCTGGGTTGGTTGCATCTATTGGAAGTACTGCTGCTGACATTTGCAATGTTCCTTCCAGGGTTGTTATCTCTGTCGCATCCCCTGCTCCTGTTACTGTTATTTCGCTTACCGCTACTGGGTTATTTGTAATTGTTATATTCTTTATTCCTGTTATAGCTCCTGTACTTACTGATGTTGCTGTTACCCTTACGGTTCCATTTTTTACAGCTGTCAGTAATCCAGTTGCATTTATGGTTGCTTTTGTAGTTGCATCTCCAGTTGTTTCTGTTACTGTCCAGGTTACTGCTGGGTTGGTTGCATCTATTGGAAGTACTGCTGCTGACATTTGCAATGTTCCTTCCAGGGTTGTTATCTCTGTCGCATCTCCTGCTCCTGTTACTGTTATATTGGTTACTGCTACAGGATCAGTAGTAAAATTTACTGGGTCGCTATAAGCTGTGCCTTCTTCATTTGTTGCATATGCTTTTGCAACATATTCTGTGTTTGGTTCAAGTTCAGAAAGTACAGCATTAAATGAAGTTCCACTATCAGTTATAGTTGCATTTATGTAGTCTGTGTCAGCTTTTTTCTTATACTGAATACCCTTGCCGTTAACAGTCTTTCCTCCATCATCTGTAATATTGCAATTAACTGTTGCTGATGTAATTCCAATATCTACACTTGGAACTTCTGTCGTAACAGTTGGAGCTGAATATTCTGTAATTTCAAGAGATGGACGAAAAGCTGCGTTAGACTCTGGCTCCTCCATACTATTAAATGAAAAGTAACTATCGACACCATCTTCATATATATCATTAGTCATAATAATCAAGCTTAGCACAGGATCTGCAGGGTTGACAGGGTCTAAAGTGTCTACAGTACTCTTTGCAATTTCAGTTACATCAAAGGTCTTATAACCACCTTCATCCAATGCTCCTATATATGTGTTAACAGAAGGTTCACTATTTTTATTTACTGCATTATAGTCAGGCTTAACAAGTGGGAACTCATGTCCTGTGTTTGTATCCCAAGCATCATCAGCTGTACCATATATGCTTACACTAGGGTTACCATTCAACTCGTGAATATGAAGCTTAAGCTTTACATATCTAACATCACTCATAGTAGCTGAAGACATATCAAATTTTAAAGCTGCATGAAATACTCCCATAAGAGTTGAATTATTCCCAACCTTATAAAATGTATCATCGTCATTGGATAGCCCTGGATAAACATAAAACTCAGTAGGAGCGCCATCTATGTATGCAGCGATCGAATCTGCTACCAAAGGAGCATTATAAGTCAAAGCATTAACATTACTTGTCAATATAGGTAATGAACAAATTACTATAGCCAATACAATAATACCTATAAAACATATCTTTAATTTATATTTCATAAAATTCCTCCCAATAATTAAAAATTCATATTCAATGTTTTAAGCACCTAAAAAACGCAGACTAAACCAAATTACGTTTTTAGGTGCTTATTTTAAAAATTATTCTTTAGTTTACTATGAATTTCTTGTAATAGTTAATGTGTATATCCTCTCATCCACACCTATTTGAGATGCGACCTTGATAGATATTGGATTTTCTCCTATAGCCAAGTTTACTACTTTTAATGTTCCACTTACTACTACTTCTCCACCTATCGTTATTGTTGCATTACTATCTTGTGCAGTAGCTTTTATAGAAGCAGTAGTGCTATTTACTGTAGCATTATAAATAAGTGTACTCGGAACAAATGGTGTAGGGGATATTGTTTTTAGGGGTATCTGTAAGTTTAGCAAATACGGATTCGATGCACTTACCGCATTTATCTTATATGTAGTCGTCGCAGGTCCAAATGCAGGTGTTACTAAAATATCTATGTTATTATCACCTGGCATTGTACTTAATGTTATCGCTTGAGACGCCTGTCCTTGTGTTACAACTACACCATTCACCTTAGCAACAGCATTTACATCCTCTTTCGTAGGTGTAACTGTGATAGTGTTAACATTAAATCCCACATTAGAAGTATAGTTTAATGTCGCCTTGTTAAATGTTGGAATTAAGTCTCCTGCATTTGTAGAAAGTGCAGTTAGTGCCGAAGTTGATGATTCTGCTTCATAAACCTGCAATTCAACAATTGAAGCCAATTGAGGATTTATAGCTATCCCACCTGTCACTACTACCCTAACAAACCTTACCTTAGTAATAGCAATTGTACGATCTGTAGTATTTGCTGTATTATAAGCAACTGTGTCCAAAGTAAACCAATTTGTATTATCCAGGCTTCCTTGAAAATAATAATTGCATGTGTTGTATCTACTATCCCAGCCTGCTGCACCCATATGTACAACTACCCATCTATTAATGTAATACTCTCCACCCAAATCAACGTTCAACCATCCTGGTAAAGTATTACATATCCATCTGAACTCAGGTTGATTATTAGCATCAACAGCACGAGAAGGTTGAAATGGTTTTACATAGCTACTAGCAGTAGCCGTCTTATTTAGAGCCAAATTAATACTCATATTTTATCTCATTCCCTTCAATCTTAATAACTCTATCATGCACCTAAGGTCTTGATGGATACATACCATTCCAGCATATTCCATATGTCATATTAGGTATTGGTTCAGCTCCCTGCATGTTAGGCGTTGCAAATGTACTATATCCATCTCCTCCAAACTTATTTCCTATCAATGAAAATAGTGCGCTATATTGCTGCACTTGAAAAGTCATCCCATCACATTTAAACCAACCTTCTGGTATAAAATTATATGGAAATAATTGTATTTGTCCTATTAAATACTCCATTTATAAATCCTCCTTTATTCTTTAAACTAGTATGGTCTTTGTGGATAAATCCCCGCTGTAGCTATGTAGTACTTCATACCATTAACTGGCGAAGAATTATTTAAATTTGGAACAGCAAAAGTACTGCTTCCGTTGCCCCCAAATTTGATTCCTATCAAGGAATATAGAGCTTGATTCTGCATTATTTGTAGAATTTGTCCGTTACACTCAGCCCAATAAGCTGGAACAAAATTGTATGGAAATAGCTGTATTTCTCCTATCATATAATCCAATTATTACACCTCCCCTTTTAGCATAGTTACTATACTAAATTATACATTACCACAAATATGAAATCAATCTAAATTATGTCTATATTTTTTTCATATTGTAACGTATTCAATTCATTGTTATAATTTCACTGAAAGTATAACAATTTCTTACCTAATGAAGTTATACTAGATTACTATAGCAATAAGAATAGGCATCCTATCCCTAAGCTCTGCCAAATACGCCAAATACATCTGATAGACACATTGAAAGTTTAGTAGCTAACACACGTCCTAGTTGTCCAAAGCTTGTGAAGTTAAGTAAATAAAGAAAAGTAATAATAGCATGGAGAAGAAGCCCCGCAAAAATATTTTTCTAATAAATAAAATTATAAAAAAAGCCATCTGCTCATTTTCAAATGCACAAATAGCCAAAAAAAGGGATAAAAGCATATTAATTTAAAATGAACATTTCACATATCACTAAAAAGCGATAACTATACCACCTTGATCTGCATAGGTAGTAGATAGCCCACCCATTTCCACTAATACGATATCCTTAAATTTATATCTTTTTAAAACCTCTTCCTTAAATTCTATGGCTCTTTCAAAACAATTGCAGTATGCAATGCCAAGCACCTTTTCTTCTACATTTTTTCCTTCTTCACCAATTATCTCTGCAAGTCTGATAAGTGCCTTTTTATAACCTCTTATCTTGTCAACAACCTTAATATTACCAGTTTCATCTCCACCCATAATTGGCTTAATTGATAACATAGAAGCTATTTTAGCTACAATAGGATTTATCCTGCCATTCTTTACAAGGTGATCCAAGCTTTCCAAAAGAAAAAAAGTCTTCATTTCCTTAATATATTTTGATACCATATCAACTATTTCTGATTCACTAATATTAAGCTTTGCAAGTTCATGTATTTTTAATGTTATTATAGTTTCACCTGCTGAGGCACTAAGTGAATCAAAAACGTGTACGAATTTATTACCAACTCCCTCAAGGAATATATTCTTAGCTAATACTGCACTATTATATGAACCGCTAAGAGCTGAAGATAAAGTAACTACAAAAGTACTTTCCTGTCCCTTATACTTATTCATATATATTTCTGGTGAAGGACACGCAGTTTTAGGTGATGTCTTACATTCTGCCATATCATTTATATATTGTTCAATATTTAAGCTTTCATCATCTATATAGTTTTTATGCTCTAGGCTTAGTACTAAAGGCACTAACTCAATGTTCATAGCTTCTTTCATTTCATTAGTCAGATCACAGCAACTATCGGCTATAATTTTTATTTCCACTTTTATCCCTCTCATTCTTTTATTAACATATTACTAAACTATATCACAATTGTGGGTCTCAAAACTATAGTTCTGTTAGAAAACTTTAGATATTCAAGTACAACTTGTGCGGCAGACTCTAAGTAAAAGGTTAATGTGTGCCAGGTGCACATTTGTCAATTAATTCTTTTACTAAAACAGCAGTCATGCCTATGTTTTCTCCTATTTCCTTTAGTGTATAACTCTGCTACTTTACACCTGGCACATATCCTATTTTTTACAATGCGAATTTTTCAGCATATTTATACCACAAAAAAAGCAGGAGCCATCGCCCCCGCTTCCATAAACATCTTCTTATCCCTACACCTACATCTGCTTCAACAAATTCACCATCTCTATTGCAGTCACCGCAGCATCATATCCCTTGTTCCCTGCCTTTGTTCCTGCTCTCTCTATAGCCTGCTCGATACTATCCGTTGTCAGCACCCCAAATATCACAGGCACCTCAGTGCTTAGAGATACCTGTGCAATACCCTTTGTAACCTCATTTGATACATAGTCAAAATGTGGTGTTGAACCTCTTATCACTGCTCCAAGACATATAACTCCGTCATATTTCTTTGACATAGCCATCTTCTTTGCTATCAATGGTATTTCAAAAGCTCCAGGCACCCAGGCTATCTCAATGTTTTCTTCCTCTACTCCATGCCTATTTAGTGCATCAAGTGCTCCTGACAACAGCTTTCCTCCGATAAATTCGTTAAACCTGCCTACAACCATTCCAAATTTCAACCCCTGTGCTATAAGTTTTCCTTCGTATGTTTTCATGCTATTCTTCCTCCTTAAAATCTAAAATGTGTCCTAGCTTCTCTTTCTTAGTTTTTAAATAGTATTCATTTCTTTCATTGTGATTCATTTGTATTGGAACCCTCTCCACAAGCTCTATTCCATGTCCCGATAATCCCGCTATCTTCCTAGGATTGTTGGTCATTAGTCTAATCTTGCTTATGCCTAAGTCTGCCAATATTTGTGCTCCAACTCCGTAATCCCGCATATCTGCTGGAAAACCCAATGCAAGGTTTGCCTCTACTGTATCCATTCCTTGATCCTGTAATGCATAAGCTCTCAGCTTGTTTATAAGTCCAATGCCTCTTCCCTCCTGACGCATATACAGAAGCACTCCTCTGCCTTCCTCTTCTATACGCCTTGCTGCTGCTGCAAGCTGTTCTCCACAGTCACACCTTAATGAACCAAAAGCATCTCCTGTAAGACATTCTGAGTGAACTCGAACAAATACTGGTTCTCCATTTGCAATATCACCCTTTACCAACGCAACATGATGCTCTCCATTTAAGGAATTTTCATAGCCTACTATCTTAAAATTTCCATACTTTGTAGGCATATTTGCCTCTGTTACTCTCTTTATTAAAATCTCTTTTCTTCGTCTATATGCAATAAGGTCTGCAATTGTTATTATTTTCAGATTATGTTCCTTGATATATTCTAATAGCTGTGGCACCCTTGCCATTGTTCCATCTTCGTTCATTATCTCGCATATTACACCCGCTGGCTTTAGCCCTGCAAGCCTTGGCAAATCTATAGCGGCTTCAGTATGTCCTGCTCTTTTTAACACTCCACCTTCTCTTGCCTCCAAAGGAAATACATGTCCTGGTCTATTAAAGTCTTTAGCTGTTGACTTAGTATCTAATACCTTTTGTATAGTTGCAGCTCTTTCAAAGGCAGATATACCAGTAGTTGTTCCTATAGCATCAATAGATACTGTAAAAGCTGTCTCATGTGAATCTGTGTTTTTTTCTACCATTTGATTAATATTCAATTCCTTTAATCTTTCCCTCGTCATTGGCAGGCATATTAAACCTCGTCCATAGGTTGCCATGAAGTTAATCGCTTCAGGTGTGGCTTTTTCTGCTGCCATCAGCAAATCCCCTTCATTTTCCCTGTCCTCGTCATCTACAACCACAATCATTTTCCCTACTTTTATATCCTCAATCGCTTCCTCAATTGTGTTAAAGCTTGTCATCCTTCTTACCTCCTTATTCTATGCAAAACCATTTTCTCTTAAAAAATCCATATTAATTGTGCTGTGCATATTGCTATCTTTGTTGAACATAGCAAACCTTTCTATATATTTTCCCACCATGTCGCACTCCAAGTTTACATCTTCACCTATTTTTTTAATTAATAGAGTAGTTTCTTCCTTAGTAAGTGGTATAATCGAAACCTTAAAAACTTCTCTGTCTACAAATGCTACTGTCAAGCTGGTACCATCAACAGCAATTGATCCTTTCTCAATGATGTATTTTAAAATATTTTGTTCAGCTTCAATCGTTATCCAAGTAGCATTATCCTCTTCCTCTATAGCCTTAATATGTCCTACCCCATCAATATGACCTGAAACCATATGTCCGCCAAGCCTATCTCCAAGCTTTAAAGCCCTTTCCAAGTTCACCTTGTTGCCTGACTTTAAGCTCCCTAAATTGCTTCGCCCCATGGTTTCTGGCATAACATCAACAGTAAAGCTTTTATCAGTAAAGCTGACAACTGTAAGGCAAACACCATTTGTACTGATGCTGTCTCCTACCTCAATTCCTTGTAACACCTTATAAGAATATATGGTGAGTTTTGCAGATTTTGCACCCTTTACGATAGTATGCAAAACACCTATTTCCTCTATAAGTCCAGTAAACACATAACTCCTCTCCTTCCTCTACATATTGTTTGGAATTTATTCATTCTTAATCCAAAATTTGCGTAAAATAAAACACCCTGAAAAAAATCAGGGCGTATCATTCATTGCAGTTAAATCCGCAAAAACTTCATCTTCTTTCATCCAGACTATACTGTCGGCCTCGGAATCTCACCGAATCAACCTTACGGTTCGCGGGCTTTACCGCCGGTGGGGATTTACGCCCCGCCCTGAAGATCTAATATTTTAGTTGTTTTATCTATTTATCAAACAATCCACCTTTTTTACTTCTTTTAACTGACTTTGTATTTTCTACAATATTACTGCTTGCTTGAGTATTATAGCTTTGCTTTAAACCCTTTTTCTTTTTTTCTTCTATTAGCTTTTTCATCATTTCAATCTGTTTATCTTCCAATTTTATCTCTCCTTTAGAGTTTCAATAATTATATGAAATTTGTCTTAACATCTTGTTTGTTCATTAATTATTATGCTCTATAAACATAATACCAATCACTTACTATTATGTAAATCAAATATTTCGTTATTCATCATTTTAAGTGCTATTTTTACCGCTCCATCAGCTGCTTTATTAATAGACCTAATAACAAAAGCCCCAGAATATTTTTCGACAACATAATTGCAGAAGGTATTATATACAAGTTCATTGTTACTAAACACACTTCCTCCTGCTACTACAGGAAAACTATCCACTTCAAAATCAAGTGCTTCTGCAACTGCATCCAACATTAAAAATAGTTCTTTTGCGGCACTAAGAAGTATATCTCTTGCTACTTTGTCTCCTGCCCTATAAGCTTCATCTACAACTACTGCCAAAGCAGCAATTTCACTTTTCCCATTGCTGCTATTATATAGGAAGTTTAAAATATCCCTGGCTTCTTTTATTCCAAACTTTTTTAACAGCATTTCAAGCAATATTGTCTTTTCTGCTCTAC
This sequence comes from uncultured Eubacteriales bacterium, assembly GCA_963704785.1. GTDB lineage: Bacteria > Bacillota > Clostridia > Lutisporales > Lutisporaceae > GWB2-37-7. The sequence continues at coordinate 3,179,229 of OY969939.1, read as the reverse complement.
TGTCAGAATATCTTGCAGCTGCTGTAATAGCCTTTGTCGCAATCCAATATCCACTGCCTTCATCTCCTATAATATGACCCCAGCCTCCAGCCCTTACTTCTTTACCGCTTTTGTCTCGTCCATATGCAATAGAGCCTGTGCCAGATATAACTACAATACCCTCTGACATACCAACACTTGCTTCCAGCATGACTTCTGAATCATTGGTTATATAAATCGGGCAATGAATTCCATAGCTTCTAAACTGATTTTCAAGTAGCTCCTTTTCAAATATTCCATCAACACCAGCCGCTCCCATACAAATATATTTACATTCTTCCTTCTTCAATCCCTTTATATATAAAGCAGAATCTAGCATATCTGATAATGTTTCTGTTACCTTTGATATTGATGTTGATTGTATGTTTGAAGACCCCCCTGTTATCTCTGCTAGGACGTTCCCATCTAAGCTTACAACTTTTAATATTGTTTTTGTGCCGCCTCCATCAATTCCTATTACATATTTCAACGCCTTCACACCTTATATTTTTTAATTTTTAAAGAATTACTTTGTCTATCTCAAATCTTCAAAGGAGATAAGCTCTATTTTCCTATCATCTATATATTTTCTAAGAAACTCAGATGTCAGTATTTCCAGCTCTTTTGGTCTTAGCCTGTTATATGAGCTTCTTCTTAGTAGCACATCGTCTAGCATTGCGGGATGAGTCATTATCTCAAGTACGCCTTTGTCGTATCTATCTAAAATTTTACATAGATTTTCCATGCTAACCCCTTGATTATAAAATTCTAATGCAATGTTATCAGTAGTCTTAACACCAGCTGCAATTATCTTTTCCTTTATTACCTCTCCTATCTGTCTTAAAGGTACCTTCAGTTGCTTTGCTATATCAATAACTATATTAGTCAAGCCTTCAATCGTATGTATATGATGATGGCTGTCAATATGGTTCAATGTCATTCCTGTTTCAGTGAACTTCTCTACCTGTGCCCATAACTCAGACTCCGCTTCTTTCAAATTCATAACAGGATGAGTTAAGCTTGTTCTTTTATAGAGTAACCCCTCCTGATTTATAAGACTTCTCACTTGTTCCGCTTCTAGCACTGGCTTTCCACAGGTTAAATTTAGATGTAGCCCAATACTTTTCAAACCGTTGCTTTTTGCAAGTTTGATTGCAGCTGGACCATCTTCCATATTAATCATTATAGTTGTATCTGTTACCAGCCCTTCCTTGAGCGCTTTTATGATTCCTTGATTGCACCCTTTTGTTAGCCCAAAATCATCTGCATTTATTATAAGTTTAAGCATATTTCCTCCATGCATAATACGAAATAGGATTTAACATTATATGATGGGATATGTTTTGTACATTTCGAATTCAATGTAAATTGTTATGTGCGATATATATAGTATATAATATAAGTAAGGAAGAAAATACTTATATATTACAAATTTTTTATAGCTGTGAAGGAGTAAATAATGACCTTTGAACTAAGAGCTTTACCTTTCCCAGAACAAACCGAATCTGGATACTGGTTTGTTTTTTTGAGAATTTATTACTTGTGAAAATTAATAACGATACTCTAACCTTGGATATTCCGAATACAGAGAAATTATTATCTTTAGAAATTTCTCCAACAAACACCATATATCTTGGTAGGTTAGGCTCCATACCTTGCTATGCAGGAGAAATAACTGCTAATGACTTTAACAATAAAGAGTATAAGTTTATCGGTCTTCGTCAATTATTTGGACAAATAGAAGATGAAATGTTTTGTCTGGCAGCAAGAGCTAATCACCTTGTTAACTGGAATAGAAATAGTCAATACTGTGGATGCTGTGGCGAAAAGACACTTATGAAGCCCGATGAACATTCAAAGCTGTGTCCTTGTTGCAAGCTCCCAGTATACCCCAAAATTTCACCAGCTATAATTGTTGCTATTATTAAAGAAGACAAAATTCTCCTAGCCAGGAATGCCCTGTCTAAAAACAATTTTTACAGTGTTTTGGCAGGCTTTGTAGAACCTGGTGAAACTCTTGAGGAATGTGTAGTAAGAGAAGTTAGAGAAGAAGCAGGTATTGAGGTAAAGAATATCACCTATTTTGGCAGTCAGCCTTGGCCCTATCCGGACTCTCTTATGGTGGGCTACACCGCAGAATATGCTGGAGGAGAGCTTGTACTAGATGAAAAAGAACTTTCTGATGCTGATTGGTTCGCTGCGAATGAGCTTCCTACTATACCAGAAAAGATTAGTATTTCGAGAAAGCTTATAGATTGGTTTATAGACAAAAACAATAAGAGCCATACCTAAGTGTGGTCCTTATTGTTTTGATTATCCTATAAAGTAGTATTGCCTTCTTCCCAGTTAACAGGGCAGGGTTTGTTTTTACTTAGTGCTGCCAATACTCTTAATAGCTCATTAATATTTCTACCTACCAATAAATCATTCTCGCTTGCATACCTTGCCTTATGGTCTAAATCAATAATGAAAGTTCCTCTATAGGCTATCCCTGTTTCTTCATCTAGTATTCCAAAGCATCTTGAAAGCGCTTTTGCATAATCTGATATAAGGGGATAATCTATTTGTCCAATTTTCTCCAACCATGCCCTATGTGTATACACGCTATCAGTGTTTACGCCTATTACATTTACATTAAGCTTTTCAAAATCGTTTAACCGACGGTTAAACTCTGTCACCTCTGACTCTCATATGGGCGTAAAATCAAGGGGATAAAAAAATAACAATACCCATTTATCCTTATAATTACTTAAAGATAGCTTCCCCATGGTACTGTCTAAAGTAAAATCAGGAGCCTTCGTTCCAACTCTAATCATTTTAATACCTCTCTTAAGTAACTTTTACTTGCTTTGATTTTTCTTTGTTTGCTTAGTATTATAAGTATTATCTGCAAAGATTTAAATTATATACTTAAATTTATAAATATAGTAAATAAAAATTACAATATATTGTCGTATAATGAAGGAATTTGTATTTTTTTATAGAATAACTAAATAATATATATATTTAAGGGGGCTATATGATGGAGAGGTTGGAAATTATTCACAAAAGAAATATTTTAATGACTAAATTAACCTTCGGAATTGTTTTGTTGAGCATAATTATGGATGCAGTAACAGGTATAAATCTAAAATTTTCTATTACGTTAGGTGCTTATGGTGCGGGTGTTTGTATAATTCAGACAGCACTTATTTTAAGTAAGAAGTATAGAATTTTAACAATGTATATAACCATAATAGCAAATGCTTTAATAACTCTTGTTCTTATTATTCTATCCCCGCATATGGGCATGTATCTGCTACTATACTATTGTCTTGCTGCCGCTGCACTATATCAAGACTTTATTGCAATTTTGATAGCAGGTATTCTAGATATTATTATGACTAATTATTTCTATTTTACCTATGGTGCAAGCATGTTTCCAAATATAACAGCAGAACGATTGATCACCTTTAATTTAGTTTTAGTTTTTGTAACTATATTGCTTATAGTTCAAAGCCGTTTTGGTCAAAAACTGCTAGAGAGATCTGAGGACAATCAAGTAAAAATACTTGAAAGCAATAATAAATCAGAAAATATTCTACAGGAATTGAAAAATTCTATATTGGTACTTAAAAACTACAGTACGCAACTAAAACAAAATATAAAAATAACTTCCAGTGTATCAAAGGAGGTTACAGAAGCATTCTCTGAGATATCACAAGGTATAGAAAATCAATCTGTCAATATAACCGATATAAGTAACGACATGTATGGAGTTGACAGTGGAGTTCATAGCATGGCTCAAGCTGCACTGCAAATGAGCAGTATATCTGATGTCACAACAGAAATCACTAATAAAGGAAATGAGCAAATAAATGTACTATCAGTTGAAATGAATAATGTAAGCTCAATTATAAGTAATACTGTTGTATTAATGGACAAGTTGAATCAACAGACTCAAAAAGTAGGAAACATAGCAGATACAATCAATGCAATTGCTGAGCAAACAAATCTACTAGCACTAAATGCAGCTATAGAAGCAGCTAGAGCAGGCGACCATGGAAAAGGCTTTGCAGTTGTTGCTGATGAGGTAAGGAAGCTGGCAGAGGATTCACGAAAATCAACATTAGAGATTTCAAATATATTAAAGGATATTCAGTCACAATCTCTACAAGTTTCAAAAGAAGTAAATATCGGTCTTACCGCAGTAGAATCAAGTAAAAAAGTAACTGAAAATGTGGAAGGTATATTTAAACAGATTATGTCAAATACAAAAGATGTCCAATCACAGGCTAACAGCGTAAATGATATGGTTCAACAGCTTCAACAATCCTCCAATAACATAGTGGGAGAAATTACATCAATTTCCAGCATAACTGAGGAAAGTACTGCTTCAGTAGAAGAAGTTCTTGCAAGTATGGAAATACAAGATAAACAAATACAAAATATAGAGAAAGGCTTTAAGGAATTGGAGTCAATGACAGAAGGACTTGAAGGTCTTACAAAATAGAATATTTCAAAGGGCTGTGTGTAATTAACACAGCCCTTCTTCTATTTAAATATATCTGCTGCAATTATATCAGAAGATACTCCTTCTATAACTTGCACTGTTATATCAACCTGATCCAGATACTGTATTATAAGCAATCCACCTTCTGACACCAGTATTTCCCTTCCATCAATAATTACATTTGTATCTCCTTTATAACAATAACAAGCATAAAATCTATTAACATCAACTTTGTTAACCAGCTTTAACTTCAGTGGCTCATCATAGGTTACTGTATAGTGCTTAAGGCTCCCTTCTGTACCTTTCTTTACCATTAAGTTGAAATCTCTAGCGCTTCCATAGCTAGTAGTATCCCACTCTCCCTCGAAGTTATCCTGCTGATATTGCTTCAGCATTGCAACATGATGATCATTATGTACAAGCTTTAATTCTCCCTCTAGTACCATTAGATATCTATTAAAGCCTGGGAGCTTTGTAAAAGTGGACTCTTCAAGCTCAACAACGGCTGTACTCAATCTCCACATAAAATCTCTATCATTATAGCTTGCATTATCTGGATATATAGCTAGCTGTGTAGTGGTACCTCCAGCCCATTTGTTTGTGGCTTGCTGTTCTTTATTAATCACTTTTATATTTTGTACCATGCTTGTCCTCCTTGATATTTATAGTATGATTTTACTGCAATCCTTCTCCATAAACAATATTGGAATTAAAAAAATGCAGTAAAACTGCATTTTTATTAGTGTTTATATAATAGTCTTTTTTATACAGGCAAATAAGTACTTCCATCTAGAGGTATCAGTACCTGCAATGATGGTTCTCCAGTTGTTAAACCTACAAAATATACTGTATATATTTTCCCTGGCTTAAGGTTTATATTTGGTACTGTTAAGATTATATTATTGGTGCCTACTGTCATTATTTGTAATTCATACTTGCCTGGCTTTATTGGTATATATGGAGCAATTTCCTTGTATTCAATATCACTAAAAAGCTTTGTGTTGTTTGATGTTATATCTACATTTGGTGCCTCAGGAGATAAGTGTACAAATCTGAGGAATGTTTCATTTGGCAGTCTTTTTATTGGGGGCTCAGGCACTAATGTTAACCCTATATCTGCAAGCTTTCCTGTTGCTGCAACAGTGAATATTGAGCTTGGTGGTATATTTACATTTGTGTCTATTACCGGCTTTATCTTCGTTCCCGTAGGATAAACCTTCACATTATATAGTCCTCCTACTATAGGAATATATGGTGAAAACTCCTTGTAAATCACATCTCTCGCTATTAGATTTTCATTTACATAAATATCAACTCCAGGAGCATCAGGAGATGCATGAAGAATTCTAATATATGATGACATAGGTGCCACTCTGTTTTGATTATACATTTTAATCACCTCTTTTAATAATCACAATACATTACATTATATGATTGTGATTACTAGAAGTGACAAAAATCTTATAAGTTGCTAATATCCTTAAAGCCCTCTCCCAAGGTTTCATGTGCATCAATAATTGTCATAAATGCCCTATTATCAATTCCACTTACAAATATTTTCAATCTAACTACTTCTTTTCTACCTATTGTAGTTGTTATAATCTCCTTTTCTTCCTCAGTAAACGCTCCCTTTGCGATATAAACTGTTGCACCTCTTCCTAAATCATTTAATATAAATCTTTTTATATCGTCAGTTTTAGAGCTTATTATCATAACCTGCTTACTGATATTCAAACCCTCTATTACAATATCTATAATAAAACCGCTCATTATGACTCCCAATAAAGCATACATACCTGTTTTGACATCAAAAGCTATTGCAGCAAGCAAAGTAATTGCAAAATCAGATAAAAGAAGAGACTTGCCAATATCAATATGTAAGAACTTATTTATTATCTTTGCGATAATATCTGTTCCGCCTGTAGATGCATTTTGATTAAAAATTATACCCATACCAATAGATGATATTAAAATACCAAAAATCAGTTCAATAAAAATATCCCCTGTTATTGACTTATTTATTGGCATTAGCTTTTCAAACAGCCAAATTATACCTGATAAACTTAAGCTTGAATATATGGTTTTCCCTCCAAAACCAGAACCCAATATAACAAATGCAATAATAAAAAGAATAATATTCATAAATAACATCATTAGCCCGATAGGTAAGTCTGGAATATATTTTCCAATTATCATTGCCAAACCACTAACGCCACCTGCTGCCAAATTATTGGGTACTAAAAAGAAATTTAACCCTAGAGCTAAAAGGATATTTCCTAGAGTTATTAAAACATATTCCTTAATCTTTACTTTCATAATACACCTCACATTAACAATTAGACTTTAAAGGTCTTTATGTCCTATTTTTTTGCTACTCATAATAATATAATATCATATTTTAAAATACTAAATAAACTTTATGCAAATTATCCCCCTTTCAAGAAAATCGCATATATTAGTATAAATGACTGTTTTCTGTATTAAGTCTATTTATAGGAGGTGCCTATTTCAATGCCCAATGAACTTTCCTGCATTTTGCCTAATGCCATCCTAGATGAAATGAGTGTTTGGATGCCTATTTTCTCCGAGCACTTGAAGCTGCACAGGGGAGGACTGGATATAAACATCAAACAAGACTGCATTTTTAGAAACCTTGATAACTCAGCAAGGCAAATTGACTATCTTTCATCTATGGTTTTATCTGCCAATGACATAAATTCAAGCGCTCAAAAAAACCTCGCAAATCTAATACTGCCTCTAGTTGTTGTAGTAAGAGATATAAAAGAATTTATGTATCAAGGCATCAAAGCTTGTGAGATACTATCTATTATACCTCCTGAACAAGCAGAACATATGAGAAGAGAAACTGACAGATTCATTGGCATAATCGGTGAGCCAAAGCCCACCCGTAGCCAATTAGGCATACCAAGTCCAAAGGGAGATAAAAAAGTACTTAGTGTTCCAAGACTCATGCTTGCTGATTTACCTGACAAGGCAAGATTTACCGCTTTAGTAGAAGAAATTATGTTCTTCTCTCATATAAATGAAGAACATGCAAACATTGTTGCAATGACTGCAAAGCCAGAAATACAGGAAAGGATTACTCGGAAGGCGAAGGAATTTGAAAAGCTCTTTAATGAAAACCTGCATAAAGCAAAAGCTGTAGAAGAAAGAGGAAAGGGCTTAGAAAGATTAATAAATGAAACTATTAAGCTAATGAAGGATTTTAAGAGCTTCGTCATGACTCTTATTGAAAGCACTGAGAACTGCTCATTACCTGGTCATCAAACAAATACATGGCCGTCACTTTATGACCATGTACTTCGTGAGGGCGACTATTTTGTAGAACTACTTATGTTAGGTTCTAAGAATCTCTAACTCTATGACTCGCTCTTTTAGGCGAGTCATATTTATTATTAATAATAGAAATTTCTTTGAATATATTATATTACTACTAATTTTGTGAGGTGAACTCAATGTTAAACGCAGCAGGTACTGCTCCTTATATAATCCAAGCCAATGATACCTTCTATAAAATCAGCAAAAACTTTCATGTCACCTTAGATGATTTAGAAGAAGCAAATCCCCCGATAAATCCTGATACTATAGAAGTCGGTCAAGTAATTAATATACCATTTCCATCACTCCCTTGTAACAATCCATCAATTTTGGAGGTTTACACTATAAAACAGGGCGATACTATGTATAAACTTGCAGAAAAATATAAAATTAAGCTTAGTTTATTTATAAAGTCAAATCCGCACATAAATCCAGAAGCTCTACTTACAGGTCAATCAATATCTATACCAAAGCAATGGAATATCTACATCAATGAGGCTTATAAAATAGAGCTTAAGTATCCCGTTAGATGGTTAAGAGTAAATGATTCTTTCTATGAAGGTTTAGATGGCTTCTTTAAGGTTTCAGCTATCAATTCAAGCGCAGCACTTGAGGATATCTGTGAGACAGAAGCTTTTCATAAACTAAAACCTTATGGCTCTCATCCTGAAATATTAAGAATTACAGTATTAGACCAGCCTGCTTGTTTAATTATTCCTTCATCAGATCAGCCTAAAGAAATGAATGGGCAAGCAGCTATGGTTCTTCTATATCCGGCACCGATATCAGTAAATAATGTAGAGTACAATCACTTGTTACTTTGGGCTGATAATTTGCATATAAAAGAGATTATAGAATCTCTTTTATTGACGAATTTAAATGTATGAAATGGCAATAATTAATTAAGACTCTATTCTAGAAAAAATAAAGGAAGTGCAATATGAACAAAAAAGACATATTCAAATTGGAACTAATAGGCTTTTTCGTTATTACTATTATAGGAACTCTGCTTCATTTCTGTTTTGAGTGGAGCGGAAGCTTCAAGCCCTTAGCACTGTTTTGTACAGTCAACGAAAGTGTATGGGAGCATCTAAAAATGGGGTTTTGGCCTGCTTTCTTTTTTGCTCTGTATGAGTACTTTAAATTTGGGCGAAAAAATCATAATTTCTGGATTGCGAAAACAGTTGCCCTCTATATAATACCTTTAACAATAATCATAGTATTTTATTTGGTTAAAGCTATTACAGGAAACCATTACATTTGGCTGGATATATCCTTGTTTGTTATTGCTATAGCTCTTTCTCAGATTGTAAGCTATAAAATTATTACAAGTACAAAAGATTATAGCAAATATAAGATACCTTCACTAATACTTCTTATCATCTTAACAATTGCCTTTAGCCTGTTTACTTACTTTCCTCCCAAGCTAGAGCTTTTCAAAGATACTACAACAAATACCTATGGAATACCAAACAAATAAAAAGGAGCTGCTTCACAATTAACTATTTTGTTAGTTGTGCAACAGCTCCTTTTTCTTAACTATTTTAAAGTAGAATTAATTACTTCCCAAATCTGTGGCTTTTCAAAGCCCATTCGCCATGATGCAACTCCTGCTAAGTCATACACATTCGCAATTTCAACCCTAAGCTTTATTGAAGCCTCATCTTCCATCCATATTTTGTAAGTAGCTCCATCCTTCTTATATGTGACAAAATATTGACCGCTTACAGAATCCCATGTCCTAGCTGCATTATTCTCTGCTGTCAATCGATCAGCTGTCTGCATAGAAACTGCACTAGAAGAAACAACTAGCTTACCATTTGCATCATAAGCTTCCTTCCACACTCTAGTGTAATAAGGCATACCAAGAAGAAGCTTATGCTTTGGAACCTCAAGCAATACCTTTTTCAAACTATCCTCTACCCATTTAAGCTGAGAAACTGAACCACTTACAGGGCTGCCTGTCCAATACTGGTCATAAGCCATTAAAGCAATATAATCAGATACTTGTGCAAGGGCTTTTCTGTCATAACAAGAAGACCAATCAGAATTATATGCTATCACAGTAACATCCACAGATAATGTTATTCCAAGTGGCTTTGTCTGCTGATACAACTCCCCTACAAACTTCGTGAACAAATCCTTTTCACTTGTGTACATATATTCAAAGTCAATATTTAGTCCATCTAGGTTATAAGCCTTTGCATATTTTATTATATTATTAATTGCATTGCTTCTTGCTGTATCATTATTAAGCATTTGCGATGTTAAACTCCTATTAAAGTCATTTCCTATCAAAGCCCAAACCTTATATCCATTTTTATGTGCCCAATTTGTATACTCTAAGCTTGCAATATTTGCAAAATCTCCATTAGCACTGTTTAGCGTAAACCATGTAGGTGATATAACGTCTAAGCCCTCTATCTTCGATATACCAGTCATATTTTGAGTACTATTATAAAGGTTGTGCCATGTTAGATTTATCTTTTCACTTTCACTTTGACTGACAACTACTTCGTTAAGTATACTATATAACACAGATGAGTCGTATACCGTCCACTTGCCTTTATCCCTATTCATATATAGCTTACGAGTTATCTTATATTCTCTGTTGGCACCTTCAGTTGTGGTAATGGTCATATTATAACTAATGATAACCTCAGCTAGATATTTGGACTTATAGCTTATGAAAGTATAAGAATTTGACATATTTCTATTAAGATTGATATTCTGCAGCTTCAAGCTACTTATAATGCTATCTCTCTTTATATTTTGCTTTTGCTCTTTACCAATAGAAAATTGCATAATATCCTCTGTATTTAAAGTACCTTGAATTGGATTTGTCATGCGGCTTTTCTCATAATTTTCTGCAAAAGCAGTTATTTCATTATTTTCTTGTAGGTTATCTAGGCTCTTCAAATCCAAGATTCTCTGAATAACTACAGCTGTTTCAGCTCTCGTAGCACCATTATATGGCTTGAAGCTACCATCCGGCATTCCTCTTATAATACCAAGTGAAGTTACTATTTTAATACTATCCATATACTTATAAGCAGAATTTAAATCCTTAAAACTTATACTTTGTGAAGTCAATGGTATATCCTGTACAGCCTTAGCCGCAATAACAGCCATCTCTTCTCTTGTTATATTTTGTGCTGGATACATCATGCTTTGATTAAAGATGTCCAGTAAACCTTTACTCTTTGCTGAAGCTATGTATTGACTACTCCAGCGATCAACCGCAACATCTTGATAACTCTGTACATATGTATCTGTCAAAGGTATATCAATTGCTCTTACAAGCATTACGATGAATTCTTCTCTAGTCAAGGTTTTATCTGGCATCATACTTCCACCAGGAAAACCCTTCAATATCTCCATATAGCTAAGCTTTAAAATGCCTTCTTTTGCCCAATGTCCTGTTATATCTCTATATACGTAGGTTTTGTCAATAACGCTTATTAAATTTTCATTTTGAGCTAGCTTGTCCACTGAAGTAATCTCTGCATATACAAGTCCAATAAAGCTAAAAATGTTCAGTAATATAGCTATAACTAATACAACTGACATAATGCTAATGTTAGTTTTCTTCATGCAATTCACCTCTCCTATAAACATTATACATTATGTCAACTAGATTTGAAATGCTAATTAATAGCAATTTCAAGCTTTTGCAAACAAAAAACCGACCTGTGAGGTCGGATATAACAATCTTAATATATAAATATTGAGCTAAAGGATTTAATTATTTCCAAAATATTTTGTTCTCTTAAGTGCTGATAAAAGTATCAATGCAATAATACCGCCTGCTGTTACCTGAATTATGTTACCAAAAACGTTAGCTATAGGTATATAGAAATTTGCATACATGATTATCTCCGCAAAATAATATCCCACAACACCCCATATAGCAGCTAATACAATTCCAATAATGTTTCTAAAATTTATATTGCCCTTTGAATTACCACCTCTAGCTATCAAACCAACTATCAAACCCATAACTGCTTTAATAAAAAAAGTATATGGCGCATAAGTTGGGTAGAAGAATATATCAAATAGAGTCATGCCTATTGCTCCTGAAATTGCTGCTTGTCTTGCTCCAAATAATATGGCTGTAACAAATATTATGCTATCTCCAAGATGTACTACACCACCAACTCCATTAGGTATATGCAAAAAGCTCACAGATATATATGTAATAGCAGTCATCAATGCTATTTGAACCATTTCTCTTATATGCTGAGACATTTTTGTACTTGATGTGTTTTTAAAATCCATTTTTATCCCCCTCAAAGTTACATATTTCATATATATCTATTATATTAAAATATAACCTTGAGGCAATGTCTACATTGGCATTTTTGTACTACAATATCAAATTTCTATATAATTGTATCGATACAGTCCGAATTCTCTGTAAGCTTTATCTTTATAATACTAATGTTTTTATAATAATCTATATAATCTAGCCCTGCCAAACCCAATTGAACCGCCACCTGCTCAATAAGATAAACTGTTGTAATCTCAATTATCTGAAGCTTAATAACCTGACTTTCTATCGCAGTCAAGTTATGAGAGTTAATAGATGATATGTAAAGCTGCATATTAAACTGCTTGCCATAAGCTTCTGATAGTCTACAAAAAGCAAAGGATCCAATTCTATATGACAAAGCCAATCAGCAAAAAACTCAAACAATTCTTTTTGTAACAGCAGAAATAATTCATTTTTCTTCTCTTTTTTAATCTCTGTCTGCTTGAAATCCTTTGTATATTCCTTAATTGGATTTATTAAAACTGCACACAAAATTACAGCATAAAAATCTTTAGCCTCTGATAGTAGCTTCTTATATGTTTCAGCACTAATTATATTCCTATTATTTATATATTTCATTAATGCTTCTATATTATCAGTTACATAATGCTTCAGAAAAATACTGTCTAGGGTACATACTACACCCTTTAATATAATGCTATAAATTTCAAATGGAGTCTTCTCATCTCGTGCAAGCTTTAGGGATGTTTTTTGCTTTGTAGTATTCTTGTTCATATGAATGCCTCCAATGCTTGTTTGCAGCAAAATTCCACATCTAAATTATTGCCATCATTTGGATTCATATGCACGCATTGGAAATATAAAATAAATCCTACACATATAATGTAGGATTTATTTTGATCAATTATTGAGCGTTATACATTCCATGACTATTCATGTAGTTAAACAAACCTTCTCCATGTTCCTGCTCTTCTTTTGAATATGATTTAGAGTATCTCTCATATTCTTATTGCTCATCTCAAATATAGCTGTGTCATATGCCCCAGAAACATACTTTTCAGCTGTTAACATATCATGGCATAAATCTGAGTCACCTTTATTCAAAAAGCTTGTATTCTGACCACTTGATTGTGTCATTGTCTGTTGTGTTTGTTGGTTTTGCTGACCCTGTTGTTGGTTCATCTGAGGGATTTGTCCGCTAAGCATTTGGTTTATTGAATTTAAATGCTCCTGCTCCTTTGTTGCATAGGTACTGAATAATTGTTTTAGCTGTCCGTCCTGAGCCTTGCTTGCATAGTCATTATACTTCTTTATGCAAAGCTGTTCATGACTCTTTTGATCTTGAAGCAGCATTCTTTCTTTCTGTGTTAAATTTAAAGTCATAATAACACCTCCATATGTATTTTTTCTATTTAGCAATTTATTATACTTATTTTTTAATTGATTATTTCTTTTAAAGTATTTAAACTAATTATTATATATATCACACTATTTTATAAATATAAATTGTTTAGTGCAATATATATAGTAACTTACATAAATGAGGTAATAATACAAATGAAAAAAGAAAATCAAGTAAAGGTAACAAATAACATGCGAATAAATAAATTCATAAGTGAAAAGGGTATTTGCTCCCGCCGAGAGGCAGACAGACTTATAGAGCAAAAGCGCGTTAAAATTAATGGCAAGGTAGCAGAAATTGGTAGTACTGTAGCAGTAAATGATGTTATAAAAGTAGACGGTAAGCCCCTAAAACCTGTAGAAGAGTTTGTGTATATAGCCTTGAACAAGCCGGTAGGTATTATAAGTACCACTGATGTAAAAGAAAGAAACAACATTATCAACTTTATGAATTATCCAAAACGCATTTTCCCTGTGGGTAGATTAGACAAGGAATCAGAAGGTCTCATTGTTCTTACCAGTGATGGTGATATTGTAAATAAAATTCTAAGAGCAGGAAACAATCATGACAAAGAATATATTGTAAGAGTTGATAAGCCAATAACTCAAGGTTTTATAGTTGGCATGGCTAGTGGTGTTAAGATATTAGGCACTATAACAAAAAAATGTATAGTAGAAATGCTTACTAAATATACCTTCAGTATAATTCTAACTGAGGGTATGAACAGACAAATTCGCCGAATGTGTGAAGTATTCGGTTATCAGGTCATAAAGCTCAAAAGAATACGTATTATGAATATTTATCTAGGAGACTTACCCACAGGAGCGTGGAGATATTTGACTACAGAAGAATTTCAGAAGTTAAACGAACTTATAAGAAATTCTATCAAAACAGAGGAAGCTTCAAAATAATTTTCTAGGTTTGGGAACATTTAGTACCGCTTTATAAGTCATAAAAAATAAAACACTGAAAGGGGATTACTATGAAAAAATTTGTTGCATTACTCACAGCTTTTGTTTTACTATCAGGAATACTTCAGGTACCTGCTATCGCTTTTGCTGAAGAGAAAACAGCAGTTACACTAAAGCAATCTATAGAAATAGCAAAAAGTAGTTTGGGACTAAATACGGAGGGCTACGAATTTACAAATAGCTACAGTGAAAATCAAAATGGATACAATATATGGAATCTAAACTGGAATAACACAAAAACAAACAAGGAAACAATTAGCGTTTCCGTAGATGCTGCTAGTGGAAAGATTATATCTATATATTGGTGGGTATCAGATGAACAGTCAAAAAGTAAAATTCCAAAATACTCAAGAGCAGAAGCTCTAAAGGCTGCACAAAAAGTTGCAGCAAAGCTTCAAGGTGATAACTTCAAGCAAACAAGACTAGCAGATGATACAAATTATGATAATTATAACAGGTATGCTGAGACCTACAATTTTGAGTTTATCAGAGTATATGATGATGTAGATGTGCCTGTGAACAACATTTCGGTTCAAATAGATAAAAACACCTTAAAGACTAGATATTTTAATATACAATGGGATAAAGGAGAGCTAACCGCAAAGTCAAAAGCATTCTCCCTAGAAAAAGCAAAAGAGCTTTTGAAAAGCAAGCTGGGCTTAGAGCTTACTTATAACGTGATTTATAATAACCAAAATAACGAACCATCAGCAGTACTTGCATACACAATGAAAAATGGAAATTCTCCTATTGATGCATTTACTGGCGAGCTTTTAAACACCTCAATAATTAGAACCTATAGCAACGAAAAAAATATGGCAGATAAGGCTTATAATGAAAGCGTTAAAATAACTCCAGAGGAGCAATATGAGCTTGAGAAAAACAGTAAATATATATCAAAATCTGAAGCAGAGCAAGCTATAAAACAATATATTACAATCGATAACAAAATGAAGCTAGAAAGTGCAAATCTATATCCTGGCAATAATAAAGAAAATACCACATGGAACCTAGCATGGAGATACTCAAGCACAGAAGATAACACATATAGATATATTAATGCACAGATAGATGCTGTAACTAAAGAGATTAAAAGCTTCAATATTTCAGATAACAATAATACTCAGAACAAGGATAAAGCTACAATAAAAAAGGAACAAGCAAAAAAGCTTGCAGAAGATTTCCTAAAGGTAATACAGCCTGATAAATTCAGTAAAACACAATATAAAGAGTACAAGGAACCATTTGATTACGCGCCCATTAACAATGACTATTATTACTTCAATTTTACAAGAATCGAAAACGGAATCCCATGTCCTTCAAACTCACTAAACGTAGGAATTAATGCGGTTACAGGAGAAATAGTGTCCTTTAATACAAACTGGCTAAATATCAATTTTCCTGCTCCAAATAAAGTTATAACGCTAGATAAGGCTTATGAAGTATTATTAGATAAAGTTAAGTTTGGAATGCAATATGTACACTACTATAAAAACGCTAATTATAGCGAGGTCAAAGAGTTAAAATTAGCTTATGTGTTAGAAAACATGCCTGGTTTTATAGATGCAAATAGCAGCCAAATGTTAGACTATAACGGTAACCCTATTAAACAAGTACAAAAGCTTCAATACACAGATATTAAAGGCAATAAAGCTGAAGATGAAATCAAACTGTTAATAGAAATTGGCATTATAGAGCCTGACAACACAAAGTTCATGCCTGACACAGCAACACTTCAAAAAGATTTTATAAAGCTTCTTATAAACTCTTTACAACCTGAATATTACTTCACACCTGTTGATAAGGCTGATAATCAGTACGACAGCTACTACGCCGAAGCTATAAAAAGAAAGATTATAAATGAAGCAGACAAAAAGCCAGACACCTATGTAACACGACAAGATGCAGCAAAGATGATTATAAGAGCAATGGGATATGGAGTTATAGCAGAGAAGAGCAATATGTTTGTAGTAACCTTCAAAGATGCTTCAAAAATAACAAATGTCTACAAGGGTTATGTAGTAATGGCAGCTGAGCTTGGTATCATAGCACCTATTAAATCTTATTTCAACCCAGCAAATAATATAACTAGAGGAGATGCAGCAGAAATAATAGTTAACTACCTAAAATGTGAGACGTCACTATAAAAGCTAAATAAAAATATACTGCATGTTATTTTAAAACATGCAGTATATTTTATTTATATAATTGTTCTATCTTTCAATTACTACCGCAGTACCCATGCCTCCACCAATGCAAAGAGTTGCTAGTCCACGCTTCAAGTTTTGCTTCTTCATTTCATAAAGAAGTGTTGTTAATATTCTTGCACCACTCGCTCCTACTGGATGACCAAGTGCAATTGCTCCACCATTAACATTCACCTTATCCATGTCAAATCCTAACTCTCTAGAAACCGCAATGGCTTGTGCAGCAAAAGCTTCATTTGCCTCAATCAAATCCATATCTTCGATCTTTAAGTTTGCTCTATTAAGAGCCTTTTTAACTGCTGTCACAGGACCTATTCCCATTATACTTGGATCTACTCCTGCCGAAGCATAGCCAACTATCTTTCCTAATACTTCTAAGCCTAACTCTTTTGCTTTGTCAGCTGACATAATAACCAAAGCAGCAGCTCCGTCATTAATACCGGATGCATTACCTGCTGTAACAGTTCCATCCTTTTTAAATGCAGGTCTAAGCTTTGCTAGTCCTTCTACAGTTGTACCCGCTCTTGGGAATTCATCAGTATCAACTACTACATCACCTTTTCTGGTTGATATTACTACAGGAACTATTTCATCCTTAAACTTACCTTGTTTTATAGCTGCTTCAGCCTTATTTTGACTGTTTGCTGACAATGTATCTTGTTCTTCTCTTGTTATATTATATTTTTCTGCCAAATTTTCGGCAGTAACACCCATATGATAATTATTGAAGGCATCAGTTAAAGCATCGCAAATCATTGTATCAACAATTTCTCCATTACCCATTCTGTATCCATTTCTTGCATTCTTTAATGCATATGGCGCCTGAGTCATGTTTTCTGTACCACCAGCAACAACAATATCACTGTCACCACTAATTATTGCTTGTGCTGCTAATTGCACTGCCTTTAATCCTGAACCACAAATCATATTAATAGTCATTGCAGGTTTTTCTATTGGTATACCAGCTTTTACTGCGGCTTGCCTTGCAACACCCTGTCCTTGTGCAGACTGTAGAATGCAACCCATTATAATCTCATCTACCATATCTGGTGTGATACCCGCTCTCTTTACAGCTTCCTTTATGACAATCGAACCTAACTCAATTGCGCTGACTCCAGATAAAGCTCCATTAAAGCTTCCTACTGGAGTTCTAGCTGCTGCAACAATAACAACCTCTTTCATCTTAGTCCTCCTTAAATTCATTATTTATATTTATTATAGCAATAATTATGCCATAGCATAATCCTTTGCTGATATCACAAACATAAGCTATATAAAATATTATATAGCCCGATTTTCGGCACTCTTTTTAACCTCAAACCAGAATTTACTACCCTTTCCTATTTCGCTTTCCACTCCGAAATTAGATTTATGTGCTTTCAAAATACTCTTTACTATAGCAAGACCAAGACCACTCCCCATATGCTTATTGTTTTCCCCATTATGTACCTTATAGAATCTATCCCATATATAAGGTATATCCTGCGCCGCAATTCCATCTCCCTGATCTAATACTTCAACTACTGCTATACTATCTTGATCGACTACTCTAATCTCAATAACATCACCCTCTTTTGAGTGATTAATTGCATTGTTTAACAGATTAAACAAAACCTGTTCAATTCTTCTCTCATCTCCATATATAAGCATTTCAGAGTCAAAATTTACTTTGACACACAACCCCTTTTCTTCTATAAGAAACAATAGTCTGTTTTTTACCGTCTCTATAGTTTCTCCTATTCTAAAGTCACTCATTTCTAGTATGTAATAATCAGACTGTATTTGGGATAAGTCTAAGATATCATTTATCATATTGTTCAATTTGTCCGATTCTTCAATTATTATATTCATCTGCTTCTCTCTCTTTTCAGTACTTAAACCCTTTACATCTCTAATAGTCTCAGCGTAACCCTTTATAAGGGTTAAAGGTGTTCTGAATTCATGAGAAACATTAGCAATCAACTCCTTGCGTAACTGCTCAATTTTTTGCAGTTGTGAAGATAAATGGTTAATTGTATCAGAAAGCATTCCAAGCTCATCCTTAGAGTTTACAGCTACTTTTATAGACAGGTTACCCTCAGCCATAGTCTTTGCTGCTTTGTTAATCTCCAGAATTGGCTTTGTAAAAAATCTCGAAAACCAATAAGATAATATAGCAGAAAAACCTATTAATATAATAGAAATTATAAGAAGCTGCTCCTTCAAGGTAGCTACAGTTTCATTAACTGAAGCTAACGGTACACTCATTATCAATGCAGCCTTTAACTTATTATTTTGAATAGCAGGCAGTCCAATTATTAAGATATTGCTCCCAAGCCTTGTATCTTTAAAATTATTTACTACCTTATTACCCTTACTAATCTCTATAAGTATGGCTGTTTTATCTATGGCCATCATTTTAGGCGCATTTTCACTTGAATATATAGCTACACCAGCGGGAGTATATATATCAATTCTTGCATTATATTTTAGAAGCAACTCCTCTATCTTTGTCATTATATTATTCTCAGTTTGGTTTTCCAGTATCATATCTACAATATAATTACCTTCATTTAGCAGTTTTTTTTCATGTATATCGAGATAAAAACTTTCTAAGAAAACTATCTGAAAAAACCATATAAGAATCAAAGCTATAAATACCAAAGCTAGCATAAGCCCCCAAAGCTTAAATGAAATACTTTTCATTTTTATCCTCCTAATTCAAACTTATACCCTACACCCCATACTGTAACTATAAGGCTTCTATATTCCTTTAGACTTTCTCTTAACATCTTAATATGAGTGTCAACAGTTCTATCGTCACCACCAAACTCATATCCCCATACCTTACTTAGCAACTGCTCTCTGGTGAATACCCTATCAGGATTCTTTATAAAAAAACTAAATAAATCAAATTCCTTTGGTGTCATATTGACAATTGAGCTATCAAGTATAACTTTTCTAGAATCCAAATTCACACTTAATGCTTTGTATTGAAATATTGATTTATCTGTACCTAGTGACGTATCCTTTCCTCTCTTTAATATTGCCCTCATACGAGCTACAAGCTCATTTGGACTAAAAGGCTTTGTAATATAATCATCTGCACCAAGCTCAAAGCCAAAAAGCTTGTCATACTCTTCACCTCTGGCGGTAAGCATAATTATTGCTACATCAGAACTTCTTCTAATCTCCCTACATACTGACCAACCATCAATATCTGGCAGCATGACATCAAGTAATATAATATTATACTGTTCTTCTATAAATTTTTCCAGACCAAGCATACCATTTTCTACTCCTACTACTTGAAAATCTACATTTTCTAAATACTCTCTTAACATTTCTCTAATTCTGGCTTCATCCTCTATAATAAGAACCTTGACCTTTTGCATTTATCCATGCACTCCTATCATAAGTATAATTTGATTTAATTATAGTACAAATTTATTAACAATAAAATATATGATCTATTTTCATATATTTTCGTAAATCAACAATATTTCAACTTGTTTTCACCCTTGTTTCACATTGTAATATTCTGATAAATTAAATTGTGATAATTTGATTTGTATTAATTTTTATAAAATAATAGTCCTAAAATCAATATATATATATTGATTTTGCTATAATTTTATTGTATACTCAAAATTAGTTAAATGTAAATAAATTCTACAACTTATTATTCAAACCAATTATTTGAATAATAGTTTGTTATTTGTTCATCATTTTTTCACAATTAATGCACATATTTTTCATATTTCAGAAATATAATTAGTCTATAAATTGTTACAATTTTTTTACAAGTTTACTGTAGCAATTTCAAAATTATATATACTGAAATAAACATTAACAAAAACTTGTACTATTAATATGAAGGCGTTCCAATTTATATATACGCCAAATTAAAAAACGGGGAGGATTCTCAATGAAAAAATCTTTAGCACTAGTGCTAGCCTTAGTATTGATACTAAGCGTTGGACTAACAGCATGCGGATCAAAGGATGCTACAACAGATCCAGCTGCAAACGTTGAACCTAAGGTATTAAGAATGGCTGGTACAGAGCCACCAAATCTTGACCCACAATTAGGTACTGACTCAGTTTCAATAGAAATTGATAATGCTATACTTGAAGGTCTTATCAGAGTTTACGACAGTGAAACATTACCAGGTATGGCTGAAACATGGGATATCTCAGAAGATGGCTTAACTTACACTTTCCATCTAAGAGATGCACAATGGAGTGATGGTACAAAGGTTACAGCTCAAGATTTTGAATATTCAATCTTAAGACTTCTTGACCCAGTTACAGCATCAGAATATGCTTTCCAAGGCTATTATATAGTTAATGGTGAAGAATATAATACTGGAAAGATAACTGATCCAACACAAGTTGGAATTAAAGCTTTAGATGAAAAGACATCTAGAAATAAAGCTTCATTCACCAACAAAGTATTTCTTAGCTTTAACAGGATTCCTTTCATTCATGCCATCAAGAAAAGACTTAGTTGACCAATATAAAGAAGCTTATGCAGCTGATGCTGACAAGGCTGTTTATAATGGACCATTTACACTAAAAGAATGGCAACATGATGCTTCAATCGTTCTTGAAAAGAACGCTAACTACTGGAATAAAGAAAGATAAACCTTGATAGAGTAGAATTTACAATAGTTAATGATAGCAAAACTATTATTAACATGTATGAAGCTGGCGACATAGACCTTGCTGGTCTTAGCAAAGACTTCATTGAGAAGTATGAAGCTGAAGGTAAAGCTATGTTCTTCCCAACAGGTGCAGAATGGTACTTCCAAATTAACGTTAAAGGCAAGTCACCTGAAGTAGGCAAGTTCCTTGGCTAACGCTAACTTCAGAAAAGCTATCGGCTTTGCTATTGACAGACAAGCGTTCTGCGATGCAATATTGAAGAACGGTTCAACTCCAGCACAAAGATATGTACTTCCATTATTAATGGGTGATAAAGATACATTTGCAAACGAATATCCATATGAATACTATCCAGCAACTGCTGATGTTGCAAAAGCAAAAGAATATTTAGACAAAGCATTAACAGAACTTGGAACAACTATTGATAAGGTTCCAGCAATTGAATTATTAACAGATGACAGTGATACAGCTAGAACACATGCTGAAGCTGAACAAGATATGCTTTCAAAGAACTTAGGCATAAAGATTGAAATTAAGCAAGTTCAATTCAAACAAAGACTTGAATTAATGCAAGCATCAGACTACGATATATGTAGCGCAGGTTGGGGTCCAGACTACGATGACCCAATGACATTTATGACCTTTGGGTAACTGGTGGCGGACATAACAATATCAACTGGACAAATGCTAAGTATGATGAATTAATAGCATTCTCAAAAACTTCACCAGATTCTAAAGCTAGAGCAGAAGCAATGGCAGAAGCAGAAAAGATTCTTCTTGATGAAGCTGCTATAATTCCTTTCTACTTCAGAAACGGTGCTTATACAATGCAACCATACGTTAAGAATATAGTAAGAAACTTCATAGGTGCTGACCCAGACTTCGTATTCGTTGACATTCAAAAGTAATTAGTTAAAGCATTAAAAAAGAGAGAGAGCTTATGCTCCAATGTCATTAAGTTAATGATATTGAGAAAAATAGAATTATAGTCAATTGAAAGCATTCATATTTTCAATTGACTTTTTTCTTTTCCAACTCTAATTTTTTATACACAAACAAGACAGAGACATCTCTCTGTCAAAAAAACATTTTTATTAGTAATTATTTATGCTACTCTATATATGAAGCTAACTGCCGATTTGGTTCTGACTTTGCGAGGGTCTTTTCTACCATTTCGTACAGGTAATATATTCTTTTGGATAAGCGCTTCCACATTAGGCGGTGATACTGCATTCCTACATTTGAAATAGTGCAAGCAAATTGATATAGCTATGGTGAAATTGACCTGATAGCCGTATTTTCTGTCTTTCTGATGTATAACCACGTGCGTTGTGATTATTTCGCAGAAATTATACATGGTGAGCCTTGCAAATATTTCTTGTATGATGTAGGCCGTCTTTTTTGAATGAAAACTTGTTAGTCCAATGGCATATTTCAGTTCTCTAAATGATGTCTCAATTCCCCAGCGCATGTGATATATCTCTTTAATCTTCTCTACAGAGAATTCTTTTTCAGTAAGATTTGTAATGATAACTTCGTAGGTATTTTCTGATATAGCAAAGCGAACTACTCTAAAGTTTATTGGATAAATTCCTTTATCGCCAACTTGAAGATAGTCAAACTTTTGATTTGCTGACATAAACTTATATTTTTCCGGATGTGCCTTTATTTCGTTCGTCTGTCGTCTAGTCAATAAAGTGCTGTACTCTATATCAAATATTTCCTGATTAGGAAGAGAGAGTCCAGATGTGATTCCATTACTACATATATCTTTTACCCTTATAACATAGTTCCAGCCCTTCCTCTCTATATGTTCAAAAACGTTGTAACTTTCATAACCACGATCAGCTATTACTATAGTTTGTTCTTTAATATCAGAACGGTCTACCATATCAGTTAATGCCTGAAATTCATTTTCTTTCCTACCTGGTTGAACAATTGAATCAACATATACCCTGCTGCATAAATCGTACATGGCATTTAAGTGTAGAAGATTGTATCCTTTAGCATTCTCTTTGAAAAGAAAATAATTATCTGCATCGTTTGGATTGTGTGCAATACATAAATCTGAACCATCAACAGCTAACATTCGATAGCCATCATAAAAATTTGGGTTGATTGCCAATGATGTAAATCTATGGAAGAGTAACTCAAGTGCTTCTGGAAGAATCTTTTCACGTTGCTGGACAAAGGCTGAGCAAGTGGCCGTTTCAGTATCATAAGAAAAATATTTCATGAGTTCAAGCCTTAGACTATTACCTCCCATTGAAAGCAAAATAATCAGCATATCTTTGAAATCCAACTTTCGTTTTCGAGTAAAATCCTTCTCTGGGTCATTAACAAACAGCCACGAGGATTCATGCATTTGAGTTAACACTGTGTCTAATTTTTCCTTTATGAAATCTGCATATTCGTTCATGAGTGAACCTCCTTAAAAATCTATATATTTAAGGTGCTTCGCCACATTTTTTCTACTACTTGTCAAGTGTTTTGGGAGATTTTGCTGAAAATTATATAAAAAAAAGAACAGGGTATGTATTTTTAAATATACCCTGTTCTAAGACTATAGTCTCAATTTCTTAACTTAATGACATTGAGCTTATGCTCCCTCTCTTTTTTAATGCTTCCTATACCCTGCATCATTCATTTTTAACTTTTTTTCACATTTCATTATTACAGAACTATACTCACAACTACTACAAAAAGTAGATTTTTCAGCATTCACACCTTATATTTCATGTTCTATCCATTTGTCAACTTAGACTTAATCTGCAATATTTTGAACTATAATATATGCAAGTTTCAACATTTATACACTTTTATTTCAATGTATTTTCACACTTCAGAAATATAATTAAGTTAGTAATTGTTACAACTTTTTTACAAGTTTATTGTAACAATTTTAAAATTATATATACTAACATCAACAAAAACTTGTACTATTAATATGAAGGCGTTCCAATTTACATATACGCCAAATTAAAAAAAACAGGGAGGATTCTCAATGAAAAAATCTTTAGCACTAGTGCTAGCCTTAGTATTGATACTAAGCGTTGGACTAACAGCATGCGGATCAAAGGATACTGCAACAGATCCAGCTGCAAAAGGTGAACCTAAGGTATTAAGAATGGCTGGTACAGAGCCACCAAATCTTGACCCACAATTAGGTACAGACTCAGTTTCAATAGAAATTGATAATGCTATACTTGAAGGTCTTATCAGAGTTTACGACAATGAAATATTACCTGGTATGGCTGAAACATGGGATATCTCAGAAGATGGCTTAACTTACACTTTCCATCTAAGAGATGCACAATGGAGCGATGGTACAAAGGTTACAGCTCAAGATTTCGAATATTCATTCTTAAGACTTCTTAACCCAATTACAGCATCAGAATATGCTTTCCAAGGCTATTATATAGTTAATGGTGAAGAATATAATACTGGAAAGATAACTGACCCAACACAAGTTGGAATTAAAGCTTTAGATGAAAAGACTCTAGAAATAAAGCTTCATTCACCAACAAAGTATTTCTTAGCTTTAACAGGATTCCTTTCATTTATGCCATCAAGAAAAGACTTAGTTGACCAATATAAAGAAGCTTATGCAGCTGATGCTGACAAGGCTGTTTATAATGGACCATTTACACTAAAAGAATGGCAACATGATGCTTCAATCGTTCTTGAAAAGAACGCAAACTACTGGAATAAAGAAAAGATAAACCTTGATAGAGTAGAATTTACAATAGTTAATGATAGCAAAACTATTATTAACATGTATGAAGCTGGCGACATAGACCTTGCTGGTCTTAGCAAAGACTTCATTGAAAAATATGAAGCTGATGGTAAAGCTAACTTCTTCCCAACAGGTTCAGAATGGTACTTCCAAATTAACGTTAAAGGTAAGTCACCTGAAGTAGGCAAGTTCCTTGGTAATGCTAACTTCAGAAAAGCTATCGGCTTTGCTATTGACAGACAAGCGTTCTGCGATGCAATATTAAAGAACGGTTCAACTCCAGCACAAAGATATGTACTTCCATTATTAATGGGTGATAAAGATACATTTGCTAATGAATACCCATATGAATTCTATCCTGCAAATGCTGATGTTGCAAAAGCAAAAGAATATTTAGACAAAGCATTAACAGAACTTGGAACAACTATTGATAAGGTTCCAGCATTTGAATTATTAACAGATGACAGTGATACAGCTAGAACACATGCTGAAGCTGAACAAGATATGCTTTCAAAGAACTTAGGCATTAAGATTGAAGTTAAGCAAGTTCAATTCAAACAAAGACTTGAATTAATGCAAGCATCAGACTACGATATATGTAGCGCAGGTTGGGGTCCAGACTACAATGACCCAATGACATTTATGAACCTTTGGGTAACTGGTGGCGGACATAACAATATCAACTGGACAAATGCTAAGTATGATGAATTAATAGCATTCTCAAAAACTTCACCAGATTCTAAAGCTAGAGCAGAAGCAATGGCAGAAGCAGAAAAGATTCTTCTTGATGAAGCTGCTATAATTCCTTTCTACTTCAGAAATGGTGCTTATGCAATGCAACCATACGTTAAGAATATAGTAAGAAACTTCATAGGTGCTGACCCAGACTTCGTATTCGTTGACATTCAAAAGTAATTAGTTAGATAAAAATAAGTCATCCTTAATTAAGGATGACTTATTTATTTTTTGTTTACTTCAACATATGCTAGACACATATATAAAAAACCTTTCGATTTAACTCGAAAGGTTTTTTAATGTTACTTTGTATTTGTTTTTATTTTTCTTTAAGGGTTGCTTGTGCTGCTGCAAGTCTTGCTATTGGAACTCTGAATGGTGAACAGGATACATAGTTTAATCCTACCTTATGACAGAATTCAACTGATGATGGATCTCCACCATGTTCTCCGCAGATACCAAGTTTGATATCAGGTCTTGTTGATCTTCCAAGTTCAACAGCCATTTTAACTAAGTTTGCCTACACCATCTTGGTCTAAGTTTATCAAATGGATCTGGTTCGAAATATTTTCTTTTCATAGTAATCTTTTAAGAATTTACCTGCATCATCTCTTGAGAATCCAAATGTCATTTGTGTTAAGTCATTTGTTCCAAAGGAGAAGAATTCTGCTTCTTTTGCAATTTCATCAGCTGTTAAAGCAGCTCTTGGAATTTCTATCATTGTTCCAACTATATATTTTAAGTTCAATGCCTGTTTCTTCAATTAAATTCATCTGCTGTCTTCTACAATATATCTTTAACATATTTCAATTCTTTAATTTCTCCTACTAAGTGGAATCATTATTTCAGGATATAATATCTATACCCTTATTCTTTTTAACATCTATAGCAGCTTCTATTATTGCTCTTGTCTGCATTTCAGCTATTTCAGGATAAGTATACAGCAAGTCGGCATCCTCTATGTCCCATCATTGGGTTGAATTCATGTAAGCTCTCAACTGTAGCTTTTAACTCTTCAAAAGTTAAGTCCCATTTCTTTGCTAAGTTCATTTATATCTTCATCTGCCTGTGGTAAGAATTCATGTAGTGGTGGATCTAAGAATCTGATTGTTACTGGTCTTCCTTCCATTGCTTCATAATATTCCTTTAAAGTCTTCTCTTTGCATTGGTAAGTATTTTTCTAAGTGCTTTTCTTCTTTGTTCTTCATGTTTTAGAAACTATCATTTCTCTCATTGCAGGAATTCTATCTTCTTCAAAGAACATATGCTCTGTTCGGCAAAGTCCTATACCTTCTGCACCAAATTTAACTGCTTGTTCAGCATCTTTTGGAGTATCTGCATTTGTTCTTACTTTTAAGTTTCTTATTTCATCAGCCCATCCCATGAATGTTCCAAAGTGACCTGTCATTTCTGGAGTCTACTGTTTTAATAACTCCTCCATATACATTACCAGTGGTTCCATCAATGGATATGAAATCACCTTCATGTATATACTTTGCCATCTACTTCTAAAGTTCTTTTCTTCTTCATTAACTTTAATGTCTCCACATCCAGCTACACAGCATGTTCCCATTCCTCTTGCAACAACTGCAGCATGAGAAGTCATTCCACCTCTTACTGTTAAGTATACCTTTAGCTGCAACCATACCTTCAATATCTTCTGGTGAAGTTTCAAGTCTTACAAGTATAACCTTTTCACCATTTTCATGACTGCATTTACTGCTTCTTCTGCTGTAAAGTAAACCTTTCCTGTGCAGCTCCTGGAGATGCTGGAAGTCCTTTAGCTATAGACTGTTGCATTCTTTAAATGCTTTAGGATCAAAGTTAGGATGTAAGCAATGCATCTAATTGTTTTGGATCAACTTTCATAATAGCTTCTTCTTTTGTAATCATTCCTTCTTCAACCAAATCAACAGCAATTTTTAATGCAGCTGCTGCTGTTCTTTTACCATTTCTTGTTTGTAAGCATAAATAGTTTGCCTTTTTCAATTGTAAACTCCATATCCTGCATATCTTTATAATGATTTTCTAAGAGTATTGACAATATCTATAAATTGCTTATATACATTCTGGATTATTTCTTTTAAGTTTGATCTATTGACTGTGGAGTTCTGATACCTGCAACAACGTCTTCACCTTGTGCATTCATTAAGAATTCACCATAATATTTTCTTTTCTCCTGTAGATGGATTTCTTGTAAATGCAACTCCTGTACCTGAAGTCATCTCCCATATTTCCAAATACCATTGCTTGTACATTTACTGCTGTTCCCCAGTCTCCTGGAATATCATTCAGTCTTCTGTATACTATTAGCTCTTGGATTATTCCATGATCTAAATACAGCTGTTAATAGATTCAATTAACTGATCTTTTGGATCTTGTGGGAAATCTTCGCCTTTTTCTTTTTTATAAATTTCTTTAAATTTTTTAACTAACTTCTTTTAAATCATCAGCAGTTAAATCTGTATCAAATTTTACACCTTTTTCTTCTTTTATTTCATCAAGTATTTTTTCAAATTTTGTTTTTTCAATTTCCATAACAACATCAGAGAACATTTGAATAAATCTTCTATAGCTGTCATATGCAAATCTTTCATTGTTAGTAAGCTTTGCCATAGCTTCTACAACTTCATCATTTAAGTCCAAGATTTAGAATTGTATCCATCATACCTGGCATTGAGAACTTTGCACCTGATCTAACTGATACTAGTAATGGATTTTCTCCGCCACCAAATTTCTTTCCAGTTGCTTTTTCTAATTCAGCTAAGCTGTTCATTCAATTTCATCTATTAACTCTTTCCAAATCTGTTCTGCCTTCTTCATAATACTCATTACATGCTTCTGTTGTAACTGTAAATCCTTGTGGAACCGGAAGTCCTATATTTGTCATTTCAGCAAGGTTTGCACCTTTTCCTCCAAAAAGGTCTTTCATTGAAGCTTTTCCTTCCTTAAAATTGTAAACGTACTTTTTCACTAGAGTTTACCTCCTTTAAAATTTGAAGTATTGTACTTGCAGTTTCTTCAATGGCTTTATCGGTAATATTTAATACTACACAACCGATATCTTTCATTATTTCATCTGCATATTTTAACTCATAATCTATACGTTCAAAGCTAGCATAATTAGCTTCACTGTTTAAACCATGAGCTTTTAACCTTTCCATACGGATTGTATTCAGTTTCTCCTTGCTTGTTATCAATCCGAAAATCTTTTCCTTGGGTATTTCAAATAATTCACGTGGCAACACCACTTCTGGAACAAGAGGTATGTTCGCTACCTTTATGTTTTTAGTAGCTAAATATATACTTAAAGGGGTCTTTGATGTTCTAGATATGCCTATAAGCACCAAGTCGGCCTTTTTAACAGCCCTTGGATCTTTACAATCATCATATTTGACTGCAAAGTCTATAGCTTCCATCCTATCAAAATACTCCTCATTAAGCTGATAAGTATCTTCAGAAACAAGCTTTGGTTCTCGATTGATAACCTTCGATAATGTTGCTACTGCTTGTTCAAGTATATCAAAATAGGCTATACTATTTTCCTTTGCTCTACGAATTAAATAATTCTTTAGCTCAATTTGAACCATATTGATTATTAATAGACTATTAATTTCTTTGGCTGATGCAATTATATCATCAATAGCTGATCTATCTTTAATAAAATAGAATCTCTCTATAATAACATTACTGCTGTCAAACTGTGCTGCCGCTATCTTTGCAATAATTACAGCGGTCTCTTCAAAGGAATCTGATATTGCGTATATTATGGCATTAGCAGTTTTCATCTAAACTTCTCATACCCTTCCCAAGCTCATATAAAAGTCGTGTGAAAGTAGTTTTAGATACCTTTCCTGTGACTTTAAGCTCTTGCTTTCCATCTTTACCCTTTATAACCTCTACTACAGGAACGCTGTCTATTTCATTTAATATAAGTTTCTCTGCAGCATCTATTACATTTTCCTCATCAGTAGTGTATATGACCTTCGGCATTCTGCACATTATCATTCCTATGGGAAGCTTCTTAACCTCAGTGTTGCCTACAGCAACCTTTATAAAGTCCTTTCGTGATACCACTCCGGATAAAACTCCATTATTCTCAACATATAATGTCCCAGTGTCCTCTAGAAACAACCTTACAATAGCATCGTATACTGTGGTATCTTCTGATACAATTACCGGCTTGGATTTTATTTCTTTAACCTTCACACTTTTTATTATATCAAATATTGTGCTATTTTTGTAGAAATATCCAAGCTTAGGTTTTGCTTCAAGCACGCCTGACATAGTAAGCAAAGATAAATCAGGACGTATAGCAGCTCTGCTTACATTAAGTCTTTCTGCAAGTTGAGTGCTTGTAATGGGTTGATAGCCCTTTACCAGTTCGATAATATGTTTTTGACGGCTTGTAAATTCTATAGCAATCACCTGCAATACATAATATTTGTATACATTAAACGCGACAGTCTTAAAAATTACTATATGTTCTACACTAAGACACTAAATATCCAGAGTCAATTTATATACTTCACATTAATTTATATATATATATGCCCTCAATAAATATTATCACAAGTATTCAAATATCTGCAATATAATATTGAAAAAATAACAAAATTCTTAAGCCTTTTACAATATTTCTAGATTATTATAAACTTTATTTTTAATTCTATAAAAAAACAAAGCTCTTACCGACAAATTTATATTATTTTAGGTAAGAGCTTTAATTTTCTATTGTTTATAACTACTATCTTTGTTATCTGTAGTTGTTTCAATATCAACAGTTGTTTTATAGGTATAATCCTCTATATTTTCTTCTTCAGTGTTTTTATTTATGTTTTCAGTTTTATTCTGATTATTTCCTGTTGCCTGTCTTATGTCGTTTGCAACATTTTTTATTTTCGAAGTAATACCTTCAGCAGTATTCGTAATAGTATTGCTTACATTTATTATTTCCTTATTTGGTCTTTCTACTTCTATAGTGCATTTTGTAAGCATCGCTACTGTCGCTCCAATTGCTGTATATAGTGGTATTAGTAAAGCGCCTATTGCACCTGCGGTAACAGGGATATCCATTATTATATAGTCATCCTTCTTTACTCTTACTCTGCTAACATTACCTGATTGAATTAAAGCTTTTAGCTTGTCAACAGCATCATTACCTCTTACAGATATTGTTTCTGTTATAGTTTCTTTCCATCCTGAAATAGATTCTGATATTTTCTTTTTTCCATCTTCTTCTATATTTATTAATGCATCAACTACATTTCCATCAGCAGTCTCTAGAGCTTCCTTAGCTTCCTTATAACTAACTCCTGTTCTATCTCTGATAATGTCAATCTTTTCTAAAGTAATATCCATGGTATCTTCTCCTTTCTTATATATTAGTCCTGATAGTTATTTTTAATTTCATCAAGAAACTCTAAGGATTTGAATTGTTCTCCAAGTGAGCTTCTACAAATTTTTTAACTATTTTATCTATTTCATTAAAAATAGTATTATCAATTTTTATAGTGTTTAATCTAGAAATTTCAGTGTTCAATAATAATTTAATAGTCTCTAATGTACCTGGACTGATTTTACATCGTTTCTTTGCCAAATTTTTCACACTCATCCACAAATAACACCACCTAATTCGATGTCAAATTTGTAATATTTCAAATCTGTCTTTCCGCAGATGAACACACTTGTTTAAATTTGGTCTATATCCACTTATATCCATAAGCTTCAGCTGATAAGCTTGATTAATTATTCCTATTGGTATTTCCCCTGTCAGATAGATAATAATAGTGTCTTTGCAAGCAATATAAACAGTCTTTCACTTGGTATTTCCTCGTCAGATACAGTGTCAGCCAGCTCAGCAAAATAAACAGCATAAGAAAGCCTTAAAAGATCATTACGAATGTTATAAAAGGTCTCTCTTGTTTCAGCTTGGGTTACATGATATAAATTTGCACCCTTATAAAATACAAACTCACTGAAAACAAAAATCTCACTGGAAGCAGTAAGGCTGCTTTTGGGTTTTCTGCAGCCTTTCGCAATTGCTTTAATCTTTCCCTTGTTTCTTGTAAGTATTGTTAGTATTTTATCCGCTTCACCCAAATTAGTATACTTTAGAACTATACCCTCAGTCTTTGAAACTCCCATTTCTTCACTCCTATTTGTATCCCAAGTTCTTAATATGGAGTTATTATCTCGCCAGTTCTTTCTAACCTTGACCCATAGCTGTAGATTTATTTTACAGTCCAACAGATTTTCAATTTCAATTCTTGCTCTGCTACCAATCTCTTTAAGCATCTTGCCTTGTTTGCCTATTATTATTCCTTTGTGAGAATCCTTCTCACAGTATATAGTAGCCTCTATATCTATTATTCCTTCAGCTTCTCTTTCTCTTCATGGATTTCCACTTCTACAGCAGTTCCATGAGGAACTTCCTCTGATGTAAGCTCAAGTATCTTTTCTCTTATAATCTCTGACACTACAAAACTTCGCTAACGTCAGTAGTATATATCTTCAGGAAAATACTTGGGTCCTTCCGGCATTCTATTTTACAATTTCGTTTAATACGATATCAGTATTCATACCTTGTTTTGCAGAAATAGGTATCATACAGTCAAAATGGATTTCCTGAGTACTAAATTTGGTGCAGCAAAATCTCCAGCTTTGATTTTGCTATTTTATCAATTTTATTAAGTACAAGTATTACGGGAGATTTTACTTCTTTGGCAATTTCTGTTATATCCATATCTTCTGGAGCTAATTTCATGAGAGGCATCAATACATCGCAATTACTACATCCACTGCCTTTAGTGACTCTGTAGCTGCATTTACCATATACTCGCCCAGCTTATGCTTTGGCTTATGTATTCCTGGTGTATCAATAAATATTATCTGATACTCATCATCTGTATAAATGCATCGTATTGAGTTTCTAGTGGTCTGGGGTTTGCTGGATATTATGGTTATTCTTTCTCCAAGTAGTCTGATTAATAAGTGTAGATTTTCCTACATTTGGTCTTCCTATAACTGATACAAAACCTGATTTAAACTTCTTTTCCAAATTATCACCTCAACTATTTTTTCTTTTGTAGTATTATTTAAAACTCAGTAAATGCTTCTGGTAAAAGTCTGATCTAGTATATAAATCTTAGTCTCTTTTCCATTATCAAATATTAACTTAAGCTGTGTTCCCCATTCAGACATAAACTGTCTGCAAATGCCGCAGGGATATGTAAAATTGCCCTGCTACTTACAATAGCAATAGCTTCAAAATCTCTTTCACCCTCAGAAATCGCTTTTATAAAGGCTACTCTCTCTGCGCAAATAGTTGCTCCATAGGATGAATTTTCAATATTGCAACCTGTATATATTTTTCCAGACTTAGTAAGCAATGCTGCACCAACATTAAAATCTGAATATTTTATATATGCATACTTCATCGCTTCTTTGGCTTTTGCTATCAATATTTCATTATTCATGGTTTTCACTCCTTAATTTCTATAGTAGCATAGTCTGGTACCACCTGTACCCATGTATTGCCCTTATTTAATTGTATTTGATTTCCTTTTAGATCCTTATATATTGTCTTAGCTTGCCTGTTTTCCTTGCTCCATTCTATTTCAATTTGTTTTCCCCCAGTCAGGAAATAACCTTTGCCACCGCCTACATTATCTAAATCAAGGCGTCCGACTTCATCCACTACCTCAGAGCTAACCTTTTCAATAATTATATTTACAGTATTTATTTCTGTTCCTGTCTCTTTATCCTTTAATTGTGTTCCATTTATTGTTCTGAAAAATATTTTTTTATCCTATCATATTGATAGCCTACTTTATATTTATGTTTATAATCTATTGTTAAATAGTTAACAGCCTTACCATCTAAGTTTACAAACTCATTGCTGATATTCATATTGTAAGACCATTGCTCCCCACTTATACTTTTTTTATCCATTAGTTCACGAGTCAGCTTGGTGCTTGTATAG
Organism: uncultured Eubacteriales bacterium; assembly: GCA_963704785.1. Classification (GTDB taxonomy): domain Bacteria; phylum Bacillota; class Clostridia; order Lutisporales; family Lutisporaceae; genus GWB2-37-7. The sequence continues at coordinate 3,145,426 of OY969939.1, read as the reverse complement.
AGGTTGTGTGGAGCCTTGCGATCATTTGCTCTCCAAAAATTTATTTCTCCAATAAGTTCATTTAAGGAATCTACCTCAAGTGCTTTAATGTCCCTTAGAGCTTCAGGACTTCCGCCGCAATGTAAATATACAGCATTGTATTCCATAGCCTTATCAATAAAATATGACCTTGCACTTCTTACCGGGCCTATTTTTTCTGTATCAAGATGGTGATATATTGCCATATATCTTGTTATGCCACCTTCTGCTGGCATCTCATAAACTATCTCCGCATTCATAAGTCCCGATTGAGGTCTTGCTGCTGGATAGTTATCTATCATTACAGCAATTGGTCTTAAAGCTAATGCTTCTTCTTTTATAGGTAACCCTGTTAATGGACATGGTGTCTGAGAAGCTTCAGAAGGCTGCTCTTGTGCCGGAGATTCTACTTGTGGTACTTTCTCTCCTGATACTGGTATTTTTCCTTTAGACTTGTTGCTACAGCCCGACACAATCATAGTTAAACAAAGAACAAATACAATTATAATATAACCCTTTCTCACTATACTGACCCCCTCATTAAAAATAAAATTATATCGGAAGCTTTATGGAAAGTATTAATCTATATAGTTTTTGATGAAATCAGTTATAAAATAAAAATTTTGTATACTAAAATAGTTACCAAAGTCCCTAGTATTGCACCCAATCCTACCTCAAGTATACTGTGTATCTTAGCCTCTACTCGACTTTGTAAGACTAAAATTCCAAGTATAAGTGCAATTATACTGACTAATGTATTTTCGCTAAGTAGAGCCACAGCAGTGACTAAAGAGAATGCAACAGCTGCATGTCCACTAGGCATTCCACCCTGCAATATATTTTTTGATGATAATCTCATCTTTATAAAAACCACTAAGAGTATTATGACTACTATCATAATAACCGTAACATGAAGCTCTGACTTTATAATCTTTTTAATCACCCATTCAGCTCCTGGTTGAATTCTGTTAAAAAACACCAAATATCCTATAAATACTGAATTTAATGCGGCTATAAAAACTGCTCCAGCCGCTACATCTTTGGCGATCTTGGCAAGAGGATGATATTTATCAGTGAACAGGTCTATAGACTTTTCGATAGCTGTATTTATCATTTCGCATATAAGAACTAAGGATACTGCAAAGGATAGCATTATTATATCAGTCCTTGTCAAACTGGAAGTTAAGCTTAAAATAATTATACTCAGTGAAGCAACTGCGTGTATTCTCATATTTCTTTGTGTTTTAATGCAGTAAATTATTCCATCTAATGCAAAGCCAAAGCTATCTAACAATCTTCTATTTTTCAATGTTTAAATCCTTTATCTTGTTATATTAAGCAGTTCTAGTACTCTATCCTGCTTCTTTATCATTTCTTTTTCCTCGTCCTCATCCTCATGATCCATTCCGAGTAAATGCAACATTCCATGTGCTACTAAGAAAGCCAGTTCTCTTTCAAAGCTGTGTCCATATTCCTTTGCTTGTTCCTCTGCTCTCTCTAAGGATATTACAATGTCCCCAAGCAGTTTATCCTCTTGCACATATTCTTCTTCATTGTTATAGTCCTCTTCCGTATCCTCAAATTCCAATAAAGGAAAAGAAAGAACATCGGTTGCTGTATCCTTATCTCGATATTGTTTATTTAGCTTTTGTATTTCATTATTATCAACGAAGGATATACTAACCTCGTAGTCCCCTTCCACCTCTAACTCCAGAGTTTTCTCTACAACCTTTTCTACTAGTTCCTCTGTCTTAACATCAATTTTCACTTTATCTTGCCTATTATCTATTAATACACTCATTTTCCCACTCCCTTATATTACTGTTTTTGTCATGCTTATTATTTCCTTATAAGGTTAACGTATGCTATATATCCTTAATATTTTCAGGATACTCAATCCTATCATGGAATATCCCTGCTAGCACTTTTACAAACGCCTTTGCGATTTTATCTAAGTCTTTTAATGTTAGGTCACTTTCATCAAGTTGTTCATCCTGCAGCTTATCCTTTATTATCTTTTTAACGCCCATTTCTACCTGATGCTGTGTAGGCTCTGACAATGATCTTATATATGCTTCTACTGAGTCAGCCAGCATAACGATAGCGGCCTCTTTAGTTTGTGGCTTAGGGAAGTTATACCTGAACTTATCTTCAGTAACTATATCCGCAGTTTCACTGTTTAATGCCTTATGATAGAAAAATGCTACCATAGTATTCCCATGATGCTCACGTATAATATTTATAACTGAGGATGGCAGCTTGTTCTTCATTGCAAGATCGATTCCATCCTTGACGTGAGATGTGATTATCAAAGTGCTTAGGTTTGGAGTTATCTTGTCATGTGGATTATCCTTTGTAATCTGATTCTCTTTGAAGAAATATGGTCTCTTAAGCTTTCCAACATCATGATAATAGGATCCTATTCTGCAAAGCAATGAATTAGCTCCTATTTCTTCAGCTGCTGCTTCAGAATAAATTGCCCACTAAAATTGAATGATAGTAGGTTCCTGATGCTTCAATTAGAAGTCTGCGCAGCAACGGCTGGTTAGGATTTGACAGTTCTAGCAACTTAATTGGTGTTATAATATCAAAGGTTGCCTCTAAGAAAGGCAGCGTACCTATAGTTAGTATTGCTGATAATACTCCACCTATTAATCCAAAAGCAGCATTTGATAATATGTCTTTCATTTCAGAATTATTTACAAGTCCAAAGCTTACTATTATCATTACACTTATCAAACTAGCAACTAAGCCAGCTAAAATTATAGTACTTCTATGATGAGTCTTGTGAACCATCATTGAACCTGCAATACCAGCTATAAGCATTGCAACAAGTACTATAACATTTAAGCCTGTTATCATGCTTATAAATACAGCAGACACTATATTAGTAATAATTGATATTTTAGGCTCTATCATTATTGAAATAATCATAGAAGACGCGGGTAGCAGTATCAAATATACTGATATGCTATTAGCTCCCGCTGCTACAATTATTGACAATAATATTATAAGAGCTATTAAAAACAGGCTGCTGTTATTTGCCCATAGCTTCTTATCAAACAAATAGCAGTACATAATAAGTATCGCAATCCCTGCTATTATGCTTAAAGAGTAGCCTGCATAAGTTCTGAGGTTCATTGTTTTGCTTCTGCTTCCGTCTAGCAATCCATATTCATCAAGCAATCTAATTTGATTTGCAGTAACCTCTTGTCCTTTTGTTATTATCTTGGAATCCTTCTTAATAATCACCTGTTCAACATTTTTTATTGCTTCTTCCCTTAGGAGTGTTGTAGACTGCTCATCATAAAACAAATTTGGCTTAATTACAATTATTGCAATATCTGCACCTAGCTTGTTGATCTTAATATTATCAGGAAAGTTATCGAAGAACTCCTTTATGGCGTCTCTATTTGCATTAAGCTGCTTTTCCTCAATATTTTCATTCAATAGCTGATTTGTGATATATAATATTTTTTCCTTTAGCTTATTAATATCATCTTCATTTGCATTTAAAAGTGTCTGATAATCAGATTGATTTAATCCAATACTAGATTGCTGCATTAAAAGTGCAAGCTTTTGATCAGCTTCTATATCTGTCTTACTTCTAATGTCTGCTAATAAAATAAAAAAAGTCTCTATCTTTTTTGGATATCTATTTGAACTGTGCGATTTAGCTTATAAATAGCTTCTACTGCTTCTTCTGCTGCTTTTAGCTTAATTTCTGTCGCAGTCTTGTCCACTAAATCAGAAGGAGCATAGATATCCTCATCTGCTACGTCTCCTACCTTGATATCGTATCTCTGTGGAGCTGTACTAATCAGAAGAATTGATAAAATTGCTAGGAATAAGCCCATGAAAATTAGAGATTTTATAGTTATATCAATCTTAAAAAAGCTCTTCAGTTTACTACCGATACGGTGTAATTTTTCAGGTATCTTCATCATTTAATCACCTACCTACTCACAAATATTATTGAGATCCTCTTTCTGTATTTTAATCTATATGTTTTAAATCATCTTATAAAATTCAATTTATCTAGCTTGTATTCTCTTCTTTTCACCTATCTCCTCCATTACCTCTACCGATATTTTTGCCTTAACTGCGTTTTTTTCTACATAGTAATCAATTTTTTTATATAAAATAACTGCATCCTCTGGAAGCTGCATCTTTAGCTTTGCATTTAGCCTTTCTTCACACTTTTTTTTGGCTTCTTCTACAGTGAAAGTATTAGGAACTATAACCAACTCATTGTATTTATCTAAAATAAGCTTTACAGGAAATATATAATTGCCAAAGCTCAATATGTTCCTTTGCTCTTGAAGCTTTGTGTATTCCAAGTATGATATAGGTTTTTTTATAGTGAATTCTTTCTCTAATATTTTAAGGGTGTAGCGTGTAGTTTTTCTGCCTGTTTCCTTTAATTCCGTTTGCTTCAATTCTACCTCTTCTGCTTCTTCATACCAGGTTCTTGCTGTAACCTGTGCTATCGCGTGAACGAATCGCATATCTGTATTCTCACGCACTATTGTACCTGTTACAAGCACGTCGCCCTTCTTAACAGTTTTTCCATCCTTGACAACACCGTCACCATTTAGTATTAATATCTTATCTATTACTCCACTTTTTGAAGCTACAATATCGCATGCATCAGTTTTACTGATTAATTCTGGCTCCATTGTTTTCTCCACAACTTCAACCGTAGCTTTAGTACCTCTAATTTGAATGCCAATCCAAGAAAGCTGTGGAAGCCTTATTAACACCTTGTTTTCTATTGAATGTTTATCTATCTTAGACTTTAAAACTCCCTCTTTAAGACCCTCTTTATATACTACTTCCAGTACAACTTTGGGATCTATAGTTTTAACCCCAGTAATTTCAATCATCCAAATGTGAGAGCACATAATATACAATAGTATTATTAACATTAATGCACTAGCTGTAAACAATTTATGCTTTTTAATATTCTTAATTAAAAAGGGTAGCCCACACTTCTCTTGTATAGCAATGCTGCTATCTGTTTTTCTTACTATTTCTCTCATTTTATTGAAGCTATCAAGTCCAATTTTAGCGGTTATGGAAGTATAGCTAAGCTTTTTTATGTCCCATATGTATATACCGTTAGAAATTGCCATATTGATAAAGCGTTCAATTTTCAAGCCTTCTACAACAATAATAGCATAACCCCTAAAATAATTCCATATTCTTATGATTATCATTAAGCACTACTCCTCTCCTATTGGAAGCAATTAATAGCTGATACAATGTACCTCTCCCGTTATTATGATTTCTTCCTGCAAAATTGACTTAATATTGAGCTTTAAACCATTTATTGTAAGCACTCCACTACCAGTATTGATTCTTATTTGATCGTCATTATATTCTACAATGCCCTTGTGATTCTCTACCGTAACATTATTACTGCCAATTAAAGTAATCTTAGCAACGTCAAGAACAATATCCTTGGGAAGCTCCAAAACATTTGAAATGGTTTCTTTAATTTTATATGTTTTTTTATTCATAACACCCACCTCTATATAAATTTATGCTAACGTATTACAATTAGAATAAAAAAAACAAGGTCAAGCAAGAATTTGCTTGACCTTGTTTTTTTATCTTATACTTCTTTTAAAAGCCTTAGGCTTTCCTAATACTTCAGCCATAACTATACTCCTTTGAAGCTCATCATAATTTATAAAGGGCATACCACTATCATTTGCAGATGTTGCTACTCTGCTACTCGATTTTTGTGGCACATTCTCATTAAGAACTTCTGTCAGTATATTATCTTCATACATATTATTGTTATTATTTGAAGCATATTCTGGTATTATGTTAGATTGTATCCTCATATTTGTGTCCATTTGCATATTGGGTATACTATGTTTAGGAGCTGTTTGAATATTTATTTGTCTTTCCGCCTCTTTCTTTACAGCTTTTATAACTGTTGAGCCAATAGCAATCAGTGCAAATAAAATTATTGATTCCAATTACATCCCGCCTTTCAACCTAAAGGCTTATTATTTTTTTTCCTTTTCTATTGTATCTACCTTACCACCCTTTGATATTGAATCTCTCATTTGAGTATCAGCTTGTATGTTCTGCATTTGATAGTAATCCATTACTCCAAGTCTTCCTGTTCTCAAAGCCTCTGCAAGTGCCTTTGGAACTTCTGCCTCAGCCTCTACAACCTTAGCTCTCATTTCTTGAACTGCAGCCTTCATTTCCTGTTCTTTAGCAACAGCCATAGCACGTCTTTCCTCTGCCTTAGCCTGTGCAATTCTCTTATCTGCTTCTGCTTGGTCTGTTTGCAATTGTGCTCCTATATTTCTACCAACATCTACATCTGCTATATCTATTGATAATATTTGGAATGCTGTTCCTGAGTCTAGTCCCTTTGCCAATACTGTTCTTGATATGGAATCAGGGTTTTCCAACACTGCCTTATGACTTTCGCTGCTACCAACCGTTGTTACTATACCCTCACCAACTCTGGCTATTATAGTTTCTTCGCCGGCACCACCAACAAGTCTTTCAATATTTGCTCTAACTGTAACTCTTGCTTTTGCTCTTACCTCAATACCGTCCTTTGCAACTGCTGCAATAACAGGTGTCTCTATTACCTTCGGGTTAACACTCATCTGAACTGCATTAAGTACATCTCTTCCTGCTAAATCTATAGCAGCCGCTCTTTCAAAAAGCAAGTCAATATCTGCTCGTTGAGCAGCAATAAGAGCATTTACCACTCTATCAACATTACCTCCAGCGAGATAGTGCGCTTCCAACTGATTTACTGTAACAGTTATTCCTCCTTTTCTAGCTTTTATAAGAGGATTTATTATTCTTCCTGGTGCTACTCTTCTAAGTCTCATACCTACCAAATTGAATATTCCTACATTTACTCCTGCTGAAATCGCAGAAATCCATAAGCCTATTGGAACAAAGCTAAAGAAAATTGTAATAGCAAGTATAACTAAGAAAATAATAATAATCGGTACAATTGCTTCAAATCCCATTAATTTTTCCTCCTTTTATTTTTTAATTTCTCTAACAAATATGCTGCTGCCTTCTGTTCTTAAAACCTCAACTACAGCATCTTTATTAATAAACTCACCTTCAGAGACTACATCCAACTTAATACTACCAATCAATATCGTTCCTGAAGTTCTCAAGGGTGTAACTACTATACCCTTCTTACCAATATAGTTTGTGTATTTGTCATTGCTTACGTAGCCTTCTTCGTTTTTTTGCTCAGTTTTTAATATGAAAAACTTTAGATATTTTTTGCCCAGCCCAGTTTAATAAAAATAATCAACAATAAAGCAACAACAGCCGTTGTACCAATGAGTAACAGCAAACCTTGAAGTATACTGTTTGATATCATTATAATACTAATTATTACTATGATAACCCCTGATATCCCAGCTATACCAAACCCTGGAAACATTGCTTCCACCATTAGTAATACCAAACCAAGAACATACAAAAAAACTGAGAATAAATTCAAACCTTGATAAAAAATCTGTTGCATAAATACACCCCCTATTTATATATTAACACTTCTTGTAAATTACAACAATTATTTGTTATAGTAAAATGTGATATATTATTTAAAAAAAGAACTGAAATCCATATGGATTTCAGTTCTTTGTTATTGAAGTTGCTGTTTTACTAATATATTTACGAGTTTGCCATCCGCTCTTCCTTTTACCTTAGGCATCAACGCACTCATAACTTTACCCATGTCTTTAGCACTTTGCGCTCCAACTTCAAATATGGTGTCAGAAACAATTCTGCTCACCTCATCTTCAGTTAGCTGCTGCGGTAGATAGGCCATAAGAAAATCTATCTCTTTGTTTATATTCTCTATAAGATCCTGTCTATTGCCTTTTTCAAATTCAGGGATTGAATCTCTATTTTGCTTAACTCCCTTGGCAATAACCTCAATGACCCCCTCGTCATCAAGCTCTATCCTTTTATCCTTTTCGATCTGCAATATGGCAGATTTTACCATTATTATAGCATTTTTTCTGATGCTGTCCTTTTCTTTCATTGCAGTCTTAAGGTCTTGTTGTAAGACTTCCTTGAGGGACATTAATATCAACCTTCTTTATTTTGTTTTTCTTTTTCTTGCAGCCTCAGATTTCTTTCTTCTCTTAACGCTTGGGCTTTCATAATGCTCTCTTTTTCTAACCTCTGCCAAAACTCCAGCTCTTGCACATTTCTTCTTAAATCTTCTTAATGCACTTTCTAAAGTTTCATTTTCACCAACTCTAATTTCAGACATCTATTTTTCCCTCCCTCCGCTGGTAACAATGCTTACAGTATAAAAATACTGTCTTCCAAAGTGGGAATAAAACACACTCAAATAATTATACAGCACTTGTGTATATTGTGTCAACCCATTCTATTTTTTAACCTGGAGGCCATTTTAAATTTCTACCTCCAAGAACATGATAATGAAGGTGTGGAACCGCTTGCCCACCGTTTACTCCAACATTTGTAACAACTCTAAAGCCTTCTTTATCTATATTAAGCTTCTTAGCAATTTTGTTAATTACTTCAAAAATATCGTTAGTAATTGACATATTACTTGAATCCAGCTCTAGTATCGATTGTATATGCTGCTTAGGAATTACCAAAATATGTACCGGTGCTTCTGGGTTAATATCTTTAAATGCAAGGATCTTATCATCTTCATAAACCTTGCTGCTTGGGATTTCTCCATTTACAATTTTGCAAAAGATGCAATCTGACAAAGTATTCACCTCCTTTAAAACTCTGAGCTCAACTGTATATTTCACACTAAAAATTCTACATTTTAAAAATAAAGTGAAACATTTTTTGCTTCCTATAAGGTGAAATATCTATATAATTACAAACTATATTCAACATATTTTCAAGAATTCCTGCTTTTTCCTTGGTAATAACAATTTTTTTACTACTTTGAAGTTTTGTATTAATTTATTCAACTATGCCTTTTAAATAATCTTCTTTTATCGAGATCAGCTTTACAGGCTTTATTTTTCCCTTTATGTCATCTGTAGACTGTGCTATAACTCTTATGTAATTGTCTGTATGACCTTCATAACTGTTACTGTTTTCTCCCATCTTATGTTCAAACAGCACATCAACTTTTTTATTTAAAAATCTATTTTTAAAAGCTGCTTCGCTTTCCTTGGCAATTTCTATAATTATACTACTTCTTCTTTCTTTCTCTTGAGGCGAAACCTGCTCTTTATATTCTGCGGCAGGAGTTCCTTCTCTAGGCGAATACTTAAATACATGCATGCTGCTAAAGCCTATCTTCTTTACAAATTCTACAGTACTCTTAAACTCTTCTTCTGTTTCTCCTGGGAAGCCAACGATTAAATCTGTTGCTATTGCTACATCTGTAAATATCTCTCTTATATGATTTACCACTTTTAAGTATTCCTCAGTAGTGTATTTGCGATTCATTCTCCTTAGAGTTTCATCGCAACCACTTTGCAATGATAAATGGAAATGTCGACAAATCTTAGGCAACCTAGAAAGCCTAGTGATAAACTCGTCACTAATTGCCTTTGGCTCAACAGAGCTCATCCTAATCCTTTCGATTCCATCTACTTGATGCACTCTTTCTATTATATCAATTAAGCTCGTTCCTCCCAAATCTCTTCCATAGGAGCCTACATGAATACCCGTAAGAACTATTTCCTTAAAACCATTTTGAGAAAGTTTATTTACCTCATCTATGATGCTTTCAGGCTTACGACTTCTAATATGTCCTCTTGCATAAGGAATAATACAATAGCTACAGTATTGATCACAGCCTTCTTGAATTTTAAGAATTGCCCTTGTTCTACTTTTGTAGTTATTTATGGACAGCTCCTCAAACTCTCTTGCCTTCATTATGTCTGACACCATATTTATTTTTTCTTTCTTATTCATTGCATATTCTACCAGTTCAACTATCCTTACTCTTTCACTAGTACCTACCACAAGCTTAACCCCAGGTATCTCTATTACCTTGTCTGGGGATATTTGTGAATAGCAGCCTACAGCAGCTATAAAGGCATCATGGTTGCTCTCCAATGCTCGTCTAATTATCTGCCCTGACTTTTTATCTCCCATATTTGTAACTGTGCATGTGTTAATTATATAAACATCCGCATACTCTTCATATTTTACTGTTTGATATCCGGCTGTTTCAAAGGCTTCAATCATAGCTTCTGTTTCATATTGATTGACCTTACAACCTAATGTATAAAACGCAACTTTTTTCATGCTGCTTCCTCCAGTGCATTTTATTAAACTATCTGAATTTGATTATACTATCTGCATTTGATTATACTCATACATAATGCAAGTTAGGATAGTAAAGCCTGCTGTTTCAGTCCTCAAAATTCTGGTGCCCAAGGTAACAGGTATTACTCCATTTTGCTTTGCATTGTCTATTTCAAAAGTGTCAAAGCCACCCTCTGGTCCAATAAAAAAACCGATGCTATTAGGCTGCTTCGATGATAATGCTGACTTTATTGAGACTTCCCTCTCAAGCTCATATGGAATCAAGCTCAAGCCTAACTTTTTGCTGTCTTCTAAAGCATTCTCCATACTCATAGGCATTTCCACAGTGGGAACTTTACCTCTCTTGCTTTGCTTTGCAGCTTCCTCTGCAATCTTTGTCCAGCGTAAAACTTTCTTAGCCTCATCCTTCTCTGACTCCAGCTTCACTACTGTATGTGCTGTTATTACAGGCACTATCCTAGTTATGCCTAACTCTGTACATTTCTGAATTATCAAATCCATCTTTGTAGACTTTGGTATACCCTGATAAAGCACCACTTCTATAGAAGGCTCTCCTATAGACTGCCACTTATCTTGGATAGTAGTTCTTATAGATTGCTTTGATATGCTCTCTATTGTCACTTTATAATCAGTTCCTTGCTGATCGCACAGAACTATCTCTTCTCCTTCTTTAAGACGCAGCACTTTGGATATATGTTGTACATCTTCACCATCTATTGATATATTCTCATTTATAATGTTCTCTTGCTTTACAAAAAACCTATGCATGGTCTTTCCTTCCTGCAGCTATAGCACACCATTCTCCCATCTCCAGAATCTCTATAACCTCAAAACCACTGCTGGAAATTTTTTCAAGCACTTCATCTTTTCTATCCTTTATTATACCTGAAGATATGAATATTCCCTTAGTATTAAGAGTTTTCCAAGCATCCTCCGTAAAACCAATTATTATATCAGCAATAATATTCGCTATTATTACATCAGCCTTTTCCTTCACTACATCTAGAAGATTACCACATTTAACCTTAAGCTTATCCATTACATTATTATGCTCTGCATTTTCTTTTGCTACCTTACAAGCCATTTCATCTATATCTACACATTCTACATGCTTTGCACCAAGCTTTACTGCCGATATACCTAATATACCTGAGCCGCTTCCCACATCAAAAACTACGCTTTGTGATGTTACATATTTCTCCAAAAGCTTTATACACATAACAGTTGTCTCATGTGTTCCAGTACCAAATGCCATGCCAGGATCCATTTCTATAACTAAGTCATCTGCTTCTGCATGGTACTCTTCCCATGTTGGCTTTATTACAATCTTATCTCCCGCTTTAACAGGCTTGTAGAACTTCTTCCATGCATTAGCCCAGTCCTCATCAAACACATCTTTAGTAGCAATAGTACCAGAACCCTTGTCTAGTCCAAACTCTCCTAATTGGTCAACTCTTCTTTGAATTTCCTTTAGTTTCTCTTCACTATATTCTTCATTTGCAAAATAACCCTTGATCTTTACATCGGTTCCTAGAGAGTCAATAAGCTCCTGCTCCACATAGTCCCAGCTTTTTTCATCGGTATTCATCATTATAAAATCGTTTGGATCCTCTATAACAACACCGACAGCTCCAGCTTCACTAAGTATGTTATAAATAGCATCAGATGCCTCTGTAGTTGTTGTAACTTGTACTTCTATGTATTTCATAGGTTTCACCCTTTCGTATATCAGTTTTTTCTTATATATTATATATAATTGGATATAAATTAGCAATATATGCATAAATAGACCAGGCACACAATTTTTAGGTTAATATGAAAAACATAAAAATTGTTGCCTGGCATCATAAAATAATAATCCTATTTAAATGCGTCCTTGACTTTGTCAAAGAAGGTTTTTCCATGTCCATGGATTTCTTCACCCATTGATTCTGAAAATTGCTTTAACGCTGCTCTCTGCTGTTCATTTAGCTTCTTAGGTACCTCAACCTTAACAGTGAAGTAAATGTCGCCTCTTACCTTACTACGCAGGCTTGGTGTACCCTTGCCCTTTAACTTAAATGAAGTACCAGTCTGTGTACCCTCAGGTATTTCAAATATTTCATTTCCCTCAAGCGTAGGCACTTCTATTTCTGCGCCTGCTGTAGCTTTAACGAAGGATATAGGTATTTCACAAAATAAGTTTATGTCCTCACGCTTGAACAATTTGTGTGGTTTTACTCTAATGTAAATGTATAGATCACCCTTTGGTCCACCCTTTTCACCAGGTTCACCTTCCCCACGAAGTGGCATTACAGAGCCATTATCAACACCTGCAGGTATATCTATTGTTATTTTTCTGTTCTTTCTTACATTGCCTCTGCCAAGACAAGTCGGACAAGGTTCTTTTATAATTTTGCCTTCTCCATGGCAATCATCACAAGCTCGTACATTTACAACTCTTCCGAACACAGTGTTCTGTGCATATCTAACTTCACCAGTACCGCCACATTTCTTACAGGTTTCTACAGCACTGCCGGCCTTTGCACCGCTTCCCTTACATGCTGAGCAGGCTTCATTTCTAGTTATGTTTACTTCTCTTTTAATTCCAAAGGCTGCTTCTTTAAATTCTATCTCTATTTCATATTTTAAATCTGCACCCTTACGCGGACCATTCTTAGTTCTTGACGAGCCCCCGCCTCCACCGTAAAGAACATATCAAATATATCACCGAAGCCACCTCAAAGCCGCCAAAACCGCCTGCGCCGCCTCCGCCAAAGCCATTAGGATCTACTCCAGCATGACCGAATTGATCATACTTTGCTTTTTTATCCTTATCACTAAGAACCTCGTAAGCTTCATTAATTTCTTTAAACTTTGCTTCTGATGCTTTATCACCCTGATTTACGTCAGGGTGATATTGCTTAGCAAGCTTACGAAATGCCTTCTTTATTTCATCTTCAGAGGCCCCTTTATTTATGTCTAGAACCTCATAATAATCCCTTTTTGCTGCCATTCCCTCACCACCTCAAAGTAATTGACAATGAGCACAACAGCAAAGCCCTAGCTCTGCTGTTGTGTCATTGTCAATATTCTATATCTTATTTTACTTATCGTCTTCTACCTTGTAGTCAGCATTTATAGTATCATCATTTTGTGCTCCTTCAGGATTCTGTGGATCTGCTCCTTCTGCTCCGCCTGCAGCTTGATACAATTTACTTGAGATATCATAGAACACCTTTGTAAGCTCTTCAGTAGCAGTTTTAATTTCCTCTGTATCTAGTACCTTTTAGAGTTTCTTTAACCTTGTTTAGCTCTGCTTCTATCTTTGCTTTGTCTTCAGGTGTTAGTTTATCGTCCAAATCCTTTAGAGACTTTTCTGTTTGATATACCAAGGATGTCAGCTTGTTTCTTGTTTCAATTTCTTCTTTTTTCTTCTTGTCTTCTGCTGCATACTTTTCAGCTTCTTTTACAGCTTTTTCAATTTCATCATCATTTAAGATTTGTGGATGCAGTAATTGTAATCTTTTGCTCATTTCCTGTTCCTAAATCCTTTGCAGATACATGTACTATACCATTTGCATCTATATCAAAAGTAACTTCTATCTGTGGAACTCCTCTTGGTGCTGGTGGAATTCCTGATAAGTTGGAATCTTCCTAATGTCTTGTTATAGGCAGCCATTTCTCTTTCACCTTGCAGTACATGGATTTCAACACTAGTCTGACCATCTGCAGCTGTTGAGAATATCTGACTTTTCTTTGTTGGTATTGTTGTATTTCTTTCTATAAGCTTTGTGAATACTCCACCTAAGAGTTTCAATACCTAAGTGATAGTGGTGTTACATCAAGTAGCAGTACATCCTTAACTTCTCCTGTCAATACTCCTGCTTGTATTGCTGCACCTACTGCAACACATTCATCAGGGTTTATTCCTTTGTATGGATCTTTTCCTGTAAGCTTTTTAACTGCTTCTTGAACTGCTGGAATTCTTGTTGAACCACCTACTAGTATTATTTTATCAATTTATCTGGTGTTAAGTCCTGCATCTGATAATGCCTTTCTTGTTGGTTCCATTGTCATTTCTACTAAATCATGAGTTAGCTCATCAAATTTAGCTCTTGTTAAGGTTATATCTAAGTGCTTTGGACCTGTTGCATCAGCAGTGATAAATGGCAAATTTATATTTGTTTGAAGTACCCTGAAAGCTCTATTTTGCTTTTTCTGCAGCTTCCTTTAATCTTTGCATTGCCATTTTGTCATTTCTTAAGATCTATTCCGTTTTCTTTTTTGAATTCTTCTGCAAGATAATTCCATTACCCTTTGGTCAAAATCGTCTCCACCAAGTCTGTTGTTTCCATTTGTTGCTAGAACTTCAAATACTCCATCACCTATTTCAAGTATTGATACGTCAAATGTACCGCCACCTAGGTCATATACCAATATCTTCTGATTATCCTCCTTATCAAGTCCATATGCAAGTGCTGCTGCTGTTGGCTCATTTATTATTCTTAGTACTTCTAAGTCCTGCTATTTTCCTGCATCCTTTGTTGCCTGTCTTTGACTGTCACTAAAATATGCAGGAACAGTTATAACTGCCTGTGTTACTGTCTCTCCTAGATAAGCTTCTGCATCTGCTTTAAGTTTTTGCAAGTATCATTGCAGAAATTTCCTGTGGTGTGTATGATTTTATCATCAATATTTACTTTATGATCTGTACCCATTTCTCTTTTTATTGAACTTACTGTTCTTTCTGGATTTGTTATTGCTTGTCTTTTTGCTACTTGACCTACTAGTCTTTCTCCTGTTTTTGAAAAGCCTACTACCGAAGGAGTTGTTCTGTTGCCTTCAGGGTTTGGTATAACTACAGGTTCTCCACCTTCCATAACTGCTACACATGAATTTGTTGTTCCTAAATCTATTCCTATTACCTTTGCCATTTTATGTTTTCCTCCTTAAATATCTTTATTAGTCTATTTTTTATAGATAAATTTTATGTTAATTATTTACTACTACTTGAACCATGGCTGGTCTTATCACCTTTGAACCAAGGAAATATCCCTTTTGAAGCACTTCCTTAACCTTGTTTTCTTCTTCAGCATACCCTCTACCTGCATTACTGCATGGTGAAGATTGGGATCAAATTCTTGCCCCACTGCCTCAATTTCCTTAAGACCATTCTTTTCTAGTACTGCAAACATCTGCTTTAAATCATTTCTACGCCATCAAATAGTTGTTGTCCAAATTATCCTTAATAAATGCAGTAATGCTCTTTCCATATTATCCACTACTGGCAGCAACTCTGTATAACTCTTTCAAGTGACAGTATAATACATTTCTTCTCTTTCCTTGATCATTCTCTTTTTGTAATTGTCAAATTCAGCCTGCATTCTGAGAAATTTATTATAGTTTTCTTCACATTGTTTTGTTTTTTCCTCAAGCTGCGATTTAGTTATCAACCTCTGTATCGGCTTCTATAGAAGTCTCTGTAGAAGTTGCTTCTTCCTCAGGTATTTCAACATCTACACCAGTAGTCTTATCCATATGAATTTCTGCTGTTTCAGGAGCAGTATCCTTTTCCTTATTTTCTTTACGTTTCATTTATCCGCCCACCTTATTAGAGTTTTTAATAATTCATTTCATATAAGGCTCCTTTAGTTATCGAATTCTATATAGAGCCATTTTTATACTTTTATTATTTTTGTTAGTATTTCGCTTAAATTATTAGTCATACAATCTACAACGAAATTACCTTGGAATATTCCATTCTAGTAGGACCTATTACTCCTATGGAGCCTATAGTCTTACCATTTAACTTATAGGTTGCAGTTATTAAGCTGCAATTTTGAAATTGTTCATATTCATTTTCACTACCTATGCTTACATTGATATTATCCTGCCGAATCTTTAAGCACCTTAAACAGCAGCTCCTTCTCCTCCAAAGTATTCAAGAAGTTTCTTGCCTTGCCGATATCGCTGAATTCAGGTAAATTCAATATGTTTGCAGCTCCATCATGATATATCTCAACATTATCAGAATATAATCAATGTCTGCATCAGCTCCGGTATTATCTGATCTATAATTTCACGATAACCTCAAGTGACTTCTCAGGCATATCCTCCAATATAATGCTCTGCTATATCCTCTACACACATACCATTAAGCTTATCATTTAAGAAATTACTTATTTTATCTAAGTATTTCAGTTGTTATCTCTCCCAAAGGCTGAAGCACACTGTTCTTAACTATTCCTGCATCAGTTATTATTATCGCCAATACAATGGATGGTTTTATTTTAATAAGCTGTATGTGTTTCAATGTTGTTTTCTTAAGCTGTGGTGTAGTAATTATTGAGGTATATTGTGTCATTTGTGAAAGGAGCTTGGAGGCTTGCTTAATCATTCGATCAATTTCTCCTATAGTGTCAGTGAACTCTCTTCTTATCATATCATCTTGCTTTTTATTCACAGTACTGTTGCTCCATCATTTTGTCTACGTAAAGTCTATAGCCTTTGTCTGATGGAATTCTGCCTGAAGAAGTATGAGGCTGCTCGATATAGCCCATCTCCTCTAGATCTGCCATTTCATTTCTTATAGTTGCAGGGCTGGTACTGGTCAGATACTTTTTGGATATAGTCCTTGAGCCGACAGGTTCAGCAGTATTTATATAATCTTCTATTATAGCTTGTAATATCAGCCTTTTTCTATCTCCTAAATCCATATCTTCACCACCCTTGTTAGCACTCATTGATGTCGAGTGCTAATTCTGTCTTTAAAATATCACTACCGCATTTATTTGTCAATAGTTTTAGCAAAAAAGCTTTTGATTACTCCATAAACTCAATAAATATACTATTTGATAAATCCATTCCCAGACTTGTAAGTCTAAGTCTGTAGCCTTCAAATACTATAAGCTTGTACTTTAGCAGCTTATTAATTGTTTTGCTGTAATGCTTCATAAAATCAACAGAATACTTTTCGTTAAAGCTTTTTATATCCAGACCTTGATTCAACCTCAGTGTCAGTATTATTGTTTCCCAAATATCCTCTTTTTTATTTATCGTTATACGTTCCTCAACTGGGTAAATACCACTTTTTATAGCTTCTATGTAAGTATTCAAGTTTTTATAATTATTAAACCTTATATTGTTCAGCTTTGAATGGCTCCCTGCTCCAACACCAAGATACTCCTCATTTTGCCAATATATTAAATTATGCTTGCATTCATATCCCGACACTGCAAAGTTGGAGATTTCATATTGTTTAAAGCCCCTCTGACATAATATCTACAGCTTTATGGTACATTTCTCTATCCAACTCCTCATCAGGCAAAGTAATCTTTTTTTCTTCATATAGCTTATTAAAAGGGGTTCCTTCTTCTATCTTCAAGCTATAGCAGGATATATGTTTAATATCAAGTGCTGTAACATTCTGCACAGTTTCCAGCCACATCTCCAAGCTTTGATCTGGAAGTGCAAACATTAAATCAGCACTTATATTGTTAAAGCCTGCATTATAAGCTTCCTCTAGATTATCTAAAAATTGCTCTGTATTGTGTATTCTGCCAAGCTTCTTTTGAAGCTCAGGCTGCCAAGCTTGTAAGCCTATGCTTAGTCTGTTTATCCCCATATGCTTATATTGCTTCAAGCTTTCCCCATTTACCGTTCCAGGATTGCACTCCATACTTATCTCTGCATCCCTCTAATAAATGGCTCAAGCTCCTGCATAATAGCTCCTATGTGCTTATAATGAATAAAGGTGGGAGTACCCCCACCAAAATAAACCGTTTTATATTTAAAGCAATGAATCTCTATTATACACTTCGTATTTCACTTAGTAGTGCTTCAATGTAGTTATCTATCTGATATCGTTGCACACATAGGAGTTAAAATCACAGTATAAGCATTTTTGCTTGCAAAATGGGATATGAATATATAATCCTATTTCCTTCATAGCTTTGCTTACTCCTTTATATATTAATCTCCCAGCTTCAATACTGACATGAAGGCTTCTTGTGGAAGCTCTACGTGCCTACCTGTCTCATACTCTTTTTGCCTTCTTTTTGCTTTTCAAGAAGCTTCTTCTTTCGAGTTATATCTCCGCCATAGCATTTTGCCAAAACATCTTTTCGCATTGCTTTGACAGTTTCTCTGGCAATAATTTTGCCACCTACAGCCGCTTGTATCGGAATTTCAAACATTTGTCTGTGGTATTACGTCCTTTAGCTTTTCAGCCATTCTACGCCCTCTTGGATATGCTCTATCCTTATGAACTATAAAGGATAGTGCATCAACAATTTCTCCATTTAGCAATATATCCAGCTTTACAAGCTCTGATTTCTCATAGCCTTTCAATTCATAGTCAAAGGATGCATATCCCTTTGTCCTTGATTTAAGTGCATCGAAGAAATCATATATTATTTCATTTAAAGGCAAATCATAATGAAGCATTACTCTAGTTGTCTCCATATATTCCATGTTGATAAAGTTCCTCTTCTACTTTGGCAAAGCTCCATAATTGTCCCACATATTCTGTAGGGCTCATTATTGTAGCCTTTACAATAGGTTCTTCCATATAATCAATTTCCTGTGGTTCAGGCAAATTGGTAGGATTTGATATCTCAATATTTTCACCATTTGTCTTTGTTACGTGATATATAACACTTGGAGCTGTCGTTACAAGATCTAGATTATATTCTCTTTCCAGTCTTTCTTGTATTATTTCCATGTGCAAAAGTCCTAAGAATCCACATCGGAAACCAAAGCCAAGTGCTACTGAGGTTTCCGGTTCAAAAAGCAGTGCAGCATCATTTAGCTGCAGCTTTTCTAGGCATCTCTCAAGTTGTTATAATCTGCACCATCTGCTGGATAAATACCACAGTAAACCATAGGAGTAACCTTCCTATAGCCTGGTAAAGCTTCAGTACATGGATTATTTGCATCAGTAATCGTATCTCCTACCTGGATATCCTTTACATTCTTTATGCTTGCCGCTACATATCCAACATCTCCTGCCTTCAAGCTAACATTAGGTACCATAACTCCTGGTCTAAAGGTACCTACCTCTACCACGTCATATTCTGCTCCAGCCTTCATCATTCTCATTCTCGTTCCGGGCTTTAGCTCCCCATCTATCACTCTTATATATGGCTATGACACCTTTGTAGCTGTCATAGTACGAGTCAAATATCAAAGCTTTAAGAGGCTTATCTTCATCTCCCTTAGGAGCAGGTATATACTTTACAACACCTTCAAGCACTTCTTCTATTCCTATGCCTTCCTTTGCAGAAATCAAAGCAGCATCAGATGCATCCAAACCTATTACATCTTCAATTTCCTTTTTTACTAATTCAGGATCTGCACTGGGAAGGTCAATCTTATTTATTACGGGTAAATCTCCAAATTATTGTCTAAAGCCAAATATACATTTGCTAAGGTCTGTGCTTCTATTCCTTGTGTCGCATCAACTACAAGTATAGCTCCTTCACATGCAGCCAAGCTTCTTGATACTTCATAGGTAAAGTCCACATGTCCCGGAGTATCTATAAGATTTAAAATATATTCATTTCCATCCTCTGCTTTATAATTAAGCTTTACTGATTGAAGCTTTATTGTTATTCCTCTTTCCCTTTCCAAGTCCATATTGTCTAATACTTGCTCTTCCATCTCTCTCAAAGACAATACACCAGTCTTCTCAATCAATCTGTCCGCCAGTGTTGATTTACCATGGTCAATATGTGCTATTATACAAAAGTTTCTTATATATTTCTGTCTATCACTTGCCATCTAGGCCTTCCTCCTTCGTTTCTCAGGCTAAAAATATTAAAAATGCCTTATAGCATCAGTTAATCATATAGTTAAGGCTATTGCCGAGTAACTCCTATAAATTATAGCATATATTATATTTTGATGAAATATAATATATATTTTTAATACCATATATTGTAGGCATCTTCGCTGTTATAAATGCACTAATGTGTTTTTCAATATAAAAAAGCACGGTTTCTTTTATATTAGAAATCGTGTTTTTCTGTAAATTGAGATTAGGATTAACCTTATCCTTTAGAATATGCTTGAAAGTTTATTTTTTAACCATGTGAAAAAACTATCATCATGCTTTTTAGTATTTGTTAAATTATCCTTTTCAACCTTTGGAATCTTTATTTCATCGGTTTTCATTACAAATTTAACTTTTCCTTCTACATCGCTTGAGATACCTGAAAATGATTGATATTCATCAGAAAGCTTAACTAAGCCATCCTTTACATCTATTAAGTCTTCAACATCACCTATTTTTCCGTTAACCTCATTGTAAAGCTTACATACGCCTTCTGTATGAAATTTCTTCATATTTACATCAAGCTCCTTTGTACCAGCATTAAGCTTTTCTGCACCATTTTTAAGCATTACCGATCCAGTAGCAAGCTTATTAGAAGCATTACCTAGTTCTTCAGCTCCGTTTGCAAATGTATTAGCTCCTATTGCTAATTTACCGATACCTTCTGCAACCTTTTCTGAACCGACTACAAGCTCTTGTGATTTTTCTACAAATTGTTTTGAACCTGCATTTATTTGTTCTGCACTTTGGCCTAGTTTTTCAGCACCTTCACTAAGTCCCATGCTTCCTTCTGTAAGTTTATCTGCTGCTGGTTTAAGCTGTGTGGCACCTTCATTAATCTTACTTATACCTGCTGAAAGCATTTGCTGACCTTGATTTAATTTTGCCATTTCACTACTTAATTTTTCAGAACCCGCTTGAACTGTTGCAAGTCCTACTTCAACCTGCTCGATACCCATTAGATACTCATCACCAGATTTTATAAGTCCTGCTAAACCTTCTTTTTGCTTATTAAGAGCTTCAACTATCTTTTCGGCTGAATCTTTTACAATAGGTACTGTTGTAAGCATACTGGTAGTACCTATTAATCCGTCTACTCCGTTTAAAAGAAGATTTAATACCTCAATTTCTTTTTGTTTGCCTGATTTTAGTTTTTCAATTCCTTGAAGACTTTGCTTTATTCCTTCCGTAAGTTGATTTTGACCGTTTATCAATGCATCTGATCCTTGAGTAAGTGCTTTTGCACCATTGTTTAATTCATCAGTTTTTCCTGCAATAGTGCTTACTCCTAATGCTACTTGTGAAGCTCCTTTTGCAAACTCGTCAGATTTACTACCAAACTCAACTGCTCCATTTCCAAACTGAACCATTCCTTCACCAAGCTTACCTGAATTCTCAACTAGAAGCTTAACTCCGTTTGCTACCGATAAAGCACCTTCATGAGCATCGTTTGCACCTTTAGCTATCTCTAATGCACCGTTTTTTAATTTTACAGTACCGAAGTCAAGCTGTTTAAGTCCCATCTCAAACTTATCAATACTCTTGGATAACTCTTCCTGGCCTGCACTTAGCTTACTGGTTCCTTCACTTAACTTTTCACTTGCATCCTTTAGCTGACCAATACCATCTACTAAGTCGCTAACCTTATCTATTTCTTTTAAATCCTTTATATTTGGTATCTTTGAGGTTGCTGTGATTATAACAGATCCCATCTCAAATTTATCTACATCAGCTGTAACCTCTAGCCTATCAGGTATATCTACAAAATTGTTATTATTACCAATGCTTTCTTTAATTCCTGGAATAGATATATATGTTATAACTTGATTGTCTGCATCACATATTAATTCTCCAGTATTAATTTTTACATTTTTAAATTTATCAATTGGAAAATTTACTATTGCTATTGATGAAAAAGGAGTATAAAGCTTTTTTGATTTATTATTTATTGTTACATTATGAGCATCATTGTTTTTGATTTCAACAGTCATTTTTAGCTTTCCGCTCTTATCTGCAAGCTCCTTAGCATCTATCTGTTTTCCATCAAGATAATATATAATCTCGATCCTAATAGGAAGCTCTTTATCAGTAGTTCCTTGATAAAATAAATCATTGTCTTTTATATTCCATGTAATATCTTCCCCATTTATTTCTGGCTTTTCATTTCCCTTTACATTAATTATGTCTTTTAGTATTGTCTTATCTTTAACTTGAACATCTTTATCATCACAGTGAAGCCAATCACTTACTATTGCATTTCTTGCATCTCCACTTGCTGTTAAATTTACATAAACAGTTTCATCCTTAGTAATACCTTCTGCGAAAGTAATGCTAGAAGTACCGATCATAATAGCCATAGAAATACTTAATATCTTCATCATTTTTTTATTATTCATATTATTCTCTCCCTTCAATTAATTGGATTTTAGCTTAAAAACAAGCTTTGTCTTCCAATTTCTACTTGTAAATGAAATAAATTTTTCTGATACTATGAGTATTGCTGGTAGCATGAATAAAATTATAAACATACTTATAATAGCTCCTCTTGAAATCATAGTTGTAAGTGATTTTACAATTCTCATATCAGCTATAAACCCAACTCCTACTGTAGCTGCAAAGAATGTCAATGCACTTGTAACTATTGATTTCGCTGTTCCTTCAATAGTTATTCTCATAGCTTCAAATTTATCATGTCCGTTTCTTATCTCTTCCCTAAATCTTGTAGTAAGAAGAATAGCGTAGTCAACGGTTGCTCCAAGCTGTATTGTACCTATTACTATTGAAGCGATAAAGGGTATAGTCGTTCCTGTATAGAAGGGTATTCCCATATTTATTAATATTGCTAACTCTATAACTCCAACAAGTATTATAGGTATTGACAGTGAATAGAACAAAAGAAGAATAATTGCAAATATCGCCACTATAGAAAATATATTAACATTCTTAAAGTCAATATCTGCTATTTCAACCAAGTCCTTAGTAAGGGCTCCTTCACCTGCTACATAGCCTTCTTTATCATGGGATTTTACTATACTATTTATATCATTTAGCTGATCTTTTATTTCATCTGTTGCCGCTCTATACTTAGAATTTACCAATATAAGCTTATATCCACCTTTTTCAAAGTTTTCCTTTATCTCTTCAGGTATAAAATCTTTTGGAATAGAAGGTCCTAAGAATTTATCATATCCTATAACCTTTTCAATACCATCAAGTCCTTCTATCTCTTTTATCATATTTTCAACATCTGATGAAGATAAAGAATCCTTTGTTATAATCATATGAGTTGTAGTCATATTAAACTCATTCTTTAACTTGTTCAGCGAAGCAATTGACGGCATATCCTTTGGTAGTGACTCATCCAGATTATAATAAACTTGTGTCATCTGTTGTCCAAATATTGCTGGTATAAAACAGATAATAAATAATACTACAAATATTTTATAATGTTTAGTAATAAACATGGCGGTTTTTGAAAAATCAGGAAGAATCGTTCCATGTTTAAATCTATGAATCAGCTTATCAAACACTAGTATTAAAGCAGGTAATACAGTGAGTGTTGATATAACCCCAAATAATACACCCTTTGCCATAACTATACCAATATCTGCACCTATTGTAAGCTTCATTACGGTTAATGCAAGGAAACCTGCAATAGTAGTAAGTGAGCTTCCCATTATCGAAGCAGCGGTCTTTGAAATAGCTTCAGCCATAGCTTCATTCTTTGAATTATGATTTGGTATTTCTTCTTCATATCTGTGTAGAAGAAATATTGAGTAATCCATTGTAACTCCTAATTGGAGGACTGCTGCTAATGATTTTGTTATATATGATATCTCACCCAAGAACACATTTGAACCCATATTGTACAATATCGCAACTCCGATACCTGTAAGGAATATAAACGGTACAATAGTTGATTCTAGAGTAAGCATAAGAACTAATACAGCAAGTGCTACTGCTAAAACTACATATATAGGAGTTTCTTTATCTGCAAGCTCTACTGTATCTTTAATAAGAACAGAAGTGCCACTTAGGAAACACTGTTTATTCATAACTGTTCTTATCTCACTAATTGCATCCTGTGTTTCATCTGATGATGCAGGATTTGTAAACTCTATCATTAGTAGAGTACTATTGTTGCTGTAAAAAACATCCTTAATATTTTGAGGAAGTATCTCTTTAGGTACTCCTATGTCTACTATATCGCTAATCCATGTTACAGACTCAACTCCATTAATATCAGATATCCTATCTTTTATGCTCAAAACATCCTTATCTGGCATATCCTCAACTATTAGCATACCAGTTGCAGCTTTTGAAAATGTCTTATCGAGTATCTCCTGACCTTTCATAGAATCAAGGTTCTGTGGAAGATAAGTAAGTAAATCATAGTTGACTTTCGTTATTGCTATACCATATAGAGATGGGAATAGTAATAAGGCTGCAACAATTAAAACAAAGACTTTGTTTTTTGCAATAAACATTCCAAATTTCCTCATAAAAGCATTCCTTTCTATTACTCTATTATTTTACGTACAGTGCTAAATAAAATTGGTTTCATTTCATCGATTGAAGCAGGCTCGCCTAAAATAATTGAACTGTAGCAGACTGAACCAATAAGCTCTATTGTCATAAAAAGAATTTTTTTTGCTTCATCATAAGTTTTTCCTCTACTAATAAGCTCATCTGTAAAGTATATAAACAATTCATTCATCTCGTTATAATGCTCGGGATTTATTATAGCTCTTCTAAATAAGGCCCATGATAAGTTTTTATGAATAAGCTTAAGGATTATTCTATTCTCTTTTAAATACTCAATAGTAAAATCCGCAAAATATATTACAGAATCTGAGAAACTATCAAAGTGTTTTCCTCTAATAGCTTCTCTCGCTTCCTTTAATACAACTGTACTCCTTTTAAGGATAACCCTATCTAAAATATCGTATTTATCCTTAAAATAAAGATAAAATGTACCCTTGGCAACTCCTGCCTTCTTGACGATATCGCTTATTGCAGTATCATGTATTCCTTTAGTAGTAAATAAATCAAACGCAGCAACAAACAATGCATTTTCTTTTATCTTTTTGTTTTCTCCAATTTTACTCCGCCTATTATCCATGTGCTAAAACATTACCTCCTTTATAAAATGACCATTGGTCATTTTTAATAACAAATGAATTATACTCCCAAAATGACCGTTAGTCAATATGTGTTTCTCTGTATAAAGAACATCCCTATGATAAGGTTATGTCTTTTCTTTATTGGCTCTTTGATAATTCCGAAAAGAAACATCTTTGGTGTATGGATCTCGTTGTTTGACTGGGTAACCAAAGTAAAGCGCAATATAGCACGATTTAGGTCAGTAAATCCTTCAATGCTGATTGCTCAGATATATTCAAAGCTTTTGACTGTAGAAAAACCTAAAGAGTGTGTTTCGGTAAGTATACCTGATGTATATATTAAGCTACCTGTACTAGCAAAGACCAAGAAGTGAAAGGATACAACAAAACAAGTTATGACACCGATAGCTGCACATTACTATTCTTGAAAATGAAGACGGTGCTGATAATCTCGCAACGCACGGTCAAATGCTTCGTGAAATCATCAACACCAGTCATCGAATCCTTGTGACATAACCAGTAGCATATTTTCAAGCTTTATGAGTAAATTTAGGCCACAAGTATATTATGAAAACTCTATAAAAAAAGAACCACAACATTATTTATATATTAACAATGTAATGGCTACTGCTTTATGCTCCTAATTTGATTGGCACCTTCTGCCTTTAGCTGTTCTATAATTTCCTTTGTCTTTTCAGAAATCTTGTTGAGATATTGTATAATGTCACCTACATCTAGATAATGCTTGGTTCCAGCTAAATCCAGCCTTAACATTTCATCGTTTTCAAGACTGACTTTCATAGCATATCTATTTTCCGTTTCTTTTTTCAGCATCTTCTTAGTAGTAATATCCGCAGCATAAATAGCACTGTAAGCAAATAACAGACAAAACACTACTACAGCTGTTCTTTTCAGCTTCATCCAAAAAAGCATCTTAACTTCTTTATTAGCTTCACTTCTCTTTTGCATAAGTCCACCTTATTGTTCTAGTTCTTTTAATACTTCTCCAAGGACATTACCCATAAGCTCTGCAGAATATTTCGCTTCAGCATCGGTATTTTGTGTGCAGCCTACCTCAATTAGCATGGAGTGATCCTTGAAATATTGGTTATACTTCCCATTTTTTGTAACAACTTTAAAGAATAATCCAGGATATAGTTTATCCATCTTCTTCTGCACGTATACTGCAAATTTCTTAAGCTCAGCATAATTAGGATTTTTATTACCTATTACAAGCATTATCCTCGCTGCATTCTTTCCATTTACTTCTACTGTATATTCTGCTTTCTTATTTTTAGCATCTATTTCATTTTTAATTTTAAAAGCATCTCTGTGTACATCAAGTACTACCTCAATAGACTTATTCTTAGATACCTGGCTTTTTATTGTATTTAAAGAATTTATATAGGAATCACCATAGGAAACCTTATCATGTCTTGTTTTATCATGTATAACATTATATTTATATTTACTTTCCAATACATTCGTCATAATATTTCCAACTAATACTACATTCTCCTTATCATTCAGAGAATGATAGTTATTGGCATTAAAAGGAGAATAGCTTTCCATTGAATGAGTGTGCAGCAGTAATATCGAAGCCTCTTTTTTCTCTATTTCCAGTCTTGCAGGATCTCCAAGATTTTCATAATCATCAGTAGTATCACTGTTATCAGCAGAGCTTGCATCTATGCTCTTATTCACATTTTCTTCAGACATGTACTCGTCCTCTTCACTAAAGTATATAGCTCCCTCAGGGGCTTCTTCAAAATTTGTGATATTAGGAAGCTCTTTGTCATCATTGTTCCACGCTACCTGAGTATTACTTGGATCATATTGGCTGAATGCCATAAATACAAAGCTAAAATAAGTCTTTGGATTCTTAATATCAAAGTTCATCCCACCAAACAGCTTATCGGATATTGTGGTCGCAAAGCTAGGCAGCTTCTCTCCATACTTGTTTTCGTAGCAAATCTTAGCTGTCGGTATAGTATTATTTATTATGTTTATATACAAACTGTCCGAATACCTCTCTATATTATTTAGCTCCTGTGTATAATCAAATACCTCAAGAGAAGCACTAGAAGAGTTGTTCCAATATAACCATCTGACAAATAAAAAACTTACTGTTATAAATGCAAAAATAGCAACTGCTACTGCAATATATCTAAAAATATTATGTTGTATTCTCAAAAAATACACCTCTCTCTCTATTTCTCAACTGTTTATTAAGTTAAAATTAGCTTTTGTAATATGTTTAGTTAAAAACATATATTTAACTTATATGCACTTTTTTAAGTTTTATGATATGCATTAATAAATACGCAAACAAAAAAGCTTACCTGTAAAAATAAGCTTTTTTGTTTGGTCTTACTAATATTTAATTAATATATCTTCCTAAATCCTTAGTGTCTACGCCTGGGTGGATTGCTACATTTAAGCCATCTGCTATAATTACAGCGATATCTTCAACAAGCCTGTCAACCTCTTTAGGTGTAACCATCAAATGTCCATAGTATGGATAAAGCACTTCTTGTATCAGCTTATATTTATCATCTCTGTTCATTGCCTTTAGTACTTTGTAAAACTCGCTGCTTTGATCTGAGCCTTCTATCATCGAATCCAATACCATATCTATGGTATCGTTTGCCATAGTAGCAGCATCTACTACCGTAGGTACTCCTATAGCTATTACAGGTATGCCCAAGGTCTCTTTGCTAAGCTGCTTTCTGTTGTTGCCTACCCCTGAGCCTGGATTGATTCCAGTATCGGCAATCTGTATGGTTGTGCTTACTCTCTCCAGCTTTCTGGATGCTAAGGCATCGATTGCAATAACCAAGTCAGGTTTTACTCTGTCTACTATTCCCTTTATTATCTCCCCGGTTTCTATACCTGTAACTCCCAGCACACCAGGTGCCACTGCACATACTGACCTTACACTTTCATCTATTTGATCTGGTATATATTCTTTTATATGCCTTGTTACCAGTAGATGATCAACCACCTTAGGTCCCAAAGAGTCAGGAGTTATATCCCAATTTCCTAAGCCTACAACAAGTATAACAGAACGGTCATTTATTTTTATTACAGTCTCAATTTCTTTTGCCAGAGCTCTTGTAACATCCTCCTGTAGGTCTTTGTCATTCTCTCTTAGCCGTGGCACTTCTAAGGTTATGTAATTACCTTTTGCCTTGCCCATAATACGAGCTCCAACCTCTTCCTCAATCTTGACCCTTGTTATAATAATATCTTCATCCTTCTGTACATCAACTACAACTCCAGGAATATCGCTTTTATCACCTTTTCCATATAGTTCTCTTGCTTCAATAGCTAAATCAGTTCTTACATTTCTCACTATGTTCCCTCCATTAAAACTGTTTTTATCAAAATAAATATTGATTATTTTCTCTTTTATTGCAATAATAAATATAGACTGTAAATTAATAAATAAAAGTAGAATTTATATTTAACTCTTTGTATAAAGTTTTTGTAATTTTGTTTGCTTTTATTCACCGTCTTTAAACTATATACATATAAAAAGTTAATACATAATATGTTCAATATATCCATCCCAATGAACTCAAATGGTAATTTATCTTGCAATTTTATCACCAATATGATAAAATACCTTTTGTCAATTGTGTACCGAAGGAGGTGAGCGGTTTGGCAAATATTAAGTCAGCTTTAAAAAGAATAAAGGTTACAAAATTAAAAACTAGAAGAAATAAGATGGCAATTTCCTCATTAAGAACAGCTATAAAAAAATACGAGGATTCTATAAAGACCGGAGATATGACTATTGCACACGATAATTATCAAAAGGTTGTTTCTCTTATAGATAAGGCTGTTTCAAAGGGAACACTTCACAAGAATACAGCAGCTAGAAAAAAATCAAGATTGTCAAAAAGCTCAACGTAGCTATATAAATATAAAAGAATCACTGACTATAATGCCTTGAGCATTCACTCAAGGCGTTAAAAAGGTAGATTCTTTTATATTTTTTGCTGAATACTATTAAGGCTTCGACCTTACATTAAAAAATCCTGACCTAAGTCCGGATTTTTTCATTTTATTCAAACATATTCATCATAAGCATTTCTAGAGCTAATCTTTTATCCATTTTGCCTGATTTCACACTGTTCTCAACTTCAACACTATTGTTTAATGCATTTACTAAGCCCTTCATGCCTATTTTTTTACCATAATTAAGACAGTTCTTCGCATAAAACTCATGTACCTTAAGCTTAAGTGCTACGGTTCTGACATCCATACCCTTCTTACTTGACTCCACAACTGCTATCATAGTCCTTATTTGTTTTGTAATCATCGCCAGCACAGCAAAAATCTCTTCTCCTCGCATAAGCAAATCATTAAGAATACTCAAGCTGTCTGCTACCTTCCTATCCGCACAGCTATTTATAAGCTTAAATATATCATTTTCCAAGTTTTTGGGCATAACAGCCTCAATATGCTCTATAGTAACTATATTAGAGCTACCTACAAAAGCGGATATCTTGTTTATCTCATTTTCCAGATTATATAAATTTTTGTCAGAATTCTTATCAGTATAGCCTGACATAGTAATAAAGTAATCAAGTTCTTTAAAGCCTATATTTATGTTGTACTTTGCAAAATTGTTCTTAATCCACCTTGTCAAATCATCCTTATCTACTCTAGTAAATTCAAGTACTTCTCCATTTTTATTTATACTGTCAAATAACTTTTTTGATTTTCCTAGCTCTCCATAATACAAAAGCAACAGACAACAGGACTCAGGAAGGTCGCCAAATAACTCCATATACCTTTTCTGCTCTCCCACTTCCTTTTTGGACTTTCCTCCTGCCTTTGCTCCCTTTCTACTTCCGACTGCTCCTCATCTTCTTCTTCACCCTTCTTGCTGTTTGCTCTTTTCAAGAACCCTGGGTGTTTAACCACAACCAGCTTCTTCTCACAGCCAAATGGAAAAGTTTCGCAAGCATTCTGAAGCTGTTCCACTGTTATGGTATCTCCATCCAAAATAATATAGTTCAACTCTGGAAAAGCAGTAACTACATTTTCCTGCAAAAGCTCCTTTGCTTTATCCAAAAGATAACTTTCATGCCCATATAGCAAATATATACTTTTGATATCTCCACTTTTTATTTGTTTGGAAAAATTTTTATAGCTCATATTTTAACATCCTTACAAAATTATTTATTAATTAACTGCTATTACATATATAATTATATTATAAATAACACTGATCTCACATTAAATTTTATATTTTATCTTACTGTGATAATTTTCAAGCTCTGTCCGTTAGTTTTTAACATTACCCCTCCACAGCTATCTGTTCTGTATACAGTGCTATCTTCTTGCATAAGTCGCTCAATCACTTCATCAGATGGGTGTCCATAGTTATTTTTTCCTACTGATATAATGCTAAACTCAGGCTTAACTAAATCTAGAAACTCCTTTGTAGTGGAATAAGCACTGCCATGGTTTATATTGATAAAAAAATTGTATACTATTATAAACATGTTTTGACATCAAACATATCAATGATATACCAAAACTATTAAAATATATTAGTGATAAAACACTACATCATATCAAGTTTGTTGCATTACATTAGTTTAGGGTAATACTTGTACTCTTCCACTAATTATGACATCTCTTTACTCATAATTTCTTTATACTTGAAATAAATATAGCCGTTTTTACAAGCCAATTATCACAGGGTTTGTTTTTAGCTACTGGAGGTAATGATCCTGGGTACGTAACTCCGTTATCGCAATCCCTTTCATATTCAAAGTAAATTTCAGAGTTATTCAATACATCTTCTCTCACTTCAAAAGATTCCCTAGGGTATTCTACAATCCCAAATGGATTGCTATTTATAACAAGTACCTCACTCTCATTTTCAAAGCCATCACACTCAAATGGGCATAGTAGATCTTCATTATGTTGAATACATTTATAATGAATGAATATATCTTTTATATCAACATATCTTTTAACGACAATTGGTTTATGATTATATATTTTATCATCTGACGTATAAGAACATAATATATTACTTCTAAACATAATATTCTTATAGCCTTTCTTCAATTTTTCATAAACTTCACAACATTCTATAGGATTTAAGTTTCTATATAAAACAACTTTTTTATCACTATCATAAATCTTACTTAAGTATTCCTGAGTAAATTGGTAGATACGCAATACTTCATTATATGCATCATCAAAATCCTTACTTTTTAAGTTACTAAATGTCCTTCTACTTAGAGAAATAAAATCATCACCATAAGTCTCTTCATATCCTGGAAATCTATGAATGTTAAGTGCTTTGCAAACCAGGTGCGTTATTAACATACGTGAAAGATGTTTAGTATCATAGTTTACATATCCATGCAAATAAGTTGAATCACAAATATATCCCCCATATAAAGCTATCTCAACAATCCTGTTCCATACTTTTATTTTATTTGAATCACTATCCATTGATAACCTCCTACTGTTGAATGAAAGTTAATATATAAAATTTGCTAAACTACAGTTGTTTATATCATAATTTAATTAGATTTTTAAAATATAAACCCATCTTTGCTTGTTATTTAAAAGATTAATTATACAAAATTTTTATTTATTTAACGACTTATTACTTCTTTACAAATTGAAATTTATTTGTTTCCATTTGTTAAAGTATGTATTGTCTTTCTTTAATCCTTTAGAACACAAAAAAATCCAAATTGGTGCTCCCATTCTACATCAATTTGGATTTCTAAAATTCAAATATATTCTACCATCTCATTGTTTCTCACTGTTATTGCTTTTTCATACTTCTACTTTAACTTCCTTTTCCATCACCTTAAGACTGTTCACTGCCGCCACACGTTTGCAAACATAATCTGTTTGTTTTCTGTACGCAAATAGAAACAGTAAAAAAAGGAGTACAATAGCAACCCACTTCCAGTTCATTGTAAGCCACGAACATTTTAAAGCCCATTCTTTTAATATTTGTATAATCGGAAGAAGCAAAATACAAGCCAAAAGCGAACGAGTATAATTGTTCATTTCTGAAAGGGTATTAATTTTTGAATCAGTTTTTGTAGCTTTTGCAAAATCGGGGTATGAAGCATATTTGATAAAACGAAGTTTTTTCAAAATTGGTTCTACCACTAAAGAACCAACTCGATTAATAATAAGTCCCATAAAATAATATACTGCTATATCCTCACCGATATTTTGGGTTGGAGGAGTCAGTCCAACGAAAAATTTAAGGGTCAATCCGAAGAATGCCCCTGGTAATAGATTGGTCAGTATTTGGTATGAATCTAATTTTTTAAGAATACCGTTCATAAAGCCACTCCTTAATCTTCTGATAGTATGATAGGTGATACCCGAACGAAAGATATCTGTATTGCATTAATAAGACCTTTACCCCTATTCATGAACAATTCACGCTCCGATAATGACGTTTGGAACCCAAAGCGACCGTAATTATTTAGTGTCGTAGTCTGCCGAAGGTTTCTATTGCCATCTACTGACAACTCTTGTTTTGCAAACCAAAGTTCGATATCCCGGTTAATTCTCCTCATATTGTTCAATAGCTCTTTGTCAGAAAATTTTTTCCAAATACAGGTATTTGCGACAACAAACTTGCCGCTGTAAATTTCTTTCAAGGAACAAAGCTTGTGAACATCATCAATATGTGCTGTTATAAATGTTCCATCTATCTCATCATTAGACAAACAGTATAAATATTCTTTACATACCTGTCCGTTAACTCTTATGGAGCTCCAGTCCGTCACTTCAGTACCTGTCAAACATTGTATATAGTCTCTTCTAGCTTTCACCTGACTGCTGTCAACTGCTATATCCTTACTATAACTTATAATCCATCTCACCGAGTTTTACTCCTTGTGGCTTACTGCCCGTTATGCTACCAAAACCGCTTTTGGGGATAACTACTACTCCATCTTTAGTGTTCAGTGCAGGATCGTAGTTTTCGTCTTTCATGTACTGCACCAACTTATCAGAACCTCCACTCGTTGTTCCTGATCCTGTATTGTCAGAGATGAAATACTTCTTAGAATACCGATCTCTCAGTTTCTCAAATACTGCCTTAGCATCATCTAGCTGTCCGTGATGTGGCAACTGAATGATTTCATAGCTATCAAGATTATGCAAATATGTGGGAGAGGCATCACCGCACAGTAGGATAGTTTCTGCATTGTCCAATTTACACTTCAATTGAACACTTGCCGCATTCATTACTGTTTCCTCAGCGTGTCCTTCACCAATATTATTGTCTACTCTACTATCTACCGCCTTAGCTGCTACATCAGTAAACTCATCTGTTGTGGTGTCCAACAATTGTACAGTTACTTAGGCTTGTTCCTTTTAAAGCTTCTATAGCGGGAAAATCGAACGCTTGAGCTGTTTCTATAATCTCTTTAATATTATCAAATTCTGCCATTAATGATTGTTTTAAACTGTCACGATTCCTTCGTTTATCAGCAATTTTAGCAAGGATAGTATCTACATGCTTCAGATAATGGTGTGTATAGACACTTACTGTGTATTTATTCTGTGCATGTAACCAATCAAGCAGACAACATACCCCATTAGTATGGTCGCTATCATTGTGTGACACAACGATATGTACCTGAGTAATCAGGCGGTTAGTCTGCAAGAACGCCTCAACTACTTCTGCATGTTCAGTGTGTCCACAGTCGTAAACAACTAGGGATGCACTATCGTAAATTAGTATACAATCCCCAAACCGTGTATTAATATCTCCGTCATGATGACTTAATGCCTTCAATTTCATAATTAATTCCTTCCTGCAAGCATATTGAGGTGGCTTGCTCAATGTTTGTAATTAGTTATTTTTTATACGATAGGAGGTATCCTCCCCGTGCTACTTATTAGCACTCTTCGACCACGAGTGCTAATCTCAATAATCACTATATCATTCCAAACATTTCCTGTCAAGATTGTTTTTGTGGATTGTGTGATTTTTTCACATAAACATGCAAATGCTTGTAAATAGAACAACTGTTTTAGTTGACATTTGTGAAATTATCGCTTATATTATTAACATCGTCAATAAGGTGGTGTTACTTTGTTATCAGAATTCAAGGTCAGTAATTTTCTTTCTTTTGATGAAGAACAAACTTTTTCCATGGAAGCTGGAAAAGTACGTAGTAATATTGAAAGAGTATATTTAGAAGGTAATTTTAAGCTTCTTAAATTCATGTCGATTTATGGGGCTAATGCATCTGGAAAATCAAATTTAGTAAGTGCTTTCGATTTTGTTCAAACCGTTATTGTAAGAGGAGTCCCTACAAGCTGCAACAATTTCTATTGTCGTTTGAAAGAAGACAATAAAAATAAACTCTCCCATTTTGAATTTACAATCAAAGTAGGCAACGATAAATATATATATGGTTTTGACCTATTATTAAGTTCTGCTAGTTTTGTGACAGAGTATTTGAAGCAATTGCGATATGGCACAACTTATAAAACAATTTTCTATAGAGATATTTCTACAGGAAAATATGAAGTAGATTCTTATTTCAAGGATTCTGCCATTAATGAGCGCCTGAAAATATATGCAGAGGACATAAAAGAAGACACCTCTATTCTTTTCTTGCGACTGATGAATCAAAACAAAGACTCATTGTACGCTAATGACTCAGACATAAATATATATAAAGTCATATATAATTGGTTTAAATACAAATTAAGTGTAAACTATCCTGACAGACCAATAACTAATTATTCATATCTGATGGATAGTGCGAGTGTTTACCAGATTGGTAAGTTGTTGTCCTCTTTTGGTACAGGTGTTTCTGAATTTGTAATCGCAGATGTCGCATTAGAAAAAGTAACTGCCAATATCCCTAAAGACATAATGCAAGATATTATTGATAATCTCAATGAGCAAAAAAAGCTTTATGAAGAAAAGAATATTAATAATGCTCCTGCAGTTATGCTTCGTTCAGCTGAAGATAATTCGATGTTTATTATCGAGCTTGATGGTAATAACATACAGTGCAAAACATTAGAATTTAAACATGAAAGAACTAACGCAGTTTTTTCTTTGGAAGAAGAATCAGATGGTACAATTCGTTTGTTAGATTTAATTGAGTTACTCCTTAGTAAGGATAGTGAACGCGTTTATATAATTGACGAAATTAATAGACGCTTTCATCCACTACTTACATATAAGTTTATTAAAGAATATCTGAAATTAGCATCTACACGTAATATTCAGTTAATTGTGACCACACATGAATCAAAATTGATGGATTTTAATCTGCTTCGCAAGGATGAAATAGGATTTATAGATAAAGATGAAAATGGAAGATCAACTATTTTTTCTTTAGATACCTTCAGTGAACGTTTTGATAAAAAAGTATGTAAGGCTTATTTTGAAGGTAAATACGGTGCTATTCCCAGATTCGAGCCTTGATTAATATTTAGATTATTAACTTTAGTTCTGCAAAATAAAAAGTAGAATTGGTAACACTACCAAAAAATAAATATGGCATAAATCTTTACCCTGTGTACAATTAGAGTTACCACACAAAAATTAACAGGGGTAAGGACTATGCCAAATACATTTACTAACTATATTTTAAACACAAATGATGAAATTTACAACTTTTTAAATGATGTAAATTATGGAATGTCAAAGCCTCAGTTCCAGCATTATAGCTGTATTAGTAAATGTATCTGGCGATAAAACAATATCTAGAATAGCTCAAACTATTGCAGATGCTAAAGACAAAAGCTGTATTTACAAGTTTTTAAGTCGAGCAAAATGGGATGAGAAGCTGATTGATAGAAACAGACTTAATTATCTTATTCTTCGCTTTGCTAGTCTCATAAAACCTAATACAACTGGCTTTCTAATAATTGATGATACTGTAAACATAAAAGAATCTACTAAAAAAATACAAGGTTTATCATATAATTACTCACATTCAGAAAGTAAAAGTGTATGGTCTCACTGTGTTGTAACTTCTAATTTTGTTGCAGGCAATTTATCTATGCCTCTACAGTATCAACCTTATTTTAATGAGGAAAACTGCTTGAAGTTTAATAAACCATTCAAGAGCAAAGTAGATATTGCAAAAAACTTTATTGAAAATTTCAAAGCACCAAGAAATTGTAAAAAAATATATTGTCTCGTTGATATATATAACCCAATAAATATTTTACATACGTAGGCATAGTCTATTTATGGTAATACCTTGAACCTTGTTAATTGAATCAATAAATCCGCGAACAGCTTTACGTATTTTATTTACACATGGGAAAAAGACATTATTTATAACATCTGTTTTCAACCACTTCCACAACCCCTCGATTAGATTCAGTTTGGGACTGTAAGGAGGGAGGAATTCCAGTTGCAGTCTGTCTTTATTCTCCAGTAAAAATGGTTGAAGCAGTTTCGCATGATGAATTCGAGCATTATCTAATACCATGACAATTTTACCAGTAGAATAAAAGGCTAGTACATTTTGGAGGAATTTTAAGAATACCTCTGCATCATACTTCTTCTCTTCTACACAGTAAACATGTCCTGTTTCATAGTTTAATACACCAACAAGCTTAACGCCTTCATGCTTACCATATGTGGATATAATTCGCTGCTGACCTTTAAGAAACCACGTTTTTTCAATGGCTTGATAGTCCCTAATCATGGATTCATCTTCGTAGAGAATATGGTCAATTTTTCCGTCAAGAAGGTTTTTTTAAAAGCTCAAACTTTTGCTTAAACTCTTCTTGCTTCTTGGGATCGGCTTTTGCTAGAGTATATGTCGGTCTTGTAAAGCTCAAATTCAGTCTATACAAAACATACAACATTCCACTGTGGCTATATTCCACTCTAAAGTTGTTCTTAACCCATTCCTTTATAAGTATGGAGTTCCAATTCTTTCTGAATGGGAAACCGACTTCATCAGGAGTTTTGGTTGTAACAACTTCAACAAGCAGCTGTTCCTGTTCTTTGGTAAGCATGCGTGGAGCTCCTGGGTTTGGAGTTGGAACTAAATTTTCAAGACCACCCTCTTTATACTTCCGAATGTAAGTACCTACTGTGTGAGTACATAGTCCCAAATTCATGGCTATCTCTACATTTTGGAGTCCATATAGGTGATTTATGATAACAAGATATCTTATATGCATACGCTTATTCTTGTTTTGTTTTATTGCTGCCTTTACTGTCTGTATTTGAGTATCTTGATTATATTTATCTAAAAACTGCGCTAGATTGTTCATTGTAAATACCACCTTCTAATGAGTTTCTTAGTTAACATAATACCATGTAGTGCACTCATTTTTTAGTGGTAATACCTGGACTGTAATTTATTTATTGATTTCTATATAGTTGGTATACAAGTACTCCATTAATCGAAAGTGCTTTAAAAAGTGGTTATCATGTAATAGGAGCAATAAAATCCAATAGAAAAATATCTCCAAAAGGCATTACTTTACAACTAAAGGAGTTTGAAAAGCACATTGATCCAGCTGCCTTAGATGTCGTTACCGTCAAAGGCAAAAATTACAGAGTTTATATGTATGAAGGTTCTGTAGGTACTTTTTCAAATGCAGCAATTGCAATCAGCTATGAAGTAGATGGAGATAAACTAAAAGCTCCTGTATATCTTTTATCTACCGATATAGAACTTGATGCAAAAGGAATAATCGAAAACTATTTGATTAGATGGCGTATTGAAACCAACTACAAATATTTAAAAAGCAACTTGAGTTTTGACCAATACCGTGTTAGAAGCATTATTTCTATTGAACGATACTTTGCACTTGTATTCTTAACTACGTAACTTTCGTACAAACAGAAAAACACGATTTGTAAATTTGTTGCCATCCATACATTGGCTATGATACCAATTTAATGAGATATGTATAACCCAAAATAATAACTAAATTCAATAATTATCTTATGTAGTTAAAATATACCAATTGATAGCCATACTGAATCTTGGAAACTTGATAATATGTTAATTTATTCCAGAATAATGTTTAAGTCTGCCATACCGATTTAGACTTCTGCTGTATGCATTCTACAAACCTTCTGCCAAGAGCACTGATCTCAGGCAAGACTATTTCCATGGTTTCTGCTGTTCTTCGTACTTCAGCTACAAGCATTCCCAATTTGTTTATCAGTATTCCTATGCCTACATTCTCCATCTTCGTTTCATGAAAAATCGTTCTCTTCATCCATGAAATAATATTGTGTGTAATAAAAACAATCCACAAGAATGCATAGATGCCGTCAAACTTCCTAGTACGAAGGTTTTTCATATGATATACATTCTTGCAGGTTTTAAAGAAAGCTTCAATGGTTTGTCTCTGGTTATAAAAGTGAAATAGCTCATGGGCTGACATCTCAGCTTTGTTAATGTTTGAAATCAGCATAGTATATATGAAATCACCTTTACGTGTTAAGGTTCTCACTATAATAAATCGTAAGTCGCCTTCACTCGGAAGTTCGTAGGTATCTACAAAACGGTCAATTTCTTCATACTCTTCTTTAGCAATGGTTTTTGCTATATTAGATGCTCTTGTAGTGGAATAACCTTTTACTACAAACTTTACTCTGTCCTTGAGTTTTTCTATGTTTTCATTAGAGCCATAGCCACTGTCAAGCCGCAGAATAAGCCTATTTTCCTTTGCCACATCCTTGAGTTTTGATAATGTATCGTTAAGCAGATCGTCAAACCGATTACTACAATGGGTATTTCCAGCATCAAGATAAAGTGAAATAGTTTCTCTATTATCATCGCCACAAAATGCAGCAGACAATTGATATCCTTTCTGGTTTTTATTCTTACAGAAATAACCTCTTTGTGCTACTTCATACGTCTTACCATTAGCAATAAGACCTGATTGATCAATATCAACAACAATCTTTTCTGTAGTAGATAAGCATGTAGTATTCTGCATGAACAGCTGATGATGGACATTTTTAAGCTGCTCAACGTTTTCTTTTGTCATCCTTCGTAGAAGTTCATTAATTTGAGACTGATCAGGAAACCTTGGTATATCAATCAACTCTGCAATGACAGTGTCAGGAACGAGCTTTTCATTGATGTCTGAGGTATATTTACATCCAGCGGCTATAGATATTGCAATGGTTAATAGCTTATCTTGAACAGAATAATCTACTTTTTTCATCTTAACTTTGACTTTCTCCAGTAGACTTACAAAATCAAGCTTTTGAACATATTTTACAAACGTAACCAACCAAGCACTAGTTTTTTCCTGTTTAAATTCACCTGTAATAAATGTTATACTTTTCATAGGTGAAAACCCCCTTCGTTATTGTTTTTTTTGCACAATTAACAAATTCGCAAGGGAGAGGCTTTCACCTCTTGTTATATTATGGATTCCAATTTATTGGTATTTACATGATTTATATTTGTACGAAAGTTACGTAACTATAAGCTTTATTGAGCTATATAGAATTAGTGAGGAAAAACTAAAGATACAGACTATTGGAGATGCTATACGGCAAATTAATAATTTATCTGCAAAGTCTATTGTCTTGTTTATCTATGAGAGTTCATCAGCAAAAGTACCAATAGAAATTGTATTAGAAACTTTGAAAATTGCTGTTTAATCTTATTTAAAGAAATATTTTGAAATTCGGTACTTACAACCATTTTAATTGGATAAATAAAGCATAGTATCACTGGATAACCAATTATTCCAATTTCTTTTAAAATTGCAGAACTAAAATTATTTATTAGTTATACTACTTTGTTCTTCCACTTACCACGTCTAAAGATGCAGCAAAGAGGTTGCAAGCATAGTAACAAGGTATGAGATGAATTTCAAATTAACTATTACATATATAATTATATTATAAATAACACTGATCTCACATTAAATTTTATATTTTATCTTACTGTGATAATTTTCAAGCTCTGTCCATTAGTTTTTAACATTACCCCTCCACAGCTATCTGTTCTATATACAGTGCTATCTTCTTGCATAAGTCGCTCAATCACTTCATCAGATGGATGTCCATAGTTATTTTTTCCTACTGATATGATGCTAAACTCAGGCTTAACTATATCTAGAAACTCCTTTGTAGTGGAATAAGCACTGCCATGATGTGCTACCTTTAGAACATCAGCATTTATATCCTCTTCTAAAATTCTCTGTTCAGCCTCCTGCTGAATATCGCCTGTAAATAATGCATCAAAGTTTTTATAGTCAAGCTTTATAACCAAAGAGTTATTGTTTACATTAGAATCTGTATTGCTAATATATGGCTTTTTCGGTGCTAATATTTTTAATGTCAGATCCTTAGCCACTACTATTTTATCTCCCTTTTTTAAATAGCTTATAGGTATTTTCTTTATCTTACATTTCTCAATTAGCTTGCTGTAGTTTTCTGAAGCGTACTCGCCTACACCATATTGCTCAACTTCTGGAAGTATCATCCTGCCCACCTTAAAGCTATCTATAATCGACAATACTCCACCTATATGATCATCATGCATATGAGAGACTATAACAGTATCAATGCTCCATACTCCAAGATGCAAAAGAGCTGGCACTGTAACTTTTTTACCTATATCATAGCTGCCGCTTTGCCAAGCTGCATTTCCACCACCATCTATAATTATTGTCTTGTGGTAGGGAGTTCTAATTACATTGCAATCACCTTGTCCAACATCTAGATAATTTATCCTTATGGCTTTTCCCGGTAGCACATATATAACCAATGTAATAGCAATACCTACTACCAAAGCTGCACAATATCGTCTTTTAAAGGATAGCAGCTTATGCTTCCAAAAATCCTCAATCATCATCAGTACTGCAACATAGTATAGCACATAAATGTGCCAGCCTAAATAAGGAACATTGAGTCCTGTCCATGGTAGCAACAGAGCCTTTTCACTGATAAAATACAACAAAGCTATTAGATAATACGAAACAGAAAATATAAACACCGAAAGAGATGGAAAAACTAGACCTACAGCCACGCCTGCAAAGCCTGCCAGGGTTATTAGAAAAGTAAGTGGAACCGCAGCCACATTTAATAATATATTAATAAATGATACATAATTA
Source organism: uncultured Eubacteriales bacterium (assembly GCA_963704785.1). GTDB lineage: Bacteria > Bacillota > Clostridia > Lutisporales > Lutisporaceae > GWB2-37-7. The sequence continues at coordinate 3,104,083 of OY969939.1, read as the reverse complement.
AAATAATGAATAAGTACAGGCGTAATACCTATCCAGACTGCTAAAGACAATGAAAGACTGCTTCTTAACCACGAAGGCAAAAAGCATAGTCTGCTGTTTATTGGTTTATGCAAAAAGCTATAGCATATATACATGCAAAGGATATGATGAAGCTGGGGTCATGTATCAGCAACGGATTATATAACAGAAAAAGTATTGCAGAAAATGATGCCGATGAATTTAAATCATACTTTTTCCCCCATATCTTTCCTCCCAACATAACAGCAAACATAAATAGAGCTCTCAAAGCAGGCACTGGAGCCCCTATAATCAAAATATAAAAAAATACTACCAAAAAAGTAATTATACTATTTGTTTTATCCTTTAACTTTAGTGGTTGCAGTAAATATCCCATAATTAATACCAGAAAGCCTATATGTAGTCCCGACACTGACAAAATATGTGCAAGTCCAGTCATAGAAAATACCTGCATCACATCTTCATCTATTTCACTTTTACTACCTGTCAATATTCCATAAAGTATAGCCGCTTCACGTTCAGGCATTGCTTTATATATTGCTTGCTTTACCCTTTGTCTGCAATTGTAAAACAGCTGTCCAAAAATACCTGCGCTATCAGTGTCTAATCTAGTCAACTGCTGTGGATAAGCTTTCATAAATATATTTTTGCTTTGATAATACTTGGCAAAATCAAAATCTCCGAAATTCCTTGCTTTTGCTGCCTTGTCAAGCTCAGCTTCCATTTTAATTTTTTCACCAAACTCAACGTTCATGTTTTCCTTGCCATAAACCAAAAGCTTCTCATTGCTTTTATAAAGCTTTTTGTTATCCACAAAATGCACACTTTTTAATGTATACCTTTGACCATACTCAGTTTTAACAGGCTCATCAGATACTACACCGTAAATAGTTAAAGAGCTTCCTGTGAAGGGTTCTAGACTACCTTGTGTAGATGCAGTAAAACCATATTCGAAAGAACCCCAAAGCAACACAAGCAATAAAACAGGTATTATCAAATTTCTCTTGTTTCTCCTATTTATAAAAGCCAGCAGCAATACAAATACTACAGCAGGTATAAAGGTATACACATTGTAAAGCTTGCTGCTTCCTACTATACAGCCTATATAAAGTGCACATGCTATGGCAAAAAGTATATACTTTTTAGGAATTAGAGTATTCAAAGTATCACTCCCCAAAATATAAAAAAGTCTGGACTAATCCAGACTTAATTCTATAAATAAATGTTAATTCCTTCCCAAAATATTTTATATAAAATATGATTTGTTTTCACCTGCTATTTCCATCATTCCATTGTAAACAGTAGAAGCTTCATTTATATATTGCTCCATTTTGATATATGGTAGAAAATGAGTAAGTAATAATCTTTTTACCTTTGCCTTTTCTGATATTTCGCCCGCTTCCTTCGCAGTTAAATGCATTGCCCTTATACTCTTTTCATCTCTTTCCAATAAACCTGCCTCGCACAAAAACAAATCTGCATTCTTTGCAAATTCTATAAGCTCATTATTTGGCATTGTATCTCCGGAATAAACAAATTTCTTATTATCTTTTTCTATACAAATTGCGTAATTCTCATAGCTATGCATCATTTGCTTAAAGGTAATTTTTATATCTTCTATTCTTACCACAAGATTTTCGTTAATTTTATTCACTTCAAAAGCTGTTCTTTCAGCTATTCTCATATACTCTTCAATTGGCTCTCCAGGAGCGTAAACCTTTATAGGTTTATCTAAATCTCCCTTCTTGAGCTTTATATCTGTCGCATATCCCAAAATTTGTATATCACTTATATGATCACTGTGCAGATGAGATAGAAAAACTACAGATAACTCCTCTATATCAATGTAATGTTGTAATCTGCTAATAACTCCACTACCACAGTCAATGAGAATCTTGTGACTTCCCGATTCTAGTAAAAAGCCTGAGCAAGCCCCTCCAGCCTTCGGATAAGGTCCATAATTTCCTAGCACTATTAGTTTCAAAAGTATCCCTCCAAAGTATATATATTGCACTAAACAATTAAAATTTATAAAATAGTGCGATATATATTCCACTTCTTATAGAACGCACAAATTTCATTGATTTACATTAAACACAAGTTAATAATTGATTAGGTATAAATTCAATTATTAATTAATATTATGAATTTGTCAATATATGCATACTTAAATAGGTTATATATATTAAGGGATAACGTATTTATCATCCCTTAATAAAAAACAGCTACCTAAGCAGCTGTCTTTTACATTACATTACTCTGGTTGGCAAAATAGCATCAATTAAGCCTATTACTAATGCACCGATGATTGCTCCCCATAATGTTACAGACATTCCTTGCACAAAATATTGAGCAAAATATAATATTACTACTGCTATTAAAAAACCTTTTATCCCATTTCCAAATGGAGAGGCGTCTATTTTAAAGAGCTTTTCGACAAGATAGTCAGCAGCTGATATAACTAAAGCAGCAACCAATATAGGAACAACGCCACCTCTTATATCAAAGCCATTTATCAAATATGAAGTTACCCATAAAACAAGAGCAGCTACTACAAATCTGACTGCAAATCCTATAAATCCTGTACCTGTTTGTCTTCTTTGAGTTTCATTTTCATGTCTTATTGCATGACTCATATTTATACACCTCCTAAGTTTAATTTGCTCCTAGAAGGATATTTGTATACTGGAATTAAATTGTTGTTTTTCTAGCTTTGTTATACGTTTCTCGCTAAACATTGTATACTCTAAAATTAATGAGAACTGTTTATATATATGTTTTACAACCCATATCACATTTGTTACAATATTGCCATTATTTTCTAATTATTAGAGTACAGTTACTAAAGTCATTATTAAAATTTGTATTATTTAGAAAATCTCTTTACCAATAAAAGTATGAGACTTCTTTTTTTATATCAGTATAATTTCATTTATTGCCATTTTTCATTTGCTGAATGGTATTTTTAGTACCTGAATATAAACCAGAAGCTGTCAAACCAAAAACCACACCTTGAAATATTCCATACTTAATGTCAATAGGATAAAAGTATATCGCTCCTATTACTATGCCAATAAATACAGATACTAATGCAGAAAATTTTTGAGGCAAGCCTAAGCCTTTGGCAAGTTCTACAATCGCAATAATTATAGGTATTATAATTGATTCATTAATCTGCATGTTCACCCCTCCTTGCAAGAATTATAATAGAAAATCCTATTCTGCAATATATAATATGTATATAAGTAAAACCTTGTACTTATTATTTTTATGTTGTTTTGCTATAGACAATTGAAATAAAGCTAATTGCACAGATAATTGTATCTGATGCTTCACACATTGCTCTTTTAGCTACAAGCAACGAAGCTACACAAGACGGTGGCAAAGGTGATATACAAGCTGCTTTGGATTTTGCTATTGAAAACTTGAAAATATTGTAACAAATAGGATGCAGAATATTCTGCATCTTATTTGTTATCCAAATCAGCTTCAGATTGCTTACTTCTGTATATCTGCTGTACTTCTGTCTTACATGATAGCTCTCTAAGATACAATTGAACTAATTTCTTCAGTTCATGCTCTATATCATCTATTACATCCCCTAATTCATCAGCTCTATCTATAGCTTCTTTAGCATCATGCTTACTTACTAAAGCTATATGATTAAACTCCTCTGCTCCTCCCACAAGTAATCTATAAGAGTTGCTCAAAGAAGAAATCATCTCAATCATTACCCTTATATCCTTACAAAATATTTCATCATAAAAAGTTTCATGAAATTTATCGTTCATAATATCACCTTCTTTGACGAATATGGTATACTAAATAATGTACTAATTTGTATACATAATATATATGAAATATATATTATGATAATTCACATTATATAAATGAAAATTGTTTAGTGTGATATATATATACCATATAAAAGGATTAGTACAGAATATTTATTTCATGAATTAGAGGTGGAAAAATGGATTTTGTTTCAGCAGCAAATCAGATACTAATTTTGTTAATAATAATGTTTTTAGGAATAATCGCCAAAAAGAAACATGTTATTACAGAGACCGTAGAAAAGTCAATTTCTACATTACTAATAAAAATTGCACTACCTGCTCTTGTTCTTGCATCATCTTCAATACAGTACAGCAGCGACATTATGCCAAATATAATTAATATATTTATAATAACCTTGGCATCTTATGGAGTTATTATAGCAATAAGTATGCTTACTTCAACTATATTTAAATTTGATAGAGCTACATCCCATGTATATATTTCATTATTAGTCTTTGCAAACGTAGGCTTTATGGGCTATCCCTTAGCAAAGGCATTATATGGAGATATCGGAGTATTTTATACCTCTATAGTGAATCTTGTTTTTACGGTTTTCCTATGGACTTATGGGATTATGCTTTATAACAGCAAAAGTAAAATTAATTTTAAAAATCTAATCAATATTGGAACAATTTCATCTTTGTTTGCAGTACTGATTTTTATAATGCAAATTCGCATACCAGCACCTATATTTACAGCACTGGACTTAACAGGTAAAATGACTACTCCATTATCCATGCTTATGATAGGCTCTCTTATCGCAGACATTAATATAAAAGAGCTTTTTGGAGATTGGAAGGTTTATTGGGTATCGCTTATGAAGCTTCTAGTGATACCTATTGGTACAGCTTTGATATTAAAAGCAATAGGATTTAATGATACCGTTATTGCTATCTGTACCTTAATGGCTGCAATGCCTGTCGCAGCGACAAACTCAATTTTCGCAAAGGAATTTGACGTAAATCCTACCTTTGCATCTGTAGGTGTATTTATCACAACATCACTTTCTATTGTCACTTTGCCTTTAATTTTATATATTTTAACTATATTAGTTTAAAAAAGCTATTTTGTAACTTAATATTTTTTTCTACTATATTTACAACTTATTATTTTCTCGTTCCATAGAATACTAATATTGAAAGGTGGTGTTTTATGTGGATAGAAACACAGATATAACATTTAAAACAATAAAAGGTGTACGCAAAAGCAAATCAAGAACAAATATACTTGTTCCTGAAGCAAAAAATGCCTTAGATAGTTTCAAAACACAAGTGGCATCAGATCTAGGAATTAACTTTTCTATTGAAGATAAAGGCAATTTCACTTCCAAGGACTGTGGCAAAGTTGGAGGAGAAATGGTTAGAAGAATAATAAATCAAATGAAGCAGGAAATGGTAAACAATATGCAAATCAATAAGTATCAATAAGTAAAGAAGTGTTATATAAAATGCTTTATTAACCGAAACAACTTTTACTAAGTTGATTTTCGGTTTTTATTATGTAAATTAAAATTGAAAGCAAATAACTTGTATGTTATACTTATTAAGTGTCAATAATTAAAACACATGGGGGTAGATGGGTGCTGGTGTGTCCTCTGGTCTTCAAAACCTGTATACGGGGTTGGTAGCCTCGCGGGTGGGTTCGATTCCCACATACCCCCGCCAAATATGCCAACATGGTTAGTACATATATAGAAGCTTGAATCTCAATGATTCAAGCTTCTTTTTTATGAAAAATTTTGCATGCATTCAATTCTTCAATATCTTACTTAAGAAATCTTTTGTTCTTGGATGCTTAGGGTTGTTGAAAAGCTCTTTTGGACATCCTTCTTCAACGATTATGCCCTCATCCATAAACAACGCCCTGTTGCTAACTTCCTTTGCAAAGCCCATTTCGTGGGTTACTACTACCATAGTCATTCCCTCTGAAGCTAATTTTTTCATAACATCCAATACCTCACCTACCATCTCTGGATCAAGAGCAGATGTAGGTTCATCAAAAAGCATTACATCAGGAGACATAGCAAGCGATCTTGCTATTGCCACTCTTTGCTTTTGACCTCCTGATAGCTGCTTTGGATAAGCTGAAGCTTTATCCTCCAAGCCTACTCGTTTTAGAAGTCCAAAGGCAATCTCCTCAGCCTTTTCCTTTGTCAGCTTTTTGACCTTGATAGGTGCTAAGGTAATGTTTTGTAAAATCGTCATGTGAGGAAATAAATTAAACTGCTGGAAAACCATACCCATCTTTTCACGAAGCTTGTTGATATCATTATGTTTATCTGTAATAGAGACTCCCTCAAAGATAACTTCCCCAGCTGTAGGTGTTTCAAGAAGGTTAAGACATCTTAAAAAAGTGCTTTTGCCAGAGCCACTAGGTCCAATCACAACCACTACCTCACCCTGCTCTATCTTTAAATCAATACCCTTTAATACATGCAAATCTTTAAACTTCTTTTGAAGATTAGATACTTGAATCACCAGCCCTCATCCTCCTTTCCAATAAACCTAACAACTTTGAAAGTATAAAGGTTATAGTAAAATATATAGCTGCTGCAATAATCAAAGGCTCAAAGGGCAGATAAGTATTACCCCTTATTGTATCCGCATTATACATCAAATCATGTATGCCTACTACGGATACAATAGATGATTCTTTAATAAGTACAATAACCTCGTTTCCCAGAGCAGGAAGTATATTCTTAAATGCTTGAGGTATGATTATATAAATCATTGCCATTTTATGAGACATTCCCAAGGAACGAGCTGCCTCCATCTGACCTTTATCTATAGACATAATCCCTGCTCGAATTATTTCACCTACATATGCCGCACTGTTTAATGAAATAGCTATAATACCTAAGGTAATATCACCAAAATCCACTCCTAACAGTCTTGGAAGTCCGTAATATATTATATATAGCTGTACCAGAAGCGGCGTTCCTCTCACCAGCTCAATGTAGGAGGAAGAAAAGGTCTTTAGCAGTAAGTTCTTTGATAGCTTCATAAGAGCCAGTAGCACTCCTAGTATTATCCCAAGAGCTACTCCAAAGAAAGATAAGAATAAGGTTATAGAGGCTCCATCTATAAAGAAGCCATAATATTCGCGTAAAAATGAAAAATTCACCTCTTAGACCTCCTATTCATGGATATTATATGTTTTATTAATCAATTAGGCTTACTCAGATAATAATGTTGCATCCTCAATAAACTTATCAATAGTGCCTGCTTTTATCATTTTGTCTAGGGATTTGTTTATAGCATCTAAAAGTTCGCTATTCCCTTTATTTATAGCAATGGCTACTCCATCTTCTATACCTAAAGAAATTTTTGGAACAACAAGATCCTTGTTTTTGTTTGTATAGGCATTTGCCACTGGAGCTACCAGTATAACAGCATCAATCTTACTGTTTTTCAGCTCAAGCACTAAATCTGTAATTTTGCTTAATGACTTTATTTCTGCTGCTTCTATCTTTTCTTTTGCAATATCCTCTTGAATAGTTGATTTTTGTACACCAATTTTCAATCCCTTTAAATCAGCAATGGATTTAATTTTATTAGCATCCTCCGCTCTAATTAGTACGCATTGCTCTGCTTGATAATACTGAGTGGAAAAATCAACGCTTTGCTTTCTTTCTTCTTTTGGAACCATACCTGCAACAACAAAATCAATATCATCAACTACCAATGCAGCCAACAAGCCTTCAAACTTCATGTCTTTTATCTCCAGCTCAACACCTAAGTCATTTGCAATTGCTTTTGCTATATCAATGTCAAAGCCTACAATTTGATCTTTGCCTGATACTTCTTTGTGAAACTCATAAGGTGGATAATCAGCAGATGTACCTAGAACAATCTTACCTTTAGCTTTTATCTTTTCAAGCTTTGATAATGATTCTTGCTTATCTCCTGTTGTGCCTGCATTGTCTGTCTTTGCACTGCATGCGCTTATTGTAAATATTAGTGAAAACATAAGAATAACTGATACTATATTTTTTGAAAAGTTTTTCTTCATATAAATTTCCCCCTTAATAATAGATACTTTTTTATAATTTTTAACTTGTAATATTTGACCGTTGAATTTTATACTCATCATTGCATATATATACTTTTTTAAAATAATCTTTTTCATGAAATTAATCATGTTTTACCCAAGTATATACATACATGTCCTATGTTTTCCTACCTCCTTTTAAAGTACAATTGATGTAATACCCTAATTTAGAAGCTTTGTATAATATTATAAAACAGACAATAAAGCTTAAAGCAATCTCAAAGTCCATTTTCCTCCTAAATCTTCATTAATGCATATTTATAATATATAATGTATATTTATACTTGTCAATATATAATTGCATACTCCCAATATTATTTATCCAACAAGCCCTAGTTAATTTAAAATGGCAATAAATATAAGAAGCTTTATACAAATGCCTGTACAAAATCTGACTAATTATCGAAGTGTTTCCAGCATGTGTATTCAAATATATTTACAAGTTCTCTTATATTTCCTGGGTAATTATAATCTAGCCGCTTTTTTTGTATTACTTTCGACAAACCCTTTATATCTCTATTTAATTTTTGATTTCATCTTTATCCAAACTTACACTTTCTTCAATAAATTGTATAGCATTTGAGAGTATATAACATCTTTTTAAAATATATATTGATTAATATTACATATATGTTATAATTTAATTTAGTTGTAATTAATTTTAGTCATAATTACTTACTATTTTACGAACATATTAACATATAAAGGCAAACTTATCGAAAGGTAAGGACGCAAAGCCATGAATCTAAAGGAGTATCTCCCATGATTGTCTGGTTGCTAAGTTTGTGCTTTAAGGATAGATAGCATATCTTAGTGCTATCTATCCTTTTGTCCTTATTCGGGGGAGAAAAAGGAGGCATTATGTTCAAAAACGTACAAATAGTTGGAGTCGGAACATACCACCCGAAAATAAAAGTAGATAATCAATTTTTTATTAATCACTTTAAAAGCTATCAGCTTGAAGGACCATGCAAAAGCAATAATGAAGAAGCTAGGCAGAGAAACCAGAAACCTTTGCCAAAGAAGGAGAAACCAGTATAACAATGTCTGTTGAAGCTGCCAAAGAAGCTTTAAACAATTCAGGACTTTCTGTCGAAGATATTGATATGATAATCTCCGTAACAGATACACCTGAATATCTGTTACCATGCTGCGCACTTATCATAAAAAATAAGCTCCAGGCAAAAAATGCACATGGAATATTTGATATGAATTCTAACTGTGTTGGTATGCTAACAGCTATGGATACTGCTTCAAGATATCTTAAAACCGATGAGAAGTACAAAAGAATTCTTGTTGTAGGTTCACTATTAATAAGCCCTCATGCAAGAATGGATGATATGATAGCCTATGGCTGTACGGGAGATGGTGCTGCTGCAATTATTCTTGAAAAAAAGGAAGATACTGAGGAAAGAGGTCTGATTGGCTCTAGGATGTTTACCGATGATACATACTATGAGACTGTTACTATGCCTGCTTGTGGAATGTCAAAAATCTCAGATGAAGGCGTTAGCATCGAGGATAGAAAGATGCTGTGGAAGCCTTTTGATTTTAGCTTTTTGTCAGCTAAGTGGACAGAACTTATAACAAATCTATTATCAGACTATGGTTATAAATCCGAAAATGTATCTCATTATTTTATGTCACAGTTCTCAAAGGCAGATGTTGAGCTTACAATGACAAGCCTTGGAACCGATATGAAAGATTCCATTTATGTAGGAAATAAATATGGCTACACAGGGTGTACAAGCCCTATCATGGCATTTGATGACAAACTTAAAATGGAGAAATTCAACGAAGACGAAATAATAATATTTTGCTCTGTTGCATCAGGATATTCGATGACAGCATTATTATATAAGTGGTAATAAATTATAAGGAGTGTAAAATAAAATGGAAAAACATGGTGGTACCATAACTCAATATCAGCTAAAAACGCTAAAATTTGTTCTTATTATATATTCAATAAGTGCTTTAATCGCACCACCCTTATTTACTTTGATGAAGCTAATAAAATTCTATGAAGAAATAAGTTGGGTAACAATTGCGATACTATCAGTAGTAGTAGCTGTGGAACTAATTACCTTTAAATTGATGTACAATACTACAACTAAAGATGGGGAACTGAACAAAAAAGCTTTTGTTGCACTAAAAATCATCATTTTGATATTTTCCTATACTAATTACCTTTTACTATGTTTTAACATGCCTTCAAAAGAGCTTTGGGCAAGTGTATTTTACTTTATAATACTTGGTACTCTATTCCTAGATAACAAAATGGATATAGCTTCAATATTGCTTGGAATAGCCTCTCAAATTGTACTGTTTGTATTTAGTCCACTTACCTTGCCAGGAGAAGAATTCTTTATAAGAGAAATGTTCTTAAGAGTTGTAGTTATATGCTTAATTTCCTTTGGAATATACATCTTTGCCTACTTTGCATCAAGTTTATTAAGAACTGTAGGAAGTAATGAAGATGAACTAAAAAGAAGCAATGAACATGTAGTAAATTTATTCAGTAAGTTAACAGCATATTCTCAGAATCTTGTCTCATCAAGCCAAAATCTATCAGCAATTGCCGAAGAGGAAAGTAGCACAGTCGAAGAGATTGCAACTACAAGTCAAGAGGTTTCAAAAGATGCAGCTATAATGTTAAAGGATGTTGAAGAAAACAACAAAATCCTCAGTGAGCTTTTGAACACAAACGAATCTATAACAGTAAGAGCTAAGAAAACTGAGGCTGAGTCCACCAAGCTAATAAACTTATCAAATGAAAATGAAGCTGAACTAAATGAGGCATTAACAATTATTAGGGGGATTAAAGAGAGCATAAGCAACACCCTTGATGCCACTCATATATTAGAAAAGAAATCAAAACAAATAGATGAGGTACTACTCATCATACGACAGATTTCTGATCAAACAAACTTACTTGCGTTAAATGCATCAATTGAAGCTGCAAGAGCTGGAGAACTTGGCAAAGGCTTCTCCGTCGTTGCAGATGAAATTAGGAAGCTTGCTACAAGCACCGATAAATCACTTAATGAAGTGTCTTCTATAACACAGGAGTTTAAAGAAAGAGTTAGCCAAGTAGAAGGTCTGATGACTGATAATACAGAAATGGCAAGCAATGGTGATATCATATTAAATGAAGTAGTACATAATGTAAAAGACATGATAGGTGATCTGAAGGAATCTGGCAGAAATATAAATGAAATAAGCAGCCTTACTCATATAATGCTTTCTGAAACTCAGAGTGTAGTAGAATTTAATACAAGCATCTCCGAATTAACACGCAATACTATTAATAATTTTAACATTGTGTTTGAGGCGATCAATGAAAATCTCGCCATGAGCGAAGAGCTGGCAAGCAGTGCTGAAAGTCTAAGAAACATAGCTGAAGATATGAGTAAGATAATAGATTAAAGCATATCTCCTCTAACTTTAAAAAGCTTAGGTAACATTACTTGTCGCCTAAGCTTTTTTATGTGTTTGATTTTTGTATTTACTTACTTTATAGCATGACAGTAGTGTATTGATATTTTCTATTTTACATTTAATAAAATTCATATATAATAGATATGTAAGTATGTTCATTATGGCTCATTGGTCAAGTGGTTAAGACATCGCCCTCTCACGGCGGGTACAGGGGTTCGAACCCCCTATGGGTCACCAAAAAGTATTTTCAAGAAATAGTAATCTTATTGCTATTTCTTTTTTATATAGTTTTTCAACTTTAGCAGAAACAAAAGCCTGTGATTGTTTACAATCACAGACTTTGATATTTAATATTGTATTTATTTTTCGGCTATTAATAAGCCCATTCAGCATAATAAGTGTTGTCTGAATTATATAAATCTACATTAAGATATGGATAATACACATACCATTTGTTTACTTCATTATCATAACTAACAGGTTTTGAATAAAGCTTATTATCTTCAAAACCAGTAGGACAAGAATTAAAAGTATCAAAATAGACTATCGATATAGTAACATCATTATTAAAATACACTGAAATTTCAGATGCTATCTCCGCCACTTTTGATTCAATGCTGCTCTTATCATACTTCATCATATCTATAAAAGAATTTAAATAAGAATTATCTAGGTAGAAAAAAGCTGCCACAGTATCCTCTGACGTGTCGATACTAATTTCATCAAAATATGTTTGGTAACCATTTAAATTTAAGCTTTTATAAGTATTAAGCAGGGAAGCTTCATATTCATCATATGATAAATTTTCTGCTAATGTAATAGCTTTAACATCTGAAGGTCGCGATTCTTTATTACCAATTACTGCTGTTACCTTTATATAATATGTTGAACCAGTTTCAAGTTCGCTTGTACTTAAACAATAGCCCTCCACCCAAGGCCATTCATCTGATCCATTTTCATTTTCTAATGTATAATAAGTACCATTTACTGAGTCAGTAATATAAACTCTATAATATTCAGCAGAACTAACCTTATCCCAATATATGGTGATTGAGTCACTTTTTATTTGGTTCAACTTTACATTAGTTGGCTTTGGTACTGATGTAGGCTGGTTGTAAAAGGCTGCAAGATCCAGATTTAAGTTTTTAGGCATATTAATATATTGATTAATAGGTACTGCAAAACCTAAATTTTCTCCTCCTTCAACAATTGCAAATGTAATACCTATTGCTAAGCCTTTATTATTTAGTAGAACACCGCCACTGCTTCCATGGCTTATGGGTGCAGAAATTTGTAAAATATCGTCTTCTCTTAAGGAACTTATTATACCATTTGAAATTGTATTTTTTAGTCCATAAGGACTGCCTATAGTATATATCTCTTCACCTAAAACAACGTTATCCGAATTTCCTGTCCTCAAGTAAAGCTTAACAGTTTTGTCTATATCTAGTACAGCAATATCTTTTTCAGCATCATATCCGATTACCTTAATAGCTCCCGTATAAACTTGTCCATTATTTTCTGTAATTTCAAGAGTTTTTGCACCGTCTACAACATGATAATTTGTAACTAGATTACCATCCTGAGTAGTATAAAACCCACTACCTGTCCACTCACTACCATCATAGCCCACCGCACTTATAAGAACTGCCGCATCTGCTAATTTGCCAATTTCAATGCTGTTTAATATAGTACTATTAGAATTATTTACAGAGTTTAAGCTATCAGCTTTTGTTTGAGTCATTACTCCACTACTTACTAGCTTTTGTATTAGTGAAGTTGTACTACCTTTTAAGGGTTGTTTCAAAGTATTGTATGAGCTTTTTGCAATATAATCTCTTATAAATGTGCTATTGATAATTTTAGAGTATAAATCATTCTCTAGAAGTCCAATTGACTTTGCATATTCAACAGAGTTTGCCCATGTAAAATCTTTTACATTTACACTGTCATCATAGCCTAAAGACCTAAGTAAAAATGTCATATATGATTTTCCATTCATTTTATCCAGTGTTCCAAACTTATTGCTGCTAACACCTTTGGTTAAACCGTTTTTATAAGCATAATTTACATAACCGCGTCCCCAGTCTGGCACATCACTGAAGACACAAGGTTGTTTGCTGAGTTGATTTGCTTCAGTCTCCTTTCCAAGAAGTCTTACAAGCATGATTAAACCTTCTAATCTTGTAGGTTCTCGATCAAGTTCAAATCCACTCCCAGTTCCTTTAAAAACTCCTATTTCTGATAATTTTACTGCGTAATCGTTATAACAAATATTACTTGTTGCGTAAGTAGATACGCTAAAACAAATTACTAGAATTAGTATTACTGCGATAAATGCAGTCTTTTTCATAAAATTCCTCCCCCTATGTATATCATTAAGTGTCAAAGTCATATCCATTTTATTCTATATTGTTATATAAAATCCTTCAAGAACTTATAAAATTATATATGAAGTGACAAATATTGCATACTCTACCATTTCAACTTTTATAAACGCCTAAAATGAATTTGTAACTTCCGTTTTTATTGATGAAACTGAAGTTAGTGGTACAGAAGATTTGATATAATTAATTAGATATCTGTCCTGAGTATATCAGGAGGTAAAATTATGTCGAATCTTTCATCTAATAAAGGAAAGCACCTTACTCTAGTAGATAGAATGTACATTGAAGATGCGCTGAGCCATGGATACACTCTTAAAGAAATAGCTGCTAAGTTAGGGAAAGACCCCACGACTATTTCAAAGGAAATTAAAAGAAATAGAATTGTTAGTAGCAGAAAAGGTCAACGCGAATTCATAACCTGTAATAATAAGAAGGCTTGTAATCGAAAGAATATCTGTTCTAGTGAATGTAATAGACTTTGTAAAAAATGTCCTACTATAAACTGTTACAGAACCTGCCCAGATTATACTACAAAGCAGTGCAGTATCCTCAGTCGTTATCCATATGTGTGTAATGGTTGTAGCAGAACAATAGTATGCCATATAGAAAAATATCATTATCGTGCAAAAGTAGCTGATGCAAACTATAGAGAGCTACTAAAGTCGTCAAGAGAAGGGCTAGATATTACTCCAGGGGAACTGAATCAACTGGATAGCCTAATATCTCCGCTAATACTAAAAGGTCAATCTATTTCACATGTGTATGAGAATCACAAAACAGAAATCAGTTGTTCAGAGAGAACGCTATATAAGTATTTTGACTATAATGTTTTTACAGCTAGAAATATTGATCTTCCAAGAAAGGTGAAGTATAAATCTCGTAAGAAAGCATCGTTTCCTAAAGAGGTTCCCACTCATCGTTTAGGAAGAACATATGATGAGTTTAGCGCTTTTCTTGAAGCAAACCCAGATATACCTGTGGTAGAAATGGATACTATACATGGAAATCGAGGCGGAAAGTCTATTCTTACATTCTTCTTCCGCAGCTGTTCTTTAATGATCGCTTTTCTTTTGGAGGCTTGCACACAAGAATGTGTTAAGGAAGCTATAGACGACATTTATGAAAGACTTGGTGCTGATGTTTTTAAGAGAACCTTTTCAGTAATACTGACCGATAATGGTTCGGAGTTTAAAGCTCCAGAGCTTCTTGAGTACGACGACTGTGGAAAGCAACGAACTAAGCTATTTTATTGTAATCCTATGGCATCATATCAGAAGCCACATATTGAAAAGAATCATGAATATATACGTTACATATTACCCAAAGGGAAATCCTTTGATAAACTCACTCAGGAGCAAGTAACGCTTATGATGAATCACATAAACAGTACAGCAAGGGCTAGTCGAAACGGTTGTAGCCCATTCCAGCTAGCCCAGATGCTGCTGGATAATGTGCTGATAGAGGAACTTTCATTAAAGCTTATATCAGCAGATGAAGTTCATCTAAAACCAGCACTTCTAAAAAAATAGAATAACGAAAATATGGACGGATATCGACGGAATTTAATCTTGCATAAAGATGGTCAGCGGAAGTTACTCAAACAATGTCCTTCCGGTGGCTTGTTAATCCTGCACAAAATCTGATAAATTTCCGTTATCTGCTATAAATATATACCTTTTTTGATGTTTTTGCTAGTATAAACATATAGAAAAAACGGCACTTACTCCTTCACGCTCAACGTGTTGAAAAAAGCGGAAGTTACAATTTCAATTAACGACTTTTATAAACGGAAGAAGTGCTATATTGTTTCTCTATTGTTATTTTTAACATGGTCATCTATTATTTCAATGAACCTATCACCATATTTTTCAAGCTTAAACTTTCCAACTCCAGATACATCAAGCATTGCATCATTTGTTACTGGCAATTTAGTGCACATATCCTTCAATGTTGTATCAGAAAATACTATAAAAGGCGCTACATTCTGTTCAGCAGCTATTACTCTACGAAGTCCTCGCAGCTTTTCAAATAAATCATTACTAATCTTATACTCAGTTTTCTTAGCCTTTGGAGATTCTTTTGTTATTACTCGCTTTATGGAGAGCTTACTTTCACCCTTTAAGAGGCTATATGCTTTAGCATTCAATACAAGTATAGGATATTTATCTCCTCTTATGTCTATAAAATTCTCAGCAATTAAATATGCTATTATTTCTTTTATTGTTTCTTTAGAGTACTCCTTCATTAACCCAAAGGTTGAAAGCTTATCGAAACCCATGGTTTTTAACTTTTCTGTGTTAGAACCTTTCAGTACATCGGTTATGACTCCACTTCCAAAGCGTTCACCGGTTCTTTTTATACAGGACATAATTTTCTGAGCCTCAGTGGTTATATCTGTATGTTCTAAGTTTCCAACACAATTTCCACAGTTATCACATGCCTTAGGAGAATTATCTTCTCCAAAATAACTCAATATATATTTTCTTAAACAGCTATCTGTATTGCAGTAATCAACCATTTCCTGCAATTTCTTATATTCGTTGGTCTTATCTACATTACTCCCGCTATTTTCTATCAGTAATTTATTTGTAATAGTATCGGCGGCACTGTAAAACAGCATACATTCTGCTTTTTCTCCATCACGACCAGCTCTGCCTGCTTCTTGATAATAGTTCTCCATAGTTTTTGGCATATTATAATGTATAACATATCTTATATTTGATTTGTCAATGCCCATACCAAAAGCATTTGTTGCAACTATAACCTGTACCTTATCAAATATAAATGCTTCTTGGTTGGCGATTCTCTCCCCATCGGTCAATCCAGCATGATAACGAGTGGCTGAAATACCGTGTTCATTTAGTTTTTTGCATACGCTGTCAACAGTTTTTCTGGTAGAACAATAGACAATGCCTGAATTCGCACCATTTTCCTTGATATATTTGAGAAGAAAATCAAACTTTTTTGTTGGCTTATCAACCTCAAAATATAGATTTTCTCTATCAAAACCCGTTATTAGGATATATGGCTGTTTAAGCATCAATAACCTGACAATATCCTGTTCTACTTGAGTTGTCGCAGTAGCCGTAAGTGCTACAACCGCAGGACGCTTCGGTAGTCTTGCTATCATATTAGCTATTTTAGTATAGCTTGGTCTAAAGTCATGTCCCCACTGTGATATACAATGAGCTTCATCTACTGCAATAATAGAAATGTTCATCTGCGATAAAATCTGCCAAAAACTTTCTATCTCCAAGCGTTCAGGTGCAATATAGAGTAATTTGTATTCTCCTTTTCTCGCCTTTGAAGTTATTTTCCCATATTCTTGCATATCAAGTGAACTATTGATAAATGCCGCTTTGATACCCATTTCATTTAATGTATCCACTTGATCCTTCATAAGTGAAATTAGTGGAGAAATGACTATAGCGGTTCCTTCAAGTGCTAACGCAGGTATCTGAAAGCATAAGGATTTACCTGCTCCTGTAGGCATTATTCCCAACACGTCATGCCCAGATAATATTTCATCAATTATCAGCTCTTGACCTGGTTTAAATTTTGAGTATCCAAAATACTCCTGTAATATTTTAATTGTTCTATTTTTCATAACTAAGCTCCTTGAGTAGAAAATTTTCATTTGTTACTTAATTTACTTTATCACATTTTTCATCAAAAAAACATTGCCACTTTGTTTAAACAACAAAAGTCTATGATATTTACAATCATAGACTTTTAGAGATTTATCACTACTACTTTTGGGATTACAATCCCGCTATTGTGCTTCATCAATTTATTCTAGAAATTACTTACCTTTATTTCTTTGCCCATCTCTTTTAAGCAAACCGACAGTTCATCCACCAATCTCATCTTAATGCTAAAATTTATTGGAAGATTGGGATTCTGATGGGCAACATTTACAGCTTTCCCCACATAGAAATTAATGTCTGTTGCTTCTTCAAAAAGCATTCTTGCAATCAGAGATGCTCCGTCCTTCTTATAACTCCAATCGGTATATTGTTTATTATCCTGAAGGTAGTCCTTTGCATATTCGAGTACACGGTTAATTGTGATTACACCTTCTGTAACTAAGTCAACACCATCAATCTTAGCAGTTGGCGGTATATTTGGATCAACATACAAGGGTATGCTTACATCAAGTGGTTTATTTAGAAATTTTGCTGCCAGATTTGATGTTGTTCCTCCGCAAACAATGTGTTTACCTTTCTGTGAGAAAAATAAAGACATCATTTTTTGTACATCATCTGGATTAGCAGGTGGGCCTATCATCAAATTCATTTGCTTCCTTGGACGGATTTTTAATGTACAAACTGTTGTATCATCACCAGGTTTGCCTTCATAAAGCAAGTTGCATTCATTAACAAGCATGGCACTCAAGGTTTTGGCAGTGAACTTCTTATCATACATTGTTTCCAAGAAGTTAATGATGTCTTTTCGCTGCCATCCAAAATTTAGTGTTATTCCCACTCCTGCATGAACAGCTCCATCGCTGACAGCAACAAATGTATCATCTACAAAAAGCTTAACCTTAGATATATAAATAGTTTTATTATCAATTATTTCTATGGTTTTCGGATAATCAAAATTTTTACCATTTCTAAGCAGTATCACTTGTGGATTGTCGTATTGGATAATCTCTGCTTCTAGGTTGTCTACAAGCTTTATAATTGTAAATGTAGAATATGCTATCTGCCTTACTTTACAAATAGGGAGTGTAGCAGCCATGGTTAATACGCACTCTTTAACACTCAATGAATTTGCCATCATGGTTGAAATAATCTTAGCAGTTAGCGTTGAAAGAATATTGGCTTTAACACCGCTTCCAAGACCATCGGCCAAAACAATAACCGTTGAGTTTTCTCCCTGTACAACAACCTCTACACGGTCACCGCATAGCTGCTCACCAAATTTATTGATACTCACATAACCAACATCAGTACAAAGATTATTCATTGTTCAACGACTCCTTTAACTTTGTAAGTGCAATTTTGGTTTCAGCAGTTGTTTCACCCAAAAGTGACGCTATTTCTTGTACAACCCTCATTTGCTTTTCAATTACTTTGTCAGTAATTTCTATAGTTGTACAACTAATTGCTTCTTTCTGTTCACGATGCTTGGTTTCTTCCGTTATATCACGCATAATGCATATGATTATATGATAGTTTTTATCATAAATCACCGTCTGTTCAACATACTTTTTATATTCTTCTAAATAATTACATTTATTATAAATGCTTTCACCATCTTGATATGCTTCTATAAATGGCAAAGGATCAAGAATTTTTACTACATGATTGTCAAGCACATCCTTTGTATTACTTATATTCATAAGACTGCAAGCCGCAGCATTAATTTGTTTAACTTCAAAAGCTTCGTTTAACACAATAATTGCATTTGGTGTATTACTGATGATATTGTCTGAGAAGGATTCCGCTTTATCCTTTAGATATGGCAGACACATATTGAGGTTTGCCTTGCCTTGCAACACAGCTCTTGCCTTGTCACGGCAGGTGTTATATCCGCAGCTACCACAGTTTAGCTCGTGATCCGGTTTGGTTTTACCTATTTTCCTTAGTACTTCTTCAATTGCTTCATTGCTTAAATATTCATGATGTGGAGTAAGTATTGGCATGCTCTTTTTTAATTCAGCTTCTTTATACTCCATAACTTCAAAGTCTTTTTTTCCTGCATAATTGCTTACTGAAGCATAATCACTCACAGGCGAACGGTGATTTTTATCCATAGCAGGACCACCAACACAGCTTCCAATACAAGCAGACATTTCAATAAAACATTTTTTCACTTTACCATTTATAATGTCTTCTAGTGCACGTTCACAATTATCAATCCCATCAATTGCCATGTAAGTATATTCTGGATTGCTTTTCTCCATAGTTTTCAAAATACCACCTGTAGTTGGGAACAACCTTGCACGGCTCATTTCGGTAGCATCTTCGATATATTCCAATTCTATTTTATCTTCTTGTAACCAAAATGACAGCTCTTCAAAAGTAAGTACACAATCAACAATACCGCTATAGCTTTCTGTCTCTGCCTTTTTTGAAATGCAGGGACCAATAAAAACAGTTTTAGCTTCAGGTATCCTACGTTTGATATCTATACAGTGTGCCTGCATAGGAGAAATTACCTTTGCAAGATAAGGCAATGCTTTTGGATAATACTTTTGAATAAGTAAATTTACTGTATGACAGCAGGAGGAAATAATAACATCTTGACTTGCTTGTTCAGCCATCAAATCGTACTGCTTCTTTACAATTGTTGCACCTATAGCTGTTTCTTCAACACCTGCAAAACCGAGTTGTTTTAATGCTTTCTCCATAGACTGAATAGTAACATTATCGTAGTTTGCAACAAAAGACGGAGCAATACTTGCGTAAACAGGTGAACCTGTTTTGATAAGTGCCTTTACAACAGGGATATCGTTACGAATCTCTTTTGCGTTTTGTGGACATGCTACGAAGCAACGACCACATAGAATGCATTCATCGTTTATAATATTTGCTTGGTTATCAGAAAAGCGAATCGACTTAACAGGACAATTTCGTATGCATTTATAACAGTTTTTGCAGTTTGATTTTTTTAATTTTAAATAATCAGCCATGTGATTCGTCCTCCTTCTATACTTTCCTAATTGTTAGAGCCTACTTAAAACCTCATTTTCAAAGAATGATTTGGTATTTTCAGGTTGAAGTGAAAACATTTCATCATCAATCTTAATACAAACGCCATTCATGCAATTACCCATGCAGAATGCACCGCATAACTCAACATTATCCTTTAAGTTCTTTTCATCCACTATGTTTTGCAGCTGTTCAAGAATCTGTCTAGAACCCTTCAAGTGGCAAGAACTACCGATACAAATCGTTATTTTCATGAATTAATCCTCCGATTCATATATTCTTTCTTGTAGATGCTTTGAAAGTAACGCAAGTGAAGCAGCCATATTCTCATTTTGTACCAAAATGTTTTTTGGAACAGATAGATGAATTGGAGCTAAATTCCAAATTGCACGAACTCCACCAGCTACAAGCTGGTCACATACAATTTGTGCCTGTTCGGCAGGAACTGTTATGATTCCTATGTGAATATTCATTCGACTGCACATTTCACTTATTTTTTCAGCTGATACAACCTTCTTACCACAAATGTCACTACCTATAATATTAGAAGCAGTGTCAAATGCTGTAACAATGTGCATACCACAGAGATCAAAGCCCTTATACATAAGGAACGCTTTTCCTAATAGTCCAACACCAACAAGTGCAGCATCATTCACATTATTATAACCCAAAATATCTTCCATATTATCAATTAGTTCTTGTACTATAAATCCTGCTTTGGGCTTACCTTTTGTAGTGCTGACTGCGGAAAAATCTTTTCTTACCTGTATTTCTTTTAAATCAAAACTTGCTGCTATTGTGGGAGCAGCGATTATCTCTATACCATCATTTCTCAACTTTTTCAAATATTGAAGATAATAAGGCATACGCTTAATTGCTTGTGTTGATATCTTAATAGGATATTCTTTATATTCGCTCATAGAGTACCTCCATTTATCAATAAAAAAATATCGATATTTATATATCGATATTGTAATACTTATCTTGAAATTTGTCAAAGTAAATAAAACTTAAGAAAGTTATACCGATTTAGTGTAGTCAGGTAGTTTTTTCACTTCCATAATTAATAGTAGACTAAAGATAATCTCAAACACAATCATAATTCCTGCAACAGTGTAGGGAAGGAAGTTAACCCCTATAATTAAAACAACAATCGGAATAATAATTGATAATACAATATAACTTTTTGATTTATATAGCCATCCATAAGGCAACAAATGTGCTCCAAATATCATAGCTAATACCATTACCATTTTTTCAGGAACCGTCGGATATACCCACATTGCAATCAGCAGATACAGCATTTGATTTAATGAGAACACTATCCCCAAATTATTCAATGGATTACCCTTGTTCGCAAAATCCACTTTAATCATTTTTGAAATCATATAGGCCAATGGCATAAGGGGAGCAGTAGAACAAAATGTTAGCAGGTTCTTAGTCAGTATAGGCAATGAGGTCAAATTAACCGCTAGTACAGCACACCAAATAATAACAGATGCTAAAATAAAATGTAATCCTTTTTTCTGACTGTATGCACAATCCAATCGCATATCCTCTAAATTCATCTCTAATACTCCTTCACACACTTTTTTGTCATATTCATGTCCTTTTGTGATTAATATTACAGTACATAGGATATCAAATGCAATGCTCTAGACTAAATATAAATTAATATTAAACCTTTCCCATAATAAAATATGAAAAGAAGTCGACTGCCTATACGCAGCTAACACTTTCGATTTTATCTACAAATATTCACAATCCACTAAAACTCAATAAAGATTAATCCAAGCAAAATCTACTATGTTGCCAAGTGGGTTATAATACAATAAATTGGTAATACGTTTGTTATGAAGCAAGTGAATTGAATTTTTACTCTTTCACTTCTTGTACTAAATCCTACTTATTAGAATATAAATTAATATTATTGTAAAGGAAGGTGTTATTATGAGTGAGATTGATATTAAATACTCCAGCCTTGGAGGAGCACAAGGGTTTCTCGGTTCATCCGTTACAGGAGAGCTAGTATGCCCTGACGGTACTGGACATTATCGTCACTATCAGAACGGTTCTATTTATTGGAGCCCATTAACAGGTGCACATGAAATACATGGACTCATCCGTGTAAAATGGGCTGTTCTTGGTTATGAAAGAAGCTTTTTGGGCTATCCTAAAACTGATGAAAGTTCATGCCCTGTATTAGGAGGGAAGTATAACCAGTTTCAAGGAGGTACAATCCTATGGTTTCCTGATTCAGAAGAGGCTTTTGAAGTACATGGTGCTATACGAAGTAAATGGGGTCAACTGGGATGGGAATCGGGATTTCTTGGATTCCCTGTTACAGATGAAAGTACTACACCAGACGGCATAGGAAGATATAACCACTTTCAAAATGGTTCAGTATACTGGAAGCCTTCTATATCCGCCCATGAAGTCCACGGTCTTATAAGAGGCTACTGGGCAAGCAAAGGCTGG
Organism: uncultured Eubacteriales bacterium; assembly: GCA_963704785.1. Classification (GTDB taxonomy): domain Bacteria; phylum Bacillota; class Clostridia; order Lutisporales; family Lutisporaceae; genus GWB2-37-7. The sequence continues at coordinate 3,081,216 of OY969939.1, read as the reverse complement.
GAAAGAAATTCTGAGCTTGGCTATCCCATATCTGATGAAATCCCCACCTCCGAAGGTAGCAAGAACAGGTATAATGACTTTGAAAACGGAGTTATATTCTGGAAGTATGGAAATGATAATGCAGTTCCCTTATCAAAGCTGACTATAAATAATGCTAGCAGAACCGCTGGCGAAGTTGTTCTCGAAATAAATAAAATTATAATCCCTGCTTTAACCTCTAATAGTTCTGTATACATAAAGAATGGTCCTTATCTTGCAGAGGTAACTGATTACTCATATGATGGTTCAGCGGTGCATAATAGAAGATATAGAATCCATGTGAATATTGGAATAGACGTATCCGCGATGCCTGATCCAACATCAAATATTGATTTATGGATTGAAATCTCATATGATCGTTCTGATAAAAAAGTGAAGGCATATCTCACGAATTGGAGTGCGCATACTCATGTGCCGTGGCCAACATCAATGGGAGTTAGTGCATCAAGCATTAACAACAAATTCCGAAGTGCCCTAGATCCTATGCTATGGAAACCCAATGTAGTAAGCAGCATACCAGCAGGTATTAATATTCTATCTGTAAAAGTAGTACCAAACGGTGACTTAAATGTATATATTGAACCTGCCTGCTTTATTACAACAGCATGTACTGAAGCAAAAGGGCTTCCCGATGACTGTGTAGAACTTGAGACTTTGAGAAAATTCAGGAATGAATACCTTGCAAACCTCCCTGAGAGAAATGAAATTCTTAATGAATATTCGTGGATTGCACCTCAAGTTGTACATAAAATAAATACCCTTGATAATTTCAAAAGTATTTATGAAGATCTATTTGAACGATTAGTTAGAAAATCTGTGGATTTGATTCAAGAGGGCAAAATGGAGGAAGCTTACGAAAACTATATGTCAATTGTAAATGAATTAAAGGATAAGTATGTGGCTGAATAATTATTAGCTAAACTTTATTAGTAGAATGGTGGGGCTTGTTATAATGGACCCTATAATATAGACGGTTAATAAAAAGGGTATGATGCTCAAAATTAACTGGCTCTACTTTGTAGGGTCTTTTTGTTATACTTAGATTATATTCATTCCGCCATAAAAACACTCCATATGAAAATTTATATGAATATCTTACCATATTAGGTATACCACTTTAATAACCTAATAACCTTTGCACCTGACACTTATCTATTGGTATTTACTGGCAAGCTCTTTATGGCACTTAGTTAACATTTCTTTGTTTAGATAATGATAAAGTGATGTAAATATCTCTTTTGGCTTTTCTTTTGATATTTCTGTTATCCTAATTAATTTCCACCTGCTAAATTATTCGCCATTTCCTAGACGCACCTGCGGTTTCCTTGTCACCATGAGGGTTTGTTTATCCCGAATTTTGTGTCCATGTCTATATACTACATCAATATGGATTGTCCAAAAAGTATATATGTAAATTTGTATGTCTCTCCAAGGAGTGCAGACCTTCTTTTATATATCTCCATGATTCTGGAAAAGTGTTCGGAACACCATTCACTGCATCAAGTTTCAAAAACTCAATAAATAATTCTTCCTTATCTATAAACGAGTCATAAAATGCATCTGCATATTTCTTTTTATCTTCATCACTTAAATTTTGCAAGTTGTACAAGGCATGATCTAAATTGCTAGACATAAAATAACACTTATAATTAATACCTTTAATATTATATAATGACAATAAAAAATCCATCATAGCTTTTTTCTTAATATTACGATTTTTAATCTTCTGTATATCTTTACAAGCAATATTTGTTGTTGAATACAAAAATTTTGTCGAATCACCAGTCTCAATTGCTGTTTCCTGAATATATGCACCGTCTGTATCAAAAATCTGTACTATTTGCCAGATATCCGATTTCTTCAGTTTATTATCATGTATATATTTCTGTACCTTTTTATATAAAATATCACAAACATTAGTTTTATCAATAGTATTATCACTTGTAACGTCACCATTTGTAAATTCAAATTTAATACTCTTATATTTATATATCGACTTAAATATCTTTTCTAATGCTGTTTTATCGGTATTACCTTCAACAATGAAAAATACCGTTTGGCTTGTACTCTTTTTTGGCACAATCACCCCACCTTTCATCACTACTTACATCTTTTGAGTATGATTTTTTAGCAATTCAACAAACTGTGAAGAAAATTGCAATTTAACATCACTTTCGCCATAACTTGCTTTCCTAAAGGCATATCCTATCGATTGAAGTTCTGTTTCATCATACAACTCTTCTTTCTGCCCTCCCAAAACAATTGCTCGAATATAAGAATCCCTGTGATTATTATTCTTTTCTACTCCATTTAATTTAATATATCTATTATCTGGATTTGTTGTTGAACATATAATATTTTTAATATTAAGTTTTTCTAATACCCTTAAGTTATGAGAAGTAAATACCAATTGTCCCTTCGCTTCGTCACAAAGTACCCCAAGGAGTTCACCTAATAAATATTCGAAAATACCTGAGTCTAGCTCATCGACTACTAAGCAGATTTCCGGACAATTATATAATGATATCAAATAATTCAAAAGCGATATAATTCTCTTAATACCTTCTGACTCATACTTTGTCAAAAATTTCTTTCCATCACGTATTGAATACACATCAACTTGAATTAATTTTACACTCTCTGGATTTATCTCCTCACTTACTGCACATAATTCAATAGATAAATTCGGAATAATTGCTTTTAATGCTATATTTATTGCATCTGTTGCATTTTTTAATTGCTTGTATACATCTTCTGGCACTTCGCCATGACCATTCATAAACATTGGTAAACAACCTTGAATAATAATATTTTCTGATTCACAATGCATATTAACAGGAATCATAATATTATTATTGATTGCACCTAACTGATTAACCTTAACAACCTGAAAATACAGTTTCCCAAAATTAAATAATCCTTTTATTACTTCTGACAAAACATACTCTTCTTTATTATCCGCTACATCATTCGAAAAAGTCTTTGTAATAAGATTATTAAAGAATAACGAAACATTTTTTTGTGCACAAAAAACAGCGAGATTTTGAATTGAATTTACAAAACCAACATTTTTGTAATCATTAGGATGTTCTGTTTCAATATTTACTTTTGCATTTTTAAGAATAGAATCTGTATCATAAAATGGATTTCTAATAAGTAAACTTCTTTTACTTTTCCAAGTTGATCCCCGCATCCAATATGTCAATTTTTCTGAATGTATTTGAATTTTTTTCTCAGATAAATTTTTCTGTAATTCTAGCTCGTACTTAGCTTTATATTTATTATTTAGGTGCTCAATAAAAAAGTGTGTTGTAATTTTTGTAATCTTATCTATACTCAGCATTCCCTCATAAATAGAATATTTTATTTCCTCTCCGCTCAAAACACATTTTAGAATATCTAGTGCTTCTATCATCGCAGTTTTCCCAGAACCATTCTGGCCATAAATTCCCACAATATCATGTTGCTCAACTTTTGCATGATTCTCAACATTGCTATAATTCATGTACTTAATCTCACCATATCGTACATTTTTAAAATTTTCCAATTCACTCTTGATTATTCTTACCATATACTTCTCATTCATAATAGCAAACCTCTCTTCATGCATATTGACACTAATACTATTCACTATACCATACATTTTATCCGTTTTCAGAACATATTATTCATCATTTATTAAGTTAATCATACAATAAAACCGACAATTTGTCCACATTTATAAATATGGGACGAGTGGACAGGTACAACGCTATCAGGTTAACATAATACATCTTAAATATATTAGAAATATCATATTTAGTAGGGAATCAAAAGATATATCACGATTAAACGAAAAGTATTTTACACGAAGCAATCTTTTTTAGAAGCAAGACAGAAATTGTCTTCTAAAGCATTCAGTATACTAAATGACGAATTTGTTCAAAGGTTTTATGAATATTATGGTTATGCTATCAATTCTTTGACCAATTCATTGATGTCATTCCCGTTCTTGATTGGGTTCTCTTTTTCTCTGGACTTTCATTTCTTCTTCCCATAACAAAAAACCTCCAAATTGATAATTTATTCTAACATCAATTTGGAGGTTTACACAAATTTCGAAACGCTCCCTCATAATTCCTAGTCTTCGAAGCTCAATGCTATAAGTTTATCTAAATCCTCAGGCATTTTAAATCCTGGCCTGCGTTTGCTCATGTCCTCATATTCTATATTTTGATATTCATGAAGCTTTACCTTATTAAGAGCGAGTTTTTGACACATAACAGCTTCAAGTAAGTTACAAAACTCATATTTCCATGTTGTAAAAGGTGGCTCATAGGTAAGTATGAAAGCAATCAGCCTTCCAATATCCATTTCCTTCTCTCCAATTACTTCAGCTTCAAAGTCTACTCCCCATATACCTAGATCATTTGCTATGAAATTCCGACAGTTTATATCTCCACGCAAAATAGCTGTATGATTAAAATCTACCGCTTCATAATACTTCAAAAACCAGTCCGCTAGCATTTCAGAGAGAATTTGCTGTAGTTTTGATCCAGCATTTTCCTTTTCCATAAGTTCAAGCCTTTCAAGCAATGTTTGACCTATGATATACTCCATCTGTATTTCTGAAGCATCTGCCAATAATACCTTTGGAACATTCAAGCCGAAGCTATGAAGCTTTTTAAGCATGCTTTCCTCATATGCTGATGTTCCATAAGATGAGTACTTCTTAATGACCATCCCCTTATCTAGCAGTACCTTATTGCGTTTAGAAAGGAATTCAATCATTATTTTTATCTCCAAGAGTTACCTTTATGGCAGCATTATCCTTGTATCCATCAAGCTCTTTTACAACTCCAAGGACAGCATTTCTAAGCAACGCCTGCACAAAAGGAACCATGGGAACCTCTTTTTCACCTATATGCAATTTGATGTCTCCATTACTGATTTTGCAGTCGCTTCTATGAGCAATACCAGAAATTATCCTTTTGCCCATTTCAGTACAGCTGAAACCGCAAGCCGAGCAGCATTGAGGTGGAAATGCTGGAAGCTTATCGTAAACCTTTAGTTCTATAAAATCAACGAGAGTAGCTATATCAGTCATAGCATCAATTGCCCGAACTCCTTTATATTCTGTCATATCCTTTGAAATCCGCCCCGATACGCAAAATACATAAGGACTCCATCGCTCATCAAGCTCCTGTTCATTGTGTGCTGTCAATATCATAGGAAAGTTACCGTCAGATACACCCTCCAAAATGACATAATCATAATTGTATAGTTCTAGCACCTTTTCAATTTGCAGTTTCTCTTGAAATAATATATCTGTCTCATGGTACCCAAGTGCTGTAACCAGCTCCGAGCCTGCTTGCTTGTGACGATAAGTGTTGGTGCCTTCCTTATCTATCTTGAATTCCTCAAAGTGAATTTCCTTAACTGATCCAACCGAATAACCTCTACTACGCAACTCCGTAATGATTTTCTCAATTGTTGTTGTTTTTCCACTCTGGGTAAACCCAGTAACACTAAATACTTTCATATTTGCTCCTTTACCTTATCAGAAGTTAAATTTTTCTATAGCCCACCAATACAGCATAATAGTTTCAAATATTATAGCTACAGATATGATAAGCATATCCACAGATTTTATTTTCAGTATGTAATAGCTTGTCCTCGTAGGATACGCCCTAAAGCCTCTCATTTCCATAGCAATAGCTAAATCCTGAGCCTTCGCTATAGAACCTGCAACAACAGGCAGCATCAGATAACTGTATACCTTTATGCGTTTACTCCATTTAATTCTCCCTATATCTACACCACGCAGCTGCAATGAAATAAGTGCATCCTTTAACTCGCTGCTAAATACAGGTAAAAAACGAATAGCAATAGATACCATGTATGCAAGCTCATAAGGAACTTTCATCTGTATCATCGCTCTAATTAGGGAACGTGAACCGCATTTAGCCAGCAAGGAGCCTCCCATTATTAGAATTGCTAGTCTGCAAAGAACAACGATACCTTTTTCAAGACCGCCAGAAGATATGATAGTAATGTCATAGAAAGCCAGCAACACTCTGCCGCTTGGCTGAAACAGACTTTGCATGATAGCAACTAGAATGATGACCTGCCACAGTCGTTTAAGCTTCTTGAATACCTTATGTATATCAACTCCAAAACTTACTGTACAAATAAAAAAGACAATAGTCAGCACACCTATCATGTACGCCCTTTGCAGTAGAACAGCTAATATAGACGAGCCGATTGCAATAGCAAGGTATGTACGTGGATCATAGCATACTTTATGATTCTTCATAAATACCCCCATCTTTCATTTTAATTATCCTGTCCACATGGCGATTAACAAATGTTAGGTCATGGCTTATAAGTATAATCCCAATCCCGTCACGCAAAAGCTGGTCAATTGTCCCCGAAAGCATTTCCCTTCGGTTTTGATCAAGTCCTGTCGTTGGCTCATCAAGCACAATATATGACGGTTTATTTGCAAGAATTGCAGCCAGTGCAAGTCTTTGCTTTTCACCACGGCTTAAACGCAGGGTAGAATTATTTGCAACCTTAGTTAGATCAAACCGCTGGAGCATTTCAGCAGTGAGTTTATCAGCGTCCTCCTTGTTCATACCCTTTAATGTCAAAGCAAAGCTAATCTCCTCATTTACAATAGGCGCAAATATCTGGTGGGAAGGTTCCTGAAAAAGGTATCCTATTTTGCTTCCAATCCATGCTAGAGACTTTTTCGCTGTATCTTCACCCTCTATTAATACCCTGCCAGATTGTGGACGTATAAGCCCTGCAATAACCTTTGACAAGGTTGTTTTACCACATCCATTTGCACCTATCAGTCCAGTGCATTTTCCTATTTGAAAATCAATTGAAATGTCTTGTATTGAAAAGCTACTGTCAGGATATGTGTAAAAGATATTATCAAGTGTAATAAAGCTACTCATTTTCTATACCCCCAATAGGTAAAAGCTTGAGTATTTTATCTGCTACTTTCAGATTACTGGCATCATGGTCAACCATAACAAAGGTATGACCATTTTGCTTCAATCGACTAATGCAGTCTAATATCAGCTCTTTACCAGCCGAGTCAACCTGTGACATTACTTCATCAAAAAGCAATATACGTGGTCTTAAGGCAAGTACACTTGCAATTGCTACAAGCTGTTTTTGTCCGCCAGAGAGCTTCTCAGGGTGGAAATCACGATATTTCTCCATACCTACTATCTGTAGTGCTTCATCAATCCTGTTTCCTATTTCTTCTTTTGAAAGACATAGGTTTTCTGGTCCAAATGCTATCTCATCCTCTACTGTATCACAAATAAGCTGGCACTCCGGGTTTTGGAATACTATACCAAGTAATGAAGCCATCTCGTGTCGTGGAATATCAGAGATATTCTTTCCACATATTAATATATCTCCAGACAGCTTGCCTTTAAAGGTTCTGGGAATTATACCGCACAAGCAATAAAGCAATGTACTTTTCCCACAGCCTGAAGCGCCAGTTATCGCCAAGGCTTCACCCTCATGAACATCAATGGATATATCTCTAAACAATGGCTCCTTGCCTGGGTACGAAAAGCTTAGGTTTTGTGTCAAAAGCACACTCATTTACTTTTGACCTCTATTAGAAATTTACACCATTGTTGACTGAATTGTTCCTTTGCAAGTATCATCATAAATGGACCTGACCCTCCGTTTTCCTTGCTTCCAAGGGTTTTTCCGCCCACAGAGGTAACTACAAAACAGTTTTTATCATCCATGGCTTTGTCTCTTGTCACTGCACTTGCATAACCGTCAGCTGCTGTGAAAATAAAGCTTTGTACTCCTTCGCTGTCTATACTGAGCTTATCTATTATTGCTTTGAATGGAACGCCTTGATACACCTTTTCTTCGGCTGTCTTGCCATTCCTTTTAAGATTTGCATTAATGTCCTGTATACCTATGCTATTAATCATGTCCATATCAACTTCATATGTTTTTGACTCAGTGCTTATAGTAAATGTCCGTGCTTCTAGCATTGCTTTTTTAGTTTCTACGGATTTAGCATTCAAAGCTGCAAATACACCCACCAAAACTAACAGCACCGCTATAACAATAATGACTATCTTCGTTTGATTGTTTTTCATTTTTGACCTCCTATTATTCCATAAGGCACCAGCATGTCCTCCTCACAAAATACACCGTGTGTACCAACCTCTCCGCTATTATGCTGCCCATGATCTGCAAGTATGATAATTTTTCCATTCCATATTGCTGCAAGCTTGGCTGACATGGCATCAAGCTCACGCATTTTTTGTATAGTTTGCTCAGAATACGGACCATTTTTGTGTGCTACGTCATCTATACCATGAAAATGAACAAACAATAGCTTTGGATCTTGGGATATAGCCTTCAATGCATTTTCATAAACTTCATCATCTGTTCCATTACTATTACTATCAGCATTTAAGGATGGTTCTAGAGAAGTATTTATAAGCTTTAGATTGCCCTCTATGTACATACATACATTTCCAGCTTCAGAAGCAGTCTTAAATAAATCATCTCCTATAAGTTCTTTATCTTTTTTGGCAACAATACCGTTTTCTATGGGAGGTTTGCCAGAAAGCATTGAAGCAAGTGACACATTGGAAATAGATGGGAATATAGTTACTGCCCGCTGTAGGTCACAGCTGCTAAGATAAGGTATACTTCCTGTGGCTTCAGCATTTTTGTACATTTTATATCCAAATCCATCAAGTAAGATTACAAGCACCTTTTCATTCTTTTCCAGCATATACAGACTGTCTTTATATACATCCATAACCGATATTAGGGGGGGATTGGACATTATTCCGCTTATATTCTCAATCACATTTTTTCCATCTTCATATACATAATTAACGCTATTTTCACAAAGCTCAAAGCTTCCACTTCCACGGTCATAAGCTATAGCACCTTTGTAGCCTGCTATATAGAGATTATCATGTTCTGTTATAAGCTCGCTAATTGGTATTTGCTTATGTGGAGTATATACAGTAACATAATTTCCGTTTTTCTCTGAACGTCCCTCCTGCTGATTCATATACATAAAACTGCCCGCTAGAAGCTGTCCAGGAGTTACATACTTGTTGTTATTCAAATCAACAAGTCCGATTTTGCCTAAATCATTTGTTATTGCATCTTCCTTAGTAACAATTATAATTTCAGAAAGCCTTTTTATTTGGCTTGATATAGGATGCTTAGGATTTATACATTCCCATGCATACTCATTAGAAAATGCAATATAGCAGTCCTTAGCAGTTGAGCCATCTATTCTTGAAGACAGACCATCATCACCCTTTAATATAATATCAAAGCTGTCAGACCTTGGCTTTGCTTGTGCTATCACATCAGCCAGACACAAAGTGTCAACTCTCTTTCCATTATGCTCAGTCTTAACTGTGCTAAATCCGTCCATTGATGCAATCTGCTGAGTAGTCTCTACATCACCAATGACCGAAAAGTGCAGCATAAACCCTTGCTTATCTTGTGAGGAACAGGCTGTAATGAGAAGAATCAGCAAGAGCATAATGCTAAGTTTCTTCATTTTTATCTACCTCCCAGGATATAATCCCAATGCGTTTCAACTGTTTTGTTATATTCCAAGCTATAACACCACCAATACCTGCTGATAATGCACTTGCTGTAAGACTTAGAAGTAACGGAATCATAGGCATATTAAAAAACACTGAGCCTACTAGCAGTGTTCCCGTTAGATTGGCAGCAATGCAACCTAAAAAACAGCATAAAATACATCGCCCTCGGTGTCTTGTTATCAGCATCACAAAATCCACAGCTAAGCCTGGTGCAGTATAGGTTAACAAGCTCATAATACCATGTGAGCCCGATATTCCTGTAATAATAACTAGGATACCCTGAACAAGACCAGTTAGTGTAGAAGCTCCCAAACGTCCAGTAATAGACGTTGAAAGCACAATAAAAAGCATGTATATTCCTCCAGCCACCACCCCACCTGGTATATATAAAGGGCCTGTTATAATGTGAACAAGAGGAACAATAACACCTTTGATGGCTACACCAACTGCAGCCATCAAAGAAATAATCACTAACTCAAAAATAGACATTCTACCTATCAGTTTTTTTAACATACTCCGCCTCACAAATATTATTTCTATTACTTTGTGTCAATGGTTAGTAACTGTTTCACAGTAGTTTTTGAGTCAAGTCCCACAAATTTAACAGTAACAGCATCTCCATCCGGGAATAGAACGCCTTTATCTATGTCTTTTGCATCAATTCTAACGCTGTAGCCATCAATACCTGTAAAGGTATAACCGTCAGCCTTTCCAAAGCCCATATACTCCAGAGCTGAAGTAAGAGTGACCCCAGTAACATCATTTATTGATTTTTCTGTGAGTATGCCTTTGGTAGCACCTATGCTAAACAAAGTCTGTGTACCAACCTTTGCATAAATCAAGTTTTTGACACGCATACCCTCTGGAAGATCAGGTCCTATAAACAAAGGTGATTCTTCACCAGAAATTTTTATATATTGCTTACTAAATATTGAATACTTCTCGTTCTTCTTCATATCACCAGCTACCAATTGAACAAAATCTGGTGTATCGGTGATATATTTTTTTAGAATACTATCTATGGAAACTGCTTTATCCTGTGAATCGTAGTATTTATAATTCTCTGGTTTTAGCTGTTTTACAGCTGTTTCCAATATAATTGCCTTAGTTGCTTCGGAAGTTTTAATCTCACTCATCAGTTCTAGCTTTGTAAGGAATTTCAACCAATACATTGCTCTTTCATCGGGAACAACTATGCGTAAATCAACAGGTTCTCCATTTATCTCATAAGCTATAACAATATCACGTTTATGTAAAATATCTGACGGTATCTCAATGGAGTATCCATCAGAAGCAGTTGTAACTATTGAATTATATTGATCCAAAGAAGCATTGTACTTCTCTAAGATTGACGAAAGCAGCACACCTTTTGCTATAGTTTCAGATTTTTCACCTTTGGAGTCAATTGAAACAGCTTTTCTCTCAACAATCTCCATAGACTTAAGCTCTTCTCCACTAAGAACAATTTCATCCTTAGATAATCCAACTATTGTAAATGTCTGACTTTCAGATGTCTCTTTGGAATCTATAAACCCAAGTTTTTTCGGATCTTCACCTGCTTGTTTGATACAATCCGCTACCGCATTAAATATTGCTCTGCTCGTCAAGGTCGCACCTGATATAACATCAACACTAAATGACTGCTTTTCAACTAACGCTTCAGGTAGTTTAGCAATCGCCTTGTCACCATAACCGACAGTCTCATTGTTTTCTAAAACCTTGATGGACTTTATGCTACTTTCATCAAATGCTACCTCAACCTTTACAGGTCCTTCTTTCCCCGTTGCAGTCGCTGTATAAGTACCTGACTTGAATTTTAATATTTGTGTACTGTCTGCTTGTTTTGAGACTGAAGTACAAGCTGAAAGGAAAATGGATAATAACAGGGTCAGTAATATGATAAGTAGAACTTTTACATTTTTATTCATTTATATCACCTATTACTATTTGTTAATTGTAATTTTGGTTGTATTCTTTACAAATTGATTTCCAGTTCCTTGAGCAGGTGTCATCTGAACAGCTCCGCCACCTTCAGCTAATGCTACACCATCTTTTGCCCATGCAAGTATTGTGTCATCATTGGATGCAAGCATTTTGTCATATTCTGCACTAAAGCCGTCTTCTGCTTCAACTATGATTCCTGTAAAATCCTTAACACCGATAGAATCCAGGATGTCTTTTAGCTTTACGCCTGTGTATTTATTGGTTTTTGTTTCACCTTTTTTATTCTTGATTGTAGCTTCAATTGTAACTGGATTAAGCATTGCAATGTCACTGGATTTAATCTCAGTAACTCCATCAACACCAACAACTGCTATTGTCCAATCTCCAATAGCTACAGTTTCTTCAGTTGCTTTGTCCTCTGTTGCTGCTGGAGCTGTAGTTGTGGTTTCATTATTCTGTGTATCGACACTTGCAGGCTTTTCTCCTGAACATGCCGTTAAACCTATCACCAACATCACTACTAGTAGGATTGCACATAAACTTCTCTTAATTTTTCTCATTTTATAACCTCATTTCAAATTTTTTATCGAAAGCCTAAAGGCATATCGAGCATTAATAATTTAGAAAAAAACAATAAAAAAGCGTTCTCCAAAAGAGAACGCACAAAAACCTCACCAAAATAAGTGGTGATCTAGGTATCTCCTTTTCACAATGGAAGGCATTGCCGTTTACAGCTCTACCCTAACGTCCTATGCTGCATAGTATGATAACACCTTAGCTGCAAAGGATCGGAGCATATTAAGTTTGACAACATTTTAACATATCATTTGGTCAATGTCAACGTGGAGCCTTAAGACAAAACAAAGACCGCCCTTTTGGGGCGGCCTTGCATGGAAGTTCAACAGCTCCGATACTGATACTATGTCAAGAAAAAGTATAAAGTGCTTGTCTCCGTTACATATTCATTATTTCTACTCAGCTAACAGTGCTAATCAACCAAATACACCATAAATAACTTTGCCTTACCATCCGTTTGAATCATATTTATTAAATATGTGCTTTGCATTCTGAGGTAGTAAATCTAATTCACCAACCTTTATAGACTTTGATGCTCCCACTGCAACATCTGAAATATTACCTAGTCTCCCCATTTTAACTAGGTCATCTATACCTATTAAGCCACCTATAACCATTGCATAAACATTAGAGTCTTCTTTTCTGATTTCATTAGCAGCTTCATGTATACTTGCTCTCTCATCTTCAGTAGCATAGTATAAATCTGTTAAATATTTAATATCTGCTTGTGCTGCTGAAGATAAGCCACTATCTCCAGATTCCCAATACCCCAATGGATCCCACCTATTTATAGGGTTATTCCCAACATAAGCATATCTGTTCTGGGTATATGGTGTCAATATATCTCCAGTATATGGGTCTGCTGTAGTGAAGCGTCCGTTTTGTGCTCCGTACCAACGTGCATTCATATCTATAAGGTTAACCTTTGCATCATAGCTCTTGCCTGCGAAGCTGTTTGTGTTGTATGGTGCTGTTACTCCTGTATAAAGTCCTCCAAAAGCATCATAGCGATATTGCTCTATGCTGTCTCCATGTCGGTCTGTTAGCTCTGTTACGTTTCTCATTCCATCATAGCTATAATACATAAGTCCACCATTGGTTTTTAGTGATGGTTCTCTGCCTGGTATTACTAGTCCATGGTTGCCAAAGGTTTTCTTGCTAACTACTCTGTCATTTGTAAAGCCATCATATAGATAGGTTGTGGTATCTGTTATTTGCTTTAGTGGGTTTTTGATAATTTGTCTGATACATTAAACCCTCCTGCTAATATCATTAACGTCATATTAGCAGGAGGGTTTCTCTTGGTCAATAACTGGATAACCGTCGAGCCTGGCACCTACTATGTAAAGAAACCCTTCTGTTAATATCATATTAATAGCTGGTAAACTTTGATAACTGGCACTTATCCAAAATAAAGAAAGAGAAAGACAGCTATCGAAGATAACCGCAAGTAGTATTTAGTCAAGCAAACTTAATTCCGAATTGTAAGACCATCAATATTCCAATTGCTTTTAATGATATTATATGATTTTTCTTTTTCTGTAAATGATGGTATTATGACTATAGAATATACATCGTTCTTCAACTCTCCAAATTCTCTTGGAGAATACTTAATTTCCGCTTCATTATCACAGAACGCATAATCATAAACTAAGACATTACGCAAGTCTTTTATGAAAGTAATAATTTTCTCTGTAATACTGTTTATTTCTTCTAAACAACCTGTCTTAATCAATTCAGCCTCTCTTACGTCCAATAAAAACCCAAAATAATCTTCCTCTTTTTCAATTCGTATAGTAACTTCAAAATTATCAAGTCCAAGATAATTACACATTAGGCTAAGTTGCCCATAAAAATGTTTTGACAATAAACCACACATTTCGCTTATCTGATAATTTTCAAGTGTGTTATACTCTATCCACTCTTCACCATCAACATCCTTGCTAACTTTCACTCTTTTAACGCTGCCTAATTCAGTAATTAAGTAAGCAGTTAGATTTTCTAATTCAATTTTGACTCTTTCCAAATCTAATTTATCGTAAACAAGCCCTATAGATATATAGCTTCCCATTTTTAATATCACCTCTATTTAATTTTAGTTCCATTCTTGATACCTTACGTCCAAATGCATCATAGCTGTAGCTGTCATTTCCATCAGAGAGTAGTCTATCAGCTGCATCATATTTGTATGTTGCTTTTGAGGTTGAGTCTATTAAATAATCAGACTTTTCTTCATAAGTAATATATCCAAGCTCAAAATCTTCTTCTGTTATATCCAACTGCCATGGTTTCAGCTTCTTTTGTTTGTCTTTTATAAGATTTCACTTCAAATCTTTTCAATGTTTTCTTGAAATAATAAATACTACTTTCTCTCAATTTGTTCATATATATAAAGAAAGACGGTAACCTATTTGAGATAACCGTCTGTACCACAGTATATGTAAAAAAATTTTTACAGTAGTGCTTTGAACCTACACATTAATCCAATCAATACTGTTTGGTCAGTATTATATTTAAACTTCATGCTATGCTCTTCGTGACTTCCTCCAATCTGTCCATATATGCACATATGACCGAATTTATCCATTTCAATCATGACATATGCGTCTGAATCATGGTCTTTTATTTCGCAATATCCTTTTAAATCTTTATACATCTGGAGTAATTTAACATTAATTGAAACAACATCCTGCTTCGCTATACAGAAATTTGACGCACCTGCGAACTCGCCAGATTTAACTTTTATATTGAATGTAGAATAACCTTCTACAGTGTATAAATGCTCCAAGATTAACTCTTTACCATCTGAATTAATAAGAATATTGTTATCAGTCATTTTTCACTGCCTCCGTTTGATTTATTTAAATTTAAAATCATCAAATGCACCTGTTCTAGTGTTATAAACATAGTGTATTTCTATGCCATTAACATTCTTGCTCATCTTAACCCATCCATAATCTGCTAACCATCTCTCGTCAGTCATTGTTACTGATTTCAATTGTTTTGCTCCATTCAAAGGACTAGACATTACTTCTTTCATGGCAAGTTGCTCATTTAAATTGTTTGGAATGCTGCGTCCAGTCGAACCATTACCTAAAATATTTATTTCAGTCTTAACCCCTCCTTGAAACATTCCGTTAAATTTTAATTTAATTGAATTAATCCAATTTTGTATTGCAGTAGGCATTTTAGGCCCAGTGCCTCCACCTCCACCAGCACCTTCTTTATCTGTTCCATCACTAAGATAATTACAGTCTAAACTTACCTGTACAGTAGTTAATCCATTTTCATCTGTATTAATAACTTGTGTAGAAGTTGTATATGAAGGTGTCTCAAAACTAACGGCTGTAGCTGTATCATTTAAACTTATTTTGTATTCAGAGTTACCTATTACCTCATCACCCTTAAACAACTTTGCAGTTCCTGAAGTTATAGTACTACTGCTAAATGAATATTCTGAAGTTATTGAATTGTATGCTTCCATTGGTATGTATGGTGGAGGAGTTTCATATTCTTCAAGTACACTCTTATTTTCACCATACCATTCCTGAGCAGTAAAAGGTCTAAAATTAAAGCCTTCAGAATGTTTTGTTGTTGAGTCTTGCCTTGTATATCTCTCCTCTGCATACTTCCCAGCATATTCACTGTAATATGAAGTAATAACTTCATACTCTCTTATATGTTCAATTGTCTTTGTCCAATCTGTATTCCAGCCGCCAGTTACCTTATATGTTTCACCTGTGCTATTTTCTATTACTTTTTCCCGAGAACCTTTATAAGTTTCTGTTTCACTTTCCCAGCGTTCCCAGTCACGTTCTCTTATACTTTCCGCTTGTGCATGTATGCTGTCTCTTTTAACTTGATCTTCTATTGGAGTAGCATAATACTGATCTGTTAATCTCCTAATTGCTGATTGTGCCTTAGGTGTAAGATCTTCATCCCCATCTTCCCAATACCCCAACGGATCCCATCGATTTATAGGGTTATTCCCAACATAAGCATATCTGTTTTGTGTATATGGTGTCAATATGTCTCCAGTATATGGGTCTGCTGTGGTGAAGCGTCCGTTTTGTGCTCCATACCATCTAGCATTCATATCTATAAGGTTTGCCTTTGAATCATAGCTCTTTCCTGCAAAGCTGTTTGTGTTATATGGTGCTGTTACTCCTGTATACAGTCCGCCAAACGCATCATATCGATATTGCTCTATGCTGTCTCCATGTCGGTCTGTTAGCTCTGTTACATTTCTCATACCGTCATAGCTGTAGTACATTAGTCCACCATTGGTTTTTAGTGATGGCTCTCTGCCTGGTATTACTTGTCCATGATTACCAAAGGTTTTCTTGCTAACTACTCTGTCATTTGCCATATTGTATTGGCTTAGTGGGCTTTCGTTTCCTGTATATTCGTTAGTTATGGCATTTGTAAAGCCATCATACAGGTAGGTTGTGGTATCAGTCTTTAGCTTTAGTGGGTTAATCTTTTCCTTTTTGTTGCTATTTCCATTGTTATTGACTTTATCATTTCCATTTTCATTCCCCTTACCGTTGTTGCTTTTTTCTTTGTTTTGTCCTGGTGCGTATTCTGATTTGCCTGGTGCATCGTCAGCTTCTTTGTTCCAGTATGCTTCTTCTCTTGATACCTTACGTCCAAATGCATCATAGCCATACTTTACATATGTGCCATCAGGGTATTTTACTTCTGTCAGCTTGTTTGCTGCGTTATATATATATTCTACGGTATCTTCCCCTGCTTGTACCCCTGTCATGTTGCCGTTTGCATCATAGCTGTAGCTGTCATTTCCATCAGATAGTAGTTTGTCAGCTGCATCATATTCATAATCCAGTGCTTCATTGTCAGTTACATAATTTATTCTGTTACCATTTGCATCATATTTGTATGTTGCTTTTGAGGTTGGGTCTATTAAATAATCAGGCTTTTCTTGATATGTTACATATCCAAGCTCCATATCCTCGTCTGTTATTTCCAGTTGCCATGGCTTTAGCTTCTTTTGTTTGTCTTTTTGCTTATCTTTTCCATTGTCCTTTTCCTTGTTTTTGTCATTACCGTTGTTTTCTTTTTCCTTATCACTATTACCATTATTTCCATTGTTGCCTTTATCTTTTTCACTGTTGGTATTTCCATTACCATTGTCTTTTCCTTTATCTTTATCATTTCCTTTTTCCTTATCAGCAGCTACGATAAAGTTAGATACTAAAACTTTGATATTCAATTCTGCACTTGTTGATTTTGCTTCCTTATCTTTTTCATTGCTCTTGTCTTCCGCTTCCACTGCAAAATCAGGAAGTGGCTTGTATCTTTCTGGCAGCTTTAGATTTTTCTCTCTTATAGCTTGAATTTTTACAATTGGATAGTTTACTTCTTGCAGTCTGTCCATTTCATCATAGCTATAGGTGGTTATCGCTCCGTCTTCTTCTGTTTGACTTATTTTGTTTCCTGCTTTGTCGTATTCGTATTTGTAGGAGGATATTATTGTTCCTTCTTGCTTTTTGCTTGTTATTGTAATTAGCTTTCCAGCTTCATCATATTGTCTTTCTTCCGTTATTCCATTTGCCATTTTCCTTGCTATTTCTCTTCCCAAGGAGTCATATTCAAAGCTGGTTACATTGCCTTCTACGTCTGTCATGGTGCTTATTCTGTTATTTTTGTCATAGGTATAGGTTGTAGCTTTGTCTTCTACATCTGTAATACTTGTTCTATTTCCTGCTGCATCATATACAAGCTTTAAAAGCTTTTGTGTTGTTAGGTTGCTTTGCAGTGTCATTCTACCATTTGCATCGTATTCATAGGTGTCTGTGGAGTATGGTGATACTGCTTTTACAATTTGTCCTATTGCATCATATTCATAGCTGTTTATTTCTCCGTTGTAGTTAACAGTAGTGGTTTGTCCTCTTTTGTTGTAGCTATAGGTGGTTGTTTGTCCTTTTGCATCAGTTACTTTTGATAGTCTTCCTGCTTCGTCATAGGTGTAGCTTGTTGTGTTGCCTAGTGCATCTGTTTCTTGTGATAGATTTCCTATTGTGTCATATTTGTAGGTTCTTTCATTTCCCTTTGCATCTTTAATTGCGGTTAGGTTTCCTGCTTCATCATATTTATAGCTTGTTTTGCTTTGTTGTGCATCTTGTACTTCTATTAGCTGATTCTCTGTGTCATATGTATATTTTGTTTCTCTTCCCATTGGATCAATTTGTTTTGTTAGGTTGTTTTGATTATCATAGGTGTATTCTGTGGTTCTGTCCAGTGGACTTTCTTCTTTTGTCAATCTATTCATGTTGTCGTAGGTATATTGCCATGAGTCATTTTGAGAGTTTGTGTATTTAATCATGTTTCCTACTATGTCATATGCCCATTGGTTTTTATAGCCTAGTGCATCTATTGTTTCTGTTAGTCTTCCTAGCTGGTCATAGCTCATAGAGCTAGTTCCTCCAAGATGGTCTATTGTTTTTGTTATATTTCCTACTGCATCATATTCTGCTGATACAATAGCTCCCATTGGGTCTATTGACCTTATTAGTTGTCCTGCTGCATCGTATTCATATTTTGTTGCTGCTCCCAGCGTATTTATTTCTTCTATCAGTCTTCCTGCTAGATCATATTTATAATTTGTTGTTGCTCCTTCTGCATCTGTAGCTGATATTAGTCTTCCTACTGCATCATATTTGTTTGTTTTTTCTGCTCCTATCGGGTCAGTTTCTTTGATTATTCGTCCTAACAGGTCGTAGGTGTAGATATATTTGTTACCAACTGCATTGGTCATGGTTGTAACTTGTCCTCTTAGGTTGTATGTATATTCTGTTTTTGCATTTCTTGGGTCAATGACCTTAGTCAGATTTCCTAAACTGTCATATTCATAATTTGTTGTACGTCCTAAGCTGTCTCGTTATGCTATCATATTTCCTAGTGTGTCATAGTCATAGCTAAGCTTCTTTCCTTTTCCATCTTTAATGGTTGTAACTCTTCCTAGGTTGTCATAGGTAAAGCCATAGCGTGCTCCTATTGCATCTATTTGCTCAATTAGTCTGCCTACTTCGTCGTAATTGTAGGTTGTCGCATTTCCTATTGAGTCAATTACTTTTGCTACCAATCCGTTGTTGTTGTACTCATATTTGGTATTAGTACCTGTTAAGTCCTTTGTTCCTATTATTCTTATTAGTTAATCTTATCTTGTTGAAATAAATTATCGTATATAAAAGATAGACAATTATTGAAATACACTATTCAACAACTGTCTATCTTTTGAGCCTGACACCTTAAATTCCTACAAACAGGGAATTTAAGTGAAAGAGGAAGACGGCCATCTGTTGATAACCGCTTGTAGTATAAATACTTTTTATGAAATTCCAAGTTCAGATTTAACCCTTTGTAAGAAAAACTCACCAAAATCATTTGCTATTACTTCATATTTTTGAAATTCTAGATCGACACCTATTATAAAAGAGACAACAACAGGCTCTCCATATCTGCCTATTTTATTTATATCCAAACAAAACATTTCTTCTCCACCTGTGTGATAAATGATTAGCAAATTTGAAGGTAAATTGATTTCTTTTCTTTGCTTCAAAGTAAACCAAATCGCATCAGGAATCCCAGAGTTTTCAAAATCTTCTTTAACAACTCCATATATTTCTTCAGTTCCAAAGTTGCCAGCTCCAAAGTTTCGAAGAAAACTTCTATAGGATTGAGGAAATTCTATAGAAAGCTTTTCTTCTGCCTTCTTAACTATATATTCCGAGCATTCTCCAACAAAATCACTTAAATTTTGATTTTGCTGGAGTAAATCAACTGCAATATTATAGTCTTGTATACTCATTATATGCCTCCTTAAATTTACATAAAATCATTAGCTCTATTTTTCCAGTAGTTACTTTTCCATATATTAAACTGACTTCTATCAATCCCAGATGGAATAGTATTTGGATTGACATGTATTGTCTTAGTATTTTGCTGGTGGAATAACTGAGTAACTTCTGCAATTGTACTATCATTAGTCTGTATCATGTGATGTAAATTTACTGGGTTGCCATCTGGACCGATAGGTGCAAGTCCTTGTTGCATTCTTTGTAAATTAGTTCTCCCACGTGCATCTACAAAGGTTGCATCTAGTATATCATTTCTCTGATATACTTTTACTCCATTAAATTCAATTTCATCTGCCCAAAATTTTCGTGCATCTACAACTACGTCTACAGAGTCAACCGCTCCCTCAATAGCATCTCCTGCATCATCTATTTTAGCAATATCAGAGATATTATCAAGTCTTCCTATTTTAACCAAGTCATCTATACCAATTAAACCACCTATAACCATTGCTAATACGTTAGGGTCTTTTTTAACTTCAACTCTTATACCATCCCACATCTGTACTTTTTCTTCAGGACTCTTCTCTAGAAAGAATTCCTTGATATCTTTTATAAAACCTTCAGTTGCATATCGTTTATCTCTATCAAAAATACCAATAAAAGCATCTATATCACTTTTTGTGTTATCAGCAAAAGTAGTTGCAAGAGTCTCTGCAAAACCAGGCTTCTCACCAAAAGTTCCAGATGCACCCCCATCCTTACCTATACCCACAATCTTATCAGACACTCCAGCCACTTCTAGACCTTGTGATATTATACCATTTTTATAATCGTTATTATCATTTCTTGACATAATCTTTTCCGTACTAGTTATAGACCTAGAAGTAGAGATAGTCTTTTTATACGCATCCTTTGGCTCATAATAATTTTTAACTTGTGAAATAGGTATATAATATTGCTTCAATACTCCTTTGTTCTCTTGATACCACTCCGAAGGAGTAAATGCTCTAAAATCAAAACCATTTGTAACTGTAGTTGTTGTGTCCGTCCTAACAGAAACTGTGGTCGAGATTACCCCAGCATAAGATGTATGTCGCTGTCTAGTCACTTCATACTTTTCGTAATATCTATCAGTTCTAGTCCAATCTGTTCTCCATCCATCTGATAGCTTAATTGAAGTATCATAATCAATATCGGGCGTACCACTCCATGAGCCAATTTTACGTTCATCCTCAGTAGTCCATCTATCTCTATCAAGACTTCTGATTTCATTAGCAGCTTCATGTATACTTGCTCTCTCATCTTCATCTTCAGTAGCATAGTATAAATCTGTTAAATATCTAATATCAGCTTGTGCCGCTGAAGATAAGCCACTATCCCCATCTTCCCAATACCCCAATGGATCCCACCTATTTATAGGGTTATTCCCAACATAAGCATATCTGTTCTGGGTATATGGTGTCAATATATCTCCAGTATATGGATCTACTGTGGTGAAGCGTCCGTTTTGTGCTCCGTACCAACGTGCATTCATATCTATAAGGTTTGTCTTTGCATCATAGCTCTTTCCTGCGAAACTGTTTGTGTTGTATGGTGCTGTTACTCCTGTATACAGTCCTCCAAAAGCATCATAACGATATTGTTCTATGCTGTCTCCATGTCGGTCTGTTAGCTCTGTTACGTTTCTCATTCCATCATAGCTGTAGTACATAAGTCCACCATTGGTTTTTAGTGATGGTTCTCTGCCTGGTATTACTTGTCCATGATTGCCAAAGGTTTTCTTGCTAACTACTCTGTCATTTGCCATATTGTATTGGCTTAATGGACTACCATTTCCTGTATATTCGTTAGTTATGGCATTTGTAAAGCCATCATACAGGTAGGTTGTGGTATCAGTTTTTAGCTTTAGTGGGTTAATCTTTTCCTTTTTGTTGCTATTTCCATTATTCTTGGTTTTATCATTTCCATTTCCCTTACCGTTGTTACTTTTTTCTTTGTTCTGTCCTGGTGCGTATTCTGATTTGCCTGGTGCATCGTCAGCTTCTTTGTTCCAGTATGCTTCTTCTCTTGATACCTTACGTCCAAATGCATCATAGCCATACTTTACATATGTGCCATCTGGGTATTTTGCTTCTGTCAGCTTGTTTGCTGCGTTATATATATACTCTACTGTATCTTCTCCTGCTTGTACCCCTGTCATGTTGCCGTTTGCATCATAGCTGTAGCTGTCATTTCCATCAGAGAGTAGTCTATCAGCTGCATCATATTCATAATCTAGTTCTTCATTGTCAGTTACATAATTTATTCTGTCGCCATTTGTATCATATTTGTATGTTGCTTTTGAGGTTGGGTCTATTAAATAATCAGGCTTTTCTTGATATGTTACATATCCAAGCTCCATATCCTCGTCTGTTATTTCCAGTTGCCATGACTTTAGCTTCTTTTGTTTGTCTTTTTGCTTATCTTTTCCATTGTCCTTTTCCTTGTTTTTGTCATTACCGTTGTTTTCTTTTTCCTTATCACTATTACCATTATTTCCATTGTTGCCTTTATCTTTTTCACTGTTGGTATTTCCATTACCATTGTCTTTTCCTTTATCTTTATCATTTCCTTTTTCCTTATCAGCAGCTACGATAAAGTTAGATACTAAAACTTTGATATTCAATTCTGCACTTGTTGATTTTGCTTCCTTATCTTTTTCATTGCTCTTGTCTTCCGCTTCCACTGCAAAATCAGGAAGTGGCTTGTATCTTTCTGGCAGCTTTAGATTTTTCTCTCTTATAGCTTGAATTTTTACAATTGGATAGTTTACTTCTTGCAGTCTGTCCATTTCATCATAGCTATAGGTGGTTATCGCTCCGTCTTCTTCTGTTTGATTTATCTTGTTTCCTGCTTTGTCATATTCATATTTGTAGGAGGATATTATTGTTCCATCTTGTTTTTTGCTTGTTATTGTAATTAGCTTTCCATCTTCGTCATATTGTCTTTCTTCCGTTATTCCATTTGCCATTTTCCTTGCTATTTCTCTTCCCAAGGAGTCATATTCAAAGCTGGTTACATTGCCTTCTGGGTCTGTCATGGTGCTTATTCTGTTATTTTTGTCATAGGTATAGGTTGTAGCTTTGTCTTCTACGTCTGTAATGCTTGTTCTATTTCCTGCTGCATCGTATACAAACTTTAGCAGTTTTTCTGTTGTTAGGTTGGTTTGCAGGGTCAATCTGCCATTTGAGTCATATTCATAAGTATCAGTAGAGTAAGGTGATACAGCCTTAACTATTTTTCCTATTGCATCGTATTCATAGCTGTTTATTTCTCCGTTGTAGTTAATAGTAGTGGTTTGTCCTCTTTTGTTGTAGCTATAGGTGGTTGTTTGTCCTTTTGCATCTTTTGTTTTGATAATCTGCCTGCTTCGTCATAGGTGTAGCTTGTTGTGTTGCCTAGTGCATCTGTTTCTTCTGACATGTTTCCTATTGAGTCATATTTGTATGTTCTTCCATTTCCCTTTGCATCTGTAATAGCTGTTAGGTTTCCTGCTTCATCATATTTATAGCTTGTTTTGCTTTGTTGTGCATCTTGTACTTGTATTAGTTGGTTTTCTGTGTCATATGTATATTTTGTTTCTCTTCCCATTGGGTCAATTTGTTTTGTTATGTTGTTTTGGTTATCATAGGTGTATTCTGTGGTTCTGTCCAGTGGACTTTCTTCTTTTGTCAATCTATTCATGTTGTCGTAGGTATATTGCCATGAGTCATTTTGAGAGTTTGTGTATTTAATCATGTTTCCTACTACGTCATATGCCCATTGGTTTTTATAGCCCAAAGCATCTATTGTTTCTGTTAGTCTTCCTAGCTGGTCATAGCTCATAGAGCTAGTTCCTCCAAGCT
The DNA here is from genome assembly GCA_963704785.1 of uncultured Eubacteriales bacterium. Classification (GTDB taxonomy): domain Bacteria; phylum Bacillota; class Clostridia; order Lutisporales; family Lutisporaceae; genus GWB2-37-7. Next base: position 3,057,339 of record OY969939.1, on the reverse strand, counting down.
GGTCTATTGTTTTTGTTATATTACCTGTTTCATCATATTCTGCTGATACAATAGCTCCCATTGGGTCTATTGACCTTATAAGTTGTCCCGCTTTGTCGTATTCATATTTTGTTGCTGCTCCCAGCGTATTTATTTCTTCTATCAGTCTTCCTGCTAGATCATATTTGTAATTTGTTGTTGCTCCTTCTGCATCTGTAGCTGATATTAGTCTTCCTACTGCATCATATTTATTTGTTTTTTCTGCTCCTATCGGGTCAGTTTCTTTGATTATTCGTCCTAACAGGTCGTAGGTGTAGATATATTTGTTACCAACTGCATTGGTCATGGTTGTAACTTGTCCTCTATGGTTGTATGTATATTCTGTTTTGCATTTCTTGGGTCAATGACCTTAGTCAGATTTCCTAAACTGTCATATTCATAATTTGTTGTACGTCCTAAGCTGTCTCGTTCTGCTATCATATTTCCTAGTGTGTCATAGTCATAGCTAAGCTTCTTTCCTTTTCCATCTTTAATGGTTGTAACTCTTCCTAGCTGGTCGTATTCATAGCTTTGTTTATAATTGTCTGGGTTTATTGTTGCTGATATTTGTCCTATTTCGTTGTATTCATACTTGTTTGTTCTTCCTAATGCATCTGTTTCATTTATTATTCTGCCTAGTTTATCATATTGATAGATTGTTTTTTGGTTATATGGTTCTGTTATCTCTGTAACCAACCCTACTGCATCATAGTTGTAGGTTGTTACTGATTCCTTTTTATCTTGCATTGCTATTAGTTGTCCAAGTGCATCATAGTTATAGGTTGATTTGTGTCCTAGTGGGTCAATTTCAGCTGTTTTTCTGCCTTCTGCATCGTATTCATATATTGTTTTGTTTCCTAAGGGGTCTTTGGCTTGTATTACTCTTCCTAGGTTGTCATAGGTAAAGCCATAGCGTGCTCCTATTGCATCAATTTGCTCAATTAGTCTGCCTGCTTCGTCGTAATTGTAGGTTGTCGCATTTCCTATTGAGTCAATTACTTTTGCTACCAATCCGTTGTTGTTGTACTCATATTTGGTATTAGTACCTGTTAAGTCCTTTGTTCCTATTATTCTTTGGTTTGCATCGTATTCATAGCTTGTTATATTGCCCTTTGGGTCTGTCATGCTAAGCAAGTCGCCTAACTTATTGTATTCTAGCTGTATTGTGTGGCTCATTGGGTCTATACGTTTTGTTAGTCTTCCTGATTTGTCGTATTCCATGTGCCATTTAGCACCTTTAGCATCTGTTATTGTTTGTACTTGTCCATTTGAATTATAGGTGTATTTTGTTTGATTGCTTCTTGGGTCAATTTCTGTTATTAGTTGTCCTATACTGTTGTATTCCCATTTGGTCTCGTTTCCAAGTGCATCTATTTGGCTTGTTGGTTGATTTAGTTTGTTGTATTGGTATTTTGTTATGTTGTCCTTTGCATCTTTTATTTGTATGTTGTTACCTATTTTATCATAGGTGTATTCTGTGGTGTTTCCAAGTGGGTCTTCCATTTTTGTTATTTGATCCATTGTGTTGTATTCATAGGTGGTTTTACTGCCTAGAATGCTAGTTACAGCTTTAATTCTGTCTGCTTGGTCGTATTCCCATTTGGTTATATCGTTATTTGGGTTTTGTATTGCTGTTCTTCTTCCTGCTTCGTCATATTCTACCTTTGTTGTACTGCCCTTTGGATCTGTTACAGCTGTCAGTTTATTCGTCTTGTTATATGTGAAGGTATAGGCAGTTCCGTCAGGTTGTATGTATTTTGCTTGATTGGTTGTTATGTTATATTCCCATTTGCTTATTTTTCCTGTCCGGTCAGTATATTGTGTTAGTCTGTTAAGGTCATCATAGGTATAGTATTCTTTATTGTCTTTCGCATCTGTTTTTTGTATTAATCTTCCTATTAAATCATATGTATATGTTGTCTTTCCGCCTTCTGGGTCTATTGTCATTGTTGTTCTGTTTAGGTTGTCGTAGGTGTATATTGTTGTTCCACCATTGGCATTATTTACTTTAATCACATTTCCATTTGTGTCGTATTCATAGCTTGTGTTGTTGCCTTGTGGGTCTGTTTCTGATTTCAAGGCTCCTCCTACATAGTAGGTGAGGGTTGTTGTTCCTCCGTTTCTGTCTGGTTTTACGGTTAGTCGGTTGTCTTTGTCATATGTTGCAGTGAGTTCAATTCCATCAGGGTGAGTAACTTTGTATATTGTTCCAGAAGTATTGTATTCATATTTGTATTCATTTCCATTGGGTAGTGTTTCTTTTGTGAGGTTGCCTGCTGCGTCGTATTCAAGTGTTGTTTTTCTGCCTATGGGGTCTATTGTTGCTGTGGTTCTTCCCATTATGTCGTATTGTATGGTTGTGGTTCTCCCCAACATGTCTGTTATTGATGTTACTTGCTTGTTTTTGTTGTAGGTGTAGGTGTAGGTTCCTGTTGCACTTGTTATTTTTGTTGCGCCATAGTTTCCTTGTTCGTATACAATTTCATTTCCATCGGGAAGCTTTGTTTTTGTTGGTCTTCCTAGCTTATCTCTATTAAATTCTGTGGTGAGTCCTGTGCTTTCGGTTACTTTTGTTGGGTTGCCCATTGTGTCATATTCAATAGTTGTATTCCTATTAAGCTCGTCCATATATGCTGTAAGCCAGCCTGCTGGGTTGTATTCATATGTTATTGTGTAGCCTGCTGGATTTTCTATTGTTTTTATCTTGCTCTCATTGTCATATGTGTAGGTTGTAATGTAGCCTAGCCCGTCTTTGAATTCTGTGAGTTTTCCTGATTTGTTGTATTTCATTTCAGTTGTTGCGCCATTTGGTTCTATTGTTTTTATTGGTTGTCCTATTCCGTCATATATGTATTGTGTAATGTCACCTTCAGCAGTTGTTTTTTTGGTTAGGTTTCCTTGTGTATCGTATTCAAAAGCTGTTGTGTTGTTGTCTATAGACATTGTAAGTAGATTTCCTTTTGAATCATATGTAAAGTTCGTGGCATTACCAAGCTGGTCTACTTTCTTTATCAGATTGCCCTTGTCATCATATTCAAAGCTTATATTGGAGTTGTCTGCATATACTTCTCTAGTTGGCAAACCCCATATATGGTGGTATGCATAGTATTGTGTTGCTCCGTCTATTCCTATTTCTTTGGTGATGTGTCCTTTGTCGTCATATTCTCTTGTGATAGTACCTTCTATACTTGTTATTTTTGTACAGAAGTCTTTGTCATTGTATTCATAGGTTGTAGTATTGCCTAGTGCATCTATTTCTTGTGTGATTAGCTTTTTGTCGTTGTATTTAAAGATATTTGTATTATCTAGTGCATCTTTTATTGTTGTTTGGTTGGTTTGGTAGGTAAATTCATGTGTTTTATTGCCTAATGCATTTGTTATGTCTTTAACTTTACCGTCGCTGTTGTAGGTGTAGGTTGTTACTCCACCTTCTGCATTAGTTATGGAGTTTATTCGGTTTGTGGTGTCGTAGCCGTATTGTATTATACCGCCATCAGGTAGGGTTACTTTTTTTAGGTGTTTTTCTGTATCGTATTCATATATAACTTCATAGTTTTCTTCTGTGCTAACTTTTGTGATTACTCCATTTGTCCATGAAAAGTCTATAGTATGTGCTGCTGTGTCTGTTATTTTGTTTATTGTTCCGTCGCTGTTGTAGGTGAAGGTTTGTTCGTTTCTGTATCTATCAGCTTGTTTTGTAACTAAGCCTGCTGTTTTTGGTTGGTTGGTGCGCCAGGGTGCTATGTAGCCTTTGTAGGTTGCTTTGCTTCCGTCAGGTCTGGTTACTATATATTCATCAGCATTTATTCTTGTAAGGCTATTGCCATTTTCTGCTGTTTCGTAGTGTCCTTTGCTTAGGTCATAATTGATAAGGTTGTCTCCGTCGTAGGATATGACAAAAGCATTGGGGTCATCTTTGACAAAGTTGTATACTAGCACACTTCCGTCAGCACTTATTTCTGCTATTGCAAATTCACTGTACATTTGCAGGTATGAGGTAAGGTTATGATCCCAGCCCTTTCCAAATACTCCTGTGTCAGTGACCAGGGTGGAGTAGCTTCTTTCTAGCTTGAAGCCCATTCCATTGCCTGGTAGACTTACGTCTGTTTCTTGTAGTCTTAGTGCTCCTGTTGCAGGTGCTACGTTGTGATTTGTATAGTTATTGAGTTCTGGCATATTTGGTGCTTCAATTTCACCTGGTGCTTGTGGGGGTTGGTCTGAACCGCCATTTGTTGCAGGAGAAGCTGGGAGTATGCCACTTAGTGGATTCGGTAGTGTAAATGGGTCTCCGTTGTATTTAGGAATGCTTCCCAGTATTTCTTCTGGTGTTAAGAAGGAGAGCATGTCACTGCTATAGTCTGCAAACACTGCTGTACTAGAGCTTATTATTGTGGTTAAGATTAAAACAATGGATAGTATCATTGCTGTACATTTGTTAAAATGTCTTTTATACATTTGGTACCCCCCCTTAAATAGTTATGAAAACAACAAAACACCATGCCGCTTGACATGGTGTTTATTGCCATTACTTCGGCAACCCGGCTGTCATAGCATTTGCTTTAGACCCGTGGCTTTGTGTCCTTACCTTTCGATAAGTTTACCTTTTCTATTATTATATTTGTTTGTGCCTATATTTTTACTTTATTGGTAATTGGTTAGTTAGATTATATATATTATTGTAGAAATTTGCAAGAAAATTTAGGACAAATTTACTATTTTTTGTAGTGACAAATTGTAAAACAACCTCGCAAAGCAGGTTGATGTTTACAAAAAAGACCAGTCACTCAAGCTGTAACACTTGTGAATGACTGGTCTTTTGTTGCTTCGCTTGAAGCTGTTCACTTAAGTTTTTGTATAATCACTATGACTTTAAACCTTTTTCAGTTATATATTCTTCAAATCTTAGCTGTACAGTGTCATAGATTTTTCTTTCCTTGAACATACAGTTACCTTCAGGAATTTCTATACTTGCCTTTTTGTCTCCTGTCATGAAGCCCTCAGTGTGCAATACCTGTGAACCTTCAACATTGTCTCTGGTGCAAGGAGTATATACTTCAATTCCCTTTGATAATGCAGCATATAATCCGCTATAAGACTTAATTTCATTGGCTATTTTCTCATCTGCCTTTTTAACAGTATCAACAACCAATCCCATTTGTGTACCAATGTTTGAAATTATATCAAAGGTACTTCTTCCGGTCAATGGTTTAATAGCGGCTTCAAGTCTCTGAATCTTCCTATCTGACCTTGTATATGTTCCGTAAGACTCAGCAGCACTTGCTATTGGTATAACAATATTTGCAAGCTTTGCAGTTTCTGTCATAAACATATCTAGGCAAATTGTTAATTCCAGCTTAGAAAGAAGCTTCTTAGTATTTTCATCAGCTCCTACTAAATCCTCACCAATTATTACCGCAGCTTTTATTGCTCCGCTTTCAATTCCTTTTAACATCTCATTTGCAGGAGTTTTTAAGCCCATATCGATTACACCCTGAGTATTAGCTTTTGAACGGACTACGATAATACCTCTGTGTGGCTTTCCAACCTTTTCTGTGATTACAGCAGCATCAGCAATAAGCTTAATGCCATCTTCAGATACTATATCTTCATCAACTACGATTATGGCTTTCTTTGCTTCGCCATACATCTTTGCAACTTTTGCAGCATCAGTATTATCAGAAGCATTTTTTACATACTCAGCTAATGCATCAAAACCATTGGAGGTTTTAGATACCTTATCCTTATCTGCAAACTTTTGTTCCATAAGTGATTTAATGAAGCTTTTTAAGAATTCCAAATTATTCTCTGTCTTCACAGCTAAATGTGAATGTTCAGCCATTCTTGTATCAGAATTGCTTATAGATACCAATTTCACTCTATTTGCTGCTACATCCTTAATTTTTACACCCAACACATGATGGTTTTCTTCAACATTACCTATTGAAATGATTAGGTCTGTATTGTTAAGCTCATCAAAGCTATTTGTAGAAGCATTGCATCCAAGTACTGCCTTTATACCTGATTCTTCTTTTACTGACATGGTTCCTACTATTTCAGTATCTAACTTATCAGCAATCTTCTTTGCAACATATGCTTCTTCATTTGTAAGTCTTGGAGATACAAACATTGCAACACTATTCTTACCATATCGTCCTCTTATTAGCTGTAGCTTCTTAGCAGCAAGAGCGACTGCATCATCAAATTCTGCTTCAACAGTGTTGTCATCTCTTCTTATTATTGGTTTTAGCAATCTTTTATCATCATTAATGTGATAAATGCCAAAACGACCTTTTACACATAATGTTTCTTCGCCATTTTTCTTATTAGGCAGCGATTTAAATACAAGGTTGCCCTTTGACTGGTAATTTATATTGCATCCAGCACCGCAGTAGCTGCATATAGAAGCTGTGTTTTCAAGTTCTACAGGAACCTGTTTCTTAATAGCTTCCTTTTCCATACACGCGCCTGTTGGGCAAACATCTATACAATGTCCGCAGGATATGCAGGCACTCTTTTCAAGAGGTAAACCAAATTCTGGAATAACCACTGAATTAAAGCCTCTGTCCAAAAGTCCTAGAGCAGTTACCCCAGTAACTTCTTCACAGACTCTGAAACACAAACCGCAGAGTATGCATTTCTCTGCATTTCTCTTTATGAAAGGATGTGTATCTTTTTCTTCTTCTCTGTGAGTTTCACCCTTTATTGCCTTAGTATCAATATCATACTTTCCTATATATTTTACAAGCTTACAATCGAAATAGTCATGACAACCACATTCTAAGCATCTTGAAGCTTCTTTGACAGCAGTAGCTTCATCAAAGGTATCAGAAATTGCTTCGAAGCTCATTTTTCTTGTCTTTGCGGGTAATACTTTAAGGTGTTCTCTATCTTTCTTTTCCCTGTCAGCAAAATCTTCAGGAGTCAAGTCTTCCTGCTCTATATAGCATAGATTTGCTACAGAAGTAATTTCACCATTCAGATAGCTGTCAATTATATGAGCTGCATTTTTTCCCTGAGCAATAGCTTCTATAGCTATCTTAGGTCCTGTTACAGCTTCGCCGCCAGCGAAAATTCCAGGCATACTTGTTTCAAAGGTGTTAGCATTTGCTGAAATTGTACCCTTCTTTGTAAGCTCTAATTCTTTAACATTTTCTGCATTTACTCTCTGTCCTATTGCAGAAACAATAAGATCTGCAGGAATCGTAACTTCATCTCCTGGAATAGGCTCTGGTTTTCTTCTTCCAGACTTGTCAGGAGCACCTAGCTTCATTTTCTGACATCTTACAGCTTTTGCTCTTCCATTTTCTTCAATAACTTCAATTGGAGCGACAAGATAAACGAATTCCACGCCTTCTTCTTCTGCTTCTTCTATTTCTATATCTTCTGCAGGCATTTCATCTTTGGTTCTTCTATAGAGAACCTGTACATGTTCTGCACCTAGTCTTACTGCTGTTCTAGCTACGTCCATGGCTGTGTTTCCACCGCCAATTACTGCTACATTTTGACCAAGATATATTGGTTCTGCAAGGGTAGCTTTTCTTAAGAATTCAATTCCGCCCATTACGCCTTCTTTATCTTCACCTTCACAGCCCATATTCATACTTGCCCAAGCACCTATAGCAATAAATACGGCATCATATGTTTTTTTAAGATAAGTTATTGTAATATCTTCACCAAGCTTAACATTGCACTTAAGGTCTACTCCCATTTTTGTAAGTGTATTTATTTCAGCATCTAAAAGCTCTTTTGGAAGACGATACTGAGGAATTCCATATCTCAGCATTCCACCTGGATATGGCTTATCTTCGTACAAAGCTACCTTATGACCTTTTGATGCGAGGAAATATGCACATGCAATACCTGCAGGTCCTGCACCTATAACAGCAACAGTTTTTCCTGTAAGCTCTTCCATATCTGGTACATATGTTCCATTGTTGATATCTATATCACCAAGAAATCTCTTAATATCTGCAATTGCAATCGGTTCATCTACATTTGCCCTTCTGCACGCTGTTTCGCATGGATGTGGACAAACCCTTCCAATACTTGCTGGCAATGGAATGACGTTCTTGACTAATTTTATAGCCTCTTCATATTGTCCATTTGCAACTAATCCTACATATCCCTGACAATCTGTATGCGCTGGGCAGGCATTTACACAAGGCGGACGACAGTCTCCCCTATGGTCTGATGACAATAAAGTAAGTGCTGTCTTTCTAGCAGAAATTGTTCTATTTGTGTCTGTTTTTATTATCATTCCATTTACTGCTGGAGTTGAACAGGCTCTTACTAACTTAGGGTTCCCTTCCACTTCTACTACACACATACCGCATGCTCCATAAGTCTTCAGTTTTTCACCATAACAAAGATTTGGAATTTCAATTCCGTTATCTAGTGCTATTTTTAATATAGTGCTACCTTCATCGGCAGTTAATTCTCTATTATTTATATTTACTCTGACTAGTGCCATTTTATCACTTCCTTTACTATTCAACGTTTATTGCGCCAAACTTGCAAGTAATAGCGCAGTTTCCACATTTAATACATTTTTCTGGATCAATCTTATGAGTTTTCTTTATTTCCCCGGTAATAGCTTGCTGTCGGACACTTTCTTGCACATGCTGTACAGCCTACACATTTCTCTTCAAGGATGCTGTACGTAATTAGACTCTTGCACTGCTTAGCAGGACACTTTTTGTCTCTAATATGAGCTATATATTCATCCTTAAAATATCTTAAGGTTGTAAGCACAGGATTGGGAGCAGTTTGTCCAAGTCCACACAGTGAACCGTCTTTTATGCTTACGCAAAGTTGCTCCAGCTCATCAATGTCTTCCATTTTGCCTTCTCCCTTGGTAATTCTTTCAAGGATTTCAAGCATTCTCTTTGTACCTATTCTGCAATATATACACTTTCCACAAGATTCCTTACAGGTAAAATCAAGGAAGAATCTTGCCATGTCAACCATACATGTATCTTCATCCATAACAACCATACCACCAGAACCCATTATTGCTCCTGTCTTATTTATAGAATCATAATCAACAGGAGTATCAATTAACGACTTCGGTATACATCCTCCAGAAGGTCCGCCCATCTGTACAGCTTTGAAATCTTTGTCCTGCTTGATTCCTCCACCGATGCCGTATATTACGTCTCTTAATGACATTCCCATAGGAACTTCAACCAAACCGCCATTTTTAACTTTTCCTGCAAGAGCAAATACTTTAGTTCCATTGCTCTTTTCTGTTCCATAAGCGGCAAATGCAGCTCCACCATTTCTCATTATCCATGGAACATTTGCATATGTCTCAACATTGTTGATATTTGTAGGCTTTCCAAAGTAACCCGATTGCGCTGGAAATGGAGGCTTAAGTCTTGGCATTCCTCTTTCTCCTTCAAGTGATGCAATAAGTGCTGTTTCTTCACCACAAACGAAGGCTCCTGCGCCCATCTTTGATTTTGATATCAAAATTAAAGTCTGAGCCCAATATGTTTTCACCTAGATAATTATTTGCATGAGCTTGAGCTATTGCTCCTTCAAGTCTTTCTATAGCAAGTGGATATTCTGCTCTACAGTATATGAATCCATAGTTTGCACCTATGGCATATCCTGCAATAATCATACCTTCAAGAAGTTCATGAGGATCTCCCTCAAGTACGCTTCTATCCATGAATGCACCAGGATCTCCCTCATCAGCATTACATACTACATACTTTTCATTTCCCTTTGATTTTCTTGCCGCATCCCATTTGAACCAAGTTGGGAAACCAGCGCCGCCTCTACCTCTTAAACCTGATTTTTTAATTTCATCAATTACTCCATCAGGTGTCATTTCATTTATACACTTTTCAAGTGCTTTATAACCATCATTTTCTAAATAATCTTCAATTTTCTCAGGATTTATAACACCACAGTCATGTAAAACAACTCTAACCTGCTTTTCAAACTGTTTAAATGGTGTTTTACTTGTTGCTACAATGTATTTTTCAATTGGGGTACCATTTATAATGTGCTGCTCAACAATCTCATTTGCTATATCCGCAGTAACATTTGCATACGTATATACTTCACCTTTGTCATCAATTACATCTACCAACGGCTCATAGAAGCACATTCCAATACAACCTGTTGAAGTTATTTCAATATTAAGTCCCTTTTCTTCAACACAGCTTACAAGGGCTTGCTTAACTTTTTTCCCACCAGCTGCAATACCACAGCTACCGAGACCTATCCTTATCTTCAATTGGAAGCCCCTCCTTTTTCCTTTTGATAAATACCTCTAATTACTTCTCTTGCACTATTAGGAGTAAGATTACCATATGCTTCTCCATTAATCATCATAACTGGTGCAAGACTGCAACAGCCTAAGCAGGCAACATTTTCAAGAGTAAACATTCCATCAGAGCTTGTACCACCAGGAGTTATTCCTAACTCATCACATATTGCTTCGCCTATTTTGTCGGAACCATTTACATGACAAGCAGTGCCTTGACATTGAAGAATTATATATTTGCCTGTAGGGTTTAACCTAAATTGTGAATAAAAAGTTGCAATTCCATATATTTTAGCCTTTTTATTGCCGGTTCTTTCTGCTATAGCTTTAAGTGCCTCAAGTGGAAGATATCCGTAAACACCTTGTGTTTCTTGAAGTATACTGATAAGACTTGCGCTTTGTCCCTCATACTTATTAAAAATAGGCTCCATAAGCGATAAATCTACTTTTTTGCTATCAAAATTAGGTTCAAGCTTGTTTTCACAAGAACATGACATAATTAGTATCACCTCTTTAATTTATATTATTTTTATGTTTATCATATTTCAATACACTTCTAATTTATCACTTTATTACTCTTATGTAAATATTAGAAATCCCCCTGTAGTGCCAATCTTTTGTAAGGTAATATTAAGTAGACTTATCTCTTTGGATTACTGCTTTGCTATCATAAATCCATGGGAAGGTGCAAAAATCCTGCCCTTAAATAATTTTATGTTATTTTTCCTATTTGGCATTTTCTTATTACTCATCATTAGATGACTATGAAATTTAATACACATATAAAATAACGCTTCATTTTAATAAGTATTCTCTGTTATAATTATATCTTAGGTAGGTTAAAAAACAATAATTTATCATAGCTGAAGTAAGTATAATAGGAGTGGGAAAATGGATAATGTGGGCGTTGAACTGCAAGAGTCACCAAGTCCAATTTATAATAAAAAAGAAATAAACAAAAAAATTATGTCTATGATACTTCCGATAACAATAGAAAGTGTTTTACAGATGATTGCTGGGCTTGTATCAATGGGGATGATTGGAAGAATAGATGTGTTGGCTGTTGGTGCCTTAGGCATCGGTATTAGAATTACACAGATTGTATGGTCATTATTCAAGGGTATTGCTACAGGAACGACCATATTTGTAGCACAGTACTATGGTGCTGGTGAACATGAGAAAATGCTTAAGGTTATACAGCAGGCAATGCTTTCTACAATTGCATTGGTGATTGCAATTGTGGTATTAATCTATGCAAAAGCACCTGCATTGTTAAGCATTTTTAACCCTGATGAACAACTGTTACAACAGGCAACTATATATGTGCGTATAGTGTGTCTAGGATTGCCTTTCCTTGCATTGATGCTTGTTATAGGCGGTGCACTTCAAGGAATGGGCAATGCTCGTACTCCGATGCTTATTACCATGGCTATGAACATTGTAAATATCCTCGTAGGTTATGTACTTATTTTCGGCAAGCTAGGCTTCCCTGCAATTGGAATAAGAGGTGCAGCAATAGCAACTGTTGCGTCTCAGATCGTTGCGGTTTTACTTGGTTTATATGTTTTGTTTAATAAAAAAGGCATCATGAGAAGCTATTTCAACAAGAGTTTTTTCAAAGTAAATATCAAGCAGGCCGTTGAAATCTATCGAGTCGGACTGCCAACCTCTATGGAATCTATATTTTGGCAGTTGGCTGCTATCATCATCACCAGAGCTATACTTACCTTCGGAGAAACTGCTTTCGCAGCACACCAGCTCGGGTTACAGGCAGAATCCATATCTTATACACCTGCTGCTGGTTTTGCAGTAGCTGCTACCGCTTTTATTGGTCAGGCATTAGGAGCTGGAGATAAAGAACTGGCAAAATTATATTTTAAGCAGATTTTAAAAGGTGCATTAGCAATTACTCTTGTTTGTGCTTCCATACTCATATTTTTACCCGGACCAATCATGTCACTATTGACCGACAACAAAGAAATCATAGCATTAAGCTCAATATATCTGATTCTTATGGGTATCGTTCAATTGCCTCAGAATGCTTCAGGAGTGTTGTCTGGAGCTATGAGAGGAGCAGGATATACAAAAGTCCCAATGCTAGTTGCAGGAATAGGACTATGGGGCATAAGAGTTCCTTTAGTCTTAATTGTTGCATATGGCATGAAGCTCTCTATTGTGGCAATATGGTCAGTGTTCTGTATAGACTTACTTTTTAGATTTATCATTTGCTTGACCCTGTACAAGAGAACAAATATATATGAAAGAAACCTGATTCTTAAATAGTTTCATACTGAGGATATGTGCCAGGTGTATATTATAAATGTTTTTACTGGTATAATATCCATATAATTTGTATACAGTAGTAAAGGCTTATACTTGTTATAAAAACGGAGGTGGAACTCTTGAAGGATATATCTCTAATACTTGCTTTTTCAGCAGGCTTACTCTCTTTCTTATCTCCCTGCATATTACCCTTGATACCTGCTTATATCTCTTATTTGACAGGTTCATCTATAAAGGAGATAAGTTCAAACAAGCAGAAGCTTTATACCTTATATAAGGCAATTGGATTTTCTATTGGTTTCTCAATAATTTTCATTGTTATGGGTCTGTCTGTTACTGCCTTAGGGAGATATTTTGACAAGTACCAAGACTATATTAGGATAATCGGTGGCATACTGGTTATAATATTTGGTCTTCATATCTCAGGACTTATAAAAATTAAATTTTTATACTACGAAAGAAGAATCGCAGAGCCAAGCAAACTAAGAAGCGGTGCAAGCTCAATAATATTGGGTATGTCATTTGCCGCAGGCTGGACCCCTTGCATAGGCCTATACTTTCCTCTATACTTATTTATGCAAGCGGTGCAGAAACATTGTCTAAAGGTGTGCTACTTCTAGTAGCTTACTCTATAGGCTTGGCAATACCTTTTATTTTTACTGCCCTTGCAATTGAAAGCTTAGCAAAGTATATTAGAAGAGTATCCAAATATATGAATATTATTTCTATAATAAGCGGCATATTACTAATAGTAGTGGGGGTTTTGATACTCACAGACAGAATGCTTGCTCTTAACAGTTATTTTAATTTCTTTAATTTTTAGACCAGCTAATTAAAGTCAACAATTATTTTTAAAAAGATGATCCTATTTTTGAACACAACAAAAACACCATTATTAAACACGAACAATGGCAAATTAGGATAATAACAATATAAGTTATGCGACTTGCTTACTGTTGTTCTCCAAGAACATTTTCTGGTGTAGTTTAGGGTCTCTTATTTGGTACTCTTGCTGGTTTCTCAATACTGCAAATAGGTATTTGATAAGCTTATGCATAATAGCAACTAAAGCAACCTTCGCCTTCTTGCCTTTGAGATTGTCTTGGTAGTATTTAAGTAGGATTTGATTGGTAGCTTCACCATTACGTTTAGTTCTAATAGAAGCTAATGCAGCAGCGTAAAGGGCTCTTCTACCAAGCCTTGTACCACGTTTAGACATTTTGACTCTATCACCTTTAAATTTACCTGATTCGTTAACAGCAGGATCAATACCAAAGAAAGCTACAAGCTGCTTTGGAGAGACAAATTTATCAATACTGCCAATCTCAGCTAATATGGTAATGGCTGTAATATATCCGATGCCTGGTATAGATATTAATAGCGATATATTTTTAGACAACGCAGGAGGCATCTCATCACTACCAATAAAGCATTCTATCTCCTTAAGAAGCTTTGCTGCTTGAATATCAATAGCTTCATAAAGAGAGATACAAGTAGCAACAGATATTGATAATCTGGGAGATGATAAACTTACAAATTGAGCATTTTTAGCACTGTCTACGAGAATAGAATACCTCTTTTCAGCCCACTCAAGACCCTTTCTTGAATAAAGTAAAATATCTATGATATCTTGCTTTGGAGCTGAAAGAACTGCTTGTGGGGAAGAATATCTTTTCAATATGTTCATTGAGACATTGCCACAAATATCAGAAAAAATATTTTGATATCCACTAAAGAATATATTTAAAGTAGTGCTAAGCTTCTTTTGTAGCTAGAACGATCATCAATAAGTTTATAGTAATCGCGTATTAATAGTTTAAGAGTAAACATGTTGATATCTGAATCAGATGAAACCTTGATATCTTCAAACTTTCCTAATTTGGCGATAGATAATGCATCATTTCTATCATTTTTCACTTTCCTAATGTCCTTATTTTTGTTACAATTAGTAACAAGAGGATTGATAACGAAGGTCTCAAACTTGTTATCCTTGAGAAAGTGGAAAAGAGTTAGATGATACACGCCAGTGGATTCCATGAAGAATACGGGCGCTGTTGAAAACTCTTCTTCTGCTTTTTTTATTTGCTCTATTAAGTAGTTGAAGCCCACAGCAGTATGAAAAAATTTAAAAGGCCTTTTATACTGACTACCATCAGGAGCAAGAACTGAGGCAAAAGAAAATTCAGAAGCAACATCGATGCCTACGACAAGGCTATTTAAGTATTTTGACATAATTAATATCTCCCTTTTTTAAAATTAAGGTAGAGTAGAGATTCCACTTCTATCAATGAAGCTGCAACCTTGTTAGTGACACGGGTAATTCCTAGATAGGAAACCCAACCAGCTAAAACACAGAACTCTCACTGATGGAATGATACGCTATTTAACGAGTATATGTAATTACTTACAACTCAGGAGGTAAACATCTATCTTCTCTATTCAGGAGATATTATATCATTATGGATTAACTGGTTAACAGTTTCTAATAAACTAAATTGATAAAAATCATATTTAAGAAATGGTAATTAAAATTAGATTATGAGTTGTGAACATTAGATGATATATTCAGAGGAAACATTCGAGAATAATTTGACTGATTTATTATCAATGTTTATGACTACATTATACAAGGAGGTATAGTATGAAAAAAGGTATTATTATTTGGACTATTGCATTAATACTTGTAGTTGTAGCCGTTTATACTACCTACCAATATAATAACCAACCAGCTCCTACACCTTCTGAAACTCAAACCCAAGAGCCAGATGAGGAAGTAGTAGAATCTGTTGATGCTATTGATTTTAAGCTTAAGGATTTAAATGGTAAGGAAGTCACTCTATCAGACTACAAGGGTAAAATTATATATGTAAATTTCTGGGCTGCCTCGTGTGGCCCCTGTACATACGAAATGCCTTTCCTTGAGCAGCTTTATAAGGAAACAAAAGATACAGACTTGGTGATATTGACAGTAAATCTTCAGGAGTCAAAATCAGTTGTAGATAAGTTCATGACTGACAATAAATACACCTTCCCTGTGCTTTTGGATATAAATGGAAAGGTAGCAAACGACTATGGTATACAAAGCATTCCACTTTCTATCCTTATAGATAAGGATTTTAAAATTGTAAGTGCTCGCGAAGGCTCTATGGAGAACTATGAAATGATGAGAGACTTTGTGGATCAGCTTAAAGAGTAAAATAAATATACATAAGCGAAAGGAAGATGACAATGAATAAGAACCCAATAGTAACAATCGAAATGGAAAATGGCAACAAAATAGTTGCAGAGCTTTATCCTGATATAGCTCCTAATACAGTAAACAACTTTATATCTCTAATAAACAAAGGCTTTTATGACGGTATTATATTTCACAGAGTTATTCCTAACTTTATGATACAAGGCGGCGACCCAAATGGAACAGGCATGGGTGAACCAGGCTATTCCATAAAAGGAGAGTTTAGCTCAAACGGCTTTAAGAATGATTTAAAGCATGAACCAGGAGTATTATCCATGGCTAGATCCATGCATCCTGACTCAGCAGGTTCTCAATTCTTCATAATGCATAAGACATCCCCTCATTTAGATGGTAAATATGCTGCCTTTGGTAAGGTAACAGATGGCATAGAAGAGGTTAACAGAATAGTTAATGTTAAGAAAGATGGAAACGATATGCCCTTTGAGCGTCAAGCAATGAAGAAAGTAACAGTTGATACCTTTGGAGTAGAATATAAGGAAGTAGAAGAACTTCCAGATAGAGACTAGTAAGTCTTTCAAAAATACAAAATTTGCTTTCATTTCGTTTTTGTCACAGGATTAGAATAAACACTACAACATAAATAAAGTTTTTTTTCAAAAACTACAATATGTATATATTAAAATATAGTTTGATAGGTGGTTTTGAAATGAAAAAAATAATTGTTTCTTTATTTTTAATGTTAGTTTTATTAAGTTGTAGTGTTGCAGCACAAGAAACGGCTACCTACACAGTTCAATCTGGGGATAGCATGTGGAAAATAGCAGTGAAGTATCAGGTTGGAGTTAGTGAGATAATATCAAGCAATAAGCAAATTTCAAATCCTAATATGATATATCCAGGACAAAAGCTTACAATACCTACATTGCAAGGAATAAAAGCTTTGGAAAGTGAAGTAGTAAGGCTAGTAAATGTGGAACGATTGAAACATGGTCTGCAAGCCTTAACGGAAAATTGGGAGCTTTCTAGAATTGCAAGATATAAATCAGCAGATATGGCTGCTAAAAACTACTTCTCCCATACTTCACCAACTTATGGTTCTCCTTTTAGAATGATGGAATCCTTCGGGATAAAATATTCTTCAGCAGGTGAAAATATAGCAATGGGTCAAAGAACACCACAAGAAGTAATGACTGGATGGATGAATTCATCTGGACACAGAGCCAACATTCTAAGCCCAAGCTATACACAAATCGGTGTTGGCTTAGCTAAAAATCAAAGTGGTAAGGCATATTGGACTCAAATGTTTATAAAACCTTTATAATATGTTATAATTAGTAATAAGCCTATATCATTAAATCTGATATAGGCTTATTATTTGAAACAATTTGGAAAATATTACGTCTATATGTATAAGAACATTAGAGAGGTGATTTAAAATGATAAAAATATTAACAATAGCATTGGCGGTGGTAATGATGGCTTCACTTACGACATGTTCAAGCAACAATCTAGTTCCAACTCAGAATACTCAGACAAATCCTCCACCAATACAAGGAATTACCGTAAACTCCATAAATTTTGAGATTGTTAAGATTGATAATCTGACAACTGCAAAAAAGGAAAGGATAGAAACATATAAAACCAGTAAAGGCTTCACATACTGGCAAGAAGATGGATACTTTTATATTGCAATATTTGCTGGTCAAAAACCTTCTGCAGGATATACTGTTAACGTAAAGAGCATTGAAGACAACGAAGGCAAGACAAATATACTTGTTGATGTTGTAGGACCTAAAGATATGGCGGCTTCAGTAATATCCTACCCTTATATAATAGTTAAGGCTGATGGTATAACCGATTATTTTAACATTAAAGATACAAAGGGTAATTCCTACAGTGCATTACGCGGAGAAGCTCTATAGTTAAAGAAGCAGCTGAAGATAAAACTTTTAGCTGCTTTTTGCTTTAATTCTCAAATATTTTTTTATATTTCTTTAAGCTTCTTATAGGGTCAAGCTCATTATCTGACTTCATAAAGTCCAACAGTTCAGGATAGATTTTTAGAGTAGCTATTACATCCTCCAAAGCTGATTCTAATTGATTTAACTGTGCATGACAGCAAGCTCTGTTATAATAAAGTGCACCTGACTCAGGACTGTTCTCTATCCCTATATTAAAAATCTCGACAGCCTTTTGATATTCCTTATTTTCTATATAAATAACACCCAAATTTAAAAAAGAATCTGGATAATAAGGCTCATCTTGTATTGATTTATAATAGTACTTTTTTGCTTCTTCGATTCTACCTAATTTTTTTAGTATAACACCCATATTAAATAAGGCTTTATAATGTTCAGGATCAAGTTGAAGGGCTTGTACCGTATATTCCAAAGCTTCCTCATTTTTATTCATTTCCTCATAGATAACTCCTAAGTTTATATTAGCCCAGAAATCTTCAGAATTTAGTTCAATCACCTTTTTATAGCTTTCAATAGCCAGCTCCTTATTGCCTGTCTCATCATAAGCATTAGCAAGGAAAAAATATGCACGGTCATAGGTATCATCAAGTTCAACAGCTTTTTTATATAGCTCAATCGCCTCTTCATGCTCCTGGTTATTATCATGTATCATTGCTATCCCATAATATGCTCTAGCATCCTCTGGGTATAACTCAAGGACTTCCTGAAATTTCTCCATAGCAAGCTCCTCTTCTCCCAGCTCATCATAGAAAATTGCCATATCCAGAAGAAGCTCAACGTCTCTGCGACCTTCCTTTAGCTGATATGCCTTCTTGTAAAACTCCAAGGCTCTTTCCTTTTCATTCTCATTATTGAACTTTTCTGCCAACATCATATAGTTTTGCACCATATAAGCATTATTCTTCATTGTCATCTTCCTCATCATAAAAGTCTAGGTAGGAATACTTCTTACCACCCTTTTGCCACCCTAATATAGCTTCTATATTTACATTGTCTGCCGCTTTAAAAAGCTTTTTGTCAAAATCCTCAAAGCGACCCTTCAACTCTTCTATAAGAGCCCTTATTTCATAACGCTTGTTGCCAATTTTTTTCGCCGCTACCATGCAAGCACAGTTAAGAGCTTGTATCCCGCTGCTCTGACTAAAGTTTATAATGTCCTTTTCTTCAATATAATACAAAGGTCTAATTAACTCTAAGCCTGCAAAGTTTGAAGATTTAAGCTTGGGTAGCATCGTCTTGAAGCTCCCAGTATAGGTTATATTTAGCATTGTTGTCTCTATAACATCGTTGAAATGGTGTCCAAGAGCCAGCTTGTTGCAGCCAAGCTCCTGTGCTTTACTATATAATGCACCTCTTCGCATTTTTGCACACATATAACAGGGGTAGTCCTTAGCAATCTTATCAACTACATCAAATATGTAGGATTCATATATCTGTACAGGTATATCCAAGTACTTACAGTTTGATATAAGCAGCTCCCTTATGTTTTCATGATACCCAGGATCCATAACAATAAATTCCAGTTCTACTTTAATAGGACCATGTTTTTGCAGTTCTTGAAAAAGCTTAGCCATAATTAAGCTGTCCTTACCACCTGACATAGCTACAGCAACCTTATCCCCATCCTCTAACAGCTTGTAGTCCTTTATAGCTTTTATAAACTTTGACCAAATATTCTTTCTGTATTTAGTAATAAGACTTCTTTCTATTTCATTTAAGGGCTTTAGCTCTCCCTGTGGCAGTATCAATTCACAGCCGCTTCCTGCTATTCCACTCATCTTTTTCACCTCATATGTAAATTTGATTTATTTCACTGATATTTAGACTCTGTAATAAGTATATATAATATTTTGTGGAAACAAATTTATTATATTCTATTGTAATACATAATACAAATTTCGGAATAATATTATATTGAATACAAAACACATATGATAGAAAGGAATGTTTAAATTGAAGGTAGATAATTCACTGACTTGTCCTATATGCAGCGGAACTTATTTCACTATGAAAAGAGTAGCAGCCTACCAGTACACATATAAAATAAATACTCCTGACACCGAAGACTGGAGCAAAAATAGTGATGCTTTATCCTTTCTTTTGACTACAGGGAACGATTAAGTGACAAAGAATACCTTGAATGTGAGAAATGTAAAGCTAAATATCCATGTGATGTAACATTAGCTGATGAAAATATTGATTTTACTATTCTTCAGAAGGCAGTACGCTCTGAGTATGCAAACAACGCAGACTTTTTGGGATAAATAATAGCCATTCAGACAGACAATCTGCATGGCTATTATTTTCATTTATTCATATGCCCCTTTATGCGTTCCCTTACAAGCTCCATAAGTCTTCTGGCAGGAGGAGAAATATGCCTTCCTTTATTATATATTAAGTAATATGGGTATACCCAGGTTTTGTCTTTTATCTTAAACTGGCTCAGTATCCCAGCTTTCAGTTCATCCTTAACTACTTGCATGGGGACCGCAGCAACGCCCATTTCAAGCTTAACTGCTTGTTTGATTGCATCGACATGACCTACCGTCATAGTTATATTACCCAGTAAGTTCAAGTCTCCCAATATACTTTCTACTAGATTATAAAGCTGTGAATTCTTCTCATGTACTATAAACTTTGCACATTCAAGCTCGCTGAGCTCCACATATTTCTGTTTTGCCAAGGAGCTCTTAGGTGAAGTAATAAAAACCACCTCATCCTCAGCAAGCCATTCTACGTATAACTTGCTGTTATACATGACATCTCCACCTTTAATGGCAAAATCAACTCTACTCTCAAGCACCATCTTTTCTACATCATAAGTATTTCCTATGTGCAGATTTGACACAACCTCAGGATAAATTTCGCCATACTCAGATAGAATCTTAGGAAGTACATAGTTTCCTGGAGTGTTACTTGCTCCAACCTCTACCATACCCTTAAGAATTGATTGCCTCACTCGTAAGCTCTGTGTCCGCTTCATCAATTAGCTCAAAAATTCTCTTGGTATATCCATAAAGTATCTTACCATTATCAGTAAGCTGGAGTTGTTTATTTGTTCTATCAAAAAGCTTAAAGCCAAATTCATCTTCTAATTTTTTTATTTGTATTGATACCGCTGGCTGACTTATATAAAGCAAGTTTGCAGTCTTTGAAAAGCTAAGTTCGGTAGCCAAAATATTAAACAATTTTAAATAATTAAGATTCATAAAAAGTACATCCCCCTAAATTTGAATAAAAATCGCCATATTAATAGTATTATACCACATATTTCTATATAAAAACTAAATATTGTAAACTATTCCGTCAATTAGTATAAGCAAAACTTATACATTCTATTAGTTCTTTAAATTTGCTTTATTGTAATATAGAGCATAAAATATACAATGTGGTAAAGATTTATTAATTTACAAAAAACAGAATACATCAAATTATGCTGTATTGTTTGTACAAGGGGAGGTAAAAATAAATGAACGAGATTTTATATTATATTATGCCTATATTGCAAATATCTCTACTAGACATCGTTTTATCCGGTGATAATGTAGGTGTAATTGCATTAGCAATAAGAAATATTGATCCTAAGAAAGCTAAAATTGTAAGTATGATTGGTATAACGGGTGCAATTTTTATCCGTATTTTCTTTGCATCGATTCTTACAGTTGTAATGGGTATTGGCTGGCTACCAATTAAGTTAGTAGGTGGATTGTTACTTCTCAAGATTACTTGGGATTTGATAAACGAAGACTCCGAAGGTGAAGATGCTGAAGGCAATGTCAGATCAGCGAAAACCTTTTGGAGAGCGGTTTTTAGCATTATACTTGCTGATATAAGCATGGGCCTTGATAATGTTCTAGCCATAGCAGGAGCTGCTAATGGAAATGTTCCTTTAATTGCTTTTGGTGTTATTCTAAATATACCAGTTATTTTCTTTGGAAGCCAATTTGTTGCCGATTTGATGAAGAAATATAAGATAACAATATATATTGGTGGAGCTATCTTGATGCACACGGCTTTATCGATGATTTTAGAAGATAATCTGATAAATCCATATGTAAATAATACTGTAGCACTTATCTTATCCTGGTCACTTGCAGTGGCAGTGCTTTTATATGGATGTTATAAGGTTAAGATTTTGGCAAGCTTGGATTTGAAACTAAAAACTAAAGTAAGCTGCAAAAATTCAGTCGCATACAAAAGTATGCGGCTTTTTTGTTGTTTTACAAAACATCCGACCTCCTCGCTCATTTGAAATTGGTCAGAGTTTTGCTGAATCCACTGGATATATCCTGTCAAATGTACCCTACGAAGCTGCTTATGCTGGCTATAAGGATTGGTTTATTAAGATATACAAAAGATCAGGGTATACTATTGAAGCAGGTATTGGCAGTAATCCCGTGCCAGTTTCTCAGTTTGATACAATATATCGTGAAAATGAAGAAACCATGCTCCTCGCACCAATAATATAAATAATATGTACTCCGCTTCTGTATGAATAATTTATTGAAGTACAATAATATACTTGTGATATACATTAAGAAAAGGAGAGGTTATGATGATTGTTAAAAATGCTATGACAGCTGATTTCCTACGCTCTGCCTATGGTGGTGAGAGTATGGCTCATATGAGATATCAGATATGGGGAGAAGCTGCGGAGAAAGCAAATTTCCCTAATATAGGAAGGCTCTTTAAAGGAATAGCTTATGCAGAATGGGCACACGCAAAAAATCATTTTAATGTTCTAAGAGAACAAGTAGGAGATAGTACAGTTGCAGCAGGTGGTGTGTTTGGTCATACTAATATTGTAGATAACTTACAGGGTGCAATAGAAGGTGAGCTCCATGAGATAGAGCAGATGTACCCTGTGTATCTTAATGCTGCAAAATTTCAGGAAGAAAAGGATGCCGAGAAATCCTTTCATTATGCACTGGAAGCTGAAAAAATTCATGCTAAGCTTTTTCAAGATGCACAAAGCTCTGCAAAGGAAAGTAAGGATATAGGCTCAGATGCAGTCTATGTATGTCCTATATGTGGCTTCACTGAAATCGGCGATCATGTAGATAATTGTCCCATCTGTGCTGCTAAGAAAGATATATTTAAATCGTTCTAATCAAAAAATCCACCTACTGCTAAAACATTTAGGTGGATTTTTTTACATTACTCTATCTTCTGTATTTCAGAGTCCACGATTTTATATTTCACTTGTTTCACAACTGTCCCATCCTCTTTTGTTTTAGTAAAGGTAATAAGGTCATAACCATCACTGGTCTTGCCTTGAGAGGTTTCATAAGTATACCTGATACCACCCTCTACTTCCTGCACTGTTCCAAGCCAATAAGGACAAGTATTTATAAAAGAATCGTATTTTCCCATTTCAGAGAAAAGCTTATTTGAAGCTTCCACATTAATATTTGAAAGAGTTTTTTCAACATGTTCTACACTTATCTTAGCTGTTTTACCTATACTTTTCAGGTACTCCCCAGCCTGCAACTCCTGCTGCTTAGCTAGCTCAGCATAGTAGTTGTGTGAGTATAAAGCTTCATCCTGTAAACTATAGGGGAACATTTCTTTTATAGACTGAGTATAACCGCCTCCATCTTGCGGCTCACGATATTCCACCAAGCTATATCCTTTGCTTTCATCACCACTAAGTGTTATTACTGTAGGTATTGCTCCGCTTCCGCTTATCTTAGTGAATATGCCATTTTCAAAGCCAAATTCACCAATGCTGGATATAGTATAAACCTTTGTTAGCTTTCCTGTATCCACACTACCTTCAAGCTCACTTGTTTCAAGTATTACATGTCCCTCTGTCGCTACTTCCCCTGCTTGGTAGCTAGATGCTTTCGATAAAATAGCACTGCATACTGCTGCCGATATACTTGTAGGTTTTTGGGTTAATGCATCTGAAGCCTTTAAAATACCCACGTCATACTGAACCTCAAAGAAATCCCCATTACTGATTATTTTTACTTGCTTATTGCATAGCTGTTTACCTTCTTTGTCAAACAGTGTAACGGTTACTATAATTTCTTCATCCTGCGCTAATACTGCAATATCATCCATTGGAGACCAATATGCCGCCTCACCATATGGTAGCTCAATAGTACTTCCTCCCTGCGATATCTTTCCCGAAGCTACATCCCACGTTAAGAAATCTCCTTTTTCAGTAGTATACTTTACTGTTTTTACATCCACATTGCCCTTATATACTGCGTCAAGCTTAATACCTGGAGTACTGGACATTGCCAATGTATACCTCTCAGGTGATACAACAAGCTCAAATTTAGCTTCTTTATTATATGCATCAGATAAAGCTTCTTTTTTATCTAATCCATTGGTAAGCAGTATGCCACTTAGTAATACTATACACAATACTCCGACTAAGATTACAAGCTTTTTTTTGCCCTTAAAAACGTCTGCCCTCATAATCATTTTCAACCGCCTTTCAATACCTTTTTTGTTTGAAGCAATACCACATCATAGGATTGAACCAGTGTACAATTTGCAGAGTAAGTAGTAAATAATTCACAAAAATATCCTTGCGTTTATAATGAGCCAGCTCATGGAGCAGTACATATTCCAGCTCCTTATCGCTTAACTCTGCTACTTTGGAAGACAGCAGTATTTTGGGATTAATAACCCCAAACAGCGATGGCATACATACTGCTTCTTGCATTACTACAGGTATACTCCTATAAATACCCATTTTATTCATACATATTCTTAATACTTGATTAACTCTATCATCGGAGCAACAAACACTGGCTTGAAGTTTTTTATAAAAAACCCAATATGAGACCATAAGCCACAACAGAATAGCTACTGCTCCAAAAGCCCATACATAGGGTAGCAGATCTAGTACCCCTACACTTTGCATATTATCAGCTTTCAAAGTACTGAGTGTCTCACTAGCTGCTGGTATATCCAAAGGAACATATGCTTCTTTTGAATATTGGGTTTGACCAGTAATCTCGTACATACTGTTATAGGTCATTTCAGGTACTACATTAAAAAGACTAAAGATGCTTTGTGGTCCAAAGGGCAATATCAGCTTTAATATAAGCACAGCCCAGATAATATAATTCCATCTTGCATTTAACCTATTTTTTAATACGCTTTTAATAAGAACTATTACCAGACCAACTATTGCAGCATACAAAGAAGTAGTAAAAACTATATTGAATATATTCTGCATAGCTATACCTCCTCATCAAGAAGTTTCTTAAGACCTTCTATATCTTCCTTGGAAAGTTTTTTCTCCTTAATAAAGCTAGTCAGCATAAGATTTATTGATCCATCATATACCTTTTTTAAAAAAGATGAATTTGCATAGGATTTATAATCATCTTCTTTAATAATGGGAATGTACAAAAAAGCCTTATTTGATGTATCTTCTGCTCTTATTGCGCCCTTAGAAACAAGGCGAGTTATAAGAGTTTGTATAGTCTTAGGCTTCCATTTTGTGATTTGTATTAATTTGTCTACTATCTGAGAGCTGGTTGCCTGACCAGTCTCCCATAGTACTTTCATGACCTCTAGCTCTGCTTCAGAAATTTGCGGTATTTCTTTCATGTTAAATCACCTCATTTTGGATTACAATTGTAAGCGTACTTTAATATTACATCTGTAATCCAGTTCTGTCAATTATATATTGTCAAATAATGCTTATTCTATATATTATCTCTGTCACATCTTTTGAACATTTGCATAGATTATTTATAGCAGATTAAAAAGGAGGGTTGTTCTATGCTTATTTATGTGGTAAAACCTGGCGACACCCTTATGCAAATTGCGATGTATTATAGAGTTTCCGCAGCAAGTATTATAAACGTCAATGGATTATTAAATCCTAATCAGCTGTTAAACGGTCAGTCATTAATAATTCCAACAGAAGACATTTTTCATACTGTAAAACCTGGGGAAACGTTATGGCGTATTGCACAAGCTTACAGGACTACAATACAAAATATTGTACAGGTCAATCAAATAGCTAATCCCAATAATATTTATCCAGGTCTCTCACTTTATATTCCTGCCCCTAGACATACTATTCGTTATGGAGAGACCTTATGGCAAATATCTCAAAGGTATGGTGTTTCACTACCAACACTTCTAAAATTGAATGCTATTGAAAATCCAAACGTTGTTTATCCTGGAACAGTGCTTGTTATACCTCGTAAACCAAGACCTCTTATGGATGTAAATGGATATATATACCTTTTGGGTGAAACAGCTATCCCAATAGTGAGTGAAGACAGCGAGTACTTGACTTATTTAAGTCCTTTTGCATATCTTATTCGAGAAGATGGAAGCCTGCAGCCTATATGGGATGATCCCTCCATCATAACAGCCTATGCAAAAAGAGTTGTTCCTATGATGTCTATTACAAACTTTACAGTAACCACTAAGGGCGAAAATCTTGCACATTTAGTACTGTCCAGTCCTATATTAGTTGACCTTTTACTAGAAAACATAGTACGTATAATGAAAGAAAAGCGATATCAAGGACTAAACATAGATTTTGAAAATGTACTGCCAGTCGATAGAGAGCTTTACAACCAGTTTCTTCAAAAGGCTGTAGATCGCTTGCATAGTGAGGGATTTTTTGTATCAACTGCTTTAGCCCCAAAGGTGAGTGGTCAACAAACAGGACTTTTATACGAAGCCCATGATTATGAGGCTCATGGAAGAATTGCTGATTTCGTGGTACTCATGACCTATGAATGGGGGTGGCGAAAGGGTCCACCACAAGCTATATCACCATTAAATCAAATTAAACGTGTTCTCGATTATGCAGTTACTGTAATACCAAGAGACAAAATATACTTTGGATTCCAGATATATGCTAGAGATTGGCTACTTCCTCATATTACAGGTCAAGAAGCACAAACATTCAGCGAGCAAGAAGCAATTTCTCGCGCTGTAAAATATAATGCAACCATACAATACGATACTATTGCAGCATCTCCATTCTACCGATACACAGATGAACAGGGCAGAATGCATGAGGTATGGTTTGAGGATGCAAGAAGCGCACAAGCAAAGTTTGATGCTGTAAAGAGCTATAATCTAGGAGGAATCAGCTACTGGGCTTTGGGCTATCCATATCCTCAGAATTGGACGTTACTAGAGGATAACTTCACTATTATAAAAAGAATTTAATATTTATAGTAATAGTCCTATCGCTTTTTAAGGCAATAGGACTATTAATTAATATATCTAGAAATATGAATGAAATACCTGTGTTAATATTGCTTATATTTCATTCCACAAGGGTATTTCTACAGTAGCCTTGAACAAATCCCCATCTGTTTCTACCTTAAATTTGCCTTCCTGTAGATTAGTCAAGCTTTGGGCAATAGATAGTCCAAGTCCTGATCCCTCTGTTGTTCTGGAAGCATCTCCTCTCACAAAGCGTTCTGTCAGCTGTTCGGAAGATATTTCGAGAGGATAAGCTGACATGTTTTTTATTGTTAATATTCCATATTGTTCATCTTTATCAATACTAATATATACTCTAGAATTTGGCATTGAGTATTTTAAGACATTTGACAGTAAATTTTCTACTATACGCCACAGATATTTACCATCAGCAAGCACAAATATGTCTTTTTCATTAATGCTTGT
Source organism: uncultured Eubacteriales bacterium (assembly GCA_963704785.1). Lineage (GTDB taxonomy): Bacteria > Bacillota > Clostridia > Lutisporales > Lutisporaceae > GWB2-37-7. Next base: position 3,029,957 of record OY969939.1, on the reverse strand, counting down.
ACGAATATCTAAGCCCTCTTTTTCTATTTTCCCTTCAAACTCTCCATATGCCTGCATTACAAGCTGATACATATCAATCTTTTCTGTATTGACGATTAAATCACCGCTGGAAGCCTTACTGGCTTCAATTAAATCCTCCACCAGCTGCTTTAGTCTTTCAGATTTTTCTTCCAAAATTTTAATATATCCCTTTGCATTTTGATTATCTAAATCTTCTTTATTTAGTAGGTCAACGTAGTTAATTATGGAAGTAATTGGTGTCTTTAAATCATGAGAGACGTTGGTGATGAGCTCAATTTTCATATGTTCACCCTTGACTGCCTCTGCTACTGCCTTCTTAATTCCCAGTTGTATTCCTTGTAAGTCTTTTGCAAGATCTATAAATGACACAGGCATATCCTCACTATCTATAGAATACTCTAAGTTCCCATTTGAAAGTTCTTTAACCGCCCCCATGATTTGCGATAGCTTCTTTAAATACTTTAAAACAAAGCGACATACCATTACATTAAATCCTAATAATAAAAGTCCTACAAGAAATGTAAAAAAGCCATCAACTTCTAAGCCTGTTAATATAAGCAGACAGAACAAAGCTATATTCACTATTACATAACCTAACAACATAAGTAAAACACATGCTTTAAAAACTTTATTGTTAAGTCTTAACAAGGCAAATTTCCTAATTATGCTATAAAGCTTGTACACCAGTGAATTGGTAAATATTTGTCTCTTCTTAATTTGGCGTGTCATGGATAATACATATGATAAACCAATTAACACCATTATACTTAGAGCAATAGCCTCAGTTATATGCATAATAGTATTATTGAAGCTAAATGATATTTTTTCTGCTATAATGATAGATAATGAAACTGCTATAACCGCTAGTAACGTATGCACATCAGTATATATTCTATCAACCAAATTCAAAGCAATGTCTTCATTTTCTTTTCTTCGCCCTGCCGCATACAGAAGGTATAGAAAGGCTATAAGCATCAATACCGATGAGATGACAAACAGTATAATCATATATGTTGAAATCGATTTCATATGTAAATATTGCTCATAACCATCATAAAATATATCTCCCTGCTCTAGAGGTTCTACTACTGCTGCATGTACCTCAAAAGGTGTGCCTGCTAACATTAGTCTTATTTCAAAATCTGTATATATTCTGCTGTTAGAGATTGATAGAGTATCTCCGAAGTATACATAAGAAGGTTGCTTCTGTAAAAAAGCAATTTTATCAATTGCGTTTACATTGGTGATAACCTCTCTCGTCTCAAGATTCCTGATGCCATATTTAAAATTAACCGAATTAGATATTATATCTTCAATTTTATAGCAACGTGTTATACGTTCTGATTCTTCTTCACCTTTTTGTGTAACTTTTAGCTCAGCAGCATTATAAATCATTTTTGAAAACTCAGAATAAAAACCACTTGTTTCAAAGTAACTTTTACTTTCTATAAGCTCCTTATTATCTATTAAATAAAACCCGCTCATCGCAGCACTCACAAAGCATAGCCAAACAAAAATAACTGCTATGATCTTTGTTCTAATAGAGTGCCTAGCATTTTTCAACTTTATAACCAATACCCCACACCACCTTTAAATATTTTGGCTCCTTTGGATTTATTTCAATTTTTTCTCTTATGTGTCTTATATGTACTGAAACAGTGTTCTCTACTGAATAAGAGGGCTCGTCCCATACATGTTCATATATTTGCTCTATAGAAAACACATGCCCTATATTTTTCATCAGGAAAAGTATGATTCCATATTCTGTAGCTGTAAGCTTAACAATTTCTCCATCAACGCTCAGTTCTTTGGCTTCAATATCAAGCTCCATACCTCCTGTTTTTAAGACGTTGTTTTTGGGGGCTATGCTACCTAGAGAGGTATATCTCCTCATTTGAGACTTAACCCTTGCCAGTAGCTCCAGAGGATTAAATGGCTTAGTCACATAATCATCAGCACCAAAATTCAAGCCTGCAATTTTATCAGTATCCTCAGACTTTGCAGAAAGGATAATTATGGGTATGTTCTTCTCTTCACGAATCTTAATAGTGGCAGACAATCCATCCATTTCTGGCATCATTACATCCATAAGGATTAGATGAATAGTATTCTCCTTCAAAGCTTTTAGCGCTTGGACTCCGTTGTAAACCTTCACCACTTCGTAGTTTTCGTGCTTTAGATATATTTCTAAAGCATCAGCTATTGCTTTATCATCATCGCAAATAAGTACCTTCAAATTATCCATAGTGCCGACCTCCAGTGCATATTTTTTTATTCATATATAAAATCACCTGCCTTATTTAAAATACTAGCAGGCAATCCTTACAAAACATATGATATAAATCTTAAGACTTTCTTAATATTTATATCATATGTTTTTCAGTAATATATTACAATAACTAAAAAAACTCCTTTCCAGCCAGTTTTAAATCAAGCTAGAAAAGAGTTTCTTTGATATTTATTTTATATTAATGTCTGCAACTATGCCGCTACATGCTTCATAAAATATTCCAGTATCCACTGAGTAAGAAATGTATTTTACCCCTATGTCTCGCCATTTTCTGGCATTTTGTATGTTATCTACAAAGGTTCCAACAGCAACCCCTCTGCTATTGCACTTTTCTATAATCTGCATCATTTTCTCAATAACTATTGGATGGTCTATTTGACCTGGAACACCAAGTGACTGAGATAAATCATAAGGACCAATGAATATTATATCAAAGCCTTCAACATCTAGTATGTCATCTAGTTGCTCCATGCCTTGTTGTCCTTCTATTTGTAGTATTATTACCGCTTCATTTGCTCTATTGAAATAATCAAATCTATCCATAGAAGAATAATCAGCCGCTCTGACAAACCTGCATACTCCACGTGTACCTACTGGTCCAAATCTTGCTAGCTGTATAACCTCATAAGCTTGCTTTGCACTTTCTATCTGAGGAACTTGAATTCCTGCGGCACCAATATCTAATACTTCACCTATTATTGAAGGATTGTTTTCCTTTACTCTTACAATAGGTAAAACATCTCCAATCTGAGCACCCCTGATAAGATTCTGCAAGGATTGCACACTGTTTGGTTCCATGCTCTAAGTCTAATATTACATAGTCTAATTTAGCATGACCCATAATTTCTATAAAAGCAGGATCATTTGTTTTTGAAAACGCTCCTACTACATACCCTTTTTCTAATTTATTTCTAAACACCTTTATCATATCATTAAGCATATATTTCCCTCCATTTATTATTAATACTAAGCTTATATCAATAATACTAGAGTAAACTTCTCATAAATTTATCCATTCTCTTCAAGCCTTCTATGATATTCTCCTCTGATGTTGCATAAGACATCCTTATGAAGCCGTCTCCAGCTTCTCCGAAGCCTGAACCTGGCACCACTACTACTCCAGTGCTCTTTAGAAGGTTTATTGCAAAGTCTTCAGAATTCATTTTTGACTTGGTTATATTAACAAAAGCATAAAACGCACCTTTTGGGCTTATGCAGGACAAATTGGGGATGCTATTTATTCCATCAATTAGAAGCGTTCTTCTCTCTGCATACTTCTCTATCATCTTCTTTAATGGCTCCTGAGTTCCCTCTAAGGCTTCTATTGCAGCATATTGTGTGGGTGTATTGATACATCCTACTACATTTTCCTGAAGTTTAACCATGTTTTGTATGATTTCCTCAGGTTCAGCTGCATATCCAACTCTCCAGCCTGTCATTGCATATGTCTTTGAAAAACTATCAATTATTATTGTTCTTTCCTTCATACCATCAAAGCTTGATATGCTCACAAATTCTGCTCCATCATATAGGAAGTGTTGGTATACTTCATCAGATATTACAAGCAAATCGTTTTCTATTGCAATCTTGGCAATTTCTTTCATAGTTTCTTTATCAATTACGCCACCTGTAGGATTTGCAGGAGAATTAACTAATATAATCTTTGTATTTTTGTTTATTGCCTTTCTTAAATTGTCACAGTTATAAACGAATCCATCACTTTCAAAAACCTTTACATATCTTGGTATACCACCGCACATTTTCACTTGTGATGGATGGTTAGGCCAATATGGATCACTTATTATAACCTCATCACCTGGGTTAAGAGTTACCATCATGCAAAGCAAAAGAGCTTCCATGCCACCTGCTGTCATTATTATTTCTTTTTCAGGGTCTACAGAAATCGAGTTCTTATCAAGTAATTTCTTTGCTACTGCTTGTCTGAGTGGAAGTATTCCTGAATTCAAAGTATAATGTGTTTCTCCTTGATTCATAGCACGAGTGGCTGCATCCATTATGTTTTGTGGAGTGACAAAGTCTGGTTCGCCAACAGTAAAGCTTATTACATCATCCATTTTGTTTGCAATATTAAACATCTTTCTAATAGGTGATCTACCTATTTGTTGTGTCATCTTTGAAATTACTATCATAATCTCACCCCATTTTTAAGCACCTAAATATGCTTTCTTTATTTCATCATTTTCTGCAAGTTCTGAAGCTTTACCCTGAATTACAATATTACCAGTTTCTAGTACATACGCTCTATTTGCTATTTCTAGTGCCATATATGCATTTTGTTCAATCAATAGTATTGTAGTTCCCTCTTTATTTATTTCTTTTATTATATTGAATATCCCTTCAACTATCATAGGAGCCAAACCCATTGATGGTTCATCCAAAAGCATAAGCTTACCCCTGGTCATAAGTGCTCTGCCAACAGCCAGCATTTGTTGCTCTCCACCACTCATTGTACCTGCTAATTGATTTTGTCTTTTTTCTAGTATAGGAAAAAGTTTAAAAACCCTTTTTAAGTCTTTTGAAATATTCTCTTTATCCTTACGAATGGTTGCTCCAAGTCTTAAATTATCCATTATACTTAAATTTAAAAATATTCTTCTACCTTCAGGAACGTGAGAAATACCCTGCTCTACGATTTTATGAGGTGTCATCTTGGTTATTTCTTTGCCCATAAAGTTTATTGATCCTTTGCTTGCAGTTTCAAGTCCAGATATTGTTCTTAAGGTTGTAGACTTACCAGCTCCATTTGCACCAATTAGTGTTACTATCTCTCCCTCATCTACAGTAAAAGAAATACCTCTAACAGCTTTTATTGCTCCGTATGAGACATGAAGATCATTTATTTCTAGCATCAATTTTTTTTGCACCCCCTCCAAGATAAGCTTCGATTACCTTAGGATTATTTTGTATTTCCTCTGGAATGCCTTCTGCTATAGTCTGACCGAAGTCCAGAACCTTTATTCTGTCAGCTATAGACATTACAACACTCATATGATGCTCAATAAGTAAAATAGTCAGGTTGAATCTTTTCCTTATGTCTGCTATAAGTGTTATTACATCTTCTATTTCATTAGGATTCATACCAGCTACAGGCTCATCAAGCAGTAATATCTTCGGATTTGTAGCCAAAGCCCTTGCAATTTCCAGCCTACGCTGTTCACCGTAAGGCAAGTTTTTTGCCAGTAAATCCGCTTTAGAATCCAAGTTCAGTATTTCTAATATTTCATAAGCATTATCTTCTAATTGATCTTCGTTTTTAAGAAAGCTTTTGTTCCTAAAAAGAGCTTGTGCAAAACTGTATTTGACCTGTAATGTTAACGCAACCTTTATATTATCTAGCACTGTCATATCACTGAACAGCCTTATATTTTGGAAAGTTCTAGCTATCCCTTTAGCTGTAAATTCAAACGGTTTCATACCTACTATGCTTGATCCATTTAGCTTTATATCTCCACTTGTAGGTTTGTAGATACCTGTTAACATATTAAAAACTGTGGTTTTTCCAGCTCCGTTTGGTCCAATTATTGCAACTAGCTCTCCTTCTTTTAATTTGAGATTAAAGCTATTTACCGCTGTTAAACCCCCGAATTGTATAGTTAGGTTATCAACTTCCATCAATGCCACGAGTATTACCCTCCTTTACTCTTTACTTATTGGCTAGCACTGTGCTATCCTTTTCCTTATTACGTCTTGCTTTTTTCTTAATTTTAAGAAAACCGAACTCTCTTCCTCCATAAAAACCTTCTGGCTTTTTAATCATTAGAATTACAAGCAATACTCCATATATTACCATACGCCATTTAGCCAAGAATCTCAAAAGTTCTGGTACTGCAGTTAAAATACCTGCGCTTAAAATAGAGCCGCTTATGCTTGACATCCCGCCAGCATACAGAAATACTAGATAGTCATTAGATTTTATGAAGCTGAACGTATCCGGCTGTAAAAACATTAAAAGATGAGCGAAAAGTCCTCCAGCAATCCCAGCCATAGCAGAAGCAAATGTGAATGATATTATTTTGTATTTTGTAGTATTTACTCCCATTGTCTCAGCTGCCACTTCATTTTCTCTTATAGATATACACGCACGCCCAAATGAAGAATTAATGAAGTTTCTTGCTGCATATATACAAAGAATCGTGATCACAAATATCCAAAACAAATTCGTGTATCTTGGGATACCGGCAAGTCCTCGAGGTCCGCCAACATAGTCTATCAACCTGATTATAGCCCTCAATAGCTCCGCGAAACCCAAAGTAACAATAGCTAGATAATCACCCTTAAGTCTCAATGTAGGTAATCCAATTAAGAATCCTATAAAACCTGCAAATATTCCACCTACTATTAATGATATAAGGAAAATAGGAACTTGGAAATATACTGGCCAACTGTATGTATTAAAAAGCACTGTAGTAACTACAGCAGAAGCGTATGCCCCTACACCCATAAAGCCCGCATGACCTATTGAAAACTGACCTGTAAATCCATTTACTAGATTCAAGCTGATTGTCATTATGATATTTACACCAGCAAGCATTAATATTTGAAGGTAATATGAGCTTATAATTCCTACTCTGTTCAAAACTTCTATAATCAAATAACTCAAAATCATTATTATATATACTTTATTATCCTTAATGAACTTCACTTTCCTCACCTACACTTTCTCAACAGTGAATTTACCCATGATTCCTGCAGGCTTAAACAAAAGTATAAGTATGAGCATTACAAAACTTATGCCATAGCCTAAATCGGAGTTTATAGAAGTTGCAAAAACCTCTGCAATCCCCATTATTAGACCGCCCACCATTGCTCCGGGTATATTCCCTATTCCACCAAGTACCGCAGCTATAAAAGCTTTAAGTCCTAGAACTATTCCCATATAAACATCTATCATAGGATAAGTGGATGAATAGAATATTCCTCCTGCTGCAGCTAGTGCTGCACCAATAAAGAAAGTTACTGAAATAACATTATTAACATTTATACCCATTAAGGAAGCTGCATCCTTATCAAGTGAAACTGCTCTCATTTTACGACCAATTGATGTCTTCGTAACTATATACTGGAGTATAATCATAAGTAGTATAGAAAGCCCTATCATAATAAGTTGTACACTATTTGTAGTTATTCCAAACATATTATAATTCACCATTGGTACCAAAGCTGGAAATGGTCTAGGAGCTGGTCCTATAAACGGAAGAGCTCTAGGTAAATTTTCAAGAACAATGGAAACTCCTATTGCAGTTACCATTGCTGAAAGTCTCGGTCTTTTCCTCAAAGGCTTGTAAGCAACTCTCTCTATGAAAACCCCTAAAAGTCCTGTTAAAACCATACTGATTATCAGAACAGGCACAAAACTAAGTTTAAACAATGCTACTGCAAAAAATGCTGCAAAAGCGCCAACCATTAGGAAGTCACCGTGAGCAAAGTTAATCAGTCCAATTATTCCATAGACCATTGTATAGCCTAGAGCAATCAAAGCATATATACTACCAAGCTGTAGTCCATAAATAAGAAGCTGAAAAAACGTATTCAATAAAATCACCTCTCAGTTTTTTTGAAAATTGAATCGGCAGCAAGGCTAACCTCACTACCGATTCCTTACTTAAACTTTACTCTGGATTAATTGTTGTTACATATGATGGAACACCATCTTTATAAGTCATTACTACAGCACCCTTTATTGGGTTTCTGTTTTTGTCAAATGTAACTTTTCCTGATGGAACTTCAAAATCCTTTATATTTGCCATTGCATCTCTAATGCCTTGACCATCAAGTGTTGCTGCATCTTGTACGCCCTTTAGAACAATTCTCATTGCTTCATATGCTAAAACTGCATTTGAGTTTGGATTTTTGTTGAATTTTGCTTTATACTTATCAACAAAATCCTTAGTTGCTGGACTTGGATCATCTGGTGAGAATGCTGCAACAAAAGAAGCACCTTCAACAGCTTCTTTACCAGCTATATTGGGAACGTCTGGACTATCCCATGAATCTCCACCTACAAATTTAGCTGTTATTCCCATTTGTCTTGCTTGTTTTGATTGTAGTGGTACTTCACTAAATAGATTAGGCATGAATAATACTTCAGGATTTGATGCTTTAATCTTTATAAGCTGTGCATTATAATCCTTTATTTCTGCTCCACCATAAGCTTGAACTTCAACAACCTTGCCACCCATTTCTTCAAAAACCTTTGTGAAGTTTTCCATTAATCCTTTGCTGTAATCGTCAGCATTGTTATATAGAATAGCTGCAGTATTTGCTTTTAAAAATTCTCTTGAATACTGAGCAGCAACTTTACCTTGGAATGGGTCTATGAAACATGCTCTAAAAACGAAGTCTCCTACTTGAGTAACCTTTTCATTTGTTGTGAATGTTCCTATTGCTGGTATCTTTGATGTTTGAGCTATAGGTCCACCTGCAAGGATAGCTTTACTCATATCCTGGACCAACTATAGCAAGAACTTTATCTTGGTCGATTAATTTTCTGTAAACATTTGCTGTAGCTTCTGGTTTTGCTTCATTATCTTCATATATTATTTTTACAGGCATCTTTTTACCATTTACTTCCAATCCGCCATTTGCTTCTAGTTCATCAGTGATAAGAGATATACCATTCTTCATGTACTCACCTGCAATTGCAGACTGACCTGAAAGTGGTGCAACAACACCTATTCTTATCTCTTTAGGTGCACCTGCTTGTGATGTACATCCAAATAGAGAGAATACCATAACCGTAACCATTACCATAACTAAAAATTTCTTCATTTTTAAAACCCTCCCCTATATTTATAGATAAATAGTAATATAAATTGGTTCTACAGTTAAATATTATTCACCACCTTAATACAAATTATTTATTGATTTATTTTCAATAAAGCTTTTTATTCCTTTGTACAAAATGAATAATATTACCTTCCAAATCCCTTAAGAAGAAAGTGCTCACACCCTTAGGACTTGTTCTAAATTCATCAATTATATCTACAGAATTATCTAGCAGCTTAGCGTATTCAGCTTCTATATCATCACTACCAAAAGCTAGATGTCTTAGACCTTGATGCTTATTGCTGCAAATATCAGTCTCCTTATCCATAGGATAAATCTCTATCATGCTATTATCTTCCATTAGAAGTATATAAGTTGGACTTTCCTTTTTATTGTCATATACCACTTTGAAATTAAAGAGTTTTACATACCAGTCTTTTAATGCTGTTGTATCTTTGGCACATATTGCAACATGTTCTAACTCTAACATTCCTATACCTCCAAAATTATCTTTGCACTCTTCCAGATGCATCACCCTTCGTTAATGTCTCAACTTCTTCTAAAGACATCATGTTAAAGTCTCCTTCTACTGTATGCTTTAAACACGAAGCAGCAACTGCAAACTCTAGAGCAGCTTGTGCATCCATTTTGGATGTCAGACCATAAATAAGTCCGGCTCCAAAGGAATCTCCGCCACCAACTCTATCAACAATATGAACATCATATTTCCTAGAATTGTAGTAATTCTTACCATCATAAAGCATCGCAGACCATCCATTATCTGAAGCTGAGTAGCTCTCTCTCAAGGTAATTGCTGCATATTTAAGCTTAAATCTATCAACTAACTCTTTTGCTACCTTCTTATAGCCTTCATCATTTAACATTCCTGTTGTAATATCAGTTGAATCTGCTTTTATTCCAAACACCTTTTCTGCATCTTCTTCATTTGCAATGACTACATCACAGTATTTAACAAGCTCTCCCATAACCTTACCGGCTTTTTCAGTGCTCCAAAGCTTCTTTCTATAGTTTAAATCCACACTTACCATGACTCCTGCTTCTTTTGCAGCTTTAACAGCTTCCATGCATATTTCTGCACAATCATCAGATAATGCAGGAGTTATACCTGTAAAGTGAAACCATTCTGCATCCTCAAAAATAGCTTTCCAATTAAAATCTTCTTTTCTCGCTTCAGCTATTGAAGAATTAGCTCTATCATAAATAACCTTAGAAGGTCTCTGAGAAGCTCCTTTTTCACAAAAATATATGCCTACTCTATCTCCGCCTCGTGTTATATATGTTGTGTCAACTCCAAATTTTCTCAACTCATTTATCGCAGCCTGTCCAATATCATGTTTTGGCAGCTTTGTTACAAAATATGTATCCTTACCATAGTTCGCAAGAGAGACTGCTACGTTTGCCTCACCTCCGCCATAAACAACTCCAAATTCCTTTGATTGCAAAAGCGTTCGTACCCTATAGGAGCCAACCTTAACATTATTTCACCAAATGTCACAAACTTACCCATGATAATTCCTCCTTACCTAAGCTCTAGCTATTCTTACTGCCTCAACAAATCTACGAGCAGTCTCTTCAACCAATGCATAGTCCCCAGTTTTGGCTCCCTTTGTCAAATCGCCTCCTGTACCTACTGCAACTGCTCCTGATTTTATCCAATCTTTAATATTATCAAGAGTAACACCACCAGTTGGCATGAAATTGCCTTGAGGTATTGGTCCCTTAAATGCCTTTATTATTGATGGGCCAAATGCATTCCCTGGGAATACCTTTATTATATCTACTCCATATTCCAATGCTTCAATTGCTTCTTTTACCGTCATTACTCCAGGCATTACTGGTATCCTGTATCTATTGCAAAGCTTTACTGTATCAATGTTAAGACTAGGACTTACAATATACTCAGCTCCTGCAAGTATACATGCTCTCGCAGTTTCAGGATCTAGTACTGTACCTGCACCAATAATAACATCCTCATTTTTATAAGCTTCAGATAACTCTTTAATGATATCTACTGCCCCTGGCACTGTCATAGTTATCTCCAAAGCTTTAATTCCACCATTTTTTACAGCTTCTACTATTTTTGTTCCCTGTTCTTTTGATTCGGCTCTGATTACTGCTACAACTCCACAGTCTACCATTTTCCTAATAGTTTCAATTCTTTTCATTATTAACCTCCCCAAAAGCTAAGCTTGTTGCGCATTACGAAACACCGTTTCATTGACACGTTATTATAAAAGAATTGATCGCTCAATTCTAGTCCGTTTCGCATCGTGGTGTTATGTTTCGTTATTTGATATATTCTATACTGTTTTTTTAATTTCCTGCTTTGTTAAATAATTATTTATATTATTCAAAATACTGTAACAAAGTAAAATTTACTTCTGTTTTTAATTACAGTATTATATTTCTCTATAAAATATATTTTATACTATATGTTTTGCACTAAAGATTTAACGTATAATTTAAAATGTGCAAAACATATTAATTAACTCATATGTTTTGCACCAAACAATTTACATTTATAATATAATGTTATTCAACATACCCCAACTGATGTGAAATTTCCTTAGCAGTTTTTAAAATATCTTCTGTAAGCTCAGGAATTCTACATTGTGTAACGAGGATGATTGGACCTGAAAGACTAACTGCAGCAATAACCTTTCCCAACCGATCATATATAGGTACTGCTACACATCTAATTCCTTCTTCATGTTCCATTTCATCGAATGTATATCCACGTTCTCTTATCCTAGATATCTCTTCCATAAGCATAGGTAAATTATCTATAGTGTTTATAGTAAATTTTTTCATTCCCTTTTGCTCAATAATTTTTTCTATTTCACAATCCTTCAAACCTGCCAGCAATACCTTGCCTACGCCCGTGCAATGTAAAGGTACTCTTTTTCCAATTTGTGAATACATTCTTATACTGTGATAAGGACTCTCTACCTTGTCAATATATACACCTTCTCCATTATCTAAAATAGAAAGGTGAACTACTTCCTTTGTCTTTCTGGACAATTCTTGAATATATGGTTTTGCAATATTCCTCAGATCCATTCTATCAAGTATTGAGCTTCCCAAAAGCAATATTCTAATACCTAGCTTATAATTTTCACTATCTACGCATCTTTCTACATAGCCCCTACTCATCAAGGTACTAAGGAGTCTATAAACGGTACTCTTATGCAAGCCTGTTGCATTTGCTAGCTCCGTAATTCTGCAGCCTTCACTGTTCTTAGCCAAGGTTTCTAATATTGTAATAGCTCTATCAACAGATTGAACTAAATTATCAGCTATTTCTTTCATCTATATCCCTCACTATCCTATTATCTGATTTCATATTTCAAAACTTAGTTTCAGCTTTTATTATACTTAATATTATATAATTTTGAAATACAAAAACACCCAAATAACAAAATAAAGCATCTACCTTATGGTAGATGCCTATTAAATAACTTCTTTTCTACTGTAAAGATGTAAAGTATTTAACAACAGTCTCAGATAAACTTTTAGCTAATTTTAATTGTTCGTTTTCATCAATTAACCACTCAAATTCATTAGGATTTGGAATAAATCCACTTTCAAATAGTACAGTTGGTGTCCATGTTCCTCGAGTGACGTAAAGATTTCTTACGTGTAATCCCTTGCTAGTACGGTTTAAAGTATTTATAGTATCATTAAATACCATCTCTGCAAGAGGTTGTGCTAATTTTTCTTTATAGAAGACTGAAAACCCATCAACCTTTGATATATCAACATTGTCGCCCATACTATTAGCATGTATTGATATAAACATATCAGGTTTTGCATTTCTTGAAGCAGTAAGACGCTCATCTAGAGAAAAAGCACTATCTGTTGCTCGTGTCATAAGCACATTTGCTCCTAAATTCTCAAGCTCAGTCTTAAATTTAATTGCAGTATTTAGATTTATAGCTTTCTCAAAATAACGCCATCCCAGAGGTCCTGCTGCTCCTGGATCGCCACCCCCATGCCCTGGATCCAGCATTATTGTTATACCGGTAAGAGGCTTATCTCCCGTCTTTGCTTTTACAGGTCTTTTAATATTTAAGATTAAGCCTGTTGGAGTTTTCTCAACATAATAGCCTTCAATTCTTTGACCACTTTTTAGTGTTAAAGCATACTGTACCTTGTCATTATTTCCTGTCAAAGCAATTGACGAGAAAAGTGAATTGGCAGGCAGTACAGGTATTCCTGAAGCATCTGCCTTGGAAATATCAAGTTTCAAGATGGTTCCGTCAAAAGCTGATACAGCTGCTGAGTGACCAAGCATATCAAGCCTTAAGGTATCCCATTTTTCTCCTGTTAAATAGGAGACATTAGAAATTGTTGAGCGCAGCTGCATTTCTGAAGTAACGATTTTTATATCACTTTTGATTACCCATTGTCCAGAGGATAAACGTACATAGTTTCCAGTCATTGCGGTAATATAATCAAACATGCCATTGTACAGCTCATAAGCTGCTCCATTTACAGTAGTTGGCGTATTATATGTATTAATAACAGCCTTGTTTACTTCTGCATAAAAGGGTGCATTCTTCATAATAACGCCCACTGTAGCAGGTGCTTTACGTGTTTTTATATTTGCATAATAGTTCATAGTATATACTGGTACGCCTAAATCAACAACCCGAGGAGTACCTTCATAATTTGGGATTGTATATGTATAAGCATATGTGTTGATAAAAAGTCCTGTACCACTTGGCTTCTTTAGGGTCGGTTGCATCATATGGACTTCGCTTCCAAATTTAACTGTCACATATGCTCCAAAAGGAGCTTGACAGGTAAAAGTAATTTTTTCTCCAGGACTTCTATATTCCTGAGATTTTGGAAATACTGAAGCAGCAGGAATATCTGCAACACTCATTTTTGCAGGTATTGTTGATACTGTATCTCTATAGATTGCTCTTGTAGTATATGAACCCTCTTGTGCAAATGTAAATACATTCTGACCATTTTGCAGTGGTACTAGAACTCCAAAATACCCATTCTTAGAACGACCGCTTACAGGATTTCCATTTAATAATAATGGCTTACTTGGATCAGAAGAACCACTTATATAAAACTGATTAAGCTTAGTATTTATATTACATGTAGGTCTTGCAACGTTTACAGGGATGGTTGCAGTTATACCATCTTTTTGCTCATAAAATCCTTTTACTACTGCACCTAAAGATGGTCTATCTACAAAGGATTTATAACTGAAAAATATGCTGCCATCTACTTCTGTGCTTTTTGCATTTAATTGCAGCTGTTTTTCTATCTCTGTTATTCCATACCAAGGACTAGTTACAGAACCACTATTAGATTTATAGGCAGCTTGCCCAATATACAGCTTAACCCCTGTATCCTTCACAACATCTTCCCACCAAGCTACCAGCTTGCTATAGTCTGCAATTGTATAGCCGATGTTCCAGTATATCTGTGGTGCTATATAGTCTAGCCAGCCTTCTTTTACCCATTTCCTAGTATCAGCATAATGGCTATAGTAGGACTGGTTTCCTTTTGTATCACTACCAAATGGGCTTCCTGTTTTATTAGCCCATATACCAAAGGGACTAATGCCAAAGCTTACATCCTTATCGGCTGCTTTTATAGCTACAGATAAATCATGTATAAGAGTATCTACGTTTGCTCTTCTCCAGTTATGAATATCTGTATAACCTGCCCCATATTTTTTATATGTATCTTCATCAGCAAAACTATTTCCAGGATAGAAGTAATCATCAAAATGAATACCATCTACATCATAATTCTGCATAATTTCCAGAATACCATCAACTACCAATTGCCTAACTTCTGGTATTCCTGGATTATAATAAAGATTGCCGTCGGTATGTTTAACCACCCATTCTGGGTGCAATTTAGCTGGGTTATTTGGAGCTAAAGAGTCAAAATCATGTGCTGTTTCATTGCCACTCTTTTTTGTTACTCTGTATGGATTTAACCACGCATGTAATTCTATTCCTCTTTTGTGAGCTTCAGTTATCCAAAACTCAAGAGGATCAAAATTATCAGCAGGTGCAACACCTTGAGTTCCTGTTAAATACTTTGACCAAGGATAGTAATTAGATTTGTAAATTGCATCAGACGTTGGACGAACCTGCAAGAATATAGCATTCATCCTCATGTTCTTTGCATTATCCAGTATCCGTAAAGCCTCACTTTTTAAGGCTTCAACATCTGTTGTTGGCTTAGTGGGATAATCAATATTTACTACAGTTGAAACCCAGATTCCACGCAAATCGCCTTTTACAGGAATATTGGGTTCAGCATTTACCATAAATACTGGGCTAAAATGGAAACGATTAGTAATGTTACGATAATTTTAGAAATTTTCTTCATATCTTACTCCTTTACAACTTTATTTTTGCTACATATTTTATACATTCTTAAAGTTAATTCAAATACCTTCAAGTTCACAGTTATTTAACAGAATTGTAATATTTGTAAAATTTACACTTTTCGGTGTTTGGATTGTTATTTATGTATATAGAATCATGTCCTACTTAATACTAGACTTATAATAAATTATAAAAGTTTCAAAAAACACAAAAACATCTGCCATATTTATAAGGCAGATGTTTTTGTTTATAGTGACATTAATCTAAGCTACTTATCTCCAGTGAACTCTACAGTTTCTTTTAATTTCGGATTATTATTTACCACCTTTTCCAATTAAATTTTATAAATGATTTGCAATTTTTAGAAGAAGTGATATAATAAAAACATAAATAGGTTTCTTTTTGCAATGGGAGAACCTATTACGCTTGGTGAGTCGGAGAAATCCGACTCTTTCACTTTTCCGACTAATATAATTTGTTTACCCTCCTTTCAATAATTATGTAATATCTTGTTACTTTGTGTTTACTTTGTTATTTTAGCAATTTATCAAATATTTGTAAAGTTGCTAAAATTACACATGTTCCCATTTTTTTATTGTTGTTATTTTCTCTAAAAGAATTTACAAATAAATAACTATATTATTAAATGTAAAAACTTAAATAAAGGTATAAATTGTATATAATTTCGTTGCATCAAGTCGTTATTTGTCGTACGATTTTTATGAAATTAACGAAAAATATTTTTACTCCATAAAATAAACAGGAGGTATTGCTACCTCCTGTTTATCATCTTACTATTTAAAAATTAGTTCCATAATATGAACAGCTTTCATATGGATCAGTCTCATCTAGTGCATTTACCTCTATTACTTTTATTCCTGATAAAGAAGCTGATATAAGAAGTGCAATAATTAAGTATCTGAATATACTCTTGAATTTAATCAAAATATAACACCTCCTTTTTCTATTAATTTTTCATATACCCTGCCGATACATGAATACAGGGTATCTATATACATATCATTATTTGTATTCTCTTTCATATAGCAAATCGTCTTATGTAATACTTTTAGCATATCTATATCATCCAAAGTTCTAATCATGTCAATAATACTATTCTTAATATTATTTTTATTTATAGAGGTATTAATGGTTGTCTTTAACACTTCAATAAATTTATAAAAGGCAGAAGAGTCGCCAACCATTAGTTTTATCTCAGCATATGTATGAGAAATCGTCAATTGTCTTTCACTGAATTTTTCCTTTTCTATTATAGCCTTCGCTTGTTCTATATGCTCAATTGCTTTTTCATAATCTCCCATAGCACAGTATAGACTAGCTAGATTATTAAAAACACAAATTCTCCCATATATATCTTTTTCATGGAAATAACTAAAAGCGTAAGAATAGCTTTTCTTTGATTCTTCGTAGTTTCCTTTATTTTTATGAGCACAGCCTATCGCCAAAAAAGCAGCACCCTTTTCACTCATTGCTTCGGTATTTATATCTGCATATTGGAGTGCTTTTTCGAGCCACTCTAGCCCTTCAGTAAAATTATTTTCCAAATTGAATACTACTCCCTTACGGTAATAGTATTTATACATAGTTGAATTGCTTACCTTATATTCTTCAATATAACATCTAGCTCTATTAAATAGCCTTTCGGAATCGTCAACATAACGTTCCTTAAAATAATGATCTGCCAATTCAATAGTGAGTGATACCAGTATATCAATGTTTTTATTTCCTATAAGGGCAATAGCCTTGTTATAATATTCAATAGCCTTCATACAGTTATTTCTATAATAATAGTTTTTTGCAATATTTCTATACATTAAAATATTTTCGTCTGCAAGCTTATACTGGCTGCACGATTCCATAAGCTTTTCAAAGATCTCAATATCTGACTCTTCTTTATACAATACAATATTATTATATATTTCATATACATGCTTATTGATTTGCTCCCGCTCAGTCAAGACAATTTCTTCCCATCCCTTATCTAACTTATTAACTACTAAACACTTGAAGGTTCCCGAATGTATTTTTTTGTTACAGCAATAGTCCATTATTGACTTTAGAGCCATTGAAGGGTTTTCTTGTTGGTAAAATTTTTTCAATGTGCCATATTTAGCTTCAATTAAATTTTTTACCTGTTTTCCTTCGCCCAATACTTTAATGTCATTTAAAGTTAACTTGTTCACTACCTCACCTCAAATACAATTTTACATATTAATGTTAATTATAACATTAATGTCAATTATTTGGTAGAAATTATTTGAGAATGCAGGTGTTTTTTGTAGGATATAAAATAATAGACTTTTCTCTTTGGATTGTTATCAACTCACAAAAGTGCTAGAGAAGTTGCTCTTACAACCCCCCAGCACTTTAAATTTACTACTATAGCTTTTCTATCCTTTTGATTATAAAGGATAGAAAAGCTATAGTAGTAAATAATCGGCTTGTTATATACTATAAAATTACACTTATATTTTTACTTTAGCACAGGACAAAAATATTTATCTACGTAACTTTCGTACAAACAGAAAAACACGATTTGTAAATTTGTTGCCATCCATACATTGGCTATGATACCAATTTAATGAGATAGGTATAACCCAAAATAATAACTAAATTCAATAATTATCTTATGTAGTTAAAATATACCAATTGGTAGCCATACTGAATCTTGGAAACTTGATGATATGTTAATTTATTCCAGAACAATGTTTAAGTCTGCCATACCGATTTAGACTTCTGCTGTATGCATTCTACAAACCTTCTGCCAAGAGCACTGATCTCAGGCAAGACTATTTCCATGGTTTCTGCTGTTCTTCGTACTTCAGCTACAAGCATTCCCAATTTGTTTATCAGTATTCCTATGCCTACATTCTCCATCTTCGTTTCATGAAAAATCGTTCTCTTCATCCATGAAATAATATTGTGTGTAATAAAAACAATCCACAAGAATGCATAGATGCCGTCAAACTTCCTAGTACGAAGATTTTTCATATGATATACATTCTTGCAGGTTTTAAAGAAAGCTTCAATGGTTTGTCTCTGGTTATAAAAGTGAAATAGCTCATGAGCTGACATCTCAGCTTTGTTAATGTTTGAAATCAGCATAGTATATATGAAATCACCTTTACGTGTTAAGGTTCTCACTATAATAAATCGTAAGTCGCCTTCACTCGGAAGTTCATAGGTATCTACAAAACGGTCAATTTCTTCATACTCTTCTTTAGCAATGGTTTTTGCTATATTAGATGCTCTTGTAGTGGAATAACCTTTTACTACAAACTTTACTCTGTCCTTGAGTTTTTCTATGTTTTCATTAGAGCCATAGCCACTGTCAAGCCGCAGAATAAGCCTATTTTCCTTTGCCACATCCTTGAGTTTTGATAATGTATCGTTAAGCAGATCGTCAAACCGATTACTACAATGGGTATTTCCAGCATCAAGATAAAGTGAAATAGTTTCTCTATTATCATCGCCACAAAATGCAGCAGACAATTGATATCCTTTCTGGTTTTTATTCTTACAGAAATAACCTCTTTGTGCTACTTCATACGTCTTACCATTAGCAATAAGACCTGATTGATCAATATCAACAACAATCTTTTCTGTAGTAGATAAGCATGTAGCATTCTGCATGAACAGCTGATGATGGACATTTTTAAGCTGCTCAACGTTTTCTTTTGTCATCCTTCGTAGAAGTTCATTAATTTGAGACTGATCAGGAAACCTTGGTATATCAATCAACTCTGCAATGACAGTGTCAGGAACGAGCTTTTCATTGATGTCTGAGGTATATTTACATCCAGCGGCTATAGATATTGCAATGGTTAATAGCTTATCTTGAACAGAATAATCTACTTTTTTCATCTTAACTTTGACTTTCTCCAGTAGACTTACAAAATCAAGCTTTTGAACATATTTTACAAACGTAACCAACCAAGCACTAGTTTTTTCCTGTTTAAATTCACCTGTAATAAATGTTATACTTTTCATAGGTGAAAACCCCCTTCGTTATTGTTTTTTTGCACAATTAACAAATTCGCAAGGGAGAGGCTTTGAATATTATCTTTAAGGAGAACCATTATTCCGATATTTGAGAACCACCATGTTCATATAATAGAACCACTGTGGTGCTATCAGGACCACTCTTCCTATAACACTTGTATAATTAGGACATGCACTGTTTATCAGTGTAAATAATTATACAGGAGGTCAAATTTATGACCAAATATCGTGAAATTCTTCGGCTACATAGCCAAGGAATCAGTAAACGTGGCATTGCTTCTAGTTGTCAATGCTCGCGCAACACAATTACAGCCGTATTAGAACGAGCAGAGCAATATGGTGTTTCATGGCCACTGCAGAAAGACATGACTGATGGTGATCTGCAAAATCTTATGTTTCCAGAAAAAAACTATTCTTCTAACAGAAAACTTCCAGATTGTGAGCACCTTCACAGGGAACTTTCTAAGAGCGGTGTTACACTTAGTCTCTTATGGAATGAATACTGCGAAGAGTGTAGGTTGAGCAACGAAATTCCTTTGATGTACAGCCAATTCTGTAGGTATTACCGTAAGTATGCCAACACCACGAAGGCAACCATGCATATCAACCGCAAACCAGGCGAAATTCTTGAAGTAGATTGGGCGGGTAATACAGCAGCAATTATTGACAATACTACAGGCGAGATTATTGATGCCTATATCTTTGTGGCTTCATTAGCATGTAGTTCCTATGCCTATGTTGAAGCTTTTTCATCTATGAACATGGAAAGCTGGATTACAGCCCATGTGAATGCATATAAGTTCTTTGGCGGAGTAAGTAGGATCTTGGTACCAGATAATCTTAAAACAGGTGTCGATAGAGTTTCGTGGTACACGCCAGTCATTAACAAGACCTATCATGAAATGGCTGAACACTATGAAACTGCCGTTATTCCAGCCCGTGTTAGACGCCCAAAAGACAAGCCTAATGCCGAAGGAACGGTTGGAATTATTTCTACATGGATTATTGCAGCACTTCGCAGCCAAGAATTCTTTTCTCTAAGAGAATTAAATGAAGCTATCCGTATAAAACTGAATGAATTCAACAGAAAGCCTTTTCAAAAGAAACCAGGCAGCAGGTTGAGTGTGTTTCTCGAAGAAGAGAAAGCAGCACTCATGCCGTTACCTGCCACCCCATACGAGTTAGCCACTTGGAAGATAGCAACTGTACAATTCAATTATCACATAAGTATAGAAAAAATGCATTACTCGGTTTCATATGAATATATCAAACACAAGGTTGATGTACGAATAACTCGAAATGTTGTGGAAGTATTTTTTAATAACCATCGTATAGCATCCCATGTTCGTTTATATGGTCGTGAAGGGCAATACAGCACTGTACCGGAACATATGCCTGATAATCATAAGCAATATACTGCTTGGAATGCAGAGAGATTCATGTCATGGGCAGAAAGTATTGGTCCAAATACAACAATCGCGGTAAAATCGATTTTGTCCTCCCATAGAGTAGAACAACAAGGTTACAAGTCTTGTATGGCGTTATTGAAGTTAGCAGATAAATACTCTGTCACAAGAGTGGAAGCTGCCTGTAAGAAAGCATTGTCTTATACGCCAAGTCCCGGTTTTAAAAGTATTAAAACCATACTTACGACTGGACAAGATAAACTACCAAAAGCCGAAACACTAACTACTTCTAAGGAAAATACATCTGCGAACTTCGGGTTCACCCGAGGTTCAAGATACTACGGAGGACAAAACAATGATTAATGAAACTACAGTATCTAAACTAAACGATATGCGCCTTGCAGCGATGGCTGATACTTTTAGAACACAGTTGACTGATTCATCTTATCAAGAACTATCTTTTGAAGAGCGCTTTGGTTTAATCGTAGATATCGAATGGGCTCGCCGTAAAAACAATAAGCTTGCCAAACTAATCAAGAAAGCAGACTTTAAATTCAATCAAGCATGTATCGAAGATATTGAATATCATGCAGATAGAAAGCTAGATAAAACACAGATTACAAGGCTTTCGTCTTGTCAGTACATAGCTGAAAAGCATAACATTATTATCCTGGGAGCGTCCGGTAATGGTAAGTCTTATATGGGATGCGCTTTTGGTATAGCTGCTTGCCGTAATTACTACACAGTAAAGTATACTCGTCTTCCAGATTTACTAGATGAACTAGCTGTAGCAAGAGGAGAAGGCATCTTTAAAAAGACGATGAAACAGTATAAAAATGTTAGTCTCCTTATTCTTGATGAATGGTTGTTAACATCTCTAAAAGGAAATGAAGCTAGAGATCTTCTTGAGATAGTTGAGGCTAGACATCAAAATGGTACTACCATATTTTGTTCTCAGTTTTCACCCGGTGGATGGCATGAGAAAATTGGTGAGGATACCCTTGCTGATGCAATCCTAGATCGTATTGTGCATGATTCATACACTATATTTATTGATGGTGAAACATCAATGAGAAAGAGGCATGGACTAAAAGTATAGTACTATATGGAGCTACCACCTAACGGTGGTGGCTCTGCTAAAAAACAACATGGTTCTCGTACACGCACATGGCGGTTCTAACAAATCAGATTAATGGTTCTGCGGGAGAATATTATTCAGAGGCTTTCACCTCTTGTTATATTATGGCTTCCAATTTATTGGTATTTACATGATTTATATTTGTACGAAAGTTACGTAACTACTTCCTGCACATAATTCAGATATATTCACATATACTTTTGCTCTCGGTAAGGTAATAATAAAGTGCCAAGCTTGACTATTAAACGGTTATCAAACAACATATCGCCAATAACCATCAAACTGTTGAGCTTGACACTTCATTTATTATTTAACTAATGCTTTGTAGTACTCTATTATACTTACCATTTCTTTATCGGCTATAGGTAAATATCCATCTGCAATAATCATAGCTGTATATCCTAGAAATTCTTTGGGTGTATTTGGCTTGAGGTAGGCACCTAATTCCATTTACAGTAATCAAATTGTATAGACACCATCTAGTTTTTCTCGAATGGAATCCTTCAAATGATGTGTGATTATGATAACACATAAATCAGGTGAATTTATCAAGTTTTTCTCAATTTCTATAGCATTTTGATTATCTAATGAAGACGTCCCTTCGTCCATTATAATAAAATTAATATTTCGTATGAATGCCCTTGCTAACGCCAACCTTTGCCTCTGTCCTCCAGACAAATTTTTACCATTCTCTTCAATTATCGTATCTAGTCCTTGTGGTAGGCTATTTACAAATTCTAGTAAGCAGCTTCTTTCTAAGGCTCTCGTAATTTCTTGCTCTGAAAATTTTTCACCGAGAATGATATTGCTTTGAATCGTTCCATTAAACAAATAAACACTCTGATCAATATAGCTAATATGATGATAAAGACTTGATGGTAAAATTTCATTTAACACTATGCCATCATATAGGATTTCACCCTTATATTCCAGCAAAAATCCTATTAATATTTTTGCTAAAGTGGATTTACCACTTCCACTAGCACCCATCAATGCATATTTTTTCCCTCTTTCAAATACAGCATTGATATTCTCAAAAACAGGTACTTCTGTATATGAAAAGGATAAATCCTTCAATTGAATCTTATCTAACTTTTCAATCTCAACCTTTGCATGCAAACTCTTATCATCAAGCTTAAATTTATCGAATATAGGTGTTGCCGCTTTTAATAAAGCAACTGCCCCGATAACAGCACCGACTCCTGAAAAGAAGGATCCAGCTAGATTTCCAACCGATAAAACAGCACCTACAGGAGTCAATTTTATGATAGCCAGATAGAGTGTTACTACTAACAAAACAATTTGACCGATCAAGTTAATTCCTGCAACAGATGTTTCTACAAATGCTTCTTTTCGATTATATTGGAAGCTTATACCTTCTATCTCATTTGAGCTATCTTGTATCCGTTGGTTAAGCTCTGAAAAAAGGTTGTACAATCGGAAGATACTATGACCCATTATTGTCTCCTTAACGGACTCCACAAATTTCTCCTGTCCTTCAGACTGTTTTTTTGAAACATCAATCATCAATTTTCCTAAAAGTTGAGGAATAAAGGTCAATAATGCAAATAAAATAATTGCAGTTAATCCGATATATACATTGAGCTTAATCATGGCAATTAAGGAAAAAACAGTAGTTGCTATGTTATCCACTATTTTAAAAAAACTAGAGAATGCCTGTTGTGATATTTGTTGAACATCGCTAGTCAACCAAGAAACATAATTACCAGAATCTTTCTTGTAAAACTCTTGGTAATCCAAATCCACAATCTTTAGTGCCATATGATTCCTTAAATCATTCCTTAGCTTTCGCATCGCTTGTGCGTTGGTAATGTTTTTTATGTAAAGAAACACTAAAGCCACTAACCAAATTAATGAAACTTCTGCTGCATCGCTCAGCAATTTATTAAGGGCATTGTCAGTGTAGTTGATTGCTCTAAATAAAAATGATAAAGAATACCCTGCATAAACAAGTGTTAATGATGAAATAATCGTGCATACTCCTGCCAATAATACCCATCTACTATTTTTCTTCATTATAGTTTTTAACATAATTTTTATTAACCTCTCTTCCCATAATTAAATATTTCATCTAAGAATAAACGAAAATTCTTTTTTTCATCTTTTAATAATCTATCAAAAAACATTAGAATTCCGATTGTTCCATAACCAAAATCAGTTGATAACTTATTTATATACAAATCAGGGTAAAGAATGCCATCTTTATATTTGATTTGGTGTTGCATACATTCTCTAGCCATAATACAGGCAATTCTTTTATATTTTTCATCTTTTAATATATAATAACAATCTAATAATGTATTACCTATTCCAGCTAGTCCTTTAAATAGTGTTGGAGAAATTGTATATTTAGAATAAAGTGAATCTGCCAATTCTATTGCATAATCAAGTAAATCAGTACATTTTGTATAATTATAATATCTTACTAAAACTGATAAAATCCCACTCGTTCCCTCAATAAAATAAGGAGAAACTATCTTGGATCCCTTATAATACGGAAAATCGATAGTATTAAATGAGTCATATCTCATCTGATAATTTAATTCATATAATATTATTTCTTTTCCAAATAATAGATACGAATCATTTTTTGTTAAAATACTTAGATATAATAAAAATAATGAAATTCCGCTTAAACCCTTTTTATAACCTATGAATTCAATGCTATCATATTTTAAATTTAAAATTATATCTTCACCGTAACTAATTGCTTGATTTAAATAGTTGTCATTATTAGTATATAAATATAGTTTTATGCACAAAAGACCAATCCCTGATATACCAGAAAAAATACTATAATCATTTTCAATTTTACTTGTAAATATATATTCATAAAATAATTCTTGAGCTAAATCAATTTCTCCGATCTCCAACATAGTCCATATTATTCCTGATGTTCCCACATATAGACCCATAGGCTCAGTATTTGCTATTTCCTTACTAGAATTTATAAAATCTTGATTATAACAAGAAATACCTAGATAATTCAAACCTCTTATAATACCTGAAAGACCAGTTGATATATTTAATTTACTAGTCAAAATAGGACTATTGGGAAACATACACATTGATGTTTCATATTTAGATTTAATTATTCCTTTTATTCCCAGTAGAATACTCTCAGTTAACTCATTTTTGAAATCTTCAATATTGAAATCTGAATCCTTTTTTAGTATTGGACTGCATTTTAAACTTAACAATATATCTGTCAACCTAAATTTTACTTCATCAATATTCGGACGATTTTCGTTCTTATCACTAGTCATCTCTTGAATTAATTCCTTTAATTCAAGAGGCATAAAATATTCTTCATAGATACTATTCAAAAATATTTCTATAGTATTTGGTTGAATATCTAACATATTAGTTTTCTTTAATATACAACTGAATAATAAACATCCAAGTCCATATATATCAGATGCATATAAGTTCTTTGTTTCAATAAAATCATAAAATCCCTTAGTAACAGCTCTATAAACTGTAGAATTATCATGTCCACAACCTTCTAAATCAATAATCTTTACATCAAATGATGTTGTTATCATTATATTTTCTAAAGAAAAATCGCTATATATCATATTATCATGATGTAATATACTAACGAAATCAGCTATTTTGATAAAAATATTGATAATACTTATCATATATTCTCTTACCTGATTTTCTGTTCCCATTCTAATGAAAGGATTACTTTTTACCACAAATTCGTCCAAAGTATATCCTTCGATATATTCTTCAACAATAAAAAAATGTTCCCAGTCATAGAAATCATTTATAACATTAGGTACATATCCAGTGTGTTGTAATTCTTTTAATTTTTTTAATTCCTCTTTTCTTATAAAAATTGCATCTATATCTTCAGTAATAAGTTGAGTGTAAGGACGAGCTTCTTTTATAATTACAAATTGGCTGTTCAACTTTTTTTTAGCTAAGTAAACTCCACCTGCATTTGTAAATCTTATAGCCTTAACTATTTCATATTCTTTTGTCAAAATTGAGCTGTTATCATTCACATTATTGCAGTAAATATCATCTATGCCATCAGGCAAGAAAAAATAAGGCAATCTACGATCTTCAATATCGTTACCATGACCATCTACAATAAAATAAATAGCATTTCCTTCTGTATCATATCTAAACTTTGGTAAAAAACCACCATATCTATAATAAATTACTTTGCAATCTAAATATCGTTTATCAGATAATATATATGGGCCCTCAAAATCCTTTAATACTTCATACAATGTACAAATAATAAATTTAAATTCTTCTTCATTTCTAGGATAAATCGTAATAAACTTGCCATATGATTGTCTAGGATAAGCTTTTTGGGAGGTCATTTTAATAGTCTCCATATCCAATAGGCATTTAAAGATTATTTTATTTTTAATTAGTACATCTGATGCAATATCTAATACCTCTTTAGCATTTTTTAATGTAGCTGATAAATGAATTTTCCATCCTTGATTTGGTAAAACTTGACTACAATAAACATATAAAAAAATGCTGTCTTTATTAATTGTCCAATTTTCATTTATCTTTGAAAGTATGATATTAGTAAATTCACTATTAACATACTTTTTAGAATAGTCCTCGTAAAATTTCTTATTTAAAATTGAATAAATAAACAATTGATTACTCATACGCTATCTCCATATAATTTATTTGTTATGATATATAATACAAGAAAGAAACATAATTTATAAAATTGTATAAATTATCATAAACTGTATACTACTTCCTGATATAGGAAGTAGTATACAGTTTGATATCATTGAAACAACTTCTTGTAATAATGCTTGATTGTGTTCATAGGCTATAATACTGGTTCTTAATGAAAATAGTATGCTCAACTTAATAATTAAGTTGAGCACTCTTAGACAAATATAGAACAGTGTAACAACTGCTACTAATCAAATAATACCGTTGTTTTATTTATTATTTTGTAGAGCATACGATACTACATAAACTAGCCCAGGCATCTGTACCATTATCAATTGTTAATTTTTGAAACTCTAATATTGACATTGTCTTCACCCCCTCATATTGTATATAATACTATAATATTATATAAATGTAAATTATTATTCATTTAGCCTAAATTGCAATACAACTTAATATATTCCATATTATACATTTACTGCGATATATTGTCCACTTACTGTCGTATGCGGTACCTTATTGTATGGATATAAATGGTATAATATAGAAGCACTCAAAATATGTAAAAGCAGTGGGGTCGGTTCTTTTTGCTTCTATTCCTAATTTTCATTTCACATTCATGGTGTCAGATTCAGACCTTTACAAAGATTTTACTGTTTATTAAAACTAATGCTTTGTAGTACTCTAATATACCTACCATTTCTTTTAGATTGAGGGACATTGTGACTGTTCACTTTGTACCTTTATAAATTTGACAACTTTATTATAATTACACAGGTAATCTACTTTTAATGCTAGTACATTAGTAGACTATATAGATAAAAGTGCTACCCTAATGTTTTTCTTTTAGTGATTTAGATATTCATCAATTTCTTCCGAACTGATGCTACCTCTAATAACCTTATAGGATACTCCGTTTATTTGAATTGGATTATTAAATATTATATTCATTATTAATTTATCTCCAATATATAGATTAGCTGCTTGATAATATCCTACATTTATGGGTGCATTTTTATCCTCTACCATTAGATAATTATTTAATAGATTCATAAATTTATTAATTTCCGCTTTATCAATTATTGTAACACCCTCTTGACCAGGTCTTCCATAATATATAGTAATTTTATCTATATCATTGAAGCAGTGGGGTCGGTTCTTTTTGCTTCCGAATATGCCTTCATATTTTGTTTTGTGTAAAACGGATTCTGCTTGTTTTTGGTTTTCTTTCTCATGGTCTTTTTCCTCTCATTTTTAATTTTGTGTATTAAAAAAGCAGCCCTCTGTTTAGAAGACTGTTAAAACACGTCATTTTTTCACTATCTCATATTTTCTCACAATACTTGAAGTTTCATAAAAATCTTTTGTATATAATTTTGATTTTTGAATTGGACAATTCATTTTTTTTGAATTGCAATATTTTTTCATAGTTTCTACATACCAGTCATCTGCACGTGGATCAAAGTAATACTTTTAATAAGAAATTCTGGTTCCACTTCAAAGCCATACCCCAGTATATCCCAGATGTCTTTAATTTCACTATCATAATCTTGCAAACATACTAATAACCGCACTTCATTCTCATGTTTAAAAGCTTCCCTTTTTAGTGCCATATCACCTGCAAACCTATAGCTTCGATTCTTTGCAATCTCTTGTCTTTTTTCAATATAATTGCTTTTGTTGTAGTAAATTACTTTAGATAATAGTGCATGCCTTAAATTTTTTATGTATTCAAAATTACTTGCAATTGTTTCTATCATTACTCCTTGTCTATCATTTGAATATATTCTCCACATTGCATCAGAATCTTTTTCATATGTCCAACATTGACCAACTGTAGATAATGTTATTAATGATTCAGCTTTAATTTGTTTGCCATCTTCTTTTATTAAAGGGAGTTGATCATAGGTCCTTCCCAAGGATCATCCCATGATTTAACTTTTCTTAAAAATAATCTTTTGTTTTCCATTAAGGAAATAAATTGTGCCAAAGTCATATACCTAAATACGTAACTTTCGTACAAACAGAAAAACACGATTTGTAAATTTGTTGCCATCCATACATTGGCTATGATACCAATTTAATGAGATATGTATAACCCAAAATAATAACTAAATTCAATAATTATCTTATGTAGTTAAAATATACCAATTGATAGCCATACTGAATCTTGGAAACTTGATAATATGTTAATTTATTCCAGAACAATGTTTAAGTCTGCCATACCGATTTAGACTTCTGCTGTATGCATTCTACAAACCTTCTGCCAAGAGCACTGATCTCAGGCAAGACTATTTCCATGGTTTCTGCTGTTCTTCGTACTTCAGCTACAAGCATTCCCAATTTGTTTATCAGTATTCCTATGCCTACATTCTCCATCTTCGTTTCATGAAAAATCGTTCTCTTCATCCATGAAATAATATTGTGTGTAATAAAAACAATCCACAAGAATGCATAGATGCCGTCAAACTTCCTAGTACGAAGGTTTTTCATATGATATACATTCTTGCAGGTTTTAAAGAAAGCTTCAATGGTTTGTCTCTGGTTATAAAAGTGAAATAGCTCATGGGCTGACATCTCAGCTTTGTTAATGTTTGAAATCAGCATAGTATATATGAAATCACCTTTACGTGTTAAGGTTCTCACTATAATAAATCGTAAGTCGCCTTCACTCGGAAGTTCGTAGGTATCTACAAAACGGTCAATTTCTTCATACTCTTCTTTAGCAATGGTTTTTGCTATATTAGATGCTCTTGTAGTGGAATAACCTTTTACTACAAACTTTACTCTGTCCTTGAGTTTTTCTATGTTTTCATTAGAGCCATAGCCACTGTCAAGCCGCAGAATAAGCCTATTTTCCTTTGCCACATCCTTGAGTTTTGATAATGTATCGTTAAGCAGATCGTCAAACCGATTACTACAATGGGTATTTCCAGCATCAAGATAAAGTGAAATAGTTTCTCTATTATCATCGCCACAAAATGCAGCAGACAATTGATATCCTTTCTGGTTTTTATTCTTACAGAAATAACCTCTTTGTGCTACTTCATACGTCTTACCATTAGCAATAAGACCTGATTGATCAATATCAACAACAATCTTTTCTGTAGTAGATAAGCATGTAGTATTCTGCATGAACAGCTGATGATGGACATTTTTAAGCTGCTCAACGTTTTCTTTTGTCATCCTTCGTAGAAGTTCATTAATTTGAGACTGATCAGGAAACCTTGGTATATCAATCAACTCTGCAATGACAGTGTCAGGAACGAGCTTTTCATTGATGTCTGAGGTATATTTACATCCAGCGGCTATAGATATTGCAATGGTTAATAGCTTATCTTGAACAGAATAATCTACTTTTTTCATCTTAACTTTGACTTTATCCAGTAGACTTACAAAATCAAGCTTTTGAACATATTTTACAAACGTAACCAACCAAACACTAGTTTTTTCCTGTTTAAATTCACCTGTAATAAATGTTATACTTTTCATAGGTGAAAACCCCCTTCGTTATTATTTTTTGCACAATTAACAATTTCGCAAGGGAGAGGCTTTCACCTCTTGTTATATTATGGATTCCAATTTATTGGTATTTACATGATTTATATTTGTACGAAAGTTACGTAAATAATCGATCATCCTTATTAATATTGTCTGAAATAATTAATTTGTGGTTATCCATTGCTTATCTCTCCCTTCTAAATCTAATGCCATATAAATAAAAACCATATCATTATTCTACTTCTGCTGTTTCATTTTATAAATATATATCCTACAAATACCTTAATCCTCTATTAACTCCGTCAATATCAAACCCCTTATACCACTGGCTGTCTGCCCATTGTTTCATATGTTTGTATTCTTTATGCGTTGAATCGTTCATGATTTCCATAAATTCTTCATATCCACCTTCGCCGCCTACATCTTCTGGAGGAGCATCACCATGTCCCTCTAAGCAACAAGCATAATTTTTATCATAGTCAAAGATTACATTTTCAACTTGAATAAGGTGTTCCCAGTTATCTCCGTAGTCGTACCTATAGTTAACTCTTTTATATTTTGGCAGATACTCTGATATTTTCATTTCATTTTCCATAACCATTGGAATGTCTGTTTGGTATTCAAAGTCTTCCTCACTACCTACAATATTTATAATTGGGTTATTGCCATCCAAAACCATGAAATCATGTAAGTGATAATCTTTCCAAGCGAATAGTTTTTGCAACACTTTGTGCAATTCTTGAAAAGTAAAATTCAGAGGAACAATAACGTTTCGCCATACATCAAATTTTTCGAGTTCCATCGTTACTTTTAATTTCAAAGCTTTGCACCTTATAACGGGAAGATTGAATGTTTCTTGCAATTGCTCATAGAAGATTTCATTTGGATGCTTGTAACCATTGGAACAATCAACAAAAATGAATTTATTTGCCTTTTGAGATACTAATGACTGTGAAATACTATCTTCAAAATAGCAATCATAGAAAATATCTGCTGCTTCACAGCCTTTATTCAATCTTGCTACCAAAGTCCTATTTTGTGTTTTAGAAAAAACAACTTGTCCTGCTTCCTCTAAATATTTATCAATGATTTCAGTGTTAACTCCACTGATAAAAGAATTTCACCAATCCCACATAAAGTAATGTTTTCAATATTTTTAAAATCTTTTGCTTTCAAACCATAAAGAATAATATTATAACGGCTTGCATCATTAACAAGCACAACTGTTTTTCTTCGATTCACTCTAACTATATTGGCGTGCCAAGAAAAAAGAGGATTTTCTATTTCCACAAGTGATGGCTTTATGCCAAGCTCATCTTGTAATTTTTTTGTACAATTTATAATCAAAACATTTCACCTCACTAGCTATTCTTCAATGCAATATTTTTTCAGCAGTTCCTTTGCTTTTGCAATTCCATCTTCGGTAATGCCGACCGATTTTGATTTCTTGCTGTCAGCAATACAGTCTTCCTCGGATAATTTATTTAAAATATCAAAATTATAGCCTTTCCAACTGCGGTTATATTTCATACCAAATTCATTTTCTTCCCATGAAGTAAGATATAAAAGCATAAGGGTAAGTTCTTTTATTTTATCATCCATAGCACTACCTTTCCTCTCCAAACAGCAACTCATTTGTTTCCAAGTAACATTCATTTACAACTTTTTGCACAAGTTCTTTTTGTGTTTTAGATAATGAAACATTCTCTAGAATCCATAAATGCAATGCTTTTCTAATTGCGCAAGAAAATTTTTCACTATCTTCTTTTGGTACATTGTTCCTTGCAACATTGGGTATAATACATTTGTTTTTCAAATTAAAAAGTGCTGATTTTAATTTAATTCCATCTACTAAAAAAGGTACTGTAATAGCAAAATCTGATACAAACACGTTTTTTACAAACACCCTGTCTTTTCGTTCCCAAGAATAAGTTCCAAATATCTTATTCTTATCATATGGCAAAAGCATGTCCGAATCATTTTTAATAATACTTCGCTGTTGCTTTTCCAGATAAGTTGGACATTTGCAATCATGACCATGCTCATCGCAAAGCTTTCTAAAAGTATAATTTTCTATTATACTTTCATCATCATTTTCATATTGTCCAGCATAAAATCAGTGGGAGTCGGTTCTTTTTGCTTCTATTCCTAATTATTCATTTCACATTCATGGTGTCAGGTTCAAAACTTTCCAATCCCTTTACAAAACGAAAACTCCTGAGAATTTTTCAGGAGTTTAATATTAACTATTATATTCAATAACTTTATCTATTATCCTTAATAAATCATCGTCATCCATTATACCAATTTGTTTAAATAATCTATCATTAGTAATATTGTGTACATTCTTGCATTTAACATATGATATTTTATCTAAGCCACATATTTTCCAATTATTAATCTTTTCCTTAAATTGGCTATAATAAGAACCATCTGGTTTTACTGATGTGATTTCGGCAATTGTATTTATATCGTTTTCTTTATCAACATTAATTATAACTACTGGTCTATTCTTATTATCACCTTTTTGTCCTTTAAAATATATTTTTACAAGATAAACTTCACCAATATCTGTCATATCATTTTCCTTTATACTTGTCTTTTTCAAACCATTCTTTATGCTTCTGATTGTCAGGACTTAATTCAATCATATTATCATCACCATGTAGAAGGGTTGACTTTTTTGTAATCGTATCAAGTTTTGTCTTTAATAAATTGATTTTATTTTCTTTTAATATTGTTGTAGTCATATCTTGTCCCTCCTTATCTAAAGGACTACTGTTCTTTTCTTCTCTTTTATCCTTATCCATATTATACCACCTCAATTAAACATATGCAATATTATTAGTATTATTGCTTAATTTGAGTTGGTATAGCCAAATTTATTATATCATAATTATAGTAATTTTTTTTGATAAAATACAATAAGGTGCCAAGTCCTCTTTTTACAAACAAGTTTCAATTATTCATACAAAATAAAGACTATATACAGCGGATATTTTTTAAGCAATAGTAAAAAATAATATAAGCATTGTTACTAATTAATACATTGGAGGAAAATCATGAACCTAGATATACAAAAAAATTTTAAAAAGCCACCACAATCCTACTGGATGGCATCTACTCCTACAACAAATTACCCCTCTTTATCCGAAGATATTAAAGTTGATGTTGCAATAATTGGTGGAGGTATAGTTGGTATTTCTACTGCTTATCTACTTATTAAAGAGGGTCTTAAGGTCGCAATACTTGAAGCTGACAGGATATTGCAGGGTACTACAGGACATACAACAGCCAAGATTACTTCACAGCATGGGCTAATATATAATAAAATTAAAACTCAAATGAGTGAAGAATTTGCTAAGCAATATGCCGATGCAAATGAGTCTGCCATAAGATTGATAGAGAAATTTCAAAGTGAGCTTCATATTGATTGTGACTTTGTACATCAGCCTGCGTTTATTTATACACAGAAGGATGAATATGTTCAAAAGATTAGTGATGAGGTAAAAACAGCTTCTAGTCTAGGAATTAAAGCCTCATATTTAGAAGAGATACCTTTGAATATCCCTATAAAAGCCGCTGTCCGCTTTGACAATCAGGCACAATTTCATCCTAGAAAATACTTGCTGGCTCTTGCAAAAGAAATTACTAATAGTGGAAATCAGATATATGAGCAAAGCAGAGTAATTGATATAGAAGAAAACAGTTCATATATTCTTACAACCAAGCAAGGAAATAAGGTAACCGCTGACAAAGTGGTCATTGCCTCACACTACCCCTTTTATAACAAGCATGGTATGTATTTTGCCAGAATATATACAGAACGCTCCTACGCTTTAGCAGTTAAAATCAAAGAGAAATATCTCGGTGGAATGTATATAACTGCCGAAGACCCTACCAGATCATTGCGTTCACAAAATAGTGACAATGGTGAGCTAATAATAGTTGGTGGAGAACATCATAAAACAGGTCAAGGCGAGGATACAATAAAACATTACGAGGCACTTGTAGACTTTGCAAACGACATCTTTACAGTAGAGGATATTCCCTATAGGTGGTCTACACAAGACTGTATGACCTTAGATGATATTCCTTATGTTGGACACTTTACTTCTGATACTCCAAATTTATATGTAGCGACAGGCTATGGCAAATGGGGAATGACAAACAGCACTGCTTCAGCTGTTATTTTAAAGGATTTAATTACAAATGGAAAAAGTCCATA
The DNA here is from genome assembly GCA_963704785.1 of uncultured Eubacteriales bacterium. Classification (GTDB taxonomy): domain Bacteria; phylum Bacillota; class Clostridia; order Lutisporales; family Lutisporaceae; genus GWB2-37-7. The sequence continues at coordinate 2,995,495 of OY969939.1, read as the reverse complement.
TCAAGATGTATATAGTCCATCACGTAACATATTGACAGCTTCTGCAAAGGAATTTATAAAAGAAAATCTTAATGTTGCCAAGGAGCTAATTAAAGGCAAATTCTCCCCACTACCTGATGACTTCGAAATACCACCAGGTGAAGGAAAAGTTATTAATGGAAATGGCCAACGAATTGGCGCATATAGAGATGGACAAGGTACTCTACATCTAGTTAATACTACATGTACTCACATGGGCTGTGAGCTGCAATGGAATTCCGCTGAGAAATCATGGGATTGCCCCTGCCATGGTTCAAGATTCACTTATGAAGGTGATATAATCGAGGGACCAGCAATAATGCCATTAGAGGCAGATAAAAATGTAAACACCTTTGAAAAATTGATAAAGGATGACTTTTAAATCTACCTTTAATATCCATACTCAAAGCAAGTTAATTATAAAGGGACTGTCGCACAATTAATTTCAAGTAAATTGTGCAACAGCTCCTTTTATTTTTATTATTCCATACTATTATTTCCGAGATTTGCATAAACCAGCCTACTCTTTTTTCTATCTCTTACATAATTTATAAAGGCATTTAAGCTTATTTTAAGGATATCTATGCTATAATACGTTATATACAAAGAAATGGATGGTGTCTTATGAGAATCTTAATAGTAGAAGATGAAATCCACTTGGCAGAAGCTTTGACTCAAATATTAAAAAAGAAAAATTATACCGTTGATGCGGTAAATGATGGTGAGTCAGGATATGATAACGCCTTGAGCAATATTTATGATGTTATTCTCCTGGATTTAATGCTACCAAAGATGGATGGCATAAGCCTACTCCAAAACATACGAAAAGAAGGAATCTCAACTCCTGTCATTGTTCTTACTGCCAAAGGAGAAATCCCAGATAGAGTTATTGGTCTTGATAGCGGTGCTGACGATTATTTGGCGAAGCCTTTTGCAACAGAAGAATTATTAGCAAGAATAAGAGCAGTTTCAAGGCGCAAGAGAGAGATTTTGCCTGATAATAGCTTAGAACTTGGAGATCTTGAATTAAATACTACAAGCTTTAAGTTATCAAGTGTAGATAAGGAGGTGAAGCTTACACTAAAAGAAAGCGAACTGCTAGAGCTTCTTATTATTAGAAAATGCATAGTTACATCAAAAGAATTTATAATAGAAAAAATCTGGGGTTATGATGCTGATATTGAGTATAATCATGTTGAAGTTTATATTTCTTTTTTAAGAAAGAAACTTACTTTTCTAAATTCAAATGTAGTAATAAATACAGTCCGCGGAGCAGGGTATATCTTGGAGGTAAAGATTTAAATGTTTACAAAGCTTAGAAATAAATTTCTCATTCTAAATTTAGTTATTATATCATTTATGATGCTCCTTGCTTTTGCCGCTATTTATTTTATAACCTTTAATAATGTTCAAGGAGATATTAGTATAGATTTACATAGAACATCAGAATTCTATAGAAACTCATACAAAACTCCAGTTCAGCCTAACACTAATTTTATTGACACGATTTCTTCACAACGCTCTTTATCAATTACAATGTTCACTGATACTCAGTGGAAGATTGAAACAACTTCATCTGTATTTGATATTGACACTGATTCCTCTGAGAAACTAAAAAATGCTGCCCTTTCTCAGAATAAATCTACAGGAACCTTCAAAATTAGTGACAATGTTTGGGCTTTTATGATAGAATCTCACTATAATGGCTATCAAATAGTTTTTTTAGATATAACCTCAAGGCAAGCCATTCTTACAAACCTCGTTTATACTTTTTTGATTATTGCAATCATAATGCTAGTTTTTATTTTCTTTATAAGTAAATTTTTTGCCAATAGATCTATTAAGCCAGTTAGAGAGGCTTTCTATAGGCAAAAACAATTTATTGCTGATGCTTCCCATGAACTTAAGACACCACTTACAGTAATAAATACAAATGTAGATGTTCTATTATCAAACGGAGAAGAAAATATAAATAATTATTCAAAGTGGCTTTATTATATAAAATCCGAGGTTGAGAGAATGACAAAGCTAACAAATGATCTTTTGTATTTGACACAACTAGATTATACAGATGTTAAGATGATTTACACTGATTTTGATTTAAGCGAAATAGTTGAAAGTGTTATTTTGACAATGGAAGCAGCGATTTTTGAAAACAATATTTCATTTGAATACGATATTGAGCCTAATCTAAAAATTCTTGGTAATAAAGAACAGATTAAACAAGTTGTTATGATTTTGTTGGATAATGCTATGAAATATACAAACAAAGGAGGGAACATTAAGATTTATTTAAAAAAATTCTACAATATCGTAAGTTTGTCTATAAGTAACACTGGTGAAGGAATTTCATCAGTGCATATAGAAAAAATATTTGATAGATTTTATCGTGCTGATGGAGCGCGTGGAAGAAAAAGTGGAGTCTATGGTCTTGGATTGTCTATTGCCAAAAAAATTATAGATCAACATAGTGGAAAGATATCTGTAAGAAGCACTGTAAATGTGAGCACTACTTTTAGTATTGAACTACCTCGTATCAACAATGAATAATAAAACAAACGTATAGAAAGGTCGGGAATTATAATGAAAGAATTAGTAAACAAAAAAAACTTAATAATAGTAGGAGTTGCACTTTTATTAGCCATTTTGATAGGAGCTGCTGCATTCTACTTAGGAACACTATCAAATGCTAAAAAAGATGAGGCTGTTGCTAGTGTAAATGGTAAAAACATTACAAAAAATGAGCTATACAATATTATGCTCAAGCAATATGGTAAAGAAGCATTGAGTTCACTCATTACAGGTAAAATTATCGATTCTGAGCTTGAAAAACAAAATATTGCTATTACTGAACCAGAAATAGAAACAGAGATGCAAAAAATGTATGCACAATATGGTGGACAAGAAGCATTTGAGCAAACATTAATATCATCTGGATATACTTTGGATACTTTAAAGAGTGATATTGAGAAAAATTTAAAAATGACAAAATTTCTTGAGCCTGATATAAAAATAACAGAAGATGATATGAAAAGTTATTTTGAAGAAAATAAAGCTTCCTTTGATGAACAAGAACAGGTAAAAGCAAGTCATATATTAGTTGATAGTGAAGTAAAAGCAAATGAAGTAAAAGCAAAATTATTAGCTGGTTCAGATTTTGCTGAAATGGCAAAGGAATACTCAACAGATACTAGTAATAATGAAAAAGGCGGAGAGCTTGGATTCTTTGCAAAAGGAGCTATGGTACCAGAGTTTGAAAATGCTGCATTTTCATTGGAAATAGGAAAAATCAGTGAGCCTATAAAAACTCAATTTGGATACCATATAATTAAAGTTGAAGAAAAGAAACCAGCAAAAGTTGCAACCTACGAAGATAGCAAGACTAAAGTAAAAGAAGCTCTTGTAAATGAAAAGCTTCCAACTGTTTATCAAACTTGGATTGCAGAAAAAATTAAAGAATATAAAATAGAAAATTTTGCTTTCCCTGAATAAAAAGAGTATATCATATTACGCAACCTCGGCAGGCAAATTCTATGTCAAAGTAATCGGCTACAAAGGTGTATATAATACAACTCAAGCTTATGTATTGACATGAATTTATCCAGCACAATAATGTACAATAACTTATTTTTATAGCTAAAAAAGGGGCTGTTCCACAACTAACTAAATAGTTAATTGTGAAGCAGCTCCATTTTTATTCTAATATGCTTAAAAGCTTCCCGAAGCTCCTCCACCGCCAGAGCGACCCCCACCGCCAGAGTTTCTTCCACCACCACCACTACCGCCACCTCTTCTAGCAGAAGCTGCAGCCATTCGTAGTATGAAAAAAGTTACTCGACCTCCAGTTAGAACAAAATCCAAAATAATCAATATCAGTACTATAATGGCGAGAATTATTGTCATTATTGGATTCTTACTAAAAAAGTTGTCTTCAATATTTACTTCACTGGTATCTGGGTATTGAACACTGTCACCTTCTCCACTGACAATACTGCAAATATCCGAATAAATTATCTTAACCGCTTCATCTATGCCTTTTTCTTTATTTAGCTCAGAAAACTTTTCGAGAAGCTTACTGCTTTGGATATCTGTCAATACTCCCTCATATCCATAGCCAACTTCAATTCTTGATCTTCCTTCCTTCATACTAAGTATAAAGAGTATACCCTTATCTTTTGTACCTATCTTCCATTTGTTAAAAAGAGCATTGGCATATTCATTTATATCACCATCATTTAAGGTATCAATACTGACAAATACGACCTGTCCTCCATTTGTTGCTTTAAAGGTACTTTCTCCAAGAGCTACAATATCACTCTCTGTGCTTGAATTTAATATATCAGCAAAATCATTACTATAGAACTCTGCTGTAGGGTTTGGAATCTTTATCTCTGGTGCCTGAGCTATTACTGACCCAAAACTAGTTGAAATCAACAGAAAAATTATGAGTAATACTGCGCCTAGCCTTAACTTTTTCATTTATACGCCCCCTGTCTATAGATAATCAACTCTAAAAAGCTTTTTAGAGTTGCAATCTATAGTCCTAAATATATTAGTTATTTTAAAATTTTACATCAGGAGCTTGTTCTGCACCTGCTTCTGCTTCAATATATGGGAACACATCGTAGCCCAATAAGTTAGCTGCTGCATTTGTTGGGAACACTTTAACCTTTTTGTTATATGCCTTTACATTATCATTGTAATATTTTCTTGTTACTGAAATACGATTTTCAGTACCTTCCAGTGTTACTCTTAAGTCTTGGAAACCTTGATCTTGCTTCAGCTCTGGATAATTCTCTGTAATTGCCAGTAATCTTCCTAGTGTAGAGGAAACTTCGGCGTTTGCATCAATTTTTTCCTGTATATTTGTTGCTCCAGACAGTTTTGCCCTTGCATCTGCAATTTGAGTAAAGATTTCCTGCTCTTTTATAGCTTGTGCTTTTACTGTTTCTACTATATTAGGTATCAAATCAGCTCTTCTCTGATATTGTACTTCTACATCACCCCAAGCGGCATTTACATCTTCACTTAAGTTTACAAGATCTCTTTGTACACCTACTACATAAACAGCCAGTAAAACAACAATCGCAATTATAATTATCAATGACTTATTTTTCATTTTTTTACCTCACCTTTATTATTTTATTCTGAACTTAAATGATACCATGCGCAATTCATTAATATAGAATATATCACATATTATACTACTTTAAAAGTCTGATAAAAGTCTGATAAAAACCAATTTAAAATCGCCAAGATGAATTAGATTTAACTGATTGTTCTATCTTAATGAATGTAGCTCTAGCTCTTCCTATCTAGCTTTAACTCATAAAACAAAGAACCTTTCATATTATTATGATTAAATTCATAGCTTTTTAATGCGAAATATTTAATGCATTATTTGTCGAACAACGATATATATAGCAAACATTATGCAGCAATATTAATTTTTAATTACTTTTTTTATTTAATTCACATAATTATATTTACTAATTGATATATTTAGACTATTATAAATATATAATGTAATTTAAAATTATTTACAACATTATAAATGTATCAAATAGTTGGTTTTTAAAATTCCTTTTCAAATTAAGATTTCTACTTTTATTTACGCATATGCTCTGCAAACAGCTTATATGTAAATAACATCTCACTAAATTCAAAATATAAAAACAAGGAGGGTAAAGACTTAATACCATTTCACTAAAATAAAATTTTTAGGAGGATTATTATGAAAAAAGTATTAAAATCAAAACTAGTGCTTTTTATGCTCATAGTTGCATTATTAGGCACTCAATGCTTCTCTGTACTTCAACCAATGGCGGACTCAAGTAATAAGGAAAACACAATTGTGGAAACAGGAACTAGTGTAAACGATATAGACGTAACTGTTTTAGAATCTGATTCATCTCATACTATTGTCAAATTTGACGTAAATAATTTTGACATGAATCTTGTAAACATAGACAATGAAGATTACTATACAATATCTTGTGACGGTACTGGTATTGCATTTGAGCAAGGAATGCCAGAGCTTCCACGTATAAGCAGAAGTATCGCTATTCCAAGCAATTCAACTGCAACAGTGAATGTAATAGATTCTGAATACACAGATTACAAGAAGACTCCAGTAACTCCATCAAAGGGTTCTATTACAAGAGATAAAAATCCTATGGATATCCCTTATACATTTGATGATGTTTATAAGAAAAACGATTTCTATCCAGCTCAATTAGCATCATTAAGTGATACTTTTATAATGAGAGAGATGACAGGAACAACAGTTACTGTAAATGCATTCCAATATAAGCCAGCAAGTGAAACTTTGAGAGTTTATGACTCTGTAACTGTAGAAATAATTACAGAAGATAACTCAAGTGTAAATTCTCTTGCTGCTTCAAGCAATAATATTACAGCAGATTTTGAGCCAGCATATGAAAACACATTCATCAACTATAGCAATATGCAACAATCAACACAAAGCTTGATGAACAATCCTTCTGAAACCGGTTCAATGCTAATAATTACTTATGATAGTTATGCTAGTGCATTAGATTCTTTTGTTACATGGAAGAATTCTAAAGGAATAGCAACTACTGTAGTAAATATGTCTACAGTATCATCAACTAATAGTGCTACAGAAATTAAAAGCTATATACAAACTTATTATAATTCACACCCTGAGTTAACCTATGTTCTTCTAGTAGGTGATTATGCTCAAGTATCCTCACCAGCTTATTCCGATGGAGTCTCTGACCCTGAATATACAAAAGTAGCAGGCAGCGACAATTATCCTGATATATATGTAGGTCGTTTCTCAGCACAAAGCTTAGCAGATGTTCAAACACAGGTACAACGTTCTATAGAATTTGAACAAAATGGATATAACACTACTACATGGTTTAAAAAAGGACTTGGTCTTGCATCTGCTGAAGGTTCTGGTGAAACAGATATACAGCACATGAATACTATCAGAACTAATCTTTTAAATGATGGCTATACAACAGTTGATAGTGTATACGATCCAAATGCAGCAGCTTCTTCAGTAACTACTAGCTTAAATGCAGGCAGAGGTATAGTAAACTATGTTGGACATGGTGCTGATACATACTGGGTTACTTCTGGCTTTGACACTGCTGATGTTGCAGCCCTGGATAACGCTGGTCAACTACCTTTCATTCTTAGCGTTGCATGTGTAAACGGAACATTCCAAAAAAGTACTACATGTTTTGCAGAAGCATGGATGCGTTCAAAGGACAGCAGTGGCAATCCTATCGGTGCAATAGGAACTCTAATGTCAACAGTAAACCAACCTTGGACTCCTCCAATGAATGGTCAAGATGAAATCATAAACTTATTAATAAATGACTCTAGAATCTCATTAGGCGGTTTATGTTATTCAGGTGAAACTGTTATGTTGGATAACGGAACAAGCGATGATATATTAACCTTCAATACTTGGACTTTATTTGGAGATCCATCAATCCAAATCGAACCAACTAGCACACCTCCAACACCAAGTGACACTTATGAGCCAAACGAAACAACAACAGCAGCATATGCGTCCATTAACAAGTGGTACAGCATATAATTCATATATCTTCTCAGCAACAGATGTTGACTACTACAAGTTCACTACAGCAGCTGCAGGTACTATAGCAGTAACATGTGCAAACCTACCTGCTAACTACGATTTATATCTATATGACTCAACAGGAACACAAGTAGCAAGTTCATTAAACAGTGGAACAACAAGTGAAAGTATATCATATACTTCAGCTGCAGCAGGCACATATTATGCTAAGGTAATAGGCAATAGTAGTGCATACAGCACAGCATCTGCTTATGCTTTGACAGCAACATACCCAACAACTCCACCAGCAAGTGGCGACACTTATGAACCAAATGCTTCAACATCAGCTGCTTATGGTTCCAATAACAAGCGGTACAGCATATAACTCATATATCTACTCAGCAACAGATGTTGACTACTACAAGTTCACTACAACAGCAGCAGGTACTATAGCAGTAACATGTACAAACCTAGCTGGAGACTATGATATATATTTATACAACTCCGCAGGAACAAGCGTAGCAAGTTCATTACAGAGCGGAACAACAAATGAAAGTATATCATATACTTCAACTGCAGCAGGCACATACTATGTTAAAGTATTAGGCTACAATGGAGTATATAGCACAACTCAAGCTTATGCATTAACAGCAACATATCCAACAAGCACAACACCACCAGTAACAGGACAGTGGTATAACGAGACTACAGTTTTAGAATCACCACACGACTATACTAACAGCTATAATAATACTCAAACATATACAAAGACAGGAGCTACAAAGGTAGCTGTACACTTCTCAAGATTTGAGACAGAAAGCAACTATGACTTTGTATATATTAAAAATGCAGCAGGCACAACTCAATCAACATATTCAGGAACATTGGATGCTTTCACAGTAGAAGTAGATGGCAGTACAATTCAAGTAAATCTAGTTACAGATTCCTCAGTAACTGGATATGGTTACTATATTGATTATGTTTCATACTACTCAGAAGGCGAACTATAATCATAGAAAAATAACTAACAAATAAAGCTATTTTCAAAGTAAGGGTATAGGCATCTATATGAGAGATGACCTATACCCTTTTTAATAAATCTAATTGCACAAATATTTTACTCATTGATAATATTCTGAAGGATATCTCCTATATCGTACTGTTAGCTTTCCAACAATTCCGTAACCTTTGCTGCCAGCTTTAATACATTTTGTCCCTGCATAATGGTAAAGTGATTGCCTGGTATTCTTTTTGATATCATTTTGTTTGCCAAGAATTTATCCCAAGCCTTTTTATCATTCATGTTATTTTCATTTGCTTCAAACATATACAACTGCGTATTAATTTTATTCTTTGGCATATATCCCTCTAATGACATGTTCAATGCTCTAATATAGTTCAAATTATACACCAGTTCTCTAATTCCTATGCTTTCATATTCAGGTATAAAGATTGCAAAATTCCTTATTTCCGATTGTTTAATATTCTCTATGGACAAATTGTTTTGCTCGTAGTATTCAATTATTTGCTGCCACAATTCTTCCACATAGGTAGCTGACTTGATTTTAGCTTCTATTTGGTCATCAGCAATAAACAGCTTAGCAACCTTCTTTTCTGCTTCAAGACTAAACTTGTTTGTGTTTTTTATAATTCTATTTACAATATTGGTTTTAGGAGCTGGCGCATCAATCATGATTAGCTTTTCAAGCTTTTTACCACTCTCTTCCATTAACCTTGCAATTTCAAAGACTATAACTCCTCCAAGACTCCAGCCCACCAGATTATAGCTTCCTTCTGGTTGTATATTATATATTTTTTCTATATATCTACTTGCCATTTCCTCTATTGTTATATTAGTTGGATAATATTCAGTAGGCTTCTTAGCTCTTATACCCCAATAATTACAATCATTATTTATGATATTGCAAAGCTCTATATATCCGCTTATATCCCCACTTCCATCGTGAACAACGAAAACGTTTTTAGCTTTTTTGCTGCCCTTCTTAATAAGCACTATATCATCCGGTGTAGCTTTTTGATCTACAATTTCATTATTACTTATATATTCTGAAAGTTGTTTTATTGTTGGAGTAGTAAATAATTCTTTTAAAGGTATATCTATGCCTATTTCTTTTTTAATTTTGTTAGTTACATTCATTGCCTTTAGAGAATGTCCCCCTAGCTCAAAGAAGTTATCGTTTATTCCTATTTTTTCTATGCCTAATACTTCTTTCCATATGTTTACCAACTTATCTTCTATTTCATTGCTTGGTGCAACATATTCTGCTCCTGTGGTTATGCTTCCATCAGGCTCTGGCAAAGCTTTTCTGTCTACCTTTCCATTTGCTGTTAGTGGCAGCTTATTCTAGCTGTATGAAGTATGTTGGCACCATATATTCTGGAAGCTCTTTTGATAAATATTCTCTTAGCTCTGCTACTGTCTGCTCTATCTCTACTGCTATATATGCGCATAGATATTTATTTTTGTTGCTGTCCTCTTTGTCAATTACTACTGCTTCCTTTATTTCTGTATGACTAAGTAGTTTGCTCTCTATTTCTCCTAGCTCTATTCTAAAGCCTCTTATCTTTACTTGATTATCTATTCTTCCTAAGAATTCTATGTTTCCGTCAGGCAGCCATCTTGCCAAGTCTCCTGTTTTATACATTTTTGTTTCTGTCTCAAATGGATTGTCCACAAACTTCTCTGCTGTTAGCTCTAATCTATTTAAGTAGCCTCTTGCTAATCCGTTTCCTGATACACATATCTCTCCTGCTACTCCTGTTGGTAACAGATTATTATGTTTGTCTAGTATGTATACCTTTGCATTTGCTATTGGCTTGCCTATAGTAACTTTGGCATTACACTGCAAGTTTCTTGATATTGTTGATGCTACAGTGTTTTCTGTAGGTCCATATTCGTTTACTAGCTCTATTTCTTCACTTAACTCTTTGCTCATTCTTACTAAATTATCTGTTATGTTTTCGCCTGCTAATGTAACTATTCTTAAGGATGATAGTTCTTTTTTACTAGCACCTTCTATTATTGCTTGGTATAGGCTTGGTACGCTTATAAAATGAGTTATACCAACTCTACTGATATATTTCTTAATTGCTACTGGATCTTTTGCTTCATCTGAGCTTGCAATTACTACTGTAGCACCAGATAATATCGGGGTAAAGAAGCTGGTCACAAATCCATCAAATGCATATGAGAATAGTTGTAGTACTTTATCCTTTATGCCAAGTGAATATTCGTCCTTTCTCCATTGTATTGTATCGCTCATACTCATATGCTCTATCATTACACCCTTTGGTTTTCCTGTTGTTCCAGAGGTATATATCACATATGCTAAGTTGTTTGGTTTGGCAATTGCTTCTAAATTGCTGCAATCCCCAGCATACAGCTTATCATCTTCCAATAAAATTATGTCTGTCTTATATGTTGTGCCTTCTTGTAGTTGCTTATCTGTTATTAATAGCTGTGCTTCACTGTCTTCCAGCATATATTCTATTCTTTCCTGTGGATATTCTGGATCTATTGGCAAATATGCTCCTCCAGCCTTTAAAATAGCCATTATGCTTACTATCATATCTAAGGATCTGTCTACCATTAACCCTACTATGCTTTCAGGCTTTACACCCTTTTCTTGTAATACTCTTGCTAGTTGATTTGCTTTCTCATTTAGCTCTCTATATGTTAGCTGTTTGCTTTCGTAAACTACTGCTATGTTGTCAGGAGTTCTAGCTACCTGCTCTTCAAACAGCTCAGGTATCATTTTGTTGTTTGGATATTCTGTTTTTGTATCATTAAAGTCTACTAATAACTGGTGTGTCTCCTCTTCTGTCAGCATTTCTATGTCTGATAGTTTTATATTGAGATCCCTCGTTATTGCTTTTAATATATTATGTAGATGTTTGTATAATCTCTCTATTGTCACTTTGTTAAACAGCTTTGTACAATAATTTAATGTTAATCCTATTGTTTTATCTAATTCTACAGCTGTAATGGTCATGTCAAACTTAGCTATGTTATTATCAACTTCATAGGGCTTGAATTTTAATCCTTCTATTTGGATTTCACCTGCATCAATGTTCTGCATAACAAACATTACATCAAATAGTGGATTTCTGCTTAAGTCTCTTGTTATGCTTAGCTTGTCAACCAATTCTTCAAATTGATAGTCTTGATTTTCAAAGGCTTGCAGTGAGTTTACTTTTACTTCTACTAAGAATTCCTTGAAGGTCTTGTTGCTCTCAGGATAATTTCTCATAGCTAGTGTGTTTACAAACATACCCATTATGTTTTCTAAATCAGCATGAGGTCTTCCTGATATTGGACTTCCTATTATTATATCTTCTTGTCCGCTGTATTTTGATAGTAATACATTGTATGCTGATAGCAGTACCATGTATATAGTACTTCCTGTTTCTTTTGCTATTTGCTTTAGCTTATCTGTCAACTCTTCATTTAGTTCAGAGTTGATGTTATCTCCTTCAAAGCTTTGTATACTTGGTCTTTGGTAGTCTGTTGGCATGCTAAGTGCAGGCACTTCTCCATCAAATGCCTTTAGCCAATATTCTTCTTGCTTTTTAATTTCTCCTGATTTAAATAGCTCATTTTGCCATGCTGCAAAGTCTTTGTATTGGATTCTTAGCTCAGTTAATTCTTTGCCATCATATAGCTCAATAAATTCCTTAGTTAATATTCCCATAGATACACCATCGGATATTATATGATGCATGTCTATCATTAGTATATGTTCTTGTTCATTGATTTTTGTTAGTGCCACTCTGATTAATGGCGCTTTGCTTAAATCAAAGGCTTTTACAAATTCTGCTGCTATTTTCTTTGCCTTTTCTTTGTCTGCTTCTGTGTACTCTATTTCAAAGTTTATTTCATTATGAACTACTTGTACTGGTTCTCCATCTATTACCTCAAATGAGGTTCTTAAGGCTTCGTGTCTTTGTATTAGCTTATCAAAGGTTTCTTCAAGCTTAGTCTTATCTAGCTGTCCTTCTAGTGTCATTACCATTGGCATGTTATAGCTTATGTTGTTTTCTTCAAATTGCTGTAGTGTATACATTCGCTTTTGAGCTGAGGATAATGGATAATACTCTTTCTCCTCTACTGGCTCTATTCTGCTATATACGCTTTGCTTTGTACACTTTACATAGTCAGCTAAGCCCTTTATTGTAGGTGTCTTAAACATCTCTCTTAAAGGCACTGACACATTTAATTCTTTGTTAATTTTTGCTGATATATTTATTGCCTTTAAGGAATGTCCCCCTAACTCAAAGAAGTTATCATTTATTCCTACCTTTTGTAAACGTAATACTTCTTGCCATATGCTTACCAGCTTCTCTTCTATTTCATTTCTTGGTGCTTCATATTCTGCTCCTGTGGTTACGCTTCCATCAGGCTCAGGTAATGCTTTTCTATCTACCTTTCCGTTTGCTGTTAATGGTAGCTTTTCTAGTTGTATAAAATATGCTGGTATCATATAGTCTGGAAGTCCTTTAGCTAAATACTCTCTTAATTCACTAATAGCAAATTCCTTATTTACTGTAATATATGCACACAAATAACTATTTCCAGTTTCTTCTACTTTTGCTATCATTATTGCTTCTTCTATTCCTTCATAGCTTAGAATTCTTGCTTCTATTTCTCCCAGCTCTATTCTAAAACCCCTTACCTTAACTTGACTATCTATTCTGCCTAAGAATTCTATGTTTCCATCTGACAACCATCTTGCAAGGTCTCCAGTCTTATACATTTTAGTTCCTGACTTAAAGGGATTATTCACAAACTTCTCTGTTGTTAATTCTGCTCTATTTAAGTAGCCTCTTGCTAATCCAGCTCCTGATATATATAGCTCGCCTGGTATTCCTACTGGTTGAATATTATTATTTTTATCTAATATATATGCTTTTACATTATTTATTGTTTGTCCTATTGATAAATTATTAGATACTTCTTCCTTATTCTTAACTAATAGTCTGGCGCAAGTAACCGTGGTTTCTGTTGGTCCATATTCATTGTAGAAATCGCAGTGTTCGCTCCAATATTTAGCTAAATCCACAGGGCATATGTCTCCGCCTGATACCACACGCTTTATTTTATATTCTTCTCTATAACTAATATTTTTCAAGAATGCAGGTACTGCGTTAACATGCGTCACTTCATGTTCTATTAGATATTCTTCAAATGTTTCTACACTTAATAATGTATCTTTATTTATTAATACTAAAGCTGCCCCACTTAATAGTGCTATAAATATCTGTTCTATTGATGCATCAAAGCAAATAGTTGAGAACTGCAATATCCTGTCTTTTTCATCAACTTCAAATTGCCTTATTTGTGAGCACGCTAGATTAACTACTGATTTATGTTCTATCATTACTCCCTTTGGTTTTCCAGTACTTCCTGAGGTGTATATGATATATGCCAAATCAGTTGCTTTGTTTATTTTTTTAACATTGATACATTCTGTATTACATAATATATCTTCTATAATTATTGTTTCTCCATCAAATTCCACATTTTTAGTTAAATTTGATTGAGTAAGCAATATCTTTGTATTACTATCAGACAGCATGTATTCTATTCTGTCCTTTGGATATTCAGGGTCTATAGGCAGATATGCTCCTCCAGCCTTTAGTATAGCCATTATCCCTACTATCATATCTAAGGATCTGTCTATCATTATTCCTACTATGCTATCTGCTTCTACTCCTTTGTTTTGTAATATTACTGCTAATTGGTTTGCTTTTGTATTTAGTTTTTTGTAGGTAAGCTTTGTATTTTCATACTCTACTGCTATGTTGTCTGGTGTCTTTTCTGCTTGTTCTTCAAACAATTGATTTATTGTTTTTTCTCTTGGATAATCTGCTTCTGTATTGTTAAATTCTACAAGTGCTTGTTGTTTTTCTTCCTGTGACAGCATTTCAACCTCTGATAATCTTAGGTTTGTATTGCTTGCTATGCTGTTTAGTATATTTGTTAAGTGTTTACTCATGTTTTTTATTGTTTGTTTGTTAAATAGCTTTGTGCAGTAGTTTAGGTTTATTCCTATTGTTTTATTTAGTTCTACAGCTGTAATAGTCATATCAAACTTTGCTATGTTATTGTCAATTTCATAGGATTTAAATCTAAGTCCTTCTATTTGCAGCTCCCCTGCATCCATATTCTGAATTGAGAACATTATGTCAAATAGCGGATTCCTGCTTAGGTCTCTTGTTATGTTTAACTTGTCTATCAACTCTTCAAATTGATAATCCTGATTTTCAAAGGCTTGCAGTGAGCTTACTTTTACTTCTGCTAAAAATTCCTTGAACGTCTTACTGCTCTTTGGATAGTTTCTCATAGCAAGCGTGTTTACAAACATACCAATTATGTTTTGTAAATCAGCATGCGGTCTGCCTGATATAGGACTCCCCACCACTATATCTTCTTGTCCACTGTATTTTGATAGTAGTACATTGCAAGCTGATAATAATACCATGTACATGGTACTTCCTGTTTCTTTTGCTATTTGCTTTAGCTTACTTGTTACCTCTTCATTTAGTTCAAAGTTGATGTTGTCTCCTTCAAAGCTTTGTATGCTTGCTCGTTGATAGTCTGTTGTCATGTTAAGCACAGGCACTTCACCCTCGAATGCCCTTAGCCAATATTCTTCTTGTTTTTTGATTTCTCCAGATTTAAACATTTTATTTTGCCATACTGCAAAGTCTTTGTATTGTATCCTTAATTTTGATAGTTCTTTGCCATCATATAACTCTATAAATTCCTTAGTCAAGATTCCCATAGATACACCATCAGAGATTATATGGTTCATATCTATCATTAGTATATGCTCTTTGTCATTGATTTTAGTTAGTGCCACTCTGAGCAGTGGTGCTTTGCTTAAATCAAATGCTTTTACAAATATTTCTGCTATTTCTCCAGCCTTCTCTTTGCTTGCTTCTACGTACTCTATTGCAAAGTTTACATTCTTATGAACTACTTGTACTGGCTCCCCATCTATTACTTCAAATGAAGTTCTTAGGGCTTCGTGTCTCTGTATTAGCTTATTAAAGGCTTCTTCAAGCTTGATCTTGTCAAGCTCTCCTTCTAGTGTCATCACCATAGGCATGTTATAGCTTATGCTGTTTTCTTCAAATTGCTGTAGTGTATATATTCTCTTTTGAGCTGAAGATAATGGATAATACTCGTACTCATAGGCTGATTCTATTTTGCTATATATGCTTTGCTTTGTGCTTTCTACATAGTTTGCTAAGCCTTTTATTGTAGGTGTTTTAAACATTTCTCTTAAAGGTACTGATACATTTAATTCCTTGCTAATTTTTGATAATATATTTATTGCTTTTAAAGAGTGTCCTCCTAGCTCAAAGAAGTTATCGTTTATTCCTATTTTTTCTATTCCTAATACTTCTTGCCATATTGCAGCTAATTTCTCTTCTATTCCATTACTTGGTGCAACATATTCTGCTCCTGTAGTTATACTGCTATCAGGCTCTGGCAAGGCTTTTCTGTCTATCTTTCCATTCGCTGATAGGGGCAGTTTGTCCAGTTGTATTATGTATGATGGTATCATGTATTCTGGTAATTCCTTGGCTAAATGTTCTCTTATCTCACTTATGCTATACTCTCGTTCTCCACATATATAGCTACATAAGCTGCTATTTCTGTTTTTATCTTCTTTTGCTATTACTATTGCTTCACTAATACCCTCATATTTTAATAACTGGCTTTCTATTTCTCCCATCTCTATTCTAAAGCCTCTTATTTTTACTTGGAAGTCTATTCTTCCTAAGAATTCTATGTTTCCATCAGGTAGCCACCTTGCTAAGTCTCCTGTCTTATACATTCTTTCTCCAGGGACAAATGGGTTTTCTATATATTTTTCTGCTGTCAGCTCTGGTCTATTTAGGTATCCTCTTCCTAGTCCAATTCCTGAGAAGCATAGTTCTCCTTGAATTCCTACTGGCTGGAGCTTTTTATTTTTATCTATTATGTATGCATTTATGTTACTTGTTGGCTTTCCTATTGGTATATTTTTTGTGTCCTTATCTGAATGCTTTAGTGAATATCTTGTAACATAGATTGTTGCTTCTGTCGGACCATATATGTTTTCCAGACTAGCATTTTTTATTAGCTTTTGTAATCTGTTTACTGTTTCTTTCGTTAATGCTTCTCCACCTGCAACTACATATTTTAAGCTGTTAGTTTTGTTAACATTTTCATCATCTAGTCTTTCTAAAAACAAATTCAACATTGATGGTACAAAATTTATATGCGTTACTTTGTATTTTTCTATAGCATTTAATATTTCACTTATATCCTTTTCATCACCAGGTTTTAATATAGCCAGCTTTCCCTTTCCTACAAACCAGGCAAATATCTCCATAACAGATACATCAAAGGTATAGGTTGTCTTTAGTAAATATACATCTTCCTTTGCTACTGGAAAGTTCCTTTCCGTTTCAGTTAATGTATTTACTGCACTTTCATGCTCTATCATTACTCCCTTTGGATTTCCAGTTGATCCTGAGGTATATAATATGTATGCTAAATCCTTTGGTGAATTTACATTATCTAATTTAGTTCCTTCATTTGCATAGCTTTGCTTGCTTTCTAGGTTTAATATTTCACCAGCAAACTCCACTTTGTCTATATATTTATTCTGTGTTAATAGTAGTTCTGTCTTGCTATCTTCAAGAATGTAGCTTATCCTATCCTCTGGATATTCTGGGTCTATTGGCAGATATGCTGCTCCAGCCTTTAGAATTCCCATTATTCCTATTATCATTTCAAAGGATCGATCTACTATTATCGCCACAATACTATTTGGTTTTGCACCCTTTTCCCTTAGGGTTCTTGCTAATTGGTTTGAGCTTGTATCTAATTCCTTGTAAGTTATTGCTTCTTCTCCATACGTTACAGCTATATCATCAGGGGTTTCTGCTGCTTGTTGTTCAAATAGCTGATATATCGTTTTATCCTTTGGATATTCTGCTTTTGTATCGTTAAACTCTACAAGCAGTTGATGCTTTTCTTGCTCTGATAGCATTTCAAGCTCTGATAGTCTTAGGTTTATATTGTTTGCTATGCTACTTAATATATTTGCTAAGTGCTTACTCATGTTTTCTATGGTTTGTTTGTTAAATAGCTTTGTACAGTAGTTTAGGTTTACTCCTATTGTTTTGTCTAATTCTGCAGCTGTAATAGTCATATCAAATTTAGCTATATTATTATCAATTTCATAAGGTTTGAAATTAAGTTCTTCTATCTGTATCTCATGTGAATCCATGTTCTGCATTGAGAACATTACGTCAAATAGTGGGTTCCTGCTTAAATCTCTTGTTATGTTTAGCTTGTCTATTAACTCTTCAAATTGATAATCCTGGTTTTCAAAGGCTTGCAGTGAGCTTACTTTTACTTCTGCTAAAAATTCCTTGAACGTCTTACTGCTCTTTGGATAATTTCTCATAGCAAGCGTGTTTACAAACATACCAATTATGTTTTGTAAATCAGCATGCGGTCTGCCTGATATAGGACTTCCTATTACTATGTCTTCTTGACAGCTATATTTTGATAGTAGCACATTGCAAGCTGATAGTAATACCATGTACATGGTACTTCCTGTTTCTTTTGCTATTTGCTTTAGCTTACTTGTTACCTCTTCATTTAGTTCAAAGCTGATGTTGTCTCCTTCAAAGCTTTGTATGCTTGCTCGTTGGTAGTCTGTTGGCATGTTAAGCACAGGCACTTCGCCCTCAAATGCCTTTAGCCAATATTCTTCTTGTTTTTTTATTTCTCCTGATTTAAACATTTCATTTTGCCATGCTGCAAAGTGTTTGTATTGTATTTTTAGTTCAACCAGCTCTTTGCCATCATATAGCTCTATAAATTCCTTAGTCAAGATTCCCATAGATACACCATCAGAGATTATATGGTTCATATCTATCATTAGTATATGCTCTTTGTCATTGATTTTAGTTAGTGCCACTCTGAGCAGTGGTGCTTTGCTTAAATCAAATGCTTTTACAAATATTTCTGCTATTTCTCCAGCCTTCTCTTTGCTTGCTTCTACGTACTCTATTGCAAAGTTTACTTTCTTATGAACTACTTGTACTGGCTCCCCATCTATTACTTCAAAGGAGGTTCTTAGTGCTTCATGCCTTTGTAATAGCTTATTAAAGGCTTCTTCAAGCTTGATCTTGTCAAGCTCTCCTTCTAGTGTCATCACCATAGGCATGTTATAGCTTGTACTGTTTTCTTCAAATTGCTGTAGTGTATATATTCTCTTTTGAGCTGAGGATAATGGGTAATACTCTCTTTCCTCAACTGGAGCAATCGAGCTATATATACTTTGCGTCGTTCCTTCAACATAGCTTGCTAAACCTTTTATTGTAGGTGTTTTAAACAGCTCCCTTAAAGGTACTGATACATTTAATTCTTTATGAATTTTTGCAGCCACATTTATTGCCTTTAAGGAATGTCCTCCTAATTCAAAGAAGTTATCATTTATTCCTATTTTTTCTATGCCCAATACTTCTTGCCATATACTTACCAACTTTTCTTCTATTTCACTTTCTGGTGCAGCATATTCTACTCCTGTGGTTATACTTCCATCAGGCTCTGGCAGTGCTTTTCTGTCTACCTTTCCATTTGCTGTTAGTGGTAGCTTATCAAGCTGTATAAAGTATGTTGGTATCATATATTCTGGAAGCTCTTTTAATAGATGCTCTCTTAGTTCACTTACTGTAAATTCCCTATTTCCAGTTATGTATGCACATATATATTTATTTCCTTCTGCTTCTCTTGCTATTACTATTGTTTCTTCTATGCCTTCATAACTTAATAGCCTTGCTTCTATTTCTCCTAGCTCTATTCTATAGCCTCTTACCTTTACTTGATGGTCTATTCTGCCTATGAATTCTATGTTCCCATCAGATAGCCATCTTACCAAGTCTCCTGTTTTATACATCTTTTGTGTCATATCATAAGGGTTGTC
Source organism: uncultured Eubacteriales bacterium (assembly GCA_963704785.1). Classification (GTDB taxonomy): domain Bacteria; phylum Bacillota; class Clostridia; order Lutisporales; family Lutisporaceae; genus GWB2-37-7. The sequence continues at coordinate 2,975,884 of OY969939.1, read as the reverse complement.
AACAAACTTCTCTGATGTTAATTCCTCTCTGTTTAGATATCCTCTTGTTACTCCTGCTCCTGATATGCACAGTTCTCCTAATACTCCTACTGGTACTGCTTTGTTGTAGCTATCAACTATATATATCCTTGCATTTGAAATCGGATATCCTATCGGTACTATTGGTGTTTTTATTTCCATATTGCTCGTTACTGGAAGTATTGTTGTTACGTCACAGCATTCTGTTGAACTGTATGCATTGTTTATTATGCAGTTTTTGTTATATCTGCTATAGTATTCTTCTACTAGCTCTGTGGATAATGCTTCTCCACCTATAACAAATTGTTTAATACCAATGTCTACAGCTTGCTTATCCAACGCAATTAACATTTTTAAGTGAGTTGGCGTTCCGTCTGCTATATCTATAGAGTTATTAGTGTAATATTCAAATAGCTTGTTTGCATCAAGTCTTGTATCCTCTGGTATTATGCATAGTGTATGTCCTAATAATAGGGATGGGAATATTTGTTTTACTGATGCATCAAATACATATGGTGATACCATTGATACCTTTAGGTTTTTATTTTCTTTATATATTCTTTCCTTTAGACCATATACTAGGTTTACTAGGTTTTTATGCTCAACCATTACACCCTTTGGCTTTCCTGTGGAGCCTGAGGTGTAGATTGTATATACTAGGTTATTTGGTACGTTTATATTTTCTAAATTGCTAGTATCTCCCATGTATATGCTATCATCTTCTAGGTCTATAAACTCTATTCCAAAGTCGCCTTTATTTGCAAGGTGTGTTTGTGTCAATAGTATATCAGCTTTACTGTCTTTTAGCATATACTCTATTCTATCAGTTGGATATTCTGGGTCTATTGGCAGATATGCTCCTCCAGCTTTGATAATACTCATTATTCCTGTTATCATTTCCGCTGATCTTTCTACCATTATTCCTACTATGCTGTCAGCCTTTACACCTCTGCTTCTTAGCAATCTTGCTATTTGATTTGCTTTTTTATTTAGATTAGCATATGTTAATTTTTCATTCTCATATACGACAGCTATAGAGTCTGGAGCATTTTGTACTTGTTCTTCAAATAGCTCATTAATAGTCTTATTCCTTGGATATTCTGTTTTTCTATTGTTAAACTCGCTTATTATTTGATACTTTTCTTCTTTGGTGAGTATATCTATATCATATATATTTTGATTTATATTGCTTGATATAGCTTCTAATATGTTTATATAATGTGTTGTTAATTTTTCTATAGTCTTTTTACTGTATATGCTAGTACAGTAGTTTAAGTTAAACCCTATATTATCCTCTGTTTCTACTGCTGTCAGTGTCATATCAAATTTGGATATATTGTTTTCTGTATCGTATGGCTTTATCTGCAAATATCCAATTGGCATTTCCTTGCTTTCTACATTATGCATTGAGAACATTACGTCAAATAGTGGATTTCTGCTTAAGTCTCTTTTTATATTTAGCTTGTCTATTAGGTCTTCAAATTGATAATACTGGTTTTCAAAGGCCAATAGTGAGTTTGTTTTTACTTCCTCCAAGAATTCTCTGAAGGTTTTGTTTCCTGCTGGGAAGCTTCTCATTGCTAAGGTATTAACAAACATACCCATTATACCTTCTAGGTCTGCATGTGGTCTTCCTGATATTGGACTTCCTACTACTATATCTTCTTGTCCACTGTATTTTGATAGAAGTATGTTATATGCTGAAAGAAGTACCATATACGTGGTAGTCCCTGTTTTCCTGCATATTTCCTTTAGCTTATTAGCTATTTCTTTTTCGATTTCAAATGGTAGGTTGTCTCCTTCAAAGCTTTGTATACTTGGTCTTTGGAAGTCTGATGGCATGTTAAGTACAGGTATTTCTCCTTCAAATGCCTTCAGCCAATATTCCTCTTGTTTTTTGATTTCTCCCGATTTAAATAATTCATTTTGCCATACTGCAAAGTCTTTGTATTGAATTCTTAATTTTGGCAGTTCTTTGCCAGAATAAAGCTCTGTAAATTCCTTGGTTAATATTCCCATAGATACACCATCAGAGATTATATGGTGCATATCTATCATTAGGATATGTTCTTTGTCATTGATTTTAACCAGTCCAACTCTGAGTAGTGGTGCTTTACTTAAGTCAAAAGCTTTTATAAATCTAGCTGCTATTTCACTACCCTTTTCTTTGTCTGCTTCTGTATACTCTATTTTAAAGCTTGTCTCCTTATGTACTGTTTGAACTGGCTCTCCATCTATTACCTCAAAGCTAGTTCTTAGTGCTTCGTGTCTTTGAATTAATTGGTTAAAGGTTTCTTCAAGCTTTGCTTTGTCAAGCTCTCCTTCTATGGTCATTATCATAGGTATATTATAGCTTGTGCCATTTTCTTCAAATTGCTGTAGAGTGTACATTCTCTTTTGTGCTGAAGATAATGGATAATAGTCTCTTTCCTCCACGGGAGCAATAGAGCTGTATATGCTTTGCTTTGTGTTTTCTACATAGCGAGCCAAGCCCTTTATTGTTGGTGCTTCAAACATCTCTCTTAAAGACACTGACACATTTAGTTCCTTGCTAATTTTTGCTGTAATATTTATCGCCTTTAAAGAGTGTCCCCCTATTTCAAAGAAATTGTCGTTTACTCCTACTCTTTCTATTCCTAATACTTCACTCCATATACCTGCTAGCTTTTCTTCTATTTCATTACTTGGTGCAACATATTCTGCGCCTCTAGCTATGCTTCCATCAGGCTCTGGTAATGCCTTTCTGTCTATCTTTCCATTTGCTGTTAATGGCAATGTGTTAAGCTTTATGAAATATGCTGGTATCATATATTCGGGTAGTTCCTTTGATAGATGTTCTCTTAGCTCGCTTACTGTAAATTCCCTATCCCCTGTTATATATGAGCATAGATATTTATTTCCCTCTGCTTCTTTGGCTATTACTATTACTTCTCCTATACCTTTGTATTTCAATAATTGGCTTTCTATTTCTCCCAACTCTATTCTGTAGCCTCTTATCTTTACTTGATTATCTATTCTGCCTAAGAATTCTATGTTTCCATCTGATAGCCACCTTGCTAAGTCTCCTGTTTTGTACAGTCTTTGACCTTCTTCAAATGGGTTCTCTATAAATTTCTCAGCTGTCAGCGCTTCCCTGTTTAGATAGCCTTTAGCTAAGCTTTCTCCTGCTATGCATAGCTCTCCTGGTACTCCTATTGGCTGTAGCTTATTTTCTTTGTTTATTATATATATTTGTGTGTTTGATATTGGCTTTCCTATTGGTATATTGTCATATTCTTTGTCAACTACAAAGCTTGTCGTTACTACTGTGTTTTCTGTTGGCCCATAGTTGTTTACTAACTTATAGTTATTTCCTTCAAAATATCTTAGCTTGTCTCCTCCTGCTAATAGGTATCTTAAGGATTTGTTTTCCTGCTTCATAAACTGTTCACATATTTGTGTTGGCAGGAAGCTTATTGTTATATTGTTCTCATTGTAATATTCTTTTAGTTTTTCCATGTCTAGCTTTATTTCTTCGTCTATTATATGTATTGCCGCACCTGTTAATATGTAAGGGAATATCTCCCACACTGATGCATCAAAGCCAAAGCCTGCATATTTTGTACTGTTATCTTTTTCTGTTACTCCATAATAGTCGATATTCCATTTACTCAGGTTTATCAAGGAGCTATGTTCTATCAATACTCCCTTTGGCTTTCCTGTACTTCCAGAGGTGTATATTACATAGGCTATATCACTTGGTTTATTTACTATTTCTAAGTTGGTATTATCACCCTTATATAGTTCTTCATCCTTTAATAATATTAGCTCTATATTCTCATTTACTGTTTCTATAGGTGGGAAGTCAGTTAACAATATTCTTGTTTTACTATCATTTATCATGTATTCTATTCTGTCTGTAGGATATTTGGGATCCATTGGCAGATATGCTGCTCCTGCTTTTAATATTCCTAGTATTCCTACCAGCATTTCTACTGAGCCTTCTATCATAATTCCTACTATTTCATTTTGTTTTATTCCCACATTTCTTAGTATTCTTGCTATTATATTTGCTCTTTCGTTTAGTGCTTTGTAGGTTAGCATGTCCTTCTTGCATACTACTGCTATATTGTTTGGTGTCATCTCTACTTGTTCTTCAAATAGCTGTTGTATTGTTTTATCCTTTGGATATTCCACTTTTGTATTATTAAACTCTACAAGCAGTTGATGCTTTTCTTCCTCTGACAGCATTTCAACCTCTGATATTCTTAGGTTTGTATTATTTGCTATATTGTCTAGTATATTTATTAAGTGTTTGCTCATGCTTTGTATTGTTTGTTTACTAAATAGCTTTGTGCAATAGCTTACATCTATTCCTATTGTTTTGTTTAATTCAATAGCTGATATTGTCATGTCAAACTTAGCTATATTATTACTGAATTCATATGACTTAAACTTTAGTCCTTCTATCTGCATTTCACCCGCATCCATGTTCTGCATAGTAAACATTACATCAAATAGTGGATTTCTACTTAAATCTCTTGTAATATTCAGCTTTTCTACAAGCTCTTCAAATTGATAATCTTGGTTCTCAAAGGCTAACAATGAGCTTACTTTTACTTCTGCCAAGAATTCCTTGAAGGTCTTTTGTCTCTCAGGGTAGTTTCTCATTGCTAGAGTATTTACAAACATACCCATTATATTGTCTAAATCAGCATGATGTCTGCCAGCTATAGGGCTTCCTATTACTATGTCCTCTTGTCCGCTGTATTTTGATAGTAATAGATTGCAGGCTGATAACAATACCATGTACATGGTGCTTCCAGTTTCTCTTGCTATTTGTTTTAACTTATCTGTTAGTTCTTCGTTTAGTTGAAAGTTGACGTTGTCTCCCTCAAAGCTTTGTATACTTGGTCTTTGATAGTCTGTTGGCATGTTGAGCACAGGTATTTCACCACTAAATGCCTTTAACCAATATTCCTCTTGTTTCTTTATTTCACCTGATTTTAACAGCTCATTTTGCCATATAGCAAAGTCTTTGTACTGCATTCTTAACTCTGACAGTTCTTTACCATCATATATCTCCATAAATTCCTTAGTTAATATCCCCATAGATGTACCGTCAGAGATTATATGATGCATGTCTATCATTAGAATATGTTCTTTATGGTTAATTTTAACCAGTCCAACTCTGAGTAATGGTGCTTTGCTTAGGCTAAAGGCTTTTACAAATTTTATTGCTATTTCGCTTGTCTTTTCTTTTTCTGCTTCTATATACTCTATTGCAAAGCTTACTTCCTTATACACTATCTGTACTGGTTCTCCATTTATTACCTCAAAAGAGGTTCTTAGTGCTTCGTGTCTTTGTATTAGTTTTTCAAAGGTTTCTTCAAGCTTTGTCTTGTCAAGCTCTCCTTCTAAAGTTAAAACCATTAGCATGTTATAGCTTGTATTGTTTTCTTCAAACTGCTGTAGAGTGTACATTCTTTTTGCGCTGAGGATAGAGGATAATATTCCTTTTCCTCTACTTTCTCAATTGAGCTATATATTCCCTGTTCTGAAGCTTTTATATAGCCAGCTAAGCCCTTTATTGTAGGCGTTTTGAATAGCTCTCTTAAAGGCAGCTCTACATTTAGTGCTTTATATGTTTTGGCTATTACATTTATTGCCTTTAGAGAGTGTCCCCCTAATTCAAAGAAATTGTCATTTATTCCTATAGTTTCTATTCCTAATACTTCACCCCATATACCTACTAGCTTTTCTTCTATTTCATTGCTTGGTGCAACATATTCTGCGCCTCTAGCTATACTTCCATCAGGCTCTGGCAATGCCTTTCTGTCTACCTTTCCATTTGCTGTTAATGGCAGTGTGTTAAGCTTTATGAAGTATGCTGGTATCATATATTCTGGAAGTTCCTTTGATAGATGTTCTCTTAGCTCACTTACTGTAAATTCCCTATCCCCTGTTATATATGAGCATAGATATTTATTTTCTTCTGCTTCTTTTGCTATTACTATTGCTTCTCTTATACCTTCGTATTTCAATAATTGGCTTTCTATTTCTCCCAACTCTATTCTGTAGCCTCTTATCTTTACTTGATTGTCTATTCTGCCTAAGAATTCTATGTTTCCATCTGATAGCCACCTTGCTAAGTCACCTGTTTTGTACAGTCTTTGACCTTCTTCAAATGGGTTCTCTATGAATTTCTCTGCTGTCAGCTCTTCCCTGTTTAGATAACCTTTTGCTAAGCTTTCTCCTGCTATGCATAGCTCTCCTGGTATTCCTATTGGCTGTAGCTTATTTTCTTTGTTTATTATATATATTTGTGTGTTTGCTATTGGCTTTCCTATTGGTATATTGTCATATTCTTTGTCAACTATAAAGCTTGTTGTTACTACTGTATTTTCTGTTGGCCCGTAATTGTTTACTACTTTGTAGTTCTTTCCTTCAAAGTATCTTAGCTTGTCTCCTGCTGCTTGCAAATATCTAAGAGACTGGTTATCAAGCTTAATAAATTGTTCAGAGATTTGTGTTGGCAAGAAGCTTATTGTTATTTTGTTTTCATCGTAGTATTCATTTAGCTTCTCTAAATCTAGCTTTATTTCTTCGTCTATTATATGTATTGCTGCACCTGTTATTATAGAGGGGAATATCTCCCACACCGATGCGTCAAAGCCAAAGCCTGCATATTTTGTAATGTTGTCTTCTTCTGTTACTTCATAATAACTAATATTCCATTTGCACATGTTAACTAAGGAACTATGCTCTATCATTACTCCCTTTGGCTTTCCTGTACTTCCTGAAGTGTATATTACATAGGCTATATCCTTCGGCATATTTATTATTTCTAAGTTAGTATTTTCACCCTTATATAGCTTTTCATCATTTAGTAGTATTAGCTCTATATTTTCATTTACTGTTTCCGTAGGTTGGAAGTCAGTTAACAATATTCTCGTTTTACTGTCTTCTATCATGTAGTCTATTCTGTCTGTAGGATATTTGGGATCTATTGGCAGGTATGCTGCTCCTGCTTTCAGTATACCTAGTATTCCTACCATCATTTCAGTTGAGCCTTCTATCATTATTCCTACTATTTCGTTTTGTTTAATTCCCTTATTGCTTAGCAGTCTTGCTATTATATTTGCTTTTTCGTTTAGTGCTTTGTAGGTTAGCATATCTTTCTTGTATACTACTGCTATATTGTTTGGTGTCTTCTCTACTTGTTCTTCAAATAGCTGTTGTATTATTTTGTCCTTTGGATATTCTACTTTTGTATTGTTAAACTCTACAAGCAGTTGATGCTTTTCTTCCTCTGATAGCATCTCAACCTCTGATATTCTTAGGTTTGTATCGTTTGCTATGCTGTTTAGTATATTTATCAAATGCTTGCTCATATTTTGTATTGTTTGTTTGTTAAACAGCTTTGTGCAGTAGCTTAGGTCTATTCCTATTGTTTTATTTAGCTCTGTAGCTGTAATAGTCATATCAAATTTAGCTATTTTATTATCAACTTCATAGGGCTTAAACTTCAACCCTTCTATTTCTAACTCAACTGCATCCATATTTTGCATAACAAACATTACATCAAACAACGGATTTCTGCTTAAATCTCTTGTTATGTTTAGCCTTTCTACCAGCTCTTCAAATTGATAATCCTGGTTCTCAAAGGCTTGTAGTGAGCTTGCTTTTACTTCTACCAAGAATTCCTTGAAGGTCTTTTGACTCTCTGGATAATTTCTCATAGCCAAGGTGTTTACAAACATACCCATTATGTTCTCTAAATCCGCATGTGGTCTGCCAGCTATTGGACTCCCTATTACTATATCCTCTTGTCCGTTGTATTTTGATAATAATACATTGCAGGCTGATAACAATACCATGTACATGGTACTTCCTGTTTCCTTTGCTATTTGCTTTAGTTTATCTGTTAGTTCTTCGTCTAGCTCAAAGCCTATGCTATCTCCTTCAAAGCTCTGCACGATTGGTCTTTGGTAGTCTGTTGGCATGTTAAGCACGGGTATTTCACCTTCAAATGCCTTTAACCAATATTCTTCTTGCTTTTTAATTTCTCCTGATTTAAACAACTCATTTTGCCATATAGCAAAGTCTTTGTATTGGATTCTTAGTTCAGACAGCTCTTTGCCATCATATAGCTCCATAAATTCCTTAGTCAAAATTCCCATAGATACACCATCAGAGATTATATGGTGCATGTCTATCATAAGTACATGTTCTTTGTCCTTGATTTTAACCAGTGCTACTCTGATTAGTGGTGCTTTGTTTATATCAAAGGCTTTTATAAATTCTTTTGCTATTTCTCCAGCCTTTTCTCTGTCTGCTTCTGTATACTCTATTACAAAGTCTACTCCCTTATGTATTATCTGTACTGGTTCTCCATCTACTAGTTCAAAGGAAGTTCTTAATGCTTCATGTCTTTGTATTAGCTTACTAAAGGCATATTCAAGCTTAGCCTTGTCAAGTTCTCCTTCTAGTGTCATAACCATTGGCATGTTATAACTTATGTTGTTTTCTTCAAACTGCTGCAAGGTATATATTCTCTTCTGAGCTGAGGATAATTCATAATATTCTTTTCCCTCTATTGGCTCAATTCTGCTGTATATGCTTTGCTTTGTACCTTCTACATAGTGAGCTAAGCCCTTTATTGTCGGTACTTTAAACATCTCTCTTAATGGTACTGATACATTTAGTTCCTTATTAATTTTTGCTGATATATTTATTGCCTTTAGAGAGTGTCCTCCTAGTTCAAAGAAGTTGTCGTTCACTCCTACTTTTTCTATTCCTAATACTTCTTGCCATATGCTTACAAGCTTTTCTTCTATTTCACTTTCCGGTGCAAAATATTCTGCTCCTGTAATTATGCTTCCATCAGGCTCTGGTAGTACCTTTCTGTCTATCTTTCCATTCGCTGTTAATGGCAGTATGTTAAGCTTTATGAAATATGCTGGTATCATATATTCGGGTAGTTCCTTTGATAGATGTTCTCTTAGCTCACTTACTGTAAATTCCCTATCCCCTGTTATATATGAGCATAGATATTTATTTTCTTCTGCTTCTTTTGCTATTACTATTGCTTCTCTTATACCTTCGTATTTCAATAATTGGCTTTCTATCTCTCCTAGCTCTATTCTATAGCCTCTTATCTTTACTTGATTGTCTATTCTGCCTAAGAATTCTATGTTTCCATCTGATAGCCACCTTGCTAAGTCACCTGTTTTGTACAGTCTTTGACCTTCTTCAAATGGGTTCTCTATGAATTTCTCTGCTGTCAGCTCTTCCCTGTTTAGATAGCCTTTAGCCAAGCTTTCTCCTGCTATGCATAGCTCTCCAGGCACTCCTATTGGCTGTAGCTTATTTTCTTTGTTTATTATGTATACTTGTGTGTTTGATATTGGCTTTCCTATTGGTATATTGTCATACTCTTTGTCAACTATAAAGCTTGTTGTTACTACTGTGTTTTCTGTTGGCCCATAGTTGTTTACTACTTTGTAGCTCTTTCCTTCAAAATATCTTAGCTTGTCTCCTGCTGCTAACAGATATTTAAGAGAATTGTTATCAAGCTTCATAAACTGCTCCGATATTTGTGTTGGCAGGAAGCTTATTGTTATATTATTTTCATTGTAGTATTCATTTAATTTTTCTAAGTCCAGCTTTATTTCTTCATCTATTACGTGTATTGCCGCACCTGTTATTATGGCTGGGAATATCTCTGGCACTGATGCGTCAAAGCCAAAGCCTGCATATTTTGTAATGTTGTCTTTTTCGGTTACCTCATAATATCCGATATTCCATTTGCACATGTTAACCAAGGAGCTATGCTCTATCATTACTCCCTTTGGCTTTCCTGTACTTCCCGAGGTATATATTATGTAGGCTGTATCACTTGGTGTATTTATTATTTTTAAGTTTGTATTCTCACCCTTATATAGCTCTTCATTTTTTAGTAATATTAGCTCTGTATTCTCACTTACTATTTCTGTAGGTTGGAAATCTGTCAGCAATATTCTCGTTTTGCTGTCTTCTATCATGTAGTCTATTCTGTCTGTAGGATATTTAGGATCTATTGGCAGGTATGCTGCTCCTGCTTTCAGTATACCTAGTATTCCTACCATCATTTCCGCTGAGCCTTCTATCATTATTCCTACTATTTCGTTTTGCTTTATTCCCTTATTTCTTAGCAGTCTTGCTATTATATTTGCTTTTTCGTTTAGTGCTTTGTAGGTTAGCATATCTTTCTTGTATACTACTGCTATATTGTTTGGTGTCTTCTCTACTTGTTCTTCAAATAGCTGTTGTATTATTTTGTCCTTTGGATATTCTACTTTTGTATTGTTAAACTCTACAAGCAGTTGATGCTTTTCTTCCTCTGATAGCATCTCAACCTCTGATATTCTTAGGTTTGTATCGTTTGCTATGCTGTTTAGTATATTTATCAAATGCTTGCTCATATTTTGTATTGTTTGTTTGTTAAACAGCTTTGTGCAGTAGCTTATGTCTATTCCTATTGTTTTATTTAGCTCTGTAGCTGTAATAGTCATATCAAATTTAGCTATTTTATTATCAACTTCATAGGGCTTAAATTTCAACCCTTCTATTTCTAACTCAACTGCATCCATATTTTGCATAACAAACATTACATCAAACAATGGATTTCTACTTAAATCTCTTGTTATATCCAGCTTTTCTACAAGCTCTTCAAATTGATAGTCTTGGTTCTCAAAGGCTTGTAGCGAGCTTGCTTTTACTTCTGCTAAGAATTCCTTCAAGGTCTTTTGACTCTCTGGATAATTTCTTATAGCCAGAGTATTTACAAACATACCCATTATGTTCTCTAAATCAGCATGTGGTCTGCCAGCTATTGGGCTTCCTATTACTATATCCTCTTGTCCGCTGTATTTTGATAGCAATACATTGCAGGCTGATAACAGTACCATGTACATGGTACTTCCTGTTTCTTTTGCTATTTGATTTAGTTTACTTGTTAGTTCTTCATTCAGCTCAAGGCTGATGTTATTCCCCTCAAAGCTCTGCACAATTGGTCTTTGATAGTCTGTAGGCATATTAAGCACAGGCACTTCTCCTTCAAATGCCTTCAGCCAATATTCTTCTTGCTTCTTTATTTCTCCTGATTTAAATATCTCATTTTGCCATATAGCAAAGTCTTTGTATTGAATTCTTAGTTCTGCTAATTGATGACCATCATATAGCTCCATAAATTCCTTAGTTAATATTCCCATAGATGTACCATCAGAGATTATATGGTGCATGTCTATCATTAAAATATGTTCTTTATCGTTGATTTTAACCAGTGTCACTCTGATTAATGGTGCTTTGCTTAATTCAAAGGCTTTTACAAATTCTGTCGCCTTTTCTTCAGCCTTTTCTTTGTCTGCTTCTGCATATATTATATTAAAGTCAACATTCTCATGTACTAGCTGAACTGGTTCTCCATTTATTACCTCAAAAGAAGTTCTTAGTGATTCATGTCTTTGTATTAGCCTTCCAAAGGTTTCTTCAAGCTTAGTCTTATCAAGTTCTCCTTCTAAGGTCATAACCATTGGCATGTTGTAGCTTATGTTGTTTTCTTCAAACTGTTGTAAGGTATATATTCTCTTTTGTGCTGAAGATAATTCATAATACTCTTTTTCCTCAACTTTTTCTATTCTACTATATATACTTTGCTTTGTGCTTTCTACATAGCGAGCTAAGCCCTTTATTGTCGGTGCTTCAAACATCTCTCTTAATGGTACTGCTACATTCAGTTCCTTATTAATCTTTGCTGATATATTTATTGCCTTTAGAGAGTGTCCTCCTAGCTCAAAGAAGTTATCGTTCACTCCTATTTTTTCTATTCCTAATACTTCACTCCATATACCTACTAGCTTTTCTTCTATTTCATTGCTTGGAGCAACATATTCTACGCCTGTGGTTATACTTCCATCAGGCTCTGGTAAGGCTTTTCTGTCTATCTTTCCATTTGCTGTTAGTGGCAGCTTGTCTAGATGTATAATATATGATGGTATCATGTATTCTGGCAATTCCTTAGCTAAGTGTTCTCTTAGCTCACTTATGCTATACTCTCTTTCTCCGCATATATAGCCGCATAAGTAATTACTTCCATTTATATCTTCTTTTGCTACTACAATTACTTCGCTGATACCATCGTATTTTAATAATTGGCTTTCTATTTCTCCCAGTTCTATTCTAAAGCCTCTTATCTTTACTTGATGGTCTATTCTGCCTAAGAATTCTATGTTTCCATCTGGTAACCATCTTGCTAAGTCACCCGTCCTATACATTCTCTCTCCTTGGACGAATGGGTTTTCTATATATTTTTCTGCTGTAAGCTCTGGTCTATTTAGGTATCCCCTTCCTAGTCCAACACCCGAGAAGCATAGCTCGCCTTGGATTCCTACTGGTTGAAGCTTTTTATTTTTGTCTATTATATATGCCTTTATGTTACTTAATGGCTTTCCTATTGGTATATTTTTTGTATCCTTATTAAGCTTCTTTAGCGAATATCCTGTTACATATATAGTTGTTTCTGTTGGAACCATATATATTCTCAAGACTAGCAGTCTTTATTAGTCTATGGAATTTGTTTACAGTTTCTTTTATTAATGCTTCTCCAGCTGCAAATACATATTTTAAGCTACTAGTTTTGTTTACATTTGCCTCGTCTATTCCTTCTAGCATCAAGTTCAACATTGATGGTACAAAGTTTATATGTGTTACCCTGTACTTTTCTATGGCATTTAATATTTCGCTAACATCCTTTTCATCCCCAGGCTTTAATATAGCCAGTTTTCCCTTGCCTATAAACCAGCCAAATATCTCAGTAACCGATACGTCAAAGGTGTAGGAGGTCTTTAGTAAATATACATCTTCCTTTGTTAACGGATAATTCCTTTCCATTTCTGTCAGTATATTTACTGCACTTTCATGCTCTATCATTACTCCCTTTGGCTTTCCAGTTGAGCCAGAGGTATATATCACATATGCTAAATCCTTTGGTGAATTTATATTATCAATCTTAGTTCCTTCATTTGTATAGGCTTGCTTGCTTTCCAAGTCTAGTATTTCACCAACAAACTCAACCTTGTCTATATATTTACTCTGTGTCAAAAGCAGTGTAGTGTTACTATCTTCAAGAATGTAGCTTATTCTATCCTCTGGATATTCTGGGTCTATTGGCAGATATGCTCCTCCAGCCTTTAGAATTCCCATTATACCTATTATCATCTCAAAGGATCTCTCCACCATTATTCCTACAATGCTGTCTGACTTTACACCTTTATCTCTTAGATATCTTGCTAATTGGTTTGATTTTGTATCTAGCTCCTTGTAGGTTATTGTTTCTTCTCCACATATTAAAGCTATATCATCTGAGGTTTCTATTGCTTGTTGTTCAAATAGCTGACAGAGAGTTTTGTCCTTTGGATATTCTGCTTTTGTATTGTTAAACTCTACAAGCAACTGATACTTTTCTTCTTCTGATAACATTTCTAGCTCTGACAGTCTTAGGTTTGTATTGTTTGCTATGCTAATTAGTATATTTATTAAGTGCTTGCTCATTTTTTGTATTGTTTGTTTATTAAATAGCTTTGTACAGTAGTTTAAGGACAACAGCATTGTTTTGCCTAATTCTGTAGCAGTAATAGTCATATCAAATTTTGCTATGTTATTACTTGCTTCATATGGCCTGAATTTCAACCCTTCTATTTGGTTTTCTTCTGCATCCATGTTTTGCATAGTAAACATTACATCAAACAACGGATTTCTACTTAAATCTCTTCTTATATTTAATCCTTCTACTAATTCTTCAAATTGATAGTCTTGATTTTCAAAGACTTGTAGTGAGCTTGCTTTTACTTCTGCTAAGAATTCCTTAAAAGTCTTGCTGCTCTCAGGATAGTTTCTCATAGCCAAGGTATTTACAAACATACCCATTATGCTCTGTAAGTCAGCATGAGGTCTGCCAGCTATTGGACTTCCTATTACTATGTCTTCTTGTCCACTATATTTTGAAAGTAATACATTGCAGGCTGACAAAAGCACCATGTACATGGTACTTCCTGTTTCCTTTGCTATTTGCTTTAGCTTATCTGTCAGCTCTTCACTTAGCTCAAAGTTGATGTTATTCCCTTCAAAGCTTTGTATACTTGGTCTTTGATAGTCTGTAGGCATATTAAGCACAGGCACTTCTCCTTCAAATGCCTTTATCCAATATTCCTCTTGCTTCTTTATTTCCCCGGATTTAAATAGCTTATTCTGCCATACTGCAAAATCTTTGTATTGAACTCTTATCTTAGTAAGCTCTTTGCCCTCATATAATTCCATGAATTCCTTGGTTAGTATTCCTAGAGATACGCCATCAGAGATTATATGGTGCATATCTATCATGAGTATATGTTCATTATCCTTGATTTTAATTAGCGCCACTCTAAGTAGTGGTGCTTTGGACAGTTCAAATGCTCTTATGAAGTTCTTTACTAGCTCTTCTATTTCTCCATTTTCTTCTACCTTGTACTGCTCTATATTAAATTCTACTCTCTTGTGTACTTTTTGTATTAATTCTGCTTCTTTTACTTCAAAGCTAGTTCTTAATGCTTCATGCCTCAATATAAGCTTGTTAAAGGCTTCTTTTAGCTTATTAGCATCTAAGTCTCCTTCCAACTTAAATACTCCAGGCATGTTGTAGCTTGTACTATTTATATCAAACTGTTGAAGTGTATATATTCTCTTTTGTGCTGATGACATCTCGTAGTATTCTTTTTCTTCTACTGGCTCTATTGACGAATAAATGCTTTCTTCACTGCCTTTAATGTATTCTGATATTCCTTTTATTGTAGGATTGTTAAATATTTCTTTTAAAGGTACTTCTACATTCAGCACCTTATGTATCTTTCCAGCTAGGCTTGTTGCTTTTAATGAATGCCCTCCTAGCTCAAAGAAGTTATCATTGATTCCTATTTTTCCTACTCCAAGTACTTCACTCCATATACCTGCTAGAGCTTCTTCCGTACTATTTCTTGGTGCTTCATATTCTGTTCCTGTAGTTATATTTCCATCTGGTTCTGGTAAAGCTTTTCTGTCTATCTTTCCATTGTGTGTCAATGGCAGCTTCTCTAGCTGTATGAAGTATGATGGTATCATGTAGTCAGGTAATTCCTTGAATAGATGTTGTCTTAGCTCTGATGCTGTCAGTTCTTTCTCACCTACTACATATGCACATAGATATTTGTTTCTACTATTATCTTCTTTTGCTATTACTACAGTTTCTTTCACTGCTTCATGGCTCAGAAGCTTATTTTCTATTTCTCCAAGCTCTATTCTAAAGCCCCTTATCTTTACTTGATGGTCTATCCTTCCTAAGAATTCAATATTTCCATCAGGCAACCATCTTGCCAGGTCTCCTGTCCTATACATTATTGTTCCTGGCTCAAAGGGGTTTTCTACAAACTTTTCTACTGTTAATTCTGGTCTGTTTAAGTATCCTCTTGCCAATACATCTCCTGCTAGACACAATTCTCCTACAACTCCCATTGGCTGCAAGTTGTTGTAGCTGTCTACTATGTATGCTGCTGAATTGCTTATTGGTTTTCCTATTGGCGGAAGCTCAGATATATCACTTTCACAATTCACTATATATGTTGTTACTACATGGGTCTCTGAAAGGCCATAGTGATTATGCAAATTCACCTTTGTCTCTCTTAAGTATTTTCTTAGTTCATCTGTTACTAACAGTTGTTCTCCTGCAACTATTATATGCTTTATACTACTTGATAAAGCTTGCAGATACTCTGGTTGACTTGCTATATATTTAAAATATGCAGTTGCCATAAATATTACTTCAATTTCTTTTTCAGCTATAAATTTAAGCAGTTTATTTGTATCATTCCTTGTCTCTCTTGTTGGTATATTCAATTCTCCACCACATAATAGTGTCGAAAATACTTCCTGACAGAATACGTCGAAGCTTATAGTTGTAAATTGTAACACCTTTGTTTTAAAATCTATATTTGTCTTTTGGTATTCAAAGTTTATTAAATTGTTTATGGTTTTATGTGGTAATGTAACCCCTTTTGGCTTTCCTGTACTGCCCGAGGTATATATTACATACATTAAATTTTCTACGTGATTTACGTTTATAAGGTCACTGCTTAAGCCTTGGTATATATATTTATCATCTAGAAATATCATTTCTCTATTAGAGCTGACTTTATCCTTGAGTGCTAATTGGGTAAGCAATATATTGGTTCCGCTATCCTCTAGCATGTACTCTATTCTATCCTGTGGATATTCTGGATCTATGGGCATGTATGCTCCGCCTGCTTTTAATATGGCTACTATACCTACTATCATCTCTAAGGAACGCTCTGCCATTATCCCTACTATACTGTCAGGTGCTGCTCCCTTATCCCTTAGTAACCTTGCCAGCTGATTTGCTCTCTCATTTAACTCTCTGTAGGTAAGCTGATTATCCTCGTATACTACTGCTATGTTTTCAGGAGTTCTCTTCGCTTGCTCCTCAAACAATTGGTGTATTGCCTTTTCCTTTGGATAGTCTGCTTTTGTGTTGTTAAAGTCTACAAGTAGTTGATGCTTTTGTTCATCATCAACTATTCTAATTTTTGCTGTGTTCATATCTGGTTTTTCTAAGATTTGCTCTATAATCATTTTAAAATGCTTGTATATTTGCTCTATGAGTTCTTTGCTATAAATATTTTCATTGTGTGTAAATTTAAATTTAATGGTTTCGCCTGGTATAATGCCCAGACTAAAATCATAGTTTGTATGTTCAAATATTTCATAGTTTTGTATTGAGAAACCTAATTCTTGACTGCTTTCCATACTGCTTATCTGCTTGTCCATAGGATAGTTCTCAAACACTATAATATGATCAAACAAATTGTTCTTTAGTACCGTATTTGCTTGCACATCCGCCAATAGCATATAATCATATGCCATTGATTTTGAAGCATTTTCTTGTACTTTCTTAGAAAACTCTATAAAGCTTATTTCATTTTCCATTATTCTGACAGGTATGGTGTTTATAAACAAACCTACCATACTTTCAATGCCAACTACTTCAGGGGGTCTGCCTGATACTACAGCCCCAAATACTACATCATTTGTGTTGTTATATCTTTGGAGAAGTATTCCCCATATTGTCTGGATAATTATGTTTAGTGAAATCTGATTCTCTCTTGCCAGTTTTGTAAGTTTTTCTGTTATAGCTTCATCTAGCTCAAATTGAATGTCACATTGTAAATATGTATTGTCATTTGATTTTTTATGCAGTCTTGGTATGGATGCTTGCTGTTCATAGTCTTCAAGATAGTTTTTCCAATAGGCTAATGCTTTTTCCTTGTTCTGCTTCTTTAGCCATTTTATATAGTCGCTATATGGATAGTTATTTACAGTGCTTATTTCCTTGCCCTTTCCAAGCAAGGTATATGCTTTGAAAAACTCACTCATTATTATACCTAGACACCAGCCATCCATTATTATGTGGTGATAGCTCCAGATAATCTCATATTCTGTTTCGCCTGTTTTTATCACTGCTATTCTCATCGGAAGATCTATAGAAAGCTTAAAGCCCTGCATTTTATCCTTCTTTATAAAGTCTTCAATAAAGCTATTTCTTTCTTTCTCTTCGAGAGCAGATATATCATTGTAGATAATATTTCCCATTCTCTTCCTAAGTACAATTTGCACAGGCTGACTTACTTTTTCATATAGAAATACTGTTCTTAGGATATCATATTTCTCTATTATGAAATTAAAACTTCTTTCAAACAGCTTTATATCTATTTTCCCCATTATTTTCAGTCTGCTCTGTTCAAAATATGCACCAGAAGCACTATCCATTATAGAATGAAATAGCATACCCTGCTGCATTGGAGATAGACTGTATATGTCTTTAAAATTACTTTTGTTAAACATTTAATTCGCCCTCCCAATTAATTAACTATTCTATATATACTGCATTAAACAATTTACATTTGTAAAATAGTGCACTATATATAGTTTATCTCCTATGTCTTTAAACTCTATTTAAACTCCTTATTTTATTTTCTCTTTTTTGTATCTTTGTATTTCAAATGTTTGTTTAAATTACTATATTTTAATATTTAATATAAAAGTTGTAAGATTCTATGTCAACGAAAAAGTTTTCGCTTTTTTTACAACCTTTATTAATATATATTATATCATTTGCTGTAGTTTTTTGAACACTATTATTACTATTTCTTATATATTTCTATTAATTTATTTACCATATTATTAAAGGAAGAGCATTATATTATAACGCCCTTCCTTTAAGCTTTAAGCCATTTTATATAGTTATATAGAATTAACAGTATTAGATACTTATTTCGCCAATTTTTATTTCAATATCATTGACCATCTGCTTCAATATATTGATATAGCTTTCTGTAAGCTTATAGGCGGTTTCTTCCTTAAAACGGTTTTTTCGATACGACATACCAATTATCAGATTATTGTTTGCCTCTACAGCAGACATTGTTATATCAAACTTTGCAACATGACTAGTAAAGTTATATGGCTTCACTGTTAAGCCTGATAAACTTATGTCTGGCGATTCCATATTTTGTAATACAAACAAGGTGCTAAAAAGCGGATTGCTTTCCATATCTATATGAACTCCTAATTTATTTACCAATTCATCAAACTGATAATCTTGGTTTTCAAAGGCTTTCAGAGATTTATCTCTAACCTCCGCAAGGAATTCAGCTAGAGTTTTATTCGCATTAGGGAAGCTACGAATCGCAATTGTATTTACAAACATGCCCATTAGATTTTGCAAATCAGCATGGGATCTGGCCGCAATAGGACTACCTATAGTAATATCCTCATTTCCTGTGTATTTTTGTAGAAGTATACTGTAAGCTGCAAGCAGTATCATATAGAGTGTGCTTCCTGTAGCACTTAAAATTCTTTTCACACCAGTAGTATACTCCTCGCCGATACTTATGGAAATACCACCATCTTCATTATCCGGTATCTCTGGCTTATAGAAATCATAAGGTAATTTAAGTGCTGGTGCTGGCTTTATGAACTCATTTATCCAATATTCCTCTTGTTTCTTAATGATACCATTTTCCAACAGCTTATTTTGCCAAGCCACGTAATCTCTGTATTGTATTTTTAACTTCGGAAGCTCATTGCCCTCATATAGCTCCACAAATTCTTGAATCAATATTCCTACAGATCCAGCATCAGAAATAATATGATGCATATCAAGTAACAGTATATGCTTTTGATTGGCTATTTTAACCAAAGCTACTCTAAATGGCGGTGTCTTGCTCAAATCAAAGGGTCTGACAAAGCGTTGGACAAAGACTCCAACTTCGTTTTCACGCATTTTAGTATTAATAATCTCAAGCTTGAAATCTTTATTAACCTTCTGTAGAAGTACTCCTTCTTTCAATTTAAAGGTTGTACGCATTACTTCATGTCGTTCTACAATTTTGTTAAGTACTGCTTCCAGCTTTTTCCCATCTAATGCACCTTCTATAAGTATAGGCATAGTAATATTATAAATCGTTCCCTTTGGATTCATGGACTGCATTACAAACATTCTCTTTTGAGCAGAGGAAGCGGGGTAGTATTCTTTTTCCTCAGTTGGCTCTATTTCCGGGTATAGACTTTCAGTAGTTAACTGTAATTGCTTAGCTATTTGTTTTATAGTCGGTGTTGTAAACAACTTTTTAAAGGATATTGATGCATGAAGTTCTTTTTGAATTTGTGAGAGTATATTGGTAGCTTTGAGGGAATGTCCTCCTAGTTCAAAGAAGTTATCATTTATCCCTACTTTTTCTACGCCTAATACTTTTTGCCATATATCCACTAGCTTCTCCTCTATTTCATTAGTTGGAGCAACATATTCTACACCTGTATTTATACTTCCATCAGGCTCTGGTAAGGCTTTTCTATCTACCTTTCCATTTGAAGTTAGTGGCAGCTTGTTCTAGCTGTATGAAATAGGCTGGTATCATATACTCTGGAAGCTCCTTTGACAAATGTTCTCTTAGATCACTTATGCTGTACTCTCTTTCTCCGCATATATATCCACATAAGTAATTGATTCCGTTTTGATCTTCTTTAGCTATTACTATTACTTCTCTTATACCCTCATATTTTAATAGCTGACTTTCTATTTCTCCTAGCTCTATTCTATAGCCTCTTACTTTTACTTGAGTATCTATTCTTCCTAAGAATTCTAAGTTTCCATTTGGTAACCACCTTGCCAGGTCTCCTGATTTATACAGCCTTTGACCTTCTACAAATGGATTTTCTATGAATTTCTCTGCTGTTAGCTCATTATTGTTTAGGTATCCTCTTGCTAAACTTTCTCCTGCTATACATAGCTCTCCTGCTATACCTATCGGCTGTAGCTTGTTTTCCTTACTTATTATATATATTTGTGTATTTGCTATTGGTTTTCCTATTGGTATATTTTCATATTCTTTATCCACTATAAAGCTTGTTGTTACTACAGTGTTCTCTGTTGGTCCATAGTTGTTTACTACCTTGTAGTTCTTTCCTTCAAAGTATCTTAGCTTATCTCCTCCTGCTAACAGATATCTTAAGGACTTGTTCTCCTGCTTCATAAACTGCTCACAGATTTGTGTTGGCAGGAAGCTTATTGTTATGTCGTTATCATTATAGTATTGATTTAATTTTTCTATATCTAACTTTATTTCTTCATCTATTATGTGTATTGTTGCACCTGTTATTATATAAGGGAATATCTCCCATACCGATGCGTCAAAGCCAAAGCCTGCATATTTTGTACTATTATCTTTTTCTGTTACCTTGTAATAGTCAATATGCCATTTACTCAAGTTTATCAAGGAGCTATGCTCTATCATTACTCCCTTTGGCTTTCCTGTACTTCCTGAGGTATATATTATATAGGCTATATCTCTTGGTGTATTTACTATTTCTAGGTTATTGCTTTCACCCTTATATAACTTATCATCCGTTAGTAGTATTAGCTCTATACCGTCACTTACTGTTTCTGTTGGTTGGAAGTCAGTTAGCAATATTCTTGTTTTACTGTCCTCTATCATGTAGGATATTCTGTCTGTAGGATATTTAGGATCTATTGGCAGATATCCTGCTCCTGCCTTTAATATGCCTAGTATTCCTACCAGCATTTCTGTTCCGCCTTCGATCATTATTCCTACTATTTCATTTTGTTTTATTCCTTTATTTCTTAGCAGCCTTGCTATTATATTTGCTTTCTCGTTTAGTTCCTTGTAGGTTAGCACAGCTTTCTTATATACTACTGCTATATTATCTGGTGTGTTATCTGCTTGCTCTTCAAACAGCTGTTGTATTGTCTTTTCCTTTGGATAGTTTGTTTTTGTATTGTTAAAGTCTACAAGTAATTGATGCTTTTCTTCCTCTGATAGCATATTTATTTCTGACAACTTTTGGTTAACATTGTCTGCCATGTTGTTTAGTATATTTGTAAAGTGTCTACTCATGTTTTCTATTGTCTGTTTATTAAACAGCTTTGTGCAGTAGTTTAAGGATATCCCTATAGTTTTATTTGATTCTATAGCAGAAATCATCATATCAAATTTTGCTATTCTAACATCAATTTCATAGGTATTTAGTTTTAAGCCTTCTATTCTTAGCTCTTCTGTATCTATGTTCGCTAGTGAGAACATTACATCAAATAGTGGATTTCGGCTTATATCTCTTTTTATGCTTAGCTTGTCTATTAGCTCTTCAAATTGATAGTCTTGATTTTCAAAGGCTTGTAATGAGTTTACTTTTACTTCTCTTAGGAATTCCTTGAAGGTCTTGTTACTCTCTGGATAGTTTCTCATAGCTAGTGTATTTACAAACATACCCATTATGTTCTGTAAGTCAGCATGAGGTCTTCCTGCTGCTGGACTTCCTATTACTATATCCTCTTGTCCACTATATTTTGATAGTAATACATTGCAGGCTGATAACAATACCATGTACATGGTGCTTCCTGTTTCTTTTGTTATTTGCTTTAGCTTATCTGTTAGCTCTTCGCTTATCTCAAAGTAAATACTATCTCCTTCAAAGCTTTGAATACTTGGTCTTTGATAGTCTGTTGACAGGTTTAGTACAGGCACTTCTCCTTCAAATGCTTTTAGCCAGTACTGCTCTTGCTTTTTTATTTCTTCCGATTTAAGCAATTTATTTTGCCATGCTGCAAAGTCCTTGTACTGAATTTTTAATTCAGTCAGCTCTTTACCATTGTATATTTCAATAAATTCCTTAGTAAATACACTCATAGATAAACCATCAGAAATTATATGGTGCATATCTATCATTAGTAAATACTCTAGATCATTAATTTTGGCCAGTGTCACTTTGAATAATGGTGCTTTGCTTAAATCAAAGGCTTTTACAAAATCAGCATCTATTTCGCCATTCTCTTTTTTAGTTATTTCTGTGTATTCGATTTCAAAGTTAACTTCTTTATGCACTATTTGTACAGGCTCTCCATCTACTACCTCAAAGGAGGTTCTTAAGGTTTCATGTCTCTCTATTAGCTTATTAAATGCTTCATTAAGCTTAGCTTTGTCAGGCTCGCCCTCTATTCTCATCATCCAAGGCATGTTATAGTTTACACTATCTTCTTCTAGTTGATTTATTGCATACATTCTTTTTTGTACTGAAGACAACTCATAATACGCCTTTTCCTCTATTGGCTCTATTTTACTGTATACACTTTGCTTAGTATTTTTTACATATTGAGCTAAGCCCTTTATTGTCGGTGTTTCAAACATCTCTTTTAAAGGTACTGATGCACTTAATTCTTTATGGATTTTTGCTATTATATTTATTGCCTTTAGTGAGTGTCCTCCAAGTTCAAAGAAGTTATCGTTTATTCCTATTCTTTCTACCCCTAATACTTCACTCCATATGCTTGCCAGTTTTTCTTCTGTCTCACTTTCTGGTGCAACATATTCTGCTCCTGTGCTTATACTTCCATCAGGCTCTGGTAGTGCCTTTTTGTCTACCTTTCCATTTGCTGTTAGTGGTAGCTTGTCAAGTTGTATAAAGTATGATGGTATCATGTATTCTGGCAGTTCTTCGTTCAAATAGGTTCTAAGCTCACTAATTGTAAATTCTCTCGTGCCACTTATATATGCACATAGATAACTGCTGCCATCCTTATCATCTCCGGCTATTACTATTGCCTCTTCTATTCCTTCATAGCTTAAAAGTCTTGCTTCTACTTCTCCTAGCTCTATTCTATAGCCCCTTATCTTTACTTGATTATCTATTCTACCTAAAAACTCTATATTACCATCAGGCAGCCATCTTGCTAAATCTCCTGTACGATACATCTGCTCCCCTGGTACAAATGGATTTGCTATAAACCTTTCTGATGTTAATTCTGCTCTATTTATATAGCCTTTACTTACTCCATCTCCGCCTATATAAATTTCTCCAACAATTCCTATTGGTAGTACTTGTTTTACTTTGTCTAATATATAGATTTGTACGTTATCAGCTGGTTTTCCTATAGATACAGATATATTCTTATCCATATAGTAATCATACCTGTAAAGCATACAGCCAACTACTGTTTCAGTAGGTCCATATTCATTATAAATCTCAACATTTTTATTGAAGCTTTCATATACTTCCTTTGCTAATTCAGTTTTTAAATCTTCTCCCCCTACTATCAACCGCTTTATACTTGATTGACTGTTATCCATGTCCTTTATCATACTTAAATGAGCAGGTGTTAGCTTTACTATACCAACCTTATTTTCCTTAAATATTTGTCTTATGATTGGTTCATCCTCTTGATATTTATATATAACTATTTTGTTACCAGAAATCAATGGTGTAAATATTGATGTAACTGTTAAATCAAATGAGAATGATGAATACAGTGGGAAGTCTAAGCTCTCATTTTTTACATATACTTTATTCGCCCATGTAATATAATTGACTAAGCCTCTTTGCTTTATCATTGTACCTTTTGGTTTACCAGTAGAACCTGAGGTATATATTATATAAGCCAAATTACTATAGTCACTTATTACTTTTAAATTTTCTGTGGAATAATTGGTAAAGTCTTCATCTAACGCTATTGCTTCTATATTGTAATTATTTACTCTACCTTTTTGCAGTAGTAACCTTGTCCCGCTATCACTTAAAATATATCTTATTCTATCCTCTGGGTATTCAGAATCAATAGGTAAATATGCTGCTCCAGCTTTTAAAATTCCCATTATCCCAACTATCATTTCTACTGAACGTTCCACCATTATTCCAACTATGGTATTAGGTTCTATTCCCTTTTCTCTAAGCATTCTAGCCAATTGATTTGATTTTTCATTTAGCTCCCTATAGGTTATGCTTTCATTTTTGTATACCACTGCTATATTGTCTGGTGTCTTTGCTGCTTGCTGTTCAAATAGTTGTTGTATTGTTTTATCCTTTGGATACTCTGCTTTCGTATTGTTATACTCTACAAGTAATTGATGTTTTTCTTCATCTGACAGTATTTCAACCTCTGATAGTCTTTGGTTTATATTGTTTGCTAGGCTGTCTAATATATTTATTAAGTGCTTGCTCATGGCTTCTATTGTTTGTTTGTTAAACAGCTTTGTGCAATAGTTTAAGGATATCAATATAGCTTTGCTTGATTCTTTAGCTGCAATAGTTATATCAAATTTTGCTATTTCAGCATCAATTTCATAGGTATTAACTTCTAATCCTTCTATTTTCAAACCCTCTATGCCTATGTTTTCCAATGAGAACATCACATCAAATAGTGGATTTCGGCTTACATCTCTTTTTATATTTAACTTGTCTATTAGTTCTTCAAATTGATAGTCTTGGTTTTCAAAGGCTTGTAATGAATTTACTTTTACTTCTCTTAGGAATTCCTTGAAGGTCTTTTTACTCTTAGGATAGTTTCTCATAACTAGTGTATTTACAAACATACCCATTATATTCTGTAAGTCAGCATGAGATCTTCCTACGGATGGACTTCCTATTATTATATCCTCTTGTCCACTGTATTTTGATAGTAATATATTGCAAGCTGATAGCAATACCATATACATGGTACTTCCTGTTTCTTTTGTTACTTGCCTTAGTTTATCTGTTAGTTCTTCACTTATCTCAAATATTATACTATCCCCTTCAAAGCTTTGTATGCTTGGTCTTTGATAATCTGTTGGCAGGTTAAGTACCGGCACTTCTCCTTCAAATGCTTTTTGCCAGTACTCTCCTTGTTTCCTTATTTCTTCTGATTTAAATAATTTATTCTGCCATGCTGCAAAGTCCTTGTATTGGATTCTTAGCTCTACCAGCTCTTTACCATCATATATCTCCATAAATTCCTTAGTTAATATTCCTAAAGATATACCGTCAGAAATTATATGGTGTATATCCATCATTAGTATATATTCTTTGTCATTGATTTTAGCCAATGTTACTCTGAATAATGGTGCTTTGCTTAAATCAAAGGCTTTTATAAATTCAACTTCTACTTGTCCTTTATCTTTTTGGTTTGTTTCTATGTATCCCATTTCAAAGCTTGTCTTCCTATGCACTATCTGCACAGGCTCTCCATTTATTATCTCAAAGGAGGTTCTTAATGCTTCATGTCTATCTATTAGCTTATTAAATGCTTCATTAAGCTTAGCTTTGTCAGGCTCGCCCTCTATTCTCATCATCCAAGGCATGTTATAGTTTACACTATCTTCTTCTATTTGATTTATGGCATACATTCTTTTTTGTACTGAAGACAACTCATAATGTTCTTTTTCTTCAATTCGCTCTATTTTACTGTATACACTTTGCTTAGTATTTTTTACATATTGAGCTAAGCCCTTTATTGTCGGTGTTTCAAACATCTCTTTTAAAGGTACTGATACACTTAATTCTTTATGGATTTTTGCTATTATATTTATTGCCTTTAGTGAGTGTCCTCCAAGTTCAAAGAAGTTATCGTTTATTCCTATTATTTCTACCCCTATTACTTCACTCCATATGCTTGCCAGCTTTTCTTCTATTTCATTACTTGGTGCAACATATTCTGTTCCTGTAACTATATTTCCAGCAGGCTCTGGTAAGGCTTTTCTATCTATCTTTCCATTTGCTGTCAATGGTAGCTTATCAAGCTGTATGAAGTATGTTGGTATCATATATTCTGGCAGCTCTTTTGTCAGATGCTCTCTCAGCTCTTTGCTGCTTAGCTCTGCTTCTCCTGCTATATATGCGCATATATACTTGTTCTTGCTATCGTCTTCTTTTGCTATTACTATTGTTTCTCTTATTTTACTATGCTTTAGTAGTTCATTTTCTATTTCTCCTAGCTCTATTCTAAAGCCCCTTATCTTTACTTGTTGGTCTATACGTCCTATAAAGTCTATGGTTCCATCAGACAGCCATCTTGCTAAGTCTCCTGTTTTATATATTCTTTCTCCTTGCACATATAGATTCTCTATAAATTTCTCTGCTGTTAGCTCTGGATTGTTTAGATATCCTCTTGCTACTCCGTCTCCTCCTACCCATAGCTCCCCTGCTACTCCTATTGGCTGTATGTTATTGTTCTTATCTACTATATAGGCTGTGCTATTGCTTATTGGACTTCCTATTGGTATGTTGCTTGTGTATTTCTTCTCTATCTTAAAACATGTTGAGAAGGTTGTATTTTCGGTTGGTCCATATCCATTTATTACTATTAAGCTAGGATTTTTTTCTTTTACTGCATTTATATGCTTTGGTGATAGTACATCTCCACCTACTAATAAATATCTTAGTCCTTTGAATATGTCTTCTTTTTCTTGTATCAATTGATTAAATAACGCTACTGTAAGCCACATTATTGTTATATTATTTTCTTCGATTGCTTCAGTTAGCTTATTTGCATCTAGTATTACACTTTTGTCAAATAGGTAAAGTGGCAAACCATTTAGCAATGCTCCCCATATTTCTAAGGTTGATGCATCAAATACTAAAGCTCCTGTTTGCAGTATTCTGTCTTCTTTATTAAAGCTTATGTAGTTTGTATTCTTTACAAGTCTTACTACATTCTTATGTTCTACCATTACTCCCTTGGGTCTGCCTGTACTTCCTGAGGTGTACATTATGTACGCTAGGTT
This sequence comes from uncultured Eubacteriales bacterium, assembly GCA_963704785.1. Taxonomy (GTDB): domain Bacteria; phylum Bacillota; class Clostridia; order Lutisporales; family Lutisporaceae; genus GWB2-37-7. The sequence goes on along the minus strand of OY969939.1, from coordinate 2,948,714 downwards.
GTTTGGCTTGTTTATTATTTCCAGGTTGTCATTATCTTCTATTGCCAATGTATTGTATATTTCTTGATTATCTAGAATTATTATATGTCCATCAAAATTCAACGTGTTAGCTATATTTGCTTGCGTTAATAGTATGCTGCTTGCACTATCCGATAAAATGTATTCTATTCTATCTTTTGGATAGTCTACATCTATTGGCAAATAAGCTCCTCCCGCTTTTAATATTGCCAGCACCCCTATTATCATTTCTATGGATTTATCAGCTAATATTGCTACTGCTTCATCTTCTTTTATTCCCTTGCTTTTTAGTATTCTTGCTATTGTATTTGCTTTCTTGTTTAGTTCTCTATATGTTAGTTGCTTTTCATTAAATACTACTGCTATATTATCTGGTGTCTTATCTGCTTGTTCTTCATACAGCTGTTGTATCGTCTTTTCCCTTGGATAGTTTGTTTTTGTATTATTAAAGTCTACAAGTAATTGATGCTTTTCTTCCTCTGATAGCATTTTAATTTCTGATAGTCTTTGGTTTGTATTAATTGCTATGCTGTTGAGTATATTTATTAAGTGCCTGCTCATGTTTTCTATGGTTTGTTTGTTAAACAGCTTTGTGCAATAGTTTAGCTCTATTTCAATTACATTGTTTTGTTCTATAGCTGTAATAGTTATATCAAATTTTGAAATATCGCTATTGACTTCATATAGCTTAAATTTAAGCCCTTCTATTGTCATTTCATCAATGTTCATATTTTGCATTGAGAACATTACATCAAAAATTGGATTTCTGCTAAGATCTCTTGTTATGCTTAGATTGTCTACTAGCTCTTCAAATTGATAATCTTGGTTTTCAAAGGCTTGTAGTGAATTTGTCTTTACTTCTGTCAAGAATTCCCTGAAGGTCTTGTTACTTTCAGGATAATTTCTCATAGCCAATGTGTTTACAAACATACCCATTATGTTCTGTATGTCAGCATGAGGTCTTCCTGCTGCTGGACTTCCTATTATTATATCCTCTTGTCCACTATATTTTGATAGTAATATATTACATGCTGATAACAGCACCATGTACATAGTACTTCCTGTTTCTTTTGCTATTTCACTTAGTTTTCTTGATAGTTTTTCACTTATCTCAAGATTAATATTATCCCCTTCAAAGCTTTGTATACTTGGTCTTTGATAGTCTGTTGGCAAGCTAAGTACAGGCACTTCTCCTTCAAATGCTTTTAGCCAGTACTCTCCTTGTTTCTTTATTTCTCCTGACTTAAACATTTTATTTTGCCATACTGCAAAGTCCTTGTATTGAATTCTTAGCTTTGGTAGTTCTTTGCCATCATATAGCTCGGTAATTTCCTTGGTTAATATACCCCTAGATATACCATCAGAGATTATATGATTCATATCTACCATTAGTATATGTTCTTTATCACTGATTTTAGTTAGTCCCACTCTAAGCAATGGTGCTTTGCTTAAGTCAAAGGCTTTTACAAAGCTTGCTACTATTTTCCTTGCTCTTTCTTGGTCTGCTTCTGTGTACCCTATTTTAAAGCTTACTTCCTTATGTACTACCTGAACTGGCTCTCCATCAGCTAGTTCAAAGGAAGTTCTTAAAGACTCGTGTCTTTGTATTAGCTTATTAAAGGTTTCTTCAAGCTTAGCTCTATCAAGTTCACCTTCTAAAGTCATAACCATTGGCATGTTGTAGCTTGTATTGTTCTCTTCAAATTGTTGTAGTGCATATATTCTCTTTTGAGCTGAGGATAATTCATAGTACTCTTTTTCCTCTGCTGGCTCTATCAAGCTGTATATGCTTTGTTTTGTGCCTCCTACATAGTTTGCTAAACCCTTTATTGTCGGTGTTTTGAACATCTCTCTTAATGGTACTGATACATTTAATTCTTTATGAATCTTTGCTACTATATTTATTGCTTTTAGAGAGTGTCCGCCTAGTTCAAAGAAGTTATCATTTATTCCTATTCTTTCTAATCCCAAAACTTCTTGCCATATTGCAGCAAGCTTTTCTTCCGTTTCATTGCTTGGTGCAACATATTCTGTTCCTGTAGTTATATTGCCATCAGGCTCTGGTAAGGCTTTTCTGTCTACCTTTCCATTTGCTGTTAATGGTAGCTTGTCAAGCTGTATGAAGTATGTTGGTATCATGTATTCTGGTAATTCCTTAGCTAAGTGTTCTCTTAGCTCGCCTACACTGTATTCTCTTTCTCCACATATGTATGCACATAGATATTTGCTACCACTGTTATCTTCTTTGGCTATTACTATTACTTCACTAATTTCCTCATACTTCAATAATTGACTTTCTATCTCACCCAGCTCTATTCTAAAACCTCTTATCTTTACCTGGTGATCTATTCTACCTGCAAGCTCTATACTTCCATCTTCTAATCTTCTTACAAGGTCTCCTGTTTTGTATATTTTTTCGCCTTCTTCAAATGGACTTTGAATAAATTTTTCTTCTGTTAAATCAGGTCTCTTAAAATATCCTCCAGCTATGCCTTCCCCTGATAAACATAATTCTCCATATATACCTATTGGCTGTAGCTTCATATTTTTATCCATTACATAGGCATTTGTATTAGTAATAGGTTTACCTATTACTGGACATACTTTGAAATTATCGAATTCTTTAAAATCAATTAACTTATACACTGAGCCAATTGTAGCTTCTGTAGGTCCATAGTGATTCATTACAGCATTATTAGGATAGTTTTTATGGTACGTTTCTACGTCAGCTGTATTTATCTTCTCTCCACCTAGCACTACTAATCTAAGCTTTTCACAGGTTTCTCCAGTAGAAAAATCTGTGTCATTTACTAAAATATTAAATAGTGACGGTGTTAATTTTATATAGGTTATTTCGTTTTCTTTTATATATTTTAATGCCTTATTTGAATTAGTATATAAATCTTTCTTTACTATATGAAGCTCGCATCCATTTAATAAGGATGAATATATACTTGTATAGCCTAAGTCAAATGCATAGGACGACATAAGCATTGCCTTATCATTATCTCTTAGACTTGCTTCCTTACTAAACCATTCTATATAATTTGCAAGGTTATAGTTTCTTACAAAAACACCCTTTGGTTTTCCAGTAGATCCTGATGTATATATTAAATATGCATTACTGTCAGGTGTACTAGTTTTAGATAAGTTTAATGTGTTATTTTCATAGTTTTTACTATCATCAACATTAATAACTTCTCCCTTGAAGGCTATTTGTTCATTTACTACACCTTTAACTAATAGAATTTTTGTATCACTGTCTTCTAGAATTTCATTTGTTCTTTTTCCTAATTGTTCTGTATCTATTGGCAAATATGCTGCTCCAGCTTTTAGCACCGCTATGATACTAATTATCATCTCTAAAGACTGTTCAACCATAATCCCTACTGTAGTACCAGACTTAGCTCCCTTATCTCTAAGTAATCTTGCCAATTGATTTGACTTTTCATTTAGCTCTTTATATGTTAATTTGCTATCTTCAAATACTACTGCAATTTTATCAGGTGTATTATAAGCTTGTTCTTCAAAAAGCTCATGTATTGTCTTATCCTTTTGATAGTAAGCTTTCTTACCATTATATTCATGCAACAGCTCATGCTTTTCTTCCTCAGAGAGCATGTTTATTTCACTTATGCTTAACTGAGGATTATCCGCAATCTCTTTTATAAGATTGATAAAGTGTGATACCATTCTTTCTATGGTGCTTTTCTTAAATAGCTTTGTACAATATCTTAAATCACATACCACACTATTACCTGCTTCAATTGCTGTAAGCGTCAAATCAAATTTAGATACATTACTTTCTGTATCATATGTTTCAAATTTAAGTCCTTCTATTTGTGGTTCTCTTATATCCATATTCTGTGTAGAGAACATTACATCAAACAGTGGATTTCTACTTAAATCTCTTGTTATGTTTAGCTTGTCTATTAGCTCTTCAAATTGATAGTCTTGACTTTCAAAGGCTAATAGTGAGTTCGCCTTTACTTCTGACAAAAATTCTTCAAAAGTCTTATTTGCTGCTGGATAGTTTCTCATAGCCAGTGTGTTTATAAAAATTCCAATTATGTTCTGTAGGTCAGCATGAGATCTTCCTACGGCTGGACTTCCTATTATTATATCCTCTTGTCCACTGTATTTTGATAGTAATATATTGCAAGCTGATAGTAGTACCATGTGCATAGTACTTCCTGTTTTCTTTTCTATTTGCTTTAGCTTACTTGTTAGCTCTTCACTTATCTCAAATTTAATACTATCCCCTTCAAAGCTTTGTATCCTTGGTCTTTGAAAGTCTGTTGGCAGGTTAAGTACAGGTATTTCTCCTTCAAATGCTTTTAGCCAGTACTCACCTTGTTTCTTTATTTCTTCTGACTTAAACAGTTCATTATGCCAAACTGCAAAGTCCTTGTATTGGATTCTTAGCTCAGCTAGTTCTTTACCCTCGTATAGCTTGGTAATTTCCTTAGCGACTATTCCCATAGATACACCATCTGATATTATATGATGTATATCCATCATCAATATATGCTCTTTGTCATTGATTTTAGCCAGTGTTACTCTGAATAGTGGTGCTTTGCTTAAATCAAAGGCTTTTATAAATTCTGTTTCTATTTCGCCTTTCTTTTCTTCAGTTATTTCTATATATTCGATTTCAAAGCTTGTCTTCCTATGAACTATCTGTACAGGCTCTCCATTTATTACCTCAAAGGAGGTTCTAAATGCTTCATGTCTCTCTATTAGCTTATTGAAAGCTTCATTAAGTTTAGTTTTATCAAGTTCGCCCTCTATTCTCATAATCCAGGGTATATTATAGTTTATACTATCTTCTTCCAGTTGATTTATGACATACATTCTTTTTTGAGCTGATGACACCTCATAATACTCTTTTTCCTCTATTGCTTCTATTCGATTATATACACTTTGCTGAGTATTTTTTACATAATTAGCTAAGCCCTTTATTGTAGGTGTTCCAAACATCTCTTTTAAAGGTACTAATACATTTAGTTCCTTCTGGATTTTTGCTGATATATTTATTGCCTTTAAAGAGTGTCCTCCCAGTTCAAAGAAGTTATCGTTTATTCCTACTCTTTCTATTTCTAATACCTCTTGCCATATGCTTACCAGTTTTTCTTCTATCTCATTACTCGGTGCAACATATTCTACTCCTGTTGTAATACTTCCATCAGGCTCTGGTAGTGATTTTCTGTCTACCTTTCCATTCGCTGTTAATGGTAGCTTTTCTAATTGTATTATATATGATGGTATCATGTATTCTGGCAATTCCTTAGCCAAGTGTTCTCTAAGCTCACTTATGCTATATTCTCGTTCTCCACATATATATCCACATAAGTAATTATTTCTGTTCTTATCTTCTTTAGCTACTACAATTACTTCATTAATACCCTCATATTTTAATAGCTGGCTTTCTATTTCTCCCAGTTCTATTCTAAAGCCCCTTATCTTTACTTGATGATCTATTCTGCCTAAGAATTCTATATTGCCATCTGGCATCCACCTTGCTAAGTCTCCTGTCTTATACATTCTCTCTCCAGGGACAAATGGGTTTTCTACGAATTTTTCTGCTGTCAGTTCTGGTCTATTTAGATATCCTCTTCCTAGCCCAACGCCTGCAAAGCATAACTCTCCATGGATTCCTACTGGTTGAAGCTTTCTATCCTTATCTACTATGTATGCCCTTATGTTACTTAATGGCTTTCCTATTGGTATATTTTTTATGTCATTGTCAAAATTCTTTAGTGAATATCTTGTAACATATATTGTTGTTTCAGTTGGGCCATATATATTTTCTAAGCTGGCAGTTTTTATTAGCTTGTAGAATCTATTTACAGTCTCTTTTATTAATGCTTCTCCAGCTGCAAATACATATTTTAAACTACCGATTTTATTCAGATTTCTCGCATCTAAGCCTTCTAATAATATATTCAGCATTGATGGTACAAAATTTATATGTGTCACCTTATGTTTTTCTATGGCATTTAGTATTTCACTTACATCCTTTTCATCGCCAGGCTTTAATATAGCCAGCTTTCCCTTTCCTATAAACCAGCCAAATATCTCTGTAACAGATACATCAAAGGTATAGGAGGTCTTTAGTAAATATACATCGTCCTTTGTCAACGGATAGTTTCTTTCCATATCAGTCAATGTATTTACTACACTTTCATGCTCTATCATTACTCCCTTTGGAGTTCCAGTTGAGCCAGAGGTGTATATAACATATGCTATATCCTTTGATGAATTTACATTTATAAGCTTTGCTCCATCATTTATATAGCTTTGTTCATCTTCTAAATCTAATATTTCACCATCAAACTCTACTTTGCTTATGTATTTACTCTGTGTCAAAAGCAGCTCAGCTTTGCTATCCTTAAGAATAAAGCTTATTCTATCCTCAGGATATTCTGGATCAATTGGCAGATATGCTCCTCCAGCCTTTAGTATTCCCATTATACCTACTATCATCTCAAAGGATCGCTCTACCATTATTCCTACAATACTATTTGGTTTTACTCCCTTTTCTCTTAAGGTTCTTGCTAATTGGTTTGAGCTTATATCTAGCTCCTTGTAGGTTTTAGATTCTTCTCCATATATCAAAGCTATATTATCAGAGTTTTCTTCTACTTGCTGTTCAAATAGCTGATGTAGGGTTTTGTCACTTGGATAATCTGCTTTTGTATTGTTAAATTCATACAATACTTTATATTTTTCTTCCTCTGACAGCATTTCAAGCTCTGATAGTCTTAGATTTATATTGCTTGCTATACTGTTTAGTATATTTGTTAAATGCTTGCTCATGGTTTCTATTGTCTGTTTGTTAAATAGCTTTGTGCAGTAGTTTATGGATAGCCCTATAGTTTTGCTTGATTCTATAGCCGCAATAGTTATATCGAATTTTGCTATTTTGATATCAATTTCATGGATATTAGCTTTTAATTCTGCTATTCTTAGCTCACCTATATCTACGTTCTCCATTGAGAACATTACATCAAACAGTGGATTTCTGCTTACATCTCTTTTTATGGTTAGCTTGTCTATTAGCTCTTCAAATTGATAGTCTTGGTTTTCATAGGCTTGCAATGCTCTTGCTTTTACTTCTGTTAAGAATTCCTTGAAGGTTTTGTTACTCTCTGGATAGTTCCTCATAGCTAGTGTGTTTACAAACATACCCATTATGTTTTGTAGGTCAGCATGAGGTCTTCCTGCTGCTGGACTTCCTATTACTATATCCTCTTGTCCAGCATATTTTGATAGCAATACATTGCAGGCTGATAACAACACCATGTACATGGTGCTTCCAGTTTCCTTTGCTATTTGTCTTAGCTTACTTGTTAGTTCTTCATTTATCTCAAATTTAATACTATCTCCCTCAAAGCTTTGTATACTTGGTCTTTGATAGTTTGTTGGCAGGTTAATTACTGGTATTTCTCCTTCAAATGCTTTTAACCAGTACTCTCCTTGTTTCTTTATTTCTTCTGATTTGAATAGTTCATTTTGCCATGCTGCAAAATCCTTGTATTGTATTCTTAATTCTGCCAGCTCTTTACCCTCATATAGCTCGGCAATCTCCTTAGTTATTATTCCCATAGATACAGCATCTGATATTATATGATGCATATCTACCATTACCATATGCTCTTTATCATTTATTTTAGCCAGTGTCGCTCTCAATAGTGGTGCTTTGCTTAAATCAAAAGCTTTTGCAAATCCTGCCTCTATTTCTTCATTATTCTCTTCAGTTATTTCTGTGTATTCGATTTCAAAGCTTGTTTTCCTATGCACTATCTGTACAGGCTCTCCATTTATTACCTCAAAGGAGGTTCTTAATGCTTCATGTCTCTCTATTAGCTTATTAAAAGCTTCATTAAGCTTTGCTTTATCAAGTTCGCCTTCTATTCTCATCACCCATGGTATGTTATAGTTTATACTATCTTTCTCTAGTTGATTTACAGCATACATCCTTTTTTGAGCCGAAGACAATTCATAATATTCTTTCTCTTCTATTGCTTCTATGTTACTATATACACTTTGTTGAGTATTTTTTACATAATCAGCTAAGCCCTTTATTGTAGGCGTTTCAAACATCTCTTTTATAGGCACTAATACATTTAGTTCCTTATGGATTTTTGCTGTAATATTTATTGCCTTTAAAGAGTGTCCTCCTAGGGCAAAGAAGTTATCGTTTATTCCTATTCTTTCTACGCCTAATACTTCACTCCATATGCCTGTTAACTTTTCTTCTATTGTATTACTTGGTGCTGCATATTCTACTCCAGTCTCTATACTTACCTCCGGCTTAGGTAATGCTTTTCTATCTACCTTTCCATTTGCTGTTAATGGTAGCTTGTCTAGCTGTACTATGTAAGATGGTATCATATATTCTGGAAGAACTTTTGATAGATATTCTCTTAAATCTGATACTATCTCTTCTTTATTTGATACTATGTATCCACACAAGTATTTGTTATTTTGTATGTCTTCTCTATCTATTACAACAGCTTCTGTAATATTACTATGACTTAGTAGCTGACCTTCTATTTCTCCTAGCTCTATTCTGTAGCCTCTAACCTTTACTTGATTATCTATTCTCCCTAAAAATTCTATATTTCCATCTGGTAACCATCTTGCCAAGTCTCCTGTTTTGTATAGTCTTTGACCTTTTACTAATGGATTTTCTATAAATTTCTCTGCTGTTAATTCCTCTCTATTTAGGTATCCTCTTGCTAAGCTTTCTCCTGCTATGCATAATTCCCCAGGTATCCCTACTGCTTGTAACTTATTTTCTTTGCTTAATATATATATTTGTGTATTAGCGATAGGTTTTCCTATAGGTATATTTTCATATTCTTTATCCACTATAAAGCTTGTTGTTACTACGGTGTTTTCAGTTGGTCCATAGTTGTTTACTATGTCATAATTTTTATTTATAAAATACCTTAACTTATCACCTGCCGCTTGCAAGTATCTTAGGGAATGATTATCCAGCTTCATAAATTGTTCAGCGATTTGTGTTGGTAAGAAGCTAATTGTTATACTATTGTTGTTGTAATACTCATTTAATTTTTCTAAATCCAGCTTTATTTCTTCATCTATTATGTGCATTGCTGCACCTGTTATTATGCATGGGAATATCTCCCACACCGATGCATCAAAGCCAAAGCCTGCATATTTTGTAATGTTGTCTTCTTTTGTTACTTTATAGTAGTCAATATTCCATTTACACATGTTAACCAAGGAGCTATGTTCAATCATTACTCCCTTTGGTTTTCCTGTACTTCCTGAGGTATATATAATATAGGCTATATCCTTTGGGGTATTTATTATGTCTAAATTGGTATTCTCACCCTTATAAAGTTTTTCATTGTTTAGTAGTATTACCTCCGTATTTTCACCAATTATATCCTTTGGCTGGAAGTCAGTTAATAGTATTTTGGTTTTGCTGTCTTCTATCATGTATTCTATTCTGTCTGTAGGATATTTAGGATCTATTGGCAGGTATGCTGCTCCTGCTTTTAATATTCCTAGTATTCCTACCAGCATTTCAGTTCCGCCTTCTATCATTATTCCTACTATTTCATTTTGCTTAATTCCCTTATTTCTTAGTACCCTTGCTATAATATTTGCTTTTTCATTTAGTTCCTTGTAGGTTAGCATATCCTTCATATATACTACTGCTGTTTTGTCTGGTGTCCTCTCTGCTTGTTCTTCAAACAGCTGTTGTATTATTATATCCTTTGCATATTCTGCTTTTGTATTATTAAATTCTACAAGTAATTTATGCTGTTCATCCTCTGATAGCATTTCAATATCTGATAATCTTGAGTTTATATTATCCACTATACTGTTTAGTATATTTTCTAAGTGTTTGCTCATGTTTTCTATTGTTTGTTTATAAAATAGCTTTGTACAATAGTTCAGCTTTATTTCTATTGTTTTGGCTAATTCTGTAGCTATAATAGTCATATCAAATATCGCTGACTTATTATCAGCTTCGTAGGATTTGATTACTAATCCTTCTATTTGCAGCTCCCCTGCATCCATATTTTGCAGTGTAAACATTATATCAAATAGTGGATTTCTGCTTATATCTCTTCTTATGTTTAGCTTGTCTACTAGCTCTTCAAATTGATAGTCTTGCATTTCAAAGGCTTGCAGTGAATTTACCTTTACTTCTGCTAAGAATTCCTTGTAGGTTTTATTACTCTCAGGATAGTTTCTCATAGCTAGTGTGTTTACAAACATACCCATTATGTTTTGTAGGTCAGCATGAGGTCTTCCTGCTGCTGGACTTCCTATTATAATATCCTCTTGTCCACTATATTTTGATAGTAATACATTGCAGGCTGATAACAGTACCATATACATAGTACTTCCTGTTTCTTTTGCTACTTGCTTTAGCTTACTTGTTAGTTCTTCATTTATCTCAAATTTAATACTATCTCCCTCAAAGCTTTGTGTGCTTGGTCTTTGATAGTCTGTTGACAGGTTAAGTACAGGTATTTCACCTTTAAATGCTTCGAGCCAATACTCACCTTGTTTCTTTATTTCTTCTGATTTAAATAGCTCATTCTGCCATACTGCAAAGTCTTTGTATTGGATTCTTAGCTCAGCTAGTTCTTTACCCTCATATAGCTCAGCAATTTCCTGAGTGAATATTCCCATAGATACACCATCTGATATTATATGGTGCATATCCATCAATAATATATGCTCTTTGTCATTGATTTTAGCCAGTGTCGCTCTGAATAGCGGTGCTTTGCTTAAATCAAAGACCTTTGCAAACCCTGTCTCTATTTCTTCACTATTCTCTTTAGTTATTTCTGTGTATTCGATTTCAAAGCTTGTATGCTTATGCACTATCTGTACAGGCTCTCCATTTATTATCTCAAAGGAAGTTCTTAATGCTTCATGTCTTTCTATTAGCTTTATAAAGGCTTCATTAAGCTTAGCTTTGTCAAGCTCACCCTCTATTCTCATCACCCAGGGTATATTATAGTTTATACTATCTTTTTCTAGTTGATTTATGGCATACATTCTTTTCTGAGCTGAAGACAACTCATAATATGCTTTATCCTCTATTGCTTCTATTCTGCTATATATACTTTCTTGAGTATTTTTTGCATAACTAGCTAAACCCCTTATTGTCGGTGTTTCAAATATTTGTTTTATTGGTACTGATATATTTAGTTCTTTATGCAGCTTGGTTATAATATTTATTGCTTTTAATGAGTGTCCTCCAAGCTCAAAGAAGTTATCGTTTATTCCTATTTTTTCTATGCCTAATACTTCACTCCATATGCTTACTAGCTTTTCTTCTATCTCATTAGTTGGTGCAGCATATTCTACTCCTGTGGTTATACTTCCATCAGGCTCTGGTAGTGCTTTTCTGTCTATCTTTCCATTCGCTGTTAATGGCAGCTTGTCTAGCTGCATTATGTATGCTGGCACCATATATTCTGGAAGTTCTTTTGCTAAATACTCTCTTAATTCACTAATTGCAAATTCCATAATTCCGCTTATATAAGCACATAAATAGTTGTTTCCGCCTTCTTCTTGTCGTGCTATTACTATTACTTCTTTTATTCCTTCATAGCTTAGAATTCTTGTCTCTATTTCTCCTAGCTCTATTCTGTAGCCTCTTACCTTTACTTGATTATCTATTCTTCCTAAGAATTCTATATTCCCATCTGGCAACCATCTTGCTAAGTCTCCTGTTTTGTACAGTCTTTGACCTTTTTCAAATGGATTTTCTGTGAATTTCACTGCTGTTAATTCTTCATTGTTTAAGTATCCTCTTGCTAAGCTCTCACCTGCTATACATAGCTCTCCTGGTATACCAATTGGCTGTAGCTTGTTTTCTTTGTTTGTTATATATATTTGTGTGTTAGCGATAGGTTTTCCTATTGGTATATTGTCATATTCTTTGTCTACTAAAAAGCTTGTTGTTACAACTGTGTTCTCTGTTGGTTCATAGTTGTTTACTACTTTGTAGTTCTTTCCTTCAAAATACCTCAGCTTGTCCCCTCCTGCTAATAGGTATCTTAAGGATTTGTTTTCCTGCTTCATAAACTGCTCACAGATTTGTGTTGGCAGGAAGCTTATTGTTATATTATTTTCATTGTAATACTCATTTAGTTTTTCTATATCAAGTTTTATTTCTTCGTCAATTATATGTATTGCTGCACCTGTTATTATGTAAGGGAATATCTCCCATACCGATGCATCAAAGCCAAACCCTGCATATTTTGTGCTGTTATCTTTTTCTGTTACTTTGTAATAGTCAATATGCCATTTACATAAGTTTATCAAGGAGCTATGCTCTATCATTACACCCTTTGGCTTTCCTGTGCTTCCTGAGGTGTATATCACATAGGCTATATCCTTTGAAGAATTTTCTATTGCTAAGTTACTATTATCTCCCTTATATAGCTCTTCATCCTTTAATAATACTAGCTTTGTACTCTCAGCAATCATATCTGTTGGTTGAAAGTCAGTTAGCAATATTTCCGTTTTACTGTCTTTTATCATGTAATCTATTCTGTCTGTTGGATATTTAGGATCTATTGGCAGGTATGCTGCTCCTGCTTTTAGTATTCCTAGTATTCCTACCAGCATTTCAGTTGAGCCTTCTATCATTATTCCTACTATATCATTTTGCTTAATTCCTTTACTTCTTAGTAGTCTTGCTATTATATTTGCTTTTTCATTTAGTTCTTTATATGTTAGCATATCCTTCTTATATACTACCGCTACGTTGTTTGGCGTTTTTTCTGCTTGCTCTTCAAATAGCTGATATATTGTTATATCCTTAGGATATTCTACCTTTGTGTTGTTAAATTCTACAAGTAGTAAATGCTTTTCTTCCTCTGTTAGCATTTCAATTTCTGAAAGTTTTAGGTTTATGTTGTTTGCAACGCAATCTAGTATATTAGTTAGGTGCTTGCTCATGTTTTCTATTGTCTGTTTACTAAATAGCTTTGTGCAATAGTTTAAGTTTATTTCAATCGTTTTATCTAGTTCTATAGCTTTTATAGTCATATCAAATTTAGCAATGTTATTATTAATTTCATATGGCTTGAATTTTAATTCTTCTATGCTCTGCATAGTGAACATTACATCAAATAGTGGATTTCTGCTTAAATCTCTTGTTATTCCTAGTTTATCTATTAATTCTTCAAATTGATAAGCTTGGTTCTCTAAGGCTTGTAGTAAGCTTATTTTTACTTCTGCCAAGAACTCCTTAAAAGTCCTGCTGCTCTCTGGATAATTTCTTATAGGTAGCATGTTTGAATCAGCATGAGGTCTGCCAGCTATTGGACTTCCAATTACTATGTCTTCTTGTCCGCTATATTTTGACAGTAATACATTGCATGCTGATAACAGTACCATGTACATGGTACTTCCTGTCTCCTCTGCAATATGCTTTAGTTTACTTGTCAACTCTTCATTTAGTTCAAAATTGATACTATCTCCTTCAAAGCTTTGTATGTTTGATCTTTGATAGTCGGTTGGCAGATTAAGTACCGGCACGTCTCCATCAAATGCCCTTAGCCAATATTCTTCCTGTTTAGTAAGAATATTTTCACTTGTAATTGCCGCTTCATCATAAACCTGATCAAATATTTCATTTAGTATTACAGCTAGTTTTTTGCATTATCACCCTTCATGATACTGAAGTGATCTCCATCAATCTCACTTACTTGCAAAGGATTTTCACTAATAGGACTCCATCCTTCTATATCAAGTGCAGTGCTTTTTGAAGCCTTAACCAGATATACTGAAGCTTTTATGCATTCTTTTGAAGTATATATGTCATTAGCACTTAGTAAGGTGCGTATAAGATTAAGTCGGTATAAAAAGGTTTTTGCATCTTTTTGTTCCTGTTCAGGTATAAGCTGACCTATAGCACCTGGCAATATCAACTTTGCTCTTTCCAATTCAAAACCTGATTCTTTTATGTGTTCCGCTATTATATCCCATATTTTATCTATTCCGTCAGCTTTAGCGATTTCTTCTATTGCTTTACTACTGTTTATAAGAATAGATGTAAGTGTTTTTTCTCCTTCAAGACTTATTTGCGGCCAAGTCATTCTAACTTCTGATTCTGGAGGATATGCATCTATCAGAACTAAAGCTTCTACTTCCTCGTCATCATTTTCCAGTTGTTTTGCTATTTCATATGCAATTGTACCTCCCATACTCCAGCCACCTAATAAATATGGACCTTTTGGTTGTATAGCTTTTATATTGCTAATATAATCCTTAGCAAGCGCTTCAATAGTTGTATTGTATGGTGCAAACCTTCCTTCTATGCCTGCCTTAATACCCCAACAGTTTAAAGTATTATCAAGCTTGTTGGAAAGTTCTAGATAACCTGATATATCTCCACTACCATCATGAACTAAGAAAAGATTTCTTGTAATTTCAGTACCTTCTCGAAGTAAGAGAATTCGATTTTCATTTGTTAAAACACTTTTAGAGCTTACTTCAATATATTTTGCTAGCCCCTTGATTGTTGGTGTTTTGAACAGCTCTCTTAATGGAATTGACACATTTAATTCCCTATGTATTTTTGATGCTACATTTATAGCTTTAAGAGAATGTCCTCCTAATTCAAAGAAGCTATCATTTACTCCAATCTTTTCTATACCTAATACTTCACTCCATATTTCTTGAAGCTTTTCTTCTATTTCATTGCTTGGAGCAACATATTCTGTTCCTGTAGTTATACTGCCATCAGGCTCTGGTAATGCTTTTCTATCTACCTTCCCATTTGCTGTTAGTGGTAGCTTGTCTAGCTGTATAAAGTATGCTGGTATCATATATTCAGGTAATTCCATTGCTAGATAGCTTCTTAATTCAGCAATAGCAAGCTCCCTAGTGCTACTTATGTATGCACACAAATAGCTGTTCCCACTTTCCTCTTGTCTATCTACTACTATTGCTTCTTCTATCCCCTCATAGCTTAAAATTCTTGCTTCTATCTCTCCTAGCTCTATTCTATAGCCTCTTATCTTTACTTGAGCATCTATTCTTCCTAAGAATTCTATATTTCCATCAGACAGCCATCTTGCTAAGTCTCCTGTTTGGTACAGTCTTTGACCTTCTGCAAATGGATGCTCTATGAATTTTTCTGATGTTAGCTCTTCCCTGTTTAGATATCCCCTTGATAAGCTTTCACCTGATATACATAGCTCTCCTGGGACTCCTATTGGCTGCAGCCTGCTCTCATTGTCTAATATATATATTTGAGTGTTGGCTATTGGCTTTCCTATTGGGATATTGTCATAAGCTTTGTCTACTTCAAAGCTTGTCGTTACTACTGTGTTCTCTGTTGGTCCATAGTTATTTACTATCTTATAGTTCTTTCCTTCAAAATACCTCAGTTTGTCCCCTCCTGCTAATAGGTATCTTAAGGATTTATTATCCTGCTTCATAAATTGCTCACAAATCTGTGTTGGCAGGAAGCTTATTGTTATATCATTTTCATTGTAGTATTCATTTAACTTTTCTATATCAAGCTTTATTTCTTCATCTATTATATGTATTGCTGCACCTGTTATTATGTAAGGGAATATCTCCCATACTGATGCATCAAAGCCAAAGCCTGCATATTTTGTACTATTATCTTTTTCTGTTACTTTGTAATAGTCAATATGCCATTTACTTAGATTTATCAAGGAGCTATGCTCTATCATTACTCCCTTTGGCTTTCCTGTACTTCCTGAGGTATATATTACATAAGCCATATCCCTTGGTGTATTTATCATTTCTAAGTTGCTGCCGTCACCCTTATACAGCTCTTCGTCCTTGAGTAATAATATCTCTATATTCTCGTCTTGCATATCCTTCGGCTGGAAGTCAGTCAACAATATTCCTGTTTTGCTGTCTTCCATCATATAGGCTATTCTGTCTATAGGGTATTTGGGATCTATTGGCAGGTATGCTGCTCCTGCTTTTAGTATGCCTAGTATTCCTACCAGCATTTCAGTTGAGCCTTCAATCATTATTCCTACTATTTCATTTTGTTTTATTCCTTTACTTCTTAATAGTCTTGCAATTCTATTTGCATTTTCGTTTAGCTCTTTGTAGGTTAATATATCCTTGTTATATACTACAGCTACATTGTTTGGTGTCTTATCTGCTTGCTCTTCAAATAATTCTTGTATTACTTTATCCTTTGGATACTCTACTTTTGTATCGTTAAACTCTACAAGTAGTTGATGCTGTTCTTTCTCACTCAATATATTAATTTTCATAAGAGGAACATCTATATTATCTGTTATTGCTGTTGCTATCATCTCAAAATGACCCAAGAATCTTTCCATGGTTTCTCTCTTGAACAGCTTACTGCAATATTCGAGACAAAGTATGATATTATCATCTGTCTCTACTGCTCCTAGAGTCATATCAAATTTGGCTATGTTGTAAGCAAGAGAATAGGGGCTTATCTTAATATTATTATGCATATTGTTGCTATTTTGAGCTGATACTGCATTTTGCATAGTAAACATCACATCAAAGATTGGACTTCTGCTTAAATCCCTTCTTAGACTTCCATTTGAATTGTTGTTTAGCTTATAAACCAATTCTTCAAATTGATAGTCCTGGTTTTCATAAGCTTCCAGACAATTCTCCTTCACTTCCTCCAAGAACTCACTAAATGGCTTGTAAAATTCAGGATAATTCCTTATAGCCAATGTGTTTACAAACATTCCAATAATATTTTCTAAGTCTGCATGTGGTCGTCCTGAGATAGGACTTCCAATTATTATGTCTTCCTGCCCAGAATACTTGGAGAGCAATATATTGAAAATTGATAAAAGCAACATATTAAGTGTAGTTCCTGTATCTTTAGCAATTTCTCTAAGCTTTGAAGTCAATTCTTCATTGAACTGCAAGCTTACATTTTCTCCCTCAAAGCTTTGCATATTTTGTCTTGGATAGTCCGATGGCATACTTAGTACAGGTATTTCTGAGTCGGCAAATTTGCTCAACCAGTACGCTTCCTGATTTTTCATTTCATCCGAATTCAAAAGATTGTTTTGCCATACCGCATAGTCCTTGTACTGTATTTTTAGCGTTGGCAGCTCCCTGCCATTGTATATTTCAAAAAATTCTTGTGTCAAAATATCCATTGATACTGCATCGGAAATAATATGATGCATATCACGGAAAAGTATATATTTATCTTCTTTAAGCTTTATTAAGCCTACTCGCATAAGAGGTGCCTTGCCCAAGTCAAAGGTTTTTACCCAGCTTTGCAAAATTATATCTGCTTCAGCTTCTTCTGCTTCTCTATAATCCATCACAAATTCTATATCATCATGGATAATCTGTACTGGTCCTTCATCTGTAAGCACAAAGGAAGTTCGGAATGCTTCATGTCTTTGTATAAGCTTACTGAAAGTATCTTTTATGATATCTATATCTAAGCTTCCCTCTATGACCATTGGTATAGGCATATTATAGTTAATACTATCTAAATCAAATTGTTGAAGTGTAAAAATACGATTTTGGGCTGAGGACATAGGGTAATAAGCCCTCTTTTCTACTGGCTCGATTGCAGTATAGTTTTTTGGGGCTGAGCTTTGTATATACTCTGATAATGCTTTGATTGTTGGTGTTCTGAATATCTCTCCCAGGGGTACTTCCACATTTAATTGTTTATGAATATTTGAAGCAATTCCTATAACCTTAATAGAATTTCCACCTAATTCGAAGAAATTATCATTGATACCTATTCTCTCAATTCCTAATACAGTCTGCCATATTGAAGCTAGCTTTTCTTCTAGTTCATTTCTAGGTGCTTCATACTCTACACCTGTAATTATATTTCCATCTGGTATGGGTAGTGCTTTTCTATCTACTTTGCCATTTGAGGTAATTGGCATCGCATCCAACTGTACAAAATAGTCAGGTATCATATATTGGGGTAGCTTTTGCAGCAAATGCTCTCTTATTTCGGGTACTGTTATTTCTTCTTCGGATACTATGTAAGCACATAGATACTTTCCTCTGATTTCGTCTTCTTTTACAATTACGATAGCATCTTTTATTGTTTCATAGCTAAGAAGTCTGTTTTCTATTTCATCCAGTTCTATTCGGAAGCCTCTTATCTTTACCTGTTGATCTATTCTCCCCATGAATTCTATATTTCCATCAGGCAGCCATCTTACCAAATCTCCAGTCTTATACATTATCTCGCCTTGTATGAATGGATTTGGTACAAACTTTTCAGCTGTCAGCTCAGGTCTATTGAGATAACCTCTTGCAACTCCATCTCCAGCTATGCAAAGCTCTCCAGCTATTCCTATTGGCAACAGCTCTTGATTGCTTCCTAAAACATAAGTTTTATAGTTTGCTATTGGTTTTCCAATAGGTATGTTCACTACATCCTTTTGACTACACTTGTAATAAGTAGCACATACAGTTGTTTCAGTAGGCCCATAGGTATTATAGACTCTTGCATATTCCAGCAAGTTGTTCATATACTCCCTTTTTAGTACATCTCCGCCACTTATATAGGTGTGTATACTGTTCATCTGCTCTGCTTTATTTATTTCATTCAAAAGCAATGGAGAACAGCTTATGAGATTTACGTTATTTTGTGATACTATTTTACTTAGCTTATTTAAATCAAGCACATTTTCCTTTTGTGCTATAACCAACTTTCCACCTATTGATAATATTGGAAATACTTCTTCTATAAATGCATCAAAGCAATAAGTTGCCTGTTGAAGGAAGGTATCCTCCGAGGTTATAGCAAACTCACTCTTAAATGCGGCAACATAAGCGGTTATATTACTGTGTTTAACCATAACTCCCTTTGGAATACCTGTTGAACCTGACGTATATATAATATAAGCCATGTCACTAGGTGTATTAATTATTTCTAAGTTTGAGCTGTCTTCGTCAAAGCATTCATTCTTATCCAAAATAATTGTTTCTATTGGAAATTGTACGGTTGATATAAATTGTGATTGTGTTAGTAAAATATTGCATTTGCTATCCTCTAGCATATATTGTTTGCGTTCCTCTGGGTATTTAGGGTCTATTGGAACATATGCTCCGCCTGATTTAAATACTGCCATTATGGCAATTAGCATTTCTATAGAGCTGTCTACCATAATAGCTACAGTACTCTCTTGCTCTACTCCGATTTTTCTTAGTTTTCTCGCTAGCTGATTGGATTTTTGATTATACTCGCTATAGCTAAGGCTCTGTCCTTCAAATATAATCGCTGTTTTATCAGGT
This sequence comes from uncultured Eubacteriales bacterium, assembly GCA_963704785.1. Classification (GTDB taxonomy): domain Bacteria; phylum Bacillota; class Clostridia; order Lutisporales; family Lutisporaceae; genus GWB2-37-7. Next base: position 2,929,418 of record OY969939.1, on the reverse strand, counting down.
GTCCTCGCTACTTGTTCCTCAAATAATTGCTGAATTACCTTTTCTTTAGGGTATTCGGCATAGTTATCGTTAAATGTATGCAATAGGCAGTGTTTCTCTTCATTTGAAAGCATGTTCAATTCACCAATTTTGTTTTGTGGAAAATCTACTGCTTCTTCTGCAATTTGTATAAAACGTCTCATAAAGGTTTCAATAGATTCTCTCTTATATAGACTTGTGCAGTATTCAACTTGAAAACCTATATGGTCAGAATCTTCATTGATATAAAGAGTCATATCATATTTGGACATATTGTGCTCTGTATCAAAAGCACTAATATTAAAATCTTTGAGCTCTTTACTCATGCTTCCTTTATCATAGTTTTGAAGAATTATCATTACATCAAATAATATATTTCTGCTAATATCCTTGCGAATATTAAGCTTGTCTATTAATTCCTCCATGGGATACTGTTGGTTATCATAAGCGTTTAGTACTATTCCCTTTAGCTTATTGAGATACTCATTAAAGGTCAAGCTTCTCTCTGGACGGCATCGTAATATTATGTTATTCAAAAGAGTCCTATAAGACCTTGTGTATCTACATTATTTCTACCAGCGGTAACAGTACCTATCAGTATATCCTCCTGTGTCGCATATTTTGATAGGGTTACACTATATATCCCCAAAAACACCATAAAGAGAGTTGCAGTATTCTCTTTAGCAAGCTCTCGAAGCTTCATTACCAATTCTCTATCCACTTCAAACTCATATGTATCCCCCAAGTCAGTATATATACTTGGTCTTGGAAAATCTGTAGGCATATTAAGCACTGGTATTTCTTCTGCTATAGGGAATTGCTCCAGCCAGTATTCCTCATAGCGTTGCATTTTACCAGATTGATACAAATCATTTTGCCAGTAAGCATAATCCTTGTATTGTATTTTAAGCTCAGGAAGTATTTCTCTCTCATATAGCTTTAAAAACTCGTTGATGAATATTGTTTGAGAGCTTCCATCTGAAATAATATGGTGCATATCCAACATAAGTACACATTTTTCTGTATTGAGACGGATAACGCCTACACGCATAAGAGGAGCTTTATTAAGCTCAAAGGGCTGTATAAAGTCCTTTACTATTATTTCGATTTCTTCTTCTACTGCATCCCATAGACCTATTTTGAAATCAATATTAGTATGTATTCTCTGTACAGGTTCTCCCTCAACGACTTCAAAGGATGTACGAAGCGTCTCATGTCTATCTACAAGTGCGTTGAAAGCATTTTCCAGTTTATTTATATCTACATTTCCACTTACCTTAAATATCATAGGCATATTGTATATAGTGCTTATACCATTTATTTGCTCATGCATATACATTCTTTTTTGTACTGAGGAAATAGGATAATATTCTCGCTCTTCCACTGGCTCAATAGCTGAATATATATTTTCTTCCAAGCCCTGTATGTATTCATATAACCCTCTTATCGTAGGTATGTTAAATATTTCCTTCAAAGGTATTTCTACATTAAGCTGCTTATGAATTTTTGCAGCTACGCTTGTTGCCTTTAAGGAATGTCCCCCAAGCTCAAAGAAGTTATCATTAATCCCTATTTCTTCTATGCCTAATACTTCTCTCCATATTGCTGCAAGTATTTCTTCTGTTTCATTGGTTGGTGCCACATATTCTACCCCTGTATTTATGTTGCCATCAGGCTCTGGTAGTGCTTTTCTGTCAAGCTTGCCATTTGCTGATAGGGGTAGCTTGTCCAAGGTTATAAAGTATGATGGTACCATATAGTCAGGCAAATTCTTTACTAGGTGTTCTTTTAACTCTGATACTGTCAATTCTCTTTCTGATACTATATAACCGCATAGATACATATTTCCGTTATTGTCCACTTTAGCTATTACTGCTGCTTCTTTTATTTCACCGTGCTTTAGCAGCTCGTTTTCTATTTCTCCCAGCTCTATCCTGTTGCCCCTTATCTTAACTTGATTATCCATTCTTCCTAGATACTCTACGTTTCCGTTAGGCAGCCATCTTGCTAAGTCGCCTGATCTATACATACGTTCTCCAGGGATATGAGGATTTTGCAAGAACTTCTCTGCTGTCAGCTCTGGTCTGTTTTGATAGCCTCTTCCTACTCCTACCCCTGATATGCATAGCTCTCCTGGTACTCCTACAGGCAGTAGGTTGTTGTACTTGTCTAGTACCAATAGACTTATGTTGTCTATTGGCTTTCCTATTGGTATTATGTCAAACTTCTCCCCTGTGGAACAATCGAAGTAGGATACTTCTACTGTTGTCTCCGTTGGTCCATATATATTTATTAGCTTTGTTCCTATTTTGCTGTTTAATATTCTGTTGAATCTTTCCACCTGTGGTACTGTCAAGGCTTCTCCAATTGAAAATACTTGTCTCAAGCTAGATAATCTATCTAGATCATCTCTGCCTTCTATGTGTTCTAGGAATATATTCATCATTGATGGTACAAAGTTCATTGTTGTTACTTTGTACTTTTCTATTGCCTTTACTATTTCCTCTGGGTCTTTGTCTCCTCCTGGTGTTAAGAAGCATACCTTAGCTCCTGTCATTGACCACCAGAATAGCTCCCCTACTGATACGTCAAAGGTATACGGTGTTCTTTGTAGTATTACATCATTTTCTCCTATTGGATATCTCTTTTGCATCCACTTTGTTCTGTTTATTACAGAGTGATGCTCTATCATTACACCTTTTGGCTTTCCCGTGCTTCCCGAGGTATATATTACATAGGCAAGATTTGTTGCCCCGTTTATTGGCTGTAGACTACTAGGATCTCCCTTGTACAGCTCTTTATCATCTATTGCTATTACATCTATATTCTCAAATTTGTAATTGTCTTTTAAATGACTTTGTGTTAATAGTACATTGGCATTACTGTCCTCTAGCATATACCTTATTCTATCCTCTGGATATTCAGGGCCTATTGGCAGGTATGCTCCTCCTGCCTTTTGTATTGCCATTATTCCTATTGTCATTTCTAAGGAACGATAAAGAGAAATAGCTACTATGCTGTCTGCCTTTACTCCCTTTTTCCTTAGTATGCTTGCTAATTGGTTTGATTTTGCATCCAATTCCTTGTAGGTTATGGATTCTTCTTCGTACATTGCAGCTATATTGTCTGGGGTTTTTGCTACTTGTTGTTCAAATAGCTGATAGAGTGTTTTGTCCTTCGGATATTCTACTTTTGTATTGTTAAATTCTACAAGCAATTGATGCTTTTCTTCATCATCAACTATGCTAATTTTTGCTGCATTTATATCTGGTTTCTCTAAAATTTGGTCAATTACTATCTTAAAATGCTTGCCTATTTGCTCTACCAGCTCTTTGCTATAGATATTTTCATTATGTGTTAATTTAAATATAATAGTATCTCCTGGTATAATAGCCATGTTAAAATCATAATTTGTGTGCTCAAACATTTCAAAGTCTTGTATAGAAAAGCCTAGTTCCTGACCGCTTTCCATATTGCTTAACTGCTTGTCCACAGGATAGTTCTCAAATATCATGATATGGTCAAACAAACTATTTTTCAGCATACTGCTCGCTTGTACATCTGCTAATGGCATATAATCATATGTCATTGATTTTGAAGCGTTTTCCTGTATTTCCTTTGAAAGCTCAATAAAGCTTATCTCATCTTTTTGTATTCTTACAGGTATTGTGTTTATAAACAAACCTACCATACTTTCGATGCCAACTACTTCAGGGGGTCTGCCTGATACTACAGCCCCAAACACTACATCATTTGTGTTGTTATATCTTTGAAGCAGTATTCCCCATACTGTCTGGAGAATTATATTTAAAGAAATCTGATTTTCTCTTGCCAATTTTGTAAGTCTTTCTGTTATAGCTTCATTTAGCTCAAATTTAGTATCACAGTGTAAATATGTATTGTCATTTGCTTTTTTATGCAATCTTGGGATGGAGGCTTGCTGTTCATAATCCTGCAAGTAATTTTTCCAATACACTAATGCCTCTTCCTTGTTTTGTCTCTTCAGCCATTTTATATAGTCGCTATATGGATAATTATTGGTAGTGCTTATTTCCTTACCTTTTCCAAGCAGGCTATAGGCTTGGAAAAATTCGCTCATTATTATACCTAGACACCAACCATCCATTATTATGTGATGATAGCTCCAGATTATCTCATATTCTTCTATACCCGTTTTTATTACTGCTATTCTCATAGGAAGATCCTTAGAAAGTTCAAAACCCTGAGTTTTATCTTTTCTTACAAAGTCTTCAATAAAGCTTTTTCTTTCTTCTTCCTTAAGATCAGCTATATCATTATAGAGTATACTACCTGTTCTCTTCCTAAGTACAATTTGCACAGGTTGACTTACTTTTTCATAAAGAAATACTGTCCTTAGGACATCATATTTCTCTATTATGAAATTAAAGCTTTTTTCAAACAGACTTATATCTATTTGCCCTATTATTTTCAGTATGCTCTGTTCAAAATATGCGCCTGAAGCACTGTCCATAATAGAATGAAATAGCATACCCTGCTGCATTGGGGATAGACTGTATATGTCTTTAAAATTACTTTTATCAAACATGTGATTCACCCTCCCGTTTAATCAACTATTTTTTATATATATTTCCTTTCCTATGTCTTTCAAGTTCTACTTAAACTTCTTATTATCTTTCTTCTTCTTTATATCTTTACACTTTAACTGTTATATATAATTACTATAATTTCATAATTCAATATAAAGATTGCAAGATTTTTTATGAATGAAAATATTTTTGCTTCTTTGCAACTTTTCTTAATATATATTATATCATCTGATGTAATATATTGAACACTATTATTACTATTTTTAAAATATTTCATCAATTTTTTATTATTTGAAAATTCTTACATATTATGAAGCTGAGATTTTATATTAATTCTAATTTCTATATTATTAAAGGAAGGGCATTATATTATAACGCCCTTCCTTTAAGTTTTGAATACTTATCTTTTCAACAATTCCATAACCTTATCTGCTAACTTTGATACATTTTGTCCCTGCATCATAGTAAAATGATTGCCTGGCATTCTTTTCCGAAATCATTTTGTGTTCTAAGAATTTATCCCAAGTCTTCTTATCGTTCATGTTATTTTCATTTGCTTCAAACATATACATCTGAGTGTTAATTTTATTCTTTGGTGTGTATCCATCTGATGCACTGTTTAAGGTTCTAATAAAGTTCAAGTTATACACCAAGTCTCTAATTTCTATGCTTTCATATTCAGGTATAAAGATTGCAAGACTCCTTATTTCTGATTGTTTAATATTCTCTATAGCTAAATTGTTTTGCTCGTAGTATTCAATTATTCGCTGCCATAGTTCTTCCATAGTTATAGCTGACTTTATTTTGTCTTCTATTTGGTCATCGACAGCAAACAGCTTCGCAAGCTTCTTTTCAGTTTCAAGGCTAAACTTGTTAGTATTTTTTATAATTCTATTTACAATATTTGTTTTTGGGGCAGTCGCATCAATTAGTATTAAACTATCTAGTTTTTTGCCTACCTCCTCCATTAACCTTGCCATTTCAAATACTATGACTCCTCCAAGACTCCAACCCATAATATTATAGCTTCCTTCTGGCTGTATATTGTATATCTTTTCTATATATCTATTTGCCATTTCCCCTATTGTTATATTAGTTGGATAATATCCAGTAGGTTTTTTAGCTCTTATACCCCAATAATTACAATCGTTGTTTATGTTGTTACAAAGCTCTATGTAGCCGCCTATATCGCCACTTCCATCGTGAACAATGAAAATGTTTTTGGCTTTTTTGCTTCCCTTTTTAATAAGCACTATATCATCTGGTGTAGTTTTTTGTTCTCCAATTTCATTATTTCTTATATATTTTGAAAGCTGTTTTATTGTTGGAATAGTAAATAATTCTTTTAATGGTATATCTATTCCTATTTCTTTTTTTATTTTACTAGTCACATTCATCGCCTTTAGAGAGTGTCCTCCTAGTTCAAAGAAGTTATCGTTTACTCCTATTTTTTCTATTCCTAATACTTCACTCCATATCACTGCAAGTATTTCTTCTATTTCACTTTCTGGTGCAACATATTCTGCTCCTGTAGTTATGCTTCCATCAGGCTCTGGTAATGCCTTCCTGTCTACCTTTCCATTTGGGGTTAAAGGCAGTTTGTCAAGCTGTATGAAGTATGCTGGTATCATATATTCTGGTAGATCCTTTGATAGATGTTCTCTAAGCTCACTTATGCTGTACTCTCTGTCTCCGCATATATATCCACATAAGTAGTTACTTCCGCTTTTATCTTCTTTGGCTATTACTATTACTTCTCTTATACCTTCGTATTTTAATAATTGGCTTTCTATTTCTCCTAGCTCTATTCTAAAGCCCCTTACCTTTACTTGATGGTCTATTCTTCCTAAGAATTCTATATCTCCATCTTCCAGCCATCTTACCAAGTCTCCTGTTTTGTACATCTTTTGGTTCTTTTCATAAGGATTATAAACAAACTTCTCTGCTGTTAGCTCTTCCCTGTTTAGATATCCTCTTGCTAAGCCTACTCCAGATATACAAAGCTCTCCTGGTACTCCTATTGGTTGTAGTCCGTTATTATTATCCAATATATACGCTCTTGTATTTGCTATTGGTTTTCCTATGGTTACTTTTCCTCTTTCGCATTGCTTTGTAGCTGCATCTACTGTTATTTCTGTTGGACCATAGCAGTTATATAGGTTGTATCCCATATCTAGCACTTGTTCTTTTAGTGCTTCACTTATTTTATCTCCACCGCATATTACTATTTTTAAGCTTTCCATTTTTTCATTGTTTATTATTAGCTCTGATAGTGTAGCTGGTACAAACTGCGCCATGTTTATATTGTGTTTGTCTACAAACTGTTTAAACTTATTTTTGTCCATTAATATTTCATCCGCTGCTATACATAGAGTAGCCCCATTTAACAATGCTCCAAATATTTCTTCCACTGATACGTCAAAGGAGGTATTGGTTATTTGTAATATATTTTTGTTATTCTTTAGGTTATATCTTTCATTTAACCAATAGCATAAGTTTATTACTCCATGATGTTCTATCATTACTCCTTTTGGTTTTCCTGTACTTCCTGAGGTATATATAATATATGCCATGTTATTGCTTTTTGTATTATGCTGTAGGTTAGATGCATCACCCTCATAAAGCTCTTTATTGTCTAAATATATTAGTTCTCCATCATAGCTTATATCCTTAGTCATATAGCTTTGTGTTAGAAGTATTTTTGCTTTACTGTCTTCTAACATGTATTCTTTTCTATCCTCTGGATAGCTAGGATCTATTGGTAGGTATGCTCCTCCGGCTTTTAGTACTGCCAGCATTCCTATTATTGTCTCTATACTTCTTTCGGTGCTTAATGCTACTATACTTTCAGCTTGTACTCCTTTGCTTCTTAGGATTCTTGCCAATTGATTTGATTTTTCATTTAATTCACTATAGGTTAAGTATATATCGTCCTTTACTACTGCTACATGTTCTGGATGCTCTTCAACCTGTTCTTCAAATCTTTGCTGTATCGTTTTGTTTGTTTGATATTCTTCATTTGTGTTGTTAAAGTCATGCAGCAATAGCTGCGTTTCTTTTTCTGTTAATATTCCTATATCTTTAATACTTATTTCTAGGTTTGTTGTAATTGCTTCTATTATCTTTATATAGTGTTCTACCATTCTTTCTATTGTGTTTTTGCCAAATAGCTTTGTACAGTATTCAAAATTTAATGCTATGTTGTTGTTTGCTTCTACTGCTGATACGGTTAAGTCAAACTTTGCTATCTTGTTTTCAAGACCATATGGTTTAAACTCTAAGCCTTCTATACTTATTTCTTTCTTATCTATGCTCTCCATAGAGAACATTATATCAAACAGCGGATTCCTGCTTAAGTCTCTTTTTATGCTTAGCTTGTCTATTAGCTCTTCAAATTGATAGTCTTGGTTTTCAAAGGCTTGTAGTGAGCTTGCTTTTACCTCCGACAAGAATTCCTTGAAGGTCTTGTTGCTCTCTGGATAGTTTCTCATTGCCAGGGTGTTTACAAACATACCCATTATGTTCTCTAAATCAGCATGAGGTCTGCCTGCTATTGGGCTTCCTATTATTATGTCTTCTTGTCCGCTATATTTTGAAAGTAATACATTGTAGGCTGATAGCAGTACCATGTACATAGTACTTCCTGTTTCTTTTGCTATTTGCTTTAGCTTACCTGTCAATTCGTAATTTAGCTCAATGTCTATACTTTTCCCTTCAAAGCTTTGTATGCTTGGTCTTTGATGATCTGTTGGCATGTTAAGCACAGGCACTTCTCCCTCGAATGCCTTTAACCAATATTCTTCTTGTTTCTTGATTTCTCCTGATTTGTACATTTCATTTTGCCATGCTGCAAAGTCTTTGTATTGTATTCTTAATTTGGGTAGTTCTTTGCCATCATATAACTCTATAAATTCCTTAGTTAAGATTCCCATAGATACACCATCTGAGATTATATGGTGCATATCTATCATTAGTATATGTTCTTTGTCATTGATTTTAGATAGTGCCACTCTGAGCAGTGGTGCTTTCCTTAAATCAAAGGCTTTTACAAATACTGATGCTATTTCGCTTACCTTTTCTTTGTCTGACTCTGTGTACTCTATTTCAAAACTTACTTCCTTATGTACTACTTGTACTGGCTCCCCATCGATTACTTCAAATGAGGTTCTTAGAGCTTCATGTCTTTTTATCAGCTTTTTAAAGATTTCTTCCAGCTTCTCTTTTTCTAAGCTTCCTTCAATAGTTATGATAGCTGGTATGTTATAACCTGTACTGGCTTCATCAAACTGCTGTAGTGTATACATTCTCTTTTGAGCTGAGGATAGTGGGTAATAGTCTTCTTTTTCCTCCGCTGGCTCTATCGAGCTATATATACTTTGCTTTGTGCCTTCAACATAGTTAGCTAGCCCTTTTATCGTAGGTGTTTTAAACAGCTCTCTTAAAGGTACTGATACATTTAATTCCTTGCTAATTTTTGCTACTATATTTATTGCCTTTAATGAGTGTCCACCTAGCTCAAAGAAATTATCGTTTATTCCTATTCTTTCTATGCCTAATACTTCACTCCATATGTTTACTAGTTTTTCTTCTATTTCACTTTCTGGTGCAACATATTCTGTTCCTGTAGTTAAGCTTAATTCAGGCTCTAGTAGTGCTTTTCTGTCTATCTTGCCATTTGCTGTAAATGGCATCTTATCTAACTGTATGAAGTATGCTGGTATCATATATTCTGGAAGTTCTTTAGCCAGATACTCTCTTAATTCGGATATTATTTCTTTTCTTTCTGATAATATATATCCGCATAAGTATTTGTTATTGTTTTTATCTTCTCTTGCTATTACTATTGCTTCTTTTATATCACTATGACTTAGCAGCTGGTTTTCTATTTCTCCCAGCTCTATTCTGTAGCCTCTTACCTTTACTTGGTTATCCATTCTTCCTAAGAATTCTATGTTTCCATCAGGCAGCCATCTTGCTAAGTCCCCTGTTTTGTACATCCTTTGTCCTTTTGCAAATGGATTTTCTATAAATTTCTCTGCTGTCAGCTCGGTATTGTTTAGATATCCTCTTGCTAAGCTCTCTCCTGCTATACATAGCTCTCCTGGTATACCTATCGGCTGTAGCTTTTTCTCTTTGTCTATTATATATATTTGTGTGTTTGGTAGTGGTTTTCCTATTGGTATATTCTCATATTTTTTGTCCACTATAAAGCTTGTTGTTACTACTGTATTTTCTGTTGGTCTGATAGTTGTTTACTACCTTATAGTTCTTCTCTTCGAAGTACCTTAGCTTATCTCCTCCTGCTAACAGGTATCTTAGAGTTTTGTTTTCTGTTTCCAACTTTATAAATTGTTCGCAGATTTGTGTTGGCAAGAAGCTTATTGTTATTTCATTTTCATTGTAGTATTCATTTAATTTTTCTAAATCCAGCTTTATTTCTTCGTCTATTATGTGTATTGTTGAACCTGTTATTATATAAGGAAATATCTCCCATACTGATACATCAAAGCCAAAGCCTGCATATTTTGTACTTTTGTCTTCTTCTGTCACTTCATAATAGTTTATGTGCCATTTGCTCAGGTTAATTAAGGAGCTATGCTCTATCATTACTCCCTTCGGCTTTCCTGTACTTCCTGAGGTGTATATGACATATGCTACATCTTTTGGTGTATTTATTATTTCTAGGTTGGTATTTTCACCTTTATATAGCTCTTCATCCTTTAGTAGTATTTGTTCTATATTCTCGGCAATCATATCTTTCGGTTGGAAGTCAGTTAACAATATTCCCATTTTGCTGTTTTCTATCATATACTCTATTCTGTCTGTAGGATATTTGGGATCTATTGGCAGATACCCTGCTCCTGCTTTTAGTATGCCTATTATTCCTACAAGCATTTCGGTAGAGCCTTTCACCATTATTCCTACTATTTCATTTTGTTTTATTCCCTTATTTCTTAATATCCTTGCTATTCTATTTGCTTTTTTGTTTAGTTCTTTATAGGTTAATTTTTCTTTCTTGTATACTACTGCTATATTATTTGGCGTCTTTTCTACTTGTTCTTCTATTAGCTGTTGTATTGTCTTATCCTTGGGATATTCTGTTTTTATATTATTAAACTCTACAAGCAGTTGATGCTTTTCTTGCTCTGATACCATTTCAAGCTCTGACAGTCTTAGGCTTGTATTGTTTGCTATGCTACTTAATATATTTATTAAGTGCTTGCTCATGTTTAATATTGTTTGTTTGTTAAACAGCTTTGTACAGTAGTTTAGGTCTATTCCTATAGTTTTGTCTAATTCTGTAGCTGTAATAGTCATATCAAATTTAGCTATATTATTACTAAATTCATATGGTTTAAATCTAAGTCCTTCTATTTGCAACTCCCCTGCATCCATGTTCTGCATTGTGAACATAACATCAAACAGTGGATTTCTGCTTAAATCTCTTGTTATGCTTAGCTTATCTATCAACTCTTCAAATTGGTAATCTTGGTTTTCAAAGGCTTGCAGTGAGTTTGCTTTTACTTCTACCAAGAATTCTTTGAAGGTCTTGTTGCTCTCAGGATAGTTTCTCATAGCCTGGGTGTTTACAAACATACCCATTATGTTCTGTAAGTCTGCATGAGGTCTGCCCGCTATTGGGCTTCCTATTACTATATCTTCTTGACCGCTATATTTTGACAGTAATACATTGCAGGCTGATAACAGTACCATGTACATAGTACTTCCTGTTTTCCTTGCAATTTGCTTTAGCTTATCTGTCAACTCTTCATTTAGTTCAAAGCTGATATTGTCTCCTTCAAAGCTTTGTATACTTGGTCTTTGGTAGTCTGTTGGCATGTTAAGCACAGGCACTTCGCCCTCGAATGCCCTTAGCCAATATTCTTCTTGTTTCTTGATTTCTCCTGATTTAAACAGTTCATTTTGCCATACTGCAAAGTCTTTGTATTGGATTCTTAGTTCAGCCAGTTCTTTGCCATCATATAGCTCTATAAATTCCTTTGTCAAGATTCCCATAGATACACCATCTGATATTATATGATGTTTGTCTATCATAAGTATATGTTCTTTGTCATTGATTTTAACAAGTACCACTCTGATTAGTGGTGCTTTGCTTAAGTCAAAGGCTTTTACAAATACTGTTGCTATTTCTCCAGCCTTTTCTTTGTCTGCTTCTGTGCACTCTATTTCAAAACTTATTTCCTTATGAACTACTTGTACTGGCTCTCCTTCTATTACTTCAAAGGAGGTTCTTAAAGCTTCGTGTCTTTGTATTAGCTTATTAAAGGCTTCTTCTAGCTTAGTTTTGTCAAGCTCTCCTTCTAATGTCATAACCATTGGTATATTATAGCTTATGTTGTTTTCTTCAAATTGCTGTAGTGTATATATTCTCTTTTGAGCTGAGGATAATGGATAATACTCTCGCTCCTCTACTGGCTCAATTCTGCTGTATATGCTTTGCTTTGTGCTTTCTACATAGGTAGCTAAGCCCTTTATTGTAGGTGTTTTAAACATCTCTTTTAAAGGTACTGACACATTTAATTCCTTATGAATCTTTGCTGCTATATTTATTGCCTTTAAGGAGTGTCCTCCCAGTTCAAAGAAGTTATCATTTATTCCTACCTTTTCCAATCCCAATACTTCTTGCCATATGCCTGCTAACTTTTCTTCTATTTCATTGCTTGGTGCAACATATTCTGTTCCTGTGCTTATGCTTCCATCAGGCTCTGGTAGTGCTTTTCTGTCTACCTTTCCATTTGCTGTTAATGGTAGCTTATCAAGCTGTATAAAGTATGTTGGTATCATATATTCTGGCAGTTCCTTTGATAGATGTTCTCTTAGTTCAGTAATAGCAAACTCTCTAATACCACTTATATATGCACATAAATAGCTGTTCCCACTTTCTTCTTCTCTCGCTATTACTATTGCATCTTCCATTCCTTCATAGCTTAAAATTCTAGTCTCTATTTCTCCTAGCTCTATTCTATAGCCTCTTATCTTTACTTGATTATCTATTCTGCCTAAGAATTCTACATTTCCATCAGGTAGCCACCTTGCCAAGTCTCCTGTTTTGTACAACTTTTGACCTTTTGCAAATGGGTTTTCTATGAATTTATCTGCTGTTAATTCATCTCTGTTTAGGTACCCTCTTGCGATTCCTTCTCCTGCTATACATAGTTCTCCTGGTATGCCTATTGGCTGAAGCTTATTTTCTTTGTTTATTATATATATTTGTGTGTTTGCTATTGGTTTTCCTATTGGTATATTGTCATATTCCTTATCAACTACAAAGCTTGTTGTTACTACTGTGTTCTCTGTTGGTCCGTAGTTATTTACTACTTTGTATTTCTTTCCTTCATAGTATCTTAGCTTGTCTCCTCCTGCTAACAGGTATCTTAGAGATTCGTTTTCCTGCTTCATAAATTGTTCACAGATTTGTGTCGGTAAGAAGCTTATTGTTATTTTGTTTTCATTGTAGTATTCATTTAGTTTTTCTATATCAAGCTTTATTTCTTCATCTATTATGTGTAATGCTGCTCCTGTTATTATGTAAGGGAATATCTCCCATACTGATGCGTCAAAACCAAAGCCTGCATATTTTGTACTGTTGTCTTCTTCTGTTACTCCATAATATTCAATGTGCCATTTGCTCAGGTTTATCAAGGAGTTATGTTCTATCATTACTCCCTTTGGCTTTCCTGTACTTCCTGAGGTGTATATCACATAGGCTATGTCCTTTGGTGTATTTATTATTTCTAAGTTTGTATTTTCACCCTTATATAGCTCTTCATCTTTTAGCAGTATTAGTTTTGTATTCTCGCCAATCATATCAATTGGCTGGAAGTCGGTTAGTAATACTGATGTTTTGCTATCCTTTAGCATATAATCTATTCTGTCTGTAGGATATTTAGGATCTATTGGCAGGTACGCTGCTCCTGCTTTTAGTATGCCTAGTATTCCTATTAGCATTTCTGCTCCGACTTCTATCATTATTCCTATTATTTCATTTTGCTTTATTCCCTTGTTTCTTAGTATCCTTGCTATTCTATTTGCCTTTTCATTTAGTTCTTTGTAGGTTAGCTTATCTTTCTTATATACTACTGCTATGTTATCAGGTGTCTTTGCTACTTGTTCTTCAAAAAGCTGTTGTATTGTTTTTTCTCTAGGATATTCTGCTTTTGTATTGTTAAAATCCACAAGTAGTTGATGCTTTTCTTCCTCTGATAGCATTTCAACTTCTGATAGCCTTAGGTTTGTATTGCTTGCTATGCTGTTTAGTATATTTATTAAGTGTTTGCTCATGATTTCTATTGTTTGTTTGTTGAACAGCTTTACACAATAGTTTAAGGATAACATTATTGTTTTATTTAGTTCTGTGGCTGAAATAGTCATATCAAACTTAGCTATTTTATTGTCAATTTCATAGGGCTTGAATTTAAGTCCTTCTATTTGCATTTCACCTGCATTCATATTCTGCATAGTGAACATTATGTCAAATAGCGGATTCCTGCTTAAATCTCTTGTTATATTTAACTTGTCTATTAACTCTTCAAATTGATAATCCTGATTTTCAAAAGCAGATAATGAACTTGCTTTCACATCTGTCAAGAATTCCTTGAAGGTCTTTTGGCTCTCTGGATAATTTCTAATAGCAAGTGTATTTACAAACATACCCATTATGTTCTCTAAATCAGCATGAGGTCTTCCTGATATTGGACTTCCTATTACTATATCTTCTTGTCCGCTATATTTTGATAGTAATACATTGCAGGCTGATAACAGTACCATGTACATGGTGCTTCCTGTTTCTTTTGCTATTTGCTTTAGTTTATTTGTTAGCTCGTAATCTAGCTCAATGCTTATGCTATCCCCTTCAAAGCTTTGCATACTCGGTCTTGGGTGGTTTGTAGGCATGTTAAGCACAGGCACTTCACCCTCAAATGCCTTTAGCCAATATTCTTCTTGCTTTTTAATTTCTCCAGACTTAAACATTTTATTTTGCCATACTGCAAAGTCTTTGTATTGTATTCTTAATTTTGGTAGCTCTTTGCCATCATATAACTCTATAAATTCCTTAGTCAAGATTCCCATAGATATACCGTCAGATATTATATGATGATTGTCTATCATAAGTATATGTTCTTTATCATTGATTTTAGCTAGTTTCACCCTGATTAGTGGTGCTTTGCTTAAATCAAAGGCTTTTACAAATCCTAATGCTATTTCGCTTGCCTTTTCTTTGTCTACTTCTGTGTACTCTATTTCAAAGCTAACTTCCTTATATACTATCTGTGCTGGTTCACCTTCTACTAGTTCAAAGGAGGTTCTAAATGCTTCATGTCTTTTTATCAGCTTTTTAAAGGTTTCTTCCAGCTTCTCTTTTTCTAAGCTTCCTTCAATAGTTATGATAGTTGGCATGTTATAGCTTATGCTGTTTTCTTCAAACTGCTGTAGTGTATATATTCTCTTTTGAGCTGAGGATAGTGGGTAATACTCTTTCTCTTCCACTGGCTCTATTCTGCTATATATGCTTTGCTTTGTGCCTTCTACATAGTTTGCTAAGCCTTTTATTGTAGGTGTTTTAAACATTTCTCTTAAAGGTACTGATACATTTAATTCCTTGCTAATTTTTGATGATATATTTATTGCTTTTAATGAGTGTCCTCCTAGCTCAAAGAAATTATCGTTTATTCCTATTTTTTCTATGCCTAATACTTCTTTCCATATTGCAGCTAATTTCTCTTCTATTCCATTACTTGGTGCAACATATTCTGCTCCTGTAGTTATACTGCTATCAAGCTCTGGCAAGGCTTTTCTGTCTACCTTTCCATTTGCTGATAGTGGTAGCTTATCTAGCTGTATTATGTATGATGGTATCATGTATTCTGGTAATTCCTTGGCTAAATGTTCTCTTATCTCACTTATTCTATACTCTCGTTCTCCACATATATAGCTACATAAGCTGCTATTTCTGTTTTTATCTTCTTTTGCTATTACTATTGCTTCACTAATACCCTCATATTTTAATAACTGGCTTTCTATTTCTCCCAGCTCTATTCTAAAGCCTCTTATCTTTACTTGGAAGTCTATTCTTCCTAAGAATTCTATGTTTCCATCAGGTAGCCACCTTGCTAAGTCTCCTGTCTTATACATTCTTTCTCCAGGGACAAATGGGTTTTCTATATATTTTTCTGCTGTCAGCTCTGATCTATTTAGGTATCCTCTTCCTAGTCCAATTCCTGAGAAGCATAGTTCTCCTTGAATTCCTACAGGCTGGAGCTTTTTATTTTTATCTATTATGTATGCATTTATGTTACTTGTTGGCTTTCCTATTGGTATATTTTTTGTGTCCTTATCTGAATGCTTTAGTGAATATCTTGTAACATAGATTGTTGCTTCTGTGGAACCATATATGTTTTCCAGACTAGCATTTTTTATTAGCTTTTGTAATCTGTTTACTGTTTCTTTCGTTAATGCTTCTCCACCTGCAACTACATATTTCAAGCTGTTGGTTTTGTTAACATTTTCATCATCTAGTCTTTCCAAAACAAATTCAACATTGATGGTACAAAATTTATATGCGTTACTTTGTATTTTTCTATAGCATTTAATATTTCACTTATGTCCTTTTCATCACCAGGTTTTAATATAGCCAGCTTTCCATTTCCTATAAACCAGCCAAATATCTCCATAACAGATACATCAAAGGTATAGGTTGTCTTTAGTAAATATACATCTTCCTTTGCTACTGGAAAGTTCCTTTCCGTTTCAGTTAATGTATTTACTGCACTTTCATGCTCTATCATTACTCCCTTTGGATTTCCTGTTGATCCAGAGGTATATAATATGTATGCTAAATCCTTTGGTGAATTTACATTATCTAATTTAGTTCCTTCATTTGCATAGATTTGCTTGCTTTCTAGGTTTAATATTTCACCAGCAAACTCCACTTTGTCTATATATTTACTCTGTGTCAATAGTAGTTCTGTCTTGCTATCTTCAAGAATGTAGCTTATCCTATCCTCTGGATATTCTGGGTCTATTGGCAGATATGCTGCTCCAGCCTTTAGAATTCCCATTATTCCTATTATCATTTCAAAGGATCGATCTACTATTATCGCCACAATACTATTTGGTTTTGCACCCTTTTCCCTTAGGGTTCTTGCTAATTGGTTTGAGCTTGTATCTAATTCCTTGTAAGTTATTGCTTCTTCTCCATACGTTACAGCTATATCATCAGGGGTTTCTGCTGCTTGTTGTTCAAATAGCTGATATATCGTTTTATCCTTTGGATATTCTGCTTTTGTATCGTTAAACTCTACAAGCAGTTGATGCTTTTCTTGCTCTGATAGCATTTCAAGCTCTGATAGTCTTAGGTTTATATTGTTTGCTATGCTGTCTAGTATATTTGTTAAGTGTTTGCTCATGTTTTCTATTGTTTGTTTGTTAAACAGCTTTGTACAATAGTTTAGGTCTATTCCTATAGTTTTGTCTAATTCTGTAGCTGTAATAGTCATATCAAATTTAGCTATATTATTACTAAATTCATATGGTTTAAATCTAAGTCCTTCTATTTGCAACTCCCCTGCATCCATGTTCTGCATTGTGAACATAACATCAAACAGTGGATTTCTGCTTAAGTCTCTTGTTATGCTTAGCTTATCTATCAACTCTTCAAATTGGTAATCTTGGTTTTCAAAGGCTTGCAGTGAGTTTGCTTTTACTTCTACCAAGAATTCTTTGAAGGTCTTGTTGCTCTCAGGATAGTTTCTCATAGCCAGGGTGTTTACAAACATACCCATTATGTTCTGTAAGTCTGCATGACGTCTGCCCGCTATTGGGCTTCCTATTACTATGTCTTCTTGACCGCTATATTTTGACAGTAATACATTGCAGGCTGATAACAGTACCATGTACATAGTACTTCCTGTTTTCCTTGCAATTTGCTTTAGCTTATCTGTCAGCTCTTCGTTTAACTCAAAGCCTATGCTGTCTCCCTCAAAGCTTTGTATGCTTGGTCTTTGATGGTCTACTGGCATGTTAAGCACAGGCACTTCGCCCTCAAATGCCCTTAGCCAATATTCTTCTTGTTTCTTGATTTCTCCTGATTTAAACAGTTCATTTTGCCATACTGCAAAGTCTTTGTATTGTATTCTTAATTTTGGTAGCTCTTTGCCATCATATAACTCTATAAATTCCTTAGTCAAGATTCCCATAGATACACCATCTGATATTATATGATGTTTGTCTATCATAAGTATATGTTCTTTGTTATTGATTTTAACAAGTACCACTCTGATTAGTGGTGCTTTGCTTAAGTCAAAGGCTTTTACAAATACTTCTGTTATTTCTCCAGCCTTCTCTTTGCTTGCTTCTGTGTACTCTATTGCAAAGCTTACTTCCTTATGTACTATTTGTACTGGTTCTCCATCTATTACATCAAAGGAGGTTCTTAGAGCTTCGTGTCTTTGTATTAACTTATTAAAGGATTCTTCTAGCTTGCTCTTGTCAAGCTCTCCTTCTAGTGTCATCACTATTGGCATGTTATAGCTTGTACTGTTTTCTTCAAATTGCTGTAGTGTATATATTCTCTTTTGGGCTGAGGATAATGGGTAATATTCGCACTCATATGCTGATTCTATTTTGCTGTATATGCTTTGCTTTGTGCCTTCTACATAATTTGCTATGCCCTTTATTGTAGGTGTTTTAAACATCTCTCTTAAAGGTACTGACACATTTAGTTCCTTGCTAATTTTTGCTGATATATTTATTGCCTTTAAAGAGTGTCCACCTAGCTCAAAGAAGTTATCATTTATTCCTATTTTTTCTATTCCTAATACTTCACTCCATATGTTTACCAACTTTTCTTCTATTTCACTGCTTGGTGCAACATATTCTGCTCCTGTGCTTATGCTTCCATCAGGCTCTGGCAGTGCTTTCCTGTCTACCTTTCCGTTTGCTGTTAATGGTAGCTTATCAAGATTTATAAAGTATGCTGGTATCATGTATTCTGGAAGATTTTTTGATAAATGTTCTCTCAATTCTTTGTTGCTTAGTTCTACTTCTCCTGCTACATATCCACATAGATACTTATTGCCACTATTATCTTCTTTGGCTATTACTATTGCTTCTCTTATTTTATTGTGCTTTAATAGTTCGTTTTCTATTTCTCCTAGTTCTATTCTAAAGCCCCTTATTTTTACTTGATGGTCTATACGTCCTATAAATTCTATGCTTCCATCAGGCAACCATCTTGCAAGGTCTCCTGTTCTGTATATTAATTCCTTATCCTTATATGTACTCTGTACAAACTTTTCCTTTGTCAGTTCTTCTCTATTTAGATAACCTTTTGCTAATCCATCTCCACTTATACATAGCTCCCCTGATATCCCTATTGGTTGTAATTTATCGTTTCTATTCAATATATATATTTCTGTGTTTGATATTGGGCTTCCTATTGGTACTGTACCTAGCTTTTCATATATTACATTTATGAAATAGTAGGTTGCATATACAGTACTTTCCGTTGGCCCATATACGTGTATTATTCTATCCTTGCCCATATACTCTAGTGCTTTTTTCGCATGTTGCAGGGATACTCTTTCTCCTCCAAACAATACCTTTCTCACATTTTTTAAGCATTCTATGTTTATATCTACTAATGCGTTAAATAGTGCTGTGGTTACAAAGAATATTGTGATATTTTCTTCTTCTATCAGCTTTGATAGCTTGTTTATATCTATTACTGTTTGTCTATCAACCAGGAGTAGCTTTGCTCCATTTAGTAACGCTCCATAAATGTCAAAGGTTGATCCATCAAAGGCATAGTTTGATAGTTGAAGTATATTGTCTTCTGCATTTATTTCTATATAGTTTGTATTTTTTACTACTCTTGTTATGTTGTAGTGCATTGTCAGGTTGCCTTTTGGTTTGCCTGTGCTTCCTGATGTATATATTACATATGCTAAATTGTCTGATTTATTAATGTGTTCTAGGTTTGTGCTATCTCCTGTGTATAGCTCTTCATTGTCTATGTTTATAACTGTGCAGTTGATACTTGCTTTGTTTTCTATATGTGCTTGTGTAAGTAATATGCTTGCTCCGCTGTCCTCTATCATATATTCTATTCTATCCTGCGGATATTTATGGTCTATTGGCAAGTATGCTCCTCCTGCTTTTAGCACTGCCATTATTCCTATTATCATTTCTAAGGATCTGTCTACCATCATCGCTACTATGCTGTCAGCTTTGACTCCCTTGATTCTTAAGGTTCTTGCAAGTTGATTTGCTTTTTCATTTAATTGTCTGTAAGTCAAGTGCTTATTATCGAGGACTACTGCTATGTTGTCTGGTGTTTTTGTCTCTTGTTCTTCAAATAGCTGTTGTATTGTTTTGTCCTTTGGATATTCTGTTTTTGTATTATTAAACTCTACAAGCAGCTGATGTTTTTCTTCTTCTGATAGCATTTCAACCTCTGATAATCTTAGGTTTGTATTACTTGTTATGCTGTTTAATATATTTATTAGGTGCTTGCTCATGTTTTGTATTATTTGTTTACTGAACAGCTTTGTACAGTAGTTTAGGTCTATTCCTATAGTTTTATCTAATTCTATAGCTGTAATAGTAATATCAAATTTTGCTATGTTATTATTAATTTCATAGGGTTCGAATTTAAGCCCTTCCATTTGAAGCTCTCCTGTGTTCATGTTCTGCATTGAGAACATTACATCAAACAGTGGATTCCTGCTTAGGTCTCTTGTTATATTTAGCTTGTCTATTAGCTCTTCAAATTGATAGTCTTGATTTTCAAAAGCTTGTAACGAGCTTGCTTTTACTTCATTTAGGAATTCCTTGAAGGTCTTGTTGCTCTCAGGATAGTTTCTCATAGCCAGGGTATTTACAAACATACCCATTATGTTCTGTAAGTCTGCATGAGGTCTGCCCGCTATTGGACTTCCAATTACTATATCCTCTTGTCCGCTGTATTTTGACAATAATATATTGCAGGCTGATAGCAATACCATGTACATGGTACTTCCTGTTTCCTTTGCTATTTGCTTTAGTTTATTTGTTAGCTCCTCACTTAGCTCAAGGTTAACGTTATCTCCTTCAAAGCTTTGTAGGCTTGGTCTTTGATAGTCTGTTGGCAGGTTAAGTACAGGCACTTCTCCTTCAAATGCCTTTAACCAATATTCTTCCTGTTTTTTGATTTCTTCTGATTTAAATAGCTCATTTTGCCATGCTGCAAAGTCTTTGTATTGTATTCTTAATTTTGGTAGCTCTTTGCCATCATATAGCTCTATAAATTCATTTGTTAATATTCCCATAGATACACCATCAGAGATTATATGGTGCATGTCTATCATTAGTATATGTTCTTTGTCATTGATTTTAGTTAGTGCCACTCTGAGTAATGGCACTTTGCTTAAGTCAAAGGCTTTTACAAATCCTGCTGCTATTTTTCCAGCCTTTTCTTCATTTTCTTCCATGTACTCTATTTCTATGCTTACTTCCTTCTGTACTAACTGTACAGGCTCTGTCTCTATTACTTCAAAGTAGGTTCTTAGTGCTTCATGTCTTTTTATTAGCTTATTAAAGTTTTCTTCCAGTTTAGTCTTGTCAAGCTCTCCTTCTAGTTTCATAATAATTGACATGTTGTAGCTTGTACTGTTTTCTTCTAGCTGCTGTAGTGTATACATTCTCTTTTGAGCTGAGGATAACTCATAATATTCTTTTTCCTCGACTGGCTCTACCGAGCTGTATATGCTTTGTTTTGTATTTTTAATATATTCAGTTAATCCCTTTATTTTAGGTGTTTTAAACATCTCAGTTAAAGGTACTGACACATTTAATTCCTTATTAATTTTTGCTATTACATTTATTGCCTTTAGTGAATGTCCACCTAGCTCAAAGAAGTTATCATTTATTCCTATCTTTTCTATTCCTAATACTTCACTCCATATGTTTGCTAGCTTTTCTTCTATTTCATTGCTTGGTGCAATATATTCTACTCCTGTATTTATATTGCCATCTGGCTCAGGCAATG
Organism: uncultured Eubacteriales bacterium; assembly: GCA_963704785.1. Classification (GTDB taxonomy): domain Bacteria; phylum Bacillota; class Clostridia; order Lutisporales; family Lutisporaceae; genus GWB2-37-7. The sequence goes on along the minus strand of OY969939.1, from coordinate 2,907,785 downwards.
CTTTTCTATCTGCCTTTCCATTTGCTGATAATGGTAGCTTGTCTAAGCTTATAAAGTATGCTGGCACCATATAGTCTGGTAAATTATTTAGCAGATGTTCCTTTAGCTCTGCTACTGTCAGCTCTCGTTCTACTACTATATATCCACATAGATACTTGTTTCCACTTTTGTCTGTCTTATCTATTACTATTGCTTCCTTTATCTCTTTGTGCTTTAGCAGTTCATTCTCTATTTCTCCTAGCTCTATTCTATTGCCTCTTATTTTTACTTGATTATCCATTCTTCCTAGATACTCTACGTTTCCGTTAGGCAGCCATCTTGCTAAGTCGCCTGATCTATACATACGTTCTCCAGGGATATGTGGATTTTGCAAGAACTTCTCTGCTGTCAGCTCTGGTCTGTTTTGATAGCCTCTTCCTACTCCTACCCCTGATATGCATAGCTCTCCTGGTACTCCTACAGGCAGTAGGTTATTGTACTTGTCTAGTACCAATAGACTTATGTTGTCTATTGGCTTTCCTATTGGTATTATGTCAAACTTCTCCCCTGTGGAACAATCGAAGTAGGATACTTCTACTGTTGTCTCAGTTGGTCCATATATATTTATTAGCTTTGTTCCTATTTTGCTGTTTAGTATTCTGTTGAATCTTTCTACCTGTGGTACTGTCAAGGCTTCTCCAATTGAAAATACTTGTCTCAAGCTAGATAATCTATCTATATCATCTCTGCCTTCTATGTGTTCTAGGAATATATTCATCATTGATGGTACAAAGTTCATTGTTGTTACTTTGTACTTTTCTATTGCCTTTACTATTTCCTCTGGGTCTTTGTCTCCTCCTGGTGTTAAGAAGCATACCTTAGCTCCTGTCATTGACCACCAGAATAGCTCCCCTACTGATACATCAAAGGTATATGGAGTTCTTTGTAGTATTACATCATTCTCTCCTATTGGATATCTCTTTTGCATCCACTTTGTTCTGTTTATTACAGAGTGATGCTCTATCATTACACCTTTTGGTTTTCCTGTACTTCCGGAAGTGTATATTACATAAGCTAGATTGTTTGGTCCGCTTATTGGCTGTAAGCTGCTGATATCTCCCTTGTACAGCTCTTTATCATCTATTGCTATTACATCTATATTCTCAAATTTATAATTGCCTTTTAAATGGCTTTGTGTTAATAGTATATTTGCATTACTGTCCTCTAGCATATACCTTATTCTATCCTCTGGATATTCAGGGCCTATTGGCAGATATGCTCCTCCTGCCTTTTGTATTGCCATTATTCCTATTGTCATTTCTAAGGAACGATAAAGAGAAATAGCTACTATGCTGTCTGCCTTTACTCCCTTTTCCCTTAGTATGCTTGCTAATTGGTTTGATTTTGAATCCAATTCCTTGTAGGTTATGGATTCTTCTTCGTACATTGCAGCTATATTGTCTGGGGTTTTTGCTGCTTGTTCTTCAAATAGCTGATAGAGTGTTTTGTCCTTTGTATATTCTACTTTTGTATTGTTAAATTCTACAAGCAATTGATGCTTTTCTTCATCATCAACTATGCTAATTTTTGCTGCATTTATATCTGGTTTCTCTAAAATTTGGTCAATTACTATCTTAAAATGCTTGCCTATTTGCTCTACTAGCTCTTTACTATAAACATTTTCATTATGTGTTAATTTAAATATAATAGTATCTCCTGGTATAATAGCCATGTTAAAATCATAATTTGTGTGTTCAAACATTTCATAATCTTGTATAGAAAAGCCTAGTTCCTGACCGCTTTCCATATTGCTTAACTGCTTGTCCACAGGATAGTTCTCAAATATCATGATATGGTCAAACAAACTATTTTTCAGCATACTGCTTGCTTGCACGTCTGCTAATGGCATATAATCATATGCCATTGATTTTGAAGCATTTTCTTGTATTTCCTTTGAAAGCTCAATAAAGCTTATCTCATCTTTTTGTATTCTGACAGGTATGGTGTTTATAAACAAACCTACCATACTTTCAATGCCAACTACTTCAGGGGGTCTGCCTGATACTACAGCCCCAAACACTACATCATTTGTATTATTGTATCTTTGGAGAAGTATTCCCCATATTGTCTGGATAATTATGTTTAGTGAAATCTGATTCTCTCTTGCCAGTTTTGTAAGTTTTTCTGTTATAGCTTCATCTAGCTCAAATTGAATGTCAGATTGTAAATATGTGTTGTCATTTGATTTTTTATGCAGTCTTGGTATGGATGCTTGCTGTTCATAGTCTTCAAGATAGTTTTTCCAATAGGCTAATGCTTTTTCCTTGTTCTGCTTCTTTAGCCATTTTATATAGTCGCTATATGGATAATTATTGACAACGCTTATTTCCTTGCCCTTTCCAAGCAGGCTATATGCTTTGAAAAACTCACTCATTATTATACCTAGACACCAGCCATCCATTATTATGTGGTGATAGCTCCAGATAATCTCATATTCTTTTTCGCCTGTTTTTATCACTGCTATTCTCATTGGAAGATCTATCGAAAGCTTAAAGCCCTGCATTTTATCCTTCTTTATAAAGTCTTCTATAAAACCATTTCTTTCTTCCTCCTTGAGAGCAGATATATCATTGTAGAGAATATTTCCCATTCTCTTCCTAAGTACAATTTGCACAGGTTGACTTACTTTTTCATATAGAAATACCGTTCTTAGGATATCATATTTCTCTATTATAAAATTAAAGCTTCTTTCAAACAGCTTTATATCTATTTCCCCAATTATTTCCAGTCTGCTATGTTCAAAATATGCACCAGAAGCACTATCCATAATAGAGTGAAATAGCATACCCTGCTGCATTGGAGATAGACTGTATATGTCTTTAAAATTACTTTTGTCAAACATGTAATTCACCCTTTCACTTAATTATTCATATTTATGGTATCTTATTTGGGCTAATTTTTTCACCAGAGCACTTAAGAATCTTATAAATATCCTCCTACACCTACCTGTCCATTGTATTTATCATACAATGGACATAGCAAGTTATTTAATGCTTTATACTTGTGCTGCAATAATCTCAATTATTCTTTTAAAATTTAAGAACAAATATTTTTACTCAAACAGTGAATCTAAGTCATCCTGTGAAATATTCACTGCATCAAAATCTGATGGAGTAAACTCCTTAATATCCTTATCAAAACAGAATTCATATATTTGCTTCAATATTTCTTTATAACTATTCATAAAGCTCTCAATTGTTTCTCTTTTAAATCGGTTTTTACTATATGTAATAGTTAATTTCAGTTTTTTATTTACAATCATAGCTGTAATATCCATAAGAGCTGTTAGACTATTCTCTGCATCACTATCCAATCCAAATTCAATATTAGATAAGCTTAGTGATTCACTATTTATGATGTTATCAAAATCTCCTAAATAGTTTAATCGTATATATTTATTGTTGTTTTCTTTTAGCTCATATTTTTGATATTTTAGAATACTATAATTAAAGCCCTTGCCAGGTATGTTCTTTAGCTGTTCCTTTAATAATTTGATGTTACTGTCCAAGTCATTGTCAGGTACGCTAAAGTAAGCAGGATACATGCTTGTAAACCATCCAACAGTCCTAGATATATCCGTGTAATCGTTGATAGCTTCTCTTCCATGCCTTTCAAGCTCTATTACTACATCGCGATAATTTTTAAGCTTATTAATAGTAAGTATTAGTGCTATAGTTAACACTTCATTTAATTCAATATTATAAATTTCATTTGCCTTTTTTATAAAAGCTTCTAAGTCAAAATCCTCTATATAGCTATGCAGGATAGCAGCGCTTTTTACAGTATCCTGTTCTTCACAGAAATCTACTGGGTATGCGGTATACTTGTCTTCAAGTCCTTCCCAATATTCTTTTTCATTATCAAAATTGTTTTTGCTATACTCTTGTAACTGTTCAGTCCATGTTTTAAAAGAATATGTTTTTAATGGTAGGCTTATATCCTCATTATTACCTAGCTGCTTTAATATAGCGAAGAAATCATCAATAATTATTCTCCACGACACCCCATCAACTACTAAATGGTGGGCTGAGAATAATAGAACTTGTCCTTTATTACCTAAATCAAAAATATAAAGCTTAAATAAAATTTTGTTTTCTATATCAAAAGCTCCATTAATTTCACTTCTTAACTCTTTTATTTTCTTTTCTTGCTCATCATATGAATAATCCGATAAATCAATATACTGTACAACCTCATTGCTTACTAAGTACTTGTTGTTATAATACAGCTTATCAGTAGCTCTGTTATAGTTAACTCTCAATATATCATGATGTTCTATTAATTTATTTGCAGCAATTTTAACCTTATTTATATCCAGAGATAATTTTGTTTCTAATAAGATATATTGATTGTAGTAGCTTTCATTTTTATAGTCTTGTTTAAAAAACCATTCTATAATTGGTGTTCTGAAAATCTCACCTACACATTCATTCTGATCAACAGCTATATTCTTTTGAGCAATTTCAGCACACGCTGCTATCTCACCAATAGTATCATAGGTCAATATATCCTTTACCTTTAACTCTAATCCACTGTTTTTAAGCTTTGAAGAAATCTGAATCGCCTTTATTGAATCTCCTCCAATTTGGTGGTAATTGTCATTCATACTTATATTTTCAATACGTAAAATTTCTTCCATTACTTCTACAATTTCTTTTTCAATTTCATTTTCATACTTCATAAAGATCTTTTCATTCTCTGTATTATCAATCTCAGGCAGCATGTTATAATCTATTTTCCCATTTACTGTCAAAGGTAGAATGTCCATAAATATAAAATTAGATGGCATCATATATTTAGGCAAAAATCTTATAAGCCATTTTTTTATTTCTGATTCTATGATTTCTCCATTCCTTACTATGTAGGCATTTAGTAAGTCAACTCCAGAAGGAATTTTCTTATATACTACAATAGCATCCTTGACATTCTCATTCTCTAATAAATATTTTTCTATTTCGCCAATTTCGATTCGATGACCTCTTATTTTGACTTGATTATCACTTCTACCAATATACTCAATAACCCCATTTTCAAGGTATCGTGCTGTATCGCCTGTTTTATACATCTTCTTACCTTTTATAAATGGATTGTCTATAAATCTTTCATTGGTAAGTTTCTCATTATTCAAGTATCCTCTGGCTACTCCGTCTCCTGATATATAAAGCTCCCCGGTAATTCCAGTAGGTACTGCATTAAACTCATTATCTAATATATATATCTGAACATTTTCTGCTGGATAGCCTATTGGTACTGATATAGCTTTGTCCTCTAATACATCATATTTGTATATCATGCATCCAACTACAGTTTCAGTAGGTCCATACTCATTAAGTATTTCTATATCTCCATCAAAACTATCATAGGTTTCCTTTGCCAAGCTAACCTTTAAGTCTTCGCCACCTACTATAAACCTTTTTATATTTGAGCCTTTATTATCTAAGTCCTTAAGCAAGGTCAAATGTGCAGGGGTAAGCTTCACAACGGTTGCCCTATTTTCTCTTAAAATCTTATATAAAACAAATTCGTTTTCATCATTATCATAGATTATTATTTTACTGCCTGAAATTAAAGGCATGAATATCGAGGTAACTGTTAAATCAAAGGCTATGGAAGAATAAAGTGCAATTACTTCAGTTTTGCCCTTTAGATACATTTTTTTTGCCCAACATGCATAATTTACTAAGCCTCTGTGTTCCAGCATTACCCCTTTGGGCTTTCCTGTGGAGCCTGATGTATATATGACATAAACCAAATCCTTTGGCTCATTCACTTTTGTTAGGTTTTCCTTGCTATATGAGTCTACCTCTATATTTTTCACATTCAATATTTTCTTATCAAAGTTAACAGCACTATCTATTTCAAGGTTGGTCAATAGCATTAAGCATTTTGAGTCCTCCATAAGATAATTAATTCTCTCAGAAGGATATGCCGGATCAATAGGCAGGTAAGCCCCTCCAGCCTTTAATACTGCCAAAATGCTTATAACTAGCTCTAGCGAATGAGTTTGCAGAATTCCTACCATTGTTTGTCTCTTTACACCTTGTTCTCGTAGATAGTTTGCCATTTGATTTGCTTTTTCGTTTAATTCTCTGTAGGTTAATTGCAAAGCTTCAAATACTACTGCAATATTATCAGGAGTATTTTTTACCTGTTCTTCAAACAATTCATATATTGTTTTATCTGTTGGATAATCGCTATAAGTAGAATTTAAGGTATGTATCTTATAGTTGATTTCGTCCTCACTAAGCAATTTTATATCTTTTATATTACAGCTTGTATTCTGGAAAATCTGTTTAATAATATTATTCATACAATTGTACATTATAGCTATATCTTGTTCTGTGTATTCATCTGTCTTATAGTCAAAGTTTAATGTTATTCTACCTTTATCCCATTCCTGAATAATTAATTGCATGGAGTAGCTTTGATTACCATTGTAAAATTCATCAAGCTCTAAACCCATACCATCAACTTCAAATAATTTTGAGTTATAATAATTTACACACATTTTAAATAAGCTATCATAGCCTTTTTTGTTTAATTCTAAGTCTCCAATTAATAGATCATAAGGATATCGTTGATTAATAAAGCACATTTTAATTTCTCTATTTATTGAGGTAACCAATTCTATTATAGATAATTCGGTATCCAAGTTATATTTTACAGCCATCGTACTGGTGAACATTCCAATTGTGTTCTTTTCCTTATTCCCTGTTCTGTTAAATACTGGCGTCCCAATAACTATATCCCTCTGATATATAGTTTTATTTATATATATCAACAAAATTGCAGTGAAAAATGTGTTTAATGAACATTGGTTATCTTTTAGAAAACTCCAAATTTCATCAGAAAAATCATTATCTAAGGTATAAGTCTTTCTATTGCCTTGTATATTTATAGAGCCATTATATAAATGCTCATCCTGTATATCTTTAAACTTTTCAACCCAAAAGTTTTTGTTTTTTGTAAACTTATCTGATTCTAAATAAACATTTTCTTTTTCAATAATATCCACATATGAACAAGCTTCTTCAAACTCGATATTTTCGTCATTCATTAATTTGTTGTATATCTCACATACCTGTTTTTGCATTATTCCAACTGACCAGCCATCAGCGACAATATGGTGAATTTTTAGAAATATTCCAAAATTATTATCATCAACTTTGTATATTGCATAATAAGCCAATGGGCTATCTTCTAATGTAAGTTTTTGCTCAAATAGATCATGTGCCCATTTAAGACATTCTATTTCTGGCATTTCACAGCTGCTAAAATCAAATAAATCAATTTTATGCTTTTCATATTCTTGTATATATTGAACCGGTTGTCCCTCTTTTTCTACTAATCTAATTCTTAAAGCATCATTTTTTTCTTCTAAAATGTTAATCGTCTCGTCTAACTTGTCCACACATATACTTTGTTGAATTCTAAGACAACCTCCGAGATTATGAATCTGAGAATCCGAGTTAATCTTTTCTATGTACCAAATTCTTTTTTGCGCATGAGTTAAATTGTAAAATTTCTTTTCTTTAATCTCCATACTTACCTTCCTCCTCTTTTTGTTTTATCTTTTAAAAATTTTCACTAATTTCTATTATGTAGTTTAAGGAAAGACATTATCTCATAATGCCTTTCCCTAAAGCTTAAATTTCTGCTAGCTTCCCAACAATTCCGTAACCTTTGCTGCTAGCTTTAATGCATTTTGTCCCTGAATCATGGTAAAGTGATTGCCTGGCATTCTTTCAGAAATCATTTTATGTGCTAAGAATCTATCCCAAGTCTTTTTATCGTTCATGTTATTTTCATTTGCTTCAAACATATACATCTGTGTATTAATTTTGTTCTTTGGCATATATCCATCTGATGACATGTTCAAGGCTCTAATATAGTTCAAATTATACACCAGTTCTCTAATTCCTATGCTTTCATATTCAGGTATAAAGATTGCAAGATTCCTTATTTCTGATTGTTTAATATTCTCTATATCTAAATTGTTTTGCTCATAGTAATCAATTATTTGCTGCCACAATTCTTCCACAGAGGTAGCTAACTTGATTTTAGCTTCTATTTGATCATCGGCAATAAACAGCTTAGCAACCTTCTTTTCTGCTTCAAGACTAAATTTGTTTGTGTTTTTTATAATTCTATTTACAATATTTGTTTTTGGAGCTGGCACATCAATCATTATTAGCTTTTCAAGCTTCTTACCAGTCTCTTCCATTAACCTTGCAATTTCAAAGACTATAACTCCGCCAAGACTCCAGCCCACCAGGTTATAGCTTCCTTCTGGTTGTATATTATATATTTTTTCTATATATCTACTTGCCATTTCCTCTATTGTTATATTAGTTGGATAATATCCAGTAGGCTTCTTAGCTCTTATACCCCAATAATTACAATCATTATTTATGCTATTGCAAAGCTCCATATAGCCGCTTATATCCCCACTTCCATCGTGAACAACGAAAACATTTTTAGCTTTTTGCTGCCCTTCTTAATAAGCACTATATCATCCGGTGTAGCTTTTTGATCTCCAATTTCATTATTACTTATATATTCAGAAAGTTGTTTTATTGTTGGAGTAGTAAATAATTCTTTTAAAGGTATATCTATGCCTATTGCTTTTTTAATTTTGCTAGTCACATTCATTGCCTTTAGAGAGTGTCCACCTAGCTCAAAGAAGTTGTCGTTTATTCCTATTTTTTCTATGCCTAATACTTCTTTCCATATGCTTACCAACTTATCTTCTATTTCATTGCTTGGTGCAACATATTCTGCTCCAGTAGCTATGCTTCCATCAGGCTCTGGTAGTGCTTTTCTGTCTACCTTTCCATTTGCTGTTAATGGTAGCTTATCTAGCTGTATGAAGTATGCTGGTATCATGTATTCTGGAAGTTCTTTTGATAAATACTCTCTTAATTCACTAATTGTAAATTCCCTAATTCCACTTATATAAGCACATAAATAGCTGTTCCCACTTTTTTCTTCTCTTGCTATTACTGTTGTTTCTTCTATTCCCTCATAACTTAGAATTCTAGTCTCTATCTCTCCTAGCTCTATCCTGTAGCCTCTTACCTTTACTTGGCTATCTATTCTTCCTAAGAACTCTATGTTTCCATCAGGCAGCCATCTTGCCAAGTCTCCTGATTTGTATAGTCTTTGACCTTTTGCAAATGGATTTTCTATAAATTTCTCTGCTGTCAGCTCGGTATTGTTTAGATATCCTCTTGCTAAGCTTTCTCCTGCTATACATAGTTCTCCTGGTACTCCTATGACTTGTAGTTTATTGTTTTTGTCCAATATGTATATTTGTGTATTTGATATTGGTTTTCCTATTGGTATATTGTCATATTCCTTGTCCACTATAAAGCTTGTTGTTACTACTGTGTTTTCTGTTGGTCCATAGTTGTTTACTACTTTGTAGTCCTTTCCTTCAAAATACCTTAACTTGTCTCCTGCTGCTAACAGGTATCTAAGGGAATGATTATCAAGCTTCATAAACTGTTCTGAGATTTGTGTTGGTAGGAAGCTTATTGTTATTTTGTTTTCATTATAGTATTCGTTTAGTTTTTCTAAATCCAGCTTTATTTCTTCTTCTATTATATGTATTGCCGCACCTGTTATTATGCCTGGAAATATCTCTGGTATTGACGCGTCAAATCCAAAGCCTGCATATTTTGTAATGTTGTCTTCTTCTGTTACTTCATAATATTCAATATTCCATTTGCACATGTTAACCAAGGAGCTATGCTCTATCATTACTCCCTTTGGCTTTCCTGTACTTCCTGAGGTGTATATAATATAGGCTATATCCTTTGGTGTATTTATTATTTCTAAGTTGGTATTCTCACCTTTATATAGCTCTTTATCTTTTAGTAGTATTAGCTCTGTATTTTCACCTATCATATCTTTTGGCTGGAAGTCGGTCAGCAATATTCTTGTTTTGCTGTCTTCTATCATGTAGGTTATTCTGTCTGTAGGATATTTAGGATCTATTGGCAGGTATGTTGCTCCTGCTTTTAGTATGCCTAGTATTCCTACTATCATCTCTGTTGAACCTTCTACCATTATTCCTACTATTTCATTTTGTTTTATTCCCTTATTTCTTAGTATTCTTGCTATTATATTTGCTTTTTCATTTAGTGCTTTATAGGTTAGCTTTTCTTCTTTATATACTACTGCTATATTGCTTGGTGTTTTTTCTACTTGTTCTTCAAATAGCTGTTGTATTATTTTATCCTTTTGATATTCTACTTTTGTATTGTTAAATTCTACAAGTAGTTTGTATTTTTCCTCCTCTGTCAGCATTTCTATTTCTGATAGTCCTAGATTTGTATTGTTTGCTATGCTGTTTAATATACTTATTAAATGCTTGCTCATGTTTTCTATTGTTTGTTTGCTAAATAGTCTCGTGCAGTAGTTAAGATTTAATCCTATTGTCTTGCTTAGCTCTGTAGCTATAATAGTCATATCGAATTTAGCTATGTTATTATCAATTTCATAAGGTTTGAAGCTAAGCCCCTCTATTTGCATTTCACCTGTGTCCATGTTCTGCATAGTAAACATTACGTCAAACACTGGATTCCTGCTTAGATCTCTTGTTTTGTTTAGCTTGTCTACTAATTCTTCAAATTGGTAGTCTTGGTTTTCAAAGGCTTGCAGTGAGCTTGTCTTGACTTCTGTCAAGAATTCCTTGAAGGTCTTATTGCTCTCTGGATAATTTCTCATAGCTAGGGTGTTTACAAACATACCCATTATGCTCTCTAAATCAGCATGAGGTCTGCCTGCTATAGGGCTTCCTATTATTATATCCTCTTGTCCACTGTATTTTGATAATAGGACAGTGCAGGCTGATAACAGCACCATGTACATGGTACTTCCTGTTTCCTTTGCTATTTGCTTTAGCTTATCTGTTAGTTCTTCATTTAGCTCAAAGTTGATGTTATTTCCTTCAAAACTCTGTATGCTTGGTCTTTGGTAGTCTGTTGGCATGTTAAGCACAGGCACTTCTCCATCAAATGCCTTTAGCCAATATTCTTCTTGTTTTTTAATTTCTCCTGATTTAAACAAATCATTTTGCCATGCTGCAAAATCTTTGTATTGGATTCTTAGCTTAGCCAGTTCTTTACCATCATATAGCTCTATAAATTCCTTAGTTAATATTCCCATAGATGTACCATCAGAGATTATATGGTGCATATCTATCATTAGTATATATTCTTTGTCGTTGATTTTAGCTAACCCCACTCTGATTAGTGGTGCTTTGCTTAAATCAAAGGCTTTTACAAATACTTCTGCTATTTCACTTGCCTTTTCTTTATCTGCTTCTATGTACTCTATTTTAGAACTTACTTCCTTATTAACTACTTGTACTGGTTCCCCTTCTATTACCTCAAATGAAGTTCTTAAAGCTTCGTGTCTTTGTATTAGCTTATTAAAGACTTCCTCAAGCCTAGTCTTGTCAAGCTCTCCTTCTATAGTCATAACCATTGGTATGTTGTAGCTTGTACTGTTTTCTTCGAACTGCTGTAAGGTGTACATTCTCTTCTGAGCTGAAGATAATGGGTAATATTCTTTCTCTTCAACTGGTTCTATCGAGCTGTATATGCTTTGCCTTGTGCCTTCTACATAGTTTGCTATGCCCTTTATTGTAGGTGTTTTAAACATCTCTCTTAAAGGTACCGACACATTTAATTCTTTGCTAATTTTTGCTGAAATATTTATTGCCTTTAATGAGTGTCCTCCCAATTCAAAGAAGTTATCATTTATTCCTACTTTTTCTATTCCTAATACTTCACTCCATATGTTTACCAGCTTTTCTTCTATTTCACTGCTTGGTGCAACATATTCTGCTCCTGTGCTTATGCTTCCATCAGGCTCTGGCAGTGCTTTCCTGTCTACCTTTCCGTTTGCTGTTAATGCCAGTTTTTCTAACTGTATGAAGTATGATGGTATCATGTATTCTGGAAGATTCTTTGATAAATGTTCTCTCAATTCTTTGTTGCTTAGTTCTACTTCTCCTGCTAAGTATCCACATAGATACTTATTGCCACTATTATCTTCTTTGGCTATTACTATGGCTTCTCTTATTTTATTGTGCTTTAATAGTTCGTTTTCTATTTCTCCTAGTTCTATTCTAAAGCCCCTTATTTTTACTTGATGGTCTATACGTCCTATAAATTCTATGCTTCCATCAGGCAACCATCTTGCAAGGTCTCCTGTTTTATATATTAATTCCTTATCATTATATGTACTCTGTACAAATTTTTCCTTTGTCAGTTCTTCTCTATTTAGATAACCTTTTGCTAATCCATCTCCACTTATACATAGCTCCCCTGATATCCCTATTGGTTGTAATTTATCGTTTCTATTCAATATATATATTTCTGTGTTTGATATTGGGCTTCCTATTGGTACTGTACCTAGCTTTTCATCTATTGCGTTTATGAAATAGTAGGTTGCATATACAGTACTTTCCGTTGGTCCATATACGTGTATTATTCTATCCTTGCCCATATATTCTAATGCTTTTTTTGCATGTTGCAGGGATACTCTTTCTCCTCCAAACAATACCTTTCTCACATTTTTTAAGCATTCTATGTTTATATCCACTAATGCGTTAAACAGTGCTGTGGTTACAAAGAATATTGTGATATTTTCTTCTTCTATCAGCTTTGATAGCTTGTTTATATCTATTACTGTTTGTCTATCAACCATGAGTAGCTTTGCTCCATTTAGTAACGCTCCATAAATGTCAAAGGTTGATCCATCAAAGGCATAGTTTGATAGTTGAAGTATATTGTCTTCTGCATTTATTTCTATATAGTTTGTATTTTTTACTACTCTTGTTATGTTGTAGTGCATTGTCAGGTTGCCTTTTGGTTTGCCTGTGCTTCCTGATGTATATATTACATATGCTAAATTGTCTGATTTATTAATGTGTTCTAGGTTTGTGTTATCTCCTGTGTATAGCTCTTCATTGTCTATGTTTATAACTGTACAGTTGATACTTGCTTTGTTTTCTATATGTGCTTGTGTAAGTAATATGCTTGCTCCGCTGTCCTCTATCATATATTCTATTCTATCCTGCGGATATGTATGGTCTATTGGCAAGTATGCTCCTCCTGCTTTTAGCACTGCCATTATTCCTATTATCATTTCTAAGGATCTGTCTACCATCATGGCTACTATGCTGTCAGCTTTCACTCCCTTGATTCTTAAAGTTCTTGCAAGTTGATTTGCTTTTTCATTTAATTGTCTGTATGTCAAGTGCTTATTATCGAGGACTACTGCTATGTTGTCTGGTGTTTTTGTCTCTTGTTCTTCAAATAGCTGTTGTATTGTTTTGTCCTTTGGATATTCTGTTTTTGTATTATTAAACTCTACAAGCAGCTGATGTTTTTCTTCTTCTGATAGCATTTCAACCTCTGATAATCTTAGGTTTGTGTTGCTTGCTATGCTGTTTAGTATATTTATTAGGTGCTTGCTAATGCTTTGTATTGTTTGTTTACTGAACAGCTTTGTGCAGTAGTTTAGGTCTATTCCTATAATTTTATCTAATTCTATAGCTGTAATAGTAATATCAAATTTTGCTATATTATTATTAATTTCATAGGGTTTGAATTTAAGCCCTTCTATTTGAAGCTCCCCTGTGTTCATGTTCTGCATTGAGAACATTACGTCAAACAGTGGATTCCTGCTTAGGTCTCTTGTTATATTTAGCTTGTCTATTAGCTCTTCAAATTGGTAATCTTGGTTTTCAAAAGCTTGTAACGAGCTTGCTTTTACTTCATTTAGGAATTCCTTGAAGGTCTTGTTGCTCTTAGGATAGTTTCTCATAGCCAGTGTATTTACAAACATACCCATTATGTTCTCTAAATCTGCATGAGGTCTTCCTGCTATTGGGCTTCCTATTATTATGTCCTCTTGTCCGCTGTATTTTGATAGTAATATATTACACGCTGATAACAGTACCATATACATGGTACTTCCTGTATACTTCGCTATTTGCTTTAGCTTACCTGTAAGCTCTTCATTTAGCTCAAAGCTTAAGCTGTCACCCTCAAAGCTTTGTATACTTGGTCTTTGATTTTCTGTTGGCATGTTAAGTACAGGCAATTCGCCCTCAAATGCCTTTAACCAATATTCTTCTTGATTTTTGATTTCTAGTGATTCAAACAGTTCATTTTGCCATACTGCAAAGTCTTTGTATTGAATCCTTAATTTTGGAAGCTCTTTCCCATCATATAGCTCTATAAATTCTTTGGTTAATATTCCCATAGATACACCATCTGAGATAATATGGTGCATATCTAGCATTAGCATATGTTCTTTGTCATTAATTTTAGTTAGTGCCACTCTGAGCAGTGGTGCTTTGCTTAAATCAAAGGTTTTTACAAATACTTCTGCTATTTCTCCAGCCTTCTCTTTGTCTGTCTCTGTATACTCTATTTCAAAGCTTATTTCCTTATGAACTACTTGTACTGGCTCCCCATCTATTACTTCAAATGATGTTCTTAGAGCTTCATGCCTTTGTATTAGCTTATTAAAGGCTTCTTCAAGCTTGCTCTTGTCAAGCTCTCCTTCTAGGGTCATCACCATTGGCATATTATAGCTTGTACTGTTTTCTTCAAATTGCTGTAGTGTATATATTCTCTTTTGAGCTGAGGATAATGGATAATACTCTTTCTCCTCCACTGGCTCAATTCTGCTATATATGTTTTGCTTTGTGCCTTCTACATAGCTAGCTAAGCCCTTTATTGTAGGTGTTTTAAACATCTCTCTTAAAGGTACCGATACATTCAATCCCTTATGGATTTTTGATGATATATTTATTGCTTTTAAGGAGTGTCCTCCTAGCTCAAAGAAGTTATCGTTTATTCCTATTTTTTCTATTCCTAATACTTCTTGCCATATTGCAGCTAATTTTTCTTCTATTTCATTGGTTGGTGCAACATATTCTGCTCCTGTGGTTATACTTCCATCAGGCTCAGGTAGTGCTTTTCTATCTACCTTTCCATTCGCTGATAGGGGCAGCTTGTCCAGTTGTATTATGTATGATGGTATCATGTATTCTGGCAATTCTTTTGCTAAGTGTTCTCTTATCTCACTTATGCTATACTCTCGTTCTCCACATATATAGCTACATAAGCTGCTATTTTTGTTTTTATCTTCTTTTGCTATTACTATTGCTTCACTAATACCTTCATATTTTAATAACTGGCTTTCTATTTCTCCCAGCTCTATTCTAAACCCTCTTATTTTTACTTGGAAGTCTATTCTTCCTAAAAATTCTATATTTCCATCAGGTAGCCACCTTGCTAAGTCTCCTGTCTTATACATTCTTTCTCCAGGGACAAATGGATTTTCTATATATTTTTCTGCTGTCAGCTCTGGTCTATTTAGGTATCCTCTTCCTAGTCCAATTCCCGAGAAGCATAGTTCTCCTTGGATTCCTACTGGCTGAAGCTTCTTATTTTTATCTATTATGTATGCACTTATGTTACTTGTTGGCTTTCCTATTGGTATATTTTTTGTGTCCTTATTAAATTTCTTTAGTGAATATCTTGTAACATAGATTGTTGCTTCTGTCGGACCATATATATTTTCTAGACTAGCATTTTTTATTAGCTTCTGTAATCTGTTTACTGTTTCTTTCGTTAATGCTTCTCCACCTGCAACTACATATTTTAAGCTGTTAGTTTTGTTTACATTTTCATCATCTAGTCTTTCTAAAAACAAATTTAACATTGATGGTACAAAATTTATATGCGTTACTTTGTATTTTTCTATAGCATTTAATATTTCACTTATATCCTTTTCATCACCAGGTTTTAATATAGCCAGCTTTCCCTTTCCTACAAACCAGGCAAATATCTCCATAACAGATACATCAAAGGTATAGGTTGTCTTTAGTAAATATACATCTTCCTTTGCTACTGGAAAGTTCCTTTCCGTTTCAGTTAATGTATTTACTGCACTTTCATGCTCTATCATTACTCCCTTTGGATTTCCAGTTGAGCCAGAGGTATATAATATGTATGCTAAATCCTTTGGTGAATTTACATTATCTAATTTAGTTCCTTCATTTGTATAGCACTGCTTGCTTTCCAAGTTTAGTTTTTCACCAGCAAACTCCACTTTGTCTATATATTTACTCTGTGTCAATAATAGTTTTGTCTTGCTATCTTCAAGAATGTATCTTATCCTATCCTCTGGATATTCTGGGTCTATTGGCAGATATGCTGCTCCAGCCTTTAGAATTCCCATTATTCCTATTATCATTTCAAAGGATCGATCTACTATTATCGCCACAATACTATTTGGTTTTGCACCCTTTTCCCTTAGGGTTCTTGCTAATTGGTTTGAGCTTGTATCTAATTCCTTGTAAGTTATTGCTTCTTCTCCATACGTTACAGCTATATCATCAGGGGTTTCTGCTGCTTGTTGTTCAAATAGCTGATATATCGTTTTATCCTTTGGATATTCTGCTTTTGTATCGTTAAACTCTACAAGCAGTTGATGCTTTTCTTGCTCTGATAGCATTTCAAGCTCTGACAGTCTTAGGTTTGTATTGTTTGCTATGCTACTTAATATATTTGCTAAGTGCTTACTCATGTTTTCTATTGTTTGTTTATTAAACAGCTTTGTGCAGTAGTTTAGCGATAGTACTATTGTTTCATTTAGTTCTATGGCTGTGATAGTGATATCAAACTTTGCTATGTTATTGCTAATTTCATAGGGCTTAAACTTTAATCCTTCTATTTGCAGTTCCCCTTCATCCATATTCTGCATTGAGAACATTACGTCAAATAGTGGGTTCCTGCTTAAGTCTCTTGTTATATTTAGCTTGTCTATTAATTCTTCAAATTGATAGTCTTGATTTTCAAAAGCTGATAATGACCTTGCTTTTACTTCTTCTAAGAATTCTTTGAAGGTCTTATTGCTCTCAGGATAGTTTCTCATAGCCAGGGTGTTTACAAACATACCCATTATGTTCTGTAAATCGGCATGAGGTCTACCTGATATTGGACTCCCCATTACAATATCTTCTTGTCCACTGTATTTTGATAGTAGCACATTGCAAGCTGATAGTAATACCATGTACATGGTACTTCCTGTTTCTTTTGCTATTTGCTTTAGCTTGTTTGTTACCTCTTCATTTAACTCAAAGTTGATATTATCTCCCTCAAAGCTTTGTATGCTTGGTCTTTGATGGTCTGCTGGCATGTTAAGCACTGGCACTTCGCCCTCGAATGCCTTTACCCAATATTCTTCTTGTTTTTTGATTTCTCCAGATTTAAACATTTCATTTTGCCATACTGCAAAGTCTTTGTATTGGATTCTTAATTTTGGCAGCTCTTTGCCATCATATAGCTCTATAAATTCCTTAGTTAAGATTCCCATAGATACGCCATCAGAGATTATATGGTTCATGTCTAGCATTAGCATATGTTCTTTGTCATTGATTTTAGTTAGTGCCACTCTGAGCAGTGGTGCTTTGCTTAAATCAAAGGCTATTACAAATTCTGCTGCTATTTCTCCAGCCTTCTCTTTGCTTGCTTCTGTGTACTCTATTGCAAAGCTTACTTCCTTATGTACTATCTGTACTGGTTCTCCATCTATTACTTCAAATGAGGTTCTTAGAGCTTCATGCCTTTGTATTAGCTTATTAAAGGCTTCTTCAAGCTTGCTCTTGTCAAGCTCTCCTTCTAGGGTCATCACCATTGGCATATTATAGCTCGTACTGTTTTCTTCAAATTGCTGTAGTGTATATATTCTCTTTTGAGCTGAGGATAATGGATAATACTCTTTCTCTTCCACTGGCTCAATTCTGCTGTATATGCTTTGTGTTGTGCCTTTTACATAGTTTGCTAAGCCTTTTATTGTAGGTGTTTTAAACATCTCTCTTAAAGGTACTGATACATTTAATTCCTTGCTAATTTTTGCTGTTATATTTATTGCCTTTAATGAGTGTCCACCTAGCTCAAAGAAGTTATCATTTATTCCTATTTTTTCTATTTCTAATACTTCACTCCATATGTTTACCAGCTTTTCTTCTATTTCATTTCTTGGTGCAACATATTCTGCTCCTGTGGTTATATTGCCATCAGGGTCAGGTAATGCTTTTCTGTCTACTTTTCCGTTTGCTGTTAATGGCAACTGTTCTAGCTGTATGAAGTATGCTGGTATCATATATTCTGGAAGGTTATTTGATAGATGCTCTCTCAGCTCTTTGCTGTTTAATTCTGCTTCTCCTGCTATGTATGCACATAGATATTTATTCTTGCTATTGTCTTCCTTTGCTATTACTATAGCTTCCTTTATTTTATTGTGCTTTAATAGTTCATTTTCAATTTCTCCCAGCTCTATTCTATAGCCTCTTATCTTTACTTGATTATCAATTCTTCCTAAGAATTCTATGTTTCCATCAGGTAGCCATCTTGCCAAGTCTCCTGTTTTGTACAGTCTTTGACCTTTTACAAATGGATTTTCTATAAATTTCTCTGCTGTTAAATTAATATTGTTTAGGTATCCTCTAGCTAAACTTTCTCCTGCTATACATAGCTCTCCAGGTATGCCTATTGCTTGTATTTTATTTGTTTTGTCCAATATGTATATTTGTGTATTTGATATTGGTTTTCCTATTGGTATATTGTCATATTCTTTATCCACTATAAAGCTTGTTGTTACTACTGTGTTTTCTGTTGGCCCATAGTTGTTTACTACTTTGTATTTCTTTCCTTCAAAATACCTTAGCTTGTCTCCTGCTGCTAACAGGTATCTAAGGGAATGGTTATCAAGCTTCATAAACTGCTCTGAGATTTGTGTTGGCAGGAAGCTTATTGTTATTTTGTTATCATTATAGTATTTGTTTAGTTTTTCTAAATCCAGCTTTATTTCTTCGTCTATTATATGTATTGCCGCACCTGTTATTATGCCTGGAAATATCTCTGGTATTGATGCATCAAAGCCGAAGCCTGCATATTTTGTAATGTTGTCTTCTTCTGTTACTTCATAATAGTCAATATTCCATTTGCACATGTTAACCAAGGAACTATGCTCTATCATTACTCCCTTTGGCTTTCCTGTACTTCCCGAGGTGTATATAATATAGGCTATATCCTTTGGTGTATTTATTATTTCTAGGTTGATATTCTCACCTTTATATAGCTCTTTATCTTTTAGTAGTATTAGCTCTGTATTTTCACCTATCATATCTTTTGGCTGGAAGTCGGTCAGCAATATTCTTGTTTTGCTGTCTTCTATCATGTAGGTTATTCTGTCTGTAGGATATTTAGGATCTATTGGCAGGTATGTTGCTCCTGCTTTTAGTATGCCTAGTATTCCTACTATCATCTCTGTTGAACCTTCTACCATTATTCCTACTATTTCATTTTGTTTTATTCCCTTATTTCTTAGTATTCTTGCTATTATATTTGCTTTTTCGTTTAGTTCTTTGTAGGTTAGCTTTTCTTCTTTATATACTACTGCTATATTGCTTGGCGTTTTTTCTACTTGCTCTTCAAATAGCTGTTGTATTATTTTATCCTTTTGATATTCTACTTTTGTATTGTTAAATTCTACAAGCAGTTGATGTTTTTCTTCCTCTGATAGCATTTCAACTTCTAATAGTCTTAGGTTTGTATTGTTTGATATGCTTTTTAGTATATTTGTTAAGTGCTTGCTCATGCTTTCTATTGTTTGCTTTTTAAACAGCTTTGTGCAGTAGTTTAGCGATAGCCCTATAGTTTTGTCAAACTCTGTAGCTGTAATAGTTATATCAAACTTTGCTATGTTATTGCTAATTTCATAGGGTTTGAATTTTAATCCTTCTATTTGCAGTTCTCCTGCATCCATATTCTGCATAACAAACATTACATCAAATAATGGATTTCTGCTTAGGTCTCTTGTTATGTTTAGCTTGTCTATTAATTCTTCAAATTGATAATCCTGATTTTCAAAGGCTTGTAATGAGCTTGCTTTTACTTCTGCTAAGAATTTCTTGAAGGTCATACTGCTCTCAGGATAATTTCTCATAGCTAGTGTGTTTACAAACATACCCATTATATTCTCTAAATCAGCATGAGGTCTTCCTGCTGTTGGACTTCCAATTATTATGTCTTCCTGTCCGCTGTATTTTGATAGTAATACATTGCAGGCTGACAAAAGCACCATATACATAGTACTTCCTGTTTCTTTTGCTATTTGCTTTAGCTTGTTTGTCAGCTCTTCATTTAGTTCAAAGCTGATGTTTTCTCCTTCAAAGCTTTGTATGCTTGCTCGTTGGTAGTCTGTTGGCATGTTAAGTGCAGGCACTTCTCCTTCGAATGCCTTTAGCCAATATTCTTCTTGCTTTTTTATTTCTCCTGATTTAAATAGCTCATTTTGCCATATTGCAAAGTCTTTGTATTGGATTCTTAGCTCAGGCAGCTCTTTGCCATCATATAGCTCCATAAATTCCTTGGTCAAAATTTCCATAGATGTACCATCAGATATTATATGGTGCATGTCTATCATAAGTATATGTTCTTTGTCCTTGATTTTAACCAGTACCACTCTGATTAGTGGCGCTTTGCTTAAATCAAAGGCTTTTACAAATTCTGCTGCTATTTCTCCAGCCTTCTCTTCATTTGCTTCTGTATATTCTATTTCAAAGTTTACTTCCTTATGTACTACTTGCACTGGCTTACCATCTATTACTTCAAATGAGGTTCTTAGAGCTTCGTGTCTTTGTATTAGTTTATTAAAGGTTTTTTCAAGCTTAGCCTTGTCAAGTTCTCCTTCTAGTGTCATTACCATTGGTATGTTATAGCTTATGTTATTTTCTTCAAATTGTTGTAATGTGTACATTCTCTTTTGAGCTGAGGATAATGGGTAATATTCTTTCTTCTCAACAGTCTCAATTCTGCTGTATATGCTTTGCTTTGTGCCTTCTACATAGTCTGCTAAGCCTTTAACTGTAGGTGTTTTAAACAGCTCTCTTAAAGATACTGCTACATTTAGTTCCTTGCTAATTTTTGCTATTATGTTTATTGCCTTTAAGGAGTGTCCTCCTAGCTCAAAGAAATTATCGTTTATTCCTACTTTTTCTACTCCTAATACTTCACTCCATACTTCTGCAAGCTTTTCTTCTATTTCACTTTCTGGCGCAACATATTCTACTCCTATAGATATACTTCCATCAGGCTCTGGCAGTGCCTTATGGTCTACCTTTCCATTGGCATTCATGGGCATTTTATCTAATTGCATAAAGTAGGAAGGTGTCATATATTCAGGCAGTGTCTCATGTAGTGACTTTCTTACATTATTTATTGTGTTGCTTATCACAGCTTTGTTTTCTAATACAATATAGGCACAGATATATTTGTTTCCATTTTTATCTTCTTTTGCTACTACTAATGCTTCCTTTATATTCTCACATTGAACGATTTGATTTTCTATCTCACTTAACTCTATTCTATAACCCCTTATCTTTACTTGGTTGTCAATTCTACCCATAAATTCTATATTTCCGTCAGGTAGCCACCTTGCCAAGTCTCCTGTTTTGTATAGTCTCTCCCCTCTGACAAAAGGATTATCTATAAACTTTTCTGCTGTTAATTCTTCCCTGTTTAGATACCCCTTTACTACACCATCTCCTGCTATGCATAGTTCTCCTGGTAAACCTAATATTTGTGGCTTGTTATCTTTATTCAGTATGTAAATCTTATAGTTTGATATAGGTTTCCCTATCGGAATATTTTTGCTGTTTCTATCCTCATATCTATAATATGTCGCACATACTGTTGCTTCTGTAGGTCCATAGGTATTGTATATTTTAGCATCCCTAGATATATTTGTGACATATTCTGGTTTTAACACATCTCCACCGCTGATGAAGGTATGGATGCTATTTATGTTCTTCATGTTGTTTATTTCGTTTAGTAATAATGGAGAACAGCTAATCAAAGTTATCCCTTTTTCTGCTATAATACGCTCTAGTTTGTTTATATCCAATAAATCATATTTTTTTACAATAACCATTCTTCCACCGATTGTTAGTATTGGGAAGAATTCTTCTATAAATGCATCAAAGCAATATGTGTTTTGCTGTAATATAACATCTTGACTAGTTATCGCAAACTCCTTCTTAAATGCCGTTATATATGCGACTAGGTTGTTATGGGTTATCATCACACCCTTTGGCTTTCCTGTAGAGCCTGAGGTATATATGATGTAAGCAATATTATCTATGTTGCTTACTGTTTCTAGATTTTCTCCATCACCTTCATAGCTTGCTTCTTCATTCAGATAGATACTATCCCCATCAAAGGTTGTTTCCGACAATAGATGTGTTTGGGTTAATAATAGCTTTACCCCGCCATCCTTCAGTATATATTCTTTTCTGGAAGCAGGATACTCTGGATCAATAGGTAAGTATGCTCCTCCTGCCTTCAAAGTACCCAATATTGCTATTGCCATTTCAAAAGAACGCTCAACTAAAATACCTACGATAGTATCCGACTTCACGCCCTTCTCCCTCAATATCATAGCTAATTGGTTTGCCTTTTTGTTTAATTCTCTATAGGTATAGCTCTTATCCTCAGATATCACTGCTATATTATCTGGTGTCTTTTCTACTTGTTCTTCAAATAGTTGTTGTATTGTTTTGTCCTTTGAATATTCTACTTTTGTATTATTAAAGTCATACAGCAGTAATTGCTTTTCTTTTTGTGTCAATATCTCTATGTCTCTAATACTTATTTTTAGGTTTGTTGTTATTGCTTCTAATATGTTTATGTAGTGCTCTGCCATTCTTTCTATTGTGTTTTTGCAAAATAGCTTTGTACAGTATTCAAAATTTAATGCTATGTTATTGTTTGCTTCTACTGCTGATACAGTTAAGTCAAACTTTGCTATCTTGTTTTCAAGACCATATGGTTTAAACTCTAAGCCTGCTATACTTATTTCTTTGTTATCCACGTTGTCCATAGAGAACATTACATCAAACAGTGGGTTCCTGCTTAAGTCTCTTGTTATGCTTAGCTTGTCTATTAGCTCTTCAAATTGATAGTCCTGGTTTTCAAAGGCTTGTAGCGAGTTTACCTTTACTTCTGCCAAGAATTCTTTGAAGGTCTTGCTGCTCTCTGGATAATTTCTCATAGCCAGTGTGTTTACAAACATACCCATTATGTTTTGTAAATCAGCATGTGGTCTTCCTGATATTGGGCTTCCAATTATTATGTCTTCTTGTCCACTGTATTTTGATAGTAATACATTGTAGGCAGATAGCAGTACCATGTACATTGTACTTCCTGTTTCTTTTGCTATTTGCTTTAGCTTACCTGTCAACTCGTAATTTAGCTCAATGTCTATACTTTCCCCTTCAAAGCTTTGTATGCTTGGTCTTTGATGGTCTGCTGGCAGGTTAAGCACAGGCACTTCGCCTTCAAATGCCTTTAGCCAATATTCTTCTTGTTTTTTGATTTCTCCTGATTTAAACATTTCATTTTGCCATGCTGCAAAGTCTTTGTATTGGATTCTTAATTTTGGTAGCTCTTTACCATCATATATACCAATAAATTCCTTGGTTAGTATTCCCATTGATGTGCCATCGGAGATTATATGGTGCATATCTATCATTAGTATATGTTCTTTGTCATTGATTTTAGTTAGTGCTACTCTTAGCAGTGGTGCTTTGCTTAAATCAAAGGCTTTTACAAATCCAGCTACTATTTCACTAACCTTTTCTTTGCCTACTTCTGTGTACTCTATTTCTAAATCTACTTCCTTATGCACTACCTGCACTGGTTCCCCATCTATTACTTCAAAGCTAGTTCTTAAGGCTTCATGTCTTTGTATTAGCTTATTAAAGGTTTGTTCAAGCTTAGTCTTGTCAAGCTCTCCATCTATTGTCATTACAATAGGCATGTTATAGCTTGTACTGTTTAGCTCAAACTGCTGTAGTGTATATATCCTCTTTTGTGCTGATGACATCTCATAATACTCTTTTTCTGCTACTAGCTCTATTCTGCTATAAACATTTTGAGTCATACCCTCTACATAGCCAGCTAAGCCCTTTATTGTAGGAGTTTTGAACAGCTCTCTTAAAGATACTGACACATTTAGTTCCTTATTAATTTTTGCCGATATATTTATTGCCTTTAGAGAATGTCCTCCCAACTCGAAGAAATTATCATTTATTCCTACTCTTTCTAATCCCAATACTTCTTGCCATATACTTACCAGCTTTTCTTCTATTTCACTTTCTGGTGCAACATATTCTGCTCCTGTGGTTATGCTTCCATCAGGTTCTGGCAAGGCTTTTCTGTCCACCTTTCCATTTGCTGTTAATGGCAGCTTGTTCTAGCTGTATGAAGTATGATGGTATCATATATTCTGGCAGTTCCTTTGACAGATGTTCTCTTAGTTCACTTACTGTAAACTCCCTATCTCCTGTTATATATGCACATATATACTTATTTCCTTCTACTTCTTTTGCTATTAAAATTACTTCACCAATACCATCATATTTTAATAATTGGCTTTCTATTTCTCCTAGCTCTATTCTGTAGCCTCTTATCTTTACCTGATTATCTATTCTTCCTAAGAATTCTATATTTCCATCAGGCAACCACTTTGCTAAATCCCCTGTCTTATACAGTCTCTCTCCATGAGCAAAAGGGTTTTCTATATATTTTTCTGCTGTCAGCTCTGGTCTATTTAGATATCCTCTTCCTAGACAAACACCTGAGAAACATAATTCTCCTTGTATTCCTACAGGTTGAAGCTTTCTATTTTTATCTACTATGTATGCCTTTATGTTACTTAATGGCTTTCCGATTGGTATATTTTTCATGTCCTTATCTGAATTTTTTAGTGAATATCCTGTAACATATATTGTTGTTTCTGTTGGACCATATATATTTTCCAAGCTTACTGTTTTTATTTGCTTTTGGAATCTGTTAACAGTTTCTTTTGTTAAAGCTTCTCCAGCTGCAAATACATATTTTAAACTGTTAGTTTTATAAATATTTTCCTCATCTAATCCCTCTAACAGTATATTCAACATTGATGGCACAAAATTTATATGTGTTACCTTATATTTTTCTATTGCATTTATTATTTCACTTACGTCTTTTTCATCCCCAGCATTTAATATAGCCAGCTTTCCCTTTCCTACAAACCAGCCAAATATCTCAGTAACAGATACATCAAAGGTATAGGAGGTCTTTAGCAAATATACATCTTCCTCTTTTAATGGATAATTTCTCTCCATTTCTGTTAATATATTTACTGCACTTTCATGCTCTATCATTACTCCCTTTGGATTTCCTGTTGACCCAGAGGTATATATAATATATGCTAAATCCTTTGGTGAATTTACATTATCTAATTTTGTTCCTTCATTTGTATAGCATTGCTTGCTTTCCAAGTTTAGTTTTTCACCAGCAAACTCCACTTTGTCTATATATTTACTCTGTGTCAATAATAGTTTTGTCTTGCTATCTTCAAGAATGTATCTTATCCTATCCTCTGGATATTCTGGGTCTATTGGCAGATATGCTGCTCCAGCCTTTAGAATTCCCATTATCCCTATTATCATTTCAAAGGATCGATCTACTATTATCGCCACAATACTATTTGGTTTTGCACCATTTTCCCTTAGGGTTCTTGCTAATTGATTTGAGCTTGTATCTAATTCCTTGTAGGTTATTGCTTCTTCTCCATACATTACAGCTATATCATCGGGGGTTTCTGTTGCTTGTTCTTCAAAAAGCTCATGTATTGTTTTATCCTTTGGATATTCTACTTTTGTGTTGTTAAATTCTACCAGAAGTATGTGTTTTTCTTCCTCTGTCAGGGTTTCAACTTCTGATAACATTAGGTTTGTATTATCTGCTACGTTGTTTAATATATTTATTAAGTGCTTGCTCATATTTTGTATTGTTTGTTTGCTGAACAGCTTTGTACAGTAGTTTAAGGATAACATTATTGTTTCTCCTGCTTCTGTAGCTGTAATAGTCATGTCAAATTTAGCTATGTTATTATCAATTTCAAAGGGCTTAAACTTAAGTCCCTCTATTTGTATCTCACCTGTGTCCATGTTCTGCATTGAGAACATTACATCAAACAATGGGTTTCTGCTTAAATCTCTTGTTATATTTAGCTTATCTACTAATTCTTCAAATTGGTAGTCTTGGTTTTCAAAAGCTTGCAGTGAGCTTGCCTTTACTTCTTCTAAGAATTCCTTGAAGGTTTTGCTGCTCTCAGGATAATTCCTCATAGCCAGTGTATTTACAAACATACCCATTATGTTCTCTAAATCAGCATGAGGTCTGCCTGCTATTGGGCTTCCTACTACTATGTCTTCTTGTCCGCTATATTTTGACAGTAATACATTGTATGCTGATAGAAGTACCATGAACATAGTACTTCCTGTTTCTCTTGCTATATGCTTTAATTTACCTGTCAGTTCTTCACTTAACTCAATGTCTATACTGTCACCTTCAAAGCTTTGCATGCTTGGTCTTTGATAGTCTGTTGGCATGTTAAGTACAGGTATCTCACCACTAAAAGAATTTAGCCAATACCCTTCTTGTTTCCTAATTTCTTCTGATTCAAATAACTCATTTTGCCATGCTGCAAAGTCTTTGTATTGTATTCTTAATTTGGGCAGCTCTTTCCCATCATACAGCTCCATAAATTCATTGGTTAATATTCCCATAGATACACCATCAGAGATTATATGGTGCATGTCTATCATTAGTATATGTTCTTTGTCATTGATTTTAGTTAGTGCCACTCTGAGTAATGGTACTTTGCTTAAGTCAAAGGCTTTTACAAATCCAGTTACTATTTCACTAGCCTTTTCTTTGTCTGCTTCTGTGTACTCTATTTCTAAATCTACTTCCTTATGCACTACCTGCACTGGTTCCCCATCTATTACTTCAAAGCTAGTTCTTAAGGCTTCATGTCTTTGTATTAGCTTATTAAAGGTTTCTTCAAGCTTAGTCTTGTCAAGCTCTCCATCTATTGTCATCACCATAGGCATGTTATAGCTTGCACTGTTTAGCTCAAACTGCTGTAGTGTATATATCCTCTTTTGTGCTGATGACATCTCATAATACTCTTTTTCTTCTACTGGCTCTATTGATGAGTATATACTTTCTTTACTAACCTTAATATATTCAGATATTCCCTTTATTGTAGGATTAGTAAATATCTCCTTTAGGGATACTTCTACATTTAGTACCTTATGTATCTTTGCAACTAAGCTTGTTGCCTTTAGAGAATGTCCCCCTAGCTCAAAGAAATTATCATTTATACCTACCTTTTCTAATCCAAGTACCTCTCTCCATATAGCTACCAGCTTCTCTTCTGTAATGTTCCTAGGAGCTTCATAAACTTGCTTATTGCTTTTATACTTTTGTTGTTCCTTTGGAATCTCTAGAAGCTTTTTGCCTGTACAATACTTTAGCTGCATTAAGTAGTTTTTATGTAACAATTCCTCTTCGTTAAATATATTTACCTGCCAAGTAGGCTCTACAAGCTTATATTCCTGTTCTACAGCTTGAATTTCGACTGTAGCAGCTACTTCACTTATATAAATCTCTTCCTGCTTTCTAGGTCGCTCTTCACAGAAATGATATTCTATATAATCTATTGAAGTGTCTATATTCTCCACTGGTATTTCATATTTCTTACAATTTTCTGATTCCCCTACTAGCTGCCATTTATTGCTCTTTAAGTATTCTTCAATTGGACCATTTTTCTTTGTTGGATAGAAATCAGCTTCAATCCTTGAAATACCCTTTTCTTTACAATATTTGCACAGCTCTATCAATACCACATTTTCTACTTGCCTTCCTAGTACTCTACAGCTTAGAAGGAATGTATCTAAAAATGCAGTTTCGGCTTCTACTTTTGTTATTGCAACACCTGTTAATCCATATTCGCCAAAGCGATCCTCTACTTGTACTGTCCAGCATTTCATCTCTGGATTTTTCATTATGCTTTCTATATCAGCTTCTGTTCTTCTTATTGTGCTTAGATTAAACTGATTTGTACGCTGTGTTAATTGAGATACTCTAGGTATTTCCTCGTTTTCTATTTCGTTTATATATACTTTTAGATTTAACTCCTTTATGAAGTCTTCCAATGTAGTGTTTTCTTTTTGTACTTCTTGTCTTTGTCTTTCTACTTGATATAGCTTTGTCCTGTTCTTATCTTCCTCAGTAAGTTTTTCTTTATCGAATGCCCATACATGCTTTAGAAACATAGGTATTTGTCTTGAATCTTCTGGCAGCTGCAAGGTTAGCACTTGTGGGCTGTTTGCCATCATTTCATAGCATTCCTTTGCACTATCGTCAATAAATATGAAGCTGTCTATTCCAAGATTAAGTTCTAGTGCTAGCGCCCTTATACCAATATATTTTGATTCCCAGTTTATTTTCCAGCTCGTTAAGTGTTCTCTTTTCAGTATCATCTGTGGGTTTTTGTCAAAAACCTCCCAGACATCCGCTTCATTATTTTTACTACTTAAAACTATAAGCATTCCTTCATTATACTTTTGTATAAGAAATTTTTGCATTTCTATGTATGGTTCTTCTATGGCTACCCCTAAGGCACCATCTTCTCCAACTACACCTTTCCATAAAGTATTGTCACAGTCTACTGCTATTACCTTAAATGGGTTAGGTTTTGTTGATTTTATTTTTCTTGCTGTTTCCGTACCAATTGCTGCATAGTACTCGTCACTAAAAGGCATATGCCCAACTTTGTCTGTAATAGGGTTAAAAATCTCTGCTATATTGTATAACTCTGCTATATCAGTAAAATCCAATAGCCTTAAATCATCTATATTTTTAATTGCATCTCTATATTCATTATTTAGTTCCGAAATGTAGTTCTTTACTTCAACGCTAAGTCCTAGATGATTTGCTACTGGGAATATTCCAATTATGTATTCTGCATTTTTCTCTTTTTTCTTTAGAATGTCTATTAGCTTATCGTAGTTACTGCTTATTTGATTACATTTTTCTTTGTCACTACATTTAATGTCTCTAATCCAATCTTCAAAACGAACCATTATAAGGTTTATTCCTGTATTCTTAGAAGTTATGCTTTCTGTATCTATTAATTCTTGGAATACTTGATTGTACGATGCAAAGCTAATATTTACAGGCTCACCAAACTTATCACACCACCAGTTTAAATGTTCTTCCAATGGTTCAGCGGTAAAGGTTGACAGGATTACTACATTAGTTGCTGTATTGTTCTTTTCTTCCTGCTTATCTATTTTTCCTAAGTATTCTATATTCCCGTCAGGTAGCCATCTTGCAAGCTCTCCTGTTCTATACATACGTTCCTCTTGTGCATATGGATTTTGTATGAACTTCTCGGCTATCAGCTCTGGCTTGTTTATATCACTTACTCCTACCCCTGATATGTATAGCTCTCCTGGTATTCCTATTGGTTGTAAATTATTGTACTTGTCTAATACCAATAGCTTTGTGTTGTCTATTTCTTCAAATAGCTTATATAGAGTTTTATCCTTTGGATATTCTGTTTTGGTATTGTTAAACTCTACAAGCAGCTGTTGCGTTTCTTCATTACTAACTATATTTATATTTGCTACATTTATATCTAGCTTCTCTATTATCTGGTCTAATACCATTTTAAAATGCTTACATATTTTCTCTACCAACTCTTTACTATAGATATTTTCATTGTACATAAATCTTACTACTGTAGTTTCAGCAGGCAGGATAAATACGTTAAAATCATAATTTGTATGCTCAGACATTTCATATTTTTGTATATAAAAACTTAACTCTTGATTACTACCCATATTGCTTAACTGCTTGTCCATAGGGTAGTTCTCAAATATCATAATATGGTCAAATAAGCTGTTTTTTAATATAGTATTTACTTGTACCTCTGCTAATGACATATAATCATATGCCATTGACTTTGTTGCATTTTGTTGTATTTCCCTTGCTATGTCAATGAAACTTTTATCATTTTTTTGTATTCTTACTGGTATGGTATTAATAAATAGTCCTACCATACTTTCGATTCCAATTATTTCAGGGGGTCTGCCTGATACAACCGCTCCAAACACAACATCATTTGTGTTGTTGTATCTTTGCAGAAGTATTCCCCATACTGTCTGGAATATTACGTTAATAGAAATCTGGTTTTCTCTTGCTAGTTTTGTTAGTCTTTCTGTTACAGCTTCATCTAGTTCAAGTTTTGTATCACCGTGTGAATATATATTCTCATTTGTTCTTTTATACCACTTTGGAATGGATGCCTGCTGTTCATAATCCTCCAGATAGTTCTTCCAATAGGTTAATGCTTCTTCCTTGTTTTGTCTCTTCAACCATTTTATATAGTCGCTATAGGGATAATTATTTGCAGCACTTATTTCCTTTCCCTTTCCTAGCAGGTTGTATGCCTTAAAAAAGTCGCCCATTATTATACCTAAACACCAGCCATCCATTATTATGTGATGATAGCTCCAGATAACCTCATATTCTTCTTCACCAGTTTTTATCACTGCTATTCTCATAGGAATATCCTTGGAAAGCTGAAAACCTTGCATTTTATCTTTTTTTGCAAAGTCTTCAATATAGATTTTTCTTTCCTCCTCCTGGAGATAAGATATATCATTATAAATTATCTTGCCAGTTCTCTTCCTTAACACAATTTGCACAGGTTGATTTATTTTTTCATGAAGAAATACTGTTCTTATAACATCATATTTTTCTATTATATAGTTAAAACTTCTTTCAAACAGACCTATATCTATTTGTCCTTTTATAGAAAATTTACTCTGTTCAAAATATGCACCTGAATCACTGTCCATAATAGAGTGAAACAACATCCCCTGCTGCATTGGAGATAGACTGTATATATCTTTAAAATTACTTTTATCAAACATGTAATTAACCCCCCAAGTTAATTAATTATTTCTATAAATCTTTATAGAAATCATAAATCTCATCTAATTGCTCCATGCTTATATCATCTAAAGTTATATCGCTTGGAGTCAACTCTGTAATACCAGTACTGGTACAATGCTCAATTATATTTATCAAATGTGTTTTATAGTAGTTCGCCAGCTTCAAAACCCCATCTTTAGTAAGCTGTTTCTTACTGTAACTAAAGCTTAGTATCAATTTGCCTTGTGATATTATCCCATTAATATCAATCAAGTTAATACGTTCTGATTCTAAACTCACAGAATCCCCAGCAGATATACCTAACACGCTGAATATATCCGTTGCATTGTTCTCTTCAAACTGTCCTAGATAGTTAAAGCTTATTTCAGGTGTCAGGTTGAACGTCAAACCTTGCCTGTTTTCTATTGGAGTAAGGTATTTTAATATACCATAGCCTATACCTTTATTGGGTATCTGTCTCAAGGATTCTTTGATACTCTTTATTTGGTAAGCTAAGGAATCATCCTTTGACATATCTAATAAAACTGGATACATAGATGTAAACCAGCCTATGGTTCTTTTTATATTGATATTACCAACACTTTCTTCTCTTCCATGACCCTCAAGCCCTATCAATATATTGGAATTTCCCGTCCACTCTCTTAAGCTATAGCCTAATGCACTAAGCAATATGTCATTTATTTCTGTGTTATATGCACTATTTACTTCCTTTAGCAGCTTTTCTGTTTGTTCTACTGTAAACTCTATAGTCAGCACATCACTATCTTTTAATTTACTTCGCGCTGATAAAGCTTCTTTTGATGCTATATAATCAGAAATCGAATTATTTAATGGTGTGATATTACTATTTTCTAAAGCTGTCCAATACTCTATTTCTTTGCTGATTTCATCACTACTGCTATATTTATTCAAAGCTTCAGCCCACAGCTTATATGAGTCAGTCTTAAGCTGAAACTCTATGTTTTGATTGTTCATGCATTGATTGTAGCCCATTCCAAAGTCTTCTAAAATAATTCTCCAGGATACTCCATCTACTACCAGGTGATGTATGGCAATAAGCAGATTATCTCCCTCTGTAGTCTTAAATAGAGCCAGCTTTACTAAGGGACCCTTCTTAAGGTCAATGCTTGCTTGTATCTCACTTGACTTTGTCTCAATTCTTTTTAAATAATCAGATATATTTCTATAGTCATATACCTCAAAATCATACATGTTTTCATTTATTGGCTTAATAAATTGTTTAACCTCTTGTTTATTAATTTCATAAAAAGCTCTTAATGCATCATGA
The DNA here is from genome assembly GCA_963704785.1 of uncultured Eubacteriales bacterium. Lineage (GTDB taxonomy): Bacteria > Bacillota > Clostridia > Lutisporales > Lutisporaceae > GWB2-37-7. The sequence goes on along the minus strand of OY969939.1, from coordinate 2,875,502 downwards.
TGCTCTAATATCTTTATAAACACCTTATTTATAATGCTTTCATCAAAGCCCTTTTCAGCATGTAGCATTATAGCCTGATTCCAATGGTGCATATCTGTGAAGCTATGCTCAAAAAACCATTTTTGTATTGGAGTCTCCAAAACCTCGCCAGTAACAGGCTCCTGATTGGACTCGCTGTTGCTGTATTCCACATACTTGCTTATTATGCCTATGGTCTTGTTCTGGAACAGCTGTTTAACATCCAGCTTCATGTTATATTTATACAGCCTTGAGCTTACCTGTATAGCTTTGATAGAATCTCCGCCTAAGCTGAAGAAATTATCGTTTATGCCTATGTTTTCTACACCAAGTACCTCTTTCCATATCTTTATAAGTATTTCTTCTGTTTCATTAGTTGGTGCGACATATTCTACCCCTGTCACTATGCTTCCCTTTGGCTCTGGCAATGCCCTTATGTCTACCTTGCCATTGGTTGTTATGGGTAGCTTTTCTACCTGTACAATGTATGAAGGTATCATGTATTCTGGAAGCTCTCCGCCTATATAATCTCTAAGCTCATTAATTGTAAATTTCCTCGTGCCACTAACATATGCACATAAATAGCTACTGCCATCCTCATCTGCTCTGGCTATTACTATCGCCTCTTCTATTCCTTCATAGCTTAAAAGTCTTGCTTCTACTTCTCCCAGCTCTATTCTAAAGCCCCTTATCTTTACTTGATTATCTATTCTGCCTAAAAATTCTATATTACCATCAGGCATCCATCTTGCAAGGTCTCCTGTGCGATACATTTGCTCACCTGGTATAAATGGATTTGCTATAAACTTTTCTGCTGTTAAATCTTCTCTATTTATATAGCCTTTGCTTACACCATCGCCACCTACATAAATTTCTCCAGCAATTCCTGTTGGTAATAATTGTTTTTCTTTATCCAATATATAAATTTGAACATTATCAGCTGGCTTACCTATAGGTACAGATATACTCTTATCCTTATCGTAATCATACTTATATAGCATACAGCCAACTACTGTCTCAGTAGGTCCATACTCGTTGTAAATCTCAACATTTTTATTGAAGCTTTCATATACTTCTCTCGCTAATTCAGCTTTTAAATCTTCTCCACCTAGTATCAGTCTCTTTATACTCGAATTACTGTTATCAATTTCTTTTATCATACTTAAGTGAGCTGGTGTCAGCTTTACTATACCAACTTTGTTTTCTTTAAATACTTGCATTATCATTGGTTCATCCTCTTGATCCTTGTAAACAACTATTTTGTTTCCAGAAATCAAAGGTGTAAATATTGATGTAACAGTTAAATCAAATGAAAATGATGAATATAGCGGGAAATCTAAGCTATCATTCTTAACATATACTTTATTCGCCCATGTAATATAATTGACTAGGCCTCTTTGCTTTATCATAGTTCCTTTTGGTTTACCAGTAGAACCAGAAGTATATATTATATAAGCCAAATTGTTATAGTTGCTTATAGCTTCTATAGCTTCTGTTGAATAACTGCTAAAGTCACCATCTAAAGCTACTGCTTCTATATCATAATTATTGTCTCTACCTTTTTGCAGTAAGATGTTTGTCCCACTATCACTTAAAATATATCTTATTCTATCCTCTGGATATGCAGAATCAATTGGTAAATACGCCGCTCCAGCTTTTAAAATTCCCATTATACCAACTATCATTTCCAGTGAGCGATCCACCATTATTCCAACTATGGTATCAGGTTTTACACCTTTTTCTCTAAGCATTCTAGCCAATTGATTTGATTTCTCATTTAATCCCTTGTAGGTTAACTTTTCTTCTTTATATACTACTGCTATATTGTCAGGTATCTTTGCTGCTTGCTCTTCAAACAATTGTTGTATGGTCTTCTCCCTAGGATATTCTGCCTCTGTATTGTTAAATTCTTTAAGAAGCTTAGCCGCTTCTTCATTATCAACTATATTAATGCTTGAAGCCATTATCTCAGGTTTCTCTATAATCTGATCTATAACCATTTTAAAATGCTTTGCTATTTGCTCTACTTGCTTCCTGTTATAAATATTCTCATTGTACTGTAACTTAACAGTAATTCTTTCCCCAGGTATAATAATTATATTGAAATCATAATTTGTTTGTTCAAACATTTCAAAGCCTTGTATAGCAAAGCCTAATTTCTGTCCGCTACCCATGCCGCTTACCTGCTTGTCCATAGGATAGTTCTCAAAAACCATAATATGATCAAACAAACTATTCTTTAGTATAGTGTTTGATTGTATATCTGTCAGAAGCATATAATCATGTGCCATTGATTTTGAAGCATTTTCCTGTGTTTCCTTGGAAAGCTCAATAAAACTTATATCATTTTTCTTTATTCTTACAGGTATGGTATTTATAAATAAACCTACCATCCTTTCAATTCCATCTATTTCAGGGGGTCTACCCGATACTACTGCTCCAAATACTATATCCTTTGTGTTATTGTATTTTTGAAGTAGTATGCCCCATACTGTTTGGAAGATAATATTCAGGGAAATCTGATTCTCTCTTGCTAGTTTAATAAGCCTTTCTGCTGTAGCTTCATTTAGCTCAAATTGAGTATCGCAATGTAAATACTTGTTTTCATTTGTTTTCTTATATAGTTTTGGAACAGATGTCTGCTGTTCATAATCCTGCAAATAGTTTTTCCAATAATTCTGAGCTTCTTCCTTGTTTTGCTCCTGAAGCCATTTTATATAGTCGCTATATGGATAATTATTTATAGCACTTATTTCCATATCCTTTTCAAACATACTATATGCTTTGAAAAAGTCCTCCATTATTATACCTAGACACCAACCATCCATTATTATATGGTGGAAGCACCAGATAACCTCATATTCTTCTGCACCAGTTTTTATTACTGCTATTCTCATTAGAATATCCTCAGACAGATCAAATCCCTTCACTCTATCCTTTTTTGCAAAGTCTTCAATATAGCTTTGCGCCTCTTCCTTATCGAGGTTGGATAAGTCATTATAGAATATAACTCCAGTTCTCTTCTTCAGTACAGCCTGAAGAGGCTCATTTACCTTTTCATATAAAAATATTGTTCTTAAGGGTTCATGTTTTTCTATTATATAGTTAAAGCTTTTTTCAAATAGGCTTATATCTATGTGCCCCTTTATCGAAAGTCTTGCCTGTTCAAAATATGCACTTGAAGCACTATCCATAATATAGTGGAACAACATACCTTGCTGCATTGGAGATAAACTGTATATATCTTTTATATCACTTTTTTTAAACATATAATTCACCGTCCTATATAAAATAAATAAATATTAGTCTTCAAAGAGATCAAAAATTTCATCCAATTGTTCTACACTTACCCCTTTAAGAGTTACATCACTTGGTGTCAACTCGTTTTCCTCTTTACTTATGCAATGCTCTATTATATTTATAAGATTTGTTTTATAACATTCTGCTAGCTTCTTAACACCATCCTTTGTTAATTGTTTCTTGCTATAACTGAAATTTAACATGAATTTGCCCTGTGCTATTATTCCGTTAATATCAATCAAGCTTGTGCGTTCTGTTTCTGTGCTTATAGAATCTCCTGCCGATATACCTGACATGCAAAATATATCCGTTACTTTATTCTCTTCAAACTGTCCCAGATAGTTAAAGCTTATTTCAGGTGTCAGGTTAAAGGAAAGCTTTCTCCTATTTTCTATTGGTGTAAGGTATTTCAATATACCATAGCCTATACCTTTGTTTGGTATCTTCCTTAATGCTTCTTTGATACTCTTTATTTGATAATCTAAGGATTCATGCTTGGACATATCTAATATAACTGGATACATAGATGTAAACCAACCTATTGTTCTTTTTATGTTTATATTGCCAACACTTTCTTCTCTTCCATGACCCTCCAGTCCTATCAATATACTGGAATTTCCCGTCCATTCTCTTAAGCTATAGCCTAATACACTAAGCAATATATCATTTATTTCTGTATTATATGCACTGTTCACTTCCTTAAGCAGCTTCTCAGTTTGTTCTTCAGTAATCTCTATGGTCAGTATTTCACTGTCCTTTAATCTATTTGTAGCTTTCAAAGCCTCTTTTGACACTAAATAATCAGATATAGTGTCACTTAATGGAGTGATATTGCTGTTTTCTATAGCTGTCCAGTATTCAATTTCTTTTATGATTTCATCACTACTGCTATACTTATTTAATGCTTCTGCCCATAGTTTATATGAGTCAGTCTTGGGTTGAAGCTCTATATTTTGATTGCTCAAGCATTGATTGTAGCCAATGGCAAAATCCTCTAAAATAACTCTCCATGATATACCGTCAACTAACAGGTGATGTATAGCAATAAGCATATAATCGCCCTCTGTAGTCTTAAACACCGCTAGCTTTACTAAAGGACCATTCTTAAGATCCATGCTTGCTTGTACCTCGCTTGATTTTGACTTAATGCTTTCTAAATAATCTGGAACATTTCTAAAGTCATATAAGTTTAAATCATACATATGTTCATTTATGGGTTTGACAAATTGTTTAAGCTCTTGTCCTTCAGTTTCAAATACAGCTCTTAGAGCATCATGATGTTCTAATATTTTTGTAAACACCTTGTTTATAATACTTTCATCGAAGCCCTTTACAGCATTTAGCATTACTGCCTGATTCCAATGGTGGCTGTCTGTAAAGTTATGCTCAAAAAACCATTTTTGTATTGGAGTTTGCAAAACCTCGCCAGTAACAGGTTCCTGACTGGACTCGCTGTTGCTGTATTCCACATACCTGCTTATTCTACCTATGGTCTGGTTCTGGAACAGCTGCTTAACCTCTAATTTCATATTATATTTATGCAGTCTTGCGGTTACTTGTATGGCTTTGATAGAATCTCCGCCTAAGCTGAAGAAGTTATCATTTATGCCTACATTCTCTACTCCAAGCACTTCCTCCCATATAGAAGCTAGAACCTCTTCAGCCTCATTGGTCGGTGCTGCATATTCTACCCCTGTGTTTATAATACCCTCTGGCTCAGGTAATGCCTTCCTATCTACCTTTCCATTAGCTGTTAAAGGAAGTTTTTCCAGTTGTATAAAGCGAGACGGTATCATATAGTCAGGTAATTCCTTTGATAGATGTTCTCTCAGTTCTTCGCTACTAAGCTCTCTATCTCCTGATATATATGCACATATATACTTGCTGCCACTCTTATCTTCCTTTGCTATTACTATGGCTTCCTTTATTTCTTGGTGGTCTAATATCTTGCTCTCTATTTCTCCTAGTTCTATTCTAAAGCCCCTTATTTTTACTTGGTGGTCTATACGTCCTATAAATTCTATGCTTCCATCAGTCAGCCATCTTGCCACGTCGCCTGTTTTGTATAGTCTTTCTCCTTGGGCAAATGGATTTTCTATGAATTTCTCCGCTGTTAGCTCTGGGTTGTTAAGATATCCCCTTGATACTCCATCTCCTCCTACCCACAGCTCTCCAGCTACTCCTACTGGCTGCAGCATGTTGTTCTTATCTACTATATAGGCTGTACTATTGCTTATAGGTCTTCCTATTGGTATGTTGTTCATGTATTCCTTTTCTATTGGGAAGTATGTAGAGAAGGTTGTGTTTTCTGTAGGTCCATATCCATTTATTACTTTTAGGTTAGGGTGCTTCTCCCTAACAGAATTTATATGCTTTGGTGATAGTACATCTCCCCCTACCAATAGATACCTGAGACCCTTGAACATTTCTTCATTTTGCTGTATCAGCTGGTTAAATAGTGATACTGTAAGCCAAATTATTGTTATATTGTTTTCTTCTAATGCCTTTGCAAGCTTGTCTGCATCTAGCATTTCACTTTTATCAAATAGATATAGTGACAAGCCATTTAATAGTGCTCCCCATATTTCAAAGGTTGATGCATCAAATACCAGGGCGCCAGTTTGAAGTATTCTATCACCTTCATTAAAGCTTATGTAGTTAGTGTTCTTAACCAGTCTTACTACATTTTTATGCTCTACCATTACTCCTTTTGGTCTGCCTGTACTACCTGAGGTGTATATTATATAAGCTGCATCCTTTGATTTATTTATTATCTCTAGATTATTATTGCTTTCAATTGCTTCCATACTATATGTTTCTTGGTCATCTAATATTATTCTGTGTCCTTCAAAACTCAATGTGTTAGCTATATCTGTTTGTGTCAATAAAATGCTGCTGCCGCTATCCTTTATAATATATTCGATTCTTTCTGTAGGATAATCTGGATCTATTGGCAAATAAGCTCCTCCAGCTTTTAGTATGGCTATTACCCCTATTATCATCTCTATAGATTTATCTACCAATATTACTACTGCATCATCTGCTTTTACGCCATTGTTTCTAAGCATTCGTGCTATTATATTTGATTTTTGATTTAATTCTTTATAGGTTATACTTTGATTATTAAATACTACTGCTGTATTGTTTGGTGTTTTTTCTACTTGTTCTTCAAATAGTTGTTGTATTGTTTTGTCCCTCGGATACTCTGTTTTTGTATTGTTAAACTCTACAAGCAGCTGATGCTTTTCTTCTTCTGATAGCATTTCGATCTCTGACAGCTTAATACTTGTATCATTAATTATAATATTTATTATATTTTCAAAATGCTTTGCTAAGCTTTGTATTGTTTCATCCTTAAAGAGCTTTGTGGAATATTCAAAAATCAAAGATATACATGAATCAATTTCTTTTGCCTGAAGAGATAAATCAAATCTGGTGGTTTCTGTGTCAAATACGTAAGGTCTAATAATTGCATCCTTTATCTCCACTTCAGGTATATCCATGTTTTGCATTACAAACAGAGTGTCAAATAACGGATTTCTACTAGCATCCCTTGTTATTTTTAGTTTGTCCAGCAGCTCTTCAAGCTGATAGTCCTGATTGCTGAAAGCATCTAAAGAATTATCTCTTACCTCCATTAAAAAGCTTTCAAATGTCTTCTCACTCTTCGGATAGTTCCTTACAACCAAAGTGTTAACAAACATACCAATTATATTTTCTAAATCAGCATGAGGTCTTCCAGCTATAGGACTTCCTATTACTATGTCCTCTTGTCCACTGTACTTAAATAAAAGAACATTATATGCTGCAAGCAATAAAGAATATAATGTGGTGTTTGTCCTGCTTGCAATATTCTTTAACTTCTTTGTAGTAATTTCATCTAATTGTGTCCTAATACTTGAGCCTTCAAAGCTTTGTATTGAAGGTCGCGGGTAATCTGTAGGTAAATTTAGTATAGGTATTTCCCCGCTGAAAATATTTACCCAATATTCCTCCTGATTTTTCATATGCTCACTGGAGAGCATGTCCTTTTGCCATTCTGCAAAATCTCTGTATTGGATTCTTAAAGCGGATATTGAACCCCTATCATATAAGGAAATCAAATCCTTAATCAATATTCCTACAGAGCTTCCATCAGACACAATATGATGCATATCTACTACTAAAATATACTCATCTATGCCAGTTTCAATAAGAGCAACTCTAGTTAAAGGTGCCTTACTTAAATCAAATGGCTTTATAAACTCTTTGATAGCATTTTCTAGCTTGTTCTTATCTGATTTCAAGTGCAAAATTTCAAATTCTACAGCTTCATGTATTCTCTGTACTGGTTCACCCTCAATAATATCAAAGGAGGTTCTTAGACTCTCATGCTTTTGTATTAGCTTTGCAAAAGCTTCTTCTAGTCTTTTTTCATCTATCCTTCCTTTAATTTCAATCATGCCTGGTATATTATAACTAGTTCCTACGTCAGCTATCTGATTTATCATAAATAATCTCTTCTGGGCAGAAGACAAGCTATAGTATTCCTTGTTTTCTACTGGTTTTATAGTGCTATATATACTCTCTGTAGATCCTTCCTCTGTGCAGAGCTTGTCTTCCAAGCAAGCAGCAACAGCTTCTATTGTCTGATGTTTTAGAAGCTCTGATACCTCGAGCGGCAAATTCATACTTTGGTTTAGCTTGTTAACTATCTTCATAGCAGCTATAGAGTCTCCGCCAAGCTCATAAAAGCTATCTTTTACCCTTAACTCTTTAAAGCCTAGTATTTCACCCCATACCCTTGCTATTTGTATTTCCGTATCGCTATATTCATTAGTTTCTCTACCTTCAAGTGCTATATCAAATTGCTTTTTCTCACGCTGCACAGCATTATTCATACTGACATTCCAGCTCTCGTTTACTTCAGGAATATCAAGCCAGCAACGCACTTTTTCAAAAGGATATGTTGGGACACTTACCCTTTTTCTTTCTTTTGGCTCATACAGCCCTTCCCATTTTATATCAGCACCCTCTATATAAAGTCTGCATAATTCCTGAAGTAAGCCTATATCTGTAATTTGACTATGCTTAAGCTCTTCAATTTTTTCATCAGCTTTTTTAGATAGAAAATCTATATTATTCTCACTTATTAATTCACTATAATAGATATCATTGTTATCAAATCCTAATTGCTTCGTCTTCATAAGCTTTATACTAGACAGCCTGTCTAGTATTTCCTCAGCACTTCTTCCTATTACAGCAAGACGATGACTGTAATGTCCTCTTCCTGTGTTTGCCGTATAGCAGATATGCTGTATATTTATATCTGTATGGTTTTTCAGATGTTCTTTATACTCATTAATTAAATCATTTAAGGAATTTTGGTTTTTTGCTGATAAACACAATATTTTATATTTATTATCCTTTACTTGGGTACTGGAAGCCTCCTGATACTCTTCTAATACTACATGACAATTTGTTCCGCTTAATCCAAAGGCACTAACTCCTGCTCTTCTTGGGTTGCTAGTTGCTTCCCATTTTCTCAGCTCATTATTTATATATACAGGTGAATCCTCAAAGCTTATTTTTCTATTTGGATAATTAAAATTTATGCTTGCAGGCAACTGCTTATTCTTTAATGCCAATGCAACTTTAATAAGACTTACTATACCGGAAGCATTATCCAAATGTCCTATATTTGTCTTCGATGATCCGATTCCACAAAACTGCTTTCTGTTTGTATATCTTTTAAAGGCTCTTTGTATTCCATCGATTTCTATAGGGTCTCCCAAGGTAGTTCCCGTCCCATGGGCTTCTATATAGCTTATAGTCTCAGGGTTTACGACCGCATCATTCCATGCCCTTACAATTACATCCTCCTGCGCTACTGCATTAGGAGCTGAAATGCCTATAGATCTTCCATCCTGATTTATTGCACTTCCTTTGACTACTGCATATATATTATCCTTATCCTCTATTGCTTTATCTAGGGGTTTTAACAGCACTACAGCAACCCCTTCTCCCATTCCTGTACCATCTGAGCTATCATCAAAAGCTTTTGTTTTGCTGTCGCTGGACTCTATACCAAGCTTCTGATTTCTTTCTAAGGGCAACATGTTTATTTTCACACTGCCTGCAATAGCCATGTCGCAATCACCGTTTCTTATTCCCTGACATGCGGTATGTATTGCTACTAAGGAGGATGAGCATGCTGTATCTATGGATATGCTTGGTCCTCTTAGATCAAGTAAATATGAAATCCTGCTGCCAATAACTGAGGTCAGATTACCTGTTACCGCCATTTCCCCTGATTCTTCTGCAAACTCAGAGACCATTCTTTTATAATCATAGATAGAATCCGCATTGAAGCCTAGATACACTCCTGTTCGACTTCCTTTTATTTTCTGTTCGCTATATCCTGCATCCTCAATTGCCTTCCAGGTTGTTTCCAAAAACAATCTGTGGTTGGGATCCATTAAACTAGCTTCCATAGGAGAAATTCTAAAATACCTATAGTCAAACTTATCAATTTCTCTAATGTAGCCTCCTAAATTGTAACCTACATGTCCACCATTTATGCCCATACATTTTACATAGCTGTCCATATCTTTTCGTCTAATCTCCGGAAAGCTTGTGATACAGTCCATTTCATTAGTCAGGTTATTCCAAAATTCATCTATATTATCTGCCATAGGTAGTTTTACAGCTATTCCTATAATTGCAATATTCTTTGTAGTTACAACTTCAATTGTTTCAGCACTTTCATCGATAATATCATTTAAGTTAATATTTTTAAAGCTTAACATATTCAAACCCCCCCTGAATTAATATTAAATAGACTTGATTTTTTACACTAAGCATTTTCTTTGATTCATATGTTAAGAAAAATAGATTAACAATAATATAAAACTATTATATATATCGCACTATTTTATAAATGTAAACTGTTTAGCGCGATATATATAATACTAGTTTTGCATTATTGTTATATTTTTCCTATGGCATACCTGTAGAATCTAAATATTTACCTGCTCATTTGAAGCTTTAATGAATTTGTCACTTTGTATTTTTTGTTTGCTTCTAATCAGTAGATATATTGAAGCAGCTAATACAACAACACTTCCTAAACAAAAATATATTGCATTTGTAGCTGTTATCAAATCTGCTCCCAATCTGCTAAGAACCAATAAAGTTGCACTACTAATAAAATGAGCAATAATACACGCCCACATTGAGTCAAATATTATATATACGATTCCAAATATCATTCCGCCTAAGCCAGCATATATCATTACAGGTATATTTAGGATTAATGCTCCGAAAATTAATCCTTGTAATATTACAGCTAATGTAATATTCATATTTTTCTTAAGCTCATCAAGAACTAGACCTCTAAATAGTACTTCTTCAAGTATAGTACCCATAGTTATGGTTCCAAGCACTATGACTATTAAGTTTTCTCCTGATACTATAGAAGCTAATACTCCAGCTAGAAGTGGAAAGGCTTCATAAACAGCATTTATTTTAAGAAAGCTTGTACTAAAAAATCCCAAGGAAATACCAATTAATGCTATTATATATATGTAGTTATAATTGAAGGTATTGAAATTATATTTTTTTGAAAAATCTTGTTTCTTAATTTTAGATATTAGAATATACACTAAAATCGTAGGTACATTTGTTATAATTGTCACTATACTCATATTATTTATAATCCATTTTATGGTATCTGTGTTTCTAAATGCCATACCAAGAGTAATATTAACAATTAGACTAATAGCAATATATATAGCTAAATAAAGCACTATATTGCCAATCATTTTTAGATATCTTTTCATATAATTCACCCTTTCATTATTTATAATACATTTTAAAAAAGTTTTTTATAATTTAATATTATTAGTATTATTAGTATTTTTGCTATATGCTTTATACTTAATAATATTCGTAGCACATATAGCCGAACACCATAAAAGTATAACTATGCTTAATAGGTTAAAACCCTTAGGCATAAAGGTTATAAGTGTCCATCCCTTATAAAACATGCCTGTGTAAAACAATATAAGCCAAAGACTTCCAAAAACAGCTGATAGCAATGATATCAACAAAGGCTTAACTTTTTTGCTATTAGGCTTATAAAAGCTTTTTCCCTTATTAAAACCTACTATATTAAATATGGTATTGCTTAAATATATTAGAAGACCTGCAGCAAGTATTAAGAAGGCTAGCAATACAAAAATTTGCTTTTGCTTAATAGCTTTCAAGCTATCTGATATATCTCCAAATTTACTTTGCTCCCAATACATTTCAACGTCATTAGCTAGATTTCTTGCGTTATCGTTGTTTGTAAGTATAACCAAGCCATCTTTTGTATCAGGAGAAAATATATATTTATTCCGCCATCCTCTGTTTGTACCCCTATGTTCTATTAATCTTCTTCCATCCTCAAAGGGTACCTCCATATAGCCTAATCCAAATGGAAATTCAGAATTTGCAATGCTTTGCATCACTTCTATGGTCTCAGGCTTTAATACCTTATTGTCATTATCCACATCCATGTTGAGGCTTGCTAATACAAACTTCCCCAAATCTTCTGCTGTTGTATATAACCCAGCTGCAGCTTCCTCTGTGTATATATATCCTGGTAAAACTTCGCCAAATACACCATAGCTTTTTGCAACCTTTTCCTGCATTACCTTATAATCATAGCTGCTGTTATTCATTCCAAGAGGTATCAAAACTTCCTTTTGCATATATTCCGAAAAAGGAATACCTGTCACTTCCTCTATCATAAGTTGAAGTACAGTATATCCTCCCCCTGAATACTTATAAGCTGTGCCTGGCTCTTTTACCAGTTTTACTGAATCTAAACCTTTACCTTTTCCCAGTAAAGATTCCTCCAAGGTAGGAATAACACTATCAGGCACATAGCCTGCATATCCATGAGAAGACAGCCCTGAGGTATGGCTCAGCAACAATCTTACGGTTACCTTATCAGTGTCAAAGCTTGAAGAAGGAATGCTCCACCTTGTAAGATACTTTTCTACTGGTGCATCCAGATCTATCTTGCCTTCTTCAACAAGCTTCATTACTCCCCATGCAGCAACTGATTTTGAAATAGAAGCAGCTTGAAATGCTGTATCTCCTTTTATAAGTAACCCATTTTCTTTATCTGCATAGCCATAACCCTTGATGAAGGCTATCTGCCCCTTCTCAATTAAAGCAACTGCCAAACCAGAATTGTAACTTTCCGATACTTCTCTTGCATAATTATCGAAGCTTGAAATAAGCTGTTCACTGTTGTTGTCTGTGATAAGTATGGATTTATCCTCCATACTTATCACAGAACTAACAAATATGGCTACTGCCATAATGCAAATCAGTACATTTACGACTAATTTATTTTTCTTGAACATAATATTCTCCATATACTTTTTAATTAAGCACCCTTGCTTACATTATTAGTGCTATTTACTATTTCTTTTTTTACTGAATAATCTTTCTTATTCTTCAACAAATAGTATATTCCACCTACTATAGCAATAAGACTTAATATCATAATAAAATAATTATTGTTACTTACCAAGTTTCCTTTAAAAATGCACAGTAAGTACATTCCACCTGTACTAGTAATTTGTACAGCTATTGGTGCCCATATTGAATCAAACCAAGTATATAACAAGCCGAACATTATCGCTCCAAAAAGTCCATATACTATCAAAGGTATATTAGTTTGGAAAAAGTATGTTCCATACATAAGACCTTGGAGTATTAAGGCAACCCAGAATGGCATTAACTCCTTAAGATCATTAAAGAATATTCCTCTAAATAATACTTCTTTATATAAAGAACCAAGAATGAGGAATATTATAAAGCATATAACAGTTGAACCTACAAACAATGCATCAACTAAGGAGCCCAATTGAGGAACTTTAACTGCTATGAATGGAGCTCTTACAAGTGCTGTAGTAAATAAGCCTACACATAAACCTACTACAGAAAGAACTGTAATAGCTTTTGCATCTACTTTTTTAAACTTACAATGAACAAGAATATTTTCCTTGTGAGTAAATTTAAATATTAAACCAAATATTACTAACGAGATAATATCATTAAGTATTACATAAGAATCCTGATTCATAATGAACCAATTATAAAATGCTCTATTGCTCATTGCAAAATATCTTACTGAAGTTAATATCGAGTATAAAATAATGAAATATATAACACTGTATATAACTAAGTTAAGTATAGTTCTTAATTTTTTATTCATAAATCAAATCTCCTTTTATTATATTGATAAATTATTTGAAGCTTGTGATAATTTTTTACTATCTTTCCCAATGCTGAACATTACATATGCAATTACAATAGCAGTTACCAATACAAGAATTGCCAATACTATATCTCCAAAGCTTCTAAATACCATATGAACACCCAGTCTTCTGAATAATAGCATGACAAAGCAACTGCTTGTTTGTAAAATAATTGCGCCCCATAAGGATTTTGTCCATAAATATGCTAATGTGAAAAGGATACCTCCGACAAATCCAAATATCATAGTTAATAAATTGGGCTGCAAAATAGTATATAAGCTATTCGATATTAGAAAAACTATTGGCAATGCCATATTGCTTTTTAGCTCACTAAATATCAGACCTCTAAAAATTATCTCTTCAAGGGCAGGCATTAACAATACTGAGCTTAGTATAGCTATTATAATGCTTCCGCTTCCCATAAAGAAATTAATAGTTAGATCAACTTCAGGAAATTTCTCTAAAATGAAAGATATTGACGTAAATGCAGTAGTAAATACCCCCATAGCTAAAGCAATAACTAATATTTTAGCAACAGGTTTTGAGTCTATTGGTTTTAATTCACAAAACTCAACAAAGCTCTTTTTCTTAAGCTTAAATAATAATAAATACAAACCCATTGAAAGTAATACAGTTGCTATTGTTAGCACTCCTTGGTTTTCATAAAGCCATTTGTAAGCATCTCCGGCAATTATCTTAGAATGTATTAAATAACTAACAAATATTGCTACTGCATAATTCATCGAAATCATTATTCCTAAATACAATACTACATTTCCAAACATTTTTAGATATTTCTTCATTCCGTTTCCTCCTTTTACTTTTTATTTGGAAGTTATGGCTAAGATATCCATTCACTAAATAGATCATTAGTGCCAGTTTCATCTAATATCTGTTTAAATTTTCTTAGTTGTTCTTCTTCTGAGACTTTTTTAGTAGTAAAAACTGACTTTAACATTCTTAGTGAATCCTCCATCTGTTCCATTGATGGAGGTAGCTCTTTTTGTTCCAGCTCTAACTGTATTTGCTGGATTCGTCTATAAGGTTCTATGACACCAACCCTATACTCCTCGTCGTCAAAGTTTTTGTTTTGAACTGTTATTGCAGCAGATATACACCTTTGAACTATTGAGTAATCCTTAACCTTAGCGCCTAGAAGCTTTTTCAGTTCTCCTACATCCTCTGCCTTATCATAGGCAAATGCTGTAATATGCTTTATGTTTTTATAGGCTAATTTTTTTAGTACAGTACCTGAACCAAGCTCAACTGCTAAGGTAACATTATTTTTCTCAAGATATTTCATTGTATCTATCCACTGTACAGGTTTAATCATCTGTTGCTTCAAGCTTTCCAGCATTTCTTCTTTATCTTTATATGGATAAGCTGTCACATTTGAGATGATTGGGTATTTGTGCTGATTAATATTGTATTTAGATATCTCCTCCTTAAATTTATTTGCTTGCTCTGAAAGCATAGGACTATGAAAAGCCATTGACACTTTTAGCGGAGTGGCTTGTCCACCCATTTCTTCGATTTTCTTTTTTGCTATGTTAACTGCATTTATATGTCCCGAAATTACTAGCTGCTCTGGGGCATTATAACATGCAATTACAACCTGTTCCTTATCTGTAGACGATTCCTCACATATTTCTTGCAATGTATACTGATCTATGCGGCCTACCGCCGCCATAGCACTCTTTACAGATTCTTGTACTTCTCCCATTAGCTTTCCCCTACATCTAACTACCCTCAATCCATCGGATAACTTTAGAACACCTCCACATACCAACGCAGAAAACTCCCCTAAGCTATGACCCGCTAGATAACTTGGCTCTATACCTATTTCCTGCATATATACATTAAATGCAGCAACACTTGCAGCAAGAATTGCTGGTTGTGCATTGTAGGTATCTGTTAATTCTTCTATATTGCCTTCAAAGCAAAGCTTTTTTATATCAAAATTTAGAACATCATTAGCTTCTTCAAATACCCTGTTGGCAACTTCAAAATCACTACATAATTTTTTAGACATTCCAATGTATTGAGAGCCTTGACCTGAAAATAACAATGCTATTTTTTTCACTAATCTCCCTCCTTTCTATATGTTAATAATTATTAATAACCATTTTATTTAACTTCAAATACCCATTTATTAACCCCTGCATTTTATCTTCCTTTAATTTCTTACCATTATATTCGCACTTAAACTGCAATAGGTCTTCCTCCTCAGATATTTCCATTATTATGTCATGAGCATGAATTAAATCCTGGTTGGAGCTTATAGTACCCTTTTTATATACAAGTGGAGTAATATCCAAAGCATCCTTATTGCGATTGATACTATTTAAATCATTTATGGTATATTCTCCCTCAGCATTTTTTTGTTTTCTTTGCATATTTATTTCCTTAAACAATGATGGAAAATCTTCTAATCCTTCAAGATTTACATTAATCGGCATAATGGTTATGTTATCCTCTAACATAGTCTGCACTGCAATCTCCTTTTGTCCAGATATTTCCGACAAAAGGTATACATAGGAGGATAGCAATATATCATTTACATCAACATCTTCTTTAATCGATATTTCTTTTAGTTTACTAAGCTCAACAATTTTAAACTTGAACATCATAGTATTCATACTGCTACTACCAAAGTATTGCTGAGGCAACCTTAAATGCTTAATGTTTATTTCCTTATTTTGATTGCTATTACTGCTTTCTATAAACTCTGAAAGCTTTGATATTGTTGGGTTCGCAAAGATATCGGTTACTTTTATTTTGCCTATATTTTGCTCCTCTATTTTGGTATGCATCTTTATGATAGACAGTGAATTACCGCCTAAATCAAAGAAGTTATCATTTATGCCTACCTTTTCTAGCTGTAAAAGCTCCTGCCATATGCTTACCAGTTTTTCTTCTATTTCATTTGCTGGTGCTGCATATTCTACCCCTGTATTTATGCTTCCATCAGGCTCTGGTAGTGCTTTTCTGTCTGCCTTTCCATTTGCTGATAAAGGAAGCTTGTCTAAGGTTATGAAGTATGCAGGTACCATATAGTCAGGTAGATTCTTTAGCAAGTGTTCCTTTAGCTCTGATACTGTCAATTCTCTCTCTGATACTATATAACCACATAGATACTTATTCCCATTCTTATCCACTTTGTCTATTACTATTGCTTCTTTTATTTCACTGTGCTTTAGCAGCTCGTTTTCTATTTCTCCCAGCTCTATTCTAAAGCCCCTTATCTTTACTTGATTATCTATTCTGCCTAGGTACTCTATGTTCCCATCTGGCATCCACTTTGTCAGATCTCCCGTCCTATACATCCTCTCTCCTTGTATGTGAGGATTTTGTATGAACTTTTCTGCGGTCAAGTCAGGTCTATTTAGATAGCCTCTTCCTACTCCTACACCTGATATGCATAGCTCTCCTGGCACTCCTACAGGCAGTAAGTTGTTATACTTATCAACTACCAATAAGCTTATGTTGTCTATTGGTTTTCCTATTGGTATTACATCAAACTTCTCTCCTGTGGAGCAGTCAAAGTAGGATACGTCTACTGTTGCTTCTGTTGGTGCCCATATAGATTTATCAGCTTTGTTCCTAGCTTGCTGTATAGTATTCTGTTAAATCTCTCAACCTGTGGTGCTGTCAATGCTTCTCCGCTTGAAAATACTTGCTTCAAGCTGGATAATTTCTCTATATCAGCTCTGCCTTCTATGTACTCTAGGAATATGTTCAGCATTGATGGTACAAAGTGCATTGTTGTTATTTTGTTCTTCTCAATTGCTTTTACTATTTCTTCTGGGTCTTTTTCTCCTCCTGGTGTTAAGAAGCATACCTTTGCTCCTTCTATTGACCACCAGAATAATTCCCATACTGATACATCAAAGGTATATGGTGTTTTTTGTAGTATTACATCATTTTGTCCTATTGGGTATCTTTTTTGCATCCACTTTATTCTGTTTATTGCTGAGTGATGCTCTATCATTGCGCCTTTTGGCTTTCCTGTGCTTCCTGATGTATATATTACATATGCTAGGTTGCTTGGTCCGCTTATTGGCTGTAGGCTGCTACTATCTCCCTTGTACAGCTCTTTATCATCTATTGCTAATACAGTTGTATTCTCAAATCTGTAATTGTCCTGTAAATTGGTTTGAGTTAATAGCACACTGGCATTACTGTCCTCTAGCATGTACTTTATCCTATCCTCTGGATATTCTGGACTTATTGGCAGATATGCTCCTCCTGCTTTTTGTATTGCCATTATGCCTATTGTCATTTCTAGAGAACGATATAGAGACATAGCTACTATGCTGTCTGCCTTTACACCCTTTTCTATTAGTACCCTTGCTAATTGGTTTGATTTCGCATCCAATTCCTTATAGGTCATGTATTCTTCTTCATATATCGCCGCTATATTGTCAGGGGTTTTTGATGCTTGCTCTTCAAATAGCTGATATAGTGTTTTGTCCTTTTGATACTCTGCTTTAGTATTGTTAAATTCCCCTAGTATAAGCTGTCTTTCTTCCTCGGCTATCATTTGTATTTCACATAGCTTTTTGTACGGATTTTCTACTACTTCATTGGCTATGTTTACAAAGTGGGTTGCTAGCCTTTCTATTGTCGATTTTAGATATAGCTTTGTGCAATATTCTATGTTTATTACTATCTGATCGGTTCTTTCGACTATTTCCAGGGTAATATCAAATTTGGATACCTTGTTTTCAAACTTATAAGGCTTAAAGGAAAGCTTATCTATATCCATTTCAGGTACTGACATATTTTGCAATACCAGCATAGTGTCGAACAATGGATTTCTGCTTAAATCCTTACTTATTTTCAAGTCCTCAATTAGCTGTTCAAACTGATAGTCTTGATTTTCAAAGGCACTTAATGAATTCTGCTTAACCTCTTCTAAGAAGCTCTTAAAGCTCTTGCTTCCTTCAGGATGATTTCTCATTGTAAGAGTATTTACAAACATTCCTATAAGGTTTTCCAAATCAGGATGAGGTCTTCCCACTACTGGAGATCCCACTATAATATCCTCTTGTCCAGTATATTTTGATAATAGTACATTATATATTGCTAGAAGCTGCATATACAATGTAGTACCTGTATCCATGGAAATTTTCCTTAATCCTTCTATTATGCCTTGGCTCAGCTCAATACTTATTTTATCTCCCTCAAAGCTTTGCATTGAAGGTCTTGGATAGTCTGTAGGCATATTAATAACAGGTATATCGTTTTTATATAAATCTAACCAATATTCTTTTTGTGTATTTATTGCTTCACTATTTAAGAAGTTATTTTGCCACAAAGCAAAATCTTTATATTGTATTCTAAGCTCTGGAAGGGCTTGTCCTTTATAAAGCTCAATAAATTCCTGTACTAAGACAACCATAGATACTCCATCAGATATTATATGATGCATATCAAAGGTTAAAATGTGTTTGTTAGGCTCAATCTTTATTAAACTTACTCTTAGTAAAGGCGCATTATTTAATTCAAAAGGTATTATAAACTGTTTTAGCTCTGCTTCTACTTCCTCTTCCCTTGCTTCTCTATAATCTACCTTAAAATCTACTTGCTCATGTACTATCTGAACTGGTTCGCCCTCTATAAAGTCGAAGGAGGTTCGCAAAGATTCATGTCTTTGTATTAGTTCTTTGAAGGTATTTTCAAAATGCTCCTGATTAAGCTCTCCTTCTACAATCATTACTGTTGGCAAATTATAATTTGTAGATGCTGACTCAATTCTATTTAATATAAACAGCCTCTTTTGTGCAGAGGATATCGGATAGTATTCCTTCTTCAATGCTGGCATAATTGACGAATAAATATTTTCACCACTCTGCTCTATTTGCTGTGCCAATTCTTTAATTGTTGGGTTTTTAAATATCTTTGTAAGCGTAATTTCAGCATTAAATTGCTTATGTATTTTACCCGTAAGTATTGCCGCTTTTAGAGAGTGTCCGCCAAGCTCAAAGAAGTTATCATTTATACCTACTTTTCCCAGCTGTAAAAGCTCCTGCCATATGCCTACCAATTTTTCTTCTATTTCATTTGCTGGTGCTGCATATTCTACCCCTGTATTTATGCTTCCATCAGGCTCTGGTAGTGCTTTTCTGTCTGCCTTTCCATTTGCTGATAAAGGAAGCTTGTCTAAGGTTATGAAGTATGCAGGTACCATATAGTCAGGTAGATTCTTTAGTAGATGTTCCTTTAGCTCTGATACTGTTAATTCCCTCTCTGATACTATATAACCACATAGATACTTATTCCCATTCTTGTCCACTTTGTCTATTACTATTGCTTCTTTTATTTCAATGTGCTTTAGCAGCTCGTTTTCTATTTCTCCCAGCTCTATTCTAAAGCCCCTTATCTTTACTTGATTATCTATTCTGCCTAGGTACTCTATGTTCCCATCTGGCATCCACTTTGTCAGATCCCCTGTCCTATACATCCTCTCTCCTTGTATGTGAGGATTTTGTATGAACTTTTCTGCGGTCAAGTCTGGTCTATTTAGATAGCCTCTTCCTACTCCTACACCTGATATGCATAGCTCTCCTGGTACTCCTACAGGCAGTAAGTTATTATACTTATCAACTACCAATAAGCTTATGTTGTCTATTGGTTTTCCTATTGGTATTACATCAAACTTCTCTCCTGTAGAGCAGTCAAAGTAGGATACGTCTACTGTCGCTTCTGTTGGACCATATAGGTTTATCAGCTTTGTTCCTAGCTTGCTGTATAGTATTCTGTTAAATCTCTCAACCTGTGGTGCTGTCAATGCTTCTCCGCTTGAAAATACTTGCTTCAAGCTGGATAATTTCTCTATATCAGCTCTGCCTTCTATGTATTCTAAGAATATGTTCAGCATTGATGGTACAAAGTGCATTGTTGTTACCTTTTGCTTCTCAATTGCTTTTACTATTTCTTCTGGGTCTTTTTCTCCTCCTGGTGTTAAGAAGCATACCTTTGCTCCTTCTATTGACCACCAGAATAGCTCCCATACTGATACGTCAAAGGTATATGGTGTTTTTTGTAGTATTACATCATTTTGTCCTATTGGGTATCTTTTTTGCATCCACTTTATTCTGTTTATTGCTGAGTGATGCTCTATCATTGCACCTTTTGGCTTCCCTGTGCTTCCTGATGTATATATTACATATGCTAGGTTGCTTGGTCTGCTTATTGGCTGTAGGCTGCTGTTATCTCCCTTGTACAGCTCTTTATCATCTATTGCTAATACAGTTGTATTCTCAAATCTGTAATTATCCTGTAAATTGCTTTGAGTTAATAGCACACTGGCATTACTGTCCTCTAGCATGTACTTTATCCTATCCTCTGGATATTCTGGACTTATTGGCAGGTATGCTCCTCCTGCTTTTTGTATTGCCATTATGCCTATTGTCATTTCTAGTGAACGATATAGAGACATAGCTACTATGCTGTCTGCCTTTACACCCTTTTCTATTATTACTCTTGCCAATTGGTTTGATTTCGCATCCAATTCCCTGTAGGTTATGGATTCTTCTTCATATATTGCAGCTATATTGTCAGGAGTTTTTACTGCTTGTTCTTCAAATAGCTGATATAGTGTTTTGTCCTTCTGATACTCTGCTTTAGTATTGTTAAATTCCCCTAGTATAAGCTGTTTTTCTTCCTCGGCTATCATTTGTATTTCACATAGCTTTTTGTATGGATTTTCTACTACTTCATTGGCTATGTTTACAAAGTGGGTTGCTAATCTTTCTATTGTGCTTGCTTTATAAAGATGGGTATTGTATTCCAAAATACAGCTTAGCTCGTCTAATTCATCAATATATGCATCAAGCTTAAAATCTAGCTTAGAGGTTTTGCTGTCGTATTCATAGCGTTTTAAGGTCAAGTTATCCATCTTAAAGGAAGTTCCTGCTTCCAATTGGTTGTGAAATATTAACATTGTATCAAAGAGTGGATTCCTTGATATGTCGTTCCTATTTGCAAAGCTTTCAACCATTTTATCGTAAGGATATTCTTGGTTTTCATATGCATTTAGCATTACTTCCTTCGTTGTATTAACAAAGCTCATAAAAGAGCTATCACAGTCTATTTTGCTTCTAATAGGAAGGAAGTTGTTAAACATACCAATTATATTTTGCATTTCAGCCTGAGTTCTGCCTGCTGATAGTGAGCCTATTACAATATCCTCTTGATTGCTATACCTATTCAATAATACTGTATAGATAGAGAACAACACTGTATTTAAGGTTGTATCGTTTTTGCGTGCTATTTGCTCTAAACTATCCTTAAGACAAGAGGATATATTAAACTTCACAGTGTCCCCTTCAAAGGTTCTGCTGTCCAATCTAATAAAGTCAGTTGACATGTTTAGTACAGGCAGTTCGTCCTTTAGATTTGACTGCCAATATATTTTTAGCTTCTCCATATACTCTGTATCAAACAGCTTAGATTGCCATTCTGAATAATCTTTATACTGTATACTTAATGCTTCAAGCTCAAGCTGTCTTCCTTCATAAAAACTAGAAAGCTCCTTCATCATTATGTTTACAGATATTCCATCTGATATTATGTGATGCATATCCATAATAAGAACATGCTTGTACTCTGATATTTGCTTTACTCCAACACGTATAAGCGGAGCTTTCCCTAAGTCAAAGGGCTTGACAAAATGATTTATTATTTCATCAATGTTATTTGACTCTATCTCAAGGTTTACTATATTAAACTCAATATCCTTATGAATCCTCTGAACTGTTCTTTCTTCTATAAATTCAAAGGAAGTTCTAAATGCTTCATGTCTTTTAAGAAGCTCTTTAAATGCACTATTAAGCTTTTGTACGTCAAGCTTTCCATCTATAACCATGGCTATAGGCATGTTATAGCTTGTAGCTATTCCTTCAAACTGCTGTTGTAAAAACAAGGATTTTTGAGCACAGGACACTTCATAGTATTCCTTGCTTTCTACAGCTTCTATTGTAGGACATAAGCTTTTTTCCTGATCCATAATATATAAAGCCAATTGCTTTATAGTAGGCATAGCAAAGAACTGTTTTAGAGGAACTTGTACCCCCGTAGTCTTGTGTATCCTTGAAACAGCATTTGTAGCTTTTAGAGAGTGTCCTCCAAGCTCAAAGAAATTATGATTTATACCTACTATCTCTATACCCAAAACCTTTTTCCATACCTCTGCAAGCTTCTCTTCTATTTCATTTGTTGGAGCTTCAAATTCTACTCCAGCCTCCATTGTGGTATTTGGTTCAGGTAAAGCCTTCCTATCCACCTTTCCGTTTAGTGTAAGTGGAAGTTTTTCCAGTTGTATAAAATATGCAGGTATCATATACTCAGGCAATTTTATTAGAAGATTTTTCTTTAAATCCAATATGTTAATCTCACTAGCTGCTGATATGTATGCCGTTATATAGTGATTGCCTGTATTATCTTCTCTTGCTATTACTATGGCTTCTTTTATATCCTTATAATTTAAAAGCTGGCTTTCTATTTCTCCTAGTTCTATTCTAAATCCCCTTATTTTTACTTGGTGGTCTATACGACCTATAAACTCAATATTTCCATCGGTTAACCATCTTACTAAATCTCCAGTTTTGTACATTACTTGTCCCTGTACAAACGGATTTTGAACGAATTTTTCGGCTGTAAGCTCCGTTCTATTTAGGTATCCGCTTGCAAGTCCATCACCAGATATGCATAATTCTCCCGGTACTCCAACTGGCATGGTCATATTATTTTTATCCAATACATATATTTGTGTATTAGCTAATGGACTGCCTATAGGTACAGTTCCAAGCTTCTCATCTATATCATTAATAAAATAATAAGTTGCATATACTGTACTTTCTGTAGGCCCATAAACGTGAATTATCTTGTCTTTGCCTAAATACTCAATAGCCTTTTTGGTATGCTGTAAGGATACTCGTTCTCCACCAAAAAGTATTTTTCTAACATTTTTTAGACATTCAATATTTAGATCTACTAAGGTGTTAAAAAGTGCTGTAGTTACAAAGAAAACTGATATCTCTTGATCTTTTATTAATTTTGATAATTTATCTATATCAATAACTGTCTCTCTATTTAGCATTACAAGCTTCGCACCATTTAACAATGCTCCGTATATGTCAAAGGTTGAACCATCAAAAGCATAGTTTGATAATTGAAGTACATTGTCCTTATCTGTTATATCTATATAATTTGTCTCTTTTACTACTCTGCTGATATTATAATGCATAGTTAAGCTGCCCTTTGGCTTTCCAGTACTTCCCGAGGTATATATTACATAAGCAAGATCACTGGACTTATTTATATGCGGAAGATTTGATGTGCTTTCTATATAACAGCTTTTTGCATTTATATCTATAACTTCTCCGTCAAATTCTACCTTACCTAATAAATGGTTTTGTGTAATAAGTATTCTAGTTCCACTGTCCTTTAGCATATAATCTATTCTGTCCAAAGGATAGGTCGGGTCTATTGGCAGGTATGCCCCTCCAGCTTTTAATATTGCAATAATACCTACAATCATATCTATAGATCTATCAACAATCATGGCTACTATGCTATCTGCTTTTATTCCCTTACTACGCAATAGTTTAGCCAATTGATTTGCTTTTTCATTTAGCTGCTTATAGGTTAAATATTCCTGTCCTAGTGTCACCGCCACATTGTCAGGTGTTTTTTCTACCTGCTCTTCAAATAATTCATGTAAAGTTTTATCCTTTGGATAATTGGTGTCTGTAGCATTAAAGTCAAATATAACTTTATCCTTTTCAGCTTCAGATAAGATGTCTATTTTAGACACATTTATATCTGGCTCTTTTACCATTGCCTTTATAACATTTTCTAAGTGCTCTTCTGTATTTTGTATAATTGATTTCTCAAAGTTACCAGAATTATATATAAAGCCCAGCTCAATATCGTCAAACATAGAAATACTTAGAACCAAATCAAAATTAGTTGCTTCGTACATAGAATATTCTTCGATCTTTATTGCTGAGCTTCCATTATTTAACTCTTTATCTAAGGGATAGTTCTCCATAACAACAATTGAATCAAAAACATTGCTTTGATAATCAAAACCAATAGCTGCTTTTATATCAACTAAGGGAGTATTTTCATGTTCATCTCTATCCTTCAGCATATTATCAACATAAGTAAGCACTGAGCTTACAGTACTGTTGTTATCATTTTTTATTCTCAAAGGAATAGTGTTGATAAACAATCCTACAATATTTTCTATTCCTTTTATATTAGCTTTTCGTCCTGACACAGTAGTACCAAATACAACATCATCTGCATTACAATATTTTTGCAGTAAAATACCCCATGCAGCATACATAAACGCTGCGGTCGTAATTTTATGTTGTTTGCATAAGCTGCTAATTCTTTCTGCCAGTTCCCTTGAAAGCTTAAACGTGCTTTTGCTTTGATTAAATTCGGTGCTTTTTATAGTATTTCCTATTGGTAACACAGTTTTTGCTTCAAAGCCATCAAGGTAATTCTTCCAGTACTCAGACTGCTTATCTTTATCTTGACCTTGATACCATATAATAAACTCTTTAAATTTGTTTTTAGCTATTGGGTTAGGTTGTATGTTACTATTTAAGCTGTTATATACCTGAAAATATTCTTTAAGTATTATTCCGTTGCTCCAGCCATCATATATGATATGGTGGTTACTTATTATCATTTCATGTTTATTGTCTTCCAGCTTAACAAGCAATACCCTAAGGGGCTCTTCCCCTATATCTATTCCCTTGTTTTTATCTTGTTCTTTTATCTCATTTAGTAATTTATGTCTATTTTGACTGTCTTCTTCCGAAATATCATATTCCAAAACTGGTATTTCATAATTCTTAAGAACAATTTGAATAGGTTTCTCTAGCTTTTCCCATTTAAAAATAGTTCTTAACATATCATTTGATTGAGCTACAAAATTCCAAGAAGCTTTTATAAACTCTGTGTTGATATTTCCCGATAAGGTTAAGCTTAGCTGTTCAAAGTACTCACTGCTATTGGGATTTTGCAGATAGTGAAATAGCATACCCTCCTGCATTGGACTTAATGATAATAAATCTTGTATGTTTGCCTTATCCAGTTTTTGTGTGCTTTTCATTTTTAACTCACCTACTCTATAAATTTTTCAGTTGTTAATCAAACTATATAGAATTTTATTAGAATATGTTTCAAACATTTTCTGGTATTATTGTAATGAACATTATGATTTTTGTTCTGTCAAACATAGTGTATTAACTGATTTATCTCACATACGTCATGCTAAATTAACAATGTGTGATTAATAATTTTTATAATATCCTCATATTTATCATTTAGGAAAAAATGTCCACCGTCCATCATGTAGATCTTGCAATCTTTTGATGTATGCTGTTTCCAGCCTATTGTTTCACTTAATGTTATTTTATCTTCTTTTCCGTTTATCACTGTTATATTGCAATCTAATTTGTTTTCATGCTCGATGTACTTATATGTATTGTTAACCTTAAAATCTGCCCTTAAAATAGGAGTAAATAACTCAAATAATTCTTTATTCTCTAAAATCTCTTTAGGTGTTCCGCCTAAAGATAATATTTCGTTTTTAAATTCCTCATCAGGCAGTAAATATATCTCCTTAGAAGCTCTTTCAGTATGAGGTGCACTATTACCTGAGAAGAATATATGAGAAGGACTATTCTTACCATGCTCTCTTATTTTATGTGCCAGCTCGTAGGCGATTAAGCATCCCATACTATGTCCAAAAAATGCATAATCATTATCTATATCGTCTTCTATAATGTTATAAACATCCTCTATTACTTCATCAAGGTTATTATAGAACGGAGCTTCATATCGTTTGCCTCTTCCTGCAAGTTCTACAGGACATAACTCAATATCCTTAGAAATATATCTCTTCCATTTCGCATAGATTGCTGAAGTTCCACCTGCATAGGGGAAACAAAGCAACTTTATCATATCAATTCCCACCTTTAGTAATTATATTTTTATAACTATAAATCTTCTAAATATTTTAGAGCCATATAGTACTCTAATATTTGTAAAAAGTATATTACTACTTACATAAATTGAAAATCTATAGTCCTTTCCTATTTATAGTATTATAAAAAACCCTTTGTTAAAATTATAGCAGAATTTATGCGTAAATCTAGTCGAATTTTGCGTAATACGAGTAATTTATTCCGACATTTTTTGGCATTTTGACTTACAATTGTTCATATTGCTATACTTGCAGCACAAAATAATTATAAATTTTTAAAAAAAATATTTTTTTAATTACTGCTAAAAAGACATTCTAATGTATTCTTTCGCAAAAAAATTACGGTTTAGATTATTAATAAACTAAACCACGTTAAATATTAACATTTTTTACATTATTTATTTTCTTCAGGACAGCTGCAATTTATGCTAATCTTCCTTACATATCTTCCCAAAGCATAAATTCCATCACGAGGCTCTCCTGCATAGTTTACAGACATTTTTCCACAAGTTGTAATTCTATTTATGCCTGCTGTATAGAAAATATTAGACAGCTCATTAAAGTCTTTGTTATCGCAGCTTAGCCCTACTGTTTGCAAATAACCCTTATGAGCTCTTAATAGCTCAAATAATTTTTCTCGTTTTATTGGCATTGCCCAAATATTACGAAAGAGAGGGGATGCTTTTAGCTCAGTGTTATAATCTACCATAACACTAAATTGCTTTTTTGCATCTGTAATTAATCTTTTTTCTTCTAAAATTTCTTCCATCTTAACAAGCTCTTGAGCCCATGTAATTTGTGCTTGTATGTTTATTGGTCTGGCTGCTGTTGGATATATTTCCGCTACGGCTTTAATACATTCTGCCAATCTATTTGCAAAAATGTCAAATTTCTTTGTATTATCAGTCTCATAAAAAACACATTGCGGAGAGCTACAATAAAGCTGATCCGATAAGCATATATCTCTTGCTAAACCCTGCAAAGCTTCTTCATCATTTTCTAGTTCTGTAAAATAAGCAAAGCTCAGACGATGTCCCCACTCAATTATAGGTAATGCTGGCGGAGCAAGCTGCCTGACAGCTCTAATTGCTTCATCTGAGCCCCATACTACAACCGCATTTGCGACTTCAACAAGTTTGCTGATTACTTCACTATTCTTCGAGGATATATCAAGAACATATACATAAGGCTTTAGTAGAGGTTCAATCTGAATCAAACGCATAAGCAGCTTAGAAGATAAACCACTCTCATTTTCAGGAAGCTTTAGAATATTTATATTTCCTGTCAAAAGTCCCTCAATTACACTAAAAGCAGAAAGCCCTAAGGTGTTACCTGCTCCAATATGAAGGATTACACCAAGTGGTTGTTCCTTTTCTTCTATTCCTTCACAAACTTTTTTCCACACAAAAGGAGCTTCACCTAGCTCAATATCTACCTTTTTTAGAAGCGCATTTCTATCTAAGCTACTAATAGCGACTCTAACATATTCCTCTGCTGCCCATTTAGGAATCCCAATTGAAACAAGCTGCAAAACTATTTCCTGTTGATTGATTTCACATGCCAAGGTATGTGCTGCTTCAATTACTATCTCAGGCATTAAGGGCTCAAGTAATAAGTCCTTTTGTATATCCCTATCTAATTCACAAAGCTTATTGATAAAATCATTTTTTAAAATTGGTTCACCTCTATAAATATTATCCATGTTATTCTCCTCTCATGTATTCAGAGGCAGCAACTGCACAGCTTCTTGCCTTCGCTGCCCCTAATCTTCCAAGGATTTCAAAGTAAGGGGTATCAATTCCACAGCCACAATCTTTTCCATCTCTTAATACAGCTATATCTCCCATAAGTATCGAAGATATAGGCACAGAAGAAACTAAAGGACTGATAAAGCTTAAGAATCCAGGCTCATCAAAGCCTAAAGGCTCTAAAGATTTCACATCCCGTATAATAACCCTGCTCCAAATTGGCACATGCATGTGATGATTTTCGCATTCTGGGTAAGCAACACTATGCTCTACTGCACTATAAAAATCACGACAATTCTTAGCTGGAATACCAAGAAACTCTTCAACCATGTTATATAATTCCTCTTTATCTATCATCATTTCATCAAACTTTTTCCAGCCCCCACCTGTTAGAACAAAGGAATTTTTGTTTAGCTTTAATGGCTTTATGTTCGCTTCCTTCATCTTTTTCAAAAGCATATATAGATAAGCGGGAAACCCAAGAATCCTCACAGGAAGTTTTTGTCTGTTAAATCTTTTAAAAGCATCTATAAGTCCGAAATAATCAATCTCATAATTATCCCCAATAGACCTTAATGCAAATACCTTTTCTTTTGCAGGGGCAAATCGAGTCATTCCTTGAGCAATTTTTACATTTCCCATATCATTACCTTCTTTTGGCTCATAGCCTAAAATAATGTAATTTGTAGGGATTATAGAAATAATTCCATGATATTTTATCGCTTTAATCGCCATATTTGTACCAAGCTTGATTGAGTCACTATCGAGAAAAATTTGGCTTTTTTGACCTTGAGTACCTGATGATGTCGCATGAACTGTTATATCTTCTTTGTTTATACTTAACACTTCATGGTGTTTGAAAAATTGTGCAGGAATTGTTGGTATTTTGGCACAATCTGCAATCATCTTAATATGATCAACGCTAAAACCACGTTGTTTTAATAGCTTCTCATAAAATTCGCAATGAATGCGATGGTGTTCAACGGATTCTCTCATAGCATCCAAAAACAATGCTTCGCTGCCTTTTTGGTCATAGATTTTACCATATGCAAATAGCTTCTCTCTAGCTGTCATAGCGTTACCCCCTCCGATAAAATATGCTGAAAACACTTTCTTATACATTATAAAAAACTCTGCCAAGTGAAATTTCAGCAGAGAGCTTGACTTTTTAACATAATACTTTTGTCAAATATTAAATTTATAGTTTAAGACATAATAACATATTCTGTGATATAAAACATATATTTAAAATATAATTCAAATCGTCTATTCACATATTTTACCATATTGCTTATGCTATGTCAATTAAAATTACATTTAGAAATATGGGTAGCTTTTATCTATGCTATATTTATACATTTATGGTATAATTGAAATATGTTAGTACTCATTCAATTATATGCTAATAAAACATTTTTTAAGGGGGAACTTCTATAAATGGGCTACAGATCAATAGAATTTCAAATTACAAATTCTATTCTAGACGAAAACCTTATAATTGTACACCACAGTCTTGAGCATGGCAAATGGGATTCCACTCCAGTTTCCATTAGGAATAATAATAACATTACTTTTAAAGTTGAAAGTAAAGATGCTGCACTTATTGGAGTTGAGGGAAAGGTAATTTGGGAAAACGGAACTACATTAGAAAACTTCGAGGTATACTTTAATAAACCAATGTCTGCAAATCCTACTTCTATTGATGTTACTGTAGGTAAAGGCTATAAATATACGCTTTCAGGTGATCCACAAGGACATAACTCAAAAATTGGAATTGTCTTTTCTAAAATATAATTTAATTTAAAGAACATAAATAAGCCTACTTCTAAACTGAAGTAGGCTTATTTAGCTTTAAATGCTTCACTCTTTAATTTTCCATAGAAATTTAGCAGCTCCTCAATTGATAAAATCTTGACATCCTTATTAAACTCGATTTTATTTGTACAAAGTGTAACCATATGATTATCATCTAAATTAAAACTTTTCAAATATGATTTATCATTTATATTATCTGCGCTATTCTCCAATGTAACAATTTCACCTAATACTGAAAAGGAATTTAGTGGAATACTCAATCCCTTTCCGACCATTTTTATATAGCTCTCTTTTGCAGTCCAGAGCTTATAGAAAAATGAAGTTTTTTCCGATTCATCCTTTTTATTAAACTCTTCAAATTCTTTTTCATGGAAATATCGTTTTACTATACCATCATCGTTATTTCCATATATTTCTATATCTATCCCAATTGGTGAATCATCAAAAGCACACATAACCCATTCTCCAGAGTGAGAAATACTAAAATGAATATTATCATATAATTTTAGCATAGGTTTTCCAAAGTCATTATTTATAAATTCGATATCATGCATTTTTAGTTTATACTCAGAATACAACACATAACGAACAACTAAATCTCCAAGCATACACCTAATTTTGTCTTCGTACTTCCTATATTTGCCTACTCTTTCTTTCTTTTCTTCAGATACATTTTCAAGAAGTTTAGAAAATGTTATTTGATCCATGCTTCTATCAATTTTTATCCCAAATACACTTATCATAAAATTTCTCCAATCAAATGTTAATATCCCATCTCTTTTAAAATTCTTGACAATGTACTTAGACGTTCACCAATAAGCTCATCATCATTACTAAGAGCTTGACTGAATAATTTAATATCCTCATCTATCTTTTCATTATCAGTACAAACAGCTACTGTCATGGCATCACCCTGTATTCCTACTCTATCAATAATAGGATTTGCTGTGTCATATAGCTTCTCATATCTATATGCTTCTCTAAAATGCAGCTTTGTTCTGCAAACTAGTATTGCAAGGTCAAGTACACGGTGAAGTGGTAATTCCTCAGACTGTCTGGACCATTTTTCTCCTGTATATCTCCACACCTTGGCAGAAATATCTAGCTTTCCTCTGTCATTCCATTGTGCCAGCCCTAGCGAAAGACCTTTTGCGTCTGTGTTATAAGCATATCTGCCGTCGACATTTTCATAGTTTTCAGAAACGATTACAGGCTTATGCTTTAAGGTAGTCGGTATTTTCATTGTATTACCTCCGATTTTTTTATACTAATTAGTAATTTAGTAAATTACTAATTAAGTATAACTCTGTTTGAATATAATGTAAACATCAATTTTTTACTGTGCATCTACTTTTTCTTCACATCTTAATAATAAAGGATATTTACATTTTAAAGAGGATAATGTAGGTATATACTATTTTGAAGGTTGAGAAAATGAAAAATGCAGTGGAAAGTGTAACTAAATGGAGTTCATATATTGATGTTTCAAAAGATCGAACACAAATTCAAGAAGGAATCGATAGATATAATGTAGAATATTAACTGCTATGAAAAAGAAATTTTTGATAATTTGTTCAGTTTTATTACTACTAATGTGTTTGCTTATTTATAATTTGTTTTTTAACATCAATAACATTTCTGAAGGCAAATTAATGTTTAGCTCAGATTCACCTGATAAAAGCTTTACAGTAAACATTTATCTTGTTGAGTCAACTTTATCAAGTAATGCTATTAGGGGGGAACTGGTTAATAATAAAACTAGTAATCAAAGGAATATATATTGGCAATACAGAATAAGCAATGCACAATTAGAATGGATTGACAATAAAAATGTTTCAATAAATGGTGTAATCCTAAATGTAAAAAATGGTAAATTTGATTTCAGAGTTGATTCCATAAAAAAGAAATAATGGAACAAATATTAAGAGTGGATAAAAGAATATACACTCTTAATATTTACCGCTTAGAACCTCATAGTGCCATGCACTCATGGGTTTTATAGGCATTTATATCACCTCAAAAGCATTATTTCATTTTTTTATAACCAAAGCAAAAGGAACCGTCCCTTCTGCTTTTTAATGTTCGTGCGATAACCGTGGTTTTCTGTGGTTTATCTTCCATTTTACGACAATATATGATAAAATGAAAAGAATAAATGTTGGAATTATTAAGATAATATATAGGAGGTTATTATGGCAAGTGTTATAACATTTATCAATATGAAGGGCGGTGTTGGAAAAACAACACTTGCTGTTAATGTAGCATATACATTATCAAAAGTTGAACGTAAAAAAGTTTTACTTATTGATATGGATCCACAAATGAATGCAACACAATATACACTAACAGAAGTCTAGTTAGATGATATTTTAAAAGATAGAAATCGGTCAGTGTACGGTTGCCTATCACCAGATTATATTTCAAATACAGTCTTAAATAAATTGGCTACTGTGAAAGAGGAAAAATGGATTTTTCATGTAGATAACGTTTTTGATATTATTCCTTCTAGTCTAGATATTATGACTTTAAATTTAGCTGCGTCCCCATATAAATTAAAACAATACATATCAGAAAATTTGGCGAACAAATATGATGTAATTATTATAGATTGTCCACCTACAATTTCTGAATATACGAAGATTTCCTTATTGGCTTCAAATATGTTTTTAGTTCCCATGAAAGCAGACCCTTTATCTGTATTCGGATTACCAATGTTGGAAAAATATATACAGGATACTATCCAAAAAGAATTTCAGCATCAAATCGATTTTTTAGGCATAGTTTTAAACATGGTGCAACCAAATAGGCTATTATATAAAAAGAACAAGCCTATTATTCAGAAAAAGTGGAAAGCTAAGCTGTTTCAAAATGAGTTAAAGCAATGTGAAGAAATAGTTAAGGGCTTGTATGCAGAATTGTCAGAGGAAAAATATATTTTAGATATGAATGATCCAATCATTGTTGATCAAATTAAAAATATAACCAAGCAATTGGTACAGAAAGGAAGGTTGTAATATGAAAAAAGAAACAAAGGATGCTTTGTATTCTCTTTTGGATTTAATGGACTCTTTAGGTAGTATTGATTTTTTGAAAATGGATATTGATAAGGCAAATCGTATAAGAAAAGAAGTGCTCTCAATTATTAACGACAATGAAGAATTGATAATTTTAGACAGAAACAGTGAAGAACTCATTGGAATTCTGCCGAAGATTTTATTAAATGAGAAAAATTTCACATCTGCTAAAGATATTTTGAAATTTGCAGAAACGTGTTTAAATATTGAAATCAAGCCCTATTGGTACAAAAGATCAAAGCCTGAAGTTGTCGGAATTGTAATTAATGAAGTCAATTCGAAGAGCCCTGAGCAATTTAATAAATTTCTTAATGCTTGGAATCGTTTTAGCAATATGTCTGATGATATAAAATATACTAATAGAGATAAAACTGATTTTATGGAAACTTGGTTTAACTTCTTTGAAAATTACAAGGATATGCGATGATAGAAACATATGACTATCAAATAGAACATGAATTTAATGCTGTTGATTCCTTTTTAAAGGATAAGTACGATGTTAATATCAAACAAAGAGAACAATTAGTTGCCTTCATACAAGCTTGTTTGTTCTTGTTGCTATCGTTTAAAGTTTGGAAAGTACATTTAGGTGAACATTTTTCAAAAACTCCCAAAATCGAAATGTACTTTCAAGAAATGATTTCTAATATCATTCACATTATGGTGCTAGGGGCTTTAGACATGAAAATCCCTGCATTAGTTATGCTAAGAAGAACACAAGAAATTATACTAACTTATTTGTTTTATAGTGAACATCCCGTTGAAATGTATAGAAAAGAAATAGATGATAGTATACGGAATATTGCTGGTTTTACTGAATTAAAAGAGTACATTAAAAACTATCCATTTTCAATGAAGTATCATGTTAAAGATCAAGACATACAAGCCCTAGTATCTGACATTATTAATGATTGGTCTATACAATATAAGGAACTGTCAAATTTTGTGCATGGTACTAATACTTTGTATTTTCAAGGAATAGAAAATCTAAATAGTTTCCAGTTTCAAAAAAAAGATATAAACTTTTTAACTAAGCAAGTTAACCGACTTGCTGGTATAGGAAATTCTTTGTTTATCATTTTTTATTTTCAAGAGTACGTAAACTTTGATGAAAGTACAGAAAAGTCTTTAATCAGAAAATCTATATCAAATGAGTATAATTACAAGAATAGAATTGTTGAAATACTCAAAGAGATATAATAAGAATTGCCATTGTGCAAAAAGCAAAAGGGACGGTTCTTTTTACTTCTCTCCTCTTCTCTCTTTAATCTTCCTTCAAGCTGACTTTGTGGACTTCACTATTACATATTTCTTAAAGATTTGCAATCTGCCTATGGGTTAACCTACTATCCTTTATCAGATTTTGATCAACTCATCTAAATAAACTTGATTTTTTATAACCTTTCTTCTTTCTCTTAATCCTTTTTCCCTAAAATATGTCTCTATAATCTCCTGTCCCCTATCAAATCTCTCTTTTTCAATATCTTCCTTTATATCCAAATACTCATTATCATCTTTTGCCTATGAAATTCAGCAAATTGTTCTTGATTATTTGAAAAATATAATAAGTGCCAGGCTCCGCAGTTAGTCAGTTATTACTAATAAGTTAATCAATAACTGTCTATCTGTCGTGCCCGACACCCATTCTCATCTGTTGTGTAAATATGTTCGTATGTTCGGTGCCTGGCACTTGTGGGTTTTCTAATTGAGTTTTTTGGACATCTAAATAAGCTCAGCTTTTTCTAATAGCTTTATAATTACTTTTGCACTTTCTGCTCTGGTGAAATTGTCTTTTGGAGTTATGTTTCCTTGATAACCGCCAAAAATACCATTTTCAACACAGATGCTTGCTCCTTCTTTAGCATATGAAGAAATGCTGCCTGAATCCTTAAATAGCTTTAATTCATCTGCAATTTCGTCTTGTGATGCACTTACATTCATTCCAGCTATCTTCATAGCTCTTGCAAGCATTGTCATTGCTTGTTCTCTGGTAATCAAGTCATTTTCTCCGAATTTTCCGTTTGGATACCCCGTAAGGATGCCAAACTCATACGCTGTATAAATGTAGTAATAGTAAGGGTTATCCTTTTTTACATCACTAAATTTATCCGGGAAATTTGTGCCCTTCAATCCAAGTGCCTTTACCATAATTGATACAAATTCTGCTCTTGTAATTGCTTTGTTTGGTGCGAAACTTCCGTCGCCTATACCGCTGTCAATTAATCTTGAGCCTATCTCGTTCACATAGCTCTTTGCCCAGTGATTTTCAATATCCTTAAAGGTTACCGGATTCCAGATTACTGTATATGTACTATTTGTTAAAATGCTTATCTTTGCATAGTACTTTCCATTAATAACT
Source organism: uncultured Eubacteriales bacterium (assembly GCA_963704785.1). GTDB lineage: Bacteria > Bacillota > Clostridia > Lutisporales > Lutisporaceae > GWB2-37-7. The sequence goes on along the minus strand of OY969939.1, from coordinate 2,839,878 downwards.
GCTATCGTAGTCGGAACATGTGAGAAGGTACCATCTTTGTTTACTACAACCCCTGTTGTTATCTTCGATGGGTCTATGCCATCCGGTATAGCTACTATTCTCTCAACATAGCTGTTAAATCTGGACACAGCTACAGTCTGTCCTCCACTAGTGCAGGTAATCTCAAATTCAAAAGGTTTAGTTAGAATCTTACAATTGTATTGAGTAGCTGTAGCTTTTACCAAGCTTTGTACTTCCTCTGAAGAATCACTAATGGTAATCTTTACTACTATATCCTTCAGTTCAATGCTACTTCCTATTTCTTGAGAAACTTTGTCTATATTGATTTTTGACGCTTTTAAAACATAAGTTGCATTATCAGTTTTTATTTCAATATTTGAAGCCTTAACTTCCAAATTTTTAATAGTTTGACCTTTAATCTCTATTACTTTATTACCTGAAATATTAATAATCGGAATAGTAATTTTGGAATTTCTTCCTTCTCGCTCTAATATTTCAATGATTTTTAGATTATTAACTTTGACAGTGGTAACCGTTTCACTACCAACAATTTCTGTATCAATCCTTGCTACAATCTCAGTCTTACCGTTAATAATTATTTCATAATTATCTTGGTGAGTATTAGTAACATTATAAGGACTTTCATCTTTAGCTATCCACTTTGCATAAAGCGTTATATCTGCTGTAACCACATCTGTCGCAAAATCCCACACACTTATACAAGTTGCTTCTTTATACCAACCTCCAAATATATATCCTTCTTTCGTCGGAGCTGCTGGTGCTGTAATCGCACTATTGTAATCTAATGTTTGTTTTGCTATATGACTTCCATCCAGCGAATCAACAAACACGACATCCTGAGAAAAGTTGGCGTTCAGATAATAATTAGTCCCCGCATTTAAATTATATGTCAAATCCTCTGATACTTCAGTATCCACTTGCATCCAGTTAGCAAATTTATTGTCTGTCTGAGGAACTGCTACAACATAAAATTTTAATGTTGCATTTTTAAATAACTCAACATACCCATTACCATTAGAACTTATGCTGATGTTTTTATTAGACACATTTGCTATGATTGCTGCAAATTGTTATTACTACAGTCTAGATAAAACAATTCAGTACTTTTACTTACATCAAGTGTATTTAATTTATTTGAATAGCACCAAATGTTTTTCAGATTTGTATTTAGTGTAGTATTTAAAGAAGTCAGCTGGTTCGAATAACAGTGCAGCTCTGTCAGCGGCTCATTATTGCTTACATCCAATGTGATTAATTTGTTCAGTTGGCAGTATAAAGCTGTCAGTGCATTGTTATTGCTTACATCCAGCTCACTCAGTTGATTTGAATAACAAGCTAAATAGGTCAACGCTTTATTATTACTCACATCCAGTACAGTCAGCATATTCAATTGGCAAGCTAACTGTGACAACGCGGTGTTCTTATCTAACTTCAGCTCACTTAGTTGATTTGAATAGCACCGTAGGTAAGTTAGTGCTCCATTCGCACTCACATCTAGCTCTTTCAATTGATTTGAGTTGCAATGCAGTTCTTTCAATGCCGTATTTTTGTTTACCTTTAGCTCACTCAGCTGGTTTGCTTGACAATACAGGTAAACCAAATTCACATTTGCACTTACATCTAGTGCACTCAATTGATTTGAATAGCAAGCCAAATAATTCAGTAACAAGTTTTTGCTTATGTCCATTTCTGTCAGTTTATTTGAATCACAGACTAGCTTTGTCAAAGCGGTATTACTGTCAACATTCAGCTCACTTAGTTGATTTGAATAACACCGTAGATAGGTCAATGCTGTGTTCGTGCTTAAATTCAGTTCAGTTAATTTATTTGAATCACAATGCAGTTCTTGTAGAGCTGTATTACTGCCCACCTGCAACGTAGTCAATTGATTTCCTTGACAGTAAAGATTAGTCAACTTTATGTCATCGCTTATGTTCAGTGCAGTCAGGTTATTTGAATAGCAGGCTAAATATGTTAGCGCAGGGTTTTTACTTACATCCAGTGTAGTTAGTTCATTTGAATCACAGTATAAGCTAGTCAACGAGGTAGCCTCACTTAAGTCTAAGGTACCAGCTAGAGACTTACGACTCCATGATATATTTTTTATACGTTTTACAGTATCAGTACTCCAAGTAACTCCTGTCCATGTAAAAGGATTATTCTCATCATATGCGGAATTTAGCATTTTTCCATTAGTCTTCCCTGCTTCAGTAGATTTAAGATTTAGGAAAGCTTTCAGTTTAGTATAATCATTTTCATTGTATGTAAATCCACCCACTGTTACATCTGCCGCAAATACAAAATCTGGATTTATCATAAAAATAATTCCAAGTGAAAATATAAATATGAAGGCATAAGTTAAAACTTTTTTACTCATCAAAATCTCCGTCCTCCCATAATTAAATAAAAAAGGCTAACGCATTATGCGTATTCCGGAACATCCGGACAGCTATTCCGGAGGGTTCTGTTGCAAAAACTTTTGATCCTTATACAACCCTTATGTAAAATCATATCCTACTATTGTCCAGGAGTAAATACTTTATGAAATCAAATCTGTTCAAATGGAAACATTACGAATCGAGTATCATTGTTTTGTGTGTTCATAGGTATTTGAAATACAGTCTCTCATTGTCTTTGGGATGATGCGGGTTATAGCTTCCAATTTCGCTATGGCAATCACTTACCTCCAAATGATTATCCCTTCCTATTAATCCAAAAATTAATATATGTCAGCTATAAAAATGTCCCAAAAATCCGGTCAAAATATGCACTTTTGGTCTCGTTTTTTGCTCTTTTTCAGCCATCAAACCACAACATCTTTTGGTGAAAAACCACTCGTTCGCACTGCATCTCAGCGATTACATCCAATAGCTCCTGACCACAACCTTTTCTTGGTGGGTCTACCACTATTACATCTGCTTTGATGCCTTTAAAATATAGCTTAGGCATTACTTTTTTCCGATTCTCCCAATATAAAACCCACATTGTCCACACTGTTTAGCACAGCGTTTTACTTAGCATTGTCTATGACTTGAGGTACTATCTCTACTCCATGTGCAATGTCTGCTATTTCCTTTTGTGATAGTATAATAAAAAGGATGATTTTGTCAATTTTATAAAACCTCACAGTGTCAAGCACCGAACATAAGAACTTATTCAATAGTGTATTTTAACTCAACTGCAACTTTCTCCATATTTACCATCAATATCAAATAGAGCAAAAAATAAAATACCCTGCATAAAAATCTTATACCTATGCAGGGTGTTTCTGTTAAACCTTATCCTAATCCCTTAGCTTACTCTTAATGCTTTACACATAATTAAGCTTAAAGGAGCCTATCATTACATAATCAGAAGGTACTAGTTCAGAGTATTCTTCTAACGCAGGCTTTCTTATACTATTTACCATTGCTTTGTTTTTGAATTTGTCTAATCTAGGCATTATAATATTCGGGAAGGTTGTTGCCCCAGCCAAATCCGCAGCATTTATATTTACTAGCTGTGCCTGAGGATTTCTTTCAATGAGCCCGTATAATAGGTGCCAGGCTCCGCAGATAGACAGTTATTACTAATAAGTTAATCAATAACTGTCTATCTGTCGTGCCCATCACCCATTCTCATCTGTTGTGTAAATATATTCGTATGTTCGGCGCCTGGGAAAGCGCTGATAAATGCACATAAAAAACACAGTTTGTTTGTCGTCTTGAATGATTATTCAAGAGATTATCCAAAGATTACCTTAATATGGTAACACACTTGCATTTATTTCGCACATTTGAGTAATACCAATACTTTAAAGAGTTCCTTTCTTAGAACTCTTTATTTTGGGACATAGCAACGCTAGGCTGGCATAGTAGATTTACCACCCTGACTATATTACATGCCATATTTGCTAAAGTGATATGTATCTTTGCACGCTCTGTTCTAAGATACCTACATCTTCGCAATCCATGATTTCTCACCATTGTCGCAAATCTTCTTTCCACTTTAAAACGCTTATTGATGGCTTCTTTGAATTCCTTTGTTTCAATTCGTTTCATATCATTTAGAACAGCATCATATCTGGCTGGAACTTTTATTATTCTTCCTCCTCCTTGACGTTTTCCATTCTTATCTCTATAGATACACTGCTCTTGTAATGGGCATTGTTTGCATATCTTGTTATCAAATTTGAATACTTTATATTCTTTGCCATTAGATTTATCGATACTATTAATATATTCTTCTGTAGCTATTCCACTAGGACAGGTGACCGTCTTTAAGTCTTCTGTTATTTTAAAATCTTTTATTGCCCTCGCACATATGAAGTTATTGTAATAGTCTTGAATAACAGAAGGTTTATATTCATCAGTATACTTTTAGAATGTCAGACTATCTTTCGTTTCCCTCAAAAGCAAAAAGAACCGTCCCTTCTGCTTTCCCGGTGTTCTTTCCTCTTTCTCTCCATATACTTCTACATTACATTTCCTGACAATGGAAAATATAAAAAGTCAGAATTAAATTTTCTGTATAGGTTTTTATCTTTTACATCAATTTCTGAAATAACCTTTTTATTTGAATCAATTATATTCCAAGTACCATCACTTTTCAATTGTATGGCACCTATTAATTCATCATTTTTAAGTGCACATATTATATATTCAATACTATTATCTGTACTGATAGGAACACTTATAAGCAAAACATCTTCATATTTGCCAATTGGAATAATATCCTTGGGGAAATCATCTTCAAAACTACCTTCTTTCACTATATTCCTACATTCTTGAGTTACATCATCAAGTACTTTTGATTCATTTTTGTCTAATTCCACTTCTGCTAAACTTAAATAGCTTTGAATGTAATACTTTGAACCAATCAGTATACTATTATTGGGATATGGAGTATAATTACCACCAGTTTTTATATCTTTTGATAGCTTAATTTCTTTCCAGCTAATTTTCTCAATATTATCTATGTTGCATTTAGCAACGTATATGTTTGTGTATGTTTCAAAGAAATACTTGAAAATAAATGTTATTTCACCTGTTTTATTATCATAGTCAATATAGCTAGGAATATCTTGCTCACCTATAACTAATTCATTGTTTTTTTCATCCTTTGTTTTAAATAGAAATGCTGCTTTTTTTTCAACAATACCATTGCCGCTATCTAAGTACAAATCATAATTTTCTACTTTTTGCTCAATAACATTAACATTACTATCCATATTTCTTTTTGCTTCAATATTCATACCATAAATAGTATTCATAGTATAGTTTTTAATTACTTCTGCATCATTTCTTAATTTTTCTACAGGTGTAGAAGTTTTATGCAATACTATCTTTTTATTACCATCCCAAATTATAGGCTCAACAAAGTCATTTTCTTTTGTAGGAATTGCTGTGTAAACCACCTCATCTGTAAAATTTATATTACCACTACTCAAATCCCAGTAAGATAACTTCGCAACAACTTCATTATTAGATTCACTATAAAATGTTAGAAAAGGAATTAACGTATGTTTGCTTGTGGAATTTTCTATTGAGCTGCACCCTGATACAAGTAATATAAAGCAAAGTGATATCAAAAATAATTTTTTCATAAGTTAAACATACCCCCTAATAAATTTCTTGCTTGTTTTATTCCACATGTAGTTCCATCATCATAACAGGATGTTGGATTTGTAGACCATGTATTTGCATAATTCCTTGCAGCTATTCTATCATATGAAGCATAAAGGCTTGGAGAATAGCCGTCTTCTTCCATTTTCGCGGAAGTTTTCGGAAGCAGTTCTTCAACAGGTATATAAGTATCAACATTTTCTGCCATAATTATTATTAAATCCTCGGATATCTATGCTTATGCATCACCTTTTTTCTATTACTTCACTAGCGGAACATACAATTCTATTCTATCCACATTTCTGCCATCCTTGCGATATTCCCTTTCAAGGCAATAATTAAAGTCTACTTCACAGTTGTGAATTGATACATACTCTGCTGGATTATTGTTATCTGTATAAGTCGTTCCAAAATTAAACTTCTATCTTACGTTGATAGCTTCTTGCTCTAGCTTGCAATTGTTTTCTAGCATATAGCTGATTACTTCGCTATATTGACTGTCCTTTAATTTTATAAGCCTGTCACGGTCATTATCTGTAAGTTTTTTGAATAGCAGTAATATTCTTTCAAAGTAGCTATATCCATCTTGTATGGCTTAAAATCTACTCCTGTCTGACGTTTTAAATGCTCCAATATATAAAAGCCTCCAGCATCTATGTCACCAAAATGATAAAAGAGTATATCTGGATTTTGCTGGTATAGCTTTTTTATAAATTCACGCCTTACACGGTTATGGTAACCACCAAGATAAATTACAAACATATCCTCGTCATGGAAGGTATGAACGCTTGTTAAGTTTTCTATTGTTATAACAGCCTTGCCCTTAACAACAATTTTATCAATATCAGATAACATAGCAGATGATACTGCAATATCGCCTTTAAGACTTGTTAAATCTAGGTTTTGCCCCTTAATAGTGATAATACCTGAGCCCTTGAAATTAACATAGGTTGGATTTTTTATTATGTTTAAATTGCCTAATACCTGTTCTTTGTCTGCAAAATCACCATATTCATAAAGCAGATTTACCACCTTGGAGCTTAAGCCTTCAAATACCTTTGAGTCCTTAAAAACCTTAACAGAAAAATCTCTAACAAAGGTTTCTGTATCAACCTTCAGCAATTCATCAACTGCTATTAAAATGTTTTTTAGCTCCTCTATATCACCATTGAAGAACTGTATAGCTTTATTTGATTCAATCCTTTCAATTTGAGCTTCACAATATTGATTTAATATTATATTTCTACCCTTATAAGCCTCCATCAACTGTAATAGCAGTTGGTGAATATCTTTCTTAGGCAGCCTGTTGATGTACTCATATATCTGCTCTAGCTTGTCTAAATTCAAAACAACCTCATTATATACCTTTGCTGAATTTGCTTTTGCTGTTACAAATTGTTTTCTGGATAAAATATCAATGGCTTCGTTTACTCCATGGAACATCTCATAATTTGAGTGGTCAGCGTATTTGGGAAACAAGGAAGCTATCTTAATAGAGAACTTTTGATTAATCTTATTGTCTCCTATAAAGCTTTTGCTTTTCTCATACTTGTCCAATAACTTGTTAATAATAGTGCTTTCAAATTTACTTATCATAGATCATACTCCTCAACTATGCTTGTAGTTCCATCTCTCATTGCCATCAGTATTGTATCCACCTTTTCACCAATTATCTCAATTTTAGCAGGTGGGGTAGCAAGTATAATTTGAAAGTTTTGACTGTTAAAGAAGTCCATCATAGAGCTTATTCTGTTATCATCCATCTTATCAAAGGCTTCATCTAGCATAATGATTCTAATTGTATCCCCAAGCTTATAAAGCTGTACAAAGGACGCTGCTATTGCTACATAGTATGGCGTCTGAGTTTCCCCTCCACTTTTTTCTCCATAGATTTTTGAGAAGCGTTGAACTGTTCCATCTTTTTTCTCAACAATTATATCGTAATCAAGATAGCTGCGATAGTCAGTATATTCAGCAAGAACCTTTTCGCCCTTATCGTCATAGGCAGTTAGCTTTGCAAATAAATCTTCCATCTCTTCCTTGTATTCATCATCAAAGGAATTTGACCATAGGTTAAAGCCCTCTGCATTATTCTTTGAGGTAATCATTTGGTAGATGCTTTCTTTTTTCTTGTTATGTGTTAAGTCAAATTTATAGCTATCTTCACCATAATAAATATCTTTCAATGCAAAATTAAGGTTTTTAAACTCCAGCTTTGCATTCTCTATGTTTTCTTTTAGTCTTGCTAAAAAAGATTCCCTGAATTCTAAATGGCAGTTTTCCTTTGCTTTTTTTAAATCTTCTTCAAACTTAATAATATCAGCTGATACAAGCTTATGATGTTCCTTAATGTATTCTCCTATTTGCTCATACCCAGAGCCTAAATCACAATCATACTTACTGCAATAATCACTTTGCAGTTTAATTAGCTCTCCGCAAAACTCATTTTTCTTGTTTTCCAATCCCACCTTAAGTGGTGAGAAATTTTGAACAATAGTCGCAGGAGATTTGATTTTTATCTGCTCGTTAAATTTATTAATACCCCATATTGCTGTCTCTGTATCGTTGTCACAAAGCACATTGAAATTACTCTCCAAAACAGAAACTAGTTTTTGCATATTTCTTATATCATTGATATTTATTTCTAATGTTTTTTCCAGCTCCCCAATTCGTTTATTTGATAATGAATACTCTCTATCTTTTTTATCAACAACTTTTTTACATTCCTCAAGCTGTATTTGTATCTGGATATAGCTAGGATTGGCCTCTGCCTTCTTTAGCTCCAGCTTTTCTTTAGATATAAGCTCATTAAACCTTTTCAACTCCATAGGTGCATTTAGGTTTTCCTCTAGGACATCAATTTTGCACGTACTTAACTTCTCAATTATCTGTTTGTATAGGTCTAATTTGCTATTTGCAGTTTTTATATCTCCATTTAGGCTTTCTAGCTCAGCCTGTTTATTTTTTAGCTGAATTTCAAATGCAAAGGCACCGATAAAAGGAGTATGATACACCCTCTCATCTATCTTCCGAACTGCATAGTTTTGATACAGCATACAATCAGCTGTAATTGCTACTTTATGCTCCTTTAAGGCTTGAACGTCCTCACAACGTATTACTCGACTCAGTAAATAGGTTGCATATGCTTTTGCCCAGCGATTGTCACTCTTTACCACATAAGCAAGAGAATTTATATCTGCTTGTGCATTTATATCGAGCTTACCTGTATTTACAAGTCCAACTGTATGTACTTCTCTTTTTATTTTGTTATAAACCTCCAGCGCTACGCTATAATGCTGTGGCTCTACAATAATATAAAATCTTTGACTGTTTAAATATCCTTCAACTGCATTTTGCCATTTTGCATCTGTAATTTCCAACAAATCAGAGAATATTCTCACTTCACTTCTTATTCCAAGGCTCAAAAATTCCTTTTCAATAGCTAATTTAAGCTTTATAGTATTCTCTGGGTATGTTAACTTCTTATTTTTAAGATTCTTAATCTCATTTTCCAAGCTAAGCTTTTGAGCTTTATATCGTTCAAGTAAATCCTTTATTCTAACACTATCCGAACTATAGCTTTCTAATAAATCGCTAAATTCTTTTTTTAGTTTAAATATTATTTGTGTTTTCTCTTCTATATCTAAGTCTGTTGCACTTAACTTTAACAGCTCTTCCTTTGACATAATGTAAATCTCTATTTTACTTAGTGAGCTTAATGCGTCAATTACTTTAGCTTGCATATATTGTAGCTTTTTAAGCGCTGTATCAGTATTTTCCTTATCCTTCTCCAGCATTGCGATTCTATGCTTTGTATCTTTGATAAGCTGTGTTGTTTCATTTTGACCTAGTGCAAGCTGTAAATTATTGTACCTATCTCTTTCATTTTCAAGACTTGCTTTTAAAGCCGCTTCATTTTTTTGTTCATTAATAAGATTTTGCTCGCAAACATGATTACTTCTATCTAAAACCTCACACTCTAACTTCTTCGCCTCAAGCTCTGCTTTCTTAATTAGAATCTCATTAGTTTTTATTTCACGCTCTTTTGAAATAATATCTTCATTCTTGGAAAGGATGGTCGCAAGCTCTGATATTTTTTCTTTTGTGATTTCCATTAAATCTTCAAGCTCTTTTAGTGTTTCAATATTACTACGTAAGGTAGCAACTTCAATTTCTTTTTCTGACAAAATAAATTTATTTATAAAGTCTTTTACATTGTCCATAGGCTTAAATGCCAAGGATTTGGGTATCATGTCAAAAATCTATCCTCTAAATTGCCTAGTCTTTGACCAAACCTTGCTTTTGCTTCTGATATCTGAGAAATTAACTGAATTTTTCTGTCATTTCTACGGAATTCTTCTGTTGTAGATGGTCTACTGCCTGTTAAGAAGGATAGCTCCGTAAGCTTACATTCTTCACGAAACCATTTTGTTGTGAGTTTACTTTCCTCATCAGGAGAATCTATTTTTACACCTAGGGTAAAATATTTCGATGTTTTTTCCTCGAAAAATTCTAGTGCAACATATGTAATTACACTGCCTGTCCTTATATAAGTGTTATCTTCATTACCAGTTTTGCATCTTACATATCCCTTTAAATCACGACTGCTTTTCTCGTTTGCAGCTGTATTAAATTTCCTATTATTAGTGGTCAGCACTAATTGAATTGCATCCAAAACTGTTGACTTTCCAGAAGTATTTTCACCACTAATCAGAAACGAGCCACTTACATTAATAGTTTCGTTTACAAAATAATGCCAATTAATTAATCTAATCCTGCATAGTCTCTTCTTCATCATTTGACTCGCCTCCGTTTACATATTTATTTAGCTTTTCATTTATAGCCTCATACATAATAGTTAAATTATCATTTGGTAGTGCAAATAATATTGACGGAAAAATCCTAATCCTTGCATCAGACATTGTAACGTCACTGTCAAGGTTAGCAACTAAATTATATCTCTTAAAAAGACGTATATTGTCTCTAAGCATTGTCTTATCTAGATTTAATTTGGTTTCAATTTTAAGCATATTGTATTTTTGTTGAATCTCATCTGATAAAACCACCACTTCATCATTTAGACTTAATTCTTTACGCTTCTCTATATACAGCAGCCTTAATATAAGAAGAACAATGCTTTCTACCTTCTTTAACCTTAATCTTCCTGTACCATTTATACTGGTAAGTGCCACAACCCCTTGCATATCATTAATTTCAAGCCTATAGCCTAATAAGTCAAAGTACTCTATAAAAAGGTCTTTGTTTTGAATAATAAAGATATAATCATTTCTTGTATCTTCTTTTTTCTTTACAATAAAGCAGTTATTGAGAAGCTTATTGGCTGCAACTCTAAACTTTTCTTTTTGAATCAAGCTTTCTTTCAAAATTTCCATCTTTATTACTCACACCTTTCTATTAAAAAATCACAAAATCGAAAATCCTTTGCTGATATAAGCTTATCAATTTGAGTTGTTCTATATATTGATTTTTTGTCCTTTCCATAAAGGCTGATAAAAATAATCTTTATTAAATCCCTTTTACTATTAAGGGGCAGGGTAGAGGCTAGTACAGCAGTTTTGTCCTTTAATAGTTCCTCAACAAAGGTATTAATGTTTTTGCGAGAAAATCTATTTCTGTTTTTCTCTTGCAATGCCAGCTTATGTAATTCACGTTCTTCTGCTGAAATACCTAGTGTAGTATCAAGCTCTTGTGGCAAGGACATTTTTTTTGAGATAGGAACAACATATAAGGAGTCACTGTCAATAAAGCCTTGAGGAAATATATTGAACACCTCAAAAAGTGAGTCATCTATTTCGTCATACATATTTAAGGCTTCATCCTTATTAAATTCTTCTGAAATATATGCTAATATCTTTGTGATTTTACCCTCTGCATTATTAGTATTTGTAAGCAAAAACTTTGCTCGTGCAACTGCACTTCCTATATATCTAGAATGCTTATTGTCTATTTCAGATATAATATCATCATAGTTTCTAAAAGCAGAAATAATACTTAATATCTGACCTCTAAGTGAATCCTCAGCTTGCTCTTGTGCTTCTATTTGTTCTACTTCCATATATCCCAAAACTGCTCGTCCAAAAATATTATTATCATTTAAGATGTTATAGAGATTTTCTATTATCGCAGTTCTAAAATGAGAAATATTATCACTGGTCTTAATACGATGATAAGCCTTTGAACCAATATCCTTATGATAAACAAAGAAATCCTGTACTATTTCACCTGCTGTTTTTTCATTGGTTATAGCATCAATATATTTTTTGATATTGGTATTTAGTTTTTTTAGTCCTATCATCAGTTCTTCTGTATTTTCTGTAACACGTTTTATTATGTACTCATAGGGCTTTACATAGGCTTCCTTGTTCAGAAGAGTAGCATGGATTTGAGATACTAAGCTTTGATATTCCATCTCTTCATTCTTTATTACTTTGTTGAAAGCTTCAATCATAGTGGTTGCATAATCAAATAGATTTACTTTTACCTTGTAGTCATTTGATACCTCATATTCTATCCAACCGCTATCCTTTAACCTTCGCAATATCCCATTTGCCTTAGAGCGGGAATCTTTTGCAACCTCTTCATCTTCATCAAACACCATTTCTGTATTTGATTCATTATCAAAGTAGTTTTCCAGCTCTGAAAGTATAACTTCTTTGTCCACACCAAACGATAACTCTGTTTTGTAGGTGTTGAATATAAGTCTCAGACAGTCTATATATGTAGTTTTATACTTACTTGTTAATGGCTTAAAAAAGTCTTCTGGAATAACATTAAATAAATTCATTTTTATCACCTTTTATATTGAAATAGGAGCTAATGCTATTATAGCCTATTACATGTCCTGCATAAACAGTTTTCATGCATAAAATTTGTCAGTAACCTTCAAGGGCAGCTATCTGAGCTGCCTTATTCCTTATACTTAATTTTTTCTATCTATTATCCTTTGATTTAATATCATTAAGACAATTTTTGTCCCAGCTGTATCTGATTACATCGCCCACCTTATATGGAGACTTTTCATTTGTTCGCTCCTTTTTCCACTGGTCATTGGTATAATCAAACTGTAGTATACCATTTTTGTATCCCTTAATAGCGAAGTTTACTATGATATCCTGCTTTAAATTCTCATTTTTTGCCTGTGCCTTAGGAGTACCCACCGAAACTGCCCAGGTTGTCCCAGGTATCATATAGTCACCTCTCCAAGTAGCTTCCTCTGCGTTTTTTATTTTCTTGTCAGCACTGGTAAGTATTATTTTCTTCCATGAAGCGTGACCTCCCTCGCCTACTTTATATACTCGGTGATTGGAATCTTCCCAGTATAATTCTGCTTCAATCCTATTAAATGTATCTGTAGTATAAAATTTCGGTTCAATTACTATTGTGTCTGCTATAGCGTTAAAATTCTTGCTGTCAATTTCAAATTCAAACTTATAGCCCTTCGTCAACCCATCAGTTATTCCTCCAAAATTTGCTGCATCTATAGCCATGCTATTGACGAACATTGGTCTGTCAATATATTGCTGATGCCCCGCACCCCAAACAGAGTTTCTATAATAACTTTCTAGACCTAATTCCCGAATCTTTACTACTCTGAAATTATACAGCAGATAATTATTGGGGGTTATTGTCTTTGTCCTTGGATTATAACTATGCTTGTTTGTTGTAGTTGTAGAATTTCCTGCCTCATCATAACCCGTAATGCTTATTGTTACAGGTTGATTAAACATAAGGGGGTAATTGTTTACAACACTGAATTTGTAGTTCCACTCTCTATTATCTTCAGTTGTATTGACTGATATATTGCTAACCTTATATTTTTGAGTTGTGTTATTAATTGTCATATTTGTTGAAGTTGAACCTGCTGCATTAGTGCCTACTGTACCATTCTTAAAAATATAGTATGTAATACTACCTATTTTCACTTCCAGTTTGTTTGTGTATTTGCTTGTTATTACCTTAAAATCATTTAGCTTCTCATGTGCTGTCGTAGGTGAAAGCTCCATACTAGAAGGCACTCCAGCTAGTGCATCAGAGATATATGCTAGCCGTCCGCCCGAGTAGTCCTCCCATATAGGAGTATATACAGTTACTGGTATATCTTTATCCTTTGATTGATAGCCAACGTTTGAAGTAGCTCTTATCAATATGTTGATGTTCCCATCAGCTAAATTTGCTGGTACATTGTATTCAGTTATATTAGTTTTATACAAATATTCTGTTTCACTTGGCACTGGTGTTAAGGTTAATGAGCTAATTGATACACCATTAACTAGAACCTGTGCAGTGGTTATCGGTATATTGGAGTGTATAATCGGTCCACTTGTTTTATCAGGAGAGGTGATAAGCAGAGTTTCACCTGCTGGTATTGTTGTTTCTCCATGCATTTTTACAAGCTTTGGTGTTGCTACACCCTCTATTGTTATGTTTGCAGGAGGTACTTGAGTTAGATTAACATTCATTACATATGGGTTAGACCAGGCTTGTTCTACATCCTTTACTAAGTATTCTATTGTGTAATTACCCCAGGTTAAGTCTGTAGGCAGCTTGTAGTTCCATTCTCCTGAATCCTTCCTGTATCGTATGCTTGTATCAATTATTCCTTTATCTGCTCTTGTATATTGATGATCTAGGTCATAGGAGTTGTCTTCAAAGGTTAGCTTGTATAAGCTGGTTACAGGATCGAACTTCCATGTCATTGTAGGCTGTGCTATCGGTATTCTATGCACTGCTACTGTAAAATAAGGAATATTAGATATTCTGTTATATTCCTCAAAGTTTGGATCTGTTGTTGGTTGGTCTTGTATTCTTCGATAAATTGTATATATTCCTACATTTGCAAAGTGATCCTTCTTTGTAGTAGTCCAGCCCGTTGTATCTCTGTATGTCGTTTGTGTATCAGGCTCTTGACCTGTTGGGTTGTCATAATAGTCTTTGTTGTGTACATATTGGTATTCTTTGCTTATCAATAAGTCATTTTCTTCGTCATAGTCAGACTCACTTAATACAAACGGTTTGTTTTGAGTAGTTAATAAATCCTCAAAAGGAATAGGATTTTGTTCTGATATCCACATTATAGCTTTATTTACTAAGCTCTCAATGTTACTGCCATCATTTAATATAAAGTAGTCATTTGCTATCTGACTTTGTGAAGCAGCATTGCCTATTAATATAATATCTATATCATTGTTGTTATTGACCATATTTAGATCCTCTAGGTTTGCTATGTTTCCGTCAGCTACATATATAGCATATTTCTTATGTGTAGTAACAAAAGGAGCTGTATAAGGTTGTTTTTCATTTTTATATATAGTACCTGAATAATAGCTTGTATAGTCATGTACCCAATCCATATCGGGAACCCAATAGGTTTCTGTCTTATATGCTGTTCCTGATTTGGTAGGTTGATTTGTGCTTGTGGAGCTTATTAATTTACCATCTTTATCATACGTTCTCGAACTTGATCCTGTACCGGATGTAGAGCCACTATATCCGTCTGAGTCATAGCTGTATGTAGCGCTGTATTTCTCCCATTCTTTGTATCCTCCATTCGCTAAAGGTGTTGTACCGCTACTGGTCATTTCCCAACTATCCTTTGTCATTGTTACAGTCTTAGATAGAGTCCTTGTAGCATAATGTCCGTTATCTTCATAATAGCCATTATCTGACTTGCTTATATAATTCAAAGTACCACTATATCCATTGCTTGAGTAGGTTGTTGTTGTAGGTGGATAAGATGTACCGGTATTCCTAGTAGTAGAAGCTGGCTGACTATACTCATATGTCTTCAAGTCCCAGTTGTCGACCTTTGCTATTATATTGGATAATCTCATTGTGTTGTTTATGTTCATTCTGTTATCTTTTATCCAGTTAGTTGAAGCACTTTTTAAATTTTGATCCAACATAAAAAATACATCTACTTCAGGTCTTACTATAGGTATATCAATATAAATTCCTGTCATTGGTATGTAGTTATCTACCCAAAACTCACGTTCTACTCTAATTGTCTTTCTGTCTTCTGGTGTTACAAACTCAGGAATAGTCGGATGTCCAAATTCCTCAGTAACTATATTGACAAACTTATACTTGCCAAGCTTTGTTGCTGTATAGGATGGAAAGGTAGTTATGTTATTCCAAGTCTGTATGAGTTGATCATAGGTTTCGTTGTTGTCACTGTCATACCAAAGCTCAACTATATTGCTTGCTATTGTATCACCATCTGTGCTAACTGCTTCATATGCATAAGCTGATATTGCCTCATTTCTTGCCATTACACTGTTGTTTAGGTTGCATATGACTGCTGCTGTGTAATCCTCTAATATTGTAAAGGTAACAACATAAGGCTCTGATTTTCTACCCAGTGAATTTGTTACAACTAGCTCTATTTCATATGTACCAGGCTTTTTACATAGAAAGTCTTTTGATGTAGTGCTTATTTCTTTTAATTTTAGATTATCAGACTCACCTGTAAGCTCCTTAAAGCTCCATTCATAATCTGTTATAGGAAATCTGCTGGAAACAAAATCTAGGTTACTGTTTAGACTATTATCCGTTACATTCATTTTTCTGTTTTGAATATAGCTGCCTGTCAGCCTGTACTCTGCGTTTGGCTTAGTGGGATATATGACGGTGTAGTCTATAGCTTCTAAAGCTTGTCCATCCTTTGTATTCCATACCATTCGTATTTGATTTAACCAAAGTCTTGATTCTCCAAATATGTAATTGCCACTAAAAAACTGGTCTGCATCTATCTGTGTACCATCAATATATACTTCTCTGCTCACTATATCTGTTAAATCCGTACTATCAGAAGCAGGAAATTCTATAATGTCATACCACTTATCAGGTATTTTAGGGTGTAAATCCACCATAACAGGCATCTCTTTTTCTTCTTCTCCTGCGAAGTTTACAACAATGCTGTCATTTCCAGTATTGGAAATATTCTTATCATTGTAGGTAACATACGCTGTCCCACATAAGGTTTCATGAAAGCTCTTACTTTTTATTTCTGATAAAGTATAATATATCGTTTTTTCAACTGTAGCAATATTATCATGGAAGCTTACCCCTGTTAATATTTCATCTTTATCACTATTGTTATTATCTCTATTAAGCTTTAAAGTCCAGCTTTTAATATCATAACGCGTATATCTATTTGTTCTCTCAATATCGTTTTGATAGAAGTCTGTATCATTAAGAGTAGCTGTATATCTCACTTTCACAGGAATTATAGAATTTTGTGCCGCCATATCGTCAGTATAAGTAACTGCTAATTCTGATACTGGAGTCAATAGCTCCATATTAAGTGTTACAGTGGTTGGAATTTTAGTTACAGGTCGAACTGAAAAAGTTTGATACCTTGTACCGTTTTCAGTTTTATGCCACATTCTGCCTTCACCTGGAAGTATTGAGGATGGAGGAGAAAGAACGTTTATGAAGTTGTATTTTTGATTATTCTCTGTTGCACTTGCTACTGTGCCACTTATATTTAAGCCATTTTTTATTTCAAATTCTCTTGCTGTATTGCCTATCCATTCTTGTGTTTTAGTGTTACCTCTTTGAGCAGATTTATTATATATAGATTCGCTAGACTTATCTTTAACAACTAAAATATTTTCCCAGGGTTTAAATAACCATTTATTTTCTGCTAAAGGATCAATTTTAAAATCATTAATAAAATTTACATTTGTATATTTATTCCCAGTTTTATCAAAGCCATGATAACGATATTCACCTATCCCATTTTTATAATATCCACCTGTATATTTAACTCCTTGCTCGTCCTGTGTACCAGTCTTAAAGGTGTTTAAACTACTGTTTATGCTTTTATAGTTACCATATACTACTATATGTTTGTCATGCCAAAGCTTATAGTTTAGTGGATAACCCTTACATGTTTGAGTAGTCCCAGGTGGAAGCTGACTTTGTATTTGGGAAAATAGTTCTGTGTCCTCATAATAAAATTCAGCTACATCACAACTATCATATTTAGTATGAGCAGGAAAATTAAAATCAGCATATAGCTGAGGTATATATGGTATTATAGTTGAGCCTATTAATACAATAATTAATATTACTGCTAAATATTTAACACGTCTCAATTTTATCACCTTCTCGTTTACTTTACTTTCTTATATATATTAAATACAAATTCACCACTACTATTCGGTCTATATATGTTTACCTTTCTATTATTAAAGGTATAATTAATATCAGATATTTTAGCTGTACCTTTTACACCTTCTTCTATATACATATTAAACGTCGACATTACTTTTTGATACTCTTGTCCAAATAAATATTTAAAAGCTTCAGCTATTGCTTCAGTATGGATACCTTTTACTTTAGAAGGATCATATACATTTATTGTATAAGTTGATACTATATTATCATTACGATCAAGTTTTATATCAAATGACATACGCATATTATAATCACTTTGTTTAAAGCTCTCTTCACCATCATAAAAAGCGCTATTAATTAAGTAATTGTCTTCTGAATAACAAACATCATACCAACCCTTACTTTTACTCATAGAGTTCTGCATTACATAAGCTAGCCCAATTTCTTCCTTCTTATCAGGTCTTGATATAATATATCTCATCCCAGAATAAGTATTATACAATATAATGGCATGTCCATTCTCAGGATCAAATGGCTTCCTCTTTGTTTTGTCCATAATTCTCATAACAACAGTACACATTTCAGCTCTAGTCAAAGTACCTTTTGGATTAAATAGGGCATTAGGATTCCCCTCCATTAAACCAATTCTATATGCATCAATTACATATTGTTTATTCAAATTATCTATTTTTGTAAAATCCTTAATGTTAGCACGTATAAGCTCATCATATTCTTGTGAAGGCTTTTCTTCTTTATTCATTACTGCTAACACCGCAATCTTTGCAACCTGTTCCCTCGTCAAGGGTGCTATCATATTAGGAAATTCGCCTTCTGCTATCAAGCCTATTTCCAAAGCTTTATTGACATAGTTTTCATACCATACAAAATGTCCACTTTCCAGCTTATATCCTAGTCCCAAGGTTGCCAGTTTTAGAAATTCAGCTACATTTACAGGATTATTTGGCTTATATGTACCATCAGGATAGCCCCCTATATAGCGTAGGTTATACAAATATGTAATATTATTCTTTGCCCAATGCTTACTAATGTCCTTTAATACATCAGCAGATACTGGAAGAATAACCGTTAAGGATATTACTAAGATAAGTATTATACTTGTTATTTTTTTCATTTGTCTGTTCCTCCCATTGTATATATAAATTGCTGTTCAAAGGTTGATTGTTAATTGAGCCAATACCTCGTCATCAACAATTACCTTTTTATTCTGTTAAAAAAATAATAAATGTATTTGTTTCACAAACAAATACATTTATTATTATACACTTAAATAATTACTCTTTCTACAAATAACACCTAATTATTTCCATGTGCTTTTATGCGGTTATTTGTTCTTCCTCTTTATTACTTCCAGCAAACAATCTGTTGAAATCCTCTGCAGTTTGCTTTAATAGGTGATAGTTGCCTATGGCATTTATCTTTCCATCTTCCATCATAATAATGTTGTCGCATTCCTTAATCATGTCAATTCTATGTGAAATAATAATATATGCTCGATCCTTACACAGCTCCTTTATATTATCAAATATCTCTCTTTCCGTCTGACAATCCAAAGAAGATGTGGATTCATCAAATATTATCAACTCTGGATCACTCATAAGCATTCTCGCTATTGAGATTCTCTGCTTCTCTCCTCCAGATATATTGAAGCCCTTTTCTTTAACCAATGTGTCAATCCCATTTTCAAAGCTATCAAAGTATTTCATAAATGATAATAAAAGGACTTTGTTTAGCCTATCCTCATCATAGTTATCAATACCTATGGTTATATTATCTTTTATAGTACCAGGGAATAATGAAATACTCTGAGTTATTAAATATATCTTTTTCCGCAGAGATTCTATTGAGTAATCCTTTATATTAATACCGTTTATACTTATTGAATCAGTGTCATAAAGTCTTATAAGCAATTTTCCCAGGGTGGATTTACCACAACCAGATTTGCCCACTATGCCAATTTTTTCCTTTTTGTTTAGCTTAAATTGTACATTGCGTAATATCACCTTGTTATCATATTGGAAGCTGTCAATATCAAGACTAATATTTTCAATTGCTATTAGCTCCTCATTGCCCAACGTCTGCTCCTGTTGCTTCAAAATATCATTCTTGATAAAATCTGAGGCTATCTTTACATCCCTTATACTTAAATTAAGGCTGCTCAAATCTGATAAATATGTGCTAAATATGCCTAATATCATATTAACAAATATGATGTCAGCAAATAGCATAGACTTATTAAAGTAGAAATAAATGGTCAGAAATAGAATTCCGTTTTTTACTAGACTAATTACAAACTCAATAGCCAAACTAACCAATTGTGCTATTGAGTTTAACTCATTACCTTTTGTCTCGGCTTTTAATACATAATCCCCTATCAAGTCTGCAAAAAGATTGTACCTATAGCTTTGCTTTATATGCTCAATATTTTGTACAACACCAACTACATTTTTAGCATTTTCTGCATATATAAATTGAGCTTCTTTGCTTTTTTTCATTAGTACCTTATTTAGCATTTTATAGCAAAAATAGTTTAATGGTACCAAGAGAACAAAAAGCATAAAAATATAAATGTTAACCTTATACATAATAATCAAGCTTATACAAAGTATAACAACAGCAATCGCAGCTTTTGGCAGGTTTTCTCCTATCATTTTAGATAATATACCAATACTGTCTTTTATTCTATTTGAAAAATATGTAGGATCGCATTTGCTAAAATACTCATATTTCATGTTGAATAATTTAAAATACATATATTTTGATTCATTAGTCTTAAAGCATTTTAAAAACTTTAATCTTATTACATAATACATTCCTTTAATCATATGCAGAATAGTAAAAAAGACAAAGTAACTTATTAAAATATTGTTCATATTTTTTATTGTATTCATCTCTATGCTAGAAAATAGCTCCCTAATATATAATGGTAATAAAAATTCCAAACCTGCAATAAAAGAAATTAATACAACAAATGAAGCAATATATTTAAAGTATGCATACACATATCTTTTTATTAGATACATACAATCAGTCTCCTCACCTAAATTTGTACAGCTACTATATATACTACTATATAATTTCAGCTTCTTCTATTGCCATTGTATATTTGAGTTAGTAAGACTTTGTATAGCTTTCTTCTTTTTACTTTCACACATAAATTCCAAGTAACCTTTTATATCTCCATAGACATTGGATGCCAAAGCTCTACAGCCTCCCCCACACAGATATCTTACTTCACAATCCTTGCAGGTTTCTAGGTCATCAACTGTTATATCAACAAAAGTTTTTCTTATATCAGATTCCATAAATTCTGTCTTCCAATTCTCCTTCAATATATTTGTAATTTTAAATTTATCTTGTATTAAGCATTGGCATGGATATATATATCCTTCAGGATCAATAGCAATCAGACCTATACAAGCTCCACACATCTTCGCTTTTATACTGAGTGATGTTTTTGTACAGCTATCCTCCTTTGTATCTTCATAATCCTCATATTCACCAACTTCATCAATAGAATTTGGTAAAAATACTCCATTCATTGTTTCTATACCATATTTATTTTTCAATACACTATTAAACTCTTTTATCTGATTTCTATTATTCTTATTTATAACTGCTCTTACTTGTATTTTTCCTGGTGCTTTTTTGAAAATTCGTCTAATAGCTTAATTATATTATCAAAGCCTGTTTTGCCCCTACTAGCCGAATTTGTTTCTAAATCTAAGCTGTCAAGGCTTAAAATCACAAAATCCAAATATGGCATCAGCTCATCAAATCTATCCAGTAGCATCGTTCCGTTTGTAAGTAGTGTGTATCTTAGATTTTCTTCTTTTGTTGACTTAAGTATTTCTACTAAGTCCTTTCTTATTAAAGGCTCTCCTCCAGTAAAGATAAAGCTATTTACCCCAATATTTTTTAAATTCTCTATTATGCCAATCCATGTATTTGTATCAAGCTCTTCTGAGTCTTTGTTTAAATTGTTCTTATTGTAGCAATATGAACAATTCAGATTGCATCTTAGACTCATATGTATATATGCTTCAAAAATGTCAACCCCTTCATTGATGCTATAAGCTTTGTCAAGTACCTTTCTACTTGCCTGCATGCTTACTTCATCCTCAAAAAATACATTTGTTTTTAAAAGGTCATCTACTTGCTTCTTTATAATTTTTACCCCTATATTTGTATTATAGTTGTTGTTGAACATCTTAGTGAGTTCCTCAATTTCTATGTTGCCATCGTGCTCTATAATCTTATCTACTACAAATTTTAAATGCTCGTTAACCTTTATAAAGCTGCTGTTTATTGGAGAATATACAATGTACTCATTAGCTTTCTTTATAGTAAAAACCTTTTTATCAAAGAATATTCTATTCATTAATTCACCTTCTCTATTAGATTTTTCTATACTTTAATTACTTTCTATATATACAACACACAAATCAATGAAATTTATGCATTCTATAAATAGCGGAATATACATCATAAATTAATAATTGCAAAATAAGAACAAGTTCTCCTTTATATCTGTTGGGTTGAGAACTCGTCCTTATTTTTGTCTTGCTTAGAGCCTCAATTTCAAGCTTAAACATGTACTAAAGCTTTTATACAGTTGGTACCGTAGGAGTACCCTGACCTCTACCTGAACCATCGCCGCAGCCACAGTTTGCAGTACAACTGCAATCACCAGGAACTACTACAGCTAAATCCATGAACTCTTGTGTAGGAACGCTAAGATTAAATAAACTCACGTTAGACCCTCCTTTCCTAATTACTTTATTTTCAATGGGTTTATAATATTTAGTTACAAAACCCACAGAATTCAAGTTAATACATGACTGCTTGCACATACATACTTCTCACTATATTTGAGTCCACTAATAGTTTACATATATATGTATGTATGTAATATATTAACTTGTTATTATATTACATTTTTATAATTGTTTTGTCAATAGTGCTATGTAAACTTATTTACAAAAATAAAAATAGCCTTCTCTATATAGCGAGAAAGCTATTTGTTGGACTTAGTTGATGTATTTTTAATAAATTCACATCTAACACCGTTGCAGTAACTATATATATCAAGAACCTAAAACCTTATATTAACTCAATACCCTTTTCGGTTATTTTAATTTTTCTTTCTTTAAAAAGTCTTCCTACCGCTCTTTTAAAAGCACTCTTACTCATGCTTAACTCAGACTTTATATCCTCAGGCTTGCTGTTATCATTTAATCCTAGCTTGCCGTCCTGTAAGATTAGCCTATCCATAATTTTCTTGGCATCATCATCTATTTCATTGTAGGCTTCTTTCCTTAAGCTCAGTTCAAGCTTTCCATCTTCTTTTACCTTTTTTATTCTAACCTCTACATTGTCTCCACATTTGTATTCACCATATAGCTCCTTATTAGGGATTAGTCCATTGTATTTATCGTCAACAGCTACAAAGGCTCCAATTTCTTCATGTATTTTATAGATAGTCCCATTAACTCTGTCATTTACTTTATATGGTGATTCATCAGTTAATAACTTGTAGATATCCATAGTAGCACATAATCTGCTACTTTTATCTATGTATAATCCCACTAAATATATACCATCTTCTTCAATGCTATATGTTTGCTCCTTAAAAGGCAGCAGCAAGTCCTTCTCCAAGCCCCAATCCAGAAACGCACCAATTTTGGTATTGTCCACTACTCTAAGAAGAGCTAATTCTCCCATTGTAATCTTTGGCTTTTTCATAGTAGCTATCATTCTATCTTCCGAATCTTTATAAACAAATACCTCTATCTCTTTTTCTATTTCAATATCTTGTGGCACTTGGTTCATCGGTAATAAGATATCTTCCTCTTCACTACCATATTCAGTATTGAGATATGCGCCAACCTTAGTCATTCTAAGAACTTTTAAGTTTTGTATTTTACCTAATTCTATCATTTTATACCCTCTTTTCTATGTTTTGCACTAAATATTTTGCACTTATTATAAATTTATATTTAATATATCCTCTTAATCAATAATACATTCCTACCTCTCTTTTGAAAAGCTTATATCTCGCAAATATAGTATATTCATTTGTTATTGGTAGAATATATCTTTATCGTAACATATATTAAAGAGTATTTTGTACAAAAATATTAATTACTATTTCTTTTTTACTAAAATTGCTGTTAAATATATATTATAGATGAATCTTAATAACAACTCGACCGTATAAGGAGAGATAAAATTGAACCTAAAGATATTATGGACTATTTCTGGGAGCATGGGTACTGTAGCTGATATTGATATGCTTAAAAATGTGAAGTCCTTTGATGTAGCCGTGGTTACTACTGATGTAGAAGATAAAGATACTACAGGATTTATTGTGACGGGCAAAAAATATATTGTTCCTAAGGTAAAAGATTCAAAGTATATTGATGCACTGTTAGAGATATGCAAAAGTGAAAAGATAACAACCATAATACCTCAATATACTGATGAGCTAATACTTATGTCAGAAAATATAGAGTTTTTCAATAGCTTTGGTATTAAGGTACTTGTAACTGAAGACACTCAAAAGCTTAAGATTGCAAATAGCAAGGATGAACTATACAAGTTTTTTAATGATAGATCTTTTGTGCCAAAATACACCTTAGTATCAACTATCGATTCTATTAAAGCTGTAGTCTTAGGGCTTGGATATCCAAAGGTGCCTGTATGTATAAAGCCTGTAAACGGAGAAGGTGGAAAGGGCTTTCGGATTATAACTGAAGAAAAAATAGATATTTTTAATGAGCCAGCGGGTTCTGCTAAGGTAGATCTTGAAGCATATCTAAATCAGCTTAGAAACATGGATAAAATACCTGAGCTGCTTGTATCAGAATACCTTCCTGGGAAAGAGTACAGTGTTGATTGTGTTTGCAAAAACGGTATCACCTATTTCTGCATACCCAGACAGAGAGTAGAGACTTCAATGGGAGTTGCTAGTGTCTCTATAACTGAGAAGAATAACGAATTAATAGATTATTCCAAAGAAATAATATCGGCTCTTAATCTTTCATACAACATAAATATTCAGTTTAAATATTCTGAAAGCGGATTACCAAAGCTTATCGAAATAAACCCCAGAGTATCTGGCTCATTGGTAGCAAACTATGGAGCCGGAATAAATATGCTGGAACAAGCCTTGAGACTAGCATATGGAATGCCTGTAGAAAATTCCAGCATAAAATGGGGTACAAAAATGCTGCGATATTGGAGTCAGATTTTTATTACCCCTTCTTAAATATAGTAGGCTTTATATTTTTTTAACATATAGTGAGGATTATATGATTCTTTGAACCTTCTAAGCCCTGGAATACCCATATCATCCTCCTTGTTAATATTCTTTTCACCTATATTCTTTGCTAACTCGTTTATTAGATATGCATGCACCCCTCTGTGGCAATTATCCGTAAGCTCCACATGAGAAAGAAGCATATCATCTGATAATTCTTCATATAGACAAAATGAAGATATCTCACCACCATTTATAACTACGCCACCTTTTAAATTAAGCAACTCAATATTATCAAGCATTTTAAAAGTGGGTTCCAGTTTATTAGGTGAATTATGATATATTTGAGTGAATTCCTTGCATTTATCTATATATGCTTTTACGTCTGAGTCAAATTTAGGTTCATAAGATTTAAGATAGCTAAATAAATTATTTCTTTGATTCCTAAATTTTTTACCCTTGTATTCTATGAAATCTGTGTTTTTAAAAACATAGTCAAATGAAGCTCTGTCCTCTTCAATATGAAAATTGAAATCATGAAAAACACTTAGAAAATCCTCAGTTATCTTAGAAAATACAGGCTTTATATTATTCTCTTTACAATACTTCAACACTAATTTTATTCCTTGCTCTGTGTCTCCTAAAGGCATAAAAAAATTAGTATCATCTATATCAGATCGTATAATTATTGTTCCATCATTTTCTGATATTTTAAGTCTATATGAATCTTGATACATATAAAGATATGAGAACAAATAATCCGAACAAATATTCCTATATTTATCAAGTATTGGCATGTCGTTTAATGTAACTTCTCTAAAAATCAAATATTTCTGCCTCCTAATAGGATATATCCCATACCCCTCTACTATCTTTCTGTTTTTGTTTTTAGTTTGCCAAACCTGCCAAAACTAATAAGCTTGTTTTCTTTTATTTCAGGATGTCTTAGGAGCAACAATATAAACCAGCTTGTTAATATTATTCCCTTTATGATGCTACTTAGGCTTATACTCCACCATACCCCATTTAGTCCAAGAGGTATTGATAATAAAAGTGCACCCGGAATTCTCATTGCATTTAGTGCGATGCCTACTACCGAAGGAGGAATTGTCTTCCCAATACCATTGAAAGCTCCCGATGTTGTTATTTCTATACACATAAAAAACTGGGATACTCCAAGTATTCTCAAATATATTATTCCATCCTTTATGACGTTTTTTTCTCGGATAAAAATAGAAAAAATTGGTCCTGGCAAGAATATTAAAAGACATGATGTGATTATTCCTATAACTGAAATCATACCTATTGCTGTAAAGTATCCTTTATATATCCTATCCCATTTCTTTGCTCCATAATTTTGCCCTACAAAGGCACTTAATGCCGTTTGGAAGCCTCCCGCTGTCATCCATGATATTGATTCAATTTGCGATCCAACACTTTGTACTGCAATTGGAGTTGAGCCCCACCCTGCTAGTATTCTTGCTATAACCATGGCAATAACTGTAAATGCTCCGCTTTGTATCCCTGCAGGCATACCTAGTCTAATAATCCTTCTTATATGCCCCCAATCAGGTTTTTGCAGAAAATTCAGTTTGACAAAGAAATCTGTTTTTTTACAGATAACAAAAATAAATACCATTGTAACAACAAACTGCGCAAATATTGTTGCAATAGCAGCTCCTGCAACTCCCAAATTTGGAAATGGTCCTACTCCTAGTATAAGAAGAGGATCAAGTATAATATTTATTGTAAGACCTATTGTGTTTATCCTAAAAGGTGTCCGACTGTCTCCATGACCATTAAAAATTGCTGTAAGTACAGGAGGTAAAAAGAAAAATACCATTCCCAAAGAGATTATAAGTAGATAGATTGTTGCCATTCCAACAATATCATTATCATCAATATTAAAAAAATCTATAAGCTGATTTCTAAATAATATCATTACAGCTCCATACAAAATTGCAAAAACTAAATTCATTTGTATGGAATGTCTTATGTAGCTTTTAGTTTCTTTTAAATCTCCTCTTCCTACAGATTGAGCGACTCCAATCTCTGCACCTATTCTGGGAATTATTATAAATGCATTGGCAAGCCATGTAAAAAAGCCTGCTGTACCGATTGCAGTGACAGCCCTAGAACCTAATGTTCCAACCCATATCATATCAGTTAGGCTATATGCTGTTTGTATCAAAGAGGTTCCCATTATCGGCAAAGCAAGAATAAGTAGCTTTTTTAAAATATTGCCTTCTGTTAAATTAGTTTTCATTATATTTTACCCCACCCTCATTATCCCTAAAAAAAATTGTTTCTATTTTGATTTCTGTATATAGAAACATAAACACTCTAACAATTATATCACAACCCTATAAATCTTCGACATAGCGTAATAAAAAACTCTATAAACTTTTATTTCTATATATAAGATAAGCCCCCTACTGGACATATTATTCCGAAGAGGGCTTATCTTATATACTTAAAATATCTTTAATGTATATCAAAACGTTCAAATTCCATATCTAGCAAGTCTACCTGTAGCCATGCATGGCGCAATGAAACTTCTCTTCCAACAATTAATTTAACCGCTTCAACTACACTTAAGCTTGCTAAAACTGCCGGTGTAAAAGCTGGGTTGCCCCAAGTTTTCTCAATGCCCTTATCTCCTTGGCGAAATAGACGAGAAACACTTAAATCCCCTGGCATACTCACTCCCAACATGCCATACCAACCAGCTATTCCTGCATACACAAGTGGCAGCCCTAAACGGTGGCAGGATTTCTCCAAGGATATACGTCTATTTATGGAGTCTAGTGCATCACAAACTAAATCAGCACCTTGAAATAAACTAGCTGCATTTTCTTCATTGAACCAATCATAAACAAGCTTAAGCTTTACAGTAGAATTTACAGCTTGTAGTCTCTGTTTTGCTGCTTCTACCTTTCTAATACCTATATTTCCCTCGGTAGAAAACAATTGACGATTAAGGTTGCTTTCTTCTATATTATCTCCATCAACTAAAATCAGATTTCCAATTCCTAAACGTGAAAACTCTTCCGCCATGCTGCCTCCAAGCCCTCCGCATCCAACAATAGCTATAGTAGCTTTACCTAATTTCTCTTGGTCTTCTACAGATATTGTCTTATAATTGCGTTGGTACCTAAGAGGCAATATTGCTGCCATTAACCTCCTCCTACTGGTGGAAACAATGAAACAATGTCTCCGTTTTGAAGTACATGTTCATTATCTGCATCACGACCGTTTACAAGACAAATAGCTACTTCATCCAAGGGAAGGTCATACTTTTTTATTATATCCATTACACAGCTTTCATTTTCTAATTCTGTCACCTCAGCCTTAAAACGTCCTTCTCGTAAGGTAGCAAACAATTTAACATTAACTTGCACTGATATTCACCTCCATTCCAATTACTCCCTAAACTGCAAAACTTCATCAAGCTCTTCACCAGTAAAATCCCAAACAGCATTATGAGGGGGAACTGGCTCACTCAAAAATTCAGGAAGTCTATCGTCTTTGCTTGTAAATCCTGCAGCTTTATTAAACGCTTTTTCGGTTTGTAGCACAGTTCTACCTAAAGCAAACCAATCATCTGCTGACCAATTGGTACCATATTGTGCGTTGATCATGTCTATAATTGCATTAGATACCTGTTCATTGTCAAGCACAGCAAATGCCACAAATATACAAAGACCTGCACTATCAAGAGCAGCAGTTGCAATTTGAAGATTTCTTGATAGCTCGATTTGTCCTTCCTTCTTTAATGGGTCAACATACCCACCTACCTTCAAGATATTTGTTGTAATAGAGTATCCTGCTGTATGGTCCGCACCCATGGGTGTAGTTGCATAAGTAACACCTATTCCTTTCACAGCTCTTGGATCATATGCTGGCATAGTTTGACCTTTAACCGTTGGAATGCGAGTTACACCAAAAGCTTTTCCAGTAAAGTCTGGTCCATTTCCAAGTATGCGACCAAGATAACTACCTTCCTTAATCTCACCTATCATCTTCAAAATTCCCTTACCATCACCCCATGGCAACAAACCTGCTTCCATAGAAACCATCATTGTTCCTGCCGTATCAATTGTATCAATGCCTATATCATCACATTCATGGTCGATCTGCGCTATAATATCTAAATCATCAACCAAACAGCCTGCTCCAAATCCCCAAATAGTTTCATATTCAAAGCCCGAGGTTACATACTTACCTTCTTTGTCCTTATAGGTCTGAGAACATCGAATGACACAGCCTGCATGGCATCCATGGGTTGGATCCCCTTTTCTTTCCATAATATTGTCATACATAGTTTCTCCGCAAATTTTTTCTGCTCCTTCAAACTGTCCCATGCGGAAATTCTTTGTAGGAAGCCCACCAGCTTCATTTAAAATATTTACAAGTACGTTTGTACCATACTTTGGGAGAGCTTCTCCACTAACAGGGTGGCTAAGTAATCCCTTACTAAAGATATGCGCTGCCTTACTAAATTTTTCTTTGTCTTTAATTTCAATTCCTGCTCCGTCATTGTCATCAAGGGAAATAAACTTTATTCTTTTAGAGCCCATTACAGCCCCAAGTCCACCACGCCCTGCACTACGAATATGCCCCTTGGGATCCTTGACTGATATATTGGCAGTACAAATTTTATGTTCTCCGCCCTGACCTATGGTTATGACTCCTGTATTTTCTCCATATCTAGATGTTACAGTATGAATTACTTCATAATTGCCTTTACCTAAAAGTTCAGTTTCTTCTTTAATCTCTACCCCATCTTTGTGGACATGGATACAATACCACTTTTCGCCTTCAGGAATACCTTCAATTATTAGTGCCTTAACTCCCAGCTTGGCTAATCTTTGAGAAGCTGTACCCCCAGCGTTGCTTTCCTTGATACCACCAGTTAATGGGCTTTTAGCTCCTACTGACAGACGTCCTGAGTTAGCCGCCATAGTCCCAGTCAATAATCCAGGAGCAAAGACTAATTTATTTTTATTGCCTAAAGGGTGACAGGTTGGTTCTACCTCTTTTGATATAATTGTTGAAGTCAATCCTCTTCCTCCAAGTAGCTTCCACTCTTCTGGCACTTCCTCCATTGTAAAAGAAAGCTTTGACATGTTAACACGATATATTTTCAATATTTCAACCTCCATTATCAACATTACTTTGTATTATCGACATTATTTCATACACTAATATTTTGACCTGCTAAACCTTAATTATTCCATTAAATTCATAGCAAAAGGCTTAGCTGAAATCTTTTAATGATTTAGTATATAAAGGTTTTACATCAGTATTTTGTATAGTATAATGAAATATAATAATATGTAATATTCTTCTATTGTTTATTTTGCTGTAAAATTAAATCCATGTATTATAAATTAAATATTTAAAGGAGGTTGAAGTTCTCATGCAGCTATACTTTATTTTTTCTCTTATAGCATCAATTATAGTAATAATCTTTGCAATTACTAACGCAGCGGCAGTACCTGTGAAAATCTTTTTTGTAGAGTATAAATTATCTCTAGCACTGATTATTTTCATTTCTACAGCCTTTGGAGCAATAATTGCATCAATGCTTGGTCTCGTAAAGCAATTCAAACTAAAAAAACAGATTAAGAAACTAAGTAATGAGAATCAAGCGCTAATATCAGAACAAAAAAATCTAGAAAATGAGATATCTTTCTTGGATGTTCTGCATCCTGATGCACCCTCAGACGAAGAAAACAATGAATCTACGGACTCACAAGTATAAAAAAAATAAATCCCTCTACTAAACAAACTTTTAGCAGAGGGATTTATTTATTGCCCAATATCTTTTTATATCAATATCTCTGTTTCCCATAAAAGTATTAGCCTGCCAGCATCCTCATAAATTCATCTCCTGTTATAGTTTCTCTCTCAACTAGATATGATGATAATGCATGAAGCTTTTCTAAATTTTCTTTTAAAATGTTCATTGCTCTTTCATGGGCATTTTTTATAATAGTAAGTACCTCTTCATCAATTTTTGATGCAGTTTCTGGAGAGCACGCTAATGAAGCATCTCCTCCAAGATATTGATTAGTAACTGTCTCAAGAGCCATCATATCAAAGTTTTTACTCATGCCAAGACGAGTAACCATTGCTCTAGCAATTTTAGTAGCTTGCTCAATATCATTGGAAGCACCTGAGGTAAAGGTTCCAAAAACTAGTTCCTCTGCGGCACGACCGCCTGTAAAGGTAGTAATTTTGTTTTCTGCTTCCTCTTTTGTCATCAGAACATTCTCTTTCTCTGATATTTGCATTGTATAACCTAATGCTCCAGAAGTACGTGGAATTATGCTTATCTTGTGCACTGGTGCAGATTCAGTTTGTTTTGCTGCAACAATAGCATGTCCAATTTCATGGTATGCAATAATTTGCTTTTCCTTTGGAGATATAACAGCACCTTTTTTCTGATATCCTGCAATTACAACTTCTACAGCTTCCTCTAAATCACTTTGCTCTACATATTTACGTCCGCATTTTACTGCCCTCAAAGCTCCTTCATTTATTATATTGGCAAGCTCTGCACCAGAGGCTCCTGAAGTAGCTCTTGCTATTTCATTGAAATCTATATTACTGCTTAACTTTATTTTTTTTGCATGTACCTTTAAAATAGCCTCACGTCCTGCAAGATCAGGTAATTCTACAGGTACACGACGGTCAAATCGACCGGGACGAAGCAACGCTTTGTCAAGAGAATCAGGTCTGTTTGTTGCCGCAAGAATTACTACACCCTTCTCTGCATTAAAACCATCCATTTCAGCTAATAGCTGATTTAATGTCTGTTCCCTCTCATCATTGCCTCCAATTCCCCCTTCGCCACGTTTTTTACCAATAGTATCAATTTCATCAATAAATACTATACATGGAGCTTTTGACTGAGCTTGTTTAAAAAGGTCTCTGACTCTTGCTGCGCCCATACCTACAAACATCTCGACAAATTCTGAACCAGAGATTGAGAAAAACGGTACCTTTGATTCTCCTGCTATAGCTTTTGCAAGAAGCGTTTTACCAGTACCTGGAGGGCCTACAAGCAATGCGCCCTTTGGCATAATTGCACCAATTTCCTTATATTTTGCTGGGTTATGCAAGAAGTCCACAATCTCAGTAAGAGCTTCCTTTGCTTCATCCTGCCCTGCGACATCTGCGAAGGTTTTACCTGTCTGTGCTTCTACATATACTTTGGCACTACTCTTTCCAAAGCTCATAGCGTTGCCACCCATTTTTTTCTGCATAGAACTCATTAATAATTGTCCAATTCCTACAAAAATAACAATTGGAAGAACCCAAGAAAATATAAAATTCACCAGTGGTGAATTCTCCTTTGGAATAACCCTAGAGAATTTAACTTTAGCAGTAATAAGTCGATTTGTAAGATCTGGATAGTCTACTTTTCCTGTCACAAATATTTTTTCTTTTCCTGCTGTATCCATTTCAGTAAATGCTATTTGATTATCCTGAAATTCTACTGTTTTTACCTTGCCTTTTTCAATTTGTGTCAAAAATGTACTATACTCCACCGTTGTAACCTCTGGCTGCATTATAGATGGAAAAATAAAGACATTTAAAATCATCAAAATAACAAGTGTAATAACATAATAAAATATAATTGGCTTTTTTGGATTTTTTTCTTCTTTCATATAAATCTCCCTTTCTAAATGTTTTGCACTAAACATTTTTTATCATATTCAAAAATTTCTACTGCTTTTGTGGATTATAAATCTTTTTCTCAATGTTACTCCTTTACTGCAAATTTTTTCTATCTTATTTTTATATACTTCCACTTTCCTGTTCTAAATCTCGCATAAACAAACAACCATCTTACAAGTTGATCTACAAGTACTGCCATCCATGCTCCTGCTAATCCATATCCAAGTATGTTAACAAATACATATGCTAATGTAACCCTTATTAATATTACTCCTACAAAAGTACCTACTAAAGGCCAAAAAGTATCTCCAGCTCCTCTTAATCCCCCTGCCAAGATTAGCTGAGAGGACTGAAAAGGCTGGACTAATGCTATTATCTTTAACGCAATAGAGGCGTTTTGTATAATACTTGAATCATTTGAATACAGTCCCACAATTTGTTTACCAAAAAAGAATAATATTACAGCCATAAAAGTTGATATGATAGAACCAATCTTTCTCGTTTCTTTTGCATAAGCTTCTGCCTTTTCAAATTCACCAGACCCCAAGGTTCTTCCAATCAATGCTGCGGCCGCAATTCCAAAAGCTTGCCCTGGCTGAAAAGAAAGGCTCAATATATTTAGTGATATTTGATGTGCTGCGTAAATAACAGTTCCAAGTGCTGCAACTATTTTTACAAACACAAGCAAACCAGTTCTTAAAACCAGCTGCTCTAAAGATGCAGGCACACCAATCTTTACAAGATTATATACAATATTTTTATCAAACTTAAAGTGTTCTTTTATGTTAAACTTAACAATGCTTTTTCCTTTTATAACGTAACTAAATAAAAGTATACTTGCGACTACTTGAGAAATAGCAGTAGATAACCCTGCTCCAGTAATACCTAGCTTTGGAAATCCAAAAAGACCATATATCAAAATTGCATTACCTATAACATTTAAAAAGTTCGCTTTTAGGTTTATCTTCATTGGTATTTTAGTTTCACCAATTCCTCTTAATGCGGCGGATATAGACATATTAAATGATTGGAATATAAAACCAACCATAATAATTTTAAAATAGATTCTTCCTGCCTGCATAGTATCAGCTTGTGCTCCCATAAAGCTCAAAATAGAATCTGTAAAGATTATACCTAACGTAGATAGTGGTATTGCTAGCATAACTAAACTTAATAATATTACATGTTTTAAAGTAGTACTAATTTTCCCCTGCTGATTGGAACCCAGATACCTAGAAACCATGGCTGTTCCACCTACATTTAATGCCTGTACAAGTGATATACCAATAAATAAAGGTTGATTCGTCATCCCTACAGCCGCTACAGAAGCTGCCGCCAATGCACTATTATCTAATCTTCCCAGCATCATCATGTCTATCATCCCAAAAAGTGAGCCCAGAAGAAGCTCTACAAGAACAGGCCACGCAATATTAATAACATCCGCTCTTATGGAGTTTTTCTCAACTTTTTTTAGTTTTGAATCAATCATCACAACTCTTCTTTCTGTATTATTTTATGTATACTAAATATTATATCATAATACCTTATGCTTTATAAATAACAAACAAAGGTACCAAGGCTATAGCCTTGGTACCTTTATTTGTTATTTATGCGTATTTCTTTTTTTCCTTCTTGACTTTTTCTTCTTTTGGTTTTTTCTTGTTCTCGCTCTTTGGTTTTGGATTTTTATCTCCCATAACATTCCCTCCTAAATTATATAGACTAATACTCATTAAATCTGCTATTTTATAAAGGTTTCATGTTAAACCCATAGCTTAGCTTTATTATACCTCAAATTGGGAAGCTATGGTAGCGTATATTTTTTTTATATATATACATTATCTCCTTTTTTAACCTTGCCTCCAACAATAACTTTACAAAACAACCCTTCGCTAGGCAAAAGACTTACTCCAAAATTTCTTGTGACTACACTTGGATGATCCTCCTTACCAATTTGAGTAATCTCTAAAACAGCATTTGAACCCAATCTTAGTCTACTTCCAACTGACAGCTTAGAAAAGTCCACTCCGCCAATTAATATATTCTCTGCAAAGTCACCTGGCCCCATATTTAACTTATGTATTTCATTTGATTTTTCTACACTAGCTAAGTTAAGACATGTAATCTGACGACCCCATTCACCTGCATGTCCATCATTTTCTATCCCATAATTTTCTATAATATTTACTTCTACTACTTCTTTTTTTAGCTGTCCTCTTTCTGGACTAATAGAAATAGAATAGATAAAACCATTATTCATTAAAAAATCTCCTCCTACATATGTTAATCCTTTAATTGATATGATATTACATTTCCTTTTTATTGTATATATCTATTGATATTTTTGGGAAAAAGATACGACTGCAATATAAAAAATATGTTCCCTCAAAACATAAGTCTGAGGGAACATATTGTGCTAAAAGCTCAAATCAGCTTTATAGAAATTTCTTATTATATAGAACTCATAAATAGTTTTTACAGATATCGTTCCAAAGGCTCTCTTTAAATTTAAATAATATTTATATCCATAGCGGCTGCTTCTATAAACGCAAGTCACGCTCACCATTTTCTATTCTTTTTAAATTTTCAAGTATAGTCTCATAAACAGGTTCTCCCTTAAATTGCTCTATATGTTCTTTTAACACCTTTTCGCCTATCGCTTTTGTTTCAACTGATGCATAGTCAAGTAGATATTCTTTAAATGTAAAAATACCATTTGGCATACAAAAATTATGCACAAACTTGGATTTGGCAACCTTCATAAATTTTTCTCCAGTACGACCTGCACGATAGCATGAAGTACAGAAGGATGGTATATAATTCATTTCACAGATTTCTCTTACCACATCATCCAAGGTTCTTGAGTCATTGATAGAGAACTGCTCCTTATCAGGAAGCTCGTTTGCTCTTTTTGACTGTGCATAAGCTCCAACCCCAATACGAGTTCCTGCATCAATTTGCGATACTCCAAAAGGAATTAGCTCCTTTCGTACACTGTCAGATTCACGTGCAGTACAGATAAGACCTGTATATGGAACAGAAAGACGTAAAATAGCAACCAGCTTCTTAAAGTCGCTATCGTTAACTGCATATTCTGGATGCTCAGAGAATGGTGTTCCTGTTGCATATGTTATACGTGGGAAGGAAATTGTATGTGGTCCCACACCGTTAAAGGTCTCTTCCAGATGTATGGCATGGTATAAAAGTCCCATAACCTCAAACCGCCAGTCATATAGTCCAAACAATACACCGATACCATTATCGTCTACCCCTGCTTCCTGTGCTCTGTCCATGCAGTATAGTCTCCAGCGATAGTGTCCCTTAATAGTTCCAGCTGGATGCATTTGACGGTAGGTTTCATGATGGTAAGTTTCCTGAAAAACTTGGAAGGTTCCTATATCCACAGCTTTTAATTTTTTTAGTTCTTCAACTGTAAGAGGAGCGCAATTGATATTTGCACGACGGATTTCTCCGTGCTGTGTTTTTACACTGTACACCTTTTTAACTGTCTCACACATATAATCTACTTCTGTAGTAGGAGATTCGCCATAAACAAGTACAGTTCGTTTTTGTCCCTCTTCAATCATAATCTTTACTTCCTGCTCTATTTCATCCATGCTTAGTGTTTTACGTCGCATGGTAGCGTTGCTGCTACGGAAACCACAGTATTTACAATTATTTGCGCATTCGTCACTTATGTAAAGCGGCGCAAAAAATACGATACGATCTCCATAGACTTGTTGCTTTAATCTGTGAGCCACC
The DNA here is from genome assembly GCA_963704785.1 of uncultured Eubacteriales bacterium. GTDB lineage: Bacteria > Bacillota > Clostridia > Lutisporales > Lutisporaceae > GWB2-37-7. Next base: position 2,803,383 of record OY969939.1, on the reverse strand, counting down.
TCATACATCTCTTGTATGGTTTCTTCATCTTTATTTTGTATAAGAATTGCAGTTTCTTCTGGTTCAAGTCGAACACATTGTTCTGCCTTTTTTAATACTCGTCGAACATCTTCTTTAGATGGATTTTCCCATTTATTTAACTGTGACCAAATCTTATCGTCATCTATAAAATCATGGTCGAGTTTATCGTACTTTTCAAATTCTTTTTCATATTTTTTTAGAAAATTCATATTTTACGCTTCCTTCCATTTTACTAATTATTTTTTGTAATCATAGATTTTACCGATGCACCAGTCACTCTGCCCAGCTTGCCAGTCAAAGCACTTATTTCATCATTACTGCCATCAACAATTATGGATATGACTGATACCCCTCGTTCTTTATATGGAATCCCCATCCTTCCAACAATCAGCCCAGCATATTCGTGAAGTATTACATTTACGCTTTCAACACATGAAAGATCTTCAATTACAATACCGACTATTCCGATTCTCTTCTCCACAATTTATCACCTCCTATATAAGTAAAAAGCTCCCTTTCCGTAATTTTTACGAAAAGGGAGCGTAACAGCAAAAATAACACACACACATGCTGAATGCGCGCCTTTCCGCTCGGAAATGCCTTGCGGTCAGGTAATAATAATTAAACCCTGTATCCCCAAGCAAATTACTGCAAGCAAATACATTGTCACTTTTATTCTAGCATTTATATCTTTCCTTGTAAAATCATAATTATTCATACTAATTTCTCATAGGATTATATCTTAAAAATTAAATCACTCTGCTCCTGAATTCTCATTTCTGTAAAATATATATTTTCCAATGGTATCCATTCGCATAGAAATTTTTTTAGCATAGAAGCCCCATTTCTTTTTAAAATACGACTGCTTTGTTCTTTTTCTTCGATATGTAAAAATATCTTCAAATCATAATTGTTTATTAAAGTAGGGTGCATACTGTAAGAACCCTCTATAATATTCAGTTTTTTAGGACTTACCAATATTGATTTGCTAAAATCCATTTGTTTGCAATCATATATACGATATTGAAATTCGCAGTGGCTATTTAATCTTTCTATTACCTCCTGCTTGAACCGTATATAATCTACATTTCCTCCAACCTCTTTTAGACGTTCTTCTGTCTTGAGTTTAGGTGATAGAAAGAAATCATCCATATGAAATACGTTGCAGTCATATATATTACTTATAAGTGAGGCTAGTGTGCTTTTCCCTGCACCGCTGTTTCCATCAATAGCTACATTGACTGTACCCTTTGATTTCATCAATAAGTCGATTTTGCAAAATATCTCATAAAAGTCACGATATTCTGATTTTACAATGCGGTATGCAGGAGCATAGGCAGTCCGATAAATCTCACTGTGACTTACTGGTGGATAGCCTTGATGTTTATATTCCTGCAAATAAGCATCAAACTCTTCTAATGGATAAGGCAGCTCTTTATTCTTACAGCATTGTCTGAGTATTTCCAATTTCTCTTCAAAGCTTTGAACGCTTCCACAAATTGAATTGGCGGTGTTAAAAAAGAAACGATTTATCGTTGTAAGCTCTATATTATTACATTGTAAAGCTCTTAAATGCAGTCTGCAAAGATCATTGCCTATTTCCTCAAAAGCATATTCTGGTATACTTACGTTTGGAGAATTCCGCTTCAAAATATGACATTCCTCCTGCAATCTCTGTAAACTGTCATTTTCATTTTTAATCATGTGTCCGCCAGCAAATTCATTCTGATATATCAACTTGACCATATCTTGAATCTGCATCTTTGGATACATACTATACTGTTTTGCATTAAACTTTTCATGTCCAGTTTATTACACATTCTCTATAAGCTTTGCTCTTGATAGAGCTATGATAATACTAGGGATGATAATGATTTGTAATACTATACCTGGAATTGCATTTATAAATGCGCCAGCAAAAAAGATTTTCCATGTAAATGCAGATCCGCTCAGTCCATATAGGAAGGTGTTTACAATGCCAAATACGATTCTTCCACAAATCATAGATAATATCAATGATACATATATGGAAATATTCTTTTTAGGAAGTAATTTATGTAGAAGTCCTGCTACACAACCATAAGTGGCTAGTTCAAAAGCCATGGCAACAGCTGTAGGAAACATAGGTGGCATTCCAAATAAAATACTTCTAAACACTGGTGCGATAAGTCCAACAATCAAGCCATATTGCCATCCGCAAACAAAGCCACAAAGTAAAACCGGAATGTGCATTGGCAATAGTCTACTTCCTACACTTGGGATTTGTGCTGTTAGAAATGGCATTATAAGCCCAAGAGCAAGAAACAATCCTGACAATACCATGTTTTTTGTCAATAGTTTTTTCATATTATTTCCTCCAAATCTAGTTAAGTACATATAAAACCTAAATAGGCTCAACGTGTAGATTATATCATACCAACTATATTATGGTATAGGTCTTAAATATTCGTTTATGTATACACAATATCTGCTATAAGGACACCTGCCTTTTGATATATGACAGCATATAGCCAATTAACTATTTCTTAGAAATTTCAATATTTTGAACCATGTTTCTCTAGTTTGTTCAAAATCATTAAAATGCTCTTCTACATGTGTATGATAAAATTCAAGTTCATCCAATATATTTTTAAATTCATCATTTCCAAAATAATCGCAAATCTTTGGAATTACATTAAGCAGATTTTCTCTCATTTTAATGATTTCTGCATCGTAATTATCTCTTTGAGTAATATAAAGTAAGAGTGGTTTGTACCTAATCCAGCCGATTGAAGCTTTTAAAAACCTTTTAGTATTTTTGCCTGAATCAGCCTTTATATTTTTTAATTTTTTAGGAAGTACTCCACTGAAGCAAATGCTCATAAATTGCAAATCCATCATGAAAAGTATAGCAAGGAATTTTCCATACATCACATTCACCAATGCAGGTGCTTAAAAAAGTATCTTCTCCCCTAGCTCCTGGTGGGTTATAAAATGGAAATAATTTATTCGATATTTTTAAGATTAAAACCCAAATTAGCACCAGAAATAAATTTCATGCCGTCTATTTCTTTAACGACTTCATTGGTCTCACTATTAATTATATCAAGGTTAGCATATGTAACTCCACCGTCATTCATTTTCTTTTTTATTGAATCCCAGTTAATAATATCATTGCTTATCGATTCTATAAATATCTCTAAAATCATCTTCGGAAAGCTTATCGTTGAATTCCATATATGGGATGGGAGAAATATAACCACAATGATGCCCATGAGTCATATCAACATTTTTAATATTGCTAATATGTGTTGATAAAACTTCTTGACCTTTCCAAACAATGCTATCATTTATTTTTATAGTTGCTATAGGGTATTCATCATCATCAAGAAAAATAAGATAGTCCATTTTATTTTTTATTGCAAAATACAAAACCACATTTCTTTTCATTGCATAACCTTCGCCAAATATCAATTTAGCCTCTTTTAAATTAATAACTTTCTTTTCGACCAAATATTGAGCCTCATTTAATATTGATGAATCGCCTATATAATAAGCTGAATCCACTATATCCAATATTTCTTCATCTGTGATTTTATAATCACTTACTTTTGTCTTTTATACTTTAAATCGTAAGCAACAAATAGATGAAGTGCAATTTTTTTATTCTCTACAACCCCTGATTCATTCCAGTTATCAATATAAGTTTTAACCACATCTTTAAAATTCTTGCGTCCTGTTACAAATCCGACTCCCACATTTATCTTCTTTTCTTCTATTTTCATATAATTTGACTCTCCCACTTTATTAAATTGGGATTGATGTCCATAATTGAATCATATTGCTCCCTACTCCCATATATAGCATCTGGGTCTAATAACTTGATATCTTTCATATTTTGCTGCTCTATCTGTTTTGGTTGCCCAGCCAAAATGCTTAACTCCTAAATTCAGATGTAGTCTTTGGGAACAGATAAAGTATTTAACGGGAATCTTCCACAATGTTGTGGCATCTCATTCCACATATAATTAAAATGTGGCTGATATCTCATTAAAAAAGGTCTGTAAATACTGTGCGCATTCCAATATTTATCCTCGCGATAATGAGTTTCATTCCACATATCATACAGTCTAAAGAAATAAAGATCATAATCATGTCTATTCATAAGATTTTCATGCATTATCCCAAAAACCATCTTCTAATATTTCATCTGCATCAAGATTTAAAATCCAGTCAGGATTTGTTTTTATGGTTTCGCTCCACTGCTTTTTTCTAAGTTCCACCTCATTAGCAAACATAGATTGCTCATTTTGTATAATATGCAGGGGTATACCTTGTAATATTTCTTTACAATATCTGAATTGTGTTATCTGTGCTTCCATCATCAATTATAACAGCTTCATCAATATGTCCTTTTAGACTATTTAGCACCTGATTTAAATAACGCTTTTCCTCATTTTTCACTATCATTGAAAGAGTAATCTTATTCCCTTGTTCTTTATATTGACGTGCAAATGTTAGGTCTGCTTTACAACTTTTTATATAATCTTGCACACCAGCTAAGTCTTGCTCTCTATAAATATGATATGCAGGATAATGCGTATCAACGAAAAGGTCAATACCAAGCACAGCCGCCCGTATGCAGAAAAACCTGTCTTCACCATGTATGGTTAAATTTTTAATAGGCTTAAAACTAACTCCCTCTACCAATGCTGCTCTACTAATCAAAGTACACGCTCCTAATCCGCCCACTTCATACAAGCCGGGTATTCTAAGTTGGTTCAAAAACCTAGTTTGTCGTATATCCATCTCTTTTTCGCTCAGCTTTTCACCTAATCTCTTAGGAACTAAATCATATTCATCAAACAGCCAAACATTTGGTTCAAAAGGTCTATCATTATGCCACTGACTCCAAAATATTTCAGAGATAATATCCTTATTTGAAGTTTTTAGATGTTCAATCAAATTAGGATGTAAAACTAAATCAGAATCCACAAAAAATAGATAATCATAATTATTTTCTATTGCGTAATTAATTATAGAATTTTTATAATTTGCTACCCTTAACATTAAGTCATCGTCCCAGTGATGAGATTCATCATCACACAGATACTCTCCCTGATTACTGCTAGGAAGGATAATAACAGTTGATCCTTCTCTTTCAAACTCAGCTAATAACTTGCTAGAGTTTCCGTCGATATTATCATCAACAAACATGTAATCAATAGATATTGTATCTCTGCTAAGATTCTTTAAAGACTTTAAAAATGCGTCCAATATTTCTGGTTTTTGATATACTGGACTTCCAACTAATACTCTTTTTTTATTCATTATGTTAACTCCTTCTTGATACTGTTTTTATTGCACTTGTAAACTGTGTAACAGCTTTATCACTTATTTTCTTCAATATATAAAAAAAAGCTACTTTAACAAAAAGTGGCTTTAATATTTCTATTTATTAGTATAAATTAGCACTCTTCACTGATGAGTGCTAATTTATACTATAACACCAAATTAATACAATGTCGAATTTAATTTCCGATTAATGTAAATAAATTTTATGTTACTCAATATTTAAAGATTGGAAGTTAAATTGCTGCCCCTCTCTTGTTCTTTTTACCTTTTCAATAGTTCTTGTTATATATTGAGTCAATTTCTCTTCAAAAACCTCCGCTGTGGTCTCATGGTTTTCTATCATGAATAGCCCCTTTTCCCAACTGGCTGTAAGAGTTGGATTCAACAGTTCTTTTGCTGTAAGTCGAACAATCTCTACAATAGCCTCACCTTTTGGCTCTGGGGTAACTATTTGTGTCTTATTGTTAATTTTAATATGTCCTATATCCACTAGCTTTTTTATGATTCCTGAACGGGTAGCGGAAGTACCGATACCACATGTTTTTATCTGTTCTCTAAGCTCTTCATTTTCAATATACTTTCCTGCTTTTTCCATTGTTATGATTAATGAACCATCAGTAAATCGTGATGGAGGTTTGGTTTCTTTCTCCTCTAAATCAAAGCTTAGTCACATCACACTTTTCTTTCTTGATTAGCTTTTGAATAGGAGAATCGGATAGTTCTTCTTCTTTTTTGAAGAAGTGATATCATAAACTTCCTTCCAGCCCTGTACATTCAATGTTTTAGAATTGGTCACAAATATTTCCGCACCTATTCCAGTCTCCACCTTTACAGTATTATACTCTGCAGGCGGATAAAAAATGGCAAGAAACCTTTTAACAATCAGATTATATATATTTCTTGTGTCTTCATCCAATTTAGACAGCTCCGTTGTCACATATGTTGGGATTATGGCGTAGTGGTCGGTAACCTTACTGTCATCCACATATCGTTTTGTGGTTTTATCAATACCAAGCTTTCCAAATTCCTTAATCCTCAATATAAATTCCTTAAAATCAGAATTACCATATAATCCGTTCAGAACCTTTGGCAGCTCTGGTATAACATCAGTGGAAAGCACCCTGCTATCAGTTCTGGGATAGGATATCATCTTCTTTTCATAAAGACCTTGAGCAATTTCCAGTGTTCTATTTACAGGAAATCTTAAATTTCTTATTTGCCTCCGATTGCAGCTCGGCAAGATTAAAAAGCAAAGGTGCTTGCTCTTTCTTTACCTTCACCTCAACCTTTTTTACTGTAGCCTCATTACCTTCCAGCTTTTTAATAATTTCCTCTGCTTCCTCTTTGCTGATATATTTATCTTCATTTTCTGATATCATCTGTCTGATTTTTATCTTCCTTTTTCTTTTGCTGCCATCTGCCTTTATAGGGAATACCGCTGTCTTTTGAGAGAAAGTTTGCTACAACTCCATAATAAGGCTTTGGAACAAAATTTCTAATCTCCAATTCCCTGTCTACAATCAAGCCTAATACGCATGTCATTACTCTGCCGATAGGGATAACTGAAGATTTATTCTTCTTTTAAAAAAGCTGATAATTTTCTGCCATATTGACAGGTATACATTCTGCTGAAATTCATGCCAAAGAGCCAATCCTCTTTTGCCCTGCAATATGCGGCTTTTGCAAGAGAATCGTACTCATCTGATGCTCTTTGCTTCCTCGATTCCTCTTTTTAACTGCATCTTCAGTTTGAGAAGAAATCCAAACCCTTTTTGCAGGTTTATCCGACCCACTTTGATTATAGACCAAGCGAAAAATGTACTCACCCTCACGTCCACTATCGGTACAGGCATAAATCATATCCACATCCTTCCTGCACATCAGTGATTTTATCACTTCAAACTGCTTCACTGTTCCTTTGTTATCTATAACAATATATTTATATTCTTTGGGAATGATAGGCAGATGCTCCACCTTCCATGACTTATACTCTGGATTGTATACATCGGGATATGCCATTGTTACAAGATGTCCGAAACACCATGTTATTATAGTATTTGCTGTTTCAGCATAACCCCTGCCTCTATCTGCTGATGAAATCTGTACACCCAGCGCACTGGCAAAGCTTGCAGCAACAGACGGTTTTTCTGTTATATATAATTGCTTACTCAAAATTTCACCCTTTATAAATAATAGGTACTAAGCATGACATTAGTTAGCACTATAAGCTCATGCTATCCCTATAGATTATATCCTTTACTGAACTGTCCATAGTTATTTATACTCTATTGTATCATATAACTACCAACGGTTCACCCACTTTTCTATTGCATATAAGCTTTTGTGTATTTATATCGAACGTATGAATTACAAGTTTAGAATTGTTATGTTTATTTTGGCTATTATAACAGGATATAGTCGTAAAGTAGGCAAGCAAAAAGAGGATAGTAAAATACTATCCCCTAATTCAACGGTTCTAGACAATCTTCAGGATTATTATGCTCTTCGGCAAGAAGTAGGTGCCTTTGGACAGTTGGGTGGTGGGCCAAAAACTTGGTTAAAGATGAAATAGGAATCCCTAAAACATCTTCCATAGGTCTTATGACATTCATCAAATTCATCACAGTTTTCACATGCAGTTCCTTTGAATAAAGCTTTATTTGGATGAATAAAATCCAATATTTCTTGTGAATTCCATATCTCCATTAAACTGTTATTCTTAAGATTACCCATAATAAATGGTTTGTCCTGTGGAACCTGTTCGCAAAGGATTACAGAACCATCTGGAGTAATAGTCATACTTGATGTTCCGCCCGAACAGTGAGATCTAGTTTTCCAACTATCTTTTTCTTGTTCGGTTTTTTCCTTTGAAAAATCAATAATACCAGCGTTGCAATTAAGATTTTCCCAATTAAACTCATTTTTGATTTTACTTACTTCATTTTTTACCCAATCAATTTGCTCTTGAGACAAAAATAGTTCTTCCTTATGTCTGTAGTGTGTTCTTGCATAATTTGTAACGCTAGAGCGTTTTACTCCAAGACTATGAAGTCTTCTTAAAAGCTCTGGAACTTCCATATAGTTCATTGGCGTACATACAGTGTTTGTCCTGACAAAAAGGTTATTATCCACAAGATTTTTGATTGTCTCAAATGCGTCCTGTGCATAATTCTTCCTTCGAACTATTTTGTCAATGTTTTCAGAGTACCCATCTATGCTCACTTGAATTATAGCTTTATCTACCATACCTATTTCTGCAAATCTCTTAGCGGTTTCCTTAGATATAAATTTCTTTGTTGGTAATAAAAACTTAAATCCTTTAAGTACCATTCTCTCTAGTAAGATTTCAATATTTGGGTATGTAAGTGGATCGCCTCCGCTAAAGGTAACAAGATCAATACCTTCTTCACTTGCTTCATCAATAATAGAGCACCATTGTTCAAGAGTAAGCATTTCTGCTTCAGGTACATTTTTTCTATGAGCATAGCAATATATGCAATCAACATCACATTTATTTGAAGGCATAATAATTAAGCTCAAAGGGGCATTAAGCTTCTCCGGCATATCTTCTGTATAATCTTCTATACTACCCTTAAGTTTTTTGATAAACTTTGCAGTATCACAAACTGTAAAATTACCATTCTCATGCTCTGATGAGTAAAGCTCAAGAAACTTCTTATTAGGGTCAGACTGTGAGCTTTTAATAATACACCTTACAATATCATCACTCTTCTCTTTGTCTATATTCATAATGTGTGAAAGTATTGCGGCAACCTCTTTAGCAGTACGTCTGCCATCAAATAAAGTCAGCGTAATGCCTTGAATAAACGGTGTAATTTGCCAGGCTGATACATCCTCTGCATCATAGGGGTATATTATACAGCTATTTGCATTTGGTCTGATATGAAACTTTGGAGAAACTACAAAAATATCATTTTCGTCATATATGTAAGTATTTTCCATTTAGTAAACCTTTCTATGTATATCACACTAAATGATTTACATTTATATTGTAGTATGATATATTCTGCTGTTTATTGAACGCACAAATATAGATAATTTGCATGTTGTATATATTCTAATTTTTCTAAATTTTTAGAGTAAAATATGTTTTATAATGGTAAATTTCCAACAAGTTCATTTACAGTACATGTTGTACATTCAACACAAGCAGTACATTCACTAACACACAATGTGCATTCAGTACAAGGAGTTATACAAGAGCGAGTATGAGACATTGAATTTAATATTTCACTTGCTGTTGCTTGAAGACCATTTTCATTTAACAGTCTCTTAACTTCCTCAATGTCAATGCTGCTTCTTGTACTTTCACTATTAAGTGCACGTTCTATTCTTAGAACTTCATTTTGCTTTTCTATTAGTTCCGCACTGATTTTTCTTTGTATCCTTAGCTGCTCTGCTTCTATTGCTTGGGACTGGTTTTTTTCTCTTTCAAGCATAGCCATTTTAACTTTTAATTCCTCGAGTCTTGCATAAAGAACACTTGAATCTTTTGAGATAATTCTCCCATTTTATAAATCCCCCTTTTATTTTTTCTAAAATGATAATGATTTCTCTGCTATACACTTCGATGCAAATTATTTTTCTCTAGATATTTGGTTGTCATGCTTCTGTAAGACTTTTAACAATCCATACATTAACATGTACCCCATATTTTTCTGTAATTCCATCTTACAATATTTAGTGATTAATTACAATAAATATATACAAATTTTCTATAATTAGTATAAAATCCTCTGCAAAATAAATATCCAGCAGAGGATTTAGATTATGTGTAAAAGTACGGTTTTACAATATATTTCAAGATTTAAACCCCTTATTAAAGCACTTGTTGGCTCAAGCTCATCATTCTTCTATAAAATCGCTCACTTTACAGAACCAAATCATGTGATCACCAGCTGGTCCCCAATAGTCTTTTACCACTTTATATGGTGCTCCAAACTTCCTTATCCATCTTTTTTGTGCAAGCTTGTAGCCACTGTCTAAACAAAATTGATCAATCCCTTTATTTGATAAATATGCTGCCATAGCATTGATTAAAGCTGAGCCTACGCCTTGTCCCTGATAATGTGGCAAGACATAAAGACTACCCAGCTCGCCTATGCTATGGAACTGACTTTCTGTCTGCTTTAGTGGGATTGCTTATTAACAACAAGTAAAAGGATAATGCTATTAGCTCCAAGTCAATTTCTCCAGTGCAATATGGCGGCGATACCAATCGTCATTTTGCAATAGCGTTTCAGGAGAACCGGAGTTTTTAACCTTTCCATTTTCTAAAATAACAATTGTATCACTGGCTATCATAGAAGATAGACGATGCGATATTGACAATATAGTATGAGCAGTGCTTGTCTTTTGTAATACAGATACAATTTTCTCTTCAGTAATAGAATCAAGATTTGCTGTTATTTCATCAAGCAACAGGATAGGTGGATCAGCTACTATTGCTCTTGCTATAGCTAGAAGCTGCTTTTGCCCTTGCGAAAAAAGAGTATCACTGACCACCACAGTATCAATACCATTTTCTAAAGCTTCTGCATAATCCTTCAGTCCTACAAAATCAAGCGCATTTTCAATTTGTTTTCTCGTTATGCTTTTGTCCTTCAAGCTAATTTGTTCGGCAACAGTTCCTTTTATAATATGAAAGCTTTGATCTACATACCCAAATATCTTACGTTTTTCACTGTTTGGTATGGTATAAACATCTATTCCATTTATTGAAATATTCCCCTCAGAAGGTTTTAGCAAGCCCATAATTAATTTAAATAAGGTTGATTTGCCAACACCTGTTCTACCGACAAATGTCACCTTTTCATTTGGTTTGATCTGTAGATTAATGTTTTGTAAAACATCATTCCCCTCTTCATAGTTGAAGCTTATGTTGTTAAATGTCAGAGCTGGCTTTTCGTGATTTGGGATAATTTCCTCCGCATTCAGCTTCACATTCTTACCATCGTCTTCTGTCTCACCATAAAAATCATCAACTCGGCGAATGCCTGAGATAGCATGTTGTATATTTTGAAGCTCCATTCCCAAGTTTTCGATTGGTATAAACAAGTTCGAAATTAAATCAATTGATGCCGCTACCATACCCAATGAAATACCAAGATAGTTCAATTGTTTGGATGACAGTATAACAATTGTTCCAATTACAACTGCTCTGGTAATTTGAATAATAGGTGGAAATACAGAATCATAAAAATTTACTTTCTCAATGGTTTTGTAGTTATCCAGCAAATACTTAGTATAGTTCTTTTCCATGTAGCTTTCCTTGCTGTAGGACTTTATCATCAGTATATTTTTTAAGCTTTCGGAAATATGATTATTTACCTTGCCGACTAAAATTCTGTTTTCTATTTGTGCTTTTAACATTTTCTTTTGGAAAAGCCGAGTAATTACATAAATAGCAGGCAGTAGCACCAACGTGATAATCCCAAGCTTCCCACTAAACACCCAGATAGAAATAACAATACCAATAATTTTAAAACAATCAATTATCATACCCACAATACCACTGGTAAACATGGAGTTTATAGCATCAACATCATTTGTAAATCTTGAAACAACTACACCAGATTCATTTGAAGAGAAAAACATAGCATTTATTTTTTTAAGTTTTTCCATCATTCCGATTCGTATTTCCTTAGTTATTTTCTGACCTAATACTGTGAGCACAGCCTCTTTCATAAAATTAAATATGCCTATAAGAAGTAATACCCCCATATATATAATTGCAAGATTTAGCAGTCCATCACTGTTTCTTGGCACAAGGTTTTGGTCAATAATATGCTTTAAAATTTGAGGAGGAACTAAGCTTGTGATAACGATACTAATAACAGCAAAGGCTAATAATATACAAATACCAATATTTTTCTTCAATACTCTTATTATTGAGTTTTTCACCAAACTATCTTTCATTATTATCACTGCCTTCCGAACACTGCAAATTGAATATTGTTGCATAAAACTCAGAGCTTTTCATAAGTTCATGATGAGTACCATAGTCTGCACTTTTATCACTATGAAGAAGTATTATTTGATTAATTTTGTTAAATATAGCAAGACGATGTGAAATTATAATTATTACACTATTCTTATACTGACTTCTCAGGTTTTCAATTATTTTTTCCTCAGTCTTCATATCCACTGCTGAAAACGGGTCATCTAATACAATTATTTTGCTTTTACTCAGCAATGTCCTTGCAAGTGCAATCCTTGATTGTTGACCTCCGCTCAATCGGATTCCACTATTCCCAACTATTGTATTTTGTCCTTCACGCATTGCCGCCATATCATCATCAAAACAAACATCTTCCAAAACAGAGGTTATATCTTGTTCATTTCCCAAAGCAATATTGTGATAAATGGTATCTGAAAGCAGTTGGGGCTTATGTCCCAAGTAGGATATCATCTGGCTCCGCTCGAATTCTGAATACTCCTTAAGCTCCTTACCGTTTATTTTGATACTTCCTATATATGGATACATACCAAGCAAAGATAATCCAAGTGTAGATTTGCCAGAAGCAATAGGGCCTGTTATGCCTATGATTTCCCCTGGTTTCCCCTCAAAGCTTATATTTTCTAAAATTGTGTCGCTACAGCCAGGATAGCTAAAGCTTAAATTTTCTATGGCTAATCCTCCAGTATTCCTTTGAATGCTAGAATTTGTATCTTTACTTTTATATTCAGCGAGGTATGGCTTAATACGTTTCCATGATACTTGTGATCTTTGCACAGAATTAAAGAGTTTTGCCGCTTTACTTGCCTTATTTGCCAAAGCAGCAAACATGGTTATATATGTTATAAATACCCCTACAGTCCATTCCCCATTAATAACCTTTGTGCCGCCAAAATAAATAACTGTCATTACTCCAAGCATTGCAATCACATTATAAATAGGCTGCATAGAATTTTCTAAAATATTTGCTTTTATTGCCTTGTTCTGCAAATCTTCTAATTCAACGCTATAATTTTTACTATTTAGAGTTTCTATCCCATTAGCACGATACATCATTGCATTTTCAACTGCATCATAAGTAATACTTGTAATTTCACTGCTTTTTTTACGAAAAGCAATTGAGTATTTGTAAATAATGCTTTTCAGTTTCTCAGCAAGTACCATCGCAACTGGAATGAAAATGCTAGAGAGTAAAGTGATTTTAACATCATAAAAAAGCATTGATATCAGATATGAAGTCATCAAAACCCCAGTATCAAAAATTTCTGTGGTGAACTTTCTCATACCCTCCACACACAAGTCAACATCAGAAATAGCTCGAGTCATTAAATTTCCAGCGTTTTCATTATCTAGCTCTGAGGTGCTTTTATGCATAATATTGTTGTAAATCATAAGTCTCATGGTGGCACTGGTGCTGTTAGCAAAACGTCTTATATAAAAACGCTTAAAATAGCGCAAAAGTTGAATTGCTCCAATCAGTGCGACAAAAGTAACTGCAAGCTTTGCAACTGTGGATAGGCTGACCCCACCGACGATTGAATCTATTAGCTTGCCTTGATAAATAGGACTTAATATCATTGAAGTGTCAAATGATAATCCAAATATAACAATACACGCTACAACGAATTTTTCTTTTTTCCAGTAATTAATGATATTATTAGGTTGCTTCATAGGTTCTATTTTAAGTTTTGACATATTTCAGTCTCCCCTCTTATTAACATTTGCTTTCGTATCTCTATCCAAGGCGTAGCTACAATTGCTTCATAGATTTTTACAAAGGTATTTTTGACTCTCTTGCTTCGATTCTCTTATAAATTCCTGATACTCTTCATCTCTTATACTATTCAAAAGTGAAATCACCCTTTTTTCATGCTTTTCTTCAAAAAACACACTTTCCATCAAGAGTGACTCACCATTATTTAATTCAATTTCCTGGCATATTTTCTGCATAGCCAAGTAATTCTCCTCACTGTATAGCAAAATCCACATGGACTGCTGTATATTGGCTGCCCCCATTTTTTTAAGTGCCCTCCATATAGCAACCCTATGTCTTGATGGTTCTGTAGGAAGATTGTAATTTATAACAAGCCATTTTATTTTTCCCATATTTGTCTCCTTTGTAATGTCCGTTACATTTATAATAGCAATTTGTAACGAATATTACAATGCTCTTCTTTGCAAAAAATACCCAACCAGAGTGATAAACACTTCAGTCGGGTATTAATTTTGATACTATTTATTTTTTTATAAGCTTTTTCACAAGCTCATACCACAAAACAGCTGCTGCTGCTATGCCAAAGGCTTTCAATAATTGTCCGCTTGTGAGAGGTGCAAGCTTTAAAACTCTGCACAAGGGAGTATATAGAATCAACAAAATTCCTGCAATCGTTCCGATATCAACTGCCCACATCACTTTATCCTTTAAAAGATGTTTTATGGACTGAACTAGAAAATCGTGTTCAGAGCTGTTTACATGTACTAGGAACAGGTTAGCAAGTAAAATTATAACAAGACCCATTGCACGCGCAAGGGGTGCATTATCATGGTTTTGTAAGAGTGTTGTATAGTAAGCTCCAAAGGACGCTACAAATATTACAATGCCTTGCAGTACACTCTTTAATAAAGTTCTTGCAGTCAGAAGCTTTTCTTTTGGATCACGAGGTTTTCTATCCATAATATCAGTTTCTGCAGGCTGACGCTCTAACACTATGGAGCATGTTGGATCAATAACTAGTTCCAGTAATACTACATGTAGAGGAAGTAAAAGTAGATTTGCAGGACTAATTCCCATGATCGGTGCTAGTAAGGAAGCAAAGGCAATAGGAATATGAATAGTGAACACATAGCCTACTGCTTTACGGATATTGTCATAAATACGTCGTCCATCCCGAATAGTATGGACAATGGTAGAAAAGTTATCATCCATCAGTATAAGATCAGCAGCTTCACGTGATACCTCTGACCCACGTTTACCCATTGCTATACCAATGTCCGCATATTTCAAGGCTGGTGCATCATTGACACCATCACCTGTCATAGCTACAATTTCCCCATTTTCTTTAAATGCCTTTACTATACGCATTTTATGTTCTGGGACCACACGAGAGAAAATGCTTACTTTTTTGACTCGTTCACACAGTTCTTCATCTGTCATGTTGTTAAGCTCATCACCTGTGATGATATTATCGCTGTTTGGCATACCAATCTGCTTTGCTATGCTGCTAGCTGTAATACCATTGTCTCCTGTAATCATAACAACACGCACCCCTGCTTTTATGCATTGCTTAATATCTTCTTTTACAGATTCTCTAGGAGGATCTGCAAGCCCGATTAAGCCGCATAGAGTAAGCATGCAACCTGTAAGCTCGGCAGGAATATCCGCCTCACTTGCAGGCTTCATCATACCAACCGCAATCACACGAAGACTTCGTTTTGACATGTCAGTAATTTTTGCTTCTACTGTTTTCCTCTAGAATCATTGCCATGGCAAGGGTAATACCAGAGAGAATGCTTTCAATCAGCCTGTCGCCAAAAGCATGGTCAGGAATATTAAACCATGTAATAAATCCTACTGCCGCAAACAAAACAGCCGCAATGCCAGCACAGAGCTTAACAAGACTTCCGGTTTGCTTTTGCAATGGTGTAGGAGATTCTGGCGCAGATGCTACATCTGTACCAATTTTACCGTATTCTGTGGAAGCTCCAATTTTATCTATTAGTATATATCCGCTGCCTTGTGTTACCAGTGTTCCGGCATAGCAGTAATCCTTGCGCCAGTAATCTGAGGAAGGCTCAGCATTTTGGACAGTAGTTTTCCAAACACTTTCCACTTCACCTGTCAGAGAGGATTCATCTACACATAAGTCGCTTGCCCTTACAACCTCACCATCTGCTGGGATTTTTACGCCTTCAGAAATAAGCATAAGATCGCCAGGTACTAAATTACTGCTTGTAATTACCATTTCTTGTCCATCACGAATTACTATGATATTAGGTGCAGACAAATCTTTAAGAGCATTCAGCGTTTTGTCGGTTTTCCATTCCTGTATCACATCAATGCTAATGACACCAACCACAAAAATTAGCATTATTGAACCATCACGTGGCTCTCCGAGAATAAAATAGATGATTGCTGCCACAATGAGCAGTAAAAACATGGGCTCACAAATGATGTGAAGCACTTTGCTGAAAAAGCTTTCCTTTTTCCCTGAAGTCAATTCATTTTTCCCGTACTGTTCCTGAAGTTTGCAGGCTTTAACGTTAGTCAAACCCTGCATGATTGTTTTTTGTTCTGTCATAAAAGTTACCTCCATTTTACCTTTCGGCATGATTTAGATAGCTCTATGGCACTTCATAAAGTCAGTTTCAAATAGACTTTTTACAGTGGATGTTCCAAAAGGGTATAAAAAATACACCTATGGAACATACTACTGTCCCACAGATGCGTGAAAATGCCATCTGTTGCCGCATGTTTACGGCCCAGCCCCATGACCTTTAGCAAGGTTCATCGCCTGCTCAGTTTGTACTGTATATTTATATGCAGTGCAAAGAGATTCTTTATATCTTAGTATATGTTTATACTGTTTGTCAAGTTGCAAATACACTTAAATATTTCCCCGTTCCACTTTTCTAATGCGTATGCATATGGTGCATATCTGGTAAATGTGCGTGATTATGCTCACACGCTTCATGTATATGTTCATGACTATGCTCTCCAACTATTTCTGGAATGTGTGAATGGTTGTGATGACCATCATAATGGTTATGTTTATGTTCATGAGTTTCTTTCAGATGAGCATGTAAGTGGTTATGCTTCTCTGATACAGCAAAATAAGTGCCAATCAGCATAATCGCGAGTGCAATTATAAAAGTTCCAGTAATTCCTTCCTTTAATACCAACCATGAAATCAAAACTCCTATAAAGGGTGCAGTAGCATAATATGAGCTCGTTCTTGCAGCCCCAAGATTTCTTTGTGCTTTAATATAGAAGAATATGCTAAGCCCATAAGCGATAAAACCTAATAGTAGAGCCAAGAAAATATATAAGATATTACTGCTATATTCTTTTAATATCATAGAAATTATGAGTGATCCAATACCTGATCCAAAACCCTTAACTACTACTATTTGTAGAGGGTCTTTTAAAGATAACATACGAGTACAGTTATTCTCAAATCCCCAACAAACACATGCAAGTAAAACAAATATAGACCCAGCAGAAAAGGAAAAACTACTAAAATCATTGACCGATAGAACAATACTAGAAAGTGTAATAAATAAGATAGCAAGCCACATTCGCTTGCCAATAGCCTCTCTAAAAATAAAGAGTGCTATAAGTGAAGTTGCCACTATCTCAAAATTATTAAGTAAGGAAGCATTTGCCGAAGTAGTCATCGTAAGACCTAACATCAGAAAAACAGGAGCAGCAATATCAAGAAGAATCATGCCAACTACATATGGCAGCTCTTTTTTTGTTATTTTCGCTTCTATTTGTTCTTTCTTACTAAATACCTTTACCATATTAACCGCCAACATTCCAAAGCCAGCGCCTAGATATAATAATGCTGCCATTAATGTCGGTGGTATCTCTACAAGTAGCAGTTTTGACACAGGTGAGCTTATCCCATAAAGACCTGCCGCCAAAATAGCCATAATTATTGATTTCGTTTTTTTGTTTTTATTACTTAACTTTTCCATTGTAAATGAGCCCATATTTTGCCTCACTATCTATTTTATATTTGTACACATATTCCCATAAAAAATTTTCCTGACAATATCTTATTGTGATTCACATATCTATCAATCATAGCCTCTCTACTCTATCGGATACTTTGAAAACAAATTCATGATATTCATTCCGTTTTTGTACTGAAGCAAGACATTACAATTATAAAACAAGTCCGTCAATTGCTTACAAGCATTCTCCCAATTCAATTTCTCATCTTTAAACTGCTCCCATGTATTTGCCGCTTCCACACCTGCTCCAAAATAGCCATTGTGAATAGCCATCTCTTCAAAATTGTTTAAGGTATTATATGTACCGAATGTACTGTCACAACCTATCCCCTGTTCATCTGCATAACTTGCCAATGCAAATATCTCTAACCTTGAAGCATTTTGGGGATCAACTTTGTTAATGCTGATATTATATGCAACTGTTTCACCACCATAATTCGTTTCCACATAAACAATCGGATTTTCCGGTGTCGAATTTTCTGCATACTTTGCATTCATACCCCATCCTCTATTAGTATTTGGTTCCATAATAGTTCCAAATCCAATTATTTCTCCACCTTTATGTTTTTCAACCCTTTCAGAAGTGGATGACATGATTTCCATAAATGAATCACCACTATTAGCAGTTCTTTGAAAAAGATTGTTTGCATATGCGCCATATTGATTAATTAATTCTACAATGGCCATAATTTATTCCCCCCTTTGCATAAATAAAAGCATTTAGAATAAATGTAATCAATCCATTGATTCTACATGTCTACCTATCATTTTATATATCGGCAGATACCAGATTTTTCTTTAGTTTATGATATCTTATTTTCAAAACCTATTGACAATTTAAACACGCCATTGTATTATTGTATTAATCGCTTAATACAATAATACAATAATACAATGGCGTGTTTAGGAAAGGAGTTATCGTATGTCTTGGGATTTAAAATCAGACCGACCTATTTATTCTCAGTTAATTGAGCAAATTGAAATCAAAATATGTTCTGGGATATTTGCACCAGGCTCGAAGCTTCCCTCAGTTAGAGAGCTGGCACAGGAGGCTGCCGTAAACCCAAATACCATGCAAAGGGCTCTATCCATACTTGAGGAGGATGGACTGCTTTATACCAACCGCACAAGCGGAAGATTTATAACGGAGGATTCTAAAATGATTCAAAAGGCAAAACAAAAACTGGCTCAGGAGCAAATATCAGAATTTCTTGAAAAAATGAGTAGCTTGGGTTTTAGCAAAACAGAGACCCTTTCCATAATTTCAACAATGCTGGAGGAGGTGAAAAAATGAATTCCATTCTAACATGTAATAACTTAAGCAAAAGCTTTGGCAATAAAAAGGCTTTGAATAACGTCACCTTAAACATAGAGAGAGGTCGGATAGTAGGCTTGCTTGGTCCTAACAGCAGTGGAAAAAGCACCTTTATAAAGCTTTGTAATGATCTTCTAACTCCAACAAGCGGTGAGCTTCAAATAGCAGGAAATGCACCTGGAATCGAAGACGAAAAGCGTTGTTTCCTATTTACCTGAGAGAACCTATCTAAATGACTGGATGAAGGTTTCCGAGATTATCCATATGTTTCAAGATTTTTATCCAGATTTCAATGTAGAAAAGGCCTATGATATGTTGAAAAGACTAAGTATCAGCCCTTCTGAACGATTAAAGACACTTTCAAAGGGAACAAAGGAAAAAGTACAGCTGATTTTAGTCATGAGTCGCGAGGCACAGCTATATCTGCTAGATGAGCCCATCGGGGGTGTAGATCCTGCAGCTAGGGACTATATTCTAGATACCATACTAAGCAACTATCAAGAAAATGCAACCATTATTATTTCGACGCATCTGATTTCTGACATTGAGAAGATCCTTGACGATATCATCTTTTTGAAGGATGGTCAGGTGGTGCTACAAAGACAGTGGATGAAATCCGTGATGAAAATAAAAAATCAGTTGATGCTTTATTCAGGGAGGTTTTCAAATGTTAGGTAAACTTTTAAAATATGAAATAAAGGCAACAGCTCGTCTGTTTCTACCTCTTTACCTTACCATTTTGGTTGTTGCGACGATAAATCGGTTCTTCTTTGCTATTCCCAATATAGGTGAAAAATCATTTTCTTTTAGCAGCTTTGCTATGGTTATTAGTATGTTTGTTTATGTAACTTTGATGATAGGTATGGTGTTGATGACACTGATTGTACTGATACAGCGATTCTATAAAAACCTTTTGGGTGATGAAGGCTATCTGATGTTTACGCTGCCGGTTCAATCATGGAGTCATATTTTCAGCAAGTTAACCATTTCAATGCTTTGGACGGTTGTAAGTGGAATTGTTGCTTTCTGCTCCATTTTGATTATTTCCTCAAAGGATATTTTTACCCCGAATATTTATAAAGAACTATCGATGCTCATTAACGAATTCAGACAATATTTTGGAGCATCTGCTTATCTAGTGAGCTTTGAAGTCATCATACTTGGTATATTAGGCATTGCTTCTACTATATTGACTATTTATGCAGCCATTGCATTGGGGCACCTTTTTAATAAGTATAAACTGGTGGCATCATTTGGCATGTATATCGTATTAAAGACAATTTTACAAATATTTATGACGTTATTTGTCGTTATTTTCTCAGGTTTAGATATATTTCAAGTAGAAAGCAATTTCGTACCCAGTGCTACGCAAATTTGCACCTTTTTACTGCTACCTATCTTATACTATGGAGTCATCACCGCTGTGTATTTCGTATTAACCAATTATATTTTGAAGAAAAAATTGAATCTGGAGTAAATAAAAGCTGTTCGGAAGCATTGGTACTGTTTCCGAACAGCTTTTTCCATGGTTTCTCTGGCTCAATAATTCAAATTCTCAGTTGTTCTAAGAAATTCTTTACTAGTTCTCTTTATAATTTAAATTCATTTACTTGTTTTGTCATTTCTTTAGCCATATCTCTTAAGTTATCTACAGTAGAAAATAAAGTTTCAGCAGTTGCACTCATTTCTTCTGATGATGCTGCAATTTCTTCTGATGAAGCTGACGTTTCTTCTGAAACTGCAGCTATGCTTTCCACGCTTTCTAAGATATTTTCTTTTTCTTTATTTATATATTCACCAGAGGAGCTTACCTTCTCTATTTCTGGGATTACATTTTCTATTTTTCTAACAATTTCTTTAAAAGACTTTATTGTTTCATTTACTGCAGTTGCTTGACTACTTAATTCAATATTCATATTATCATTATTCTTTAAAATACCTACAGTGTCATTGGAAATACTAACCAACAACTTAGTAATCTCATCAGCGGACTTTTTACTTTGCACTGCTAATTTTCTTATCTCATCAGCAACTACCGCAAACCCTCTACCAGATTCTCCTGCTCTAGCTGCTTCAATTGATGCATTTAATGCTAATAAGTTTGTCTGTTCTGCAATACTATCAATTAAATTGGTAATCGCATTTATTTTATTAACATTATTACCTAAAACGCTAAGCTTGTCTCTGAATTCCTTAAATGTAACGCCTACAGTTTCTACTGATTCAGCCAATCCACTCATATTATTATTACTTTCACTTGCAATGTTATTAATTGATTTAGTTTTTTCCTGTATTTCAATTAATGCGTTTGTCATTGTCTGAACTGAATTCCCAAATTGCGAGAATATATTACTTACACCTGAAAGTTTTTGAGCCTGATCTTCTGTTCCTTTTGCAACTTCCTTAACTGCATTTGAAACCTCCTCTGATGAGTTTGCTACCAATTCAGCAGAGGTGTGTAAATTTTCAGCATTACGATCAATAGTCTGAGAATTATCTTTTATTATTAATAACATTTCTTTTAATGATGACTGCATCTTATTAGTTGATCTTGCAATGCCACCCACTTCATCATTTAGCTTTAGATATTTTGAATCCACTTCTACTGAAAAATCACCTTTTCCCATTAACTGTAAATGATTTGCGATATTTCTTATTGGTTTGATAATTCTTTCAGCTATAAATATTGTTATAATTATGCTTATTGCTGTGAAAACCAAAGTAAGTAAAAATATAATTTTCCCTATATTGTTGGCACTATTCATAAATTCACTTGTTTCAACAAAACATATATAGCTCCAACTTAAGTTTGAATTTGGTGTTTTTTTAACGATTACAGAATAATTTTTTCCATCTGCCATTTTAATTTTAAATGAAGTATTGCTATTATATGCACTGTTTAACTCACTTATTTTTAACTCACTTATATTTTTTGAAACTAAACTTGCATCTTTTGGATTAGCTAAAATAGTACCATTTTTATCTAATAGAATTATGTAACCATTATTTCCTATCTTAACATTTTCAATAATTTTCGTAAGATTATTAAGGTCAATATCAGTAGCTAGTACACCTTTGACAGTCCCATTGCTATCTTTTATTGCTGACATAGAACTAATGCTTTTAGAACCATCTGAAGCAATATAAACATCACCTAAAACAGTTTCATTAGGATTTTGAAATGCAAGTTTATACCAGTCTCTTGTTCTTGCATCATATCCATTTTTTCTAGCTGACACAGGATACTGAATATATCCGCCATTTACTTCAACTCCCATTGAAACACTTTGTATTTCAGGATGTGAATCTTTAAGGTTTTTAAAAATATTATAAACTTCTGCTTCATAAGGACCATTTTCAAGCGGTTTCATTTCAATTTTACCAGAAGGATCGTTTTTATCAACATATGTAGTTATTCTAGAATCTACTTCTTGTATAAGAGAACTTTGACTTAACATAGTGGTATTTTCTTTAATTAGAGTAATGTAGTTTTCGATACCATCATTTACATGAATTAATTCTTTATTCACAGAATATGTGAAATCCTTCTCCGTCTGAGTGTATACTTTTTGATAAACAATTAAGCCCATTAAAAATAACGAAATTACCATTAGAAAAGTAAATCCCAAAATTAGTTTACTTTTGATATCGAATTTAAACATTAAATCTTTTTTCATGTATTTATCCCCTCTCGTATAACGCATATCTACTTGAAAATCAGCAATGTAAACTAGAAAAAGGTTTTGTTATTGATCTAATATCTGTTTTTACGTCTTTGAGCCAGAGGTAAAAATTTTAGAGTATTACATCGTCATGATAAATTCATCCTCAATTATATTTTAAACATATTTAATGTAATTTTCAACTTTATAGATGATGTAAATTATGGAATTTCAATGTCTCAAGACACATTTCTTCTTGTATGCTTATACTTTACATAACACAATTTCATAAAATAAAAAAGGTCTATTCACCTGACTAGCTACGTAACTTTCGTACAAATATAAATCATGTAAATACCAATAAATTGGAATCCATAATATAACAAGAGGTGAAAGCCTCTCCCTTGCGAATTTGTTAATTGTGCAAAAAAAACAATAACGAAGGGGGTTTTCACCTATGAAAAGTATAACATTTATTACAGGTGAATTTAAACAGGAAAAAACTAGTGCTTGGTTGGTTACGTTTGTAAAATATGTTCAAAAGCTTGATTTTGTAAGTCTACTGGATAAAGTCAAAGTTAAGATGAAAAAAGTAGATTATTCTGTTCAAGATAAGCTATTAACCATTGCAATATCTATAGCCGCTGGATGTAAATATACCTCAGACATCAATGAAAAGCTCGTTCCTGACACTGTCATTGCAGAGTTGATTGATATACCAAGGTTTCCTGATCAGTCTCAAATTAATGAACTTCTACGAAGGATGACAAAAGAAAACGTTGAGCAGCTTAAAAATGTCCATCATCAGCTGTTCATGCAGAATACTACATGCTTATCTACTACAGAAAAGATTGTTGTTGATATTGATCAATCAGGTCTTATTGCTAATGGTAAGACGTATGAAGTAGCACAAAGAGGTTATTTCTGTAAGAATAAAAACCAGAAAGGATATCAATTGTCTGCTGCATTTTGTGGCGATGATAATAGAGAAACTATTTCACTTTATCTTGATGCTGGAAATACCCATTGTAGTAATCGGTTTGACGATTGCTTAACGATACATTATCAAAACTCAAGGATGTGGCAAAGGAAAATAGGCTTATTCTGCGGCTTGACAGTGGCTATGGCTCTAATGAAAACATAGAAAAACTCAAGGACAGAGTAAAGTTTGTAGTAAAAGGTTATTCCACTACAAGAGCATCTAATATAGCAAAAACCATTGCTAAAGAAGAGTATGAAGAAATTGACCGTTTTGTAGATACCTACGAACTTCCGAGTGAAGGCGACTTACGATTTATTATAGTGAGAACCTTAACACGTAAAGGTGATTTCATATATACTATGCTGATTTCAAACATTAACAAAGCTGAGATGTCAGCCCATGAGCTATTTCACTTTTATAACCAGAGACAAACCATTGAAGCTTTCTTTAAAACCTGCAAGAATGTATATCATATGAAAAACCTTCGTACTAGGAAGTTTGACGGCATCTATGCATTCTTGTGGATTGTTTTTATTACACACAATATTATTTCATGGATGAAGAGAACGATTTTTCATGAAACGAAGATGGAGAATGTAGGCATAGGAATACTGATAAACAAATTGGGAATGCTTGTAGCTGAAGTACGAAGAACAGCAGAAACCATGGAAATAGTCTTGCCTGAGATCAGTGCTCTTGGCAGAAGGTTTGTAGAATGCATACAGCAGAAGTCTAAATCGGTATGGCAGACTTAAACATTGTTCTGGAATAAATTAACATATTATCAAGTTTCCAAGATTTCCAAGATTCAGTATGGCTATCAATTGGTATATTTTAACTACATAAGATAATTATTGAATTTAGTTATTATTTTGGGTTATACATATCTCATTAAATTGGTATCATAGCCAATGTATGGATGGCAACAAATTTACAAATCGTGTTTTTCTGTTTGTACGAAAGTTACGTAGCTAATAGACCTTCTATGGAATATTTGATTTATTTTGTAGCTAATTAATTTTGCATTCTATATGGCAATTAAGTATTTCTTTCAACCTGTTGAAGTTAATCTCTGTAGGTATATCTTCCAAGAACTTCCTCGCTGCGAATTTCGAACCAGGCAGCAAGTGTTATTGTAGTTGCTATTATATCCGAGACCTCTTTACTATCATGATCTGCAAGATATTCCTGCCAATTTCTTAATCTTTTAACCTCTCTGTCGAATTCACCTGTAGCATCAAGCCAGTTCAGAAGCTTTTCCATTTGCTCCAGCGTTGGGTCAAGAATGAACATATTGTCATATAAATCAAGTGATAGAAAAATAGTAGCCCTAATTCCACGTATAAAATCTATACCGGGCTTAAGTCTTCCACCCTGTTCGCGAAGTCTTGCAAGACCTGTAAGCATCTGCCTTGGTACTGTATTCAAACCGAGGGCATCTCCGCTGTATATTTTCCATAAGGTTCCCAATACAAGCAGCTCAAAGCCATATTCTTCAGTTGAACGAATTCTCCATTTTGGTTTTCCTTCAGAATAAGCTATATATTCTTTTACTGTTGAGCCTGCAAGATTGTTCATCTCTAAAATCACTTCATCAGTAAAGCTTTCTATATCCAGATAGTAATGTTCTGAGTCAGTGTTATTAATGTCTCTTAGCGAATAAGTTACCGTGTACATAAGTTACATCCTCTTCTGTCAATCAAAAAATACTTAATTATCCATTTTATTGGTCCGCATAAGCCACATGACAGCTTTTTGATAACGCTGAGGTATTTCTGTGAAATGACCTCCGTTGTTCCAAACCAATGTAATATCATCCGTTGACTTAAGCTGCTGCTTCAATATCTCCTCAGCCTTCCTCGTGCAGTTTCCCACTTTAGCTATACGTTGATTTCTAGTGTGCTCCTCCCCCTCGCCAAGAGAAAGGTATACTTTCGCCTCGGTGTCTTTGGGCGTATTAGAATCCATGAATTCTATCCATCCGTCAAACCACAGTGATCCCGATAAGCTGGCAATTTTACCAAATGTTCTGCTGGTATAAAGCGCATAAAGCGATACTAGCCCACCCAAAGAATGTCCGATAAGTGCTGTGCTTTCTGATTCCTGCTTTGTGTGGTAATGCGTGTCTATGAAGGGTTTGACGATTTCATCAAGAAAGTGCAGATAAACAGATGCACCGCAACCGAAAGGCTCGTCCTTTTTCGATAATGCAGGTACAGACCACGGAGAGTATTCATCGTTCCAATTTATTGACAGAACACTGAGCAGAAGGAATGCCTCACATTCCACTCCAAAATGAGGTTCCACACCTTCTATAATCTCTGATATTTCATCTTCACCATTTATGTATACCACGGGATAGTTATCCCTGCTAGTCTCGTACGCAGGCGGAAGATATAATAAACACTCATATCCATTGATAGTTAGATTTTGTATTGTGCCTTTCATCATTTCACTCCCAATTCACTTATAATTGACAGTAACGCTTTTTCGATTTCGAAGGGTTCCAGCAGTGGCATATTTTTCTTGGATAAATTCAACCCATATTCTGGTTTGCTTTTTGTAGTTTCATAATCCCTATCACAGAATAGATTATTAGGAGATTTCCATCCTTTATACCGTCCTACAAAGACAACGCTTCTAAAATTTGTCCAGATGCTTTGTTATATTTCCGATTTCTCTCTTTGTCTTCTTCGGTAGGATTCTCAATTCTTGACAAATCCATATTGTCACACAAATCTGCAAGCTTCACTCGACAGGCAGTTTCATTTTTTAGTATTCTATCAATAAACTCCTCATAACTTTCATCACTGCGTTTTGTCAGACAGTCCAATACAGCAATCACTTCCTCTGAAAAATCTTCTTTGCGAAGGTCATCAAAGGTAATATCAGAATCTTCAACAACATCGTGCAGAACAGCACAAATTCTTTCAAGTTCATTTTCTCTTGATATCATGACTCTCAATGGGTGGAGAATGTAAGGTGCTCCTGCTTTATCAACTTGTCCGGCATGAGCACGAGTAGCAATTTCTATCGCTTTATTTAGCACATCAAGACCTCCTTTAATAAATTTTACAAACAAATACATTATTAGTTGTATGCTTAAGTAATCCACAGAACTTAACCTAGTTTAGAAAAATAATATCTTACACATAATATAACTGCATCCTAAAAAGCAATGCAATTATATTATAATCCTAATTATTTTAATCTTCCATATAATTTGGCAAATAGCATATCAATCATGCTTTGGGTAAGATCGAGTTTTGTATAAATAGCTTAGAAATTATTTTCTCCGCTTCTGATTTTTCTGACAGATTTTCTTCTTTGCATGTTTGCTTTTATGAATTGTATTTGGTATCATATGATTTGTAACAACATTACAAAAAGATATTAAAAAAGGTGGAGAAAGAATGAGCTCAGTACACAATGGATAATCAAGAGCAAAAACATCAGCGACGTATTCGATATAAAGGCACTCACCCTAAAACTTTTAAAGAAAAATATAAGGAACTGCAACCAGAGAAATATGCTGATGCTGTGGCAAAAGTTATTCAAAAGGGCAGTACTCCTGCCGGTATGCATCGTTCAATTTGCGTTAAAGAAATATTGGAATTCTTACAAATTACTCCTGGACAAACTGGATTAGATGCAACACTAGGTTATGGTGGCCATACTTTAGAGATGCTTAAATGTTTAAATTCAAAGGGGCACTTGTATGCAATTGATGTAGATTCTCTTGAATTACCGCGCACCCAAGAGCGTTTAGAGAGCTTAGGTTATGGCTCCGAAATTTTAACGATCAAGCAAATGAACTTTTCCGAAATAGATCAAATTGCTTCCGAATCAGGGCCATTGAATTTTGTATTGGCAGATTTGGGTGTCTCTTCTATGCAAATAGACAATCCTGAAAGAGGATTTTCATTTAAGAGTGAAGGGCCATTAGACTTACGGCTGAATCCTAAAAGAGGTATATCTGCAGCAGCTCGTTTAAAAACTATTTCACAAGATGAATTACAAGGTATGTTGATAGAAAACGCGGACGAGCCTCATTCCGCAGCAATCGCTCGCGCCATTATTTCCGAAATTAAAAAAGGAATAGATATATCAACAACAACACAGCTCCAACAAATTATCAAAGATGCTCTGAAATTTATTCCAGAAAATAATAGGAACGATGAGATTAAAAAATCCTGTCAACGATGCTTTCAAGCGTTGCGAATTGATGTCAATAATGAATTTGAAGTGTTAGATGAATTTTTGGAAAAACTTCCTGCTGCCCTTGCTGAGGGTGGGCGCGTTGCCATACTTTCATTTCATTCAGGAGAAGATCGTCTCGTTAAAAAATCTTTTCAACGCTTTTTTCGTGAAGGCGTCTATCGTGAAATAGCTCCCGATCCTATTCGGCCATCATCAGAAGAATGTAATACCAATAGTCGTGCGCGTTCTGCTAAATTGCGTTGGGCTATAAAAGCATAATCACTTTATTTGCCTATCAATATTCTTGATTATAATAGGATATTACTAAAAAAGATAGGCTTCCCTTCCCCAAAACGCTGTCAAGGAGAACATATAACACAATACAAAAAAGGGCTTATTACTAGATTATTGTTTCTTCATTAACATTTCCTACTGTTGCAACATAGTATCCTCTTGCCCAGAAATGTCTGCCACTCCACTTTTCTCTATACTCAGGATGCCTGTCAAATAGCATTAGTGCACTCTTTCCTTTGAGATACCACAAGTTTTGGCGGAATGCTTACATACAAATGTATATGATCTTTGCATACTTTTCCTTCTATTAGTGCTACACCTTTAATTTCTAATAGCTTCTTGAAAATTTCTACTATATCCTTCTTTACTGCTCCATACATAATTCTCCGCCTATATTTTGATATAAACACAATATGGTAAGTGCAAATATAGCAGCAATGTGATAAACTTGATTTATCCATTATGGATACCTCCTCTGATTTTTGATATGGCTTGCGAAACCAATATCATTTTATCACTGGAGGCTTTTTATTACTCTATATTTCGCTACTGCTACTCCATTCACCCCAGCTCAGCTGGGGGATTAATATTTATTTCATTTATACGTTGTGTTTTCTTTTCCCATGATATTTTCCTTTGATGCATCCAGTAGACCTGTTTCCATGTACATACGAAACACCCCCAAACGAACAATTGCCACCATTCAAGCTACTTATCCAAGTAACTCCCAACGGTGGCAAAACTCTCAAAAATGCCTATATATCAGCGTTTCAAGTCTCTATTTAGAAGTTGCATTTGTGAGCAGTACACAGCACTCCACATGGCCCGAGTTGCCATTATTGATGTCGGCGTTCTTGAGAACAGGTCAACCGTTTTTTAGTGCTTTTACGGTTTGGGGAAACATATCAACGGTTTTAGGGTTCTCGGAAACATATCACCTACGTTCGTATAATAAGAATGATGGGCAATTGTAGAAAGTTGCGACTAAACTATATATTCAGATTAAACTTATTTTGCATATCTTAAAAGCTTAACATTTAATACGATAGCAATCACTCCTAAAATAACAAAAGATATTACCAATCCAAAAATTTGTCCTATAGGAATTACAATTCCAAGTGCTTTTTGTGCCATTGTTTGCATAATTACACATAATCCCACCCCACTAATTAAGGTAAGTAAAACTGGTGCTATCTTATATCCAATAGGATTTTGTTTTAATAACATAACTCCACAAAAAACCGAGGTTGGGAGAATAATAGCCAAGTCAATAACAAAGGTAGGTTCTGTTGTGTAGACATCAATTATGTTCATAGGCTGTCCTGAAATAGTGGCAGGTATAATAAACATCATCCAAACTAAAACCGAGCAACCAGCAACTATCATGAAAATAGCTGTACCTTTTAATCTCTTTTTATATAGACTATTATTGAATTTTTCAGTTTTTATGATGTTTGCTATTGAAAAAATAGTTGCAAAAAATGCACACTCAAACTGAACAAGATAAAGTAGAAATAATCTGTTAAAATTCACACCCATTACAAGACAAGTTGAAGAATATAAAATAATTGACAAAAATCCTGTTTGCAAAAATGGTCTAAATTTACGGTTTCTAAATATGGATATTATTAGAAGTAATAGGATTGATACTATAATAATTGCAATGTCAGTACCTTTTGTTGTCCCAACTTTCATAATGGAATCATTCAAATATATACCGTCACCATAGAGGGTAACAGTTTGTCCATAAATGTTTGTAACAGTTCTTTGTTGTCCACCAAAAGAATAAAATACACCAAGACTTGCCGAAATAATGGCTAAAACTGCAGTAACTGCAGATAAAACAGTAATTAATTTTTTTATCATATTCCCTCCAGTACAAATTTCATAAAATAATCTTTATTTCGCTATTATATACAAATGCGGACTAATTCCACCCATTCATCAATGCTATCCACCTATGTTATAGGTATGTATTCTGTTAAAATACCGGATTTTCTCATTCTCATCCTCTTCAATATCGTCAATGCCAAATAACATCTGGAACTTATCGAAGTTATACGAGTATGAGTTATCGCCATCAAATCTCACTGATTTATGAACATTGTTATATTCAAATTCCAACTCCCACTGCGTACCATCACACACTGTGTATCCAAAGCGTTTTGTTGAATATCTTCTGTGCCATTCACCGATGTGAAGATCTATAAGTGCGGCAATGAAAGTATCTTTCGTGAAGGGTTCCTCGTTATCATCTAACAATAAAAGTGGTTCTTCGTCTTCCCATAATTTTGTATAGGCTTTCAATCCATCTGATAGTTCTATAATATAACTACGGTAGCAGCCAAAGAAACCGCCAATGCTAAAGGTAATCTTGCAGATGGCATCCATATTTGCATCAAAGTCAGCAGCCCTTTCTTCTGACTTTGACAATGTATAAGTTCCACCAGCTTCAGCATAGGCTTGCTTGGCTCTTTCCAAATATTCACGAGTCCAATGAAGGCGCGTATCTTCACTCGGATGCATAATAGGTTTTACGCCATAGTCGGGGCTTTCCATTGTATTTTTAAGACGACCTATTTCTTGCTTAAGCCCCCGTATAATGGTCAGAATCTGTTCTTTAGTTTTTCCTTTAAGGTACTCTTCATAGTATCCTTCCGGTCTAATCATCATATTAGGACGCCTCCTTTACTCATTTCCTGTCTTTATTTCATTGCCATCGGGCAGAATGAAAGCCTGCTCAAACTTGACATCCATCGCATCTGCTATGGCTTTTAACTCATCTAAAGTTACGGTTTCCCGTTTTAATTTCTTATTGAAATTCTGTAGTGTCTGGCCAATACGTCTGGCAAGTTCCGCAACGCTTATATTCATATGTTCACATAGTTGCTTAATCATATCTGACGTGGTCATGCAGCACCTCCTATTTACACCAAATATATTATAAACCATTTGGTTGATAGATACAATGGGATTTACATTATTTTCATTTTGAACAACAATAAACCCATAACTCTGATATAGAGCTACGGGTTTTGTTGTATTTCTAGTTATTCGTCAATTTGTATTTCAATACCTGATTTGAATTCAACTATGATGTGGTCGTCGTAAACCGTTATCTTTTCTAAGAGTGTCCTTACATAATCTTCTTTGTATTCAGTCAGCTCGCATGGCAGGTCGTTAATGAAAATCATCATTTCATTGATGCGTGTTTTCAGATCCTGTCGGGATGCCTGCTCATTTTGAAGGGCCTGCTTCTCATCACGAAGCCTTCTAATCTCCATACCAAGCTCATCACCGGTATTCTTTGAATTAACTGTTGCCAATAGCTCCTGCTGCATTGACCTCATCTGTTCATCAATCGCTGCAATTTGATTTGAGGTGACTTCCTCAAGGCTACTCTCAATATTCTCTCGTAAAAGAGGCAGGATTGCTTCCTTTTCCCGGAACGCTTCGTTTATGGCTTTTATAACTACCTCATGGAGTAATTCTTCGTAAACAGTTCTTGCTGGGCAATCAGGACCATCTTTTTCAACCCTGCTGACGCATCGCCAAACGGTTGACTTACATCCACGATTGTTCCATTTGATTCTTCGGAAGATATCGCCGCAGTGTGCGCAGAATATCATACCGGATAAAGCATAACGCCCACTATAGACTCGTTTGCGCTTTGTAGTGCCTTTAGTTAGATTTGCGCGCCTTGCTATTTCTTCCTGCACCTTTAAGAAGATATCCTTTGGAATAATGGCTTCATGACTGTCCTCTACATAATATTTAGGAACCTGGCCCTTATTAGCTTCAAGCGACCTTTTTATCTGTAAGAAGCTCTTACCGCAAAGGTACTCTCTATAGATGCGCTTCACGGCTTCAGCTTGCTCTGTATCAATGATGAGGTGACCGTCTGCATCTTTGGTATACCCCAAGAACCAGTTGTGGTTGACCTGAACTTTTCCTTGCTGGTATCGGAACTGCAAGCCAAGGCGAACGTTGGCTGACAGTGACTCACTTTCCTGCTGCGCAAGAGAAGCCATAATTGTCATGAGCACTTCACCCTTAGCATCGAGCGTGTTGATATTTTCCTTTTCAAAGTAAACGCCGATATTCTTATTTTTAAGAGCTCTGGTGTAATTCAGGCAATCGACCGTATTCCTTGCAAATCGACTGATGGACTTGGTAATAACCATATCTATCTTGCCGTCGTTACAGTCATTAATCATACGCTGAAACTCATCACGCTTCTTCGTATTCATTCCAGAGATGCCGTCATCGGCATATATTCCGGCAAGCACCCAATCCGGGTGGCTATTGATAAATGAATTATAATGCGCAATCTGTGTTTCGTAGCTGGTTTCCTGCTCGTCACTATCAGTGGAAACACGGCAATAAGCAGCTACTCGTATTTTCTGGACTTTATCGGTTGTTTTCTGTGTACCGATTGTTTTCTTTGCGGGAATAACAGTAACATTGCTGGCTAAGGAAATCATAGAGTGGCGTTCATTTCTTCAGACTTCAATTTGTCACCAAGATTTAAGTTGTAAAAACCTTTAGGTGCCAGGCACGACATATAGTCAGTTATTCATCTGCCATACTTAGCTATCAATTCTTTTATCTCACTTTCTGTTGTTTTTATGCTATTTCCTATCTCTTTATTTGTATACTTCAAAGCTAACGCAGTTCTTGCATACTCTACCTTATATGAAGTCAAAGACCTTTTTCTTGAGCCTTCTTTTACTAATTGGTAATCTTCTATGCTTATCCCTGTATCTATTAAAATCTCATCAAGTCTTTTTCTTTCAATGCTTTTCTTCTTACTTGAACACATTAGCTGGTACGCCTCATCTCCTATTACTTTTACCTTCTCATAATCTGCTTCTGCCTTTTCTAGCATTAATTCTATACTTCTTTATTGCCTCTTCTCTGTCTTTATCTAGCGTATCTAATATTACATTAGTACTGATAAATCCATTGAGGTTTTTTCTGTAAAATATGTCACTGCTCCACTTGTACTCTTCTCTCCAAGGTCTACCCATAAAAAAACCCTCCTGATAATACGTTTATTCTTATACTATCAGAAAGGGCCTACACGTGTCAATAACTGTCTAACTGTCGTGCCTGGCACCATATTGTTTTTATTGCTTCCACATGCCTTGAAAATACAAAAAAGATGTTGTACCCCTCTGGTACCCCCTTGGCGGCAGGGTATCCTATATGTTTATGTGTTCTAAAGGCGTCGAATTGGACGCCTTTAAATGTTATTATTCATTCCTTATACCCTCAATTAATTTATCAAAGTCAGATTGAAACAGCCTGTCTTGGATAATGCGATATTTCTCAAACTCACTTTCAGCATGAGCTTTAGCAATTTCCGCCGTTACCTTTCCTGCATCCATTAAAACATTACGGTCAGTTGCCTTTATGAAACGGTTCAATCGAGTTTCCCAATCCAGCATGGTCATGGGTATATGTCTAAGAGCCATATCCTCTGCAATGTCCAAATAGGCAGAAACCAGCCGTTGCAACTGCCCCATTTCAAATTCACTCAGGTAGTTTTTAGCTACCGATACATCAAATTTCTGAATTTTCCCATGAGGTGCGTCTTTCCATGTGATCAGCCCCATATGTTCCTTTTCGGCATCAGCGCGGATATAAATTACTTCTGAAGCAGTCTGTCCATGTATCGCCCAATGAAGCTTGTTTTGTACAGTGGCGAAAAAACGCTTTGTGGAAGTTGCATTTACATCGTAATCGATGGCGGTCGCATAAATATCGGTAATTTTTTGATAGAATTTCCGCTCACTCAGACGGATTTCACGGATACGTTGGAGGTGCTCTTCAAAATACTGCTCTGTCAGAACAGAACCGCCATTTTTCAAGCGTTCATCGTCCATAGCAAATCCTTTGATCGTGTAATCCTTTACAATCTGATTCGCCCATTTACGGAATTGTACCGCGCGTTCATTGTTCACTTTAAAACCCACGGCAATAATCATTTGCAGATTGTAGTGTTTAATTTCACGATTGACCTGGCGCAAACCTTCAGTTTGAACTATCCGGAAATTCCGGATAGTTGCTTTAGGTTCCAATTCATGATCTTCATATATTTTTTGAATATGTTCATTTATTGTTCTTACATCTACATCGTAAAGCACAGATAGCATTTTCTGCGTAAGCCAGATGTTCTCATCTTCGTAACGCATTTCAATACTTTGTGGGTCATCACCAGTCGCAGCTACGAATGTCAGGTATTCAGCAGCACTTGAACGAATGGTGATTTCGTTATTCTTTTTCTTCTCCATAAGGTTTGTTGCCTCCGTTTTGATGTTTTCTACTTCTTCTCCAAACATCCGTTCGCTTCTATTTTATTCGAAATATTTCGCTATGTAAAGAGTAAAAACAATTCCCACGAATTCGGGGGAATCAAAATTATAAACGATTTTAAACATCTACTCACATCAAAGCATATTCTCATCTATAATCCCACAGCCCATTTTTATTAGGATTTTTGACGTTGCAACAGAATCACGCACTCCACATGCCCTGTCTGCGGAAACATATCCACAGGTTGAATTTCCATTACCTTATATCCATGCCTATCCAAAAACCTAACATCCCTTTCCTGTGTCACAGGATTACATGATATATAAATCACCTGTCTGGGTGACAGTTGAACAAGCGAAGACAAAAACTTCTCATCACTGCCAACTCTTGGAGGATCCATAAATACAGTATCAATACTCTGTTTTTCCTCTGCAAGACCAGCCATAAAATCTCCTGCATCTTCATTATAAAAATAAGTATTGGTTATCTTATTCCTTTTGGCGTTTTGGATTGCATCCTTCACAGCATCTTTGTTTAACTCGACTCCTATCACTTTTTTTACTTTGCTGCTGACAATAAGTGAGATAGTACCGATACCGCAATAAGCATCAAGAACCGCTTCATTCCCCTTTAGTCCTGCCATTTCAATAGCTTTACTGTATAAAACTTCAGTTTGTATTGGATTAATTTGATAAAAGGATTTCGGTGAAATTTGAAATATGCAGCCACACAAAGTATCTTCTATATAGCCGCTCCCATACAGAACCTTTTCTCTATCGCCAAGTACAACACTCGTTTTGCGGTTATTGATATTCATAACAATTGTAGTTATGTCTGGATGCTTTTTTAGCAATTCCTTGATAAAGTTATTTTTCCCTGGAAAAACCTGATCAGAAACTACAAGAACAACCATTATCTGCTTGCTTACAAAGCCTGTTTTGACTAATATATGACGGAGAAAGCCTTGACCCGTATCCTCATCAAAGGGTTTCATTTTGTAGACCTTCATGATTTCACGTATAGTTGCTATTATTTCATCTGCCTGTCTATCCTGAATCATACACTTCTCAATGAGTATCACATGATGAGTATTTTCTTCATAAATCCCCGAAATGATTTTTCCCTTTTGGTCATAAGACACTGTTGAGTGTATTTTGTTACGATAAAAATATGGTTCATCCATAGTCAATATTTCATTTACTTTGTGATAGCATCCCATCAGTTTTTCTATGCTTTTCTGCTTGAACTCTGCTTGTCCTTTACTAGACAAATGCTGCAATTGACAGCCTCCGCATTGAGTAAAATGTGTACACTTAGGCACCACTCTGTCTTTTGACTTTTCCTCAATTCGAATCACCTTACCAGTTATAAAATTTCTCTTTTGAATCACCTCCATAAGTGCAGTTTCTCCTTCTAATAAATTAGAAACATGCAACTCCTGCCCTTTTATTCTGACAATTCCTTTTCCTTTTTCGTCCATTCCAATGCATTTAACTTTTATTTGTTCATTGTTCATATTTTCGCCTTTTCTATGTATTCATATTTTATATTATTGCTTGGTTTACCTATGGTTATTGCATCTTCAACTATATGCGTTTTGTTTTCGGCTCTCTTATTAATGTTTATTTAATCTTACTTAGCTCATCTACAAAGGCTGGTCTTTTTCTATATAAGTCACTTAGCTCATTTATCAGTTCTTCTTGACTTTTCCTACCAGCTATCTTTTTATATCTCTTAAGTATTCCACATACTTCTTGATAACGTCTTCTATCTGACGAAGCACATGCTGACAACTTTATATGTTTTTTATAAATATCTATGACCTCATCTCTAAACTTATCTGCTAGCATATCTGCATAATCTTCTATGTTTCTAGGATTTTCCCTTACAACCTCCATTATCTCATCTAAGTCATTTTCCGCTACTATAAGTTCAAGGTAAATATCTCTTCTTGACCAATTCTTATCCTTTTTTAGTTCTTGTTTTAAGCTGTTATAAAAGTCTTCCTTATCTCCTGTATTGAGTTCTTTTAGCTGACTATAGTATTCAAAATCTCCATGAAGAAAAAGCTCTTTTGCCAATTTTTCTTGTTCTTCCTTAAGCGATAGTTCTTTGTAAGCTGTATATCTTATTTTTTTCCATTTTGATATTAAGCCTGCAAATTCTTTGTCTTGTTTTTCTCCTTCTAGGGTTAATTCTATGACCTTATGATAATTTTCTTCTTTAATATACTTATTTATAAGCAATTCTCTAAAAGATGCAAAATTTAGATTATCTTTTATGAATTGCTCTGCTTGTTCTTTAGTTCCATATTCATCTATTATTTCATATAATAGATGTAGCATACTTTCATTACTATATTTCATATTCTCATTCTTTAAATTTTTATTCACTGAGTATTGTATTTTCATTACTAGTTTATTTCTAAGCTCTTCTATATCAACAAATTTAGTACATAGTCCTAGCATATCAATTCTGTATTCTTCCCATCCGTCAAAGCTCTTGCTATCGCTCTGCTCCATTAATTTATAGAATACTTCTTCTCTTATATTTTTATCTAAATCCTCACTATCATATATAATATCACTTATTAACTCTATTGTTTCAGATACTAATCCACCTATATCACCATCAGAGTCATCTGCATACTGAAAAGCTTCAATAGCTTCGTTAAGCACTAAAAATGCAATATCCAAGGCTAGTAGTATATCTTCTGTATCTCTTACCTTGTCTAATAAATCTTCCATCTCACTTACATAGTCACATGTTTCTCTGTACATTATATAGTCGTCTCTGCCTGCATATTTGCTAACGATAGACCCTATTAACTTTTTGCATTTTTCAATTTCTTGTTTATTGTCACCTTTTGAATATCTGACAATTAGGCTATTTTTTAAGGTTTTATCTTTTTTGGTTATAGCTTCTATAATACTAATTAATTGTTCTTTTGAAAGATTGTTCAAGACTTCTTTAATCTCTGATTGCTTTGCTACTTGTTTTTTCGTACTTATGCTATTATCCTCACTATTAAAAATCTCATAAAGCTTACAAAAAGCTGCTACTTGATGCTTGCATATTGGTCCAAAGTCATAAGGACAATCACAATCTGAATATACTATTTCTCCATTTTTATCTAATTTTACTACAACCTCGTACTCTTCACTTCCTTGGACTATGAAAATATATTTGCTGTCTTCTTGATTGTATGTTTCAATTATATTTCCTTCAATATAGTAGTCGTATCCCCTATCTAAGATTGTCTTGTTTATATTGTTCTGAAAATTATTTATGTTCATATGTAAATCATCACTTTCTTGATTATTCAAATCATAGACTTCAGTTTTTAATCATTTTTTCGAGGAAAGTACTTGTTGCATCACAAATATCTGTAACATTAGTCTGATAAATGAAATGAGAGCAATCAATAATTTTTGATTCAGCTTTTGCTCCCAGTCTATTTAAGTGATTTGTTTGATATTCTGCTCCTGCTCTTTTTTCCGATTGCGAGGATATGAGTTTCAATACCGGTATTTCTTCAGGGAAAGCTATTGCATTTACCTCATTGATATTGTCAAGCATACTATAAGACTGATCAATCATAGTATTGTTGAGAACATGATAAGTAAACAATTTATAGTCACTGATTTCTTTTTCGGTGTATCCATTTTCGGCTTTTTGAGAAGGAGGCATCAATCCACATGTAATGTGTGTTAATCCACAAGCTTGCTGTAGCTTAGCTATTCCGTAAATGAATTTGGGTGGATTTCCAGTTCCTGTCTTTCCAGTTGATGTTGTGTCCAGCATAATAATCGCAGACACCTCATCAGGATATTTTGCAGCATAATATTCACTGTAAATGCCAGACGCTGAGTGAGGCATTAAGACATAAGGCGCCTTAAAGCCAGCCAAAGATAATGCAGTTCTTATTTCTTCTGTATAGTTTTCATTTGTTCGTGGTGTATCTGCCTGGTCGCTGAACCCAATACCGAAATATTCAATGCAAACAACAGTATATTCTTTAGAAAGCTCTCTCATCAGTGGTCCAAAGTCCGCACTTGGTAAGGACACCCCAAAACCCGGTAACAACACAATGGTTTTCTCCCCATCGCCCAAAGAATACACATGCATCTTTTTTTCATTTACTTCTATCATCTGTCCATAAGGTGAAATAGCTTCAAGCTCATTTGAAAAAAATATTTTGTTGATTGCAAATCCGATTATATTAAGACAAACAATGATTCCTAAGATAATTGCAAATACAGTCATTATTTTTTTACCTCTTTTCGTTTTGATTTTACCCATTTTGCTCACTCCTTTTCTGTGGGTGCAGATATCACCGAAATATCTCTGGCTTTTCTTTCGTCTGCAGCTTCAAAGTTGTATTTTATCAGAAGCCCTCGCAGCTCCGATAAAAATTGGTCGAACTCATTATCATCCATCATCAGTACTGAATTGTTCATAAAAATTTTATCTTTACCGGTGTTCGGATTTTCTCCACTGAAATAGTTGTGAAACCTTGCATATTTGTTCATTAAAAAACCCAATGCATTATGAGAAGCATTTTCAAGGGTGTTATGCTTTGATATTTCCCCTATATTTAAGGCAAGAGTTCTTTCGAGGCTCCCTCTAATCTTTTTTTCGGATACAACAGATAAAATGTTGTTGTCCAATAAAATATTGATATGACGGTACATAGTAGTCCGCGGAACATCACTGATTTTTTCACAAAGCTCTGTCGCAGTAATACTTTGTCTTGTGGAAAGCTCTTGTATGATTCTCATTCGGACAGGATTTAACATAACCTCATTTATGTCTTTCGTAATACTACACCTCCATTGATTTCATTTTTAATTATAATACCATAAATGGTATCGGTCAAGTAAAACCTTAAAACCTGTTTTAAGGTTTGCATTTGAAGGTTATATAAATTATAGAAAGCAAAAAGAACCGTCCCTTCTGCTTTCTACTTGTTCTATTTCTTTCTGCACTATATAATAAAGATAATACAGTAAACTGACCTATTACAACTTAGGTGTTTGGACAAGATATCCATCAGAAAAAAATAGAACAAAGGAGAGACACAAACGATGATATTCGATCCTTGCAAAGTGCTTTGGATTTCTCCAACTACTTCAAATGAAGAAATTACAAAAGCTTATCGTAAGCTGGCAACAAAATCACAGCACTAGAACACGCAAAAACAGCTGTGCAAGTGGAACCAAATAATCCAGAGTACCACCGTGTATTGAGTCAAATACAAAATGGTGGACGCGTGTATCAGAGGCAAAGTCAAAACTTTGGCATACCAACAATTAATATAAGCAATATATGTTTAAATATTTGTCTCGCAAGAATGCGCTACATGTTCTGCTGACAATAGTATTAATAAGGAGTAGAAGAAATGAATAATTTAAAAGATAAGTTAGTACGTTTTATGGCTGGCAGATATGGTGTAGATCAATTGTATAATGCTTTGATTATAGTATGTTTTGTTTTAGCAGTTATCAATGCTTTTATTGGTTCTACTATTATTTACACTTTGATGACTCTTTTTCTGTTTTGGTCGTTTTTCAGACCACTCTCTCGAAATATTTACAAAAGACGTGCAGAAAACGAACAATATTTGAAGCTTATGAAACCTATTAAATCAAAATTTTCTTTGACGATTCGTAGAATTAAAGAAATTAAAACACATCGTTTTCGTAAATGCCCGAAATGTAAAAAGGTACTTCGTCTACCACGAAAGAAAGGAAAGCATACAGTTGTATGCCCTTGCTGCCATAATGAATTTGAAGTTCATGTTCTATTGTAAACTTTACTAGATATTTGATGCTATGAAAGCATTGCAAAAAAACAAAGGAGATGGTTTTAAACCATCTCCTTCTGCTTTTAGTTAACTTATTGTATATTCTGCATAAAATCCGCAATCAAAGCTTATAGTGTTACTGGTAATAATGCTACCGCCTGTTTGCATCCAGACCTTGCTCCTTGTCCAACCTGAAACAAATAGGACTTGATTGGTTTTGCTTGTGTTTTTACATTGCCAGTCAGAAGCTACCGAAGTGTTTACAGCTTTTTGCAGTATTATTGAATTACCATCAAACAAATCTCCATTTACAATCATAGCCTCTGTTTCGACAGGTTCGGATGAATCGAAGCAGAATTTCATAGAAAGGGTCTTTCCTGAAGGAACTACGATAGGAAAAGTATCTTCTCTCTGAATAGGCAAATTGCCGTCAGGTCCGTATTTACTTTGGAAAAATGTCATTGCTGCTTTTGTTCCATTTTCCTTTAATGCCTTTATCTGTTCAGTGGTAAGATTGAAGTTTATTGAATTAACTCCAGCAGGATCGACAAATACAGTTCTTGATGCATTACCTTCCCTAAAGCAATATTCACTTGAGACTTTCATAATAGCTCCAACAACACGTCCAATATGTTGCATAAGGTCGTTGTCATTACTTCTCTCTGGCCATAAAATTGAGGATGCTGTAGAAAGTATAAACCCAAGTGTGTGTTCAGGATTTGTTTCCGTGTCAAATATTTCTATTGGATAATTATACATTGTTCCACCATCAACAAAAAGGTCTCCATTATAGGTCATTGGGTAGAAGAAGAATGGGATTGCCATTGAACATCTTACCGCAAACGCTACAGCCATGTCAGGGGTATTTATATGATTTGCAACTAGGGTTTTCCCATAATTTGAATCACATAGCATCAAGTGAAGCTCTTTGCCTGTTTTATCATGTAGCTGTTTGAAGGTTATGTCTCCAGAGATATTATTGCTTTCAAAGCAAGCTTTCACCCAGTCAAGGAATGCAATACCCTGAAAAAGTCCCATGTGTGCTTTCTCGGGGTCTATTA
The DNA here is from genome assembly GCA_963704785.1 of uncultured Eubacteriales bacterium. GTDB lineage: Bacteria > Bacillota > Clostridia > Lutisporales > Lutisporaceae > GWB2-37-7. The sequence goes on along the minus strand of OY969939.1, from coordinate 2,761,675 downwards.
CCAAGCTGCTTTTCCAGATTACCTTTAAAATATCCCATAAATCTATACTTCCACCAATTAACTTACCTATTTTCTCCAATTCACTCATAATATCATCAGCACTACCCTTTTCTGGGTCAAGAAACTTCATATATGAGGTTGGTAAATTTTTCTCTATCTTATCTGTAGACATTCCTATTGCAAGCAATGCTGCAACTATTGCACCTGCACTTGCTCCTGCATAACGCTTGATATTTTGACTTATGCCCATTTTATCCAGAACTTGGAGAACACCTACGTATGCAACACCCTTTGTTCCTCCGCCTGAAAACACAAGGTTTTCAATTTTATCAGAAGTAGGTGAAGGCATACCAAAGGCATTATTTAACAGGTGTTCGGTTTTCTTAGTTATGATACTTTGATTGTAAAATTCCATCTTAATTCCCCCTTCGAACATTTAGAATTTAATAAAAGCTAACATAAATTGTACTTAAAATTATATATTACCATATTTACCATTATTGAATTTATTCTATTATAATTCTTCCAATATTGCAATAAAAACCTCTGCAACTTTAATTTTGCAAAGGTTTTTTTATAACATAGAAATCTTAAAAATTTTCTCCATAGCTCGGCACTTTTCAACTAATTATGCTAAAGCTATCCCTGTTCTAAATTGACTATTATAAAGGTTTGCATAGAAGCTTCCTTTTTCAATCAATTCATTATGAGTTCCTATTTTAACTATTTTACTACTTTTTTGTGTTACCCACTTTTAAATTAACCTCGTAGGTGAAATCTACTGGATTTTTATCACCTATAGGAGCTGCATAGGATGTAATCATATAGTTATTACCATTTTGGAAAAGTTGTTTTAGTGTTAATATGTCCTCTTCTGTTACATTAAATGGATCAACAGTAATAACTTTGTAATTTGTCTTAACTCCATTTTTATTACCAATTTCTCTTTCATTGATAAATGTCACTGTGTAATTGACATATTGACCCATTATCAGATTAATTGATTTAAAAGCATCTGTAGAGCTGCCATCATTAACAAATCCTAACTCTGGAATTTCTATATTGTCAATGAACCAACCAGCATTATTGGTTGACCAATCAGTTAAGTATCTAAAAGATACCAATACCTTTTGACCTGCATATGCAGTTAAATCAAAGGTTTCTTCTTGCCATCCTTCATAGAGTCCAGTAAATCCTGGTACATTTTCTTTAATCTTTGGATAGCCTTCTTCTACTACATCACTACGTGTATTTTCATTAGAAAGACTTACCCAAGTTATCCCGCCATCTGTTGAAACTTGAACAACTCCAAAGTCCCATTGCTCTTCAATATCAATATAGTTATCAAACATTAAAGTTGCTGTTTCTACATTAGAAAGATCTGCTTCAAGAATCAAGATATTATCTGCTTCGTCTCCTTCATTGCCCCATAATACTTGATTATCTGCTCCTAATGGGTCTGATACTGATTCCCATGGAGTTGATAAGAAGTCTATGCCATCAAAGGAAATACTTCTTATTTTATCTTGAAAATCTAATACTTTAAAATCTCCACCCCAAGCTGGAACGCCTTCTTTTTCAAAGGTTAAGGCATTTTCAAAGTTAACTGTCATATTACGTTTTGTACCTTGTTTATCAACAGGAAGGTCGCGAAGGTCAATGCTATCAAAATTATAAAGTCCACTTCCTACTTTATCACTGTCTACAACCAATGCAGTAATAAAATTTTGATAAAGCTCTGTGAAGTCAAGATTAGAATTATATGCATTTAAAACCTCATTAACACTATCAATTCCTTGCTTTTCATTTAATGCCAGATCACGAATAAACTCTTGACCCAATTTATCATTCATGTAAAGTGTAAATAAATATACTTGACCATAGTCCGCAATGGTTTCTGGTCCAGTTGCTGCAGAATAGTGATCATCCCAATATACTAATGAATTCTCAGGATGATCTAAGTAGAAGTTAATTGAGCTTGCATCATGACCATATCCACCAAGGTATTCAGAGAAAGTAGACATTCCCTCATTAATCCATGATTCTTCTGCGTCATCGTTATCAGCATGAATTAGATGTTGAAGTTCATGAATAGTTGTTCCATAATATGTACTTTCTAAGCGAGTTTCCCAACTATTTGTATCGATTGTAATTATATTTCTATCAATATAGTTTTCAATTGTTTGCCAGAAGAAGCCAGCTACAAAGAAGGGGTAAGTCGAGTCATAATAGTTTTCATCTTTGATATTATCAACTAGCATTATAACCTTGTCATTGCCTCCATAGTATCCTTCAGGGAAATATCCAAAATCAACTAAAAGAGAATTTGAACCATCAAGAGTATCAGGTGTTCCGAAGAATGAAGTATCTTTTGGATATATATTGCTATCAAATTCATCACGGAGTTTATCAACTTGCTCTTGTGTTATAACAGGAGTTGGACGAGTATCTCCAGAAGGAAATGCTAAATTATTTGCTACCCATATCTCAACATTTTCTCCAACACTTCGAAGAGTAAAAGTTTTGAATGATAACTCATAGTTCAAAAAATATTTTGTTCCTCCATCATATGTAAAGCCCATTGTACTTGCTGAATTCTCGAAGTTCTCAACTGCGTTAAAATTAGTTGCTGCAGCTTGTTCCTTAATTTTCATATCAGCCTGCTGTATGAACGAAGCATCTTTAGACATTTGATTTAACTGGCTGTCAATGTCAATACGATCCCCATATTTCTCCACATTCCAGTTTGAAGTAGTGTCGGCTTCTACTTTTGACACACCATTACTAAAAGGGATTAGAATAGTAATCGCAAATACAACCATTGTTAAAAGTGACAGTAGCCTTTTTGTTTTCATACTTATCTCCTTTCATTGAATGAAAATTCATACAACTAGAATAACATGCTAAGCCTTGAAAATAAACAATTTTCGTTTTACAAATATGTACTAAACAAGTCAGCATCTTAGGTTATTATTTAAATTTTTCTCTTTTAATTTTATATGTTTTATTTTTAAACAAGATTCCACAAAATAAAAAAATCTCACTGATAGTATTTTTTGTGCTATGGATTAATCCGCAACAAAAGCATATGTTGATAAACTTCTGATATTAATATTTTTTACATACTCATTTAACAAACCTACCTCTGAATTTATAAGCTCTTTTAACTTATCAGGTATATCCCTTATCTTATCAACTTCAGATTTATATTCATGTACAATGATATCACATTCCCATTTACCATCTTGAAGATTTTCAGATGAAACATTAAACTCTTTTTTTATGGACCAGCCCGCTTTCTCTGCTATATTTACTAAATCCATTGGAGTAAATAATGTACGAACATTTGAGAAACTGCTAGCTTTGAAACATTCATATTGCGCCTGTATTTGAACCGCTAAAAAATGTGGATATTGCTCCATTGAATTTATCCTTGTATCCCATTCCGCAAAACAAAGCTGTTTCCCCCATTTTTTAACTTTTCTCAGGATTTTCTCTAATTCATTAAAAGATTTCATATACCAGGAGCAATGGGATAAAACAATGATATCAAAGGATTTCTCTGGAAAGTCCACCATATCATTTAATACATCAATTTTATAATCCATTTTTATTTGCTTTCCCAGCTTTGATTTTTTTAAATAATCAGCTGCTTGCCCTACTGTAATTGGAGCCCCATAATCTTCTGATGCAATATCCACTCCATGAACAAAGCCATTTTCTCCAACAAAATATGCTAATACCGCTGTAGTATCACCCTGTCCACAGCCTATTTCCAGCACCTTTATTCCCTTGTTTATCTCCCAAGCCTCCGCCAATTTTATTCTGTGCTCTGTTTGCACCTTTTGAATATCATACATTTGACTGCTTGTAGCCATACACTCTACTATTTCATTTAAAACTTCATTATTCATTATTATAATCCTTCTCTCTTTTATCACTATGTATTATTTACTTATATCAATTGACCTTTTCTTTATTGTACAACAATATTGCTTTTATTGTATAACCATAGCAACCCTCTTGCTAATGCAAATGGAGTTTCAAACAAAAATTTTCTCCAAAACTCAAGCCCAGTAAGACTCCATAATCCAGGAGTATAGTACCATGCTTTTGGAGCAAATAACGCTTTGTAGCTAATCGCGCCAGTTGCAGCAAGAGCTATGAATATGGGTACATATGACGCAGCTAAGGTTGCCCATATATTTGATAGACGTTTAAACCTTCCTGCTTTAGAAACTTTATCGGAAAAAATATCGTCATTTGAATTAGCTTTCATTTGTTTAAAATATTGTGTTCCTGAGCTCTTGCTTCCATCAATATGCTTCCATCCACTATCCTCAAACATTGTGCAGTAATCTAGAAAACTTTATAAAAACATCACGGTCTTCCCATACAAAAGCCCTCAGTTATTATGTTAATTTCATAATAACTGAGGGCTTTTATAGTTCTAGATGCTTAATTTAAGTTATATGCCTCACTAATAATTTGTATAGGTTTTTCGTCGCCATAGTAATGCATCATTCCATAAGCCACTTTTAGCTTAAATTCAAGAGACTGAGATAATTCATTTAGGAAATCTGAGATTTCTTGGTCAGCAAATAATTGACAGCAAGTTGTGCAGACATCATTTTCTAAATATAACTTAGGTAGTTTATTTTTCAAATCACTATTCTCTATTTCATTAATTAATTCAGTAAATCCCCATAATCTTATATAGTTTAATAACCATTTTGATTTTGCTCTATTTAATATAGTACTTAAGTCGTCTATTTTTACATCTCCTAGTACCAAAGGATGGTTTCCCTTTAAAGAGATAATACCTCCACAGCATGGCTCAACTATGCCTCTTTCAGTTACCACAGGTGCATTTGTGCAGCATGGTAATGCAAATGGTTCATCAACAAATTTTAAATGCTCTTTGCAGTTTTCTTTTACCCTCCCAAATGGTATTATTCTCTGAAATGTTACTTCTTTTGGGTCAGAGACAATGTCATAAACTGTTTTCAATATTTCATGAGCTTTCACAGTATCTTCTGTTTCACCCGAAATCCTTATTTTTACAGTTTTATTCGAAGCTTTTGCAGCTAAATATGCATTTTTGATATTTATTAAAGGAACATATTTAAGATGATATTGATCTGTACTTATACAATAATCCGTAATTCCTGGATATTGGCTTATAATTTCATGAGCTTTCTCATAATCTGAAGCCCAATATGCACTAGTAACTACTCCCATTTCAATATTTGATTCTTGACAAAACTCTGAAAAAATCTTCAATTTATTAGGTACATAAAATGGTTCTCCACCAGTAACACTTATTTGATTAACAAGTTTATACTCACTTAAATCTATAAGACACTTTTTTAGACTTTCTGCTGACAATTCATCGTCTATAGAATTTGCATCTACTATGCAATGTTCACACTTCAAAGGGCATGAGTTTGTAATAGAAAATGCTAAAAGTGTTCCATATTTCATCTGTCTTTCTGTAACGTAATTATCAAAATCATTAAATGATTCATCAATACACACTATTTAATCCACCACCTTATTTTATTGAAACGTCTGCCATTCATAATCATTTTTATTTAATATTAGACCTTTAGATAATAATTATATTCTTTATGCAAAGAAATCTGTAACTGTGCTATGAACTGCAGCCACTTCATCTATGGCTCTCTTAATATCTGCTTTTGACAAACCTTTATCATATTTTAAAATATCTGTTATCCTTCTTCTTGTCATATGGTTTATACCCATAAATTTTCTAAGATTATTTTTATCCTTCAAAAATTCCTGTAATCCACCTTTGTTTCCTATTATTTCAGCAAGTTCTTTATCACTTAAATTTGATATTCCCATATTTTACCTCCTAGTTTATTAGATAAATAGCAGACGTTTCTTCTTGAACGAATAAAAGTTAAGCTCTCATTGCAGTAGTAGATTTATGCAATGTTGACCATCTTTTATTCTTAACTATTATAGTATGAGCTTTCAAATATTATGATAAAAATTAAATAAAAAGCTCTAAAAAATTGAAATAGACCCCATAAGATAAACAATTAATAAAAAGAGCATATTACTCAAAATTAACTATCTCTACTTTGTAGGGTATTTTTGTTATACTTAAGATGCTAAGTTAGGAGAGTGCTGCCATGGAAAAAAATCATTTTATAGAAGAATAGCGTGCTGAGAAACTTCAATCACAAATTATGGCTCATATGAGAATTGAACATCGCATTCTTAGAAAGCAACGAAAAGATAGTCTTGTAGCGCCAATGCACCTATACGAATCATGTACAGAGGGATGTGAGGACACTAGGAAAAACAATACTGGACGTTCATCTACAAAGGAACTCTCGGAAGCTAAAAAAGTTAAACGCTTAGAACACAAGATTGTATGTCTCAAACAAGAAAACGAATTCCTAAAAAAACAACAGGTATTTTGAAATGATTCTAAGAACATACAAGTTTCGTGGTTATGACAAAGACTCACGTGGAATCCATATGTGTCTTCTGAATCAAGGTATTCCAATAATAAAACACACCTCCTACTATGACTTTAGCAGAAGATGTGTCTCTTGTATATATGTTCTTATGTTCGGTGCCAGGCACTTGTGAGTTTATTATTATACTTTAAATATATCTATTTCTGCTTTCAATTTATCAGAATGTTCCTTTGTTTTAGCAACCTTTTCTCTTACTTCATTTGCTTTATAGTTTGTATCAGAGATTCTTCTTGCAATATCTGTAGTACCTCCTGCACCTTCATTTGCCGCAGAGGCTACCCCATCAATGGTAATTAAAACGTTTTCCAACGACGCTAAAAGTTCTTTCTGATGTTGCACTGAATTCAGTTACAAGATCATCAACAAATTTCCCATCGATACTATATTGTTCAGCTACACCTAACATCTTTTCATAGTCAGTAGCTACATTTTCAGTCATAAACGATAATAATTCATTGGCACTCTTAGAAAGATGATCTACTGATCCAGTTACCTTTGATGTCACATCTTGAATTTTTATTACAGTACCCTTTGATTGCTCAGCAAGTTTTCTGATCTCATCTGCAACCACAGAGAATCCTTTTCCAGCTTCTCCTGCTCTTGCAGCTTCAATTGCGGCATTTAATGCGAGTAAATTTGTTTGCTCAGTTATTTGCATAATTGATGCCGATAAAATATCAATTTGTTCTACTACTCTTGAGTCACTAATTGCTTGCTCCAATTGCTGTTTTGTATTATTAAATATATCTGTTGCCTTCTTTTGAGCAATATTGACACCCTTCTTTGTATTCTCAGCTCTTTTACTTATTTCACCAGCTGCAACTGAACCATCTTGAGATCTCTCTGCTATAGATTTCACAGCTTTTTCGATTTCATGCGAAGTAGCTAACATTTCTTCAGCTGAAGCAGCTGTTTGTTCCATACTTGCCGCAAGTTCTTCTGTTGTTGCTGATACATCTCCCAAATTAGCATTTAAAGCTTTAACATTATTCATAACATATTCTACTTCATTGTCTATTTCATAAGATTCATTTTTGATACTATTTACCAAATGTTTCAATTCTATTTTCATATTATTTATTCCATTTATAATTGTTCCTATTTCATCTTTTCTTGCAAGGTATTTTTTATCTATTTCTAGAGTAAAATCTCCATCAGAAATAAATTTTAAATATACTGAAGCTTTTTTTATAGGCTTAGTTATATAAGCTTCACTAAACAGATAGATTAAAATAGTAGATAGTATTAATACTCCCAAAACTATTATAATAGTTTTTATAAGCATCTGCTGAATGCCTGCAAAAAGTTCACTATTAGGAATAACAATTAGTAGCTTCCATTGCGTGCTAGGCAAAGTAGTGTAATAAACTTCGCTATTCTTACCATCAACTGTGAGATTTTCTTTGCCTTGTTCATTCTGTTTAATAGAATCCTTCAAAACACTTAGTTCTGGATCATCCGCTACATTTACTTTCATTACTTTCTCTTTATCTTGATGTGCAATGAAATTACCTTGAGAATCCAGAAGAATCGCATATCCATTATTACCCATTTTAGCATTGTTAATAAGATTCTGTATAGTCGTCAAATCATAATCCGCTGATACTACACCAGAAAACTTTTCACCAGATTTGATAGCAACAGAAGTAGTTATCATGGTGATTCCTATAGTCTCATCATAATATGGATCGGTTCACGCAACCCCATCTTTTGCATTTTTCCCAATTAGATACCAATCTGTTGACGGATAATCATATTCTGCACTTTCATAATCCTCTGTATATACAAAGTTGCTTCCATCTTTGTATATGTATGGTCCATAATACTTTGTATCTTCATTGTAGCTGTATGGTTCTAACCATAGACCTGATCCCATTGTATTATCGCTCATGGGTAAGAAACCTTCAATTAACTTGTTATATTCGCTTTTACTGAGTTTGTTCCCATAAGTTTGGTATACTGTAGCGATAGACTCAGCAATTTGACGATGAGAAGTAAACTCATGTTCCATTGATTCTACTAGGTATCTCAGATTATTACTTACTTTTTCATCAATTTGTCTGATTATTTCCCTTTGTGAATACAGCATATTTGTTGTAGAAATACCTATGGCAACAATTATTATTACAGGTAAAAATATAAGTATTAGTTTGATTCTTATTGATAAATGTTTTTTCATAAGCTACCTCCATTTTATTAATGTGTTCATATGCTATAATCAAATGTAAATTTATTACACAATTATATCATGTTCCTATCACTACAACTATAGGTAAATATTGTTAATTAATGGGCTGTGGGATTTTTGGGATTGTGCCATGACATTATTTATCAATAGTTGTTACAACTTAAAAATCCCGAACTCTTAAAATAGAGTTCAGGATTATATAATACATATATATACCACTGTTTATAGAACATACAAATTTCATTACTATGCGTGTTCTATATTTTTTATTTCATTCATTACATTAGCAATCAATGGTTTTATTCTTTCTTCAATAGTTGACCAATCTTGAATGATTTCAGGAAAAACAGAGTTTTCTACTTTCTTTAAACAAGACTTATCCTTTAGTCCAAAAGCAGCTCCATTAGGAAAGTTGTCATCTTGCTTAATGACATTGAAATAAAGTGAGCTCATTGCATAAGCTACTGGAGTAATGAGATGTTCATGATAATACTTCAGAACTTTTTCATTTTCAGCCATGCCCCCATGTCCAATAATTCCAACTGGCTTATTATTAAATGGAGATTTATATTCTGGATCGTTTGACCAGCTTGCATAATTAATTTCGTTTATCTTCTCAAATACCATTATTAATTTTGCTGGTATAGGTGAATAATGAGGAACAACTACAAAAACACCCTGGGAATCTATTAATTTAGATAGTATCTGATTAAATTCATCATCCTCTACACAACTTTTGCTTTCTAAACAAGCACCACATAAAATACATGGTTTTATGTCATAATCCATCAATGGAACCACATCAACAGATATATTTTCGTTATAATCCTTTAAAATCGTTTCTTTTATTAAATTACATACTTTTGTCGACGTACTTTTGTCACCTATTAATTTAGTATTTGATGCTGATATACATGTGATTTTCATCTTATTCCCCCTTGAATTTATTAGAAATTCTTATATTAAAATTATAGCTTGTCTACATATAATATACAACATTATACAATAAATTAAATGGAAATCGGGCGCCCAATATTTTTATCTTTTCTCCATTGTGGTGCTTTACAGTCATCGCCCCAATACTCATTTAGCATAGTAATCTTATCATTATCAAACTCAAAAAACGAAGTAGCGTGAAAAGATGTATTTGAATTATGCCAATTTATAGTAGCACAATTTGTAAAATAGTTTTTTAAAGTTTCTTCATTCTGTTCAACAATGTCCTTCCAAATATTATGTACTATTTGTTTTAAATCCATATTTCCCTCCAAATTTCACCCCCAATAGCTTTCTCTTTTGATTAGTCCTTTTCCTCTTTTCAAGCATTAACTCCGCAGAAGTAGTATTAACTGTACCAGTCTGAGTATGATGAGCCAACCTTACTGCTTTAAAAACTGCATCACTTAAATCAAAATCAGTAAACTTTTTACAAGCTTGTCAAGACGAATCGTTTGATTTCTGATGCTGGTAATCCATTCATTTTTAACTTCTACTTTAGATTATATTATTACAACCTTAAATAGACTTTAAATTATGATAGTATACATAAATCTCCCATAATCATAGAAAAACCGACAAGTAAATCACTGTCGATTCACCTGTCGGTTATTTTATGGATTAATTTACTTCTCATTTCTAAGAAATATCTGCCTCTTCATAGGTTAGTATGTTTTTAAAGAATTGGCTAGGGCGGAAGGGTTCGAACCTTCGAATAATGGAGTCAGAGTCCATTGCCTTACCACTTGGCGACGCCCCAACGCTTAAATATCTATCTTACTTCTTAATAGATATTAGTCAATTTAACAAATTACATATACTATTGTATCACCATTTTGATAAATATCAAGAGTTGCGGTCATAAATAATTTCTATGTATACATAATTTAATATAATTTTTTCCTATAACATCCTCAATCAGTATATATTTTTCACAACATATAGATTCCTATGTACATACCTATTTTTATGAAATTAGCTTTTTAACCTGCTCAGTAAATAGAGGAAGAATTTTGGTCACATCACCGACAATTCCATAATCTGCTACTTCAAAAATTGGAGCTCCCGGATCCTTGTTAATCGCAATGATGATTTCTGCTTCCTCCATCCCTGTCACGTGTTGAACTGCGCCAGAAATGCCACAAGCTATATAGAGATTAGGACGAACAGTCTTACCAGTCTGTCCAACTTGTCTATCTTTTTCTACCCAACCTGCATCAACACACGCTCTTGAAGAAGAAACAGTTCCTCCTAATGCTTTGGCTAAATCATCAAGCAGCTTGAAGTTTTCAGGAGAACCCATACCACGTCCGCCTGAAACAAGAATCTTTGCATCTTGAATATCTATTTTATTTGCAGTCTTCTTTACAATCTCCATAATCTCTACGTTTATATGAGAAGCAAGGTCACTTATCATAAACTTCTCTATAGGAACCTGTGCATTCTCTATGATATCAGCTATCTGCATCACACCTGGACGAACAGTTGCCATCTGTGGACGATGTTCTGGGCAAAGTATTGTTGCCATGATGTTTCCTCCAAATGCAGGACGAGTCATCATCAGATTTTTAGTTTCAGGGTCTATTTCAAGCTTTGTGCAATCCGCAGTTAAGCCTGTATGCACGCGAGCAGATACATGTGGTGCAAGATCTCTTCCAATAGCTGTTGCCCCAAATAGGACAATTTCTGGTTTATTTGCATTAATCACTTCATATATAGCATGAACATATGGTTCAGTCATATAGGTTTCCAGTGCAGGATCATCTACAACGATAATTTTGTCTGCACCATATTTTGCTAGATTTGCACATAGTGCATCAACCTTAAATCCAAGTAGTATAGCAGTTACCTTTGTGTCAAGCTCTTTTGCCAGCTCTTTTCCTTTGCTAATTAGCTCGTAGGAAACGCTGGTGACCTTGTTGTCTACCTGCTGTACAAAAACATATACTCCATTATAATCATGAAAACTCACTATAGTCACCCTTTCCTACAGAATAAATTTTTCTTGCAGCTTCTCTACTAGGAAATCTACCGATTCCTGTGTATCAAGTGTAACGACTGTTCCTTTTCCCTTGACAGCCTTTGTAAAGGACTTATGCACCCTTGTAGGTGAACCTTTCAATCCGATATTGTCATCAGATATATCAAGATCTGGACGTGTCCATATTGTTACCTTTTTATCACGATAAGCATCAAAGATGCCTCCTGGAGTCATGTAGCGAGGTTTGTTCATCTCGCTTAAGGCAGTAATCAAGCAAGGCATTTTAGCCTTGAGCACATGATATCTGTCCTCAAACTGGCGATGGGCAATCACAAAATCCCCTTCTATCTTGATTTGTTCTGCATAGCTTATGTTAATCAAGCCGAGATGCTCCGCAATCTGTGGTCCCACTTGAGCGGTATCACCGTCAATAGCCTGACGTCCTGTTATAATTAGATCGTATTCCAGCTTTTTGATTGCTGAAGCCAGCGTAGATGAGGTAGCCCAAGTATCGGCACCTCCAAAGGCACGATCAGTTACGAGTATTGCCTCATCGGCACCCATTGCCAGTGCTTCTCTCAGTGCGAGATCCGCTTGCATTGGCCCCATGGAAATCACAGTGACCTTTGCGCCAAGTTCGTCTTTGATGTGCAAAGCTGCTTCCAATCCTGCTTTATCATCAGGGTTTATAATGCTGGGCACGCCTTCACGAATCAATGTGCCAGTTACCTGATCAAGCTTTACCTCATTTGTATCGGGCACTTGTTTAATACATACTATAATATTCAACACTCAGAGCTCCTTCCTATTTAAGAACCGTTCCAGAGATTACCATACGTTGAACCTCGCTGGTTCCTTCATAAATTTCAGTTATTTTTGCATCACGCATCATGCGTTCAACCGGATATTCTCTAGTATAACCATATCCACCGAACAGCTGTACACACTTGGTAGTAACTGCCATTGAAACATCAGAAGCAAACAACTTCGCCATTGCAGCTTCCATAGAGAATGGCTTTCCTGAGTCCTTTGCTAGTGCAGCCTTGTATACCAATAACCTAGCTGCCTCAATCTGTACTTTCATATCGGCAAGCTGGAACTGGGTATTCTGAAAAGCGGAGATAGATCTGCCAAACTGCTTCCTCTCCTTAACATATTTTACTGTTTCATCAAATGCACCCTGTGCAATGCCTAACGCCTGAGCAGCGATTCCAATACGTCCGCCGTCTAGGGTTTGCATCGCAATGCCGAAGCCTTTGCCTTCTGCGCCGAGCAGATTCTCCTTTGGAACAATGCAATTCTCAAAAACAAGTTCACATGTGGAAGAACCCCTGATACCCATTTTCAGTTCTTTCTTTCCAATGCTAAAGCCTGGAAACCCCTTTTCTACAATGAAAGCAGAAATTCCCTTTGTTCCTTTTGATTTATCGGTCATGGCGAAAATGATATATACATCCGCCTTACCACCGTTGGTAATGAATATTTTGGATCCGTTGAGTATATAGTGATCGCCATCTAGAACAGCCTTAGTCTGCTGTCCAGAGGCATCAGTTTCCTGCGTTCGGCTCAGTTAGTCCAAATGCTCCAAGCTTTTCACCCTTTGCCAATGGTATAAGATATTTTTTAATCTGATCAGGTGTACCGTATTTTCTAATCGGTTCAGCTCCCAGAGAAGTATGTGCGGACACAATAACGCCTGTAGTGCCGCAAGCCTTAGACAGCTCTTCAACACACAGTACATATGTGAGTGTGTCACAGCCCTGTCCACCGTATTCCTTTGCAAATGGAATTCCTAAAAATCCGTATTTTGCCATTTTCTCTACTGTTTCTTCAGGAAAACGTTCTTCTTCATCTATTTCCTGTGCAAGAGGCTTTACTTCTTTTTGTGCAAAATCTTGAAAAAGCTGCCTTGCCATTTCCTGTTCTTTACTAAGTATAAAGTCCATGATATCCTCCTAAGTTATAGTGTCTTTAATTAGTGTGTATAATCATAGAAACCTTTTCCGGTTTTTCTTCCTAACATACCACCACGAACCATCTTTCTAAGCAGTGGATGTGGACGGTATTTTGAATCTCCTGTCTCAGATTGAAGCACCTCCATAATTGCAAGGCAAACATCCAATCCGATAAGATCACCAAGAGCCAGAGGCACCTATAGGATGGTTTGCCCCAAGCAGCATGGCTGTATCAATATCATTTGCAGTAGCAATTCCTTCTGCATAAATCCCTACTGCTTCATTTATCATTGGGATAAGGATTCTGTTTACAACAAATCCCCCAGCTTCTTTTACTTCCACTGGTGTTTTTCCGATTGCTACAGCAATTTCCTTTACCTTCGCAATGGTTTCTGGTGTAGTGTGCAAACCAGCTGTAACCTCAACAAGCTTCATGACTGGAGCAGGGTTAAAGAAGTGCATACCCACTATTGGGCGTTCAAGTCCCTGTGACATTTCAGTCAATGAAAGTGAGGATGTATTTGAAGCCAAAATTGCATCCTTTTTGCATATTTTTTGCAGATTGCTAAATAATTCTTTTTTCGTATCCATTCTTTCCAATACTGCTTCAACAACCAAGTCACAGTCTGCAACTTTTTCAATAGATCCTGTGATAATTTTTACAAGTATCTCATCCATCTTAGCCTGTTCTATTTTACCCTTTAATACCAGCTTAGCTAGACCATTTTTTATTTTATCCTTACCTCTTGCAGCAAAATCTTCAGTAACATCACAAAGTACTACCTCATATCCCTCAGCTGTAGCAAATGCCTGAGCAATGCCGGAGCCCATAGTTCCAGCGCCAATAATTCCAACCTTCATAGCTTATTCCTCCATTTATTTACTTATTTTCAAATGGTGCGGGTTTCTGTTTTTCAATGAAAGCACTCATAGCATTTCTTTGATCCTGTGTCTCAAAGCAGCTTCCAAACAACTCTGCCTCAATTTTAATAGCTGTATCCATATCAACCTGCATGCCCTCATTTATCGCTTTTTTGGTTGAGCGGACAGCAATAGGTGCATTTCGTGATATTTTTTCTGCCATCTTAATACACTCATCCATCAACTGATTTTGTGGATAAACGGCATTTACCAGCCCAAGCCTTAATGCTTCGTCCGCCTTGACTTTAAAAGTAGTATAAAGCAATTCCTTTGCTTTGCCAAGTCCAATTATCCTTGCAAGCCTCTGGGTGCCTCCAAATCCAGCTGTGATGCCCAAAGAAACCTCGGGCTGCGCAAACACTGCATTGTCAGATGCAATGCGGATATCACATGTCATTGCCAGCTCACAGCCGCCGCCCAGTGCGAAACCGTTTACTGCTGCAATTACTGGAAGCGGAAAGATCTCTATTTTGCGGAACACAGCGTTTCCCTTATTACCAAACTTCTCACCGCCTGCTTTGGTCAGAGTGCTCATCTCGCCGATATCTGCCCCTGCAACAAAAGACTTTTCTCCTGCACCAGTAAGGATTAGGCAACGAGTATCTTCTATGGAGATTGCATCAAGTGCCTGCTCCAACTCGTCAATTACATCCTCATTTAATGCATTCAGCGCGGGCTGTCTGTCTATTGTAAGGATTCCGACAAATCCGCGCTGTTCATATTTTATATAATTCATAGGCTTCCTCCTTATTTCAAAGTTTATTAGTGTAATTTATAAGCACTCAGTAAACCTTCATAAATAATTGACTAACATCTCCCCTCTATTAAAATTTTTATATTTTTTACATATATGTACCAAGCAATCATCTAAGAATTGTCAAAATTATTGCTTATATTAAATATTATACAATTGTATCATTAATTTTAAAAACAAATTATTAAATATAAAGCTTGTACAACAACTTTATAGTAACCCTTTGTTATTTTTCTGTCAATTGGTAATAGTGTTTTGTTTGTGATAAATTTAAGAACTTATTTATATAAAGAAGGCTGAGTAGTTTGTCCTCAGCCCAACTTTACTTCTTTCACTCTTCCAACAATTCCACTCTCAAGCATGACCTTTATACCATGATGGTGTTCAAGCGAGTTAGTTAGTATTTTATTGACTACACCCTCAGTAAGCTTGCCGCTTTTTGATCCTGCTTTTGTACAACCAATACGGTCGCACCTATTTTAATATTAGCCCTTTTAACACCGTCCACTATTTTATCCCCTCTTTCCCCGTTTCCGTTATTTAGCCTACATATCAGCTTTACTTACCTTACGAAGTCTGCCTTTGATAGGTGTCTTTTGTAACTCTCTGAAACACCAGCTCACCTTTATTATTTAATATTTCTACAAAGGTAGATATATCAACTATATTGATGATCCCTATATCTGCCTCTGTCATACCTTTAATACTGCAAAGTGTACCTACGATATCTACTGGTCTCATCTTTGTTTTCTTACCTGCATTAATATGTAATTTCATAATTTCTTTACTTAGCTGCGCACCTTTTGTTTCTTTAATTTCAGGTGTAGTATTTATTTTCTCAACAAATTCTTGCTTTAGAATTATTCACAGTTTCTTTTTCTGGTCTTTCCTTCAAAAGAATCTCTTTACCGATATATTGATGTATATCATTTAAAAACCTATTTTCATTTTGTGTTACAAAAGTAATTGCTCTGCCCATCTTGCCTATGCGTCCAGTTCTTCCTATCCTATGAACATAGCTTTCCCTGTCTTGTGGTATATCATAATTAATTACAAGTGTAATATTATCTATGTCTATTCCTCTAGCTGCAACATCTGTAGCTACCAGATATCTAAAATAACCTTGCTTAAAATCATTCATTACTCTTAATCTATCACGTTGTTCCATTCCACCATGAATTTTCTCTACAAGTATACTTCAGATTTGCCAGCTCATTATAAACCTCATCTACCTTTTGTTTTGTATTGCAAAATATCATACAACTATCTGGGTTTTCTACTATTGTTATATCTCTTAAAAGTTTTATCTTATCCGTTTCATCTACATTATATCTTTCTTGACATATCCTATCTGCTGCTGTTATTTTGTTCTTCTATTTCAACATGTATAGGATCTTTCATGTATTTGTTACATAAAGTCTTTATATCTTTTGGCATTGTAGCTGACAATAACATTGTCACACGTTCTTTTGGCAAGCTGTGTTATTATAGTCTCTATTTGCTCTATAAATCCCATATTAAGCATTTCATCTGCTTCATCTATTACAAGATATTTTATATTTGATGTATCAAATGTCCCTCTTTCAATATGATCTATAATACGACCTGGTGTGCCAACCACTACATGTGTTTTTTGTTTAAGTTCCTTTTCTTGATTATAGAAAGGAGACTTCCCATAAATTGCAGCTACTTTAAGTCTTTTAAATCTACCTATATTAAAAATATCTTCTTTGACTTGGATAGCAAGTTCTCTTGTTGGTGTAATCACTAATGCTTGAGGTTTATTTTCTTCCCAATCTACTAATTGGCAAATAGGAATGGCAAAGGCTGCAGTCTTTCCGCTTCCAGTTTGGGACTTTACTATTATATCCTTTTGCTCTAATACAGCCGGTATAACCTGTTCCTGGACTTTTGTGGGACTTTCAAAATTTAACATACTAATTGCTTTTAATAACTCACTGCTTAATTGATAATCGTTAAAATTTGCTTTTATCATTTGTTCATCTCTTTCTTTATATTTCTACTATTATTATCTTCCATAAATTGATTTCTATTATTAAGAAGTATCTCCCAGTACGTATACTAACTTTGTCATTATATCACACCAACATATTTAAACCTAAATATCCCAACTGATACTCTCTCCAAACGGTATATACACCTATAATAACAGAAGGCTATTTTCAATTCAATAACCGTCCAAACGTATTTCTAGGCACATATTATCCTGTAAAATTTATATTAAAAATTCAATTTGCGGATTTTATAGAATGTGGTAAAATGTACACATGTTACAATAAAATAGGGGGGACTAGGATGAATAAGAATAACCTGCTTATAAAGAATGAGTTCGAGACAAATAAACTTTGCGCCAAAATAATGTTGGCATCTATAGGATTTTTAGTTGTAGTTTATTTGATGCAAATACTTAAGATATTCTTAAGTGATTTGTTTCAGGTAGGAATTGCTTTTTCAATAGCTGCTATACTACTGCTAATTCCTGCTGTATTAGTATTTGTATTAAAGAAAGAGAATTATTGGATTAAGTATTTGATTGTAACCAATGCAGCTCTGACTGTAGCTATTATAAATATCTTTCTATCTAAGGACGTAGTTGTACTGTGGATTTATGCAGTTACTTTAGCAAGCTTATATTTTTCAAGAAAGCTAAGCTGGTATTCACTGATTGTATCCATGGTATTTCTAACAATGAGTCAAATAATAAGTACAAACACAGGTTTAATGCTAGATGCTAATTATAAAGATGATTGGTTTATACCTGTACTTTCAAGAGATATAGAAGTTGCAGCGCTTGCTCTTATCTATATAATTCTTTCCGGACGTACAAAGAATATGCTGGAGGATGTAGTTGGTTCGGAGGAGCAAAAGACTCTTTTGAATAAGCTTCTGTCCTTGATTAATAAGTCAACAAAGGTTTCAAATATATTAATAAGCTCAGTTGATTTATTATCCAATACAACAAGCGAAACAACTAAGCTTAATGAGCAAATAACAAACAATACGAGTCAGATAACATTAGGGTCAGAAAATGCCAATAGTTTTATTAATCAAGCAACAGAATCTATATTGGGAATATCCAGTAATCTAAGCAACACAGCAGAAGAAGGCAAGGTAGTATCAGATATGTCTGCTGAGTTGAACAAGCTTACAGAAAAGAGTGGCATAATAATAAAAGAAGCAGTCGAAGAAATGAAGGTAATTGAGACAACAACTGTAGAAAGTAAGGACATAATTAATAAGCTTGGACAAAGATCCAATGAAATAGGTCAAATAGTAGAGGTAATAAAGGAAATTTCCAGCCAAACCAATCTGCTAGCACTAAATGCTGCTATAGAAGCAGCGCGTTCAGGGGAATATGGTAGAGGTTTCGCTGTAGTGTCAGATGAAATAAGAAAGCTTGCGGAACAATCTGAGAAAGCCACTAAGGAGATTTCCACCCTTATAAACGAAGTACTTCAGGATACTAACTATGCAGTAGAGTCAATGGATGGCAATGCAGTCTTAGTAGGCAAGGGTTTAAATATTATTAATGAAGCCGGATTGTCCTTTGAGAATGTTTCAAGTACAGGCAAGGTCGTAAATGATAGGGTTCAGGAAATTGCACAGGCTACTCAGGAAGCAGCCGACAACGGAAGCAAGTTGGTTGAACTGGTTGAAGAGATAAGAGATATAAACAATAAAAACTTAGTTGAATTAAAGGGCATATCACTTGCATCACAGGGTCAGCTTATATCCATGAAGGAAGTAGCTACTTCTGTTGACAATATTGGCGATATATCCGAAGAGCTTATCCAAGTACTTGAAGAAATGAATTAGTATTAAGATATAGAAATACAATATATACACCTTTTGATTAGATGAAATCAAAAGGTGTATTATTTTTAGCAAGTTCTCTATGAGATAGAATAAGCACTGCCTAGCCTCACTGGAGGTTTCGCTTGCTTTATTTATGCCATTCCTTAATCAGATTTAAATTTGTTACTTTTTGGATTTTCTAATCTGTATACCTACATGAGAAAGTAATAACACATAAATAAAATCTTTTCATATAATTGTTTGACCTTATGTAAAATTTTTTTCCATGTTAAAGTTATCCACTCAACGTTTTTATACTTATGTTTTTCTATCTACGCCAATAAGTATAAGCCCTCTATTCTTCTCTCTCATTATTAAATATTTTCTCTCTAATTTCTCCAACCAATTGAAACAACGTAGTTGTCGAATTCATTTCTGATGGTTTAAGAATTCCATTACTGATCTGAGTCCTATACTTCCAATCTGCAGTTTCTATGGCCTTTTCCTCGCTGCCAAATTGGTTCAGTCTATTATAAATCTCAATATCTGATTTTTTATACACACTTTTCGTAATCCACTGAAACTTATCCTTAAATTTTTCACAACACACTGTTGAATCTATGCAAGATGGTATTCTACCAAAATAGGAAAAGAACCATATTTCGATACAAGGATTTGACCATCCAACATTTATATCGTTTTTATCAGCTTTCGCAATGATCTCATCAAAACCTTCTACTTGATCTCAATCGAGTACAATCCACGGAATACGGTATTGCGGTTCCTTTGAAACAAGCTCCTTGCATTTTTGCACTAAATCAATAGTACGTGCTTTTTCTACTTTTATTACTAATTTGTTTTTCAGGTTTTCTGGAATTGCTTTATGTAACCCTTCAAAATAATTTTTCTCTGTTTCTTTTGTATCTGTTATGATTAAATAATATCCAAGTATAGGTACTCTGGTAGAAAAATTCTTATTTCTGTCCTTTCTTGCACCTCTACGCTCTTTATCTCCCATAATTCTATTCCTCCTTAAACATATCTAACATTTTTAAAGAAGGAATAGCTCCATATTTACCTATTAAATAATTTTTTGCAAAGCTTTCATCTTTTCTAATTTTTACTCCACTTTCATCCACAAAATCAGCTAAAGAATAAATAGAAGAAGTACCGTTGTCATCTTTTTCTGCAAACCAAATTTCATCTCTTCGCAACAAATCATTGGACAATTGCCATATGTCATGTGTAGTAAAGATAAGCTGAGCATTTCTTGTATTGATCTCTGGATTTAAAAATGTTAACACAATATTTCTAACTAACAGTGGATGTAATCTTGCATTTAATTCATCTATAAAAATTATACTACCTTGCTTAAACACTTCTTGTAAGGAAGGAAATAGTGCAAACATTTTTAGTGTTCCACTGGATTCACTCCTTAATGGGATTGATGCCATTTCTTTTGAATCAATCATTTTGTGTAGAGCTTCAATACTATAACCCTTTTCATCAACTTTTTCATTCTCAGTTTTATCTTCTTCAACGTTAAACCCTTTAATTGCTTCATCAAAGGATGAGAAATAGTCAACTACTTCATTTTGAACATTCTTATCAACTATAAATCCTTCAGGTATCATTCTAGATTTAAAATAGTTTTCCGTCGGATTCCCAAAATCTATGATTTCATTGCTTAAAAACCAATCTCGTACCATTTTAAGTTTTGCTATTTTTAACTTTGCACCCAATGAAACAATAAGCGTTTCCTTTTCAAGTGCAATATTTATATTTTCTATACTACTCTTTGGAATTCCTGGTAACTCAAGCTTTTGCCCCTTCTTACGGTAAAAAACAGTCCTATATTCTCTAGCAGTCTTTGCTTTACAATAAAACCATTCTTCTAAAACCTCTTCTTGATTTAGTGCAAATCCATACTGATATGTCTTTTGTGTCAAATCTTTATTATCTATAAAAAAAACCTCAAATGTTGACTCATTCTCTCTACTCGTTTTGTCAAATAAAAATGGTGTCACTTTAATATATTGACTATCCTTTTTTTGCTTGTCCTCATTCTCTCCTCCAAACTTGAAAGATTCTGAGACATAATAAGTCATGAAACCGAAAGCTTCATAAATATTAGACTTTCCACTTGCATTTGCACCATATATGGCAGCAACTTTTAAAAGCTTATCATTGGCTATATTCGCAATATGTCCAGCATGTTCAGAAATCTTAGTAGCAGATAGATCTAAAGATATTTCTTCTTTAAAAGATTTAAAATTCTTAAAATTAAACTGTATTAACATATTTATCACCCTCCTAATTATATTATAACCATTTACATCAAATAATCTACATGATATTGAATATTTTCCTCAATTACATATAGATTATTTGATGTAAATTTCTTAGTGGGGATCTCACCCGTTATGTGATATTTACATAATATGTGTTGTGTTATATATTTTCTAAAAGTTTAATGGAGCTATGATTGTTTTCTTCCGTATATGCTTCCAAAGCCTTTAAGTTCATAACTTCAAATCCATATTTGATGACACTTAATAACACTTCCTTCATTAAGCCTTTTCCTTGATAATCAGTAATAATTCCATATCCCAATTCGCTGATTCCTTGTTCAATATTTGTATTCCAAATACTAATAGTTCCGATTACCTTCTTTGTCTGTCTGTGCTCAATCGCCCAAATAATCCACTTATTATCATCAGCTATTAATTCATTTATCTGTGCCATTATTCTGCTCCCTCCGGTTTTTCTTGTGCAGCAAAAACAGAATTTGCAAAATCCATAAATTCATCATTTTGAACAATAGCTATTCCCCGTATTTTATCAGCAATCAAAAATAACGTATCACCAGGCTTTATCTCAAATAAGTCCCTTGCTCCTTTAGGAATTACGATTTGCCCTTTTTCACCAACCTTTACAGTACTCATAAATTTTCCTTCTGGTACTTTCATACTCATATCTCTACCCCCATTTCAGTATAATTCGTACTACTTGTATAACTTGTTTTACCATTTCTTTAATAGTATGTCAATAAATAAATAAATACGACTTCAATCAAACATAAAGTTGTTGAATAAAACTTAATTAATTCAACATAGTACCAGCAAAAGAATATCACAAAAAATAATGGTAATAATATTCTTATTAAATTGTTTACTAAAAGGGAAGGTATAGTGAATTTTCTAATGTTCATTATATAAGGCGAATTGATGAAAAAATCAGTGATAATTATAGGTTCAGGCATTGGTGGTTTATCTACAGCTGTAAGATTACTTAGTAAAGGATTCGATGTCAATATCTATGAAAAACATAGCACCATCGGCGGTAAAACAAATCAATTAGTTAATGAGCCTTTTACCTTCGATTTAACAGCTTCTATTTTAATGAACCGAGAAATTTATGAGGAAGTTTTTAGTTATGCAAATCTAGATTATAAAGACTATTTAGAATTTATGAAGATCGATCCTACTTATCGCTGTTTTTACCACAATAGAGTTCATTTTGATTTTACTAGAGATATAGTTTCATTAATAAACACCTTAGAATCAATTTCAAAAGAAGATTCTATTGGATATCTTAAATTATTATCCGAAGTATATGAAAGATATATAATTGCAGATGAACACTTTTTACAAAAGACCTTTGAGAATCCTGTCGATTTTTTTAAACCTTCATCCTTAATAAATTCCTTTAAAACGAAAACATTTTCTACCTCATATCAATTAGTTTCAAAGTATGTGAAGGATAAAAAATTGCAAGAATTCTTATGCTATCAGTCCTTATATGTAGGTATCTCTCCCTTTGAAGGACCAAGTATTTATACCTTAGTTCCTGTAGTAGCTCAGTTATATGGTTTGTGGCATTTAAAGGGTGGAATGTACTCCTATGTTAAAGCTCTAGAAAAAGCGATTTACCACTTTGGAGGAAAAATCATAACAAATTATGATGTGGATGAAATTTTGATTTCTGAAAATAGGGCTGTGGGTATAAAAGCGAAAAATCAAGAAGAGGTTTTTGGTGATATCGTAATAAGCAATGCAGACTTTCCTTACACAATGGATACCCTTATAAAAAGTGATGCTCACAAAGGAAAATATACAGCTAGCAAATTAAAAAACATGAAATACACTTGCTCCACCTTTATAATTTATTTAGGCTTAAAGAAAAAGTATCCTCAGCTTTCAGTTCATAATCTATATATAAATGTTAACTTTAAGGAGAATATCGATTTAGCATTTACAGGTAATTTACCAACTGCCCCTTCCTTTTATATATATTGTCCTACTAATCTTGACAGCAGTATGATAAAAAACAATGGTGAATGCTTGAGTATTGTAGTACGTGTCCCAAATTTATTCTTTGATAATATAACTTGGGATGAAAATACCATCAAATTTATGAGAGATAATACTATTTCTGCTCTTAAAAATATTGAAGGACTAGAGGATATAGAAGAGAATATTATATATGAAAGCTATCTTACCCCAAAAGATTTGAAGGATAGCTTTAACTCATATGGTGGTACCGCCTTTGGAATAAGTCCTACGCTAACACAAACAAACTATTTTAGGCCCCATTTAAAATCAGAGACCGTAAGTAACTTATATTTTGTAGGAAGCTCCGTTCATCCTGGTCCTGGGGTATCAATTGTCTTGCTTTCAAGTAAGCTTGTAGCTCAAGAAATAATAAAAAATAAACGATCTTAGTCCGATGAGATATCGAGCTTTAATCGTTTTGATAGAACAAGCACATCTTCTTGTAGTTCTCCTATATAAGAACAAGTTAACCTATTTATGATATATGATCAAGAATAAAGGAAACCACTTCTCTCATCAAAACTTTTGGATTGTTCACAGGGGTTTTAATGGTCAAATTATTGCTGCAAGAAGCTTTTTTAACAATATTTGTATATTGCAGCTATATAGAACACATAATTTTAATGTCAACAAAATCCATGAATAAAAGCTGTCAGACGCCTTATTAATGCTATTGGCTACATGTATAAATATACTACGGCATTTACATTCAAACTGCTCCATATTAATTTCACGCTTGTAGTATTCTTCTAAATTCGCAACAGATAACTAAGTAATTGAAAGTAAAAATATATTCGAAAAATATCGAAAAAAAACACCAAAACTATTGCAATTTCGAAGCAAAATATATAATATATAATTAAAACTTACGTTATATAATTCTATTAATTAAGGAAAAGAAAATGGAAATGTAATGTCATATCATATAATTGCATAAATTCTATTTGTATGCAGCTGTTTATGCAGTATGTAAGATAAAGTTACCCTAAAAATTTCTAAATATTACATTTTTTTAGTATCAAACTACATATAAAGTTTAGAAGATTATAATATAAACAAGTTTAGTCTATTTAACGAAGTACTTATGCAGTGATTTGCATAAAAATGAATCGCTGCTAAGAATATAATAATTTAAGGGGGATTCAAATGAACAAGAAAATCTTAAGTGTAGCTGTGTCAGTAGTATTAACGTTAAGCCTGACATTAGGTGTAACAGGTGATACTCTAGCAGTAAGCACAAATGAAGCAAGCAATGATCAAACCAATATCTCATATGTCAAGGGACCTTTCGATTTAAATATTGCAAAGCTTGACAGAATTGAAGAAATGCTAAGGAAATCTGGAAAGATTTCAAAAAATGCTTCTAAGGATGAAGCAGACAAAGCAGTTAAGGAATTCATAAAACATAAGATGAGCAATACATCTAATAAAAAAGGTGAACTATACAAAGAAAAGGCAAAAGCAGATAGTGCAATAAAAGCAAAAATAGACGAACTTAGTAATGTAACATCAGAAAACAATACTATTGTTAACGAAACTTATACTGGTACTGTAAAGACTGATAATATACTAGCAGTACTTATGGAATTCCCAGATTTTACACACAATAACATTCAGCCTGCAGATACAGATTTATATTACACAGATTATCCAACTAGTCACTTCCAAGATATGTTATTTGGTGCTAATGGCTATGTTGGACCAAACAGTGAAAACTTGATTTCAATGAGACAGTTCTATGAACAACAATCAGGTGGAAGCTATTCAGTAATGGGTCAAGTAAGCGGATGGTATACTGCTAGTCAACCTGCAGCTTACTATGGTGGTAATACAGCATCAGGCGACGATGCTAATCCTAGAGCATTGGTTGCTGAAGCATTAGTTAAGATTTCTCAAGATCCAAATATTAATCTTGCAGATTATGACGTAACTGATGTAAATGATATAGATGGTGACGGAAACTTCAATGAACCAGACGGAATCATAGACCATTTGATGATATTCCACTCAAGTGTTGGTGAAGAAGCTGGTGGTGGAACACTTGGAGAAGATGCTATATGGTCACATAGCTGGAGCCTTGAAAACGTAACACAAATACCTGGAACTAATTACTCAGCATATGATTATACAATTGAACCAGAAGACGGAGCAGCAGGTGTATGTGCTCACGAATATGGACATGACATTGGTTTACCTGATGAGTATGATACACAATACACAGGACAAGGCGAGCCTGTAAGTTTTTGGTCAATTATGTCAAGTGGAAGCTGGGGCGGCCTTCTGGCTGGTACTGAACCAACTGGTTTTAGCCCATATTGTAAAGAGTACTTCCAAGCAAGATATGGCGGCAACTGGCTTACAGGTACTGTAGCAAACTTCGAAACCGATCTTAACGGTACATCCAAAACTTACATTCTAGATCAAGCTAGTTCAAAGGGAACAAATAATGACTATGTAAGAATCAACCTTCCAAATAAGGAAACCCTTGTTAATACTCCTTATGATGGTCAATATGAATATTTCAGCGGAAAAGGAGATAATCTTAACAATTCAATGACCCTAACTGGAGTTCAGGTAAGTGGCAGAAGACCACAGCTTACTTTCAATACATGGTACAAGATAGAAAAGGATTATGACTATGCATATGTACAAGTAAGAAGAACTGGAACAACAGCTTGGACAAATATAGCAGGTAATATTACTACAACTACAAATCCAGCTCAACAAAACTTAGGAAATGGTATTACTGGAGCAACTAGAGGATGGACAAGCGCAACATTTAACCTAAGCAGCTACACTGGCAGCAGCATAGATATTAGATTTGCTTATATAAGTGATCCAGGAGTATCAGAAGCAGGTTTCTATGTTGATAATATTAAAGTAGTAGATGGTAAAAATGTTCTTTATACAGATAATGCAGATGCTTCAAATGCAGTTCTTGAAGGCTTTGAAAAGTCAAATGGTATGATGTATACAAATCAATACTATCTCTTAGAGTGGAGATCCCACGCTGGTGTTGATATGGCATTAGCTCACATAATGAGAGGTTCAAGCATAATGAAATACGAACCAGGCTTAGTTGTATGGTACGTAGATGATTCATACACTGACAACTTTGTAGGTCAACACCCAGGAGAAGGTTACATAGGAGTAGTAGATGCTGACCAAAACGCTTTAGTATGGAGCAATAGAGATGTTGCAGGTACAAGCTATCAAATACATGATGCAGCATTTAAGATGACTGCTTCAGAGCCAATGTTCTTAGATTTAACAAATACAAGCGTTGGTGCTACATTAACAGACAATACAACTACTGCAGTTCCTATGTTTAATGATTCATTATCATACATGAACAGCCAAATTCCAGATGCAGGTAGAAAAGTGCCAAATTTCGGCTTAAAGATTAAAGTAACAGATCAATCAAGCGATATGAGCACTGCAACAATCACAGTAGGAACAGTTGTTCAATAAAGTAAAACAATAAATAAGTGCCAGGTGTAATAGCCTGGCACTTATTTATTTTCCCCTCTTCAACCAATTAGCTATGACTTCTCTTGCCATAGGAGCTGCTGTTTTTCCACCTGTAGAGCCGCTGTATTCTAGGATAACAGCCACAGCAATCTGCGGATCATCTGCTGGCGCAAACCCAATAAACCAAGCATGTTCCTTACCATTCTTTTCATTTTCCGCAGTTCCTGTTTTTCCTGCTACGTCTTTGCCCTGAATCCTTGCATTCCTGCCTGTTCCCTTTTCTACAACAGCCTGCATCATTTCTTTTACCTGTTCAGCAGTTTGTGTTTCTGCTACTCGTCGCAGTGTGGTAGGAGTTCTGCTCCATAAGACCATTCCTTTTGTAGAAACCACATCGCTGACTAAAAACGGTTCCATCATAACTCCTTCATCTGCAATAGATGAAACCAGCATTGCCATATAAAGAGGTGTTACCAATATCTTACCCTGACCGATACCGACAGCTGCCATATCTGTCTCATCCATGCTAGAATAAGGAAATCTGCTTACCTCTAAAGAAATATCAAAAGGAATGTCCCTGTTCATCCCAATATTTTTAGCCATCTCCTTCAGCTTATCTTCCCCCAATTTAACCCCTACTTGAGAAAACACCACATTGCTAGATACTGTTAAAGCATCTTTTAACCCAATAGTACCGTAAACTTCACCTCCAAAATTGGTGAACTTTTTCCCGTCTATTATAATTGATCCATCATCCTTAAATTTCTCATCTCCAAGACCATTTTCTAAAGCCTCTAAGCTGATAGCTGTTTTAAATATAGAACCAGGGGTATACAAACCCTTAGTAGCTCTTGGCAGTAAAGGTTTGTCCTCTGACTCAACCAATTCTGTCCAATTAGCTTGCAGGGCTTTACTGTTTGGATCAAAATCTGGTGTGCTGACCATGGCTAAAACCGCTCCTGTCTTTGGATCCATAGCCACGATTGCCCCATTTTTTCCATTTAGCAATTCTCTAGCCCTTACCTGAAGATTATGATCAATAGTTAAATAAAGATTATTTCCTACCTTTTGTTCTCCCATTACCTTATCTTTAATATCAAGAACCGGAGTAAATTCATTGATATTTAGCAGCTGTTTATTAAATTTTGCCTCCAACAAAGTTTTCCCATAAGAGCGAGAGTTATAGCCAATAACCTGACTATATAGTTTTCCATATGGATAAATCCGTTCATACTTACCTTCTTTAAATTGGCTCTGAGCCAAAACTTCACCGTTTCTGTCAAGAATCTCTCCTCTTAAGGTATTGTCCTCCCTTTCCCACTGCCTTTGGTTATAGGAATTTGTAACTATCTTTTCTTTTGTGAAAAGCTCAAAGTAGGTTAAATAGCCAATCAAGGAAAGAAACAGCAAGCTAAGCACTACAAGGAGATGGATAATTCGTTTATTCTGTTTCATAAACTTTCTCCTCCTCTCCTTCTATAGATTTTTTTGAAATAGCCTGTAATATGCCAAGAGAAATAAAGCTAATGGTTATAGAGCTTCCTCCATAACTGATAAAAGGCAAGGTAATCCCCGTTAAAGGGATCAATTTGATAACTCCTCCGATAATAATAAAGGTCTGAAAACCAAACATAACCGTCAGCCCAAGAGCTATACATTTTCGAAACAAATCCTTAATAGCTAAGGTCATTTTTATCCCCCGATAAGCTAAAATAAAGTATAAAAGCACCACGGCAATGCCACCGAAAATTCCCATTTCCTCACAAATAGCCGAAAAAATAAAATCCGTATGCACCTCTGGGATAAAATCTGGTCTTCCAAGCCCAAGACCTGTTCCGAAAAAGCCTCCTGAACCAATAGCAAACAAAGACTGGGTAATCTGATAACCTGCACCAGAAATATCAGCCCAAGGGTTGAGCCAGGTTTCTATTCTTATTTGCACATGATGTACTAAAAGAAATGTGCAAAATCCTCCAACCGCTGCAAGAACAACATTTAAAAATAAAAAGCTTCTTTTCTCCTCAAAAACATACAAAAATGTAAAATAAATAAGAAATAGCAAAAGCATAACTCCAAATTCTTTTTGCAGCACTAAAAATCCCATATGAACGTAAACAATAGCCCAGCAGATATACTTACCTTTTAACTCTTTTCCCATGATCTTCAAATTTAATTTTTCTGGATTTGTATAATAAGCGGCTAAAAAAAAGATAAATAATACTTTAATAATTTCTGAAGGCTGAAAAGTATGTCCGCCCATCTGAATCCAATTGGTTGCGCCTTTAATAGTTGTTCCTATTGTTAAAGTCAACAAAAAAAGCACAAAAGAAACAGCAGGATAAACATAAATAAGCTTTCCCCAGATATTCCATTTGCGATAGATAAAATAGGTTATAAAGAAAAGCAAGCTCCCAGCTCCAAACCAAACTATTTGTTTAAATCCATAGAATGGATCTAAGCGATAGAGCATAATCACTCCAAGGCTTGCTAACATAGCCACAATAGAAAATAAATATATATCTCCCAAATCAGCTTTCACTAAAATAAAGTTAATGACATAGATTAAAGTGATCAGTAGTCCTCCTACTAACAGTAGGTAAGGATTGAAAGGTTTTTTATAAATATAAAGCAAGCTAAAAGCAATCGTATCCACAGCAACAATCATGTTAACTGGGCTGCGATAATTATGTTTAGACATTTTTAACACCTCATTTTCGATCCTTCACAAATAGAAAATCTACGTGACCTAAGCTAATACGATCCCCATCCTTTAAAACAACCACATCAGAAATTTGTTCTCCATTTACATAAGTGCCATTAGCACTTCCTAGGCCCTCTAAAAAATGAAGTCCTTCATCAGCTATAATCCGTACATGTTCCCCTGAAACAAAGGGATCTCCAAGAACGATATCATTTTTCTTATCTCGGCCCATAATAGTTGTTTTCTTATATAAAACATAGCTTTCATCAATATCAAATTCCAAGCGATCCCTTCGATTAATAAGCTTTAAATAAGGAAAACTACCATGAACTTGTTTAGGACCGTTCATAGTATTAATATCCATATAAATCATACGGATAATTTTAAAAATAAACATATAGATTAAAATAATAAAAATATACTTAAGTACCCAGGAAAGCAATTCAAACATTCTCTTCCCTCCTTATTCTACTCTTCTATTGTATCCCCAAATATAATGATTGTAAAATTTTCTGTGTGATCCAGACTGTTGATCCCATTCCACTTCAGCGAATTCCTTATATTTTAACAGTATAGCAAAGTTCTTTTGCTTTTTCTGATAATTTATTGATAATCTTCATTTGTAATTTTATCTACCCAGTCTTTATAAAATGAAGCTTCCTCCCTATTTATCATCATAGTATGAATAAGGAAATTTTTCAAGTCTGACCCCAGTATGTTGAAATTTTTCTAAACTTAATGTATAATGAGTGTCAGGTGTATTACTATATTATCTCGAGTGATATTCATAGACATAATATGCGGGTGTAGTTCAATGGTAGAACTCCAGCTTCCCAAGCTGATGGCGAGGGTTCGATTCCCTTCACCCGCTCCATAAAAATTAGAAATCTGATACAAAATACTAAAGCCATCCATGCTGTTTACTATAGCTGGATGGCTTTTCTGACTAATTCATCAGTCTTCAATCTTTCAATCTTAAAAATGTACTCACAAAGCTTTGTTTCGATGAAAAAAAGAATAAAGTGTGTTGAAAAGATACATAATAGTTTTAGTGTCGAAATAATGTACTGAAGGTGAATTGTATGAAAAAACTACTTTATATTATTGCAAATTCAAAGGCCGAAGAACAGTCCTCAAGTAGGACGGTAAGTAGAAAATTAGTCAATGCAATCCTGGAAAAAGTACCAGATGTGGAACTAGAGGAATTAAATCTGTATGAAGAACATATTCCGCAGTTAAAAGGTTGCTATTTTGAAAGCAGAAGCGCAATTGTTAGTTCAGAAGCTAGAAATAAGCTAAGTGTAGAGGAACAAAAAGAGGTTGCTCAAATTGAACATCTCTGTGACCAGTTTAAGGAAGCCGATATTTATGTTCTGGCAGCTCCAATGTGGAGCTTATCATTTCCGGCTCCTGTGAAGGAATATTTGGATTGTATTATCCAGACTGGAAAAACAATTGCTTTTGAAAATAACAAGCCACATGGCCTTATGAATGATAAGCAAAGAATATTTGTTTATGTTCAGTCTTCCGGTGCCAACATTCCATGGTTACTAAAACCGTCCCTTTCCAAAGGATTAAACTATGTTCACGAAATCATAAAATTTATTGGTATAAATACCTTTGACGAACTATTGGTAGACGGCACGGGAATGACAGAAGAAGAACGTCAAAACGCAATAAAAAATGCTAGAGATAAAATACCACAGCTAGTTGAAAAACTGTTTTAGATAAAAAGAATCATCTGCTAAACATTTAAACAATTCTTCTTTTATGGTTGGAGGCGGTAAAATCTCTGAATAAAAATTTCTGAGCAATGGATTATTCCACGATCCTACTGACATGGTGTCTCCCCATATCAATAGGCTTTCGCGGCATAAACACTCTGTCTTGTTCTTTTGCCTATAGACCAATTCAGTGAAATTTCTAATGTTAAACATATTGCGTATGTGATGATCATTAGTCCTATTGTATCAAATCCTAACTGTTGGTCTAATAAATATATATATGTTTTGTTGCCCTCATAGTCACTACATTCATAAACCGCGAGTGAAAAGCTTACTCACCCATCAAGGTCTTTATTGTTGTTTTCCTAGTTCCTTTATGTCTTTATTTTGATTTGTATGAATTAATTTCTATTTCAGAAATTTAACAACATAAAATAGCACTCCGCATGGCTTGAGAGGATAGAATTGATTCTAGATATCCTTTTGAAGGCAAAACATATCAACTAGGCTTACTACTTGTCTTTTACATCCAACACCTTCTTATATGGCGCGATCATACCTTCGTTCATCTTGTTTCCCATCTTGGATTTGACCTTCGAAGAAGACAGGAGTGCGCCTACCAGCTTCATTTTAAGAATCATACCGCGCTTTTTCTGTGGGAAATCATACAAGTCATGAGCCTTGTAAAACTTATGGTCGGCCTTCATCATGCCACGCATAATCCAGATGAGATCGCGAAAAATCTTCATGCCGCCCACTCCGTAGAAATTTGGAGGTTGTATCAGTTTGTTTTCGATCGCGTAGGAAAGCGTCTGAGATATTCTTATAATACCGCCTCTGTCGGTTGCAACACCGCAGAGAAAGTTTCCACCAACCTCACAGCGCGCCTCAACAATCATTTGCAGGTTAGATTCGTTTTCATAGTCGCCATGGACAATATAAGCCATGGGCATTCCCATGGTGACAGTACGGTGACCGTTGCAGAACTGGCGGTCATCATACTGCTTGAAGCTAGCGCCCATGGAGTGATCCTTGATGGTAAAAGCAAATATAATAGCAGAAGCGGTCTGAATCTCGCTTCTAAAAAACTCATCAAAATTGTCCTTGTAAATGCATTTTCCACTGATAGCACAGTTGAAGCAGCCGAGACAGCCTCCCGCAAAAGGATATTCTGCAATGTTTATCACCTTTGTACGATAGGGATATACATCACAAAAATCTTCAATCATTGCACCGAGGCTGTTATCTTCAGTTGTTTTATTTGTTACTATCACTGTTTCAAAGCCGTCCGTTTTTTGAACAGTGTCAAGCGATGCCGTATAGGATGGAAGTGACTTCGGTAATACGACTTTCGGCACCTCTGCAAGTCCGTTCTCCACGCTATGCAGCACGAAGTTCCAGTATGATACTGCATTCTTCTGTCCGTGCTCGGTGAGCAGATCATCCATGTCCGCCGACAAGCCCCTAATGTATCGAAGATTCAAATCTCCGCAGTTTTGTTCAATATATTTGTGGGCTGTAACATCATAAAAATGCTTTGATGTAGTAATTTGAGTGGCAAATTTTCCTTTTAAATCGACACCAGACTCTTTTATAAGTTCTATAAAACGATGAAGCTGGTATGGCGCAATGAATGTATAAACTGGATAGGAAAACAGAAGAATATCTGCTTCCCCAATAGCTGCAAGTACCCCTGTTATATCTTTCTGATAATTTTTGATTTGTTGTCCCACGTGCAAAATTTTGAATTCACACTGTGGAAATTGCTTTTCCAAATACAGCACCGTATGCAGAGTAATACTATATTTTCCCTTAGGACTTCCATTTAACACAAGTATCTTCATATATTTCCTCCTAATCCAGCTCAGGTAGTGTAAAGTATTTACACCCCTTTTTGTTTATAACTCTTGTATTTTCAATGCTTTCTATATTTTTTTCTATACAAAAAACAATGACCCCATGTTTCGTGTATAATTGTAGATTCTTATGTATATATATTATCAGCTTTAGTATATATCTCTCGTCTTGTACCAATATGACCTTATATCTTCCTTGAAAAACATGTCCAACTCTTTTATATTTATTATTAAAATACTTACTATATTTATTATTAATCTGATGCATTATCTCCTGAAGCTTCTTATCAAAAGTCTGTATTACTAAATGATAGTGGTCATCCATAAGTACATAACCATATACTGTATACCCCATATGGTAATTAATATCCTCATTTTACCACATGGATTATATTACTTTAATAACCTAATAACCTTTGCACCTTGCACATATCCTTAGGTCTAGCGTATCCATATTAAAATACTACTTCAGTTCGTTCAGCTGCTTTGCCAAACTATAAGGAATCACCTGATTTTGCATTGTGTCAGTATATGCCTTTTCTTTATGCATATATTCAACTATCTCTTTCGCTCTAAAGTTTTTAAATTTAGTAGTAACCGTCTCAAGAACACCCAATTCTTCCAATGAGAAATCTGAGATACTCACCTCTTTACTTGGTTGGATTCTATAGCTTATATCATCATGCATTAATTCCTCTACAACCCTTACTGTCGGCAAACATACAATTTCATCATATGCAATCGGTAAAGCTCCAAGCGGCATATGCTTATACACAAATCCTGTCATGGATTTGCCATGTCTTCCAAAGTATATTGAATCAGCATACCACAAGAGCTTCATAAGCTTAACCTTATAAAGATTATCAACAAATTGTGAAAAATAACCTATAGTATTTGCGATTTTATCGATGTCCAAAATCTTATATCCATTAATGTCATTCTCTTCTTCATAATTTAAATAAAGGCTACTTATTTCTTGTCTTTTTAAATAGAGATTTCCAACCTCTTCAACCTTATTCGCAATACTTTTTCGAATCCGATAATATTTTTGTGATGCAAATCTGTCTTTATGCTTATTAATACACTCCAATGCAAACATCGGATTTTGATAAACCATTCGCATTATATTATCATAAGTCGCATCTTGTATAGTTTTACTTTCGTATCTTGTTACTGTAACATCTCCCCAACCAAGCATCGCAGAAAAATCACTCTGAGTTAACCCATAGTAATTTCTAATATTCGCAATTTCGTAAGAAGTCAATAAACCTTTCTTTTGACGATAGGAATCTCTTGCTCGAAGTAAATTTTCATCCATCAAACCGGCTGGAACAAATTCATTTTCATCTTCATCGCTTAATGGACATAAAAAGTAAATCTCTTCGTAGTCAACTGTTTCATCTTTAACAATTGATTGAGTTAGCCTTTTTCTTTGATCTAATGAATGAGTCTTATTGCAAAAAGGGCAGTCCATGTCAACCATGCTGATTATATAATCTTTATCCATCTCGAACACTCCTTTCATTCCAGTTTAAGCATAAGGTCTTTTGATTGGTAAAGGAAATCTTGCAAAATGAAATGAAACACAAAACACTTTACAGTTTTTCCTATCTCTTATCTTCGCTTTTATATATACTTCTCCATTCTTTATTGTTATACCAAATACAAAGAATGGAGGTAAGCTGTTATCTTTATCATCAATAAAAGTCTCCATATACTAAGAAGCATCCAAAGCCAAAAGCTGATTTTTAACATCTTGCCTGTCAAATTCAAGTGTCTGCATAGTGTTAAATGTTGTATATGGATCTGTTGGCAATTCGTTTTTACTTTTAGGAAGTATATCCAAATCCTTAGATACATCAAATTCCGGATCAGTTAATACTTCCTTAAGTTCCTTTAAAAATATTATTACATCATTTTCAGGCGAAATTATTTTTAAGTTCACACCTTCACCTCCTGTAATAATATTATATGCTATCAATTGATAGTACGTCAATTATATTTTGTTCTTTTGATAATATAATTATACTTAAATTTTAATGTAAAGAGTTAAAAACAAAAAGTTCAGACTGCACTATCAACAATCTGAACCTTGATATTTTATTTTCATATCAATATATCTCGTATTTCATTGTTAGTGTAAAGTATTTATACTACTTTTTTATTAATATCCTTTATATATCAATACTTACAGATTTTTTTTAACAAAAAACAATGATTTCAAAGGACAATACCTTTGTAAAGTCTGCAACTAACATTTTAATGAAACTAATCTTTATAATCGTTCGTTGGCTTTACGCTACTCTTATTGTGGTAATAAAAAAATCCTTCTGATATTACATATGCAATCATACTATCAGAAGAACATTCAAGCGTCAATAACTGCCTAACTGTCGTGCCTGGCACCATAGGCTTTTTCTATTTAGAGGTTACCGCCACTGCCGCTTACAGTTCCCGTCTTCACGAACAGTGTCATGACATCCCAAATTGTAAAGTAGGGTGCCTTGTTTTGCATTATTCTCCTTTATCAAATCAACTCTGCCTTTTTCAAAAGTCTGATGATGATTGTAGCACTTTCTGCTCTTGTCATATTACCTTTTGGAGACAGCTTTCCATTATTACCAGCAAAAATACCATATTTAATACAGATTGCTGCCGCCTGTTTTGAGCTTGAAGAAATATCAGCCGAATCTTTAAATAGCTTAAGCTGACTGCTCATTTCTGCTTCAGATATGCTTCCATTCATGCCTGCTATCTTCATAGCCTTTGATAGCATTGTCATCGCCTGTTCTCTGGTTATCAAATCCTCTGTACCAAACTTACCGTTTGAGTATCCTGCGATGATGCCATATTCGTAAGCCGTGTATATTACACTATAACATGGGTCACTCTTTTTTACATCGCTGAATTTATCAGAAAAAGCTGTACCTTTCAGTCCTAATGCTTTAACAATCATTGAAGCAAATTCACCTCTTGTAATAGCCTTGTTCGGAGCAAAGTTCCCATCGCCTACGCCACTGTCAATTAGTCTTGAGCCAATATCATTCACATAGTTCCTGAACCAGTGCTTTTCGACGTCCTTGAAGGTAACCTGATTTCTTATAACCGTATAAGTACTATTCGTTAGACTGTTTATCTTTGCAAAATACTTTCCATCTATAACTACGATCGTGGTTGGAACATGTGATAATGTGCCATCATTGTTTAAAACAACACCCGTCGTAATTTTACTCGGATTAATACCCTCCGGTATAGCAACCTTTCTTTCAACATAGCTATTGAATTTGGATACATTTACCTTCTTCGTTCCGCTGGTGCAGGTTATTTCAAATTCAACAGGCTTAACGACAACTGTATAGCTGTTCTTTTTGCAGAATCTTCCACGATAGCAGCTGTTGCACTTGATGCTTTTGCAATCCTGACACTAACCTTTATGTCTTTGAGTTCTACCTGTTTTCCCATCTGACTTAATATATCATCAATATTTATGTCCACCGCTGGTAATGTATAGTAAGCATCTTCAGTCTTGATCTCAATGACAGCCTGCTTGTCTTCCATGTATTTTACCATCTGACCATTCAGTTCTCCCACAACAACATCTGAATTGTTGATTACAGGTATTATAACTTTTTTATCCTTCCTGTCTGGATTCGCCTTGTCCATTTTATCAAGATTTTCTTTTACAGCTGCCTCATTTAGCGTTACGGTTGTGGTTTTTACATTATCCTTTTCTTCAACCTTTGCAGTAGCAGCCTTTTGGGCATCTTTATCAAAAATAACATCCACTTTTTCATCCTTCAATGGTGTTGCGGTTGATGGAGTGCTACCTGCATTATTTGCTGCAGCAACGTTAAACTGCGCTGATACACTTGTCACTGCACTATTTGAGCCTGCAATATTGATGGCTTCTGTGTATGTTCCAACAGCTAGTCCTGTTTTCGGCTGTACTGTAAATGTAGCTGTACTACCTACTACAAGTGTTGTAGAAGAAAGCACTCCAATGTTGAAATGACCAGATGCGTTGGTTATTGCCGGTTGCGTCAGCGTAATTACTTGATTTCCGGTATTTGATATGGTTACGGTTTGCGCCGCCGGTGCTGTAGCATAGCCAGCGGTCTGTGAAGCAAACACTGTGAGTGCCGACGCTGTCATGGTGTAAGTTGTGACATACTCACCTACGGTTAACGAAAGTCTTACACTTTCAGCTTTGCCTGCTTCTGTTACAGCTACATAATATGTACCTGCAGGCATATTGCTTGCGTGAGTCAAGCTCAATGTTGTTCCACTGGCACTTGCAGTGATATCGCTTACTATGTTTCCACCTGTTTGCGCATCATATACTTTCCAAGTACCTGTGAGCGCCGAGCCAAGTGTAAAATCCACCTTTTCCTGTGTTGCTGCTGTTTTTGCAACCGTTACAGCACTTACTGCAGGTGCTGTGCTTTGTGCTTGTAAAAATGTATGTGTTACTACCAAGTCGTCAACTGCATGTGCAGGCATGGTAAAGGTATATGCAAAGGTGTCTGCTGGAGCTGCACCCGCTGTTACTGCTTTGGTAACAATGACAGGTGGCGTAATTGTGCCTGCTTTTGTGCTGGTTAAGCCAACGGTATGTGTTCCTGTCGCTGTTGCTGTGCCTGACAGTGCAATGGTTACGGTTGCAGCAGCACTAGCTGCGTATGGGGTAGCTCCAAAGGCAGCCGTTGCTGTTACTCCATTTGACTGGACTGCATTTGTGGTTGCACTTACTGCATAAGTTGGAGTATTTACCGTTATGCTTAAAGCCTTTGTATAATTATCTGTGGCATTGGTCGCCTTGACTGTAAAATCAAATGCTCCTGCCGTGGTTGGTGTACCATAGATGCTCCCGCTTCCAGCCGATAAACTCAATCCTGTCGGCAAGCTACCGCTGCTAATGCTCCAGGTGATTGGCGCATCTCCTGTAGCAGCAAGCATTTGTGAGTAGGGAACGCCTGCTATAGCCCCCGGAAGAGAGGTCGTCGTTACGGTAGGCGCAACAGGAACTGCGCTGATTGTAAAGTTCTTGCCGGAGGTAAATGCTAGGTTATAGTTGCTTGCAGAAAATTCACTATTATCGATAAGGGCAAGAGTGCCTTGCTGTATGGCATAATTGCCTACAGAAGCCCCGGCTATTCTTGTGAGGGTGCCTGTAAAATTTGGAACTTCTCCCCCAACCTGCCCGCTGAAAGAGTAAGTTAATGCTAGATCGCTATCACCGACAAACTTGCTTTGATTATCATTCGGTGTAACGGTGATTGCTTTACTTACAATACTAGCCTTATTAACTGTTGGCGTACCATTTATAGTATAGTTTCCTGCCGCCGCACCCGTTAGTGTGAAAACAGCACCGGCAGTTACTGTCTTATTTGTACCGGCCTCCTTGTTGTTAAAAGCTAGCGCGCCACCGGTAATAGAAACATCATCTGTTTCTACCTTGCCAACATAGGTGGTACTACCTATTGTGGCATCCGCAGTGCCATCATACGTTTTACTTTGAGGTGTAATGGTTGCAGTGATGGCTTTGGGTGATACCGCAACAGAGATGGTTCTGACTACTGTATTTGTTGCGGAATCCCAGCCCAAAAGTCCCGTGAAATCATAGTTGCCTCCTTCATAGTAGTCCGGCACTAACTTGACTTGATAGCCGCTGTTGGAAACAGTTGGTTTCATATTCCATGGTGATGCGTAGTTCCAGGCATAGTTGCCAATGGTAGTACTTCCGATTCTTGCATTGCTGTCGGAAAGTGTTGCATCATAAAGGCTATTGTCGTAAGTAATCCCTGTGGCTGTAGGAAAGGTTATATCAGATTCCAAAACCTGAGTTTTGGCTACGGTAAGTGCACTGGTCGTTGTAAAAATATTCGTGCCACTTATAGATACCCTAAGACCTTTGCCGTCGTTACCAGAAGCACTAACTGTTGTGCCAGGATTTG
Source organism: uncultured Eubacteriales bacterium (assembly GCA_963704785.1). Taxonomy (GTDB): domain Bacteria; phylum Bacillota; class Clostridia; order Lutisporales; family Lutisporaceae; genus GWB2-37-7. The sequence continues at coordinate 2,722,509 of OY969939.1, read as the reverse complement.
CTACAAAAAGACCTTTGTTATTAAAATCAGCATAATTATAAGCAAGGCCAGTAGCAGTCGTGCCATCACGTAAAACCACGTTCACTGTCAATCCACTTAGGTCAAGTAAATCACCATTATTATATGAAAACTTGGTCGGCTGTGAGGCTATGGTTACCGAAGCATTCAAATGTATAGGCAAGGTGCTGGTTTGTGCAGCAGCCCCCGTATTGGTAAGTATAGGTACACCGGTTTCTCCAGCTGGAAGCGTCCAGCCGTTTTCGGCGTTAAAGTCCAACCCCTGCCAGAATGCCGGGGTCAGTTGGCTTTTGGCTATATCCTGTCCGTCAAGCCCATTTAATTTATTTTGGTTGTTTCTGTCGACGCCACCGCCGTAGAGAAGGCCTCCCATGCGTAGTTGTTTTGCAGTATACCTCCGTATGATTTATAAATTATGCGAAGAGCATTATTTTGCTGTCCTAAAAATACATTATTCTTAATGGTAGCATCAGAACTAAGAGCATTCGAAATTCCAGATCCAAAAGACACCTCTCCAGTATTGTAACAATTTTCAACAGAATCCGAGTTTCCAGAAATACCACCCGAGCTATTTCCAGAAATATGCCCTGCATTATAGCAATGCTTGATGTCTTGGGCACTGTACGCAATACCGCCTGCATTGTTTCCTAAAATGCTGCCTGTGTTGTAGCATTGAGAGACAAACCCATCGTATGCTACAATACCACCAGTCATATCGCCGGAAACAGCAGCCTTGTTAAAGCTTTTGGTAATGGTGCTTCCAGTGCCTCTTCCTGCAATACCGGCAGAGTATGAGCCACTTATCGTTCCGCTGTTTATGCTGCAGTCAGTAATAGTGCCATTATCAATCTTTCCTGCCACTCCGCCGCTGTTGCTATAGATTGTCAAGCTCTCACCCGCCATCGTAAGATTTTTTATGATACCTTTTGTTGCAGCAGTTGTTGAGGTCGCATCTCCTATTACATAACCGAACAAACCTTGATAGGATTTAATTTCATTGAAAATGGTCAGGTTGCTGATGGTTTTGCCATTACCATCAAATATTCCTTTGAAGGGTTTATTATCCGTGGTGTTTGTAAAACTGCCTATGGGAACCCATTGATGTGCGCTCCCATTCAAATTCAAATCTTCCGTCAGCCGGAAGTATTTCCCATCATAGTCTGTGCCTAAATTCACCTGCTGGGCCAGATAAGCAAGCTTTCCCGCTGTGTCGATAATAATAGGTGCCGCTTCAGTATCACCCACACCACCTGTGGTATCGAAGGTATATGCAGTTCCGTCCCATATTGCTCCATCTGCCGCTAATACCACCATTGGCAGCATTGACATGATCATGCACATGATCATAAGTACACTTAATATTCTTTTGACTTTCATTTTGTATATCCTCCGTTAATTTTATTAGTGTAAACCTCATATATAATACAACATCATCTTATCAAATATTTGCCTGTCGAAACGTTAGGAATTGTTAGGTTTTGCGGTAGAAGTCCATAAAAAAACAAGCAACCTGTTGAATTTTCAACGAGTCGCTTGCTGGTGCTGCTTCTGAATATAAAGTTTATTGTAACATATTACTTAAGTCTTACAACAAAAGTTGTCCCCTGCCCTTTCTTGCTTTCAAAAGAAATGCTTCCGCCATGTGCAGCAGCAATATCTGACACGATTGCCAGCCCGAGCCCTGAGTGTTTTTCTTCAAAGCTGACTCCCCGTTTGAGTATAATATTTACACACTCCTCATCCATACCATCTCCAGTATCTCTGACAAGGAAGCAAGGCACGCCCTCCAGAAGCTTGGCTTCCAAGGTAATCCTTCCTCCTGAGTGGGTAAATCGCAAAGCATTCATGATTAGATTCTCTATGGCAAGCTCCATTTTGTCTTTGTCTATCTCAACGTTGAAGCTCTTGCCTGTAACTAAAATATCTATCCCAAGCCTGTTGGCGGGCAGATAATATTTATCCGCGATAGCACTTAGATATTCAAGGCTTTCAAGCTCTATGAGCTTAAGCTGCTTCCTATTTACTATATTCTTTGCTGACATCTTCTCAATTCTTTTTGCCAGTTCTCTTGCTCTGGCATCAATTGCTTCAATAAAGGCTTTTTGTTCCTCAGCATCTCTGGCCATTCCTTCAAGAGACATTTCGGTGTATGTAGTAAGACCAAAAAGTGGAGACTTGAGATCATGGATTACCTCATCCACATATGCTCTTGTTTCTTTTTCCTGCTGTGACAAAATTACCACTTGATTCTTTGCAGCTATCATATCCTTTATGAGCATAACAGCAAGTACAACACACAATACAAAGGCTCCGTTTTCTGCTCCCCACCCAAACAATACCGGTTCATACCACAGTCCGCCTCTGTCAAAAGCAAGGCAAACAGCAAAGAATAATATCCCCGGAGCCAAATACTCCGCTCCCTTTCTGCCTTGCCAAAGAGTTATAAGTACGCCTGCAATCAGATATACAAAAATGATTAGTTTATAGAGCTCCATAGCATATCCGTAAATAAGCAGGAACGTCAGATTATTCTTTATAAAGAACACAGGAATGACAACCGAAGCAATCAGCATGCTTGCTGAAACTGTAATCACAGCCTTATAGATATTCCCTCTATAGTTATAGTTGCAAAGTCTGTTTACCAGCTCCGCAGTAAATGCCAATAGCAAAACGAAGCCTATGTCCTCAACACGATACCAAAATTCATTTGTTACAGGAACAAAGCTATGTACAATAGGATAAGATCCATATAGTAAATAGGAGATACACATTAGTGAGTAAATTAAGTTATTTCTTTCTTTTGATGCCTTAAAATATAGTATCATGTAACTGATCGCCATAAAAAAAGCGAACAAAAGCTTTATATTAATCACGAATTGCCTTATATCGAGTAGCCTGGATATAGCTTCCTCTGTTCCGAAGGCAGGTGGATAAACAAGCCCGCTGTAATAGTGTGAGTAATCCGCAGCTGCAATGATAATCTCAGCCTTTTCAGCCGCTTCAAAAGTTACCGCCGTAGCCGCAACTCTGGGTGAATAATTTTTCGGATCACCACTTTGGTAAAGCTGCTTACCATTAATATATAGCCTATAGGCAGAAAAAATTTCAGGAAGCTCTAGTTTGTAGTTCTGCAATTTTTTATCGAGCAGAAGTGTTATCCTATAGGTTGCTTGTCCATGTGGATCTCCGCCCTTGTCCCAAAGTTCAAAGCCTTTGTATTGACCAATGCTCACATAAGCATCCGGTGCGATCAGCTCTTTAGAGAAATTGTCAGGTGTCAGTAATTTATCCCTATAAAACTCCCACCCTGACACAAGGTGAACCGTTTTTTGTGCCTCTTCACTGCTCACAAAAGAAATGCCTGAGATGCCACCCGGATCCCTGTTGTAATATTTATTGTCTATTAAGTGTGTAAGGGCGCAAAATACAGTACCTGTCAAAATAGATAGTACAATAATTAATATTACTTTCAGCTTGCCTTTTCTCATGAGATCTCCAATCTATCCTCCAAATATAACGAGTCATACAGATGTCCCCCACCTCTATAGGAGGCGGGTACCTGGGCTCATCCAAACCTTCCAACTCATATCTTAATGGTCAGTGAACGTGTAACCGCCGCCCCATTTTGTTTTTATGTACTCTTTTTCAGGGTAAAAAGACTTTAACTTTTGTCTCAAATTGTGCATGTGAAATCTAACGGCACGGATGTCATTATTATCATCCTGTCTCCATATTTGCCTATAGATTTCATCCTGAGCAAGGGTTTTCCCACTATTTCGCCACAGAAGCAACAATATTTCAAGTTCTTTGCCTGTCAAGGTTAGTTTTTCCTCACCTTTGACCAATCGGCCTCCCTCGATGCTGATTGACCCCATTTTATAGCCCGTGCTGCTATCTGATTTTTTATCTCTCAATCTGGCTCTTATCCTAAGGCATAGTTCTTTCAGGCTGATCGGCTTAGTCATATAGTCGTCGCCTCCGCACAGTAAGCCTTGAACTCTGTCTTCTTCAGCGGCAAGCGAAGAAACAAAGATGATAGGGATATCCCCCTGTAGCTTAATCTTATTGCAAAACTCATATCCATTAATGCCGGGAAGCATAATATCTAAAAGTACCAATTCGGGTCTCTCTCTTTCCATGACTAAAAAGGCTTCTTCCGCATTTTCAGAGCAAACAACCGCGAAGCCATTGTCACTCAAATATCTCTTCACGTTAATTCTTACATCAGGATCATCATCTACTATTAATATTTTATTCATACGATCTCCCTGAAATAATGTTATAAATAATCTGTGAAGTCTCCGCCCTTGTCAAATATGTATCCGGGCTGAACAGCTTGTTGCCTACCCCGGACATATAACCTTTGCTGTTAACAAAGGCTACTGCATTTCGGACATGAACACTTTGTTTTTCCAAATCGCTAAAGGCTCCTGCGGAATACTGACTGTCAGCTCCATAAGCTTTGTATAACATTATAGCAATTTCTGCCCTGGTAATTTTTCCGCTTTCAAACGCATTATATGTAATTTTACCATCTGATAGGGAACTCTCTAAAAGCTTGATGAATTCTCCCTTTGATACGTTATCATTTGGTCTAAAATGGCCGTTTCCATCCCCTTGAGCTATATCCCGAACCGTAATAAAGGATATGGCTCCTTTTGCCCAATGATTAGCAGTGTCAGAATATGTAATAGGGGCTACAACTTCAAGTGTAAGTGTCCCTGTCTCTTTAACGTTTGCAATATACCTTTTGTTTTTCTCGTCAAAGTATCCATTTCTTATAACCCTGCCATCAAGCTTTGCAATAATATTATCTGCGTTCCCTGAAAGCTTACATGGCATGGCGATTGTAACGCGCTGGCTCAGAGTATTTATATTTTTACCGTCATTATTTATTGAAAATATAAAGCGGTTATCCGTGTCCTGCTTTGCACTTATTGTAGCATTCCCGGAAAGACTCTTTAATACTAAAGTTGGAACTACAATGGTAACATCCCCGATGATAAGCGGAATTTCTTGTTTTCCTGATGTGATTACTGTCTCTATCTGAGTTTTTGTAAGATTTTGGCTTGTAGGCTTTCCTCCATCTTCTCTCTCACTGCCGCCCCTTGTGCCTCCATTTCTATCTGATGGCTGAGTTGACGGGGGTGGATTATTGTGAGTATCTAAACTACTGCCTGCACCTAACTGAGGCTTGTTAGGAAACCAAGTTTCATCGGTGTAATAGTTATGATCAACTCGCTGTCCTTCCTGCTGCTCAAAATACTTCGTCCGTATCCTAAAACAATAGGCGTCCTTGTCCAACAGGCCGTATTCGGACTCCTTATATAGTAGGATACATCCATAACCCTCCAGTGGGAATTTGATCATTTCCGGCCAATACCCTTGCTCCTGCCCCGGTACAGACGGAGCTATTGTACCAAAAGCAGCTCCTTCGGCTATTGAATCCAGTGCATATTCTATATTAAAAAAAGTGTCTCCTGAAACTACTGGCATTCCAGGCGGAAGCTTAAAATAAAGTCTTATCTGTTTATACTTGTAGAAATCGCCGTCAATTTCCTCTCCGCTACCCAATATGGTCACTTTGTCGGAGTTTATTACATCAATTGTTATGGTTGGTATTGAATTTGAAAGGTTTTCGCTCCCAAAGTTCTTTAGCACTCCTTTAATGTTGCAAGTACCTGTTTTCGTTGTATCTATTTGCCTCAAATCCTCTGAATCCCAGGTTATAGGGATGTTCACATTTGCAATAAGTCCGCTGATGAGTTTTACTTTAACAAAAAATGTTTTGGAAGCTTTTCAGCATCAAAGGGTTCGTTTACTTTTGTAGCTAAATATTCAAAAAATGTCACACCATAGCTATAACCAGAGTATACATTTCGCGCCCCGTTGCCCTCTGGTACATCACTTACTGCGTAATACCATTGGTTTGAAGTAATACTTCCTGTAACCCGGCAGTTAACCATATTAACTGTCTCCGGCGCCTGTATTGCTCTATCACCAGATAAAACAGCTCCGGAGATCAAAAAGTCCTCAACTCCAATAACTTTTACACAGGATCCGCCACTGGCGACTATCGTCGGCATACCTTCCAGCAGCATATTATTTTCACTGCATATGGCAGTTCCATTTGTCGCTTCAATCTGGCCTCCTTCGGGCATGGTAAGGCAATTTGATACTCCATTGATACAGACAACACCTAGGTTTTCACCCTTGCCCTTTATAGTCAGGTTTGGGTTTTTTATAATTACTTTGTTTTGAATAAACAGTGTATACTCTCCTGTATCAATTGTAATGGGAACAGCAGTCTTATCCAATAAATTAATATCCGTAATAAAAATATCCCCTTGCAGCACAAAGGTGTCCCCAGCCTCATGCTGCCTGTCATACCAATTCAATAGAGTCTCCTGGCTGCAATCTGGCGTGTTTATTGTCTTATAAACAAATGCTTTTTTTCCCATCGGTGAGACGAATGTTTCTATACTGCCATTTACCTCTTTTAACCTGTCTTCTGCAGTACTTCCTTCTTCAGCCTCCCACTTAATCGGGACTAGATAACTCCCCTTTGACATTCCTGCTTCATCAAAAACCGTAATGCTTTCTGAATCAGGTAAATCCCCAAAAGAAATGATTTCTTTTTTATATTCAAGCTTGTAAGGCTTATTATCTACACCTTCCTGATCGGAAATCTGAGAAAAAAAGGAGGTAATGGTATTGCCGTTCAAGTTTGTATCTCCATCAATTTTTGAATAAACCGTGGTTACCCGAGACAGTGAATCAATGGCAATAGCCCCTTCTGTGCCCCTTATAACCATTCCGTTTATAGTAACCTTTGAATTGTTTTCTGCTATTTTCACAGCAGTGGCACCCTCTCCAGTTGCTGAAATAGTAGCATTATTGACCGAATATCTTTCAAAGGTATTCATAACACTTGCACTATTCAACATCAGTCCCGTTGCCCCTGGCCCTTCTGCAATAATCGACCCGCAAGAAAAACATAGTTTTCCCTTGTCAATTATTATAACCCCCACCGTTGAACTTCCTTTAATGGTCAGATTATTGTCGTTAATATAAGCACTATAATTTCTGGGCGAGTTGAATATCAAGCTATACTCGTCTGTATCAATCGTGATCTGCTTGTTATCCGTTCTTCCTCCCTCTATTGTTGCATCCAATAATAGTTTGCTGCAAACTATATCATTTGTTAGCGTAAAGGTATCGTTCGTCCTTTCGCTGTTTTTATACCAATTCATCAGAGAATCAATTGTTTGGGGTTCTGTAATTTCAGAATATGCATTCACTTGAAATAAAAAGGTAAGGATTACAGTAATTAATATCAGTGAGAATATTTTTGTAATGTGCCTTCTTTTCATATTTACCTCTTCAAAAGGATTTGGTAGTGTCAACTATAGACACCCCTTTTTGTTTATAACTCTTGTATTTTCAATACTTTCTATATTTTTTTCTATAAAAAAAGCAATGACTCCCATTTTTCGTGTATAATTATAATCTAAAAAAACTTCCCGATAACCTTCCTGCTAAAGATAAACACAAATACAAGCTTCATTATCTCTACCGTGAATTTACTGTGGATTTCTTTCATATGGATTTGTTTTCACTCCCAAAGAATGCTTCCTCGCTTAAATTTAAGAAGCAAAATGCACATACCATGGTTGCCAACTATGCTAAAACTGCTGCCTCTATTATCAAGCCTTTTGTCAATACCTACAATTATCGGTTACCAAGTCTCCGACAATCGTGGTGTAGGTTCATGCATCCTTGCCATGCATATGACTCTTGAGCGACTTAAAAACCTTCCTGAAAACTTTAAATTCATTGCTGACGGTTATAGGTTTCACTAATGATGACGCTGTATCCAAGGAATTTCGCCCATTCAAACAATTTGTAGAGCGTCTAAACCGTACCTTCAAAGCATCTTACCGAGTAACATGCGGCTACAGTAATTATGATGGTGCTAACTATTCCCTTGCCCTTTGGGTTGCCTACTACAACTTCTTGCGTCCTCACAAAATCAGTGGTTGGGATAAACCACTTAACGAAATCGAACTCCTAAGTAGATCTGATAACATGCATGGTAAATGGCAATTGCTCATCTACTTAGGTCAGAAAACTATTCTGCAGTTACAAAATCAACAAGTGCCTCAAGTATTTTGTTCTTAGATTTTTGAGCCAGAGGTATTATCTAGACATGAAAATCTCTGATTTTGATTTACCCTTGATTAGGTGGCGGTCGTTCTAATATACACTATTTTTTAGTCTATTAGCAAACACGAGAACATATTTTTTGCATCCGTGTTTTTCATAAGCTACTTTACACTATCAAGGATTTTGAACTTGGTATTCTTTTTTATTATATTATCCACAATGCCTTGTGTCAATTTATATTTTTATTGCAGGAGCCTCTATTTCCTGACTCCTGAGCTTTTATTCTCTTGGGATTAGGCGGTATGATTCTAACATTTTCCATCTCAATCTTTTTTATTTGTATAAACATAAACGGGGTGCGGTCTTAAGCACATTTATATTTTACAAAATAAAAGATGCGAAGAATAGTCTCCACGTCAAAAACAAATTTTCACATCCGGCCTCTCAAGACTTTGATACATCAGCGTTTCAACCTTTGCAACAGGATTATCACTTCTACGTGCCTTGAGTAGACAAAAATGATGTCGTTTGATCCTAGTGATTCCTTGGCGGAGAAATATATTTTTGTAAAATATCCATACTAATCAGTGGATTCTGGAAGAATACACCTCTCAATTTGTTCTGACTCTTCACGTCTTTGCTTTTGTAATGACTTGCTTTTTCGTTCTTCCTGTATTTCCCTTATCCAGACACTTACAGGAGCTTTCCATTGTTCATTCTTATTCGAAATGTTCTTTATTAAACTTTTCGGGTTTAATCCAAGCTCTTTAGCAATTTTGATATCCTCATTACTTAATCTGCACTTCTTTTTTGCTTCCTGCCAAAGTGCATCACTGTATGCCATACATAATACCTCAATTCTATTTTAAGTTTATAACTTTAGTTCTGCAAAATAAAAAGTAGAATTGGTAACACTACCAAAAAATAAATATGGCATAAATCTTTACCCTGTGTACAATTAGAGTTACCATACAAAAATTAACAAGAGGTAAGGATTATGCCAAATACATTTACTAACTATATTTTAAACAAAAATGATGAAATTTACAACTTTTTAAATCATGCAAAAATATGTGCCAGGTGCACAGGTTATTTATGTATGTTTATCGATTAACTCTTTTGCTGATACCGCAGTCATGCCAATGTTTTCACCTATTTCCTTAAGTGTATAACCCTTTTTCTTTGCTTAGCTTCTTTTTTGCTTTTACATAATATTTGGTATGCTTCTTCATCTATTGTGTCTAATTTACTATATTCAGTCTCTTGTTCTTCCTTCATAAATTCCTTATAGGCTGTAATTGCATTTTCTATATTTTTATCGAACATTTCTAATGCAATAGCAATATTTATAAAGCTTTTTATATTCTTTCTATAATAAATATCACTGCTCCATTTATAGTCTTCCATGCTTCTACAAATACCTGCTCTAACTGGATTCTTATGTATATATCTTATCAGCTTTAGTATATATCTCTCATCTTGCACTAATATGGCCTTATATCTTCCTTGAAAAACATGTCCAACTCTTTTATATTTATTATTAATCTGATGCATTATCTCCTGAAGCTTCTTATCAAAAGTCTGTATTACTAAATGATAGTGGTTATCCATAAGTACATAACCATATACTGTATACCCCATTGTTATGTAATGTTCCTTTAGCAGCTTTATATTCTTCTCTCCAAGCTCTCGCCATAAAAAACACCCCATATGGTAATTAATATCCTCATTTTACCACATGGAGTATATTACTTCAATAACCTAATAACCTTTGCACCTGGCACATATCCTTTTACTTGCTATAACTTTTCAGTAGTTCCATAACCGCATTGTTAACTTTATATTTTGGGATATCCGTATCCGAAAAATCGGTGAACGCGCTGTTTTCTTTATTCAACCACATGAGTGGTTCTGGTGCCAAAATGTTGTGAACGCAATTGTACATCCATGAAACTTGATTGTCTCTGAGCGCTTTCAACCATTCACTGTGGTAAGCCACATAGGCTTCTGATGTAAGATCGTCTGTGTCCGTTCCCACCTCAGTCATCAAGAAAGAAACGCCATTTTCTTTAGCACAATCTATAAAACCTTGAAGATAGGATTTCGTAAAATATTCCGAATCCAATTTGTATTGTATTTGACCAACATTCACAAGCGAGCCATCTGACTTAATTAAGATACTTGGCAACGGTTCGTTAGGCACGTAGACCCCATACAAGGAATGTGTTGGAATCGCAATTGGATCTTTGCCTTTTTGTTTGATTGTGACTGCGACAAGTGTCGCTTCGTCTTGAGGTGCAATGACGAGTTTTTTTGTCCCCTCTGGGAATGTAGCAGAGGTATGGGATTTACCATTAACGAATTCATTCATAACCGGCTTATAGATTGTTTTACCATCAGCCAATATCTTAGCGGCTGAATTATAATATTCATAATATACGGTCACTTCGCCTTCTGAAAATCCATTCTCACTCTCAAGAACGAGTTCTCCACTTTCGCGACTGAGTGAACCTGGTAAATACATCATCGGCCAAGAGGCATCAAACTTTACACCCCATTCTTCCAATCGCGATTCATCCACAGTGTAGATATGCGTATGTAATGACAAATCACAACCAATCTTTGCGAGTTCTACTGGTATCTGCTTACCAACATCATTTACAATGATGATACGATTTTCATTGTCCAACCAAAGGTCATGAACAATTGGCGCCATTACCTTGGCGTATAGATTGATATCGTAGTCTACAACGGCTGGCTCTGCCAGCATCTCAAAACTTAGAACGTCTGTAGGTATCTCTGCATATCTCTTTGAAAGCATCTTCCAGTAGGCATGAAAAGTGTCTTGCATGGCTTTGTCAGCAAAAATTGCATAATTGCTTTGCACACCTTCTTCTTCCCAAGATGTGTTCCACTTACCTGGAAGTCCGGTGATGGATATCATAATGTGAATGTCGTTTTTCATTCCCCAAGCAATCAATTCATCCAGTTGTTCAAGCTCAGAGACATTGACGGAGGAGATATCGTCGGGGTTTGAGAAGAAAGACATGCTATATAGAACTCTAGCGGCATTGAAACCATTATCGTGAAAATACTTTAGCTCTTCTTCAGCAAAACAGGTTGGACCGGCAGTGTAGTTATTCCATACGGGGTTATTATAATTGACGCTGATTTTGTTTTCAAGAATTAGACCAGTCCAATAAGGCACGTTGTTCTTAGACGCAGCAGGAAGGTTATAGGACTCCAGGAGATTTGGTGTGATAATCTCGGGATTATAAACACCCACTTCATCTATGGTGATATATCTTGGCGTTTGAAGCTGTACCGACGTTGCTACGATAGACTCTGTTCTCGCTTCGCTGGATGTGTTGTTCTCTGTGTTCACTGCCTCAGTGGATGCTTGTTTGTCGGTCTTACCTAAGCTACAACCAGCAAGAATGAACAGCATGAGTGTGAGTGTGAGCATCAACTTCAATTTCTGATTCTTGTTTTGGCTATAATTACTGTTACATGTGTTTGAGCAATTTTTCATGTCTTGACCTCTTTTCATTCAATTTTATCAAGGGACACTATTTCACGAAGACTTTAGCCTGTTGTTATTGGCGATGCATTTCTTCAGTAAAGTATGTGCCAGGTGCACAGGTTATTATATTGGGTATGCTTCTTCACCTATTGTGTCTAATTTACTATATTCAGTCTCTTCTTCTTCCTTCATAAATTCCTTATAGGCTGTAACTGCATTTTCTATATTTTTATCAAACATTTCTAATGCAATAGCAATATTTATAAAGCTTTTTATATTCTTTCTATAATAAATATCACTGCTCAATTTATAGTCTTCCATGCTTCTACAAATACCTGCTCTAACTAGATTCTTATGTATATATCTTATCAGTTTTAGTATATATCTCTCGTCTTGTACTAATATGGCCTTATACCTTCCTTGAAAAACATGTCCAACTCTTTTATATTTATTATTAATCTGATGCATTATCTCCTGAAGCTTCTTATCAAAAGTCTATATTACTAAATGATAGTGGTTATCCATAAGTACATAACCATATACTGTATACCCCATTGTTATGTAATGTTCCTCTATCAGCTTTATATTCTGATCTCCAAGCTCTCGCCATAAAAAACACCCCATATGGTAATTAATATCCTCATTTTACCACATGGAGTATATTACTTCAATAACCTAATAACCTTTGCACCTGGCACACATCCTTCTGCTCTTCCCTCCATGGTCAACCCATAAAAAAAACCCTTCTGATAGTACATATGCACTCATACTATCAGAAGGACATTCAAGCGTCAATAACTGCCTAACTGTCGTGTCTGGCACCATAGGCTTTCTTGTAAGTTCCGCCACCATAACGCCCAGATTTAGATATAAGACCTATTGCATTTGTAGCGGAAATCCATTTCTGAGGAGATAATACAAAAGCATTGGAGCCTGATTCATTTTTAAACTGGTCGAATTCGACCAGTTTAAAATCTAAATTATTTAATTCTTCCCATAAAAAGGTGCCAGGGAAAGCGCTGATAAATGCACATAAAAAACACAGTTTATTTGTCGTCTTGAATGATTATTCAAGAGATTATCCAAAGATTACCTTAATATGGTAACACACTTGCATTTATTTCGCACATTTGAGTAATACCAATACTTTAAAGAGTTCCTTTCTTAGAACTCTTTATTTTTTGGACATAGCAACGCTAGGCTGGCATAGTAGATTTACTACCCTGACTATATTACATGCCATATTTGCTAAAGTGATATGTATCTTTGCACGCTCTGTTCTAAGATACCTACATCTTCGCAATCCATGATTTCTCACCATTGTCGCAAATCTTCTTTCCACTTTAAAACGCTTATTGATGGCTTCTTTGAATTCCTTTGTTTCAATTCGTTTCATATCATTTAGAACAGCATCATATCTGGCTGGAACTTTTATTATTCTTCCTCCTCCTTGACGTTTTCCATTCTTATCTCTATAGATACACTGCTCTTGTAATGGGCATTGTTTGCATATCTTGTTATCAAATTTGAATACTTTATATTCTTTGCCATTAGATTTATCGATACTATTAATATATTCTTCTGTAGCTATTCCATTAGGACAGGTGACCGTCTTTAAGTCTTCTGTTATTTTAAAATCTTTTATTCCATAAAATTTCACTTCCCTGCTGGACTCTTCGTAAAATGCTATGTTGGAAATGATTTTATTATCCTTTAAATATGCTCTATTATCTATTGTTCCATATACCTTATCTGCTGTGATTTCTTTTGGTTTTAATCCAAGATTCTTTTCGGTTTTCTTTATTAGCTCCACAAGCTTTTTTTCATCACCTACGTTGAAAGGGGTTTGCACTGATGCAAGGATTATCTCGCTGTCTTCATCTACTATGATATGGTCTTTATAGCCTCTTTTTATATTTCCAGGTGATTTGTGAGCTATTCTGGCTTCAGGGTCTACAACGCTTACTATTTTATCTTTTTTCCCATTTGAATATTGGTCTATTATGTCACATAGTATGCAAAAAGCATCTTTGTAGCTCTCATTTGATTGGAGTTCATCATATGTCTTTAGATAAAGGCATTCTGCATATTTCTGTGCTATTTGCAGGTATCTTTTTACACTTACTTTATCAGCCTTCTTGTATTCTTCTTCAATCTCATTTTCGAATTGTATCAATTGTTGTTCTGCAAGAGATTCATTGAATTTATGTATTTCTCTTATTACTTTACGAAATGCATTGCATATGAGCTTTTTGTCTGATGGGTAGTTAACATTTGCAGCTACATCGGTTGTATCTATTAAGTATCTCTTGGATTTAACTATGTTTATTTCAATACACTTTTTTACTATTTCATTAAAAAATTCATCAAAGCATTCTTCTCCTATTCTGTTTACTCTAAAGGCGCAAACGGTTGTATCGTCAGGCACCTTGTCATCCAGGGATAATCCCAAGAACCAACGGAATGCAATATCTGTTTGAATTCTATTTACTACTTTTTTATCTGATAGAGTGTATAGGTATTGCAATAAACATATCTTTAACATCATTACTGGGTCTTCGGATGTTCTGCCTATATCGCTGTATTTATCTTTTACTATGTCATAAACAAATGAGAAGTCTATAATTGAATCTATCTTAACAAGTAAATGATCCTTAGGTACTAGTTGTTCAAATATCATGTGATTGAATATATCAATTTGTCCATTTTTTCTTCCTAACATATCCTTAAACCCCCGTAATTTCAATGCTTTACATATATTTATTATACCATATATTGTATAATAAATTAAGTATTATATTAAAATTAAAGAGGTATAACACGGTAATTGAATATATTGTATAATTATTATCAGGTTTGCATATTTATTTATGAAATTTAGTTTATCTGCGCTTTCCCAGGCATGACAGATAGACAGTTATTCATCTGCCATACTTGGCTATCAATTCTTTTATCGCACGTTATGTTGTTTTTATGTTATTTCCTACCTCTTTATTTGTATACTTCAAAGCTATCGCCGCTCTTGCATACTCTACCTTATATGAAGTCAAAGACCTTTTTCTTGAGCCTTCTTTTACTAATTCGTAATCTTCTGTGTTTATCCCTGTATTGATTAAAATCTCATCAAGTCTTTTTCTTTCTATGCTTTTCTTATTGCTTGAACACATTAGCTGGTATGCCTCATACCCTATTACTTTTACATTCTCATAATCTGCTTCTACCTTTTCTAGCATTGATTCTCTATACTTCTTTATTGCCTCTTCTCTGTCTTTATCTAGCATATCTAATATTACATTAGTACTGACAAATCCATTTAGGTTTTTTCTGTAAAATATGTCACTACTCCATTTGTACTCTTCTCTCCAAGGTCTACCCATAAAAAAACCCTCCTGATAGTACATTTATTCTTATACTATCAGAAGAGCTTGCATGTGTAAATAACTGTCTAACTGTCGTGCCTGGCACTTATTATTTACTTAACCGTTATAGCTAAAAAGTTGTTCTTCAACCTATTATATGGAGAATAAACCATAATAGGTGCCAGGCTCCGCAGATAGACAGTTATTGCTAATAAGTTAATCAATAACTGTCTATCTGTCGTTCCTGACACTCATTCTCCACTTTCAATTCTTAATCCAGTTCTGCCTCAGAAAATTCTATTTCAATATGCTTGAGAAACAATTTTAAAGAATCTTCAATATTATATTGATATTCAATCTCTGTGGTATTTTCAAAAATAGCCTCAAGTACAGTTTCATCCCAAGGATATGCTTTCCCTAGCACCTTTATCTTTGTTTCATCATCCATTTTCAGAATAGCTTCTAGTAAATCTCTACATTCTTTTTCTTTAGTGGATGACAACTCATGTAGACAATCACTTGCGTCACGTATACTTTTATAAGTTTTTAACATAAGATTACTTCCATTTTTCGTAGAAGGCTTCCCATCAATCCATGCAGAAGGATCAAAATACTCCATACTTTCGTCAAAATGTTCTAAGATATCTCCCTGTTCTAAACAATAATGAAAATAATCCAGATACTCTGCCACAAGCATTTTAAATTTTTCCTGAATGTCTGCAATATCATTCATATTATAAGGCTTAATACGATGGTTCATTTGTAGTGCTTCATTAAGAATTTGCGTATTCTCCGTATCTTTTTCCCTTCTCATTAAATACTCAACCTCCTCAACTTCTTCTTGATAAGCAATTTCAAATCCTAAATAACTAATGGAATCCGACGCATAAACATTTACAAATTGCAATGCTTTTTGCAATGACACTATAAACTCCATAATATGGCGATAAGGTTGAACGGCATCGTTCTTTGCAAACATATAATCACAAAAGTATATTTTATCGTCCTCTATATGTACGGGATATTCCCATGCTTCTTGATTGGTTGTTTGTACAATTTGGGCGTGTTTAATCCTCATTTTCATGCTTTCTGGTAGTTTGTTATGTTGCATGCAATATCCCCAATAGCCATCTTCAACACTCAAAATTCCATTATGCCAATATCTCCTTGGAATTCCTTCATAAATCTTCTCGAAATTAGGGTTCTTTTTAAAATTAAGTTTTTCGCATACTAAAAATGTGACGATATCATCTGCTTCGCCAGAAATTATACGTTTTTTCTCTAGAATTCCCTGTCGCTTTCTGCCTAACAATTTAATTTTCGCAAGCTTTCTCAATGCTTTTTTTAATTCATCATGTGATAACTTAGATTTAATTTCAATAACACCATTTACTTCTTCGACAGGGTAAAATTTTGCTATCCCTCCATCTATTAAGGGTATCGTATTTGTATTATATATAATAACATCACATTGTGTACTTCTGTCATCATCAGAAGTGAGTATAAAGCCATCCGAAATAGACTTATCTTTATTTATTACGATTTGTAAAAGCTCTTTGAAAATTTCCTCACGATACTTCCCGTACTCGCCAGGATGTAATAATGAATTATCTCTCTTAAATAATGAATCACTATCTGAAACAAAAGCATTAATAAAATTATTAATGCTTTGATTTAATATAGCTTGATATATTAGACTTGCCATATAGCCCTCACAATTTAATATATTTATCCTATTAGCAGCATCATCTACTGCAACTCCGCATCTTCAAAAATCTTATTAATAGACATAATAGGTGCTAGGCTCCGCAGTTGGACAGTTATTACTAATAAGTTAATCAATAACTGTCTATCTGTCGTACCTGACGCTCATTCTCCTATGAGTTTTTCGGCGGTTTCTCAGGCACCTAACCTATAAATTGATTGCTTTTTGCCATAAAATTCTCCCACTCTCTATACTCTTAAAGATGAGTTTTTATACAAAGTAGCTGCATTCTTTTATCAAAAACAAATGCGAGTTTGTAAAAATATTTCTATAGAAATTCAATTTCCCATTATTGCTATTAGTAAGCTCAATGTCGAGGCCTCCTGATTTGTCCAGTATAAACATAATATAAATGTAAAAATCTTATAACAATTTAAATATTCTACATTTCACAATCCAATCCCTTCTAAAATACTCCATAATATAACATTTGTATCGTAAGCGCTTAATATCAGAGTGTCTTTACAAATTCACTTTCTACATTCGTGCTGTACCCGTACAGACCATGGCATCATATCCTCCATGACTTCTGGATAATTCCTGTAGTCCATATCCGGCATATAGAGGAGCAAATAATTCAGATATGTATATACGTTTAGGTTGTTGGCCTTTGCTGTTTCAACAATGCTGTAAACTACAGCACTGGCATCTGCTCCCTTTGGGGTGTCACTGAACAGCCAGTTTTTCCTACCAACAGTAAACGGTCTTATACTGTTCTCAGCGATATTATTCGATATGGAGCATCTACCATCAAGAAGATAATTCTCCATGTATGGTTTTTGATTAAGAGCGTAAGTGACTGCCTTGCCCAATCGGGATCCCTTTAAAGGGGTCAAAGTATAAAGCCAACTCCAAAAAGCCTCCAGGACTGGTTTTTCCAGCCTGTGGCGTTCAGCTTTTTTTTCATCAGATGAAAGGTTGGCAATATCCTTTTCTATCTCGAAAAGCTGATTGCAGTAATCTCTTCCGATTTCTGCAATTGTAAGTGGTGCATCCTTTGCCTTCTTATCGGGGATGGCTTCCACAAAATACCTTCTCAGGTGTGCCCAACAGCCGCATCTGGTGATATCCTCCACTTTTTCATATCCTGCATATCCATCCGTCTGTAGATATCCGTGGAAGCCTTTCAGATATTCAGCTGCATTTTTGCCGCCTCTAGAAGGTTGGTAATCATAAAGAACGACGGAAGGTTCACCATCCACACCAGAACGGTATAACCACATGTAGGATTTTGTTTGTGGTGCCTTCCCTTGTTCCTTCAGCACCTGAACTGGAGTCTCATCACAGTGGATGACATCACGTTTAAGCAGTTCCTTTTTCAGTATATCTACTACTGGAGATAGCCAGTCCTGTGAGCACCGGATAATCCAGTTGGCCATTGTGGCACGGCTTAAAGCGAGTCCCATCTGCTCCCATTCCTTTTCCTGGCGGTAGAGTGGCATACTATTTACATATTTCTGATACATAACATTTGCTACCGCTGTGGGAGATGCAAGGGAATGGTTCATCAGTGAAGTTGGAGTTAATGCTTTTACAATATATGGCGTGCCTTTCTGCTTGCATTTGGAACATCCATAAGCAAGGCGAACATACCGAATGATCTTTAGTTGCGCTGGTATATATTCTAGTTCCTCCCGAACGACTTCCTTACCAACTAGAACAAGGTTTGTTTTACAGTTGGGACATATACGTTCATTCTCTGCAATATCACACTCAATTTCTTCAACAGGAAGATCTTTAAGAAGCTCCTCACGCTTTGTTTTAGAGTTTTTACGGTAGTATCCATCAACCCTCTTTGCGGCAGGCTCTTGTGCCTCTGGAGATGCTTCCAGCTCGGCTTCATTAAAAATGTTTAATTGAACTCCGTCATCAGTCTTAGGAGTCTTTTCGCTGGAACTACCAAACTTTTGCTTACGCAATAGAATGACCATCTCGGTAAGATTGTTTACTTGCCGTTCAAGGTTTTTTATTGTATTTTCAAGCTGAGCTATATAGGCGTCTTTGTTATTCATAAAGCTGTTTTTCTCCTATCAATTTATGGTTCTATTATACCATTTTTGACAGAAAAAATCCAGCTAAAATGCAGTAAATTGAATGCTTCACAGCACTTTTTATTCAGTAAATATCACCATGTTTTGCTTCTCGTATTGCCTTCGACTGGTCTATCGCAAGTCCTTCCATAAGCCACCTGAATTCTTGCTTTGAAAGGTGTCTTGCCTGCTCTGGAGTTCGAGGCCATTTGAAGTTTCCATTTTCCAGACGTTTATACAAGAGGAGAAAACCATCACCCTCCCAGTATAGTGCCTTGAGTCGATCCCTCCTTTTACCGCAGAACAGAAAAAGACTTGAAGCAAAGGGATCCATGCCAAAGGATTGTTTTATCATGGCGGCAAGACCATCTATGGACTTACGCATATCTGTGTATCCACAAACAACATAGATATCTTCTGCCTTAGATATATCACCTAACATACATTTTTTAAGGCAGCCAGAACCGCCTCTATGGTTGCCTGAGATGCTCCGTTTTGTATATCGATGGAAACAGAAGGTAGATGTACTGTGATGACTGCACTTTCGGACACCTTTGTCTGTGTGAATGTCAGTGGTACAATTGGATGCTCATCTCTGTGCACCGACAATTTTCCAGCATTGCATGCCATGACACGGAGTTTCCTTAGCCAGTAGTAGTATGATTTTACATTTACTTCGTTTTGGCTGCACCAGCCAACAACAGTCATACCGCTTGCTTGGCAAGACTGGATGATTTTAGTCCATTGCTTTAATTTGAATTCAGCTTTAGCGTTCATAATTTGATCCATTTGGGATGACCTCCTTTAGAAATTTAGACTTTGGGGTTAGAGTCGAAAAACTCTAAAAGGTCTAAAATCTTATTTGGATGCATTATCCCATATTGAGGAGTAGCTTGTAAGGCACTCTTTTATTAAGCGCTTACTTTGTATCCATCATTTTTTCTAATAAAAGAGCCTTCTCTCATCCGAAAGAAAGCTCAACTCTATCATACCTCGTGTGTGTGAACATATTTACTCACACTATATCCTTATCGCTATACACACCTCTATTTCATTATTAATCACTTTTTACCATGAATTATCGTCATTTATCTTAAAACTGCAAGTCCTCTTATCCAGCTTAAATACTGCTATTTCGTATAATTGACTCTTTCCAGCTTTACAACAACTTCGCACGTGCCTTGAGTAGACAATAATGATATCGCGAAGACCTGTTGGGGCCTTGGCGAAGGGTTGATTAATCTAAAATTAGCTTTTTTCTATAATACTATTTACAATCCCCAATATCATTGATAACTGCCTGAACTTGTTGAATTAGCTCTTCTTTATTTGGAATGTAGTAAACATATTTCGATGCAAAAATTTGATTTTCAAGTCCACCTAGTGCATATTCAGCAACAATTTCCGATGTGTCTGCACATAAAATGATGCCAATCGGTTTTTCGTCACCTTCATCATTTACTTCGTTCGCATAATAATTGACATACATATTCATTTGTCCAATATTCTCAGGTTTAAGGCTCCCCATTTTCAGGTCAATCAGCACATAGGCCTTCAGTATTTTGTTATAAAAAACCATGTCCACATAGTAGTGAGTATTACCCAAAGTAATTCTCTGCTGAGAGCCGACAAACATAAATCCACGACCTAGTTCAAGTAAGAATTTCTCAATCTTTACAATCAAAGCTTTTTCTAAATCTTTTTCAAGCATAGGTTTGTTTTCCGGTATTCCTAAGAATTCAAATACATACGGATCTTTCAATATATCGTTTGGTTTTGCATAATTCATTCCTTGCTTTGCTAACGATAGCACCTTTTCTTTGTTTGTATTCCCTTCTGAAAGTATAAGTCGTTCAAATAGAGATGTATCTATCTGCCTTTTCAATTCACGTACAGACCAATTTGAATTAATGGATTCTTGCTGGTAAAATGATCTGGCTTGGCTATCCGATACATTTAATAGTTCACAATAATGAGACCAGCTCAATTTAACAGACAGTGTCTGTTGATTTTGATATTCAAGGTAAAACCTTCTCATATACTGAAGATTAGAAACTGAGAAACCTTTACCGAGCTCTCTTGTCAGTTCTTTTGATAATGACTTTAATAGTTGTTTACCATATTCAGCCTTCTCCGAACCTGACTGTTCACTATATATTATAATTCTACCGATGTTCCAGTAGGCTAATAATAGCTCATTGTTAACAGTCCTTGCCACATTTTCTCTTGCTGCGATCAATATTTGTTTTATTTCTTTTACAACCGTTTGATTTTGTATTTCCAATATCTTCACCCTTTCAAATTTCACTTGTCTTCTAAATATCTAGGATTGTTCCGCAATAGCACCAATAAGCTCATTAGCTAATGCTTCATTTTGAATCCGAATTAAAGAATTGTCATTATAGCTTCCACCCAGAACATCTATGCCTCCGTACCAAACGATTGTATTGTCGATAACCATAAATTTTAGGTGGTTATTTGACAACTGAATGACATTAATACCTTGTCTCTCAAGTTCATTTATAAAATCAGAAATATACGGTCTATGCTTATCCGAATATTCTTCAAGAATCTTAATACATAGAGTAATTCTCGTACCGGCTCTATACTTTTCAATCAATATTTCTCTGATCTCATTAACCTTTTTCCTCTGAAGGAATGGGCTTGAAATAAGTATGTTTTTCTCTGCCCCTTTAATGTCCTGAATCACGTACTCAAAATAATTTGCTTCATCATAAATACCGCTTTCTGCAGCAAATTCAGAGTTATCATTCTTTATACTATATCCCACTGAACGGTAAGCAGTTAGTCGTTTATGATACATTCTCTCTAGAACCGGTATATGAACGTCAACATAGTCATAAATCAAAACTTCTTCTTTTCCCTCAAAATTTCTGTGAAGTCTTCCGGCGTACTGTGCAATAGTCCCTTTCCACGCAATAGGCATTGCCATAAAAAGTGTATCCAATCTAGCTTCATCGAAGCCTTCACCGATCAGCTTTCCAGTTGCGACAATTACAAACCGGTCTTCATCCTTTAAAGCTTTAATCTTTCTAAGGGATTCTTTTCGCTCACTCGTTTTTAGGTCTCCCGATAAAACGATGACTTCAAAATTCTTCTCCGCCATGAGCGCCACTAAATGCTCTATATGACTTGTTCTTTCTGTCAAAACCAATGGATTTCTTCCAGCATTTATAGCCTCAACAACATCAGCGACAATCAGTTCATTTCTATAATTGCTTTCACAAATATGCTTATATACTTCTGTAATATGCCATTCGTCTTGTTTTTTAAACACAGGCATTCTTGCACTTGTAAATCGCGGTATTATATAATGCTCGAAGTTTCTTCGCTTGGCTTCCTGCTTTGCATCAACTTTGTATCTAATCGGACCACAATACATAAATATAATCGGATGATGCCCGTCCTTACGAATTGGTGTAGCCGTAAGTCCATAAACGAACTTGGCATCTGAAGCACTTATAATTCTACTAAAGTTCGTAGCAGAAATATGGTGACATTCATCCACAAGTACAAGACCGTACTGATTAATAATCTTCTTAACGCTTTTATCCTGTTCAAACATAGACTGCATAATTGCAATATCAACGATTCCATTTAGCGTATTTTTACCACCACCAAGTTGACCAATTATTGATGTCTTCTTTTTTCGTTTTTCAACAACTTCATCAATTTGCAAAAATTGCTCCAAACGTTCCTTCCACTGGATTGCCAATTCTTTGGTATGAACCAAAATTAATGTCGGGCAATTCTTCTCGGCAATTAACTTTGCTCCAATAACCGTTTTTACAAAGCCAGTTGTTGCTGATAGTACACCTTCGCTATATCGGTTAAGTGCATGAAACGCTTCATCCTGTCTATCCGAAAGCTGTCCGCTGAATTCAACTTGAAGTGATTTGCCTTCATATCTTTTATCACTTACTGAGTACTTAATATTTGCTGCATCTAAGATACGAAGCAGTTCTGCTTCGCTGCCTCTGGGCAGAACGATATCTTCCTCATCTTCATCATAAATAACTGTCACACGTGGTATACCATACGTAGACTGTCTCATTGCCTGCTTTTCATAAAACTCGGGATTAGCATATGATGCCAGTTTTCTAAGAGAAAGTAATGCCTTGGGTGATAAACCGGATTTTGAAATTGTTATGCCTCTCCCCTTGTTCATTAACACAACTTCAGGAAAATCGCTTTGACTGATGCTGATAACCCTATTTTCATGATCTGAAGCTTTTTGCTCTCCACTCACAACTTTCAACGTTTGCATTTTGCTAATTCTTAGAACATCTTCTTCCTGGATTCTATGTATTTGTGATAAATACCACCATTGATCATCTATTTCTTGTAAATTCTCATCTATAAAAACTGAATTCCCCTGTTCTCTTGCTTCTTTTTGTAATGGAAGCGCAATTAAATTTCCAAAACCGTCTTTTTGCAGAAAATCCTGACAAGGAAATAAGCGATCATATGAGTCAAACTTAATGTCCCCACATTCTTGCATTGCCAGATTCAGTATAACCGTTCCAAATTTTCGTGCTAGAGATGCCTTTATTTCCTTATCGAAGAAAAACCACAAATGACATCCATTTCCTGAACGAGAACGTTCGGCATATGCTGAAATATTATTTTCATTGCAAACCTTCGAAACAATTTTTACATCCTTATTCCATGTCGATTCATCGAAATCCATTGCAAGGA
Organism: uncultured Eubacteriales bacterium; assembly: GCA_963704785.1. GTDB lineage: Bacteria > Bacillota > Clostridia > Lutisporales > Lutisporaceae > GWB2-37-7. The sequence continues at coordinate 2,698,929 of OY969939.1, read as the reverse complement.
GAAAACAGTTGTCATTTGTTGTCATAGGGTAAAGACCCAAAACATACTTACCTAATAGATGATTCTTAATCTGTTCTTCATCAAAAGGCGCAAAATTGCTATTGTTGCATTCAATACACTTTATCTTTGGTTTATTACAGATACCTGGCTTGAAATCGTTTAAGCAATAAGGGGAATATCCGGGTTTATTTTTCCATCTCTTAGCACAAACATCCTCTCTGCCTTTGAATAAAGACTTAAACAACTCAATTTTATCTTTACTGGAACTGTTCTGTGTAATGGATTTACTGTTTTGCTCTGGAACAGTTTCTTTGATTAAATTAAAATCTACGGAGCAATAAGCTTCTGTTTGTTCTACAGCTAGCATCGCTCTAAGCTGCATAATCTCACTTTTTAGGTGCTTATTCTCTTCTTCCAGTAATCTGAATTGTTCATAAAGTTTAACGTAATTTAATTCCATAATCATCCCTACTAATCAGTATAAATTTTCTCTCTCACAATCATTATATCAATTATTTTAATTTTTAAAAATTACCTTTTTTATTCCAGATACATTTTTACCTGTAATCCGTTTTTGCAGCAAATCAGAACATAACTATTGAAAACATATACTTTTTCAACCTTATTCTTAATACTATCATTTTCGTCAAGGCTATCATTCTCACTTACAGATTCGATAAGTACTTTTTTCAGCCACTCATCATTCAAAGTAGGCGAATTAGCACATATCTCTTTCCCCTTTTCAATCCTTGTCCCGCATCGCCAAACAACCTTGCCTCGTTCAGTTCTTCTTCGAAATGAAGCTCCGCAATCACCACAAATCAGCAAATTTCCAAGTGGATATTTGCCGTTATATTTACTTCCAGCAGCTACCGCCGTACCATCTTCTTTATTAACTAATCTGGAGCGCTTTGCCAATTCCTCTTGAACTTTATCAAAAACTCCCGGGGTAACAATAGCCGGATGACTGTCCTTTATATAGTATCTAGTCTTCTGCCCTGTATTTTCTACTTTCTTGCCAGTCATAAAATCCTCTGTGTAGTTTTTTTGTAGCATTGTATCGCCTTTATACTTCTCATTCTTTAACATCTTCTGGATTGTTTTTGTATCCCATGTTTCTTTGCCAGTTGCTGTTTTTATTCCCTGGGTTTCCAGAAAGGTCTTGATCTGGCCTAAACTGCTTGTGTTCCGGCTTTCATCCTGGGCAAGCATACTCCGAAGGGTAATCTCAAACTCTTTATCCAGCCGGATTGAATCCAGATTTTCATTTTCAAAATGCATATTAATTCCTCGCTCTCTTAAGTTTCTAATGATTTTAAGTAACGCCAGTGTATCTCTCGACACTCTGCTGATTGATTTGGTGACGATATAATCAATTTTACCTCTTGCTGCATTTCTTAATAATACATCCAATCCTTTTCTTCCGGTTTGTTTCAATCCACTCCCGATATCATAAAAAACACCTGCAAAAATCCAGTCAGGCCGGCTCTCGATCATATGTCTATATGTACTAATTTGTAATTCAAGGCTTCCCATCTGTGCCGGCCCTGAGGTACTAACCCGACAATAAGCGGCTACTCTTAATTTTCTTAGTTCAGGTAGTTTCGCTGGAATGTAGCAGATTATCTTCATAGGTACTTCACCGTGTGCTATACAAAATAAGGTTTCAAACTTGATTGTACTAAAAAAGGACATGAAAGTATCTACTCTACTCTCATATCCTTAATTACTAATTGCTTCTGTATAAAATCAGTTTCTAACTGTTTTTCGTTGCAACAGAATTAAGGTCTCCACATGCCTTGAGTAGACAAAAATGATGTCGTGAAGACCCACTGGTTCCTTGACGGAGGGGTATTTTTCACGAAAATTTCATTTGCAACCCCTTATTATTTTACATATCCTCTTCGTCAAAATATTCCCATGGTTCTTCATCTAATTCAACATCATCATAATCTTCTTAGTAGTTCTCTCCGTAATCCCCTTCAATATCCTCTTCAATATCTTCATCACGCCCTAATGGATCTGGAACATCAACACATATTTCATCATCAACTGACATGTCTATTTTTTCATAATCTAGTATCATGTTATTTGTATATATACCAGTTTTAATAGGTATTTCAGCACTCGCAGAACCATTTACATACATTTCAGCATCAAACATGTTATCTTCTCCTCCGCAATGATAACATGCGTCTGCATTACCCTCAATTTGAAAATCAAAGGTCACATTGACAATTTCATTGATTTCATCAACCTCATAAATTAAAGCTTGTATTTCAATATCATAACTATATGGAATTGCCCAATCACCATCATGTTGATTGCGAATTACTTCGCTTATCTTTTCTATAAGTAATTCTTCCCCAGCGTTATTGAAATACCTTTCAATCTCATCTGATACAATATAATTATGTTCAATTAAGTATTTACAAATTTCATCAACATCTACATTCACAAATGGCTTACTAGCCTGAATGTACTGATACAAATCGATTATACTAACAGCATCATATTTTGCTACCTCAATAACTTCATTTCTTAATGCAGGATGTATATTCAAGCCGCCTTTATCATACCAATTGCTTTCCTTTTTCTTATCCTCCGTGATAAATAAGAAATTCTTCATTCCTGAATATTTAATGCTCTTCAATATTTCTTTCCAAATTATCAAATCTCCATTTGAGTTCTCGCCTTTGCTACTATCACCATTCCCCGGAGGCAAGCCTTTCAATAATCTTTCTTTATATTCAACTTCCAAATTGCCTTTTTCGTCATCCGATAAACCAACAAAGGTATTCTTCATTATCATCTGAAAAAATCTTTTGACAGTTGTATTCTGATTAATGGTATCTATCTCTGCTTCTGCTCTTGATATGCACCCGCTTAGATCTGGAAACACGATTGAACTCTGAGCACAATAGCACTTACTCAATTTTTCCAGCTCACTTGCATATAGACCAAATGAATACTTTTTTAACAAATTTATTGTCTTCTGAACACAGCCTATTATTTTATTTTTTTTAATATTGTCTTTAATATCAAACTTATAAATAGATTCTACTTTTGATTCCAAGTTTTTTATGTGTTCATCTACATAACTATGTACCATGTTTTTCTCAAAAAACGGTTTCATTTCTTTATTAACATGTTGCGGTATATAAACGCGGTCAGCACAAAACAATAGAATATCCATAATGGTTTTAGCATATTCAAATTCGCACCTAGCAATATGGTCCAGAGTACACGTATCCAATACGATACAACTGGTATTCCAAATACTTTCAATTTTATTCATTGTAAACAGTTTTCCTTTCTTGACCTTTACTACGAATATTGTAAGTTATTTATTAGACTAATCGACGTGGTGTGCATTTTATACCAAACTTCTACTTATTTTAAGTCCAAACTTGAAGTATATACTTGTTATCATCAGATATTTTCGTAAATACGATCAATCTCCCCAATTTCCTTCTGTAATCTATTAGATATCTCATTTTCAACAAACTCTTGTTTTACCTTTAAGATAAAGCTAATATCTGTAAAGAGATGCCCAACAGTATTTAGCAAACTCCCCACATCAAGATTTTTAGGATTTGAAGTTATACTTGCATTAATAATTGTGCTTGAAGACGCAATTGAATTTGAAATCAATAGAATTTTTCTTGTTCTGACCTCAAACATATCTTTTGATTCATCCTCTTTACGAAAAAGACCATGCACAAGTGAAATAATGATATCAAAAATTTTAGAAACTACAAACGAAACTCCAATAATTTTCATATCTCTCGCAAAGCACAATGTATCATAATTGCTCTTGTAAAGTTTGCTAGCGAATTCCTCATTAATGCTTGACAGAATAGGAACTGGCAATCCAATCTTAGAATACTCGTCCGACTTAAAATGTTGAGCTTGTGCAAAAATTGCTGCTGGCAAATTTAAAAAATCATCATTTATCCATTCATAACTTTCTTTAAACAACACGTCAATCGGAACAATCTCTTCTGTAATTTTCATGGGATTTCTATTTACCCTAAAAGACTGAAAATTATTAAGAGTAATAACATCTGTCAAAATATTCATTGTTCCGAAAATCCAACCCAGAATTGGGTCATGTCCAAGAGTGTACATTCTATGGTATGCGCCACCCATATTTATACCCAAGTCTTTAGAACCCTTCGTTATGTCATACGCAGGTGTTTGATATAGAATATTGATCCAATGACCAACTTTATGTTTCTTTAAGTTTTTATCACAAAAATCGTCATTCGATTTTCTTTGTGCTTGTTCAATTGATTTGTCATCATGTTCCAATCTTTGAGATTTATCAAAGCTTTCCCCATAATGAAATTTGTCTGCCACATAAGGAAATATCAAACTTTTTGCAACTTGAAGTGCTATTGCAATTGCAATAAATGATAAATCAGTCTTATTAACAATACTTGTATTTCTAGAAAACTCATGATTGATTTCATTTAATTCAAGGAATGCTTCCTCAATCTCACTTTTAGTCATAATATCTTCAAGTGTTACTGGCATTGAGATGTATTCATTTCCTTGTTTTACAATCTCATTCCAATTTTCAATCAAAGGTCGGTGTTCTAGTATTCTATCTTTGGTGTCAGCATCCATCTCCAACGATAACTTGTCAACTGAATCACCTTTTCCTAGCGAACGTAACAATTCTAAAGAAGCAACTATATTCTCATCGCCTTCGCTCCTAGTTGAAGATAACTCTGAATTACTCAGCAATGAAGCAGAAATTTCTTGATTCATTTTTAGTATTTTATTCAATTTCATTTCTTCATCAGAGTATTTGAATTTACTCACTTAGATTCCCCCGTTTTATTAAATACCAAGATCATGCTGTAAATCTTTTATAGCTGATTGCAAGAGAACATTCAAGCCAGAGAAATAGTCAATTCGATCCTTGTCAGCGTCTGATTCTTCTTTTAATGCCTTAACAATTGCAGTTTGTTTAGCGATAGCATTTTTATATATTAACGATTTTGCTTCTTGCAATTTTTTATTCTTAATATGGGATGCAATCGCCATTCCAGAGCCACCTAAAACTACAGCTGGAGCAGCTAATACTGCAATACCAGCAGCCATTCCACCACCAATTAAAGCACCTGCTGCAGCCAGACCACTCGTAATTCCTGCTGCACTCAATCCAACAACAGATCCTCCTAAGTATAGTCCTGCAAATCCTATACCTGCACCAACACCAACACCGACTGCTCCGGCAACCGCTTCCCCAATTGGTGAATCTTTTAATCTTCTGGATTTGTCTTCTAACACCTTATCAGCATCATCAATTACACTCTGTACTGTTTTTAATGCATCCTGACTCTGAAATTTCATATCCTTTTTCGACTTCACATAATTTCCCATATACATCATCTCCCCAAACTACTCTTTTATATTTTCTTATAACAAAATTTCTGACACTCCCTATTTTCATAAGGCTTGCATTTAAGCCTTTTACTCAAATCAATGTACGAATTTCAAAACTTCAAGTCTTTGAATATCAACTCAATATCATCTTCTACTGAAGTTAATTGCTCCAACTTATTATTCTCAATTGCCTCTAGCATTGTTTTCTCTTTCTCATGCAATCGATCATAAATTCTTTTATCTAAAGAGTACACTTCACTATCTCTAGTTACAAAATTATTCTGCAAATAGTAGTATTGAGTATATTGATCTTCAGGCAATCCCAATCTATGAATTCTATCTTTTGATTGCAATAGATGGACTAGATTGTAACTATATTCGTAATAAATAGCATTATGACAAGAATGATGCAAAGATACCGATTCTGCAAGCGTATGTGGATTAGTTATTAACACATCCAATTTTCTCTCTTTGAATAGTTTTAATATTATATCTCTCTCATCTGATTCTATAGAACCATAAATACATCCTACCCTTATTCCTTTTGATAAAAGCTCTTTAGACAGATTGACTATAGAATCTATAAATATACACCAAATTATTACTGATTCATCTTTTGAACACAAATTTAAAGTTTGCTGAATACATGCATCAAATTTCTGGGTTCTCTCCACCGAATTAATAAGAGATACCAATTCTGATGAATAATCTTTAAAATCTATATCTTCAAGTTCTCCAGAAGTGTCCAGAATATCTGTAAAATCTTCCCCATTGGCATCTATTGAATTCAATAACATTCGAGGATTAGATTCCAATTGCAACAATCTGATAATAAGCACTAATTTATTTTTTGCATACTTCAATAGCAAAATTTGAAATATTTTACTTTCGCATTCGCTAGCTAAAGTAGTAATTATAATGTCATCATTCGCATCTGGTACATTTAATTGCCTCTTAGTTGTACGACAGAAAAAAGGTTGAATCCGATTATTGATATTTACAATATCCTCATCCGTCGGGCTCTGTAATTGCACTTCAGAAAAGCCAAAATATTCATCATATTCCTCATGATACAGCATTGTTAATAAATTCTTTATATCAGCATAAGAATTAGGTATCGGTGTACCAGTCATTGCAATAGTATAATACGCCATTTTTGATATTTCTAAAGCATTTGTAGCTCTAATCCCGTCTATAGCTTTAACTTTGTGAACTTCATCAAATACTAATAATGTTTTCTTATCAATGAGTTGTTTGACTTCGCTCATTATTGAACTTAAACTTTCATAGTTAAAGAGAAATAAATTCTGCAATTTTGTATCATATAGTAGTGCATTCTTTTTTTGTTCTAGGAACTTATACTCTTGAACATTAAACAGCTTTAAAATTCTCTTATCTGAGAAACAATAGCCGAATTCATCTATCCATGATCCAAAAGAGTTTTTGGGCCAATAACAATAATTTTATCAACTAATTTCTTGTGGCTTAAATAAGCATAAACCCCTAATACTGATGATGTTTTACCTGATCCTGGTACAGAAAAGTTTGCCGATTTTCTCATAATACACATATAAAATGAGTCCCAAGCTTGTTTTTCTCTAAGTTTTCTGACCATTTCATTATTAATTACAGCTTTATATTGTTCGAATTCATCAAATAACTCCGGAGAATTTTGCTTAATTGCTAATCCAATATTTGCCCTTTCTTTGATGTGAAGTTCACGATCTTTTATATGATTTTGAAGTCTATTTGTAATATAAAAGGCATATTCTCTAGTTTGCGCATCAGCTTTTAAGATGTTAATTATTTTTTTGTAGATAGGATACGTCAAATGTCTTTTGAAAACAATTTTATCTTCTTTACTTAACTCTAAATCAATATACTTTCTAAGTTTTAACTTATATATCTTATTATTCCATATAAGCGCAGGGTCAAGTTTTACTATTAACTCTAAATAATTACTTCTATAATCTATTATCAAACAATTTGTTTCAAGTAATATTGGTTCAAAGATTATCTTCCCTTTACTAAATTCTAATATTCTTTTATAAACCACTTCATCTACATCACAAACAAAAACTCCATTGGATTCGTTTTCCCACAAATTATTAAATGCTTCAATACTTTTAGTGATTTTAGAATAATCAAAAGGAGATGCTAACCAACTGCATGTTATATCAAATGATTCGTAATTTGCATGAAATGCAGCATCTGTCTCGTTATTTGAGCCCCTAAAACATATAATATTCCCTGAATCATCTTTCATAATTCCGAACTTATCATGAAAAATCCCTTTTTTAGTAAAAGCCATTTTTATATCAATTATTCCAATGGAAATTAGATAAGCTAAGTTGGATATATTAGCTTCTTCTTCTCTTGATAATTGCTCATTCAGCTTACTAAGAATATCTTTTTTGACTTGTTCTCTTAATTGATATCCATGGCTAATCTCATTGAAATCGCTCTCATCCAGTTCAGATGATACAATAAGTCTAAATTTATGTCCCTTCTCAGCAAAAACCTCAAGCCCTTTAGCATAATTCGCCAAAGATTTTGCAGAAAAATACGCAGAGGCTCTATCGTATTCAACACATTTACTCAGTACTGGAACATAGAATTCAGCACTAATATCATTTTCATAAGTTGAGTAGGTTGAACGCAATTTTAATTCACTAAACATCTAATTCGCTCCTAATAGTTAATACCATTTGATCAATCATATCTAGCTTTTCGCGAATTTCACTCTTTTGTTCTTCGTTTAACTTTTTTATAATTTTTGTATCAATTAAGTCTAAAGAATCAAATGCTTTCTCAGTTTGCTTTATTGGCTGGTTTCGCGTTGTGTCACCATCAACTTTGTTTACAAACTTCTCGGTCGAATGTAAAAAATCACTCTTAATCTTCTCGTTTCCCCTGATAATATTAATTTCCTTATTTGATACTTTAGGATGTTTTTCAAGTTCTTCACAAACCCTTTCAACAATCTCCATCTGTTCTTCCAGAAACTCGTTTATAAATCTGTTGCTAGAAGCTATTTTTTTAATTTTTCTTGCATGTCTAGTTGTATCTCCAAAAGGTTGCATCAGAAATTGAGAGAATACTACATTTTTCAAATCTTCTTTCTTTTCTTCATTTTTAACCTTTTTTAACATCAAATGAAGTTCTTTTAATGGATCAACAATGTTAAAGTGTCTTGCAATATGAAACTGTTTAGGTGCATTAATGAACTCTAAGAATTCAATCATTAAATTAGCCTTTTCAACCTCTAATTGGATATCAGATTCACTCATATTTACACTGTCTGCATATTCCTTCACTGATAATAACTTAGTATCTATAATATCAGTATATATTCCTACCAATCGATCAATAGGATTGTATCCAACTTTTTCATCAACACCGTGCTGCAACATTAACTCTAACATTTTGATTTGTTTTGCATTACTTTCGATACTATGATCCAAGATTACTGCTTCAAAATACTGTGTTTTTCCTGATTCTTTTTCGATATTTCTAAGACAAGTAAACCGTCTATTTCCATCTATTATTCGCCCATCTGATAGAACTACACCTGATTCCTGCTGTCCAACCAACTTAATATTTACTTGAGTTTTTTTAATCGCTTCTCGATTGCTTTCAGTGATAAATTCGTGAATTATATTATTGTAGTTTTCTTGATCTGATACTTCGATCTTATCAATATTATTCTCAATCTTATATTGTGCCATCCAAGTTGCAATTCGATCATTTTGATTGTTATAATACAATTTATCTAATCTAATTTTATATACAGGATAATCCTTAGAAAGGTTATCAATAACTAACCTCTTGTTTGTATCATTTGGAATTATAATTTTTTGCTCTAAACCTTCTTCTAACAAATTCATAGTTATACCACCTCATAATAAGTATCGTAATCCGCAAAAATCTTTTCTGAAATTAAGTCATAATACATCGAGCTATCTTTTAGAAACTGGATTAATTTCCATGGGCTTATATTTAAGTTGTATTGTTGTTTTAAAACATCTGCCAATTCATTTATATCAATCGAAAAGGTTTCTTGATTGTAAACAATATATTCTAAAAACTCTTCAAATCTTATGTTGAATTTCCCACTAATCATTACTTTGTTACCACCAACTCGATGATATGAAATATTAGACTTATCTTCAATTAACAGAGATGTATAAAACCAATTGTCAAAACCCAAATCATCTAATTCGTGCGAAAATCCTTCGTTTTTTAAAGAACATAGCGTGAAATACTTTCCATCACCCACAAAATTGAGAACTTCATTACAATACCCTCTTAGCATTTCTTTTGAAATGCCAAACTCAAATAGTTTTCTAAAATGAATAAACTTATTTGGCAGAAATTCGATTATTTCATACTCTGACTTTAATTTGTAGAGTTGAGAAGTATAAGCAATAATTTCTTTTACCTTTGAGGGTACTTTCTCTAAATCGGTAATATCATCTTTAGTAAGTAACATGTTAAAGTACTCTGTTGCCGAGCTATAGTTGTCACGTATAGCATAACTTGAGTAGACTTTAAATCCAATACTTTTCAGTGAAAAAGGATTGAGTAAGTCTTTATCTAATTGTGGTAATTCCCTTTTGTATATCTCCTTTATTTCCGAAAGCATATAAAAATCTTCAGTCAGTGTGAGTTTTAGTTTATTAGCAATTATGCTTGGCAAGGCTGGAAAATCAATTTTATAAATCCCATTATAAAAATAAGGATCAAATTTTTTCATATAGTTTGCCAGTACTGTATTTGCTGATACTCCATATTCTTTTTCATATTCTCTGGCAAACTCACTATTTGAAATAGGCGCTAAAGTTATTAATAATTCCAAGACCTGATTATCTCTGTCAGCCTTCCCAAATTCAATATTTGGCATACGATTGAAGGTAATCGTGGGATAACTATCGGAGCTACATATTTTTTTCAAAAGGTTATGAAGCTCATATTCATCCCGAATATCATATCCACTCATAAGATCAGGGTATAGTCTAAAAAATTTAAGTGATGATAATTCAATGTTCTCATATTGATTTAGGTTTATTGTGTTCAATAAATCTGTAAAGTCATAAGAATCTATATTGTAATATCTAATTTTTTTGCGGTACTTCCATAATACATTGTTACTTAATGCTAATTTATTTTCATATCCGCGATCCATTAATGATAGTCTAGAATCATCAGATTTATTTATATCTTTCAGTATGGAGAAATAAATTTCACTAAATTCTTCAAACGTCAAATCTTTTAATCCGTGAGTCTTTAACACATAGTTCGCAATGCTTGAACGAGTACATGGCAAATAATCATTCCCAATTTTAACATATTTTTTATAAATCACTTTTTCACAAGCTCTTTTGAGGAACATTGGAATATCTCTATCTTGCAAAATATTTTCTAATGGCAGTTTTGCAAGTTTGTCATTTTCAGAAGTACCACCATACCTAATTACTAAATAGTTATAAGAACATTCATCACTAAATGCAATCTTAAAGTCATCTTTAGATATAACATATCTGGTGAAAATATCTGAATATATATCCTCTTTGAATTTAGCACCAACTTTATTGAGCTTTTTAATCGCTTTAGATTCAATCTGACGTATTCTTTCTCTTGTAACTTGTTTTGTTTGTCCTACTTCCTCCAATGTTTTGCCTAGAGTTCTTTGAACGACGATATCATATTCTTTATCATTTAGATAAATCTGAGCCTCTTCAATAAATCTATCATATACTGCTATAAATCTGTCATCATATACTAAGTCAATACTATTACTGTTTATAAGATCGTTTAAAGATTCATTTAGAATCTCTGAAAACCTTAAGTAATCAGGCATCCTACTTAACAAATGGTCTTCATTGCATCCATATTGGCTTTCCTTTATTGAATGAAGTATGTATAAATTAATTCCAGACTTAATCCTATTGTCTTCATATATACATCTTATAAAGTTCTTATCTAACAAAATATCAATATTGCTTAGGGCATCATTTTCTGATACATACCTCAAGTATATTTTTTCAAATGATTCAAAGAATTCTTTAGGTTTCATACTTATTCTTTCACTAATTGCTGAAAACAATCTAAATCTAGCATCTTCGAGCGTTGGACATACTGTAGGATTTTCATCCATGTACAGTTGAGGTTCAAAGTTTGTACGTTTGTCTTCTATCTCTACAAGGGACTTTTGACCCATATTAGGAATAGCTATAAGCTCTTCTGCTAATTTGTTTATAAGCTGTGAATAATAATTTACTCCATCGGATTTCAAACAATTATATGCCCGAACACTTAATGAAAGCTCTTCAATTTCCACGTCAAAATATTTCAGTCCATCATTTCTAACGAAGGTCTTTAAGGGTCTTTTTTCGTTTTCTTTAACATCTGAATAAATTTCTAATCTGTAGGTATTTAATTCATCTATAACATTTACGATTTCTTCGATGCTCTTTACACCTAAATTTCGAATTTTATTGATGTCATCTTTTGAATGGCTTAGGAGGTCGTTAATGCTACATATTCCTTCTCTCATCAGCGCATTATATGATCTTGTTGATAGATTTAAAACACTGATTTTATCTGAATAATGATGAGAGTTCATACTAACCCTTGCCCCCTTAAAAAAATTATGATGTGTTTCATCAATTGACTAAAATTACAACAATTTAACATATTAACATTCGTTTAGATTCACATTGAGAACAAATTCTGTTATTCCAATTTTATTATATAACAATTAGTGTCCCATAAACTTCCCTTTGATTATCTATCGTAAAGATTTTTGAATATGCTTTAAAATTCAGATAGTTATATTGTATATTAAAAATTTCAATCTGATTAATTCGAAGTTTGTGTAAACGCTGAAATCATTGCTATTTCAATTTTACTCCTATGAAAAGATTTTCACAATCAGATTCGACAAATATTTGGAAATTTTTCATTTACAACATCCTAATTTCAGCCTGCATAACAGCTGCCTCTTCAGCATCCCAAAGTGCTTGCATCTCTTCTCTTGTCGCCACGGGGAAATCCTTCGCTTCCTCTTCCCCCATTTGTATAGGTGCTAAATGGCGGATGATTTCTCTACATAGATTATGATCTGGACAACTCATAATAAATCCACCATAAACTGATTCGCAAATTAAGCTGTCACAAATATCGGTCATAATGATCTTGTCAGCTGAATATGCATTCTTACCAATAAAGTTTGCAATGTTATCAGCTGTCATTTTAAACATGTAATCAGTATGCATCCATTGGTCTCCTTGTTTATAAACACAAGCATATCCAAGGTTGCCATCTTCCATTAATTCATACAACTCATTTGTAGTCATATTATATTCACCATTCCTTTATGTTATAGTTTGACAGTCTTCAATAATTTGTGTTACTCATTCTATCGGTAAACAAAAAACCGCAGCTGCATTAACAGTCACGGTTAGTATGATGTCTCATTATTCTATCTCTTATCTTTAATCCTCGTAATAATCCACTTCCTCTGTCATCATGATTCCTGAGTGAAACTGTATCGTTACCTTTAGTCCCTTATGCACCTTGGTGAGAAATTTGGAACTAACATCATCAACTGCTCCAGCTCCTGAAGTTCTGAATCATTCATAAAATACTTTGACATCTTTTTTCCTCTCTTTCGGTTTTTGGGTATAAAAAAACAAACTCCCTAAGCGCCATCGTCTAAAGACTTTGTTTTTTATTATATTCTGAATAATCATTGGAAAATCAATCCGTTCTGATAAAATTAGCTCAATTTATTAATCGTTCATCGCTACATTTAAATCAATACTTCCACTATAAATTCAATTATTATTTTTACTATACTTCTGAATATGCTCGAGTATCATTTCCTTCGTGACTCCACTCTCACGAAGTGCCTTCCATGTTTCTGACATTTCAAACTTGTTCCAATTCTTTTCAGAGTCACTACACATTATAGCCAGTTGCTCTGGAGACACACTATTAGTAGCTTTCATTATTGATTTGTAGTTTCTAAGCATCATGTCCGGTATTATCGGTGGCATTTCTTTATATTTTCCGAATAATTTTCCACTTTTACTAGACACTTCAAAACCTGTATCCATTGGATTTTCTAGTTGAATGAACTCAACTATACCTAATAGATACTGCATTTTTAAATAAACTATTGCTATATATAACCCAATAAATATTTTACATTCGCAGGCATAACCTGTTTATGACCTGCTCCGGAACATTGTTAATTGAATTAATGAACCCCCTTACAGCTTCACGAATTTGTTTTACAGAAGAGTAGAAGACATTATTAATTACATCTGATTTCAACCATCCCCATAGTCCTTCAATCATATTAAGTTTCGGGCTATAGGGAGGTAAGAAAACAAGCTGTAGCCTGTCTTTATTCTCCTGTAAAAATGGCTCAAGCAGTTTAGCATGATGAACCTTTGCATTATCCAAAATCATTACAATTTTGCCTGTGGAGTATAGTAACAGCACATTTTTGAGGAACCTGTGAAAGACTTCAGCATCATATTTCTTTTCCTCAATACAGTAAACATGCCCTGTTTCATAATTAAGTACCCCCATAAGCTTTACTCCCTCATGCTTGCCGTATGTGGGGATGATTCGCTGCTTACCTTTTAGAAACCAGGTTTTTTGGATAGCCTGGTAATCACGAATCATCGATTCATCTTCAAAAAGAAGATGGTCAATTTTTCCGTCAAGAAGGTTTTTTTAAAAGCTCAAACTTTTGTTTAAACTCTTCTTGCTTGTGCGGGTCTGCTTTAGCCAAGGTATAGGTCGGTCTGGTATAACTAAGTTTTAGCCGATGAATTACATCTACCATACCGGTATAGCTGTATTCTACTCCAAAGTTATCCAATACCCAATGCTTAATGATATTGACAGTCCAATTCTTTTTATTTGGATAGCCAACTTCATCTGGTGTTTTAGTTGTGATAACTTCAACAAGCTGCTTTCCTGCTCATCAGAAAGCCTGCGTGGAGCTCCGGGGTTTGGAGTTGGAACTAAATTTTCAAGACCACCCTCTTTATACTTCCGAATGTAAGTACCTACTGTGTGAGTACATAGTCCCAAATTCATGGCTATCTCTACATTTTGGAGTCCATATAGGTGATTTATGATAACAAGATATCTTATATGCATACGCTTATTCTTGTTTTGTTTTATTGCTGCCTTTACTGTCTGTATTTGAGTATCTTGATTATATTTATCTAAAAACTGCGCTAGATTGTTCATTGTAAATACCACCTTCTAATGAGTTTCTTAGTTAACATAATACCATGTAGTGCACTCATTTTTTAGTGGTAATACCTGGACTGTAATTTATTTATTGATTTCTATATAGATCTCCTTTCCCAGTTATGTCATGTGCCAAATCAATGGATCTAATGTGATAATTTGGAAAGACTTCATCCAGATATATTCCACTGTCACGATATTTTTTTGTTAATGGGAAAAGCCTTACAGTATCATTGCAGCCCATTTTTTCATTGTTTAAGTATTGTCTCCAGTCTTCAATTTTCTCATTTACTAACTCCATTTCATGTGGTTCAAACCCGCCAAAATTACCTTCTATTTGACTCACCAATAAATGTCTCCATGCTACTGAAATTAGAAATTTTTTTAACCAATCACCTTTATACTCAAATGAAAAGTTTTCTTCATCTTTTAAAATAGGTCTATAAATATTGTCAGAAAATTTTTTCTCTAATTCACTAAATTTCCCCTCGCAAGCATCACATAACAAGGGTATTTTAAGCCCATCTTGTACACGCTTGTTGGCCTCATTTGCCATCCTCATATGCCCTGTAACTGCACTTTTCTTAAGTGATTTAAATAAGAATTTTGGCATTACATGACTTAACTTTAACTCGTTATTATTTTTACACAAAGCACAAAACTTGTTTTCCATAAATACTCCTTAAAATTCGCAAATTTTATCTCATAAGAATCTTAATTCTGTTAACATAATAATCTCATTACAGTAGCCTAATAAAACATTTGATTAAGCTTGATTATTACTCAGCTAAGTTTATTTAATCCACGCCTCTACTATAATTTAGCCAAAGTATGCTCTAACCATCGGACAATCTCTTCAATATTATAATTTCCAGTTTCAACCAATGTTAATAATAATCCTGCAAATGATTTACTTATAAACCGAATATCACAAGTTCCAAAATTGCTGCGTAGTTTTGGGAAGTACTTTTCTCTATTAAAGTAATCTGAGTATGCTCTTATCTTACCATCCATTTGTTCTCTTAAAGTTCTATTTAGCTCAATATCATAATCTGCGAGATATTTTCTTGATAACATTAAAAGGTTTTCCTTATATTCATAGTCAGAAATATCAAATACATTTTTAAAGACTAGACAGTCAACTCCTATATTTGCCATTTCACTAACCGTGCTTGCTATATCCTTTTTTATTAATAAAGTAAGGTAATAAGTAAGTACTAATTTAACTAAATAAGGTGCTTTTACCCGTTCTAATGAAAATGCTTCCTTCACTTCTGTTAATGCCCTACAGTACTTATCTTCATCAACTTTAATATTCAATTGTGCTATCAAAACTAATGTAAAACCATCGTTTTTTTCGATTTCACCCTATGTCATCTATATTTTTGCCCTTTTATCGGGGTCAAAAAACGTCATTTTTTCGCTGTTTTTCGACCCCTAAATCGGCTCAAAACCACAACATGTTGTGGTCAAACCTTATTTTTTCTTGTCCGAACCACAATACGTCATCAGAATTATCGCTTCCACATGTCCAGTATGCGGAAACATATCCACAGGCTGTACCTCCCCTACCACATACCCCTTTCCTGCCAAATACTTCAAATCCCTTGCCAAAGTAGCAGGGTTACAAGACACATACACCACCCGCGGACACTGCATCTCAGCGATTACATCCAATAGCTCCTCCCCACAGCCCTTTCTAGGTGGGTCTACCACTATTACATCTGCTTTGATGCCTTTATGATACAGCTCAGGTATTACTTTTTCCGATTCTCCCAATATAAAATCCACATTGTCCACACTGTTAAGCACAGCGTTTTCCTTAGCATTGTCTATGGCTTGAGGTACTATCTCTACTCCATAAACCTTCTTTGCCTTCTGGCTCAAAAATAAAGATATTGTACCTATACCGCAGTATGCATCAAAAACCGTTTCACTACCATTTAAAGCTGCATATTCCAAAGCCTTGTTGTACAACACATCCGTTTGCACAGGGTTTACTTGAAAAAAGGAGTTTGGCGATATTCTAAATTTAAATTGCCCTATATAGTCGTATATAGCCGCTTCCCCATATAATACAACATTCCGATCTCCCAGTATCACATTTGTTTGCTTCTTATTCACGTTAAGAACTATACTCTTTATCTCTGGTACTCTATCTATCAACATATCAACTAAATAATCCACATTAGGCAGACTCTTCACCATTTGCCACTATGCAAATCATAACTTCACCGGTCTTAAAGCCCTTGCGAGTTACAATATGCCTTACAATTCCCTTATGAGCTTCTTCATTGTAAACAGAAACCTTAAATTTCTTTATGTATTCCTTGAAAATCTCAATGATTTTATCATTTATCTCATCTTGTATAACACATTTGTCAGTGTCAATAATATCATGGGTACGGTTGGCATAAAAGCCTATTACTACATCATCAGAAAAGCCCACGGGGAACTGCGCTTTGTTGCGGTATCTCCAGGGCTCTTCCATACCAATAGTATCATGGACTGTAATATCCTTAAAGCCACCTATTCTTTCCATAACATCCTTGACCATCTGTGTTTTATTTGTAAGCTGTGCCTTATAATCAAGATGCTGTAGCTGACAGCCTCCACAGCGTTTCATCAAGCCACATACCGGTGTTACCCTGCTTTCTGACTGTCTGTCTATACTTAAAAGCTTCCCAAAGGCAAAGGACTTTTGAATTTTTACTATCTTAACGACCACTGTTTCCTCTGGCAAAGCACCTTCCACAAATACAGTGAAGCCTTCAATCCTACCAACACCCATTGCTTCGCTAGTTAGTCCTGTTATCTCTATCGTGTATTCTTTGTTCTTCTCTACTGGTATCAATTTTTCCATCTATTTCGCTCCTTAGACTGTCATTCTTCATACTAATCATAATATCATTGAGCTGTTTTTTCAACCTATTCTGTTCATCTAATAGCACATCAACCTTCATATGCATATCTTCCAGTATTATTTCTGACTTTGAATTAACCAGATAATCATTTTCTGCTCTTAATCTATCCTTTTGAGATTCCCTGTTTTGGCTCATCATAATTACTGGTGCTTGCAGTGATGCTACACAGGCTAGTATAAGATTTAAAAAAACAAAAGGATATGGATCAAAGGGTCTTGCCAACACTAAGGTAGTGTTAACTATTGCCCATATAAAAATAACAACTCCAAAAAAGGAGAAAAGACCAACTGCCTGCAAACTTTGCAAGTCTATCTGACATGCGCCCTCCTAAGGTAGAAACCTTATTCATCTCAGCATTAATATTTAGTGATTTCCTTGCTCTAAGAAGTTCATGTATTCTTTGCTCTCTCTGTTCATTATCACCTATTAGTATATCAGTAATATTATCCCTATCCAAATAAATCACTCCTTAGTTTTTAAAGTTTATTATTTTTATTTTGCCCTAAATAATGCAAAAAAAGTATAAGGTTAAGCTTTCGCTTAACCTTATACTTTTTCACAGATTATTCGTATATGAAGGATCCATTTTTTGGACTAACTTGCCATCTGCATAAATTGCACCGTCAACTCTTAGCTCCTTAATCATATCCCAATGTACGACGGATACGTTGTCTCCGCCTGATTCCTCATAAGCGTTTCCTGCAGCTAAGTGTATCGTGCCACCTATCTTTTCATCAAATAATATATTCTTAATAAATTTTTGTATACCATAATTAAATCCAATACCAAACTCACCTATAAATCTTGCACCTTCATCTGAGTCAAGTATCTTGTTTAGGAATTCCTCATTCTTGTCGGCTGTAGCCTTTACTATCTTACCATCCTTAAACTCAAGTCTTATTCCATCAACCTGAACCCCATATCTAATAGCAGGGAATTCATAGTATACATGTCCATTTGCTGAGTTTGTTATTGGTGCATAGAATACCTCACCATCTGGTATATTATTGCTACCACTACATTTGATGCCTTTTCTATCTTTAATACTGAAGGTTAAGTCAGTATCTTTACCAACTATTCTAACTGTTTCAGCTTTGTCAAAGATATTGATAACTTTGTCCATATCTCTATCCATCTTCTGATAGTCTACCAAAGTAGCATCAAACAGCATATCTTCGTATTCTTCAAGTGACATATCAGCTTCCTGTGCAAAGGAATGTGTTGGGAAGTTTGTCATTACCCATCTTTTTTCCATAATCATTTTTGATGCAAAACTTGCAATCTTGCTATATTGCATATTCTTATCAGGATCAACCTTAGAAAGATTCTTAACATTGTCAGGAGCTTCAATTACTACAAAAGCATCTGCTTGCTCATATACAGGCTTAAGAAACTTATTCATGTTTTCAAACTGCTCTTGTGTTCCATTCTCCATGAAGAATTTTGACTGCTCGCTTAATGTTATTTGAGTAAAGACATTCAAGCCTAATTTAATAGCTTGCTTGTATACCTCATCTGCCAAGGGCTTTCCGTTGTAGCTACTTCTTATAACAAGATTCTCCCCTGCTTTTACCTTTAGAGAGTGGTTTAACAGCACTGCTGCAAGTTTTTCATTTCTGATATCCTTCATTTTGTTAACTTCTCCTCTCGCATTCCTTGTGCGGAATAATATTAGATGAATATGAAATCATATAATCAATTAACTACTTTCAATATATCACTTCTTAATAACTTTATCAACTGTTTAGCAAGAAAAAAATGCACCCTTTATGGATGCAAAATTGAATCAGTTCCCAGTATATTATTATTATAATTATTGACACGTGTAAATGGTTTTATACCAAAATTTACTATGTATAATAAATATTTTTATAATAATTTACTTATTCTTTATCTTTATTTGCAACCTTCATCAGCAAGTCATATAGCTCACTGTTTTTTTTCTTCATGTTTATAGGCTTTTTTGTTTTATCAGTAAAGGCGTGTACTGTTTCACCTTCTGCCAGTAAAGTATTGTCAAGGTCCCTTATAACCTGATATTGAAAGCTGAGCCTTACTACTCCCAGTTCCTTTACTTGTGTCCTGATAGTAAGCAAATCATCATACTCAGCTGGTATCCTATATCTGCAATGAGTTTCAACTACTGGAAGTATTATTCCTATTTCCTCCATCTGCTTGTAGCTCATGTCAAACCTTCTCAAAAAATCCCCTCTGCCTACTTCAAACCATACATAATAGTTAGAATGGTAAACTATGCCCATAGCATCTGTCTCGGCATATCTCACTCTAATTTTGCTTTCACAGTAGTTCTCTGTCATATATTGCTCCTCACATACTAAGTATTAAAGAACCCTTGCAGTTCCTTTATATATCACACCTCTAGTAGTGTCCATTGTAACTGTTTGACCATCCTTAAGAAGTGTTAAAGCATCCTTAACTCCAACAATAACAGGCTTGCCTAGGGCTATACCCACTATTGCTGCATGAGAAGTTATTCCGCCTTGCTCTACAATGAATGCCGAAGCTTTATCCATTAATGGCATAGTTTCCTTATCGCTGTTAACAAGCACCAGTATGTCTCCATTCTGTACCTTATCACTATCTTTGTCTAAATCATTTATTATTGATACTCTCCCTGTCACTGATTTATATCCTACACCTATTCCTTTTGCCACTATGTTACCAATTATATGAACCTTTATAAGATTGGTTGTACCAGCTACACCCGCAGGTATTCCAGCTGTTATTACAACCAAGTCTCCGCTGTTTATGTAGTTATTGGCAATAGCTTGATTGACAGATTGCTCAATCAAATCATCAGTGTTGTCTGTATGTTTTATCAGCACAGAATATACTCCAAAGCTTAAGCTAAGCTTTCTTCTTACTCTTTCATCTATAGTGGCTGCTATAATAGGCGCGTTGGGTCTAAACTTTGATACCATCCTAGGCGTTGAGCCTGACTGAGTAGGTGTTATTATAGCCGCTGCCCCAAGATCATAAGCGGTGGTACAAGAAGCATGGCTGATTGCATTTGCAATTGTAATTTCACCTTTAAAGTCCAAACCACTTATGTATTTTCCATAGTTTATGTCTAATTCTGTACGTTCAGCTATAGTAGACATTGTTTTTACCGCTTCAATAGGATATCTGCCTGCTGCAGTTTCCCCTGAAAGCATAATAGCATCGGTACCATCGAAAATTGAGTTAGCAATATCCGTAACCTCAGCTCTTGTAGGTCTGGGATTTCTAATCATAGAATCCAACATTTGAGTAGCTGTTATAACAGGTTTGCCCGCTTCATTTGACTTCTTTATAAGCATTTTTTGAGTGAGAGGAATTTCCTCTGCAGGTAGCTCTACTCCTAAATCTCCTCTTGCAACCATTAAGCCATCAGATACCTTGAGTATCTCGTTTATATTGTCTACGCCTTCCTGGTTCTCAATCTTGGATATAATACTTATGTAGCTTCCATTGTTTTCTTCCAATATCCTTCTTATTTGAATAACGTCTTTGGCTTTTCTTATGAAGGATGCCGCTACAATATCAACATCATTTTGTATTCCAAATATCAGGTCTTTGATATCCTTTTCTGTAATAGCTGGTAGCTTAGACGTTGCTCCTGGTATATTTACGTTTTTCTTATCCGAAAGGTCTCCGCCGTTTACTACTTCGCATATTACATCTGTGTCTGTCTTATCAAGAACTTTAAGCTCAATTAAGCCATCAGCAATAAGTATTCTGGCACCCAGCATTACCTCTTGCGGTAGCTCCTTATATGTAATGGTGCATACAGTGCTGTCTCCCATTACTTCTTTAGTAGTTAAAGTAAATCGAGCTCCTGTTATTATTTCAGTTTTTCCACCCTTAAAGCTTCCTAGCCTTACCTCAGGCCCTTAGTATCCAGCATAATTGCTATAGGCTTCTGAAGCTTCTGTCTTACCTTCTTTATTATATCTATTCTATTTTTATGTTCTTCGTGACTTCCATGTGAAAAATTAAGCCTAGCCACATTCATACCTTCATTAATAAGCTTAGTCAACATTTCTTCGCTGTCACTAGCTGGTCCTATTGTGCATATAATTTTTGTTCTTCTCATAAATTCATCCCTACCTTAGAACTTTATTTTACATTCCAGGTATCCAGTTTTTTCTCTATAAGCCTCTTATTTAGTCTACAGTATCTTGGAATGCCGTTTTCCATTTTTATTTTTACTTCACCTATAATTAATGGTCTTATATAATCAACAGCTTCTTGTTTTACGTTGTTGCCTTCTTCTGTAATCCATTCTCTAGGGATTTTTCTTTCTTTGTTTGCAACATCATCAAGATCTACAAGCTGTGTTGTACACTTGTAATCATCAGCATTTTCTCTGAATAAGCCTACCATTTTGCCTGTATGTCCTTCAATAGCATATCGGACTGCCATTTGACCACATAGGTATGCTTCCTCATTGTCTGTAAGTGATGCACAGTGAGCAGAACTTCTTTGAATCGTGCTATAGTTTACTGTTCTTACCTTTTTACATATGTTTTGTGATACATAGGACTCAAGTATTGTGGATACTCCCCCTAACTGCACGTGTCCAAAGGCATCCTTTGCTTGTAAGTCTTGGCACATTTCTGAAATGTACTGTCCCTTCTCATTCTTAATACCTTCTGATACAGCAATTACTGCATAATTGTATTTCTCCAAAGCATATCTTACATCCTTATCGAACTGCTCTAATGTAAAAGTCACCTCAGGAAGATATATGAAATGAGGCGCGTCGTCCTCATACTTTTTTGCTAAGGCGGCTGAAGCAGTTAACCAGCCTGCATTTCTACCCATTAACTCACATATAGTCACAGTATTGTAGTTGTATACTCTTGCATCCAGACCAATTTCCTCTATTGAGGTTGCAATGAACTTTGCTGCGCTTCCAAAACCAGGAGTATGGTCTATTACAGGCAAGTCATTATCTATGGTCTTTGGTACACCTATCGACTTAAGATTGTAGCCCACCTTTTGTGCATATTGGCTTACCTTATTAGCAGTATCCATAGAGTCATTGCCGCCAATATAAAAGAAATATCTTATATTGTGTGCTTTAAACACCTCAATTATTCTCTTGAAATCTTCTTCACTTTTTTCTAAGGATTTCAGTTTATATCTGCATGAACCTAATGCAGATGCTGGTGTCACCTTAAGTAGCTCTATCTCTTCTGGCGACTCCTGATTAAAGGAAAACAATTCTTCATTTAATACTCCTGCTATACCATTTAAGGCACCATAAACTTCATTTATTTCACCTGTTTTAAAGGCCTCCTGAATAGCACCACATGCACTTGCATTAATCACAGAAGTTGGTCCTCCCGATTGTGCAATAAGACAATTTCCAACTAGAGTAGACATTATACTCCCCCTCTATACTTAATATTAATTTACATTCTATATAGATATATATTACATCCATGTAAAATTATATTTCATAATACACCCATTTATTATAGCATTTATGCTAATTTATGACTATACTTTTAGCCTAGGAGTATAAGAACAATTTTAATACTGTTGATTGTTGGAAATTAAATCAGCCAAATCATATAAATCCTTTTTAAATTCCCGTTTCATGTCCAAAGCCTTATTTATGTCCATATCAAATATTTTATTATCTTTTATTCCGACAACTCTTCCTGCTTTATCAGCAATCAAAAGTTCTACCGCTTTTGCTCCCATTCTGCTTGCCAACAGACGATCTACAGCCGTTGCATTGCCGCCTCTTTGGATATAGCCTAGTATTGTTGTTCTAACCTCTATATCTACCTTGCTTCTAATTTCTGCTTCAAGCTTAATTCCGTCTCCCGCGCCCTCGGAAAGTACTATTATACTATGCAGCTTGCCTCTGTTTTTACCCTGTATAAGATTCTTACAAATATCATCAATGGAATGCTGAACTTCCGGAATAATAATACTCTCCGCGCCTGCTGCTATACCTGAATACAATGCAATATCTCCACAATTTCTTCCCATTACTTCAATTATGCTGGCTCGTTCATGAGAAGTGGAGGTATCTCTTATTTTATTTATAGCATCTAGTACATTGTTTACCGCAGTATCAAAACCAATAGTAAAGTCAGTATATGCAAGGTCATTATCTATTGTTCCAGGTATTCCGATGCACGCAATTCCTCTTTCTGTAAGCTTTTGTGCTCCTGCAAAGGAACCATCACCGCCAATTATAACGATGCCCTCAATATTAAATACTTTAGCAACATTTACAGCCTTTTCTAGTCCTGTAGGAGTCATAAACTCTTCACTTCTTGCAGTTCTGAGTATAGTACCTCCTCTTTGGATTATATCAGCCACAGATGCCATATCCATTTCTTCTATATCCCCTTGAATCAAGCCATTGTAGCCTCTTCTTATGCCATAAACCCTTAAGCCTTTGTTTATACCCGCCCGAACCACCGCTCTTATAGCAGCATTCATTCCAGGTGCATCTCCCCCACTTGTTAAAACCGCAATGTTCTTCATAGAATCCTCCATTCACACGTAAAGATTAGTTTATGTTTATTGCGTAGGCTCATTTATGTGCCTTGAAGCAATAATATACATAAACTTGGCTTTACTGTGTGACTTCATATTTCTTAATGTAAAGATTAGTTTGTGTATCTTGTCCCACTTGGTCACATTATGTCCCATATCTGCAAAACAAAATTACTGATAGCGTTTTTGCAAACTTTTTCTAGTACCCTAGTTCTATTATAATGCTATGAGCTTCCTCTACTTCACTTTCGGGAACTAGTATTTCATAGTAGCCCTCTTCTTCATTAGGGCTTTTTCCCACAGCTTCTATCTTTGTCAATACACCCTCTTGTGAAATAATGCCACTGATTTTCTCAGCTATTTTTTTATTCTTTGCTAAATATACTACTGTCCACATAATGTTGCCTCCTAATTATTACCTAGTGGTTACTTCTTAACTCATATATTTGTTAAAAATATTTTAAAATAGTGCGTTTTCTATTCATTATAACAACAAAAATATTATTCCTTTTTTTTATATTGCTATCCAATATATTTTACTCGATTCATATATAAATATTATCGGATAGCAATATAGAAATCTTTATTTTTTTACTGCTACGCAATCCTGTCCTAAAAGCTTGCCAAGCTCCTCAATAAGTGAATCCTCGATATTAACCCACATAGCCTTATCTGCAATCATAACCTGTGCTTTATCGCCGGTTGTTCTTCTGCTATCGTCAACTACATATACAGGCTGTTGACCCTTATAACCACTCAATATCTTCTTGATATGCTCAAGTATATCAGGTTGCGTTGATGTATTTATCTTCACATAGAGCTTTCCTGTATTCTCTTGCACTGCTTCTGTCAAAGGTCTTATCTTTTGACATATGATTTTTGTTTCCTCATCTTCTCTTTGGCTAACCTTACCTTCTACCAGCACTATACTGTCTGTCTTTATAAACTTTCCGTATTCCTCAAAGGTTTTAGGAAAGACTATCAGCTCAATAATACCATATAAATCCTCAA
The DNA here is from genome assembly GCA_963704785.1 of uncultured Eubacteriales bacterium. Lineage (GTDB taxonomy): Bacteria > Bacillota > Clostridia > Lutisporales > Lutisporaceae > GWB2-37-7. The sequence goes on along the minus strand of OY969939.1, from coordinate 2,673,796 downwards.
GCTGAACAAACGCCATCATATTATTGTTCTTAGTGCTTTTTTGCTTTATGCTTACCACTATTCCACCCATTATTACTCGTTTGTTGTCATAGCTAAAATCCGTCTCTACTTCTACGTCATCCTCATCATTTGTCTTTATCAGCTCTGCTGTGGTTATACTGGTTTTGTTAGCTAATATATCTTTGTATTCAAGCAATGGATGACCGCTGACGTATAATCCAAGCATTTCCTTTTCCATAGAAAGCAATTCATTCTGAGCGTATTCTTCAATATTAGGATATAGGTTTTGCTCCAAAGTATCTGAGCTTTCTATTGTATCAAAAAATGAAAGCTGGCCTTCAACATTTCGTTTTTTCTGATCCTGTACACTATCTAGCAGCTTCTCATAAACCGCCAGCATCTGACTTCTCTTTGCTCCTAGACTATCAAAGGCACCGCATTTTATCAAGCTCTCTACAGTACGTTTATTTATGAGACTTAAATCAACCTTGTTCAAGAAATCATACAGGCTTTTGAAGTGTCCCTTTTCTTCTCGTCCCCTTATTATAGCAGCTATAGCATTATTGCCTACATTCTTCACTGCCGCAAGTCCAAATCTGATATTCTTATCATAAACTGTGAACTTTATATAGCTTTCATTTATATCTGGTGGCAAAATTTCTATATGTAGATTTTTGCTCTGCATAATGTATTCTGCTACTTTAGCACTATTGCCCATAATACTGGTTATGAGAGCAGCCGTAAACTCCACAGGATAATAATACTTTAACCATGCAGTTTGATAAGCTATTATAGCATACGCAGCAGCATGAGACTTATTAAATCCATATTTTGCAAACTCTGCCAGCTCGTCAAATATCTCAGTGGCAATTTCCGCGCTAATGCCATTTCTTACACAACCTTGTACCTTTATCTCACCATTTTCTACTATTCCATTTATGAAGTTTTCTCTTTCCTTCGCCATTACATCAGCCTTTTTCTTGGACATGGCTCTTCGAACCAAGTCAGATCTGCCCATGGAATAGCCTCCAAGATCTCTGAAAACCTGCATTACTTGCTCCTGATATATTACACAGCCATAGGTAACCTGAAGTATGTCCTCTAGCTTCTGGTGATGGTACTTTATTTTCTCAGGATGATATTTATTCTGTATATATCTCGGAATCTGATCCATTGGTCCTGGTCTGTAAAGTGAAATACCTGCTATAATATCCTCCAGACTGCTTGGCTTCAGCTCCTTCATAAATTGAGTCATGCCATTGCTTTCCAACTGGAAAACCCCATAGGTCTCACCCTCAGATACCATTTTATAGACCTTCTGGTCATCATAATTAAGATTATCTATATCTGGCACTTCTTGACCTTTTGTTCTTATTATATCAAGAGTATCTCTTATTACTGTCAAGGTTCTTAAACCTAAAAAGTCCATTTTCAGTAGTCCCAGCTCTTCTAAGGTGCCCATTGGAAACTGCGTAGTCACTACATCGTCGTTCTTCTGCAAAGGCACATATTCTGTTACATCCTTTTTGGATATAACTACCCCAGCAGCATGGGTGGAAGCATGACGTGGCATACCCTTCTAAGGCCTTAGACATATCTAAAAGCTGCTTAACAGTCTCATCTTCATCATAAAGATTCTTAAGCTCATGGCTTACCTCTAAGGCTCTCTCTATAGTCATACCAATTTCAAAGGGTATTTTCTTCGCAATTATATCCACTTGTGCATAAGGTATATTCAAAGCCCTTCCTACGTCTCTTATGGCAGCTCTGGCAGCCATTGTACCAAAGGTTATAATCTGAGCAACTCTTTCCTTACCATATTTTCTTATTACATAGTCAATAACCTCCTGCCTTCTCTCGTAACAAAAATCTACGTCGAAGTCAGGCATACTTATTCTCTCAGGGTTTAGAAAACGCTCAAATATTAGATTATACTTCATGGGATCAATATTGGTTATACCTACACAATAAGCTACCAAACTTCCAGCACCTGAGCCTCTACCTGGTCCTACCATGATACCGTTATCTTTTGCAAACTTCACATAGTCCCATACTATTAGGTAATAATCTGCATATCCCATTTTTGTGATTACTGATAGCTCATACTCCGCTCTTTCTCTGACCTCTTCAGTAATTTCCTTATATTTTAAGTTCAAACCTTCAAAACATAAATATCTTAAATAGCTATCTGAGTTATAACCCTCAGGCACATCAAAAGCAGGCAAATGTACTTGTCCAAATACAAAATCCATATTGCACATATCTGCTATCTTATTGGAGTTTTCTACAGCTTCAGGACTATATCTAAAAAGCTCGTGCATTTCATCATAAGACTTAAGATAAAACTCTTCGCCACTAAACTTTAGCCTTACCTCATCATCTATTGTCTTTCCTGTCTGTATACAAAGCAGTACATCGTGAGCCTTACTATCCTCTCTGTTTACATAGTGAACATCATTGCTGGCAACAAGAGGAATGCCAGTTTCCTTAGAAAGACGTACCAGCTCTTGATTAACTAGAGCCTGCTCCTTTATACCGTGATCTTGTATTTCAAGATAAAAACTATCTTGTTCAAATATGTCTCGATATACTAATGCGACTTCCTTTGCCTTATCGTAGCTGCCATTTAATAGCAGGGAGGGTATTTCTCCAGCAAGGCAGGCGCCTAATGCAACTAAGCCCTTTGAATACTTTCTCAAAACCTCAATATCCACTCTTGGTTTGTAGTAAAAGCCATCTGTGAATCCCATTGATACCAACTTAATAAGGTTGTTATAGCCCTCTTGGTTTTTAACAAGCAATACCAAATGATAATTATTACTATCATACTTTGGATCTTTGTCCTTCATTGACCTAGATGCTACATATACCTCACAACCAATTATTGGCTTTATGCCATTGTTTTTTGCTTTTTTATAAAAATCCACTACACCATACATAACCCCATGGTCAGTTATTGCGATAGCCTTCATTCCTAGTTCCTTGGCTCTCTCAATCAATTTTCCCACTCTGCCAGCACCATCTAGCAGACTATATTCAGTATGTACGTGTAAATGTACAAAATCACTCATAATATCAGCCTTTCAAATTGCAAAAGCACATAACTAATACATATGTGCCTTAATTTTAAATGTATTTAGTTTAATAATAATACAAATCGTTCAATGCTTCAATAGGCTATCTGCATTAGCTTTTTTGGAGCAATTCAGAATAATCATAGGCAAAATCCTAAATCTTATATGCATTTATTACCAAATTAGGTTTTATTTCTTAGAAAATCGAAGATAAATTACATCTATGTCCATAATTAATGTTTTATGGACATAAACCGTAATTATACATATTTGTAATATAATGCTTATTGGATGTATAATTTTATTGTGATATATTTCACATATAATATTTTTAGGAGGAGATATAATGAGAAAAAACAAAGTAGCATTATTAATGGTTCTAGTATTAGTTTTATCTTTATCATTTGCTACAATAGCTAATGCAGGTGCATTATGTGAATGTGGGGGGAATATAATATACATTGGTACCACTTATACTCCATGGATAAATATTGCCCCTGGCGAAGATGAAAGAACAAAAACAGTAACATGGAGATGCACTGATTGTGGAGAGGAAACAATTAATGTACAAACAGAATATAGGTACGACTACTAGCATTAATTTTTACTCTATCTTTTACCACAATTACATAACAAAAGTGCCATAGAAAGCGCTAAAAAATTGTCACATATAAAACTTAAGAGCATTCATAGATTTGTATAAATCACATCTATGAATGCTCTTTATATATCTATAGTTAGTGATTAAAGTAATAAGCAAAACACTGTAAATATTTCTATCATATCTTCTGCCAAATCAAGGGCAGCTCAAATAATTTCAATAAAAAATCCACTAATTAGTGGATTTTTGCTCTATATTACTCCATCGATATTTTGGTTTATTAAAGTCAATCTCTATATCCTTATATATACTTCTTATCAATAGCAACGTAAGCGCATAGAAGCCAATAGCTGCAAGCATACATACCGTTTGTTGATTTTGATAGTTTATAAATGTATAAAACAGCTCATTTGCTTCCTCTAATGGCAGTCATTCGCCTTCAACATACTAATAATCGTATTGCATTCTAAGCCCATTATAAATGATGAAATTGAGGTTACACCTACTCCAACGCCTAAAGCTGCCAATCCAAGATTCTTATAATACTTATCGCTAAACTTTCTTGAAATTAACAGTCTATGAATCACTGTTGTATAAGTTAAGATAACTATACCTATTATTATAAATAGCTGAAAAGAAATTGATAACATAATGTACACCTCCAATAGTTATTAATATCATATATATTCAACAGCTATTTGTATATTCCTTCTATAAATCCTATAATGTTCCACGAAGTTTTTTACTCAACTCCTCATAGCCAGGCTTACCCAGCAGTGCAAACATATTATTCTTGTATTCCTCTACTCCCAGTTGATCAAAGGGATTTACTCCCAATATATAACCGCTTATGGCACACGCCTTTTCAAAGAAATACACCAGCTGTCCAAAGTAGTACTCGTTAAGCTCGGGTACGTTAATTATGCCAATAGGTACACCTCCATCATTGTGAGCTAGAACAGTCCCATTAAAGGCTTGTTTGTTTACATAGTCCAGAGTCTTACCACTAATGAAGTTCAAGCCATCCAAGTTTTTCTCATCAGCTATTATTGCTACCTCTTCTCCAGACTTTTCTATATTTATTATTGTCTCAAAAAGATTTCTTCTCCCATCCTGTACAAGCTGTCCCAATGAGTGCAAGTCCGTGGAAAAAATCATAGATGAAGGAAAAATGCCCTTGCCATCCTTACCCTCACTTTCAGCGAATAATTGCTTCCACCACTCCATAAAATACTGCATTGAAGGCTCATAGCTTACAAGCACTTCAATAACCTTATCTCTCTTATATAATATATTTCTCATAGCTGCATATTTATAACATTCATTGTCTTCCAGATTAGCTGTACTGTATTCCTTCCTTGCATCTGCTGCACCCTCCAACAGCTTGTGTATATCTATTCCTGCCACAGCTAATGGCAATAACCCAACAGGAGTCAACACAGAATATCTCCCTGCTATGTCGTCTGGTATAACAAAGGTTTTGCTGCCTATAACCTCTGCCTCCTGCTTTAGTACTCCCTTATAAGCATCAGTGATTATATATACTCTCTTTGCAGCTTTTTCCTTGCCATACTTTTCCTCCAAATATGCCTTGATTTGTCTGAAAGCTATAGCCGGCTCAGTAGTGGTACCTGATTTAGATATCACACATACACTTATCTCCTTATCCTCTATAAGCTCAAACAAATGCTTCATATATGTGCTGCTTAAATTATTGCCTAGAAAGTATACTGTAGGATACTTTCTCTTGCTTTTTGGAAGCATATTATAAAAGGAGTGCCTAAGCATTTCAATACCTGCCCTAGCCCCCATATATGAGCCTCCGATGCCTATTACAATCAATATTTCGGAGCTGTTTCTTATTTCTTCTGCAGACTCAATTATACTATCAAGCTCAGCTTTATCATAATTGACAGGCTGGGTCATCCATCCTAAAAGTTCTCGTCCTGCTCCTGTCTTAGCATGTAGTTGTTCATGAGCTTTTTTTATATGTTCTAACATATGCTCCAACTCATTAGCTGTAAGCATTGCCTTGCTAATATCTAGTCCTAAACTCTTCAAGAAAGTATCCTCCTCTAATAATTATTTGATTTATAGTTATATATGAAAACTAACCCTTACATTCCAATCATATAAATCATTATATGATTGGACAAAATAAAAAGATAGTATATAATTCTTTATACACTATCCATATTGCTTTACTATATATCATCTAGTACATCATTTATTAAAATACTATTATAGCTGGTTAAATCAATTTCCTTTAGATTATTATAAAAATCACCATTAGCATCCTTTATAAGCCTTACTACCGGCCTATTAGGATATTTTTTGTTAGTATCAACAACTATAGCAATTTCACCAGTGCTAAGTGATACATAAGTACCAAGAGGATAAATTGATATATGTTCTATCATCTTTCTTACTATTTCATAATCAAAATGGTAATTTCCAAGTGATACAAGATATTCTACAGCATCACTTATGCTTAACCTTTTTCTATATATCCTATCTGAGGTCATAGCATCATATACATCTGCAATACTCACTATCCTTGAGAACTCATGAATATCTTTACCCTTAATTCCCAAAGGATAACCCTCACCGTTAAATTTTTCATGGTGAGTTAAAGCTATATAGCTTGTATAGACACTTATATCTGTGCTTTGTTTAAGTATTTCATAGCCATACTTTGTATGCTTTTTCATTTCTTCATACTCTTCAGGCGTAAGCGGACCTGGTTTATTAAGCAGCTCATATGGAATCTTTGTTTTGCCAATATCATGAAGAAGTGCACCCAAACACAGCTCTCTCAGCTTAACGCCATCATAACCCATGGATATGCCAGTTATAGCAGACAAAACACATACATTCGCAGAATGAGCGAAGGTATAGTCATCTAAGGTTTTAATATCCTGAAGATTTATTACTGCATCCTCTACACATAAAAGCTCTTCTATAATTTTACCTACTACATTTCGTATTGGTTTTACATCTACACTATTACTGTGTACCATATTGTCCATAGCCTTTTTTACTGCCATACGCGCTTCAAATCTTGTCTCATCTCTTATAATGTCTTCAATAACAATATCAGCGCTAATCTGATCATCAATATATATTTCTGATATGCCAATCTCTTTAAATTTGTTTATGTATGCTTCCTTCAATTTTATACCAGCATTCAAAAGTGTGTTGCCATCAACAGAGAAAAGCGTTTTTGCGAGCAACATTCCTTCTCGTACCTTATCAATAGAAATCTTTCTCATTCACCATTCCCCCAAATACGAATCATAGATAGTTTATCATAGACTTACTTAAAATTGTTTGTTGAAGTGATTAAGCTCAATATTTAATGTTTATATATCTGCGGAAAGTTTTTTATTTCTTTATTTTAATATCTTCTGCAATTTCATCCAGTTTTCTTAATCTATGGTTAACACCAGATTTTCCAATAGGTGGATCCATAATTTCCCCTAGCTCCTTCAAGCTAGAATCGGGGTATTTAAGTCTTAATTCAGCAATTTCAGCAAGATTTTCAGGTATTTTATCAAAGCCTATTTTATCTCTTATAATCTCTATATTATTTATCTGTCTAACAGATGCATTGACAATCTTACTTAGATTTGCCGTTTCACAGTTTACTATTCTATTTACATTATTTCTCATTTCTTTGAATATTCTTACATTTTCCAAGCTGAATAATGCTTTATGTGCGCCTATTATATTTAAGAAGTCAACTATTTGCTCTCCTTCTTTTAAATATACCACATAGTATCCTTTTCTGTTAACTACTTTTGCATTTAAGTTATAGCTATTTATTAGCTTTTTTATAGATTCAGCATACTCATTGTTATTTGTCACAAGCTCCAAGTGATAAGTTTTCTCGGGATCACTTATAGAGCCACCTCCTAAGAATACACCCCTTAAATATGCCTTTTTGCAGCAGGGCTTCTTAACAAGCTTGGTTGGCAGGTTATAATTTATTCCGATGCCTTCTTCAGTTTTTTCTAAAATACCTGTAGCCAGTAAAACCTCCTGCGCTCCAGTATAAGTATCAATATATAAGAGTGTAACTGTTATTTTTCTTTAGCTGTCTGTTTCTCTTCACAGCAACTCTTGTATTTATATCAAACAAATCCTTTAGAAGACTAAAAATCATTCTTGCTATAGCTGCATTCTCTGTAGAAAGCTTTATTCCAACATTGTTTCTGCCATGCATTTGTATAGTGCCAGTCATTTTTATAAGTGCTGACAACTCCGATAGCTGACAGCACTTGCTTTCAATAGTTAGCTTTGATATTTCATTCTTTACTGTTGATGAAAAGGTCATATATTAGCACCTCAATTATTTAAGTACTCCTAGTTTATTAAATGGCCATAGTCTAAAAATAGCCTTCCCAACTATACTTTTTCTGTTAACTAAACCTACGGTTTCTACTCTGCTGTCACGGCTGTGTTCTCTATTGTCACCCATTACAAAGTACTGATTCTCAGGTATCTGCCATGAATCTTGTGTTAACGCATAAGTCAGGGCACTTGTATAATCTGGCTGTAGCTCCTTGTCATTTATAAACACTTTGTCTTCTCTTAGGTCAAGCTTCTCTCCTGGTAGTCCTATAACTCTTTTAATAAGCAGCTTGTTTTCATAGCTATCCTTAAACACTATAATATCACCACGCTGAGGGTCTCCTATAAAGTAGTTTACTTTAGATATAATTAGCATTTGTCCATCCTTTAAAGTAGGGTCCATAGAAATCTGGTTTACTAATGCAATCTGAAACACAAAAGTTCTTAAAACAAATGCTATTATTAAAGGCAGATAATATTACCTTTACCCAAGATATTATCTCCTTTTGCTATTCCACTTCTGTTTATCCTGCTTTTCATTTATATCAACCGGGTTTTCATTATTATTTGATTCCATTTACTTCACTCCTTATCTAATGCTTTTTTCTTCTTTAGTTTTCCATTTATATAATGATAATCAAGAAATTTCTTTTTATCCTTGGTAAGCTTTGTTTCACTAATAAGCTCAAAAATTGCTTCTGCCAAGCAGTTATAATCATGCCTTATAAAGTCCTTCTCTATTCTTACAAAATCTCCCTTAATTATCTTAATATTCATATCTTTTATTACATTATAATCTATTTTTACTGGAGATGCATTCTCTATACTATATTTTTCTAAAAGATTTTAGGTATTATTCCATTGTTTACAATAACGTAATCTATTTCAAGCTTATCTGCATGTTGATATATGGTATTTATATGATCTGCAAGGCTGTAGTCTATAGTCTCACCCTGTTGAGTCATAATGTTGCTGACATATATCTTTAAGGCCTTTGATTTTTGTATTGCCTGGTTAATATCTTTAATTAAAAGATTAGGGATAATACTGGTATACAAGCTGCCAGGTCCCAATATTATTGCATCGGCATTTTCAATTGCTTCTATGGCTTCAGGAAATGCCCTACAGTTAGATGGTTCAATAAAAATATTTTTAATCCTTTGGTTGGTGATTTGCTGATTTATAGGTATCTGGGATTCTCCTTTAATTATAGTCCCATCCGCAAGCTCTGCAAATAGAATAATATCCTCCAAAGTAACAGGCAAAACCTTACCAGTTACAGCCAAAACATTACTCATTTCCTTAACCGCTTCGTCAAAACTTCCGCAAATATCGTTTAGGGCTGCGATAAAAAGGTTCCCAAAACTTTGTCCTTTAAGATTTCCATCCTTGAACCTATATTGCATAAGCTTTTCTAATATTGGCTCTAGTATTTGCCAAGGCAACCAAGCAGTTTCTTATATCTCCTGGAGGCAACATTCCCATATCTTCTCTAAGGATACCTGAGCCACCGCCATCATCTGATACTGCAACTATAGCAGTAAATTGGATGTAACCTTCTTTAAACCTCTCAGCAAAACTGACAGACCTGTTCCTCCACCAATCGTAACTATATTAGGACCGCCTGTATATATACCTGTTTCATAAAGAAGGCTCTTAATTGAATTATTTTTCACGTCTCTCCCTCCAACTACGACTGTGTAACTTTTCTTAGGCTATACTATCATTATATTACTAAAGTCTCGTGCATATGTTTTTAATGATTATACTCTTCAATGTCTCTGTGTTGTGTAATTACTCTATGATTGTTTTCCTTGAGGGTCTGACTCAGCATATTTGTCATAGTCACAGATCTATGTCTTCCTCCTGTACAGCCTATTGCAATAACCAGCTGACTCTTCCCTTCCTTTATGAATTTAGGGATAAGGAACTCAATCATATCAGTAAGCTTGTTCATAAACTCAACTGCCTCAGGCCATTGCATTACATAGCTTCTTACCTTTTCATCCATACCACTGTATTTTTTAAGATTTTCTACATAATAGGGGTTAGGTAAGAATCTTACATCAAACACCATGTCAGCATCAAGTGGAATACCATATTTGAAACCAAAGGATACTACGCTTATATTTATTCCTTCTGATTTTCCTCCATCGACAAACAGATGCTTAATCTCTTTCTTTAAATCAGATGGCTGCATATTGCTGGTATCAATAATAAAGCTTGATTTTAACTTTATGTACTCCAGTTTTCTGCTCTCTGCCTTTATACCTCTATTAATTCTTCCGTCTGCTGCAAGAGGATGCTGTCTTCTACTTGCTTTAAATCTCTTAATCAAAGTATCATCTGAAGCTTCTAAGAACAATATATCATATTCAAAGCCTGCAATTTTAAGCTCCTCTAAGTTAGTTTGGAGCTTATCAAAAAACTTTCCTCCTCTAATGTCAATAACAATTGCTATCTTTTCTGTAGAGTTCTTACTCTGGTTATAAAGCTCTGCAAACTTTACTATGAGAGCAGGAGGAAGATTGTCCACACAAAAGTACCCCAAATCCTCTAAATATTTAACTGATAAACTTTTTCCAGCACCTGACAGTCCTGTTACAATTAAAAATTTCATTTAAATCTCCTTCCATAGCAAAAAATAAATTTATTATGAATTATTAATAGCATTAATTATTTGATTGCTGCATAGACCTGCCTGTTCAGCAATTTTTAGTCCACTATCTAGATTCCCTACATCCTCAGGTTTGTGAGCATCACTATCTATCACAAACTTAACATCTATACTTGGCTGCTGCCTTTACATGTTCTGCAGTCATGGCACTGCTATGAGAATTAATTTCAAATGCAGTTCCTGCCTTTGCAGCTTCACAGCTACATATGAAGTATCAACAGGTATCCTCGCACCAGGATGTGTGATTATATCTATCTTATGCTTTCTTATTGCTTTGGCTATAGTAATAGTATTCATTCTCCTCTACCTTCTCGGTATTATAGGAAAAAAATTTATTCAAATAGTTCATGTCCATATATATTCCATGTATCCCTCAAGCTTTGAGGTAAGACCATCATATGATATCCTACAAGTAATATATCAAGGTACTTTCTAATATCATCGTTCATATCAATATCACCTTCTGAGCTTACAATATTGCACTCCATGCCCAGGAGCACCTTTATACCCTCACAATTCTGATTGATTTTATCAATTTCCTGTCTCATTTTTATTATATTTTTCTTTCTTACACCAAATGTTAAATGCCTTATGCCATGGTCTGTTATAGCAATTTCCGTTAATCCCTTTCTTCGAGCAGCCATTACATTATCCATAATAGTTCCTGTACCATGACTGTATATTGTATGTGTATGGTAATCTGCATATAGTGTAATCAAATTTTCCACCTCTTTGGAAAGCAATGCTTCCTATGTTAATTATATAATATTATTATTATTATCAAAACATAATTTGTCATTCTATATATATCTCACTAAACAATTATACACTAATTTTACAGAAAAAAATGTGTCATTTCTGACACATTAAAATTCTCCTAGAATTTTTACTTCAGTCTCAAGCTTAATTTTATACTTATCGTATATTGTACTTTGTACATGTCTTATCAAGTCCAATACATCTTTAGCTGTAGCATTGTTGACATTGACAACAAAGCCACAGTGCAGCTCAGATACTTGAGCCCCTCCTAAAGTATATCCCCTAAGTCCTGCATCCTCAATTAACTTTCCTGCAAAATATCCCTCTGGTCTTTTGAAGGTACTTCCCGCACTTGGTAGGTGAAGCGGCTGTTTTGTTTTTCTCTTTTGATTAAGGTCAGCCATTGTAGCACTGATTTGCTCTGGATTACCCTTTTTAAGCTTTATATTGCATCTTATTACTATAAGACCTCTTTGTTCTATAATACTTCTTCTATAACCAAAATTCATCTCTTTATTAGAATATCTCTGGATATTTAGGTTCTCATCTAAAAACTCTACCCATTGTACAATATCCTTAATTTCTCCGCCATAAGCACCTGCATTCATGGCAACTGCCCCTCCCAGATACCCTGGTATGCCGCTGGCAAACTCCAGACCTGTAAGATTTTGCTTTGCCACTGCTTTTGACAATGTAGAAAGTAAAACACCGCAGTCTACTGTTATTTCTTCTTGCTCAATATTTATATTTCCAAAGCTTTCGCCAACTTTAATTACTGCACCTCTTATGCCCTTGTCACCTATCAAAAGGTTTGTTCCATTGCCTATTATACAGTAAGGAATATTTTTCTCTTTTACAAAAGCCATAGTTCTTCTCAGCTCTTCTACGTCAGCAGGCTCAAAAAATATGTCTGCTGCGCCACCAACCTTGAAGGATGTATGCTGTTTCATTAGCTCATTTAACCTATAATTTATTACTCCTGATTTTTCTAAATCAAGCTTAATATTTTCCATAGTAATCCCCCTAACAAACGCTTCCTTGATTCATATATTGCATATTCTCTATTATAAAATATTATACCATATTTTATACGGTGAAGCTTAATACCGCTTATACCGCAAATTTTATTATACAGTATTTTAACCTTTTGTACGATTAAAATCTCTATCTCATATATTTTTGCAGTAGCTCTTTAGCCTCATCCAAAGCCTTTTCTGTGCTTAATTCATCATTTATTGCTGCCTGCACTCTAGATTGCAATATCAAATCAATTTGCTCCCAATTCTTTACTCTCGGAATCGGTTCAACATAGCTTAAACTTTTTTGTACTCACACTCATTTCCTTATCATTTATATACATCTCTTGTCCAGATTTGCGTACAGGAAAATAGCCATAATTCTTTAGTTCCTCCTGAGCTTCAGCATTAGTAAGGAATTTTACAAATTCTATGCACATTTTACGCTTATTTTCATCCTTTTGCTTAAATACTCCAAAGGAGCAAGTAGCCTCCCCTATACTTACTGGTACTTCTTCCTTACCAGTAGGATAATTTGCTACTGTGAATTCAAAGGAACCAGTGGTTAGATTTCTTAGGTATGGTATAGTCCATGAGTTTGCAGGGTATACAGCCACCTTGCCATTTACAAAGGAAGCCCATGCCTCACTAGAGGTCATCTCTCCAAAATTGGGTGGCGTAACCTTATAGATATGCTTAAGCTGCCATAGCCTTTGAAGTCCAGACACAGCCTTTGTTCCATAGAAGGTGTATTCATCTAAATCGTCGCTCAAAACCTCAGCACCATCGCTCATCAAAATACCATACAAATTATAACTGCCAGCTTGTATATATGAATTAAATCCAAATACATCTATACCCTTCTTCTTATCCTTATTATAAGTCAATTGCTTCAATGCCTCAACAAACTGCTCATAGGTCCAATTTCCATTTTCAGGAATAGGAACATTTCTTTCATTAAAAAGTTGAGTATTTAGAAGAAGTGTATAACCAGTCATCATCCATGGCAGACCATATAGATTACCTTTATATGTCGCGCTTTCTAGAGCAGCTGGTAAGAAATCTGACTTTTCACCTTCTTCTATGTATGGATCCAGATTCTCCAAACGCCCCTTCAGACATGAAATAAAAGTCACTGCCTATAGGTGCAACGTCGGGATATGCTCCAGTATTAGCCGCAGCTTTTAATAGAGTTGCACCACTTGTGACATCCAACTCCTTAAAATCTATGTATACTCCTGGATGCAGCTTTTCAAACTGCTTTATCTTAACACTTATCCATGAAAACCTTGTGCCATTAGTCGAATTTAGCCTTGGATAATCCCAAACAGTAATAACACCTCTCCAATGTGTCTCAGCTTTCATTTTTTCATAGCTCTTGTTATAGTCAACTCTATACCTTTGTAGTAAGACAGGTCCCAAAATAACAATACAATCATAAAAAAGCATAAAAAAAGAGTAAAGGCTCTTTTCAAGGTCATTTGTATCCCTCCAGATAAGCATTTACTCTATATATATTCTTACTCTTTAAAAGTATGATTTTATACCACAGGTGCTTCTATACCATATTTGATGTTTCTGCCCTTTTTGTTTAAAAATTCTATCAGCCTATTAGGATTTGAGGTTATTACCAATTCTTCAGTAATTCCTAAGTCCTCAAACAGACTTATAACCTTATCAAGCTTACCTGCATCAAAGCAGAAATGAGAATCACTTCCTGTGGTCAGCAATGCACCTTTTTTCTTTGCCTGCTCTGCAATTTGTCTGCAATTTTCGCTGCTGCCATGTCTTGTATTTCCAAAGGAGCTATTGTTAATTTCTATTAAGGTACCTGTTTCTACCGCACAATCCACAACCTTTTCAATATCTATAGGAAACTGTGGATTACCAGGATGAACAAGTACATCTACAATAGGATTTTGCATCACTGCTATAGCTGCTCTTGTATTTTCTTCAACGCTACCAGGTACCAGACAAATATCATGGAAGCCTGCCATAACTAGCTCTAGCCTGTTAAGGTAGCTCTCTGGCATATCAAGACGACCATCGTAGCTTAAAATATTTGCTTCTACACCCTTTAATATTCTTACTCCGCTTAAATATTCTGGAATAATTCTAAGGTTTCCAAAGTGATATAAATGTGGTCCCCCTGGCATAGAAGGTCCATGATCAGTTATACCTATTATCTTCATGCCTTTTTGTCCTGCTGCCTCAGCTACTTCTTTTATAGTACTATATGCATGCCCACTAGCAATTGTATGACAGTGAGTATCTACCAGTAATTTCAAACGTACACCTTCTTATTCTTCATTCTCGTCTTTATTTTCTGATTGTCTGTATTTGTTCATATCATCATTGTAGTAGCCTATAGGTTCTTCTGGAATTATAAATACAGCTATGACATAAGCGATAATTCCCGGAAATCCAACTGACATTATTGATATCAGTACCCAAACCAATCTAATAATTGTAACGTCTATTGAAAAATAGTCCCCAAGTCCACCGCATACTCCCGACAACATTCTATTTGATCTTGATCTGTAAAGCTTCTTATTCATATTATTTACCTCCATATTTATCTTTTATAATGTGTGTTTTAATAATTTCATAATATAATACGCATAAATAGTAATAATGTCTTATAAATTAAAATAATTATATAACATTTCTGCAACTTTTTTGTTCATACCCTGTACATTACTTAGCTCTTCAATACTTGCAGTCTTTATATTCTTTAGGCTGCCAAACGTCCTAAGCAGAGCCTGCCTTCTAGCAGGACCAATACCAGGGATTTCGTCTAGCTGCGACTTTACAGCGGTTTTTGCTCTTAAACTTCTATGATAAAATATTGCAAACCTATGTGCTTCATCCTGTATATTTGTAATTAATCTGAAGGCATGTGAGCTTATTGGCATAGATATTTCATTCTCATTATATATCAAGCCTCTTGTTCTATGCTTGTCGTCCTTCACCATGCCACATACCTGAATATTTATGCCTAACCTTCTAAGCACTGGTAACACTGCATTTATCTGCCCTAATCCTCCATCGATGAGTATCAGCTCAGGAAATATAGAAAACTTCCCTGCTTCAATATCTATGCCTGCGGCTTCAAGCTGTTCTCGTTCCTTAATGCCATGAACAAATCGTCTTTCTACTACCTCTCGCATACTTTCATAGTCATTGGCACCATCAACATACTTTATCTTAAATCTTCTATAGTCTTTATTTTTTGGTCTTCCATTTTCAAATACTATCATAGAGCCTACGTTTTCTACTCCCTGTAAGTGGGATATATCAAAGGCTTCAATACGCTTTGGCGGTTCTGCAAGTCCTATATAGTCTGCTAGCTCTTTGCAAGCGCCTAAGGTCTTTTCCTCATCCTGCTTATACTTTTCCATAATGAGCTTTATTGTATCCTCTGCGTTCTTACTTACCATTTCAATAAGCTTTTGTTTCTCACCCTTTTGAGGTATGGTAAGCTTTACCTTGCTACCTCGCTTCTCACTAAGCCAACTCTCTAAGACTTCTATGTCATCAATATTCTGCTGGAGTATAATCTCCTTTGGCACAAAGGTATCACCGTTGTAAAACTGCTTTATAAAGCTGCTTATAACCTCGCCACGATTATCCAAGTCTCCGCCATCCAACAAGAAGTGTTCTCTGCCAATAAGCTTGCCTCCTCTTATGAAAAACACCTGCATACATGCCTCACCATCTTGACGAGCCATAGCTATAGCATCCTGATCTATAAAGGATGAGGATATTATCTTTTGTCTCTCAGCTATTTTCCTTACTGCTGCAATACTATCTCTTAGCTCTGCCGCTTCCTCAAAGTTTAAATTTTCTGCAGCGTATTGCATTTTCTTATGCAGCTCTTCTATTAACTCCTCTTGTTTACCGTCTAATACCATAATAATTCTTTTTACAATCTCCCTGTACGCCTCCTTGCTTATGTTGCCTTGGCAGGGTGCAATACATCTATGTATATGGAAGTTAAGGCAGGGTCTCTCCTTGCCTGCAATTCTTTCTATATTTTTATTACAGCTTCTAATTGGAAAAAGCTTATTTATTATCTCAATAGTCCTATTTACTGCTGATAAATCTGTATAGGGTCCAAAATACTTTGCTCTATCCCTCTTTATTTCTCTCGTTATCATAATACGAGGATAAGTCTCATTTACAGTTACCTTTATATAGGGGTATTGCTTATCATCCTTAAGAAGAATGTTATATCTTGGTCTGTGCTTTTTTATTAAGTTGCACTCTAATATAAGAGCTTCAAGCTCAGTATCCGTTATTATATACTCCAAATCCCTGATTTTCTCCACCATAGCAACCACCTTTGGACTGTGACCACGAGAGGATTGGAAGTATTGCTTTACTCTATTTTTTAGATTTTTTGCTTTGCCTACATATATAATCTCATTTGTTTCATCCTTCATTATATAAACTCCGGGGTTTTCCGGAAGGTTTTTCAGTTTATCTTCAAGAGACAGTATGTTACTCATATTTTCCTCCTATTTAAAATTATCAACCTTAGCAAATATTTGATTTTTAGAGAGTTTTCTACTATAATTTAGAGGATATAGTATTTTATATTATGTTAAGTAATAATATAATTTTCTAAAAATGGAATAATGTTTATAGGCTTAATATTTATACATAAGAAAGGGGAATTTTCATGGCAAGTTCAAGGAAAACCATCATATTTTTAATATCACTATTAGCTTACTTTATATATTCTACAATATCAAGCGGGTTTATTAGTAACACATTACTTTCAGGAAATCTATCCTATGCGTCTATTGTACTTTATTTATCCTCCGCTATTGGAATTTTCATTATGCTCTATACCCAAGCAGGGGTAAAGTATTACTACGCTAACAAGTATTTAAAGCCCACAAAGATTTATGTTAAACTGCATTTGGCAAAATTCAGATTGGCTGATAGATTGTTAGTATATTTATTACCCTCACTAAGCATATTGATACCCTTTGCTCAGACAAGAAAACTTTCAGTTATCACAACCCAGTCAATAATATTTGTTATTTCATTTATAATCATTACAGAGATTCTATTCCATATTCATACCAAGTCTATGAAAGCATATGTAACAGACAAAGGCATAATAATAATGGGTATAGATTTGAGACTGGAGCTTCCATTACCGTCAAACTACCAAAACCCTTCAGGTTATTATCCCTTTAAAAGAATACTTAACTTTATGGACTTAAACGACAAGCTAGTAATAGAGCAAAGCCATGATCTGGGTAAAATAATCCTGGAGGCAGACATTGAAACCTTAAAGCAGATAAAGGGAGTTCTGTTGAAAAACGAAGTAAAGCAAAAGAAATTTTAGAAGCTATGAAGCTGTATCGAGAGATGCAGCTTTTTTGTTGGGATGATATGATTTATAGAAGAGTCTTGAATAGTTTTTTATTTTTACATATGTTTACTTATTTGTTAGTTATGCTATAATAAAATTACATCTAGATGAATTTTGGAAAAAGAAGGATTGTACTAATGAAAAAGAAAATATTTTTATCAATGTGCATATCTATTATACTTATCTGTTCTGTGATAAATATTTATGCATATAATTTAACCGGAGATCCGATGCCCTCCCCTGTTTTCACAGTTGAAGATTGCCTAAATAATACTTATATGTCAGCACGTTTACAAGCTTCTCTTGGATATTGGAATGGTACGGATACTAGAGCCGGTATATACACTGATTCAGTCTCTGTAAATAAAATAGCATTTGATGAGGATATCCCATCTGATAGTCCACTGGGATATACCTTAATTAGTCAATCGGGAAATCCAAAATATTTTGAAATGTACTTAAATTGGAACTACCTTCCTCTGACTTCAAGTGCTGATAATAACAAAAGAAATGAGTTTGTCATTACCCATGAATTCGGACATACACTAGGACTAGATGATAATGGATTTTTAGATACAAGAGTATCTGTTATGAGTGAATATGGAGATATGAAAACATATTACTTGCCACAACAAGATGATATTGATGGTGTAAATGCAGTATATCCATAAATTATACTATATTTGATCAGTACTTATTTTTTTAAATAGGAGTGAATTAATTGAAAAATAAAAAACTAAATATTACTTTATATACTTTAGTTATTATATTAACAATTTGTGTAGTTAGCTATACAGGTTATAATATTTATGGTAAAAATTCACAGAGCAGTGGTCAATCTTTAATACTACATTATAACGATATACAGTCAATATATGATGCAAGTGATGTTATTGTAATAGGTGAAATTAAAAAAGTTAATGAGCCTATTGTTATTGACCATAGAGATTATGTTATGCTTGGATCGAATGATAAAAAAGAAGACTTTATGGAATTTTATTTGAAATTTAACGTATCTGAATTAAAAGTTGAAAAAGTACTTAAAGGTGATGTTGCAAAAGACAAATCAATTGAAGTTCTGCAGCAAGTTACGTACGATAATAATTCAGATAAAGATTTGAAGAAAGTAAAAATTTTTAAAGATAAAGAGAAATATGTTCTTTTCTTAAAGTATTACGACATAGAGAGCGAACAGTCCAAAAAGGACTTTAAAACTCCAAAATACTTTCCTGTGGGAATGTATCAAGGGCAGTTAGAAATAATAGATAATAAAGTAAAAATAGACAAAGAAAAATCATTCATCTTCGATAATAATAGTATGACCATAGAAGAGATAGAAAAAGCTATATCAGAATGTGAAGCTAAATAACAAATACTATACAAAATTAAGCAGCCAGTATAAATACTGGCTGCTTAATTTTGTTAAAATCCCATATTCTAAGTTAATTTGTAATAATCCAAATATTTCAAGAGCAACATTTACCACGGTAAATTATGTTACAATTATAAAGTACTAGCTTTTTTACCCTTTAACAGTAAAATTCTATATTTTATTAATACAAGAATGTGAGGTAATAAACTTATGAAAACTCGTCTAAAGGAATTTGATTATTTAAGAGCTATAGCAGTTCTGGCGGTTATAACCATACATGTAACTAGTAAATATGTCACTGTTAACAGCATAGCATATCTGTTAAATCAAGGGGTTAGGTTTGCAGTACCTTTATTTATAGTACTTTCAGGGTTCTTGCTATATTATAGCAATATGAATAAGCCTAAGACTGGAAAATCTAACTTTCTACTAAAAAGATTAAAGAAAATTTTCATACCTTATGTTGTTTGGACCTTGATTTACATGTTATATAGCATCAGAAATAGTCTGAGTGCCGCTTTTACTTTGTCCTTTCTATCCAGCTTAGTTAAAAACCTAGCTTATGGCAAGGCTGCACCCCAATTATATTTCATAATAATAATTTTGCAGATGTA
Organism: uncultured Eubacteriales bacterium; assembly: GCA_963704785.1. Lineage (GTDB taxonomy): Bacteria > Bacillota > Clostridia > Lutisporales > Lutisporaceae > GWB2-37-7. The sequence goes on along the minus strand of OY969939.1, from coordinate 2,653,941 downwards.
CCTTATCTATGGTTTATTGGCAAAGCTTATAAATTCAAAATATGAAAAAACTTTGATGCTTGTATCCTTCTTTATTACAGCCTATATACACTTGGGAGCATATCTATTCAGGTGGTATATATACATAATACCTAAAACATCATTTGGGTATTCTTTGCTCTTCCCTACTTGGCTGTTTTACTTTGTGTTTGGTATGTATTTCGCTAAATATAGAGAAAAATTCGAGACATTCCTTATGTCTTCGAAGCTTAAATTGGGCTTAGTATGGATTATCTGCTTTGCGGCACTTTATATAGACAGTAGACTTAGCAATACCTATGGTTCCTCTATGAAGCCAACTGTAATGCTTTACTGTTTCGCTAGCTTCCTATTCTTTTATTCTGTTTTCTCAATTAGCAGCTTAAAGGAGTCAGCTTTTATAAGATGGGTTTCAGAGCAATCCTTTTTTATATACTTTATCCATGTATTACTGATAGACATTATCATTGCTTGCTTTAGAATTGTTGGAATCCGAGTTGTATGGGGAAGCATTATTGGTATTGCTATATTACTGCTACTAGATACTTTGGCATCCTTAGCTCTGGCATACATAGCCTATAGGATACCATATTCAAAGTATCTTGGTTGTACACCTAAACCTCTTCTTATGAAAAATAAAAGGGCTTAAGAATTCAACATTCTTAAGTCCTTTTATCATATATTATATCAAATACTGTATCTATTATCATTTGACCAATATTATGGAATCTAATCAAATCTTCTCTATTTAACTCAGCAGATTTTTGTCCCTTTTTGGTTTCTACCACATACAAAGGATTTGCACTGTCAAAAGCTAAAATCTCCTGCTTACTGCTTGAAAATGTATCTATGGAGCTATTGCTAATGGATATAAACACTGCTTCTATGTTATTATTATCAATATTGCTTTTTAAGCTTTTTACATAGCTTTGACCTTTTTTGTTCTTAGGCTTTATGCCAGAAGAATCTATTATAAGTACATCGTCCTCAAGCTCACCTATATCTACGTAGAAAACATTGCTTTGTGATCTGTCTATATATTTATTTGAGAATATCTTTGCTCCCTTATTAAACCTGTTGGATTCATCCCAGAAAGCAAAAATAACTGTTCTATCAGGTGCTTCTGGTGCTTGGGACAACATTCTTGCTAGCTCAAGCTCTATAGCAACTCCACCAGTGTTTAGTGCTTGATAGTTGCCCTTTCCAATGCTTTCTGTAATACTGCTTATACTACTGCCTATTATTATAATGTCATTTTTTAATATCTCATCCTTACCTGGTATTATACCCATAACATTAGCATATAATATCTGCTTAACAATCTCGACATCTATCTCTATTGATATTGTAATATCCTTCTGATTAAGAAGCTCTTCTCCTTTATCACTTGAGATAAGTAATGTAAATATGTCACCCATTTCTCTGACATAATTAGTTCTATTGCCTCTGCCCTCTGTACTGCTCCAATCCTCTACAAAGATTATCCCTTTGGGTTTTAGCATATTTTTTATATCCGACATTATATAACTGAACTCATTATATTCCATCCCTCTTATATCTATCAAAAGTATCTTGTCTCTATATTGTTCCGACAGACTCAATATCTTTCTATAATCCTTGAATATTGCCCTATCAAGCTGTACCAGTTCAAAGCTTCCATTTGCGTTGACAGGCTCTGCAAGTATATAATCCTTCTTATATATGAGTTTTGTAGAATCACTCTTTTTTGAGCTTATTATCATTTTCGAGTCTACAATTTCTGGATTATCCTGTGTTAGCATTTCATGGACATATTTCTTATCAAAGGGCTGTATATTGTATTGCTTTAGTTTATCAGATAGATAATTAAGTGCAATAACATTTCTTTCAGCCTTATACTCTCTATACTTAAACTCATTGCTACCAATGTCTTGAATGGTTTCAAATGCGATTACGCTGTCAAAACTATGTTCACTTTGAGGTTTTGGGAAAAGCACTATAATCAGTACGAGTATTATAATCCCAAGCTTGCTGTACACATTTTTCTTATAAAGCTTTATATTTCTAAGCTCATAAATAAGTCTAAAGGGTGATAGAAATTCTGGTATCCTCTTTATAGAGGTAATCACCCTAGAATCTCTTTTTTCAAGCTCTATTCTTATCCCCTCACCTAGCAGATTAAAGCCTATTATGCTTAGTGCGAATGCCCCTGCTGGGTATGTAATCAACCACATCTTACTAGTGTTAAATAATTCATGCGAGAAAACCAGCAAAGATGCCCAGTCAAATTCATAAGGTACTCTAAGGTTCCCATATTGTGCATCTACCAAGCCTCCGCTAAGTACAAGCCCCAACACTCCAACCTGTGCCAAAAGCAGTAAGACCACTGCAATTTCTAGGAAAAAAAATACTACTATTGAAGGTATTATGTGAGGCATTACATTTTGAATAGCAATATCCAGCTTTGTTTTGCCAATTGCTATTTCACCTTCTATAAAATCTTGTGCCAAAACATCCTCAACTGTCTTTGTAAGAAGCTTTGCAAGCTTGCTCCAGCCAAATATACTCATAATTATGGCGGCAGCAGACATTGGGTTTGGAAATAAATCATTAAACAAATCTATTCTAGTTAACAACAAAATTATTAGTATTAATGGAAAAGCATTGAAGGTTATATTAAAAAACTTAATTATTGCAGATGCCACCTTGTTTTTATATCCTGCCACAATTGCTAAGGGTAATGCTATAATCAGTCTTATAAAGGCTACTCCTAGAGCCATAAGCATGGTAGCTCGACAACCATATGCTATCAAGCTGCGAAGGTCTCTGCCCTTTTCATCTGTTCCCCATTTATATTCTTCTCCAGGAGGCACCGGTGGTACAAGCATCTTGCCCGTATCCTTTTCATATTGAAGAGTTTCCTTAGCATATGGGTCAGAGGTAGCAAAGTGTTCAGGGTAAAAGCTAACAGCGGCAATAAGTAATATTATACATATTCCTATTATTAAGGTGTAATTCATTTTATTTAATATTTTTAATCTTCTCATACAGATACCCTCTCCTAAGCTTAATATGCCTTTTTATCTATATAGTGCAAAACAAGCTCTATTACTTCCTTTAAACGCTCTCTATCAACATCTGCCATTGTATCATTAGGACTGTGATATCCATTTTTATCATCCATATGTGAAAGCATTACAGTAGGTACAGACTTTTCCCCAAAGCTAAAATGATCACTGGCTGTAATATCACTTTCCTCTACATTTATTCCCAAAGACTTCCCTAGTTCTAAAAACTCAGATCTAAGATCAAGTACATGGCTCATACTGGCCGCTATGGAAAGTGGTACTATGGCAGAAGAACCTACCATATCAAGATTTATCATTACTGCATTCTTAATCGGAAATACAGGCTCTGCTACATAACATTCAGATCCGATTAGTCCATATTCCTCACCATTAAAGGCTATAAATACTAAGGTTTTCTTTGGTTTAATATCATTTTCTGATATTATCCTTGCTATTTCTATCATTGCCGCTGTACCTGATGCATTGTCAAAGGCTCCAGGGTTGTATGTCCCATTCAGATTATCCCCAACATGATCCATATGTCCACCTATGATAATGTATTCATCCTTAAGCTCTTCATCAGTACCAGGTATATAACCGACTACATTGGCAGTTTTATAGTTTTCTTCTGTGGAGCTAAATTGCAGGTCTATCATTTTCTGCTCAGCAGCCGCCTGTGCAAGCTCTGCATAGGTAGCAGAATCCACATTAATTACAGGCTTATAGCTTTCTCCCCAGCGTCTGTTTAGCGGAGTAACTATTAAATCACTATAACGCTGATTCTCACTATCCACATCTACTTCAATAATAATTGCAGCAGCCTTTGTATCGTATATTTCGTTTACAATTGCCATCATCGAGGATCTGCCCTGTGCCGCGCTAGAGAATAATAGAACTTCTTGATTTTCAAAGCTGTGATTCTTTATTTCTGCAATGCTACTCATAACCTGCATAGGCGCTTTTATATCTATATCTTCAGTACTGTCCGAAAGCACTCTAAATACAAAATCCTTAGGATATTCAAAATCCTTAATAGTGTTTCCATCCTTATCAAGCAGTCTTAGCTTTGGAGTTTCCTTTAGATGAGTAACAAGCTGATAGTAATACTGCATATAATTTTCTAGACCTTCTGGATTTTTTAGACCGATTGTTCTAAATTGGTTTGATATGTATTGTAATGCAGTTTCATTTTCTTTGCTACCTGTCTTCCTTCCCTTATATTTTTCAGAAGACAGCTCTGATATTATATTAATCGCATTTTGAGCATCTATATTTTCTTCTTTAATATTAATAAAGCTGTTTGTTTTTACTTGCTGCTCTTTTATTTTGCTTTCAATTTGTTTCGCCGCTTCTACATCCCTTGAACTACAGCCACTCAACATTGCTATAAAGAATATAACTGATAGAAATAAGCTTATAAATCTAATCTTCTTATTCATATTCTCACCCCTTTTGCTTATAAATCAACTACGGTATATTTTAGTAATATTAGAATAACATAAATATTTGTAATATTTGTGAAAATAGAAAAAATAATAATACAGATTTTATACTGAAATAAAAACCTACCCACTTAAATTGAACTACAATCAATTTAGCAGGTAGGTTTTTACTGTTACACAAATTTTTTATGCCTTGTCACGCGCTAATATCCTCTTTAAGAATTGACCTGTATAGGACTCCTCCACTTCTGCTATATGCTCTGGGGTGCCTTCGGCTATTATTGTGCCGCCTCTATCTCCGCCTTCTGGTCCTAAATCAATTATGTGGTCAGCTCTCTTAATAACTTCAAGATTATGTTCAATTACTACTATAGTATTACCAGAATCCACTAGCTTGTCTAATATATACAGCAGCTTTTCAACATCTGCTATATGCAATCCTGTAGTAGGCTCATCTAAGATGTACATAGTCTTACCTGTGCTTCTCTTCGAAAGCTCATATGCGAGCTTAATCCTTTGAGCTTCTCCGCCTGATAGCTGGGTGGATGGCTGACCTAGCTTGATATAACCCAAACCAACTTCATAAAGCGTCTGCATCTTCCTTTGAATTTTGGGTATGTTCTCGAAATACTCCAATGCATCCTCCACAGTCATATCAAGAACCTCTGATATATTTTTACCCTTGTATTTCACCTCAAGAGTTTCTCTATTGTATCTCTTCCCCCTACAAATCTCACAAGGCACATAAACATCAGGCATGAACTGCATTTCTATTTTGATTATACCGTCACCCTTGCATGCCTCACATCTTCCACCCTTTACATTGAAGCTAAAACGTCCGTTCTTGTAGCCTCTCATCTTGGCTTCAGGTATGGAGGCGAAAACCTCTCTTATAAGGTCAAACACACCTGAATAAGTTGCAGGATTTGACCTTGGTGTCCTTCCTATTGGCGATTGATCTATATCAATAATTTTATCTAAATTTTCAAGTCCCTTTATATTGTCGTGAGCTCCTGGTCTTAGCTTTGTTCTATATAAGCTGGAGGCGACAGCTTTATATAATATCTCATTTACTAAGGTACTCTTACCTGAACCAGATACGCCTGTTACACAGGTAAACACACCCAGAGGGAAGCTTACATCAATACCCTTCAGGTTGTTTTCTCCTGCTCCCTTAATTTCAATACATTTACCATTTGGCTTTCTTCTTTCCTCAGGTACCCCGATCTTCTTCTTGCCGCTTAGATACTGTCCTGTAATGGATTCTTCACATTTCATAATAGTTTCCACATTACCCTCAGCTACTACATAACCGCCATGCACTCCGGCACCTGGACCTATATCTATAATATGATCAGCTGCATACATAGTATCCTCATCATGCTCTACAACCAATAGCGTGTTACCGAGATTGGTCAAGTCTCTTAAGGTTTTTAGCAGCTTCTCATTGTCTCTTTGGTGCAATCCTATGCTGGGCTCATCTAGTATATAAAGTACACCTACCAAGCTTGAGCCTATTTGTGTTGCCAACCTTATTCTTTGTGCCTCACCACCAGATAAAGACCCAGCTGCTCTTGATAGTGTCAAGTATTCCAGTCCTACATTTAGTAGAAACTCAAGTCTCGCTTTTAATTCCTTAAGTATAAGCTTTGATATTAGCTGCTCCTTCTCCGTAAGCTTAAGATTCACGAAAAAGTCTCTTACCTTATATATAGACATATCACAAGCCTGAGCAATAGAAAGTCCACCTATCTTTACAGCTAATGTCTCTTTTTTCAGTCTTTGTCCATTGCATTCAGGACATTCTATGGTGGACATATACTTCTCTATTTCTCCCCTCATATAGTCAGACTTAGTTTCTCTATAACGTCTTTCTAAGTTATTTACAACGCCTTCAATAGCTGCCATTACCTCGCCTTTTCCATATGTCCTACTGTAATTAACTTTTATTCTTTCTCCCTTGTTGCCATAAAGTATCATATCTACAATTTCTGGTTTAAGCTCTTCTATTGGAGTTTTTAGGTCAAAGCCATAGTTTATAGCAGCCGCCTCCAATATGTTATAATACCAAGTGTTTTCATCAAGATTCTTCCATGGGTCTATTGCACCCTCTGATATAGATTTTGGTTCTATCTGGTATTACCAAATCAGGATCCATTTCTTGCAAGGCACCCAATCCATCACATTTTGGACACTTGCCAAATGGACTGTTGAAGGAAAACATTCTTGGTGTCAAATCTTCAATACTGATTCCACATTCTGCACATGCAAAATTCTGACTGAATATCATTTCTCTATCGCCAATAATCTCCACTATTGCAATTCCACCTGTAAGCTTCATTACTGTTTCTAGGGAGTCTGTAAGTCTATTTTCTATACCTTCCTTGACAACTAGTCTATCTACAATAATCTCTATATTGTGTTTTTTAGTCTTCGTCAAGCTTTATTTCTTCATTTATATCCAGTACTTCTCCATCAACTCTGGCTCTGACATATCCACCTTTTTTGATATCCTCTAGTACCTTTTGATGCTCACCCTTTTTACCCCTAATTACAGGAGCCAACAATTGAAGCTTTGCTCCTGGCTCTAGACCTTTTATGATATCAACCATTTGGTCTATAGTCTGTTGCGATATTTGTTTTCCACACTTTGGACAGTGAGGAATACCAATACGAGCAAACAATAATCTCATATAGTCATATATCTCTGTAACAGTCCCCACTGTTGAACGGGGATTTCTGCTTGTTGTCTTCTGATCTATTGATATCGCAGGAGAAAGCCCCTCTATATAGTCAATATCCGGTTTCTCCATCTGACCCAAGAATTGTCTAGCATAAGATGACAGAGACTCCACATATCTTCTCTGTCCCTCAGCATATATTGTATCAAACGCAAGAGATGACTTGCCTGAGCCACTAAGCCCTGTGATAACTACAAATTTATCTCTTGGTATCTCTATATCTATGTTTTTAAGATTGTGTTCTCTTGCTCCCTTAATAATGATTTTATCCTTAGTCATCTTATCCTCCAAACTTTATGAAGCTTAATTGCATCGTTTCATTTTATCTATTTTAACATTTGTCTCAACTGGATTATTTTATCTCTAAGCTCAGCGGCTCTTTCATACTGCATGCTTCTTGCACATGCCTTCATTTCATCCTCCATTGCCATAACAACCTTTACTATGTCTTCCTTTTTAGCCTTACTTGCTCCATCTACAGCACTATAGCTCGATGATTCCTCTGCCACAGTCGTAGCTTCAATAATGTCTCTTACTGATTTTATTATGGATTTTGGTTCAATGCCATGGGCTTCGTTATAATCCACCTGTATTTTTCTTCTTCTATTTGTCTCATTTATTGCTTTTCTCATAGAATCGGTTATTCTGTCAGCATACATTATAACCTTTCCTTCAACATTTCTTGCTGCTCTGCCCACAGTCTGTACCAGCGATGTCTCAGAGCGAAGAAAGCCTTCCTTGTCTGCATCAAGTATTGCAACTAGAGAAACCTCAGGTATATCTAAACCTTCTCTTAGAAGGTTTATGCCCACTAATACATCAAATTCACCCAGCCGCAAGCTTCTTATTATTTTCATTCTCTCCATAGTAATTATATCAGAATGCAGGTATCTTACCTTAATGCCTACTTCCTTCATATACTCCGTTAAGTCCTCTGCCATTTTCTTGGTGAGAGTAGTCACCAGCACTCTTTGATGTTTACTCGCTCTTTCATTTATCTCACCGATAAGTTGGTCTATTTGACCTTTTACTGGCTTAATCTCAATCTCAGGGTCAATAAGCCCTGTAGGCCTAATAATCTGCTCTACTATCCTCATACTTCTCTCAAGCTCGTACTTTGCAGGTGTAGCACTTACATAAATAACCTGATTTTGCTTCTTCTCAAACTCTTCGAAATTAAGAGGTCTGTTGTCAAAGGCAGAAGGCAGTCTGAAGCCATAATTAACCAGGGATTCCTTTCTAGCTCTGTCACCAAAATACATACCTCTGACCTGCGGAACTGTAACATGAGACTCGTCAATTACAAGCAGAAAATCATCAGGAAAGAAGTCCATCAATGTATAAGGAGAGCTACCAGGTTCTCTTCCAGCTACATGTCTTGAGTAGTTCTCTATTCCTGAGCAGTAGCCAAGCTCATTCATCATCTCTATGTCATAGTTTGTTCGTTGCAGTAGCCTCTGTGCTTCTAAAAGCTTATCTTGATCCTTTAGCTCCTTTACCCTCTGCTCCAGCTCAATTTCTATATTCTTTATAGCAATGTTTATTTTTTCCTGAGTAGTAGCAAAGTGAGAAGCAGGGTAAATAAAAGTATGCTGTCTCTCACCTATAATGTTTCCAGTCAGAGACTCTATCTCAAGTATTCTTTCTATTTCATCTCCAAAAAACTCTACCCTAATCGCCTTATCTGAAGAGGAAGCAGGAAAAATATCAATTACATCCCCTCTAACCCTAAAAGCTCCTCTGACAAAGCTTATATCATTTCTTTCATACTGCATATCTACAAGCTTTCTTATTACTTCATCCCTGTCTTTCTGCATACCTTTTCTCATTGAAAGGGCAAGATTCTTGTAATCCTCTGGATCACCTAACCCATAGATACAGGATACACTTGCTACAATTATTACATCTCTTCTTTCAAATAGAGCAGCGGTAGCTGAGTGACGAAGCTTATCAATTTCTTCATTTATAGAAGAATCTTTTTCTATATAAGTATCAGTATGAGCAATATATGCCTCTGGCTGAAAGTAATCGTAATAGCTGACAAAATACTCAACACAATTATCAGGAAAGAACTCCTTAAATTCACTGCAAAGCTGTGCTGCCAAGGTCTTGTTATGAGCAAGCACCAAGGTAGGTTTCTGTACCGTTTCTATAACATTTGCTATAGTAAATGTCTTACCTGAACCTGTTACACCAAGCAGAGTTTGATATTTATCTCCATCTTTTACCCCTTGGCTCAGCTCTGCAATTGCTCGCGGCTGATCACCTGTAGGTTTATAATCAGATACTATTTTAAATTTATCCATTTTAACTCTCCTTTTAGTTTACATAATCATTATAACCAATTATTGATTAATAGTAAACCAAATACAAACAGGAACGCCTGTTCGTATATAATTGTATATTTAATGCAGTGTACTGTCAATATATAAATGTTGTATATTTCCATAATTTTGTCAGAAATCACCTATAATAACTATCTCTTTTTTCTTAAGATTTATTTAAAATTTTATATTATAAAACTTCATGTATAAAACTTTATGTGCGACATAAAATATTAAAAAGCTTTTTTAAGAGCTAAAACAATGGAAAATAAGCATATTCAAAATGAGGTGAGTCAAATGAGTGACAAATCTAATGAAGACTTGGAAAATGATAAGTATTTTAAAGTATTCAAACACCTAGAATCTGTAAATTTAAGGAATAAAGACACTTTTGATGAATTGTTGAAATATACCTACAATAATATTAGTGATGAAATCAACTCAGTCTCACATAATGATAAACAATAACAGAAAAGCCAGCTCACGCTGGCTTTTCTATTTTGCTATATTAATACTTTTATGAAGAAGATTTTTAATTAACCCCAAAGCAGGAGATGAACCGTCATTTATTTCAAAACATATTTCTGCATTTCTAGGTACCACCAAAATTCCTAAGCTTTTTATACCTTCATTGTAATTCTTATACTCAAAAATTTTCACACTGCCATCGGCTCTTTTTACATCCATCCATATGTAGGTTGGATAACTTAATAGAAACTCTGCTAATTGGTTTTCATTATCAAGCTTATTATTGTTTATGCTTAGTATTCTATCTCCATGCTGCAATTCCATTTGTTTTGCAGGTGAATCATCCTGAATATATAACACACAAATACCTTCTCCTGTTGCATCATATAAAGATTTGCCTTGTTCCTCTTCTCTTCTTCCCCATATTATCAGTGCTTCATGCGCAATTGGGCTAAACAACGCTGCTATATACGCAAAAGCGACCCACTTGCTTGCTGCAACTGATAAGGTGATTAAAATAATACTATAAGCTGCTAGTCTTCCAGCAGATTTTTTACATCTGTTTTGAGGAGTTTGTGTAAGTGCTACATCTCCATATCCCAATACTACTGGAACTAAATAGGGCATATATGCAAAGGCCTGATACTGTTTTAGCAGCGGCCACCAGCTTGGCATTGTTTCTGATGAAAAATAGCTTAAAACTCCCGCTACAGGAAATGCCAAAATTGTCATAACTAAAGGTATAGGCCACATTCTGTTCATAATATAGCCGCCTACAACCTTTCCAGACTTATTCTTCAAAAATATAGGCACAGAAAAAGAGTCGCCATCTATCCATATCAAAAGGCTTTCTATAAGGTGAAGTATTCCTATCAAAGCCATAAGTCCTGGCACATACACATTTGGGAGACCTATTAAAAGGCTTACCAAGGCTACCAAGCCACCTGCGTAAGAGAAGCAAAGATATCTAGCATTTATTAAAGAAAATAGAATGGCTATTATCCATATATATAAAATCCCCGAAGAAAAAACATTTTGATTATATGTAGCATATCGCTCTACTGTAATTCCGAGCATTATCACTAGAAAACTCCCAAACAAGCCTCCTATAAAACCATTAAATAATGCACTTGATACCTTATCCATAATAGAATACTTTTTGTGCATCATAGTCTCTTCAATGTTTGAAGTTTTCTTATATAATAATATAATTACTACAATCAATACCCAAAACAACTGATTACTGATAATTCCACTAATCCTACTAAGTACCAGACCCGCTATCTTAAGTACAAAATACATTTTGGCACCTCATTACTTTATTAGTTTTAACATTTCTTCTACTGCTCTATCTAACTGAACATCCTTTATATCTTCCAGTCTCTGTTCTTCCTTTATTTCCAATGCCTTAACCTCTATATTAGGTTCGATTCCAATCTTATTTATACTTATTCCGTTTGGAGTATAATATTTCTGTGTTGTCAGCTTGACGCCTGAACCGTCCCCCAAACCTTCAACTGATTGTACTAAGCCCTTGCCAAAAGATTTAGTCCCTATTAAAAGACCTGCTTTTCTATCCTTCACGGCTCCTGCTAAAATCTCTGAGGCACTGGCACTGCCCTCATCTATAAGTATTATAAGAGGTACTTCAAGTTTTCCAGCCTTTGAGCTATAAACCTCTCTTTTCTTATTTATATCTTCTGTATATACTACCATACCCTCATCAAGCAGTTCATCAGCAATTTCAACACACTCTCTTACATAGCCCCCTGGATTTTGTCTCAAATCAAGTATTAATCCCTTCATACTTTGAGCTTTTAAGCTTGTTAACGCTTCCTTAAAATCCTTACTTGCGTCCTCATCAAAGCTGCTTAATCTAAGATAACCAATCTTTTTGTCTAGCATTTTGCTCTTAACTGCTTTCTGATTAATCAGTTCTCTTTGTATCTCAAAGCTTAAAGGCTGAGAAGTATTTTCTCGAAGAATAGTTAGATTAACCTTTGTACCTGGATTTCCCTTTATTAATTCTACAGCTTTATCCAGCTCCATGCCTACTACATCAGTGTTATCTACTTTCATGATCTTATCATTTGTCTTTATCCCTGCTCTCTCACCCGGAGTATCTTCCACAGGTGCAACTACAGTTATATAGCCCTCTTCATTTTTTGTTACTATAACTCCAATTCCACCAAAGTTTCCACTTGTAGCTTCAGTCAAGCTTTTAAATTCAGATTCTGTCATATAAACTGAGTATGGATCATTTAAGGACTCAAACAAGCCCTTCATGGCACCGGTAATCAAAGTGTCATCTTCAGCTCCATCTACATAATTTTCTTTTATGTATTCCTTTAATGTCAGCAATTTTTGCAGCTCCTTAAGATCCTGAAATTCACTGTTAGAAATCACTACTTTTTCACCTAAAACAATTCCTACAGTATTCGTAATCATAAAGGTTAAAAATGCAGTAATTAAAACCAATACAATACTTAACTGTACAACCCTTTTCTTACTAATCATACTAACACCTCTATCTATTCATTTAAATATAAATTATTACTATATATCTCGCACTAAACATTTTGATTATATCACAACCAAAATAAATTATATCTATATTGATTATATTTATACTTAGTCCTTATTATTACTTTAATTCTTAATTGCTAAACTGCATTTTTTACAGTACCCATAAATCTCAAATTTATGTTCTATTGGTACAAAGCCTAGCTCATCTAATTTGCTTTTATTTAGCTTGTTGTAAGGGCATATATCAATCTTTTCCATATCTCCACAGCCTAAGCAAATTATATAATGGTGATGTTTAGCGTCATTAAGCTCAAAATGACTTATTTTGCTGGTAATATTCAGCTTATTTATAATATTAAGCCTACACAAAAGCTCAAGATTTCTGTATATTGTTGAGAAATTTATACCGCTGTTTTTTTGTTTGGTCTTTTCAAATACTTCTTGTGCAGTATAGCGAAAGGGGGTATCTTCAAAGACCTCGATTATTAGTCTTCTCTGACCCGTGAGCTTATAGCCCATACCTTTCAATTTATCTTCTATTGCATGTATTTCATTCATTTTATCACATCCAAAATATTTATATATATAGTTAAACACGTTTGAGGATGTATTTCTTAATACCTATAACAATCAATAAAATAATAACACTAAGTAGTACAATAGTTCCACCAGGAGCTAAATTCAAATAATAAGAAGCACTAAGACCCAATATCACAGCTAAAAGAGCGAAAACTATTGAATATATCATGGTACTCTTGAAGCTTTTAGATATCTGAAGACTTGCCGCTACTGGCACAACCAGCATTGATGAAATCATAAGCGTACCTACTACTCTCATAGATACTACTATGGTCAGAGCAGTTAGTACGGTGAAAAATATATTCAATGCACCAGTTGGCATCCCTGAAAGCTCAGCACCTTCCTCGTCAAAGGTTATATATAGTAGTTCCTTGTAAATAAGCCATACACTTAATATTATAAAAATACTTATACCTGCCATAAGTATTATGTCCTTAGAAGTAACAGCTATTATACTTCCAAATAAATAGCTCATCAAATCTGCATTAAAGGAATCAGCTAAGCTTATCATTACTACTGCCAAGCCTACACTTGCCGATAACACTATAGATATGGAAAGCTCGGCGTACTGCGTAAAACTCTTTCTAAGCTTTTCTATACCCACCGCTGCTACCACAGAGAAAATTATTGCACCCCCTAAAGGGTAAAAGTTTCCCAACATTCCTGCCGCTATACCCGCTAAGGATGCATGAGAAAGAGTATCGCCTATCATAGACATCCGTCTTAGGACTACAAAGGTTCCAATAATCGGACATATTATTGATATAAGTATTCCTGCTACAAAGGCTCTCTGCATAAAATCATATTGAAGCATTTCCATGGTTCATATCCTCCTGTACTAGTGATTATGTATGATAGGTGCGATCACATCGTGACTGTATATATTGTTAAATAAATTTTCATCAAAACCATTGCTGCAATCGTGTTCATGCACACTCCCTCTAGAAAGACATACTATTCTATTGACATTCTTGTTAACAGCACTTATATCATGAGTTACCATAACAAGTGTAATATTTTTATCCTTGTTCAAGCTACTCATAATACTATAGAAGTCCTTCTCAGAATTTGCATCTATCCCAGTAGTAGGCTCATCCATAAAGAGTATTTCAGGATTGCTTACAAGAGCCTTGGCTATAAAAACTCTTTGCTGCTGCCCACCAGAGAGTTTACCCACCAGTCTATCCTTAAAACCTCGCATACCTACCAAGTCCAATACCTCATACACCTTCTCCATATGCTCCTTTTTTATCCTTCCCATAAGTCCCACCCTAGAGTATAGATTTGTTTTTACAACTTCCTCTACAGTAGCAGGAAAATCCTGATTAAAGGATGTAGCCTTCTGCGGTATATAGCCTAGCTTTTCCCAATTTTTAAATTTACTTAATTCAGTACCAAACAATAGTACACTTCCAGAACTAGGCTTCATAAGTCCAGTGCATATTTTCATTAAAGTACTCTTACCAGAGCCATTTGAACCAATAATAGCCATAAAATCTCCGTGATTAATGCTTACACTGGCATTATCTAAAACATTTCTACCTTCATAACTAAAGTTTATATCTTTTGCCTCTATAATTGGATTTCCCATTGTTACATCAACGCCTTCTTTAAATTTTCTAAGTTCTCATACATTATAGTTATATAATTTTCTCCTTGCTTTATCTCTTCCTCAGTTATTCCATGACCAGCATTTAAAATCAAGACCTCTGCTCCTACCTCATCAGCTAAGGCTTGTGAAAGCTTTGGACTTACAAGATTCTCAAAAAATATATACTTTACGTTGTTCTTGCGACATATTTCCACAAGCTCTGCAAGCTTTGCAGGGCTTGGCTCTGCTTCTGGTGTAACACCCCTTATTGCAAGCTGAGTTAAGCCATATTCAGAAGCTAAATATCCAAAGGCTGAATGAGATACTACAAACACTTTACTTTTAAAGCCAGCAGTCGCTTGTCTATAATCACTATCAAGCTTATCAAGCTCCTTTACAAGCTTTTCATAGTTTGCTGTGTAATAGTCCTTGTTGTCAGCATCCAATTTACATAGCTCATCATATACGTTTTCTGCCTGCTGTTTGTATTTCGCAGGACTAACCCAAACGTGAGGATCATATTTATTATTTGTCTCTTCTCCCTCATGCTCACCGTTTTTATCACTTGATAAAAGCTCTATATCCTTGCTGGCATCTACAAGTCTTATATCTGATTTTTCAAGAGTTTCCATAATTCCTTCCAACCAAGTTTCCATGCCTGCACCGTTATATATAAACATATCTGCCTTTTGCAGCTCTGCAACAGTCCTAGGTTTAGGTTCCCAATCGTGGGGCTCCACTCCTGCAGGTACAAGGGTTATAATCTTAGCTTTGTCTCCTGCTATCTCAGAAGCCAAGAAATACATAGGATAAAAGCTGGTGTATATCGTCATTCCATTCTTTTCACCTATATTGGCAGTATTTGAACCACAGCCTGTAAAAGAAAATACAAGCATAATAACGATAATTAATACAAATATTCTTTTCATTTCACACTCTCCCATTTTGCAAGTCATTTGCATTTGCATTTACATTGTATAATATTGCCTGCTCCTATGTCAAATATTCATATAAAATATTTATCAGCAATCAAAAAGCACCTTTCGGTGCTTTGACTATTTACCCAAATAATTCATAGGATTTGTATGCTGTCCATTTATTCTAACTTCAAAGTGTACGTGAGGTCCTGTTGAAAGCCCTGTACTTCCAGACTTCGCTATTGTCTGTCCTCTCTTTACCTTATCGCCCTCTTTTACCAGAAGCTTAGAATTATGTGCATAAAGAGTAGATATCTTTCCACCATGGTCTATTATTACAGTATTTCCATAGCCTCCATTATATCCAGAAAAGATTACCGTTCCATCATTGCCAGCTACTACAGCGCTGCCGCTTGCCGCTCCTATATCAATACCTGTATGCAGCTTCTTTTTCTTAAGTATTGGGTGTATTCTGTAACCGTAGGAAGATGTAATTCTGGTGCATGATGGTACAGGCCATTGTATTTTACCGCCTATATATTTATTGTTTGATTGAGACGCAATAATCTTCTTTTCTATCTCCTTAGACTGTTCAAGGAGCTTGTCCTCAAGTCTTTCTAGCTCCTTCAAGTCCTTTGACAGCTCAGTTAATGCTTTAGCTCTATCTGACTTGGCTTGAGTCACCTGTTCTTTTTTTGCTCCTATTTGCGTCTTGACTGCTTCTTTTTGATTTACTTCATTTTGAAGTAGCGCTTTTTTCTGAGCTACATTGTCTCGATAGGTTTTCATATTATTTAATAAAGCAACATCATAGTCCACTATTTTCTTTAGATAATCCAGCCTTGTTATAAAATCTCCAAAACTAGTAGAGTCCAAAATTACTGATAAATAGCCCACAGAACCTGTCTCGTACATAACCCTGACTCTTTTCTTTAGAAGTACCTTCTGTCCGTCAGCGTCTATTGTGGCTCTCTCCAGTTCTCTCTTTTTTATAGCTACTTGAGAATCCAAAATTGTCAGCTGCTGCTCAACATTATCCAATTCCTGCTCTGTCAATTGAAGCTTGCTATCAAGCTCTTCAACCATCTTAGATACTGCTTTTTTTTCTAACTTTTTCTTATCTATGCTCTGTTGTGTTTTCTGCACTTGTTTTTTAATTGCTTCCTCTTGTTTTTTCAAGCTTGACATAGTCGGTGTATCTGCACAAACGAACACAGAAAACGCTAGTATAAAAGACAACATTAATATAATTATTACTTTTAGTTTCTTCATGTAGAAACCTCCTAGACCTTTAAAAATTTTCTTACAGATAAGAAACTTCCTATTATTCCAATAACAAATCCAACTACTAGCAAAAGTAATGCAAGACTGCTCATTACATCCATGAATGGCATTAAGTTTAATGTCAGCATGCCTATCATCAAGTTTTTCATAAAATTACTGATATAATAATAGACAATACCTACAAGTACTGTGGTTATAAAGCTACCTATAATCCCCAAAAGCATTCCTTCAACTATGAAAGGACCTCTTACAAACCAATCTGTAGCTCCTACATACTTCATAATACCTATTTCCTTACGTCTTGCATAGACAGTTAGCTTTATTGTATTTGATATTATAAATATTGATATAAAAACCAGTACTGCGATTATCGCCAAGCTAGCAACTCTAAGTATATAAGTAATATTTAGAAGCTTCTCAAGCTCATCCTTGCCATATACCACTCTCTCTATGTTTGATATAGAGGATATTGACATAGACACCATGTTTGCTTTGTAAGGATCGATCAAGGTTACTTTAAAACTATCCGGAAGAGGATTATCTCCCTCTAGACCCTCCAGCATGTATGCATTATCTCCCCATTTTTGATTCAAATCCTTCAATGCCTGATCCTTGGATATGAACTGTACCTCCTTAACTCCATCTATGGTTTTAATTTCACTTGCCATTGATGAAACTATAGTCTCGCTAAGATTATCCTGAAGATAAACCATCATTTCTATCTGAGACTCCAGCTTTGATGCTGCATAATCCACATTTAGCACAATTATAAAGAATATAGCTATTACCAGAAGTGCTGCGATTACTGAGGTTATAGAGGCCGCACTCATAGTTTTATTTTTGCGAAGGCTTCTACCGCCCTGACTGATAAAAAACTTAGCTGTCCTAATTTTCACTGAAATAACCTCCTCGTTTTTCATCTCTGACTATAATTCCTTCGCTAACTTCTACAACCCTTTTTTTCATTCTATCTACTATATTCAAATCATGAGTCGCCACAAGTATCGTAGTTCCTCTTTGATTTATTTCATTAAATATTTTCATAATCTCCCAAGACATATCTGGATCCAAATTACCTGTTGGTTCATCAGCTATCAAAATAGATGGATTATTAACCATCGCTCTGGCAATTGATACTCTTTGCTGTTCTCCCCCTGATAATTGGTGAGGGAATTGCTTGGACTTATTACTTAAGCCCACCATTCCAAGCATAAGAGGTACCCGTCGTCTTATTTCTTTTTGTGAGGCTTCCACGACCTCCATTGCAAAAGCTACGTTTTCATACACTGTTTTATCTGATAATAGTCTGAAATCCTGAAACACCACGCCCATGCTTCTTCTCAAATGAGGAGTTTGACTTCTTTTCAGCTTTGTGATGTCTTTATCATGAACAAAAAGCCTACCTGTATCCGGTTCATACTCCTTCATCAGTAGCTTTATTATAGTTGATTTTCCAGCTCCACTAGAGCCCACTAAGAAAACGAACTCACCATTGTCTATATTAAGACATATGTTATTAAGTGCCACATGCCCATTTGCAAATTTCTTACTGACATTATTAAGCTCTAACAATCTATCACTCCCTTTTGAATTTATATATATGTTAATTTATATTTGAAAAATCTGCGTATTATAATTTTTATTCTACAAAAAGAAACAAAATCCTTTATAAATATAGGATTTTGTTATACTTGACATTAATTTAGTATATAAGGAGTTTTAGATTTATAGAAATATCAACTTATATTATTGTTCAGGTACGTCATTAATTTTGCCTTCTGACCATAACCTATGTATTATAACCGCTATTACAGCAAGAGCTGCTCCAATTGACCAACCTGCTATTACATCACTAATATAGTGTACATGAAGATATACTCTACTAAGTCCAACTAATATAGCATAAATCAACACTATGATTGTTAAAGCGATATTCCTCTTCTTACTCCTTGAATATACCCATAAAAAATACAAAGATAAAAGCATAAAAGCCATGAAATTCATGGAATGTCCACTAGGCAAACTAAAGCCTGTGGCTTTGACAAGATGTAAACTAATATCTGGTCTTGATCTCGCAAACACATCTTTTAAAAACTCATTTAGCATCCATACACAAAGCATATATATTGTAATTAGTGCAGCCTCCTTAAATTTTTTGAAATATAAAAACAAAACCACCATTACTACCAATAAAATAATTACAGATATTGCTTCTCCTGTGTAGGTAATGACTATAAAGATTATATCAAGCAGTGGATTTCTTATAGAACTCATAAAATTATCAAGATTAGTATCAAATGTCCAGCCTCCATAACCATAATAGCTCCATATCATGAAAGCTGCTATTGCAGTAAAAATTGTAAATACACACAGTTCTCCATAAAACATACGAATATGTCTATTAATATTACGTCTCTTTACACTTTTTTGTTCACTCACTAAATCACCCCATATATAAGACTATTTAAATATTAATCTATATTTTACATAAATTCAATATGCAAACATCGTTATTATTATGGACATAATATTTATATAAAAACATACCTATAGCTATTGAATTTATATAAAGCATGTAGTATAATACCTGTACAGGGTATAAGTATTAGGAGGTGCTTTTATTGAATATAAAATTAACAGATAAAGCGAAAGACGCACTGAAAGAAAGTGGAGTATCAAGTTATAAGATTGATATAATAGGAGATGGATGAGCAGGTCCTGTATTTGGACTGGTTCAGGGTGAATCAGGCAGTGAAGATAAAGTAATAAATATCGATGGAATAAATTTTGCAGTAGAAAAGAATTTTGAAGATGTAATTGACTATTTTGATATAGACTATTACAAGGGCATTTTCAAAAAAGGCTTTGTTGTATATGCAAATGGACTAAAAGGCTGCTAAAAGAAAAAGGGTATGCAAATTACGTTAAGTAGTTTTGCAATACCCCTGTTTTTTGATATTTTGCACTAAAATTATTGTATAATTATACTTCCATCATAGCCACATACTATTTGAGTATATGTGACAGTTCTAATAGGATCTGTATAATAGCCACAGTTGTCACAATAATAATATGTTACAACCTCCACATCGTATGTGCTATCTGTATAACCTGGATGATGGGAGCATGAAACTGTACCTACAAGTGTTTCTGTTGTCTGTGTATCAATTGCCATTCCATAGCCACAGTCACATATCGGAACATTTGCACTTACAGCCGAAAGAGATAAACTTAGAACACAAACAATTAACAGTATTGCTAAATTAAGTTTTTTCATGTAAATCCCTCCATAACTTGTATTTTATATTAATTTTATCCCTACTTTCCTATATTGTCAATATTTTTCACAGGACTATTGAAAAGTCAAGTGCAACAAAAAGAAATATTGCATATTACGCTAAGTGGTTTTGCAATATCCCCTTTATATTTGAGCTTTTTTATATTTAGATTACATTCTAGTTTCTGTCCCATCATAGCCACATTTCACCATATTATAAATTTCATAAATACTAGGCTGCGAAGTATATCCACAAATATCACATCTACCAGTTTCTGTTACTGTTACTCTGTATATGCTATCTGTATAACCTGGATGATGGGAGCATGGGGTTGTGTCTATTAGTATCTTTGTAGTAGAAAATGTAAACTCCAATGGACTTATTTGGGCTGAACTACCATTAACACCATTAGCACATACTGGACAGATATCTTTTGGTATAGGTAATATAGGTAATGCATTTACAACTAAAAAGGATGAACTTATAACACAGACCAATAATAGCACAGCTATAATAGATTTTTTCATTAAAATCCCTCCATATTTATTATTTTATGTATATTGTTACATATATTATTATATTTGTCAATATTTCCATAGGTGGATTAAAAAGGGAAGTCAATTGATAATTTAACAGATGATGCCATATCACGTATTTCTAACTGGATGAATACTCTGCTAAGAAAAAAGGGGTATTGCAAATTACGTTAAGTAGTTTTGCAATACCCCTTTTTTTAAGATTTTTGCACTAAAATTATTGTATAATTATACTTCCATCATAGCCACATACTATTTGAGTATATCTAACAGTTCTAATAGGGGCTGTATAATAGCCACAGTTGATACAATAATAATAATATAAAACTTCCACGTCGTATGTGCTATCTGTATAACCTGGATGATGTGAGCATGGAACTGTACCTACAAGTGTTTCTGTTGTCTGTGTACGAATTTCTATTCCACCTTCTCCACAGCCTGGACATACCGGAATACTTGCACTTACAGCCGAAAGAGATAAACTTAGAACACAGACAATTAGCAACACTGCTAAAATAAGTTTTTTCATCACAATCCCTCCATATTTTATATTTTATGTATATATTACCATATGTTATTATTACTGTAAATAATTAATCGAGTTTTGTGACACTCCCGTATTTTTTTTCATTCCATTTGTCTTCAAACGTACGAAGCCATAACATAAAAGTACTTGAAATCAGGGCGAGTATTATGCAAAGTATCCACATGCTTTTTAAGCCACGACTATCAATAATTATTCCAAAAATCTTAGGTCCCAAAGGTACCTCCCATGCCTGTTACCAAAGGGATTATTGCATTGAACCTTCCTCTATGATTTATAGGCGAATGATTGGCTACATATACCCCTGCATTTGTAACCTCAAGAATTTCACCTACAGTAAATATCAAGCCTGCTAGTAAGAACAACCAGAAGCTGCTTACAAAGCCAAGCATTCCGAGACCAACAGCATAAAAGCTTCCTGCTATAGCTATATTTACAACCGGTCTTATCTTATTTGTAATCTTTATGGTAGGTAATGTGAATGCAATTACAACAACACCTGTAAAGGACATCAATAAACCAAATAATGTCGTTCCTCGCTTATCTCCAAAGGTGTTAGCCATTTGAAGCGGAATTGCAAAGCCTATAGTTGAATAAACCAATTGATTTATTGTTCTACCAATAAGAAAAAGCAACAGGGTTGGTCTCTTAAATAGTGCCATTATTACACTTTCATCCTCAGCAGATTCATCGTCTCCTATATTTTTACTGTTCTCGATTTCTTCTTTTGTCGGGGCAGTTTCTTTTACAAAAAATCCAATCAGTACAAGAGAAATTATAATAGCACCTGAATTACCAAAGAAAATAAGCTGAGTATAATTATTATACAAGAAGCCTGCAATTGTAGGTCCAAAAGTAAAACCAATATTTATCCCCAAATAAAGTAAGGAGAATGCCGTCTTCCTATTATTTTTATTTGTAAGATCTGTGACCATAGCAGAATTGGCAGGCTGTGCCGCTCCATTAAACATACCTGATAATGACAAAAGTATTGGTACCCATATGGAATTTCCTAGAAATCCACAAATTATGAAGAATACTGCTGCGATACCCTGAAATATCATCATCAGCTTTTTTCTTCCAAAACTGTCTGCCAGCTTTCCTCCAACCAGTGCCCCAAACATTGATAAAAATGATGCTGCAACGAAAAAGCTTCCAGCTTGACTTGCAGACAGCCCAATTTTCTTAGTAAGAAACAATGTTAAAAAAGGATAAACAAAGTTACCCATTGCATTGATAATTCTTACTACAAACAGAATCCAAATTGATTTTGGCAGTTCGAGATACCCACTAAACTTTTCTTTAAATTTCACAATCTAACCCCCTATATTAAAACCCCACATTTATATTATACATTATACTGCCCTATTTGATAAGACCTTAATCTAATTAAATAAGCACAACAGTTCCTTAAAACTGCTGTGCTTATTGTTAATGCTTTATATCATTATTTTTTATATGTACATGATTTCTTACATGTTCCATACAGTATTCGTAATCTCCCTCACACTCATTGCAATATCTAAATTCCAAACTAGGATCATCCTTTTCTGTCTTACCACAAATAGTACATTTGTGATATGTAATATCTTTTGGCAGTTGACTTCTGAAGCTCTGCCTCCTTTTATGTACCTGTCTGTTTAGTTTTGCTGTACTAAATATATCAAAACCAAAAAACGCAAAGTAGTTTATTAAAGACACTATGATAGTTATCTTAGTTGCCATACCTCCCAATAATATCATCAGTATCATAAAACCCCAATCAATTAATGCAAGATATTTAATTTTAACAGGAATTACAAAAAATATCAAAAGCTCAAAATTGGGATAAAGTCTTGCAAATGCTAAGAAAAGAGATAGATTTATATACAAAGGTGTTGCTTGAAATCCAAATACCAAGGATGTTACTATAGTAGCCAGCACACCTATAAAATAGTACATGTTGAATTTATAGGTTCCCCATTCATGCTCTAAGCTAGTTCCTACATTATAGTAGAAGTATAAAGTTATAAATCCCCATAATAAATCCGTGCTGGGCGGTATAAAGATAAAGGATATCAGCCTCCAGACCTCTCCTTTAAAAACCAAACTTGGATCAAGTACTAGTTTAGAAATAAAAATTCCTGTGGTATCAAGATATATCAATACAAATGCTACCGCATTAACTAGAACAATATACATCATGAGGTTTTTTATTGCAAACCTTCCAAGAAACTTTTCTAATTTGTCAAGCCATTTCATTATTGGTATCCTCCTATTCTATATGTTTTGCACTAAGTATTTTATTATATTATCACACAAAAGTCCAACTTAAAATAGCAAATAAATGATAATAAATGATAAAAAGTCTCTTATGGAGTAAAACAAATTAAGGTAGAATAAACACTTCTACCTTAATAAAATATCTTAACTTTTTAAATGCATACTGCTGAATCGCTTTGTTAATCTTAGTGGAAACTCTGTCTCTATAGACTTCTGAGTATCTGTATTATACCAAAGCTTAAGCATATATTCTCCTGAAGAAACATTGTACTTTGTTCCTTTATCCACAAAATAGGGAAGCATGGAAAATTCACAGCTTATGGTTTTACCTGGTAAAAGCTCACCATGCAGTATCGAAGTATTTGTGCTAATACCTCTAGTCTCTATGATAAACTTATCAGTGAATCTTGACCTGCCATCTATAGAATGCAAGGTTGCTCCCAAGGCACCTCGTATGCCATAGGAGGATGTACCTGCATAATAACGAATAGCATTTTTGCTTTTGTTCGTAATAGTTGCTTTTATTATCAACTCATCATTTTCTGTAAAGCTATTACTATCAAAAACTGCACTAAACTCCAGTCCTTCTTTTTCTTTGACTATTGCTATGGACTCATCACCACCTGCGAATATATCAGGTATAATACCTTCAATTTTTAGAAATAAGGCAAGCATTAAAATTAATATTAGTGCTAATTGAGCTCTACTGTTCTTCATCCAACCGCCTCCCATAAAAACATCCTTTATATAGACGGAGGAATTTCTAAAAAGTTCCATTTATTTTTTATTTTTTTACAAATTTTCGAAATCAAGTCACCTTCAAGCTTCAATATCTTCACCTTTTAGCATATATATTACTGCATTCTGTGTTTCAAGTGCTGTCTTTCTAATTCTAATCTCCGTTTCCTTGCTAATAAGAAGAGGAATTATCTCAATCAGATGCTCTCGCAAATCCTCACTGGTTATATGACTATCAGCACTTACCTCTATTTCTAGCTCTTTTATCCTTTTCAGACTATTTTCGTCGCAAATTCTTTGCAAGGATGCTGCTATCTTATGCAGTAAAAAACTATCATGCATTTTCTAACTCCCCTCTATATCTAATAATCATAGATTTTATTTCGTTACAGATTTCTAAAAGTCCACATTTTAGCTCATTACTTAAGCCCCACCTGAAGCATATATCTGAAACCTCAATGCAAATTAATAGTCCTGATATTTTAAGTCCTTCTATCTTAATCGCATTAATCAAATCTGCATCATGCTGCCAGCTACAGACATTGGCAGTCTGTAGTGCTTCAAGTAGAGATAATGACCACACTTTCCCTACAGCTCTCCCACTGTATCCTGCATCAAGAATAATTAACACATCGTCCTCCCCAATGTGAGCCATGCAATAATCCGTATCAGTTTCTCCTATTATAACCTCAATTCCAAGCTCACTTAAGCTGTTAAATAGGTGTTCTGCTACCTCTATTGCAACACCGTCATCTCCCATCATTCGATTTCCTATAGCAACTAGTTTAATGCTCATTGCGGTGCTACATCAGCCTTATCTTGATGCACTCTTTACCCTCTGAATGAAGATGCGTTGCACATGATACACAGGGATCAAAGCTTCTTACTATCCTGCCAATTTCCACTGGGCTGTTCAAATCCTCAATAGTGGTGCCTAGGAGTGCACTTTCAATAGTACCCTTTATACCCTCTGAATCCTGGGGAGACAGGTTCCATGAAGTAGGTGTAATAATTCCATAATTTTTTATAACCTTTTCCTCGATTGACATCCAGTGCCCTAAAGAACCTCTGGTTGTATCAATAAGTCCCTAACCAGTTGCCCTGACAGGTATCTCATACTTCTTTTGGTTTGATTTATAAGTTGGTACTAGCTCTAATATATTCCTCATAATATCACCAACTTTTTTCGTTTCCAAAGCTCTTGCGATAGTCCTGTCCATAGTAGATATTCCCCTTGTATAGCTTCCGCTGATGAACATTCTCGCCAAAGGCTCTACCTCCATAGGCAGACCGTTATACCTTGGAGCCTTTACCCAAGTGTATGCGCCTTCCTTGTAAGGATCTTCCTCGATTACGGGGTCTAAGGGCTTATTCTGTTCCTTATCTGATACATACCAAGATTTTTTGACATCTTCACTTATAGCCGCAACATCTAGGCGTGATATAACTCCATTTGCATATACCCCTGGTCTTGTATAATAGATACTCTTAGCTTCTGGATAATCATACACGCCATAGGTCATAAGGTTTTTATGTCCCACACCCATCTGGTAATACTCAGGATAGTATTGACCTAAGATATATGCATCAGGAATCATTACTGTTTCCACAAAATCCATAATAAATTTAAGCATAGCCTTTAAAGTTAAAAGCTTTGATGCATCTATATCCGAGGTTATACCTCCTACAAAAACTCCATGATTATGGGGAGCTTTGCCACCGAGTACAGCTAGCATCTCATGTGCCAAGCTACTGTATTGCAAGGAATCGACATAGTGCTGTGCCAATTCATTATTCAGCTTCGTAGGTAGTCTGAAATCGTTATGAGATACCACATAAAGAGGATGTATCTCAGGTCCCTTGACGTAATCGGGTAAGGTATACTGATAAAAATGTCTTATATGATTTTGTAAAAACTCGCAACCATGCACAAATTCTCTTATTACCCTGCTGGAGAAACCAGGCATTACTCCCAAAGCCTCTTCCAATGATAGAGCCGAAGCCAAAGAGTGTGCAGTAGAGCATATACCACATATTCTCTGTGTAAAGTAAATAGCATCTAGTGGTGACTTTCCTTTAAGCATTTTTTCAAAGCCTCGAAACAACATACCGCTGCTTTTTGCGTTTACTATTTTGCCCCTCTCTACCTGGACTTCTATCTCAAGAAAACCGCTTATCCTTGTAACAGGGTTGATTACAACTGTATTTGCCATCTTATCCTCCTAAGAAATCAATATCTTACAAAGGGTTCCATTGCATTTGGGAAGCCCTTCCTTGCGCAGCCTATACAGGGTGTATTATCTTCTACAGGCCAATTCACATTATGATTCCATTCTCTAATAGGGCAGTCAGTTCTAGTTATTGGCCCCCTACAACCTAGCTTAAACATACATTCCTTATCTCCCAGCTTAGTTGCAAATATTCCCCTATCAAAATAAGAGCGTCTGCTACAACGATCATGGATAGTTATATTGTAAAACATCAAAGGTTTTCCTTCCTCGTCAGTCTCAGGACGTCCTAGATAAACAAGGTGTGCGATTGTACCGATTATCCATTCAGGATGTCCTGGACAGCCAGGTACCCTGATAACTTCCTTCTTTAAGAAATCTGGCACCGATACTGAGCCTGAAGGGTTAGGACTTGCAGCGGATACTCCTCCATAGCTTGAACAAACTCCGGCAGTTACAATGTACTTTGCTTTGTCTCCTGCCAATTGTACAGCTTCCATAGAGGTGACAGGTCTACCATTGTCACGAGCTATTATATTGTATCTGCCTTCTGCCTTTGTAGCTACAGAGCCTTCCACAACCAGTATGAATTCAGTAGAAAGAGTATCAATAAACTGCTGATAGGCTAGCTGTCCCTCTGCTGCCATCAGACTATTTGAGTACTTGATATCAACTACACTGTTTAGAAAAAACAATAAATCATGGTACTTTGCATCTAGCAGTGAAATGATGTTACCAGAACAGCCTGTAGCTTCCAGCCATATTAGATTCATCTTTTTTCTTCTACCCTCTGATACTTCTTTTGTGGCTATATTCATCAGTTCTTTCGCAGTTTTTCCTTTAGAACCAATTACAGGACAGTGAAATTCTTCCATATAACACTCCTCCAGTTTATTTAAGCGTTCCTACCTTAGGAAGTCTTTCCAATATCGCACTCATCTGGTGGCAGCCTTTAAACTGTTCAGTCAAATCCTTGCCTGCAATCAATCCAAAATGACTTCCTCCACCCCAAGCTGGATTCATACTGACATCATATACTATGCCATCTACCGCCACATAGGCAGGCTTTCCACCGCTTCCATCGTACTGTGCAAGCTCATCTATGGTAAACTCTTTTTGTCTGTTTCCTCTCAAACTGCTGCAATAAGCTAAATATGGACAACGACAACACATATACATGTTCATTCCTCCTATAAATGTAATCTATAAATTATATGCGTTGAAATGGCTGTAAATTATAGGATAAACAAAAAAGCTATTAAGAAGTACATTCCCTCTTAATAGCTTTTTTGTTATTTTATGAGTAAATTTTCAAAACATGCTAAGTTGTTCTCCTACTTCTTTATCTTCATCAATTCCTTCCTGTTTTGCACTGTAATATAAAAGGATTTCTATAACCCTCACCACTAACATATAACCTTTGTAGCATTGTCTTTCACCTCATTGATTATTTGAACGAACTTTTTCTGCTTATCAGTATCAAATAATTTAATAAAGCTTTGCGGTTTATCAAAGGGTGGTTTGGTAAGTTCAGCTTAGCAATTCTACGAACAAGCAGACCAAAGGGAGTATCCTTAAAATTGCTTTCATAATCCTGCTTTGTCCCTAGCTCTCCAATAAATATTTTTTCTAAGGTCTTAAAATCAGCTTCGTTTAGTGGAATGTTATTTCTTAGCTTATGAATAGCTATATTATTCTTATTTTCCTCTATATACCGATTCACCTTGATTTTATAGTCCTTTAAATCATAGTCTAATTCAAATATTTTGTCCTCAGTGCGCTCTAATACTTCATCTGCAAGGTTTGTATAAACATGCATATGCCCATCTGTTACTGCAAACTTCATTAGCTCCCTAAGTTCCATGCGGATTCTCTCAAAGTTCAAGATACTTGCTTTATCCCAAAATTCATCTTCTGTTATCTCTTTCAAAACTGGTACTTTTGCCTTAACTTGAGGGATTGTAGTTTTATTCAATAATATACTGACTTTAACGGTTATAGCATTTTTAAATCTTGTTAAGCTTTTTGAGCTTTCAAGCTGTGCTAGCATTAAACCATACATAATATTATCAAATTCAACTGCTTTATCATCTTTATCGTTCATAGAAACAAGGTCAGCTATGTTTACAATTAAATCAGCTTTATCATGTTCAGAAAGGCAGATAAAAGCTTCTTTTACTTTATATCTGTCAACGTATTTTCTTTTCATCCGAACATCGACTCTCTCTGCTGTAAGGCTTATTATCTGCTGATAAACCTCATCTACCAATGAACTCCTTAGTGTCTGATATTCCTTTTCAATAAAAGCAACATCCTGCATTATAAAAATTAACCTTATTCTCTTTGCAAAAATACTTGCTCGTGTTGAAATACTTGTACTTGGTTCTATGCCATTCTTATTCACTCTGAAATATTCAAAGTTTCTCAAATAATCAAAGATAAAAAAATTCTCTTTGTCCTTTCCTTCTACAGCTACCTCTGTTCTCACATCCTATTTAATCTTTTCAATTTCCTTTGCATTCTTCCTAGTTACAACTTTTTTGCCTGTAAACTTGTGGTGCCTGTCATCATAGTTATCTCATCTTCCACATTACATTTTATTGAAATATAGTAATTTTTATTTTATTATTCTAATTGTATGCATACATTTATAGAAGAAAATGATTTAACAAGTGCAAATGTTGGATTTGTAGGATGCACTTATCCATTTCAAGCCCATTTAGACTGGTTAAAAGTAGACTTTTAAAAATATGATTTTATGATAATTAAGTTAGCAATTAGTATGGCTATATTAATATAATTATTATTATATTCGGCTTTCATTTTCAACCGTCCGACTTTTTCGGACAGTTGACTTCCTTCAGATGTAAGCTTCGATTTTAGATACCTCCAACAAATATTCCATTTTTGAGTTTGCTCACATATCAACCCATATCTTTCTCCCGTATCAGGAAGTATTACTACAATATTCTTTCCTTTGTTCTCGGGTCTTCTTGCAAGCTCTGTTGTACTTTTTTTCTTTCCAGTTTAATTATAAGCTCAACCTTATAAGTTTCGAGAACCAATTCATGAATTAACTGAGGGTCAATCCCTATTTCTTCTGCTTTTGCATACACTTTATCAAATCTTGCAATAAACTCTTCCAACTCTTTTTGTTTTTCTATACTAATATCAAACATCAAAATACACCTTTCCTTCTGCTAATTTTATAATTTACAGACTTGTAGAAAAGTGATATTCTTAAAATGTAAATGGGAAACTTTTGGACGAGTGCCCTTTACACTTTCCAATGGGCTGGAGCAATCCAGCTCCTTCACTTTTCCAATTAAAAATGTTTTTACTCTTCTTTCATTTAATTTTAACTTACTATTGGATTATAATACTACCAATAATTTTTATCAATCTGCATACTTACCATATACTTGAAATTATATACGCTCACCTGTATGATATATACATTACTGTAATTATATGGACATGTAAATATAAAATACTAATATAAAATAATACACTATATCATATTTTTATATTATTTTATTGAATATTAAACTGATATGTAATTTTTCAGATATATTTCGACAAATTATAACATTAATAAAGTACCTAGCATATGCTTAGGTACTTTATTATTGACTTTATTCATTTAGCGTTATTGGTTTACAGGAGTACCTAATTGGATCGTCAATATCTGCTGCAAAACTAACTGTAGCAAAAGAGATTAACAAAACTAATACCAATATGGTTGCAACTAGTTTTTTCTTCATGGTGCATACCTCCATATATCTATTCCATGGATAAATGTATATCTGCATATATAGTTTTTAATTCTTTGGTATATTCGTCATTATATCCTTTGCGAATTAGAAATGCAATAAGCTTAGATAATTCAACCATAAACTCAAAATTTTTATTATTACAAGCTACTGTGAACAAATATTCAAGGCATTCTATTATATATTTTTTCTGTAATTTATACTGCTCACTCGATTTTATCATATCAAGCAAATTATCTATTTCATCAGATTGAAAATCTATATTTCCCATATCATTAAGGATTTGCACATAAGTTAAATTTATCATAAAATAAAAACTGTTTTTGTTATTACCGATTAGCTCAAATGCCCTTTTTATATTAGATATAGCCGAATCATAATCCTTCAAAATTTTATATATTTCTGCTAGATTATTATATATTACACATTTACTTATATCTTCTACCTCACTAAACTCTGCCAAAGCTTGCTTGTAATATTCGATAGCTTTATGATATTCTCCACGTCTTTTCCAGCTAAGACCAATATTCATAACAACCGAGCCATGCTCCAGTCCTGCGTTGGTATATTCTAGAGCTTTTAAAAAGAAACCATGAGCCAATTCATGTTTAGAATTATTATTATATAATATTCCTATATAATATAAATAGTTGAATAATGCTCTATTGTCCAGCTCTGAACAATCAGCTATTCTCATCTCTATCTTACTATATAATCGCTCCGCATTTTTATATTCTTTTGCATAGAAGTAAGTAACAGCTTGCTCGGCATATAAAGAAACTAAAAGTTGATTAGCATTTCTTAGCTGTAGCTCACCCTCCGCTATCTGCAAATGACTGTAAGCTTTTCCAAATTCATTTCTTTGCCCATAGTACATACCTATAATAAGATGTGTTTTCGCCAGTTCAAATTTCAAAGAGTATTCCTCACACAGGGTCTTAAGCTTATCTATAACATTTATATCCTCTTCGTCGTGATAATCAGTAATATGAGTATATATATCGTCTGTAAACATTTTCATTTGTTGTTCTGGAGTTTTGACAAACTCATCATATCCCTGCATAAATGCAATAGTAAGTCTATATTTGAATTTATCAGAATTGATTTTACTTCTTCGTAAATAATTATTTATAGTATCTAAAGACAAAAATACATTGCCAGCTTTTGCAAACTCTTCGACACTACCGAACTTTTTCATAACAGCCCTTTTTATCTGCTGTCCTTCATGTAGAATTTCAATATCATTTTTTGTAAGCTTCTTATACATATTACTTATCCCCCTTGTGCAATTACAATAATATCACAATAGAGGATAATACTTCAATGTATTATTTAATTACTATCAAAATGTAAATTCATTTTAGCATACTCAAAAAAATTAAAACTCAATTAAGGTTTTACTGTAATTTTCGGGAAAGAAAAGCTCACCATTATTTATTTAAATACATCCTATGTTAAGGTTTTACTCTAATGTTTCTAAAGCATCAGGAGTGCTTACTACATTTAAATACATCCTATGTTAAGGTTTTACTTGGACAGCAGGCAGACCTACCCCAACGCATGTAAATTTAAATACATCCTATGTTAAGGTTTTACTTAATGAAATGTAGCGAATGTAATCATAAAATATAATTTAAATACATCCTATGTTAAGGTTTTACTGACCGTTTTCGTTGCCTATGTTTTCAATCTTTCCTATTTAAATACATCCTATGTTAAGGTTTTACCAATAGTAGCATAAGATATAGCCAAAAGCTAGCAGAATTTAAATACATCCTATGTTAAGGTTTTACTTAAGGATAAGGATATCTTTGGGCTTGTAGGTACGTAATTTAAATACATCCTATGTTAAGGTTTTACATTCCTGCTTCTGTTACTTCAACTGTCCAGCTTTCACAATTTAAATACATCCTATGTTAAGGTTTTACCTTATGCTGCTAGGAGCATACAAAACTTTAATGTATTTAAATACATCCTATGTTAAGGTTTTACCTATACCTGCCTTAATATCGGCGGGCAGCTCCCATGATTTAAATACATCCTATGTTAAGGTTTTACTTAAAAGAAAAGCCTGCCGACGATTGGGCGAAGAAAAAATTTAAATACATCCTATGTTAAGGTTTTACAGTCGTTAGAAAGATAGACGACCCCAAATATCAATAATTTAAATACATCCTATGTTAAGGTTTTACCGGGTAATATGGTAGACAATCCACGCTCCCGACATATTTAAATACATCCTATGTTAAGGTTTTACCATGTCCTACAGGTATAAGAAACTATGCAATTGTTAATTTAAATACATCCTATGTTAAGGTTTTACGTTACCCTATTATATATATATGCACTTCCCCCATTTATTTAAATACATCCTATGTTAAGGTTTTACATCTTCAGGCAATATCCTTCAAGCAAGCATCTATAAATTTAAATACATCCTATGTTAAGGTTTTACTACAAATCTTTATCTTTTTCATCTAATAATTCCAAATTTAAATACATCCTATGTTAAGGTTTTACCAATAGAAAAAAACGTATATGTGCCAGAACTGCTTTAATTTAAATACATCCTATGTTAAGGTTTTACCAAAACAAAATAGAGAGAGGCTAGAGCAGCACGAATTTAAATACATCCTATGTTAAGGTTTTACGAGATAGTTAAGAAGTTTGGCTGCATTATAGTAGAATTTAAATACATCCTATGTTAAGGTTTTACTAGTGATATGATAACCAAAATAACTCCAATAGCTTAATTTAAATACATCCTATGTTAAGGTTTTACAAGACGGCAGCTATTATTTATTATTTTATATACATCAATTTAAATACATCCTATGTTAAGGTTTTACGTATAATATAATAGGTAGATACAAATATTTTTAAAAAATTTAAATACATCCTATGTTAAGGTTTTACATTTTTAAAAATGAACTTAAAGGAGTTGTAAATATGAAATTTAAATACATCCTATGTTAAGGTTTTACTATTGTTTACTCTTACATGTGGTATTCAATACTATGATTTAAATACATCCTATGTTAAGGTTTTACCACGGCAGCCAATACCTTAAGGACTGCCTGGAGCATTTAAATACATCCTATGTTAAGGTTTTACGAGTGAGGTGAGATACATGGATGATATGATAAAGAATTTAAATACATCCTATGTTAAGGTTTTACTTCAAAGACAAGATAACTCCAATTCCATTACATAAGATTTAAATACATCCTATGTTAAGGTTTTACTATCAAATTCTCTAGTATAGATTGACTTTCTCTAAATTTAAATACATCCTATGTTAAGGTTTTACTGTCATTTTTGCAAGTTCCTTGTAGCTCATTCCTATTTAAATACATCCTATGTTAAGGTTTTACGGGAGAAAAAGTTGATATAGCTTGTTGGGAAGACGCATTTAAATACATCCTATGTTAAGGTTTTACCAGTCATAAAAAGCATTAAGGAAGTAGCGAATGAAATTTAAATACATCCTATGTTAAGGTTTTACGAAGGATATTGAGCAGGATTATGACTATTGCATTATATTTAAATACATCCTATGTTAAGGTTTTACTTAAAAAAGGATGCAGATTTATTGAAGTTAGAATGATTTAAATACATCCTATGTTAAGGTTTTACTGATTACTGTAAGCAAAACGGACTTATGCCAACAGAATTTAAATACATCCTATGTTAAGGTTTTACGATTTTATAGAGGGTGAAGTAGTAAAAACTCGTAGATTTAAATACATCCTATGTTAAGGTTTTACAAAGGTAAAAAGAGAGTGCATCATCACGTTATTAATTTAAATACATCCTATGTTAAGGTTTTACTTACCTTCCAGAGTATCTATATCAGAATTTATAGTTGATTTAAATACATCCTATGTTAAGGTTTTACATCTTAATAACGGATCATCGCCCCAACTAAAATAGATTTAAATACATCCTATGTTAAGGTTTTACATGCTTTGATAGCATTGTTAGAGCTAGAAAAAATTAATTTAAATACATCCTATGTTAAGGTTTTACAATACAATGAAGCAAAAGATTTAATTGCAAAGTCATATTTAAATACATCCTATGTTAAGGTTTTACTTGAAATTTACGAATTGGCCACGAAGCTTGCGGAATTTAAATACATCCTATGTTAAGGTTTTACGCGTTGATATTAGTAAGATTATGCAGCACATTGACGATTTAAATACATCCTATGTTAAGGTTTTACAACATAGCTAAAACTGACAGGGGCGTAATGTTCCTAATTTAAATACATCCTATGTTAAGGTTTTACATGTCGCTGAACCAAACTTATTTAAAGCAGAAGAAGGATTTAAATACATCCTATGTTAAGGTTTTACGTTAAGCATAGTATTTGTTAGTACTAATGCCTCTACATTTAAATACATCCTATGTTAAGGTTTTACGGAGATGCTTAATAAGGTTGGTTACAAGTTAACTGCATTTAAATACATCCTATGTTAAGGTTTTACGCACCTAAAAAGGGTAAGAAAGCTGGTGGTACATGATTTAAATACATCCTATGTTAAGGTTTTACTTCCGTTACTGTGCCACTTAGTCGCTATAAAGAGGTATTTAAATACATCCTATGTTAAGGTTTTACGCTATACCTGTAGCAATTTCGAGATTTTTTGATAATTTAAATACATCCTATGTTAAGGTTTTACGCCAATTGGGAGAGATACAACAACGTTGTTCTTAAATTTAAATACATCCTATGTTAAGGTTTTACCGGTTATGAGAGAAGCAGCTGCTGGAATTACATAAATTTAAATACATCCTATGTTAAGGTTTTACACTGCATGGACACACTACTTTGAATATCCTTGGAATTTAAATACATCCTATGTTAAGGTTTTACTGTCCTGTACGACACGGACCCCGACGCCCTCTAATTTAAATACATCCTATGTTAAGGTTTTACTGCCAATTATCTTGAGCTTTTCTAAGACTAGCTATAAATTTAAATACATCCTATGTTAAGGTTTTACTCGTGAGAGCCTGCTAGAAACTTAAAGCCTGTGACAATTTAAATACATCCTATGTTAAGGTTTTACCCAAAATAGAGAAGCTAGAAGCCGTGGTAGCTTCTCATTTAAATACATCCTATGTTAAGGTTTTACGCCACCCCAGCTGTAGTAATTAGTAGGCCTGCAATTATTTAAATACATCCTATGTTAAGGTTTTACCTGTAACGCAGAAGTAGGCTTCGCTAATATCATAAATTTAAATACATCCTATGTTAAGGTTTTACAATATACATTGCCTGCAAGATTTAAATGTAATGTATTTAAATACATCCTATGTTAAGGTTTTACTTTTATTTATTGCTTAATAATATTCAGTTATTTAATTTAAATACATCCTATGTTAAGGTTTTACTCTCAGTTCAGTGCTAAGCTTATAAAAAGTATTTGATTTAAATACATCCTATGTTAAGGTTTTACTAGTAATTGGAATAATAAAAGGAGGTCGCAGATAGATTTAAATACATCCTATGTTAAGGTTTTACAAATTCATACAGGACTTAAGGGGTAACGGTTACATGGATTTAAATACATCCTATGTTAAGGTTTTACCCACGCTACGCCCCACAATACAGTAGTTGCATTATATTTAAATACATCCTATGTTAAGGTTTTACGAAAATATAACAGCCAGGGAATTAATTAAAAGCGAATTTAAATACATCCTATGTTAAGGTTTTACAGTATCCTCTTTAACGGAATTGTCTATGTTGCTAAATTTAAATACATCCTATGTTAAGGTTTTACGTATACAAAAGATAAAAGATATGGCTAAATTACTTATATTTAAATACATCCTATGTTAAGGTTTTACGATAGAGAGTGTAGAGATAAGAAGCCAATACACAAAATTTAAATACATCCTATGTTAAGGTTTTACCATTGCTTAACGGACGTTGTTCCTTTAAAACATCATTTAAATACATCCTATGTTAAGGTTTTACTACAATGTGCTATAGCGAAGGGTGATAATTTATTCAATTTAAATACATCCTATGTTAAGGTTTTACATGCGTGGACTCCTTTATTTTTCCCTTGGTGGAAACAATTTAAATACATCCTATGTTAAGGTTTTACTTCTCTTTTGTTACAGCTCCATGCATTATACGACCTATTTAAATACATCCTATGTTAAGGTTTTACGTATCGTGAGCATGGACGAGAGGGGTTGATTGACAGATTTAAATACATCCTATGTTAAGGTTTTACTTAAATACCCCTTTCATTTTGGTCTATACTTTTAATTTAAATACATCCTATGTTAAGGTTTTACAAGATAAAAACAGCTTAAAACCTAACGTAGACACAAATTTAAATACATCCTATGTTAAGGTTTTACGTACTGCAATTGTATGCCTGCTTATAAGCTTCTCTTATTTAAATACATCCTATGTTAAGGTTTTACTCTATAACAGGCAGAGCAGCACAATCCAATCTTTAATTTAAATACATCCTATGTTAAGGTTTTACGGTACGTTATTAGTTTTCTTTACCGCTGTGTTACTTATTTAAATACATCCTATGTTAAGGTTTTACAGGTAGAAAAATGGACAAAGTAAAAGTAAAAACAGAATTTAAATACATCCTATGTTAAGGTTTTACGTTAAAGAAGAAGTACAGTTGTACCGTGTTGGGCATTTAAATACATCCTATGTTAAGGTTTTACTAAATCAACAACTGCCAGTAGTGGAGGTCAATTTATTTAAATACATCCTATGTTAAGGTTTTACTATTTCCTAATTTTAATGAAATAATTAAGTATTAATTTAAATACATCCTATGTTAAGGTTTTACTAGAGGAAACTACGCAACTATATTACAATAAGGAATTTAAATACATCCTATGTTAAGGTTTTACTACCACCTGAACAGCAAGAACCTACTGTATTAAAGAATTTAAATACATCCTATGTTAAGGTTTTACGAAAAAAAAGAAGAAAAACAAGAAATAGATTTAAAATTTAAATACA
Source organism: uncultured Eubacteriales bacterium (assembly GCA_963704785.1). Taxonomy (GTDB): domain Bacteria; phylum Bacillota; class Clostridia; order Lutisporales; family Lutisporaceae; genus GWB2-37-7. The sequence goes on along the minus strand of OY969939.1, from coordinate 2,616,630 downwards.
TCCTATGTTAAGGTTTTACAAGATATTGAAAACGCACTAATCAACAACGCTGTAAAATTTAAATACATCCTATGTTAAGGTTTTACCAAGATTTAACAGGAGATACAATGTCTTATTTAGAATTTAAATACATCCTATGTTAAGGTTTTACGCCTATAAGGGGCTGGGTAGAGCTTAAAATAGTAGGATTTAAATACATCCTATGTTAAGGTTTTACTGGATAAATTTAGCGGATATGATTCTCGCAGAACTATTTAAATACATCCTATGTTAAGGTTTTACTTATGAAGCGGGGATTCTAGAAGCGGCTTGAGGAATTTAAATACATCCTATGTTAAGGTTTTACGTAGGTGTCACACAGTAGTTATACTTTAGATAATTAATTTAAATACATCCTATGTTAAGGTTTTACCAGGGAAGCTAAGGTAAGATACCTTTACAAAGAAAATTTAAATACATCCTATGTTAAGGTTTTACTTGATGCAAGATTTCATACAAACATCCATCGCCTATTTAAATACATCCTATGTTAAGGTTTTACTTAACCGATTTGGACATTGCAGAGCATATTGAGTAATTTAAATACATCCTATGTTAAGGTTTTACCAAGGAGCGTACAGAGATGTAGGCTCCTTTATTATGATTTAAATACATCCTATGTTAAGGTTTTACATGAAAGGATTTATTTCAAGTCACAGGATTATGAATTTAAATACATCCTATGTTAAGGTTTTACACTAGGTTTTAAGCCATTTTTACATGAAAATATAATGATACTTCTTAGGCATTTCAAGTATTGTGGTAGATTAATTCCAGCCGTTTTTATGATTAGACTTCAAACAATATTATACCTTCAAACACAAGCATTATCAATACCTCAAAGGATATTTATTTATAATTCAGTTGGAAAATATTTTTTTAAAAGATATTCCTATAGAAGTTATCAGATATTAAAAGTTGCTATTAGCTTAAAACATGCTTAGAAGTCATATTTTTTTATACCTCTCTCTAAGCCCTGGAAAATGTTCATCCAGTTTCCTATAAAAATATTGTCTTTGACCTTATTAAGTAGTATGTTTTTTCTTGATTTATGGATAACAATATTGTTTATATTTTCCTTAATATATTTACTCATCTTATAAGTTTGTTAACATATTTCCTTCAAGTCTTCAAGCTTATGTACACAATATTATAAAAAGGAGCCGAATTCGACCCCTTTAGTATTTCAGTTTAAAATCTCATTAACTGCTCTGAGTTAAAATCCCACTCAGGAGTATCCAATTCCTCACCTTGTTTCAATGAGTACCATGGATTACCATCATCATTTTGCGGATTCTTCAATAGATGTATATCCTGTGCTGGCATGTAGCTTTGCGCTAACATAAATAGCTTTTCACCTGTTTCCATATTTTCAGCCATATCAACGACTATAACACAGTGCCCCGGAGAACCGCCTTTTATGAACACATCCCCTATCTTCATATCTTCTACAGCTACCGCTTCTAGCTCCTTTGACAAAGATTGAGTCCCTGCGTAAGCAAAAACTACATTTAGATACTTTCTAAAGCTTTGATAATCATCAACTGTATCGGTCTTTTTAACCCATGATGTATTATTTCCATTTATAGCTATTCTATTTCCACTTCTCCATTTAGAATAATCTGCTCTAAAACCATTTGTAAAGTTGAAGTGTATCTTGTCATGCTCACCATTTTGATAAAGATACTCCGCTCTAAGGCGCATTACTGCATCTGCACACTGCTGAAGATCTTTATCTCCTGTATCAATATCCAGAACCGCAACATAAACCTCTGTTGACTTGATATTTCCGTTATAATATTTCACAGTGGAACCATGAGGTTTTAGTGGAAAGTCTCTCAAATAAGCTCCAAAAGAATCCTCTTCTACAGCCATCCTATCAAAGCCAGCAGGAGTTTGTATTCTATCTTTTATAGTGTCTCCCTGTTCATTAATCAAGCTGATTGATTTAGCAGGTATTGTCAAAAGTTGTTTTACCTGAGCAGTTTCATTATCTGTACAGCCAGTAAGTAAAATAATTACTGTTAAAGCCAATAAAAGCTTTTTCATTTTTATCACTCCTGTCATACTTTATGACTTATATGAGAAATCTATGCTTCATTCATATCACGGCGTTCTTTATGCTTATTCCCCAGATGTCTTAATTCATATAACAGGAAAACTCCTGTTATTAATGAGGCTACTAAGTCCGAAAGTGGTCCTGCATATAGTATCCCTTCAAGTCCATAGAATCTTGGAAGTATAAGCATGGCAGGTATCAATATCAGCACTTGTCTTGATAAGCTTAATAAACTTGCTTGTAATGGCTTACCTACAGCTTGAAAATAGTTAGACGACACTATCTGGAAACCTATTATCGGCATGAATATCAAGAATACCTTAAGTGCATGAGAACCAAACGCTATAAGCTCCTTATCCTCTCTATTGAATACTGCTATAAGCTGCTCTGGGTATAGTCGTGTTATAACAAAACCGGACACTACTAATATAGTTGCAGCCAATATCGCAAGCTTAAGTGCATTCTTAACTCGGTCATAGTTTTTTGCACCATAGTTATATCCTATTATAGGCTGTGCTCCCTGATTAATTCCAAAAATAGGCATTAGAAACATCATTGCTATACTTGAAACTGCACTCATTCCCGATATTGCTACATCTCCTCCGTAAATATTAAGGCTTTTATTCATTATGGCATTTAATACACTAGCCGCTACCTGTAGAAGGAAAGGTGCAAGTCCAATAGCAAAAATCTTACCTACTATACTTAGCTTAAGTGCTAAATTCTTTGTATACAGCTTCAGTACACTTCTACCGCTCATGAAATGGTAAAGCACCCAAGTTGCAGATACAGCCTGTGAAAAGATGGTGGCATATGCTGCTCCAGCAATACCCCATCCAAATATAAATATAAATACATAGTCTAGAATTATATTCAAAATTGCACCAATCAGCATAGTAACCATAGCCAGCTTAGGATTTCCTTCTGAGCGTATGAAGTTATTCATACCCATACCCACTGATTGAAAAACTGCACCCCAAAGAATAATTCTTAAATATTCAACTGCATATGGAAGCACTTCCTTGCTTGCACCAAATAGCTTAAGTAATGGATTTAAAAATATTAACCCTGCCGCTGAGATAATAATAGCTAATCCCACTAGTAATACTAAAGCATTACCCATAATTTGCTCAGCTTCATCCTTTTTCTGTTCTCCAAGTCTTATAGCTACTAAGGAATTCGCACCTATACCAACAAGCATAGAAAACGCCATAAGTATTAGCATAATCGGAAAGCCTATAGCCGCTCCCGCTATACCTAACGAACCTACCCCATTACCTATAAAAATTCTATCTACTATGTTATATAAGCCATTTACAAGCATACCTATTATTGCAGGTATAGAAAATCTTATTAAAAGACTTAATACCTTATCTTCTCCTAATTGTTTTGAACGATCCAAAATTATCTCTCCTCTTTATATCTTTTGCACTAAACATTTTCCTTTATTGCTAGTCCAAATTTCTATTATTCTTAGCAAGTATCTTTTCTTTGTCTGGTAATAATACCTCCAAGTGTATAATCAGTATACTAACTATATTAACCACAATCAAGAATTTTCTTTATATCTCGCCAAAAATGGGGGCTGTACCCTCAATGGATTAAAATGTCATTGAGGGTACAGCCCCTTTACTTTTTAGTTTAAACCTAACTTCTTCCTCTTAGATACTATATGTGCTTCGATATTGTTTGCTACTTCTATAGGATCATCTCCCAATGCCACCTTGCCCCCAGTTAAGCCTTCTACATCTTCTGTCAAAAGCTTCACAAGCTTTGGAGCTCCTGTAAGAAATGGAGTAGGCGACAGATGAGTATAAGCACCATATGCTACTGCAAATATTCCATCTATAGTAGCTTTTTGCTCCATCCACTCAGGTGCAGTAACCGCTATTGGAAGATCAGGTATATCAACATCCATATGATCCGCTAAGGCAGTTACAAGCATTGATATTCTTCCTGTATCTGTGCAGGTTCCAAAGCTTAATACAGGAGGAATCTTTAGTAGGTTGCATACAGCTTTAAGTCCTTCTCCTGCCATATTTGCAGCTTCTAGGCTACATAGTCCCGCTACCTCAAGTGCATGATTTCCACAGCCACCTGCAACTACAAGTATATCTTTCTTAATTAATTCTTTAGTTAGATTTATCGTATTCCAATCTTGTGGACCGTTTCTTAAGGTTGAGCAGTTAGCCAAAGCTACTATACCCTTTAGCTTGCCTGATGCTATAACTTCAACCAATGGATCAAGCTTATTGCCGAGAGCACCTAGTACAGCTTCTGTAGAAAAACCTGCTATTGCCTTTTGAACTCGTTTTGGTACCATTGGTTTTATATTTCCGTGACGTTTCTTAAAGTTTTCTATACCATGCTCTATTAATCTCTCCGACATCTTATCCGCTTCTGCTGGATAGTATGGCATTTTTTCCTGTGTACCTGGTACTCCAATTATTGTGCTTATGCTTACAAGTGTCACCTGATATTTCTCTGCATACATATCAATAGCAGGTGGTGAACAATTTTCTTCCATTGCTAAAACATCTATTCCGCCTGTCGCTAGCATTGGTTCAATTGAAAGCCAATTGCCCATTAGTCCTACAAACACATCATCCATTGGATATCTTTGCAACAGCTCCTGACCAGTTTCTATAGAGCCTATTACTCGGATACCCTTTGCTCCTGCTGCTTTTCCTTTTGCTGATATTCTGATGCTTGAAGCTTTTCAATAGTTAAAGCACCTATCCAAGGCTGATGTCCGTTAAATACTATGTTTATATATTCTGGATCAATTATTCCTAAATCCGTATTAACCTCATGGGGCATTGGAGTTCCAAATATTATGTCCTGAACCATTTCAAGTCCTATTTGCGAGTTGTATATTGTAGCCAAGCCCAATCTAAGAGCCTTTGTTGCAAGTGATACATAATCTCCATCTACGTTTGTCAGACAGCTTGCTACACAGTTTTGCTCTTCATGTACTGTTCCCGCTGGATACATGTTCAGTTTCTTCCATACTTCTTTTCTTTTCTTTGGCGCAAAGGCTTCCACCATCAAGTTTTTATCATCTATCCCTATATTTTGCTGCTGCTCTAGCAGTTCTGCAAGCAAAACAGCCATTTTGTTATTGTCCTGATTTGTATCAATACCAAGCTTTTCGCACATCCATCTCAGCTTGTTTTCATCCTTTATCTTGAAGGTTGTCTTACCTTCTCCAATAGCCTTCAAGGTTCTAAATGCCTCATAAGCATGATGACTGTATGTACCTGCTCCTAAAGTGTTTTGTATCAAAAGCTTTCTCATAGCATTTGCATCCGGTCCTATTCCGCAAACACCCTTATCAATGCCCTTTTCCACATTCCATCTGCATGGTCCATGTGAGCATAATTGACAGCTTAAGCCTTGGAGACAAAATTTACAGCGAATCTTCTCCTGTTCAATCCATCTGTCAAACACATTAGACATTCCATCTTCTCTTATTCTTACTAGCATTTCTTCAACAGAATCGTGATAGCTTACACGTCCTTCTGTTTTTTCCCATATTGTTTCTGCCATTATTATTTCTCCCTTCGTTTATAGCTTATAAATCATTAAAAACTGTAAATTTTCAATATTAGTATTACGAATGCAAGCAATAATATACTCATATATTGGAATCACAGTAACCTAAATCACATAAAAATATAAACTTAAAGAGTAAATAATAACGGAGGAATCTAGATGAGCGAAGCCTTAATTTCTTCAAATCTACTTACTAGATGTCCATTAACTTCAACCTGCTCCAGAAACATTTCAAGAGGTCTTACCCAGATTCCCATTTCTCCATACAAAGCCTGATATACAACAAGCTCCTCCAAAGTTTCAGAGTGCTTGGCAATGTGCAGTACTAAATACTCATTACCTTTGAAATGTCTATATTTTTTACCTGGTACTATTGTTCGCTTCTGCATTTTTTCACGCCCTTTATTATAAATATCTAGTCCATTATACAAGATTCTTAAATTCTACACAATTTTATAAAAAAGCAGATCCTAAGGTCTTAAAAACCTTGAGGTTTCACTGTATTATATAGACGGTATGATTAACATGCAGAATATCAGCGATTATGTTATAAAGCCGCTTATGCAGGAAGAGAAATTGCTATACTCCCCATATCCATTAACGATTTATTGCCTCTTGTCAATGGAAGCTTTGCAGTTATAGACTAGAGCTTGATATGTTTGCTAATAAATAGCACCATACTTCGATACACTTTTTGGTTTTTTTACCCCTATGTTAATATTTATAGTTGGTAAAATTAGAAAAAAGCTATAGTAAAATGAAAAGAGGATTATTGATTGCTAGAATATAGCAGTCTTTTTGTTTGCTCAATTAAACTAAGTAATTGTTTATTTATATATTCATCATTTAAACGAACTTCATTATTTTCCATATTTCTCTCCCTAATTCATCTAATTCTTAATTCCATTTACAGTATATAGCAATTCATTTTTATTTTCAATTGCCATATATGTCATATTTTAGGTTATTGATTTACTGTCAAATTAAATTATTTAGTATATAAAGTTATAACTTTGTTGAATGGTTTTACTTTTATATCATATTTTGTCTACTTTTGTTTTATTTTCAACCTTTTCAACCTTTTTCATCTATTTTCTATGCAAAAAGTAAATTTTTATAAAAGAAAAATACGACCTAGTTTATCACTAAGTCGCACTACATTTTCTTTGTTAATTTTTCTATATATTTATGATTATTCTTTGTGCATTAAATAGATCGTCTTCATGCTACGTCTCATTCTTTTTGTTATAATAATAATAGAATAAGTCTCCAAGGTAAGCTTTTAAATGTAATACAAAATCCTCATTGTTTTCATTTCTATCAACTAACTGCATAATAACATTTTGTATTCTCAATAATATATTATCATTCTTATAATTTATACCATAATCTAATAACGTCTTTATTCCCTGCAATATGTTTTTCTTATATCGTATATAATCAGATGTGCGTTCTGTTAAATCCAATAAAAGCTCAAATTCTTCCTTTGGTTCTCCACGTTTTATCATAATTAATGTATAAGTATCTAAATAGTTGTACTTTAATCCCATCTCTTTATCATCATTCAACATATTCATAGCTATTTTTATATTGTCTAAAGCATCATTTTGCTTTCCTTGTGCAAGATAAAGCATCGCAATATTATTTTTGACTATACTTATATTTCTACCATCCGATACGTCAAAGCATTCCAATGCCTGATTATTACATTCAAGAGCCTTTTTATAATGTTTCTGATTTTTATACGATATACCAATACTTTTTAATACATTTCCTTTTAATATATTATCATTTGCATAAATCAAAGACTTACCAAACATCTTCCTTGCCTTGCTGTTTTCATCAATATTTATTAATGCAATTCCCATTCTATAATACATTAAGAATAAATCCTTCTGTTCTAGAGTATTATAACTAGATTGAACAACAAGTATGCTTTCATATATGTCTATAGCTTTTTTATATTCTCCTATAAATATATATGTTAATCCCAAATCGATTTCTACTAATATCTTATTTCTCATATCATCTATATTGTCATACATGTTTATTCCTAACTTATAATATTCTACTGAAATACTGGACTTATTCATAGTATTGTAATACTTTCCTATACACCAATATAACTTTGCTAGTTGCTTGTTATAATTATTTGTTACGCAAATATCCCGCAGCTTATCAAAAACTTTTATATCTTCTTCGTTATTATAGTTATTAATACAACTATAGATACTTTCAATATATTCAGTAATTTGTTCTTCTTTATTTAGGAATTCTGCACCAGCTAAAAAATATGCCCTTAATTTGAAAGATTTTGATTCTATTAATTTGCTTCGCCTATATCTATCTACAGAGCTAGGGCAACGATCTGCTAAATTGGCAAACTCTATTATAGCTTCATCCTTAGTCATGTTAGGATACTTATTAAGTATTACCTTTTCTAGCTGTTGACCCTCTGTTAATATTTTTATATCATTTACCAAATATTTCATTAATTTACCCGACCTTCTAAAGATGTAATTTATTAATATTTATTATAACAAAACATTTTGTAAATTTCTATAGATATTAATACAATTTTTACATACTATTATATACTTGTGATATGAGTAGTAATGGAACAGAAAACTAGAACAAGACACTAGATGCGGACAAAATAATGCGACCATAAACCTCACAGTTTATGGTCGCATAGATTTTACAATAACATCAAATATTATATTTTTTTACTATTATTTTCGTCCATTCATTAAAACTTTTCTTAATTCTTCAGTCTGTTCTTTTGTTATTATGCCATCCTCAACTAGCTTTTCCATAATTTCTTGACCTCTTTTGTGTTCTTTAAAATAAGTCTTTTTCTGTTCTTCTGTCATATTTTTTAGCTTTTCTGTTCTCTCTTTTGCTGCATTTTCAAAATACATTTTAACTTTATCTGATTGAATTTGAGTAATTGTTCCTTTTGAACCATTCCATTTAGCTTATCTGTTAAAATCTGCTCTTTTATTTCTTTAAACTTACTTCTAATTGTTTCAGCTTCAGTATCATTTATTATGCCCTCATTTTTTAATTCTTCTATGAGATGATGCTTTTGGAACTTTCTTTTGTCTTGCTTTTCCACCTTACTTGCTTGTTCTTTTTCCTTTACTTTTTCTTCTACACGTTTGATAATTTGGTCTGCTTTTTCTCTGCTTAGCTTTTTTTCTTCTACTAGCTTATTTATAATTGCTTTAAAGCCTTCATGCTTTTGACAGTGAGCTGGTGGGTTTGAAGTTCTCATTACAAAGGTTGCAGATCTGATACTTTTATTTACTCCATTTTCTAGATCGGCAAAAACAAAAGTTCCTGATGCTATCATCATACTAAAAGCTAAAACACTACATATTATTTTTTTCGCTAATGAATGCCTCAAATTATCACCCCTTACCCAAATTTGTCATATTTCAGACACATATACGTTTTAGATTAAACATTTTACTTGATTTATATGTTGCAAATAATATATTGCCAATTATACAAAAGCAGATACTTTTACGCGTTTGTATTTGATAAATCTTTTTTGCAACATATATAGTTTGCCCATTTTTATATTTGTGTTGTTATAAAAAATTTATATATTTTAGATTATATTTCTATAAATATTATTCTTGTTATTGTTATTGCGCAATTTGTATAACTTCTACATTTTGTTTATTGTCTAAAATCAAAGCGCAAGGAAATGCATATTTCTGCCATCTACCGTCACTTCCCATATCTACCTTGTAATATTCTTTTTCCTCTATTGTTGATATATTATCTTTCTCTATGTGTATCTCTGCTTCATCCAAGTTTGCTTTGGGAAGGTAAAAAGCTTTTATTCTCCTTCCATGCTTCTCAATATAGCAACCTTCTTCTATATAAGCTACCAATCTATTTTTTTCATTTTCTTTATAATTTGTAGGGTTGATTATATATATATTAATTATATGACCTTCCTTTTTATAGTAATAATTACCCCATTTTTTCATAACATGTTTTTTATAAAATATCAGTTTTTCCATTGAAGTCCTCCTATATGTTTTGCATTAACATTTTAAATTTAATTATAAATATACAAAACATATTCCTTAATTTATATTTGCGAAAAATATATTACTGCCTTTCTAAATGATTAAGCTTTTTCACAACAAGCATAGTATTTCTTTATATAAGTAATATCTGTTATCACTTTTAATTTTATAACCGCTAATAATCGGGATAACTAATATTAATAACCAGTAGTTTATTTTTTAACTCAGAAATGCAAAATAAATAAAATATTCAAATTTTTCAATTTTTTTACGTGTACATATTGCATACATATTTTACCTATGATTTAATAATGTTATATACACTTACATAAACTATATATATTGCACTATTCTATAAATATTAATTGTTTAGTTTGATATATATAGAAATCACAAAAAAAAGGGGGTAATTTAATGAATGGTAATGTACACAAGTCCATTGTAAACTCAGCTGCTAAAATGCTTCCAGCAGAGTTAAAATCCTATTTATCAGAAACAATAACCCAAGGTGAATATGCCGGAAAAACAAAGCTGGAGCTTCTATTACTTGGTGCTGTAATAGAAGATGATACAAGTAACCCGGGGCCTATTCCAAACCCAGATCTTCAGAATATTCCTGAGGGTGTAATGCCAGGCGATTATTGGCCATGGATGGAGCATTTCTGGAACTCTGATTTGGATGAAGGCAAAGGTCTTACGATTACAGCAGAAGGACTGGGAAGCATTCTCGGTTTATCCATGGGAGCATTAGGATCATTAATTGGCGGAGTAATTGGTGAACAAGTTGTTCTAGCTCAATTTAGATCCGCATTAAGCAGAGCCTTGGAATATTGGGAATATCATGTAATAGGTAATTATAATAACGGAAAAGTTGAAGATGCGTTAATATGCCTTGGAAGAATATGCCATCTTCTTACAGATGTCGGAACGCCTGCACATATACACAATGATCCTCATATGAATATATGGGGCTATGACGATGATGACTATGAAAATTATACTAGCGACATCACAAAAGAATATGGAGATGGATTGCTACCCTATGACTGGGATACTACTCCATATTCCAGTATAGTATATAACCCTGATTGGGATTTGAGGAAGTACTTTCGTGAATTAGGCGAAATATCAAGACTTTATGATTCAGATGATGTTGATGGCAGAGGTACTGGACATCCATATCATTGGGATCATTATTATGATTCCTTAGCAAATGTTCTTCCTATTGATAGAGATGTAACTGGTGATTTGACAGATATGGGATGCAAGGCTATTGCATCAGATCTTATCCCTATTACTATAGATTTTGTAGCTGGAATCATCTGCCATTTCTTTAAAACTATAAATTTCTATATATCTCTTGATATTATGGAAGTTAAGGTAAAGCATTTTTACGTATATGATGATACAGACCCATGTGGCAGTGGGGAAATATTCTTAAAAGCTAATCTGAACAATCATCCTCTATACCAGATTGGAGGACAATATGATCTTCATTCAGGTCACTCAACAGGCATAGGCGGAGTGGATTTCTCTATTGCATTAAGTAATAAAAATACTCCAGTTCATTTTTATGCAAGTGCCTATGATGATGATTCAACTTACTTTTGGGATGACAGCGAGAGTCTAGGTAATATTGATTATGTTATAGACCCTTCCAGCTTGACCCCAGATTCGCCTCAAACAATAAGAGTTAATTCTAGTGGTGGCAGTGGCAGCTTTGGTCTTGACATTGAAATAAACTTCCGTGAAAGAGCTCAAGTAGCAAAAGACTTTAACACGATAATGAACAGTGTCTATAAATTTACTAACACAGAATTATTAAAGGTAACGAGGTTTAAACCAAAAAATTATATACCCGTTATTATAAACCTCAAAACCATGTCTCTCCACGAATATGCTGCTGGTGGAAGTCGGCATTGTAAACGTTGGAGCCAATTAGATGATGAAAAGAAGCTTATTGTCTATATGTTCCAGGATGAATTATTTGAAGAAGTAGATGGCAAAACCAAGCTTCAAAGAATTGTTGAAAGAAAATATGGCGAGGGTAGTAAACAGCAAAAATGGGTAAAAGATGTTAAAGAATTTAAAGGCTATTGTTCATGTTTAAGAAAGGGCTATCCCGACAAAAATAATGCATAACTGAAATATAATTTTAAAAAATAGAAGAAAAGCTCCAAACAAAATAAATTGTTTGGAGCTTTTCATTGACTTATATTCATGTTTATCAGCACCTCTAAAGTTTTTCCATATCCTTTGGGTTTGGTGCTTTAACTACAAAGAACTCAAGTATCTCATCGTAGTAGTTTTTTATATTCATTTTTGTTTTGAAAGGAATGTTTAAAATATTACCTTTTTCATGAATCTTTGCTTCTCCATCATTTAACACAGCAGTCATTTTACCTCTTATTATTATCATGTAAACATTGGAGTTGGAATAGTGTTCAGGCAAACTTGTATCCTTTGTAAGTACCATGTGATTTATAACCACATTTTCATCATCGACTATCTTCTCAATAGTCTTTTCCTCAATCAAACTAAATGGTTGCTTCTTTTCTATCATTTTTTATCTCTCCTTAAAACTTATTATTTGTATATTATTATACCCTCTGACCAAGTCGTTACACATATTGATTTATTACTCTAATTGTAATACCTTCTATTAAGAAATTCAGTAACATAGGTTACTAATCTTATTTAAATAGGGCAAAGTCCTTTTTTAAAAGACTCTGCCCTATTTACTCTCTCTATTTAATAATTTCCCTTTAGCTTGTTACAAACTCTTTTCATTTTTTCGCTTACTTTGTCATATCCTCTGCTTTCTATAGTAATAGGTGCCGACTTCCTCACCATGCTTTGATTTTTCTTTATGTTAGCTCTTATATGTTCCATAGCATACCACCTTTGTATTTATTCTAACCAATCGTATTTTATATATATGCTACAGGACAAAAAAGTATTAAAAGCTGCACAATATTGTACAGCTTCAAACTATGACTTTTTTATCAGTCTAGAAAACAACGATCTTCCAGCTCTTTTTTTATCTGACTGAGCCTTTTGATAGAGTGCTTCTCCAATGGCTTCCAGTTCTTCTAATCCTTTGTTTTCACCGGTTACGGGAGATGCTTTTCTAACCATTTTCTTATTTTTTTCTATATTGTTCTTTAATTGTGCCAATCCGGGTCTGCTTCCAGCCAGTGGTTGCTTCAATAAGATACCCTCCTTATGGCCCACCATCGGTTAATTTTCTATATAGAATGCACTATTTTATAAATGTAAATTTTTTAGTGCGATATATAATATTTAACATGGATATTTGAGATCATATAACTCAATTTCGTTAAATATAAGCTCATCAATACCTATAACTATATTCTGTATTATATATGCTTCAGAGTCAAGTATTTGATCTTCTTTATGGCTCAAAATTATTATAAGAGCTTCTCCATCAATAACTCTGCTTTGCATTGGTGAAACAACTATGCTTTTTCCAACTTCTTCTATGACTGTTGTATTACCATTTCTGTAAGTATTATCTCTTATTAAATTACTACTATACTGACAAATATTATACATTTCCTTTATTTTATCATAATCCGTTTCACTTTTCCAATATATATCAATTTTGTAGTCACTTTCCTTTGCCACTTGAAGGTTTTGATATTCCTGTAAAACACATCTTAGGTTATTTATATATACAGTTTTAGGGTCCTTTGCACTTGTAATTTCTTCAAAAATATAGTTGCTATGTTCCTTCAAGGCTAGAAAAATCTTGTTCTGTGCAAACAGCTTTTCTTTATATCTATTTATAAGCTTATCCACTGTACTTTTATATTCTATTACATCTGCTGATTCAATTTTAGAAAGCTTAACACCACCTATAGCCAACTCTCCTATGCTTAAATTTGCATATATGAACGCGTAAATTATTACCTCTGCCAAAAATAGCAAGACTCCAAAAAATACATATGGGGAAAGTGAGAGTCCGTTTTGTCCTAAAATAAGCATAGCAGAAGAAGGTATGATTGACAGGCAAATAAAATTAATAATTAAAAGTAGCCCTATGCCTATCTCTTTAGATATTCTCTCAGATAATCTCCTTAAATATGGAGATTCTGTATTGTTTATGAGATCTTTTACAGGGGTTTTTTTATACCAAAATACATAGGCAACTTTAACAAGGATATATGATAGATACATCCCCAACAACAGCGCTAGAGCAATTAAAACCTTTTCTTTCATTTTACGCCCTCCTCCGCCTTACATTTTTTGGTATACTATGGTTATTCAAAATTACCTTTTTTATGATATTATCTTTTATCAAGTTCCTCCTAATGTTTTGTTTATTCTTTATGTATGTAATACTATTATATGCAGCATATCTTGCATATATTATAGGACTATTTTACTATGCAAGTATAAATAAAAATTTATCAAATAAAGTATACTTCTATATAAAACAATCCCCATAAAGTTAACCTTTATAGGGATTGTTTTATATAAGCGGAATCAGTTATACCCTCAACTGTTTTTCTAATATAGTTTACTGCTTTTGTTGAACTTTGAACAGTATAAGTGCTATGCATGTTAGGTCGTTATAACCAGATATTTATGTACTTGAGAATAGCCAAGTTTTACAATGCAAACAAGTGGTAAGCAAGCACCTTTACATTCTCATACATAACTAATTATTTTAGTCAAAAATAATGTAAGGAAATTTATAGTAGATAGTGAACATACTTATAGAAGGTTATAGACAGAGTTAAAGGACAATGTGTTTGTCCCCTTGTCCTAAAATGTTATATAATTATTCTACCTATTTATAATTGAGCTTTTATATAAGCTTTTTTCCCATTTATATGCATCTCGATATATAAAATACTTTTATTTTTATCAAACACTTCTTTTTGTTTTCTATCCAATTTATCATAATGAATCATTAATGCTCCAATAGTACCACCTGTTCTTTCTTGGGGCTGTAGCACTACATCTTCCTTTTGGGATCTATTGCTGATGTATTAGTTACAATTATGTCTTCTGTCATCTCTATAGGAAAGAATATCTTATAATTAATTTTTATTGGTTCATTAGAGATATTATAAAAACTATACTTATATTTAAGATTACAGAAATTCTTGTCTACTTCTTGGTTTTCTTTTGTTTTATTATAAACCAATTCACTATCTTTCATTTCAATTCGTAAATATTTTGTATAGTCAATTTCCGAACTATTATTTACTATTAATTCGTTCAATTCCTTGTTATTTTGAGCAAAACTTTCATTAATGTCAGGTATTTGTTTTGTTGTACAAGAACTCAATGTTATCAATATAATAAGATTCATAATCCATATTAAAAATAATTTTTGTATATATTTATTATTCTTCATTATTCATCCTCACAACTTAATTATGGTTACTGACCCTATTGATTATCTAATAGGGTCAGTAGAAAACTATTAATACGATTCGTTGTAACTTGTGTTATAAACCCATGCTTCATATGCATTACTTCTTAACTGTGTATAATTCATATAATTAGGTGCTTCAGCTACAATACATGGTCCATAACCATTAGCTCTATTATAAAACCAAGATACATCATCATAGCTATTCAAACTAGTATTAAAGTAATACATATATGTATACTTATAAAACTCCCTGCTTAAACTATGTCCTACGTATTTCCATTGATTATTATTATCATATACGTATAAATCATGGTAAAAATCCATATAATTATATTTTGTCTGAACATCTGTTCTTCTATTACCATCAAAATTATTTAAGTCAGATTCAACAGCTCTTAATCCATCATATATTTGCATTAAGGTTTCTGCATATTTACCAATTACTGGAACATATGGGATTACTGTTACAAGTGTGTACTTTGCACTTTCATAACTACTAAAAGATGCCGTAGGATTGGTAACATATCCACCTTCTGGTAAACGAACATCATCAATCCTTACAGTTCCTGGTGTATATACTACTACTTTTTGAATATCATCAATCTTTTTTGTTTTAACATCTGGAATATTAGTTGTATTCTTAAATATTTGTGAATTTACTAATTCTCCTGTATTACGACGATCTTTATCTTGTCCATCTGCAAACAAAGCACTACTTTGTATTATCATCATCATAACAATTGTGAATATCATGATTTTTACTACTATTTTTTTCACTTTTCTTACCTCACTTTTACTTATATAATTGTATATATAGGTATACCGTATATACCTGATATTACTTATATTTATAAAAATAGTATTTATCCATATACAATTAATATAAATAACAGAAACAAAGCATATTGTAATATCAATAATTAAGTTTATTGTCGACATAAATAACTATAATATTTATATACATAAATGTAAACATAATCCATAATACATTTTTCGACACAGATTTACATTTTTGTCTCAGCTTTTCTGAATTTCTCTGCTTCCTCTGAGAACTTATAATCAGTTTTGCTCAATATATCCATATAACTGTCTAGAATCTGCATTAATTCACTATCTGGTTTATCTTTTATATGCTTCTCATAGGAAGCTTTTGCTTCTGGGTTCATTATATTTGTATCATAGCTAAATAGTGGGGTATTATTTGCACCATACAGCAAAAATACAATATATCTCTTTTGCAGTTCTTTTATTGCAGCTGCCTTTTTAGAGCTTGGGTAATCCTTTATAAACTGTTCTTGCGACAATGCTCTCTTTGTGATTTCATCCCAGCCAATCATAAGACCTGCATCTTTTATCGGAGTCACATTGGATTCCACAGCCATAAGCTCAATATATTCCTTTATATCTTCTGTTACATAAGCGCTATACTTTTTGTAAAACTCATAATTCATAACAGGGAAGAACATTCCTTCTGCGGTTTCAACCTTATATCCCATACCCTTGGTTTCTGTTAAAATGTCTTTTAGTTCCTTATTTTGTGTTTCATCCAGCTTATTTAAATCGTAGTCAGGCGCAAATGCCTTTTGCAGTTCAAGCTGAATATCTTCAGGATAGTACTTTTCTTCCAGCTTTGGCAGTTCCTTTTTTGAAGCTCCTCAAGCTTAAAGAGCATTAAAGAGGCATCTTCTTTTTGTAGCTTAGATATATTTTCATCAATAAATTTAATTGCTGCATCTACTTTTGGATTACCTTCTAAAAGTGCATTAAAATCAGACATATCATCATTGCTATAATTGTTTACTCTAATATCCTCTGAGTCATTATTTGTTCCCTTTATAGTACAGCCTGCAAGTAATCCAGTTCCAATAACCATTAAAGCAACCATAACTATAAATAAGCCGTGAATAAATCTTTTTTTGTTAAATATCATACTTGTAGTCCTCCCTAATGTTAATCATACAGCTTTGACGTGTTAAGTCATAAAAAAGTTTCTGCAAGATATTAAAGCTGTTATTTTTTCATGCCTGTGTAAATAAGAATTGCATCTCTTAAGAACTCGGCTGTACCTGGTTGCTTTTCATCATAATATGCTGTGAATCTTGGATCCTCCACATACATCTGAGCAAGACCAGCATGAGCTTCCTTACTGTATTGGTTCCAATATAATGCTAGCCATTGCTTGTGCAAATCAGCTGCTTTCTGGGCTAATTCACTAGCTGGATCTCCTGTTTCAAAAGCCTTAGCCAAGGTCTCTGTTACTTGATTAGTCAAAATAGTGGCTCTGTCATACTCTTCCTGAGTCATATTCATTACCTTTGCATTTGACTTTTCAACTGTATCCTTACCATACTTTTCTCTTATCTCTTTACCATACTTCTTCTCATTATCATCAACCATCTTTTTCTTAAAGCCCTCAAACTTTTCTTTATCTACCATTTTAATTCTCCCTTCTGTTACAGCTATTGTCTTATCAACATTAGCAATTAATATATCTAATTGGGTTCTTTTTTCCATGAGCCTTTTGCGATGCTCTCTAAGGACATTAGCTCCATCAAAAGAAGGTGCGGTTACTATCTCCTTTATACTGTCCAAGCTTACGTCCAGTTCTCTATAAAACAGTATTTGCTGTAGTCTATCAACCTCTGCTTGACCGTAAACCCTATATCCTGACGAATTAATTCTTGCCGGCTTAAGAATTCCGATTTCATCATAATACCTAAGTGTTCTGGTGCTGATGCCTGCTAGATTACCCAGCTTTTGTACTGTATATTCCATATGTTTACCTCCTAACAAGATAAATATATACCTTCACGTTACGTCAATGTCAATAGCTTTTTCTTTAATATTTTATTTTTATTTATTTCAGATAAGTATCAAGAACAGTATCAATCTTATCATTTAGTTCTTCTATATTTGCTGGCTGAATTTCTTCATCCTTTAAGTTATATTTTTGTTTTAGCTTCAATATCCTATATACACTTTGATTAATTCTCTCTTCTGAAATCAGTCCTTTTTTTACAGCTTCTTTAATACTTTTTAATGCAGTTATTGCGTTGTCATACCCATGAGCTACTAATATAATATCCGTACCCGCTTCTACCGATTTCACCGACGCCGTGCCAAGGTCATAGTTTTTTGCAATAGCTCCCATTGTCATATCATCAGTAATTACTACACCATCAAAATTCATTTGTTCTCTTAGGATATCGGTGATTATAGCTTTTGACAAAGTGGCAGGGTTCTCCTCATCAATTTTAGGTATAAGAATATGTGCCACCATTACTACATCTGCCCCATTTTCTATAGCATTAGCAAAAGGAATAAGCTCAAAGCTCTTAAGTCTCTCCAAATCGTTATCTACAGTGGGCAAACCCACATGAGAGTCAACCGAGGTATCTCCATGTCCTGGAAAATGTTTCACCACCGGTATTACCCCTGCCGCTTCCATTCCTTTCATAGTTTGCACTCCCAGATCGCTAACAATATTTTCATCAGATCCAAAGGCTCTATCTCCTATTACAGGATTTTGGGGGTTGCTGCTTATATCCAGTACAGGTGCAAAATCCATGTTAAAACCAAAAGCCTTTAATTCCTCTGCAAGCAGTCCTCCAATCTTATATGAGAATTCTTGGCTATTTATTTTACCTATTTCCTTATTGGTGGGAATGTTTTTTAACTCCTTAGGCATTCTGCTAATTCTTCCACCTTCTTCATCAACAGAGATAAAAAGAGGAAGCTTATTATTTGCATTAATGCTTTTTAAAGAATTAGTCAGGTCAAGCAGTTGTTCTTGACTTTCCACATTACGACTATACAAAATAAAACCGCCTACATGATAGCTTTCAATCATTTGCCTTGCATCATCATCTACTACATAGCCCTCTAGCCCTGCCATAATCATTTGACCAAGCTTCTCATCCAAGCTCATAAGCTTTATTTGTTCTTCAATAGGATCCTTTACTGGAGCTTTCGGCTGAGTACTAATTTTATCAGGAAGTTCATCTGTTTTCTCTGTAGTACAGCTTGTAAATAGGCTAAAAGTCACTATCAAAATAATAAAAATTAAATATCTTTTATTCATTAATTATTTTCACCTCTGGTTTCTTTGTATTATTTACATGTAATACACTCATCTTGTTTTGATACTAACAGAAGACCAATTTTAAGTAAATATTTACTTGCTATTTGGATATATATATACTGGAAAAAGTAAAGTAGGAGATGACCTGTGTGTCATCCCATAAAAGCAAAAGTCTTCTATTAAATGGCAGAAGGCTTTTGTATTACAGCTACAATTGATAATGCTCTATACAAAAATTATTATGTATTTTATATTGATATAAATGGTATAATTTAGTTAGGGAAACTTAAATACATATAGATAAGAAATATAAATCTTTATTAAAGGAGAAAATATTATGAGTTACAAAATTAACGACAATGTTACTTGGGTAGGGGTCAAAGACTGGGAGCTTAGAAAGTTTCATGGAGATGAGTACTCCACACATAGAGGCTCCAGCTATAATTCATATCTAATAAATGATGAAAAGACAGTACTTATTGATACAGTTTGGATGCCTTATGGCAAAAAATTCGTTGAAGATCTTAAGAAGGAAATTGACTTAAATAAGATTGATTATATAATCGTAAATCATGGTGAAATAGATCACAGTGGCGCACTTCCTGAGCTTATGAAGGAAATACCAAATACTCCAATATACTGTACAGCAAATGCTGTTAAATCCCTTAAGGGACATTATCATCAGGATTGGAACTTTGTACCAGTTAAGACAGGCGATAAGCTTAATATCGGAAAAAGAGATATTATGTTTATAGAAGCAAAAATGCTTCACTGGCCTGATACTATGTTCTCCTATATGACAGTGGACAATATTCTTTTTAGCAATGATGGCTTTGGTCAACATTATGCTTCTGAGTTTTTGTACAATGATTTAGTAGATGAGGCAGAGCTTTATCAGGAAGCGATTAAATACTATGCCAATATCCTCACTCCATTTAGTAAGTTTGTAGAGAAAAAAATAGATGAGATTTTAGGCTTAGGAGTACCAGTTGACATGATATGTCCAAGTCACGGAATAATCTGGCGTGATAATCCTCTCCAAATAGTAAACAAATACATGGAATGGGCTAAGGACTATCAAGAAAATCAAATCACTATAGTATATGATTCTATGTGGGAATGCACAAGAAAAATGGCAGAAGCAATAGCAAAAGGCATAAAAATTCAAAGAGACGATATAAATGTCAAGCTGTTTAATGCTGCACGCTCTGATAAAAACGATGTTGTTACTGAAGTATTCAAGTCAAAAGCTATATTGGTAGGTTCTTCAACTATAAATAAAGGCTATCTTTACTCAATTGCAGGAATGCTTGAGCTAATAAAGGGCATGAATTTTAAGAATAAAAAAGCAGCAGCTTTTGGCAGCTATGGCTGGAGCGGTGAATCGGTAAAGCTTATGACTGAGGAGCTAAAAAATTCAGGAATGGATGTAGTGGATGATGGTATCAAAGCCCTATGGAATCCTGATGAAGACAGCATAAATAAATGCATTGAATATGGTAAAAGCTTTGCAGAAAAAATAGATTAATATAAAAGCAGAGACCAGCTAAAAAGTTGGTCTCTGTTTTTAATCTTATATTTGAAGCAATATAAGCATTGCACTTAAATTCTATCTATAATATAATTTTACATTGTGATAATATTAATTTATAGAAATGGATTTACACAAGAATATAAATCAAAGAGAACGTTTTGCACATTTTTATTTAATATAAAATGTTTAGTGCAAAACATATAGAAAGGATAAATTAGATGAAACTAGGAATCGTAGGCCTACCAAACGTAGGAAAAAGCACACTTTTTAATGCTATAACTCAGGCTGGTGCAGAATCAGCAAACTACCCTTTTTGTACCATAGAACCAAATGTAGGAGTTGTTGCTGTACCCGATGAAAGACTGGCTAAGCTTGCAGAAATATATGACATCAAAAAAAATTGTCCAACTGCAATAGAGTTCTATGATATAGCAGGACTAGTAAAAGGTGCTAGTAAAGGCGAAGGACTTGGCAATAAGTTCTTTCACATATCAGAGAAGTTGAAGCAATCGTACATGTAGTTAGATGCTTTGAAAATGCAGATATTGTACACGTTGATGGAAGTGTAGATCCACTTCGTGATATAGAAACTATAAATTTTGAGTTAATGCTTTCTGATTTTGAACTTTTAGAAAGAAGAATTCAAAGATCTCAAAAAGCAGCAAAAGGTGATAAAACACTAGCGGCAGAATTGGAATTGCTTCAAGCTGCAATGGCAGTACTGGAAAAAGGCAAATCCGTAAGAACACTAGAACTTACAGAAGAACAAAATGAAATTGTCAAATCCTTTAATCTTCTAAGTTCAAAGCCAATTATTTATGTAGCTAATGTATCTGAAGAAGATTTGGCAGATGACGGCAATTCAAACCCTCATGTAGCAAAGGTAAGAGAATTTGCAGTTGCTGAAGATGCTGAAGTAATTGTAGTTTGTGCACAAATTGAGGAAGAAATATCACAATTGCAACTAATGAAAGAAAAGAATTCCTTAATGACTTAGGACTTGAAAAATCAGGACTTGATAAGCTGGTACAAGCAAGCTATACTTTACTAGGATTAATAAGCTTTTTCACTGCTGGTCCTACAGAGTCAAGAGCCTGGACTATAAAAACAGGTACACTAGCACCTCAAGCAGCAGGTAAAATTCACTCTGATATTGAAAGAGGCTTCATTAGAGCAGAAATTATATCTTATGATGATTTAGTTGCTCATGGCGGCAGCATGTCATCAGCTAAGGAAAAGGGACTTGTAAGAATTGAAGGAAAAGAATACATAATGAAAGATGGAGATGTAGTTTTTTTCAGATTTAATGTATAAATATTAAATTTGCTATGAATAAGAATTTGTATAAAACAAATGGCATACATTATTATAAATATAATCTATGCCATTTTCTATTTCTAATATATAAACTATAAAAGTGATGGAAAGTTCTTTGCATTTCCCTTTTCAAGCTTGTTTTTTCATAAAAATCCTTTGTATCAAATGTACTTCCTATAGCTGGTGTATAATCACTCAAATGACCACTATAATAGATATGTTTATTGAGTAGCTTTTCTATTTTTTTGATAGGTACGTTTTTTGATGCATATAGCTTAACTATGATATCCCCTTCACAAAGTGATTTAACTACAAAGCTAGCGCAAGTATGCGCTTTGTATGCATTGAAACGCCATCCAAATAAATAACCTATAGCATCTAAGGAATTATATATGTTTTCTTCTTTATCATTTTTCATTTTATTTATGAAGGACTTAATATTATTGTACTTTATATTACTTACAGGAATCTTATATACTTTTATATAGATATCTCTGTTCTCGCCAAGTGAAAGCCTTTTGGAAATTCCTTCACAAAGCCGCCCACCAGAGGATTTACAGCTCTATAACGAGCAAAGGAATACATTTCAGTCAAATCCTCAGTAAGACTTATTGATGCATGATTAAGCTCATATCTTGTAAGCGTTCTAATCATTTTACCCATTTTTGTAGGTGTTGCAGATAATATCACATATATGTCTTTCATACTACATTTCTCCTTCAATATATACAACAACATGCTCAAGAGATTCAAATATCTTATTTTTCATTCTAGCTACTCCTTTGTTTTTGTAATATTTATTGAGCTTATCCTCTCTTAAGGTAATACCCCACACCCCATTTAGTTTTTATTAATTGAGGCTTTGAGGGATCCTCTTCAATCTTTTCACGTAAATTTTTTATGTGGACATCCACGGTACGAGTATCGAATATATTTTCATTCCAAACTATATCAAACAAATTTTCTCTTGTGAAAACTCTGCCTGGACTTTTAATAAAGGTCTTTAACAAATCAAATTCCTTTGCAGTAAGCATAATTTCGACATCATCTATATATGTAGTACGATAAGAAACATCTATCTTTAAACTACCGTGTTGCATTATTTCTGCATTATCATGTTTATTGATGTATCTTCTATACACTGCATTAATGCGAGCAATCAATTCTCTCGTATTAAAGGGCTTAGTCACATAATCATATGCTCCAAGTTCTAGCCCCAATACTTTGTCTATATAATCTTCCTTGGCTGTAAGCATAATTATTGGAACATCGTACTTTTCTCTAATCTTTTTACAAAGAGTAATACCATCAATTTTAGGAAGCATTATATCCAGTAATATAAAATCTAGATGATTACAATTTACCATATCAAAAGCCTCTTTACCATCAAATGCAGTATAAACACAAAAGTCATTTTGTTCTAGACTATGCTTTAAACCTTTTACTATAAGTTTTTCATCGTCAACTATTAATATATTCATCTGAATCCCCCGTACTTTTAAATTCTGCTGTTTAATTCATACGCTAAATATATTGCACTAAACAAATTACATATATAAAGCTTGTACAAATAATAAAAAACAAAACTTTTTTATGCTCTTTTAATAGTATTTACTTTACTTTTAAGAATTTTATTGTAACAATCGTTCAACGACTAACATTCATGGATATATATGACTTTTAATTATAGTAGTTTCTCTTTTATATGAAAAAAACCTCTATTTACAAAATATTTGCATTAATACCTCTAATTCTTTTTCGACATCTTTTAGCTTGATATTCTTCTTAATTCTCTTGTCTCTGATTACAAGCTCAAGCTCACCTTTTTCAATGTTACGTTTACTGACAATAATTCTCACAGGTATCCCAAGTTTTAGCATAAACGCACAAATTACATTGTTTTGCTCGTATTTTTTATATATTCTGAAATAGGACAACAACCGTCCTCAAACATAATGTTTAGCACATATTAAAAAAAACTGGAATAAAGTACTATTTTGTGGTAATTTAAATATAGAATTTATGTTATTTTATTACATTACATGACATGTATACTATATATGTAAAAATAGATTTATACTTGTATATCATGGGATTATAATGATAGTTTCTACTATTATATATAAATAAAATATAGGGGGTAAAATTATGGCATTTGGCTACATGGGAAAAATACTTTGGGTAGACCTGACAACAGGAAGCATCCAAGAAGAGGAAATACAAGATGACCTCTACAAGAAGTTCTTATCAGGTTATGGTCTTGGTGCAAAAATAATATTTGATAGACAAAAACCTGGGGTAGATGCATTAAGTCCTGAAAATATCTTCGGAATAATGAGTGGTCTCTTAACTGGCTCTGGTTCGTTCTTTTCAGGACGTTATATGATTATGGGGAAAAGCCCCTTAACAAATACATGGGGAGATGCGAACAGTGGGGGATTTTTTGCTCCTGCAATAAAGTCCACTGGATATGATGGTATATTTTTTGTAGGCAAAAGTGAGAAACCCGTTTACTTACTAATAGATGGCGATAATAAAGAGCTTAGGAATGCAACTGATTTATGGGGTAAGGATTCCTATGATACGGTTGATGTTTTAACAAATAGACACGGTACTCACTTTAAAACAGCTTGCATAGGACCTGGCGGCGAAAAAATGTCAAGGATTGCTGGTGTTGTTACAGATAAAGGAAGACTAGCAGCAAGAAGTGGATTAGGCGCAGTAATGGGCTCAAAAAACTTAAAAGCAGTATGTCTTGGCGGTGATAAAAATGTAGATGTTTATGATGATCAAGCAATAACAGAATTGATAAACAAATTTTCCCAGCAATTCTATGAGTACAAACATCCGCGCATAGACTGGATGCTAAATGAAGCTACAAATGTACCGATATTATCAGGTGCGATACGATTTCTTAGTAAAAAAAATATGCTGCCTATGACTGGAGAAGTTGAAAGATATGATATGAAAACATGGGGAACAGCTGGTACTGTAGCCTTATCTGCCAATAATGGCGATTCGCCAGTTAAAAACTGGAAAGGTGTAGGATGTATTGATTTCCCTGGAAGGTTAACACGTGAAATTTCTAACGATTCAGTTACAAAATATGAAACAGAAAAATATGGTTGCTTCAGCTGTCCATTAAGTTGTGGTGGAATAGTAAAAGTAGATGAAGGTCCATATCCTATTACCGAATCCCATCGACCTGAGTATGAAACTATCTGCGGCTTTGGTACAATGCTGCTCTGTAATGATATGCAAAGTATTCTGAAAGTTAATGATCTGTTAAACCGAGCTGGTATAGATACAATAAGCTGCGCTGTTGTTGTTGCCTGGGCCTTTGAAGCCTATGAAAACAAAGCAATCACCATAGAAGATACAGATGGTTTAAAGTTAACCTGGGGAAATAGCGAAGCAGTTGTAAAACTAGTAGAGAAAATAATAGCAGGAGAAGGCATAGGCAAATATCTGATGAACGGAGTCAAGTTTGCATCTGAACACTTTGGAAAAGGCTCAGCAGAATACGCTATGCATGTATACGGACAAGAACTACCTATGCATGATCCACGCAATGCTGGCGGTATGGGTCTTGGAGTTGGCTATGAGACAGAGCCTACACCAGGAAGACATACAAGTACTCTGGACTGCTGTGATATGTATAGAGAAAGTCAACCTAGCAAAAAGTTAACAGATAAAAATCTACATCCTATGAAGAATAAGTGTTTAGATTCTGCTGAAGGTAACGATTTAATGGGTGCCAGTTGTTTTATGGATCTCGTCAATGGTCTTGGACTTTGTGCCTTTGCCTTTGACCCAGTAGTTGTACTACCTATGGTTGAATTGGCTAATGCAATGACTGGGTGGGATTTAAACTTTGATGAATATCTTCATATTGCTCGAAGAATAAAAACACTTCGCCATTCTTTCAATATTCGTGAAGGCATAAACCCTATGGAGTTTAAGATGCCAAACAGGGCAAGAGGAATTCCACCATTAAAGAGTGGTCCTAATGCAAATGTGCAAATTGATTTTGATAAAGGAAAGTTAGAATATTATAAAGCAATGGGGTATGATTTGAATACAGCCAAACCGCTTATTGAAACACTTGATATGCTGGATTTACCCGAGGTTAAGAAAGCCTTATACGAGTAACAAATATATACATATTATATAAAAACAAATTGTTGGAGGTGTGTTATGAATTTACAGATTCTTATAGTAATTGCCTTTATAATCGTTTTTGCCGTCAACTTATATGCCGACAAAAAAGAAAATCAAAAACTTAAAGTGTTGACAAAGCCCCTATTAGTACCCTTAATTATTCTTTTCTATTTTATAAGTGCAACGAGTATTAACTGGCTTATTGTAACTGCTTTGTTTTTTGGATTTATTGGTGATCTTTCACTATTATGGGGTTCAAACAAAATATTTTTTGCTGTAGGACTGGTTTCATTTTTAGTCGGACACGTGTTCTATATCATAGCTTTTGTACAATCGATACAATATTTTGAAATTGTCCCAACCTGGTTCTTTTTATTCTTAATCCCATATATTTTATATAGCTATTCATTTATACGAATACTTAAACCAAACTTAAAAAGTGCTACAATTCCAGTTATTATTTATATGTGTGCAATATCGATGATGAGTTTCACCAGTGCATGTCGTGTTTGGAACGGCTTCAATCTTCAATTTATATTACCCTTTGTTGGTTCATTATTTTTCATAGCCTCTGACTCTGTATTGTCATTCAATAGCTTTAATGAGCCCTCAAAAAATTATGAAGTGATTATTATGTTTACTTATGTCTTAGCTCAAGCCTTAATTATGACTGGTTTCCTATAATTGATATATTATAAATGAATATTGACTGAAATATCATAATCATGTAAAATATAGCTAAATGAATAAGAAAATAACTCCGAGTCCTTATTTCTAAGAGCTTTTGTTTATGGAATCTGGACCGATGGGTATTAGTAGAAATGCTTGTGCCTCCCGTATTTGGAAAGGAGCTGTGAAGTTATCCTATTTATGTAAGCATTAGGGTTTGTTTTTTTGCTTTACTATAATTGATAGGATTGTTAAATTTTGCACTAAACTCCTTTTAAAAAGGAGTTTATTTTTTTGTATAAAAAAATGGGGGTAAGCCACATGGAAATGGTAACTTTAATAATTGATGGCATAAAAACACAAGTACCAAAAGGAACTACAGTTCTTGAGGCAGCAAAAGGTCTAAACATCAATATCCCTACTCTATGCTTCTTAAAAGACTTGAACGAAGTTGGGGCATGCAGAATGTGCGTTGTGGAAGTAAAAGGTGCTAGAACTCTACAAGCTTCCTGCGTACTTCCAGCTTCAGAAGGTATGGAGATAAAAACGAATTCAAAAAATGTAAGAGAATCAAGAAATATGATAATGAAATTGATACTTTCGAGGCATGAAAGAGAATGTCTGACTTGTTCTCGTAATTTAAACTGTGAGCTTCAAAAGCTTGCTGAAGAAATGGATATAAAGGATGTAATCTTTGAAGGTGAAAAAATAAAATATGCGATAGATGAAGCATCTCCTTCAATCGTAAGAGATCAAAATAAATGTATATTATGTGGAAGATGCATTAGCGTCTGTAAAAACGTTCAAGGTACAAGCATCATAGCTTTCGCAAGAAGAGGTGTTAAAACAACTGTTACAACATCCTTTGATAAAGGCTTAGCAGAAGTACCTTGTATAAATTGTGGACAATGTATAAAAATATGTCCTGTTGGAGCATTAAAAGAAAAAGATGACAGATATAAAGTTTGGCAAGCATTGGATAATGACGATATGATTGTTATTGCTCAAACAGCTCCTGCAATAAGAGTTGCATTAGGCGAGGAATTCGGCTATCCAGTAGGTACAAATGTGGAAGGCAAAATGGTAGCAGCAATTAGAAGACTTGGCTTTGATAAAGTCTTTGACACTGATTTTGCTGCGGATCTTACTATAATTGAAGAAGGAACAGAGCTTTTAACTAGGATAAAAAATGGAGGCAAGCTTCCTATGATCACTTCATGTTCTCCTGGTTGGATAAAATATTGCGAGCATAATTATAGTGATTTCATAGAAAATTTGTCTACCTGCAAATCACCACATCAAATGCTAGGTGCGCTGACCAAGTCATATTATGCAGAAAAGATGGGCATAGACCCAAAAAAGATTTTTATGGTTTCTATAATGCCATGTACTGCAAAAAATTCGAGTCTTCAAGAGAAGAGCTGTCTGTTGATGGTTTACAAGACGTAGATGCAGTTTTGACTACAAGAGAGCTTGCAAAAATGATAAAAGAGTCAAGAATTAATTTTAAGCTTTTAGAGGAAGCATCCTTTGACAAGGTTATGGGAGAGTCAACAGGTGCAGCTGTAATCTTCGGTACAACTGGTGGTGTAATGGAAGCAGCCCTTAGAACAGTAGCTGACATTTTAACAGGACAGGATCTAGAAAATATAGAGTATACTCCTGTGAGAGGTCTCCAAGGGATAAAAGAAGCAACTGTAAAGATTGGAGATTTGGATGTAGCTGTAGCTGTAGCACATGGTACTGCTAATGCAGGAAAACTTTTAGATAAGATAAAAAGTGGTGAAGCAACTTATCATTTCGTTGAGATAATGGGCTGCCCAGGTGGATGTATAAATGGAGGCGGACAGCCAATTATTATGGATAAAGAAACTACAGAAGAGGTATGTAGGAAAAGAGCTGAGGGTCTTTACAATGCGGATAAAAATATGACATATAGAAAATCTCATAAAAATCCAGAGATCAAAACTCTCTATGATGAATATTTACAGGATGCAAATGGAGGAAAAGCCCACCATATTCTTCATACTCATTATACCAAAAGGAGCAGGAATTAATTTGCATAAATTAGGTCATACTTTAAAGGCATATTTATAGTAGAAAATTTTTTATAATATATATAAAGTTAGCTTTGCGCTTATTACCATAGGTGGACGGCTAGCTTTTATTTTTTGCATTTATTTTCCTAATTGACAAAAAAATAACGATGGCGTATTATGTAATCGGTGACAACATTTATTGAAATTTTTTATTAAATTATTATAAATATTTAGGGGGAGCTTAAATGGAAATGGTAAACTTAACTATTGATGGGATTCCAGTCAAAGTCAACAAAAATGCTACAGTAATGGAAGCTGCAAAGACAATAGGCGTAGATATTCCAGCTCTATGCTATTTAAAAGGCGTGAATGAAATTGGCGCATGTAGAATGTGCGTAGTAGAAGTAGAAAGAGCAAGATCCTTGCAAGCTTCATGCGTTCTTCCAGTTAATGAAGGCATGGTGGTTCATACTGAAAGTCCAAAGGTTGTTGAGGCAAGAAGTGAAATATTAAGACTTTTGCTTGATAATCATCCAAATGATTGTCTTACTTGCAATAAAGCAGGAGAATGCAAACTTCAAGAATATGCTTATAGATATGAAGTTAAATTTAGAGAACATGACGGTTTTAGGAAACAAGCAACAATAGATACTTCAAATCCATATATATTAAGAGATGATACAAAATGTATATTATGTGGAAGATGTGTGAGCATATGTGGTCAAATCCAAGAGAGATCTGTATTAAATTTTGGTGACAGAGGATATCGCACTCATATTATTGCAGATAATGATAAGCTTATGGGCGAATCAACCTGCGTTTCATGTGGAAGATGTGTAAGCGTATGCCCTGTTGGTGCTTTAATGGACAACAGAGTTATCGGTAATGTCAGAACATGGGAAGCAGAAAAAGAAGATGTAAAATGCACTCAATGCGATTATGGCTGCAATTTCGAGCTTTTGAAAAGGGATTCAAAGGTATATGGAGTAAGAGCGAAGACACCAGGAGAAGGAAGACCTCTTTGTTTAAAAGGAAGACTTTCTGTGGATCTAACCTATAATGAAAATCCAAAGACTCCTATGATGAAAAAAGATGGAGAATATGTAGAAATATCATGGGCTGAGACACTTGGACTAGAAAAAATATTAGTGAAACTAGAAAAATAAATATATTTATTATATATGTTTATTATACATATTTATGTAAAGGAGGTAGAAAATTAATGAATATAACATTGAATGGACAGCAATGTGAAGTAGAAGCAGGACAGACGATTTTGCAGGCAGCTGTAAAATATGGGATAAGCATACCAACTTTTTGTCATGACGAAAGATTGACAGCACATGGAGCTTGTCGTATATGTGTAGTAGAAGTAAAAGGTGCCAGATCACTCATGACAGCTTGTTCAACTCCTATATCAGAAGGTATGATAATAGAAACAAATACGCCAGCCGTGGTAGAAACCAGAAAAAACATTTTAAGATTAATGATAGAAAATCATCCACTAGATTGCCTAACCTGTGAAAAATCTGGAGATTGTACACTTCAAAATTTATGTTTTGAATACGGTATTAAGGAAGGCGGCTACTATGGCGCTAAAAAAAATTATTCTATAGACGACAGCAACCCTTTCTTTACTTATGATCCAAACAAATGCATACTTTGCGGCAAATGCGTTAGGGTAGATAATGAGCTTCAATGCACAGGTGCAATAAATTTTGCAGACAGAGGCTTTTCAACTCACGTGGCAGTTGCAAGTGACAAAGATTTTGAAAGTTCAAATTGTGTGTCCTGTGGAAACTGTGTATCCGTATGTCCTGTAGGAGCCTTAACACCAAAACAACCTCAAAAGTTTAGGCATTGGGAAGTAAAAAAGGTTAAGACTACTTGCTCTTATTGTGGAGTAGGTTGTCAAATGGATTTATTGGTCAAAAATGGTAAGGTATTAGGTGTAGAACCTGTAAATTCAACTCCAAATGATGGTCTTTTATGCGTAAAAGGTAAGTTTGGATATAAATTTTTAGATCATCCAGACAGACTGAAAACACCTCTTGTCAGAAAAGATGGGAAGCTTGTAGAAGCTACTTGGGATGAAGCCATGCATGTTGTAGCTTCTAAGATAATAGATATAAAAGAAAAACATGGTAGTGAAGCTTTTGGAGGTTTGACCTCTGCTAGATGTACAAATGAAGAAAACTATTTAATGCAAAAAATGTTTAGAGCAGTAATCGGAACCAATAACGTAGATCACTGTGCCCGCCTCTGACACTCCGCAACAGTTGCAGGTCTTGCAACTACTTTAGGCAGCGGAGCCATGACAAATGGTATTGATGAGTTTTGGGTAGTGATGTAATATTAATTGTAGGTTCTAATACTACAGAAAATCACCCAGTAATAGGAGCAAAAATCAGACAGGCTGTAAGAAAAGGGGCTAAACTTATAGTAGTGGACCCGAGAAAAATAGATCTTGCAGATGATTCTGAGGTATTCCTCCAAATAAAGCCGGGTACAAATGTTGCCCTATTAAATGGAATGATGCATGTTATTTTAAAGGAAAATCTTCATAATAAACAATTCATTGAAGATAGAACAGAAAACTTTGAAAAGCTTGAAGAAGCAGTTCAGAGCTATACTCCCGAAAAAGTTGCAAAGATTTGTGGAGTAAAGACAGAAGATATAGAAGCTGCGGCTAGACTCTACGCAAAAGCAGGAAAAGGAAGCATTATTTACTGTATGGGCATAACTCAGCATACTACAGGTGTAAATAATGTTATGAATGTTGCAAATCTAGCTATGCTATGTGGACAAATAGGACGTGAATCAACAGGTGTTAATCCTCTTAGAGGACAAAACAATGTTCAGGGTGCCTGCGATATGGGAGCTCTTCCTAATGTTTACACAGGCTATCAGTCAGTAACAAAGCAAGAGATAGCAGACAAGTTTGCTAAGGCATGGGAAGTAGAAGCACTTTCAACAAAGAGTGGATTAACAGTATCAGAGATGGTACATGCAGCAGAGCATGGAGATATTAAAATGCTTTATATCATGGGTGAAAATCCAATGGTATCAGATCCTGATTTAAACCATGTAAAGCATGCACTTGAAAGTACAGAATTCCTTGTAGTTCAAGATATATTTCTTACTGAGACTGCTCAGCTTGCTGATGTAGTTTTACCTGCAGCAGCTTTTGCAGAAAAGGATGGAACCTTCTCCAACACAGAAAGAAGAGTTCAACGAGTAAGAAAAGCTGTCAATGCTCCAGGACAAGCAAAGGCAGACTGGGAAATCATCATGGAGATTATGAATAATCTAGGCTATGAAAAGAAATACAACAATCCATCAGAGATATTTGATGAAATGGCAGCCCTTACTCCTTCTTACGCAGGTATTGACTATGATAGATTAGAGAAGGCAGGAATTCAATGGCCATGTCCAAACAAAGAGCATCCAGGCACACCATATTTACACAAGGGTGCATTTTCAAGAGGAAAAGGCTTATTCATGGGCGTTGAGTATACTGAAAGTGCAGAGCTTCCAGATAAAAAGTATCCATTGATTTTAACAACAGGCAGAGTGCTTTATCATTACCATACAAGGACTATGACAGGCAAAGTTGAAGGCTTAAACAAAAAAAGTCCAGAAAGCTTTGTACAAGTAAATCCTGTTACAGCAAGCAATCTAAAGATTAGCAACGGAGATATGGTAAAGGTAAGCTCAAGAAGAGGAAGTATATTGGTAAAAGCGAAGATTACTGACATTGTGGAGCAAGATGTAGTATTTATACCTTTCCACTTTGCAGAGGGCGCCGCCAATATTCTTACTAATTCAGCTTTTGATCCTGGCTGTAAAATACCAGAGTATAAGGTTTGTGCAGTTGTAATGGAGAAAGCAGTATAGAAAATTTTCTTGTAGCTAGATATAATTATCTTCACTTGTTAAAAACTTACATTGTATTAAAAATGCAATATTATACAATATGTTTATAAACAAATAATTGTAAGGGTGATTTTATGAATTTAGCAGATACTGCAATAATCCTAGCAGGAGGTAAAAGCTCCCGAATGGGCTTTGATAAGCAGTTTATTGAAATTGAAGGAATATATATTACAGAATATATTATAGATTTGCTTAGACCCATGTTCAAATCAGTTATATTAGTGACAAACAAACCAGAATGCTATCATAGGAAAAATATAATGATAGTTGAGGATTATTATAAGGACTTCTGAACCTTTAGGTGGAATGCATATAGGGTTATTGAAATCAGAAAGTCAGTATAACTATATGATTGCATGCGATATGCCTTACATTAATAAAGCATATATTAACCATATGAAAAAGCTATTAAAAGAAGATGGTTATAGAAAATCAGCAGTCATAACAAAATTTGGAGATTGGATTGAGCCCTTTAATGCATTTTACAGCAAAGCCTTATTACCACAGATGGAAGAGAATATTATAAATAAAAATCATAAAATATCAAGTCTTTTGAACTCTTCCCAGGTTTTATATATTGAAGAGCAGAAAGCCCGAGTATTTAGTCCAGATTGGGCTATGTTTACAAACTTGAATAAAGAAGAAGATTTAGAAAAGTGGAGATCCTTGAAGGCAGGAGATAACACATGGATTTAACAAGAGGAGTACAGCTTATAAGATATGATGGGGAACACAGCAATGAAGTGGATGATATTGTTGTGAGAGAATATCCCTTGACTATTTTCTTAAATAATGAGGAGCTAGTAACCTTGTTATGCTCACCCAAGGCTTTGGATTTTCTTGTCTATGGCTTTCTAATTTCTGAAGGTATTATTCAAGAAAAAAACGAAATATCAGCTATAAAGGTAGATGAAGAAAAAGGTATAGTTGATGTTTTCACAACCTTGCAAAAGGACATGACAAGCTATTTTATGGGCAAAAGAATGATGACCACTGGCTGTGGTGGTGGAGCTGTTTTTTACAATATACACGATGTGATAAACTGCAAGCCCGCTGAAGAAGGCTTAAATGTAAAAGCAAAAAAGCTTTTAGTCTTAATGAAAGAGTTTTCAACAGCATCAGAGGTGTTCCAAAACACAGGCGGTGTTCACAGTGCAGCTCTTAGTGATGGCAATGATATTTTAATATATCATGAGGATATAGGAAGGCATAATGCCTTGGATAAGGTCTTAGGAGAAGCTTTTATTAAGGACATCCCCTTCACAGACAAATTGATTTTAACAAGTGGCAGAATTTCTTCAGAAATGCTTACAAAGGCATCAAAAAGAGGAATATCTATGATTGTTTCCCGCTCAGCTCCTATGGATTTGGCTTTGCGGATAGGTGAAAAAATGAATACAACCATAGTTGGTTTTGTCAGAGGAAATAGAATGAATGTCTATACAGGAAGTTTTAGAATCGATTTCAAAAGTTAATAATTTATAAATTTAGGAGGTACAAACATGGAAGGAAAAAATTATCTTACACCTGCTGAAATAGCAGAGGCAACCGTTGATGCAGGTATTAAAAAGGCCAATCTTTCAATAATTAAAATGATAGTTCTTGGGATATTGGCAGGTGCATTTATTGCTTTTGCTTCA
This sequence comes from uncultured Eubacteriales bacterium, assembly GCA_963704785.1. Taxonomy (GTDB): domain Bacteria; phylum Bacillota; class Clostridia; order Lutisporales; family Lutisporaceae; genus GWB2-37-7. The sequence goes on along the minus strand of OY969939.1, from coordinate 2,582,144 downwards.
GAAGGATCCAATATGGCGGCCTTCAATCTTTTTGCAAATCCTGAGACTTATGGCTTAGGAAAGTGCATAGCAGGTTCTATCTTTGGTACAGGACTTATGTTAGTTGTAGTAGCAGGTGGAGAGCTTTTTACAGGCAATACTCTTATCGTTATGTCAGTTTTGGATCGTAAAACAAAGCTTTCTGCAATGTTAAAGAATTGGTTTTTCGTTTATATCGGTAACTTCATAGGCTCTGTTTTCATCGCATATATGATGGTGAATTCAGGTCTCTTCAATAGTGGCGCTAATGTTCTTGGTGGAGTGACAATTAAAATTGCTTCATACAAGGTTGGACTTACATTCACTCAAGGTTTTTATCTTGGTATAATGTGTAACTGGCTAGTATGCCTTGCAGTGTGGATGAATTATGGAGCTAAAGATATGGTAGGAAAGCTGTTTGCATGTTTCTTCCCAATATGGTTATTCATCACATCAGGCTTTGAACATAGTGTAGCAAATATGTATTATATACCAGCAGGCATTTTGGCTAAGGCAAATCCTGCATGGGCTGAAGCTTCCCATGTGTCAGCAGAAGTATTGGCAAAATTAAACTGGGGCACATTTATAACAAAGAATCTTGTTCCTGTTACACTTGGTAACATCGTAGGTGGAGGATTCTTCGTAGGAGCAATATACTGGTTTAGTTATCTTAAAAAGAAGTCTGCTAAGAAAAACAGTGCAGCTAACAGTAAAGCAGCATAATACAATAAAAGCAAGCAGAGCAGGAGATAAATTCTCCTGCTCTGCTTTTTTAATGTCTTATTAAGTGCCAGGCACCGAACATAAGAACTTATTGAACTCTTACCCCTTCTTATACTTTTATTAAGTGTTTGACCCATAACATTCAAATTTATTGTGTTCTGAAAAAGAATATGGTAATATAAAAATACATAGTAAATTATGTAAATAGAGTTTATTAAAGGAGGGACTATTTGTGTGCTACAAAAAAAGAAACATTAAACAACTGGTTGCTTTGATGATTGTCATGCTTATGGTAATTACATCAATTCACTTAGCACCAGTGCAAGCAGCAGAAAATGAGAAAAACCTACAAGAGGAAGTATCATCGGAACAATATAAGACCTTATTAGCTGGGGTTAGTGGCAATCTAAGTAATCTAGAATTAACATCTGCTGATTCTAAGCTAAGTCAGATTGTCGAGGAAACAGGTCCCATTGATGAAATTACAGATTCAGATAAAGATGGACTTGCTGATTTCCATGAAAAATACTTTGGAACAAATTTACAAAATCCTGATACTGATGAAGATGGGTTAAATGACTATATAGAAATCATATTGCTACTAAACCCATTAAGTAAAGATACCGATGCAAATGGCATTGAGGACGGATTAGAGGATGCTGATCATGATGGATTAAGCAATCTGGATGAGAAAAAGTTTGGTACAGATTGCTCCAAAAAAGACACAGATGGAGATGGCTTATTAGATGGAGAAGAAATTAAAGTAAGTCATACTTCTCCAATATTAGAAGATACTGATGGGGATACATTAACAGATGGAGATGAAACATTGTTAAAATTAAATCCTCTTAAAGCGTATTCTAACGAAGTTACCCATGACAGTAAACACAAAATACAACAAAGCTTAAGCAATAATAGGATTTCAGATTCCTTAAAAAATAGTACTAATTCATTTGTTCCATCCTTGTCAGGTGCTGTACCTGGAGTAATGGATAAGAACATATTCTTGGATAAGTACAATCACGATGGATTTCAAAACAACGGTGCTATTATCGGTGAACCAATTCAAGTTGAAAATTTGATAAAAAAAGAAAATCAGTTACTTCTAAGCTTTGATTACAGCAACTTTTTAAGTTATAATGATGAATCAGCGATGGATATGCTTACTATTTGTCAGTTCGTAAACGATGAGTTCATTCCTTTGGAAACAAAGAAGGACAAGAATAATAAATCCTTAAAGGCAAATATTTCCCAGGAAGGCATTTATTTCGTGCTCGATGTTGAGAAATTCTTAAATAACGTGGGAATAAATCCATTGATTGAAGAAAGCAGCAATGATGAATCTGTTTCATCACTGGCTACTGAAGCCGATACAAATATAATTGGTGAATCAGAAAATGATGAAACTAGAGTTTTACTAAGTGATTATCAATATGTTGAGCTAAAGGATAAAGTATCTGAAACAAATGACATCGACTCAGACGAAGATGGTGTTAGTGATTATAAGGAACTTGGAAAAAAGACAGAAAAAGATTTGACCCCTTTTATTAATCTACTGCTTAATAAAAAAGATGTTAAAGAAGTTAACTACTCCGGAAAAACAAGCGTTACAGTATATCAATATCTTTCCAATCCAATCCTGCCTGACACTGACTATGATGGAAAGGAAGATTCAATTGATGCTTACCCAACTAATAATACATTTATGGGAGTAATGCACACATCTTGTGCTGATTCTAATGTCTCATATAAAATGGACTATAGGAATTTCTTTAGCAGTAACACATCCTACAGTGCTGCTAATGGAACAATATCTTCCTTATATTCATCAGTTGTATACCACGGCAATACATACTCTGGTATGAATATAAAAACATTTATGGAGAATAACGGTATCTATAATGTAACTTGTTATGATTTTACCAGCACATATAGTGATTCAGATGTATCTGAAGCTTATATAGGACATAGAAGAGTATCATATGGTGGAGTTACAAAAGAAATAGTTGTTATTGTGATAAGAGGTACAAATGGTACCATTAAAGAGTGGACAAGCAACTTTGATATAGGCACTACAGCCCAATACTATAACTATGCAGATTGGATGGTATCAAGTGACCACAAAGGCTTTGATGTAGCAGCAACAAGAATATTAAGGTGTTTACAGCAATATGAATCCCAAGGATACATAGATACGTCCGTTCAAAGTGTATATTGGGTAATGGGACATTCCCGAGGTGCTGGAATAGCTAATATTGTCGGTGCACGATTAATAAACCAGTCAAAATATGTGTATGACTATACCTTTGCAGCTCCAAATACTACAACAGCTTATAATGCAGGCAGCTATGCAGGGATTTATAACATTTTAAATACGGATGATTTTGTTCCATATTTGCCAATGACTGACTGGGGATTTACACACTATGGAAAATCTGTTTCTATCAGTATCGCAGATAACTACGAAGTTGAATGGGAGAACTTAACTGGATGCACAAATAGTTTTGGTATAGTAGATTATAATCCAGATACAATAGGTATGAATGATACATTGGCAGAAATAAGTGCTATTGTAAATAATCGTAATGAGTGCTATGTATACACTTGTGACGATCACGGAGATGGTTCTTCGGATAATATTACTATTAGAAATTACGGAACTTCTTATAATAGCAGAGAAGCGGCTATAGCAAAAATACCTGCTAATGCACTGCCCTATTGTGCAATTACCAGATATAACGGTTTCTTGTTTGCTGGATGGGATTTTGAAGTTTGTGAAAAACCAGAATACTTTATGCAGGTATTAGCAGCATTTATGGGAGGCAGTATTAATGCTTATAGGTTTGAAGTTGAACTTAATATGGCTGATAGATACGAAGATGCTAAAACTGCCATTGTTAGATCTGGATTAGGAGGACTTGAGCATCCACATTATACAGAATCTTATTATTTGCTATCTAATCATGTTTATGCAAGTTCATTTCAATAAGTAATACTATTGCTCATATAAAACTGAACTGGAGGTAGCCGCAGTGAAAAAATATAGGATATTTTATGTATTGGATTCAATATGGATAATTTATTTCTTTTTAAAAGCTGTTATAGAAAATTATTTCTCTAAAACCGGTTTGGCGGCACTTGAAAGTTTGGGAAATTTTGTTCTTTACTGTGTCTTATGCATTATAGGCATTTTAGCACTTGTTATAGTGATGATAAAAAGACGTAAATAGTAAGTGCCAGGCTACAAAGTTATTAGGTTATTACATGATATATTTTTAATAACCTAATAACCTTTGCACCTGGCACATATTTTTTTTAACTTACAATTAATTCTAAGCAAGCTATAAACAGGTAAATATATTGTAATATGTAAAATCCGATAAAATACTATATTTGCAGAGATGTTGAACAATGCATACTTGTTCCAATTAAACCTATTCTTTTGGCTCCTACGTTTCAGACACTTGTAAATTAAGCTTCTGCATTTATCTATGAAGTTTCCTACCGCAAAAAAAACCTCCTGATAGTAGAAATATACTCATACTATCGGAAGGCTTATAAAGTAATTTTTTGTCATGCTTCAAACATATCTTATTTTTTAATAATAGGAATCCAAACTTCAGAGCAGTAGTCTTCAGAATCCGTATCCCCAGGAAGATATACTTCTAACTCCGCTGTTCCTGCATGTTCATATCCAGTAGATGGGAACCACTCTTGATAAATACGCTGGATTACGTTTTGAATTGCTGTTGGCATAGGTCCAATAGAAGTAAATACAGCCCATGTAGATGCAGGAATCTCTTTCACTATAAAATCTTTGTTGTCTCTGATATTTTCTCCCTCAATAGCAATCATATAAGAAAATTGTTCTTTTTCGTTTTCCATATCCATACATATACCCAGCATGTTTTTAGTATTATCAATTGAACATATTCTTTCACATGTTACATCTTTACAGCATTCTTGCCAAAACTCAGAGATAGTCTTGAAATTTTCACCATTTTTTGTTGATACCTTTAGTAGTTTTCCTACAACATTAAAAGCCTCTTTTTCAATAATTTTATAATTCATCTCTTGATCTCCCTTCAATGATAAATGAAAAGATATACGAGGAAATGCCTTTAATGCAGTACCTGGCTGACGTGTAGCTGTAGGCGTTATTCCATGGAGTTTTTTAAATGCCTTACAGAAAGCCTCTGGAGAATCGTACCCATATTTAAGTGCAATATCGATTATCTTAATACTAGATATGGATATCTCCTGAGCAGCTAAAGTAAGTCTCCTCTTGCGTATGTATTCTGCAACCGATACCCCTGTCAACATATGAAACATACGCTGAAAATGAAATGAAGAACAGCAAGCCACCTTAGCAATATCTTCAGTTTCCAAGTTTTCATCCATTTTATTCTCCATATACCCCAAGGCATCCATCATCCTCTTTACCCACTCCAAAGCATTTACCCCCTTATCTTCGTTAATATCATGATAGTACATTTTGTAATAATAATCCTGTCTCGTTGTGCTTTTATGTGACAGGTATATGATGTTTATATGATATATTTTACCATAAAAAAACACACCTCAAGCTAATGCTTAAGCAGAAGATGTGTTTTTTTGTAAATATGTTCTTATGTTCTGTTTCTAGCACTTGTGGGTACTTGATATTCTTTTGCATTTCCTAATAATGTAATTTTGCTATCATTAACAATTATTACACTTTTACTCTCTGTGGTGTAGACCTTTTTTCCCTTTTCATGTATATATTTTTCAATACTTTTATTTTGTGTGTCCGTATTTTCATAATGAACCTCAACAGCAAAATCCTCTATAAACCTTAGCCCTTTTTTATATGCAAACTCTGAATAATCCTCACCTGGTGAAGTATAATAATCGGAGCATTGCATCATAGCACCAGCACTCCATCCCATTATTATTCCTTCATACTGTTCAATAGCATTTATTAAGTCAAATTCTGATAATCTGTTCATTGCTTTATCTGGAAAACCACCTGTAAAACAGATTATATCACTTTCCTTGACCTTTGCTTTAGCACTCTCAATACTATCTGTAAAGTAATTAATCAATTCTATATTGTTGTCCTTTATACCATAAGTATAAAAAGGAGAAACTGTATATTCATAAAAATCCCCATCCAATTTATCATAAAATTTATCCCATTCTTCTTCGTTTTTTATCCACTCTTCATGAAAAGCGAAAGGAATCATACAAACTTTGTACTCAGGCTTAATTATATTTTTTAATGTATCATATGCCCAAGCTCCATGAAAATCTAGTTTATCCAATAAAATATTCAAGTTGCTCTCCCCCCCATTAGGTGCCAGGCACCGAACATAAGAACTTATTCATTCCTGTTTAACAAGTTTCTTATTGCAGTGTCTGTCATGCTAATATTACTTCCTATTTCCTTAAAAGTATATTTTAACTCGACTGCTGCTCTCGCATATTTTAGTTTATATTGTGTTAAGCTTCTCTTCCGTGATCCATTTTTTATCTCTGCAAAACCCTTATCATCTGCTCCTGTTTCAATTAGGATTTCATCCAATCTTTTTCTCTGTTCTACCTTTTTCCTTACCTTACACATTACAACATATGCTTCATCACCTATGGCTGTTTTGCTATCATAGTCCTCATTTTCTTTTTCATCCATATATGCACTATACTGCTTCAATGCTTTCACCCTATCCTCTGATAGCATTTTAAGAGGTACATCTATATTTATAAAGCTGTTTGCATTGCTTCTGTAGTACCAATCACTACTCCATCTGTACTCCGCAACCTTAGAACTCATATGTGCTAATACAGGGTTTTGATGTATGTACCTTATCAGAGATAGTAAATATCTTTCATCTTGTACTAAAACCGCTTTGTACCTTCCTTGAAAAACATGCCCTACCCTGTTGTATTTACTATTATAGTATTTACTATATTTATTGTTTATCTGGTGCATTAGTTTTTGCAGAGAAGTTTCAAAGACCTGTATTAAAAAATGGTAATGGTTATCCATCAACACATAAGCAAATATATTGAACTCTAACCCCTTCTTTTGCTCTTTTACTTCCTTCAAAAAGTATTCCTTGTCTATGTTATCCTTAAAAATATACTCCTTATTGTTGCCTCTTGCAATTACATGATATATTCCACCCTTATACTCTTCTCTCCAAGGTCTTCCCATAAAAAAACACACCTCCTGCTACTACTTTAGCAAAAGATGTGTCTTTTGTAAATATGTTCTTATGTTCGGTGCCTGGCACTAATCAGGTTAAAAACCATTTCGTCCTACTGATAACATATCAATCCAGCCACCCAATGAATTCCAGTTGCTCCAGCCACTGTTTGGTGCTACCTGCCAGATATTATATAATGCCTTGTCTGAGCCTCGTGCAAATACTTCTAACCTTCCATCTGCATTCTTGCCTACACAAAGCATATCAATCCAGCCACCCAATGAGTTCCAACTACTCCAGCCACTGTTTGGCGCTACCTGCCAGATATTATATAATGCCTGGTCTGAGCCTCGAGCAAATACCTCTAATCTTCCATCTGCATTCTTACCTACACAAAGCATATCAATCCAGCCACCCAATGACTGCCAATCACTCCAGCCACTATTTGGTGCTACCTGCCAGATGTGATATAATGCCTGGTCTGAGCCTCGGGCAAATACTTCTAACCTTCCATCTGCATTTTGTCCCACGTCAAGATCGTCAATCCAACCGCCCAATGACTGCCAATCACTCCACCCGCTGTTTGGCGCTACCTGCCAGATGTGATATAATGCTTTGTCTGAGCCGCGAGCAAATACCTCTAACCTTCCATCTTCATTTCTACTAACTTTGTGCATATCAATCCAACCGCCCATTGAATGCCAGCCACTCCATCCACTGTTTGGTGCTACCTGCCAATTATGCCATAGTGCCTTGTCTGAACCTCGAGCAAATACCTCCAGACGTCCATCAGCATTTTGTGCCACTTCAATACTGTCTATCCAGCCACCGAGTGAGTTCCAATCACTCCAACCGCTATTTGGTGCAACTTGCCAGATATTCCATAATGCATTATCGGTTCCACGGGCAAATGCCTCCAATCTTCCGTCCTGATTCAATCCAACCTTAACTATATCAATAGTGCCTCCAAGGGAACTCCAGCTACTCCATCCACTGTTTGGCGCTACCTGCCAGATATGATGTAATGCTTTGTCTGAACCTCTGGCAAATACCTCTAGTCTTCCACTTTCAGCTCCCTGATCATTATGGATTATGCCTTCTGTAGGCATCTCAAAAAGTGGATTATAAATCTTCTCACGTAATACAGCATCAGAATAAAAAATGTTTTTATCATCTGTCCATTGCTTATACTGTGTTGGATTACTGTTGTCATTTTTGCCCATACCATCTAAGCTATACAAAAATGACATAACCTTACAATCCATCTGTAGTGCACTATTTTCTGCCATGTTATCAATATTTACATTAATAACATATGGGTTTCTATCTTTTAGTGTATAATTAACACTCTTGTCCAACAAAACTCTTCCAAGCTGATCTCTGACAGTCATATCCTGCAATGTCCAATCATCACTTATATTTATGTAATCCTTTCGGAACTTGAAAAAGCTAATTTCATTATACTGCACTCTTCTTGGCAATTTAAAGCCATAAGTATCGTTATCACCTGCTTCAAAATCATTGTAGCCTGGCTTATCGAAAAGTATTTCCATATACTCCCCATTTTTTAGTCCTACACCAAAATATATATTATCATCTGTTCCTGTGTACATACTTCCCCATGATCTACCTTTAGTTTTTAATCGTACTGAAAGGGTATCAATTGAACCAGTGCAGATTTGGTTTTTAAATACATCTGCAACATTTCCTTTTGCATTTTTAATTAGATTATTAAGGTTATCAGGCCCTAAAAGACAAAGCTTTCCCATATTCAAACACTGGTAAAATGCATGGTATGTTTGATTTAAAGTATCATTTGTGCTTCCAAGATTACCAAATTCCTTATCTAGCTGTTCTGTGATATTGGTTTCGCTATACAAAATCCCACTATTTAAGTAAAGCTCAGGCTGTTTCATCATTTTCTTGAATTCTTCTATTGCATCCTTTACATCTATTCCAGTAGCAGCTTTAACAAGAGCATTTAGATACTCCTTGACTTTCTCTACAATCATATCCTTAATAGGTTTAAAGATATTTAGCTTGTCCAATAATTTTGCAAAATCAATAATCATATCAGGTGCAGGTGTCATATATGCAAAATAATTACTTACCCAGTTGGAAAGAGCCTCTTTTGCATCTGTTAAACTCTTGCCCTCATATACCATATCCTCATTAACAGTATGCCATGTATTGAACCATTCATTAATTCCCTTGCTTAGATCCTGTTCCCATGACTTAAAATAATTGAAAACATCAATCATGTTGGTAGTACTGTCTTGAGATTTGCTAAATGCATACAGTCTCATCTCTTCAGCATATTTCAAACCTGTAATATTTGTATATTTACTGAGTGCCTTCTCATTTAAGAAACAGCTTTTCAAATATGAATGTGGTATAGCCAGTGTAACATCAAAAGTGTTAGGCACTTTTTTGTCCATGTAAGCTTCAACTAACATATGTCTAACAATAATTTTCATTTTTTCCGGCTGAGTCAGAGCTTCGTCGAAAGACGGAAACCATCCCTTTGCCCATTTATTAACAGATTCATGTCCATAAAGATCGGTGGAATAATGCATCATAAAACCCATCAAAAATGATAATGCTTTGGCTCTTTCAGGATCTGCAGATGGAATCTTAGCAAATTCCTCAAACATCAGCTCCAACCAAAAACCTGAATCCTGTGGATGAACAATCGTCTGACCTATCTGCACGTCAGGATAGAAATCAGGGCCTGTTGCACCCGCTCTGAATTCTTTTTTATTATTTAGAATTGCCTCTTTTATCTCTTGTGGCGGTGCAAAACTCCCCAGCCCCCGTGGTAATGCTATATTACCTTTTTCCAAATCCCTTATAATGAGATTTGCCATATACACATGTGTTTTTCCTTTCATTATAATCCTCCTAAACTAAGTTATTTTTATTTCCATAATTATATATTAACATCAAAACTTTTTTATGTCCATCTTCTCATTATAGCTGCTCCATTTATAATCAGAGATATTATTTACTATTACCGCTTTCATAGGGTTTTGATGAATATATCTCAGTAAAGTCAAAGTATTCATCACTTACTACAGCTTCTTATACTCTTCTCTCCAAGGTCTTTTTGTGAATATGTTCGTATATTCGGCGCCTGGCATTTATGGGTTCTTCCACTTCATATAATCCGCATTTATTGGGAATGGCAAATCATTACTGGTCATAGATACTTACATACTTTTTGGGTTCGGTAACGGACTTATGGTTTAGGATTAACGAGAATCAAAAGTGTTCCAATAGCTAATATGCTCACTGCCATAGTTTTGGTTATGCCATTTTCCTACCTGTGGAACTATTTAAATTTATATTATTCTATCTGTTTAATATCATCAATATCATCTTTTCTCTCTTTAAATGATAGAATAGAAAGGTTTAGCACGTTAAGCCGATATATTAAATCTAAACGAAAGCTATACCCATGCTATTGAAATGATATGCAGATTAAAACCTTTAAAATCGTATCAGATTCAGAACAACTCCCATAATATTTTGCTGTAAAATTATTTGATTATAGATACTAGTTGCATATATACTTTTTTCTCCATGATATGATACTATATGTATATAAAATATGTGAACAATAAAGAAATAAGGCGAGTATTGAATAATATTAGCTTATTTGTTAATTTTTATAAAAAAAGGGGGGGATATTATGCCGGTTGAAAGAATCATAGGGATTGATTTTGGGACAAGTACTTCAGTTATTAAAATTAAAACATATGAAGATAATGAACCTATAGATGCAAGAGAAATAGCAGATTATGTAAGGTTTGACAACAAAGATACACTTCCCACATTGGTTTATGAAACAACCGATGGAAGATATTTAGTAGGATACGAGGCAGAAAATGCTGCTATAAAAGGTGTGCTTCATCAAAACTTTAAGCTTGATTTAATAAGTCCAGACCCCAGTGTTAGAGAAGAGGCAAAGCAGTATACTGAAATTTTTCTAAAATATCTTTTTGACACATACAATGAACAAAAAAACTATTTTTCTGCTTGTGACATGGAGGCTACTTATATCAGTTATCCTGCAAAATGGTCCGAGGAACTTAGAGAAATCATGATTAATCTTGTACAAAAGGTTGGTTTCAAAAATGTAGAAGGATTAGATGAGCCAACGGCAGCGATACATACTGTTATGGTGCAGGAAAGAGGCAAGCTAAACCTGAATGATGATGGTTCAGCTAACATATTAATGATAGATATGGGTGCTGGTACCACCGACCTTGTTTTATCCCAATATACACCAAATAGTGAACAGCCGATTTCTATTATCAATGTATGGCCAAAGGCAGACAGCGCTTGTCTGTTTGGAGGCAGGGAAATTGATGAGGTACTGTGCGAATATGTTAAGGCATACCTTGTAAATTGCGGCGTGCCTAACACTAGAAATTTCAAGGAAAAATACATGGATAAGTGTAAAACATGGAAAGAGAATAATATTTCGCCGGTATTTAAGGATCGTAATGGGGTTATAAGGTATTGCGGATTTGTAGATACTCTTACTGCCATGCTTAATGTAGATATTGAATTTCCTCCTTTGTCAAGAGACTCCTTCGAGGATATGCTCAAAGACTACATATCACAATTTCCAAGGATGATTAATGACTGTTTGGATGATGCGGGATTTAGCCGTTACGACCTGGATTATGTCATTTTAACCGGTGGGCACAGCCAATGGTATTTTACTAATGAAATGCTGGAGGGAAGTCTTCTAAAGTTCGGAAGGATTGAACTACCGAAAATACAAAAGGATAAAAAACGGGTAATCAAGCTATCTCGTCCACAGGAAACTGTTGCATTGGGTCTGGTATATCAAAGAATTGCCGTTAACCCTGTACCAGAGCCGACCGTAATGACAGAGAATGAAGTGTTTTGCGGATATTGCGGAACAAAAAAACCAGTAAACGCAGCATATTGTCCAAGCTGTGGAAGAGGTACTGTACCCGAAACAGACACAATTGTACCCACTGCTGATTACAATAATAAGGATAAATCAGATATATATGTAATACCTACAGGCAAGAATATTGCAGGCTTAGCAAATGTGGTCAATAATCTTTTAAGTATCTCTAAGGGGATGGATACACAAATGATAAACCTTGAGGGCGGTAATGTGATGCTGCAGGCACGTGATAAGGCTGGCATGTGGAAGCAGTGGATTGGTATGGATAAAGCCATAACTGTGAAGCTAGAAAAAATTGATGAGGATAGAGTATGTGTTAATATTGGAGAATCAAAATGGGCAGATAAGGTAGGAATTATGGCACTGTCAATGATTATTTTATGGCCTCTCACGATTACCTCAGGTATTGGCATGTATATACAGGGTAAACTTCCAGGTGAAATAAAAAAGGAAGTAGCCAACTATTTTGTATCATAACAAAAAGCATTGGATAAAAAAGGAGATTGTCATATGCCAATAGAGCGGATTATTGGAATAGATTTTGGTACAAGTACCTCAGTTGTGAAGGTTAAAACATATAAGGATAATGAATCCTTAGGTTCAAAAAATACCGTAGAATATGTTCATTTTGATAACAAAGATACACTGCCAACCTTGGTTTATAAGACTAATGAAGGCAAGTATTTGATTGGCTATGAAGCAGAAAATGCCGCCGTGAAAGGCACATTATATCAGAACTTCAAATTGAATTTAATCAGCATGGATGAAGCTCTAAATAATGAAGCTGAAGCATATACTGAAATATTTTTTAAGTATATGTATGACGCTTATAATGAACAAAAGTCTCATTTTCCTGCTTGTGATATTGAAACAACATATGTTAGTTATCCGGCAAAATGGTCTGAAGAATTACGGAAGTTAATGATAAACATAGCAACTAGAGCAGGATTTAAGAATGTTAAAGGCTTGGACGAGCCAACGGCAGCAATACATACAGTAATGGTACAGGAAAGTGAAAAGCTTGTTTTAAAAGGTCAGGATTTTGCAGATATTCTGATGATAGACATGGGGGCAGGCACCACAGATCTTGTATTATGTCATTATTCTCCTTATGATGAAAAGCATATTAAAATTTTGAACACATGGCCAAAATCTGATAGTAAGTATTTATTTGGAGGCTGCGAAGTTGATGAAGCTTTGTGCGAATATATAAAAGCATATTTAATTGATTGCGGTTTGCCGAACACGAAAAATTTCAATGAAAAGTATTTAGATAAATGTAAAACATGGAAAGAAACGAATTTGTCCCCTATTTTCAAGGATGTAAATGGAGTAGTTAAGTACTGCGGATTTATAGATACACTGTTGGCAATGCTTGACATTGATAAGGAATTTCCACCCATATCAAGAAATGATTTTGAGGATATGCTGAGTGGTTATATATCTCAATTTCCAAAGTTGATCGAAGGCTGTCTGAAGGATATTGATTACGATGCTGAACAATTGGATTATGTAATTCTTACAGGTGGACATAGTCAGTGGTATTTTACCAATGAAATATTAGAGTGTACATTGACCCGATTTGGAACTCCAAAATTACTAAAAATAGAGGAAGACAGTAAAAGAATAATAAAACTGTCAAGGCCTCAGGAAACAGTTGCTCTTGGTCTTGTTTATCAGAAAATAGTCATTAAGCATCAGGATAGACCATCCATAAAGGTAACAGGAGTCATAAATCTTATTTCAGGCAGGTTTATCACAGAAACTGGAGTAGATTTGCTTGCAGACAATTTCGCATTAAAGAGATTGGAAGATGCTTCAAGGAAAGCTGTTGCTGAGCTTGACTGTGCAGAAAAAGCTGAAATCAATATACCTTACATTTCAGCCAACTCCAAAGGCCCGGTACATTTAAATGAAACAATAACACGTTCTGAATTGACAGCGTTTATAACCCGTTATCAGAATCATAAATCAAATAATGAAAAGGTATGTAGCGAATGCGGTAAGAAAATCCCAGTTACTGCCGCATTTTGCGGATACTGTGGAAATAAGGATATGAACACGGGTGGCGTTGTTATGGAGCATAAGCCGCCGATTCAAACAGAAATATTCTGCAGTCAGTGCGGTAAGAAAATACCAGTAAGCGCCGAATTTTGCGGATACTGTGGAGCAACAGTGAAAAAATTAAGTGGTATAGTAAAAAATTCAGGAGCGGCTACTAAATCAATGATTATTATTGCACGAGATTCACAGTTTGTTTGTATGGCGGTTCAGTATAAGGTTTTTATCAATGGTATTGATTACGGCAATATTGGTGTAGGCAAATCAAAAGTAGTTACATTATATGAGCAAATAGCCACTGTAGAAATAATTTGTACCACCGTTATGATGACTAACAACAAATTGAAAATGAGACTAAAGCTGAGAAAAAGCTCCAGAATTGATTTCAAGGTTGAAAACGGTGGACAAATTATACCAAGGGTGCAGGGTGCAGAGATTCTTGAAGAAAATACAATTTAATTTAATTTATTTTAGGAGGGCTTTATTATGATATTTTTTCCTTTGAAATGGTTACCTTGGATTTTAGCAATTTCAGGTTTTATCGTTCTTGTTACAACTGGCGAACCCTTTTCGATTGTTACAATGTTAATTGGTGTAGTTTGGATTTATCTTAAGTATAAAGGCAATACGGGTGGAACAAGTACAAGTAGTACATCACAAAAACCATTAAGCAATAATTCTGTAAATAATACTCCCATGCAAGCAACAACAAATATCCAAAATGCAACAAATTCAGTAAATACCAACATTTGTCCAAATTGTAAGACACCTATTAGTGATGGAATGGCTTTCTGTATGGTGTGTGGAACTAAAGTTAAATAGGAATGGAAATGAGTTGCTAAAGACACTGAAACAGCATGATAAAATAGTATCAGAAAAATTCATAAATCAGGAGTAAAAATATGAATAAAAAAATTGATGCAAGTATAAAGGACATTTTTAGTGCAATAGATAGAAGCAACATGCACTTGCCAACGGAAATATCTGTACCTAATAATTATTATCAACAGCTGTTGGACTATTTTTTGGAAAGAGGCTACCTTAACACCTTGCCGTCACGGGATAAATTTGTGGACTTTCGTGCATTAGGCAGTTCTGAACGCAAAGATATTACCTGGCTGAAGGTAATGCGTTTGCCGATTCATCCAAATGAACTCAAGGAATATGATTTATTATCACGCTGGCAAAGCGTACTATCCACACTGCATACATGGGGACATCGTCTGATTTTCCTTTTGCAGCGCAGGAATGGAGAAACAAGTATTTACCTGGGTACAACAGCATTGTCTAGAAATTCCAGCCCAAAGCAGGCAATGGAACAATTCAAGGAAGCCGCAATGAGCGGAATGCCTGGTATAGAACTTCATCCATTGCTGACGCAAAGAGAGCAAATGGAGTTTGCAGGAAATCTCTCGGATAATACTGCAATTGGAACAGTTACTGGAATCCCATCATTAAGGGGAAATTCAAAATTTGGTATTTTACAAACCTTGGATCAGCTCGCTTTTGGAATCAGGGACATTAATGGTGCTGAAAGGGATTACTCTCTTATGGTAGTTGCAGATCCGATCGCAGATCAAGAAATATCACGGACTATCAGCAATTTTAGAAAGCTCGGAAGTGAAATTCATCTTGATGTAATGAGAAGTGCTACTGAAGGTGAAACTCTCAGTGAAGCAAAAACTTCAAATATTGGAATAGGAGCAATTATAGGCTCTCTAGGGGCTATAATGAATATACCATTATTATCAATGATGAATAGCACATTTAGCAAATCGATGTCAAAATCCGCAGGTTCATCAAGGTCAGTGATGACTCAATATCTTGACAAGTTTGCACAATATGCTGAACAGATAACAGAGAAGCACTGTGAACGTCTTAACAAGGGAAGAAATTTAGGCTTTTGGAATGCAGGCATCTATGTTCTTGGAAAATCCAATAAAGATATTAATACTGTAATGGGTATGCTTCGTGCAATTTATTCTGGAGATGAAAGCTATGTTGAACCTATAAGAGTTCATATGCTCAATGAAAAATCAGGGGCTTTGGATATTATACGCCGCTGCGATTTGATACCTCTTGTTAGCGAAAAGTTAAGTCCCGAAGAACAAAGGGAAGATTGGAATATTCTTGGAGAGATGTATCAGTATGTAAGTACTCCCTTGAATACTGAGGAACTATCAATTGCTACTTCACTGCCAAGGCGTGATGTTCCAGGACTACGTTTTGTTAAAACCTCTGTCAGGTTTGCAAACAACCCTGCTCAGGTTGATGGGGACACTATCTGTTTAGGTAAAGTTGTTGATATCGGTGTTGTTCAGAATAACGAATACAGGATTGATCCAAATGCCCTTGTAAGACATGTCCTTGTAGCAGGGAGCACTGGAAGCGGCAAGTCAACCACCTGTAAAACAATCATCAAAGAAGTCCTAAACAGAGATATTCCAGTATTAATTATTGAACCTGCAAAGGACGATTATGTCCGTTGGGCAATTGGTTATAACCAGAAAATAGATTCTGACAGCTCTTTGTCAGAGGAAGAAAAGGATAAGAAGAGATTTCAAATTTATATGCCAGGTGTTGAGAGTCTGGAGGGAGTTAGAGTTAACAGGCTGAAGCTCAATCCATTTCAGCCCGCAGCTAT
The DNA here is from genome assembly GCA_963704785.1 of uncultured Eubacteriales bacterium. Lineage (GTDB taxonomy): Bacteria > Bacillota > Clostridia > Lutisporales > Lutisporaceae > GWB2-37-7. The sequence continues at coordinate 2,565,565 of OY969939.1, read as the reverse complement.
TAAGGATGCTCCTGTCGATATGATGACACGCTGTGAACAAGTAACGGCATTATTTAATGCAAGCTTGCCAACATCAGATGTATTGCCGATTCTTATAGATGAATCTCTTTACAGATTTGTTTATGAACAGGTTGGGGAGCCATTCCTGAATGGAGATATGCCGCCAATGAAGGACTATCCCAAATTAGAGGGTGTTATTGATACCGCAAAGAGAGTTTTAAGTGCACGTGGGTATGATAAAAAGGTTCAGGATGATATCAGAGCTGCGCTAGAAACCAGGTTTTCTTACTTAACACGAGGCAAGCGTGGGAATATTCTTAATGTAAACAACTCTACGGATTATGGCATGCTTTTTAACCGTCCTACAATAATAAATGTAAGTAAAATAGCAAGTGCAAAGGACAAGGCTCTAATTATGTCAATCCTGACTTTAGCACTTTATGAATATAGGATTTCCGCATATACATATGATGCTGAATACAGAAGCAAAGCTCAACAAAACAAACTTCTTCATTTAACAGTTATTGAAGAAGCACACAATCTTCTGCTCAAGCCATCAGTCGATACAAGCAACAGCGGCAATTCCCAACAGGTTGTGGCAGATCTGTTTAGCAATATGTTGTCAGAAATCAGAAGCTATGGCCAGGGAATGATGATTGTTGACCAAATTCCTACAAGACTTGTTGCAGATGCAATTAAAAATACAAATTATAAAATCGTACACAGGCTAACCGCTCCTGATGATTGTGCCGTCATGGCTGCAGGCCTAGCACTTCGGGAAGACCAGCAAAAGGTTATCCCTGCTTTAAATGTAGGGGATGCGATTATCTGTGGTGACTTGGATGATGCTGCAGCCTGGGTTCGTCTAAACAATCCAAACAAATAGTCAGGGGGGATAGGAATATGAAGTTAGTAGAAACAAGCTTGATTGTCGCTGGGGGAGCTGCTGTAGCAGGTGTTGCTGTTTTGCAGGCATAAAAATTTATAAAAATTACATCAGAAAAAAAGCAAAAAAACAGCACAAGAAAAAGCCAGAGAGGAATTTACTGCCGCTGCTGCTGCTTTTTCGGGGCTTTATGAACCCTTATATTTGATGGGAAAAGAAAGTATAAAATTTAGAATAGGAGTAATTGGAGACTGGGTAACTAGAACTGCAAATCTCACTGGTGCTGTCAATTATCAGAATATGTGGAGATTTAGGCTTTCAAATTATTCCAACTGGAGCAAGGAAGAGGGTTTGGCAAAAATCAATGAACTGCTTTCCTTTATTTTTGATGCCGGAGTTTGCAGAGATACTGCTGCTCAGATTACTGTTGATGACACTACTTACAAGAAATATAATACATCCGATGAGGAAATGATTGAAGCTGATAATTCCGCAAGTGTTAAAACGCCCTATTGGTTTATAGGAGATAAAATTTTGGAAAAAGGCATTATTGAAAAAATGTAAAGTTAGGGAGTGTAAAAAGCATGAATGAATTTAACGGTAGCCTTGAAATGCTAAATGACTTGGGAAATGAAGTTATAAGAAATACTGAAATTCCACGAGGCAAGGATTATTCTGGAGAGAAAAGTTTTTCTGAAGCATTTGACAATGCACTGGAGAATTTTGTTGAATCAGTCAAAAACTTATTGGGAATTGGTAGCAGCGATGAAGTAAAAGAGGTAGATGAAACCTTGACTGAAAAGGCCTCTGATGCAATGTCAGAAGTATTTGACCAAAAGACAATCAGCGAATGGGGAACCATGAGCATGGAGGAACGTGAAGCAAAACTCAGCGAATACTACAGTAAACTCGGTGAATCATTAGGCATTGATGCCAAAGGGGTTATTATTGAGGATTGCAGTGCAACAGTGGGAGAAGGAGTATTGGGTTATAATAGCGGAGACGGGTATTTACATATCGATTTCAAAAACTTGGAGGATCCGTCCAAGTTGATTGACGTGCTGAACACCACCACACATGAAGCACGTCACCAACTTCAAAACGAGGCAATTGCAGATCCTGACAGGTTTCCTGAAATTTCACCGTCACTGATAAAAGAATGGGAGCATAATATGCAGAACTATGATAGTGGTGAATTTGGTATAGAAGGATATTATAATCAGGGCGTGGAAGTAGATGCACGAGTCTTTGCGGCAGATGTTATAAATGGATATAAAAGTAAATTGGGACTTTAATTGATGGGAGATGTAGAAATGTTGGATAAGAAGATTGTACGAGACAGACTGGTTAATGATTTTGACTGTAAGGAAAGTCAGGTAGACGGTATTGTTGAAAAAATTAGCAAGTTGGCTCCGGACATTTATGCGGCCTTCGAGTCATGGTTTAATACTGGCGTTGTCAAGGAGATTGAAGTTGAAGGATATACAGTGGCTTCATTGCGTCAAAAAAAGAAAAACATGAATATTGTTGGAGCATATTTAACACTAGATTGGATTAGAAGGGAGCCAGAGCAGGCGAAATTTGCATTAAGTCAATCAGAGATTATGAATTCAGTAATCACAAAGAAAATTATTAAATAGATAATGACATTTGTTATTGAGGAGGATTATTATGAGAACATGTAAAAAATGTGGAGCACAATTTCAGGAGGAACACAATTTTTGCAATAAATGTGGTGAAAAATATACTGAATATGTATCATCCTCTGAAGACCAGCCCAAAACAACAATAGCAACTTCAGATTCATCTCAGGTTAATACTTTTCTAAAATTTTTACCTTTGTGTGTAAGCATTTTAGGATTCATTGTTGCCTGGGAATCTGATTGGGTATTTGGTCTCATTGCTTGTATCGGAGCAACAGTCTACGCATACTCAAAATATAATATTTCAAAATCAGATTTTGATAAGATTTCACTGATTGTAAGTGCTGGCGCATCGATACTTATTATTGTGGTGATGGTATTTCTTTAGTTTAGAGCAGGATTGGAGGACAGAATACAATGAAAACAATATTAAAAAGTAAATGCATTATAGTCCTAATATTGGTTCTTCCAGCTTTGCGGAGCAATTATTTTTTCAACAAAACTATTAAATGGATAGTTGTAGTAATATCAATATTGCTTTACGGACTGTATTGGCTAGACAATAATTTTTATTCAATACCCCATAGAATCACTATTTGTCGGTGTTGAAATGATGTAAATCTCTCTTTAGGCTTAGTCTTCGCTACTTCTGCTATCCTTTCCAGTTTCGTTTCCATCTGTTCTCCCCCTATGCGTGAAGAGCATTCAGGGCCTCTCAAGTTGACTGTATCATATCAATGTATAGCATGCGATGGTCACCGACCCCGGGGAAGCCAGTATATTCTCGCTTAACGAATATATAGATATTGTTTTCTACTCAGGCAACAGTATTAACCTTCCCGATATGTATTTCGAGGCTCAATCCCTTTAGCTTCTAGCTTACCGCCTACTACCTAACTGTCTACGCTTAACATCATAAGTTACCCGATGATGTTCAAGACTCGCTATGAGTGGTCTGCTAATCTCAGTGGGCATTCCCCCCACTATATGATACACCCTTATATTGACGCACTGCCTGGCACTTGTGGGTTAAAGGCCCACTGGTTTCTTGATGGAAGGGTATTTTTCTCGAAAACAAATTAACTCTACGATTATTTTAGTAATTTAACCAATCAGCTATATCTATAACCTGTATTCCCTCATACTGATACTGTTCATGTCTTGTTCTTGCAATTAATAGCTTAGGATATGCATCTTTTATTTTTAGTAACGATTCAACTTCCCTTACAAATGTCTCATCTCTAGAAATATCATCAGATACCTGAATATAAATCTTTTCATTTTGCTTGACTGCAACAAAGTCAATTTCCTTTTTATATAAAACACCTACATATATTTCATAGCCTCTTCTCATTAATTCAAGTGCAACTATATTTTCCATCACCCTACCATAGTCAAGGTTTCTAGTTCCTAACTTAGCATATCGAAATGCATGATCACTTAGGTAATATTTTTCATTAGATGTCAAATATTTTTTTCCACGGATATCATATCTTCTAACCTTGTAAAATGCAAATGCATTACATAGATAATTAAGATATGAACCGACTGTCTTATGATTAATTTTTTCAACATTTTTCGTAAGGGTGTCTGCTATTTTTCTTGATGATGTTAGATTTGAAATATTATCCATCATAAATTCAGCTATCTTATCCATTAGAACAATATTTCTAATTTTATACTTTTGCCTAATATCCCGCAAAATTAGTGTGTCAAATATATCTGCAAGATACTTATACTTTTCTTCTTGCTCTTTATATAAATATGAACCTGACATTCCACCTTCTTTCATATATCGTTCAAATGCTGTTTGGATATCTGATACTTTGTAATATCGCAAGAACTCAGAAAAAGAAAATGGAAATACTTCTATTTCATAAGTACGACCTGTAAATAATGTTGCTAAATCACTGCTTAATAAGAATGCATTGGAGCCTGTAACATAAGTATCATATTTCCCAGTAGAATGTAGACTGTTTATGGTCAACTCAAACTGCTCACACATTTGAACTTCATCGATGAATATATAGTTTACTTTTTTTCTATCGTATCTATCTTCAATGTAATTATTTAATGCATGATATTCTTTAAGCTCTTCAAACTTCAAATGTGTAAGATCTATAGAAATAATATTAGACTCTGGATCATTCTCTTCAATCCACCCGATATATTCTTCCAACAGTTTCGATTTACCCGAACGTCTTACGCCAGTAATAACTTTTATATCAGGCGTACCTTTTAAGTTTATTAACCTATTTAAGTAAGTTTCTCTATCAATTAACTGCATTATATCACCACCTATACACTCATCATATCATTGTATTTCCCAAAATCAATATATTTTTATTTTGGGAAATAAATTTCAACAAATTGGCTGCTTGATATTATTATCTATCACTTCTATCATTTATCTAACGCAATGTGTGATAGATAAATGATAGTAACGGTTGACATGTTTCCACATATAATAACCCCACCCACCCATTGTTCCGTAATATTGTTGCATCTATATCTGTAGCTTTTACTAAGTGGATATTTGCATTTATTGTACCTTCATTAATGCTTTGTGATAGCTTATTTTTATACTGTTCAATATTTTCATTTTATTTATGTATTTTTCTATTATGTCTTCATCTTCTATATAGTTAAATGCATATAAATAAACACAACTCCTGCTACCACATTAGCAGAAGTTGTGTGGGTTGCAAATATGTTCTTATGTTCGGTGCCTGGCACTTGTGGGTTCTTTATGTGCTAATACAGGGTTTTGATGTATGTACCTTATCAGAGATAGCAAATATCTTTCATCTTGTACTAAAACCGATTTGTACCTTCCTTGGAAAACATGCCCTACCCTGTTGTATTTAGCATTATAGTACTTACTATATTTATTGTTTATCTGATGCATTAGTTTTTGCAGTGGAGTTTCAAAGACCTGTATTAAAAAATGGTAATGGTTATCCATCAATACATAAGCAAACATATTGAACTCTAACCCCTTCTTAAGCTCTTTTACTTCCTTTAAGAAGTATTCCTTGTCTATGTTATCCTTGAGAATATACTCCTTATTGTTGCCCCTTGCTATTGCATAATATATTCCACCCTTATACTCTTCTCTCCAAGGTCTTCCAATAAGAAAACACACCTCCTGCTATCGTTTTGGCAGAAGATGCGTGTTTTTGCAAATATGTTCGTATGTTCGATGCCTGGCACTTGTGGGTTGCCTTTATTCTCCTTCCTATGCAGTAGCCACTTTTGCAATGTAGATGTTTTCTGAATCAAACATCAATTGCTTTGACTGATTGTATAAATTATCTATGGTATGGATGTTTTCAACGAATGAACTGATATAATCGGTCTGGCTATCCGCAAGTATCTGGATTACATTCTGTGTTCTGCTAGTATCTACATTCTGAAGAATGCCACCAGCCTTGAGGAGATTTTCATCAAGCTGCGACTTACTGATTACAGGAATTTTCTCTACTATCTTTCCGGCACCACTACTTAGTTTTGATAGACCCTTTAAGGCGTACCCTTCAAGAGAGGCCTTGGAATCCTTTTCGATTTTCTCGGCGCACTTTTCATACAACGCAGTGTAGTCACCGGAATACTCCTGAATCTTACTTGTGATACTGTTTAAATAGTTAGTATCGAAATTTTCAAGAAGCATAACCTCCAAGAATGACGAGAAGGAAAATGTGTACAGCGCCAATTGATAATCGTTTAAGCGGGCCATTGTCTTGTTTAATGTAGCTTTGACTTCCTGACTGCTATGGAACAGAGCTTTTTTACTGAGCGCCTTTGTAAGCTGCTCGCGATAAAGTATAATGCTCTGCTCAGCCTCGCGCTTAATATCCTGAACTAAAATATGCTTGTGGTCTTTGTATTTATCGTTGTCCCAATTAAATTTATAGTTGTTCAGAACATCAGCTAACGCATTAAGGTTACCCTTGAGCTTTGCTTCCTCTTTCAATTCTAAGAAGGCAAGTATCTCTTTTTGTGCTTCATGGATAGCGTCTAGTTTCTTTTCAACCGCCATAATAGCTACTGCCATACAAAGCATAGTTGGATCAAGTGGTATCTGAGTCATTCTAGCAAGACCACCACCAACGCCACCATTGGCTGCTTGAAGATTACCAATAAACTGACCGCCACTTTTAAACATAGTCTTTCCCGCAGTATTAACAAAATACAGACCACTTTGTCCAGCACCGCCCACTGCATAGCTTATAAGCTGTGTTAAGGGTTGGAAAGCTACACCCAATGCAGCTGCTTTCTCGATAGGGAACTTCTGCGTTTCAGTCATATCGATATTCATTTTTACAAGCTCTGCCGGAGGATAATATTCAACATCCATCATTGCCTGTATAAGTGCATTTTTGTTATCCACTATGATTTCCTCCTACATAAAGTTAAAGTGTCTGGCACTCATGGTCTCTTTTGATGTCATTTTCTGTATATATTTATTCAGAATGATTCATAAAGTCTTTTTCCTCGAGTTCGTAATCAATTGAGGATTGTAGCTCCCCTAGTTGGTTTTTCCACGTATCTACATTTACACGTATCTTCTTAAATCCTAACTTTTCATAAACGTGTTGAGCTCTAAGGTTATTTATGTTCGTATCTAAAATAATCTTCTTATAACCTAAATCTTTATAAAGAGCATTGATTAACATTGAGAGCAACTTCTTTCCATGACCCTTTTCCTGCTCTGAAAAATCACATATCTTTATGCCTATTTCTGCAATGTTATTACCTTTGTTTCTATAAATCATTTCTCCAGTAGGTACTCCATCAACTTCAATTATAAGACGCCGATGAATTTCATCTGTATCACCCGAAATCTGTTGAACTATAATTTCTTCTGATGTACCGAGTCCATTAGGGAAACCAGCATGAGCCATAACTCTTCCATCATTCCACCATTTACATAAAACAGAAGCATCATTTGAAGTTGCATTTCTAATAGTTAAATTATTATTTCTTATAAACATTTAATATCCTCAAATTTTTTCTGGAGGGTTAAATTATAGTCGCCCTCCTATAACAAAGTTTTAGTATCAGGCACGACATATAGTCAGTTATTGAATGATACAACAAATGTAACTGTCTATCTGTCGTGCCTGGCACTTATGGTCTGTATCTAGCTTATTCTTATGTTTAAGAGTACAAGAGCTAACAAGACATGTTAGTATCAATATTACTGCTATTGCTTTGATTCTCATATATTCACCTCTTCATTACAATATTAAGAAGACGCTCTCTCTTGATAAATTTTGTTGAGAGAGCTTTTGGCTTTAGTGCTTTGAGTTGTAGTTCAATGGTGAATTGGAATTTGCAAACATTGCGAGAGTATCAGGATTAGTTATATTTTTATTCTGCTAGATTGTATTCGGATATCTGTTTCAGGAAATCAGCTGATACGAAGTAAGGATTGTTATCATCACCAAGTTTTTCAATCAGAATAGCATCCGCGTCATGATTTAGAATTCTAAAATTATCGCCAACCTTAAATACCAATCCGTTACTGTCCATACCCTCAGTAGTAACTATAAAAATCTTCCCATTTTTTATATGATTGGTGTTTTTCTTATTGATTTTGTTTTTTACTGCCTTGATAGCTTTTTGTGTTAGTATTGTTCCTCCAACCCCAACAGCGGCCCCCCAGCTAATACCAATCCAAAAAGTCTTTTAGGTCCTTCCGACTGCTTTCGAGGCAGTCGTTATTTTCTGATACCACCCTAAGTTACTCATATATTATTCACCTCAATCTTTTCAGTCATCAAACATTGGGCAACTGCTTCTTATAATTTGGATAAGCAGGGTTTCCACAGACGGTACACCCTATATGTTCTTATGTTCGGTGCCTGGCACTTGTGGGTTTGTTACTGCTTTCATAGGGTTTTGATGAATGTATCTTAGTACAGTCAAAAAGTATTCATAATTTTCTACAGCTTCACTTTTGAATCTCTCTTGAAATAAATGACCACAACGCTCATATCTCTTATTGTACCAAAATACATAACTGCTGCTTATTCTCTTGACTACATCAGAAATTGACTCTCCTAGCTCCTTTATTAATAAGTGTACATGATTGCTCATTATACAGTAAGCATATATCTCAAATTGACTTATTTCTTTATACTTTTTTATTGTTTCAAGTAGTTTCTGTATATCCTTTTCATCTTCAAAAATATCTTGCCTATTTATGCCCCTAAGCATTATATGATATATACCACTTTCACTTTTGTTTCTTATACTTCTTGGCACTTCTATCACCTCATAATAAGTATATCAAAAAATTAGAGTAGAGACATGGTGCCTATCCCCTTTGTCCCTGCAAGCCGTCAACAAGTCGGAATCTACCAATCCGAAATTGATTCTTCTATTTCAATCCTATTCATTTCAACTTTCCTTGAAAATCTTTTCGTTATCAGTCTTTGTTTATATTGTTTCCATCTACGATATACCGAGAATTTACTTATAATACTTGGCCATTTCATTAGGGGGATCGTACTATTATTAGCTATGAACAAGTCATATGAACTTTGGTTCAAGTACCCAAACCATTTTTCTTTTGTTTTCCAACGTGATCCATTACAACGTAGTTGGAAATAAACTTTGTATTTTGGAATTATCCTTGTTTCTTTCCAAAAGCATCGAAATAATAAATGAGTTTCATAAATCTGGTTTTGTTTCAAAACTATCGGCGTATAATTTCTCTTTACTATTTGTTCCAACGAACTTCCACGTGCTTCATAACTAAAATTCTCATTATTCTTATCAAACAATTCATAATCGCATAAATATATTTCACTAGCCCAAAAAGGCCCCCAAATTTTATATTTCACTTTTAATCTCATGTCTTTGATAGTACCAATTGAATTACTAATATTCACTAACTTAATAGGCATGAAAAATCTTGTCTCATATCTATCGCCATTATCCCAATTATGTATATTGAAGCAAATATCATCCACAATTGTTATTACTCTAAACCTATCGTATTGGCTCTTAATGATTGTCCATACAGACGGAATTACAACCATAAAAGTCAATCCAAACTGCACTATAAGGTCAATAAAATTCTCATTCATAATTCTCTCCTTTTTATTGGTTTGTATTTCGGCTAACGTTTCGCATTTACGAAGCCTCCACTGAGTCTTAGGTAACTCTTGCCTTATAGGAGGAGGCTTGTTTGCAGTGACACCTCAAAGTGAAAACCTATATGCTTTAATCAAAGCACTGCAAACTGTACACAAATACACTGTTAGCTGATGTATGGTGTCCCATGAAGCCAGAGTGTGACAAGAAGGGCGTACCCTTAAAACTCAACGGCTAATATGACGGTTCTCCAATAATATAACTTGCACTATCATATAAATTATCATAATGAAATATTGTAATCTTTTGTTCTTCTTTCATTTTTCTTTTTAACCGATAAGTCTTTTCTGTGAAATCAGTTCTTCTACCTGCAACTACTGAAAAATGCATTCTTGTTCTGTCAAACTTCCGAAATTCATCACTTAGCAACATATCAGGATGCTTATATCTAATAAAAGTCTCATATAAAGAGACAAAATTGCCTTCAAGCCACATCTCCCAATCTTCTATTTGCTTCAGCCCTTTTCTAAAGGCTTCCCCCAATCCACCATCAGCAATTGTTATATTTCCATAAGGTTTCTCAAACTCCACAAATACGAATTCATATCCGCCTGAACTTTTGCCAATAAGTAAATAGTCCACTTTATAAGAGTTACCAATCATAAATTCAGGTATAATAAAGGCATCATGATGTCCAAAATTATAATTACCTTTCAATATTGAAGCAACAATAGAATACGCTCTATTATCCTTAATAAACTGCAGTAAGGTTCTTTCATTTGTATCTGGCTTTTTTAACAATGTTAAAAAAGCTTCATTTAATTCTTTTAATTTCTTCTCATCTTGTAAATCTTCAATATCTAAATAATTATTAGGAAACAAACTTAAATAATGCCTTACAACTTTAGGATAATCCCTAAACAAATTATGTCTGATTCTTGATGGTTTACCATCAAAGAAAATTATCTCCCTTTGCTTAACACTTTCCCATTCCTTTTTTTCTGATTCTGTTAGAATGGTATAATCTCTTTCATAAATTTTCATAAATTTCTCCCGATTTTCTCAATGTATTATCTGTACAGGACGCGTGGTCATTTGCACCATATATCAGCTAACGTTCCGCACTCACGACGCCACTCAGCCTTAAGGTGAAGTTCAAAGGTTAGATAATTCCTATCTTAGCTTTGAACGAGCCAGGTCACGTGTACTTAGGCTGAGGGTGGTGCCCAAGCTCTCGACAATTGGATAAAATCCAAATGAATTAGAGACCGAATCGACCTGTCAACGGGAGTGCATTGTTAGCCGAAGTACCCTATTCTATAGTTAATAACGTAACTCAAGACCTTACACCAATATTACTTCTAAATTCTCGCTCTAATAATGCTTTCTGTTCAGGTATAATTATGTCTAATATACATTCACAGCCTTGTCTTAATTCATCTTTACTTTTCATGTCATCTAGCATTTTTGTATTTGATATATAAACCAAATTAAATGCATCGTGTAGTATACTTAATGCATTATAAGCTTCATCAGAAAAGAGTAACTTATTAACCTCATAGAACTCAACAAAATCACTTATTTTAGTAAACAAGTGTTCTGTAGAAACACTAAATTTGTAGTAACGATTAAACTTATCAAAATTTTGTGAGTAAAAAGTTCTAAAAAATATTTCTACTTCAACGAGTCTTTTATATAACTCCTTAATTGCATTTGCTCTCTCTTCATGCAACTTAGAAAATTTGATTTCGCTTTCCTTGTTTAATCGTTCAAATTCCTTTTTAGCGTGTTCAATCTCAAGATTTATCTCTTTACTCAATTCTGTCTTATATTTCTCAAGGTTTCTGTCCATGAGCAACTTAATTACTACTTTAACAACATATGTCATACCTGCAGTGATAACTGAAATCCCGAGAAAATATTTAACTATTTCTTCTATGAACATTTCCCAATTCATTTTGCTCCCACTCCCTACAGTATATTGCAGTAAAAAGCACTGCCTCACTTACATCTCACATATGCACTTTAGTTCTACAGTAACACCAACACCTTGTATTTCGGCTAACATTCCGCACTCACGACGCCTCTGAGTCGTACACAGAGCCCTTCTTCCCGACTGCTTTAGCCGACGAAGAGGTGTGGACATTAGAATATGTAATATCCGGTTTTGTCCTGTCAACGAGAGTGCGTTGTTATACAGTAGATGTTTCCCCTCCGAGACTTACCCTAATATCTACCTACACCATTTGTTGAGATAAATTGAAATCTGCATAATATTCATTAAATTTCATTCTAAAATCTGGTATATGTAAATATTTGGTGGGACAAAAGGACAGGTTCCTTACCCCTAAATTTTATCTATCACACTCTTTGATATTTCTGTCATTATCTAAAATCGTGTTTTGTAATGACACCTAGATGGTTTTTCGTAACATATTAAAATTCTCTTATAAATAAGCTACAAAATAATTAAAGAAACCTCATCGCACTTCAATCTTATAACAATACTTTCTCTCCCATTCCAACAAATTCCTTCACCATAACACCACGCTTCTCAATCTTTCGTTCGCAATTTTCGACATATTCCGCAATACATCCCACACAAAAAAGAGACCAACTTCTCAGCTGATCCCTTCTCAATTCCCACATACCTAATCTCTAAACTCCCCCATCCAAAATATCTGCCAATACCCCTACATTCCCCTCCACAAACCCAGCCTCCAGCATTTCATTATGCTTCCCAAAGCCTTGATATATGTTATAGTTGCAGGTACTTGCTCCACCCCATCCATTATTCAGTACCATTTCTGCATCAATATCTACTGCCTTTACCAAATGGATATTTGCGTTTACAGCACCTTTATCAACTAATTCACCACAGTATCTATAATAAGCTATTGTCTTTGCCATTATTTCCTCTTTAAACATCAAATACTTCTTATCTTCATCAATACTTTTGGATAGCTTATTTTTATACTGCTCAATATCTTCATATGAAGGTGGATTCTTCTCTAGCTGCCTATAACCATCAAAAATAATTAGATTACTCACCCTATATCCTCGTTTTTCCAACTCCTTAGCTACCTTAAATGCAAGTCTTCCACCCATACAGTATCCAAGCAATATATAAGGTTCATGGGGTTGTATATTGATTATTTCATTCACATATTTTTCTATTATATCCTCATCTTCAATAAAGTTAAACGCATATAAGGCGTAATCATCTAAAATATTTGACAGTTCATTGTATACTAAGCCATAGCCTGTGATAGGAGGAAAACAAAATATTTTCTTTGCTCTAGGTTTATTAAGCAGCACAACTGATGCTCTAGTGTCTTCTTCATATCTATCAATTATATAGCTCGAAATCTCCTTTATCTTTGTAGCTTTAAATATCTCTGTCAATGATATTTCAATCTGAAATTCCCTATTTATTCTATTAACTAACTCAACGAGCTTTAGAGAATTTCCTCCTAATTCAAAGAAATTGTCATTTATGCCTATTCTTCCATTTACTTTTAATATTTTTTGCCATAGATTAACCAAAACTTCTTCTACTTCATTTCGTGGTGCTTCATATTCTGCTCCTGTATTTATAATACCATCTGGCTCAGACAATGCCCTTTTGTCTATTTTTCCATTTGATGTTAGAGGTATTCTATCTAGTCTAACAAAGTAAGCTGGTATCATATATTCTGGTAAATCCTTAGCCATGTGCTTTCTTAACTCTGCTACAGTTAATTCCTTATCTGATACAAAATATGCACACAGATATTTATTCATTTGTTCATCTTCTTTAGCTAAAACTATGGCTTCCCTTACAGCTTCACAGCTAAGTAATTGATTTACAACCTCTCCAAGCTCAACTCTGTAGCCCCTTATTTTTACCTGTAAATCTGCTCTTCCTAAAAATTCTATATCACCGCTTCGTAGCCACTTGCCCATGTCTCCTGTTTTGTACATTCTTTTATCTGGCATAAATGGATTATCAATAAACTTTTCTTCTGTCAATTTAGGATTGTTTAGATAACCTCTAGCTATACCAGCTCCCGATATATGTATTTCTCCCGGAACTCCTATGGGTACTGGATTACCGTTCTTATCCAATATATAGACCATATAGTTAGGAAATGGTTTACCTATAGGAATATTAATATCGGCTATATCCTCACAATTAAAGTATGTGCTACAAACTGTACCTTCTGTTGGCCCGTACAAGTTATATACCTTTGAATACTTTATTATATTTGAAAAGTATTCCTTTTTGAGGGCATCTGTACTGCTGGAAATAGTCTTCACAGATTTCATAGGCTTTAGGTCATTAAACTGGCTTAACATTAATGGAGAACAGCTTAGTATTGTAACGCTATGCTTTTCTACCAGCTCTCTTAAGCTTTTCACATCCTTGACCTGATCATTTCGAGGTATTACTACCTTCCCTCCAAAAAGTAAGGATGCATATACTTCTTCTACAAAGGCGTCAAATGTGAAAGAAGACTGTAGTAATGTACATTGTTCATGAGTTAAATTTAAGCTGTTATTAAAGCCATAGATAAAATTAATAACATTTCTATGCTCTGTTAAAATCGCCTTAGGGTTTCCAGTAGTACCTGAGGTATATATTATGTAAATAATATTGTTAGGCAAGGTATTATTGAGTAAATTACTGCTATCGTTCTTATATAGTCCTATATCTTCTAAGTTAATTGTTTCTCCATTGAATTTAAAATTATCCTTAAATTTATCTTGTGTTAATAGTATATTTGCTTTAGCATCTTCAAGCATAAATTTAATTCTTTCTTCAGGATTCTGTGGGTCAATAGGTAAATATGCTCCGCCAGCCTTTAATATAGCTAGGACTCCAACTATCATCTCAAGAGATCGCTCCAGCATTATACCTACTATGGTTTCTGGCATTACTCCCTTTTCCCTTAGCTCCCTTGCCAGACTATTTGCTCTTTGGTTTAGCTCTTTGTAGCTTAGTTCCTTTTCCTCAAATACTACTGCTACCTTTTCTGGTGTCCTTTCTACCTGCTCTTCAAAAAGCTCATGTACAGTCTTATCCCTTGGGTATTTTGCTTGTGTATCATTGATATCTATTAGCAGTTGCTTTTCTTCTTCCTTTGAAAGCAGCTTTATCTCTTTCAGCTTTTTCTCTGGTGCTTCTGTTATTTCTTCTAAGATGTTTATGTAATGGCTTCCAAAGCTTTTTACTGTTTCTTCTTTAAATAGCTTTGTGCAGTATTGCAGGGTAAAAAATATTTCTTCTTCTCCCTCTTCTGTCACCATTGATATATCAAACTTTGATGTTTCGTTCTTAAACTCATGGGGTGCTATACTAAGCCCCTCTATTTCAATTTCTCCCATATCCATGTTCTGTAGTGTAAACATTGTGTCAAACAAAGGATTTCTGTTGATATCTCTTTTTATTTCCAGCTTTTCTATCAGTTCTTCAAATTGATAGCCTTGATTTTCATATGCCATTAAGGCATTTTCCTTTACTTCCTCTAACAGTTCCTTAAAGGTTTTTTCTCCACTTGGATTGTTTCTCATTGCTAATGTGTTTACAAATATTCCTATGATATTTTGCAGATCTGCATGGGGTCTGCCTGCTATGGGTGTTCCTATGATTATATCTTCTTGTCCTGTATATCTGTATAGCAGTGTGTTATATGCCGACAATAGCACCATATACAGGGTTGCTTTGCTTTTTCTTGCTGTTCTTTTTAGTTTTTCTGTAAGCTCTTTGTCTGCTTTAAAGCTTATGCTTCCACCTTCAAAGCTTTGTGCTGCCTGCCTTTTATAGTCTGTTGCCAGATTTAACTGAGGTATTTCTCCTCCTAATTTGTTTATCCAGTATTCTTCTTGTTTTTTCATTTCTTCTGATACTGATACTTCGCTCTGCCATATAGCATAGTCCTTGTATTCTATCCTTAGCTCTCCAAGTGCTTCTCCTCTATACAGCTTTTTTAGTTCTTTTATCAGTATTCCTACAGATACTCCGTCTGATATTATGTGGTGCATATCTGTCATCAGTATGTGCTTCTTATTTGGAAGCTTTACAAGCCTTGCTCTAAACAGTGGTGCTTTACTTAGGTTAAAGGGCTTTATGAAGTCCTTTATTTCTCCCTCTAATTCCTCTTCCTTTACTTCTTTGTATTCTATTTTAAAGTCTACTTCCTCATGTATTTTCTGCACTGGACTTTCTTCTTTTACCTTAAAGCTTGTCCTTAAGGCTTTATGTCTCTTTATGAGCTTTTTAAAGCTGTTTTCAAGCTCCTCTATATCCAGGCTTCCTTCTATCTTGAGTAGCGATGGCATGTTGTAATTTGTGCTTTCTTCATTAAATCTATTTAGTATATACATTCTCTTTTGTGCTGAGGATAATGGATAATATTCTTCTTCCTGTGCTGGTTTTATTGAATTGTATATACTACTGTTAGCTTGCTTTATATAATTTGATATCCCTTTTATATTTGGACTTTTGAATACTTCTTGTAGTGGTACTTCTACCTTTAGCTCCTTATGGATTTTGCTGTAAGGGTTGTAGCCTTTAGGGAGTGACCCCCTAGCTCAAAAAAATCATCATTTATTCCTGCTTTTTCTATTCCAAGTACCTCTTCCCATATTCCTGCCAGTATTTCTTCAGTCTCATTTCTCGGAGCTTCATATTCTACGCCTGTGTTTATATTGCCCTCTGGCTTTGGCAATGCCCGTTTGTCTATCTTGCCATTTGGTGTTAGGGGAAGGTTTTCTAGCATTACAAAGTATGAGGGAATCATGTATTCTGGTAGCTCCGTCGATAAATAGCTTCTTAACTCTCCTACTGTCATTTCCCTATTAGGTACGATATAGCTGCACAGATATTTTTCTCCGTTCGTGGCTTCCGCTACCACCACTACCGCTTCCTTTATTTGCTCATGCTTTTTTAATTTACTTTCTATTTCTCCAAGCTCTATTCTAAATCCCCTTATTTTCACCTGATTGTCTATTCGTCCTAAATACTCTACATTCCCATCTGACAGCCATCTTGCTAGATCCCCTGTTTTGTACATTCTCTCGCCTTTATTAAAGGGGTTTTCTATAAATTTCTCCTTTGTCAGCTCCGTCATATTCATGTAGCCTCTTCCTACACATCTTCCTGCTACACAAAGCTCGCCAGGTACTCCAATCGGCTGTAGCTCTCCATCTCTGCTTAATATGTAATATTCGCTATTTGATATCGGCTTTCCGATAGATGGTATTGTTTCAATCTCCCCATTTGGGTCTATTGTATAGGTTGAAACTACATGAGTCTCTGATGGCCCATAGTGATTATGCAGATATATCTTGCTTTCCTTTAGCTTTTTCTTTAGCTCATCTGTAATTATCAGCTGTTCTCCTGCCGCTATTATATGCTTTATGCTACCTGACAATTTATCAAGATACTCTCTATAGCTTGATAGGTACTTCAAATATGCTGTAGGCAGGAATACAATATCAATTTCTCTTTTCTCAATGAATTCTAAAAATAAATTTATGTCATTTTTAGCATTATTACTAACAATATGTAGCTCTCCACCATTTAATAAGGTAGAAAATATCTCTTGATAACAGACATCAAAGCTCATATTAGCAAATTGAGTAACCTTGCTATTTTCAAAAGCTATATTGGTATATTTATTTTGGAAGGAAATCAAATTAGTTAAGGTTCTATGCTCAAGCATTACTCCCTTTGGATTGCCTGTTGTCCCTGAGGTATATATGACATATAACAATTTATCACAACTGCTTATGTTTTCTAAATTGCTGGTTTTGCTTTGTTTTAGCTCAATGTCACTAAGACTTATAACATGTCCCTCAAATTCTTCTATACTGTTATCATCTGCTTCATCATTTACAATCAAAATTTTGGCATTGCTGTCCTTTAACATATACTTTTTTCTAGCATCAGGAAGCTTAGGGTCTATAGGCAGTAACGCTCCTCCAGCTTTTAGTATTGCAAATACTCCAATTACAAGCTCAAGGGATCGCTCTACCATGATTCCGACTATGGTATCAGCCTGTACTCCTTTTTCCCTCAAAAGCCATGCTAATTGGTTGGCTCTTTCGTTTAATTCTCTATATGTTAGCTTTCTGTCTCCACATACAACGGCTATATTATCAGGTATATTTTTTGCCTGTTCTTCAAACAGCTCGTGAATAGCCTTGTCATTTGTATATTGCTCCTTAGCTTTATTAAAATCCGAAAGCACATGCTGTTTTTCTTCCTCTGATACCATATTAATTTCTTTTAATTTTAAGTATGGGTACAAAGCTATATCTTGAAGAATATTTACAAAATGTTCCATTAACCTTTCCATTGTATCTGCTTTAAACAATTTCGTGCTATATTGAAGATTAAAGAGTATTCCTCCATCTGCTTCTACAGCACTCAGTGTTATATCAAATTTTGATATCGTATCCGTAAATTTATAGAAGGTTGTTTTTAGCTTTTCTAGTTCTATACTCTTCGTGTCCATATTTTGCAATATGAGCATTGTATCAAACAGTGGATTTCTGCTCATATCTCTTTTAATATCCAGCTTTTCTACTAATTCCTCAAATTGATAGTCTTGATTTTCATAGGCTTTTAAGGAATTCTCCTTTACTTCTAGCAGGAAAGCTTCAAATTCTTTGTTTCCTGTTGGATTATTTCTCATTGCAAGTGTATTTACAAACATACCTATTATATTTTGTAAATCTATGTGTGGTCTTCCTGCTATAGGTGAACCTACTACTATATCCTCCTGCCCTGTATATCTATAAAGTAATACGTTATATGCTGCCAGCAGTACCATATATAAAGTAGCTTTATTTTTTCTAGCCAGGCTATTTAGTTTCTTTGAAAGCTCCTGGTTTATTTTAAAGTCAATGCTTGTCCCCTCAAAGCTTTTTACTGTAGGTCTTTGATAATCTACAGGCATATTTAATACTGATATTTCTCCCTTAAAGCTTTCCATCCAGTATTCTTCTTGCTTCTTAAGCACATCTTTGTTTAACATCTCATTTTGCCACATAGCGTAGTCCTTATATTGTATTCTTAAGGCTTCTAGCTTTTCTCCATTATATAGCCTTGAAATTTCTGAGGCTAAAATTCTTCTTGAGGTGCCATCCGCTGCTATATGATGCATATCTGTCATTAGTATGTATTTATTTTCCTTTATCTTTACAATACTTACTCTAATAAGTGGTGCTCTATTTAAGTCAAAGGGTTTTACAAAGTCTTGTATTGCGTCTTCTATGTATATTCCATCTATTTCTTTATATTCTATATGGAAATCTACTACCTCATGTACCTTCTGCATAGGCTTACCATCTATTACTACAAAGCTTGTTCTTAGGCTTTCATGCCTTTCTATAAGCTCTTTGAAGGTTTTTTCAAGCTGTTTTTTATCCAGTTCTCCTTCTAGCTCCAGTACCAAGGGCATGTTGTAATCTATAACTTCCTTTGAAAACTGATTTAATATATACATTCTTTTTTGTGCTGAGGATAATTCATAGTATTCTTTTTTCTCAGATTTTGGTATGTTTTTATATATTGATTTATCAACCTTCCCTATATAGCTTGCTAATTCCTCAATTGTAGGATTTTGAAACAGCTGATTTAGCTGTAGCTCAATTTTAAATTCTTGATAGATTTTCTGTATTAGCTTCATTGCATTTAGTGAGTGTCCTCCCACATCCAAGAAACCATTTTCGACTCCAATATTGCTTACTTCTAAAACCTCAGTCCATATTTCCTGTAGTTTTCTCTCCGTTTCATTCCTTGGCTCTACAATTTCACAAGCATTTTTATCTACAAGATTGGCTAATTCTTTGTAGTCCACCTTCCCATTTTTATTTAAAGGCAGCTTTTCTAAGTAAATAAAGGATAGTGGTATCATATAGCTTGGCAATCTGCTTTTTAAATATTCCTTTATCTGAATATCCTCAATAGTTTTTTTAACGATATATGCATATAAAGCGTTATTTCCATTTTCCATTGGAATATTTATTACAACAGCATCTTTAATAAGGCTATGCGTAAGCAAAGCATTTTCTATTTCATTTAGCTCTACCCTAAAGCCTCTTATTTTAATTTGCCTATCCATCCTTCCAAGGAATTCTATATCGCCAGCTTCATTAATTCTTCCCATGTCACCAGTTTTATAGATAATATCCTTAGGATCAGTATTAAAGGGATTCACTATGAATTTCTCTTTATTTAATTTATCATCTTTGTAATATCCAAGAGTTCTATATGGAGTCCTTATATATATTTCTCCAGTCTTACCGCTTCCACATATCTTCATATCCTTATCAAGTATTATTGCCTTTGCACCAGCAATAGTCTTGCCTATAGGTATGTTCTCTTTTGCTATATCTTCCACTTGGATTCTGTAAAATAGCTTTGCAAGGGTCGTTTCTGTTGGCCCGTACATATTTACAATCTGTATTCTATCCTTAAAGTTTCTGTACCAGTTTTCCAGTTCCATTGGTTTAACCCTTTCCCCAGCTAAAAGTACATATTTTAGCTGAGAAAAGCTTTTATCATTTAATTCTTCTGTACCAAACATTTTAAATAGGCTAGGAGTACAATGTATTAGATTTACTTTATTATTATCAATCCATTTTATTATGCTCTCCGTATCTAGGATAATTTCCCTGCTCTCTGGAATACAAATTGTTCCGCCAGCACATAATGGTACAAATATATCTCTTAAAAAGGGGTCGTGACACTGAGCTGTAAATTGGCTCAACCTAAATTTACTATCAATGTCAAATTCTTTGATCTCCCATTTTAAAAACTGTAATAGTCCTATATTTTTACCCAATATCGCCTTTGGTTTTCCAGTGGTACCAGAGGTGAAGTATACATATATTGCATCTTCTTCTCCGTATTCTATGTCTAGTTCTCTAGCAAAATAATCGTTATTACTGCTATAAAAATCATTATTTAATATGATGGTGGATATATCCTTTGATACCTGGTGTAATCTAATGCTATTATCTTCATCACAAAGTATATATGCTAATTCTGAAGCAGATAGCATCATCTCTATTCTTTTATCGGGATAGTCTGAGTCAAGCGGAACAA
This sequence comes from uncultured Eubacteriales bacterium, assembly GCA_963704785.1. Lineage (GTDB taxonomy): Bacteria > Bacillota > Clostridia > Lutisporales > Lutisporaceae > GWB2-37-7. The sequence goes on along the minus strand of OY969939.1, from coordinate 2,544,834 downwards.
ACACACATCTAGCTCTTATGATTCCAATAATTGCTGTAATCAGCTCCAGCTTATCCTCAACCAAAACTCCAATAAAGCTTCCCTCTTTAATACCAGCTTCTAATATCCGATTGGCAATATAATTTGATTTTTTGTCTAAAGCATTGTAGGTTGCATACTTATTTCCATATTCAATTGCTGTGTTATCTTTATAATCTTCAAAGCATTTATTTAATTGCCACTGTAATGTTCTATTTGATACCATTATTCTCACCCCTTAAAAAACATCTTCTATATCATCGGTAAAGTCAGTCAAAATGCTATTCTTCTCTTCCTCTGAAATCACATCTACGTTGGATAATCTAATATCAGGATTCTTGCTTACTATTTCTATAACTTTTATAAAATCTTCTACAAATTTTTCCATTGTACTACTTTTAAATAGTTTAGTAGAATATTCTAAGGTAAATTCTAATACTTTTTCCTTTTCAGCTACCGCTAACTTAATATCAAATTTCGAGCTTTTTATTTCCTTCTCAATAGGTCGTAAGCTCAAGTCTCCAAGCTCAACCTCAATCACATCTACATTCCGCAGATTTAGCATTGTGTCAAACAATGGATTTCGACTTAAATCTCTTTCTATTTTTAATTTATCAACCAGCTCTTCAAATTGATAATCTTGATTTTCATATGCTGCAAGAGCATTTTCCTTAACCTCTAATAAAAACTCTTTGAAGGATTTATCTCCTGCTGGATTATTTCTCATTGCCAAGGTGTTTACGAACATCCCTATTATATTTTGCATATCTGCATGAGGTCTACCTGCTTATAGGAGTTCCTACTACTATGTCTTCCTGTCCTGTAATTTTATATAGCAAGACATTATATACAGCTAGCAATGACATATATAGGGTTGCTTTATTTTCCCGAGTTATATTATAAAGCGCATTTGTAAGCTCTTTATCTAGTGTGAAGTCAATGCTTTCCCCTTCAAAGCTCTGAGTTCTAGGTCTTGGATAATCTGTAGGAATATTCAGAGTCTCTACTTCTTCTTTGAATATACTTAACCAATATTTTTCTTGCTTTTCCAGTTCATTTGATTTAAGCATATTATTCTGCCATACTGCATAGTCCTTATATTGTATTCTAAGCTTAGGTAATTCTTCTCCCCTGTATAGCTTTGAAAATTCCTCTATTAAAATAGCTATTGTTACACCATCAGATATTATATGATGTATATCTGTTATCAATAGATGCTTGTTTTCTGCCAGTTCTGCAACTATAACCCTAAATAGCGGTGCTTTACCTAAGTCAAAGGGTCTTATCAGACTATTTATCGCTTCTTCTATCCCTTGATTTTCCAGCTTCATATATTTTACTTTAAAATCTACTTCTTCATGTATTTTCTGCATAGGACTTCCATCCACCATATCAAAGCTTGTCCTCAGCGCTTCATGTCTTGACACCATTTTTTCAAAAGCTGTTTGGAACCGTTCTTTATCTAAGATTCCGTTGAGCTCTAGTATTGCTGGCATGTTATAATTTGTACTTTCTTTAGCTAATTGATTTAGTATAAACATTCTGCTTTGTGCTGAGGATAATGGATAGTATTCCTCTTTCTTTGCAGGCTCTATAGAAGCATACATGCTGTTTTTTGCCTTACTGATATATTCAGATATTTGCTTTATTGTTGGGCCTTTAAATATTTCTTGCAGGGGCAGCTCCACATTTAATTCTTTATGAACCTTTGCAGCAAGAGTTGTCGCCTTTAAGGAATGTCCTCCAAGCTCGAAAAAGTTATGGTTTATACCTATTCTTTCTTGTATATCCAAAACATCCTGCCATATCCCTATTAATATTTCTTCCAGCTCATTTCTCGGTGGTTCATATTCTACTCCTGTATTCACCATTCCAATTGGCTCTGACAATGCTTTAACGTCCACTTTGCCATTTGCGGTAAGAGGCATTTTTTCCATATAGATAAAATATGATGGTATCATATAATCTGGAAGCTCCTTTGATAGATGGCTTCTTAACTCTAAGGTTGTTAATTCATTTTCTGCAACCATATATGCACAAATGTATTTTTCTCCATCCTCAGAATCCCTCGCTATTACCACCGCTTCACTTATTGACTTATGATTTTGAAGCTTGTTTTGGATTTCTCCAAGCTCTATCCTATATCCTCGAACCTTTATTTGATTATCTATTCTTCCTAAATACTCCATATTACCATTTTCCAATAGCTTTACCAAGTCTCCAGATTTGTATAATATTTCTGTTGGCTTATATGGATTTGAAATAAACTTTTTCTTTGTAAGCTCGGCTCTATTTAAATACCCTCTGCCTACACCCGCTCCTCCTACCAATAATTCTCCTGGTACTCCTATTGGGAGCAGCTTCATATCCTTATCCATTACATATGTAGTCAAGGTTGGAATAGGCTTACCAATATTGCTTATGTCTGTTTCTATATCCTCACTGCCTATTTCCCTAAAGGTTACATGTACTGTTGTTTCTGTTATTCCATACATGTTTATCAATTTAGCTTCTGTATATCGTTCCTGCCATTTTCTTAGTTTTCCAGGATTTAATGCTTCTCCTCCAAAAATTATATATCTTATACTTAGTTGTTTTTCATCATTTTTCAGTTCTTCTCTTATCAAGCTGTAAAATGCTGATGGTGTTTGATTTAATATTGTCACCTTTTCTCTTTTTAATATTTCTAAAAAGCTCTTGGTGTCCTTTGCTATCATCTTTGGTACAATTACAAGCTTCGCTCCATATAGCAATGCTCCATACATTTCCCATACGGAGAAATCAAAGCAATAAGAGTGAAACATTGTCCATACATCATTGCTATTAAAATCAAATAAATATCTATCATTGAACATTAATCTCACTACATTTCTATGCTCTATCATTACCCCCTTAGGCTTTCCCGTTGTACCAGATGTATATATTATATAAGCTAAATTATTGGGGCTATTGATATTATCAAGGTTTGTATTTTCGTTTTCATATATTCTTTCTTCATCAATACAAATTATTTGATTTGGGAAATTTATTTCTTCGCTAATTAGAGCTTTTTTTGTTATTAATATTCCTGTACCACTATCCTGCAACATAAAGCTAATTCTTTCCTTTGGATAATCAACATCAATAGGTAAATATGCTCCACCAGCCTTTAATATAGCTAGGACTCCAACTATCATCTCAAGGGATCGCTCTACCATTATAGCTACTATAGTATCTGGCTTTACTCCTTTTTCTCTTAGCTCTCTTGCCAGACTATTTGCTCTTTGGTTTAGCTCTTTGTAGCTTAGCGCCTTATCCTCAAATACTACTGCTACCTTTTCTGGTGTCCTTTCTACCTGCTCTTCAAAAAACTCATGTATAGTCTTATCCCTTGGGTATTTTGCCTGTGTATCATTTAAATCTATTAGTATTTGATTTTCTTCTTCCTTTGAAAGCATATTTATTTCTTTCAGCTTCTTCTCTGGTTCTTCTGTTATTTCTTTTAATATGTTTATGTAGTGGCTTCCAAAGCTTTTTGCTGTCTCTTCTTTAAATAGTTTTCTACAGTATTGTAGGGTAAAATATATTTCTTCTTCTCTTTCTTCTGTCATCATTGATATATCAAATTTTGATGTTTCGTTCTTAAGCTCGTAGGGTGATATCCTAAGCCCTTCTATTTCTATTTCTTCTATATCCATGTTCTGTAATGTAAACATTGTGTCAAACAAAGGGTTTCTGTTGATATCTCTTTTTATCTCCAGTTTTTCTATCAATTCTTCAAATTGATAGCCTTGATTTTCATATGCCATTAAGGCATTTTCCTTTACCTCCTCTAGCAATTCCTTAAAGGTTTTTTCTCCACTTGGATTGTTTCTCATTGCCAGTGTGTTTACAAACATTCCCATGATATTTTGCAGTTCTGCATGGGGTCTGCCTGCTGTAGGTGTACCTATTATTATATCTTCTTGTCCTGTATATCTGTAAAGTAGCGTGTTATATGCCGACAATAGCACCATATACAGGGTTGCTTTGCTTTTTCTTGCTGTTCTTTTTAGCTTTTCTGTAAGCTCTTTGTCTGCCCTAAAGCTTATGCTTCTACCTTCAAAGCTTTGTACTGCCTGCCTTTTATAGTCTGTTGCCAGATTTAACTGAGGTATTTCTCCTCCTAATTTGTTTATCCAGTATTCCTCTTGTTTTTTCATTTCTTCTGATACTGATACTTCTCTCTGCCATATAGCATAGTCCTTGTATTTTATCCTTAGCTCTCCCAGTTCTTCCCCTCTATACAGCTCTTTTACTTCTTTTATCAGTATTCCTACAGATACTCCATCAGATATTATGTGATGCATATCTGTCATCAGTATGTGCTTCATATTTGGCAGCTTTACAAGCTTTACTCTAAACAGTGGTGCTTTACTTAGGTCAAAGGGCTTTATGAAGTCATTTATTTCTTTTTCTAATGCTTCTTCTTTTATTTCTTTATATTCTATCTTAAAGTCTACTTCCTCATGTATCTTCTGCACTGGACTTTCTTCTTCTTGCATAAAACTTGTCCTTAGAGCTTCATGTCTCTTTATGAGCTTTTTAAAACTGTTTTCTAGCTTCTCTATATCCAAGCTTCCTTCTATATCTAATATAGATGTCATGTTGTAATTTGTGCTTTCTTCATTAAGTCTATTTAGTATATACATTCTCTTTTGAGCCGAGGATAATGGATAGCATTCTTTTTCTTTTGCTGGTTTTATTGAGTTGTATATACTACTCTTAGCTTTTTTTATGTAGTCTGATATCCCTTTTATATTTGGACTTTTAAATATCTCTTGTAGCGGTACTTCTACCTTCAATTCCTTATGGATTTTTGCTGTAAGGATTGTTGCCTTTAGGGAATGTCCTCCTAGCTCAAAAAAATCATCATTTATTCCTATTCTATCTATTCCAAGTACTTCTTCCCATATTCCTACTAGTATTTCTTCTGTTTCATTTCTCGGAGCTTCATATTCTATGCCTGTATTTATACTGCCTTCAGGCTTTGGCAGTGCCCGTTTGTCTATCTTGCCATTTGGTGTTAGCGGAAGGTTTTCCAGCATCACAAAGTATGATGGAATCATATATTCTGGTAACTCCCTCAATAAATAGCTTCTTAACTCTCCTACTGTCATTTCCCTATTAGGTACGATATAGCTGCATAGATACTTTTCTCCGTTCGCAGCTTCCCCTACCACCACTACTGCTTCCTTTATTTGCTCATGATTTTGTAATTTACCTTCTATTTCTCCAAGCTCTATTCTATATCCCCTTATTTTTACTTGATTGTCTATTCGTCCTAAAAACTCTACATTTCCATCTGGCAGCCATCTTACTAGATCCCCAGTTTTATACATTCTCTCGCCTTTATTAAAGGGGTTATCTATAAATTTTGCCTTTGTAAGCTCTTGCATATTTATGTAGCCTCTTCCTACGCACTCGCCTGCTACACAAAGCTCGCCCGGTACTCCAATTGGCTGTAATTTTCCATTCCTGCTTAGTATATAATACTTGGTATTGGATATTGGTTTTCCTATAGATGGTATTGTTTCAATTTCCTTCTTCGGGTCTATTGTAAGGGTTGATACTACATGAGTCTCTGATGGTCCATAGTGATTATGCAGATATATTTTACTTTCCTTTAGCTTTTTCTTTAATTCATCTGTAATTATTAGCTGTTCTCCCGCTACTACTATATGCTTTATATTATTTGGGAGCATATCTATATATCTTTTATCTCTCGTCAGGAATTTAAAATATGAAGTTGGTAAAAAAACAGTTTCTATATAGTTATTTTCAATAAATTTTAGTAAATCTTCTATATTTCTTTTCATATCATTGTTTATAATATGCAGCTCTCCGCCCTTTAAAAGGGTAGAGAATATTTCTTGGTAGCATACATCAAAGCTTATTGTTGTAAATTGAAGAACTCTACTATTAAAATTTATATTTGTTTTAGCAAATTCAAAGCTTATTAAGTTGACTAAGTTTCTATGCTCTATCATAAGTCCTTTTGGTTTTCCTGTTGAACCAGAGGTATATATTAGGTATAGTAAGTCCTTAGCTTCATTTACTATTTCTAAATTGCTATTATCTTCTTTATACAAAGCATTGTCATCTAAATTGATAATATTTCCTTTAAATTCCAGTTGAGAAATAAAATCTGATTGAGTCAAGAGGATATTTACTTTGCTATCCTCTAGCATATACTCTACCCTATCCTTTGGATATTCTGGGTCAATTGCTACATAGGCTCCACCTGCCTTTAAAATTCCCATAAATCCTATTATCATTTCTAATGACTTGCCAAGCATCATTCCTACTATAACGTCCCTATCTACGCCTTTAGCCCTTAATCTTCTTGCCAGTTGATTAGATTTTTCGTTTAGTTCCTTATATGTTAACTGCTGGTCTTCATAGACTACTGCAATTTTATTAGGTGTTCTTTCTACTTGCTCTTCAAACAACTCTTGTATAGTAAATTCTTGTGGATATGGAGCTTTTGTATTATTGAAACCTTCTAAAAGCTTGCTCTTCTCTTGCTTTCCTAGAATATCTATTTCACCTATTTTTATTTCTGGAAGTTCTGTCATTACTTTTAATATATTTATGAAGTGCTTTCCAAGCCTTTCTATGGTTTCTCTTTTAAAAAGCTTTGTACAATATTGTAAGCTTACATCAAGCTCTTCTTCTTTTTCTAATATGGTAAGCAATAAATCAAACTTGGAGGTTTTATCTTTAAATTCATAGGGCTTGATTTCGAGTCCTTGAATTTTTAAAGTTTTTAGGTCAACATTAGGCATTGAAAACATAACATCAAATATTGGATTTCTGCTTGTATCTCTCTTTATATCAAGCTTCTCTACTAAATCTTCAAACTGATAATCTTGATTTTCATAAACCTGTAAACAGCTTATCTTAAGCTCTTCCATAAAACTCTCCACAGTTTTATTATTTTCGGGATAGTTTCTCAATACTAGAGTGTTTGCAAACATTCCAATAACATTATCTAAATCTACATTGTGTCGTGCAGCAATTGGACTTCCAACTATTATATCTTCCTGCGATGTATATTTTGACAACAAAATATTATATGCACCTAATAGAAGCATATACATAGTACTTCCTGTTTTCTTTGTCATAGCTCTTAGCTTTTTAGTCAAGCTCTTACTTATTTTAAAGTCTAGGTCATCTCCTTCAAAGCTCTGAACAGTTGGTCTAGGATAATCTGTTGGTAGGTTTAGGGCAGGCAGTTCTCCCTGAAACTTCTCTAACCAGTATTCTTCTTGTCTCTTAAATTCTTCTGTTTTTAGATTTTCCTGCTGCCATACAGCATAATCTTTATATTGTATCCTCAAAGCAGGTAATTGTTCATTGTTATATAGCTTTAAAAAATCCGATATTAAGATACCTGTCGAAACTCCATCAGATATTATGTGATGCATATCTGTCATTAATAAATGTTTGTTCTCCGTAAGCCTTATAATACTAACTCTAAGAAGTGGTGCTTGGCTTAAATCAAAGGGTTTTATGAAATTCTGTATTATTTCCTCTATTTCTTTGTCCTTTACTTCTTCGTAGTTTATTTTAAACTCTAGCTTCTCATGTATTTTCTGCACAGGCTTTTCATCTATAATATGAAAGCTTGTTCTTAAACTCTCATGCCTTTCAATTATTTTTATAAAGGCATTTTCGAAGCTTTCTCTATTTAGTGTACCTTCTATCATTAGTATAGAGGACATATTATAGCTTGTACTTTCTTTATTAAGCTGATTTAATATATAAAGTCTCTTTTGTGTTGATGATAATGGATAATATGTACTTTCCTCTGCTGGCTGAATTTCGGTATATATGCTTTCTTTAGCCAGGTTAATATAATTTGCGATTTGCTTTATAGTTGGAGTCCTAAATATCTCTTGTAAAGGAACCTCTACATTTAATACTTTATGTATTCTTGCCACAAGACTAGTAGCATTTAAGGAATGTCCTCCTAAATCGAAAAAGCTATCATTTATTCCTATTGCTTCATCTATTTCTAATACCTCTTGCCATATTTTTTCTATATCCTTCTCTAATTTAGTTCTGGCGGCTTCGTACTTAACCTTTATATTCGTACTTCCTGATGGCTCTGGTAATATATCCCTATCAATTTTACCATTTGGAGTCAGAGGAAGCTTCTCTATTTTAATAATGTGGGAAGGTATCATGTACTCTGGTAATTCCTCTGATAAATAAGTCTTTAGCCTAAGCATATCAATATCACAATCTGAAACTATATATGCACATAAACGACTATTTTTAGTTCCCTTTACAGCTACTGCTGTCTCTTTTATACCTTCATAAGCCTGTAGCCTGTTTTCTATCTCCCCAAGCTCTATTCTGTGTCCCCTTATTTTTACTTGATTATCTATTCTTCCTATGAATTCAATATTGCCATTAGACAGCCATCTTCCAAGGTCACCTGTTCTATAAATTCTTTCTCCAGATATAAATGGGTTGTCTATAAAATTTTTCTCCGTCAGTTCCTGTCTGTTTAGATATCCTCTTGCTAAGCCATCTCCACCTATGCACATTTCACCTGCTACCCCTATAGGCTGTAGGTTGAAATTAGAATCTATTATGTAAATTGTTCTGTTTGATATAGGTTTCCCGATGGTTATCGCTGATTTATTATCTAAATTCCTTGCAATAGTTGAAACTACACTTCCTTCTGTAGGACCGTATTCGTTTATTATTTCAATATTAATATTTTTTTCTTTACTAGTCTTTATGATATTTTTACTAACACTTTCTCCTGCTAATGTGACTTTCTTTAAGGCTTCTAGGTCTTGTGGGGCAGATGTTTCCAATATAGCCCAGTACAATGAAGGAACACAGATAAAATGGGTTATATTGTTATAGGAAATATGTTTTTTGATAGATATTGGATCCTTAGCTTCCTCATCATTTAATATAATAATCCTTGCACCTGATATGATAGGAGTAAAAAAGCTTGTTAAAAATCCATCAAAAGAAAATGAAAACAATTGAAGTACATTGTCTGTACTGTTTAGCTTATATTCATTCTTCCTCCATTGTATGGAGCTCGATATACTTCTATGCTCCACCATAACTCCTTTAGGTCTTCCTGTTGACCCTGAAGTATATATTATGTAAGCTAAACTATTAGACGTACTTATACTTTCTAAATCAGAGGTATCCCCTACATATAGTTGTTTATCCTCTAAATCCAAAACCTTTATATCATCTTCAATGTTATTCTTTAAATTTGATTGGGCTAATAATAGCTTTATCCTGCTGTCACTCATCATAAATTTAATTCTACCCTGGGGATACTTGGGGTCTATGGGCAAATATGCTCCCCCTGCTTTCAATATTCCCATTATTCCTATTATCATCTCTAAGGAACGCTCTGCCATAATACCAACTATTGTATTTTCTTTTACTCCATTTTCCCTTAGCTTTCTTGCTAGTTGGTTTGACTTTTCATTTAATTCTCTATAGGTTAAGTGTCTATCATAAAATACTAATGCAACTTCATCAGGTGTCTTCTCCACCTGTTCTTCAAATAACTGGTGCAGAGTTTTTCCCTTTGGATAATCTGCATAGGTATCATTAAAGTCATATAACAATTGTTTTCTTTCAAAATCTGTCAATATATTTATTTCATTTATTGCCTTTTCTGGATTCTTAATCATCTCTAAAATTATTGCTTCAAAATGTCCGCAGATTCTTTCTATTACATCATGGGTAAATAAAGCTTCATTGTATAACAATTCAATTTTTATCCCATCGAAGGTATCAATCCCAACAGTTAAATCAAAGTTTGTTTTAGATACAATAGAGTATGAATCAATGGATAAATTATTGTCTTTGTTAGCCAATGCACTGTCTAGAGGGTAATTTTCTATTACTACAATAGAATTAAACAGCTCTTCATTGCTTGCTATATTACTATATTTGTTTATATCTACAAGTGGAGTGTTTTCATATTCTTTTCTTGATGCAATTGCTTTGTTAACGTTTTTTAGAAGTTCTGAAAGCTTGTCTGTATTATTGTTAAGCCTTAAAGGTAAGGTATTTATAAACAGACCAGCGATATTTTCTATTCCATTTATAGGCACATTTCTTCCCGATACTGTCGTACCAAAAACAACGTCCCCGCAGCTCGTATATCTTTGGAGCAATATTCCCCATGCACTATATAATATTGAGGCTAAGGTTATTTTTCTTTCCTTAGCAAAGCTGTTTATGCTCTGCACTCTATCCTGCGAAATATTATATTTAAATTTCATTATTTTTGGTATTTGCTTATCTTTATTTAGATTTGAAAATAAATGCGTGGGTGTATTGAAGTCCTTAAGATATTCTGTCCAGTATTGTTTTTGCTTTTCCTTATCTTCATTTTGTATGTATATTATAAAATCCTTAAATTTATTTTTGTTTAATATATTTAGCTCTGCTTTCCTACTTATATAATTATAAGCTTCAAAAAATTCTTTTAGAATAATTCCTGTACTCCAGCCATCATATAATATATGATGATTGCTTATAAGCATTTGATATTTATTGTTTTCAAGCATACATAAGGTTACTCTAAAAGCTACATCCCTCAGATCAAACTTATTACTTCTATCTCTATTTTGAATTTCATTTAACAATTTTTCTTTGGTTTCATTAGCTTCTTTTGTAAGGTCATGTTTAGAAATTTGTATATTATATTCCTTTAAAACTATCTGAACCGGTTTTTTAAGCTTTTCCCACCTAAATATGGTTCTAAGTGCTTCGTTTGTTTGTACAACGTGATTCCATGCTTTATGAAAAACATCTTCATCTATTACCCCCGATATTTGTATACACAATTGTTCAAAATATTGATTCTCATCTGGCTGCTTTAAGTAATGAAAAAGCATACCTTCTTGCATAGGAGTTAATGAAAACATGTCCTCAATATTATTCTTATCCAATTTTACTGACTGTTCCATATGATCAATTCCCCTCTTTTGTTAATATAATCACTTAAAAATAACCTCAAAAAGAATTTGCCAGCATAATAAATTTGCGTTGGCAAATAGCTGACAAATCATCAATTTATTATGCGTTTATATATTAACTCATTAACTTAACCATTACAGCTTTTTGGACATGTAATCTATTTTCAGCTTCTTCAAAAATTTCCTCTTGGTGTTTATCAAACATTTCTGTTGTAATCTCTTCTTCTCTGCGAGCAGGCAGACAATGAAGTACCATTGCATCCTTATGAGTTACCTTCATGAGATCACTGTTAATTTGAAACTCTTTGAAAAATTCTCTTCTAATATTTCTATCCTCTTCTATTCCTCTGCTTTCCCATACATCTGTAATAACAACATCTGCACCTTCTGCAGCTTCCTTAGGATCATTACATAAATATAAACTACCACTTGATGTTTCTTCTATTTCTCTAACTCTTTTCATAATATGGCTTGCTGGTTCAAAGCCCTTTGGAGTTGCTAGTGAAATATCCATTCCGACCATTAGACAGCCTTCTATTGTAGTATTAGCCATGTTATGCCCATCACCAATAAAAGCTACCTTTAGACCATCAAATTTCTTTTTATATTCCTTTATGGTCATTAAATCAGCAAGAACTTGACATGGATGCTGCTCATTTGTCAGACCATTTATTACAGGAACAGAAGAATATTTTGCTAACATTTCTACTTCTTTATCAGAATAAGTTCTTATCATTATTCCATCTACATAACGAGATAATACTCTTGCAGTATCTTGAATAATTTCACCGTTCTTCATTTGAGTATCATTTGTATCTAAAAACAGAGCCATTCCTCCTAATTGATACATTCCAACTTCAAAAGATACTCTTGTTCTTGTAGAAGCTTTTCTAAAAAGCATACCTAATGTTTTCCCTTTTAAATGCTGATGAGGTATATTATTCTTTGTTTCATACTTTAATTTTTGTCCAAGCTCTATTGTTTCAAGAATTTCGTCCTTTGAAAAATCGCTAATGTTTATAAAGTCCCTTTTTTCTCCTAACCTACTCATTTGTATTTCCCCCTTTTTTATTGTCTATCCATAGTAGACTAAAAAACTCTAATTCAATAAAATCTTTATCAATATTGTCTAAAGTTAATGAAAGTATAGTAAAGCTTAATCGTAATTTTATATATAACTATATCATATAATTATTGAAAAATTTGTAGAATTATGTCGTTTCAGAATTTTCTATTTTGTAAAAATACACCATAAAATCTTGTATTTTATCGTAAATTAAAAGGCATAGAGTGTTTTAGCTCTATACCTTTATTAATATGTTCTTTTGTTAGATGACTGGCACTTATGGGTTCAAATATGTTAGTTATATAGTACATTCAATTGTAACTTAACTACTTTACCTCGATTAAACTTCCTGTGCTTTTATCAATTGATAATAATTTGCCTTCAATTTCATACTTATTATCTCTTCTAAGATCTTTTACTTCTATATCAAAAAGGTCAAAACACTTATATGTTGACACCAACTGTCCCCTTGCATATTCTATAAATTCCTCTTTTGTCATTCCATTTATTGAAAAGATTTTTGAATGCTCCACCCCCATATAATATCCTATTAATTCCTGATTCATAATATTTGGGAGATAATAAATACATTCATTACTAATCTTGCTCCAAATATCACTCTTTACGAAGGTAATCATCTGAGCTTTTGTGGTTCTTTCAATAGATGTAACATTATTCTTTATAAACAAATTAATTCTATCTTTTAGAGAAATATTTTTATTATTAATCAAATAATACATAGTAAAGGCATAATAATAGGAATTCATATATAGCTCACCATTTAGTAAATAAATCAAGTTTTTTCTTATTGTTTCTTTCTTTTCAATTTCATTCACTTTTTCCATGGCTGATTGTTTTATTGTAATCTCAGAGCTATCTGCGAGCTTTTTTGTTAGCATTACATAAACTATAGTAACTACAACCAATGAAAAGTTAATGAGAGTCATTATGGCACCTTGATTATCATTAAGAAATTTAAGCAAACCTTTAACCTCCAATTAACATATTTTAATTCTTACTTTTCACTTTCGATTATATACATCTGTAGCACGAACTAGATGAAATAATTATTCAATAAAAATTATATGGGAGCCTCTTTTCTATAATCAAGTTTCCATATAAACTCTAAAGTAAACATTTTATATTATAATTCCCTAAAAGATAACAATGTCCTTCAAGCATCCTCAAATATCATACAAGTTTTCAAATATAAATTATAGATATAATGTTACTTATTATAAAAATTTCAAATAATAGAAGCTTATACTTAGACTTCTCAGAACCTCACAGTTCCAGGCACGGCAGATAGACAGTTATTCATCTGCCATACTTGGCTATCAATTCTTTAATCGCATTTTCAGTTGCTTTTATGTTATTACCTATTTCTTTATTGGTATACTTTAAATCTAATGCAGTTCTTGTATACTCTGCCTTATATGAAGTAAAAGACCTCTTTCTTAATCCTGCCTTTACCAAAGGTAATCTTCTGTGCTTCAATTAAGATTTCATCTAGCCTTTTTAAGCTCTTTTACTTTCTTTAAGAAGTATTCCTTGTCTATGCTATCCTTGAAAATATACTCCTTATTGTTTCCTCTTACAATTACATGATATATTCCACTCTTACGCTCTTCTCTCCAAGGTCTTCCCATAAAAAAATGCACATTTTCTGCTGCCACTTAGCAGAAAATGTGCATTTTGTGAATATGTTCTTATGTTCGGTGCCTGGAAACCGCCGAAAAACTACATACAAAAATAATAATTTAAATATTTAAAATTTCTTAGCTTCAAAATCACTTCTATAACATTTTTTTAATAGAAGTAATGATTTAGTATTCCTGAGAAATGGGATTTTTTGAAATCTATCGACTTTTCCGGCGGTTTCGCTGGCACTTGTGGGTTAAAAAATGCCCTACACATTATATGCATTGGGCATTTTCTGATATAGTTCCATTTTTAATATAGTATTCTATTTTATGCGTTTTACAAAATTCTATTGTTTGATATGCTATTGAATTAAAATATGCTTTATAGTTAGCATACTTTTTAACTAAAGAATTATAATTCAATCTACCAAATATTATTTTATCCACAAATTCTATTGAATTTAAAATCTCGGAATAATCTTGTTCAATAATATTAGGTGTGGGATAAGGTTCTATACTAACCCAAGTCTTACATCCATGTTCATGTAAATATCTTAGACTTTCTATTCTATCTATATATGGTGCAGCACCAGGTTCGGTACTCTCTCTAAATTTTTCATTTATTGATACTAATGTAATACCATATTCGTTCTCTGGTGATAACTCGGTCAACTTATTTGGCAGAATACCTTTTGTTAATGAAGTCACTTTTATATTATGACTATTAAGTAATTCGATGATATCAAAACTCATCTCCGATATTTCATCATAATTATACATAAATGGATCTGTAGTAAAGCACAATTGAACTGATTTGAGTATCTTTTTTGTATTTGGGTATTTCTTTTCTCAATATTTCTAATGCATTAATAGCGAGTTTTGGTTCACACCATTCTTCATATGATTTTACTTTTCCAAAGCGCTTTGCCATCAACATTGCGTAGCAAGGATACTTACAACCATGTGAGCATCCTAGGACGTGATTAATAGTGTAGTCACCATATTCAACACCTGTTTTATAAAGCATTGATTTTCTTAATATTGTTTTCATTATTACCCCTCTAACTTATCGTATATAACAATTATAGTGAATGTATATTCGCATGTCAAACTATGATTTACTTAAAGGTCACTTTAACATCATCACCAAATGTACCTTTTTTCCGTACAGCTGGTACGGCAATAATTTTATTCTGTGCTTCTAAATTTAACAAAGCTGTCTTGTAATTGCGACTGATGAATGGCCTATTAATACTATGTATTTCAAATATTTTTTTCATTGTTAAAGTCTTACCAGAGAAAGTATTAATTAAGTCTTCTTCCAGTCCATTCAATGGCATATTAAGTAAGTACAGAAAATCTAGCTGCTTATTGGTTGTAGGTATATAAGAAAAAGAGGCAATCCCTTGTATTCTTTGGGAACTTTCTTTGGCCATTATTTCCTTCATAATAAAATAGCCTAATTTATTTTTTGAAACAAATATTAAATAGTGACTTGTACAATCTCTTGAGGGACTAATAAATTTAAAAGGTAAAGCAAATTTTTTATCAATCCAGAAGTATTCACAAAACTTATTCATAATATATTCTTCTCTATCGGAAGGTTCCATACCCTTTACTGTTTCTCTAAGATGATCAGCAACTTCTTCCCCTAAAATAGCATTAATATGGCCTCTTACCTTTGAATTATTTAATGCACTATTTATTCTGTTAAAATTAAAAAAGAATATACAATCACAGCCAAAATCTTTGACAAGTGCTTTGATAAGCTTTCTAGATAGGCCAGCATAACCAAATGGATCGATAAATGAAAAGCATGGAATCATGTTCATGCTTTCAAATTGTTCAGCAATTTTATCATCAACTTTTTGATTAAGAACTGTTGGAGCGAACTTTAAACTGTCAATACCAGTGATTTGCGCAATATTATATTTCAGTTTCTTATAACATTCTTCATTGGCATCATTAAAGATTGTAGTAATCTTCTTTCTAAGCTTTTCATCAGACACGCATTTTTTTAGTATTCTAACTGGAGTTGATTCAGTGCCGTCTGAATAAACTCCAGGCCCACTATATAAATCTATATACCCAATTTTATCGACTCTAGAACCCAATATAGAAGACCATACCGAAAAATATTTTTCTACTATAGTTGCTTTTACAATTGAATGTTCCTCTACTTCAGTAAAAAACTTATCCATTATTATTCCTCCCATCTTAATTTCCTGTTTATACCTAAAAACAAAATTAAAATAAAATAAATATACCGCTCCAATAGGTTAATTTCGACATGCAAGGCAATATACCTTTGAAGGAATTTGTAATTATTTGTAGAATTTAAATAATTGCCCATATTATATCTTGAAGTAAAAGCCAATTGATTATCCTTAAGGCTTTTACATATTATATCCCAAACAATTCAGTTTTTTTGCAACATACATTTTCTAAAATTTACTTATTATCAATCTGATGCAAAGTAAACATAAGAAGCAAACCAAATTGTTGTATTCTTACACATGAGCGTCTAGTGCTTGAGCTAAATCTTCAAGTAAAGTGGCACTAAAACTTAAAATACTAACAAACATGTTAAATATTACTAGAAGTTGTAGCTTTTAACGTGTACATATTATAAAATAGAATTAAGATATTAAGGGAGGGGTAAATTTGTATAATCCAACTGTCTTTAAAAACATAGTAAAATGTGAGTGTGATAGTAAAAATTGGAGTTATGGTATTCCTAGTTGTGTTAAATGTAATAAATATGATAAAGGAATAATTACTGAAGAAGTATCACTTAATAATCATTACCAATATGTTTTTGTTTTCTCAGAATCTCTTAATAAAACTAGTATTCAGTATAATGAGCTTATTAGCCTAATTAAAAGGACTTTATCTCCAGAAGAAGTATTAATTGAGATAAAAGAGTATAATTCAACAATTTTAGAAGATAACCTTATATCGAATCTTGACAGAGTTACGATCATTAAATTCACTAACTCTTGTATAGTTAAATCAAGTATTAAATTAGACTTAGAAAAAATTATAAAAAATTCTGGTTATATACATTCATGTGGAGTTTTGGTTTTTTGTAAACAATGGGATAGCATTACAACCAATGACTTAATTAATAATATCAACAGCTTTGTTGACAAAGAGAAAGCATTTTGTAAACTATCTTTTTATACTGATGTGGATATAAAAGATTTAGAAAGAAATGTAGATAATATAATGATTGATAAAGAAAGAACATATATAGGAAAGAAGTTTTTTTCCAAAGAAATTAACACTATTTTAGAAAAAGTAAACGAGCATTTAGCAGATAAGAATTTATCAAGTAAAAATAATATTAATAATATTTTTGTTTACAAGGATGAAAGTCATAATAGTTTTAACGGATTGGAGTTTTATGATGAGCAAGATGTCAGCAATACATTAATTGCCTACAATTCATTATATAAAAAGGATAACGCTTTACACATTTTAGACCATTATAATGAATCTAAACCTTATTGGGCAGGTATATATACAACGCCACATAATTTGACTAATGCAATGCTTAATATTGCTCAAATTAAGGAGGGGGAAATTATTTTTGATCCCTTTCTTCATACTGGCACTACAATATTGGAAGCAGCTAAATATGGATGTACAGTTATAGGTTCGGATTATTCAGAGCCCATAGGAGCAAAAGACAACATTGAGTTTTTATTGGATATAGATAATTTACAAAAGCGTATTGATAGAATTAACAATAAGATACATGATACAGCTTATTTAAGTAGTTTACAGGAAATAATAAATTCATCAATGCAGAATGGTAACGATGCTTTTAGTAATTATGAGAAAATCGAAGAGTTAATAAATGCAAATCCCATTCTTGAAAATATTGAAGATAGAGTAATATTTTATATTCTTAGAAGGTATACCTTAAGACAATTACAAGGAATAGCACAAAAAAATACTAGAGAAAATGAGCTTGAAGAAAAGATTAAGTTATTCAATAACTATAAAGAATTAGCTTGCATATGTTGCGATAATCCTAATGGCTGGTATCCAAATGATAAAAATAATATTAAAGAAAACACGTTTGTAAATGATGCAAATAAATATAATACAATGCGAATAGGTCCAGTAAAACATAATGATTTTAAATATTTTATAATGCAAACTGATGCATCAAAGTTATATATAAATGATAATTCTGTTGATGTAATTGTCACAGATCCGCCTTATGGTTATGGTGATGATATTGATGATGCAGAATTAGTTAACCTGTACATTAATTTTATTAATGAGTCTTTTAGAATACTTAAGCCAGGGGGAAGAATAGTTATGTGTGTATTGGACAAAGTGAAAACCGGCAAACCAATAAACCCTAGGACTGTCACTAAAGGAGTCATTGACATGATCGAAAAAGTAACAAAAGAAAAGAGAATTAAATTTATGAAAAAAGAACTTATTGCCTGTTAATAATATTTGGTTTCTTGATTATTGGAAAAGCAAGCATGCACTAAATCGAGCAATAATCAATCTTGAAGTAATTAAGGAAAAGTAGTATATTTTATGTTATAAATAGCATAAAATAGTATTGTATATTTATTCGATAAACAAATTTATTTTTTACTATTTATGCACATTATATAATACAGTTTTCTTATATATAAATATAAATGGGGGTATAATAATGGAATTTATACTAAATGAAGAGTTTGGTAGATGCATAACAGGCAGCGAAAATGCAGAAAAGTTTTTTATGAATATTGAAGAAAATGTAAAAGAGTCCGAATGTGATTTAAATATAGTAATTAATTTAGCTGATGTATTATTGGTTGATCAATGTTTTGCTAGTCAAGGATTGGCAAGAAGTGTTAGATATATTCAAGATTTGAATGCAGAATTGGAATGTGAAAATCGAAAACCAACTACAATATACTTTAAGAATATAGGAAACATAACAAAGACTATTATGGATAATACATTCAAAGAAAATAGTTTAGCTTGCATTATTGTGAATGAATCAAAAGTAGAGATATTGGGAAATGTCGGAACTAATTTGAAATTTGTATTTGAAGTGCTAAATACTAAGGATTATAATACAATAGGCAAATGTGCTAAATTCCTTAAAATTGATAAAGAAATATGTAAAAATAGAATTAATAGATTAATTGAGTATGGACTAGCTACTAAAAAAGTAAAAAGCTATCAGACCGTAATAAACGGTTTAGAGCTATAACTGGCGAAGAATATGGGTTGAGTAGGCGAAACCTTGCAATTTCAGCCCCTCAGTCGAGTAAGCCAAGGGATTCTCACCCTCAGCTTCTCACAGAACCGGACTTGAAAGTCTCCCTTCATCCGGCTCTTATCATTCAGCTCATTACAACACTCCTGTTGCGGTATTGCCAGTGTGCAAATAAATTGGGCTCTCTCTTCTTCACTTCAGATAGCCACATTTCCGCTTTCTTTCTGTGTCCTCGAAACCTTTTGAATTTACACATTGCCCATTTGACTAACCGTCTGTCTACACAATCTAATGAATACTTGGTTGCTTGTGGATTATATTTGCAAAAATAATTGATCCATCCTCTAACGATAGGATTCATCACTTCGGCAATCATATCTATTTTGCACCCTGTTTTCTTATGTATCTCTAGCGATTTTATCTTATCTCTAAAAGCCTTGTTTGAATTCTTACTAGCCGATGCTATAAAGTTTACACCTGTGCTACCATTTTTGTATTTAATGAATATTCCTTTGAATGTGTACCCTAGAAAGTTGAATTCTGTATTTTGGTGTTCCCTCTTCCTGTCTCTATCCTTGCAGTACACAATTCTGGTTTTCTTTGGATGCAGTTCTAATAAACAGGCTTGCATCCTTTCATTAAGAGATTCCAAAATCTGCATTGCTTCTCCTTCTGTCCTGCAATGCACTACAGCATCATCTGCATATCTCTCAAACGGTGCTTCTGGGTAGTGTTTCGTCATCCACACATCAAATGTATAATGCATAAACATATTCGCAAGAATTGGACTAATCACACCGCCTTGAGGTGTTCCAGAAGTTCTCTCTATGGTTGTACCATCCTTTAGCTCAAATGGTGCTTTCAGCCACCTTTCAATATACAATTGTATCCACGGTTCTCTAACATGCCTTTTTACCACTCTCATTAACAGTTCATGGTCTATGTTATCAAACAGTCCCTTGATGTCCAGTTCTAAGACAAAATCATACTTCCAACATCTTTTTCTTGCCTGTCCTATTGCATCTATAGCAGATTTGTTAGGACGATATCCATAGGAATCTTCGTGGAACATTGGCTCTACCACTGGCTCAATATACATTTTGGCTACCATCTGCGCGATTCTGTCATAGATTGTTGGTATTCCTAATCTCCTTGTTCCTCCTGCTTTCTTCGGTATCTCTACCGCAAGCACAGGGGATGGGAAGTAACTACCCGAACTCATCCTGTTCCAGATTTTGTACAGATTATTTTTCAGATGTTTTTCAAACTCTTCAAAATCCATGCCATCAATTCCAGCACTTCCTTTGTTGGCTTTTACTCGTCTATAGGCTTCTTTTACTACCTTCTTAGGTATATTATAAGGCTTGCTCTCTTGCATCAAATCCTCCTGTTTCCAGTTGTTATCCACTTTAAGCTGAATGACGACACCCCTTTGCTCCATTACCATTACAATAACTTCATCACTACTACAAGTGTCTCCGCCCCTGTACCATACATCACTACTTTCAGCCTTACCTTTCTGTGGCTTGTGCTTTTTCGTTTTGCATTATGATACAGGTTCCCACGTTTCACAATGGTGCCTATTATATGCTCATGCCACCTTCATACCGTCTGTCAAATAGCCAACTTTTCAGGTTACCGCTATTCTTGTCCCTACCCAGTTCTGAAAGATAGGTTTTGACAGCATTCACGCTATCGATACTTCGTCAGTGGTTCACTTTCGTTCATCTTCATATAACTCACATGACTGTTTTGACAGCCTTTTCCCTAGTTGTTCACTACCATGGCTTTTGACCGCAGCAGCATAGGGTTGTTTGGTGGGTCTACCTGTATAGCCCCCACCGAAGGGCGCTTCCTTCATCACCTTTGTGCCTTTCGTGGCACACCAGAACCGTGCTTGCACTATTAATGCACACGGCTCTTCACTCCATCCTTTACATTATGTAACTACTTCCTGCACCTAATTCAAATATGTTTACATATACTTTTGCTCTTAGTAATGGATATTTCTTTAGGAATAGAACATACTTGTTCCAATTGAAGCTTTTCTTTTGGCTCCTACGATTCAGCCACTTGTAGATTAAGCTTCTGCATTCATCTATGAAGTTCCCTACCGCTCTACGATTATCTGTTATTCCATAGTAGTTACAGTGTCCTTGTATTTTCGCTTTCACTGTTTTCATAAACGCTTTTGTCGGCATTGTCCTATTCTTTTTCATCCATTCTTTACACCTAAGAAAACTTGTTCTATTTTTCTTCTTGCTTGTTTTACTTTTTACTCTCTTATATCCATTCTTGTCTCTTCCAACATAGTGTGTAAATCCAAGAAAGTCAAAGGAATTCCCACCTTTATCTTCATCATCCTTGTCTATAAAAGAATAGTGCCAGAGAAACCGCCGAAAAAGTCGATAGCTTTCAAAATTCTCATTTATCAGGAATGCTAAATCATTACTTCTATTAAAAAAATGTTATAGAAGTGATTTTGAAGCTAAGAAATTTTAAATATTTAAATTTTTATTTTTTGTATGTAGTTTTTCGGAGCCTTCCCTGGCACGACAGTTAGACAGTTATAGTTTTCACACTTACCATTAATTTCCACTCCTCATAAAATTCCCCAATTAATAACAAACTCCTTCTAATTTCTTCTTTTTTTATCATAGACTCTCATGAATAAATCGGTAAAAATCTCATACTTAGAATATTGTCTAACTATCTCTCTTTCAAAAACCTCTAAAATAGACACTTCCCATTCTAGAGGTTTCCAAATATGTTATTTTAGCCAATCAACTACAATTTCAGCAATTAAATTTGGATTATCCCAATGAAGCATATGTGTTGTTCCCTCTATTTTTTTTACTGTAGCATTTGTTCCCTTCCTAAACTTCTCAGCCTCTAAGGTTCTAACTTCACTCCAAGACTTAGGTAAGGTGGCTAGTAATAATAATATCGGAGAACTTAGTTTATTGTATAATTGATTTGTCGGAAAATCATACATGGATTTTATAGCACTTCTTGCAGTAACTCCATTTGCACAAAATTTGATACATCCATCTTCCTCCACTTTCATTAAATCCTTTGAAGCCTGCTCTAATAAATCTGACCATCTTAAATAGTTGTTCCTTTCTACTTTTAAAAATTCTTCCCAGTCATTAAATATATATCCATCAAAGTCAGCCTCGTATAAATCTATTTCTTCTTCCAAAGAACATTTAGGTTTAAAATCTAATTGTTCTTTAGGAATACTTGAGAAATAATCATATTCAAATTGCTTTACATGATAACCCCCATCTAATAGTATAATTTTCTTTATCCTTTCGGGATACTGAGCTGCATAATGCAGAGCAACACAACCACCCCAAGAATGAGCCATTAAGTAAAAACTATCTATTTTAATAAATTCGATCACCTTAGCAATCCAATTTACTAGATTCGGTATAGCATAATCTTCTTCTCTTTTAAACGCGGGAGTTTTTCCATGACCAGGTAAATCTATTGAGAAAATATGATATTTATCACTTAATAATTCTCCTAATTCTAAGAAACTCAGATTTGTACTACCAAGTCCATGGAAGCAAATAATGACTGGGTCTTCACTATTACCCCACTCACTAATTCTCACTTCAATACTTTCATTTTTTATAAAATACTGTTTCATTATTATTTCTCCTATATGTTTCCTAATATTAGCATTTCCTCTTGTAATTACATGATATATTCCACCTTATACACTGCCCTCCAAGGTCTTCTCATAAAAAATACTCCTTCTGCTACCACTTAGCAGGAAATGTGTATATAGTAAATATGTTCTTCTGTTCAGTACCAAGCACCTGAGGGCTCAAATCACTTTTTATAAACGAATATTTTTTCAAAACCTTATCAGCATTGTAGTTAAACTCGCTTTCATACTCAACCAGCAGTTTTTTATAAGTATCGTTATTAATTGAGTATCTGCTAAATTTCATGCCTTTTGTCTTTAAATAATCATCAATAAAAATTATTTTTTCCCAGTTTCTAAACTCTTCTGAATTTCTTAAATCTATTTTCCTTTCACAGATAAATTCAAGAAATAGTGAAAGTATACGTTATTTTTGTGCTTTCCAGTTCCATAGTTATATTAGATATTGATATTTTTAATTTTTCCCCAGTCAAAAAATTCAGTTTTGCTAAATATATTTTCTCGAATATAAAGCCCATCATCCCGTATAACACTATAAGAAAACATATCAACAACCGCAAATATATTTGTCATACAAAAAATAAAACTGTAAGAGCCAAATACTTGACTTTTATTGAGCGAACTTTAAAGCTACTTTCTGCTGTATATATTCTAAACCACAGAATGAAAAATACAATTATTAAACCTACTGTGAAAATTGCATTTGTATATCTACTATGTATAAACAACAAATCATAATTATGCCGTAATAATCCACTTTGAATATTTTGATATATTATGCTTAATGACAATGTGGTAATAGCATAAGATAAAAGTAGCAAAATGAAGATTATTACTTTTTTCATATTGCATTATTCCCCCTTCAAAATGCTCACTACTCCTATATTTTACTCCCTATTATTGCCTCTTGCAATTACATGATATATTACGCCCTTATACTCTTCGCTCCAAGGTTCTCCCATACAAAAACACATCTTCTGCTACCACTTAGCAGAAGATGTGTTTTTTACGAATATATTCTTATGTTCGATGTCTGTCACTCATTTTCATCACTCAAATGTAACTGTCAAATGTGTTTGTCCGTTAAGGTACAATACATTAAGTTCGTAATTACTGATATGGCCTGTAAGAATATACATATCACTAATTTCCTGCTCAGCGGCATCTGCATCGTTTTTCAAAATTCCTTGTACATGGCCTTAATTTGCGTTAAGGATTTGCCGCTTGTATACCCAACAGTTATACTAGGAAAGTTTTCTGCATCACTGTCATCAACAGTTTGCTGTATCACAGCATCATCTGCAAAAGGAATTTCATTGGGAAATGCCTCTGGCAATTTAAGTCGTGTTTGTGATGGATGCACTGGAGTTTCTGATGTAATTTTATTATCCTGCACTGTAAACTTTGGTACTATATTGTAGGCCCTGAGTATAACAGCGACGGACTCTTCTCTTGTAGCCATGTTCTTAGGCAAAAAATTACCCTTGTTATCACCTGCAAAAATTCCTTTATCGGATAAATATTTTATACCTTCAACTGCCCAGGAAGAAATGCGGCTTTGATCACGAAAAGTTTTCTTACCTGTAACATTATAATTTGCTGATGGAGCAATAACCTTGATTGTACGAAACAGCATGCCTGCCATTTGCTCACGGCTGATAAAAGCTCCTGGTGAAAAGATACCAGTAGAAGTGCCTGAGGTAATACCGAGCTTGTACGCTTTTAAAATCTGCTGGTTTTGAGTGTCTGAAAATGGGTTATGTGGAGCTGCTTCGGCTCGCTGCGCGGTAGATACTTCATACAATGATATGACTAGCTCGCAGAATTCCTCCCGAGTTATGGGCTTTGTCATGTCGGTTCCCTTCAAAATATCTGACAGCAATCCTAAATCAGCCGCCCTTTGCAGTGTTGATGAAGCCCATGTACTTGCCTTCGACCAATCTGCAGTCTTTTCTGAAATACCATTTTTACCAAAGGTTAATATATTGGAAAAATCCGAATACACGTTGTCAGAATTCTGATTGTCATTACTTCCGAAATAATAAATATAATGAAGCTGAACTTTAAAGCTGTATGTGTGATTATTGAGATCAATTGCCGTTAAATTACCATATTCTCCTGCATAAGCTGTCGCATAGAAGGTATTGCTTTTTCCAGGAACCTTGAAAGTCGGCTCTCCGATTAAATCATCCATATAACCGCCACCCTCAAGAGTTACCCATTCACCATCGTCAACTTTAGCAAAATATTCTATAATTGTAATTCCTCCAGTTGGACGTTTAGCGTCCAAATCAAGTGCAGTCTGCGGCAGCTTCACCTGTAATTTAAAAGCAGCCAGCTTTTCAGTCTCTCTTGGTCTTTCCAGATAAATCAGCTCCGCCTTCTCAAGGGATGGTGCATCCAATCGGCCAGGCACTCCCTGCGGAAGCTCTACCGCTGAAACTGTCGGCATCATCATTACAAGCATTACAAAGCTTAGAAGTATGGCAAACAGCTTTTTATTTTTCATAATAACCTCCGAATCTGCAAGTAATGGAGCATTGAAAGCAATGCTCCATTAGTCAATTGCAAAAATATTTAGTTTATTTTCTCATATATTCTTACTGTCAATGCTATGGCCTGTTCTCTGGTTGCCATACCATAGCCTGCGGCTACCTGTGCACTTGTAGTTGCCTTTGGCATAAAGTTTCCACGAGCATCTCCAGTGATGATACCCATCTTAGACATGTATTTTGTGGCATCTACAGCCCATGTTGATATAAATTTCTGATCAGGGAAATCCTTTATACCCGCAATGCTGTAATCTCCGTCGGGCTTAATAGCTTTTATTGTTCTAAATAACATGGCTGCACATTGTTCTCTGTTAATCAAAACATTAGGAGAAAATGTGGTTGTTGAGGTGCCTGAAGTAATTCCTATTTTATATGCCTTCAGAATTTGTGTGTTTCTAGTGTCCGTAAATGGGTTAGGAGATACTGCTTCAACGGACTTATCTGTTATCTTTTCATAAAGCAATATAGCAAGCTCACAAAACTCCTCACGTGTTATAGGCTTTGTCATGTCAGCGCCTTTTAGAATCTCGGGGATAAAACCTAAGTCATTTGCTTTTTTGAGCTCTGACTCAGCCCATGTACTTGCATCGGAGTAAAAGCTACCCATCCGATTTTAACTATATTGGAAACAGGGGAGTAAATCGGCTGAACATCTGGCCAGCCTTCATAGTAATCGTAGTAAACACGCAGCTGGTAGGAATAAATGTGGCTTTTAATATCAACAGAGGTCAAACTGCCCTCATCAATAGGATCAAACGTAATCGAGAAGGTACCAGCACTGACTGGTGCTCCGCCGTCTTCACCACCGGTGTAAACGTCGATATATCCACCACCACCAAACTCTTCCCAGGAACCGTCGTCAATCTTCACTGAATATTCCCAGAAGACAGAGCCACCGCCAGGGGACTCACTGTCCAGATTGAGAACACTCTGGGGTATATATACCTGGGCATCAAAATAAGGTACTCCTTCTTCATTATACTTTAGTTCAATACTCTTAATGGTAGGGGACTCAAGGGACGAGGGAACACCATCTGGCAGAGCAGCCAGTGCGTTCATTGGAAACATTGCAGTAATCATAATCAGTGTAAGTAAGCAAGCCAATATTTTTTTCTTCATCATAACATCCTCCAATTAATATTTTTTTATTTATAGAATCTGAGTGGTTTTGTCCAGGAGTGGAGACAATTGTCTATTCTTCACTATGGCTGTACCACTTCGATTGACCAGACAATTCATTTGACCAAGGTGAATATACATACTCATAATCGTCTCCAGTACCGTATGTGTAACTGAAACGGGTTTTGAAAGTATAACTCCTTTCATTAATTAATATCTCCGCAAGTCCGCCTTCGTCTATAGCTTCAAAGGTTATATAATATGCTCCGTATTTTCCTAAAACAGGTGTCTGCATGAATACCTCCAGACCTCCTCCATCCGGAATCTCATCACTGCCATCAACTACTTTAAGGCTCTCCAGATCAACCCAGCCATCAGATGGACGTACCTGATCCAAAGTCTTGACCATTTCTGGGATGAACACCTCCATACGGAAATAGGGAACACCGTCATCGTACTCTAATAGCTGTAAATTGGAAATTACAGGCGCAGGAATAGTGTCGGGAACCCCGCTTGATGACACATCTGCGTCGGTAGGGATGGCTGAAGCTTCATCAGTATCTTTTTCATAGGTGATGGTAACTGATTTTGTGACCCCATCCCAGGAGACATCGCAACTAAGACTTTCTCCTATAAACCTCAGGGGCAGCATGGTACGCCCATTTTTAGAAATAAATGGTACCACTGGCATTGTCGTCTCGATACCGTTTATGCGTGCTTTGGTTTGTCCAATCCATAATTCAACCATTGCCTTATCATAATGAATGGTAATCTTTTTTTCAGTGCCATCCCACTCAATATCACCTCCGATTTCGCAAATTACTGCACGGATAGGGAGGTAAGTGCTGCCATCTTTTATTAACGGAGCAGTGTCAAAACCTGAATCGATTTTCCTCAACACTCCGTTACTTGCCATAATGGGGTTGTTAATTGTCAACTGAATAATTCCAGTTTGAGCTGTCTCGGAGGAAAGCTGAGTCATTGCAAACACAATATTGGAAGGTGCTCCAGTGCTGTTATCTTCATAAACAGGCTTAACGCAATAGTAATATACTGTACCGCTTTGTACCTGGCGGTCTGAGTAGGAAGTGCTGGTAACATAAGCCTCTGCTTTGGTTTGGCTGTTCAGCTCCTGTGGAGAGACACCTTTATAAACATTAAACCCGGATATCTCTCTTGAATCAGTGATACGGTTCCAATTAAGATTTATATTGACCGCTCCTGCTTGAGCTTGCAGTACAATGGCAGAGGCCTGCTGCTGTCCACCATTGTTGCTTGGTACTGTGGGCAGCTCTACTGTCTTATAGCCGTTCCATGGATCGGTAAACCCAGATACCCCATGGAGATGATAAATCGTGAAATCAGGAGCACATGATCCAAAAGCAGAGACACCTATGCTTGGCGGCTCACCGAAAAACTTTACCATACGCAGCTCGCTACACTCCTTAAAAGCTTCATCTCCAATAAAAGTCACTTGCCATGGCAATGAAACCCTTTCTAGACCGCAATGGAAAAAGGCTCTTTCTTCGATTCGGGTAACGCTGCTAGGAATGGTTACATCCTTAATCCCGCAGTATTGAAAGGCATATTCTCCAATACTTTTGACACCATCAGGAATACTTACGCTGTTTATACGGTCATACTTAAAAGTGCCAGGACCATTTTTCTGACGGGATGACCTTCCAATTGAGCTGGAATCACTACATCAGGCTGATAATCTCCATAGTTGTATTTAACAATAGCTGCACCATTATCAGGAAGAATCTGGTAGGTATAGCCTTTTGATTTATAATAAGCATGATCTATAAAAGGCGCAAGTGCCTCTACTGGGGAGTGTCCGTACCATGGATTAGTAAAGCCTGTTTTACCTGGAAGATAGTATATTTTAAAATCAGGTGAATTGTTTGCGAAGGGCTGTCCATTTTGACTGCCCCATACATGAGGGGCGTTACCCCAGAAATTGAGTTCCCTCAGATTTGGGCAATTTTGCAGGGAACCAGCCTTAATCTCAGTCACCCCTGCAGGAATTCCTACACTTCTGAGAGCCTCAGGGTGCAGGATGGCCAATAGATTGACACTTGTTACAGCGACATCATAAATACGGGATGGAACCGTAATATCAGAGTCGGTTCCCCAATAGCTCGTAATTTCGATTTCTGTCCCATTGTTGATATATCGATAGTGAAAGTCAAACCAGGTCATTGAGGTGTCCGCAAAGACCCCTGGCTGTAGTGGAACCAGAAGCATCACTGCTATGATTAGACAACTGAACAATTTTGAATACTTTTTCATTTTATCCTCCCTCCTTTTAGGATTAATGTGATTACGCCCATACTTCTGGATAATAGGGATTGTTTGTATTACTCCGCCATGGGTGATTTCAGCATCATCAGCTGGAACAAGAAAAATAATGACCTTATTGAAGCAGTCAGGCTATGGGATAAGGAAAAAAGTCGATGACTTGAGAAAACAGCCCTTCATTGGCGATAAGTATCTAAAATTTTCTTATCATATAACCTTGTGTCTCTGTTTTTCCCTCCAGCAGTTGTTCTTTCGTTCTATCACACATAAGAATTCTTCTTCCATCCAAGATGTTGATAGCTACTATCAATATTTTATTAACTGGCTTACTGTAAGGATAGATTGAATATGCTTGTAATTAGTACGAAAAATGCTAATTTAAAATAAAAAAAGAAGCCGAACTTTCGTACTAAACCAAAGCCCAGTTTCCTCTTATTACTTTATAGGACAATTTATTTTACTCTGATATTTTTCGATATACAGATGGAGAAACTCCAACCTTTTCTCTGAATAATCTTGCGGAATTGCCGTTATAATCCATACTACAGGCGGCAAAGGCCTGTGAGATAGAAAGGTTTGTATCTAGCAGTTTTTCCTTCAATTTGCTGATTTTGTAATTGATATAATACTCATGTGGTGTTACACCAGTATGTTTCCTAAACAGCTTTGTGAAATGTGCCTTGCTGAGGTAGGCAGCTTTTGCTGTTTTGCTCAAATCAAAAGGTTCCTGCCAATGTGTTTCTATGTATTGTCTGGCCCAACCAATTTCTTCTCTTCCCTGGTATAGTTTTACAAATATGAAAACGGAAGCAAAATGCTCTATCGCACCATCAGCGTTTATCAAAGGGAAGCTTGTAACATTTGCGCTTATGGTTTGTATATCCCTGTCCTCCACATCAAAATACCGGATTAAATCACGATAAGACGCACTGACATCGGTAAGATATACGGTTTTACCTGTTAAAACCTGCTTAATCTGGTTCACAACTTGATGTACAGTTGGGTCCTCAAAAACATTGTATTTACCCACATGGGCTTCCACGCTTTTTATGCCGAACATCTCCAACACTGCTCTGTTAATAATCCTTGCTGTTCCATCAATGGAGAAAATCTGAATCGGATAGGGGAAGAACTCGATTACTTTTGCAAGCAGTTCTTGTTCTCCAAAAAGAGACTGAAATGATTTGGCTAAGCTACTTTGTGCATCCTCAATCTGATCTTTCATGGATTGACCCTCATTTTCTTCGGAATTTGAATTATTTCTGCTTATTATTATTAATTCTGCGCCTTCTTTGACACTGCTGTAATCCATTTCACAATTCGGATACGTGCTTGTTAATCATAATATACTTCATCACGAGAAAATTTTCAAGTAAAGAATAAGTGCCAGGGAAAGCGCTGATAAATGCACATAAAAAACACAGTTTATTTGTCGTCTTGAATGATTATTCAAGAGATTATCCAAAGATTACCTTAATATGGTAACACACTTGCATTTATTTCGCACATTTGAGTAATACCAATACTTTAAAGAGTTCCTTTCTTAGAACTCTTTATTTTTTGGACATAGCAACGCTAGGCTGGCATAGTAGATTTACTACCCTGACTATATTACATGCCATATTTGCTAAAGTGATATGTATCTTTGCACGCTCTGTTCTAAGATACCTACATCTTCGCAATCCATGATTTCTCACCATTGTCGCAAATCTTCTTTCCACTTTAAAACGCTTATTGATGGCTTCTTTGAATTCCTTTGTTTCAATTCGTTTCATATCATTTAGAACAGCATCATATCTGGCTGGAACTTTTATTATTCTTCCTCCTCCTTGACGTTTTCCATTCTTATCTCTATAGATACACTGCTCTTGTAATGGGCATTGTTTGCATATCTTGTTATCAAATTTGAATACTTTATATTCTTTGCCATTAGATTTATCGATACTATTAATATATTCTTCTGTAGCTATTCCATTAGGACAGGTGACCGTCTTTAAGTCTTCTGTTATTTTAAAATCTTTTATTCCATAAAATTTCACTTCCCTGCTGGACTCTTCGTAAAATGCTATGTTGGAAATGATTTTATTATCCTTTAAATATGCTCTATTATCTATTGTTCCATATACCTTATCTGCTGTGATTTCTTTTGGTTTTAATCCAAGATTCTTTTCGGTTTTCTTTATTAGCTCCACAAGCTTTTTTTCATCACCTACGTTGAAAGGGGTTTGCACTGATGCAAGGATTATCTCGCTGTCTTCATCTACTATGATATGGTCTTTATAGCCTCTTTTTATATTTCCAGGTGATTTGTGAGCTATTCTGGCTTCAGGGTCTACAACGCTTACTATTTTATCTTTTTTCCCATTTGAATATTGGTCTATTATGTCACATAGTATGCAAAAAGCATCTTTGTAGCTCTCATTTGATTGGAGTTCATCATATGTCTTTAGATAAAGGCATTCTGCATATTTCTGTGCTATTTGCAGGTATCTTTTTACACTTACTTTATCAGCCTTCTTGTATTCTTCTTCAATCTCATTTTCGAATTGTATCAATTGTTGTTCTGCAAGAGATTCATTGAATTTATGTATTTCTCTTATTACTTTACGAAATGCATTGCATATGAGCTTTTTGTCTGATGGGTAGTTAACATTTGCAGCTACATCGGTTGTATCTATTAAGTATCTCTTGGATTTAACTATGTTTATTTCAATACACTTTTTTACTATTTCATTAAAAAATTCATCAAAGCATTCTTCTCCTATTCTGTTTACTCTAAAGGCGCAAACGGTTGTATCGTCAGGCACCTTGTCATCCAGGGATAATCCCAAGAACCAACGGAATGCAATATCTGTTTGAATTCTATTTACTACTTTTTTATCTGATAGAGTGTATAGGTATTGCAATAAACATATCTTTAACATCATTACTGGGTCTTCGGATGTTCTGCCTATATCGCTGTATTTATCTTTTACTATGTCATAAACAAATGAGAAGTCTATAATTGAATCTATCTTAACAAGTAAATGATCCTTAGGTACTAGTTGTTCAAATATCATGTGATTGAATATATCAATTTGTCCATTTTTTCTTCCTAACATATCCTTAAACCCCCGTAATTTCAATGCTTTACATATATTTATTATACCATATATTGTATAATAAATTAAGTATTATATTAAAATTAAAGAGGTATAACACGGTAATTGAATATATTGTATAATTATTATCAGGTTTGCATATTTATTTATGAAATTTAGTTTATCTGCGCTTTCCCAGGCACGACAAAAGAATAAGTGCCAGGCACGACAGATAGACAGTTATTGCACGCCCTGCCTTTACCAAAGGTAATCTTCTGTGCTTATCTCTGTATCTATTAAGATTTCATCTAGCCTTTTTAAGCTCTTTTACTTCCTTTAAAAAGCATTCCTTGTCTATGTTATCATTGAAAATATACTTCTTATTGTTTCCTCTTGCCATTACATTATATATTCCACCCTTATACTCTTCTCTCCAAGGTCTTCCCATACAAAACACACCTCCTGCTACCACTTATCAGAAGATTTGTGTTTTGTAAATATGTTCGTATGTTCGTGCCTGACACTTGTGGGTTTCCAGAGCAGTATGAAAAATTATGTAGAGCAGCATAGCTTGCTACTGAGTTCATCGCCTTCGGTATAAAAACCATAGCATTTATGAAAAGTATGTCAATTTTGGCGGCTATATCATGTAAAACACTTAATTTTTTGTTCAATCGATTGACATATATCAATACTTGTAAAGTAAAAAGTATGTCAAACTATAAAGTTTTTATTGTATACAGAAAAAACTTTGACGTTCCAATAATTTTTTGTTATACTTAAAACTGAAATGAGGTGTTATCCATGATTGAACGAAAAGAATATTTAAGTGAACTTATCAGTTTGCGTGAAAAACTAATTATAAAAGTTATTACAGGTGTTCGTAGATGTGGCAAGTCTACACTATTTAAGCTGTATCAAGACTATCTATTATCAACAGGAGTTCTTCCGGAACAAATCATATCCATCAACTTAGAGGACTTGGATTTTGAGGAACTGTTGGATTATAAAAAGCTATATGCCTATATCAAAGAGCGACTTTGCAAAGATAAATACACCTATATTTTCTTGGACGAAATTCAAAACTGCAAGGATTTCGAAAAAGCAGTAGACAGCCTATTCATTAAGGAAAACACCGATGTATATATCGCAGGCTCCAATGCCTATATGCTGTCGGGTGAACTTACAACCTTACTTTCGGGACGATATGTAACTATAGATATACTGCCACTTTCATTCAAGGAATATGTAATTGCAAACAATGAAAGCAATAAATCTACAAGAGAACATTTTGCTGATTATTTGCGTTTTGGTTCGTTTCCTTACCTTGCTGCAATTTCAAAGGATGAACCGATTATGGAAAGTTACATTGACGGAATTTACAATACCATTTTGGTGAAAGATGTAGCAAAGCGAGAAGGAATAACCGACATATCACTTTTGGAAAGCATTGTGAAAGTAATGGCGTCAAGTATTGGTAGTCCTGTTTCTACAAAGAAAATCAGCGACACCATAAACTCTGCAGGGCGAAAAACATCGGTAAATTCTATTGACAGCTATATGAAAACTTTGTGTGATGCCTATATTTTTTACAAGGTTGACCGTTTTGACATCAAGGGAAGACAGCATCTTAAGACCTTAGGCAAATATTATATCGTAGATACAGGAATTCGTAATTTACTGCTTTCCTCCGGTGCTTCGGATATAGGTCATTTGATTGAAAATGTTGCCTATTTTGAACTTGTTCGCAGAGGATATAAAGTCAACATCGGGAAGCTTTCTGAAAAAGAAGTTGACTTCGTTGCTAAAAATTCTAACGGCTTAGAGTATTATCAAATCTCGTCATCTGTTTTAGATGAAACAACTTTAAGGCGAGAGCTTTCACCACTGGAAAGCATTCAAGATCACTTTCCTAAAATATTACTAACCTTAGACGAAGTTCCAAAGAGTGCAAATTTCAATGGAATAAGACACTTGAATTTAATAGATTGGTTACTTGACGAGTAACCAAAAACAGGGAGTAAAGTGCTGTACATATTAAGTGCCAGGCACGACAGATAGACAGTTATTTATCTGCCATACTTTGCTATCATTTCTTTTATCGCACTTTCTGTTGTTTTTATGTTATTTCCTATCTCTTTATTTGTATACTTCAAAGCTAACGTAGCTCTTGCATACTCTACCTTATATGAAGTCAATGACCTTTTTCTTGAGCCTTCTTTTACTAATTGGTAATCTTCTGTGCTTATACCTGTATCGATTAAAATCTCATCAAGTCTTTTTCTTTCAACGCTTTTCTTCTTACTTGAACACATTAGCTGGTATGCCTCATCCCCTATTACTTTTAACTGCTCATAATCTGCTTCTACCTTTTCTAGCATTAATTCTCTATACTTCTTTATTGCTTCTTCTCTGTCTTTATCTAGCATATCTAATATTACATTAGTACTGACAAATCCATTGAGGTTTTTTCTGTAAAATATGTCACTGCTCCACTTGTACTCTTCTACAGTTTTGCATATATGTGCTTCAACTGGATTTTGATGTACATACCTAAGTAGTTCTACTAAAAACCGTTCATCTTGCACCAAGATCGCTTTATATCTTCCTTGAAAAACATGACCTATTCTTTTGTATTTTGAGTTGTAGTATTTGCTGTATTTATTGTTAATCTGATGCATTACCTCTTGAAGCTTTCTATCCATTGTTTGTATGATTATATGATAGTGATTATCCATAAGTACAAAACCATAAACTCTATATCCCATTCCCTCAACTGTCTCTTTAATTTGCTTTATAAAGTATCCTTTATCTATGTCTTCTTTGAATATATACTCTTTGTTATTACCTCTAGCAATAACATGATATATACCACCCTTATACTCTTCTCTCCAAGGTCTACCCATAAAAAAACCCTCCTGATAGTACATTTATTCTTATACTATCAGAAGAGCTTACACGCGTCAATAACTGTCTAACTGTCGGTCGAGTAGGCGAAACCTTGCAATTTCAAC
Organism: uncultured Eubacteriales bacterium; assembly: GCA_963704785.1. Taxonomy (GTDB): domain Bacteria; phylum Bacillota; class Clostridia; order Lutisporales; family Lutisporaceae; genus GWB2-37-7. The sequence continues at coordinate 2,510,129 of OY969939.1, read as the reverse complement.
CCCTCAGTCGAGTAAGCCAAGGGATTCTCACCCTCAGCTTCTCACAGAACCGGACTTGAAAGTCTCCCTTCATCCGGCTCTTATCATTCAGCTCATTACAACACTCCTGTTGCGGTATTGCCAGTGTGCAAATAAATTGGGCTCTCTCTTCTTCACTTCAGATAGCCACATTTCCGCTTTCTTTCTGTGTCCTCGAAACCTTTTGAATTTACACATTGCCCATTTGACTAACCGTCTGTCTACACAATCTAATGAATACTTGGTTGCTTGTGGATTATATTTGCAAAAATAATTGATCCATCCTCTAACGATAGGATTCATCACTTCGGCAATCATATCTATTTTGCACCCTGTTTTCTTATGTATCTCTAGCGATTTTATCTTATCTCTAAAAGCCTTGTTTGAATTCTTACTAGCCGATGCTATAAAGTTTACACCTGTGCTACCATTTTTGTATTTAATGAATATTCCTTTGAATGTGTACCCTAGAAAGTTGAATTCTGTATTTTGGTGTTCCCTCTTCCTGTCTCTATCCTTGCAGTACACAATTCTGGTTTTCTTTGGATGCAGTTCTAATAAACAGGCTTGCATCCTTTCATTAAGAGATTCCAAAATCTGCATTGCTTCTCCTTCTGTCCTGCAATGCACTACAGCATCATCTGCATATCTCTCAAACGGTGCTTCTGGGTAGTGTTTCGTCATCCACACATCAAATGTATAATGCATAAACATATTCGCAAGAATTGGACTAATCACACCGCCTTGAGGTGTTCCAGAAGTTCTCTCTATGGTTGTACCATCCTTTAGCTCAAATGGTGCTTTCAGCCACCTTTCAATATACAATTGTATCCACGGTTCTCTAACATGCCTTTTTACCACTCTCATTAACAGTTCATGGTCTATGTTATCAAACAGTCCCTTGATGTCCAGTTCTAAGACAAAATCATACTTCCAACATCTTTTTCTTGCCTGTCCTATTGCATCTATAGCAGATTTGTTAGGACGATATCCATAGGAATCTTCGTGGAACATTGGCTCTACCACTGGCTCAATATACATTTTGGCTACCATCTGCGCGATTCTGTCATAGATTGTTGGTATTCCTAATCTCCTTGTTCCTCCTGCTTTCTTCGGTATCTCTACCGCAAGCACAGGGGATGGGAAGTAACTACCCGAACTCATCCTGTTCCAGATTTTGTACAGATTATTTTTCAGATGTTTTTCAAACTCTTCAAAATCCATGCCATCAATTCCAGCACTTCCTTTGTTGGCTTTTACTCGTCTATAGGCTTCTTTTACTACCTTCTTAGGTATATTATAAGGCTTGCTCTCTTGCATCAAATCCTCCTGTTTCCAGTTGTTATCCACTTTAAGCTGAATGACGACACCCCTTTGCTCCATTACCATTACAATAACTTCATCACTACTACAAGTGTCTCCGCCCCTGTACCATACATCACTACTTTCAGCCTTACCTTTCTGTGGCTTGTGCTTTTTCGTTTTGCATTATGATACAGGTTCCCACGTTTCACAATGGTGCCTATTATATGCTCATGCCACCTTCATACCGTCTGTCAAATAGCCAACTTTTCAGGTTACCGCTATTCTTGTCCCTACCCAGTTCTGAAAGATAGGTTTTGACAGCATTCACGCTATCGATACTTCGTCAGTGGTTCACTTTCGTTCATCTTCATATAACTCACATGACTGTTTTGACAGCCTTTTCCCTAGTTGTTCACTACCATGGCTTTTGACCGCAGCAGCATAGGGTTGTTTGGTGGGTCTACCTGTATAGCCCCCACCGAAGGACCTTCCTTCATCACCTTTGTGCCTTTCGTGGCACACCAGAACCGTGCTTGCACTATTAATGCACACGGCTCTTCACTCCATCCTTTACATTATGTAGCTACTTCCTGCACCTAATTCGAATATGTTTACATATACTTTTGCTTTTGGTAATGGATATTTCTTTAGAAATAGAACATACTTATTCCAATTGAAGCTTTTCTTTTGACTCCTTCGATTCAGCCACTTGTAGATTAAGCTTCTGCATTCATCTATGAAGTTCCCTACCGCTCTACGATTATCTGTTATTCCATAGTAGTTACAGTGTCCTTGTATTTTCGCTTTCACTGTTTTCATAAATGCTTTTGTCGGCATTGTCCTATTCTTTTTCATCCATTCTTTACACCTAAGCAAACTTGCTCTATATTTCTTCTTGCTTGTTTTCCTTTTTACTCTCTTACTTCCATTCTTGTCTCTTCCAACATAGTGTGTAAATCCAAGAAAGTCAAAGGAATTCTCACCTTTATCTTCATCATCCTTGTCTATATCTTCGTCCTTGTTTAGTTTGATGATTCTAGTTTTCTCCTCAGCCACCTCAAGGTTAAACTTTTCTAGCCTTTTTATGAACTCTCTGTAGAATTTTTCTGCATCTTCTTTATATTGAAAACAGAACGCACTATCATCTGCATATCTTACCATATATACCTTGCCTTCACTGTATTTCTTTACTATCTTCTCAAACCATAGGTCTATTACATAGTGTAGATATATGTTTGCTAAAATTGGTGATACAACTCCTCCCTGTGGGGTTCCTTTTGGTGTATCATATTTTATTCCTGCTTCCATTATCCCTGCTTTTAGCATTCGCGTTATTAGCCTGTATAAGTTCTTATCTTCTATCCTGTATTCTATGAATTTCATCATCCATTCATGGTCTACATTATCAAAAAATCCTCTGATATCAGTATCTACTATATATGTTATTTCTTCCTTGTTTACAATCTTATCTAATAATTTGATTGCATCATGACATCCTCTGTTTGGTCTGAATCCAAATGAACATTCCATAAAGTCTTGTTCATAGATAGCATTTAAAATCTTAGCTACCGCTGACTGTACCAGTTTATCTTCATACGCAGGTATTCCTAGCGGTCTTTTCTTATTTGTTCCTGCTTTAGGTATATATACTCGTCTGGCTGGCTGTGGCTTATATGCTTGTCTCTTCATTCTTGCTATTAAGTCTTCTATATTTTCTTCCAGATTTTCACTATACTTTTCTCTAGTTACTTCGTCTACTCCCGTTGCTCTTTTGTCATTCATTTCTTGATGGCATTGTATAAGTGTCTCTTTGTTTATTAGGTGTGTTAATGATGTAAATCTCTCTTTAGGCTTAGTCTTCGCTACTTCTGCTATCCTTTCCAGTTTCGTTTCCATCTGTTCCCTCCCTCTGCGTGAAGCATTTGTTTCTCTTTTAAGGTCGATGTTGTGTTACCGCCTTCCCTCCATAGGCATTACCCTACTTCTTCAGTACTATGCAGTAATCCGACTCCCTGATGCATTAGACTTCCTTACTTTGTTATTGCTTGGTCTAGTCCTACTCCCTCTGTGTGAAGAGCTTTCAGGGTCTCCCAAGTTGACTGTATCATATCAATGTATAGCATGCGATGGTCACCGACCCCGGGGAAGCCTGTATATTCTCGCTTATCGAATATACAGATATTGTTTTCTACTCAGGCAACAGTATTAACCTTCCCGATATGTATTTCGAGGCTCAATCCCTTCAACTTTACGCTTTCCGCCTACTACCTAACTGTCTACGCTTAACATCATAAGTTACCCGATGATGTTCAAGACTCGCTATGAGTGGTTTGCTAGACCTTTCTCAGTGGGGATTCCACCCACTATATGATACGCCCTTATCTTGACGCACTGCCTGGCACTTATTCATGTTCATTATTGATTTTAATTCTTCATTACATGCATTCACAATTTCCTTTTTATCTATAAATTGAGAATTATAAATATTTTTCATTTTAACCCATATATCTTTTTTTTCATACATATCCAAATAACTAGAGTCTGAGAATATAATAGGTTCTACATTGCTTAAATACTCGGTATATGACATTTGAGCTGAATGCAGAATATAATAGTTTTTCTCAAGCTCAATAACTTTATCTGTTATTTTTTCATTGTCTTGATTACTACTTTTTGCACATCCGTTAGTAATTAGCATTATAGTCATAACAATTGCTAAGAATAATAAAAATGTGTGTCTATTTCTCATAATGTCGCCCCTTAAATATGTTTTTAATAGTCATATGTGAAAGCTTATCGTATATTGCTTACTTCATAATACTGACTGTTAAATTCATTGTACCATATATTGTATATACTGCTATTATATATTATTTTTTATATTAATTTGTTTTTAAAGAAATATATATTTGTCACTTGATAATTTAGAAGCAAAAATAACCGTCCCTTTTGCTTTAGTCAAAAAAAAGCAATCTATGTCCAAATTTCCTCTAAATTTTAATTTATATCATAATATATAGCTTTATTTCAATATATCTTTATTATACTCCATATTATGATGAATTAATCATTAAGTAAACTTTATTTACAGTTATTATTCTTTAACTTTATTTGAATATCATGCAAAACAAAAAGACACATAAGTGTCTTTTCTTATATTACCAATGATTAGTAAAAACACTAAAGAAATCAATGCTTAGATATATGATTTATTATTAAAAACCTATACTCCTTTGCAAGTCAAATTCCACTTTAAATATTTTGAGTTATATGTTAATACTTTTGCTTTAAAAGTATCACCGACACTTGTGAATTCAAAGATATTTCTAATGTATTTATCAGATAACTGACTTACATGTATACTACCATGGTGTTTTTCGCCACCAACCTCAAATGTAACTAACACAAATCCTAGAACTATCTTATATACAGTACATTCAACAATTGTATTGTATAAATCAATACTATTATTTTTTTCAATAATACTTGCAACCCGACCATACTTTTCACTCAGGGAAAGGGACTTCCATAAAGCTCTGTGAACAATAATATTCCATTCTTCATCTAGTACAAGCCCTATATTGCCTTTATATTCCCAACGAGTTAAATTTGAAGATTTAAAACTATTGCCAATAATTCCAATTCTATATAAATCGTTCAGTACCACATTTAATCTTGATGATAGGAAAGTATTACTGAAATATTTTTCAATACGAGTGCGAAGCTCATCAAATGTAAATACCGGCTTATAGCCTGTTAAGCACATAAAAATATAATTAATTTCACTAGGTGTATACAGCGCATTTAATTCTTCTTTTAATTCCTTTAGACTTTCATCTGAGTATTCAATAATTCCTTCATGGAATATACCAGGGGTATACATATTACGCTTTGCATGTTGAGTATTTTTCGTTGCATTCAAAAACCTTACAATATCTCTGGGTTTATTCCAAGTGTTATTAAGAATATATGTAACAGTGGGCATGATCATCAACTTCAGGACAAAACCATTTATCATATATATCTTTGTAATTATCATAGTTGTTTCCTATATCATCTTCAGAAAGCTCTATACGCTTTAACCAAATCTCAAATATTGGATGTGCATATGAATTTGTATTGCTATAACTCCACATGAGTGGACATGCGTATCCTGATACTATCTTATTGATTTCTTTAGGAGGTATAAATTGACAAATGCTATTTACAATTTCTGTTCTTATTGAACATATAAATTTAGTATTTTGAAAATGTGATGTTTTGAAAATGTCATTAAAGAATTTAATAGTAATAATTAAATCTCTAATCATTCTTAAGTCTCGCTGTAGAGTACTACTTTCGGCGTAAAAAGCTTCTAGTTCATCAATAAATAAATAATATGGTATATCTTTTCTTTTTAACTTAGTTAGTGCATTAGTAGCTGAATCAATCAAAGATATAAATTGTGTATATTCTTTAAGGTTTTCTTTATCATTAAAATCTAGAATAATCTCTGGTTTAATAGTCTGAGCTCCACTAACATCCCCAGTATATTCAACCCCGAATTTCACTTTGTTAGGAATTTTAAAAAATTTGTTTGAAGACTTTTCCGATAGAATTCGTTCAACAAGTGAACAAAATGCAAACCAATTATCATCCTCTACAAAAATCCCACTATTATATGTTGAATTGTCCTCGATGATTTGTTTTAGAAAAATCCATCTCCATATATATTCAAAGTCTTGCTCGTTTTTCAATGCATCCTGTGCAACATCAATAGTTTTTATTATATTCTTAGAAATTTTTTCTAGTCCTAATCTTTGAATATTTCCATATTGAGTTTTGAATAACATAAAAGAAGAACAAGTTTGATTATCTCTTTTTTTACATTCAGCATCTAAGAAAAGCAAAAGTGCAGTTTTACCCGTACCCTTATAGCCTGATATAAAGATTTTATCTTTATTTATCAACTCATCAAATTCAAAATTAGGTGGAATAACAAAACTTCTCAAAAACTCATCTGACTTTTGAGAAATAATTTCATCTTTTGCATCAGGTTTTCCAATATATATGTCTTGTACCATTAGCTTTTTCTTATTGTCCATTTTTTATTATCCTTTCGTTTATTGAAACTAGTTTTTCACATTTTCTAAATTCACTACCAACTCAATCGATTATCCTAATTATAGATTTCTTCTTGGTGTTTCTTTATAGTATATTTCATAAACAACACTATTTACATTGCATGCTTAAAAATAATCCCATATAATATACACCTGACTTCTATTTGATATTAGTTTCACTTAAGATTTCTGGGTTTGTTAAATACTTTTGTCCAAAATAAAGACAATATAATATTGTAAAATAATTAAACATGCCATCAAACTCTATATTTCTTGAATAAAACAATGCAATTTCTTTAATTTGTGTTCTATTTAACTTATCCCAATCATTAAAACCAAAATTTTTTTTAAGACAACTTTCAATTGTAATATATTTATTTGATAAATATATTACCCTAACAAATTCTTTTATAGTTAGCTTATTTTTCAAATAAATCAGCTTTCTATACTTTGAATATTCGATATTACATTGTTGTAGAATATATTCAATTTTAATTTGATAACTACCAATTGAATAGTTAATTAGTGGGCTTTCAAATGTAATATGCTTTAAATAGTTTAAAATTAATGCAATATATTCAAATAACCTCCATAATATAATGCGATTATATCTTTCTATAGCAGATATTCCAGCTATTATTTTATTTAGTTGCGAACCGTTATTCTTTTTTGAAGATAAATTCAAATTCTTATGATATTGATTTTTTATATCAAAGTAGTAATTCTGATAAATCGTTTTCATATCCCAGTAACCCTATCACGCTGGCTTATTTATATACTTGGCTAGTGATTTGTATAAAATAGTACCCACTCCAACCAATATTATCCATATCAAATTAAATATTAGGTTTTGATATAATGGGCGAACATTTTCATAAAACTCTAAAAATCTTAAATAACTAAATCCTGCATTTAAATCTATACCTTGGATGTACAAATATACTCTATACCCTGCTATCGAAGCCAAGTAATATAAATAAACATATATGCCATATATGAAGTATAATGATTTTCTTTTTTGTAAACTTCATAAGATAATAATTCATGACTATAAATAATGCTTGGCCAAATTATTAGTAAAGCTGTAAATAACGCATATAGGTTTACAACCTCTAGATAATTAGCCCTTATAAAAAAACACAAAGCAAAGCTAATCGCAATTGGTGGTATAAAAGTAATAGTAAGTCCTATTAAACTAATATCTTTTTCCTTGGGTTCGATTATTTGATTTAATGAAAAGTATATTGTTGAGAGCCTAGTTCTCATAAGTTTTATTGAGTAAATTGTAATTAAAGAGGCAATTAAGACTTTTAAAAATGTACCTAGCATTTGCAATCTCCTTTATAAAACAAATTTTTATTAACTGTTCAATTATTACTTTATATCATTTTATTAAGTATAAAAGTCATACTTAACATGCCCTGTTTATATAAAGTGTCTTTTTAAAATAAATTTATTTTAATTCTCACCATATATATTACTATATCTTTCCACTATTTTAAACCTCTAGTTATTGGTGGTTTACTATTTCCTAAAATTCCATTATTTGCAGATACTATTGTAAAAAATATAAGAATCTATTTTACTGGTATTAAAATTTCTATTAATGGTGAAATAATCAATATGATAAGCAACCAATATCCTACGAGAATACAACTTATGTACCAATTAGGCTAATATCTGAAACATTAAATAAAGATGTAAAGTGGGTAAAAGAAACTTATACCATAGAGATTAAAGATAAAGTAGTTCTTCCTTATAATCAACCCTCTTGTTTATGGCATAATAATAGTGCAGAGAGAAGCCGCCTAAAAGTGCAGAGCTGAAAAGCTAAAAAAGTCGCGAGATTTAAAAAGACTATGTATATTGAGAATGGTAAATCATTGCCTAATATAAATAAGTTCAATAGAACGGATCCTTGAGCACATTATTTTCTAATATATAATACTATCTTTTTGATATAGAGTTTTTGTCGAGTAGACTGGAACCTCACAGCGCCAGCCCCTCACGGATCCGTACGAGCCCAATTAAGGCATACGGCTCTTCATATCATCTTACAGAATATATTGTATTCGATTTATTCATAGATACTTACATACTTTTTGGGGTTCGGTAACGGATTTATTTTAAGATATAGGTTGAATTTATTATAGTCAAAACTTTTCCTCTGACTTCTTCGGTTAAGCCATTTGTATAGTAATAATTCTATTTGGTATTTATATTCTTTTATCATATATCCATTATCAGTTATTCCATAGTATTGAAAATGTCCTCTAAGTTTCGCCTTAGCGGTTTCAAAGACTTCATGAATATTATACAAGTTTCTGACTGCCTTAATCCAAATCTTAAATTCTTTTAATTTTGCCCTGAATTTCTTTTTACTTGTCTTTCTCTTCACTCTAAACTTTCCGTTTTTGCTTTTTCCACAATAGTGTGTGAATCCTAGAAAGTCGAATGTTTTAACTCTGCCTAGTCCTTTTGCCTTACTTGTTTCTTCTGCAAATCTTCCAAACATTATTATTTTAGTTTTATTCTCTTCTATTTCAAGATTGAACTTTGCCAGCCTGTCTTTTAACTTCTCATAAAATCCTTTTGCATCTTCATCATACTGAAAACAGCATACATAGTAAGTAGACCTAGGGAACTTCCCCCTAAGTCTCTCTCAGAACCGTACGTGAACCTCTCAGCTCATACGGCTCCCATTATCCAGCCGATGGTAGTATCCCAAATTTCCAGTGTGCAAACAATTTCCTATCACGTTTTGCTATTTCTCCTAGCCAATACTCGGCTCTTCGTCTTGAATTTCGTTTCTTGTATTTTCTTCGAACCCAATTAACAAGACATCCGTTGATATATCTTAGAACCTCATATATTTCTGATTTATAGAAATGCGTATAATAATTAATCCATCCCTGTATCTGTTTGTTGAACATATTTGCTATGTCCCATAAGTCTTTATCCGGCTTTAACTGCAACTTCCAACCACGAACTTCCTTTCGTATGGCTTTCTTTGCCTTTTCTCCCATTGCTGGTAGAAAGTTGGTGAAGAACTTCCCATACTTATTCTTTGCGTGTCTCGGTCTGAATGTATATCCCAGAAAATCGAAAGACGTATACTCATGATTACCTTTTCGGTCATCATCTTTACAGTACACAATTCTTGTCTTCTCCAAATTTAACTCCAATCCAAAACTGCAAATCGTTCCTGTAGCCTACGTTGCAAATATTTCGCCTGTTTTAAAGATACACAGTGTGCAATTCCATCATCCGCATATCTAGCCCACGGGATGCTCGGAAACTCTTTTACCATAAAATCATCAAATACATAGTGTAAAAATAGATTTGCAAGTACAGGACTAATTACCCCACCTTGTGGTGTTCCTGAATTTCTTGGAACAATTGTTCCATCTTCCATTTGAAAAGGTGCAACCAACCATCTCTGTATATAAAGAAGAATCCATTCTTCTTTCGTGTGGCGTTTTACCATTTCCATTAGGTAATCATGTCTGATGTTATCAAATAGACCTTTGATATCAAACTCTAACACCCAGTCTTTTCTCCAACACCTTTTTCTTGTCACTTCTATTGCCTGTATTGCCGATTTGTTTGGTCTGTATCCATAGGAATTTTCGTAAAATATCGGTTCCACTCTTGGCTCAAAATATAATTTCGCCACCATCTGCGCTATCCTGTCTTCTACGGTTGGTATTCCTAAAATACGAGTTCCTCCATTCTTCTTTGGTATTGCTACTGCTTTTACAGGTTTCGGAAAATAACTTCCTGACGACATTCTATTCCAAATCTTGTAGAGATTATTATTTAGCTTCTTCTCAAAATCTTCAATAGACTGCTCATCAACTCCGTATGTTCCCTTATTTGCTTTCACTCTTTCATAAGCAGTAATTACTGCTCTTTTGGAAATACTATATGGCTTTGTTTCTTGCATAAGTTCCTCCTCCTTTCAAAGTTGACTTATTCTTGAAACTGAATAATTCGGGTTCTTCGCTCCATTCCCATTACAGAAACTTCATCACTACTACAACCCAATCTGCCCCCATGACTGCATTGGTACTCTTATCTTACGGTTCTTCCGCTTGATATACTCCCTTAACATCAGCCCGTGGGTTCCCACGTTCCGTACAGACGCCTGTATTAAGTTCATGCCACCTTTATGCCGCCCACCATCTAGGCAGTAAACAGGTTTCCCCTAGACTTATCCCAGATTAACGACTACCCCCTGGTTTTGATGGAATCTCTACGCTTTCGACATTTTCGTAAGTGGTTCACTTGTTCATTCATCTCCTTAATACGCACTTGACAGTTTTATCACTGCCTTTTCCTTAACGCTCAATACCATGGCTTTTGACCACAGCACCTTAAGGTAGTTTGAAGCCTCCACCTGCATGGCGATTTCGGCGGGCCTACCGCCATCATCTGTACAGCATAGCTGTCTTCAAGTAGCTACGCTACTTGGACACGCCTTCGTGGCGCACAATCATCAGCATATCTTACTATTCTAGCCTGACCTTTGCATTCTTTGCTCACTCTTATTTTGAACCATAAGTCCAATACATAGTGAAGATATATGTTTGAGAGTACTGGAGATATTATCGACCCTTGAGGCATTCCTGTTTCAGTTTTCATTATTATTCCAGCTTCCATGACTCCTGCTTTTAGAAACTTCTTTATTAACTTTATTATATTTGGGTCTTTTATTCGCAATTCGATAAATCTTATTATCCACTCATGATTTACATTATTAAAGAAACCCTTTATATCTGCATCCACTATATAGTTAATCTTTTCATGTTCTAATATCTTATTTAGTTTCTTTAGTGCATCATGGCAACTTCGATTTGGTCTGAATCCATAGGAAAATTCCATAAAGTTGGGTTCATAGATTGCTTGTAGTATTTTGTTTAGTCCACTTTGTACTATCTTATCTTCATATGCTGGTATTCCTAGTGGTCTCTTTTCTTTACCGTCACCTTTGGGTATATATACTCTTTTCACCGCTTGTGGCTTGTAGCTATGCTTCTTTAGCTTCTCTACTAGCTTGTTTATATTATCATCCAAACTCATATCATATTCTGCTTTTGTCATTTCATCAATGCCTGCTGCTTTATTACCGGCAAGCTCTTTATGGCACTTAGTTAACATTTCTTTGTTTAGATAATGATAAAGTGATGTAAATACCTCTTTTGGCTTTTCTTTTGATATTTCTGCTATCCTAATTAACTTCGTTTCCATTAATTCTCCTATTCCTGTGCATAGTTAATGTTTCATTAATTAGGGCGATAATATGTAGTCCCCTTCCCTCCACTGGCATTACCCTGTTTCATTGGTACTATTGGACTATCCGACTCCCTGATTGTCTTTTGACATTCTCCTGTATTAAAGTTGTTTGCCATACTCTACTTCCGTAAAGAACATTCAGGGTCTCCTGGGTTGCCGTATAATCATTGTATAACATGCTTGGCTCTCAGACCCCGAGAAAGTCACATTGAACTCACCTTAACGCTCAATGTGATATTGTCTTCTGAACCACTGAAATCATCGACCTTTCTATTTGGGACTAACGGGGCTCAATCACTTTCAAGCCTGCTACCTAACTGTCAACGCTTAATATGCAAGATTACTCTTACCTATCCATGACTCGCTACTGATGACTTGGTTTAGTCTTATCAGACAGGATTTCCACCTGCTAAATTATTCGCCATTTCCCAGACGCACCGGAGGCTTCCCTGGCACTTGGAGTTCCTTGGGGTTCTTGGGGTTTTGTGGGTTTTTTACTCTCACCTATCCATAAATTATTCGCCATTTCTCAGACGCAGCGGTGGCTTACCTGGCACTTATTCTGCTGATTTCAGTCAGTTTAAATAATTCAAGTTTTATTATATCTTGAGTAATCGCTTGATGTGTTGCTAATCGCAATAGTGGTATACCATATTTTTTAAATATACCATCTTTCTTTTTATCCCTTACTAACTGGTCTGGATTATTTAGATGGAACGTTGTACCATCTACTTCAATAGCCAGAACTGGATTGTGATTAAATTTATTAGCTATAATAAAATCCACACTACTTCTTGGTTGTTTAATAAATTCCTTCTCAATATCTGTACATATATCTTGATTTAAAAAGATATCTGAAAGCCTCACTTCATGAACACATGAATAGCAATTAAAAACTTCTTCCTCCAGTATGTCTGTTAGGATTGAATAAATAATTTTCTCACTATCATATTTTATATTTTTTTTAACTTGCAATAGTGATTCCTTTCTAGCTAATAATTTACTTGAATAATCTTTATAGAGTAAATCAAATACAGAGATAACTCGTCCTTCTTCTATATTTTTAATATCGTGGTATTCTATGTACTTTATTAAATCTCCAAGATCGTTTCCATTTTTATAAAATGCATCTGTATTCGAAATTAGGATTAACTGATTTATTGCTCGTGAAACAGCTACATTAATCATTTGTGGGTCATTTACAAATGGCATTTTCAATTTTGATCTCAATGATTGATCAAGTACTGTGGAAAAGACTATAATTGGTTTTTGTCTCCCTTGATATTTATGAACTGTATCCTTCGCTATTTCTTCTGAATTTATTTCTTCTGCATATTCTATTTGCAATCTGTAAGGGGAAACTAATCCTATATCATTTAAATTTTCTGAGTAGAGTTCAATGTTATATTCACTTTCATTTTCAATCAAATAATTGAGCTCTTCTAATTCCCTCTGATTAAAAGTTCCCTTCCTTCCTTTTGTGATTTCACGCATATGGTTTCCTTCAGCAGTATTAATAACATTGATAGGATGAGTGTTAGAACAATTGCTGTAGATGATTAGGTCTCCATTATAATATTTCATATTACAAAATCGAATAATATCGGGATGACACCTATAGTGCTCTTGCAATAAAGTTCTTTCTACAGTATCACCATATAAACAATCAAGCGAATCCATTATATTTTTATTTATATAATCATAGGCTTCATTTTCAAAACTTATTTTAATTTCTTCTGGTATATGTGGTAATTGTTTTTGATCTCCTACAATAACAATTTTTTTAGCACAGGATAATGGCAACACTGCTTTCACAAGATCTAACGTGGAAGCTTCATCAACTATAACATAGTCAAACTTAAAACCCTTTGCTACTGAATACGTTACTGAATAAGCTGTACTTAGAATTACTGGATAATCATTGATGAAAGATCTAAAATTATTTCTATATGAATCCATTGTGTAGCTCTCTTTTTTCTTGAATCTTTGACGTAAATAGTAATCAAATATTTTTAGCGATAATTGATAATGCTTATCCGCTAACTTATCAAATTTTCGATTCTTTAATGTTCTTTTATAATCTTCTAATTTATTTTCTAAGTCTTTAATCTTTAAGTCATAATATATTTGTTGAAAACGGGTAATGATCTTATGCTCTTTATTTTGAAGATATTTAAACCTATATATACCATATTTAACCAGAAGTTTGAACTTATTCCTAAATGTAAGCTTCTCTTTTTCTGTTATCATGATCCAATGATCGACCAAGAAATTAATTATCTTTTCGTGTCCTAGAGTAATAAAACTAATATGTCTATTATCCAGATTTTTTATATCATGTGCATTATCATAATATTTTTTTTCTAATTTTAATGCATTCAATTGTTCAGTAATTATTCTCTTTTGTCTATCTTTTTCCATTAATAATTCTAATTGATTACTCGATTCTATTAACTCACTCTTAAGTTTTTCAAGATCTTCTTCATCAAGTTCTTTGTTAGATAAAGCAAACGGTTCTTGAACTTGATTTTTTAAAAAAGCCTCTTGGTTCTCCTTACTCCCTAGCAAAGCAAAAATAAAATCATAACCGTCTTCAATGAGCTTATCTTTTACATTATCCACTGCTGCATTGTTATTAGACACAATCGCAACATTTTCTCCTCTAATCATAATATTAGCAATAATATTTAATATAGTTTGTGTTTTACCTGTTCCAGGTGGTCCCTGAATAATACTTAATTCATTTTCAAAAACTTTTCTTGTTGCATCTAATTGACTTATATTAAATCTAAACGGAAACACCAAAGGTTTATCATCATTAAATGTTTCAAATGGAGTTCCATTTAAGTACTTATGCAATAGTGAATTTTCTTCTAGGGTTATATTTTCGTAATATTTACCAAGTGCTGAAAAATCATTGCCGACTTTAATACTATTGGCAATTTGGGTAAATGCCATAAAAGGCCCAACCGATTTCTTTTTAATAATCACTCTATTCTTTTCTTTACTAAATGCATAGAAGTTACTACTGTTTTTATATCTTATTATATATTTATCCTCTTCTTCTTCACAACTTGCTATTTCCTTCGACTTGTCAATACCATCAATAAAAATTTCTTCTATAACCATATTAAATCTCGCTTCCATAAATGCTCAACAAACTAAAAGTTGTCAGGCACGACAGTTAGTCCGTTATTTTCTCATGCCTACTCACTAAATCCTACCACTCATTAAATTCCCTAAATAATAACAAATTCCTTCTAATCTTCTCAATTTTTATCACAAAATCTCATGCATAAATCAGTAAAAAAAGCTTATACTTAGATTATTATCTAAATATAAGCTTTCAATATCGCATTTAGTTCATAACTTTATTATCACTGCACAAAAATTCCTGTCTATCCTACTCCCCTACTCCACAGTAACGCTTTTCGCCAAATTCCTTGGCTTATCAACATCACAGCCTTTTTCTACTGCCATATAATATGCCATTAGCTGTAATGGTATTACTGATACTACAGGAGCTAATATATCTGATACATTTGGTATATACAATGTATAGTCTGCCACTGTCTCTATATCCTTGTTGCCTTCCTTTGCTATTGCAAATACAGCGGCGCCTCTTGCCTTTACTTCCTTAACGTTGCTTATCATCTTCTCATACAAGTTGATCTTGAGTAAGTATCGCTACTACTAATGTGCCCTTCTCAATAAGTGCTATAGTACCGTGCTTCAACTCACCTGCTGCATAGGCTTCGGAATGGATGTAGGATATTTCCTTCATCTTCAAAGAACCTTCAAGGGCTACTGCATAGTCTAAGCCTCTTCCTAGGAAGAACATATCCTTTGCGTTTGAATTTCTTGTAGCAAACTTTTGGATTGTTTCCTTTTGCTCTAATGTAATCTTGATCATATCTGGAAGCTTAGTCATCTCATTTTTGATTTCGCATATCTGCTCGTCGGTTAATGTACCCTTTAAATGTGCCATATGAAGAGCTATTTCATAAAGGGCAATAATCTGTGTAGTATAAGCCTTTGTGGAGGCAACAGCAATCTCAGGTCCTGCCCATGTGTATAGTACATCATGAGATTCTCTTGCTATAGAGCTTCCTACAACATTTACTATGCTAAGTATTCTAGAGCCATGCCTCTTAGCTTCCTTTAGTGCTGCCAATGTATCCAGTGTCTCACCTGATTGACTTACTATTATTGTAAGAGTCTTGTTATCTACAATTGGATTTCTATATCTGAACTCTGATGCAATATCAACCTCTACAGATATCTTTGCAAGCTTCTCTATTACATATTTGCCAACCATGCCAGCATGATAAGCTGTACCGCAAGCAACTATAAATATCTTATTTATGCCTTCCAAGTCCTCCTTGGTTAGCTTTATATCATCAAGCTTAATAGTTGTACAATCTGGAACTATTCTTGAGGTCATAGTATCCTTTACAGCCTTTGGCTGCTCGTGGATTTCCTTTATCATGAAATGCTCGTAGCCGCCTTTTTCTGCCGCTTCAACATCCCAGTTAACCTCAAATATTTCCTTTTTAACTTCTCTATCCTCTTCATCTAGGAATGTAATGCTGTCCTTTGTAATTACTGTTAGCTCATTCTCATTTAAAAAATAAATCTTTCTTGTATGAGCAAGTATGGCAGGTATGTCTGATGCTATAAAGTTCTCACCTTCGCCCACGCCTACTATTAGAGGGTTTTCCTTTCTAACACAAACAATTTTGTCTGGTTCCTTCTGGCAGATTACTGCAAATGCATAGGAGCCTCTCACCTTCTGAAGCACCTTACGCACTGCTTTTACCAAGTCACCTTCATAAAAGAAATCCAAATAGTGAGCCAATACCTCTGTGTCTGTATCAGAAAGAAATACATAGCCCTTTTCAATAAGGAAGCCCTTAATCTGCATGTAATTCTCGATTATACCATTGTGAACTACTGCAATATCACCAGAACAATTTGTGTGAGGGTGAGAGTTCACATCAGACGGCTCTCCATGTGTAGCCCATCTAGTGTGACCTATACCTAAGCTTCCCTCAAGAGTCTCATGCGTAAGCTTCTCTTCTAATATTGCAAGTCTTCCTTTATACTTTCTTACTTCTATGCTTCCATTGTTATATACCGCAATACCTGCTGAGTCATATCCTCTATATTCTAGCTTTTCCAAACCTTCTATCAAAATAGGAACTACCTTTTTATTTCCTATATATCCAACTATTCCACACATATTAATACTCCTCTCAAATTCCAACTATTCTATTTTTCTATTATTAGTTTTAAAGTTATGTTAACGTATTTTCAGACAAAAAAATACTACCAGGTAATAGACTGATAGCGTTTCAGTAACCTTATACTCAATTGGATTCACTTTGTCCCTTCAATTACTTGAGGATTTGTAAAATCCATAACGCTGTTAAGTCGCAGCGCAGGGCACCCGCCGAATACTTCGATAAACCCTGACCTCGTCAACTCATCATATTGTCATGATAAGCCTGGCGCTTCTAAATTTTTATTAGTGACATTTTATCACCGCCTTTTATTATTTCCCTCCTAAAAAATTTGAATATCTTCCTAACTCAGTTCACTACTTCATTCTATTCTATTTTATGTATAATTGCAATATTACGAACGGTTTTACCAAGATAAATCATTCGTGGATTTACTACATTTCTTAACAAAATCAGACATTCTGTTAAATTAGGCACTAAAAAAGCTCTCAAATCAATAAACAAACTTAATTAAAAAATAACCCCCCGATGAAATTTCGCCGAGGGGAGTGTTTTATCCTAATTTGTTCTGTATCAGTTCAGCAATTCTATTAGCATCTTCTTGAATTTCAGTTTTGTTTTCGCCCTCCAACATAACCCTTACAAGAGGTTCTGTTCCGGATGGTCTTATAAGTACTCTGCCTTTATCCTTAAGCTTGCCTTCTACCTCTTTTATAGCCTGAGCTATCTCTGCATCTTCAGAGTATTTGCTTTTATTTTCGTTCTTTATCTTTGCATTTACAAGCACCTGTGGAAGTTCTGTCATAACCGCTGCAAGCTCAGAAAGCTTTTTATCGCTCTCCTTAACAACTGCAAGCAGCTGTAGTGCTGTAAGCAAGCCATCTCCAGTAGTGTTATGATCAAGGAATATAATATGTCCCGATTGCTCCCCACCTATGTTATAGTCGTTCTTAATCATTTCTTCCAAAACATATCTGTCTCCTACAGTTGTTCTAGCTACATTGACCTTCACTTGCTTCATAGCAATATTAAAGCCCAAGTTACTCATAACCGTAGCTACTACCGTATCGTTTTTCAGAGTACCCTTTTCCTTCATGTGTTTAGCACAAATAGCTAGTATATGGTCTCCGTTTACAAGCTTGCCTTTATTGTCTACTGCTATAAGTCTGTCAGCATCACCATCAAATGCTAAACCCACATCTGCTCCTGTATCAATCACAAGCTTTTGCAGGTTGCCCGGATGTGTTGAGCCACAGTTTAAATTTATGTTTTTACCGTCCGGCTTATTGTCTATAACTACAATCTCCGCTCCAAGATCAGCTAAAATCGAAGGAGCTGCAATATACGCTGCACCATTTGCACAATCTACTGCTATTTTTAATCCTCTAAGATTTACATCAATTGTCTTTTTTAGAAAATCAATATATGAGTGTACTGCATTATCAATTTCATTCTTTCTACCAATATCCCCTGCAATTGGATTTGCTATAGTGACCGCTGTATTGCTTAGATAGCTTTCTATCTTGTCCTCTATGTCATCAGAAAGCTTATATCCCTTACTATCGAAAAATTTGATGCCATTGTACTCAAATGGATTGTGTGAAGCTGATATAACTATACCTGCATCTAGTCCCAAATGTCTGGTCAGATAAGCTACGGCAGGTGTTGGTAAAACCCCTAATACTACCGCTTCCGCTCCCATAGAACATATACCGGCTATCAAAGCAGCCTCCAGCATATCTCCTGAAATTCTTGTATCCTTACCTACTGCAATTCTAGGTTTGTGGTGTGTTTCCTCTGTTAGAACGTATGCGCCTATTCTTCCTAGATTAAAAGCAAGCTCTGAATCCAGTTCCTTGTTAGCTATACCACGCACACCGTCAGTTCCAAATAAACGTCTCATTATAAACCCCCTCCCGAAAGATAGGAAATATCTATTTTTAACTTTTATACTCATTATATATGGTTTTACCTTAACTTATAATAACATAAATGTATTTCATATTCAATTTCTATGTATTATTAAAATTCGTCATCTTCCTCGTCGTCCATGTCTATATCTTGGTTTTGCTCCATCTCTTCTATAAGTATTTTTACTGCTTCTGCATCCTCTCCCTGAACAAAAACTTCCATAGGCCTATTGCAGCATTATAGCCTGCTCCAAAGCTTCCTATACCTATGATGTCTTGAAGTGCTTCACCCTTTACAAAAAACTTTATATCAGCATCAGCAAGTACAGACTTTAATACCAAAATGAGCGGCTTATCACCAGTTTCTAATACCTTTACAAAGCTATTTTGATTCAATTCAGTGTCGCAATTGCTACATTTTGATTCTTCTTTGTTTGCTAGTTCGTTACATTCAGGAATTTTCATAAAATACCTCCTCTACATATTTTCTGGTACTTCTATACCAATTATATTCAAGCCTGTCTCAATAACATTGCAAACTGCCTTAGTAAGGTGAAGTCGTGCAGCCTTTACATCTGCTTCTGCATTCATAATTGGATGGCTATTGTAGAATTTGTTGTAAGCCTTTGCAAGCTCTGTTATATGCCTAGTTATTACAAAAGGCTCATACCTATCTGCCGCTTCCTTAAGTGCAATTTTGAAACCGTCTAATAGCTTAACAAGTGCAAATTCTTCATCCGAGGTAAGCTTACTATAATCAGCGGTATTTGGAAATTCTCCGGCTTTACGAAGTATGCTCCTACCCCTTACACAGGTATATTGTACATAAGGACCTGAATCTCCCTCAAAGCTAAGTATATCTTCCCATGAGAATATTATATCCTTGTCCTTATTGTTTTTAAGTATTGTATATGCAACTGCTCCCATGCCAACCTTTTTTGCCACATCAGTCTTATTTGCAAGATTGCTATTTTTTGCCTCTACTATTTCTAAAGTCTTCTCTGCTGCTTCATCCAACACTGTTTTTGCATAAATCATGTCTCCAGAACGAGTTGCCATCTTACGATCTGCAAACTTAACAAGAGAAGTGCCTATATGAGTCATATTTTCTGCCCAATCAAAGCCCATAAGCTTTAATACAGTAAACAATTGATTAAAGTGAAGTGCCTGTGTATTCCCAACTACGTATAGACACTTATTAAAATTATATGTCCTATGCCTATACAAAGCAGCTGCTAAATCACGTGTAATATATATGGTTGCTCCATCAGACTTAATTATTAAGCAAGGAGGCATTCCAAACTTCTCCAAATCAACTATTTGAGCTCCGTTGCTCTCAACTAGTAAGTCTTTATCCTTTAGAATTTGTACTACTTCGCCCATTTTATCTGTATAGAAGCTCTCTCCATTATATGAGTCAAACTCTATATTAAACTCTTTATAAAGCTTCTTGAACTCAAGGATGCTTAAATCCCTAAACTTTTGCCAAATAGCAACCATTTCAGGTTCTCCATCCTCCAAGTTTTTAAAGAGCTGCCTTGCTTCAATCTCAAGCTCAGGGTTGTTTTCTTGTTCCTCATGGAACTTAACATATACTCTAAGAAGCTCTGTTATTGGCTCCTTTTCTAAGGCTTCTTCATTACCCCAATGCTTATAAGCTGCTATTTGCTTACCAAAGTTTGTACCATAGTCACCTATATGGTTTAGTCTTTGTGTCTCATAGCCTAGATGCCTGTATATCTTCTCAATGGCACTACCTGTCAATGTGTTAACTAAGTGTCCTACATGAAATGGCTTTGCAATATTAGGTGATGAAAACTCAACCAAAACTGTCTTTCCATTGCCTTCCGTAGAAACTCCAAAGTCCCTACCCTTTGCATTTACCTCTGTAAGCACTTCTTTTATAAACTCCGCTTTGTTTACAAAGAAATTCAGATAACCTCCCGCAGCCTCAACACTTCCAATTATATTATCAGGTGTAAGCTTAGCTGCAAGGTCTATAGCTATCATGTTTGGAGACTTGCGAAGTAGCTTTGAAAATTGGAAGCATGGGAATGCATAATCCCCCATGTTGGATTGTGGTGGTATCTCTATTAGCTCCATTATCTTTTCATGTTCCATTTCAACCAACTGACCTATCTTATTGGCAATTTCTTTTTTAAAATCCATAGTTATTCCTCCTGTGATATTTATTGATAGTATAACCAATGCAATAAAAAAGCTCCTATCTCTTTGAAAAAAAAGAGACGGAGTTCCGCGGTACCACTCTAATTGACCCTTAGGCTGCTCACCGTAAGGCCCACTTAATATCCTTAACGCAGATGTACGTTCAGTTTACTTGCAAATATCTGCTTTGACTGAATTCTCCCCGGCTCTTTTCTCACCTATGTTGCTGCCATCTCACACCTAACATGGCTCTCTTTGAACAAGTGATCTGTGATACTTTTCCAGTTCATAGAATATATATTTATTACGTTATATTATATACAATATTTGGTGCTATAGTCAATAGCTAAACAAAATTCAAGTGACTGATTTTCATGTCATAGATAGCAGCATATTTATTGCAGAACAACAATAGCTATTTAGAATAATCTCTAAATAGCTATTGTCTCCTGTTTAATACTATAAACCAAGGATTTACTTCTTGTTAGTGTCCTTCATAAAAACCTGTTCAAATTCCTTTGACATAAATACTACATTCCAATCATTGGCATTTGCTTTTTCATTCCAGTCTTCACGTTGTTGTACATAATAATCATATTCCCTTGCATCATCTTCATGGCATAACAAGAATGAAATACTTTTGTATTGTTTATTTGATTTAGCATAATTTAACATGGAAAAATCCCCATCGGTATTTCCAAAGGCAAATATCGGTTTTGCTCCTATCTGATGATATATGTTATATACCTTTGACAATTTCATATCCTTTTGTGTAAATCCCGTCTGCCTTATTAAGTCATCATCTTGCTGAAAAATATAGTTACTGTCAGTTAGGTCTGTTTGTTTAAGCGGCTTTAAAACAATATCCGCACCTATTTCATGAGATCTCGGTATTTGAGGAAGAGTTTCTTTGCATGCTCCCCATATTACCCCCCGTTCAGAACCTGAAACCACATAAACTGTAAATTCATTGTCCATAAGATAGCTAATAAGTTCCAGCATGGGCTTATAGAAGGAATCCATATACTTGAGATCGGTAAATTCAGGTTTGTTCTCATACATAAAGTCCTCCATGTATTTAACAAAATCCTCCTGTGCCATATTTAGAAAAGCTTGTCCAGTAACATCCTCAATAAGCTGACCAGTTTCAGGTGGCTCAATATCGAGGCTCAGGTCTTCATTTAATTTGACTACCTTTGCTACCAGCTCCTTATTGTCCTGCATGTCTTTCATAATCCTATACTCCGCCACTGCTAGTTCAAGCCAAAGAGGTTTTTCACAAACAATAGTCCCATCCATGTCAAAGGTAGCAATTCTAGCCTCAACAGGAATAAAATTTTTACTATCCTTATTAGTTATATCCTCTACATATGTAATAATTTTCTGTTTGTTTGGCGAATCCGCTGCCCATGATTCTAGAATTTTCGATTCACTTTCCGTACTACAGGCACTTAATGTCGCAAGTAAAAATACCATAATAAATAGGAAAGTAACTATCCTAGTAGATTTTTTAAACATCTCTATTCCCCCAAAATTAATTTTCTAATATTCTAAGAATATAATTCTTTTGCTGTTCCAAACTCATAGAAATAAGTGGAGCCTGCCATCCGCCTACACGAACATTTATATGCTTGTACTGCTCCAGCTTTTCAAATGCTGCCTTTGAAACTTCTTTGTCCTCAGTGTTACTTGCTGCAACAGACAGTTGGTAAATAGTCTGATATTCCTCTTTATTTCCAATAGTTAGAGTCATCATGCTTCCTTCACTATTGATAAACTTATTAATAATGCCTAAAATATATTCTTCATTATTCATTTTGTAATCAATACACAAATCTGTTACTGCACCCGCTGCCAACCTCTTCATATTTAATGCCCTCAAGGATTCTAAAATATGAGCTGCTGGTTTTGCAACTGTTCCTGGATACGGTGAAATATTAGGAGCTAGAGGATCATTTGAATCCCTGTTTGCAGATGCAACAATACCAATTCCTTGCAATGGATACTGTTCAAAGGTACCGCAACCAGCTGTAAACCTAATGTTGAAGTCCTTACCTAATCTGTGCTGAAGTGAATCCCCATAATACCCACAAATTCTTCTTAACCTCAATATTTTTATTTTTTCTTCTTCTGAAAGACCTGCAACCGACTTCAAAAATATTTTGTCAGCAAGTTTTTTTGAAATCTTTATTGCATCGCAATATGTATCTATTATGAACTTACCAATTTCATTGGTTTCTGAATCGTTCTCACCAAATTTCGGTGAATTTGAATTGAAATCAACCCTAATGTTATTGTATTTTTTTTGCAAAATTATATTTTCTTTTACAGGGGATTGGAAATTACTTCTCATTGCATCTAGTACATCCTGTAATGAATACTTTTTATTATCAAACACCCATTTTTTAATCGCTGCAAGGGTATTTATCATATCAGGCACACCTATAATGATAGTTCCTCCAATATTATACTTTGTTCCTCCCCAAGACTTGTCACGTCCGCTCTCCAAACAAGTCCCAAGAACAGAAGAAAACAGTGGTGACGGATTTATAAATTCATCAAGCATATAATATTCATAAAGGCTAAAGGTGGACTGGTCAATAAAAAACTGCATATGTTTTTCAAATTCCTTCTGGAATGTCTCATAGCTATCAACCGCTTCTGATATAAAGCTCATTTTTCCACCTCTGAGCATTCCTGGATTGGGATCAAGTGTTGCACCCCTGTTTAATGCACATTGGAGGATAGTCATACCGTTAATCATACCAAAAGTCCAGTCAGAAATACCATTTAAAATAGGCTCCCAACATCCATCTACGCAATAATCATTAGAAACTCGTATGTATTCAGCCTTTTCTCCATAAATGGATTTAAGGGTAGGCATATCAGTATCATCAGTATCGTTTTCCACTAGACTGTTATATAACGCAGGTATCAGTACATCATCATTAAGTATATTTGGAAGATTTCTGGTTTTGAAAGCATTTCACCTACAGTTTCTTTAAGCTTGTCAGGAGAATCCTTACGAAGCCTTACATATATACCTGGAGTTGATAAGTTAACATTTTCAAAAGCATTTAAAATAATATAAGTCATTGGGTTCGTTGCATCCTCACCCTCAGGGGTCTTCCCTCCAACTATTATATTTTGTAGGAAGTTGTTTGTTCCTGCTCTTTGATCCAAATAATATGGATGAATTCCTAGAGCCGCATTATGATCCATATGATCTTGCTCCAAGAGGTACTCAGTAGTAAGGTTCAAACGTCCTGCCGCCTTAATTATGAAGCATTCAAAAAGCTCAGTACATTTTTCTATATAGTCCTTATCATTAATCTTGCTCTTATCAAGGTACTTCACTAAAACTTGATCCAAACGTCCCAAAGACAAGAAATTCATACTAGCATGAAGTGCTGTATGGAATATATATATGCTCTGAAGTGCCTCATGAAAAGTATCTGGTATATGTAAAGGTACCTTTCGGCATATTCTTTCAATTTCCAAAAGCTCTTCTTTTCTTGTATTGTCTTTTGGGTTCACAAAATCTTTTGCCATTTTTGCTGCTAGCTCAGCAAACCTATTAGAATACTCAACTACAGCTTCACAGCTTATAATTACTGAATTGTAGAAGTCTATTTTGTTCTGTCTATCATCATCTTCTATTTCGTTATTTAATTGGTAGGACTCTAATTCTTTCAGTTTTTCTCTAGCTTCTGTTATTATTCCAGAAAGACCCTTGTCCAATAAATTATCATAATTAACTGTATTGTGACCTAAAAGAGAAAGCTCAGTTCTGTTTGTGGATGATCCTGCTCTTTGTTCATCTGGCGTCAAGTAATTAGGAAACACTTTTCCAAGTCCGTTTGAACCCATTGGTATCACACCTACAATAAGCTCGTCATCATTTATTTTATATGTGAGAGTTCTTTTGAAATACCTTCATCAGTCAACTTCATAAGCATTTCATTTATTGCATGAGCTTTTCTAATTATAACCGGCTCATTTGAATAAAGCTCTGCAATATTTGCAAATTCCTCTTTTCTAAACCATTCTGTACTTCTATTTTTTTTACCTTGCTCATACAATCCATTCAACAATCTGTCCACTCTTTTGTAGTTGTAAATTTAAAAACGTTCATAAAACACCCTCCATAATAGTAAATTTTAATTACATTGTTAACCTTGCATTTAAACCTTGTTCTCTAAAAAAAGCAAGTATAATGTCTACCTCAGCATCATCTAAAAGTGCTTTCTTTGAATCTATTTCCTTTTTTATTCCTGAAAGCGTGTAATAGTGATCCATTCCTTTATTGCAAGGCAGCACCTCAATATCCTTGAACCTTCCAATATTCATTAGTTCCACAAGCCTTGCTAACTGGGCTTTAGATTGTGTAAAGCCTTTTATTGCTGGAAAACGAACAATTACTTCTTTATCTAGATGTGATAAGTACCTTATGTTGTCTATCATTCCTTCATGCATTTTGATGTTATTACTTTTTAAATACGAGTCTCTCATACCTATAAGCCAGCAATCTACATATTCGCTTACAAATTTATAGTGTTCCAATGGTAAAGAAAGAGATGTCTCTATAGCTGTATGTACTCCCCACGCTTTGCATTGCATCAATATTTCTAGAACAGCTTCTTTTGAAGCAATGCCTCTCCACCACTGATAGTAAGACCACCTTTGTTTTTTAATACTTCAAGTTGTGGCCGCAACAAATCAAGAAGCTCAGAGGTATCTATATCTAGTGTTGGCAAACATAATGCCCCTGAATCATTTCCGACTTTTGATGTTGGACATGCTTCGATACACTTACCACACATTATACAGTTATTTCTATCCAATTCATGAATTCCTTCAACAACAAAATGCACATTATTATTACATGCATCAATGCAATTTAAGCAATTTAAACATCTTATCTTATTGAATAGAATAGGAGATCGTTCTTCTCTAGAATGAGGTAAATGACACCATGGACATCTTAAATTGCAGCCCTGAAGGAGTAAAACAGTTCTATTACCGGGTCCGTTCAGTTTTTGAAAACCATTCAATTCGAAAATATCTAACCTTCATAAATTATTGTACTCCTTATGTATCAAGCAATAGCAGATTATAATTTCTTTCATCAGACTGACACCATTCAATATAACCAAATATGATGTTTTTTGACATTATTATAGTATTATACATCATATTTACATATTATGCTATCACTTCCTCTGATATTTTATGCTTGTTCTATTAAAACCTCAATTATTAACAATCGTAGCAGCGTATCTAACAGGTTTACTAAGCTTTTTAACAATACCTTCAGTAACAGCTCTTTTTAGCCATATTGAAGCTTGATTCTTATTTATATTCAATTTTTGGGCAACCTCTTCGATATCCATAGGTTCTTTTAACAGTTGAACTATTATTGGAGCTACAATATCATATAAATCATGCGAGCATTGTTTATTGTTTGTTTCCTTATAATCTATTGCTCCCTCAGATACAACACTTCTGTCAGCCTCTATAAGATTCATTGAAAAAAAATCCATTTGCTGAACAATATCTTCTTGTTCTTTTATAATATCTGACAAGCTGCTAAAACTTAAGTCTTCAATTGGTACTCCGCCTTTTTCAATCAATTTAAAATTTCCATTATATTTTTTGTTTTTCCACACAAAATTCTTAACCCACTTATTTCTAATGTTTTCAGTTGCTCCGTTCCAAGTGCCTCCCTTGTTGTATTCTGAAGCCACAACAAATGCAGCACTTGATAGACAATATATATACTTATTTCTATTCATTGCCCCTCCAGTTGAAAAAGGAGCATCAGGATTAGCAGCACTTATTAAAAGCAATTGCTTATTAACTATTTTTTCACGAACTTCTTTTTTCTTAATTCTTTGAGACATAGAATCAGATAGTATGGAAACAACTTTCCCTCCATTTTCAATCGCTGCTTGTTCCGAAGTTATATCAATGCCTTTCGCGCCACCAGAAAATATAATCATACTCTCAGACACTGCTTTTTTTACTAAATCATAGGCAAACCTTTTAGCATCGTCATCAACATTCCTAGAGCCAACAATTGCTATCCCATTGCTATTAATAAGTGAAATATCTCCACAATAATATAATAAGGGTGGAGCATTCCTTTTTAATAATGATTTAAACTTACTAGGGTATTCCTTATCACTTCTCGTTATTATTCCTATGCCTTTTCTAGATAACTCTTCTAGTGCAAAAGCAAAATTAGCTCCTCTTGATAGCAGCAAAAATATTCTCTCTGCATTTTCTTGATGCAACGACAATTCATTTGTAATTTCTTGTTGAGACATATTCAGTAAACCTTCAGGCTCTTTAATCTTTGAATTCATTATTCTATTAGCCAAGTCGTTCCATTCAACTATAGAAAACGGTTTTATTGTTTCATCCTTTAGTAAGTGACTACATAATAAGATTGTTACATAAGCATTATTTGAAAACATTTATTCTTGTCCTCCCGAACCCACAGTATTTGCTAACGCAAAGGGGTATACATGACCCGAACCATTTTTTACCAACTTGTACCCACATACAGTAAATGTCCATTTTGAATCTACCATATCATCTATTAATAATACATTACTATCATGAATATTTTTTACTTCAAAACTATCCCAAGCATTCTGAAATTGACTGTGACTATTGTGAAGCTCCTTTTGTTGCTTCTAGTTGTCCATATCTGAAATTTGCACCCTCACCATAGGCTTCTTTTAAGCATTTATGTATCTTTTCGATCATTATCTTATTGTCCATCTAGATTTACCTCACAAAAATGTTCTATACTTGTATAATAATCTATAAAGAGCTAAGAACATGTGTTCTTTATTATATAGTACATTAAGTGGAATACTCTGTCAATTTATATATAAATGCCAAACAAATAATATTATAAAAAGTCTGTGATTGTTCCCAATCACAGACTTTTCAATGTAAGCCTACATACTAACATTAACCTGTATTATTGATTGCCAGTGGACATTTACAATAGTTGTAGAAAGTGCATTTATAACTCCAAGCACTGATGGGTTAGTGAATGTAAGTATTAGCGGTGTCATTGTAACATCAAAAATTTAACTTGAATACCAACCTTCTCTAACTCATAAACAAGAAGCTCAACGGAATAAAGCGAATAATTGTTTTAATGGAAGTATCATTTAAACCTAGTGCGGAGCAGTTGGAGGGCTTGGGGGTCAAGAAGATAGTTTCAATCCTTGTTTTAATGGAAGTATCATTTAAACTAATATAGAAAGGGAGAAATAAAATGAACTTAGAAGAATAGTTTCAATCCTTGTTTTAATGGAAGTATCATTTAAACGGAATCGTGGAGGAAACAGGGATTATTTAGAAAGTAAAAGTTTCAATCCTTGTTTTAATGGAAGTATCATTTAAACAGGGGTAGTTTTCTTGAATCAACGGAAAAGCAAGTTCTAAAGTTTCAATCCTTGTTTTAATGGAAGATATCATTTAAACTCGTAAAATCCCGCTATACATTGGTATATCTATATTCTTTTGATTTTTTGCAAGCCTTAGAATTAAACTTTTTTGCTCAGAAAATCCTTAAAAACTCATGTTTTCGCTCTTTTTCGCTTATCAACATAGGCTTCTAACCTTTGTATTGCAATGCTTTATGAGATATCGTCTTCAAATTCCAATAATTTTTCAATAACAAAGTTATTTTGCTTTATAACAAATTACATTTACTATTATATAGTACAATATAATGTAGAATTTGTCATGTATTACACAAAGATAAGTTTAAAATGACTTGTTATCGAGTTAAGCTCATCTTTGTGCTAATTTTATTTACTTCTATAATTTATTTTATATTTTTGTGTTAATAGTTTTTAATCTCCAATTTGTAGGATATCCTCCACCATTTTGACCAATCTTACTTCCTATGTTAGCCCAAGTAATATAGTCTTCTTTATATGTTTTCATCTGCCTACTTCCTATATATGGTCTTAGATATTCAAAATAGTCACTTTCCTTGCAGTTATAGAGCATTTCAGTTAAAAAGCCATCAATATAGCTAGTATAGTAAGTTTATCAGAAGTATCTAACTTATGCACATTATCCCCAATTAATGTCTCAAAAGAACTATCAAGTTCTTCAATGTACATTTCATCTATTTTTACCTCCACCGCTCCATATCCATATGGCTTTGTGCCAATTTGCTCATAGGTCTCACTTACTCTATTTCAGCTTCCTCTAATTTTTCCTTGTACTTGTTTGTGTAGGAAGCTAGAATATCTAAGCTTAAGAAGCAGTAACCTAGTTCTTTTTACATTTAAGTTGTTGAAATATATTTTTCCTTCCAATGCATATCCATGTTTATAATGACTATCTTTTGCTTTTATTACTTCCTTATTACTAATCATTTTTTCTACCTTGCTTGGGTCATCTGGTATTGTGTCTGTTTGAGCATCTTTTAGTATTCTATAATATTTATAGCCGTTTAACTTAGGAGGATTCACATCTTCATAAGTGGATAGTCTTTTACCTTTTTGCTCAAGATACATTGCACATGCAGTTGCTGAGGGAGTAGTAAGTAAAAATTCTCGTTCATCTTTCTTAATACTTTCATTAATATCAATAGCAGAAAATCTTACACGTGATTTGTAAGCAGATTTATCTTCATTACTTATAAATCCAAATATCGCATCTGCATAGTCTATATTTTTTTCGTCTTTCTCACCAGTAATTTCTCTTAATGAATGCTCATATGGGATTTTAAAGTATGGAGTACAGTCCAATCATTGATATCTCATCTTTTTTTTCTCTACTAAATTGAAAAAATACTATAAGTCCTTCACTGGTATCTGAATTATCATTTACTAGTTTATCATAATCCGTAAAAATATTATAAAATGTTTTTATTTTTTCTTCTTTCTGTTTCTGTTTCTGTTTCTGTTTCAGTTTCTCACATTCTTCTTTTGTTTTACCTTCTACAACATCAAATGTGACACGAAATTTCTTATGGTTCTGGT
This sequence comes from uncultured Eubacteriales bacterium, assembly GCA_963704785.1. Taxonomy (GTDB): domain Bacteria; phylum Bacillota; class Clostridia; order Lutisporales; family Lutisporaceae; genus GWB2-37-7. The sequence continues at coordinate 2,480,067 of OY969939.1, read as the reverse complement.
TATAGATGTTTATTATTTCTGGTGATACAAAAATCTTTCTTTATCATCTTTAGGCTTGCTAACGATATAGTGACTTTTTTTACTGCTTGCATTTGTAGAATTATAGATATATCCTTTTTCTGTACAATTTTGTGTTTGAATCAACACTAATATAAGTTATACCATCATTATTATTTTGAGGATAAAATATAGACTTCTGATAAGGTTCAAAATCATTATTCTTATTATTTGACTTATAATATATATTAGGATTTTTCTTTTCCTTGTATAATAAATGGTAATCTTCCATTTTCATTCCCATTTCATACAACCTATGTTCTTTTATTGATACAAAATTTTTTTCTTTAGAATATTTTTCTGCTGGTACTACATAAAAATCATTGACATCTTTTCTTAAAAAGCCTACATTAATTTTGCTTTCTATATCAACTTGTTCTTTACTATTATTTTCTTGATTACACAACCTAATTTTATAAAACTTACCTAGTTCTTTACTGTCCGCAACAGCTCTATATAGCATAGGAGTTGTATTTATAAACTCTGGATAACTTTTGCTTAGTATCTCTAGGTTTGCTCTTACTTTTCCTCTCATACAGCTCCCGCTGATAAAAGGGTTACCCTCTTTATAGCCTTCTCTAAGCTCAACAGATATATCTGTACTTGGCATTAAGCTGTACTTGATATATCCACTATTGAGCTTAACCTCTGAATGTAAAGGTGGGAATTTGCTTTCTTTATCATATGGATAGTAGTATTCATCAGGTAATGGTATAAAATCATATGGTAGTGTTACATATTGGATTTCTTTGTTCTTATCATTGCTCTTCTTATTACTCATTTTCTCCCCCCTATACTAAACCATATAAAACAGTTTTATCTACATATGCCATATGTGTAACTTCATCATACTCTATATATTCTTTTGCTATATACTTGGTATACTTTTTATCTTTAGCTATACTTTTATCTATTTTAATACTGCGAGTTATTACTTTTTCCGTTTCTTCTTTTTTATGCTTCATTTCTTTATATTCTTTTAACACTCCATTAACTCTTACTGCAAATATTTCCTTTTCTTCGTTAAATAAATGTATTTCAAGCAAGCATGAGATTTTATTTTTATATGCCTTTTCTAATTCCTCCCACTGGTTATCATCATCATCGTTATCACCAATTATTACTTTATCTAATAGATGTGCTATGTAATAATATTTAACTTTGGAGCTTCTTTCTTTCAAAGCACTTTCCAATAAAGGTGTACTCACTCCTTCCACCACCCTTCAAATGAATTATAATACTCTTTCAATAACTCCTTTTGCTTAGGCTTTAAATCTTCTTTTAATGAATATGTCTCTTCCTTTGCCCCATCCAGTTCTATGCTTTTCCCTACAAACTCGCCTAAGCCTATTGAGGTTCTTCCTCCTATCGGTACATAACCGCTTCCAATTTGTCTTAATGCATATATCAAAGGAAAAATAATTTCATCACAGTCTGTCATGTCAATTAGCTTAAAATTTAATATTGCTCGTCCCATTACTTCCCTTTGTGTTTTCATAGCTCCTTCAATAGTTCCGCCTGTTATCCTATCTATTTTTATATATACTGGATCTTCTTCACTTTTTATATATATTCTTTCTTCACTCTTATTATCATCTTTGTCCCTTTTGTATCTATTTATTTTAATTTCCTCTACATCTCTAAGCTTTATATCATCAAAAACTACTTTTCCCTTTTCTTCTTTTCCTCCAAAGATTTTTTCCAGTTTTGTATCTAGCCTTTTCTCCAGCTTTTTCTTTAACTCTTTTTTCTTATTATCATCAGATTCTTTAGCTAATTCATCGTTTATAAATCTTGTTAGCAACAATCTAACTTGATTTCTGATTAAGCCTTTTATACTGGAGCCTGGTATATAGTAAGTCTCTTTGTTCTTTTGCAGTCCTGTAATTTCTTTGTCTTCATCATTTTTCCCTATAACAAAGGCTTGATAAACTCCATGCGGAAAGTCTCCGTCCATAGTAAAGGTGATTTCCTGCTTGTCTTTTGGTTTAAAGCTTTCTAAATTAGCTTCGCTTACAATAGAAAAATTTTCTTTTTTGTTATTGACAAATTCTATGATATATTTTTTTATTGAATCCTTATTGTCAAATGAAAACTCTACCTTTTTCAGCTCTACTAATCCAAAGCTTCCAAAGCCATTGCTTTGCTGTCCACCTAACTTTATAAGCTTTTTTCTAAAGCCTTCTGCCCATGTGCCTATAATTTTGTCAAACTCTTTTTCAGCTTCTTCACTATCTATATCACATTCTACTTCAAAGGTTATAAAGAAGCCTTTAGGCAGATACTTCTAAGGTATATTTACTGCCTTCTTTTGCACTTCCATAGTCGGGATTAATAGCTGTACCCTCTTTAGTATTTATGCTTACTGGAGTTTTTTTCTTTTCTTCATCTTTTCCCTCAGTCTTACTTTCTTCGGCTTCTATCTTACCGTCACTTATGTAGATTTTACTTTCTACAAAGTCCTCTTTTTTACTCTCGTTACTCTTGCTCTCTTCCTCAGAAGGTTCTTGTATAACTCCGCCCATATAAGCTTTTATAAGCTCTTCCGAAACTCCATTTTCCAATATAAAGCTTCTTAATGCTCCGCCAATAGAATTTCCCAATAAAATCGGCTCTCCCTTTGAGTCCTTTACCAGCTCTCCCATTTTATCAGAACCAAAGTAAACAGGTGCTTCGGCTTGTATTTTAAAGCTATATATTTTCAGTTTGTTTACTGTCTTCATTTTTGCACCTCCTTTGTGTATATAAACCGTTTTTCAAAAGCTCAACAATAAACTTCTTCTGTGTCTTTTCTTCATTGTAAAATAGTTTTGCCTTCTGTGTATTCAGCTTCTCATTTACATATTTCTTTAATTCCTCGTAGCCTTTATCTTCAATGCTTTTTTCATCATTTAGATAGTCCCAAATATTTTTAAAATTTAAATCACATAACGAGAATTGATTTTTGTTATGTGCGTAACCAGTGTTTAATATAATTTCATCCTTACCCGACAAGTCAATTTTATCGTATTTATTTTTTATAAGCTTATCTATATAAGTTGCAATAAACACACTACAAAGAATATTATACCAAGTTAATAATTGAACCAATAATTACCGCACCTCAAGGAATCGAATCTATAGTATTATGTTAACTAAGAATACTATTAGATTGGTGGATTTAGAGATGAACGCAATTGATAAAATATTTGAAGCTGATACCCAAAACATAGAGATTCAAGCAGTACAAAAGGCTATGAAAAATATCAAAGATAAACGTATGTATCTACGATATCGCATTATTTACCTTCATCTACAAGGACACACAAATCGAGATATTGCTAAGATAGAGGGTTTCTGTGAGCACACAGTAGGTATTTACGTCAGCAAATATAATAAAAATGGGATTGAGGGCCTTGCTTTAAAACATAGTCCAGGTGCTCCAAGATTACTGACTGCTGAGCAGGAAATGCTACTTGCCGAAGTTATTACAACTAAAACTCCAGACCAAGTTGGCTTTCCAAACCGAAAAAACTGGTATATAAACATTGTACAGCAATGGGTTAAAGATAACCTTGATGTTGAATATAGCCACCGAGGTATGGCTGAAGTGCTATATCGGCTGAAGCTGAGCTTTACAAGGCCGACATATACATTGGCTAAAGCAGATCCACAAAAGCAAGAAGAGTTTAAGCAGGAGTTCGAGCTTTTAAAAAAACCTTATTGACGGAAAAATTGACCATATTTTATTTGAAGATGAATCCATGATTAGAGACTACCAAGCGATACAGAGAACATGGTTTTTCAAGGGTAAGCAAAGAATCATACCGACTCTCGGGAAACACAAAGGGGTTAAACTTTTAGGAATACTGAATTACGAAACGGGTCACGTTTATTGCCAAGAAGATGAGAAATACGATGCAGAAGTTTTCCTCAATTTTTTAAGAAACGTGCTCATGCTGTATCCGGTTGGTAATATTACAATAATTTTGGATAATTCCCGTATTCATCATGCTAAACTATTAAAACCGTTACTACAGAAGCATCATGAGAGACTGAATCTTGTATTTTTGCCCCCATATAGCCCAAACCTTAATCTTATTGAAGGGCTTTGGCGGTGGATGAAATCAGAAATCATTAACAATATATTCTATGATTCTGTAAAGGAAATCCAAAAGAGGTTCGCAGCTTCATTGATTCAATTATCAAGGTACCTGAGACAGTGATTGATAGATTGTGTGTTCAATTGTAAGGTCTTTATTGCAACTTATATAGCATATCCTCTAAGTTTTTTATCTGACTGTTATTGAAGCTTTCAGATATTATCAATTTGTACTTTTCATCATTATTGGAGTAATCTGATAGTTTATCACAAAGCATTGATAGCCAACGTTCTCTTGCAGCACTTAGTCCTCCTAAAATTACATTATATGACTTACTTAGCTTATTTGAATTATTGATTTTATTCATAAATTCTTCCCTACTTATTGATTCATGCTCCTTTTCATTCTTTTTAGGTTCTATATAGATTTGTGCAGGAAAATCGATGTTAACACCTATCCAGCCATATCCATCTTGTATACGACCACCTATTAGGTTTTGCTCTAATTTATCCAGCATAGCTTCTGTTAAATTGTCTTCCAGCTGGTACTTCAGCACCGAGCCTGCTTTTACAGTAGCTTCCTTGGGATATCTGGCATTCCATTTGGTATTATATCCTTCTGTTTGTCCTGCTTGTACAAATTGCTTTGTAAGCTCTATCTTGCCTTTAATATCTCCAAGTCTTGCCAGTTCTTCTACTGGAATATGGTTGCAAGGCTGACCATGCTCATTTCTGAAAAGGCAATCAGACAGGCATGTAATTACTAACTCTTTAGTATTTTTTTCAGTAGTAAAGTTTATACCTAATTTTTCTTTTGCTTCCTTATAGCTATCATAGGATTTCAATACACTTATTTTGCTTCTTCCATAGCCAGAACCCTTTGAACCACCAAGATAGATTTCAGAAGGTTTACTAAATAATTCTTTTATTCTTTTGTCCAGCTTTTTTTTGTACTTTATAATAGTTCTAAAGCTTTGTCCTGCCGAGATAGCTTGATATCTAAAAAGGTTTTCCCTATCCTTATCTTCTTTTGCTTTAATGGTTGAGTGGTGCAGTCTGTATTCCTTTTCTACCTTGATACCTCTTAAAGATTCTTTATCTTCATCTAGGGTTATATAGCCGTATGCAAGATGATTTTTGTCTTTCTCCTTATCAGCTTCATTGTTTTTTAGCAAGTCCTCTAGCTCTAGTGTTCCTTTTTCGCTATACTTTGCTTTCCTCCACTCATGCTTGTCCATTCTCAAATGCAAGGGTGTTGGAATATATAGCTTATTCTCTACACATGGATATGCATTATAACATTCCATAGATAGCAAAATAAGCTTCTCTGCATCTTCAAACTTGCCTAATCTTATCAGCTGACCAATTATTGCTCCACGTATTGTAGAGCCTGGTATATAATCCTTACAAGGCTCTTCAAATTTGCTTTGATATCCTTTTGCTCCTATTTTTAAAGGCTCTATGTTATTTATATCTATAATCATATATTTACACATTTTATTCACCTTCTTTAACTTTTATATCATAGTATGGTTTCTTTTCTTCCCCTTGTAAAAGTCGTGCTGTAACTTCTCCTCGTCCTCTATGTATTCCTGCACCTATTCTTCGCAAAGAATATACAATACAGGCTAAATCCTCTGTTACTTTATCTGTTATTTTATTTTCTGTTTCATCAAAAGTTAATGTTGAATAAAATACAAGTCCTTCTCTTACTGTGTGAAAGGTATTAAACATGTGATTTTTCACTACGCCATCTTTTATTTGAATTTCTGTACGTATGTGTGTTTGTGCTTCTATAAGGTCATGGGGAGATATCCTGTAATATTCATTTTCCCCTTTCTCATCTTTATAAAAACCTATAAAATAGTCCCTAAGCTCCTTATCCAGTTCCAGATTGCTTAGCCTCATAATGCCTGGATTTTGCGAGTCTTTATTAAGCTTTATTACTTCTTCATTATATTTTCTTTCTAGCCTTCTTGTTTCGTCTGCATTAGTTCCAAACAAAGTTACTATTGATTGGTAAAAGCTTTGGGCTTTGTCTTTGTCAATATTTATGTACTTGTCCAACAGCCAAAAAGCTTGCTTCTTTAGCTGTCCCTTTAGGGTTTTTGAGTGAAAATATACAAAGCCATAGGGGTCAGTCTGAGCCTTTGTTTGTACTGTGTTTCTCTCCTTTTCACCACTTGTGAGTATTGCTTCTGAGCAGATTTCTATTTCTATTTGATATTCTTTATACTTACTCATTTTTCCCACCCCCAGGCTTTTTCATAAAAGGTAATGCTTCCAGCACATCATTTATTATATATATGAATTTTTTATCTTCAACCTTATAAAGCATGTATTTATCAAGATTACTATCAAATATCTTATCGATTTCCTCGATAAGCTCTGGTCCACTTTCCTTATCCGTTTTCAAATACTGTTCATACTGCTCTTTTCCACCATATATACACTTTTTCAAGCCTTCTAAAAATGAACTGCTTATTTCTTTATTATTTTCTACTTTATCTTTTATTTTTCCAACCATACTGTTAAAGGCTTCATAGCTAAACACTCCGTCTTGTATTGGCTCCTCTTGGTCTATTCTCAATGGCTTTATATGATACTCCTCTTTTAAGCCACCGTTTTTAACATATTCCTCATATTCATATTGTGCTGCTACTTGGCTTTGTACTATTTCCCAGTTTATGAATGAGCCACTTTCTGCTTTTGTAGAATATATTGCTTCCTTTGCTTCATGGCATAGACGTTCTGCAATTTTTACCAACTCAAAGAAAGGATAACTTTGTCTTGCAATTGCAACTCCACCACATGCTGTTAGGTATTTCAAATCATCAGGCTTCATATAGTTTCTTATGAAGTCATATTCCTTTCTCTCTGAAATTATTTTTATATTTTCTATGATATTCTCAGCAATTTCTATAGCATTTTCCGCTTCAAATATAAGGCATATATCATCACCAGCTTGAAGTATCGGTGTAACCAGAAGCTCTTCTTCCTCCAACTTATATGCATATTCGTTCATTGCTTTTGCAATGGATTCTTGATATATACACTCTATCGCCTTACTAAAGTTTCTTAGTTCCTCAAAGTCTTTAATTTTATGTCTCATTTCTCCCATTTTATTGCCATCTATTGAAACAACTCCGATATAGCTTTTTCCTTCATCTGTTTTTTTATAATCCTCTAATTCTGGAGTAAGCTTTATATTAGGAGCAGTTAGTGGAGCTTTAAATTTGGAAAAAATATATTTTCTTGCTGATTTTATAGGGTTATTTTCAGCATTAGGTTTTTCAGATTTATTTTTATTTTTAGTGTCTAAATATTGTATGTTTCCGCTTTTGTCAATTTCCTCTATGCCATAAGTATATCTTCTATAACGTGCTTGTCGTTTGTCCTTTAGCTCATCTATTTTCTTATTTTCTAATTTTTTTCTGATTTCTTCTTCACTGTATTTTTCCTTTTCTATGTCTTTACTATCCATTATACTGATATACAGCTCTAAATCAGGATATTTATCTAATACTTTAAAGGAGTAACCCTTTATAAAGCTTACTGCATCATTATCTTCATTAAAGCGAATTATACTGTTGCCTCCACCGCAAAATTCAAAGCAGAATTTATCTTTGAATTTTTCTTCCAGATATTTTTGTAAATATACAATATCATTCTCATTTAGAAATTCTTGGACTTCATGATCAAGACTTTCTCCTTCTTCTGTCAATCTCTCTGTAACAGCTTTTATGATGAAGGAGTTATACAAGTTTTGCTTTAATTCACTGTTTTTGTAGATGAATTCTTGTTTTTGTGATATATCTATATATACATATGCGGACATGCTTTTACCTCCCATTGGTATTAATCTTGATTTGAGTTTTTGTCTTCTTCTGGTAAATCTTTAATAATATTATTGAAATAGTTTGCATAAGCGTAATGCGGAAATAGCATTGGATTGTTTATTAGCATTAAAAGCTGATTTAGTTGGAAATTTAGTGAAAGTAAAGGGTTATGCGTGATATGTAAATCTTTTAATTTTTTATCAAAATTTAGGTTATTATCAAAGCACTTTTTAGAACAATCCTCGCACACTTTTTCGCATAATTTTTTATATTCTTCTTTTTTTTCTTCTTCTTTTTCTTTATCCTTTTCTTTTATATAAAATAATTTTAAAGGTTTGTTTCCTTCAACACTTTTATCAAACTCTTTTGTTTCCTTTATGCAATTTAGTTCTTTCCCCCACCAAGCAAGAGAATTTTCTTCCTTAGGTACTAATAATTTAAATACATTTTTTTTATTATTACTTTCTGATTCTTCCTTAATGATAAAATCAAAATAATCATAATAATGATCAATACTAGTGCTATCTTTCTCTGTACAAATATTAGCCAATATTCTAATAGGTCTTGTCTTTGTTTGTGATTTATTAGTAAATCCACTGAAATAGCCATTTACCATTCTTGCTATACCACAGCATCTAGGCTCTAAAGTCTGAATTGCTTTAACCCAATCTTTTAACGGTTCTGGCTTTAAGCTTTTGCTTTTACACTCTATAACTACTGCTACTGCTTCAATAGGTATAAATTTTAAATTATCATACTGAAATACGTATGGTGTATACTGTTCATCATATACTGCTATATCAACTTCTTTTGAAACATGACCATAGGAATCAATAATCATTACTCCTTGAGCTAAAGAAAACTTCTTGGGAATAATGCTTCTAAACAGTTTAATCCACGTCTGTTCTCTATAATCTCCTGTTATTCCACCATGAATTGATGATATTTCCATTACATCCACAATCATCTCACTTAGGTATTTATAGTTTTCATAAATTTTAGCAAAAACTTCTTTTTCATCTTCTATAGAATTATTACACATATTAGTCTTCCTTTCTTATTTACTATTTTGGTTTCATCTCCATAATAAGTAATAACATTACATTTCTATTCCCATATTTTAAAATCCTTCTCTATATTTACATATTACTCTAATTATTTACATGAAAATGAATTTTAAAGTGACAAAGAAACAATCAATAGACATTTATTGTCTATTGATTGTTTCTTTGTAGATTCTTTTTACTTGTTTTAATGGAAAAATCCATCAGAAGTAATACAGTTAGAAGCTGTGTTTCAATCCTTGTTTTAATGGATGTATCATTTAAACAAAAGAAGATTGATGAAATTAACTCTCACAGAAACGAGTTTCAATCCTTGTTTTAATGGAAGTATCACTTTAATAATGTACCATATTCCGAACGGAGGGAAGCGGGACAGTTTCAATCCTTGTTTTAATGGAAGTATCACTTTAATTGTAGATAAAAAGGTTAGGGGTTTGGCGTGGGTTGCGGTGTTTCAATCCTTGTTTTAATGGAAGTATCACTTTAATAAAAAGATTCGTTTTCAAAGAGTATTATCTCATTCTGTTTCAATCCTTGTTTTAATGGAAGTATCACTTTAATTCGTAAAATCCATCTATACATTGGTATATCTATATTCTTTAGAATTTTTGCAAGCCTTAGAATTAAACTTTTTGCTCAAAATCCTCAAAAAACTCATGTTTTTACTCCTTTTTCCCTTGTCAACACATGCTTCTAGCCTTTGCATTCCAATGCTTTACGAGGTATCATCTTTAAAATCTCAATAATTTTTCAACAACAAACTATTTTACTTTTATTATAGTTCCAAATCATCTTGATACAGACTTACCTATTCCTAAATAGTCTGGGATTATAAAGTTTGTTCTGAAATGCCCTTTAAATGATGTCATTTCTATGTTTTTAAATTTCACTACTGTTTCCTCTATGTCTTGCACCTCTATATGTATCAATATTCTTTTGATTAAGTGCTATCCAAGGTGTTAAAAACTCATAATTTTCCTTGTTTTAATGGAATTATCGCTTTAACCACAATTAATATATGTTCGTATGTTCGGCGCCTGGCACTTGTGAATACTAAGTCGCATTATACTTTACTTGCTTACTTTTCTACATATTATGTGTTATTATTATTATGTCATATGGGTCATGCTCATTACCTGCAAATACGGTGAGGGTGCTACCCATCAATATTCCTAGGCAAATTAATATTACTAATATCTTCTTCATACTATGCCTCCTTATTTTTGTTATAATAATAGAGTATTTTTCCCAAATACGCATTTAAATGCAAGATAAAATCCTCGTTGCTTTCATTTTTATCAACTAATTGCATGATAACATTTTCTATCCTCAATAATATATCATTATTCTTATAATCTATGCCATAATTTAATATCGTCTTTATTCCCTGTAATATGCTTTTCTTATATCTTATATAATCAGATATGTATTCTGTTAAATCCAATAAAAGCTCAAAAGCTTCCATTGGTTCTCCACGTTCTATCATAATTAATGTATAAGTATCTAAATAATTATACATTAATCCTAACTCTTTATCATCATTCAACATATCCATAGCTATTTTTATATTATCTAAAGCATCATCTAGCTTCCCTTGTGCAAGGTAAAGCATTGCAATATTATTTTTGACTACGCTTATATTCCTAAAGTCTGATATATCATAACATTCTAACGCTCGATTATAATAATCAAGAGCCTTCTTATACTGCTTCTGCTCCATATATGATATACCAATACTCTTTAATACTTTTCCTTTTAAGATATTTTCATTTGTATAAATCAAAGACTTCTCAAAAATTCTCCTTGCTTTGCTGTTCTCACCAATTTCTGCTAATGCAATTCCCATTTTATAATGTATAGAGAAAAAATCCTTCTGTTCTAGTAAACGACAGCTATATTCATTAACAAGTATCGTTTCATAGATGTCTATGACTTTTTTGTATTCTCCTATAAATACATATATTGAACCCAATTCCATTTCTACCAATACCTTATTTTTCACATCCTGTATATTGTCATACATATTTATTGCTAGCTTATAGTATTCTACCGAAATACTAGACTTATTGATTGTATTGTAATACTTACCTATGCACCAATATAGTCTTGCTAATTGCTTATTATAATTATTTTTTATGCAAATATCACGTAGCTTATCAAAAATTTTAATATCTTCTTCGCTATTATATTCATTTATTTCAGTATAAATGCTTTCAATATATTCAGTTATTTGTTCTTCTTTATTTGGAAATTCTGCACCTGATAAGAAATATGCCTTCAATTTGAAGGATTTTGAGTCTATAATCCTGCTACGGCTATATCTAGCTACAGACTCAGGGCTGCGATCAGCTAAATTGGCATATTCTAATATAGCTTCATCCTTGTTCATATTAGGAAACATTTTAAGTATTGATTTTCTTAGCAGTTGACCCTCTGTTAATACCTTTATATCATTTACAAATAACTTCATATATTTTCCTCGCCTTCTAATTATATCATTTGCCATATTTTATTATAGCAGAACTTTTTTACAATTTCTATATAAAATAATACATTATTAACATATTACGACTAACCTTCTTTATCTAGATATTTTTACAAGCTAAAAATATTGAATAGAATATTTATAGTGACAAAAAACAGCCAAAAGACATTTATAGTCTATTGACTGCAAAAACATAAAAGGTGTCAGACTCGTCAGTTGTACAGTTATTCTTATTATATATTTCTATAACTGTCTACCTGTTAGGTCTGACACCTTATTATTCCTTGTTTTAATGGAAGTATCATTTAAACATAGAGGATAGGCATAAGGTCAAAGGTTCTGTTTTTTTGTTTCAATCCTTGTTTTAATGGAAGTATCATTTAAACTGGAACAATCCCTTCTGCCTAGCGGTGAGCGAAAGGATTTGTTTCAATCCTTGTTTTAATGGAAGTATCATTTAAACAGAACTGGTAAAATGTACAATGTTACCGGAAATGACGAAAAGTTTCAATCCTTGTTTTAATGGAAGTATCATTTAAACAGATACTATTCAAAATGACGATATTGTTGGTTTATTAAGTTTCAATCCTTGTTTTAATGGAAGTATCATTTAAGCTATGAATTATTTTGAAACCCGATAAACCCCATGAATGTTTCAATCCTTGTTTTAATGGAAGTATCATTTAAGCTCGTAAAATCCTGCTATACATTGATATATCAACATTCTTTAGATTTTTTGCAAGCCTTAGAATTAAACTTTTTTGCTCAAATATCCTCAAAAAACTCATGCTTTTGATCCTTTTTCCCTTATCAACATATACTTCTAGCCTTTGCATTCCAATGCTTTACGAGGTATCATCTTCAAAATCTCAATAATTTTTCAACAACAAACTATTTTACTTTTATTATAGTTCCAAATCCTCTTGATACAGACTTACCTATTCCTAAATAGTCTGGGATTATAAAGTTTGTTCTGAAATGCCCTTTAAATGCTGTCATTTCAATGTTCTTAAAATTTACTACTGTTTCCTCTATGTCTAGCCATGTATGTATTGTATCAGATACAGTATATTCTAAGCCTTTAGATAGAGATATTATATTTCCTATTAGTATTTTATTTAATAAATCTTCTCGTTCGATTTGGCTTGCACCCCTATATGTATCAATATTCTTTTGATTAAGTGCTATCCAAGGTGTTAAAAACTCATATTCTACATAATCATCACAAATTTCAAATATAACCTTTTTGTGTTCTATTGTCTTTTCATAAGCTTCATATTTTTGGTCATTTATTTTTATTTCATCCGTTTCTATTGCTGACTTAATTACATATACTGCTCCATTTTCTATACCGCATATTATCGGACAATTTTTTATTACTTTATATTGAACCTTTGGATAAGTATATATATAATTATCCCCTATGTGGTTATGCATCAGCTCATACTCTCTATATTTATTTGCAAAGTACCCTCTAAGCTTAGCTCCTTCTCGTGATGCAATTTTTATATCGTTAAATTTTACAAGTGCATAGTCTAATTGCATATTTGCCCCCTATTAAGCGTAATCGCCTATTTGTCAAAGCATATATAAAGGTTAAAAAAATGACTTTCACTTATATATAATACAATATAATGTAATATTTGTCATATATAAATTAAGCTTTCCATGAAAAGCCTTTTGTATTAGTTCTTCTATTATAATACTTTATTAATAAAATGTTAAAACCTACTGTAATAAGCAACAAAGCAATACTAAAGATGAAGAAATCCCTTCTTCCCCTATATTGAAGTATACATCCCGAAATTAGATATGATAAAGGCACTACTATTGACAATAATGAAATATTAAACGTATATACAGAAGTAAGTTCTTCTTTAGGCGTACTCAGCTGGAGTTTTGTTCCTGTTGAATTCATTACAAACATAATGAATATTGATAGTACAAAAAAACTGCCATATATAATTAATGCATTTGTACTAAATCCAAGAATAGCAAGAACAATTATTAACCCTATTATAGATACTTTTAAATATTGTATATAATGTTCCTTAACTTTAAGATTATAAACTCCAAAAATTCCTATAAATGAACCTAATGAAAGAAGAGTTTTTATTATAGTTTGTCCAAATACTTTATTTGAAGATATTTCTCCCATACTTAACAGTATCGGGCCATTAAGTCCACCAAATATAAGGTTTATACATACAGCTATCGATATACAAAATACAATATCTGGATTACTTGATATAATCTTAATTGTTTTACCCCATTCATTTAGTATACTGAGCTTTTCATTTTCATTAATTTTTGACTCTTGTTCATTCTTAAACTCTATCTTTGATAAAATTAGTCCGCTAAATAAATTTATTATTCCATAAATAAATAGGAAATAACTAAAATTTGAATACTGGTAGAATATATAGCTAAGTAAAGGTGCAATTATCGAACTTATATTAAGAACCATTCCGTTCAAACTATTTGCCTTATATAAATAATCTTTACCAACCAAGCAAGGGATGACTGAATATTGAAAAGAATTATCTATTTCTTCCAGAGATGAAATGATAATTTTTAAAATAAAATAAAATATTACAGCTTCCTTAAATATAATATAGAAAGGTATTGATAGAAAACTAATAACAGCTAATGCTAAATTTGATATTGATGATATTTTTATTTGATTTTTATATTTCATCTTTGGAACAATTATAATAGTTATTAGTTTAGTTACAACTATTGTAATTGCAGAAATTGCACTTGATAAAACAAGATTGTTAGTTAATTGATAAAATATTATCATAAATCCAAAATTATATAATGTTGATACAAAGGTTTGAGATTTTGTTGCAATAAGAAATTTTAAAAATCTGCTATTCATTATATACCTCATAATTATATATTTTTTTACAAACAAAACATATCTTTACTATATCACAAATTTTACCTTCTCCAAAAACCATAAAAAAAAGACCATTCTAAATTTGGAGAATAGACATATGGCGGGATTAGTGCCGTGCCCATTTAGAATGGTCTGTGTTTCATATATTATTTAGTTATTATTTTATGCAGGCTGCTCCTCTAACTAGAGCTTCCTTATTTAGTGGAATTACGCTTGCTTTTTTACCAGCGAATATTTCAGTGATTATTTCCATGATTGTGTCTTGCTTTGCAGCACCTGAAGCTTCAAGATACGCGCCCAGCATTACCATGTTTGCAATTTTGCCTGTTCCCAGTTCATTTGCAATATCATTTGCAGGAACATAGTAAACCTTTATATCATCTCTTGTAGCTTTCTTATCTATCAATGAGCTGTTGATGATAAGAGCTCCACCAGGAATTACGTCTCCTTCAAACTTATCTAGTGAAGGTCTGTTCATTACTAATAGCTGCTGTAGCTTCTGTAACTACTGGAGCACCAACTGGTTCATCTGATACTATAACGTTACAGTTAGCTGTACCTCCACGCATTTCTGGACCATAGGATGGTAACCAAGACACATTCTTGCCTTCTTTCATTGCTGCTTCAGCAAGTATTTTCCCATAGCCATTACACCTTGTCCACCAAAGCCTGCCATTATAATTTCATGTGTCATTTATTTCACCTCCTCTGGTGTTTCTTAAGTTACCCAATGGGATAGTATGGTATCATATTTTCTTCAAGCCATTTCAATGACTCAATAGGAGTCTTTCCCCAGTTTGTTGGGCAAGTTGATAATACTTCAACTAATGTAAAGCCTTTGCCTTCCATTTGTGTTTGGAAAGCCTTCTTTATTGCCTTTTTAGCTTGATTAATATGCTTAACATCATGTACTGATACTCTTTCTACAAATACTGCCTTTGGAATAGTTGCAAGCATTTCACTTACTCTTAAAGGCATACCTGCATGGTTTTCATCTCTTCCATATGGAGCTGTAGTTGCTTTTTGTCCAATTAGTGTTGTTGGAGCCATTTGTCCACCTGTCATACCATATATTGCATTGTTTACAAATATTGTAGTGAACTTTTCGCCTCTCATTGCTGCATGAACTATTTCAGCTGCACCTATTGAAGCTAAGTCTCCATCTCCTTGATATGTGAAATACTGCATTCTCTGGTGTACTCTCTTTATTCCTGTTGCAACAGCTGGAGCTCTTCCATGTGCTGCTTCCTGCATATCACAGTTAAAATAATCATATGCAAAAACTGCACATCCAACAGGAGCAACCCCTATTGTATCTATCTAGTAAATCTAGTTCTTCTAATACTTCTGCTACAAATCTGTGGATTATACCATGAGTACATCCTGGACAGTAATGGAATAGCTTATCTGTTAATCCTTTTGTTTTTTCAAATACTACTGCCATTATTTTGCACCCCCTAATATCTTCTTAGCTTGCTCAACAATAGCTTTTGGTGTAGGAATCATTCCACCTGTTCTTCCATAGAATGTACTGGTTTCTTCCATTTGACAGCAAGTCTAACATCTTCTACCATTTGTCCCATACTCATTTCTACTGATAAGAAAGCTTTTACACTTGCTTATTGCAGCAGCTTCTATAGCTTCTGTTGGGAATGGCCATAGTGTAATAGGTCTTATCAGACCAGCCTTTATGCCTTCCTTTTCAAGTGTATTTATAGCATTTTTTACTATTCTTGATGTTGTTCCATATGCAACGAATACTATTTCTGCATCTTCAATATTGTAGTTTTCTACTCTTGTTTCATTTTCGTCTATTTCGTCATATTTCTTAAATAATCTTATATTATGATTTTCACATTCTTGCTGGATCTATGAAAAGTGAATTTATTACATTTGGTTTTCTCTTCCCTTTGTTCCAACTGTAGCCCAAGTCTTTCTCTGGAAGAGTTTCTCTTTTCTATTGGCTTAAATTCTACTGGTTCCATCATTTGACCAATCATACCATCTCCCATTATCATAACTGGAATTCTATATTGATCTGCTATATCAAAAGCTTCTTGAGTCAAATCAACTGCTTCTTGTACTGAGCTTGGAGCAAGTACTACAAGTCTGTAATCTCCATGTCCTCCGCCTTTTGTTGCTTGGAAATAGTCTGATTGTGCAGGCTGTATACCACCAAGACCTGGGCCACCTCTTACTATATTAACTATAACGCATGGAAGCTCTGCTCCTGCGATATAGGATATACCTTCTTGCTTTCAAGCTTATTCCTGGGCTGGATGAGGATGTCATAACTCTTGCTCCTGTACCTGCTGCTCCATATACCATATTTATAGCAGCAACTTCAGATTCTGCTTGTAAGAAAACATCCACCTATCTTGTGGCAATCTTATTGACATATATTCAGGTATTTCATTTTGTGGTGTTATTGGATAACCGAAGAAATATCTACAGCCAGCTTTTATAGCTGCTTCTGCTATAGCTTCATTACCCTTCCATAATTCCTTTGCCATTAGTTAAACCTCCCTAATAAATTTTAATTGTTTATATATTTTTCTACTTTTATAACTACATCTGGACATATTTTTGCACATGAACGCACATCCTATACATTTTTCCATTTCCTTAACTGTTGCTGGATGATAGCCTTTTACATTGATTCTTTCTGTGTCCATTATAACTATCTTTACTGGACATACTGTTGTGCAAAGTTCACAGCCTTTACATCTGTCTTCATCAAAAGTTACTCTTCCTGCCATTTTTTAACCTCCTTTATTTTTATATATAAATCTTACTCCCAAGGCTTTTTCATGTATATATCTATGGGGAAAACTTCTCCCTTAAGATCTTTTAGGTAAGCTTGATACCAAATCCTTTTGAACTACAATATATTTTATTGGTAGTCCTAGAGCATCTGATACTTTCTCACATAATGCTTGCCCTTTCATAATTTCCTCTATAGTGGTTTCTCCACATAGATGTGTATTGTTGACTAATGCTGTAACCTTTTGTCTTGAACCTGCTTCAATTGCTCTGATGTAATTTATGGCACCATCTAAATCATTGTGTCATGCTTCGATTGGCATTTAGTACAAATAACATTTCATAAGGCTCAATGTCTAAGTATTCATGATATCTTCCTAATGCTCTTGCTCCACCTTATCTCCACCAACATCAATACACTGCTTGATAAGACTTATCTTGAAAAACTGTAAATATTTCAGGAGACAAAGCAGGTATATCACCTGATAAGCCTTTCATTGATGAGGATATTACTCTTATACCTTTTTCTTCAAAGAAGGGTTCCATTTCTCTAGATCGGAAATATGGATTTACTATGTCCAGGTCTACAATTGCAGTTTTTTCCTGTGCTGCTAAGTCCTAAAGGTATAGTTAACTGCAAATTCAGTTTTTCCACTACCATAATGTCCAGTAATTATCCTAATCTTTTTTCATTAAACATAAATCAAACCTATCTTCGCTAGTCATATTCTATTTGTATTCTTTGGCTTGCTCTTCTCCCCTAAGTACTCTAAGTCCACCTTCAGCCAAAGCTATCATTTCATCTTCTCCTGGATAAACTCTTACATCCCCTATAAACTCAACTCTTTCTTTTATCCAGTCTAACCAGCATCTTATCGTAAGCAATCCTCCTGTTAAACATATTGCATCTACCTTGCCTTCAAGCACTGCGGCGCAGGCACCTATTTCCTTTGCAACCTGATATGCCATTGCTTCATAATATAAGTTCTGCTTTCTTATCACCTGCTTCAATCATTTTTTCAACTTCTCTGCCATCATTTGTTCCAAGATAAGCAACTAAGCCACCCTTACCGTACAATTTTCTTCTTCATTTCATCTATTGTATACTTGCCTGAATAGCAAAGTTTTATCAAATCTCCAACAGGAAGGTTCCTGTTCTTTCTGGTGAGAATGGACCTTCTCCATCTAAGTGCATTATTTACATCAATTACTCTTCCATTTTTATGCGCACCTACAGATATTCCTCCACCCATATGGGCTACTAATTAAGTTAAGCTCTTCATAAGTCTTTCCTAAATCCTTTGCAGCTCTTCTTGCTACTGCTTTTTGGTTTAATGCATGGAATATACTTATTCTTTTTATTTCAGGCATACCTGATATTCTTGCTATTTCATCCATTTCATCAACAACTACTGGGTCAACTATAAATGATGGGATATTTAACTGATGTGCTATTTCATTTGCAATTAATGCCACCTAGGTTTGAAGCATGCTGTCCCATAACTCCCACTTTTAAGTCCTTTAGCATTGCTTCATTAACTTTGTAAGTTCCGCCTTCCATTGGTCTTAAAAGTCCGCCTCTTCCTACTACTGCACTTAGTTTCGTAATGTTTATACCATTTGTCATTTAATGTATCTAATATAACATTTTTTCTGAATTCAAATTGATCTGTTATAGTTTTATAATGGTGCTAATTCTTCGTTGGAATGTCTTAAGGTTGTCTCCAATACTGGCTTTTCATTGTCAAATATAGCAATCTTTGTTGATGTTGAACCTGGATTTATGATTAATAATCTATAATACTTCCTGCATGTTATCTCCTCCTAATGATATTATTTACTTGCCATTAATACTCCTATGGCAATTGAATTTAACTTTGCTTCATCAGAATCCGCTCTTGAGGTTAGTACCACAGGAGCCTTTGCGCCGACTATTATACCTGCATTTTTGCTCTTGCAAAGAATACCATTGATTTGTAAAGCATATTTCCTGCTTCTATAGTTGGTACCAACAATATATCTGCATGTCCTGCAACTGGATGATCCATACCCTTATGCTTTGCTGCTTCTACAGATATTGCATTGTCAAGAGCAAAAGGTCCTGCAACAGTACAGCCCTTTAGCTCTCCTTTCTCATTCATGGCTACCAATTCAGCTGCATCTACAGTTGCCTGCATTTTGGGATTTACCTTCTCAACTGCGGCAAGTACTGCTACCTTTGGATTTTCGTTGCCCAAAGCATGTGCTACCTGGACTGCATTTTCTATTATCTGCTTCTTTTGCATCAACATCTGGTGCTAAGTTCATAGCCGCATCTGTTACATAAAATAATCTATCATATCCGCTTACATCAAACACTGCTACATGGGATAATACATTTCCAGTTCTTAGACCTATTTTTTCATCCAATACTGCCTTTAATATTACTGCAGTATCAACCATGCCCTTCATCAGTAGATGAGCTTTGCCTGAGGATACCAGTTCAACTGCTGTACGCAAGCTTCATCCTTATCAGATACATGTAATAATTTCAAACTTTGCAAGCTCTACTCCACATTTTCCTGCTGCTTTAACTATCTCATTCTCATCACCAACCAATATTGCATCTGCAATTCCTAAATCCTTTGCACTGTTTATTGCACTTAATACCTCAATATCTTGTGCTACTGCAACCGCAATTTTCTTTGGGCCTTTTTCCTTTGCTGTCTTATAATTTGTTCAAAAGCTGCTATCATGTTATTTCACCTCATCCTCATATATTTTAGCTTTCTCTTCACCATTTAGTACTCTTTCTGCACCTTCGGCCAGAGCTAGCATTTCATCTTCTCCTGCATATACCTTTACAGGTGCTATGAATTGCACTCTCTTTGATATTCTCTCACACAAAAGCTCTGAATATGCAAGACCGCCTGTTAAAACAATTGCATCAACCTTGCCCTTTAATACTGTTGCCATTGCGCCAATTTCCTTAGCAATTTGATATGCCATAGCATCAAATATTAATTCAGCTTCTTTATCTCCACTATCAATCATTTTTATTACATCTCTCGCATCGTTAGTTCCAAGATAGCCTACAAAGCCAGCATTGCCAACAGTTTTTTTCTTCATTTCAGCTTGCTGTATACTTTCCTGAGTAACAAAGCTTCACTATTTCGCCTACCGGTAGAGTGCCAGCTCTCTCTGGAGAGAAAGGGCCTCCGTCATTTGCATTATTTACATCAATTATTCTACCCTTTTCTACTGGTGCAATTGAAATGCCTCCACCCATATGAGCTACTATAAAATTAACATCTTTTAAGCTTTTGCCCATATCCTTTGCTGCTCTTCTACCAACAGCCTTTATATTTAATGCATGTACCAAGGACTTTCTGGGAAGCTCAGGCAAACCTGAAATCCTAGCTATATCATCAAATTCATCTACTGCAACGGGATCAACTATAAAGGAGGGAATTCCTTGACTATCTGCTATACCTTTTGCTATTATACCGCCAAGATTGGATGCATGTTCATCCTTGCACTCCAATTCTTAAATCTTCAATCATAACATCGGTAACCTTATATGTGCCACTGGCATAGGCTTTAAAAGACCACCTCTAGCCTACCACTGCTACAAGGCTTTCTAATAGACATGTTCTCTTCCTTCAACCAATCCAATATCATTTGTTCTCTATACTCGAATTGATCTGTGACTCTTTTAAATTTTGACAATTCTTCAGTTGTATGACTTAAACTCTTTTGAGCTATACTTTCACCATTTCTGAATATTGCAACCTTTGTTGATGTAGAGCCTGGATTGATTACCAATAGGTTTTCCCTATGCATCTAGATACCACTCCTTAATATTTACTAATGTATTATTTATATTCTTATATATGCAATTGTCATGCCACAACTAAATAATTTTAAAATATTAACAATTGTTTTGTTAATGTTCTAAAACGCTATAAAAACAAGCTTCGACATAAAAAAAGCTTGTTTACATATTTTTTATATTATCATTTAGTAATAGCATAACAACAATTATTTATGCAATGCATTTACTTGCACGCAAAATCTTGCAAACGCATAGTATTTTGCAAGTTTTTGCATTTTATTCTATCTCGTATCTTTGCAGTTTATAATATAAGCTTCGAAGGGATATATCTAGGGTTTTTGCTGTATTTGTCTTGTTCCCTCCACATTTCTCCAGCACTCGTAAAATACACTTTTTCTCTGCTGCCTCAACTGCAGTCTGTAGATCCATTGAGACATCTGAATTGACTTCTGGCTCTTCTCTATAAGACACACTCTTTTCTGTTTGTCTTTCAAAAAATGGCAAATGAGATTCCCTTATTACTGTTTCACTTAACTTCATATTAATTATGGCACGTCCTATAGCATTTTCCAATTCTCTTACATTGCCTGGCCAATCATGTTCCTCTAGCTCTTGCATAGCTTTCGAATCAATATCTTGTATATTTCTGCCATACTGCTGATTTAACTTTTTAATAAAGAATATAGTAAGCTCATAAATGTCGCCCTTCCTAGCTCTCAAAGAAGGCAGTTTTATAGGATATACATTTAATCTATAGTATAAATCCTTTCTGAACCTGCCATTTTTTATTTCCTCTTCTAAATCAATATTGGTAGCTGTAATAACTCTTACGTCTATGTTTTTGGCTTTAGTGCCACCTACTCTTACAATTTCACGTTCCTGAAGTACCCTTAAAAGCTTGACCTGAGTACTAGGTGGTATCTCTGCAATCTCATCTAAGAAATATTGTTCCTCCGTTGGCTTCTTCAAATAGACCCTTTTTGCCTCCCTTTTTTGCTCCTGTAAAGGCTCCCTCTTCATAGCCAAATAGCTCTGATTCCATCAAAGATTCAGATATTGCTCCACAATTTACACGTACAAACTGCCTATATTTTCGCTCGCTTGCATTGTGTATAGAATGGGCAAATATCTCTTTTCCTGTACCACTTTCTCCTCTTAACAGAACAGTGGCAGGAGTTGCCGCTGCTATTTCTTGCTTTATCAATAGCAGCCAATAGCAATGGATCATTGTCCTACAATATCATCGAAGGTATACTTCGCTTCAAGCTTTCGTATTATTTCCTTAGCTTGTTTTAACTCATGTGAGAGCTTTGATATTTCAGTAAGATCATGAAGAACACCTACACTGCCTCGTAGTTCACCATCTACTATAATAGGCGCAGCATTTACTAGCACTTCCTTACGAGCAGGCCCGACCTTTAATAAGAGCGCCCTTTACTGGCTGCTTGGTCTTTATAACCTTCTATGTGAATACTTTCACCCTCTGCTATATCAACGGTTGCAGGCTTGTCTGATTACATCTTTCTCAGCAAGTCCAGTAATTCGAGTATAGGCAGGATTTATCATTACTCCATCTCCATTTTGGTCAACTACAGATATGGCATCCTGAGCAGCATTAAATATCGCTTCCAGCATACTCTGCATTTCTTTTAGGTTTGTTATCTCTTCCGCCAGCTTAATAACCTCAGTAATATCTCGGAAAACAGCAATAGCTCCAATCATATTTCCATTGTCATCCTTAACCGGCATTCGGTTCGTTATAATTTTGATGTTACCTAGATTCTGCTGTCTGTTCAGCTCAGACTCTCCAGTCTCCAGTATAAAGGGAAGTCTTGTATCCATTACAACATCTCCTACATATCTACCCATAGCATCCTTATCTTTAATACCTGTAAGCTTCTCTGCTGCAGTATTAAAAACCGTTATGATTCCATCTAGATCAACAGATATCATTGCATCATGGGTAGAGTTAAGTATTAGTTGTATTCCTCTTTCCATACTGTACCTCACACCTTTTTATATTTTTTATATATATTGGTAATTTGAGATTAATCCTTACATAGGTTTATACTTCAGAATTATTATTTCAGCAGCTTTTATTCCATCTACCGCCGCGCTTATTATGCCACCTGCATAGCCTGCGCCCTCTCCTATTGGATATAAATTATCTATGTTCTCTGATTCCATGCTTGCTTTCCGTACTATTCTTACAGGTGCAGATGTTCTGGTCTCAACGCCTGTAAGTAGAGCATCTGGTCTTGCAAAGCCCCTTATTTTTCTGTCAAAGTCTGATAATGCTTCCTTTATAGTAGTTGTGACATACGCAGGAAGACATTGATTCAGTTCCGCAGGTGTAACTCCCGGAGTATAGCTTGGTCTTATCTCTCCTAGGTTATAGCTTTGAGTCCCAGCTAAAAAATCATAAACTAGCTGTACAGGTGCATGATAGTTTGAGCCTCCGAGGCGGTAAGCTTTTGATTCCCATTTTCTTTGATATTCTATACCTGCTAAAGGGTGGTTGCCTTCAAAGTCCTCTGGTGATACAGACACCACCAATGCACTGTTTGCATTTTTCTTATCTCTAGCATATTCGCTCATGCCATTAGTTACAAGCATACCCTTTTCTGATGCTGCCGCTACGACAACGCCTCCTGGGCACATGCAGAAGCTATAGGCTGATCTTCCTGTAGTTGGGCTTCTAAAGGTAAGCATATAGTCTGCCGCTCCCAAAGCAGCATGTCCTTCAAATCTACCATATTGTGACTTATCTATCATGCTTTGCAAATGCTCAATTCTTAATCCTATTGAGAAGGGCTTTTGAACCATATTTACACCTTTATCAAAAAACATTTGATATGTATCTCGTGCACTATGTCCCAAGGCAGCTATAATGACCTCGGAGTAAATCTTTTCGGAGTTATTTACCACAACACCTACGTTCTTTCCCTTTTCTATAATTAGGTCTGTTACCTTGGACGTAAATCTTACTTCACCTCCAAGCTCAATAATCTTGTGCCTAAGGTTTTTTAATACTAACTTCAATATATCCGTGCCAATGTGAGGCTTATTAATATATAGTATTTCCTCTGGAGCCCCAGCCTCTACAAAGCGCCTAAGTACTAGCTCACATCTGTTGTCCTTTATCCTAGTCGTAAGCTTTCCGTCAGAAAAGGTGCCTGCGCCTCCTTCTCCAAACTGTATGTTGGATTCTTCATTAAAATCTCCGTTTTTCCAGAACAGTTCTATATCCTTTGTCCTAGAATCTACGTCCTTTCCTCTTTCCAATACAAGAGGTCTATATCCCTTCTCTGCTAAAATCAATGCTGCAAATAAGCCAGCAGGGCCGCAGCCTATAATTATCGGTCGATCCATAAGCTCTTTAGTCCCTGGTAGCACAAGTTGATATTCTTTATAGTCATAATCAAATATATCTTTGTTGTTTATCAGTCTTTCTAATTTATTACCGTTCTTAAGACTTATAGCAACAGAATATATAAACATCAGGTCGTCTCTTTTTCGTGCATCTATAGATTTCTTTAGTATTACAAGCTCTGTCACGTCCTGACTTGATAGCTTTAGTTTTTTTGCAGCAGTGTTTTTTAGAAGTAAAAGTTCCTGCTTACTATCCATTTCTTCTATGGGCAGCTTCAAGTTTTTTATTTCTATTTGCATGTTACTCCTTCGATTGTTTGTATTATTCATTTTTCCTAATATCTACGGTTATTTGCTGTGGCACTACCTCTAAAATTTCATACTTTAAGGTTTTATCCCACAAAATTTCATATGAGCCTACTCCTTCTTTTGAATTCCTTAAGTCCACATAAAGTACAATATTTTGAGCTACCTGATTTATTATATCCTCTGCACCTCTATATTTCACAACAATATTCCTTGAAGGGTCTTCTCCCAGCTTATAGTGAGCACTAAGATTTCTATACTCAATCTTATTTATTTCAACGGTTTTTGTTACCATTTTTTGAATATCCAAAATAGCCTTGATTTTCTCGTTATCATTTACCATTTTTACTCCCGGAGGTAGATTTAATTTTACCTCTAGCTCAGTATCCTTCACCAGATCATTTACTTTTAATATCTCTGTCTCTATAGAGGTCAAGCTATCAATCACATTCTGATCTCCTGCAACTAATATTTCTCTTGGTTCCATAGACTGCTCAGCAATTATATAGCCCTCTCCTGCAATACCCTCTAATACTAAATTTATTGGCACCCTCTTAGTATTAGCTATTGGCACAGTTACCTTTATAAATTCAGGGTTAGTCTGCACCCCAGATACG
This sequence comes from uncultured Eubacteriales bacterium, assembly GCA_963704785.1. Lineage (GTDB taxonomy): Bacteria > Bacillota > Clostridia > Lutisporales > Lutisporaceae > GWB2-37-7. The sequence continues at coordinate 2,454,767 of OY969939.1, read as the reverse complement.
TCTTTGCCATTTTTATCTAATAATCTCAACGGAAGTGTTTTATTTACATTATCACCAACTCCTGCAATGTCAATTTCAACTGTAACCGTCTCAATCTTGTTTATCTGAGACTCCGCTCCTGTCAGTATAGCCACTGATGGTAACAATTCAGGTGTCATATATGCAAGCCCTGCAACAGGGTTGCCTGTGATTTTTGTAGTAATGATACGCTCTGTAACAATCTTCTTATCAAGATTAATTTTTACCCTTTGATTTGGTTTTGAAGTAATACTTATACCATCTGGTATGCCACTTATCACTACAGGTACATAGTTTTCTCCCTGTTTTCTATACCCACTAATGTCAACGTAAGCATTAATACTGTTTGCAGTTACAGTATCCAAAACCTCCTTTTTACCCTTAAGCTTCAAGTCAATTGAGAAGGAATTTGGGTCATCCAGCAGAATCATTTCGTATTTATCCAGTGCTTCCATATTTGTTATTCTTACTGGTATTGTTATTTCTTTTGGCACCACTGGATTTTGCTCCGTGATTACATAAAACCAAAGCAATATAGCAAATATTACAGAGAGAATCTTAATTGTAGTATCTCTTGCAATTAATTTCTTACTCATTTTTCGCACCCCACTTCGTCCGAATGGTAAGCTTTTCCTCTTTTATCTTGTAGTTATTTTTAATTATTTCTTTAAGTGATTTAATATCAAGATATCTGGAGAGCTTACCATTCATAGCAAAAGAAATTACACCTGTCTCCTCAGATACAATTATAACCATTGCATCTGACAGCTCAGTAACTCCAATAGCTGCTCTATGTCTTGTTCCCAGCTCCTTGCTTAAGTTTTGATTCTCTGTAAGAGGCAGGAAGCATCCAGCAGCTACAATCCTATTCTTTCTAATAATCATCGCGCCATCATGCAATGGTGTATTTGGGATAAAAACATTCATAAGCAATTGCGAGGTCACTTTGGAGTCTAATTGAATTCCTGTTTCTATATGGTCATTTAATCCTGTGTCTTGCTCCAAAACTATTATTGCACCGGTTTTACTCTTAGAAAGCTGTGCAATTGCTATATTCATTTCATCAAGCATTATATCAAGCTCTTGGTTTATCATTTCTCCCTTGGGGAAAAATTTTCCTCTGCCTAAATGCTCTAAAGCTCTTCTAAGCTCAGGTTGAAAAATTATCAGTATGGCAATAAATCCAACTGTCATAAGGTTTTTCAGTAGCCAGTATACAGTATGAAGACCTAGCATTTCACTTAATCTAGTAAAAATTATGAGCATTGCAATACCCTTAATAAGCTGTTCTGCCCTTGTCTCCTTAATAAGGTCCATGACCTTATATATTATAAGTGCAATTATAAATATATCTACATATGTATTCCACGACTTCAAATAAGGCACTAGTTCTAAAAACTCACTCATTCGTAAAGCACCTTCCTATTGCAATTTTTTTCATACTAACTAAATTATATAATAAATTCAATAAAAGGGGCATAGATTTTAAAAAATATTTATGTTATTTCTCTAGAAGAATATATGCGTGATATACTGATCAACTATTACTAGAGATCCTAATACAAATACATAATAAGCAAAGTATTTCATTTTGCCCTTTCTAAGTATTTGCATCATGTATTTTATAGACACATAGCCTGCCAAAGCTGCGGCTATAGAGCCTGCGACCATAGCTCCAGTGCTGATTCCACTGCCCCCGCCTACTTCTAAAATATCCTTAACTTGAAACACCGAAGCTCCTAGTATTGCAGGAATAGAAAGCAGGAAAGAAAACTTTGCAGCAAATTCTCTATCTAGATCTCGGAACAAAGCTCCAGAGATTGTAAGTCCTGATCTTGAGATAGCTGGCATTATAGCAGCTCCTTGCATAACTCCTATTAATGCTACATCGAGATAGGTAGTTTCCTTTACACCCTTGCGCCCACTTTTCATCATACCTGATAGCAACAGTATTGCACCTGTAATTAAAAACTCAAAGCCCAAGGTACTACCAAAAGAAACATTTGCTCAAATACATCCTTAAATAAAATCCCGATAATAGCTGTAGGTATTGTACCTACTACTAAAAGCCATGTAAGCTTTTGGAAAGGCTTTTTTAATATACTGATAATATCATCTTTAAATATTGCAAACACAGCAATAAGCGTTCCTAAATGAACACATGTATCAAAAATTAAAGTAGGCTCAGTGATTCCAAAATCTTTTGCATGAGAACCAAATGTCCCGAGCTGCTAACAGGCAAAAACTCTGTAATGCCCTGTACAATTCCTAATATTATTGATTGAATCAAACTCATCTTGTTATCCCCTTTACTTTTTTAGTTTCAATTGTAGTTTCATACTTAATTAAACGTCTGAGTAAACATTACCCTGTGCTATAAGACGCTGCCTCACTCCCCATTTATCTTGAACATATTGCTCAAAGGCTTCATTGTGTATTGTACTGTCAAACCAATAAATATTCCCATTATAACCCCCGCTATCAACAAAGTCGGTAGATAGAAAAACAAGTTAATATTAGAAACAACTATACTTGCTATCAATATCTGACCTATATTGTGAAAAACTGAGCCTACAACACTAATAGATACTATACTAAATGTTCCTTTACAATATCTATACATAAAAGTCATTACCAAAGTACTTAAAACCCCTCCTGCAATACTATACGCAAAAGCAGAGAAGCCTCCTCCAAAAAGGAGCCAAGAAGAGTTCTTAAGAACACAACCAGTAAAGCTTCCTTCCCACCGAAAATTATAATTGTAAACAAAGATATTACATTTGCCAACCCCAGCTTGACACCTGGCATAAAAATTGGTGGAGTAATCGTTCTTTCTATTATATGCAGCACTAATGCCTGTGAAATCAACAAGCTTAAAATAACCATTTTCTTTGTACTCTTCAATTCTTCCACCTCAATTACATGTTTTGTGCAAAACTAAAATTAATAGGAAACATTATCTATATCTTGAATATGTTTTCCTTCATAGTAAATAACCACTTTGTTTGGTAAGCAGACTATAGTTTGCCCAATCTTATTGATAACTCCTGTTTTTTTACAAAGCTTGTCAGGGCATATGACATCCTCAATATGTGCACCATCTTCATCGGCTACAATATCAATATATTTGTTTTCGTCTATATCTATATGTATTCTCTGCTCTGTTTTTAGTTCAGTAATGGGTATTCTTTTATAAACATCCCCATTTATCTCAATAACCAAATTATCTACGCTGCTTTTGCTAGTTATATAGTTATTATATAGCCAAAACCCTAATGCAGCTATTAAAATGATTACAATGATAATATCACCTTTTTTGAACTTCATATTTAACACCTACCACTATTAATATATGTTACGAAAAAGTTTTATAAATGTAAATTGATACTGCAATATATATAGTATAATCGTATATATTATACCTTAAAAATCATGAAAGTTAATGATTATAATTGTATTATAGTAAAATAATTTGTATAATAAATATAAATTTTATACGAGATTCTTCAAGGAGGTTTACTTAATGTTTTTCAAACGAAAAAATGTTTCTCTTATTATAGTATGCTTATTTGTATTTTCACTTACAGCATGCAGCACATCAAAGTATTCAACAACGACAGGAAAGCCTATTACAAAATCAAACTTTTTGTTAGGTACTATTATAGAAATTTCCTTATATGATAAACAAGATGAAGCTATAATTGACAAAGCCTTTGATAGAATTAAACAAATAGAAGCAAAAATGACAATAAACAATGCAGAAACCAGCGAAATAATTGCTCTTAATAAAGCATCAGGCATAAGCGAGGTTAAGCTTAGCTCTGACACCTTTGAAGTTTTAGAGAGAGGAAAGTACTATTCTGAGCTGACCGATGGTAGATTTGATATTACAGTTGGTTCCATTGTTAAGCTTTGGAATATTGGTACGGATTATGCAGCAGTACCTGCCCCTGATATATTAGATCAAAAAGAAGATTAATAGATTATAGGAAGCTGCAACTAGATCGCAGCAAGCTTACTGCAAAATTGGATCAAAAGGATATGCAGGTTGACCTAGGTGCTATTGCTAAGGGCTATGCCGCAGATGAGGTCGCTAAAATTTTAAAAGAAAACGGAGTACAGCATGCTATAATTAATCTTGGCGGCAATGTACTTACGCTAGGAGGCAATTTAGAAGACAAGCCTTGGAAAATAGGAATACAAAACCCATTCAATCAAAGAGGTGAGTATCTTGGCATAATATCTGTGCAAGATGAAACAATTGTTACTTCTGGGACTTACGAAAGATATTTTGAGCAGGATGGTAAAAAATATCACCATATATTGGATCCAATGACAGGTTACCCAGTAGAAAATGATATTGCCAGTGTTTCTATAATCACCAAAAAGTCTATTGATGGTGATGGGAACTCAACCTCAGTATTGCTCTTAGGTTTAGATAAAGGTATGAAATTTATAGAAAACCAAGCTGGAGTTGATGCAATATTTGTTACTTATGATAAGAAGATATATGTTACCTCAGGTATAAAAGACAGATTTACTATTACAAATAAAGAATTTACATTAATGAATTAGAAAAGCAACCTTACGGTTGCTTTTACTATCTACTTTTTTGATAAATTGCTTCTTTCTCTTAATATTCGCATGAAGGCTTCTTTCTCTATTATACCTCCGAAAGCTCTATTTGGAACTAAATAGGCATTTATAGCAGTAATATATATATATGTATACTCTGGAGTTTCATCAATTCTCTTTATTGCACTCCATGAGGCTTTTGATTCTTCTGAATTACTTATCTGCTCTACACCTTCTTCAGTTAGGTTTACACTATGCATCCCAAATATATCTGAATTATCACCTTCCTCAATTAACTTCCGTACTCTATTCTTAGTTACATGCATAAAGTACTTTGGATAGTAAATAATCCATGCTATGAATATAGCACCATACACTATGAAGGAAAGCGACCACGGAGCTCCTGATATACGTGAAAAGAAATAAGGAACTATTAAAAAAATAAGAGATACTCCATATCTTTGTATTAAAAGCGAACGTTTAATAGTTGGAGAAGTATCAATATGATGCAAATTAAAGGCTATATAATCTTCCTTTGTAAAATTAAACTCTACTTTCATGCATACCATCCTTTTCTTACTTAACCAGTAATTGTATTATTTGTTGCATTCTTCCCTTATCGTATATTCTTGGAATATACGATAAGGCTTTTGTGAAGCTATTTTATGTGTGGAGTTTCCGCTTCAGAAATCAGCTTTATCCCATCCTTGTTTGCTTCTAGAATAGTAATACATGTATCTACTATATACGGTAGTTCCCACAGCTTATCCATAGTATATCCCTTGAAATATGCTGATATTGCCTTTATTACAACAGTATGAGTTACAATAAGAATATTGCCTTCCTCATATTGCTCTGCTAACCTCTTTATAGCGTTTATTGCTCTTTCCTGTACGTCATAGTAGGTGTCACCTTCTTGGGGTTTATAAAGATGGGGCTTGTTCCAAAACATATCACTTTCTTCTGGGAATTCCTTAATAAGTTCTTCTTTCTTTCTGCCTTCCCAGCTTGATAGGTTGATTTCTCTCATATCCTTCTCTGTCTGTACACTTATATCCCGTCCACTACATATAAGCTCCGCTGTTGTTTGCGCTCGTTTGCTTGGACTTGCCAATACTAATTCAAAATCAACATCAAAAAGATATCTTCCCAGTGCAGCAGCGTTTTCTCTACCCTTCTCTGTCAAGGGTGAATCCATCCTGCCCTGTAGGCGCTTTTGTACATTAAACTCAGTCTGTCCGTGTCTTACTATGTAAAATCGCAACATGTAATACGTTCTCCTTTAATTAATCTTATTGAAGTGTATATAATCCAACAAAATAATCCATTGTATAATTACTAAACTTGCCTTTTACAAATTGCTCTTTACCATCGACATACTTAGAAGTTATAAAGGTTCCATCTTTTAGGACTTCTATAGTTCCAAGTCTGCCTGATTTGACTGTTTCGTCTTTATATATAGTTCCTATTGATAATTGCCTATCTGCTACAGTTATGTTTTTCTTGTCACGTTCTGTTGATTTCTCTAAGGATGCCTTCTTAATCTCCAAAACTATAGTTTTTAAAACTATATCATCATAGATTTCAATTTCGCCTTCTCTTAGATTACTGCCAGAAACTAGCGGTCTGTCAATCTCATCAATCATTGTAATACCATCTGGAAGTATTATATCCTCTGCAAAACTTGTATAGTCATCACTCTGATTATCTCTAAACATAGTTGTATAAAATATCGCTGTTACTCCTAAAATCAACAAAACTACAATTGCTGCTATTATCCATTTACCCTTTTTCATAACATAATCTCTCCCTTTCATCTTATATATTGCTATATTATCAAACTATGGAAATATTTATTAAGCCTCTTATTTTCATAAATAAGCAATATAAAGTATATCACAAGAAATATTATACTCAAAATTATAAAATCTTTAAAGTATATTTGCTCCCACATCAAATAGTTTTTTAAAACATTATCCCTCCTTCAAAATAATTAAAATTAGTGTTATAATACACTTGGATTATATAGGATATTTATTGAAGGGAGTAATATTATGTTTAGTAGAATTAAAGTTAATTTAGAGGCAGTCGAGGCAATGTTGTATTTTTGGCAAGCAGTAAATGATAGAGAAAACTTATCAGAGTCATATATCTATGATATTGCAGCAATGCCAAGTTTTTCAATTGCTTATGATGACGAGTTCAATGAAGAATCCGTAAGAAGAGCACTTAGTGCTATAAAAAACAGAGAAGTTTTCTCAAGAAACAACCAGAAAGAAGGTCGTTTCTATAATAATAATCTTTGGATGATGGAGGACTTAAGCTATACAGGTGCAATGGTAACCCCTGTCAAAAAGCTAAATCTGGATTCATTGCTAACAGGACTAAACTCAAAATACCCTGATACAAAATCTGAAGAGCTTGAAGTAATATTTGCACCTCTTCATGTTGATGAATATTTCATCAAAGATGATAAGCTAGTAATTAACTTTTTTAGAGTGAAGCCTGACCTTATGGATGAAAATATGACCTTTATCGGAGACATAGAAATTAAAGAATACATAAAAGAGAAGCTAGAAGAGCTATTAAGCAAATAAAAGCAAGAGCCTAAATCGTGTTTATGTCGTAAACGCAGTTTAGGCTCTTAGTTTTTTTGCAGGCTATCAATAAAGTTGTTTACCTGTCTCCGATTTCTGAAAACAAATATATCTCTGCCCTCTTTGCATTTTTCTAAATATGCAAGGAGATTTTTCCTTTTCCTACGACGGAAGCTCAATACCCAGTTAACAAACTCCCAATCAAGCTTTTCTTTACAGCCCTCGGTAATATCTGGTCTCGTCTTATTTGCAAACAGGAATCTCCTCTTAGTTATACCCCAGAGACAGCTAAGGGTAGAGAAGTCAAGATAGATTATTACATCGGACGCTTCCAGTCTCATTTCCATTGTACTGCTATAGTTTCCATCTATTATCCAACTGTCCTTAGAAATAATATGTCTAATCTTTTCTGCTAGCTCTTCTCTAGATATAGACACCCATCCAGGCTTCCAGAATAATGTGTCAAGGTGATAGACTTTTATACCTGTAATATCGCCTAACTTACGTGCCAACGTAGATTTTCCTGAGCCTCCTGAACCAATTATGGTTATCTTTTTCATTAGGTTTGTCCTCCCCTACGTCTTGTTATGGTAAAATATCAATAATACAAAAATAAATGATATACAATTACTACACATCATTTATTTCAGCCAGAAGCTCTGATGGTTCTCCTATATAGTAGATATACAGCTTATGCAAAGGTCTGGTCAGTGCCACATACAAAAGCTTTGTATCTAGCTCCGCAGTTGTATAATTGTCCGCAGAAGCGCCTGCTACAAATACTGCATCAAACTCTAAGCCCTTTGCAAGATAAGATGGTACAATCAAAAGTCCACTTTTGTATTCCTTTTCCTTGCCAGTTATGACGTAAGGGCTTTCCTTGCCTTTTTTGAAATACGAGTGCATTTCCTCACAATCTTTTGCTGTTTTGCAAATAATTGCTATGGATTTAAAGTTTTGCCTCCTTATCTCTTTTACCTTTGCTGATATATCCTCAGCAATTTCCTTCTTCGTTTCCAGCTTGATAACTTGCACTTTGTCTCCGTGTCTTATTACAGGCTTTGCAGGTGTGAGCTTTTCATCCTTTAGTGATGCTATTACCTTATTTGCTGCATCCATTATTTCAATAGAGGTACGATAGCTCTGCTCTAATGTCAACATTTCGCTTTTCGCTTCAAACACATGTTTATTTAGCTCCTTCCAATCCTTTATACCTCTATAGGAGTGTATTCCCTGAGATAAGTCTCCAAGTATGGTAAAGGAGCTGTCCTTTATTATGTGCTTTAGTGTATATATCTGAAATATGCTAAAATCCTGAGCCTCATCTATTACTATGTGCCTCACAGGGATTTTCTCATCCACTCCATAAATTTTAAATTTCAGATACATTATAGGTGCTATATCCTCCAAATCAACAGTATCAGACTTCAATACCTCTAGGGTATAGCCTCTAAGGAAGCTTGCTGTTTCTTCATCAGTTTTATCAGAGACTATAGAACGATACAATTCCTCATTTGTCAAAAAGTCCTTATAATATTGAAGAGGGTTTGTCTTAGATATCTTGGCTATATAGTCCTTGACTGCTGTCTTAGTATATTCCTCAAGCTTGCCTATTACTCCATCTTTTTTGTCTATCGCCCTTATAATCATCTGCTGTCTCTCATCGCTAGGTTCCATGGCGTGCTTTACATTTATAATATACCTGTCGCATTTGCCTTGTACATCCTCTGTTAAGTGCTGTTTATAAGCCTTTAAGCGATTTTGCAGATGTTTTTTTATTTCATCTATTCTCTTTACAATGGGGTGTCTATAGTACTCCTTAATAAAGAGCCTGTTTATTTCCTCATACTTTAATATTACTCTTCCACCTAGAGTGAAATCCTCCTTGGGTATGAAATTACTCTCTATATTTTCTATGTATTGGTCAATTATTTCTCTAAAAGCCATAGAGCACTTAAGCTCTGACTGTGCTCTTAACCTTTTGTTGTACAACTGCTGCTCTTCTGTCTTGTTCATTTCTACAAACTGTATAAGCTTTTGGTTTGGGTCGTTTACCTTGAACTTCTGACCGATTACATTAAACGCAAATTCCTCGTAGGTGGTTTGCTTTGTCTTCTCTACCCCCAATTCAGGAAGTACATCAGAAATATAGTTAAGAAAGAGTTTACTAGGAGCTAATATCATAAAATTCTCTGGTTTAAAGCTCTTCTCATGAGTGTAGATCAGATACGCAATTCTATGCAAGGCTATAGTAGTCTTACCACCACCAGCAGCACCCTGTACTATTAAGGGCTTCCACATATCCGCTCTTATAACTCTGTTTTGCTCGGCTTGTATGGTGGATACTATTTCCTTTAGCCTGTTATCAGCACTGGAGCCAAGGGAGGCTTGTAGGAACTCATCATTAGTGGTAATGTCGATATCAAATATTTCTTCCAGTTTTCCTTCATTTATTACAAATTGTCGCTTTATCTTAAGTTGCCCTTCTATGTTGCCGTCAGGACTCTCATAATGTGCATCCCCTAATCGCTCTTCGTAGTAAAGATTCGCTACTGGAGCTCGCCAATCAACAATTATAAGCTCCTGATCCTCTTCTCTTATTAGTGCCATCTTGCCAATATATAGCTTCTCACTATCAAGTTTTTCATTTTCCTTAAAATCTACTCTCGCAAAGTAAGGCTTACTCCTAGCTGTAAGCAGATTTCTTAGCTTGATATCAGCTCTGTCTTGCAGCATAGACCCAACCATAAGGTCTATGTACATCTGACTATTGTCTGAGCTGTAATGCTTTTTACCTTGTTCTATGTCCTTATCTATGCCAGACTTACGTTGTGACATAGCCGCGAGATTTTCCTCTACATAGTCTAAGGTATACTCCATTCTTTTCAGTTCTTCTTTGTAAGCAGGATGGTTCTTCGCAGGCATTTACTCCACCTCCACATTTATTATTATCTCCATAGTATAAGCCCCTGATGTAAACCAGGGGCTTTAATATTCATTAATGTAATTCCTTATTGTATAGAGTAACAATATTGCTTAAATCCTTTATTGTGTTTCTCTCGCTAATATATAACCTTATCTTACCTGAAAGCTTTTTATTGTATTTGATTTTATAATCCTTTTTAAAAAACTTATCAATTATGTTAAATTGATTTTGTTCATTATCCAAATTAATATGAGTAATCATAGCGTCACTCCTTCCACTAGAGACCATTCTGTATATTATCGCACTAAACATTTTTCATATATTTTGTTGTTAATTAATTTGTGTGTTCTATATTTATCTGAAAATCAATATGTGAACTTAGTAAACTTTGTAAGAAAATCCTATCACTTTAACTACATACATGTCAACGATTTATTATAATACAAGTTATTTTTAATCCTTCTGTAACCACTTTGTAATCACTCTGTAAAAAAAGTATCAATATTAATCATGCTCTGTAAGAATTATTTCTGTAGCTTCCTTGGCAGTAATATTAATGGTATCTCTAAACATATCAGGTATTATCCATGTATCACCCTTCTTCATAGGCTCCATTTTACTCCCATCATATATAAAAGCTTCTCCAAATATCAAAGTCAGCACAGTAAAACATTTATTTTTGAAGCTCCAATTTTGAGCTTCTTTTAACTGTATATAAAAGGTATTAAAATAATTGCTCTGAAATACTGGATTCTTATAACCTCTGCAAATGTCTTGTTGATATAGGTTTGTAACCTCTACCCTTGATGCATCAAAGTCAATACAGCTTAAAGCTTTTTCTATATGAAGTTCTCTGCTCTGCCCTATCTCATCCATCCTATCCCAATCATATAAACGATAAGTCAAATCAGAGGGCTGCTGCACCTCATAAGCTACTATGCCCTTCCCCAAGCTGTGTACGGTACCTGCTGGTATGTATATGCAGTCTCCCTTTTTTACTTTTATTATATTAAGAAGGTCTTGTACATTGCTCTCCACTAATGCTCTGCTTAACTGTGTACAGTCTGTTCCTATCTTTAGACCTGCCACTACCTTTGCACCTTCTTCACAATCCAGCACTATCCATGCCTCTGTCTTACCTCTTGGCTGTGCTTCAAAAAGCAGGGCTTCATGATCATCAGGGTGCACCTGTACAGATAATATATCCATAGCATCAATAAACTTTATTAGCACTGGCATAGTATCAATGTCAGTTTCCCAACTTTCGCCTATTCTGCCCTTTTCGAATTCTTTATTATATTGCTTTAGCTTTTGTCCTCCCCAAAGCCTCTCCTTTAGTACTGGTACTGCTTTATATGGTGTCACTGTGCTCCCTCCAACACTCTTTTTGGCAAAAAAACTGCCTAATACAGAGTATTAAGGTACAAGAAAAAGTGACACAATAAATTTGCAAAAAGAAAAAGGCTCCGTCATTCAAGCTTTGGAATAATTTTATTCACAAAGCTATTAAGATGGAGCCTTTGTGCCTGCAAATATTAGTCATACTGTCTAGCAGACATGTAAGGATTGGGAAATAATACTAAAATCTTTCACAAACATAATAAATTATAACTCTTGGTATTGCATTGTTAGTATTTGAGTTTTCTACCTTTTTTGATATTGTAAGCTTTTTCATTGTTTCACCTCCCCTCTTTATATACTATCTATAAATATTTATATTTATAGCCTCTAAATACAACCGAACTCTACTGGAACGCCCAGTTTTGCACATATTTCATTTCTGCTTAATCCTTGGGATAATAGCTCAACGGCTGTCTTTCTCGCTTTTGCCTGAAAACAGCTGACCTTAGGAGCAGTAAAAAAGCTGCCATTTTCTAAAAAACTGTTTCCAGGACAAACATCTATACAATATTTACAATAATCTTCTGTTCCACATGGTTCTACATCCTTAAGCTTGATATTGTGTATATATTTCAAATCTATCTGTTTTAATGCTTCAGAATCATCAAGCGAGTCCAGCCAGAATTTTTTTAGATTTAACTGTTTTACATTTCCCACTACTATAGGAAGAGACAAACAGGGATTTATATTTCCTGCTGGGTCAAAATATAGTGAGTATTTTCCAGCAGAGCATAAAGATTGCTCTATATTCTTTGGCTTTCCAGAATCATCAAAGGCATTCTTCATATAGCTTACAGACAGTGGTGTGCCTTCTGTAGCTGCAAGAACCACCATCTCGTTAAAAACACCCGCTGACTGCTCTACAGGCTCCAGACTTCCATTTAATGCAGGTATTATAGATACAGTAATTACTGACTTAATTCCAAGCTCAACAGCTAGCTTCTTTGTATTTTCATAACCCTTCAAGGTCTTCTTCATCTGTACGCTCCTAAGCTCCACCTGTATTCCTGCTTCCTTTAAGCTTTTCAAGGCGGCAATGGAAGCTTCAAAAGAGCCTGGTACCCTTGTAACCTCGTCGTGTCGCACTGGGTCTGCACTGTAGATGCTTATTCCTACCTCATTAGGCCAGTAGGCTGCCACTTTTTTTGAGAAGTTAGCATCCCAAATCAACCCATTAGTCAATAATTGCACGCACAGCCCCTTACTGCGTGCATATCCTAGTATTTCAAAATAATCCTGTCTTAGTGCGGCTTCTCCACCACTCAGGGTAAGGAAAAACACTCCTGCTTCATACATATCGTCGATTAAAGCTAAGGCTTCTTTGGTAGTTAGCTCTTTTGAATTGTTCTGATTTGTGTCGAGACACCTGTTATAGCAATGAATACAATTTTCATTGCAGCTATAGGTCATATCCCAATGTGCTGACATAAGCAGACCTTTATTCCATCCCCATTTTTTCATATCTTTTATGAATTCATCATACTCATCACTTTTAATAGCTTGTCCAGAGGAGTTTGTATCTAAAACGGCATTCTGTACTTGCTCTGGTACGAAATATTCGTCATCTATAATCAGTAGTCCCTCTTGGAAAAGTTCTGCTATAAAATCCTCTAGCTCATCAGACGCACCGATTTTTTCTGCATATTCTAGAAGCTCCATATGACTACAGTCAGATGTCAGCTTTGTAAATATACTTGCTGCTTCTCCCTCTAAAAGCAGAAAAGTATGCTCTTTTTCATTTGATATAATACTCCGACTTTCCTGTGTATCAAAAAAATAATTTTTATAAGAAATCCATGGTACCAACTTTATACTTTTGTTCCTCATGTGACAAGTTCCTTTCTATAATGCAAATAATAGTACTATTTTCTTCAGCTCTTATAGTACAAGTATATTCGATATATAAATGCTAATTAGCCTAGCATACATATATTTACTTTTATGTATATTGCATGCTCTATTATAAACCTTTACTGTTATGTATGTCAATTGTAATTATGTTTCTTAATTACGTATTTGGTATTTTTTATTTTAGATATGTCAATAATATTATTAAAAAGAATAAAGCAAAAATTAAGACAAATACTAGCCTTAATTTTTGCTTTATTAAGTAAATTGCTTATTTCATCATTTTTTCAATAGTTACTAACAGCTCATCTACGACTTCTGTTTCACCTGATTGGATTCTATTTATCAAACAAGTTTTCATATGACTTTCTAAAAGCAGTCTGTATTTTTCATGCTTTCTCCCGACATAACTCCACTACCTTTCAAGCTACATTCTCTTGATGTCTGTTACATCATAGCCTGCATCTTCTACAGCTTCCTTCAAAACATTATCATCAACATTGCTGGATAATTCTACAGTAGCATTTTTGTTAGCCAAATCCACTTTTGCATCAACAATTCCGTCAACTGCCTTTAATGCCTTTTCTACACGTGCAGAGCAATGTCCGCAGGTCATTCCTTCAATAGATATTTGTACCTTCATTTTACATTCCTCCATTTATTTATATGGTTTAAATCCTTTGAGTCTCAATGCATTTGTCAATACTGATACTGAGCTGAGAGACATTGCAGCAGCGGCGAAAACAGGGTTTAACAATGGTCCACCAAATGCATACAATACTCCTGCTGCTATTGGTATTCCTGCAACATTGTAGCCAAATGCCCAGAACAGGTTCTGCTTAATATTTCTGATTGTGCTCTTGCTTAGCTGTATGGCTGTAGGAACATCCATAAGGTCGCTTCGCATCAACACTATATCTGCTGATTCCATTGCAACGTCTGTGCCTGAGCCTATAGCGATACCTATATCAGCTTGTGCCAAAGCTGGTGCGTCATTTATACCATCTCCTACCATAGCAACCTTTTTGCCTTCTGCCTGAAGCTTCTTTATCTCATTGGCTTTGTCTTGAGGTAGCACTTCTGCAAGTACTCTGTCTATTCCTACCTGTTTTGCAATTGCTTCCGCTGTTCTTCTGTTGTCCCCGGTTATCATAGCAACCTCTATACCCATTTTGTGCAGCTTTTCTATAGCCTTGACACTGCTTTCCTTAACTATATCAGCTACTGCAATTATACCAGCAAGTTGATTTTCTATAGCTATATACATAGGTGTCTTGCCTTCTGATGCCAGCTTATCCGATTGCTTTTCTAAGAGCTGCAAGCTTATATCTCTATCTTGCATAAGCTTTTTGTTACCTAGTAATATTTGCTTGCCATCTATAGTAACCTCTATGCCATGTCCTGGAATAGCATTGAAGCTTGAAGGCTTCAAAATCTCCAGACCTTGCTTTTCCGCCCCTCTCACTATAGCTTCTCCTAAAGGATGTTCTGAGCCCTTTTCAGCTGAGGCAGCAAGCTGCAAAAGTATATCCTTATCTATTAGCTCTGTGGTAGCTATGTCTGTTACTTCCGGTCTTCCTTCTGTAATTGTACCTGTTTTGTCAAATACAATTGTCTTTATCTTATGAGTGCTCTCTAAGGCTTCTCCACCCTTTATCAATACTCCGTACTCTGCACCTTTGCCTGTTCCAACCATTATAGCCGTTGGAGTGGCAAGCCCCAATGCACAAGGACAAGCAATAACTAGAACTGCAATGAATATTGTAAGTGCAAATACTATAGTCTGTCCTACAAGCAACCACACTACTGCTGAAACCAATGCTATAATAAATACCGTAGGCACAAAGTAGCCTGATACTATATCAGCCATCTGCGCAATCGGCGCCTTTGAACCCTGCGCATCCTCTACAAGCTTAATAATTTGTGCCAATGCTGTTTCGCTGCCTACCTTTGTCGCTCTAAATCTTATAGAACCATTTTTGTTTATGCTGGCACCTATGACCTTATCTCCAATTTTTTTCTCAACTGGAATGCTTTCTCCAGTCAGCATTGACTCATCTATAGAAGTTAATCCTTCTATAACTTCTCCATCTACAGGTACCTTTTCACCAGGCTTAACCAGTATTATATCGCCTACCTCGACCTCTTCAATTGGTATCACTATTTCCTTCTCATCCTGTATTACTATAGCTGTCTTTGGAGTAAGTCCCATTAGCTTCTTTATTGCCTCTGAGGTTCTACCCTTAGATACTGCTTCAAGAGATTTTCCTAACAATATCAAAGTAATTATTATTCCTGCTGTTTCAAAGTATAAATTTTCTACATACATATGATCCCCTATTGAGATTCTATAAGTGGAATACAAGCTGTATAATATTGCAGAAGATGTACCCATTGCAACCAAAGAATCCATGTTGGGACTTCTTCTGACTAAAGCCTTAAACCCCACTGTGTAGAATTTATTACCTGCTATAATCACTGGTATTACCAGTAATATTTCTGCTATAGCATAAGTTAGCGGGTACTGCATAGGTTCAAGCCAGCTAGGAATAGGAAAGTTCCACCAGGAAACCATTGGCCCCATTGCTATATATAGCAATGGAATAGAGAAAATCGCAGAAATAAGAAACTTTGTCCATAGTGTTCTTATTTCTTTTTCTTTTCTATTTTTATCTTCATCCACGCGATTATTAGCCTCAATCTCTAAAGCCTTGTAACCTGCCTTTTCTACTGCTCCAATGATGTTTTTTTCATTTAGCTTGTTTTTATCATAGCTTACAACCATTATTTCAGTTGCAAGGTTAATATTAATATCTGATATTCCATCAAGTTTTTTTACTGCCTTCTCAACAGCTTTTACACAAGATGCTCAGGTCATGCCTATTATTTTAAAGGTTTTTTTCATTTTCTCACTCCCACCCTCTCCTATAGTTTGTGAATCTTATATATGGAATACAAATATACCCTACATATGTATCCTATATCTATATGTAATATATTATTTCTATTTATACTTGTCAATATTATTATTTAGCATATCCTATAAATATAAAAGCATGTATGCTTCAAATTGCACACATGCTATATATTATCTGCTGTTTATTTAATCAAAATATATATCAGAGAATTCCACATCTATTCTTTCTGTCGAGCTTTGATAAACAACTTCTGATGTTACTGCCACTTCTTCTTCTGCGCTTAAAATAATGGGCAGCCTTACTTCAAAGGTTGTGCCTTTGCCAACTTCACTTCTAAGATCAATACTTCCTCCATGCAAGTCAACTAATGATTTTACTAAAGATAAACCTATACCACTTCCTTCATGGTCCCTTATAAATGATTTATCAACTTGTACAAATTTCTCAAAAACTGTATTAAGCTTTCCCTCTGGTATCCCAATACCGCTATCACTTACCATTATTACAATATTATTCAATTCTTCCTTGATGTCTACTGTTATAACTCCATCATTATTTGTAAATTTAATGGCATTTGATAGAAGATTCAACATTATCCTTTCAATTTTGTCTTCATCACAAGCTATTATTTTTTCCTCAAGCTTAGTATCAAAAACCAGCTCTATCCCCTTATCTTGTACATATTCAGCTACCAATAAAGTTATACGCTCAACAATATTTATGATATCGTAATTTCTTAGATTTACATTGAAGAACCCTGCATCAATACGCGTAATATCAATTAGATTGTTTACCGTCCTCATAAGCCTGTAACAGTTCTGTCTTATCATATATATATACTTTGTCAGCTTCTCCTGCTTATCCCCCAGCTCAACATCCTTCAAAAATAGTCCAAGCAGCTTCTGAGCACCTAAAATAACATTTATAGGAGTTCTTAGCTCGTGTGAGATGTTTGCAAAAAACTCTGTCTTAAGCTTATCATATTCCAATGCCTCATTTAGCTGTTCTATTTTCTCCTTAATGCTTATCTTTAATAGTTCTGTTTCTTTTCTTTCTGAAATATCTCTTATAAAGCTTAGGACAGCTTTTTTTCTGTCATAGATAAATTCAGTTGTTGCAGCTTCAACATCTACAAGAGTATTATCCAGTCTTTTAAACTTCATTTCCACCAAAGGAAAATCTTCATTATTATCATTTTGTCCTAACAAGAAGTTCTTAAACGCTTCATCGTGTTCGTAGCATACAAAGTCCAATATAGATCTTCCATTTATATCTATTCCATGGGGTGCTCTTACTAGCTCTTTACCTGCTTCATTTGTAAATTCAATTTTCCCATCAACTACCATATATATGGCATCTGGACTAAGCTCCACCAAACGTCTATAACGTTCTTCACTTCTTTGCAGCTCATTTTCTATTTGTTTTTGAACTGTTATATCCTTAAAACTCCATACTCTGCCTTGCAATTCTCCTTGAATTTTTAACGACTCTGAGTATATCTCATAAACTCTATCATCCTTTAGATATATAATATCAAAAGCAGCCTCGGCTTGCTCAAAGCACTCTTTAATCCAGTCATGATGAATTGTAGGTTCATATACTTGCTCCAGACCATATAGAAGCATTGCACTCAAGTCCTTGTTTTCTACGATCTCAATAGGAAACTTCCACATACTTAAAAATAGCTGATTACAGTCTATTATTTTCTTATCTAAGCTGATTACTATAATTCCGTTCGCTGTTGCATTAAGTGTCGCTCTTGTTATACCCTCGCTCCGCTGCAAGTCTTTTTCAGCCATTCTTCTCTTTTTTATATTTATAAACAAAAGAAAGTTTATAGCGACTACTACGCATAAGAATACAGAAAACCCCACCCATAATTCTTTAGCAGAAAAATTATACGAGTTCAATAGCAATATGTTCATTTTAGGAGGCGTCATTTCATTTGCACTTAAAATTCCATTTGTACTATAAAATATTAACAGTCCACTCAAAATACACTTAGTCATAATTTTTCTAAACATAAACATCCTCCGAACGCTAAATCCAATTTTTATACACATTGTCTATTATTGCACATTTTTGACATTTAGCAAACATAAATGTTAATATATACAAAACAGCCGCAGTTTTTAGACTACAGCCATTTTGTATTTCGCTATTTTACTACTATATTTACCAGCCTATTTTTAATAACTATAACTTTTACTATTTGCTTACCCTCAAGCATAGGCTTCACTTCATCATTTTCTATTACCATTTTCTCAATTTCCTGCTGTTCTGCTGATGATGAAATTTCCATTCTGCCTTTAACCTTACCATTTACTTGAATTGCAATCTCAACTACATCTTTAACAAGGGCTTCTTCATCCCATGATGGCCATTTTTCATTAAATATAGAGTAAGCTCTCGCCAAGCTTCTCCCACATTTCTTCTGCAAAATGCGGTGCAAATGGAGAAAGAAGCTTAATCATATCCTCAATTGCAGCTCTAAACAGAGTCATGTTTTTGTTCTCGACATCTGCGTCATATTTGTATAGTGCATTTAAAAGCTCCATTGATTTGGCTATAGACGTATTAAATTGGAACATCTTCTGCATCCTTTGTAACACTCTTAATAGCGAGATTTCTTACATAGTTCAGCTCTTTTTCACTCTTGCCCATATCAGTCTTTCCTTTATGTCCTGCAAGCTCTTCTACTCGCTCAACCATTCTTTCAACCCTGCCAGCAAACCTTGACATAGCCTTTATTCCATCATCACTCCAAGGGCCACCCTCAATATATGCGAAACCAAAGGCAAGATACATTCTGAATACATCCGAACCGTACTCATCAATATATATATCTGGAGATATCACATTTCCTTTTGATTTACTCATTTTAAAACCATCTGGTCCAAGTATTGTACCTTGATGTACAAGTGATTTAAACGGTTCATCAAAATTTAAATAGCCAGCATCTCGTAAGTGCTTTTGTTATAAATCTTGCATATAGCAGATGCATTGCAGCATGCTCTGCTCCGCCTATATATTTGTCAACAGGCAGCATTTTGTTTATCCATTCCTGTGTCAAATAGTCTTATCGTCATTCTTATTGTCTGGATATCTTAAATAGTACCAAGATGAACATACAAAGGTATCCAAAGTATCAGCCTCTCTCTTAGCAGGACCTCCACATTTAGGACAAGTAGTGTTCATAAATTCTTCACTTTTCTTTAATGGTGATTCTCCATCTGGTGCAAATTCTACATCGTATGGAAGTAATACTGGCAAATCCTTTTCAGGTACTGGTACAGCTCCACACTTTTCACAGTGTATTATAGGAATAGGTGAGCCCCAATATCTTTGTCTGGAAACCAGCCAGTCTCTAATCCTATAATTTATCTTAAGCTGTCCTTTATTATCCTCTTCCAGCTTCTTTACTATATTGATTTTACCCTCTTCTGTGGTTATGCCATCAAATTCTCCGCTATTTACCAATATACCATATTCTATAAAAGGAAGAATGTCTTCTACAGCTTCTTTACTCTTAATTACCCTCTTTATAGGAAGCTCATACTTTGTTGCAAACTCAAAATCTCTCTCATCATGAGCTGGAACCGCCATTACGCAGCCAGTACCATAGTTTCCAAGTACATAGTCAGCAATCCAAATCTGAACCTTTTCACCTGTTATAGGATGAATAGCATAGGAGCCTGTAAATACCCCTGTTTTTTCTTTTGTAGTGGAAAGTCTGTCAATTTCAGTATTTTCTTTGTTGAATCCTGGTATTCTGCAACAGCCTTTTTATATGCATCCTTAGTAAGCTGCTTTACAAGCTCATTTTCTGGTGCAAGCACAACATAGGTTACTCCCATCAAGGTATCTGCTCTTGTTGTAAACACCTTGAAGCTTATATCTGCATCATCTACCTTAAATTCTATTTCTGCACCTTCAGATCTGCCAATCCAGTTGGTTTGAATCTTCTTTGTCTTTTCAGGCCAATCAAGTCCCTCTAGCTTATCAAGCAGCTCTTGTGCATAATCAGTTATTTTGAAAAACCATTGTGTAAGGTTTTTCTTTGTAACTTCTGTCTCACATCTTTCACAATGACCATCAACTACCTGCTCATTTGCAAGCACTGTGTTACACTTAGGACACCAGTTTACAGGTGCTTCCTTTCTATATGCCAGCCCACTTTTATAAAGTGTCAAGAATAGCCATTGAGTCCATTTATAATACTCAGGTATGCATGTTATAACCTCATAGTCCCAGTCAAACATAGCTCCCATTTCTTTTAGCTGTCTTTCCATTGTCTCAATGTTCTTTATTGTGGAATCCTGAGGATGAATCCCTGTCTTTATTGCATAGTTTTCTGCAGGCAACCCGAAAGCATCAAAGCCCATAGGCTGAAATATCTCATAGCCCTGCATCTTCTTCATTCTTGCCCATGAATCGCTTAGTGCATAATTGTACCAGTGTCCTGCATGAAGCTTTGCCCCTGATGGATAGGAGAACATCTCCAGAGTATAAAGCTTTTTATCAACTTTTTCGGGATGAAATTTATATAATTTAGTATCTTCCCATACCTTTTGCCATTTGCGATCTATTTCTTTTGAATATGTCATTTTATACACTCCCTTCAAATAATTATTACAAAAATAAAAAACTCCGCCTCTAAAAAGAGACGGAGATATTATCCGTGGTACCACTCAAATTGATTTTCATATGAAAATCCACTTTATCGATGACTATAATCATCTATCCCTATAACGTGGGCTGACGTCTTACCCTAATTTCATAATTTCAGGCAGCTGCTCCCGGGTGAGTTCAATAACAAGACACTACCGTATCACACCAGTGGAGTATATACTCCTTACGGCTCTCTGAAAGAATCCTACTACTTACTATTTCCGCTCAACGCATTATATATTTAATTAGCAATAATTGTATCATCTTTACTTAAGTATGTCAATATTGAGAAAGATTATTCAATATACTTTATAACACTAAAAAACGTAGGAGCAGGATTAATAAAAAAAAAGCTAGGGGAGAGCATTGAAATAGGATATAAACTCTATTAATTTTTCTTTTTTTATAAAATATTCTAAAGTAAAATAGTGTTTATGTACAAATTGGTACTTTGAGACATAAATAGTTTAATTTGTAATCAATGCCACGTATATCATAGCTATCTTGTCTAAATAGTAAATTTTGCAGTTATACAGCTTGTACACATATATACTCATATTTTACAAATGTAGTATATAAACCCGTATTTGACACTTGAACGAAATAAAAATCCTGTAACGCCTTGAAGCAGAAGGCGTTGCAGGATTTCGTGTTTTGGTAAAAAGTGCGTAATGTTTTTTATTTTTTCGTATCTTTTAAAATTTTTTTCATCATACTCGAAGCAACAATTTGATAATCCGTACGAAACCCAAACGTTTCATGTAATGCATCGGTTAAATCAGTTCTTGTGTAGGTTGGAACGTAACCTTCACCTTTAATTTCAAAGAATTCCATATCCTTAAGCCCAGAAATAATCTCATGACAGGTAAAATTCTCGCCGAGTCGCTTTTCAAGCAATCTATAAATAATTAGCGATATAAAGCATGTGTTGAAATGTGCTTCAATCCGGTCATCGTTGCTTAAATACACAGGACGTGCCTTGAATTCACTTTTCATAATCCTAAAGCACTCTTCAATCTCCCATCTCCTGTGATTTGCCTTGATGATTTTAGACACGTCATCTTCAAGGCTTGTACAAACTCCATAAAAACCATCAAATGTTTCTTCTTTCTGGATGAGAGTAGAATCAATGCTGTAGATTTCTTTATCAGCGACTTCTCCATCAGGGGTACAGCTTGTTTTATTAATAAACCTTTTGTAATCGTTAGCATTGCATTTCTTTATTTTTGTTGGGTTGTTTTCTATTGCCTTTCGAGCGCGTTCTACTTGAGAGCTACGGATTTTACGCTGATAATCTCTGTATTTAATAGAATAGGTTACAATAAGTCTTTGTTCAAAATCGTTTTCATTGATCCAGCGTTCTTTGTAAAATGCTTTTGTTCGTATTTTTGCCTTATCTTCAGGAGTAGCTTTATCTATCATTTCATCAAGAGTAGAAATGTCATAAGTTTTCTCACTTCCTGGTAGTTTCCAGCCATCTGAAGCAAGAGCCCATTTTTTCAGGTGTTCTTTTAATTTTTTAATAGATTGTGTAGTAATAAAATCCCGACCATTTTTATTATTAAACTTTCGATTATCTTCTGAGGCCAGTCCTGCATCTGTACAGACGACAAACCTTGAAAGTTCAAAGTCGGATAAAATTTTCTTTTCCAATGGCTTTAAGGTCAGCTGCTCGTTTGTGTTTCCTTTGTTTATACTAAAAGCAAGAGGAATGCCGTCTCCGTCCATAAATAACCCCATTTGAACGATAGGATTTGGCTTGTGATCTTTAGAAGGCCCATATTGTTTATCGCCATCCTCCTGTTCGATTTCAAAAAAGTAATTAGTGCAATCATAGTAAAGTACATTAGTATTTCTTTTTGAAACTTTTAAGCTGTTTTCGTACAAAGAGGATTGAATAAAATCTGTTTCTTTTGCAAGGACTTCAAGAGCCCTGTATATTTGATGTAAATCAAAATTGGGTTGTTCAATAAACCTTTTGAAAGTTCATATGTTGCAAGCTTTGAAGAAGGAAAGATTACTCTACCGTAAATTAATCTTGACAGAATTGAATCCAAGTCAAAATCGAATTTATACTTTTTGGAAATTTCCTTGCAAATCTTATGTAATCCAAGTTCGTGATATATCTTTTGAAGGAATAAATACCCACCATTGAAGGAACGCTGTTCACCTTTGTTGATAAGCTTTGAGGGAGAATATTTAACGAGCACATCACGCTTTTCTTCTTTTTCCTTATTGTTAAGTTCCCTAATATATTCTTTTGCCCATTCGTATGGATCAGCACCATTAAGTTTTTCTCTAAGCTCAGCTTCGGTTCCAAGTTTTTCAACGATCTTAGAATAATTTGATTGAGTTTTACTGTTGTAAACGGATTTTATTACATATAGCGAAGCCGCATTTTTCGATTTGGTCACATTAAGTCTCATTTTTAGCATCCCCTCCTCATCCTTATATCATAACACAATGCGATAAAATGCGCAACATCAAAATGCATAATTTGACAAAAAAATAAGCCTAAATCAAGGCTTTCGGTAATTTTTTCTTTATTCAACTGTCAAATACCCGAGTTATACAGCTTGTACACATATATACTCATATTTTACAAATGTAGTATATAAAGTTATAATTATATATAATATATAATTAATGGAGGTGACATAATGAAAAAAATTAAAACATTTTTACCAATAGTTCTTGCTCTGATTTTAACTTTATGCTTTAGTACAGTTTCATATGCAAACACAAGTGAATCTGTCACAAATTATAATGTAGAGCAACAAGCTATTGAAGAAGTAACTAGAGGAATAAACTGCCCAGAATGTGGTTCTTATACTCTTAATATTACGGATATTTATTATACTGCATGGTCATATACAGGAGAAATGACAGTATGCACTACACATACCCACTGTGCAATTGAAAAATGGTCTAGAACTAAAATGACAACATATAGATGCAGTACTTGCAGTTATGGTTTCTCTATTACAACGCCAGAGTATGATTACAGACATTGTTCTACATACTAGAAAATAATTATAAAATCTCTTTAAAAATAAGTTTTGGTAAACCTTGTAAAATAAGGTTTACCAAAACTTTATTATTTAGATAATTTCATTGTCAATATTAATCTATGTATTCTAAAATCAAAACAATCTAATTGGAAAGGATAACATTATGTCGAAAAAAACATCAAAAAACCTTCTAATTCTACTTATGATTTTGTGCAGTTTTACTATATCCTGCAGCAAAGAAGTAAGTAACAATCAAACACCTATCTCTCTGCAAGAGCAGAATACAGATCAGATATCAAAGAATCTGGAATACCTTTGCTCCGATGAATGCGGAGGAAGGCAGTCTGGTACAGATGGCAATAAAAATGCTGCAGACTATATTGCCAGTCAGTTTAAAGAGATGTCCTTAGCCACTTTGGATAATGCTTATCATATTCCATATAAAAAGAATATAGAAAGTATCGGTAGAATAAACTTAGAGTTGATTGACAAAGGGAAACCAGTCCATGCATTTGTATATGGTAAGGATTATGTCGAGGTACATTTGGATGATGCAGATATTTCACTGCCTTTATATAACGAACCCTCTAACACAGACTGTATAGTGCTGACAGATAATATTCAAAATATAGCTGAATACAATAAAGATGTCCATACTAAGATGATAATTTTTAAAGCTCCGAAGAAGTATTCAAAGCCTTCAGAGTTCTACTCTAAAGGATGTATACCACTAATAAGGGTTACAGTGGAGACATATAATATGCTCCAAAGCAATATAGGGAAAATCATACATTTTAGTACTGATATCGATATTCAAGAAAAGGAGTGCAATAATATAGCCAGTGTCATTGAGGGGGAAAACCATAATAGTGCACTTCTTATAAGTGCCCACTTTGACCATATAGGAAGTATAGGCAAAGCTGGCGATGAAAACTATTTTATATGGAGAGGTGCATTAGACAATTCATCTGGCGTTTCTACAATGCTTGAAACCGCAAGATACTTGAAGAAAGTATATAGTAACAGTAAGCCACCCTGCGACATTATATTTTGTGCCTTTAACGAAGAAGAAAAATTGCTTACCCCGAGAGGTAGCAGCTACTTCTTAGAATATATAAAGGGTAAATACACTTCTGTATTTGACATTAACCTTGATTGCTTAGGAAACAGTGACAGCTCTAGTCTTTATATACTAGTCAATGAAACTGTTGAATCGAAGGAAGCATCAGAAAAAATAATTGATAATCTAAAAGCGCAAAATATAAATGTGGAATCATATAAGGAAGATTTTATCAGTGACCATAAAACATTTCCGCACGCTGTATGCTTTACAACTGTTCCAGATTTAAATAAAAGCTATACTCATTCTCTAGAAGACACCCCTGACAAAATCAATACTACCTTTTTATCCGAAATTGCCGAGAAGCTTGCTACTTGCATTGAGAACACTATTAGCACAATAAGCATAGATAAAATGGAATTACCAAAAACATCTAGTGGCAATGTAAGTGAAGATAGCTCAGACATGGCTATGGCTCCTTCTGATTTTGAAGAAAGGTTCAGCTGCAAATTGGATTTTTTAGATTCTAATCAAGCTACTATAAGCATAATGTCAAGAATCGGTATGTTTGAGATGACTGATCCTGCAAAGCCAAGACAGGAACCAAACGATATTTCAGATATCCGCTACTTTCAATTTAATACACTAAGTATGCCACCATGCACAGTTTCATTTACCACCTATAAAACAGAAAGCACTCAAGAAATGCAGTTATATAATAGAGAATTTGCTGAATACATAGCTAATGATAAGTCAAAGGTTCAGAAAATAGGTAAAAATAATTACTGTGTAATTAAAACAGAGGATAATTCAAAACTACTAGAAACTGAATTTACTGATAAAGATATTCTTATTCATGTTTACATAGTTAGTTCTAGTATTAATGATTTTAATTCGTCAGAGGAGTATCAAGATTTTTTTGAAAAACATGGTCTGAACAAGCTTATTGATGGGATGGTAGAACTGTTCAAAGAAAGAGGTTAATAATAAATAAACAATGGTGACAATAACACATGCAAAATACATGTCATTGTCACCATATTACTTTCCTACACTTCAAATACTTCCCATATATCTTGATTTTTTACATATTTTTCACCCTGCCATGTGCTGCGCTCCATTATTTCATGCTCAATAGCATTAATAACCTCCCATTTTTTCAAACTCCATTGGGGAGCTATCAGAGTTTCTCTTGCTCCATCTCCTGTGAGCCTGTGAATTACAATATCTTCTGGCAGACGTTGTATACAATCCACAACCAACTCTACATACTCATCCTTGCTCATTATATCTAGTGAGCCTTCATCGTATAACTTCGCAAGTCTTGAATCTGTTAGTACATGTAATAAATGCAACTTTATGCCTTGAGTACCAGTATTAGCAACGAAGTCAATTGTATCCAGTACATCAGCCTTATTCTCTCCTTGAAGTCCCAAAATCACATGTGTAACTACTTCAATATTTCTCTTTTTTAACTCCTTAACTGCTTTTATATAAGTTTCCAGCTCATAACCTCTGTTTATAGTATTAGCTGTTTTTTCATGTATTGTTTGTAGTCCTAGCTCAACCCAAAGATACTTTTCCTTACTTGTTTCTTCTAGTAAGTCAAGTATAGGTTCTTCAAGACAGTCAGGTCGGGTTGCAATGGCAATGCCTACCACATCTTCAAGCTTTAAAACACTATAATATTTTTCTTTAAGAGTTTTTACATCTGCATAAGTGTTTGTGTATGCTTGAAAGTATGCTATATATTTTCCGTTTTTCCACTTTTTCTGCATCATTGTCTTTACTTCTTCAAACTGCTTTATCAAATCCTTATTTATACCTGCGAAATCTCCAGAACCTCTGGCACTGCAAAAAATACAACCTCCTGTCGATATTGTACCGTCTCTGTTAGGACACGAAAAGCCTGCATCTAAGGATATTTTGTATACCTTTTCTCCAAATTTATTACGCAAATAATAGTTTAAATTGTTATATCGCTTATCATTCCATGTTTTCATATATCTCACCTTTAGTAATATTTATTCTTTGTGTTTTCTTCTTTTATAATATATCATAATACATCCTAATGACAAAGTAACAAAGGAAAGCTGTATATTTATTATTATAAATATTGTAATGAATTAATCCATATGCTAAAATCAAAATGGGTGACATCCATAAGGAGTTATACCATTTTGTAACAAAATTTTTCAAAATCTGCTTTGATCCTTAGGGACAGGGACTAGAATAGTGTTTTGCATGGTAAAAACATCACTCTTTTCCTGCTTTTCTATGGAGCTGGAAGGGAGTGTTTTTTATGAGCATTGGCTTTATCGGTGCAGGTAAGGTTGGTACTGCCCTAGGCATTTACCTTAAATTAAATGGATTTTTGATATCCGGATATTTTAGCAGATCTGAAAAATCTAGTAAGCAGTCAGCATTGCTAACACAAAGTAATTGTTTTGATACACAAAAACAGCTTGCAGAAGCCTCGGAGCTTATATTTATAACAACCAATGATGATGAAATAGAAAATGTTGTACGTCAGCTTTTTAAAGATAGCTGCTTAAAGCCAAATCAGATGATCATACATACTAGCGGTGCACTTCCCTCAACAATATTAAGCCCGCTAAAAGCGTTTGGATGCAATGTATATTCAATGCATCCTCTTATGTCCTTTGCAGATAAAGAAAAGTCAGCAGAAGCTTTAAAAAGCTCTTATTTTTGTATAGAAGGTGATGAAGAGAAAATGCCAGAGCTTGAGCAAATGCTCCAAGTTTTAGGCAATAAATATTTCAAGCTTAAGCCAGAGCAGAAGACTCTATATCACGCCTCTGCATGTATGGTTTCAAATTATCTGGTAACATTAATTCACAGTGGACTTAAGCTAATGGAAGGCATTAATATCGAGCAGGAAACAGCCTTTAGAGCTATGCTACCTTTAATAAACAGCACTATACAAAACATTTTGGCATTTGGAACAGAAAATGCTTTAACAGGACCAATATCTAGAGGTGATGGAGCAACATTGTCAAAACAGCTTGATGCTATAAGCTCGACTTCACCTGAGCAACTAAGTTTGTTTACTCATTTGGCAGCAGAAACCATAGAGCTAGCCTCAGAAGCTAAGCTACAGGATAATGAAGAAATTGATAAATTAAGAGCAATAATTAAATCTTAAATATAGATAGGAGATAAATTTATGAGTAACAATAAATTTACAACTATAAGCTTTTTAAAAGCTAAAAAAGATGGTAAAAAAATAACAATGCTAACAGCTTATGATTACACTACCGCAAAGCTTTTAGACGAAGCAGGCATTGACTCCTTACTGGTAGGAGATTCCCTTGGAATGGTTATGCTTGGATATGAAAGCACACTTCAAGTTACAGTGGATGATATAATACATCATACTAAGGCTGTAGTAAGAGGAGCCAAAAGATCTATGGTCGTAGCAGACATGCCTTTCCTGTCCTATCATATTAGCATAGAGGAAAGTGTCAGAAATGCAGGACGTCTGATTCAAGAAGGTGGAGCCAGCGCAGTCAAGCTAGAGGGCGGAGCAAACATAATAGATATGGTTAAGGCAATAGTAAGAGCTCAAATCCCAGTAATGGGACATCTAGGGCTTACCCCTCAATCTATTAATGTTTTGGGCGGCTATAAGATACAAGGTACCAACCTAGAACAGATAGAAAAGATGATTGAAGATGCCGAGTTGCTTCAACAAGCAGGTGTTTTTGCCATTGTACTTGAATGTGTGCCAGCAAAGGTTGCAACGCTAATAAGTGAGAGATTACAAATTCCTACTATCGGTATTGGCGCGGGTGCAGGCTGTGATGGTCAGGTATTGGTTTCACAGGATATGCTGGGTATGTATACTGACCTTAAACCTAAGTTTGTAAAGGAATATGCACAGATGGGAAATGCTATTAAGGATGCTTGCAAGCAGTATATGTCAGAGGTAGAAGGTCAAGAGTTTCCAAGTGAAGAGCATTCTTTTCATATAGATCATGAAATACTAACAAAACTATATTAACTGGAGGTACAATATGAAAATAGTAGAAACAATAAAAGAATTAAAAGACATAATAAAGAGCAATAGGAAGGCTGGAAAATCGATAGGCTTTGTACCTACCATGGGCTACCTTCATCAAGGACACCTTTCTCTTATACAGGCTGCTAAAAAGGATAATGACTTTGTTGTAGTCAGCATATTTGTTAATCCTACACAGTTTGGAGTAGGAGAAGACCTTGAGTCATATCCTAGAGATTTAGATAGAGATGCAAGGCTATCTGAAACAGCTGGTGCTGATATAATTTTCCATCCGTCTGTAGAGGAAATGTATCCAGGAAAATATCTAACATATGTTGAGGTTGAGGAAATAACAAAAAAACTTTGTGGAATTTCCAGACCAATTCACTTTAGAGGAGTTGCCACTGTAGTAAACAAGCTTTTTAACATAGTACAGCCTGATAAGGCATACTTTGGTCAAAAGGATGCACAGCAAGTAGCAGTTCTACAAAAAATGGTCAAGGATTTAAATATGAATGTAGAAATAGTACCATGTCCTATTGTAAGAGAAGAAGATGGACTAGCATTGAGCTCAAGAAATACATATTTGACTATAGAGCAAAGGAAAGCAGCATTGATATTATCAAAATCTCTTTTTGCTGCAAAGGAAATGATAAAAGGTGGCTACAAGGATGCTACTGAGCTTAAAAAAATTATTGTTGCTTCGATCAACAGTGAACCTTTGGCTGATATTGATTATGTAGAGATAGTTGATGCAGTTACCTTAGATAATATTACTGCTTTAAAAGGCAGCATTTTAATAGCACTTGCCGTAAGATTTGGTAAAACAAGACTAATAGACAATATCCGAGCGGAGGTATAAAAATGCTTTTAAATATGTATAAATCAAAAATCCATCGTGCCACTGTAACTGAGGCAAATCTCAACTATGTTGGTAGCATAACTATAGACAAAACCTTGATGGAGGCTTCCAACATTCTGCCTGGAGAAAAGGTACAGATAGTTAATAACTATAATGGTGCAAGATTGGAAACCTATGTAATTGAAGGCGCGGCAGACAGCGGAGTAATTTGTCTTAATGGTGCAGCTGCTAGACTTGTACAGCCCGGAGATAATGTTATAATCATAGCGTACTGCTGGGTAACAGAAGAAGAAGCACGCAATCTAAAGCCAAAAATTGTTTTTGTTGACGAAAAAAATAAAATTTTAGAAACTGCTGCTATTGAGATACATGGACAAATTAAATAAAAAAATCAGGAAGACAAACAAATAAAATGTCTTCCTGTTATTTTACTATATGCGAAGCTTTGCGCCATTTACCTTTAACCATTCCTTATGCCTTTTGTAATCAGGCATATACTGCTCCACGGTTTCCCAGTACTCCTTTGAATGATTCATATGTATTAAATGGCAAAGCTCATGTATGATTATATAATCCATCACAGCAACAGGTGCCATAATTATTCTCCAGCTAAAATTAAGGTTGCCTTTGCTAGAGCAGCTTCCCCATCTTGATTTTGTATCCTTGATTCTTATATTGTTATAGCTTACTCCGATTACCTTGCTGTATTCCATAGTTCTCTCCGCAATAGCCTCTTTTGCCTTTTCTCTAAGCCACAGCTCTAAGTGCTTTGCCGCTTCACTATACTTTCTACTGTCTTCATAATTTTTATTAGTATATACAGTAAAAGTCTCTTCCCTAAAAACTATCTGCGTATGCTTACCAGCATAGTCAATCATTTTAACGCTACATTCTGCTCCTTTATATAAAACAAAGCTTAGATTATTCATTTTATTTGCTTCCTCTCCTACTCCACTTCATCTTCATTTAGAAGCTTGGTCAACTCATTCTCTACTTCTTTAATATACTGCTTGTCCGTCTCACTAATACGATTGTATTTATCTATATCAGAAGCAAGAATTATTCTCCTTTTGGTCTGTCCATCTGTGTCTGTATATCTTAGTCTGTAGGTTGGTATTATTTCAAAATCAGCTAAATAGGTTGCTCCGTTCTCCTTCTTTAATATCAGCTTTGTCATTGTGCCTATATCAGTATACTTATCGTTTTGATTGGATAAGAAGTTCCCCATAGAGTAGTTTATAAGCACCTTCTTACCTCTAGTATCATAAAGCTCAGACCTCTGTGCTACATGAGGGTGGCTTCCCAGTACACAGTCTGCCCCCATATCCGCTACAGCTCTAAAAAGCCTGACCTGCTCTTCTGACACATCTCTGGCATACTCTATACCTGCATGCATATATACTATAACAAAATCACAGTTATCTTTTATATCATCAATATCGTTTTTTATCTGTTCCTCATCTACCATACTCACGAAGCCTTCTGGTGCAGTCAGCCCATTTATTGTAGTAGTGTAGGCTAGGATTCCCAGCTTAATCCCATTTACCTCTTGTATTGTACTTTTGTTTTGCTTATCACCTGTACCTAGGGGTATCATCCCATTCTTCTTTATTAGCTCAATAGTGTTCTCCGCTCCCTCTACCCCTGTATCCATACAATGATTGTTCGCTGTTACCATTAGGTCAAAGCCAGTCTTACTAATACCCTCCAAAACCTCAGGAGGTGAGTTGAAACGAGGATATCCTGAGAGTTTCTTGTTCTCATTTATGCTTGTCTCAAAATTTGCTATCGTAATATCCGATTGCGTTATTAAATTTCTGACCTTTTCAAATGACATGCTAAAATCATAGCCCTGATCTGTGTATGCTTCTTTCACCTGAGGCAAATGAAACATTATATCACCTACAGCCAGAACCGATGCTTCAGATGTCTCTATTTTTGTTTCTATTATAGGCTTCGGTACTTCCGCTTTTGGAGTAACCTCTGATGCACAGGAAGATAAAATTATACATAATAGCACTAAAAGTATACAAAACATACGTTTCTGCATGTTATCAACCTCCATAATTTTCTATACTTATAATAGCATAAATTTATAAAGTTTGATATTGTTTCATTTATGTCAATTTTTCCCCATTTTTGCATAGTATAATATAGAATTCAAAAAAACTAGGCAGGTGAGTGGAATAATATGGATACTAGCATCAACTACAGAGGATTGGTAGTGGGAGTCAATACGCCTATACCTCTATCAAATGGGGAATATGTAACAGGTATTAATTTTGATAATGCCGCTACCACTCCACCTTTCGCATCTGTTTTACAAGCAGTAAATAATTTTTCTCCTTGGTATTCCTCAATTCATAGAGGTACAGGCTACAAATCTCAGCATTCATCAGATTTTTATGATAATTCTAGAGAAATTGTCGCAAGCTTTGTAAAGGCAGATTTAGATATAAATACGGTTATTTATGTAAAGAACACCACCGAGGCAATAAACAAGCTTTCAAATAGATTATATATTAACAGTCATAAAAATGTCGTTTTGTCTACAGAAATGGAGCATCACTCCAACGACCTGCCTTGGAGAAGTAATTATGAGGTTGACTATATCGCAGTAGATTCTAATGGTAGACTTTCCCTCAAAAGCTTGGAATACAAGCTTAGAGAGTACAAAGGTCGAGTGAAGCTTGTGGCAGTTGCAGGTGCCTCCAACGTCACAGGTTATTTAAATCCCATACACGAAATTGCAGAAATAGCCCATAAGTACAGAGCAAAAATATTGGTGGATGGTGCACAGCTAGTGCCTCATGCAGAGTTAGATATGAAGCCTGACTCATCCCCTCAGCATATTGATTACTTAGTTTTCTCCGCACATAAGATGTATGCACCCTTTGGAATAGGTGTGCTAATAGGTCCTAAGGAGGTCTTCCAGAGAGGTGAGCCTGACTATAAAGGCGGCGGTACCATCAAGCTAGTTACCCATGACTATATAAGGTGGGCAGATGCACCAGAGAGAGATGAGGCAGGAACCCCAAACGTTATAGGCGTTGTAGCTTTAGTAGAAGCAATAAAAACCTTTAATAATATAGGTATGATAAATATAGAAAAGAAAGAAAAGGCTCTTACAGAATATGCTCTAAACAGGCTTAAAGCTGTACCAGGTATACAATTATACGGGAATACTACTGACTGTAGTGATAGGCTAGGTATAATATCATTTAACATAAAGGACATACCACATAGAATTGTGGCAACTATCCTATCATACGAGTTTGGCATAGCAGTCAGAAACGGCTGTTTCTGCGCTCAACCTTATGTCCAGAGACTTTTAGACATTTCAAAAAAAGACATAAAGAAAAGAATAAGATATAGTGATTTACCTCATCCTGGCATGGTGCGTATAAGCTTTGGAGTTTACAACACTCAAGAGGAAATAGATGCCCTTATAAATGCTCTTTTTCAAATATATAAAAGTTCAGAGTTCTATCTGGAAAAATATAAGTCTATTAAGGAATAACATAGAATTTGCGGTGTGGTTTATGTAATAAAAGCACTGTAAATAGCAGACAATATATATGTAAAAAAACAAAGGAGGAACTAACTTGAATAAGAAAATGAACATTCTTTTATTTAGCGGAGAATATGATAAAGCACTTGCTGCCCTATTACTAGCAAATACCGCAAGAACTATAGATGTAGAAACCACTATATTTTTTGCTTTTTGGGGTTTAGGTCTTGTTAGAGATCCTAAAAAATTCAGTTTAGAAGATAAGTCACTATATGAGAAAATGTTTGGTGTGATGACACCCAAGGGGCCAGAAGATTTACCCTTATCAAAAATGAATTTTGCAGGTATTGGTAAGAAAATGCTTATTGAAATGATGGAGGATGATGATACCCCTCCCTTAACAGCATTTTTGAAGGGTGCTCAAAAAAGGGTGTTAAGTTTTACGGCTGTAAATTATCTATGGAGATAATGGGGCTTAAGCAAGAGGAAATGATACCTGAGCTTGAAGTAAAAGAAGCAAAGGATTATCTAAAAGAAGCCTTAGAATCAGACATGCAATTATTCATATGAATAGAGCAGACAGATATACATCTGTCTGCTGTCTATTCTAATAAACATTTTTCAACTTCCTTCAGCTTGTTATTAGTAAACTTAAGCACTTCAAGCATGAGTGCTATAAGAATCAATCCCAATAAAATCAATATACCTGCCATTCCTCTTAAGCTTGCCTTAATATACCCACCTAACGGAATTCTAAATAAGTATTTACCCACTATCTGGCTTCGATCTACTGTTTTATAATCTGACACACTATTTGCATCACCTTGAGTAACAAACACCTCTTTTATATCATCCTTAGAAATTTCCTTTACCCTATGGGTAACCAGTATATCATCCAGCCTATATGTTATGATATCCCCCGGATTTATATTGTCGATGTTCTTTTTTATCACAACCATATCTCCAGTTTCTATACCCGGGCTCATGCTCCCTGATATTACGGTAAGAGGGGTAAAGCCCAATATTGAGGGTATGTTGGTAGGGTTACTGATAGTTTGAGCTGCTGATATTAAATATAACGATGAAAATACTATAATAAAAATTACTATTAAGTTGAAAATACTGTTGATTATCTTTCTCATTACACATTTCTCCTCTTTTGTAAAAGATATAAGCTACCACTATTGGTTCTATATAATATTAACAAATATAAAAGGAAAAATGTGTCAAAACCCCTTGTCTAAATCAAAAACCCTTCGATTGTATTTTACATGTTTGGCACTTAGTGCAAGGCTTTCGCCAAATTATCTGCATATGACAAGCATTGTGTCAAAGTTACCACATCTTTCATACAGTAGTATAAAGCAAAATTTTGAGTATGAGAGGTGGATACCAATGGGGCTCTTTAGCTTGATTCTTATCGCAATTGCCGTGAGCTTAGATGGCTTTTGGGGCGGATTTGCATTTGGATTGCGAAAAATCAAGATACCGTTTAATTCTTTATTGATTATATCCTCTTGGTCTGTTGTATGCACTATGCTTGCAATGATTGTAGGACACTATTTACAATTCTATATCCCTATTGAAATGGCTAAATATATTGGAGGTATTCTCCTTCTGCTGCTTGCATTGTATACCTTAAAGGAAGGCAATGCGCATAGAAAGGAGCAAAAGGACAATATCCAACCAAAGATTAATTTTCATGAATTAGTCAAAATACTCCAAAACCCTTTGTTGGCAGACTATGACAATGAAGGTGATATAAAACCAATGGAAGGCACAATGCTAGGTTTAGCGGTTGCAATGGATGCCTCCATTGCAGCCTTTACTATAGCTCTTATAGGAGTAAACCCTTTTACCACTCCGTTTCTTTTTGGTATTGCTCACTTTGTGCTTATCGGAGCAGGTAATATTGTTGCAAGAACTAGTATAGTAAGTAGCTTTAGTGAGAAATTCTCCCTGCTTCCGGGCTTTATACTACTAATTCTTGCAGTTCTAAGGCTTATTTAAGAATAATCTGGAAGGATAAAGTTACTATACAATTTGATAGTTTGAAAAAAAAATAGAGCTGCAAGTTGCAGCTCTATTTCAGTAGTTCTTCTATTTGATCCTCTTCCAATCCAAGCATTACTTTATCATCAACCAAAACAGTAGGTACCCCTACTCTTCCGCCTGCCCTTACTGGATCAAATATTTCGTTAGTATCTCTAATCTTTAGAAATCTCTTCAATGCCCCAAAATCTAAACTGATATCAAAGTATATAAAATCTATGCCTTTTTGTGAAAGAACCTCTTTCAACTCCCCACATCCTGGTCACATATGACTTCCATAAATAATTACCTTTTTCAATATAACCCCTCCTAATTGCACGCTTATTGCATAGGCTATTTATTCGTCCTGAATCAAAATAATTCCTTTATTATTAAATTTCTCAGCTCCGACAAGTAAATAAATATTGAATTGAATATTTAACCATGTTATGCTAATTGTAGGTATAAATCAAATAATTAGTATAATTCAATATTACATACAGGGGTTGTAAAAACAATCCTTATCTTATTTGTATGATTTTATTTGACAAAGAGTGGACGAATTTCCGCTAGATACTTACAGAGCTTTTTTAGACAAAAAATTGGTTTGAGGGTGATCATATGGGAAAAAAGTTAATGCCAGAAGACATAGAATTTTTAAATGAGGGGCAACAAATAAAAAAGAAAATTGAAGAAAAGTATGGTTCTATAAAAGATTTTTATGAAACAGAAAAGATAACTGAATTATCTCTCAAGGCTGTGAGAAATTACTGTGGTTTTAATAAAATTTCTTCACCAACCTTTAAATGCATAATGCTTAGAACTCTTGATGAAGGCTGGGACGAGCTAATATGTGATGATGCTGGACAAATCAAAAATTTTGCAATTAAAATTTATAGAGATATAATGCTCTATAAAGAAGATAAGGACTATGCTTTGCTGGAAAAAGTAAGAGCATTGTGTGTTAAGTTTGGACTTATAAACGAAACTGCTTTAATGATAAGATGCCTTGGAAAACACTTTTACTATAGAAATGATATTATTAAAACCTTAGAATATTATAATGAAGCCTTAAATCTAGTTGATATGGAAAATATTGATACATTAATAATTATAACGGTTGAATTGGCAGAATATCATTATATGGAGAGAGAAGTTAAAGAGGCAGAAAGATTATTTATAAAAGCTCAGAATTACATTGATAAATCTGAGAAGGTTAGTAATTCAGCCTTGTATAAATACTATTATAGAAGAGGTATAATGTTAAATTCAGAAGTGGGCAGGCACTCTGAGGCAAGAGGCTACATAGAGAAGTCAATTGTGTATGCAGGTGATAATACTGAATTAAATAGTGATAAAGGTGCGGCATATTTGGCTATAGGGTCTACATATAAAAGAGATGGAATGTATGCAGAAGCAAAAGAATACTACTTAATGGCTTTGCTTGAATTCCACGAAAAAGATATAAATGGTAGGTCATTAACTCTTAATAATATTGCTGACATATATTGCATTTTTAAGAATTATGACGAAGCGATTAAATACATCGAAGCAGCAATGGAGCTATTAGATAAGGATAGAATTACTGAGAGACATTTAATAGTCGCTCAAACCCATGCGGAGATAAGATTAATGGCAGGAGATACCTCTGCCTGCTATGAATATTTTAGTATGCTAAAGAAAACAATTTATACTTCTATTGATAAAAAAGATATGAAGGATGGAATAATTAATATAACTAACTATATATATGATGTTGACTTATTAAAAGAATTGTACAATGTGGTTTGTTACATAGAAGAGAACACAGATAATTATGTATATAAAGATGATTTGTACTCATGTATAGGAAGAATACATAGAAAAATAAGAAAAAAGGAGGCATATAATGAATAAGTTTAAAACAATAACAAAATATTTTATAATAGCAATTTTATTTGCAGTTACTATATCGGTAGTAATTCCGACAGAAGTAAATGCACAAGATGGTAGCGATCCATACCATTCATGCATGATAAATCCAATAAATAAGTAAACCCATCACCTAATAGAAGGCTTTATGCTTTCTGTTTTTTTTGTAGGGAATTTTAAAATAAGTTATGGAAAAATTATGAAATTTATAGGCGATGTCCTTTAAAAAACGTAAATTTATAACAAAATATAACTTGTATCAATTAAATATTATTAATTATAAATATTTATTCACGCCACCACACAACAGATTACATATAATGGAAACCTGTCAACTTTACAAGTATGAGAAAATTTGTTAAAATTACAAAGTAAACACAATGTAACAATACATTACATAATTCATTGAAAGGAGGGAAAGCAAATTATATTAAACAGAAAAGTGAAAGAGCCGGATTTCTCCAACTCCTACCAAGCGAAATAGGTTATACATTGCAGAAAATAAACCTATTCATATATCACTTTTCTTGAGATTATAAACTTCTTTTAAGAACTTTAACAAGGAAAGGAGATATACAATGTTTAATAAAGAATACATGGAAGATTTTATTAGTAAGTTTGACTCAGTGTATAGAAAAGCAGAAAAACTGGGAGTCGATCCTGAAATAGTACATGAGTTAATTGCACAAGTTTATAAACTTGTAGTCATAGACAAGGCATTACCTGAAATCGAGGCATATAATTAACTACTGATAAAGATTGAAAATCCTTGGATAGATGTAGCTCTATCCAAGGATTTTTTTTGGTTGTGAGGTAAGCTTTTGCAAAATAATTATGACATAATAAAAGTGCAAAACTCAAAGCTTGCATTTAATTAACATTATATTGTAACAAAGTAATATAAATGATATATTGTTAATTGTATGCAATTATTGATTATTACACCAGTGGAAAATTAAATTCAGTTAAACTTAATTTTAAAGGAAAGCGAAGTGTTATTTATTAAATATAATTCCAGTATAATATTGGTCGGATATGCTTGTATATTTCTTAAAAAGGAGAAATTATTAAATGAAAAAATATATATGTATAATGTGTTTTATTTTAATTCTTCTATTTACATCCTGTAACAATTCTAATGAAGTAGTAAATACCAACACACCAAATGTTGATAATAATAAAGCAACAAAAGAAGAAATAGAAACAGAAATCATTAAAATAGCAGAAGATGAAGAATGGATTACATATAAAAATCATCTTATAGAGTTTTCTGCTCCCAAAGAATTAAACTTTACCCAAAGTAGTTTTGGATGGTTTTCTTTGAATTATAAAGATAAAAATATTGCATATGTCTTTGAGGAAGACTACCAGCATGATGATTTACCTGAATTGTTTTTTAGAAATATGTGTGATGTGTTAGAGTCAGAGGTTCTTGATAATTATTTTTGTCCTGTATTAAGGAAAAAATATAAATGTTATTTCAATGTACACAACAAGCCAGTTATTCAGTATGAGCTTTTACACGCTTTTTTCTATAATCAAAAGGATAGAAAAGCTGTATTGCTTAATTTTAACTTAAAATATGTAGAGGAAGATACTATTCAAAAAATTGTAGATTCAGTAAAGCTCGTACCATAGGTGCCAGGCTAGTCAGTTAGACAGTTATTCACAATATATTTCTTATTAACTGTCTATTTGTTGGGCCTAGCACCTTGTTGTTCTATAAAAACAAGGTGGTATATAGATTGAGTCATAAAAAGATTGTGGTACTAATTATATTAATATTTACCATTTTATTGTTAGTTGTAGGGTGTGGCAAAGGGCAAGTGGAATCTTCTAGCAATACAAGTAATATTAAAAAAGTATCTGACAATACAGAGGATTACAAAGAAGCTTCTGATTATACCTATGGCTATGAAGGATATTCTGATTATACCTATAGCTTTAGCAAATATGGCTTTAGCTTTAAATATCCCGAAGCCTGGATTGTTGATGAACTTCCATCATATTTGCCTACAGCAAAAAGGAAGGAAGTCCCGATTGGGGAGTAAATGTATATATAGAAGGGGATAAAGAAAATAAAATATCTATTTTAGGCTCTTATAGTCCCTATAGTCCAACTAATTTTAGTAAGATAAAAGAATTTATTATTGATGACAAAGGAATAGGCTATCTATATATAGGTGAATATGATGGTAAGATAAATATACTTGTTTTATATAATAAATCAACCCAAAAGGGATATCAGAATGCTGTGGTATTTGTTAACAAAGATTTCTACCAACAGCATAAGAATGAAATTTGGCACATCTTGGGTAGTGTGAAATATTAACTTGAGTATTAATATCTGAAAAGAAATAAGCTTAATATTTTTTATTATAATAGTCTATAAGTCAAGGGTATCAGCAACGTACTAAAGCCCTTGGCTTCTTATTTAGGGAATATATTGCCAATAACTGTCTATCTGATGTGTGTCTCCTTATTTTTAAGAAAAAGTGTACGAATAGATTCCACACTTTTTTGTCTAATTCTCTTGTTGGTTCATCTAAAATCAGTAATTCAAGTGACTTTATAACAGCTATTGATATTTACAGTAATAATGAAAAATGCATGTAATATTTTAAGTATGAGTAATATGTTGGAAAAATTTAATAAAAATCTCAATAAAAGTGATTTGTACTTTGAGCTATAAAAAGGACGAACCTGGCAGGAATATCAAAGAGTATGGTAGACAGAACAGACTCCATAAAAGCAAAAAGAACCGACCCCACTGCTTTATAAATAAAAGACACTATAAAACTTTGATGTAATCTAATCAGATAAGTAATTATTATTTATAATCTGTAGATAAAATTTTTTATTTATACCACACTTCTACAAAATATTTACATATATTGTGATAAGATACAACTATCATAATAATAAGGAGTGGTGAGTAAATGTTTAAAAAATTATTATCAATGTTCTTAGTAGTGTCATTAGCATTATCAATGTTATCTATCAATGTAATGGCACAAGAAGGAAATTCAAGTAACCAAACCAAAAGGAAATAAGACTGAGTAAAGAAGTTATAAAGGAAGTACAAGAAGCTTTAAAGCAAGATAACCTTACCAAGTACATAAAGCAACTCGAAGCACAAGGGAAAGAAAATGCACAAATACAAATAAGTAAAAATCTAATTCTTGAAAAGCAAATCTTAGTAAAAGAAAATGCTACGGCTACTACTTTAAATGCCATAGTACCTATTAATTATTTGACAACTTATGAAACAACTATTACATCTACTTATACAATGAAAAGTATAGTTGGTATTAACATTGCAATTTTAACTACTGAAGGAGTATTTTCTAGGAATGGTTCTACTGTTACCCCAATTGATGTAACTGGTACAGTATCAACTTCATATCCTGGCTGGAATGGCGATACTACTTTAGAAACTATGTCTATAGGAAGTACAACAGGCTATGCATGGGCAAAATGTAAATTTCATTTAGAGTATTATATTGGAATTGACCCTGTAGGAATGACTTTACAAACTGTAGAAATGGCTTGCAAAATACAATGTAATCCAACTGGAGACTATTCTGCAACATGGTTCTAAATAGGAGGTGATACTATTAATAAAAAACTTAAAATTATTTTAATTACTGTTGTTTCTATATTGGCAGTATATTTTATTGTAGTTGTAGCTGGACTTTCACCAATACAAAAAATACTAACAATCAAACAAATGTAAACACACAACATACTGAGACAGTTATAAACCAATAATAAAACATATAAGTTGATCTAATTAGTTTATTAAAACTAGAATATGGCAGGAATATTACAATAGGTGCCAGGCTAGTCAGTTAGACAGTTATTCACAATATATTTCTTATTAACTGTCTATTTGTCGGGCCTAGCACCTTGTTGTTCTATAAAAACAAGGTGGGATATAGATTGAGTCATAAAAAGATTGTGGTACTAATTATATTAATATTTACCATTTCATTGTTAGTTGTAGGGTGTGGTAAAGGGCAAGTGGAATCCAAGTAATATTAAAAAAGTATCTGACAATACAGAGGATTACAAAGAAGCTTCTGATTATACCTATAACTTTAGCAAATATGGCTTTAGCTTTAAATATCCCGAAGCCTGGATTGTTGATGACAAAGGAATAGGCTATCTATATATAGGTGAATATGATGGTAAGATAAATATACTTGTTTTATATAATAAATCAACCCAGAAGGGATATCAGCAACGTGCTAAAGCCCCTGGCTTCTTATTTAGTGAATACATTGCCAATAACTGTCTATCTGATGTGTGTCTCCTTATTTTTAAGAAAAAGTGTACGAATAGATTCCACACTTTTTTTGTCTAATTCTCTTGTTGGTTCATCTAAAAT
Source organism: uncultured Eubacteriales bacterium (assembly GCA_963704785.1). Taxonomy (GTDB): domain Bacteria; phylum Bacillota; class Clostridia; order Lutisporales; family Lutisporaceae; genus GWB2-37-7. The sequence continues at coordinate 2,413,016 of OY969939.1, read as the reverse complement.
CAGTAATTCAAGTGACTTTATAACAGCTTGTGATATTGCTATTTACAGTAATAATGAAAAATTCATGTAGTATTTTAAGTATGAGTAATATGTTGGAAAAATTTAATAAAAATCTCAATAAAAGTGATTTGTACTTTGAGCGATAAAAAGGACGAACCTGGCAGGAATATCAAAGAGTATGGTAGACAGAACAGACTCCATAAAAGCAAAAATAACCGAACCCGCTGCTTTTATATAAAGAACCAGACCGTACTGATATAGTTGATAATTATCAAACTTGGGCAGTGTTGGATTATAATAATTAGTTTAAGCAAAATGAGAGGTTTAAGAAATCACTTTCTTAAACCTCTCATTTTGCTTATTTTTCTTAACTTCATAAGTTATATTATACAGCTCAGAATACATAATGGAACAAACTTTTTTTAATATGAAACAAATCATTGCATAACTCCATAGAATAAGTATATACTAATAATATAATCAAAATTATATGAAATATTTTATTTCTTTTGGAGGTAACAATGGAAATTACAAAAATGAAAATTGATGGTTTTAGAAATGTTTTTAATACTATAATTGAATTTAGTGACATTACTGCTTTAATAGCTCTTAATAACTATGGTAAATCAAATATACTAGATGGTATAAAGTTTGCTGAAAACTTCATAAAACTGCCTAGTAAAATAAAAAGTAAGATGATGAAGCATATAGGAAGTGTACCTATTAACAATAAAACACAAGATAATAACTTCACTTTTGCTATAGAATTTAAGTCTAGCTTAGATGATACCGAAATACTTGTTAGTTATGAATTTTCATTTGAATGGATTAAAAATATGAATAAAGGGTCTAGGATAATAAATGAGAGTTTGAAAATTAAAGAAAATGGTAATAGTAAGTTTTCAAAGTTAATAGATAGAACGAGTGAAAAGTTATGCTATAAATCATCGAGGACAGGTAGAGCAGATACTAAAATAGATGTGAGTATTAATGATTTAATTGTTAATAAGTTAAATGATGTTGAAGTTTACTATTCAAAAATAATAAATGAGCTCAATGACTTAAGATTTGATTTCAATAGTTTTTTAGATGTAGCTAAAGTATTTGAAGTAATTTCTTTTAATACTCAGGATGAAGAAGATATTTTGCAATTGGATAAGGATAATGGCTATAATATTTCTAATATCGTATATTATCTTAGAGAAAAGCATTTTGACAAATATAATTTGTTAATAAATTCTTTTAAAAGTCTTGTCCCAACTATTGAAGAGATTGAGCCTGTGTGTACTGATTTTAGTACAAATATTCAAGGTGAAATCGAAAAAAAATCATTGCCTTTTAAAATTCCTGAAAAAATATACGATATAAAAGTGAAGGAAAAGTATAATAATCAATTAACTAGTATGAAAATGATGTCTACAGGATCAAAAGAATTTTCGTTCTTTTAACATCTGCAGTATTAGCAGAATTAAATAAAACATCATTAATAACATTTGAAGAGCTTGAAAATTCAATACATCCATACTTGTTTCAAAAACTGATTATAATATTGACTGAATTAATTGGAAATTGTAAAATCTTAATATCAAGTCATTCACCTTATTTAATCCAATATTTTAATTTAGATAGGGTTTATATAGGTATTCCTTTTCAAGATGGTACTGCAAATTTTAGAAGGGTAAGAAAATCAATGCAAAAGACAATAACTAAATATGCCTCTGAACAAGAAACATCAATAGGAGACTATATATTCGATTTATTAATAGATAGTTATAAGGATAATTGTTTTCTTTGTTCATTTATGGAGCATTAATAATGAGTAAGAATAAGAGAATACTTAATAAAGGATTAGTAATATTCGCAGAAGGGTCAACTGATAAAATATTTTATAAAGCATTAGTAGATTATATTATTAAACAAAATCCTTTAAAAACTAGAGTAGATATTATAGAGATTGTGGATTTACATGGAATAGGTAATTTCTCTAAAAAGTTAATAGGAATATTTAAAAATAGAATATTAACTAAAAATAAAGATACTAAGTTCAAAGTTATTTGTGCATATGATACTGATGTTTTTGACTTTTCTATAAAACCTCCTGTAAATTGGGCTAATGTAAAGATAGAGTTAAAAGGTTTGGGGGCATTAAAAGTAAATGAAATAAAAGCTGTACGTATGATTGAGGATTGGTTTTTGATTGACACAAATGGAATATGTAAGTTTTTAAAAATAGACACTACAATGCCAAAAGGAAAAGATGGAAATGAAAAGATGAAATTTCTATTTAATAAAGCTGATAAAATCTATACAAAAGGCTCTGATTGTGGTGATTTTATAAAAGATTTAGACATCAATACAATATATAATAAACTCCAAAATGAATTAGTTCCATTATCCACATATCTTTTTAGATAATTATATTTTAAGATTACAAATATAAAATATTAGGAAAATATATGTCAGAGTAAATTCTAAAACATTACCCTTACATATTAAATAAGACTTGGATAACCATCCAAGTCTTGTTCTTTACTTCTCTGCAAATACCTCACCAGCATGATACGAGCTTCTTACCAAAGGTGATGAAGCTACATACTTAAATCCCAGCTCCATTCCTATATTCTTGTATTTTGCATATATATCAGGATGTACATACTCTACTACAGGATGGTGCTTGATTGAAGGCGCTAAGTATTGTCCTATTGTCATAATATCACAGCCGACACTTCTCAAATCCTTCATTACATTAACAACGCCCTCCTCTGTTTCACCCAGTCCCAGCATAATACCAGACTTAGTAAAAATCGATGAATCAGATTCCTTTACTCTGCTGAGCAATTCTAGAGAACGCTTATATATAGCCTTAGGTCTTACTGTCGGATATAATACAGGTACTGTTTCTATATTATGGTTTAATATATCGGGCTTTACAGCTATAACCTTAGCAAGGGACGAAGAATCCCCACCAAAATCAGGTATAAGGATTTCTACTGTTATGCCCTTATTTAACGCTCTAATCTCTTTCACTACTTCTACAAACTGGTTTGCTCCTCCGTCGTCCAAATCGTCACGAGTAACGGAGGTAATAACTGCATGTTTTAGTTTAAGCTTGTCTACAGCAATTGCAACCTTTCTAGGCTCTTCAATATCGACTTCCTGCGGTTTCCCTTTTGTAACATTACAGAAGGTACAATTTCTTGTGCAAACACTTCCAAGAATCATAAAGGTTGCTGTACTGTTGTTGAAGCATTCCATTCTATTTGGGCAGTTTGCTTCTTTACATACAGTGTTTAGAGAGAGTTCTTCTAAAATGCTATTAACCTCACTTGAAATTTGACCACCTTGAATTTTCATTCTGAGCCATTCAGGCTTCTTTGTATACATACTTAAACCCCTTCTTCCCTATATCAAAAAATATATATCAAATTATTCCATACAAGCTCTATTTTAGATTTAGCTTTATTTTTTGTCAACCAGTCTGCATCTTATAGCTTGACCTGTTGGTGTAGCAGCCAAGCCTCCCAAAGCAGTTTCCCTAAGCGACACAGGCATTACCTTTCCTATTTTAAACATTGCATCTACCACTTCATCAAATGGTATAGCACTTGTTATACCTGCTAATGCCATATCAGCACTTGCCATTGCGTTTACCACTCCTGATGCATTTCGTTTAGAACATGGTACCTCCACAAGACCTGCCACAGGATCACACACAAGTCCTAAAACACTTTTCAAAGCAATTGCTGATGCGTGAAAAGCCATTTCAGGTGTACCTCCATACATCTCAACCACGGCTGCCGCCGCCATTGCCGCAGCTGCTCCGCACTCTGCCTGACAGCCTCCCTCAGCTCCTGCTAGTGTAGCATTCTTTTTTATTATCTGTCCTACACCTGAAGCTGTAAGCAATGCATCTATCATTGCTTCCTCATCTACTCCAAGTTTTTCTCCGGCAGTGATAACCGCAGCGGGTACTATTCCATTGGCACCTGCTGTAGGCATAGCAGCTATCCTTCCCATAGAAGCGTTTACCTCTGAGCTTGACAGTGCTCTTGCTATTGCTCTGTTCACAGTATCGCCACATACAGTATTTCCGACAGCTCTATATTTATCTGCTTTAACAGCATTTCCACCGATTAAACCACTTATAGATGTAGTTTCTTTCTTTATTGCTGATTCAGAAGCCTCACGCATAACCTTAAGCACAGCTCTTACTCTGTCTCTTACGGTCTCCTCACTAGCTTCTGCCAGCTTACATTCATTCTTTAGTACTATATCACTGATTTTGCAGTTTTCTTCCTTTGCTTGCTTCAAAATTTCATATGCTTTGCTATACATATTATCCTCCAATATTCCTATCACAAAGTGTTTTAATTAAGCAATAGCGGCTACTCTTTTTACCGATATTATATTTTCCATGTTAAGAATCGCCTCCACCGCACTTTCTGGTGTTTTATTATCAGTCTCTATTATAGTGGTTGCAACCTCTCCTTTACTCTCTCTACTTACCGTTAGGGTTGCAATATTTACATTGCTCTGTGCTAAAGCTCCAGTAATCTTGCTTACCATTCCCCGAGCATCCTTATGCTTAACTATTACCACGTGGTATTTTCCGCTTATCTCTAAGCTACAACCGTCAATTTCAGTTATAAGTATATTGCCGCCCCCAATTGAAGAGCCCATTATCATCAATATTACCTGTCCCTTATTTTTTAAAACTATTTTAACAGTATTCGGATGTACCTCTCCAAGATCGGCCTCTATAAAATCAACACTTATGCCCTTTTTCTTTGCAATATCAAAAGAATCCTTAAGTCGCTCATCATCAGGCTCCATACCCAGGATACCTGCTACTAGAGCTTTATCTGTTCCATGTCCCATATATGTCTTTGCAAATGAGCCGTGAAGGTAGAACAACGCTTCATCAAAGTCACTTCCTCCTATGCTACTTGCCGCCTTACCAAGCTTCTCTGCTCCTGCAGTATGTGAGCTTGATGGACCTATCATTACAGGTCCCATTATCTCCATTATGCTTATATTACTCATAACCTTCACCTCAATACATTAAATTTCAAACTGTTTCATTTTTTATCGATTGTATTTAATATTAATTTAGTCTCTGATAACTGTCAATAATTTATATTTAGAGTGTAAAACTTGAAAAGGAATCGTTAAAAAATAGTCATGATTATACCTCTATAATACACTATTACTATACAACAATTGGTTGATTTTTACTCCTTTCTATGATAAAATATTTGCTTAGGATATACTATTTATCCAAAATAATTAAATATCCATATGATGATAACGGGAGATGCCTTGAAGGTTCAGAATTTAGCCCTTCAAGGAGCCGAAGAAGCAATTTGAAAAACGCCGGTTTTCGTAGAAACTTTCAGGCAAATGTACCGTTATTGGATGGAACTCTGAAAAGCGTTTAGCACCGAAGGAGAAAGCGATTAAAAGTGAAGCTCTCAGGTAAAAAAACAGAGGTATAAAATGGCATAATAGATTACTATGACATTTTATACCTCTTTTTGTGCATAATAATCTAAAACACATCTCATCAAACAATTTATATTTAGGAGGACAGTAATGGAAAATGTTAAAAAAACAGCACTTTTTTGTACTCACGAAAAATTTGGCGGCAAGGTAATAGATTTTGCAGGCTGGGCTTTACCTGTACAATATGAGGGCTTAATTTCTGAGCATGAAGCTGTAAGAAATCAAGCTGGAATTTTTGATGTATCTCATATGGGTGAAGTGGATGTAAAGGGTCCTGAAGCATTTAACTTTGTTCAAAACCTCGTAACAAATGACGCCTCTGCATTGCAGAACAATCAGGTATTGTATGCACTTATGTGTTACCCTGACGGAGGGGTAGTTGACGACCTACTTGTTTATAAATTTGACGACCAACACTTCTATCTAGTAATAAACGCAAGTAATGTAGACAAAGACTTCCAATGGATGAAAGACAATAAGGGAAACTACAATGTAACACTTACTAACCTATCAGATCAAATATCCGAAGTAGCTCTTCAAGGTCCAAAGGCACAAGAAATACTACAAAAGCTAACAGATACAAATCTTGATGAAGTTAAGTTTTTCTTCTGTAAAAGAGATGTAAATGTTGCAGGTATAAAATGTCTTATTTCAAGAACAGGCTATACAGGTGAAGATGGATTTGAAATATATTCAGCAAATAAGGATATAGAAACAGTTTGGAATAAAATAATGGAAGCAGGTAAGGATTTAGGTATTAAGCCTTGCGGACTTGGCTGCAGAGATACTCTTAGATTTGAAGCAACACTGCCCTTATATGGCAATGAACTATCAAAAGATGTTAGTCCTCTTGAAGCCGGACTTGGTATGTTTGTCAAACTTACTAAAGAAAACTTCATTGGTAAGGATGCTTTAGTAAAGCAAAAATCGGAAGGTCTAAAAAGAAAAACTGTTGGCTTTGAAATGATAGACAAGGGAATTCCAAGACATGGTTATGAAGTTGCTGTTGATGGCAAGGTTATAGGCGCTGTTACAACAGGCTACATGTCACCAACTCTTAAGAAAAATATTGGTTTAGCTCTTATAGATGCAAATTATTCTGAGATAGGAACAAAATTTGATATTATAGTTAGAAACAAACCACTTAAAGCAGAAGTAATAAGCAAGAAGTTCTTAACTAAGAACTACAAGAAGTAATATAACTTCAATAAGAATTTAAGCTTTTAGATAAAAATAAAATGAATATTAGGAGGAAATAAAATGAACGTAGTAAAAGGTTTATATTACACAGAAGATCATGAGTGGGTAAAGGTAGAAGGTGAAAAGGCTTATATAGGAATAACAGATTTTGCACAACATGCATTGGGTGATATTGTATTTGTTGAATTGCCAGAAGTAGATACAACATTTAGCATAAGAGATTCCTTTAGTACTGTTGAATCCGTTAAAGCTGCTTCAGACATTTATATGCCTGTTTCAGGTACAGTTCTTGAATCTAATGAAGCCGTTGTTGATGACCCATCAGCTTTAAATCAAGATGCATATGCAAACTGGTTGGTTAGTGTTTCATTAACAGATAAGTCAGACCTAGATAAGCTTATGAATGCCGAAGCATATGAAGACTATTGCAGCAAACAATAGGGGGGTATGACATGTTTCCATATATACCAAATACAAAAACTGAAGAAAAACAAATGATGCAAAGCAATCGGAATAGACTCAATTGATGCTCTGTTTGCAGATATACCTGCTGATGTTAAACTTTCCAGAAAGCTTAACCTTGGTGAGGCTATGTCAGAACTTGAGATTACGAAGCATATAAATGGTATTGCAAACAAGAATAAAAGTACAGATGATATGGTATGTTTCTTAGGGGCGGGTGCTTATGACCATTATATTCCCTCAGTTATCAAGCATATTACCTTACGTTCCGAGTTTTATACAGCTTATACTCCATATCAGCCTGAAATAAGCCAGGGAACCTTACAGGTTATATTTGAATATCAGACTATGATAGCTAATATTACCGGTATGGATGTAGCAAATGCATCAATGTATGATGGAGCTACTGCCTGCGCTGAAGCTGCTAGGCTAGCTGCTGAAAACACAAAGAGAAAGTCAATTGTTGTTTCAAAGACAGTGCATCCTGAAGTACGTAAGGTACTTGCAACATATATGAGATTTGCTGGAGTAGAAGTAGTAGAGATTGATAGTCAAGATGGTGTTACAGATATAGAAAAGTTGAAGGCGGCCTTATCAAATACTACAGCAGGTGTTATCGTACAAAATCCAAACTTCTTTGGTATAGTTGAAGATTTAACTGAAGTAGAAAGTATAACACATCAAAACAAAGCTTTATTAATTGTAAATGTAGTTGATCCAATCTCACTTGGAATTCTAAAGACTCCTGGTGAAATAGGTGCTGATATAGTTGTTGGCGAAGGTCAATCCTTTGGAAACAGCATAAGCTTCGGCGGTCCATACTTAGGCTTTATGGCAGCTACAACTAAGCTTATGAGAAAGCTTCCGGGCAGAATAATAGGTGAAACAACAGATGTTGATGGCAAGAGAGCTTATGTTCTTACTCTTGCAAGCAAGAGAACAGCATATAAGAAGAGAAAAGGCTACCTCCAATATTTGTTCTAACCAAGCTTTAAATGCACTTACTGCTGCTATATATCTTTCAACTATGGGCAAGCAGGGCTTAAAGGAAGTTGCAGTGCAAAGCACTAATAAAGCTCACTATGCATACAATCAGCTTATTGCTACAGGTAAATTCAAGCCTGTTTTCAACAAACCATTCTTCAAGGAATTTGTTGTAAAAGGCAATAAAAAAGCTTCTGAAGTAAATGCAGAGCTTTTAAAACATGATATACTCGGTGGCTATGATCTGGTTCGTGACTATCCATGCATGGAAAATGCACTTCTTTTGTGCGTAACAGAAAAGAGAACAAAATCAGAAATCGACCAATTGGTTGATATCATGAAGGGTATGTAGGAGGTGTAATGATGAAGGATTATAACAAACTAATATTTGAAGTATCCAGAGAAGGCAGAATTGCTTACACTCTTCCTGCATGTGATGTGCCTGAAGTAAATCTAAGCGAGACATTCCCAAAAGAAATGCTTCAGGAAAAAGAAGTAGAGCTTCCTGAAGTTAGTGAAGTGGATGTAGTTAGACACTTTACACTGCTTTCAAATAAAAACTTTGGAGTTGATACTGGCTTTTATCCTCTTGGCTCCTGTACTATGAAGTACAACCCAAAGATAAACGAAGATATGGCTTCACTTCCAAAGCTTACAGGCGTACATCCATACCAGCCAGTAGAAACAGCGCAAGGTGCTCTTGAGCTAATGTATAAGCTTGCTGAAATGCTTGCTGAAATAACAGGTATGGAGCAAGTAAGCTTACAGCCCGCAGCTGGTGCTCACGGTGAGCTGTCCGGTCTTATGATAATTAAGGCTTACCACCAAAACAGAGGCGACCATAAGAGAAACAAGATAATAGTTCCTGACTCTGCTCATGGCACAAACCCAGCCAGTGCATCAGTAGCAGGCTTTGATATTGTAGAAATCAAATCAGATAAAAACGGTGCAGTTGATTTAGAAAGCTTAAAGGCTGCGTTAAACGATGAAATCGCAGGCTTGATGCTTACAAATCCAAGCACATTAGGCTTGTTTGAAAAGAATATAAAGGAAATCGCTTCTCTAGTACACGAAGCTGGCGGTCTTTTATACTATGATGGTGCAAACACAAATGCCATAATGGGAATTACAAGACCTGGAGACATGGGCTTTGACGTGGTTCACTTGAACCTACACAAGACCTTTGCTACCCCACACGGCGGTGGCGGTCCAGGAAGCGGTCCTGTTGGAGTATCCAAGAAATTAGTCGACTTCCTTCCTGTACCAATTGTAGAAAAGCAAGCTGACAAATATGTGTTAAATTATGATAAGCCTCTATCTATAGGTAAAGTAAAGAGCTTCTATGGTAATTTTGGTGTTATGGTTAAAGCTTATGCATATATACTGACTATGGGTGCAGAGGGTCTTAAGAAAGCAAGTGAAATGGCAGTTCTTAATGCTAACTATATGAAAGAAAGACTTAAGAACCATCTACTATCTTCCTATTGATAGCATTTGCAAGCATGAATTTGTATTGGGTGGTTTAGGACCTGATAGCCATGAGATATCAACACTTGGATATTGCAAAGAGACTTCTAGACTATGGCTATCATCCACCGACAATCTACTTCCCACTCATCGTAGATAGCGCAATAATGATTGAGCCAACAGAGACAGAAAGTAAGGAAACTATGGATTACTTCATTGATGCGATGATTAAAATAGCTAAGGAAGCTAAGACAAATCCAGAGCTTCTAAAGACTGCACCTCATGACACACCAGTTAGAAGACTAGATGAAGTAAAAGCAGCTAGAACACCAGTGCTAAAGTGGAATAAGTAAGGAGAATCCTATGAATAAAGATGTTATAGTAATAGGCGGAGGTCCTGGCGGTTATGTGGCAGCTATAAGAGCTGCCCAGCTTGGATCTGACGTTTGTATTGTTGAAAGAGATAGGGTTGGCGGTACATGTCTAAATAGAGGCTGTATCCCAACAAAAGCTCTTTGGCGAAATGCAGAGATTTTAAACACCCTTAAAAATATAAAGGAATTTGGCATTAATGTTGATGGCTACAGCATAAATGTTGAAGAGGTTCAAAACAGAAAGCAAAAGGTTATTGACCAATTGGTTTCTGGTGTTGAACAGCTTCTTAAGGCTAATAAAATAGAAGTCATAAATGGCACAGCCACCCTAAAGGATAAGAACACTGTAACTATTACGCTTCCTGATGGAAGTACAGAAGAGATTACAGGAAAAAATATAATAATAGCAACAGGCTCAAAATCTAGCAATCCACCAATTGAAGGTAATGATATAGAAGGAATTCTTTCAAGTGATGACATCTTAAACTTCAAGGAAATTCCTCCTCGCCTTACTATAATCGGTGGTGGTGTAATAGGTATGGAGTTTGCAGGAATATTTGCTGCTATGGGTTCAGCAGTTACTGTCATTGATTTATTCAGCATACTAAATAGGGTAGACAGCGATATTGTTAAACGTTTTTCTGTTTCTGTGAAGAAAAAGGGAATCGAGTTGAATCCAAACTGCAAAATTGATAAAATAGAAAAGAGAAATGATCTTTATTACATTCTATGCGAGAATAAAAAGGGTAAGTTTGAAGTAGAATCAGAGGCTCTTCTGATTGCAACAGGAAGAACTCCGCATACAGAAGGCTTAAACCTAGAAAAGGTCGGCATTGAGTTCAACAGAAAAGCAATCATGGTAGATGCTAACTACGAAACAAATATAAAGGGTATTTATGCAATAGGAGATGTTAATGGTAAGATAATGCTTGCCCACGCAGCATCTCATCAAGGAATTCACGTGGCAGAAAGAATACATGGACATGCGTTCAACCAAGAATCTCCTATCCCAAGCTGTATATTTGTATTCCCTGAGATTGCCACTGTTGGTATAACAGAAGATGAGGCAAAGGAACAGAGTATGGAATACAAGACCAGCAAGTTTATGTTTGGTGCTAATGGTAAGGCTCTATCTCTTGGTGAAAGTGAAGGCTTTGTAAAGGTAATGTCCAATATGCAAGAGGAAATAATCGGAGTTCATATAATGGGTCCACATGCCTCAGATTTAATTCATGAGGGTACCCTTGCAATTAGCTCAAAATTAAAGATTGATGACATCAAAAATACTATACATGCCCATCCAACCTTATCCGAAGCTTTCCATGAAGCTGTATGCGGTTTAAAGGGTGAGGCAATACACCTAGTTCAGTCAAAAAAATAACTATTTAAGGAGTGAACAATATGTACGAAAATTTAAAGCAACAAGATCCAGAACTATTTAAAACCATTGAACTAGAAATAAATAGACAATCAAGCAAGATTGAACTTATAGCTTCTGAGAACTTTGTAAGCCAAGCAGTAATGGAAGCAATGGGCTCTCACCTTACAAACAAATATGCAGAAGGTTATCCAGGAAAGAGATATTATGGTGGCTGTGAGTTTGTTGATATGACAGAAAACATTGCTCGTGACAGAATGAAACAGCTTTATGGAGCTGAACATGCAAATGTACAGCCTCACTCAGGCTCACAAGCAAACATGGGTGTTTATATGGCAGTGCTTACCCCTGGTGATACTGTACTTGGTATGAACCTATCCCATGGCGGACACTTGACACATGGCAGCCCAGTTAACTTCTCAGGAAAGCTTTACAAGTTTATATCCTACGGAGTTGACCAAACAGGCTATATCAACTATGACGAGCTAAGAAACATGGCTGTTGAGAATAAGCCAAAAATGATAGTTGCAGGTGCAAGTGCTTACTCAAGAATAATAGATTTTCCAAGAATCAGAGAAATATGTGACGAGGTTGGAGCTTATATGATGGTGGATATGGCTCATATTGCAGGTCTTGTAGCTGCGGGAGTTCATCCAAGTCCAGTACCATATGCAGACTTTGTTACAACTACTACTCACAAGACTCTAAGAGGTCCAAGAGGTGGTGCTATACTCTGCAAGGCTAAGTATGCAAAGGATATCGACAAAACAATATTCCCAGGCATTCAAGGTGGACCACTGATGCACATGATAGCTGCTAAGGCAGTATGCTTCAAAGAAGCTGCTTCTGAGGAATTTAAGATTACCAACAAAAGGTTGTTGAGAACGCTAAGACTCTTGCACAAGCATTGCTTGACAGAGGTTTTGACCTTGTATCTGGAGGTACAGACAACCATTTAATGCTTGTTGACCTTAGAAATAAAGGAATAACAGGCAAGGAAGCAGAGCATCTACTTGATGAAATAGGCATAACAGCTAATAAAAACACTGTTCCTTTTGAAACTCAAAGCCCATTTGTAACAAGCGGTATCCGTATAGGTACAGCAGCTACTACTACAAGAGGCTTTGGCAAGGAAGAAATGGTCGAGATAGCCGATATAATCAACTGGACTATCGAGAACAAAGATAAAGACCTTACACCAGCTAAAGAAAGAGTTGCAGCAATCTGTAAGAGATTCTAAATATGTCAAAAGCTTCGAACTATATGTTCGGAGCTTTTTTAATAACTTTTATTTTACATCATATTGCTCTAAATTTATGGTAGTATCATAAACTACCTTTTCATTATTATATTCTTTAAATAAATTTGTTTCGTCCTGTGGTGTTACTATATGTCCACCCTTAGGATTATCATATCCTGCAACGATAGTTGAACGCATTTCAAAGAGCTTCCACTCTTTATCAATGTTCCTAAATATATCTTCTTTTTCATACATATCCAAATAACTAGAGTTTGAGAATATAATAGGTTCTACATTGCTTAAATACTCGGTATATGACATTTGAGCTGAATGCAGAAGATAATAGTCTTTCTCAAGCTCAATAACTTTATCTGTTATTTTTTCATTGTCTTGATTACTACTTTTTGCACATCCGTTAGTAAATAGCATTATAGTCATAACAATTACTAAGAATAATAAAAATGTGTGTCTATTTCTCATAATGTCACCTCTTAAATATGTTTATAATAGTCATATTTGAAGGCTTATCGTATATTGCTTACTTCATAATACTGACTGTTAGATTCATTATACCATATATTATTTATATTGTTATTATATAGTATTTTTTATATTAATTTGGTTTTAAGGAAATATATAATTGTCACTTGATAATTTTGAAAGCAAAAAGAACCGTCCCTTCTGCTTAGATTCATAGCTTGTTTTTATCACTTATCTGCTTTTGTCTACCCTGGATAGCTTGAAGCTTCCGCTTACTTCATTGGTTTCGTAAGGAACAATAACTATATCTTCATCTATGTTATGTATACTGTAATTTGCAGATATACACCCTGAGTCCTTACTTATCTTGATATACTTCTCATTCCTATATTTATTATTTTCTGGCATTTTTATAATCTCCTCCAGCCTTGGCTAGTAATATTTATATTTGGGGGTAAATCGATATCGTTTTTATTTATTCTGTTAATCATACCATCAAAAACATATCCATAGGTCATATCTAGAGTCTCAATAATTCCAGAGCATACTGAAAATCTACCATCTACATCTACATTATTTTCAGGCATAAAGGGCTCATTAAGCATTAGATCTGTTTCATAGCTCTGATATAGCTCCCATACCTTTTTTTCTAAATCTTCATTGCAATAATCAACAGGAAGCTTTATTATTTCTTTTGCTTGCCTCCTTGTTATCATATAACTATGAGAATGGAGCTTTTCTGTAAGACTGTTTATTATCTCACTAATCTTATATTCTTCCCTTGAATCCATATGAATCGTAAGAAGACTTCTTGCAATTGAACGTATTAAGGCATGAGTTCTATATATACTTCCTACAGCCAATGGATGAATATGTTCTGTAAGGTCAGTAAATACCTTAACGAGGGCATCATCAGTCTTAAGCCCTACAACTTCTTTTGCTATTGTAATGAATGAGTACACATCTTCAACATTAATAGGCTGTTTGATAAGATGATTGTTCTCATCAGGAGGATTAAAAACACTTGTTACATTGGGATCAACGGGGCTCAACTCTGCCATTTTTGTCATAATCAGCTGTGAAGCTCCAAGACATATAAGGGTACCTGCACTGTATGCCTTATATGGGACAATAACTGAAAAATTCTTCGTGTATTCATATATAAGCTCCACTAATCTCAAAGCAGTATGAACGTCCCCTCCCTTAGTAAATAATACAAGATCTATTTTATCAGATTGTCCCAAATTCTCAAGAAGCTTATAAAAAACAGGTATAATGTCCGGTGCTACTCTGATACTTACATTCTGTCTGTCGCCACCAATATAACAAATTACCTTTGAGTTTCTCATTTCAGCAATCTGTCTTATAAGTTCTTTCTTATTTCCATTCATCTTAGGCTGTCCTCCTATGTGAATTCTCATTATGTTAAAGGCTATTATAAAATTTCATAAACTTACTACGTTATTATTAGAATCAGAATAAATAGATATTCATGAATAATATTTTTTTTAATTACACAAAATACATTTGTTCAAAAATATCATAAATTTTAAGGAGGAAGAAAACAATGAATTATCAAAATCAACAATCACAAGCCACAAACAGTACTCAACTAGTACGCCTAGTTCCATTCTCAAGTAATGGTTCTTATGTAGGTACAACAGTAAGTTATAGTCTGCAAGGTGGTAATACTGTAAACGCTTTAAACAACTCCAATTTTAACTCAGGAAGCTTTGGTTCAAACCAACCATCAAACTGGAGTAATCAAGGCTATACAAATATTAACCCTTCAATATCTGCTAGTCAATTTGGACAATTTGGAAGCGGCGTTTCAGATATTTACATGATGAACAATAGAAGAAGCCTACTTGTACAACCAAGTATAGATATTTCAGAGACATCTAGCGAAATAGTAGTTTCTGCATTTGTTACTAATGGAACTGTTAATAACATGAATCTAAATATAACTCAAGATTCATGTACTATAAGCGGTAATGTATGGACTGGCAACGAAAATCTAATCCTTCACAGAACTATTCCTCTTTCAACAAGCGTAAGAGCTGAGTCATGTGAAGCTACTCTTCAAAGCGGAGTTCTGGAAATCAGACTTCCAAAGATGGAGCGAAACAGCAAGAGCAAAACAATAATAGGTCAAGATATAAATCAAGCTTAATATTTAAAAAAGTAAGAGGGCAAGTATACTTGCCCTCTTACTTTTTATTCAGTTATAGCTTATATTCTCTTTTCTATAGTTCTTATCATATTATATAACATCTTGTTTATAGGTGTCTCTACCACATATTTCTCTCCTAACTCACAGACAGTTCCTGCCATCATCTCTACCTCAGTCTTCCTACCTGCTTCATAGCCGTAGAAGCAAAGAGAACCGTCCCTTCTGCTTTCTAACAGGCAAGGAAGCAGAGCATCTACTTGATGAAATAGGCATAACAGCTAATAAAAACACTGTTCCTTTTGAAACTCAAAGCCCATTTGTAACAAGCGGTATCCGTATAGGTACTCCAGCTACTACTACAAGAGGCTTTGGCAAAGAAGAAATGATTGAAATAGCCGATATAATCAACTGGACTATTGAGAACAAGGATAAAGACCTTACACCTGCTAAGGAAAGAGTTGCAACAATCTGTAAGAGATTCTAAATATAAAAATATCTCCGAACCATGTGTTCGGAGATATTTTTATTCTATCTTTACACAAAAACCATATTTGATTTGTCCTTCTTTCCAATTAGTATTAATTGAATAGTAATATACTCCTGCTTTATCTGGGACAGTTATTGAGTTTTCATCCTTCAATTCTATTTGGTCATAATTCCCATTATCATTATTATATAATACAACAAAATAATCTTCGGGTAATCGATTAAACTCAAGCTTAACTACTTTGTTATCCCTGATTAATGTAGCTTCTTCACTTTTTAATCTCTCATATGGCATAGTACCAAATAATCTATCCTTTTTCGGTAATGGTTCCCAGTAGTAACTTGTTGTTATAGTAGAATACTCCTTATTATCAATTATTGTCTTTAATGTAGGCATTTCAACATTTCTACTACAACCAGTGACTATGGTAAAACATACTATAATAACAAGAATAATCTTAAACAGTTTACTAATCACTATAAAACCTCCTTATCTTTTAATATTATAATCGAAGGAGACAAAAGAAAATACTATTTTCTTTTGTCTCCAAAGCCTAGATATTAGTTATTGGTATACAATATAATTCTGAGATGTTGTTGGATATACACGGTAATATGCATGTTCTGTAGTGAAATTTCTTGTAACTGAAGTTGATGTTGAACACTGATAACCTGTATTTACAGTATATACTGCTCCACTTATGTATAGAGAAGAAAGACTCAATGCACCACTAAGTGTTTTAGTAGTAGAATATGAAATCGATTTTGTTTGACCACCTTGTACTAATAAATAATCTGAAGTTGGTAAATAAGAAGGAGTACAATATGGTTCATAATAATCATATCTGTTTAAAAATCCATCCCATGATTTTATAACAACTTTATACATTTCACCAACTGTACTTACCCAATATTGTTCAGCATAAGTAAAGTAAGTTTTATACATTCTTCTTGTACCTGTATAACTACCAGCAGCTTCCGCATTACTACATGATGTTTGAGTACCAGTACTATAACTAGCTGTTACAAGACTTCCACCTGAAACAGTTAAATTTCCGCTAACACTTTGATCCATTGTAGCTTGAGAGTTTACCCCATCAGTAAGATATACTTTTAATATATCTGTTGCTTTCGAACCTAGACTTTTTTCACTTGCTAAATGCCATATTGGGACTTCATATTGAGGTTCTGATATACTTAATTTAGCATCATTATTTTTCTTAAAGTTACTTACCGCTTCCATTTTCTCTATCTTTATATTCTTAGTAACATAACTATCATCTCTCATTAATACTTCCTGATTGTTTACATCAATCAGTTGCTTTTTATTATTTTTTAGCTTATATGATACTGTTATACCTTTTGTAGCTACTTCGCTATTATTACCAGCAAATACTATATAGTGCTTGTCAATTACATTAATAGTTTCTTTGGTAAGTTGTTCTCTTAATGATTTCTTATTGTTTTTTAGCTTTATAGTAACTTTTCCATCTTGGTCAGTTTTACCAATAAATACATTCTTATTATCTTCTATAGAATAAACTTGAACATAACCTTCATTTAATGCTAAATCTTCAGATGTATTAATATTTAATTGATATTCGTCATCATCTTTATCATCAATTTCATAATAATTATTTTGTGCTTCAATTTGCCTATTCTCATCAGCTTGCATGATTGAAGTATTCATCAAAAAACAGCTCAATGTAAAAACTAAAACTATTAGTGGAATTAATTTTTTCTTCATAATGTCACTCCTCATAAATTTTGTAATATACGCCTATAATATCCATATTATACAAATCTTTATGGTATGTCAATACATTTTGCTAAAATGAATTTGTAAATTCCGTTTTTAATAGTGAAACTGAAGTTAGTAATTTGTTAGTGCCAGACTCAGCAGTTTGACAGTTATTAAATATACTATTTTAATAACCTAATAATCTTCGCACCATACATGTATCTTTTTTCAAACAGCTTATACTCTCTTTTCTATAGTTCTTATCATATTATATAGCATCTTGTTTATAGGCGTCTCAACCCCATGCTTCTCTCCTAGCTCACAGACAGTTCCTGCCATCATCTCTACCTCAGTCTTCCTACCTGCTTCTATATCCTGTAGCATTGAAGTTTTAGAGTCAGGCGACTGCCTTTTCACCAGATTTACAAATTCATCAATGGCTTCTTCCTTCAGATTGATACCAGTTTTTTGAGATAAAACAAGTACCTCCTTCATAGCCGCCCTTAGAAAGTCTTCTGCTTCTGGTATCTCTTGGAACACCTTATAGGTAGCCTTTAGCACTGCCGAGGTTTGATTGATACCTACGTTGAACATAAATTTCCACCACAAGGTGTATAGCATATTATCAGGAATTATGTACTCAATATTTGCTCTGTCAAATAAAGCTTTTACTGCTTTAACCTTATCTCCATATACAGTATTGTCTTCTTCTCCAAAGTATATCTTTGCAGTGCTTGCATGGGTTATATTGTTGTTATTTCTTTCTGCATCAATGGCTAGCACCATACCGTACAAAAGCTTCTCCATACCGTATACTTCCCCTATGATTTTCTCGCTGGAAATACCATTCATAAGAGATAGTATTATAGTATTTGGCCCTATATGCTTCTTCATATCCTTTATAGCTTGTGAAAGCTGATGAAACTTTACTGAGACTATGATTAAATCTGCTGGCTCTACCATATCATCAGGCTTTATATAATTAAACTGATACTTTTTATTATTAACTATGATTCCCTTTGCACTGTATCTATCGATTCTTTCCTGGTTTGCTATAACAGTTAAGCAGCTTGAGTCCATATCATGTAGCTTACTGGCATAGGTTGTACCTACTGCTCCAAGACCAATCAGGGAAATCTTATTAATACTTCTCATATCAAAACCTCTCTATCCCCCAGTTATATGGGTTATTATTCTTATTAAAATTATTGCCAAAAGCAAAAAGAACCGTCCCCTCCGCTTCTTACTTATCCCCCAGCCATAGGGGCTATTATGCTTATTATGTCTCCATCCTTTAGATGTGTATTCAGCTTGACCTTTTTATAATTAACGGTATACAGACCTATCAGCTTTAGTGGCAAGGGATATTTTAGCCTTTTTAGAACATCGCTTAGCACTGCACCTTCTTCAAGCTCTATAAACCCATCTTCATCTAAAACTTTTGTATCGCAAAAGGATCCGGGATAAACTTTTACTCTCATATTACTACTCCTTATATTTGAGGCGGATAATTTATCAGCTTTTCCAGTTCAAGCTCCTGAATTGTTTCTGAGGTAGGAATTCCTGTTTCACGATCCCAACCAAAAGTATTCCAGTGTCCTTTCATCATATCAAGCATAGGCAAAGTCTTTCCTGCATTTGCACCCTCCTGGAGAGGTGGTACACCTATTAGTCTATCATGCAGCTTAAAGCTTACAGGGTCGATTCCTTCTCTAATATTAAACATTTGTCTCAAGGTCTGCATACGTTTACCTATTTCCATATATTCATCTGGTGTCTTGTTCCAGCCTGTGGCTGCATTTAGGTAATCAAATACTCTCCAATGCTGAGCCCCTGTTATCATAGCAAATATACAACCTCCGATACCGTCTACCAGCTGTTTATAGCAGCTTCCTGCTACTGATTTCAATGCCACTGTATCTGATGCAGCGTATTGCTCTTCCTTTAGAGTTCTATTCTTCACCTTTGGTGCCCAGGTCACATATTGCCACAGCTGCATATAATTGTAGTACGTGTCTGAGCCTATAGTATGCCGTCCAGGGGTCGGATCAACAGAATAATGTATTCCCATCATAGGATCCATTCTAGGATCATGCATCCCTGGTTCTTGCCCACCTGCATGCATGGCATACCTTTCTAAGCCTTTGCCTATTTTTTTTACCGCTTGCTTTACTCCATCTGCCAGTATATCTCCAATGCCTTCTCTAGCAATCATCTTTTTAACAAGCTTAACAATTGCATCTGCATTACCCCAATTAAGCTCAAGTCCGTCAGCATCTTCCTTAGTCAGTATACCATTTTCATAGCATTCTATGGCATATGCTACCGTATTACCTGCTGATATGCTGTCCATACCTGCTCTGTTTAATATTTCATTTATATAGAATATGGTATCCAAATCCTTATTCATAAGCAATGCACCAAAGGCATTTACTGTTTCATATTCTGGCTTATGGGTATGAGTAAACTCACCCTTTGCAATATCCTGTATGTTGCATACGCCTCCACAACCAATTACACAAGAGTAGCAGTAATACTTTTTCTCTTCTCTTTTTAATATTTTATCAGGATTGACGTTTTTGTAGTAGGACTTATTATAGTCTACAACAGAGCCTCCCCAGTTTTTAACCGGACAATCACCATTCGGCAAACCAAAAGTATTTGTAAATGTAGTCCCCCACTTTTTCATCATATATGCACTCATTATTCCATCGCCTGGAGAGTATGTCTTTCCCTTTGACATTAGTTTACTCACAAATGGAAGCATATTACCCTTTACTATGCTAGGTAGCTTTACATTTCTTATTTTTGCAGTGAACTCCTTGCTTATGCTTTTGACAGCTTCAGGATTATCACATTTGATTGCAATGGAGCCTGCCAACACCAAAGCCTTAAGCCTTTTTGAACCCATTACCGCGCCTACACCTGAGCGTGCTGCTATTCGTCCTTTGTCATTGCAAATTCCCGAAATAAGGGAAAGCTTCTCTGCTGCTTCCCCTATAACTGCTACAGACGGCTTCTTCTTACCATTACTACTCTCTATTTTTAAGATTTCCTCCGCTTCTACAGCATCCTTACCCCATACATGAGCTGCATCTCTAAGCTCTGCTCCTGTATTATCAACATATAAGTACACTGGATTTTCTGAAATACCCTTAAAGAATATACCGTCATATCCACAATGCTTGATTGCAGGGGAAAGTGTTCCACCACAGTTTGCATCTCCCCAGCCTCCTGTAAGGGGGGATTTGCATACCGCCATCCATCTTCCTGTCATTACACTTCCTGTTCCGGTTAAAAGTCCGCTTACAAAGCCTAGTACATTGTCAGTCCCCAAGGGTTCTGCTCCCCTAGGTATATTATTATAAAGCATATATGCCCCAAGACCTACGCCAGACAGCAGCTTCTCATATACTTCATCATCTATTTTCTGTTCTTTTATCTCTTTTGTTGTCAAGTCAACAAAGAGCACCTTTCCCATATAGCCTTTCATTCCTTTTCCCTCTTTCCATTTTATACAAACTAAAAGTTACTTCTATAAAAACAAAACGCATTATATTGTCGACTTCATTTAAAATTGGATATACATTTGCAAGCAATAAATAGCCAATAAGATGATATAATTAAAAACTAAAATCCTAGAATATTAATTTAGTATTCTAGGATTTTATAATATTATTAATATATTTTATCATAGTTGCAGGCTGTCTACGAGTATTCCTTAGCTTTAACCAATACTTTTAGAATATGCTTCATTTGATGGATTTGGGCTAATAATTATAAATATAGACATATCCTCATTTACTGTAGGGATACTAAAATCATTATATCCTTCAATGTTCATTCTCTCTAGCTTATGCTTTTTTTGAGATCTTTACACATAACTTTTAATATATTAAGTAGAATATATTAAAAGTTATGTAATTGGAGAGTAAAATGTCAAAAAATAAGAGATTTCTAATTATCACCATCTTAACCGCAATTGTATCTATAAGCATATTCACTATATTATTGGACTTTTCAAGGTTTCTAGGACGTTATGATTTATACAAGCTATATCCAAGCTACTTAATAAATAGAATAAATGTAATACTTGCTACAGCTCTAGTATGGTTATCAGGAAAGGATAGCCTAAGTCAAAAAGACAATAGGCTTATGAAGTATGTATTCTTTATAATATGTATAGGCGAATATTTTTTCGTAGCAGCAAAGCCTGCCTTTGCAGTAATAGCCTTTTTACTTTGCCAATGCTTGCTGATTATAAGACATAGCAAGGGTTTGTTAGGTAAGCTTGCTATGTCAGCTACAAGGCATAAGGTAGTTTTGGCTCTTTTAGCAATTATTCTTACAAGCATAATTACAGCTACAGTAATCCTTCTATACCCCTTTGGCAACTACTATGCGTTATCAATTATTGCTGTTTTCTACTGGACTATGTTATGCATATCACTGTGGACTGCAATAGCGAATTTCCTTTTGGCACTGTTTCCAAAAGCCAACTCAAGAATGATAGCTATTGGTATGCTATGCTTTTATTGTTGTGATATTTTAGTAGGGCTGGATATGATACTGGGTGACAGCGCTATGTCAATGTTGGCAAACAGCTTTATATGGATTTTTTATACTCCTGCAATAATTCTTCTTGCTCTTAGCTGTTATATGTATGCTGATAAATAAGGGATGACCTGTTTGTCATCCCTAACCAAGCTTTTCATCTATTGCTTCCGCTTCTAATTCCTTAATCCCATCCAAATTCTCAAACGCCGCTGACATCATAAGCTTTATTCTATTTAATTGATTTACTTCACTAGCTCCTGGATCATAATCTATGGCAACTATATTAGTTCCGGGATATATTCTCTTCAATTCCTTCATCATTCCTTTTCCTGTTACATGATTTGGAAGACATGCAAAGGGCTGCATACATACTATATTCTTGACTCCGCTCTCAATTAGCTCAACCATTTCTCCTGTCAAAAACCAGCCTTCTCCCGTCTGATTTCCTAAGTAACGACAGATGAAGCTCCGTTGGCTATTTCCTTTATAGTCTTTGGTGAAGTGAATCTCTTGCTTTTCGCTAAAGCTTCCTTATAGTCTTTCCTATAAAACTCTATTGCCGCTATTATCGCTTCTGCTATAATTTTTGATGTTTTACTTCCTGACAAATATTTATATTTATATATCATACCATAGGCACTGTACAGGAAGAAATCAATTAGGTCGGGCATTACTGCTTCTGCTCCTTCAGTCTCAACAATATCAACTATATTATTATTGGCAGTAGGATGAAACTTTACCAATATTTCTCCAACTAATCCTACTTTTGGCTTTATCTCATTTTTTAACTCCAGTTCGTCAAAGTCTTTAACTATGTTCCATATATTGCTTTTATAGACATTTCTGTTTGCTGAGTGCAAATCTTCTTTACATTTTTCTGCCCATTTTCTATATAATTGATTCGCAGAGCCCTTTATTTTTTCATAGGGTCTTACTCTATACAGAACCTTCATAAGCAAATCACCATATACCAGCGCCATCAATGCTCTATTGAACAATGGCATAGATAGCTTGAAGCCCGGGTTTTTCTCCAGTCCAAATGCATTTAGGGATATTACAGGTATCTTTTCATATCCTGCATCCTTTAATGCTTTTCTTAAGAAGCCGATATAATTTGTAGCTCTGCATCCTCCACCTGTCTGAGAAATTATTACAGAAGTATTATCAAGATCATATTTTCCAGATTTTAATGCTTCTATAAGCTGACCTATAACAATTATTGCAGGATAGCAAGCATCATTATTAACATATTTTAATCCTTCATCTACTGCTTTTTTGTCTACTGATGGAAGTACAACAATGTTATAGCCTGAGTATTTAAACGCCTCTTCCACAAATTCAAAATGTATAGGAGACATCTGAGGAGACAATATTGTATGTTTCTTTTTCATTTCCTTTGTAAATATTACTCTTTTATATTTATTATCTATCTTCTTATGCTTAAATCCATTCTTCTCTCTTTCTTAAATTGCAGCCTTTAGTGAACGAAGTCTTATTCTTGCTGCTCCTAGATTATTTCCTTCATCTATTTTTAGTGTTGTATATATCTTAGAATTTCCATTTAATATTTCTTGCACCTGATCTGTTGTTACAGCATCCAAGCCACAGCCAAAGGAATTTAACTGTACCAACTCCAAATCCTGTTGTGTAGCTACAAAGCTTGCTGCTGCATATAGTCTTGAGTGATATATCCATTGATCAACTACTCTAAGAGGTCTTTCTACTTCACCTAAATGAGCAATTGAATCCTCTGTTAACACTGCCATTCCAAGACCATTAATTATATCTGGTATTCCATGATTTATCTCAGGATCTATATGATATGGTCTTCCAGCAAGCACTATTCCCTTTATCCCCGACTCCTTTATTGTCTTTAGAGTATCTTCTCCTGCCTTTCGTATATAGCTCTTGAAGCTTTCTTGCTCCTGCCATCCCTTGTCTGCAGCTTCACATACTTCTCTTTCTGAGATTTTAAATATCTTTAACTCTTCAAATAATCTTTTCGCCAATCTTTTTTTATCATCAAAAGGTAAAAATGGCTTAAGAAATAGTATATCCTTTTCTCTTAATACATCCATATTGTTCTTTATTACTTCTGGATATGATGTTACTATTGGGCAATTATAATGATTGTCTGCCTTTTCCTGTTCCTTTATCTCATAGGCAATGCAAGGATAAAAAATAACATCAATGCCCCTTTCTATAAGCTCCATTATATGCCCATGGACTAGCTTTGCAGGATAGCATACCGATTCCGATGGTATTGTCTCTATTCCCTTTTCATAAATCTTCTTGGTGGATCTAGAAGACAACTCCACTCTAAAGCCTAGCTCTGTAAAAAAGGTAAACCAGAAGGGATAATTCTCATACATATTTAATACTCTTGGAATCCCTATTACTCCTCTTTTTGCTTCCAAATTGTCTAAAGGTGTATAGTTAAAAAGTCTTTTATACTTTATATTTAAATAAATTCGGAATCTTATTTTTTTGTGTATCTATCCCTGCTCCTCTTTCACATCTGTTTCCTGAAACGTACTTCCCACCGTTTCCAAATCTATTAATAGTCAGTAAACAGTTGTTTGCGCAGAGTCCACATCTTGACATTCCAGTTTGGACATCTAGATTATTTAACTGCTCTTCACTTAATATTTGAGTAATATTAGCCTTCTTGATATCTTTCGTGGGCAATCAATGCTGCACCAAATGCACCCATAATGCCTGCGATATCAGGTCTTATAACTTCTCTTTCTGATAATAGCTCAAAGCTTCTTAATACTGCATCATTATAGAAGGTTCCACCTTGTACAACAACCTTTTCTCCCAGTTCTTTTGGATTTCTTATTTTTATAACCTTAAACAAAGCATTCTTTATTACGGAATATGATAACCCTGCTGAATTTCACCTACAGTTGCACCTTCCTTTTGTGCCTGCTTTACTCTTGAGTTCATGAAAACAGTACATCTCGAGCCAAAATCTACAGGATTCTCTGCAAACAATGCCTGCTCTGCAAAATCTTCTATACCTATATTCAGAGATTTGGCAAAGGTTTCTAGAAATGAGCCACAACCAGAAGAACAAGCTTCATTTAAAAGTATGCTGTCTATTACGCCATCCTTTATTTTCAGACATTTCATATCCTGTCCGCCAATATCTAATATAAAATCCACACCAGGGCAGAAAAATCCAGCCGCCTTATAGTGTGCTACTGTCTCAATCTCTCCAATATCTATTTTAAGCGCAGTCTTTAAAAGTGCTTCCCCATAACCTGTTACTGTAGAATTCACTAGCTTTGCCTTGGGTGGCATAATACTGTAAAGCTCTTTTAGAATTCTGACCGTAGATTTAAGCGGACTTCCTTCATTGCTTCCATAATATGTATAAAGTATTGCTCCTGTATCATTAATAAGTGCTGCCTTTGTAGTAGTAGAGCCTGCATCTATGCCTAGGTAGCATTTGCCTTCAAAGCTTGAAAGCTCTCTTTGTGGCACAGAATGATTTCTATGTCTTGCTTTAAACTCCTCATAATCCTCTTTATCTTAAAAAGTGATGCTAGTCTGTTTGTTTCTCCATGAGAAATACTATCTACATCTTTTAGCTTGTTATATAATGCACTAAAGGCAGTATTTTTATTTCCCACTGATGATAAAGCTGCTCCAATTGCAATATAAAGTTGAGAATTCTCTGGAAATATTATCTGTTCCTTCTTTAAGCTCAAAGTCTCAATAAATCTCTTCCTAAGCTCTGATAAAAAGAATAAAGGTCCTCCTAAAAACGCTACATCTACCTCTAATAGGTCTTCCACATGCTAAACCGCTTATGGTCTGTATTACCACAGCCTGAAGCACAGACACAGCTATATCCTCTTTTGCAGCACCTTCATTTAGCAATGGCTGTATATCAGTCTTCGCAAAAACTCCGCATCTTGCAGCAATAGGATAAATTGTTTTGTAGCTTTTAGCTAGTTCATTTAAACCTATGGCATCAGTCTGGAGAAGCGTTGCCATTTGGTCTATAAAAGAGCCTGTACCGCCTGCACAGGTTCCATTCATTCTTTGGTCTATACCGCCATTTAAATACGTAATCTTGGCATCTTCTCCGCCAAGCTCAATCGCAACATCAGTTTGTGGATAGTAGGTTTGTATAGCCTTTGTACCTGCTATAACTTCTTGAAGGAAAGGAACTCCCAAAAATTTTGCTAAGGACATTCCTCCAGAACCTGTTATTATTATAGTTGCTCTATCATCTTTGAATTTCTCATAAGCTTCGAGAAGAACTTCTTCTAGTGTTCCTTTTATATCGGATAAATGTCTTTGGTATCTGCTATATACCAACTTCAGGTTATCGTCTAATACAACTACCTTGACAGTTGTAGAACCAACATCAATCCCAATATGAAATAGATTTGCCATTACTGTGACCCCCAAAACCTTTATGCTATTTTATAAATATAAATTGTTTAGTGCAATATATTATTGAAATCAACACCTTGTTGATTTATACTACAATTATATTACTAATATATAATAATAAGATGAACAATTTTTATATTTTTGTTGATTTCATTGTTAAATAGTTGTTTTTCAGTCTTAAGATTAAAAATTAAATTGATAGAAAACAGGTGATTATAATTGGTTATAGAGCTTGAATCAGCTAAGGTTGTGCATACCAAACAAGTTATTAAGGATGAATTTATTGATTTATATATAAACAGAAGTATTGATAGCATCCGCATAAAAGAAATTACTGATAAAGCAGGTCTAAACAGAGGTACTTTCTACATTCACTATCAAGATATATATGATCTGCTAGATGAAGTTGAGGATGAATTAATTTCTGGTTTAGACAAGCATATCAGCAAAATTAAAGAGCTTATCGCAATTAATAGCAATATAACTACCATTAAGCCCTTTTTAGTACAAGGTCTAGAATATATTAGTGAAAGAAGTAAATATTTCAAGGCATTTTTGGGTGCAAATGGTTCTCCTTCATTTTTAAGAAAAATTAAACACATTGCAAAAACCAAGTTTTTAGATAATTTAAGGGTTGAGAATAAGTCAGCAGAATATGGTGACTATTTGATTGAATATATCGTGTCAGCCAATGTTGGGATTATTGTTTATTGGCTTGAGACAGGTATGAAGTTATCTGCAGAAGAGTTAACAAACTTAATGAGTAATACAATGTTCAGAGGTCCATTAAGTTTCATATATCATTAATATCAAATAAATAGCAACAGGCTCACTGCCATTACCATCATCCCTGCTATTAAACCATAAATTGAAAGATGCTCTTCTCCATACTCTCTTGCTGTTGGTAAAAGCTCATCCAGTGAAATATATATCATTACTCCTGCTGAAAATCCAAGAGCTATTGAAAGCACCTTTGTATTTGTTGTTTTTATAAAAAATGTTATTATTTTTAAAATAATAGAGAGGAAAGCGATGATTAAGTTAGTAATGCTGGTTGCACATAAAAATAGACCAGAGTCTGACTGTTAAGTTAGGCTCTGGTCTTTGGCAAAGGGAAACTCCGTGAAATTAACTTCAACATCATTATCGGCTAAAGAAGTCAATAAATTATAACAATACATAGCTTTATCATCATGTATATAGAACTTATTTATTTCCTTTGAATCCGAGCTGTATTTATACAAAATAGGCTTACCCAATTCATCTGCTATTCTTACTAAGTCATCAATTGATTTCACTTGATAATTCATATCAAAGGAAGTCCCTATTTCACTGTTAATAGCTACAAATCTGTTGCCATGGACTTTAAATATTTTATTAAGCTGTTTTTTCAATACATCAACATGAGCATCACCTTTAACAAATATTATTAAGTATAAAAGTGCAAGAACCGAGATACCTAAAATTACGCTATAGGTTATTACAAGTTTTTGGTTCACTGGCAGAGTAATTAGCTTTGTCTTCTCCATTACTTCTGTCTTTTCTTCTATACCACTTTTTACTATATCAAAATAATTGGTATTTAGAGGTATTGTGATAGCTGGAGCAAACTTTTTTTCTATTACCTGACTGCCGTAAGTTGCTTTCATATTTATATTCATAACCACTGACATCTTTTCAGATATATTAATTTTTGCTGCCTCGCTTATCTGATTTGCAAAGAGATTATACTGATCTAGTGAAAAAATAATTTCCTTTGCAATCAGAGCTTTTGTATCTCTGAATTTAAAAAACGTTTTAGGTAGTAGGATAAATTTTTTCTTCCATATTGTCTTAACCTTCTCCTTCTCGATTATATACCCCTCAACAACAGCTAAAACTTCATATTCTCCTTCAATATCAGTAGGTTTATCTGCAATAAATTCATATTGAAAATTAGTCTTTACTTTATCCACAAAGGAAGTCATATACAACATATCTTCTCCCAGACTTGCACTATCATATAGTGGATTTGGCTTCAGAAGCACATTAAATTCTGCACTGGTTTTATTGATATAATTTAGCAGAGTTATCTTATTTGCTTTAATTTCCGGATTCTTTTCTGTCACAAAAAGCAAGGATGCAGATATAATAGCTATAATCAATACAATTGCAACCAAGGCTATCTTTATTCTTTTGCTTACACTCTTTTTCATTTATTCCCCCCTGACACACTTCCTTAATAATTCAACTAAAGTAATTCATTTCCTTCTTAATATCTTGATATTATGTCGACAGCTATATTCTCAAAATAACGACAATTTACGCTAGCCAATACACACATATAAAGATAAGTAGAATTTATTTATTCTACTTATCTTATAAAATAATAATTTAATGTTATTGATTAAACTGCTTAAAGTTAAACTGTATGCTGAATTTCTGCTGTGGTAAAAATTCACTTTGCAGAGAATTTCCTGCTGTAATAGGCATATGGAAGAACAAGCAATTCGATGTCTCAGGATTATATCCTGGAAGACTTTCTGTAAGCTTAGCTATAAAACCTGGAGCTTCTTCCTCACTTGGAAGATCAAATACTATATAATCTCCAACTTCAATATCCCAGTCATTAATTGCTACATTCAAATATGCTTCAAGCTCACTTAACTTAACTCCGCAAGGAATCATCGGTGCTATGTTTACTGCTAATATTCTGCCAGGTCGTTTATGCAATATGCATCCAAAAACTAACATTGTTTCATCAAACTCATTATTTGTTTTACTTAAATCTACCTTTACACTATCTAAAGTTGCTGGAATAGAACCTACATTTTTAGCAAGCAGCTCATACATGAAGGTAGCACCTGGATAAAGCTTA
Source organism: uncultured Eubacteriales bacterium (assembly GCA_963704785.1). Classification (GTDB taxonomy): domain Bacteria; phylum Bacillota; class Clostridia; order Lutisporales; family Lutisporaceae; genus GWB2-37-7. Next base: position 2,383,705 of record OY969939.1, on the reverse strand, counting down.
TCAACCGATAGTGTAACTTTATCATTTCTCTCATCTTGATCAAAATTCACATAAGAATGATAATCTGGTTCTGCTATCATATTATCAAAGGTAGCTGCATATGGGTGTGAAACATTTGGACATTGGACACTACCTTCTATAAATTCAATATTCAATAAGCCAGTTGATACAGTATTATCTATAGTCAAGGTTTCCTGCCATGCCGCATATCCAGCACCCATTAACATAATCGCTATAACTAAAGTAAGTGCTATAAGCTTTGACTTTCTCATTTAGACACCTCCTATTATTATGATGGAGATATACTTTAAGCAGGATAAAAATCCTGCTTAAAGATATATCGTATGCCAATATTTACATATTCTTATCGAATATTCCATTGGCTATAAATTGGAGTTAATGTAAATGTAGCACTTGAACTTTCTGGTGCAGCATCATTAACTGTCATTGTAACTACTATATTGTCATCTGCATCAACTTCTAAGTAACCTGGGCATACAGGAGTAACTGTTAACCAAGCTGGAATTCCATTTGTTAATATTTCTTTGAAGTCTACTGGTATTGAGCCATTATTTGTTACAGGAATAGTTGCAATTATCTTTGCACCTGGATAAAGATTAGTTAAATTTACTGTTGCTGCTTGCTCACTACCAACTACTGTAGCAATACGATCCAATCCATCTGTAACTACTACTGTAGCATCTTGAAATACATTTATAGCTCCATTAGCTAAATCAATATCTACGTTACCTGTTGCTACAGTGTGGTCAATAGTTAGAGTTTCTGTCCATGCTGCATATCCAGCACCCATTAACATTACTGATACTACTAAAACCAGGGCGATAAACTTACTTTTTTTCATTATTGAATCTCTCCTTTTTATTTATATATTTTTGAGTCTTTGTTGACTCCTTCATAAATAATTATAAAAGATTCTATAAACTGCTACATCCTTCATATGGATAACATTCCCTGGTATTTTGTGATAATCCTCAATTACTAAAACGTGTTATATACATACTACTTTTGTATTATATCTATATAAAATCCTTCTTATGTAACAAAAATATAGTAGCTCTTGCTCCTGTTCCCCTCACTGTTAAAATTCTACTTTTTCTAATGGAACATCCTGTCTACTCTTAATCAATAGTGTTGGCCAGCCTATCTTAGGAACTACGCTTATTATTTTTCCTTTAATATCCTCTGGTATAACTAGTTCTGTATCAGCTCCACTGTTATTATCACCCTTTGTACGATAGCTGATTCCCTTTTTATCATCCTCTTTGATTTCTAGTACTCTATGGGATATTAAAATGTTATCTCTTCTAAACTGAATAACATCTCCTATCTGCACCTCTTTTATATCCTCCACCTTCCTTACTAATATTACATCACCAGGCTTAATCATAGGCTCCATGCTGCCTGTTGCAATTACAGAAGGATATATAGGGAAAACCCCTACCACAAACCAGATAACTCCTATAGAAAAAAGACTTGTCAAAATCCAGCTGAAAACACTTTCCTGAGCTTTATCCCTTTTCTTAATCAGCTTTGCCTCTTTTAAAAAAATACTTTGTATTGCAGTTAGAAAAAAAACGGGGCACATAATACCTACTACTGCTGTTGTAATCCATTGTAGGTTCGGTAGCACTGGTGAAAACCAGTGAAAAGCTTGTAAAACACCCATATATATAATTGCAGGCAATGGTTCATCCTAAATAAGCTAAATAGACTGCCAACAGGTTATGTGAAAATTCTGGAGCAAAATACTGTGCGATAAACTTCACAGTATCCTCATATCCCTTTAGTTCAGCAAATCTATTTATAGAAAAGCCAATAAATGTCATAATAAATGCTACTAAGGCAAATACTATATAGTTCTCATACTTAGTAAGATTGCTTACCAGCCAACTTCTCACAAACTCCTTGCCTACTAGCATTGAGCCTACAAGAAGCATATTCATTAAAACGCCCTTTAGCGTATGGTTGTAGGGGCTTTTTCCTAGTCCATCAAATATACCTATCATTATAGATACTACTATAAATATGACAGCAAAATTAAATGCCCATTGGTTTATTGATTGTTTTTGTCTTGTATTAGCCTGAGGACGTATATTGGGAAGCATATAAACAATTAAAGCAATCCCCAGCCATATCAAGGGCTTTACTAAGAAATTAAATATCTGACTGTCTAATACCGAGGCAATCGGTGAGTTTTCCAATGCATAAACGCAAAATAACAAGCCTATCAATAATAAGTTCATAGACTTTAATGGTCTTGTTGGCAAATAATATCTCTTAAGCATTATTGTCCCCCATTTAAACATACTTCTTCTCTAGTATTCTCTATTTAGAAAGCTCTTTTGAATCTGTATTCTCAATGCTACCACTTGTAACAATTGCATTTTCCGCTTCCTCTGTGCTTGTATCTTTTACACCCTCCACAGTTTCCCCTTCTATAACTGTACCCGCAGTAATTTCATCCTTTGCAATTACTTCTTTCTCCACAGGAGGTGCAACAACATCAATATGGACTTTTATAACCAGTTCTTTTTGCCAAAAACCATATCCGCCAGTCATAAAAACAAATGCAGCACTTATACTAATAATAATTATTATTGCTTTATATCTCATTACGTTCTCTCCATTCTAATTTTGATTAAAGCATAATTTACTTTGCTGTTGACTTAATCTTTATCCATTGCCTAAAGGGCAGCTTAATATCGAACCTGTAATTACCTTTATTAAGTGCATTAATATCAAGCTTAGAGTTTCCAGTTTCACTGTAGAAATTTTCACCAGGCTCCAGTATTCCCGACTCTTGATTAATAATAACATTAATACCATCTTTTATATTATCCTTTTGGTTATCATACTTTACTGGTATACTTCCTTTGTTTACAACACAATAATGTAAAAAAGCTTTATAATCAGGCTCTACTACGCCCTCAATTATCATAGTGTATTCATCCTCAAAACTAACTGATAATTCTCCGTTCCCTTTTATTGGTTCAAGTAGATATTTACTACAAAACTGCGGATCTATATTACCCATAGACGTACTTAAATTTACATTAATGTTTGAGCTTTCTGTCCAATAGGCATAGCTTACCCCTATAAAATTCATCACAATTATAGAGGCTATTAGTATAATAACTTCACTTGTATGAATTCTTTTAATTCTTTTTCTCAACTACGACCATCCCTTTGACTCAAATTAAGTAGTTATTAAGATAGACAACTGCTTCAACTCTATGCTCCAGCCCTAACTTGCCAAGTATGCTGCTTATATGTTTTTTTACAGTATTCTCTGATATATATAAACTTTCTGCAATCTTTAAATTGCTACATCCCTTTCCAAGCTCGGTAAGCACCTCTACCTCCCTCGGAGTCAAGCCATCCAATTCCTTCTCTTGTGATTTGCCACTTTCTAACATAGCAGGATCAAAATACTTCTTCCCTCGTACAACAACATGAAAGGCATAGAGAATATCCTCTGGAAAAGCATCCTTTAATATATATGCATCTACCTCAAGCTCTTGTGCTCTGAAAAAATCATCTTTTTTAGAGGAAGAGGTTAAAACTATACATTTAATAGCTTTATTTTTTTGTCTAACCAGACTAACTAGATCCAGACCATTATCTTTACCTAGCTTCAGATTTACAATAATTATATCTGGATTGTATTTCTCAAGCACTTTTATTACCTCTACAGTATCAGATGCTTCTTTAATTTCATCAACATTATCCTCTATGGATAATATTGATAGAAGTCCTTTTCTTACCATTGGGTGATCATCCACTACCAGTACCTTCATACAACCTGATCCTCCATATTATCATTTACATGGTTAGGAATTGTCAACTTTATCACTGTTCCTTCACATAACTTGCTTTGAAAGTCTACCTGACCCTTCAAAGACTCAACCAAAGTAGAAATATTCTTGATTCCTAGACCTACTTGCTTAGATTTACTTACTGATTCAAAATTAAAACCTATGCCATCATCTACTATTCTAAGCTGTGTTGCATCATCTTTTATATTCAGTGTTATCTCAATATGTGTTGCCTTTCCGTGTCGTACTGCATTTCCAATGCCTTCACATATAATCCTGTAGATTACTTTTTTACAAATATAAGTTATATACTCACTATTGCCTATTATGTTTAGGTTTATATCTATATTATTCATAACTTTTATATTATATACATAATTGGCTATGTCATCTAAAAAATTATCTGAGCCATCTTTCTTCCAGCTAAGTCCATATATTGTTGTACGAAGCTCCTTCATAGCATGATCTATGGATTCTCTTATTATAGCAAGGTCTGCATCTGCATCCTTTATGTTTGATTTATTTAACTTTTTCATAAGTCCATATATTGCAAAAGAAGTACTGAAAAGTCTTTGTAAAACACTATCGTGTATCTCATTGGCTATTCTATTCTGCTCCTCTGTTATAAGTAGCTTGTTGTTAACCTTCTCTAGTTCAAACTTTTCTAGAACAATAGAGCTTAAATCAGCAAAGAACTTAATCTGATACATCTTCTCTATTTGAATAAATCTCTTTTGATTTGGACTTATCTCTAAACCCAAAACACCATAGGTCCTGTAGCTAGATTTTACACTTATAACAAGATAACAACTATCCTCAACTATAAGCTCAATAGCTGAGTTTTCATCTACTATTCTATCCCATATCTCTATCACGTTATCTTTTAATGCTACAGGCATTCTATGATATTCATTATCAAATACTGTGCTTACAATCTGCTGTTTTTCATAGCTGAAAAATACAATCATATCTGTTTCTATAATTTTTTTTGTATTTTCTAGTATCAACTCAATCAATTCAGTTTTGTTTCTGGTGTTAGAAAATAAATGTACTGCTTGATATAGCTCCATTATATGGTTTATAGATTCTTTTACATTATTATTGGCTTCAACTAACTGCGAATTTATCTCCATAAGCTTCTTTCTTTCACCTTGTATACATTTTATATATCTTGATAACAGTCGTATTGCGATTATCATCAAAATTGAACTAAATATAAGATAAGACTCTGAGTATAATAAACTACTAAAGCTTATATTTCCATCATTAAAAAGTAGATAGGCTAAAAAAGTCGAACAGCTTAAGTATATAAATAAGGTAATCCAGCAATAAATCTGACTAAGGATTAATGACGTTATTATAATTGTATTCAATGCAAGCAATACATAAGGACTTTCTAATCCACCAGAGGGTATTAGCAGTATAGAATTCCCAATTGTTTCAATAAAAACAAGTACCTTGATGGCAAACTCAGATTTATAATTTAATAGATATAGATAGTTTAATATTATAGAAGCTATTATAATACACGCTATTATGAAGAATCTATTTTCTATTGAATGATTAGTACTACTTATAAAGTATGCTGTTGATGTGATACATAATGAAAAATATCTATACAAAAATATAATTCTTTTTTCTTCTGATAAACTTTTATAAAAACTTAATATTTGGCTAGCATGAATATGTGACAAGCTGATAACTTCCTTTCTGATAAAATATAACTATATAAGTGGAATAAAAAGTCAACCACTTCTTAGAATAGGTTGACCGTTTGCACTATTTACTCTGTATGTTCAAAGTATTCCATTATATTAGCATTTACATTTCCATATATATTATATACAGGGTAACCCCCAAACTATGCAAGAATCGTCATCAGCTTATAAACTTTTTATTTGTAGCTCTTATATAGCACCTTCTGTAAAGCAAGGAGTCTTATAGGTACCAAGTCTCTATGACAATGGTAATATACAAAAAGGCTGGCACAATTGCCAGCCTTAAGTTTCTATCTTAACTGTGTTTAAAAAACAAAAAAGTCTTAATAACTAGCATAAAAAGTTAATTTCACTAGTCTTCTCATCTTCTAGCTCTAACCAACATTGTAAGTCACTATCAAATATATCTTTATTTCTATAGTAACTTACTGCTGGACATCCTCTACATAATGCTCCTAATTTACACTTGGAACATTTCTTATAATTATTAATATTCCCTAGTGCTATAAACTTCTGACTTTGTAAACTTTGAGATAGCATAATTTGCTTACATATCTTAGCAAATCATTTATTTCTTTGTAATTCAAAGTGCTTACAGTAAATTTAACTGATACTACAATTTTATGTCTTTTTAGAATACTTATGCCTTCTATGGTTTTTCTAAAACTTCCATTCTGCCTTATGCTATCATGAGGGATATGTACAATATGATTTATTACATCTTTACATAATTCTATACTATCAAATACATTATCCATACTCTTATCTAGATAACAATGTATGCAATTCTCAGTGCAATCAGATGTTATATGCCATTGAACATAAAAACAATGCCCAAAGAACTTAAATTGTATAATAATATCTTCTGCAATTAGATTATTCATTTTTACTTCTTCAAACTAGACTTATCTAAATTTATTATCAATAAGAATTCACATCTATATTTCTATTTCTGCAACTTTTTGTGTACTATTAACTGCTTCATCACAAGTACATTTTTTAATTGCCTTTGCAATTAAAATTATCGAAATTGATATAATTCCAAAACCTAATAGTACTACCAAATAACTTGGTATTGTATCAAATAATGCACCAAATATTATTTGTCCCAATGGAGTTGCTGCCATTCCTAAAGCTCCTGTAACTGCATAATATCTTCCCATTATTTCTGGTTTTACTAATTGCTGTTGCAAGGTCATCATAGCAAGATTTGACACAGTAAGAACTAAGGAAAAAATAGAGATTGTTACTATTAATGAAATAAATGGAATAGTATTTCCATTGAAGTTATCTAAATATAATGGGGAAGCATTTATTGCGATTATTCCAATTATTACTGTGCATGTTGAAATTCCAATTAAAAATATGTTAACAAGTTTATACTTCTTTGCAAAAATAGATACTAAGAACGGTGCTAGTAGTGTTCCCCCAACTGCAATGCTTTCAAGTAAGCCATATTGAATATCACTAATTTTAATAACCATCTTAGAGATATATGTAATTCCTACTGAGAAGATAGGATTTAACACAAAATTCATCATTAGTGCACATATTGTTAAAATCAATAGTATTCTCGTATTCTTTATAAAGGATATGCCCTCAATGAAATCCAACTTAAACTGGCTATAACTTGGTCTTATATTTTTACGTTCTATTTTAGGAACACTTATAAACATTTCAGAAATAGCTGAACCGATAAAGCTTATTGAATTAATGAGTAATACCATTTTAATACCAAACATACCATACAAAACTCCTGCAAGTAATGGTGCAACTATACTTCCAACCGTATACGCCAAGTTAAAAATTGAATTAGCGTGTATCAGTTCATCTTTTTTCATAATAGTAGGTATAATTGATGGGATAGCAGGATTGAACATAGCAGAGATTAATGATAACAGAGTAACAGTAATATATATATGAACTAATTTTAATCCAATTGTAATAGAAATAATGTACATGAACGCAATCAGTAAACCGCTTAAAAAATCCAAAGCAACTATGATTTTTTTCTTATCAAACCAATCGACAAGTACTCCACAGATAGGTCCAAGTATTATTCTCGGTAAAATTTGAATTGCCAGAACAGAAGCAAATATTTTACCAGAGCCAGTCAATTTTAATACGTATAATGAGAAAGCCATATTCTGCATTAGAGTTCCTATTAATGAAACAAATTGTCCAAATACTAGAAGAACAAAATTTTTATTTCTAAGAATACTTAAATTCATATAGTTTCAACCCCCTGCTTATTATTTGTTAGTGTAAAGTATTTACACTACTTTTTATTAATATCCTTTATATATCAGGGCTTACAAAGTTTTTTTAACAAAAAAAATAATGACCCCCGATTTTCATGTTATAATTGAGTTTCTCAAGCCACAAATAATCCACGAAAGGAAGTCATTGTTTTGAACTAAATTATAACTTATTTATTGCGAAATATATTTCTCTTAAGCAATGGGCTTTTGATGATTCCCCTAGTCCAGAATATCAAAAATTTACAGTGGACTTTTACTTACTTGTACAGTCTACATCCATACTTTGCAATAATCAACAACATTCGATATACATATTCCGCCCTTTTTCGACACATAACAAAAAAATAAAGCTAATGAGTTTCTGGAGAAATCAATAGCCACTGGATTAATATATAATAAAAGTTAATCTTACAAATGTTCAAGAAAAAAGTAATGGAGTTAAACACAATGAATTTTTCCATATGTGTTTAACTCCATTCTTATGCATATTGAGCTTCATACAGCTCCTTGTAATAGCCATCCTTCTCTATCAAATCGTCATGGCTTCCTACTTCAACTATCCTACCCTTACTTAGAAGTATTATCTTATCAGCGTTTCTTATAGTTGATAGTCTGTGAGCTATTACTAGTGTTGTGCGATTAGCTGAAATATTCTCTATAGACTTCTGTATCAAAAGCTCTGTGTTTGTGTCAATGTTGGCAGTAGCCTCATCCAATACCAATATCGACGGGTTGTGAGCTATTGCTCTTGCAAAGGATAGAAGCTGTCTTTGTCCCGCTGAGAAGGTGCTGCCCCGCTCTCTTACTGGCTCATTTATTCCATCTGGAAGCTCATCAATAAACTGCTGTGCACAAGAAAGCTCCAAGGCCTCCTCTATTTGTTCTTCATCTATCTTGTCATTTAGTGTTATATTATTCTTTATATCTCCCGAAAAAAGAAATACATCCTGCAAAACTACTGATACATTTCTCCGCAAATCTGTCAGTCTATAATCATTTATATCGATACCATCCACCATTATCTGCCCCTTTTGGATTTTATAAAATCTTGAGATAAGACTTATTATGGTAGTCTTGCCAGCCCCAGTAGATCCTACAAAGGCTGCTGTCTCACCTGCTGCTATCACAAAGCTTACATCCTTTAATATCCATTCATCCTCATTATAGGCAAACCACACATTCTTAAACTCAATCTCACCCTTTAGTCTTTTTGCTTCTACGCCAATATCCAAGTCCTCCAAAATTTCATGCTGATCTAGTAGCTCAAATATACGGTCAGTGGATACTATTGCAGATTGAATCGTATTGTAGTTCTCTGCCAAGTCATTGATTGGCTCAAAAAACTGCTTTATATATGTAGTAAATGCGTAAAGCACACCCAGTTCAAGGGTTCCTCCTATGATTTTTCCCATGCTGTACCAGACCAATATTGCAACTGTCAAGGTTTGCAATATCTCAATAATAGGTCGTAGTAGGCTGTTCATCTGTACTTGAAACATTGTGGACTTAAAATACTTATCATTTAACTCTTTAAATTCCCTTTGCTTTTCAAGCTCACTATTAAAAATCTGCACTAGCTTCATACCCGATATATTTTCTGCAAAAAAACCATTGATACGCCCTATCAAGCTTTTCATAGTCTTGAAGTTTTCCTTTATTTTATTCTTAAAGAAATTAGTGATGAAGAAAATCAAAGGAACAGCTACAAAGCTTATGGCTGCCAAAGCAACATTCATACGAAACATGACAAATATAATACCTACTATCAGGAATAAATCTCTAAACAGATTTATTAATATATCCGTAAAAACCTCGTTTAAAGCTTCGACGTCATTGGTAGCCCTAGTTATCAGCCGTCCTGGAGAGAATTTATCTAAGAAAGACAAAGGTAAATATTGTATATGTGTAAATACCTGTTTACGAAGCTTGCTAATAATCTGCTGACCAGCATAATTCATGAGATTTACTTGAGCAAAAGTTAAGACCGCTCCCACAGCTATAGCCAGCATATAAAATATGCCCATAAATTTAATAGAATACAGTCCTGACTCTGGCTTACCGTTAATCAAGAAATCATCTATAACTACTTTTAAAATATATGGTTTTACAAGCTGTGCTACATTTACCAGCAGTACACAAATTGCCGCCACTATAATTATATGAAGGTATGGAACTGTAAATTTTAGAAGTCGTATAATGCTATTTCGCTTCATCTTCCATCCTCCTTCTCATTTCCTCTTCAAACTGTTCATGATAAATTTTATAATAAGAACCCATTTTAGCAAGCAGCTCCTCATGTTTTCCTCTTTCAATTATCTGCCCATGTTCTATAACCACTATTTCATCTGCATGCTTAACTGCTGATATACGGTGTGCTATGATAATTCCCATTTTATCCTTCAATATATCTATAAAATTATTTATTATTTCTTCCTCAGTTTTGGTATCAACAGCTGATAAAGCATCATCTAGTATAAGTAATCGAGGCTCCTTGATTATTGCTCTAGCTATGGATATCCTTTGTTTTTGTCCACCAGATAGGTTTACACCATGATCTCCGATTACAGTATCAAAATCTTTTGGAAATGCCTTTATGTTATCATATACACAGCTTAATTTAGTTGCATTTTCGATTTCTTCATCAGTATAAATATCCTCAAAAAAGCTGATGTTTTCTTTTATGTTTGCTGAAAAAAGAAAATTGTCCTGAGGAACATAACCAATGCATTTACGAAGAACTTCCAAAGGATATTCTTCAATATCTCTCCCAGCAATTTGTATACTACCTTCTTCAAGCTTATAAAGCCTCAATAGAAGGTTTACCAAGGTGGTCTTACCACAACCAGTATTGCCTATGATGCCTAAAGTTTTTCCTTGAGTAAGCTTTAAATTAATATCGTGCAAAGCATATTCCTCACAGCTGGGGTATTTGAAGCTCAAAGCTTTTATCTCAATATCTCCATTTATAGACTGCAAAGATTTATCTGCTTTTTCATCTGTAATATCTGTTTTTTCCATAAATATTTCTTTTAGTCTTTTATACGAAGCTATACCTTTTTGAGTCAAATTTATAACTCTTCCTACCGATATAATCGGTGTCATAACCATAGCTAAATATCCATTAAAGGCTACAAAATCACCTAAGGATATAACTCCACTGCGTACCAAACTGCTTCCATATATTAAATTTATCATAAAGCTAATACCGAAGCATACTTCAATCATTGGTGAAAGAAATGATGATACCCTCACCATTTTGATATTTGACTTTCTTATTCTCTCATTTAGCACATCAAATTTTTGTACCTCTTGCTGCTCCTGCACATAAGACTTTATTACCCTTATACCTGATATATTTTCCTGTACTCTGTCTGAAATAGCAGCAAAGCTTTCTTGTACCGCTCTAAAACGTAGCTGCACTAGACTACCTATTTTGAACATAGCTATAACTATTATAGGTATAGGCAGCAAGGACATCAGTGTCAAAGAGAGGTTTACAGATCTGATCATAGAAATTATAGATATAGCGCTTAAGCATATCCCATTTATTGTCATAGAAAGAGCTGGTCCAAAGGACATTCTGACTGCCGAAACGTCATTTATTGCATAAGCCATTAAATCCCCTGTTTTCCTGTTGTTATAGAATTTTACTGGTAAGCTTTGAAAATGCTTAAACAGCCTTTGTCTCAAATAGCATTCCATATTTCTTGCATTTCCTATTATAAAATATCTCCATATATAACGAGTAACAAATGCCAAAAATGCAACCATAACAAGCAGTCCCAAATTATATATTATAAACTGTCTATCTATGGTCGGCGAATCAAGTAAATCAATTATTATACCGAGCAGCTTAGGATTAAATGACTGAACATAGGCACTTAAAAACAAGAAGATTAAACCTAATACATATTTCAGCCAATACATTTTCAAAAAATCTACTATTATACTTGTGTTTTCTTTTTTATTTTTACTTTCCAAAATAAACTCACTCCACATTTCACGATTATCTAATCATATAAATATAATATCTATCTATATAGTAGCATAAATATAGATAGATTAAAAGTATATAGAATGCACAAATATATTTAGTATGCTTTATTCATCACTGCATAAAATATATAAGTATTTTATGAGATTATGTGTGGAATTGCCAGATATCTATTGTCTATAAACAATCGAAATGATATAATAATACTTACACATAGTACCTGATACTAATTTTAAGGAGAATATGAATGAAGCTACAAGAACTAAAAATAGGAAATCTAGTGGTACCAATACCTATAATACAAGGAGGTATGGCTGTAAAAATATCTACTGCTCCATTAGCAGCAGCAGTAGCTAACGAAGGCGGCATCGGCATAATTGCTGGAACAGGAATGAAGGTTGATGAGCTAGTTGCAGAAATACGTAAGGCAAGAGCGTTAACTAACGGAGTAATAGGTGTAAATATTATGTTTGCTGTAAAAGAGTTTGCTGATTTGGTTAAAGCATCTATAAGGGAAAGAATAGACTTGGTTGTATCCGGGGCAGGCTTCTCTAGAGATATGTTTGTCTGGGGTAAGGAGTCGGGAACACCTATAGTACCTATTGTTTCCTCTGCCAAACTTGCAATTATGGCAGAGAAGTTGGGAGCAGCAGCTGTTATCGTAGAGGGTAAGGAAGCTGGTGGGCACCTAGGAACAGATAGATCTATGAGAGATGTATTGCCTGAAGTAGTAAAATCAGTAAATATCCCAGTTATAGGTGCTGGTGGTGTTATTGACGGAAAGGATATTGCTGAAATCATAAGATTAGGAGCAAGCGGTGTACAAATGGGTACTCGCTTTGCTGCAAGTGAGGAATCAAATGCCTCTGATGAAATGAAGCAGCTTTATGTAAACGCAACTAAGGAGGATGTGGTTTTTGTTAAGAGTCCTGTAGGATTACCTGGACAGGGCATCAGAAATTATTTCTTTAATCTAATAGAAGCTGATAAACACACCAGAATAGGTGAGTGCATAGGCTGTTTAAAGCACTGTACTCAAAGCTTCTGCATCATGGATGCTCTGGTCAACGCATGTAGAACAGGTGATTTCAACAGAGCTTTGGTTTTCTCAGGGGAATATGTATATAAAATAAAAGATATACTTCCTGTAAATACGATATTTAAAAATCTATTAGCGGAAGTTCAGGAAGCATAAAAAATATAACAAAAGCCAAAGGCATTAGCCTTTGGCTTTTGTTATATTCAGCAATATATAACTTACATTAATGCATTAATTAAATAACTTAATATAAACAAACCAGTTACTATATAAAGTATTGGGTGTATATCCTTACCCTTACCTTTTACTAGCTTAGCTATGCAATAGAATATGAAGCCCGCAGCTACGCCAGTTGTTATACTATATGCGAAAGGCATGAAAGCAATTGTAGCAAAGGAAGCTGCTGCAATTTCAAACTCTTGCCACTCTATCTTGCCAAGTGATTCGGTCATCAATATACCAACAATTATAAGTGCAGGTGCAGTAGCTGCTCCTGGAACCATACCAGCTATTGGAGCTAAGAACAGACAAGCTAGGAATAAAACTCCTACTGTTGTTGAAGTAAGACCTGTTTTTCCGCCTTGGCTGATACCTGCAGCACTTTCTACATAAGTTGTAGTGTTACTTGTACCAAGTAACGCACCGATTGAAGTAGCTGTTGCATCTGCAAACAATGCTTTTTCAAGTTTTGATGACATTCCTGAACCTTTTTCAAAGGATTCTGTATCCTTATCATCAAATATACCGCTTTTTCTACCTGTACCAAGGAAGGTACCTATAGTATCAAATGTATCTGTTAATGAGAAAGCAAATATTGTTGTTAGCGCAACAAATATCTTAGATGGGTCTGCAAACAAGCCTGCGAAGTCAAGCTTAAAGAATGTTGGTGCAATACTTGGAATTGCAAAGTTCATATCTGCTAAAGCAGGAACAGTTGTAACCTTGAAGAATATACCTACAATTGTAGTTATTACTATACCTAAAAGTATAGAGCTTTTTACTTTTCGGAACATAAGCACCAATGTTACTATAAGACCAATTAAAGCAACCTGAGCAATAGGATCCTTAAAATTAACGATAGCAGGTATCACATCTGTGAATACTCCACCTTCTCCGATAGCTGCTACCTTGTTTACAGCTTCACCAGTAAACTGTAAGAAGTGTGCTTGCTTGATACCTATATAAGCTATGAACAATCCTATACCGCCACTAATAGCATACTGTAGTGAAACAGGTATAGCTTTTATTATCATTTTTCTAATGCTTGTTACTGTAATAATTATATTTATTATACCGCAAATAAATACCATAGCTAAAGCTTGTTGCCATGAAAAGCCTAAGCCAAAAACTACTGTGAATGTGAAGAATGCATTAAGTCCCATACCAGGCGCTTGTGCAAATGGAACGTTGGCAACAAAGCCCATTATGAATGTTCCGATTGCTGCTGCAAGTATTGTAGCAACAAATACCGCACCTCTATCCATTCCTGTTAGAGAAAGAATATTAGGGTTTACAATAATTATGTACGCCATAGTAAGAAATGTTGTTAGACCAGCTAGAAGTTCAGTCTTAACGTTAGTACCGTTTTCTTTTAGTTTGAAAAACTTTTCCACTCTAGACACCTTCCTTTACATTTTTAAATAAAATATAATAAAAAACACGAACTTACAAATAAAATTGTACACTATCGTTCGATTAAAATCAAATGATTTTTCAGAAAAAGTAAAATTAATTTGCATTGTATCGTATAATCAAAACTTTTTCTTGTGGATTGTATGTAAAATTCACAATTTATAATTTACCTAAGATATTTCATTTATGTAGTGTATATGAATTTGTCCTTTTTACTATAACCATTTTATAGAAATTAACTATAAAAAATAACATGCTATTTCTAGCATGTTATCTCATATAAATTATTTATTAAGTTCTGTCTCTCTTTGTGTAGTGAGTATGAAGTATATGATGAGCCTTGTGGCTGTTTGGCTTCTCTAAATACTCATCATAAAGAGTCTTAATCTCTGGGTTTTCATGGGACTTTCTATGTGTTCTTGATTCATCTATGCTATAAAGTCCTTGAGCTCTAAGCTTCTTAACCTCTTCTGTCTTTTCTTTATCCATTATAATTGGCTGTCCACCACCGTTAATACAACCACCTGGGCAACCCATTACTTCAACAAAGTGGTAGTTAGCTTCACCTTTTCTGATTTTGTCTAAAAGCTTACTTGCATTTGCTGTACCATGAACAACTGCAACCTTTACCTCTAAATCCTTTATCTTAACTGTTGCTTCCTTAATATTTTCCATTCCTCTAACAGCTTTATACTCAATATCTTTAAGGTCTTCACCAGTCAATATATCAGCAACTGTTCTAAGAGCAGCTTCCATAACTCCGCCTGTAGCTCCGAATATTACAGCAGCACCTGTTGAATCTCCAAGCATGCTGTCATAGGATGCATTCTCAATAGCTGGGAAGTCGATTCTAGCTTGCTTTATCATCTTTGCAAGCTCTCTTGTTGTTAATGCTACATCTACATCTTTATTACCGTCAACATTCATTTCTTCTCTATCAGCTTCATACTTCTTAGCTGTGCATGGCATTATAGATACTACAAACATGTTCTTTGGATCTATGCCAGCTTTTTCAGCATAATAGGACTTTGCTACTGCACCAAACATTTGTTGTGGTGACTTACAGCTTGATAGGTTTTCTATGAAATCATGATGATTGTGTTCACAGAACTTAATCCAGCCTGGTGAACAGGATGTGATTAATGGAAGCTTACCACCATTATTCATTCTATCTAGTAGCTCAGTACCCTCTTCTAATATTGTCAAGTCAGCGCTAAAGTTTGTATCAAATACCTTGTCAAAACCTAATCTCTTAAGTGCTGCTATCATCTTACCTTCTACGTTTGTTCCTACAGGCATTCCAAACTCTTCACCTAGAGCAACTCTAACTGCAGGTGCAGTTTGAACTACTACATGAAGATCTGGATTTGATATAGCATCCCATACTAGCTGAGTTTCATCTTTCTCTCTTAATGCACCTACAGGACAAATTTTAATACATTGTCCGCAGTTTATACACGATACATCTCCCAAGCTCTTATTATAAGTTGTAGTAACAGTTGTATTTACGCCTCTATTTGCAAAATCTATAGCCCCTGTTCCTTGTATCTTCTTACATACACTGATACATCTTCCGCAAAGTATGCACTTGTTCTGATCTCTAACAATAGCTGATGATGCGGTGTCTACAGCATAACGAACCTTTGGAGCTTCATATGGAACTTCAGTAATACCCATTTCTTCTGCAAGCTTTTGAAGTTCACAGTTTAGATTTCTTGTGCAAGTCAAGCACTCTCTTTCATGTCTAGCAAGTAAAAGCTCCAATATTCCCTTTCTTGCTTCTCTTACCTTTGGTGATGCTGTTTTAATCACCATTCCCTCTGCAGCTGGTAGAACGCAAGATGCTTGTAAAGATCTAGCACCTTGTACTTCAACTACGCACATTCTACATGCTCCAACTTCGTTTATATCTTTAAGAAAGCATAATGTAGGAATGTGGATGTTTAGAGCTTTTGCAGCCTCCAAAACGGTTGTCCCTTTTGGAACTTGAGTTTTAATACTATCGATTGTGATATTAACCATTTCCATTGTACAGTTCCCCCTATTAATAAAATTCCTCAAGCTATGTAGAATGCACAAATTAATTAGCAACAAAATACACGGCATATTTTTATGTATTTTATGCAAATCAATGAGATTTGTGCCTTCTATAAACAGCGAAATATATCACTGTTTTATAAATGTAAATTGTTTAGTGCGATATAAAAATCATCGCTTTAGTAATTATTTTTTCTATGTCTTACATCACTTGTTGCTTAAATGCTTAACTTTTCTTGCATCTCTACTATTTTGTGACATAAATTGCTATAAAATAATCTCATATTATAACAATATATATTATGAACCCATAAATACATAATACCCAAACCACTAAAGATTGTCAATAAAATAACATAATAATAGTATCATTTTACGTTTTACGTAATGTTCTAGATATTCTATGCCTTTTATATAGTAATTTCCATCCATAATGTTCATTTGTAGCTCTAAAACTTATTTCAAAATATCATTTCAAGTATTATAATAAGCTTGTATTGTTTAAAATAATTAATAACCTCATATAATTAAAAGGAGATTTACAATGCAAAACTATATGCAAAAGGTCTGCGCTGTTTGCGATAAGGCTCTTAAGACAGGAGATTTAAGCAAAGATGAGATTCTTATACTGCTTAACTGCCCCGAAGAAAGCTCAGATATAATATTTCAAACTGCAGATATAATCAGGAAGAAAGAGGTCGGAAACGAAGTCCATCTTAGAGGGCTTATTGAATTTTCAAATTATTGCATAAAAAATTGTGAATACTGTGGAATCAGAGGTAAAAACAAAAACATAGAAAGATATAGGCTAGAAAAGGATCAAATCTTAGATACAGCTATTATGGCTGAAAAGCTTGGATACAGATCTGTCGTAATGCAATCAGGTGAAGACCCATATTTTACAGCAGAGAAGCTTGCAGATCTTGTGAGCACCATAAAAGCTAATACTGATTTGGCAATCACCTTGTCAGTGGGAGAGTTTTCATATAATGAATATAAAATCATGAAAGAAGCTGGAGCAGACAGATATTTGTTAAGATTTGAAACCTCAAACGAGGAATTGTACAAAGCATTACATCCCGACTCCAATTTTCACAAAAGGCTTGAGTGTCTACAAGATCTCAGAACTTTAGGATATCAATTAGGAAGCGGCTTCATGGTAGGACTACCTGGAGAAACAATGGAGATACTAGCAGATAACTTACTACTACTAAGAAAGTTGGATGTTGATATGGCAGGTATCGGGCCTTTTATACCCAATGATGATACTAACTTAGCTAAGGAAAGCTGCGGCACACTAGTAAATACCTTGAATGCTGTTGCATTAGCAAGAATACTACTTAGAAATGCACACCTACCTGCTACCACAGCTATAGGATCAATAGACCCGCTGGGAAGAGAAAAGGCTTTACAAGCTGGTGCAAATGTTGTTATGCCAAATGTAACACCACAAGAATACAGAGAAATGTATCTTCTATATCCAAACAAAATTTGTTTAATGGATGATCCTGCTCATTGCAACAACTGCATTACAGGTAAGATTCATGGTATCGGACGTACAGTTTCAAAGGAGCATGGTCATACTCTTAAAAAAAGAATATAAGAGATAATTAAGGATAAAAAGACCTATATGTCTAAGGAGGTTTTGAAATGCTGGAAACACCTAGAAGTGTCAGGCTTCATGTTGCTATATTTGGTAAGAGAAATGCAGGTAAATCAAGCCTGATAAATGCAATAACAAACCAAGAGCTTGCAGTGGTCTCCCCGATTTCAGGTACTACCACTGACCCTGTATTTAAAGCTATGGAGATATCACCCATAGGCCCTATAACCTTGATTGATACAGCCGGTATTGATGATGAGGGTGAGCTAGGAGAGCTTAGGGTAAAGAAAACTATGCAGGTACTGGCAAAAACAGACCTGATGTTGCTTGTCATAGCAGCCGATAGTCAACCTCAAAAGTGGGATGAAGCAATACTTAAGGAAGCTCAAAAGCGTTGTATTCCCATTATTGGAGTAATAAGTAAGGTTGATATTAGCACGGGATATATGGTAGAGCAGTGGTTTATGAGCAAAGCTCTTCCTTATTGCAGAGTTGACTCAAATGCCAAAACAAATATAGATAAACTGAAAGAATTAATAGTAGCAAACTATCCGCAAGATTATATGCCAAGCACTATAATAGGAGACCTTATAAGTGAAAAGGATACTATAATACTTGTCACGCCTGTAGATACTGGTGCCCCTAAGTCAAGAATGATACTTCCTCAGGTGCAGGTGCTTAGAGATGCGTTAGATGCAGGAGCTTGTGTCATGGTTGTTAGAGAGCATGAGCTTCAAGCTGCATTGGACAATCTTAAGAATATGCCAAGGCTCGTAGTAACAGACTCACAGGTATTTGACTTTGTATCAAGGATTGTACCAGAAGATGTACCTCTTACCTCTTTTTCAATACTATTTGCAAGATATAAAGGGGATTTAAGAGAGTTTCTAAATGGAGTAAAAGCTATTGATACACTTAAGCCAGGAGACAAAGTGCTTATAGCCGAGGCGTGCACCCACTACCCCAGCCATGAAGATATAGGAAGAGTCAAGATACCAAAATGGCTGGAAAACAAAGTGGGAGGCAATCTAAATTTCACTTGGGCTGTTGGCAGTGACTTTTCAGAGAACCTAGGAGATTACAAATTAGTAATACACTGTGGTGCTTGTATGATAAACAGAACTGAATTATTAGCAAGACTTGATAAATGTAAGGACTTGAATGTGCCTGTAGTAAACTATGGAGTTCTGATAGGATATATGACAGGCATACTGAACAGAGTTATAAAACCTTTAATAAAATAAAATATGATAAAGTGTATTTCTTTATTTATAAGGAAGTACACTTTATTATTTGTTAATCCTCTGTATAATTAAGTAAATATTGTAAAATTTTTTAATATCATAATTATAAAATTTTTTAATATCTATATATTGACATTTTACGACTTATTTATTATAATAAGATTGTAATTTAAATATACTTTTTTATTTATAATTACAGTTTTAATTCAACCTTTATGGGTTATATGTAATTAACATAAACATATATTCCATAATGACACATTCAAACGCACTTATTGTAATTATTTATTAATTACAATACACAGCTATTTATATTACTCTTATGTACTTCTTATCTTGATATATATGCAGCCTATTTTTTATTGTTTCTTTAGCTAAATTTAATCATTCATCGTTGTAGTACAAGCTTATGTTTTGAGAAGGGGGGGTGCTTCCATTGCACGATTGATTTCATTGCAAGGTTGATTCCATTGCGCAAGTTTAGAATTATTACCCATTGTAAAAAAAATAAAATAATCGGAGGGAATTTTATGAAACGTAATTTCGGAAAAGTATTAGTATTTATAATTATCATGTCCATGTTGGTATCAAGTTCCATATACTTCGCAGAACCTCAGGAAAAAGCAACTACAGAAGCAACTGCAGAAGTTGAGATCGTAGCAGACAAGAATAACAACAAATTGTTTGACAATCTTGAAACAAAATTAGATAACACAGATAATAATGGTAAACTATCAGTTATTATAACATTTGACGAACAATTAAAGAACAATGCAACTAAGAATGGTCTTGTAAAGAAAGTTATAGGCGATACAAATCCAAAGCATGAATATAACATATTCCCTGGTATGGCTATCCAATTAACAAAAGGTCAAATTAACGCTTTAGCAAAACTTGATTGCGTTAAACAAATAGAATATGATATGCCAGTAAAAGCTACTAATAACTATGCAACAACTTGGTCTGGCGTTACAAAAGCTATCGCAGATTTTGGTGTAACTGGCGATAGAGACGGAAATGCAACTTCATACTCAACTACTGACGTAGTTGTTGCTGTAATCGATACAGGTATCGATTCAACTCACGTTGACTTAGACGGTGGTAAGGTTATTGGCTGGAAAGACGTAGTAAACAACCAATCACCTGCATATGATGATAATGGACATGGAACTCACTGTTCAAGTATTGTAGCAGGAACAGGCGAAGGAAATTCATTATACAAAGGCGTTGCTACTGGAGCAGCTCTAGTAGGCGTAAAGGTTCTTGACAGTGCAGGAAGCGGCTCAATGAGTGATGTAGATGCTGGTATAGACTGGGCAGTTGCAAACAAAACTACTTATGGAATAAAAGTTATAAGCTTAAGCCTTGGAGCTTCTGGTAGCTCTGATGGAACAGATTCAACTTCAGTAGCAGTAAACAACGCAGTTAACGCTGGTATAGTTTGTTGTGTAGCAGCAGGTAACGAAGGCCCTGCAAAATACACTATAGGTGCACCAGGCGCAGCAGCTAATGCTATCACAGTAGGAGCTACAAGAGACGTTGGCGAAAACGGCTTCAGTCTTGCTTACTTCTCAAGCAGAGGACCAACAGCAGACAATAGAACTAAGCCAGACATCGCATCACCTGGCTATTTAATAACTGCAGCAGAAGCAAATTCAACAAATGCATATGTAGAAATGAGCGGAACAAGTATGGCAACACCATTCACAGCTGGTACAGCTGCTTTAATGTTTGATGCAAATCCAAACATGACACCTGCACAAGTTAAGAGCATAATTACATCAACAGCTGTTGACTTTGGTCCTTCAGGTATGGATGTTGATTACGGCTATGGTAGATTAGATGGATATGCCGCAATTAAATTAGCTGGTAGCTACACTGGAACAAACATTGTAGTTCCAAACCATATGTATACTTCAAGCAATATAGCTACAGCAAAAAAATCTGACTGGTATACATTTACAGTAACAGATACAAGTTCTCCAATTGCTATATCCCTAATTATGTCTGATTGGACAGGTTCAAAAACTCCAGACTTCGATTTATATCTATATAATCCAAGTGGAACAAGTGTAGCAAGTGGAACAGGTAGTACAAGACAAGAAACAATAAACTTTAAACCAACAGTTACTGGTACATATCAAATAAAGGTTTATTCCTATGCTGGAACAGGCAATTACTTCTTTGACCTAAGTGCAGGTGGAAGCACTCTAACTCAAACAAGCAATGACATTTAATTCTAAGCTATAAAAATTTTAAAGGGTATGAGATTGTTATCTCATACCCTTTAACTATTCCTTCCTCGCACACTCGCTGGCTTCACCCAGCAGTATCTCTATACCATGTCTCAGAGCAGGCATCACTATCTCCAAGTTTTCTCGTACGCTCTTTGGACTGCCTGGCAAGTTTATTATCAAGCTATTCTTTCTAATTCCCGCTTGTGCTCTAGACAACATCGCCTTAGGTGTTATCTCCATACTTTTGGCTCTCATAGCTTCAGGTATGCCTGGTACCAATTTCTCTATTATCTCAAGTGTTGCTTCAGGTGTCACATCCCTTTTTGAAAAGCCTGTTCCACCTGTAGTAAGTATAAGGCTTATACTTAGCGTGTCACACATATGCAACAGTTCTTCTTTTATTTGTTCCTTTTCATCAGGAACTATTACATAGCGTTCAACCGTACCGCCTATTTGCTTTATCATCTCTTCTATTGCAGGGCCTGACTCATCTACACGCTCGCTTCTCGAACCCTTGTCACTGACTGTTATTATACCAACCCTAATACTCTCCATACACAAATCTCCTATTATCAATATTATGTAGGGGAAGACTTATGTGTCTGCCCCTCATCTATGACTTAATTAACATTTAGATGCGTTGTTTACGACGTTATTATTATTGGGAAAATTTATCTCCCCAGACTTACCGCCAATCTTTCTTAGCAAATGTATATCACTTATAACCATAAACTTGTCTATAGCCTTGCACATGTCGTAAACTGTAAGTGCTGCAACAGAAACTGCTGTAAGAGCTTCCATCTCCACACCTGTTACTCCTACTGTCTTAACCACAGCAGTTACATCAAGTTTAGAGTTTTCAAAGTCCATCTTGAAATCAATATCTGCACCATATATGTTTATGTTGTGACACATAGGTATTATATCTGATGTGCTTTTAGCCCCCATTATACCACCTACTTGTGCAACAGCTAGTACGTCACCCTTTTTTATGGCGCCTTCCTTTATGGCAGTCAAGGTATCCTTCTTCATATAAATAGACGCCTTGGCGATAGCTTCTCTCATGCTATCTTCCTTCTCAGATACATCTACCATTCTGGCATAGCCCTGTTCATTTATATGAGTAAAACCTTCTACCCCTTGAGCCTCTTTTTTATTTTTCTCGTTCATAATATCACCTCTATATAATTTTAATCCTTGTATGTCATATTGTCCATAAGTGATAGTATGTGCAGTTTCAAAAATAATAGAAGCCATCCTTTAAAAAGGATGGCTTCTATTATTTTTGTAGCTATTAGTACATTCCCATGTCTCCGCCCATTCCTGGTGCTGGCATTGGAGTTTCTTTTTCTGGAATATCTGCAACTACACCTTCAGTTGTTAGAAGCATTGATGCTACTGATGCTGCATTTTGAAGTGCTGATCTTGTAACCTTTGTTGGGTCAACTATACCAGCTTCTATCATATTTACATATTTTTCATTTAATGCATCAAATCCTATTCCTGGCTTCACTGTTCTTAACCTTTTCAATTATTACAGAACCTTCAAGTCCTGCATTTGTTAGCTATTTGTCTTACTGGTTCTTCTAATGCTTTCTATTATAATTTTAACACCTGTTTTCTCATCGCCTTCAGTCTTATCTAAGTAAGCTTTGACAGCTTGTATTACATTTACATAAGCAGTTCCACCACCTGGTACTATACCTTCTTCAACTGCAGCTCTTGTTGCTGCTAGAGCATCTTCTATTCTTAATTTCTTTCCTTCATTTCTGTTTCTGTTGCAGCACCAACTTTGATAACTGCAACTCCACCAGCAAGCTTTAGCTAAGTCTTTCCTGTAAGTTTTCTTTATCAAATTCAGAAGTTGTTTCTTCTATTTGAGCTTTTATTTGATCTAATTCTTTCTTTATATCATCTGATATCACCTTCACCATCAACTATTATTGTATTTTCTTTTTGAATTTTAACTTGTCTTGCTCTACCTAGCATGATCTAAAGTTAGTTTCTTTTAAGTCTAGTCCTAATTCTTCAGATATAACTTCTCCACCTGTTAGTATAGCTATATCTTGAAGCATTGCTTTTCTTCTGTCACCAAAGCCTGGAGCTTTAACAGCTACACAAGTAAATGTTCCTCTTAATTTGTTAACAACTAATGTAGATAATGCTTCACCTTCAATATCTTCAGCAATTATTAAGAAGCTTCTTGCCTTGTTGAACTATTTGCTCAAGTATTGGAAGTATTTCTTGTATATTGGATAATTTTCTTATCTGTTATTAAGATATATGGATTATCTAAAACTGCTTCCATTTTTTCAGTATCTGTTACCATGTAAGCATGATACATATCCTCTGTCAAACTGCATACCTTCAACAACTTCAAGATTTGTTCCCATT
Source organism: uncultured Eubacteriales bacterium (assembly GCA_963704785.1). Taxonomy (GTDB): domain Bacteria; phylum Bacillota; class Clostridia; order Lutisporales; family Lutisporaceae; genus GWB2-37-7. The sequence continues at coordinate 2,359,710 of OY969939.1, read as the reverse complement.
GTTTTAGATTCTTCAACAGTGATAACACCATCTTTGCCTACTTTTTCCATAGCATCTGCAATTAAGTTCCAATTTCTTCATCAGCTGCAGAAATTGAAGCAACTCTTGCTATATCTTCTTTGCCTTTAATTGGTTTTGAATATCTTCTTTAATTCCTTCAACTGCTATATCAACAGCTTTTTGTATACCCTTTTTAATTATCATTGGATTTGCTCCAGCTGCAACATTCTTTAAGCCTTCTCTTATTATTGCTTGTGCAAGAAATGTAGCTGTAGTTGTTCCATCACCTGCTACATCATTTGTCTTTGTTGCAACTTCTTTAACAAGTTGAGCTCCCATATTTTCAAATGGATCTTCTAAGTTCTATTTCTTTTGCTATTGTAACACCATCATTTGTTATTAGTGGTGAACCAAATTTCTTATCTAAAACTACATTTCTTCCTTTTGGTCCTAATGTAATCTTTACTGTATCTGCTAATTTATTTACACCTCTTTCTAGTGCTCTTCTTGCTTCTTCACCAAATTTAATTTCTTTTGCCATTTATATTCTCCTCCTTTAATTATTCAACTATTGCTAATATATCACTTTGTTTTAATAATTGTATATTCTTCACCATCCATTTTAACTTCTGTTCCTGCATATTTTGAGTATATAACTTTATCTCCTACTTTAACTTCCATTTTAATCTTCTTGCCATCTACAATTTCTCCTGGTCCTACTGCAACAACTTCGCCTTGTGGTTTTTCCTTTGCTGTCCTGGTAAAACTATACCACTTTTAGTTGTTTCTTCAGTTTCCATAACTTTTATTACTACTCTGTCACCTAATGGTTTAATATTCATTATAACCCTCCTTAATTATTATATTTATTCTTTTTTCATTATTAGCACTCGTTCACGTTGAGTGCTAACTACATATATAATAATAAATAATGCAATTTTTCTAAGCAAATTCATTTTTTAGCCATATATAACACATATTTGATATATTACCTTATTACATTAATTTATCTTCAATATGCATTATATTCCTCTAGTTTTCTTTGAATATCGGCTATGTTAGCATTATTTCATTATATTTTAGGTCTTTGTCTGGGTATTTCCCTATATATATAGTTAAAAGAAGCAGTTTTATAAAAGCCACGTGTGCTTTATTATGGCATACATGGCTTTTTAATACAAATATATTATATTCATATTAGTAAATATTATGCAGTAAATAGATCGTTATATAAAAATCATCATAATAATAGGTGCGAATATAGCAGGTATCAGGTTTCCTACTCTAATCTTCTTTATTTCAAGTATATTTATTCCTATTCCCATAAGCAGTATGCCACCTACAGCTGTCATCTCAAGAACTACCTCAGCGCTGAGATATGGCTGTAGGAATGTAGCCAGCAGCGTTATTCCTCCCTGATATATAAGCACTGGGACGGCAGATGCCGCTACTCCTATACCTAATGTCGAAGCAAGTACTATTGACATTACTCCATCCATAACCGACTTTGTAAAAAGTGTAGTATGATCATTGGCTAGACCACTTTGCAATGAGCCCATTATAGCCATAGAGCCTACACAAAAAAGAAGGCTTGCTGTTACAAAGCCCTGTGAGAAGTTACCCTTATAACCCTTTAATTTACCTTGTACCATATTCCCAAAATTGTCTAGTCTCTTCTCAACATCAATCCATTCCCCAAGTGCAGCACCCAAAATCAAGCTGAATATAACAACCAGTGAATGCTCAGTTTTCATTGCAAAGCTGACACCCAGCATCACTGTGAATAACCCCAAAGCTGTAATAACTAGCTCTCCAAAGCGTTTTGGCAAGCCATTCTTTAGAAGAGTGCCTGATACTCCTCCAAAGATAATAGCTACAGCATTTACAATACACCCTAATAAAATCATCGTACCACTCCCGCATATATAGTAAAATAGTTATTTAATTTTCTTCTCTCTGGCAAAGTAAAACAAATACTGCTGTGCAAATCCTGCCAAGCCATCAAACTTTTCCTGAGCAAACTCTTGAATCTGCTTCATTGATACATCTTTATGAAGATAGAAATATTCTGTCACCCTTTTTACCCATACATCTATAGGATATGCATCATGCTTCTGCATAGAAAAAAGCATGATGCAGTCAGCTACCTTAGGACCCACTCCCGCTAGCCTCATAAGCTCCTTCTTTGCCACTTTAGTGTCTTGCTTGGCTGTTGCTCTAAGGTCAAGCTCTTTATTGTTTATCATCCTAGCCGATTTATATATGTATTTGCATCTGAAACCTGCTTTGCATTGATCAATCTGCGCAAGCTCCGCACTTCCAAGAGCTTCTACATCAGGGAAGCTGTAGTATGTCATGCCTTTATAGCTAATAGGTCTGCCAAACATCTGAGATAGTATATCTATACTTCTTGAAATTCTGGGGATGTTGTTGTTAGCAGAAATTATAAAAGAAATCACCAATTCCCATGACTCTTGGTTTAGTATCCTTATACCTCGTCCAAATTCAATAGCACCCTTTAGAATCTCGTCCTCTGATAATATTTTCTTTATCTCACCATAGTCTCTGCCTAAGTCAAAATAGTTGTACCATATCTCAGAAAAATCCTTGCGGTTAGTATTGTTTAGTATAACAATACCTTTGTCATAGTCAGATTTGACGTTTAATACCTTTCCATAAGCAACTCCTGTATAACTGCCATCCTCTTCCCGCTTCCATCTGAAGCACTGCCCACATTCAAAAACATGCTTAGCATCAAAGTGCTGTACATCTTCAAGCAGTATTCCTCCGTTTATATCTAATACCTTCATCTAATCGTCTCCATTTCCTGTTATAGAGTTTTTTTACCTCACTACACCCCTTACAGTTATGTTGACACTTAATACATTTATGCCTGTCATGTGCTCAATATCATTGACAATCATTTTCTGCAACTCACACATTATCAGGTCTATTCTTGTTGCCAGTTTTACTGATGCATCTATATTTATATTCATACCTGTAGGTTTATTCTCTATACGTACTCTAACTAATTTATTTATTCTTTCCATCTTACTTGCACAAATATTAATTATCTGTATAAGCGCAATCTTAGATACCTCATACTTACCCATATAGCTAAAGGTTGGACGTATTATAGTCTTCTCCTCCATCTCTTGAGCCTTACCCCTTCTTCCAAAAATTTTAAGAGAATCAATGAAATATCCTGAAAAATCCTTCTTTACCTCCAAGGTAGGTACGGGTATTACATGCTTGCCATCTTCCTTCCTTGATCTTCTTGCAATTTCTATTTCCTTATTAGTAGAAACTGTCTCAATAGGGATTATCTGCATGATTTCTGGAAGCTCCAGTGCTCTCTGTATTTCCTCAATCATCCTTATAGAAGTACCTATTAACATTATTTTATTTGGTTTTAGCTCTCGAATAGCTGCCTTTACCTCTTCTCTATGCTCATCATCCTTGAGCAAAGCACGTTTCACAGATGCCAGCTTAGTCTTCTCTCTTTTGCTGACTTTCCAGCATATATTCTAGTACCGCCTATAAGCAGTCCATCATCAATTATATATTCTATTCCTCTCTCACTAGCTACTACAAATGCCTTATAGCTCTTACCAGTTCCACTAGATCCAACAAGTGCAAAAACCTGCATAAGTAAAACCTCCATTATTTGCTTCATATATATTCTATCATAAAAATAGACACTTTACGCCTGTAAGCACAAGGCAAAGTTTGAATCACCTGTATAAAACAAATCCCCCTGCAACTAATGCAAGGGGATCAAATCTTTATGTTATTGTTCCTCTGGTGGGAATATCTTATTTAATAATACTATAGTAATATAAAATATCGCAACTACTACAAATATTCCTGCCATTCCAAGTCCCATAATTCTAAAGCTTTCTAGAAGTCTTGCAACTAATTCTTCACTCATTCCATTCCCTCCTAACCTACAAGTGCAAGTATTAATCCACCTGCAATTATGGAAGCAATTTGTCCTCCAACATTCGCACTTACCGCATGCATAAGTATGAAGTTTGTTGGATCAGCTATTTGAGCTTCCCTCTGAATTACTCTTGCTGACATTGGGAATGCTGATATACCCGCAGCACCAATCATTGGATTGATCTTGTTTTTGCTAAACATGTTAAGTGCCTTTGCAAATACAATACCGCCAGCACTATCAAATATGAAGGCTATTAAGCCCATGCTTATTATCATTAAAGTCTGAAGGTTTAAGAAGTTTGCCGATGTCATAGTAGAGCCAATAGTAATACCAAGAAGAATTGTTACTACACTGGCAAGCTCATTTTGTGCAGCCTTAGAAAGTCTATCTGTAACGCCTGATTCTCTTAGCAGGTTACCAAACATTAAGAAGCCTACTAGTGAAACACTGTTTGGAGCTATTATACCAGCGATAAAAGTAACAATTATTGGGAACAATACCTTTGCCTTCTTAGAAACAGGTTGTTCAAAGTAATCCATCCTGATTTTTCTTTCTTCCTTCGTAGTAAGAAGTCTGATTACAGGAGGTTGTATAATCGGAACTAACGCCATATATGTATATGCCGCGACCGTTATAGGTGCAAGCAAGTGAAATGCATACCTATTGGCAACAAATATTGATGTAGGCCATCTGCCGCACCAATTATTCCAATGGCTGCAGCTTCCTTTATGCTAAATCCCATAAGCACTGCAAAAGATAGAGTAAAGAAAATACCAAACTGCGCAGCACCTCCAAAAAGAAGCATTTTAGGATTTTTTAGAAGCGGTCCAAAGTCTATCATCGCTCCTACTCCAGTAAATATAAGCAGCGGAAAGAGTTCTGTTCCTATACCAGCTTGTCTAAGTACTTCTAGAGGTTTTAAGCCTTCAACTGCTGCAAGAGGAATATTTGCCATTAATGCACCAAAACCAATAGGCAACAATAGCATTGGCTCATATTTTTTTGCAATAGCAAGCCAAATAAGAAATCCCGCTATAGCAAACATTATAAAATTCTCAAGTCTCAATGAAAGTATACCATTTAATAAATCCAACTTATGCTCATCTCCTAATTAATAATAAATGCTCATGCACACAAATATAGACTTAACGTCAGCAAATGCTAATAATAATGCTAATGCTAAATCTATCAGCTACTATTTTTTCTTAATATTTGTTTCTTCTTTTTCTTTTAATAAATATGAAACCGTAAATAAACTCTCTATTAAATTAACGTTTTCTACCATAACATTATCCGAAACCTTTAAATCTACTGGTGCAAAGTTCCAAATAGCTTTAACTCCAGCTTCAATTATCATGTCCGCCGCGTTTTGGCTAGATGTTCTTGGTGTGCATAAAATACCAATAGTTATATCGTTTTCTTTGATAAACTTCTGCACATTGTCCATATGCATAACAGTTATGTCATTTATCGTTCTACCGATAATATCCAGATCGGTATCAAATATGCCCCATGTTTTGAAGCCATTTCTTTCAAAGCTAGAATAATTTGCAATAGCATGCCCTAAATTACCTGCACCTATAATAACGGTTTTATATTGTCTGTCTAGTCCAAGTATCTTTCCTATTTCCTTATGAAGATCCTCAGCATTATATCCATAACCTTGTTGCCCAAAACCACCAAAACAGTTTAAATCCTGTCTAATTTGAGATGCAGTAAAACCCGTTATTTTACTAAGTTCCTGTGAAGATACTCGTTTTATATCGTTATTCAAAAGTTCACCTAAGTATCTATAATACTTAGGAAGCCTTCTTACGACTGCCATTGAAATGTTACTGAATCTTTCCATAGTATATTCACCCCTAACCTCTAGTAAAACTGACTTTATAAAGGTAATTTACATACTATTATTAGTACCCATATTAGATCTAATAATACATTTGTGCGCATTTATATAATATCTAAAACAATTTTATATTATTCACCCTCATATGTCAATGTCACATAAACTCCATATTTTAGCAACAAGAGATTAGGTATTCTATAATCTCTATACTTTTTATCTTTTTTTGTGTACAATTAATTATAACACAGGCAGACGATTTATCTCACAATTGTAAGATAATGACCCAAACCTGTCCCTATAGCATAGGAGGATATTATGATAGTACTTGCTGGTAAAAATATTAAAAAAAGCTATGGAGTAGAAACCATAATTGAAAATATTAACTTTACAGTGCAGGATAATGACAAAATAGGCGTGGTGGGAGTTAATGGCGCAGGTAAATCTACTTTATTCAAAATAATCACAGGAGTCTTAGAAAAAGACGAGGGTGATATATTCCTAAGTAAAAACATCCGTATAGGCTATATGTCTCAGTATTTCGACTTTGAATCCGAAAACACAATACTAGATGAAATACTTACAGTGTTTTCACATTTAACTTCTATGGAGAAAGAAATGAGAGAGCTTGAGCTGCGTATTAGCAACAGCAACTCCTCCGACCCTGCACTTGAGCAGTTGCTTAAGAGCTATTCAAATCTCCAGGAGCAATACAAGCAGCATAAAGGCTTTGAGTATCAAAGTCTTGTACGAGGCGTACTTAAAGGCTTAGGCTTTGATAATGATGAATTCGACAAAAAAGTAAATATTCTAAGTGGTGGTCAAAAGACAAGAGTAGCCTTAGGCAAAATACTTCTAAATGAGTTTGACATACTGCTTCTGGATGAACCTACGAACTATCTCGATATTCAGTCCGTTGAGTGGCTGGAAGGATTCATTAGAGGTTTAAAGAGTGCCGTAGTTATAGTTTCTCATGATAGATATTTCTTAGATATGATTACCAATAGAACCTTTGAAATTGAGAATAAAACCTTAACAGAGTATAACGGTAATTATAGTAAATATATTGATTTGAAAAAAGAGAAAATGGAAGAGTTAATGAAGGACTTTGCTATCCAGCAAAAAGAGGTTGAACGTCAAAAGGCCATAATCACTCGATTCAGGCAATACAATCGGGAAAAAAGTATTAAACAAGCAGAGAGTAGAGAAAAAGCCTTAGAAAAAATGGAGCTAATGGATAAGCCAGTATCACCTCCTAAAGGTGTTAAGTTCTCTTTTGATCCACAAGTAAAAAGCGGCAACGATGTACTATATGTTACAGAGGTTTCTAAGTCCTTTGACAAACAAATTTTTAATAATGCTACCTTTGAGATTAAAAGAGGTGAGAAGGTTGCTCTTTTAGGACCAAACGGCATCGGAAAAACAACTCTATTAAAAATTATAATGGGTATAGTAAGCTCTGATTCAGGCAGCATACGTCTTGGAACTAATGTAAATATAGGTTATTACGACCAAGAACAAGAGAATCTTAATTATGATCGCATTGTAATTGACGAGATATGGGATGAGTATCCCCGGATGAATCAGACAGACCTTAGAACAAAGCTGGCAGCTTTCCTCTTTCAGGGAGAAGATGTGTTTAAGGAGATTTTTAAGCTAAGCGGTGGGGAAAAAAGCAGGATTTCCTTACTTAAGCTGATGCTTTCTAAATCTAACCTTCTGCTTATGGACGAACCTACAAACCACCTTGATATATTGTCTAAGCAAGTACTAGAGGATGCTCTGTCCAACTATTCAGGCACAGTGCTTTTCATATCTCACGATAGATATTTTATAAACAAGGTAGCAGATAAGGTAGTTGATTTAGACAGTAAGGGTTGTATTACCTACAAGGGTGACTACAGCTATTATCTTTCTAAAAAGCCTGCTTATCAAGCAGAAACCGAGGATAAATATGGTACAGAAGACCAATCCTCTGAACAAAAGAATGATTGGATGAAGCAAAAGGAAGATAAATCGAATCAAAAAAAGCAACAAAAGAGGTTAGAAACTGTAGAAAAAGAAATCGAAAAAATAGAGATTAGAATTCAAGAGATATCAGGACTTTTAGAGAAACCTGAGGTCTTCACCGACCATGTGAAGTGTCAAGTACTTCATGACGAGGATGAACAGCTTAAGCTTGAGCTAGATGAACTTTATATAGAATGGGGAGAGTTAACATAGGTTCTCCCCTATAATAGTATAATGTTTAGGTTGTAGTTTTGTTCTAGTTCTAGATAATGATGACCTGTGAGGTCTCTTCCCTTTTCATCAAACATTATTTGTGGTATAAATAGTACCTCCGGCAGTATTTCCTGCTGTTTCAATGCATCTACGATATCTTGAAGTACTAGTAGACCTGCACACATTATATTGCCTCCAAAATAATTGTTTACTGCAATTCTAATATCTATATCATTATAATCTTTTAGCACTAGGCTGATTATTTCATGTCCAAGTTGTGATACTAACATTAAGCAACGTTTATTGCTGAACTTTTCAACTGCTCTCTTTATTCTAGTTGCAGTTTTTGGAGCTATATCATAATTAAATACCACGCCAGAGGTATAGTTCTCAGGCTTCTGGATTGTACATACTATAAGCTTGTCTTCTCTTTCTAGCACCACTTCAGGATTTTCTGTAGCAAACAGCTTATCAAAGGCTTCTACTCTTGAGAAAATCCGTTTTCCAGCTACCTTAAAAACTATATCATTTGTTCTTATATTGCTCTTTGATGCTGGCGACTTTGGGATTATCCCCTCAATTCTAGCATCTAAATTGTTAATCAAAGATGGTTCTACGATTATAGGAGTCTTTATGCTCTTTCCTAATTCCTTAGACATATGAACAAGCTTTTGCATTATGTTATCTTCTGGAAGCTGTATTCTTGTATGTTTTGTATATCCAGGCATAAACACCCGTATTGTAGCAGCTCCTTTATCACTTAGGTAGTGTATAGTCTGCTCTAGGTCTGCCCAACCCACTACATGAGGCATTGCGACTATACTACCATTAAACTTAATATTATATCGTTCTAGCAGGTCTCACAGCTCTTACAGCCTGCATATGCTCCTTGCCTCCGTACAACTTCTTCCTGCCTTCACTGGTACAGCTGTTTAGGGATATATTTAGCTCTATATTACCCAAGCTGCTTAATTTCTGTAGTAGTGCTTCATCCAGGTTTATACCACTTGTAGTTATTTGTATAGGTGCTTTTGGATATTTGGCTCGTGTCAGCTCCAATATCTCTATTATATATTCAAAAGCGAAGGGCTCACCTTCGCATATTCTTGTTGCCGATTCTCCTATTACTATCTTATTTTTGCCATCTAAGAATTCTAAGAGATTTTCCCCTTGTTCTCTTGTTAGCTTACTTATATAGTATGCCTCTACTTCATCAGGGTTCTGATGATGACTACAAAATATACAAGAAGTAGCACAGGAGGTTGTAAGTGTTAGTATATTATATTTGCTTGCAGCTTCTAACAGCATAATATATGGTGCAGCTTTCATTTAAACGCCTTCTCCTATTGTAAGATTTGGTCTTGCATTTAGAGACATATCCGCAGATGAACCTGTAATGTATCTATAGTATCCTGCACTGCCTATCATAGCTGCGTTATCTGTACATAGTATAGGTGCTGGATAGCGCACTTGTATTCCGCTTTCTTCTCCTAGCTCTGTAAGACGCTGTCTTAATCTGCTGTTGGCTGCTACGCCCCCTGCCAATACAGCATATTTTGAGCCATGCTCCACTGCCGCTCTAATGAGCTTCTCAGTCAATACTTCAACCACAGCTTCTTGAAAGCTTGCTGCTACATCAGGTATACTTATTTCTTCATTCTTCATTTTCATGGAGTTTAGGTAATTAAGTGCTGCTGATTTTAAACCACTGAAGCTAAAGTCATAACTCCCTGCCTCAAGATATGCTCTCGGAAAGTTTATAGCCTTAGCATTACCTTGTGCTGACATTTTATCTATCAAAGGACCACCAGGATATTCCAAACCCAAAGCTCGAGCAATTTTGTCAAAAGCTTCTCCTGCTGCATCATCCCTAGTTCGTCCTAGTATCTCAAAACTGTTATAATCCTTTATTTTTACTATATGGCTATGTCCTCCCGAAGCTACCAGACAAATAAATGGAGGCTCCAGTTCTTTGTGTTGTATATAGTTAGCGGCAATATGTCCTTCTATATGATTGACTCCAATTAAGGGTTTATTTGTACTATAAGCCAAAGCCTTTGCTGTAGTAAGCCCTATAAGTAAGGCTCCCACAAGTCCAGGTCCGCTTGTAACAGCTATAGCATCTACATCCTCAAGCCTTGTACCCCCTTGGTCTAGAGCTTCCTTCACAATAAGATTTATGCTCTCTAAGTGTTTTCTGGAAGCAACCTCTGGCACAACTCCTCCAAACTTCTTATGTATATCTATCTGACTGGATATTACGTTTGAAAGCACTTCTCTACCGTTTCTTACTATCGCTGCCGAGGTCTCGTCGCATGATGTTTCGATTGCCAAAATAGTCATATTTTTATCCATGTCAATCACCTCAAAATTATATACTTCGCATAAATTGTATATTCTGCATTAAATTTAAAATGTTCAAAATATTTTTCTGCGTAATATTAAAGCAGGATTACTCCTGCTATTTATTCTATGCTGTTTTGTAGAATATTTATTATGTTTTTTATATCTGCATTATTTTGTTGAATACTCTGCACTATTTCATCAAAACATGCTTTTATTTTTTTATATTCTTTATACTCATGATAAAACAATTTTTCCCCACTAGCTCCCAGTACCTGTGCTATGTATATATCTTCATCCTGATCTAGAATAATTGTATTATTGTCAATTTTAAATTCCCTAAGAAGCATTATTTTCCTCCCATATAGTTGGATTTACACTTGTTACTAATTAATTTGTGTGTTATTTTTAAGCAACAAAACTCATTATATCATAATAGATTTTAAAATTAAAGTAAATCATATAGATCGCTTATGTGTATTATATGTAATCATGCTATAAATATTAAATATATATCATAAATTTAAGACAGCTCTGCCTTTTTATGCAAAGCTGTCTTTTCTATTTAAACTTGTGTGTTTTTTCTCATAGATGGTTTTCCTATCCTTGTATCGAAGGCTATACCCACAGCTATGAAGAAAGCTATCATACCAACCAGGAAGCCTAGTATCGGTACAATTTGTAAGGCACTTACTATCACCAATCCAATAAACAGATGTATATATAAAGCATTTTTCCCTTCCACTGCTGCAGCAATCTTTCTACCTAATGCTATATAAAATGCTGTCATACTAACAAATACAGCAATTGCAAACGCGAATATAAGAAGTATTGCCGGTAATATCCCAATTATTGTAATTATCATGACTGGAATTAGAAGCATCATCCCCAGCATTACCAATACACCTATTCCAAGACTTCTTCCAATATTGTGCTGATAGCTTTGTACCATGTAGCCAACCCTATCAGGTACAAGTAATAACACCAAACATGAAAGCATAAAAGTTATAATCATACTTATGACCGTACCAATATCGCTGCCAGTGATGAACCCTAAATTAAAGCTTCTTGGTATTGCTTGCACCTTGGTATCTACTATATCCCCTCTTATTATTGCTCCATTATCTTTTTCTACTTTACCCAGTACTTCGACAACATCCCCGTTAATAACTGCACTTTTGTCAACGTCTATACTACCAAATACAGCCACTACATCACCGCCGATTTCACCATATATATCAACATTCCCAAATATGGCTACTACATCTCCTCTAACATCACCTTTAATTGACATATTTCCAAATACTGTGATTGCATCACCTAAAAAAATTTCATCCTCTGAAATAATAACATTATCAAATATTGAAACACAGTCTCCAATGTTTTTATCAAAGCTAAAGGCAGAGACCATAACCAAGGTAATTATAATCAGTACAATCGATATAAGCTTCTTAATGGACATATCAAAACCTCCCAAATTTAGTGAAAATCTACGAAATCGTTTTTCTTATCTTTCTCATGCATAAGTTTATAGAGCATCAAATCTACTAAAGCAAATGCCACTAACCATATGAATATTAATATTGTATAATCCTCTAGAATAATGTTTCTAAGAGTCAATAGCCCTCCTACAGAAACAGATAATGCCACAATACTATCTTTTATTAAATTCCCTACCCAAAATATAACCTTGAGAAAGCTATCAAGGGATAGCAAGGTCACTTTGCCGCCTATCATTGGAAATATAGTAAAAGCTATGATGTTGTAGGTAAACAGTACCAAACCTATGAAGCCTACAAACCAGCATATTAGCTGTGTTTTACTTATCTGTAGCTGTTTTTGACTACAGATTTCCTTCATAATGTTTACTGTCAACTCAGCCGGTGGATCAATATCAGGCAAATCTTTCTATTTCAAATAATGCTTCTCGCAGTACTTCAAATTCATCTGCACATATTGTGCATTTCTGAAGATGCCGCATCAACTGCTCCGTTTCCAACTCACTTATATTGCCATCAAAATATTTCATCATATGATTATTTATTTGCTTGCATTGCATACTTTTTCACTCTCCTTATCTGCATTAATCAGATAATCTTTAAGCATTTGTCGTGCTCTGTATAATCTGTTTTTTACTATAGTAAGAGATTCACCCGTAATATCCATTATCTCCTGATAGGATAAGTTTCTATGATGAAAAAGTATAATGAATTCCTTGTACTTTTCAGGCAACTTGTTTATTGCTTCCACTACCCTCTTTTGATTTTCTTTTCTTAGATACTGCTCCTCTGGAGTAGGCCCCTCATCACAAATACTAAATTTCTCATCTATTGGTAATGTCTCACCTTTTCTTTTTCGCAGATTATCCAAGCACAGATTTGTCGTTATTTTTAACGACCATGTAGAAAACTTATACTCAGGATTATACCTTGCCAATGAATTGTATATTCTTACAAAAGCCTCCTGTGTTATATCCTCTGCTTCTTCTCGATTATGCATCATTCTATAGGCGGTATTAAATACCAGCTTCTTGTATCTCTCAACTAAGGGTTCAAACGCTTCGGTATTTCCTTTAAGACATTGATTTATTAGGTCCAAATCACTGGCATCCAATTTATCGCCACCTTTTATTTGTTATATATATATATAATAATTTCAATTTGTTTGTTTACTCTATATACGTCATTATACATCATTTGTCTGAATACAAAAAAGCTTTGCAGTTTACTTCTAATCTGCAAAGCCAATTCTATTTTTTCCACATGATTAGTGCATCCTCGCAAGTATCTGCATAATAGCCCTTTCGAATGCCATATTCTTTAAAGCCAAGCTTGCTATATAGACTAATTGCAGGCGTATTTGATGCTCTAACCTCAAGTGTCAAGCTGCTAATACCACTTTCTTCGGCGGTTCTAAGCATCTCTTCTACAATCATTTCGCCAAGCTTTCTTTGCCTATAGTCAGGGTGTACCGCAATATTAGTTATATGAGCCTCATCTATAATAAACCACATACCTCCATAGCCTACTACAGTGTCGCCAAGTACAGCTACAACATATCTCGCTTTGTCGTTGCCATTCATCTCCTCCTCAAAGGATTCTCTTGACCAAGGTGAGCTAAAGCTCAACTTTTCTATATCCCACACCTCATCTACATCAGTAAGCTCCATTGGTCTTACTAATGCCTCCTGCTTTTTCTCGTACTCTACCTCTGCTTGAGATTTTCTTATGTAGCTAGGCTTAAAGCTGTAACAGCTTTCAGTCTTACCAGCACCAAATATTTCCAATGCAATAGCAGCAGCAGAGGATGCTCTAGGCTGCATATGTGTCGAGGGAGCAGGTACTACTTTCTTTAAAGCTTTATTCACGTGCTCCATTGCAATCTCTACACCATCACCAAGTATCGCAACATCTTTATCCAGCTCTTCAAGCATATGCACCAGCTCTTTTGCATCTATTACTCTATAGTCTTCAAGCTTCACAAGCTTTCCATTTTCCCATTTATAAAGAGCGCTGTAAACCGCTCCCCTTTGTGCGTCTATCATAGGACATATAAATCCATTAAAATCATATAAGTTATATGCTAATGCATCAAGAGTTGGTACTCCTGCCACAGGCTTATCAAACACCTGTGCCATAGCCTTAATAGCTGAAGCACCTATTCTAAGACCCGTAAAAGATCCAGGGCCTGATACGCAAGCATATAAATCAATGTCCTCTGGTTTTTTGTTACAAGACTTTAAAAGCTCATCTACCATCAGCATAAGTCTCTGAGAGTGTGTCTTACTACTACTATGTATATATTCAGCAAGTACCTTTCCATCCTGAGTCAAAGCTGTAGTTGCTGTAGCACTTGAAGTATCAATCGCCAATATTAACATGTTGCTCCAACTCCTTAACAATAGTTTGATATCTTTCCCCTGTAGCTTCAATTATAATATCCCTTGTATCTTCCTGCTTTCCTCTCAGCATAGTAATCCAAAGTCTTTCATTTGGGATAATATCCTTTACTATATCAGCCCACTCTACCACTACAGCTCCATCGCCAAAGAAATATTCCTCATAACCTAACTCATACATTTCTTCAACACCTTCCAACCTGTATACATCAAAGTGATAAAGAGGAACTATTCCTTCATATTCATTAATTATCGTATATGTAGGGCTTGTTATTAATTCCTTTACCTCTAAGCCTACTCCAATGCCCTTTGTAAATGCGGTCTTACCCGCTCCCAAGTCTCCTGTAAGACATATGATGTCACCTTGCTTTAGCAGTCTTCCTAAGCTTTCTCCCAGCTTATTGGTTTGCTCTGCACTTTTTGAAATTACTTTTAGCATTAGTTCTCCTCCAAGAAAATGAAGGCTGTCGCCTTCTCTTGTTGTTTTATTAATTAATGATATTATAGCCTTTTTGCTATATTTTGTACATATTACAAAACAAAAACCTCATAAATTAGTATTACTCTACACTACTAATTTATGAGGCTCTAACTTTTAATTCTTGTCTTATTTATTATGAAGTATTGGTGATATTCTCTTGTATATTATTATAGTTATTGTAGATACAATTATTCCCTTTAAAATATTGAAGGGTAGTGCAGTTGTTAGAATTATATTTATTACTACAGATTTTGGCCCTTCAAACAGTGTTGGCATATATAACGGAAGTAAGATGTAGTAATTTGCAAAGCACATTACCACAGACATAATCACTGTGCCAACTGCCAAGCCTATAATTGCATTCGTCTTGTTCTTATTTCTCATGTAAATTAAACCTGCAGCACTAACAAATGCTGCACCAGTTGCAAAATTTGCCATCTCTCCTATTCCACCAGTTTGTGTTCTTGTGATAAAGTGTAATAAATTCTTTATCAACTCTATAAGCACTCCTGCTAAAGGACCAAAAGCAAAAGCTCCCACTATTGCAGGAATATCGCTAAGATCCATCTTTAAATGTGGTGCGGTAGGAAGCAAAGGGAATTCGAAAAACATAATTATAAATGCCAATGCAGACAGCATCCCTATTTTTACCATTAATTGTAGTTTTGAATTTCTCATAATTTATCCTCCTAAAATACATTTTTTAACATGATAAAAAGTCCCTGAAGTAATACTCCAGGGACTTTAATAGTCATTATATTATAACTATCTTATCTTCTTCCATCCAGACTTTACTGTCGGCTTCGGAGTTTAACCGAATCTGCAATGCTCTGCACTGCTTGCGGGCTTTACCGCCGGTAGGGAATTGCACCCCTCCCTGAAGATATTAATCTTACTAACTTTTCAAATATATTATAACTCTGATTTATACATATGTATATAATATTTTAATTTCTTCTAAAAACAATTTCCCCATTAATCAAAACGAACTCTGACTTTGACGCTGTATCAAAAGGATGTCCATCAAAAATTACGATATCAGCATCCTTGCCAACCTCCAAGCTGCCTACTCTATCTTTTATTCCAAGTACTTCAGCAGCATTTATAGTTATAGCCTTTAATGCTTCTTGCTTATCCATGCCATCTCTTACAGCTAAGCCTGCACACATTGGCAGGTATTGTATTGGTATTACAGGATGATCTGTTGTTATAGCAACCTTTAGCCCCGCACTTGACATTATTCCTGGTGACTTGAAGGTCTTGTTTTTCAGCTCATGTTTTGTCCTTTCTGTAAGCTGAGGTCCGCTTATTATGTACTTATTTTCCTTAACAAGGTCTTCTACTATTAGATGACCCTCTGTACAATGGTCTAGAGTTATATCTACATCAAACTCCTTCGCAATTCTTAAGGCCGTAAATATATCGTCTGTTCTATGGGCATGAGCTTTCAGTGGTATTTCTTTGTTTAGCACCTTTACTAAGGGCTCAAGCCTAATATCAAATTCAGGCTTTTTATCAGGATATTCTATGGACATATCAAGCTTTTCTTTATAGGCTTTAGCCTTATATAACTGCTCTCTAAGTATTGCTGCTGTAGCCATTCTGGTAGAAGGTGATTTCTTTTGACCAGAATAAACTCTCTTAGGATTTTCTCCAAAAGCAATCTTTAGTGCTGCTGTCTCTTTAACAATCATATCATCTATCCTATGACCATAAGTCTTTATAATAGAGAAAATACCTCCTATTACATTAGCACTTCCAGGTCCTGTACACACTGTAGTAACGCCGCCTTCTCTTGCTTCCTCAAAGGTTCTGTCCATAGGATATATAGAATCTATAGCACGTAGGTGTGGTGTAACAGGATCAACTGCTTCGTTTCCGTCAGCTCCCTCAAAGCCTATAGCATCCTCCCACATCCCTAGGTGACAGTGGGCATCTATAAATCCAGGGAATACCAGTTTGCCCTGTGCATCAATAACCTCTGCATCATTGGGAACTTCTACCTTCTCACCTATGGCAACAATTTTTCCATTCTCGATTAATATACTGCCCTTTTCTATTGGTTCTCCAGCCATAGTAAATAACTTACCGTTTTTAATATGTATCATTTTTTAATCCCTCTCTTTAAAATATTGTTTTAGTTCAAGCCCTTCATACTTAGGCTTATCCTGTTTCTATCAAAGTCTATCCCAATCACCTTAACCTTCACAATGTCCCCTACCTTAACTACTTCCATAGGGTTCTTTACAAATTTATCTGCCATCTCTGATATGTGTACCAAGCCATCCTGATGCACACCAATATCCACAAAAGCACCGAAATCGATTACGTTTCTTACAGTGCCTGTAAGAATCATATCCTCTTTAAGATCCTTAAGCTCCATTACATCAGTCATAAATATTGGCTTTGGCATCTCATCTCTTGGATCACGACCAGGCTTTTGAAGTTCACTTATAATATCTTTCAAAGTCGGAACACCTATCAAAAGCTCCTGTGCCATATTCGCTATATCTGCCTTATCAAGCTGGGCAGCTGTTGATTGAAGCTCCTTCTGGCTAATCTTTTTGAGGCTTCCTCCTGCTTTTTCGATTAACTTTTCTGCTGCTTCATAGGACTCAGGATGTACGCCTGTGTTATCCAATATATTTTTACTTTCTTTTATTCTTAAAAAGCCTGCACACTGTTCAAAGGCTTTTTCTCCCAGCTTCTTAACTTTTTTTATTTCTTTTCTGCTTTTGAAAGCTCCATTTTCCTCACGGTATTCTACGATATTTTTAGCTATACTGGAGTTAACTCCTGATATATAAGACAATAGTGATGCAGAAGCTGTGTTTAAATCTACCCCAACACTGTTTACGCAGTCCTCAACAACACCCTTTAAGGCTTCTGAAAGCTTCTTCTGTGAAACGTCATGCTGGTACTGTCCTACACCTATTGACTTTGGATCAATCTTTACCAGCTCTGCCAATGGATCCTGTAATCTTCTTGCGATTGATATAGCCCCTCTTATTGATACATTTATATCGGGATATTCCTTTGCTGCAAGCTCTGAAGCAGAATAAACAGAGGCTCCTGCTTCACTAACAACTACATAATGCAGCTCTCTATCCAATTCTTTAATTATCTCAGCACATATCAATTCTGATTCTCTAGAGGCAGTACCGTTGCCAAGAGATATTACAGATACATTATGCTTATTTATAAGAGTCTTTAACTCCTTTTTGCCTTTTTCTATTTGATTCTCTGGAGGAGTAAGATAAACAGTCGTTATATCAAGTAGCTTTCCTGTTTCATCCACTACAGCTATTTTACAGCCTGTTCTATATGCAGGGTCATAGCCCATGACAGTCTTACCCTTTATAGGAGGCTGAAGAAGTAAACTTCTTAAGTTAGAAGCAAATACCAAAATCGCCTGTTCCTCTGCTTTTCCTGTCATTTCGTTTCTAATTTCTCTCTCTATGGAGGGAGCAATTAGTCTTGTATAGGAATCCTTGACTGTATCCTCCAACAGCTTAATGTAAGGTGAATCAGCGATTATAACATGGGTGTTCAAATAGCTAAGAATATTCTCTATCGGGGCATCTACCTTTACAGATAAAAACTTTTCCTTTTCTCCTCTGTTTAAAGCCAATATTCTATGCGGTGCTATCTTAAACACGGGCTCATTAAAATCATAGTACATTTGGTACTCTGACTTTTCCTCTGTGGTGCCCTTGCTTACTATTAGACTATTTTTATAGGTTACGTTTCTAATGTCCTTTCTAAAATCTGCACTGTCAGATATGGTTTCTGCAATTATATCTTTTGCACCTTGTATAGCATCATTAGCTGTGTTTACACCTAGCTCTTCATTTATATAAGCTACAGCTATTTCCTCTAAAGTCGTTTGTGGTTTCTCCTGCTTCCAGATTATATCTGCCAAAGGCTCCAAGCCTTTTTCTTTTGCTATAGTTGCTCTGGTACGCTTCTTCTGCTTGTAAGGTCTATATAAATCTTCAACCTCTGATAGTACCTCTGCTTTCAAAATTGCTGCCTTAAGTTCTTCTGTAAGCTTACCCTGCTCATCTATTAGTCTTATTACCTCTTGCTTGCGATCTTCCAAACCTCTTAAGTAAAGCAGTCTCTCATGAAGGTTACGAAGTATTGTATCAGAAAGCTCACCTGTGAGTTCCTTTCTATATCTTGCAATAAATGGTATGGTATTACCATCGTCTACAAGCTTTACCGTATTCTCTACCTGCCAAGATTTCACATCTAGTTCCTTGGCCAACTTTTCTATAATGTTCATGTAAGCCCTCCTAGTTAAACAGTAAACCTTCTTCATATACCAAATAACAATATATACATAAAGCTAGATTTACCGAATAATTTCATTAATTTCGCTTAATTATTATATTACCTCTTTTTATCTTCCATTTCTATATGTTTAATAACGATATTATTACCAATTTGCTAAATTTCTCCTCCTATGATAGTATATCAGTAAATTCCAATTAGAAAACAGTTAGGAGAATAATCATGCAACAACAAAAAATGTTTATAATAGATTCCAAAATCCTCCCCCCTGCTTATGAGAAGGTTATTGAAGCCAAAGACTTACTTAGAAATGGTGAAGCCATTACAATTCAAGCGGCATGCAAAATGGTAGGCTTAAGTCGAAGTGCTTTCTATAAATACAAGGATAGTGTGCATGACTTTATGTCCAGTGAAAAGGGAAAAATGCTTATCATTTTTATGATATTAAGTCATGCTCCTGGAATACTGTCAGACATAATAAATACTCTTGCTTCTGTTAAGGCAAATATACTTACTATAAACCAGACAATGCCTATAATGGATGCAGCGACTTTGACTGTCACAGTGGATATGAAATCAATGGAAATAACCCCTGAGGAATTGGTACAGCTTCTCCTATCCTGCAGGGGCTGTAGAAAAGTTGATATTATCGGCATGGAATAAAAAAAGCAGCCTAAGCTGCTTTTTTTATATCTTAAATTTCAATATAATATCCTTTAGCATAACTGCCGTATTACTCAAGCCTACTGCCAAGTTGCTTATCTCTTGTATTGAAGAAGCTTGTTCTTCTGTGCTTGCCAGAACGCTTTGAGTTCCTACTGATGTAGTTTCTGCAATTTCATTTACTTCTTCTATTGAGGTTATGATTCTTTCACTTTCACTCTTAAGATTAAGTACAGCTTCTGACACATTGTTTATGTCTCTGGCAACGGTTTGTACCTCTTCTATGATTTTATTGAAGGTACTGTATGTTGCACTGATTGCAGCTGTTCCTGCCTCTACCTCAATTAAACCCTCATTCATTGCTTTTACAGTATAATCTGTTTCATCTTGCATTTCTGTGAGCAATGTTTCTATGTCTTTAGAAGCTTCTTTTGTCTGCTCTGCAAGATTTCTTATTTCATTTGCAACTACTGCAAAGCCCTTACCTGCATCACCTGCTCTTGCAGCCTCAATTGCTGCATTTAGCGCCAACATGTTTGTTTTACCTGCAATATCTTTGATTACCTTAACCATGCTGGTAACTTCTTTTGATTTATTCCCAAGCTTTTCAACCAAGCTTGCTGAATTTATAACATTATCCTTTATACCTATTATCTTCTCATTAATTATTTTAATGTTGTCAGAGCCTTCCTTTGCAATCTGTGCTGCACCAGTGGCTGACTGCGCAACTGTTTGAGTCTTATTAGAAGTGTTTACTACACTATTTGCAATTTCCCTAGTAATATTAGCTGATGTGTTTACAGAACTTATTTGCGATTGTGCACCCTCTGCAACACTTTCAACTATAGCGGTTATTTCTTCTGTAGCCGCAGAGCTTATCTGTGCTCCTTCACTTAGCTTCTGTGACATATCAGTAACTTCAGAAATTGCAATACCTACTTCACTTAGTACACTGGCCAAGGAGTCCGTCATCTGGTTAAATGCAACCTGTAATTGTCCTATTTCATCTTTGTCTGTAATCTTAATTCGTTTGCTTAGGTCTCCGTTTTTTACCTCAGCTGCTACCTTAGCCATATTCTTCAATGGTCTAGTAATCAAGATTGCCAATATCAAAGCTCCAATTATTGCAAGCATTAAAGCTATAATTGACATAACAGTTATTTGTTTGGTAGCTTTTTGAACCGGCTCCATAGCTTCACTTACAGGCAGCTCAGTTAACATTCCCCAACCTGTAGAAGGTATTATACTATATGTGCCATATACTTTTTCACCCTTGTCATTATCGTAAATATCAGTACCTGAAATTCCTTCAACGATTTTTTTAGCACCAAATATATTATGCTCAACTGCATTATACGTCTTTAATACCTTTTCTTTTATATCGGGATGAGCCAAAATTACCCCTTTTCTATCAATTATATATGCAATGCCATTCTCTCCTACCTTGTTTTCTTTAATTATTGTGTGCAAGTAATCCAAATCCATCTTTACTACTATTACAGCAGCAGGCTTCAGATACTGATCAATTACTGGTACAGATATATAAATTATACTCTGTTTAGTCCTTTCATCCAGAATAGAATCTGATATATAGTTTGTCCCTTTTATTGCCTCTGAAAACCATGGTGTGTCTTTTATATTTGTATCTTTTAGCGCAAAGTCGGTAGTAAATACAATATTACCTTCAACATCTGTGAAGATTATAGACTCAAACCTATTTTCAATAAGCTTTCTTAAAGCTCTTTCCTGCTGATATGGATCCATGGCGAATATATCCGTAGATTTAGTAAATAAGTCCAAGCTTAACAAATTTTGTTCAACCTGATTCTCAACCTTCTCAGCTATTGAAGCATTTGTAACCTTATTAAGTTCTCCTAAATCCTTCGTTATATTTGATTTTAGAGAACTGATGCTTAAAACAATTGGGATAAGCATGCAAATCATCGTAAACACAGAGAGAAAGATAATTTTTCCTCTTATACCTGTTAAGAGGCTTCTTGGACTTAATAATCTTAAATCATCTAAATCTAGCTTTGGGAACCTAATTTTGCCAGTGCTAGGCATTTTAGCCTTTTTATCATTCATAAAGCTAATCTTTAGATTTTTAGTTTTCTTTAAAAACCC
This sequence comes from uncultured Eubacteriales bacterium, assembly GCA_963704785.1. Classification (GTDB taxonomy): domain Bacteria; phylum Bacillota; class Clostridia; order Lutisporales; family Lutisporaceae; genus GWB2-37-7. Next base: position 2,337,896 of record OY969939.1, on the reverse strand, counting down.
AAGCATGTTAATTTTTGGTTTATGTGACTTTTTATCCCCTAATTTAGGAATTTTAAAGAAATTTACTTTATTTCTCATTTGCAATCCCCCAGTATTTATAATTATTCAACAATTGTTTGGAATCATTTTATTATATTAATTTTATATCAGATTCTATCATTAAACAACCTTAAAAATAATATTTTATAGCTTTTGCTTAAATAATATTATTATCTATAAAAAAATTATATATATCGCACTATTTTATAAACATAAATTGTTTAGTGCGATATAAATAATACTCTATTGAAACATAATCAAGTTAACGATGCCTTTTGTGAAATATATTATAGAATATTTTTTTAATTCTTTTGCTTTAGATATGCATTAATAAAGTTATCTATGTCTCCATCCATGACAGCATTTACATTTCCTATTTCCTCATCAGTTCTATGATCCTTAACCATACTATATGGGTGAAATACATAAGATCTTATCTGGCTGCCCCAGGCAATCTCTCTGTATTCTCCCTTAATGTCATCTATTTTCTCCTTCTGCTCTCGTTCCCTAAACTCAATCAGCTTTGCAACCATCATTTTCATTGCCATATCTTTATTGTAGTGCTGTGACCTTTCGTTTTGACACTGTACTACTATACCTGTTGGAATGTGTGTTATTCTAACAGCAGAATCAGTTTTATTTACGTGCTGACCTCCAGCACCTCCCGATCTAAAGGTATCGATTTTCAAATCATCTGAATCTATATCCGCACTAACGCTATCATCTATTTCAGGCATTACATCTACCGAGGCAAAAGATGTGTGTCTTTTACCTGCTGCATCGAAGGGCGATAGTCTTACCAGGCGATGTACCCCTTTTTCTGATTTGAGATAACCATAAGCATTTTCACCTTCTATATGTAGGGTGACACTTTTTATTCCCGCTTCATAATCCTTTAAAATATCTAATATTGTAACTGTATAGCCCTTTTTCTCTGCCCATCTAGTGTACATTCTTAAAAGCATTTCTGCCCAATCCTGTGCATCAATACCTCCCGCACCAGAATGTATGGAAAGTATCGCATTGCCATAGTCGTATTGACCTGTTAATTGAGTTTCTATCCGCACTTTTTCTATACCATTGGATAGAGTATCAAGAGCGTTAGATACCTCCTTCAATATAGATATATCCTGCTCTTCAATTCCCAAATCAATCAGAACATTCAGATACTCATACTGTTCCTTTAATGTATTAAAACGCTCCAGCTTATCCTTCATGTTCTTAACATTCTTTAAGATGAGTGTCGCTTTTTCTGCATCTTCCCATAAGTCTTGCTGTTGCATGTCCAGTTCCAGCTCTTGTATACTATCCTTTATGCCTTCAATGTCAAAGTGACACCTCAATTTCGTTTATTATATCCATAAGCTTCCTAAGCTCATATCTATACTGCTCAAGTTCTAGCATTTTATCACTCCTCATATAATAAGTATAAGGGCTGGCCTTAACACGATGTCACGAGACCAGCCCCTAGTTAATCAAATATACTAAGCGCCACAGCACTTTTTGTACTTTTTACCACTTCCACAAGGACACAAATCATTTCTTCCGATTTTATCTTCCTTTACTACTGGCTTTCTTACTGTTTCCTCTTGATTGGTAGTAATAGCCTGCGCAACTTGCTCTCTCTCAGGAATATTCTTTGCATTTACATTTAGTACATATCTTACGGTATCTTCTTTGATACTGTTTATCAATTGCATAAACATATCATAGCCTTCAACTTGGTATGCTTGAACAGGATCCTGCTGTCCATATGCACGTAAACCTATACCCTCTTTTAGCTGATCCATAGCATCAATATGATCAATCCACTTTGTATCAACAACTTTAAGTAGTATAACTCTTTCAAGCTCTCTCATTGTCTCAGTACCAATCTGCTGCTCTTTTTCCTCATACAGCTTCATGGTTTTTTCTTTCAATTGTTCTTTAAGTTCCTCCCTTGTATAGCTTAACAATTGCTCCTCTGTAAAGGTGTTTCTTGGGAGAAATATATTATGAAGAAACTCCATAAGTCCCTTTAAATCCCACTCTTCTTGATATTCACTTCCAGCAGTATAGATTGCAACAGCATCTTTTATGATATCATTTATCATATCTGTTACATTTTCTTGTATACTGTCACCCATAAGAACCTTTCTTCTTTGACTGTAAATAACCTCTCTTTGCTTGTTCATTACATTGTCATATTGAAGCACATGCTTTCTTATATCAAAGTTTCTTCCTTCTACCTTCTTTTGTGCATCTTCTATAGATTTAGATAAAAGGGAATGCTCAATGTTCATTTCGTCATCCATGCCGAGAGTCTCTACTATACCTACTAGCTTCTCTGAACCAAAAGTCTCATCAAGTCATCCTCTAAGGATACATAGAATCTGCTGGCACCTGGGTCGCCTTGTCTACCTGAACGTCCACGAAGCTGATTGTCTATACGTCTTGACTCATGTCTTTCAGTACCAATAATCATAAGTCCGCCCAAAGCCTGCATACCTTCACCAAGTATGATATCAGTACCACGACCTGCCATATTTGTTGATATTGTTACAGTGGACATTTGTCCTGCATGAGAGACAATCTCTGCTTCTTTCTCATGCTGCTTTGCATTTAACACTTCATGTGGTATTCCTTTTTTCTTAAGCATTGCACTGAGCATTTCTGAGTTTTCTATAGATATTGTACCTACAAGCACTGGCTGTCCCTTTTGATGGAGACTTTCTATCTCTTTTACTACTGCATTGAACTTACCATTTTTGTTCTTATACACAGCATCTGGATAATCCTTACGTTGTATTGGCTTATTTGTTGGTATCTCTACAACATCTAGATTATATATAGACCTAAATTCATCCTCTTCCGTCTTAGCAGTACCTGTCATACCTGCAAGTTTGTTATACATTCTGAAATAATTTTGAAAGGTTATAGTTGCTAAGGTTTGAGATTCTCTCTCGACCTTAACACCTTCCTTTGCTTCAATAGCTTGATGCAACCCCTCACTATATCTTCTTCCAAACATCAGACGACCAGTGAACTCATCAACAATTATTATTTCTCCATCTTTTACTACATAGTCAATATCCTTTTTCATAAGGTTTCTAGCTTTAAGTGCTTGGTTTATATGGTGATTTATCTCAATATTTTCTGAGTCACCAAAATTCTCTATGCTAAAGAATCGTTCTGCTTTCTCTATACCCTGCTCTGTAAGAAGTACAGTATGTGCCTTCTCATCTATAACAAAGTCATCTTCCTTATGGATACCTTTTACAAAGTTGTCCGCTACGAAATATAGATGAGTAGACTTCTCTCCCATTCCTGAAATTATAAGAGGTGTTCTTGCTTCATCTATTAAAATACTATCAACCTCATCTATCAAAGCAAAATTAAGATCTCTTTGTACCATCTGTTCCTTGTATATAACCATATTATCTCTTAGATAGTCAAACCCAAACTCATTGTTTGTTCCATAGGTTATATCAGCAGCATATGCCTTTTGTTTATCTTCTCCTTCTACTCCATGGACAATCAAGCCCACAGATATTCCAAGGAAGTTGTATATCTTTCCCATCCACTCACTGTGAAACTTTGCCAAATAGTCATTTACCGTAATAAGATGTGCGCCTTTTCCCTCCAATGCATTTAGATAAAGAGGAAGTGTAGCCACTAGGGTTTTACCTTCACCAGTCTTCATCTCCGCTATTCTTCCCTGATGAAGAACTACGCCTGCCAAAAGCTGCACTCTAAAGTGCCTTTGACCTATTACTCTCACCGCAGCTTCTCTTACTACTGCAAAGGCTTCTGGAAGTATATGATCCAGGCTTTCTCCATTTTTTATTCTTTCCTTGAACTCTGGAGTCTTGTTTTGAAGCTGTTCATCATTTAAAGCTTGCATTTGTGGTTCTATAGCTTCTATTTCATCTACTATTTTCATTAGTTTTTTTACTTCTTTTTCATTTAGGTTTCCAAATAATTTTTGTAATAATGACATAACAATCTCTCCTTTTTATATACCTTATTTAAGTTTTGCTTGTAGCTGACTCAGTATAGAAGAGATTAAAAAACTGCCTTTCTCCAAATATTATTTTGTCGTAATTTATTATTTGTGTAAAGAATAATAAAAATTAACAAGGAATAAGATACCCCTATGATCGCATAATATGATACAGCCTTTGAACCCATTATGCTTTGAACATAAGTGCTATAATTCTCATGTCTATTTAGAAGAAAACGTGCTCTAATAATGCTCGTATTTTGTATGAACATTTGATTAATCTTTAATAAATATGAAAAATCGTTGTTTATTAAAGCTATGGAATTTGTTTGATAATTATCTGAAATACCTGTTAAAACAGCAAATACCATAAAAGCTAAAGCACAATATTTATTTATTTTAAAATTTCTTTTTGAGTTCATCTAAAACACCCCAATATAACAGAGTTATAATAATATTATCCTATCTATTTTAGCACAACATATTCCACATAACAACTTTCAAAAGTAATATAAGTGAACGTTTCACACTATTCTTATATATGTGAAATGTTTAGTGCCAAATATATTATATATAAAAGTTTTATAAAGTCTCTTAAGTCACATAGCCAATTAAGGTAGATTTACACTTTTCTAATTATTATAAAAAACGGTTTACGACAAAGGCATATATATGCTTTAATCCTAAACCGTATTGTTTACTTTTTTATTATCTTTCTTATCATAATTTCCTGTATATAGACAAATACTCCTACACCCATGAAAATATCTCCAATACTAAGTACCTTTGGTCTTGGATAAGGTTTGGGTATTACTATAACATCCCCAAGAAACTTTAGAAGTGTGTTTTTTGCTATTATAGTATGTGTAATTATCTCGCCATTTAGTAAATCTTTTAGATCCTCAGTCAATCCTGCTTTTAGCATTGCAGTCTGCGATACTGGCATTTGACCATCATTAAGCATAATTACAATAAAGTTTAATAATGTACCTAACATAATTAGCTTAAAGGATGTTTTATCGATATTGAAGTAAATACCTATAAATAAAAGGCAGTACGAGATTAAATGAATAGTGAATATGTTACTTGTAAAAAACTTGTATCCCTTAGCTGATAAAAATACTGTAATAAACTCTAAAAGAAAAGCGCCTACAAATAAATACCATTTATATATTTCTTCAGTCTTCATATTGGAAAAACTGCCTTTTCTCAGTTTTCCAATCAATAAAGAAACTCCGATGCTTTCAATGATCAAATATTTTCACCACCTTGTTCCTCTATCATCATGATAAATTCATCTGCGAAATGCGATTCAAAATGACTTCCTTTTCCCTCTTTAATAATTGCAAGAGCTTGCTCCTTTGTTAAGGCTTTTCTATAAGGTCTGTCAGAGGTAAGAGCATCATATACATCAGCTATACTAAGAATAGCTGCTTCATCTCTAATTTCTCCTTGTTTTTTCCCTTTTGGATAGCCTGTACCATCCATTTTTTCATGGTGACTTATAACAATATCTGCCACATCTTTTAAAAATCTAATATTCTGTATAATCTTAACTCCATTTTCAGGATGTTGTTTAATTTTATCAAACTCTTCCTTTGTTAGATTTCCAGGCTTGTTCAAAATGCTTTCTTCTATACCTATTTTGCCGATATCATGAAGAATAGCTGCCATTTTTAGATTTTCTAATTTCTTATGCGGCAACTTCAGGCGAGATCCTAGAGCATAAGCAAATTCACTAACCCTCATAGAATGGCCCTTAGTATATGGGTCTTTTACCTCAATAGCTTGAGATAGTGACTTGACTGTATCTATGTATATGCGTCTCATATCTATATATAACCAATATGAATAACGTGCAAGCAATAAAGGACCTAAGAAAAGTAAAATTCCTAAAATGTCATACTTTATATATGCTATAGCCATTAGTACTCCTATGGGTGCTACAGATATGCAATCTCTAGCTGCAAAAACTAAATTACTCCACCAGCTGTTTATAAACCTTTCTTCTGTAACAATTGCCATAAGTCCAGATATAATGGTTTCATTTATAATAATATACACAAATATACAAACTAACAAAGGTAATAAAAAGTTATTTAAATCTACTCTTCCTGGTGTTCCGCCAAGCATTTGGAAACATACTCCTGCAATGCCTGCTGAAAGTGCAATATTAGCTCCATTAAATAAAGTTTTATACCAAGGTGTATTAAATAAATGTACGCTTTTGCCTTGGTAGTTTACACATCTTAACATGATTCCTAGACATGCAATCCAAGCTGCTTCTGGTACTCCCAATACTAGAATGCCCGCTAAGCCAATAGCGAGGCCTACTGAAATTGCGCTCTCGCCAGGTGTAGGTATTAAGAGTGATTCAGCTATAATAGATAAAACAGCAAAAATAATAACGCTTTTGATATCATATATGGATGCCAAACTTATAGTATTTATGATGAATGCTATCCCTAATGCAATTATAATAGTAACATATATTTTAAGCTGCCTTGACATTTTATCCACCTTTCATATAAAAATTGGCCGACCGAGCTTATGTAAATCTTAGAACCAGCTTCTATGCGCTCCTGCTGCTAATAGTAATGAAACTATTGTAAGTAAAATACCAGCTATTCTTTTCATGATTTGCCTCCTTAAATACAAGACTCTGTCCTACCGCTAATTAGACAGGCAAATACTCCGCTATATAAATTTGTCGGCCAAAAATTAACATATAATACTCATTCTTCTATTCACTGCTGAAAGTATTGCCTTAACAACTGCTTCATCTTCTTCAACATTTATTAAGCAACAGCCTGACAGTAGTTCTTCTTTATCTTTAAACGTATAACCAATCACACAGACACATAGCTCTCCATTTGTGATTGCCACCATCTTTATATCCTCAAGATAAAATATTCTTCCTTTGTCTATATACTTCTCTAAAGCCATAAGAGTAGCTTCTGCAATAGCTTTAAACCTATTGTTTTTTGACTTAACTATTGTAGTTTTACCTTCATATAACTTATAGTCGTAAGTTAAAGTTACGATAGCCTCGAAAGCATTTTCATTATTTTTCACAGTAACTTCATTTATTTGTAATCTGATATCCTTAAGGTCATTTTCATTTATTTGTGCAATACTAATTACTTTATAATCTATATTAATGCCAAAGGCTGCATTGATGGCTGATTGTATATCCCTGACCAGATTTTTAATGTTTCTATTTAAACCTGCCAGTACATGTATTTCTTCTACTCTATTGTCTTTGCTACATAATATGCTACAGTTTCTTATTTCTGGTAGCTTGCATATAAGCTCCTTTATCTCTTCAGATATGTTGTCTTTTATATTTTTCAATGTATCCCTCCGTCCGTCTATTCATATATTCGATTAAAAATGATAAATACCTTTTCTCAATTGTTAAATTTTATTAATCATTCAGAAAAGTATTTTAGACAACATATGAATCTTTGAAAATGTTATGTAATATTAGTACATAAAAACAGCCGATTTCTCGGCTGTTTAATTTACTTAGAATTCTGGCTCTATCAACCCGTAATTTCCATCTTTTCTTTTATATATTACATTTACTTCTTCTGTATCAGAATTTGAGAATACAAAAAAGCTATGACCAAGAAGCTCCATTTGCATAGCTGCTTCTTCTTCAGGCATTGGTTTTATTGCAAATCTCTTAGTCTTTACTATTTTAACTTCATCGTCTTCCTCTTCAGTTATATTATCAAACAATGTATCAAACCTTAGGTTATAATCCTTTAACTTTCTTTCCAGTTTTGTTTTTTGCTTGCGTATTTGTCTTTCTAGCTTCTCTGCAACATTGTCTATAGAAGTGTACATATCGTCAGTAGCTTCTTCACCTCTTAGTATAATGCCATTGAAAGGGATTGTAACCTCAAAAATATGTCTGTCTCTTTCTACACTTAAAGTTGCGTTTGCCTCTGTATCTGCTCCAAAAAACTTTTCAAATTTTGAAAACTTTTTATTGACCTTTTCCTTTAAGGCATTTGTAATAACTATATTTTTACCGCTAACTGTAATATGCATAATATCTCTCCTTTCACAACTGAATACTACTGACTATACTTATTTTATTCTACAATTTAATAAATAATCCTGCCTATTTTTAATTTTCGAGGGAAATAATATTTAATATTCTGACATTTTTCACTGTTTGATAAAATCTGTTATTAATATTTCAATATATTTGTGTTTTACATTATGTAAAGCGAACGCAGTAAATATATGTAAACTCTCAATATAGGAAAATCAAGGGGTGAAAAAAATGAGTTTTTCCACAAAGTTATGCACATACATTTTAAATTTTCTGTGTATAATGTGTATAAGTTTGTTGATAACTTGCATCTAGGCTACTCAACTTGTTAAAAACATGTGTACATACAATAAATATCTCTTATTTGTAAAACGAACAGTTTGTGAACTTTTTTCGACAATTATGCAATCAATCGTCATTATTTTACATTATTATAATTTTATATGCGAGCAAATAAAAAAGCCGCTATAAAGCGGCTTATTATTAACTATCTTCTTGCGTCGAAGCAGTTTTTGCAATATACTGGTCTTGCGCTTGTTGGTTTGAATGGAACTTGTGTTTCACATCCGCACTCAGCACATGTTGCATCGTACATTACTCTTTCTCTTTTAGCTCCTCTGTCTCCGCCGGAATTCTTTCTAGCAGATCTGCAGTCCTTACATCTTGCTGGTTCGTTTTGGAATCCCTTTTCTTCATAGAACTCTTGCTCTCCAGCTGTGAATATGAAGTCACTTCCGCAGTCTTTGCACACTAAATTTTTGTCATTGAACATGTAAAAATCCCTCTTTCCTTCTAGGTTGGGTGTTGGCGACTCGAAATATTCTAGGATTTCTACCGCCAAGACTTCGTTCTACCAAGCACACATAACCTTATAATTTTATATGGCATATTTTTCTAGCTGACCTGGTCTTTGTCCCCACACTCGCCGTCTGGAGTTTTCGCTACCAACATTTTAGTCCCTCACTACTGACTCTCTCAGCATATTTCAGCGGTTAAACCGCCGGCCGGACGGACTTACCATCTAAGCCGCACCATGATCGCAGTGCTTTGCTCTGCTTACGTGGATCGTTTCGCCTGCGGCTAGCATCGATTTTCAACCACAGACCTAGTTCATACACCATATTATCATTATAGACCTTAATTTGCCATATTTCAAGTACTTTAAAATTATAATTATAAACTACTTTTGTTCTATTTTTTCTTATCTATATATATACCATCATTTTGTATAAATGGTACCTCATAAGCTTTTAGTGAGCGCTTACCTACATTAATCTGTTTTAACTCTTTTTTTACCTCAATGAAGATGTTATTAAGTTTTTCTCGGTTTACGTTTTCTAGTTCCATTATGTCACCAGCCAGCTCTATTATTTCTTTTACACAACTCTTCAAATTCTTTAGCTGTGGATACTTATCAGTGTCAATTTTGTCAGGTTTGTCTAGCTTCAATTCATCCTTTAAATGACTATAGCCCTCTAGAAAACTTTTATCAAGCTTATCTATAGCATCTATAACCTGCTGCTTTCTTTTTATTAACTCCTCAATATTTTCTGCTTTATTTCCTACTATATCCTTGTTCTGAAGAATTGTTATATCTTGTATTTCTTTAAAAAGTTTCAGCTTTTGCTCAATTATTTTATTCAAATCGTTTATAAGCTGCATATCCATTTATTCCTCCTGATAGGGTCATTCTTTATATATCTACTGTGCTCTTGTTTGCGTTCTGCTGCTTTGCAATCTTCATAGCCTGTGACCATGTATCTCTCAGCTGCTCAGCAAGCATAAGCACCTCTTCCACTATTGCCTTGTCTTTCTTAATATTTGCCTCAATTAATCTTGTATTCATATAATCATACAATGCCATAAGCCCTTTAGATACTTCATAGCTCATATCTAGTGTATTCATAAACTCCTGTATAATATCCTGAGATCTGAAATTATTATTGTTTGCCTTTTCTATTGAGCCTTCCTCTATTCCTTGAATTGTAATGTTTAAAAATTTCACCAGACCACTATATAACATCATAGTTAGCTCTTGAGGACTTGCAGTTTTTACCATATTATTTTGATATTGTTGATGTGCATTATTTTTTATCATTGTTTGGTTGTTGTTCGTAATAAGCATCGTTTCATTTTTTTTTGTATCTGTATCTATACTTATCCTGTTTCTTTGAAATTGACTGTATAGATTATCTGCTATAGCCATAGTATACCCCTCACTCTCAATGTGTTTGTCACTTTTCTTTGATTATTTTCTATCTTATATTTATTCGCCTTAGCTACTAAATTGCTGTGTAAGCCATGACGATTGACTGTTCAACTTAGTCATTGCTGTTTCTAGCGCTGAAAATTTTGTATAATATGACTCTTCCTTATCGTATAACCTTTCCATCATTTCTGATATAATATCTTCCTTATCCTCGATTTCATCAGGTATAAGGCTGTCATACTCTGTCATGTCTCCTATGATGCCCGCTTTCTCCAACAAAGTTCCTTTTTTACCATCATCGTCTCTGGTTGTCCTTATATTATCTTGCAATATGTCATAAAGCCTTTGAACTACTCCATTCTCATTATAGCGTGTACTCTTCTGTGCGGCAGTCATATTTGGTGAATATGCTATAGTAGATTCCTTTGAAAAAATATTCATTACCTTATCAGGAGAATTCTTTATTGCCTCTTTTAGCTTTGTTTCATCAATGATAAGCTTTCCTTTTTGTGCCTTTGTAGATAAGAAATAATTATCAGTGGTTATACCTAAAGATGATAGACCGCCTGGTACATCTTTTATAGTGTCATATAAAGCCGTTCTCATAGAATTTATAGTATTTGTAAGAGTACTATCGTTACGAAGTATTCCTGATTTTGCCTTACTTTCCCAACTTTCTATTTGATCATCAGTCATACTCTCTCTTTGCTCATCAGTTAGTGGTGTATAGTCTCTATCTCTTTCTTCCTGTAGCTCACCATTTATCTTAGTAATCACTTCATTATACTTATCTACAAAGTTCTTAACCTTATTATATACTTGATCAACATCCTGATTAACTGTAATCGTAACAGGAATATCTGTTTGATTTATATTATAGCCTAAACCATCAATAGTAAAGTTGTTTTCACTTCTTGCAATCCCAATTACATTATCAAGATTAAATATAGCGTCCTGTCCATTGCTAATTGAACCCGCTGCTATACCAATTGCACCAGATGCACCAAATAAGCTTCCAGTTGCATCACTTATTGTTATTGCCGCTCCTGCACCTTTTGTTTTAGATGTCAAAGTAAATTTGTCTGTCACTTCACTATATATCAATGACACATTCGCTGAACTGCTGTTTATCTCTGTCATTACATCATTCATGGTCTTGTTCGCTGTATCAAATGAAAAGCTTACGCCATTAATATTAAAATCTAAAGTCCCTGACAAAGGTGTATTCGTATTTGTAACATCTAGCTTAGTAAATAAGTTCAATCCATTTGATGCCCCAGATGCTAGATTTAATTGAGTCAAGGCATCACTAGTTCCGCTTGTAAGTGTGACTCTGCCATTAGTTGTTGTAAAGTTAAGCTTGTCTAAATTATTGTCAACAGTAATCTTGCCTGTTCCAAATGCAGTATCTATAGAGCTTTGCAATCCAGCCTTCAGTCCTGCTATATCAGTATAATCTCCATTTAGCTTAATATTTCTAGTAACTCCATTTAAAGTGACATTAAAGTCTTTATTATCAAATGAAAAACTACTTATATCTAAAGTACTTTCAAGAGCTTTTGTTACAGTAGCTCCACTTACTGCATTAGCAGCCGCTGCAAGTTGTGTAGCTGTAATTGTATGAGTACCTGAAATAGCTGTTGAAGTGGCAGTTGCACTTATTGCAGCTTCGTTACTTGAGACTGTAGTATATTGTTTATAATTACTACTAGAATAGCATATCAGAAGTTGGCTTTAGAACATCAAAAAAGTCACTCTTAAAGCCTGTAAGCAGTGTAGTCATAGATCTATAGTCATCTCGTTTCCATTCAAGCAGCTGCTTATCCTGTTTTACCTTATCCACCTTGTACTGTTCAACTTTCATTAACTGCTTTATCATAGTATCAGTATCCAATCCTGACGCCATTCCTGTCATTCTAAATTTACTATTTAGGATATTAGATATATTGTTAGCCATAATACTTACCTTCTTTCATCAACAAAAATACCTGTCATTTCCCACATCTTTGCAACCATGTCAAGTATCTTTTCATTTGGTATTTCTCTTATTATCTCATTAGTATCGCTATCAATTACCTTTATCACTATTTCCTTTGTGGCTTCATGTATTGAGAACTCAAAGCTTCTATTTCCACCGCTCAAAGCCTTGTTTGCCTTCTCAATTAAATTGATCCATTGTTTTTCATCCATAGTTAGTTGAGCTTCAGGTTTATTAGAAAAGCTATGATATGAGTCAACTATCTTCACATTTTCAACTTGAGGCATAACCACTTTAGCAGTATTTACTGCTGAATTTTGATTGTTTGAAACTCCATTTTCAATCCGCATAATACTCCCTCCTTGGAATATTCTTATTTAATATATATATCGTAATGAATTGCTAATTTCTTTAGTAATTGTTAAAAATAAATAGTATAGCCAAGGAAATATTTCCTTGGCTATACTATTTATTTTAGCTATTATCTTAGAAGTTGTAGAACTCCTTGAGGTGCTTGGTTAGCTTGAGCCAACATAGCTTGTGCAGCTTGAGTAAGGATGTTGTTCTTTGTGAACTCCATCATTTCCTTTGCCATATCTACGTCTCTAACTCTAGATTCAGCAGCTTGTAAGTTCTCAGCTGATGTATCAAGGTTCTTTATTGAGTGCTCTAGTCTGTTTTGAACAGCACCTAGCTTTGCTCTTTCAGTGGATACCTTATCTATTGCGCTTTGAACTGTTGTAATAGCAGCTTTTGCACTTGTTGAGCCACTTACGTCTACGCTCTTAACTCCTAGTGCACTAGCTCTCATGTCACTAATAGAAACGCTCATGTCTTGACCTTCGTTTGCGCCAATTTGTAATGAAAGTACACCATTTGCAGTTGTTGTTAATGTAGTTGCTACCGCTGTATCTTCACTAACTTTAAATTGTAATCCTTCATATGCCCCACCATGAACTGTAAGAGTATTTCCTGAAGCAGTTACTGTAGCGCCCGCTGCAGTACCTGCTCCAACTACTCCTGTAACAGATGCATCTGTTCCAAATGCATTTACAGTAGTAGCTCCTGCTTGTATACCAATAGCCGCATTAATCACTAAGTTGGAACTTGAACCAATACTCTTATTTGTTACTGTAACTGTTGCTCCAGTACCTGTTGCTTCTACACCCAATGCATCTGAATTAGCATTTATCAATGCCCTCAATGCATCCCCGTTGTCAGCAGCAAGACCTGCATCTGTTAAGCTCAATGTAGTACCATTAATTGTAAATGAACCTGCGGATGCATCAACCATAGTTAAGTTTGTAGTTGCAGATTTAGCTGCAGTTGCAGTTGCAATTGCTAATGAAGCTCCACTAACTACCTTTGTATCAGCAGTTCCTCCAACAATTGATATAGAAGTATTAGTTGATGTACCTTGAATACCAGCACCGCCGTTCAATAGTTTCTTTGTATTGAATTCTGTAGTATCAGCTATTCTATCAATTTCTTGAGATAATTGATCGAATTCGTTTTGTATTGCACCTCTATCAGTACCAGCGTTTGTATCGTTTGCTGATTGAACTGCTAGTTCTCTCATTCTTTGAAGTATTGATTGTGTTTCTTTTAGTGCACCTTCTGCAGTTTGTACTAGAGAAATACCATCTTGTGCATTTCTTGAAGCTTGAGTAAGACCTCTGATTTGACCTCTCATCTTTTCAGATATTGCAAGACCTGCAGCGTCGTCTCCAGCTCTATTGATTCTGTAGCCAGATGATAACTTCTCCATTGACTTAGCAGTAGCTGTGTTTCCAAGACTTAATTGACGGTGTGTGTTCATTGCCATTAAGTTGTTGTTTATTCTCATAATTAATTCCTCCTTGAATTTTAAGTCAGAATCCTTTCTGACTATATATAGCTTAGAGTATTATCAGCATGGGCCCTATGTGATATTACTCTTTGGCTTCTTATATATTATATCGGATATTTTACTATATACTTTATAGCTTGTCTAAAATTTTTTTAATGTTTGTTTAAAGTAATAGTAAGCTTGCTGATATCTACTGTATCAGATATTGCAGATTTCTTATTTTCCTGCTCAACTTCCTGCAATAGCTCTTTTCTAAATATCTTCGTAGCTTTTGGTGCTCTTATCCCTATCTTTACTCTGTCATCACCAATATCCACAATTATTATCTCAATGTCATCGCCAATAAGGATTGACTCGTTCTTCTTTCTAGTTAAAACCAACACTAAGATCACTCCCCTCTATAAAGCTTATATTTTATACTGTATCTCTCATCAATTTGTATCTCTTGGCTAGCTTTGTTATTAATACTATTAATTATTATCGGAGCTACCAAATTAGCTGTGATTTCTTTGATATTCTCCGGTATAGTTAAAATTGTGTAAATACTTGCATCCTCTTCTTTTTTAATTTCAAGTTTTGCTACTGTTTCTTCGCTTATATCAACTTGATAATCCTCTACAAGCGTAAATGGACTTGTTACCACAAAGCATATTTCAGCTTGTTCTGTAGACTGCATATAGTATAATAGAGGATTACCTTCAATTGGTAGCAATATAAATTTATAAAATTCTTTAAAGCCCGGCAATCCATCTTCAAAGGTAATGATATCCTTTTGTTCTATTTCTATATCCCCAAATATTTTAGTGTTTATTAGCATTATTATATCTCCACCTTTACAATTTACTCATAATTAAATTGTTTCGTCCATATTGTCTCCTACGTATTCTATCTTTAGCTCAGGATTTTGCCTTATATAGATTTCTACTCCTCCAACTTTTACATCAATGATAGGTTTGTTTTGCTTTGCCTTCAGTTCTACATAACCTTCATCTACCTGTATATCTAAATTACCGCCTAAAAACTCAATTATAGGTCTACTTTTGGGGATAAAATCTACATTGAAGTCATATATTTTTATTGAGTTGTTCAGAGATATTTCTACAATAGCATTGGAATTATACTCTATAGCTGCCATCATATTGCCTTCTGATACCACTCTGTCAATTCCTTGAATAAAATCCTGTTTTGCTTTCTGCACATTATCTTCCATGAAAGCTGTATTGTCCTTAAGACCCGCTTCGTTGAAGCACTGTCTTTGATCAATCCTAATCTCTAGAGGCTCTGTTTTAATCTTAACCTTTGCATGCTTTTGATGCATTTCAAAGTCAGCCTTAGGTTGAGATATACTCATACTAGCAGGAGTAGTATTAATACCTATCAATGCATCCGTACTTGTAATTCTTAAAGAAACCATATTCATCAACCTACCTCAAGAAATCCATAAGTGATGGTTGTATAATTCTAGCCCCTGCTGAAAGAGATGCCTTATAAACACTTTCCTGCATCTTTAGGTTCATAATAACTTCTGCAATATCAGCATCTTCATTCTTAGAAAGCAAGTCCTTTAGATTAATTGTATCATCATCTATTCTATTCACTGTTAAGTCTAGTCTATTAGTCTTAACACCAATCTCAGCTCTAGCTGCATTGACATTGTCAAAGTGAGTATCCAGCCTATCTATGGCACTTTTTATACCCTCAGTATTGTCATTGTCTAAGTCACTGATAAGTTGATCAAATACTGCAATCATCTGTGGTGTGTCACCCGGGATAATGTTAGTTGTTTTATTCACTGCTCCATCTAAAGTTCCGCCCGTCATATTACCAAATATCTTATGAGGAAGAAAATTTACAGATATTCGCTCTCCAATCCCTACATTGAACTCAATTGACTCTGTAGTGCTTAGAGTATGAGTTGTATCACCCGAACTAGCATCTAAATAATAGTTTCCACTTTCATCAAGCAAAGGCATGTTAGTCTTATAACCTGAAAAAATATAACTTCCTGCATATGTTGTATTTCCGATAGTTATTATTTGTTCTTTTAACTGCTTAATCTCAGAAGAGATTGCCGTTCTCTCGTCCAAAGAGTTTGTTTCATTAGCAGCCTGCACTGTCAATTCTCTTGCTCTCTGAAACACAGTCCCTATATTTTCTATTGCCATTTCAGTAGTATCTAGCCAGGATATTGCATCCTCAGCATTCCGCTTATACTGCTCCATATTTGCTACATCGGTATTTAGTCTCAAGCTTTTTGATACTCCGATAGGATCGTCAGATGGAGTAAGAAACTTTTTACCAGTAGCTAGATTTTGCTCTAATTTTTCCATATTGTTTAAATTTCTACTCATAGTTCTCATCATAGAGTTTATCATCATTCCATTTGTTATTCGCATCCTAACACCTCACTATCTTCCTACCAGACCAAATCTATTTATCATAGTATCCATAATACTATCAAGCGTAGTTATCATCCTTGCAGATGCATTATATGACTGCTGGAATTTAACCATTTCTGCCATTTCCTCATCCATTGATACACCTGACTCAGACATCCTTTTGTTGCTTGTCTGTGAGACTATAGCTTCATTGTTTGTCATAAGCCTTTCTGCTTGGTTAGCGTCAACAGATAGCACAGACAGTATAGATTTTAAAAAGTCATCTGGAGTACCACTTATCTTAGCTGTACCTGCTCCATTATAGAAAACATCTTTATTATTTCTAAATGCTGCAAGCTTCTTTGCATTTTCGTTGTTACTTTCACCTAGACTTATTCCATCTGATGCTGCTACTTTGGATGGATCATCCTGTATCTCTTTATTTACTTTGAGATTTAAACAGCTTATGTTTTTCCATGTATCAATAGTATCAGGTTCAGTCGGCTCATCGAAAAAGTTTAATCCCTGGTCTCCGTTTAAATCTGTACCTTGTTCATGCTGTAGATTAAATTCTCTGGCAAAGTCTTTTGCAAACCTATTAAGCTCATTTAAGTAGAAGGGTAAGCCTCTATAGGAATAATTTTCTCCATTTCCATCTCTTATATCTATAAGACCTTTAAGCTCTCCACTTTCTATTTTCGCTTCGTCAAGGGGACTTCCATCAGATCCCGCCCATTTAACCACAGCTATCTTACCCACTCCAAACTCACTTAATCCAGACTTAACCTCATTGTCTACTGTAAGCTTGTTGCAATTATAGTGATTTACTAGAGTTATACCGCCAATCTTTATATCAAATTTCTTTATATTATCTTCCCCAGTAACCTCGCTTACTGTGATATTAGTTATGTTAGAAAGCTTGTCTACCATTGTCGCCCTTTGATCTCTAAGTCCATTGGCTTTGTTGCCATCCAACTCCAAATTAAATATTTGTTCATTTAGACTTGTTATTTCCTCTGCAATAGAATTTATCTCTTCAACCTTACTTTTTATCTCAAAGTTAGTATCTCTTATTGTGTTTACAATCTCATTGCCAAACTTATTTATTGTAGTAGTTAATGTTACTGCCTTCTCTATAAAATTTACTCTATTTGTGTTATCTCCAGGTTTTTTAACAAGCTCTTCCATGCTGGCAAATAACTCATCCATTACTTTTCTAATGCCAGTCCCTGAAGGCTCATTAAATATAGCTTCTATCTCTTCCATACTTTCGCTTTTAGTCTTCCATTCAGAGTATGTCTTCGCTTGACCCCAATACTTGTTATCCATGTACTTACTTCTTATCTGAACCACATCATAGGTCTCAACCCCAGTGCCTACAATACCTCTTGAGTCTCCTCCTATAGGAAGACTTGCTCTTTGAAGCACCTTCTGCCTTGAATAGCCCACTGTACTTGCATTGGATATATTATTGCTAGTAATATCTAGGGATCTCTGACTGGCAAATAATCCTGATGTCGCTATATTAAGTGTTCCAAAGGTAGTTCTCATTAACCATCACCCTTACTTTCCCAATCTGTTTACTATTAAATCAAGCATTTCATCCAACGCATTTACAATTCTAGCTGCTGCATTGTATGAGTGTTCATATTTAATTAAATTAGTCATTTCTTCGTCTAAGGATACTGCAGTAAGTGATTGTCTTTTTAGCTCCACCTGTTCTACAAGTAAACCTTGTGCCTCAGCCGCATTTGCAGCCTTATTGCCTTCTAATCCTATATCAGTTATTATATTTCTATAAAATTCATCATAGTTATATTTACCACCGGCTCCCAAATAGGTATCTTCTAGAAATACATCCTCAAGTCTCCACTCTGATATCTTTAACGCATTACGGTTATCCTCATAGTTTCCAGGGGGTGGAGATGTTGCCGCTGCAATGTTGTTAACCTCATTTAATTCAAGATTATATCCTATATTTCCTATTTCAATACCTACATTAGTATTGTCCTTACTGTTAACAAACATATATCTTTGAGTATTATCAATATTACCGTAACCATCATAGTGAAGTGAATTCACCTGTTCAGCTACACCTTTTACAAACTCATTCAATCTATTTTTATAGCCGCTAACTAACTCATCTCTAGATTCTATAAGCGCTTTTATACTTCCTCCGCTTATATTTATATCCTGCATATTCTTAGACCATTTAATAGAATAAAAACCGTCAGCTCCTATATCTGGAACAGCTACCAAAGGGTTATATTGAGTATCAGATACTAGCAGCATTCCCTCCAAGGAAATATTTAAAGTACTACCCTCTATTACCTGAATATTCGCCATTTTTGATAACTCGTCTATATACTTATCTCTTTCACTTCTCAGGTCATTTGCTGTAGCACCGCCTGCTTCAGTCTTTTTGATATCATAGTTTAAGCTTGCAATATTCTCTGTGATGTTATTAAGCTCATCAACGTTCTCTCCTATTTCACTGTTACGATTCTCTCTATAATTTATCAATAGACTATCTATATTCTTAACTGTTTCAACAAAAGCTATAGCGTTTTCCTTTACCAACGACCTTGCTGTCAAGCCTCCACCAGGCTTAGAAAGCTGTGACCAAGAGTTCCAAAAGCTATCCATAACCGTCTGCAGCCCTTCTTCAGAATTATCGTTAAAAATAGTCTCAAGCTCTGAAATAGAGCTCGTCTTTGAATTCCAATATCCTAAATCTTTGTTTTCACGTCTTAGCTTCTGATCTAAGAAATAATCCTTGTACTGTCTTATTTCTTGAATGTCAACTCCTGTACCAACATTCATGCATCTACCGTTTCCCGATATCCCCACATAAGAAGGTGAAGTCTCTGCATGTATTACACTTTGTCGTGAATAGCCAACAGTATTTACATTACTTATATTATGTCCTGTAATATCTAATGCTCTTTGTTGAGCCCTTACAGCAGAAAGTCCAATGCTTAACCCTGAAAAAGCAGAACTCATAAAATCACCTCAAATCTCTTATACCTTAGTATCAAATATTCTCTTCTTGCTATCTAAACTTTTATCCGTGCCCTTCAAGTCACTATATACGGAATTTGAAGGTCCAGTACTTGTTACCATGTTTACTGAGTATTCTATATAATCCAGAGACTGCTGTATAAGCTGTCCATTTATGTTATTTGCATTTTGCAGTTCTGATATGGTATTACCCAAATCCTTTTGCAGCTTTGTAAACTCGTCAGTCAGTTTCTGTGGTATATGCTTTATAATCTCACTGACATTTGTTTTACCATCTACGCCAAGCATCTGGTTAAGTCTTTGAAGTTCTTGCTCTCTAAGCTTCTCCAACTGTCCAAGGTCAAAAATTATATTTTGTTCAAATCTTACTATCTTATCTAGTTCTGAGACCTTACCCTCAACTACAATTGTCTTCTTCTTGTTGGATAGCTCAAGCAAGTCTTTATAGTAGGCATATTCCTTATTTAGAATTTCAATTATTTTCTCAGCTTGTCTATCAATCATAATTTCTCTCTCCCCCGGTAAAACAAACCACAGCTAATTTTTCACAACATATAGCTGTGTAATGTCTTATATTTTCTTGTTGAAGCTTCCTCTAAGTATTTTCTCTGCTAGTGCTTTGCTATCTACCTCATAAGTTCCCTTTTCCAGTTTTTCCTTTATAGGACTTATTGCCTCTTCTCTGATATCTGGAAGGTTATTTACAAGCTTTACTGATTTCAATACTGTTTGAAAATCAATTGCTTCTTTTGAAATCTGCACTTTATCTGATTTGTTTGAAGTCTGCGCAATCTCGCTTACAGCCTTCTTTGATTCTACCTTATTTGCTTTGTAAATTTGATTTACTCCACCAATTTTATTAAAACCAATTCCCATGGTAGCACCTCTCTTTGATTTACTTTCAATAAATTTATCGGTAAATTTATTCTAGTAGTTTAGCTTTTTAGTAAAATAAAAAGGACTGACAATAACATAACCTCTTACAATCGTAAAATAATGTTTTGTTCAGTCCTTATAATGCACTTTTTCAATAATTCAAATTATTGGTATTTTATGTACTTAATTAAGCCTATGTTTCTTTTTTTCGTCTTACCGCTGTAAACATTTGTTCCTTATCACGTTTTAGCTTATATTCATCCTGCTGTGGTGTCTTAGGCTTATCCAAACCAAACTCTTTTCTTAAAGCAGATTTGAGGCTATCCTTACATTCATGACAGAAACGTCCGGTAGTGATAGGTTTGCCACAGGTCTCACATTCTAGCAGCATGTTGACGTTTTCAGAGCTAATCTGAAGTCGTTCTTCCCTTAAAAAACGCATAATATGTTCAGCATCAACTCCAGTTGCTTTTGATACCTCTACCACGTTAGAACCAGGATTATCATATAAATAATCTCTTACTATCTTGTATTCATCCTCTTGTTCTTCAATACAAAAACTGCAAAGCGCTCTTCCTGAATACCCAAAAAGCCGACCACATTTTGTACAATTTCGAAGATCAGACATAATAATGCCTCCTTTGTATAAATATATAATTTCAAATTCAATAGGGATTTATGTATTGCTTCCAGTTGCGGCAGTTATAACATAAATACTTTGTACTCCATACTGCTTCAAGATTCTGCTGCATTCATCTACAGTACTGCCCGTAGTATATACATCATCAACAAGTATTATATCGTCATACTTTATTTTATTATATAACATATTTATACAAAATACATTAAATACATTCAAATTTCTGTGAATCTTATCTAGCTTTGACTGTTCTGTCGTTTCCTTGGTTCGTTCTAAGCAGTCCCATAAAGCTATTCCAGAAAGCTCCGCTATTCTTTGTGCTATAAGGCGTGATTGGTTAAAACCTCTAGTTTCAAGCTTCGTTTTATGTATAGGCACCGGTACCACAGCTTGCGCCCTTACACCTTCATCAGTAAGCTTCTGCTGCATCAATCTTGCCAATACATAGGATATATCTCTACAATCTTCATATTTCATCTTGTGTATAATTGTTTTACCCATATCTTTGTAGTGAAAACATGAAAAAGCCATCTCAAAGTGCTTATTATCTATCTGACAATCTGGACAAAGGCTGTCAATATAATCATCCTCAAGACCCTTGCCGCACTTTAAACATACCCTGCCTTCAATATATTCAAGGGACTCCAAACAGCTGCTGCATACAGCTTCTCTTGAATCCCTTCCACAGACACAACACTTTGTAGACTTCGGATACAAAAGCTCCAACAAGGCTTTTTTTATCTTATTCATTACCTGCCTCCCCGACTAAAGCATTTCCACCATTTTTACAAGTCTTTCCTTTAGCCCAGAATATCTCTTTGTTATATGATTGTTTTCAATCATTTGATATATATTTTTTTCATTTCCTACAAGGACTACAGTTTGTTTTGCTCTTGTAAGGGCAGTATATAAGAGGTTACGCGTTAGAAGCATTTTGGGACCAAAGGTAATAGGCATTACAAGAATCGGAAACTCTGAGCCTTGACTTTTATGTACGGTAAGTGCATAAGCAAGTTCAAGCTCATCTAGCAGTGTAAAATCATACCTTATAAGCTTCTCATTATCATACACCACTTCAATAATCTGTTCCTCACTGTCAATATTAATTATTATTCCTATATCTCCATTAAAGATTCCTTCGCCTTCCTTTTCAAAATCAATAATACTCTGCCACTTCATCTTATAATTGTTCTTTATCTGCATAACCTTATCGCCGACTCTAAATACAAAATCTCTATAGGGCTTTTCCTTCTTGTTTGGTTCTTCTGGATTTAGTATCTTTTGCAGCTCGTTATTTAAATTATTTATACCACAGGTACCTTTCTTCATTGGTGAAAGTACCTGAATACCCTCCATAAAGGTAGTTTTATAATATCGGGGGAGTCTCTCCTTGCATAACTGCACAATAGTTCTTACTATAGCTTGTTGATCTTCCTGATGCATGAAGAAAAAATCTTTTTGCTTTTGGTCAAGTATAGGAGCTTCTCCATTGTTTATCCTATGGGCATTCATTACTATAAGGCTCTCCTGTGCTTGTCTGAATATCTCATTTAATCTAACTACAGGCACTGAATCACTATCTATAATATCTCTTAGCACATTCCCCGGTCCAACTGAAGGAAGCTGATCAACGTCCCCTACCAGTATTAGCCTTGTACCTTCAGCTATAGCCTTTAGTAGATTATTCATTAATATTATATCTATCATTGATACTTCATCCACTATTATAACATCACATTCTAGTGGAGACTCTTCATTCTTTTGGAAGAACATTTCCTCATCACTATCTCCAAAGCCAAATTCCAGCAGTCTGTGAATAGTCTTAGCCTCTCTGCTGGTTGCCTCCTGCATCCGCTTTGCAGCTCTTCCAGTTGGTGCTGCAAGAAGAACCGACATACCCTTCCTCTCAAAAATATCTATTATTGTCTTTATGATGGTGGTCTTACCTGTACCTGGCCGCCTGTAACAATTAGTACTCCATTGTTCATCGCTTCACTTACAGCCTTCTTTGCTTCTCCGCTAAGTTATATCTTGACTTTCCTCAATCTTCTTAAGCTCAGCTTCTATATCAACCTCCAGCTGTCTTACATTATACAAATGGAGCTGTATAAGCCTTCGTGCTACTCCCATTTCTGCCTTATGAAAGGATATTGAATATACTGCTCTTATATCTTCAAATTTTCTACTACTAGTTGTTTGTCAATAAATAAGCTTAATAATATTTTCCTCCACTATTTCCTCATTTACTCCTAAAAGCTCTGAAGTGGTTCTACAAAGCTCCTCTTGAGGTACATAGGTATGACCGTTGCCATGAAACCAGTTCAGATTATATCTTGTAGCAGAGCTAATTCTATATTCTGAATCTATAGGAGATTCCCATTGACAATGCTATCCTATCTGACATTTTAAAGCCTATTCCAGATATATCATCTGCAAGCCTATAGGGATTCTCCTTTATATCAGCTATGGTATTTACCCCATATGTCTTGTATATTCTTAACTGCATAAGTTGGGCCTATATCATATTGCTCAAGAACATCATTATGTCCTTCAGTTCCTTCTGTTCCTGAAAGGCTTCAAATATTTTCGCTGCCTTCTTCACCTATGCCTTCTACTTCTGTCAATCGAGTCAGGATTATACTGAATTATTTCTAAGGTATCCAATCCAAATTTCTCTACCATTTTTTTTGCAGTATGGGGACCAATACCCGGAATCAAGCCTGAAGCAAGATATTTTTCAATTCCATATAAGCGTAGAAGGTGTAACCGAAATGTAGGTTTCCATCTTAAACTGTTTCCCGTAATCAGGATGCTGTACCCAAGTACCATATGCCTTTATAGTTTCACCTATATTTACATAAGCAAAATATCCTACCACAGTAAAAAGCTGTTTTTCACTTTCCAGCTCCATTACCGAATATCCATTTTGCTCATTTCTAAAAACTATTTCATATATTGTTCCTTGAACTTCATCCATAGTTTACACCTCTGCTTTTTGTCACTGTATTTATTATAAGTTATATAGCATATATTTTAAACATAAATATTTTATAGTTGCTATTTTCTTATCATCTATAAATTTGCTAAGTACTCTAAAATATATTAAAGGCTGACGACACTTTGAATCATCAGCCTTACTGCTATTTTAATTAAATTCCTGCTAATTTCTTTATCTCTTCTACTTTGTCTGTTTTTTCCCATGGCACATCTATATCAGTTCTTCCCATGTGTCCATATGCAGCAACCTGTCTATAAATAGGTCTTCTTAGATCTAAATCTCTTATTATTGCTGCAGGTCTTAGATCAAATACCTTTGTAACGATTTCTGCAATCTTCATCATCAGCAATCTTTCCTGTTCCAAAGGTTTCAACCAATACAGATACCGGCTTTGCAACACCTATTGCATATGCAACCTGTACTTCACACTTTGATGCAATCCTGCTGCAACTATATTCTTTGCAACATATCTTGCTGCATAGGAAGCAGATCGTCAACCTTTGTTGGATCCTTTCCCGAGAAAGCTCCACCGCCATGTCTTGCATATCCACCATATGTATCAACTATTATCTTTCTGCCTGTAAGCCTGAATCTCCATGTGGTCCTCCTATTACGAATCTTCCTGTAGGATTAATATAATACTTTGTATCCTTATCAAGCATTTCTTCAGGAATTATTGGCTTTATAACATATTCCATTATATCTCTTTCTATAGTGTCATGGTCTACTTCAGGACTATGCTGAGTGGATACAACTACTGTATCTATTCTAACTAGGTTTGCCATCATCATATTCTACTGTAACCTGTGTTTTCCATCTGGTCTTAAATAATCAAGTATACCTTCTTTTCTCACTTGTGATAGTTTTATTGCCAGCTTGTGAGCTAAGGAAATTGGCATTGGCATAAGCTCTGGAGTCTCATCACAGGCATATCCAAACATCATACCTTGATCTCCTGCACCTGTTGAATTTATCTCTGCATCTGTCATTTCACCGTTTTTAGCTTCAAGTGCCTTATCAACACCCAACGCAATATCAGCTGACTGTTCGTGTATTGCTGTGATAACACCGCAAGTATCACTATCAAAACCATATTTTGCTCTTGTATACCCAATTTCCTCAATTGTTTTTCTCACTATCTTGGGTATATCAACATAGCAATGTGTAGATATTTCTCCCATTACTAGTACCATACCTGTTGTTACCGAAGTTTCACATGCAACTCTTCCCATTGGATCCTTGTTCTAAATATTGCATCCAATACTGCATCAGATATCTGATCGCAGATTTTATCCGGATGTCCTTCTGTTACTGATTCTGAAGTAAATAATTTTCTAATCATTATTTTACCTCCTCATTTGTGAATCTAATACTCTATTACTTTGCAAAATAAAAAAACTCCTTCTAACGAAGGAGTTTAATAACGCTATTACTCTCCCTCATCTTTCAAAGCTGTTAAACAACTTCTGTAGGAATTGGCACCGTACTTATGCCGGTTGCCGGGTTTCATAGGGCCATTCCCTCCACCTCTCTTGATAAGGTACATATTTATTTATTCAAGAACTATCCTATCATACAACAGAATTAATGTCAACAATTGGTCGTTACTTCATTTTACTTTATATATATATATTTTATACATTTCTGCTTTTACATAGAAAAAAGCATTTATGATATTAATATCATAAATGCAATACTATCTTAAATGGTGGAGGAAGATGGATTCGAACCATCGAAGTCTGAGACAACAGATTTACAGTCTGCCCCCTTTGGCCGCTCGGGAACTCCTCCGATAATGGAGCTGGTGATGGGACTCGAACCCGCGACCTGCTGATTACAAGTCAGCTGCTCTACCAATTGAGCTACACCAGCATATTATAATAATTATCTGTAATGGTGGGAACAACAGGGCTCGAACCTGTGACCCCCTGCTTGTAAGGCAGGTGCTCTCCCAGCTGAGCTATGCTCCCATATAATGGTGACCCATAGGGGATTCGAACCCCTGTAGCCGCCGTGAAAGGGCGGTGTCTTAACCGCTTGACCAATGGGCCTATTAATTGAGATATTAGATGGTCGGGGTGACAGGACTTGAACCTGCGGCCCCATGGTCCCAAACCACGTACGCTACCAACTGCGCTACACCCCGACGCGACTTCTCTATTATATCTTAATTATTTTACTCTTTCAATAGCGATTTCTGACCAAATCTCCCTAAATTCCTTAATTACATCTCTCATAATCTATCATACTCCCTCTTAAGATAAATTATACGTTTTTATGTAAATTAGATTTTATCTTTTTAAAACACACATTGAAACTAATATACAATACAGTTCACATAATGGCTTGCGGACAAACAAACATAGAGTATAGTTGTCCGCAGCAATAACTTTATGTAACCTTTTTTCTCTATATTTTTCTTTTTTTGTCAAAAATTCAATATTTTACTTACAGACTCTTGATAAATATTATATGAATGTACAAGCTGTAACGTGTTTATATAAAAATCATGCTTTGTTATTAGCTTTCTCAATATTGTCTATATATATCGTACTGAACAATTTACATTTATATAATAATGTTCTATATATTTAAATAAAATAATACAAATTGTAATAATTAAAGATTCCTCTCTATATATATTAAAAAAAGCTTTAAAGGCTATATAAGAAATACGCCTTTGCTTTTTCAAGGGAGGATTAAACTTGATGGATTTACATAACATTTCAAATGAGTATGCCGCAGAGGATTCCAAAATAAGTATAAGAACCTACTACTATAAAGATAATGCCAACTTTTTGATATCAAATTTTCTTAGAAAAAATATTGATGAGAAAAATTTGGTATTATGCATAGGCACAGACCGCTATATTGGTGATTGCTTAGGTCCCTTAGTAGGTACTATGTTGGAGAAAATGGAACCAAATTTCCCCGTCCTTGGCACATTAAATGATCCTATACATGCAGTAAACTTAAAAAACCGACTTTCATCCATACAGCTTACATATCCTCATCACAAGATTATAGCTTTAGATGCTTGCTTAGGCGTAGAAGATAACATCGGAAGCATACAGCTAAAAACTGACTGCCTTTTCCCCGGCAAGGGTGTAGGCAAAAAGTTGCCAGCAGTAGGAGATATCTCTATTATTGGAATTGTAGATTCCTGTGAAAATGAGGACTTTTTCTTTTTACATAATATAAGACTCAATCTTATTATGAAAATGGCTGAGGTAATCTCAAAAGGTATATATGATGCACTACAATATAATTTATATTTCAATAGTAAATGAATAAAAAACCTGCCTTAGCAGGTTTTTATTTGTTTAATTCTTTGTTTTCTATTATTGCAAACATTAGTTCTCCTGAAGCTGCAAGCTCATCATCTACATATGCTGAAGCTTTTGCTTTTCCGATGCCTCTCTTAATGGCTATCATCTCTACTTCCATCCTGAGAGTATCACCAGGTACAACCTGTCTTCTAAATCTCAATCCGTCAATACCTGCAAATACAGCAAGCTTGCCCTTATTATCTTCCATTCCAAGTATTGATACCGCTCCTACCTGTGCCATAGCTTCAACTATCAGTACGCCTGGCATAATTGGATTGCCTGGAAAGTGACCTTGGAAAAATGGTTCGTTTACTGTTACGTTCTTTATACCTATAGCCTTTTTGCCATACTCAATTTCTGTGATTTTGTCCACCAGCAAAAATGGATATCTGTGTGGCAGTATCTTTTGAATGTCTATATTATCTAACATTTTATACCTCGTTTTTATTTGTGATGTTTCTGGATAATTGTTTGTACATCATTTGAGCGAGTCCTACACCGTTGCACTGAGATGCTTTCTCAGAATATTCTTCTGTAAGCATGTCATTATATACTTCCTCACCAAAGCCGCCATCTGTAAGCTCGGACTTTTGAACAGTGCTCTGCATCTGCTTAAACATCATATTTACAAATACTGATTCAAGCTTTTTACAGGTCTCCAAAAGCTTCTCTCCATCTTGCTCTTCCTGTGCAGATTTTAGTATATCTTCAAATTCATTTTGTTCCAACTTAGTCTTACTAGTATTTACATTCAGTTCTAGATTGTTATTTATTCCACTTATTGAAGAAACCATACTGTCACCTCTTACTATGTATTAAACTACTATCTTCTTAAATTATTTGCCATTCCAAGCATTTCATCCGCTGTTTGTATTGATTTTGAGTTTATTTCATAAGCTCTTTGTGCTTGAATAAGCTTAACCATTTCCTCTACTACTTGAACATTGGAGGTTTCCAGATAAGACTGAAGTACATCTCCACCTGAGCCATCCTCCGATGCATCAAAGACTTCTCCACTAGTTAAAGAGCCTTTGAAAAGATTCTTACCTACACTTTCTAACCCAGCAGGATTTACAAAAGTTCCAATTGACATTGTCCCTATTTCTTCCATGGTTCCATCTGTTCTATTTACAGTTATTAGACCACTCTCGTTTATTATAACATCTTTTACATTAGAACCCAAGTCAATATCCCCATTGCTGCCTTGAACAAAATATCCCTCAGATGTAACTAGCTTCATGTTCTCTCCATCAGCAGAGATTTTGAAGCTTCCATCCTTTGTATAAAATTCTTCACCATTTGCTCCGGTTACCTTAAAAAATCCAGCTCCATCTATAGCTAAATCATAAGGGTTACTTGTAGCTTCTAAACTTCCTGCTGTAAAGAATTTTGTAGTGGCAGAAACCTTTACACCATGCCCTACTTGAAGGTTTACTGGTTTACCTTGACCATCCTTCACAAGACCTCTCTCTAAAGTCTCGTATAGCAAGTCCTTAAACTCTATCCTATTTTTCTTATATCCTGTTGAGTTAACATTTGCAATATTATTTGATATAGTATCAACATAAAGCTGTTGTGCCGTCATACCTGTGCTTGCAGTCCAAAGTGCTCTCATCATTGCTTTTTACCTCCAAATCCTTTTCTTTATCTATATTCTGCCGATCTCATTTACTGCTTTATCAAGCATTTCATCATGAGTTTTTATAATCTTTTGGTTTGCTTCATAGGAACGAAGTACTGTAATCATCTCTACCATTTGCTTTACCGAGTTTACATTTGAGGCTTCTGTGAAGCCTTGTTGTAGCAAACCCTCTGCCGCTATCATGTTTTGAGGATCACCGCTGACATCGGTAAACAATGAATCTCCTTCTTTTTGAAGAAGCTTATAATCCGTAAAGTCTACCAGCTTTAATGTATCTACCTCGTTTTCATCACTAAATACCTGACCTTTTTCATCTATTGTGATATTTTTGCCTTGTATTTGAATATATCCGTTTTGTCCTAAAACCTTGTAGCCTTCCTTTGTAGTCACGTAACCTTCAGAATCCAGAGTAAATTCACCGCTTCTTGTATATCGTTCTCCCTTAGGAGTTTCTATCGCAAAGAATCCCTTTCCTTGAAAGGCAATATCTAGAGAATTACCGCTTGTTACTAAAGAGCCTTGCTCAAAGCTTGTAAAAACCTCATCTGCATGTACTCCATAGCTCATGTTTCCTATGAAGCCAACAGGGTTTGAAACCTTCAGTCTATCTGCAACAGTTCCTGCTGTCAGTACCTCTCCCTTGTCGTTTACAGTGATATTTCCCTGTCCTGCATATATTGGACCATTTATGCCTAATACATAATCACCTTGAGGTGTAGTTACATATCCTTCATCATTTACAGTAAATCTTATGCTTTTGCTCTTATCTATCCCGTTAGGGGTTTGAACATTGAAAAAGCCTGATTTTACCGATGCATAATACAAACCACCCTTGCTCTCAAAATCTACATTTCCTGTAGTTGGAGTTCCTGACAACATATCCTTGGTATTGTTTGAACCAATTCTCTTAATTAATACCTCAGGAAAGCTTTCGGTTATCAAGGAGTCCTTCTTAAAGCCGCTTGTGTTCACATTGGCAATGTTGTTGGCTATAACATCTATTCTTTTGTTTTCAGACATAGCAGACGATGCAACTATGTATAATCCTCTATTCATATATTAAAACCACCCGTTTTTTTTCTCAGTATGTTTATCGGCATGTATTTGAGGATTCTTTAAATTTATTTTTAGTTTAGGCGGACACATAAATCCGCCACTACATATCATTTTCAAAATGCATACAATTTACCATGTAAAATAAAACAAGACTGACAAATAAATCAGTCCTGCTAATATTTTGTTATATTCTTCTGTCTGAGTTTACATCCGATTCAACCAGGATATCAAAGTTATCTAAAGATTTTCCAGTACCAATAGCAACACATGATACTGCATCCTCAGCTATGTACACTGGTATATTGGTTCTCTTTGAAATTAACATATCTAATCCATGAAGTAAAGAACCTCCACCAGTCATTACAATTCCTCTGTCACTTATATCTGCTGAAAGCTCAGGTGGTGTTCTTTCCAAAACTGAGTGTACTGCATCAGCAACCGCAGATACTGGCTCTGCTAAAGCTTCTAACATTTCCTCTGAAGTAACCTCCATGGTCTTTGGAAGCCTGAAATAAGATTTCTACCTCTGACCTCCATTTTACTTGCTCTTCTCTAGGGAATGCTGTTCCAACAGTTTATCTTCAACTCTTCTGCAGTTCTCTCACCAATCATTATATTATGTTTTTTCCTCATATATCTAACGATTGCCTCATCAAATTTATCGCCTGCAACTTTAATGGAAGTAGATACAACAATACCACCAAGCGAAATTACTGCAATATCAGTAGTTCCTCCACCGATATCTATTATCATGTTTCCACTTGCCTTTGCAATGTCAAGTCCCGCTCCTATAGCTGCTGCTATTGGCTCTTCTATCAATTGTATATTTCTTGCACCAGCGTTGTTAGCAGCATCCTTAACCGCTCTCTTCTCAACTTCTGTAACTCCACTCGGCACGCATACTATCATTCTTGGTTTAAACAATCTTCTCCTGCCAACGGCTTTATCAATAAAATATCTAAGCATCTTTTCTGTAATTTCATAGTCTGATATAACCCCTTCTCTTAAAGGTCTTATTGCCACTATATTTCCAGGAGTCCTTCCTAGCATAAGTCTAGCTTCTTCTCCTACTGCCAAAATCCTGTTTGTTGTTTCTGTCTATTGCTACAACAGAAGGCTCTTGAAGCACAATACCTTTTCCTTTAATATATACTAAAACGCTGGCTGTACCTAAATCAATACCTATATCTTGTCCCCCAAACCCGAACATAAAACTACCTCCATCAATATTAGTTGTAATGTGGTCTCTTGTCTAATTTATAAGTAATTATACTTTTATAGCATAGTTAATCCATTCTCTTTTCTACAGAAATTTTAAAATTCCTTCTTTTTTATTAAATGATACACTTTATATACAACTCAAAAACTTATAGACCGATAATACTATTATAGCATATCGGTCATAATAAAACTTATGTAATTTTATAAGCTAACAGTTTGGTATTTTATCTTTGTTGCTCTTCCGCCTCTGATGTGCCTCTCTGCTTTATTTTGATCCATTATTTCTTTTACCTGCATTGCAACGCTAGGATTAATCCTTGGAAGTCTTTCTGTAACATCTTTATGTACAGTGCTTTTGCTTACTCCGAAAATTCTTGCTGCGTCTCTAACTGTTGTTTTACTGCTTATGATATATTTAGCTATTTCCAACGCTCTTTCTTCAATATAATCCTTCAATTACTACAACCCCCTTATTGGTGTCTTTCTACATTAATATGCATGTTTTTTTCAATTAGAACTTTAAACCAATTGGATTTGTCGTTACTTAAGTGAATTTTTAGGCAAGTAGTTTTTGGGGTTTATATTTTGCTTATCTCTCATTAATTCAAAATGTAAATGAGGATCTTCAGCTAACTCGCACAATGCTGTCTTACCCACTCCACTTATTACATCGCCCTTTTTTATCTTCTGTCCCAGACTTACAAGCTCTAAGGTGGATAAGTTACTATACTTTGTATATACGCCATCTCCATGGTTCAAAACAATAGTAAGTCCCCACTGAGCATCATTTGTAAGTTCTGCTACAATACCACCTAGGGCTGCTCTTACTGGGCTACCCTCTTCTGCTTTTATATCTAATCCAGAATGTGTAATCCAGCTGTCAATAGTTTTCGAGTAGACTAGATCGGTATCAGCGTAGTCGGTAGAAATATTACCAAACACAGGTAAAAGCATAGTATCTATATTTACAGGTTCTACCTTTGCAGCTGATATTGCTTTGTCATTATCGGTTTTAGCTGTGGGACCGTTTATTATTATAGGTGCCGATGGCTTTTTTGTATCAGGGTTTGTGTTTGCTACTTCTTTTACCTGTCCCTCAATATTCCTGCTTTCGTCAGGTTCATCTTCAATTATCTGTGCCCCTATCTCACTTTGATCCTCTAATAGTTTATCTAGGTCATTTAGCTGGTTCTCAAAATCTGTCTGTGACATTTTATAACCTACATAGTTGTTATACTGCCATATTCCCCCAGCTACCAAAAAAGCAATCATAAGTAGTGAAACAAAATAAATATTTCTACGATTTTTAAATAAATCATTAAATTTCATGTACTACACCTCCACCAATATTATTTCCAGCAATTCCAAAAATAATACAAGCACAGGTTATTATTTTATACTTTTTATATACTTATTTTTCTATCTCGTTAATTCTTCTATCTTAATTATTTCCACCCCTTGATAGTAATGTGTTATTATTTCTGTATAAAGCGAACCATTTTTTCCCATTCCATCTGCTCCATACTGGCTAAGCCCTATGCCATGTCCATTGCCTGTTACTGTAAATAGCATAATATCACCGCTGTAGCTAATATTAAAGTTTGACGAGTTTAGTCCCAATGCACCTCTTACCGCAGATCCGCTTATTACCTTTCCGCCTATTTCAATGCTGCTAATGCGTCCGCCCTCGCTTCTATCAATTATCTTTATTTGGTTTTTTATATTCTTACTGCTTAGCTTTATCCCACTATCCAGAATTTTCATAGCAGCTATAAACTCACTGACCTTAATTTCCTTTTTTGTAATAAGCTTAGGAGAACGCTCCTCATATTCACTAATTACACTTCTCAGATATGGTACTTTACTAGACCAAACATCCTCTGAATTTTCAGTTTTCCCACCACTTGTTGAGTGAAACACAGCATCTATCAGTGCATCGTTATAAACAATTACCTCTCCCTTAGTGGCTTGTACTGCCTCTTTATATTTCTCATAATTAACCTTTATGTTTTTGGAATCTTTATACGCTTGACAATGAGTCGAATCTGTACATACGTCCGCTCCAGGATGCTTCTCACAGCCTTCCCCACCAAATTCTTTTGTTCTCATCAATGTATATGTTCTAGCCGCAAGGGCTTGAGCTTTTAATGCTTCAATGTGAAATTCAGAGGGCATCTCACCTGCTAACACTCCCAAAATATATTCCTCCAGTTTCATTTCTTGAAGCTCTCCCTCTGCTACATTGAATACTGTGATGCTTAAATCATCTGTATCTCCAATATCATTGATTTTCTTTAGCTCTTCACTTGTACAACTCTTTAAAATTATTAAAGGCAACAAAAAAATAATAATAATAAACGCAGTAATCCCCACTAAGACCTTCTTCAAATCTATCCCCTCTTCTAGTGTTATTATTAGTACAAAACATATATATCAATCATATTTCCATTTCATAAAATATATGACATCTATTTGTTCATTCAATAGACAACAGAATATGAATTGTGGGATAAATGTTCGTATAATTGATTTAGTAATAATAGTTTCAAAACGCAAAAACACCTGCCATATTTATACGGCAGGTGTTTTTGTTTATGTACCAGCTAATATATACTATTTATCTCCATTTTGTTCCATTTGGTCTGTAAGCTTTATTATATCATCAATTATATTGCCTATATGCTCTATTGTGTCAAGAAGAGGCTTATCTGTTATGATATCTACCCCCGCCATTTTAGCAAGCTCAGCAGGAGTCTTGGTTCCACCTGCTTTTAATACCTCTCTCCAATCATCTATAGCAGGCTGTCCTTCTTTTAATATCCTCTTACTTACTTCTGTAGCTATAGTAAGTCCTGCACTATAAGTATAAGGGTAAAGTCCCATATAATAGTGAGGCTGTCTCATCCAAGTAAGCTCTGCACCTTCGTTTATTTTGACTGTATCTCCCCAGAACTTTTCCAAAACATTTCTTTTTATTTCACTAAGCTTTGAAGCCTGTACGCTTCCCCCTGCATCTATTATCTTATATACTTCCCTTTGATATGCAGCTTCCAATATATGAGTTACAAAGTTATGATAATATGTACGATTTATCATAGAGGATAAAACCCATCTCTTAAATCTAGGGTCATCACTTATCTTCATAAGATAATTTGCCATTAGCATCTCATTCATAGTAGATGGTGCTTCTATGAAATATAAGGATAAATCTGCATCAAATATATTTTGATTTTGATGACTTAGATAGAAGTGTCCTGCATGTCCTAACTCATGAGCTAATACAAACACTTCTCTCATTCTATCTGTCCATGATATCAATATATAAGAATGGCTGCCATATGGACTAGCGCAAAAGGCTCCTGTTGATTTTCCTTTGTTTTGAACAAAGTCAATCCATCGTTCATCATAGCTTCTTTCTATTACTTCTAAATAATCTTCTCCCAATACAGACAGTGCCTCATGGATATACTTTTTTGATTCCTCTACTGTTATCTCAGGCTCATAATCTGGATCTACCTGCTAATTTTAAATCTGCAAAGGTTATTTCATCTAATCCATTTATTTTCTGAATAAGCTTTGCATACTTTCTCATATGTGGTGCCAGATTTTCCATAATCAAATCTATCTGTCTGTCATATAACTCTCTTTCTACCTTTTGAGGAAATAACAGACTATCTATTACAGAGTCGAAGCCTCTAAGTGTTGCTAAGGTTTTTTCCTTTCGCACTTGAGCTTGATAAGCTGCCGCTACTGTGTGTTGATATTCTCTTAATTTAATTGAAAAAGCATCAAAAGCTGCTCTTCTGATTTTAGTATCATTTTCATATTCCCATTCGTTTTCAAATAGTACAAAGCTAAGGGGATATTCCGCTCCAGCTACATTGAAAGGTTGAAAATCCATATCTGATAATTTAGCTCTATTGTATATGGTGTAAGGAGAACGCAATGTTTCTGATAAAGCAGTCAGAACTCTCTCAACCTCAGGATGAAGTGCATGTTCTTTTAGTCTTATAATATCCTTTAAATAATTACTATTGTCTTTTGATTCACTTATTGCCTGCTGGATAACCTTTTCATCAGCTTCTAAAATTTCACTATCAATGAAGCTTAATCTACTATCCAAATCTGTCAATACATTCGTAAGCTTCATATCTTTAGCTTGGTTTTTTACATTATTCTGATCAACACAAACTGCAAGATTTGTATAGGATAATGTGAGCCTCATATTTTGTACTAGCTTTTTTAACTTATCTAAACATTGATTTATTGCTGCTGCTGAATTTAATTTTCCTTTAAAGCTCTTTTCAACCTCTTCAGTCAACTCTTCAATTTCTTTTACAGCTTCATTAAATTCTTCTTCTGTCTTATAAATTGCTGATAAATCCCATGTAAGTGATTTATCAACATCATTTCGTTCTTTTAATTCCTTGGTCATTATTTACCACCTTTTCCAATTAAATTTTTATCAATTATTTACAACCTTCAAAAAAAGTGATATACTAAAAACATAAATAGGTTTCTTTTTGCAATGGGAGATCCTATTACGCTTGGTGAGTCGGAGAAATCCGACTCTTTCACTTTTTTGACTAATATAATTTATTTATCCTCCTTTCAACCATTATGTAATGTCTCATTACTTTGTGTTTACTTTGTCAGTTTAACAAATTTGTTAGCAATTGTAAAGATGTATATTCTCCACATTGTTCCATATTTAAAGAGTAATACTCTGTTAATAAGGCATATGCTCTAAATTAACAGGTTTTTCTGTCACGAGCTTAAAATACTGTATAATTTCCATATATCTCCGCTGTAATGAGTCGTTATTTGTCGCAAATTTATTAAAATATTTTTTACTCTATGTATATAATTAGGAGGTGTCTCCACCTCCTAATTATTGTTTTACCATTTTTGTTTTTTATTTTACTGAACTATAGCTATAAATTATATGTTGGAATTACGATACTATTGCAGTATGGATCGTCATTATCGTATGCATATACATCAGTTGCTTTTATTCCTGATAAAGAAGCTACTATTAGAAATGTAATGATGAAGCATTTAAATATACTCTTAAATTTAAACATAGTATACCTCCTTTTTTGTTTTCTATTTTACTGAACTATAGCTATAAATTATATGTTGGGTTTATAATACTTTGAGGGTACGGATCATCAACATCAAATGCATATACAAAAGTTGATTTTATTCCTGATAAAGAAGCTACTATTAAAAGTGTAATGATGAAGTATTTAAATATACTCTTAAATTTAAACATAGTATACCTCCTTGTATAATAATTTCTCATATATCCTACCGATACATGAATAAAGTGTATCTTTGTACATGTCATTGCTAGTATTTTCTTTGATATAATTAATTGCCTTATATAATCCTCTTAGCAGATCAATATCCTCTAAGGTATTAATCATGCTATTAATTCTAATTTTAATATTATTTTTATTTATAGAACTGTTGGCAGTTGTCTTTAAAGCCTCAAAAAAACTATAGCAAGCCGAAGTGTCTCCAAGCATTAATTTTATTTCAGCATATGTTTGAGAAACCATAAAGTATTTGTAATCTACCCTATCTCCTTCTAACAAGTCCTTTGCTTGGTCAATAAATTTAATTGCTTGATCATAATCATGCATATTACAGTATAAATCTGCTAGATTATTAAAAGCAGCAGTTCTTCCATATAAATCTTTGTCGTGGAAATGAATAAGAGAGAAAAAATAGTTTTTCTTTGCTTCTTCATAGTCTCCATCTCTTTTAAAAGAAGACCCTAATGATAAAAAAGCAGCACCCTTTTCACTCATTGATTCAGTGTTATTATCTGCATATTGGATTGATTTTTCTAGATATTCTCTAGCTTCGGCGTATTTTCCTTCTATATTACGCACTACTCCTCTACGAAAATAGTATTTATATAAAGCTGCATTGCTTAATTTATTGTTTTCAACATAATATTGAGCTTCTTTAAATAGGTTCTCACATTCATCAGTATATTGCTCCATAAAATAATGATCTGCTAATTCTACAGTCAATGATACCAATGTATCAATGTTTTGATTGCCTATAAGATTAATAGCCTTGTTATAATACTCAATCGCCTTCATGTTGTTATTTCTATAATGATAATTTTTTGCAACATTTCTACACATTAAAACATTTTCGTTTATAAGCTTATACTTGCTGCACAAATCAATAAGCTGGTTAAAAAGTTGAATATCTGACTCTTCCCTATACAATATAATATTGTTACATATTTCATTTACATGTTTAGTTACTTGCTGTGGCTCAGTCAGAACAATTTCTTCCCATCCCATATCCAATTTATTAACTACTAAACACTTGAAGGTTCCTGAATGTATTTTTTTGTTACAACAATAGTCCATGACTGACTTTAGAGCCATTGAAGGGTTTTCTTGTTGGTGAAATTTTTTCAAGGTGTCATACTTAGCTTCAATTAGTCTCTTAACCTGCGCGCCTTCACCCAATATTTTAATGTCATTTAGAGTTAACTTATTCATTGCCTCACCTCTAATATAATTTTACATATTAATGTTAATTATAACATTACTGACAATTATTTGATAGTAATATATAAAAAACCTCCAAACTGATGATTTATTTAACATCAATTTGGAGATTTATATACACAGAATCAAAAGGGACGGTTCTTTTTGCTTTAGTCATGGAAAAATGATATAATGCTTAGGGGAAACAATAGAGAAAATATTTTCAGTAAAGATAAGCAAAAAATATTATTCCTTGATTGTTTAAAAAAGCAAATTCATTTAGATGAGTTAATTCAAAATCTGATAAAGGATAGTAGGTTAACCCATAGGCAGATTGCAAATTTTTTAGGAATAAGTAATAATGTAGTCCGCAAAGTCAGCTTGAAGAAAGATTGAAGAGAGAAGGGAAAAAGCAAAAAGAACCGTCCCTTTTGCTTTAATTTTAATGGAGAAGGTTACCCATGACTATAATGAATACTTTACGTATGCTCTCTTACCATTTATATGAAATTCAAAATATAAAGTATCTTTGTATTTTTCAAATAGTTCTTTCTTTACTTTATCTAATTTATTATAATGAATCATCAAACGTCCGCTGTCAATTCCAGTTCCTTTACCAGGTTCCAAAACTAAATCTTCTGAAGAAGGTATAGAAGGTTGGGTGCTGACTATAATACTTTCAGCAAGCTCATTCGGAATAAACATTTTAAAATTGAATGTTATTGCATCCTTAGTTTTATTCTTAAAACTAACATTATACATTAAATTATTCAATTCATTATCCTCAGTCTGCTTTTCTATTGTTTTATTATATACTAGTTCACTGCTTTTCATTTCAATACTTATAAAATCATTAAAATTGATTTCTGACTTATTATCT
The DNA here is from genome assembly GCA_963704785.1 of uncultured Eubacteriales bacterium. Classification (GTDB taxonomy): domain Bacteria; phylum Bacillota; class Clostridia; order Lutisporales; family Lutisporaceae; genus GWB2-37-7. The sequence continues at coordinate 2,299,214 of OY969939.1, read as the reverse complement.
TCAATATTTTTTATTATTTCATTTGTATCCTTGCTAAAATTTACATTTAAGTTAGATACTACGCGTGACATATGAATATTATCTTTAAGGAGAACCATTATTCCGATATTTGAGAACCACCATGTTCATATAATAGAACCACTGTGGTGCTATCAGGACCACTCTTCCTATAACACTTGTATAATTAGGACATGCACTGTTTATCAGTGTAAATAATTATACAGGAGGTCAAATTTATGACCAAATATCGTGAAATTCTTCGGCTACATAGCCAAGGAATCAGTAAACGTGGCATTGCTTCTAGTTGTCAATGCTCGCGCAACACAATTACAGCCGTATTAGAACGAGCAGAGCAATATGGTGTTTCATGGCCACTGCAGAAAGACATGACTGATGGTGATCTGCAAAATCTTATGTTTCCAGAAAAAAACTATTCTTCTAACAGAAAACTTCCAGATTGTGAGCACCTTCACAGGGAACTTTCTAAGAGCGGTGTTACACTTAGTCTCTTATGGAATGAATACTGCGAAGAGTGTAGGTTGAGCAACGAAATTCCTTTGATGTACAGCCAATTCTGTAGGTATTACCGTAAGTATGCCAACACCACGAAGGCAACCATGCATATCAACCGCAAACCAGGCGAAATTCTTGAAGTAGATTGGGCGGGTAATACAGCAGCAATTATTGACAATACTACAGGCGAGATTATTGATGCCTATATCTTTGTGGCTTCATTAGCATGTAGTTCCTATGCCTATGTTGAAGCTTTTTCATCTATGAACATGGAAAGCTGGATTACAGCCCATGTGAATGCATATAAGTTCTTTGGCGGAGTAAGTAGGATCTTGGTACCAGATAATCTTAAAACAGGTGTCGATAGAGTTTCGTGGTACACGCCAGTCATTAACAAGACCTATCATGAAATGGCTGAACACTATGAAACTGCCGTTATTCCAGCCCGTGTTAGACGCCCAAAAGACAAGCCTAATGCCGAAGGAACGGTTGGAATTATTTCTACATGGATTATTGCAGCACTTCGCAGCCAAGAATTCTTTTCTCTAAGAGAATTAAATGAAGCTATCCGTATAAAACTGAATGAATTCAACAGAAAGCCTTTTCAAAAGAAACCAGGCAGCAGGTTGAGTGTGTTTCTCGAAGAAGAGAAAGCAGCACTCATGCCGTTACCTGCCACCCCATACGAGTTAGCCACTTGGAAGATAGCAACTGTACAATTCAATTATCACATAAGTATAGAAAAAATGCATTACTCGGTTTCATATGAATATATCAAACACAAGGTTGATGTACGAATAACTCGAAATGTTGTGGAAGTATTTTTTAATAACCATCGTATAGCATCCCATGTTCGTTTATATGGTCGTGAAGGGCAATACAGCACTGTACCGGAACATATGCCTGATAATCATAAGCAATATACTGCTTGGAATGCAGAGAGATTCATGTCATGGGCAGAAAGTATTGGTCCAAATACAACAATCGCGGTAAAATCGATTTTGTCCTCCCATAGAGTAGAACAACAAGGTTACAAGTCTTGTATGGCGTTATTGAAGTTAGCAGATAAATACTCTGTCACAAGAGTGGAAGCTGCCTGTAAGAAAGCATTGTCTTATACGCCAAGTCCCGGTTTTAAAAGTATTAAAACCATACTTACGACTGGACAAGATAAACTACCAAAAGCCGAAACACTAACTACTTCTAAGGAAAATACATCTGCGAACTTCGGGTTCACCCGAGGTTCAAGATACTACGGAGGACAAAACAATGATTAATGAAACTACAGTATCTAAACTAAACGATATGCGCCTTGCAGCGATGGCTGATACTTTTAGAACACAGTTGACTGATTCATCTTATCAAGAACTATCTTTTGAAGAGCGCTTTGGTTTAATCGTAGATATCGAATGGGCTCGCCGTAAAAACAATAAGCTTGCCAAACTAATCAAGAAAGCAGACTTTAAATTCAATCAAGCATGTATCGAAGATATTGAATATCATGCAGATAGAAAGCTAGATAAAACACAGATTACAAGGCTTTCGTCTTGTCAGTACATAGCTGAAAAGCATAACATTATTATCCTGGGAGCGTCCGGTAATGGTAAGTCTTATATGGGATGCGCTTTTGGTATAGCTGCTTGCCGTAATTACTACACAGTAAAGTATACTCGTCTTCCAGATTTACTAGATGAACTAGCTGTAGCAAGAGGAGAAGGCATCTTTAAAAAGACGATGAAACAGTATAAAAATGTTAGTCTCCTTATTCTTGATGAATGGTTGTTAACATCTCTAAAAGGAAATGAAGCTAGAGATCTTCTTGAGATAGTTGAGGCTAGACATCAAAATGGTACTACCATATTTTGTTCTCAGTTTTCACCCGGTGGATGGCATGAGAAAATTGGTGAGGATACCCTTGCTGATGCAATCCTAGATCGTATTGTGCATGATTCATACACTATATTTATTGATGGTGAAACATCAATGAGAAAGAGGCATGGACTAAAAGTATAGTACTATATGGAGCTACCACCTAACGGTGGTGGCTCTGCTAAAAAACAACATGGTTCTCGTACACGCACATGGCGGTTCTAACAAATCAGATTAATGGTTCTGCGGGAGAATATTATTCAGACATATAAGATGGTATTACTAATAATGATATAACTGCTACTAATATTAATAGCAAAACTACATTTCTTACACTGAATATTTTCTTGTTCATTTATATTACCTCCTTAACAGCTAATGCCTAGAACTAAGCGATATTAATCCCTAATTATTGGCTGATAATATCTACATGAATTTAGTAATTAGGATAACTTTCATTAAATTGTGTATTATAAAGCCATGCTTCATATGCATTAGTTTTTAATTACTGCCTATTTAAAAGTTTCAAAAGTAGAAAAGCTTCTATAATCTCCTTGCATCCAACCGCCTTCACTTTACAGAATGTCATTAATTCTTACAGTTCCTGGTTCATAAATTGTGCTTAGTAGACCAATGGCTCCATCAGTTTGATTATCTGCTTTAAGTGAAGAATCCAATACCTTATCAGGTGTAAAAATCTGCGTTTGAATTAGTATTGGTTCATGGGGTTTATTTTTGGTGTTGTCTGCCATAACATTTAAACTCATACAAAGTAACAATAGAACAATTAACATCATCGAGATAACTTTTTTTTATAAAAAATTCTCCTTTGTATTACATATTTGTAAGTTGATACCAACAACTAATTATATAATAACTTAAGTATTTTAAAATTTCAATAGCTAAAAATGATCCTTAGGTATTAATTGTTCAAATATCATATGAATAGAAGCAAAAGGGACGGTTCTTTTTGCTTTAGATATGTTCATAACAATCCTGTAAAAGCAAAAATAGTTAAGTCTCCTGAAAATTATATATGGAGTAGTTATACAGAGTATATTAAAGAAAATATAATAATTAGATATCAACAAAAAAGGTTTATATTAGGATACTTTTCAGATAATCAAGACCAATTTGCTGAATTTCATAGGCAAAAAGATGATAATGAGTATATGGATATGAAAGAGGATATTGAGAAAGAGAGACTTGATAGGGGACAGGAGATTATAGAGACATATTTTAGGGAAAAGAGATTAAGAGAAAGACGACAGGTTATAAAAAATCAAGTTTATTTAGATGAGTTGATTCAAAATTTGATAAAAGATAGTAGGTTAACCCATAGGCAGATTGCAAATCTTTTAGAGATAAGTAATAGTGCAGTCCACAAAGTCAGCTTGAAGAGAGAAGTGATAAAGCAAAAAGAACCGTCCCCTTTGCTTTATACCCTCGTTATGTTGGCTCCCAGTCCTCTCATTTTCTCTTCTATTTTTATGTAGCCCCTGTCGATATGGTATACATCTGATATCTCAGTACGCCCATCTCCACACAAGCCAGCTATTATAAGTGCAGCCCCTGCTCTTAAGTCAGTAGCTCTAACCTTTGCTCCACTAAGTCTCTCTACTCCTTCTACTATAGCACTTCTACCTTCCACCTTTATCTTTGCACCCATTAGCTTCAATTCACTAATGTGCATAAATCGATTTTCAAATACAGTTTCACTTATTACACTTGTTCCCTTTGCAACACACATAGCTGACATCATGGGAGACTGCATGTCAGTAGGAAATCCCGGATAAGGCATAGTTTTTATGTCAACAGACATGAAGCAATCTGTAGCTTTCACTTGGATAGCTTTCTCATACTCATGAACCTCAACACCCATTTCTTTAAGCTTGGCTGTTATCGGTTTTACATGTTCTGGCACTACCCCATTAATCAACACATCACCTCTGGTCGCAGCCGCTGCTACCATAAAGGTTCCTGCTTCTATCCTGTCTGGTATTGCTGTATGAGTTGTACCATTTAGTTCTTTTACTCCTTCTATTTTTATAGTGTCAGTACCAGCACCCTTTACCCTTGCGCCCATTTTGTTTAGGAAATTTGCCAAATCCACTATCTCTGGCTCTTCAGCAGCGTTTTCTATTGTTGTTAATCCTTCAGCTAAAGCTGCTGCCATCATTATATTTTCTGTCGCTCCTACACTTGGGAAGTCCAAATATATACTTTCACCCCTCAGCTTGTCTGCATTGGCTTCAATATATCCATGTCCTAAGGTAATATTTGCACCTAGAGCTGCAAAGCCTTTAAGATGTAAATCTATTGGACGAGAGCCAATTGCACATCCTCCAGGAAGGGATATCTTCACCTTTCCTATCCTTGCAAGCATGGGACCCATTATTAAGAATGATGCCCTCATCTTTCTAATAAGCTCATAGGAAGCTTCATGGCTTAAAATTTTATCTGCAAAAACCTCAAGTGTACCTTCATTATTTTGGTTTGCTTCTGCGCCAAGTGATTTTACTACCTCAATCATTACCTTTACATCTTCTAGTGCAGTAATATCCTCCAATTTGCATTTACCTTCGGTTAAAAGTGTCGCTGCTATTATGGGAAGGATTGCGTTTTTTGCACAGCTTATATTTACTGTGCCTTGTAGCTTGCATGGGCTTTCTATTATTAAAGTTGACAATTTCGTTCCTCCTATTGTGTCATTGCCATAAAAATATTAGAGTTAGTATTCTACTTGTATTAACGGTGATCCAATCCATATATAGGTTTTATCATCGTATGAGCTATATCTCATTGCAATCTGCATATTTACCTTCTTATTATTTGATAAAATAAAGTTATCTATGTTCCCACTAAAAGCAGAGATGCTATTTACTTCGCTTGTAATCAGCCCTTCTACTTGCTTAGCTTTTACAGAGGTCAATGCGTCTTTGAGTTTCATCTGCATTTGGTTCTCATCCAGCTTTCCATTATATACACCAATTATACAGCTGCTTATTTCTGGGTTCTTGCTTTTTTCTGAAAAATACTGCTCCAGCTTTTGTCGCTCCGAGGTTAGCTCTGTACTGCTGCTATCAATAGAAACATCGATAATAACAAAGGTTTCTCCACCATTTTCAACTTTTATGGATTCTACCGCGATATTATAATGCTTATTACCATCACTAGCATGTAAGGTCTGCTTATGTATCTCGTCATCGTTTTCTTTTATAATGTTTATAGTAGATTTTTCAGGTTTGATGATTTCTAAAACTAACATCATTTCTGCATCAACCTGTTCCGCTGTCAAAAACTGATTATTTACTTGTGACCATGCACTTATAGTGCTTTCCATGACCTGTGCCTTTGCGCTATCCATACTCTTTATCAAAGAATCCTCAATAGCTGTCTTTTTAGAAAGATTGCTAAAGCTTTCGCTAAGAAATATTGCTATAACTAATATTAAAGCTAAGTATAATACCATTACATATTTATTTTTCATATTACCCCTCCTGCTTATTTTAAATTATTGCCGAGGGATACGATTTATATTCAAAAAAAGGCATAAAAAAAGACGGATATCAAATCCGTCTTAAAATTTCTAAAGCTTCATAGCCATAAGATCATCAGCTATTATAAGCTCTGCCTCTGTCATTGCTATTACCTCTTCAACTGTTGTCTCAGGTGCTAATTCTGTAAGTACCAGACCTTCTGGAGTAACCTTCATCACTCCCATTTCTGTAACAATCATGTCTACCTGACCTGCTGCTGTCAATGGCAATGTGCATTGCTTGAGTATCTTTGGTTGACCTTTAGCTGTATGCTCCATAGCAATAATAACCTTTTTCGCTCCAACTACTAAGTTCCATTGCGCCTCCCATACCTGGAACCATCTTGCCTGGAATCATCCAGTTTGCAAGGTTTCCATGCTGGTCTACTTGTAGCGCTCCAAGCACTGTTACATCAAGATGTCCGCCTCTTATGATTGTAAAGGACATGCTGCTGTCAAAATAAGCAGCTCCTGCAACATGTGATGCTGGCTGAGCACCAGCATTTACTATATCTTTATCCTCTTCTCCAGGCTTTGGTGTAGTTCCTAAGCCCACAAAACCGTTTTCTGAATGAAGTAGGATGTCTATTCCTTCAGGTATATAATCAGCAACCAGTGTAGGCATTCCTATTCCTAGATTAACCAAGTCTCCATCCTTTAGCTCATTAGCTACTCTCTTTACTATAACCTCACGCTTTTTATCTTTATCTTGAATCACCAAGCTCACTCCTTCAATTTGTATTCGAAGCGACACAGAGGTCGTTCCCTACTAATTGTCACTTACTGTACTATCACATCAATAAATACTGATGGTGTCATAACATTTGATGGATCAATTTCTCCTACTTCAACAAGCTTTTCTGCTTCTATTATTACTATATCTGCGGCTGTAGCCATCAATGTATTGAAGTTTCTTGTTGATTTGTTGTAGTAAGCATTTCCCTTCTTATCAACTATGCTTCCCTTAATCAATGCAATATCCGCTTTTAATGGAAGCTCAAGCAGATAATCCTTGCCTTCTATGCTAAGCTTTTGCTTGCCCTGCTCAATAACTGTGCCTATTCCTGTAGGAGTAAGAACTCCTCCCAAGCCAGCACCTGCAGCTCTAACTCTTTCTGCTAGAGTTCCTTGTGGTACAAGCTCAACATCTAGTTCTCCAGTGTTCATCAGTCTACCTGTTTCTGGATTAGTACCTATATGAGATACAATCGCCTTACTAACATTTTTGTTTATTACCCATTTGCCAATACCCTTATCAGGAAAAGCTGTATCATTACAGATAAGAGTGATGTTTTTTACACCCTTCGCAACAACAGCATCAATCAGCTTTTCAGGAGTTCCTACTCCTAAGAAGCCTCCGACTGCAATAGTCATTCCGTCCTTTATGTATTCTAATGCCTCATCAATAGATTTAATTTTATTCACACCTACACCTCCAATAGTCAATACCTAATAAGTATGATATATTACCATATTTATTAAATCTAGGTACATTATAATATAATCCACGCAAAAGTTCCACAGATTATATTATAATTCTTATTTAATTGAAGCACAAAAATCAATCGGCTTCTTTGTTGTCTCACCAAAATAGAATAAAAGACTTTCTATTATCCTTTGCGAAGCAGAACCGTCTCCATATGGATTTACGGCATTTGACATCTTATTATATAGCTCTTTGTTATTTAGTAGTTCTTCGGTTAAGGCTATTATATTGTCCTTGTCTGTGCCTGCAAGCTTTAAAGTACCAAACTCAATAGCTTCAGGTCTTTCTGTTTCATTTCTGAGTACCAAGACTGGCTTGCCTAAAGATGGTGCTTCCTCTTGCAAACCGCCTGAATCAGTAAGAATCAAGTAGCTTCTGTCCATAATGTTATGCATTTCTTCGGCATCAAGTGGTTCAAGTAAATCAACTCTATCGCAATTGCCAAGTATTTCATAGGCAATTTCTCTTACTGCAGGGTTTTTATGTACTGCATATACTATTTCTACATCCTCATACTTTTCTGCAATAAATTTCAATGCATTACATATGTTTCTCAGTGGCTCTCCTATGTTTTCTCTTCTATGAGCGGTAACTAGTAAAATTCTCTTATTAGAGGTTTCAAGCTCCTTTAAAACAGGATTATAGAACTGAAATTCTTTTTTCACGGTAGTCTTAAGTGCATCTATAGCAGTATTGCCTGTTATAAATATATCAACTTCTGGAATTCCTTCTCTAAGTAGATTCGCTTTTGCATTGTCAGTTGGTGAAAAATGTACGTCTGCTAATACTCCAGTAAGCTTTCTGTTAATTTCCTCAGGAAATGGAAAATATTTATTAAAGGTTCTAAGCCCTGCTTCCACATGACCTACCTTAACCTTGTTATAAAAAGCTGCTAAAGAGCCTACAAAAGTAGTTGTTGTATCACCGTGAACCAGCACTATATCTGGTTTTGCCTCTCTTATTATCTCTTCTAAGCCTATTAAAGCATTTGTTGTAACCTCAGTTAGTGTTTGTCTGTTCTTCATTATATCTAAATCATAATCAGGCTTAATATCAAAAATATTTAACACTTGATCCAGCATTTCTCTGTGCTGTGCTGTAACACAAACCTTAGATTCAAAGGATGGATGCTTTTCTAACGCTTTAACTAGTGGCGCCATCTTTATTGCTTCTGGTCTTGTACCAAAAATTGATAGTACCTTTATCATATGTTTCACCCCTTATGTTTTTTACATACTAAAGGTGAGAGACAAACTCTCACCTAAATGCTTTACATTAATAATTATAAATTGATATGACTATGGTTTGTTTTTGTTTCTACTGGTTTTAAGTACCGTACTCCCATAGAGCCCAAGAGAAAAACCACTAATATCAAAACAATTGCTACCTTCAAAGTCGCCTCTACCAATACTACTGCACTAAAGCCTAGTACTGCGCTGATACTATAAAGAGTCAATACTGCTTGTTTTTGTGACAGACCTTTGTCTAACATTTTGTGATGTAAGTGACCTTTGTCCGCTTGCATAATAGGTTTTCCACTTAAGGATCTTCTAATTATTGCCATTAAGGTATCAAATATAGGAAGTCCTATTGCAAATACAGGAACCAAAATTGACAGTGCTGCTGCACTCTTAAGTACACCCATTATAGATATCACAGAGAGCATAAATCCTAAAAACAAGGAGCCTGTATCTCCCATAAATATCTTTGCTGGATTAAAGTTATAAGGCAAAAATCCTATAGCTGCACCTGCCAAGGTCAATGCCATGACAGCCATATAATCTTGACCTAGAATGATTGCAACCACTGAAAGTGTTACAGCTGATATTATAGATATTCCAGCTGCTAAGCCATCCAACCCATCAATAAAGTTTATTGCATTTGTTATACCCACTATCCAAATCATAGTCAAAGGATAAGCCCAATTACCAAATTTTATGTAGGTATTAACACCATCAAACAAATACGATAACGGATTTGTTATAAAGTCTATTCTTACACCGCTATATACAACAACCCCTGCTGCCACAATCTGTCCTAATAGCTTTACTTTTGCAGAAAGAGGTTTTATATCATCAAAGATTCCTATGATGACAATTATTGTACCGCCTACTATTACTCCAAGCAATCTTGTATCAAGTTTAAAGGTCACAAGTACTGACACCATAAAGGCAATATATATTGCTAATCCGCCTAGTCTAGGTATTGGCACCTTGTGAACTCTTCTATTATCCTTTGGTACATCCATAGCACCTACCTTGTGTGCCAACTTAATAACAAATGGAGTTACTACATAAGCAACAGTCAAAGCTATTAAAAACGCTATATGGATTATTTTCATTTTACCACTCCCATGTTATTCTGAGTTTTTCATAAGTTTATTATGATATGTCCATAATTTCAATTTTACATTAGCTAATTATTGTTGTCAAACTTTGCAGATAGTTGATTTATGAAGGATATATATATATTACCCAAATGTTTCAATAAGATATATGGAATATACGAGAATACAGCCATTATATTACACTTTTACGTTTTGCAATCTTAAAGCTTAATGTATTCGATTTTTGACTCTTCCAACATCTTTAAAGCCAATTCGTCATCATATGCTTCTTTGGCGACTATTCTAGTTATTCCTGAATTTATTAACATTTTTGTACAAAGAATACATGGAGAAAGTGTTATATAAATTGTACTGCCTTGTATGGCAACTCCAAACCCTGCTGCTTGGATTATAGCATTTTGCTCAGCATGTATACCTCGGCAAAGCTCATGCCTTTGACCTGAAGGTATTCCAAGCTTTTCTCTCAAGCATCCTACTTCATCACAGTGCTTAAGTCCTGTGGGAGTCCCATTATAACCGGTGGCAAGAATACGCTTGTCCTTTACAATAACAGCACCAACTTGACGTCTAGTGCAGGTTGATCTTGTTTTCACAATCTGCGCAATGCTCATAAAATATTCGTCCCAGCTAGGTCTCACAGAATTACCTCCACATAAATTATTTTGTACCAAAAAGTCTGTCTCCTGCATCTCCAAGACCAGGTACTATGTATCCATGGTCATTTAGTCTTTCATCCACAGAAGCTACATATATTTCTACATCAGGATGAGCTTCAGCTACTGTCTTTATTCCTTCTGGAGCTGCTATTAGGTTTACAAGCTTTATGCTTTTTGCACCTCTATTCTTTATGAAGGTTATAGCTGCTGCTGCTGAACCTCCTGTAGCAAGCATTGGATCAACAACTATAATATCTCTCTCTGCAATGTCACTTGGAAGCTTGCAGTAGTATTCAACAGGTTTAAGAGTCTCTGGATCTCTATAAAGTCCAATATGACCTACCTTTGCAGCAGGGATAAGCTTCAACATTCCATCAACCATTCCCAAACCTGCTCTTAGTATAGGAACTATAGCTAGTTTTTTACCTGCTATTATCATAGACTTAGTTTTGCATACAGGAGTTTCAATTTCTACCTCTTCCAAGGCAATATTTCTTGTAACTTCATAGCCCATAAACATAGAAAGCTCTTCAACCAGCTCTCTAAACTCTTTTACCCCTGTGTTTTTATCTCTCAAAATTGTAAGCTTATGCTGTATCATTGGATGATTCATAACTGTTACATTACTATATTGTTTCATTTGTGTTCCTCCCTTTATCATTTGCTATACTTACATTCTATCTCAGTAAGCTTAGCTACTCTTCCGCTATGTCTGCCTCCAGCGAATTCTGTAGTCAGCCAGATATCAGTTATCATCTTTGCCAGTCCTACACCGATTACTCTCTCTCCCATAGCTAATATATTTGCATTGTTGTGCTCTCTCGATGCCTTAGCAGAGAAACAGTCATTACAAAGTGCAGCCCTAATTCCTGGCACCTTGTTGGCTGCTATGGATATTCCTATGCCTGTACCGCAGCACACAATACCTTTTTCACATTCACCTTTAGCAACTGCTTCTGCAACAGCATGCCCTAAATCTGGATAGTCTACAGAGTCTGTTGAATAACAGCCAAAGTCCTTAACCTCATAGCCTTGGTCTTCAATATGTTTTATAATTTCACTTTTTAGCATAAATCCACCATGGTCACTTCCAATTGCAATCTTCATTGTTTTTCTCCCTTCAATTGTTCTTCATTTAATTTATTTATAAGCTTTTTTAAGTTATGTGCAATTTCATCTCTACAGCTTTTATATGTATTCAGATCTCCGCCAAAGGGGTCTGAAATATCTCTATTGCTGTCTCCCGCACAATATTCTGTCATAGTAAATATCTTGTGCTTTGCATCGGGCTTAACTGCCAGAAGCTGCATTTTATGGCTTTCTGTCATAGTCAGTATCAAATCTGCATTAATTAGCATCTGTAAGGTTACTTTCTTGGATCGGTGAGCATTTATGTCAATACCCAGCTCCTGCATCGCTAATATAGCATTTTTCGAAGCACATTTACTTCCAAAACTGCTGTGCCTGCTGAAGCTGCATGTATTGCTTTGCCACTTTCTCCTGCCATATGTCTTAGTAATGCCTCTGCCATACTACTTCTACAGGTATTGCCTGTGCAGACGAATAAAATATTGTTCATTTATTACACCTCAATTATATTAAAGCCTGCTGCTTTTTTAAGCCTGTTCATGACCGCCATGCCAATACTTTCTTCACTTAATGCTTCGGCAAATATTATATCAACTTGTTGTTTATCAAACTCTCTTAAGGTGTCAAACACCCTTGCCGCAGCAGTATACATATTTTCTCTGCTGCCCATGGATATTACTAAACCATCTTTGTAGTGGTGCTTAGTTTCATCAGTGGCAAGTATCCCTACCTTTTTGCCTTTGCTCTTCTGCTCTGTCGCCAGCTTCAAAATTGTATTTGCAACCGCTTCCAGCTCGCCCCTTACTATAGTCATAGCCGCTTCAGGTGCATAGTGGGTGTATTTCATTCCTGGAGCCTTTGGTACTGTCTCGCTGTCTACTAACCCCTTGTCTATTTTAACCTGTCCTAAAACCGCACTTAGCTCTTCGTAGGTTATACCTCCGGGTCTTAGTATTGTCGGCACTTCTCCAGACAAATCCAGCACTGTGGACTCTAATCCAATTCGACTGTTGCTTCCACAAAGTATGGCATCAACCTTGCCATCCATATCGGCAATTACGTGTTCTGACTTTGTGGGACTCGGCTTGCCCGAAATATTTGCACTAGGTGCAGCAATAGGTAAACCGCTTTGCTTAATAAGCTCCAGAGCAATTTTATTATCAGGCATCCTAACTGCAACTGTATCAAGTCCAGCAGTAACCTCTATTGGTATCACTGAGGATTTTTTAAAAATCAATGTAAGAGGACCTGGCCAAAACTTCTCTATCAGTAGTTTAGCTTTATCCGATAAGGTCTCTCCTATAACATATAAAAGCATATCTATACAACTGATATGTACTATCAATGGATTGTCAGCGGGACGACCCTTTGCAGCAAATATTGATTTTGCAGCTTCGGAAGATAGTCCATTTGCACCAAGCCCATATACAGTTTCCGTTGGAAATATTACTGTACCATTTTTTCTAATAATATCAGCCGCTGCTTTAATTATGTCCATGTCAATATTTTTTTCATCAAGCTTGTATATTTTAGTGTTCAAGAAAATTCCTCCTGCCATCATATGTAAACCTAATATTGCTTTGACTTGTATTAAGTTTCTGCATTTATCCTAAATTTAAAACATTATAATAAATCAAATTAATAATAACACACATAAAAACTGTCAGCAATAGTAACCATGTACTAATTGCTGACAGTTTTCATGTTAAAATGAGGTTGATATAAATATTCCAACCATTACTCCAATAAGCATGCCTATAGTGGATATTCTTCCTTTGTATACACTTTGAGACTTCGGTATCAGCTCTCCACAGGTTATATATAGCATGGAGCCCGCCGCAAAGCTTAGACATATGCATATGAACATCGGAGATAATTCTCCTACAAGCTCACCTAAAAATGCGCCAACTCCCATAGGTATGCCTGCTAGAATAGTATATAAAAGTATCTTGAACTTGTTTATGCCTCCTATCCTAAGAGGTGCTGCCATTGCAATTCCCTCTGGCATATCATGTAGCCCTATTACTATCGCTAAGCCCAAGCCTAAGGAATCGTTAGCAGCAAAGCCTGAACCTACTGCTAATCCTTCTGGAAAATTATGTATTGCTATGCCTATGCCTAACAGAATACCACTTTTTATAAAGCCATATGATATATCTGTTCCCTTTCTTGCATTTTTAGAAATAGAAAACTCGCTAGGCATTAGTTCATCTATAAATAGGATCATTCCTACTCCAATTACCATTCCCACAAAGCTTAACCATACGCTACCCAGCTTAAAGGCTTCAGGCAAAAGGTCAAAGCAAACAACCGAGAGCATTATACCACTGGTAAAGCCGAGAAGCACCGACATAAACCGCTTGGTGGGATTTTTAAGGAGCATTGTGAAAAAGCCACCCATACCTGTTCCGACCATTCCACATAAAAAACCTATAATTGTAACTGCCGCAAGTCTATTCACATTAATACCTCCATAAATGGTACATTTAGTTTATTCTCTGTTAATTATATTCAGAGAAAACATTTATAGAAGAATTATTGTGTGTCCCATTAATCCTAGTTTAATCCCTCGTTTGTAAGCTTCTCAGCTTGCGCGTTTGTATTTAATGCCTCTATCATTTCTATTATGTCTCCATCCATGAAGGAGTCCAGTTGATATATTGTAAGTCCTATTCTGTGATCAGTCACTCTACCTTGTGGAAAGTTGTAGGTTCTGATTCTTTCACTTCTGTCTCCTGTACCTACTTGACTCTTTCTATCGTTGGCTATCTCTGCGTTATGTTTTTTTGTTTCAAATTCAAGTAACCTGGACTTTAGAACTTTTATAGCCTTATCCTTGTTCTTTAGCTGAGATTTTTCATCTTGGCATGAAACCACAAAACCACTTGGTATATGTGTTACTCTTACCGCAGAGTCTGTGGTGTTAACGCTTTGTCCACCGTGACCACTAGATCTAAATACGTCAATCCTAAGATCATTGGCATTTATCTCTACTTCAACATCCTCTGCTTCAGGCAACACTGCTACTGTAGAAGTTGATGTGTGTATTCTTCCGCTTGCTTCTGTATCAGGTACTCTCTGCACTCTGTGAGCGCCACTCTCATACTTTAGCTTGCTATACGCGCCCTTACCTTCTATGGCAAATATAACTTCCTTATAGCCTCCAATATCAGTTGCATTGGAGCTTAGCATCTCTATCTTCCAGCCTTGTCTCTCTGCATATCTAGTATACATGCGGAAAAGATTTCCAGCAAACAATGCCGCTTCCTCGCCGCCTGCTGCGCCTCTTATTTCAACTATTACGTTCTTATCATCATTTGGGTCCTTTGGCAATAGCAATACCCTAAGCTCCTGCTCCAAGGATTCCTTATTTTTTTGAAGCTCTTCTAGTTCCAGCTTCACCATATCTTCAAATTCCTTGTCTATGTCATCCTTTAGCATTACCTTGGAATCTTCTATACCTTGCAGAGTATTCTTGTAATCATGAAACTTTTTTACAATATCCTCAAGGTTTGCATGTTCCTTCATAAGCTTTTGCCATTGAGTTTGATCACTGATTATATCAGGATCACTTATCTTGTGACTTAAATCTTCATATTTATCTTCCAAAGCCTGAAGCTTATTTATCATAATATCACTCCCTGTTCTTCATAGTAATTCTATTTATAATGTGCAATTATGCATCTATCAAAACCTGCTAAATCCTTATAACATTCTACATCATACCAATTCCCGCTCTCCTTAATTATATTCATGACATCTCGTCCTTGATTGTAGCCTATTTCAAAAGCAAGTATTCCTCCACTCCTTAAATAGGTCGAGGCATGACTACTTATTTTCCTATAAAAATTCAGTCCGTCCAAACCACCGTCCAATGCGAGACTAGGCTCATATCCTCTTACACTTATTGAGAGCTCAGTAATATCGTCGGTAGGTATATATGGAGGATTTGAAACAATCATATCTATATTATTTATAAAAGCTTTACTTGTCAAGTTTTCAAACAAATTGCTTTTTACAGCTTCAACTCTGTCTTGCAGTTTAAGCTTTGCAATATTCTGTCTGCAACAGCTTAGTGCAACATCCGATATATCCACCGCAATAGCCTTGGCATTATGTAAATAGTGAGCCAAGCTTAAAGCAATAGCTCCAGAACCTGTGCACATATCCACAATACTAATAGTACTATCCTTATCAACAAGCTCCAGAAGTTTTTCTACTATTATCTCGGTATCACCCCTTGGAATCAGTACCCCCGGTGATATAGAAAGCTCTAGTCCCATGAACTCCTGAACCTTAGTTATATATTGTACAGGCTTACCCTCTACTCTCTGCTGCACAAAATCAGTATATGTGTTGTGTACACTTTGCGGAACTTCATCATTACAATTTGTAGTTAGCTTAATTTTATTCATATTTATATCATTTAGCCCATACGCATGTATTAAAAGCAGTTCTGCATCGAGTATCGGACTTTTGTTTCCACATTCTTTGAAGCTTTTTACCGCCGACTGTAGCACAGTCTTAATAGTGGAGCCTACCAATTGTCCGCCTCTGAATCCTCTACTAAAACATTTTTCAGAGCTGCAATTGCCACTTCCATCTGCTGATCATCAGGCTCACTGGTAGTAATCTTCTGCATCCACATACCAGGTGTTGACAATATGCGTGCAAGCTTGCTTTGGCTTCTGCCTGCCCATTTTATTATTTCATAAGATATACCAGCTACCACTGGAAGCATCAGAAGTCTTATAACTATTCTATAAAAAAGGTTCGACCATTCAAACATCGAAAACATTAATATACTTACAATCATTACAATAAACAAGAAGCTAGTACCACATCTAGGATGCAGCCTTCCATGCTTTCTTACATTCTCCACAATCAACTCTTCACCATGCTCATAACAAAATATAGTTTTATGCTCTGCACCATGATATTCAAATACTCTTTTAATATCCTTCATCCTAGAGATTAATACAATGTACATTACAAATATCGCTATACGCACAACCCCTTCTAAAAGATTTAACATTATTGTGCTTTTTATGAAGCGTCCGAAATAATCTACTAGCACGGTAGGAAGTAGTATAAATAGTAACACTGTAAAAGCAAGAGATAAAACAACAGATATCCAAATATAATTAGCTTCCAAAAATCTTTCAAAAATGTTTGGTTTTTTATCCTTTTTTTCTGGTTCTTCTTCAAAAAATTCTGCTGAAAACATAAGTGATTGCACTCCCTGAAACATGGAGTCAATAAAAGCAAATACCCCTCTTAGTATAGGTATTTTGTTTATTTTACTTCTATTTAACTTTAAATCCTGCTTTTTTACCGTTATTTCTCCATCGGGTTTTCTTACTGCTATTGCAATATTTTTAACACCCTTCATCATAACGCCTTCAATAACTGCCTGTCCTCCAACGGACTTTGGCGTAAATTTCTTCTCAATATTTAATATATTCATCCTCTTACCTTTCACTTTCCATTGCATTACTTGATTTCTAATTTCAAGCAGCATTTCTATATATATATTTCAGTATATCCTTCTTTTTGGAATTTTTCAATATTAGTCGTATTTTTATTATTAATACAAAGCAAGCCCTTCTGATGTTTTTCAGAAAGGCTTTTATATACAAAGTTGCTTATAGCTTGTCCTTACCCGGAACCTCATGACATTTCCTGCACCTAGCTTCATAGCTTTCCTTTGCCCCAACCAGTATAACTGGGTCATCATATAAAGCAGGTCTTCCATCTATCAGTCTTTGGGTGCGTGTTGCAGGATTTCCACAGATCATGCAAATTGCTTGCATCTTATCTACAAACTCAGCCACCGCCATTAATGCAGGTGTGGTCCGAAGGGTTCTCCTCTAAAATCCTGATCCAATCCAGCTACAATTACTCTCTTCCCTTGATCTGCCAGTTTTACACATACATCAACAATTTCTTGGTCAAAGAACTGAACCTCATCAATTGAGATTACAAAAGCTTCTTTATCCAAATACTTAAGCACATCTTTTGCCTTAGTAACTCTAATTGCTTCGGCTTTGGCTCCATCATGTGATACAACTTGGTCAATGGAATATCTGTCATCAATACTATGCTTAAAAACCTGCACCTTTTGCTTAGCAATTCTCGCTCTGTTGATTCTTCTTATTAACTCCTCACTCTTACCGCTAAACATAGATCCAACAATTACTTCAATCCAGCCATGATCTTTGGGACCGTACATTTCCCTTCCCCCTCATTTATTTTAAAATGTAAAATTAGATAAAATTATATAAATAAAGGCTAAAGCAATTAGCTTTAACCTCAATTATTAGTCTTCCTTCTTTTCTAGATTGTATCTCTTCCTGAATCTGTCAACACGACCACCTGTATCAAGAAGTTTTTGTTTTCCTGTGAAGAAAGGATGGCACTTGGAGCAAACTTCAACTTTTATTTCTGGTTTAATAGAACCAGTCTCAATTGCTTCTCCACAAGCACATCTTATCACAGCTTTGCCATAATTTGGATGAATTCCTTGTTTCATCTTATTCACCTCTTTCTGTTTAGCATATGTATAGCTAAAACGACAATGCCTCAATTTTTGCGGATTGTCATATTACATATTTATTCTTACTATTTTATTTCTAAATGCACATTTATTCAGTTTAATCAATTGAAACCTTTATAATTGTATCATAGAATTTGTTGGTTTGCAATTGTTTTTTATTTAAAAGTTAGCATGCCTAATAAATTCGGGTCTTTGACAGTTGAATAGAAAAAAAATCCATTAAAGCCTTGATATAGGCTTATTTTTATGTCAATTTTTTTATTTAAGTATTGCGTACTTTATCGCAATGTGATATAATATAAGGATGAGGAGGCGATTCTAAATGAGACTTAAGGTAACCAAATCTAAAAATGCAGCTTCACTTTATGTAATCAAATCTGTTTATAATAGCAAGACTCAATCAAATTCGTCCAAGATTGTAGAAAAACTTGGAACCGAAATCGAACTCAGAGAAAAACTTAGTGGTGCAGATCCATATGAGTGGGCTAGAGAATATATTAGAAATTTAAATGAAAAAGAAAAGGAACAAACACGAAAAATACTTGTTCCTTTCGAGCAGTCTAAAATTATTTTGAAAGACGAACAGCGTTCTTTTAACGGCGGGTATCTATTTTTGCAAAAAATATACCATGAACTCAGATTGGATAAGATATGTAAGGAAATTTCCCGAAAATATAAATTTGAATTTGACTTAGATTCAATACTTTCTAGATTAATCTACGGAAGAGTTATTTACCCTTCTTCCAAGCTTGCAACCTATGAGCTTTCTAAAAAGTTTATAGAGCCGCCGAATTTTGATTTACATCAAATATACAGAGCTCTTGAAGTTCTTGCTAAAGAAACAGATTTTATTCAATCCTCTTTGTATAAAAACAGCTTGAAGGTTTCCAAAAGAAATACAGGTGTTCTTTTCTATGATTGCACCAATTACTTTTTCGAAATAGAGCAGGAGGATGGCAAAAAACAGTATGGTCCGTCAAAAGAACACAAACCAAACCCAATTACCCAAATGGGTTTATTTATGGACGGTGACGGTATACCGCTTGCATTTAGTATTAATAGGGGGAATATGAATGAGCAGCTGACTTTAAAGCCTTTAGAAAAGAAAATAATTTCTGACTTTGAGCTTTCTAAATTTATCGTCTGCACAGATGCAGGGCTGGCTTCTGAAGACAATCGAAAGTTTAACGACAAAGATGGTAGGGCTTTTATCACCACGCAATCTATTAAAAAATTCAAAGAACACCTTAAAAAATGGGCTCTTGCTTCCGATGGTTGGAAACTCCCTGGAAGCGAAAAAACCTATAACATTTCTAAGCTTGATGAAATGATAGATAAAGCTACTCCTGAAGATAAATCAAAAATACGAGCAAAAGTCTTTTTTAAGGAACGCTGGATCAAAGAAAATGGTTTTGAACAAAGATTGATTGTAACTTATTCTATCAAATACATGGATTATCAGCGTAAAATCCGTAACTCTCAAATAGAACGTGCTCAAAAGGTTATATATACAAATCCAACAAAAATCAAGAAATGCAACGCTAACGATTACAAAAGGTTTATTCATAAAACAAGCTGTACTCCTGATGGTGAAGTCGCAGAAAAAGAGATATACAGCATTGATTCTGCTCTAATCGAGAAAGAAGAAGCTTTTGATGGTTTTTATGGAGTTTGTACAAACCTTGAAGATGATGTATCTGAAATAATCAAGATAAATCATAGGAGATGGGAAATAGAAGAATGCTTTAGAATTATGAAAAGCGAATTCAAAGCTAGACCTGTGTACTTAAGCAATGATGACCGAATAGAAGCACATTTTACTACTTGCTTCATTTCATTAATTATTTATAGACTGCTTGAAAAGAGACTTAATGAAAAATATACATGTCACGAAATTATTGCAGGATTAAAAGATATGAATTTTCTTGAAGTGAAAGGAGAGGGCTATACACCAACATACACTAGAACTGATTTCACCGATTCGTTACATGAAGCATTTGGCTTCCACACAGATTATGAAATTATAAATACAAATCAGATGAAAAAAATTTTTAGAGAAACAAAAAAATAGAAAACATTACGCACTTTTTGCAACAACATCAAAGCCTGTAACTCCTTTATTATCAAGGAACTACAGGCTTTTTATATTCGCGAAGTGTCAAACTCAGGATTGTATCATAGAATTTGTTGGTTTGCAATTGTTTTTTATTTAAAAGTTAGCATGCCTAATAAATTCTATAAATTCTTCATTTGTCTTTATGGCAATAATCTTGTTGATTAGGTACTCAGTAACTTCAGAATTGGAGCCGCTGCTGAAAGCTTTTCGGATAGATAATACAGCTTCGTAACCTTCGGGAGTCAATAGCATTTCTTCTCTTCTTGTGCCTGATCTATTCATATCTATTGCAGGGAAAATTCTCTTCTCTGATAGTTTTCTGTCTAGATGTACTTCCATATTTCCAGTACCCTTGAATTCTTCAAATATAACGTCATCCATTCTGCTGCCTGTATCAACCAAGGCTGTAGCAAGTATTGTCAAGCTGCCGCCTTCTTCAATTTTTCTAGCAGCACCAAAAAACTTCTTTGGTCTATATAAAGCTCCTGGATCTAAACCTCCTGACAGTGTGCGGCCTGTAGGTGCAATGGTAAGATTGTAGGCTCTGGCAAGTCTAGTAATACTGTCAAGCAGTATTACTACATCCTTTTTTTGCTCTACTAGTCTCTTAGCTCTTTCAAGCACTATTTCAGCTACCTTGCAATGATTCTCAGGCATCTCATCAAAGGTGGAATATATAACATCTCCTTTTATGGAGCGTTTCATGTCAGTAACTTCTTCAGGTCTTTCATCAATCAACAAAACTATCAGTTCTACTTCGGGATAATTTGTTGTAATGCTGTTGGCGATTTTTTTTAAAAGAATTGTTTTACCTGCCTTTGGAGGTGATACAATCATACCTCTCTGTCCATAACCTATTGGTGCAAGTAAGTCAATAAGCCTAGTTGATAACTCCTTAGGCTCTGTCTCTAAAATCAACTGTTGATATGGGATAAATAGGTGTGAGATCTTCGAAATATGGTCGTCTTATTACGGTTTCTGGATTGTCGCCATTTACGCCCTGTACATAAAGAAGTGCTTGGAACTTTTCCCCTTCCTTAGGGGCTCTTGTGATTCCAGTTACTTTGTCTCCTGTCCGAAGGTTAAATCGTCTTATCTGTGATGGAGATATATATATATCTCTATCTCCTGATTGGTAATTGTCAGACCTTAGAAAACCAAAGCCATCAGGCAAGTATTTCTAATATTCCGTCTGCTCTTCCGCCTCTTTCTACATCCTTGCTTTCAAAGAACTTTTTCTCCACTGCGCTTAAAGGTTTTCGTTCTTCTACTTTTTGTTCTTCTACTTTTTGTTCTTCTACTTTTGCTTCATCTGACTGCTGCGTTTCCTTTGTATCAGCTTGAACTACCTCTTCTTTTACAATTCCTTGCTCAATTTTGCCTTTTGTATTGTATTTAATATTTCTTTTACTAATTCTTCTTTTTTATATTTATAACTACTTTTTATCCCCATGCCTTTTGCCATTTCTCTCAAATCGTTCATGCTTTTTTCCATTAATTCATTCAACTAACAATCACCCCTATATTGAATTATTTCCAGTTTTTAAAATATAATACAATAATATATAATTAAAACGGCATGAGTATTGAAGCTCATGCCACAATAAATAACATTTACAATTCTAATACTTTTATAAGCTCCTGCAAATCTTTCTCGTTCTTCTGTGCAACTTCCTCTACCATTGTCTTGTTACCTACAAAGGCTATATCCATCTGACTTGCTGGACATGAAAGTATCTTCACTTTGTTTAATAAGGCTTGTCTAGAATCAAACATATATAGATGATCCTTCTCACAAACTATACAAGGTATGTACACACGGAAGTTTTTGCAGTTGGTGCTCTTAATCGTAAGAATTACTCTGTCGCAGCTACACTGTACTTCATTTACACCACTTTTTGATAGGTTAAAAAGAGAGATTTCCTTTGTTATCAGCTTACCACAATCTGTACATCTAACAGCTACGCCGATATTTGTATCAAAAAGCATAGTGTCACCTCCATTATTCTTATTCCCCCCAGATATATATAATATTTCTACATTACACAGAAAAATCCTCTTATTGTAAGTAAATGTTTTTCAATATAGTTATCGCAAATTACATCATGAATATACAAAATATGAGGGCAGGTCTATGCCCGCCCTCATTGATTTACTTTGTTATACCCAGTATCTTCCTTGCTTCACTTGGATTCGCGACCTCTCTACCACATTCTCTTGAGATTCTTGCGATTCTCTCTACCAGCTGTGCATTTGAATTGCTACTACACCCTTTGATAATATATATTATCCTCAAAGCCTACTCTTACATGTCCACCCATTACTATTGCCATTGTTGCCAGTGGAAGCTCATACCTTCCGATACCTGCAGCAGTCCAAGTGCAATCCTGTGGATATGCTAGATACTAGATATATCAAGTCTCTAGCTTCCCCTGGCATAGCTCCAGGTACACCCAAGTACAAAATCAAAGTGTATAGGCAGCTTAAGCAAGCCTTTTTTTACTAACTTCATTGCATTATCTATCATGCCTTTTTCAAATACTTCTACTTCAGGCTTCACACCGTTTTCCTGCATTATCTTTGCGAAGGTCTTCCATATATTCTTCTGAGTTCATAAATACATCAGGACCAAAGTTGCATGTCCCAGTACTTAGGGATGCCATCTCAGGCTTTAGATGCACAGGCTGTACTCTTTCTTCTTTTGAGTGCCATACTGCACCGCCAGTGGAAGGCTGAAATATGATATCGCATTTTGCTGCAATTTTTTCTTTTATTTCTCTATATACTTCCTTATCTTGAGTAGGTGTACCGTCAGCGCTTTCTCGCATGTACATGAGCTATAGATGCTCCTGCTTTCCATGCCTCATATGCTGCTTCTGCTATCTCATCGGGTGTTATGGGAAGGTTTGGCTGCTGCTCTCTGGTTACCTCTGCACCTGTAAGACAGGCGGTAATTATAAGTTTGTCCATGATATTGCCTCCTTACTCTATTACTTTCTCTGCTTGTCTTTTGGTACTACACAGGTACCGCTGGCTCTGCATACTACTACTGGAGTTTCTAGTACTTCTGCGGCGGAATCATTGATGTCAGGTCTTGCTTGTACTACCTTTCTTGCTTCAAAGGTCATTTTCCTTGAGGTATTTCCTATCTTTGAGATTTCCCCTATTGCTTCTATGTAATCTCCAGCAAATACAGGTGCAAGAAATTCGACATTGTCATAGGCACAGAAAAGTCCTTCGTCTCCGTCATTTCTTATTAAAAGCTCTGTAGCTACGTCTCCGAAAAGTCCTAGCATTCTTGCTCCATCTACAAGGTTTCCACCATAATGTGCATCGTGAGCACTCATTCTAAGTCTGATTGTTACTTTTTCCATGAATTTTCCTCCTAATATCTGTTTTTTTATTATATAACTCAGGTTGAAGTGTTCCTTCAACCCTTAGATTATATCATATAATTGTATTTAATTTTACCATATTCTCTATATAACTTGTAAGCATTTGGAGCTTTTTATCCGCATCCTCAGAACTGTTACCTATCACTGCAAGGTAAATCTTGAGCTTTGGCTCAGTGCCCGAAGGTCTTATGGCAAACCACGAGCTGTCCTCCATTATGAATTGGAGTAAATTCTCCTTTGGAAGCCTGATTGAGCCCTGGTAATTCATGTAGTCACGCGATTCCCTCACCTTTATACCGTTAATCATTTCAGGTACATTACTCCTGAGTCTGTCGATAAGTCGGTGCATATTGTCAAAACCAATCTTCCCTTGAAAGACTATGTTTATAAGACTTTCCTTATAATATCCGTATTTTTCAAATAGCTTAATAAGACCCTCGTATAGGCTAAGTCCTCTGCTTTTGTACCATGCTGCCATCTCGCAGATTAGCATAGAGGCTATGACTGCATCCTTATCTCTTACAAAATCTCCTGCAAGATATCCATAGCTTTCTTCATAGCCAAAAATAAACTCACGATCTCCTGCTTCCTTAAATTCCTTTATCTTTTCACCTATATACTTAAAACCTGTAAGCACGGAAATGACAGGCACTCCATAGCTCTTAGCTATTTTCTCTCCCAGTTTGCCTGTGACCACTGTATTTATTATTGTACTCTTTTTGTTTAGTCTTCCCTGTTCCTTAAGAGAGGATAAAATATAGTCTATCAACAGGGCTCCTGTTTGGTTGCCTGTAAATACTACATATTTTCCATTATTATCTCTCCCTACAACTCCTACCCTATCGCAGTCAGGGTCTGTACCTATTATAACATCAGCATTCTTCTCCTCTGCAAGCTTTATGGCAAGAAGAAAGGCTTCATGTTCCTCAGGGTTGGGATATTTAACTGTAGCGAAATTGCTGTCCGGCAATTCCTGCTCTGGCACTACAGCAACGTTTGCGTAGCCCATTTCTGATAGTACCCTCCTCACAGGTATATTCCCAGTGCCGTGTATTGGCGTATATACTATACATAATTTTTGCCCTTGAGAGCTTGCGGCAGAAGGATTTAAGGTTATGCTTTTTACTTTTTCTGTATAGATGTTATCAATATCTTTGCCTATGAACTGAAGCAGTCCCTTTTTTTGGGCAAGCTCAGGCTTCATAGCCTTTATAGCCTCATAGTCCATAATAGAGTTTACTTCTTTCGTAAGCTCCTCTGCTACAGGATATACTATCTGTCCTCCATCGCTCCAATAAACCTTATATCCGTTATACTCCGCTGGGTTGTGACTGGCTGTAATAACTATGCCTGCAGTAGCTTGAAGCTGTCTTACTGCAAAAGAAAGCTCAGGAGTAGGACGCAGCTCCTCGAAAAGATAAACCTTTATATTGTTTGCATTCAGAAACCGATGCCGCTTCTGCTGCAAGCTCCTTTGAGAATCTTCTGGAGTCATAGGCTATTACAGCACTTGGAGTCTTGATGCCCTTCTTATTTATATAGTTAGCCAAGCCCTGTGTAGCTCTCCCAATAGTATATTTGTTAATTCTATTTGTGCCAGCTCCTATAATTCCCCTTAAACCTCCTGTACCGAACTCCAAGTCCTTATAAAATCTATCCTCAATTTCCTTAGTATTATCTGCTATGCTTTTCAACTCGTCTTTTGTGGATTGATCAAAAATGTCCTTTGTTAGCCATTGCTTATATATTTCTAAATAATCCATTTAAATCCTCCAAAGCTTCAATATGTACCATTGGTCAAGCACAAAGACCTGCACTTACTAATATATATATTCTTTTTATATATATATGTTGCAAAAAGCTTTATCATTCACAAAAAGCAGTAGCACATGCCACACATCTCTGGCACATGCTACTGCTTTAGTATTCCTTAATTGTTTAGTATTATAAGGGTAGCATTGATTTTATCTATATCCTCTGTTCCAAAGACTGTAATCCGATCTCCTACTCTTAAATGAGTCAAAGTAAGCTTATCAAGTCCTAGGTTTGTTATTTCAGCACTGCCAAGTAATACTTGCTTCTCTATTTCTTTTTGCTGACTGCTATCATATTGAGTCATAGTAACTATTTTTAGAGTTGTATTTATGTACTTTATAGTACCGTCAAACTTGTCGTTAGTTTCAGTTTTTGTAGTAACAAGCTTTACGATTTCATCACTTTCAAGCTCAACCTTTACATTCATACCTGGTCTTAAGTCATAAACCGTAGAACTTTTACCAGCTATTAATATATTTTGTGTATTTAAATCTTTTCTTATAAAGTATTCTTTCTTATTACCTTCGCTGTCAAACATGGTTATCCTTGGTGCAGCTGTTTTTGTATAGATGATTGACTCGATTATTCCAGTGTCATTTACAATGGTGCTGTCTGCATTGATTTCGCTTACATATATATCTTCCACTGTTATAGCAACGTTATCTCCAGCCTTTAAATAGTCATATTTTACTATACTCTTGTTTTTAGTTATTTTTGTTTTATCAGTTATGTAATAGGTCTTTGTCTCACCACTCTGAAGCTTTATGTGAAGCTCTAATTTATCAGTAATAAGAACGTTCTCTATAGTACCTGAAAGCTTCTTTATTTTGCTGTCAACTATAAGCTTTGATATCTTTCCATCCTTATTAAGGTATATAAATACTTTATCTCCGTTTTTGACTTTCCAATAGCTAGCGCTTTCTACTCCATCTATTACACATTTTATATCGTTAGCTACAGTTAAGTCTTTTTTGGTTATTATATTGTTTGCGCCCTTTATTTGAAATACCATTACTCCATACTCAATTATTACTTGATCTACTGTACCTGTATAATTTGGAGTCTCTAAAACAGGCGTTGTTGGGTTTGTAACAACAGGTGGTGGTGTTGGATTTATAACAACTGGCGGTGTTGTTGGTTGTGCTGCTTCGTATTTATCACTTGTTATATCAAGCATCTTTGCAAATACATCTCGTGTAAGTGTACTATCAGGATTAAACTTACCGTTAACGTCACCTATTCCGTCTATAATTTCTAAATCTATAAGATCCTTTATATAGGATTTATTTTCCTTATTTACATACATTGCATCAGTAAATCCAAGAAATACTATAGGCTTATCAGGATCATAGACTGAACCTAATGCTTTGGCTAGATATCTGCATGCAATTTGCTTTGTTGCTGATGTGGTGTTAGCTAAAGCACTTACATCCTGAGCTGTAACAATTCCTGCTTCTAAACAATAAGCAATTTCTTGTTTTGCATAGCTGGGTACATTATCTAAATTATCCTTATACTTTTCAGTTAAAGCAACAAGATCATACTTGTCTTTTGCCTTAGTCATTCTTGCTATAGCTATCAGAACTTGGAAGTTGGTAACATTTCCTTGAGGTTTAAATGTTGTTTCAGAAAATCCATTCATCAAGCCTTTATTATATACATTAGTAATGTATTGTTTTGCCCAGCTGTTACTTATATCTGTGAACTTCATATTATTAGTATCTGCAAACACCATGCTTACGGACGACAAAATCATAACCGCAACCAACAACAAACTTATTTTTCTTTTTATATTTTTCATTTTCTCCTCCTTATAATCTGTACATTGTCATTACTATATTCTGTATAATCTATTCTTTTCCTCCTTTCTGTAAATGTTTACACATTTTCAGTGATTTATATATTTTCAAAAATATATTGCCGATTACATAAGGCAAATGTTTTTACTGATTTTGTGGATGATAAATATTTTTAGAAATACATAGATTAAGACGAAATTTTTCATAATATGTTCACAAATTATTGAAATATTTCGTTTGAAGTTATAACTACAGATATGTTAAATGTAATATTTTTCATGTATTTCAAAATATAGATACTTTCATTTACGTATAATTTCTAATATAATAAAACATGCATCAAGTTGTTTACATAATGTGCACGTGACATACAATTATTACACACACATTACAGATGTTTACAGTATTGTTACGTTGGAAGGAATACTGAAAACTGTGTAGAATTATGTAAACAAGCAATAGCAAATAATCAATTTTTACTACCTATTTCGATATGGTGGCCACCATAGGAACGTAGATAAATTGATTAGAAACTAAATTATCTAACTAACCATGAAACCATTTTCTAGAAAATCACAATGAATTAAAAAAAACGAGGAGGAAAAACTAATATGAGTAAGAAACTACTTGCAGTAGTCCTTTCATTTGTGCTTGTGTTCTCAACGTTCACAGCAGCATTTGCAGAAGGAACAATTAGCGCTGATGCACAAGCATGTGCAACACTAGGCATGCTAAAGGGTGATACTTCAGCTGGTGTTACTGCTGATTATATTGTTAGTACCCCATCAAGATTACAATCAGCTATAATATTTTTAAGACTTAAGGGTCTTGAAGATGAAGCTCTAGCTTACACAGGCACAGAAAACTTTGCAGATGCTAACCTAGTTCCATGGGCAGGCGGCAGAGCTATACTTGGTTATTTAAAGAGCAATCCAGAACTTGGATGGGTTGGTGATCAAGGTAAATTTGATCCAAACAGCGCTTTAAAGGCTCAAGATTATTACAAGGTTATGCTTGAAACTCTTGGTTACAAACAAAACACAGCTACAGTAATCGGTGAATTCACATATGCTAACGTAATTGAATTTGCTGCATCAAAGGGTTTAAAGAAGGTTGCTACAGTTACTAACTATACAGTTAATGATTTAGCAATAGCTACAATTGAAGCTTTAAAGGTTAACGTAAAGGGTTCAACAAAAACTCTTGCAGCATCACTTGTTGAAGCTAGCATAATTAACGTTCAAGCAGCAATAGCAGCTGGCGTTTATGCAGTAGCTCCAACAACATTAGCAGTTGAATCAGTAACTGCTACAAACGTAAGGGAATTAGTTGTTAAGTTTAACAAAGCTGTTGATGAAGATACAGTAGTAGTTGCTAACTTTACAATCGACGGAGCAGATGCAGGCGCTGTATCATTAGCAAATGATAATATGACAGTTACAGTTACAGTTGCAACTCCAGCAACAGCACAACCAGCGAACTATGAATTAGTAGTTAGCAATGTAGCGGATGTAGCTGGTGTAGCTATGGTAGAATACACAAATGCTTTAAGAATATTTGATAATGCTATACCTACAGTAACTGGTATGAAATTAGTTGGACCAAATAAAGTAGAATTAACTTTCAGCGAACCAATAATGACTGCAGGTACTGTAAAGATTAACAATGGTATCTATGGTGTTACAGTTCCAGCAGCAGATGGAACTAATATTTCAACAATAACACTTTCAGCTTCATCACTTCCAGAAGGAAACTATGAAGTTAAGGTTGAAAGCTTTAAGGATTATGCAGGATTCTCAATTGATACAACAACAAAAACACTTGCATACACTAAGGATGTTACAGTTCCAGTGGCTACAATCAAAGAAGTTACTCAAACATCAGTAGTTGTAGAATTTAACAAGCCAGTAATACTTGATGCTACAAATGTTGGTGGTGCGTACGAAGATTATTTCTATCACACATTTAGCGCATGGACTCCTGACTTAGTAGTTAAGAGTGCTGACAACAAGACTTTTACATTAACATTCACCACTTATCCAATTCCAGCAGGAACTACAAACCTTGCTATAAAAGCTAAGGGTAGTGCAGGCGTAGCAATAGCTGATGAATGGGGCAACAAGCTTGAAGCTAACCAATTAGTTGCTGTAACAGTAGCAGCTGATACAACAGCTCCAGCAATTAAAGAAACTAAGATAGTTGATGAAAAGACAATAGATATATTCTTCACAGAAGCTATAGATGCAACTGAAGCAAATGATGCTTCAAACTATACATTCAAAGATGTTGATGGCGTTAAAGTAACAACTGGCTTTACACCAACCTATGTAACAGCTGATAAGAAGGTTACAGTAGTATTTGACAGCAAACTAACAGGTGGAAACTATACAGTTGATATTAATGGCATGGAAGATACATCATTGGCAGCAAATGCAATGATAGCAGTAACATTAGCATTTACTATCACTGATAAGACTCCAATAGACCCAGCAACAAATGCTGGTGATGTAGTAATCACAGCAGTAGAAAGCACAGTAGCTAATGGTACTGATATCATTTATGTAACATATGGTGAGAAGATGGCTGTAACAGGTCAATATTCAGTACTTGAAGCTGGCAATTACCTATTGGGTACTGCAGCATTACCAGACGATACAACATTAGAAATGTTCGGAACAAGTGGTAAGGTTGTAAAGATTTCTATACCAGAAAATGCAACATTCAATGCTCAAGCAGTTGTAGGTGTAAACCTAACAATTGGTAGAGTAGCTGACCTTACAGGAAATACTATGATATCACTTTCATACATTGAAGCTGTTGGTCCAGAAGTTGCTCCAGCAGTAACAGAGGTTGCACAAACAGATTTAAACAAAATTACTATTACAGTTAATAAACCACTAAAGGTTGTACTTGCTTCTGGCTTCACAGCAGGAACAGGCGTTAACGTAAGAGAAATAGCAGCTATAGACAGCTGGTTAGTAAATGATGATAACGAAACAGTTATTAAGGCTACATTAAATGATGTTAATAAAACATCTTCAACTGATACATCTGCTATAATAGCTAACTTTGATGTAGTAGCTAATATACTAGTATCAGAAACTGGCGTTAAGATGGGATTAGCAGATTATTCAGGAGTTATAGTTGATGCTAGAGCACCAAAACTAATCGCTGATAACACAACTACAACTACAGTTAATGAAGCAGTAGTTGATATGGGAACAGCTTTAAACAACAATAAGTTCCAAATCAACTTCACAGAAGCACTTAACACAAATGCAGCTCTTGCTGGCTTAATGGCACAAGATTTAGTAATTGTTAAGGTTGCTGCTGATGGCACAGAGACTGCTCTAGTAGCTGGTATTGGCTACACAACAGTAGTAAACGGTTCTAGCTTAGAAGTAACAGTTACAGCAGGTACTGGCGACTATAAAGTTAAGACCAACGATGCTATAACTTATATTAAAGATGCATCTAGCAATAAGGCAGCAACATTCACAACTGGTATAAAGGTTACAGTAGTAAACGAATAATAAGTTAACACATAAAAGGGACTGTCCCAAAATGACTTTTTAAAGTCATTTTGGGTACAGTCCCTTTTTTCTTAAATACATTTATATGAATCGCAGTGCTTTGCTTTCATATATCTAATTGAAAACGTCTGAATCAGAATAATTCTAGAATACCTTACAATAATCGCACTAAATCTCCTTTGGAGTTATAAAAAATTTCTTTTTAATCAACAATTACAAATCTATCAATATTAAATTTCTCTAACGAATTTGTTTTTATACTTAATGTAAAGCCGCTTGCATCTTCAGGAATATATATACTTATTGATTTTTGTTCAAATTGAAACGCTAAAGAAAACTTTTTAGGAGTAGTTGCTATCATATTATTTGATTTTACTCTTACACTTATATTCAAATCAGCATTATCAGTAATCGCTCTTGCATAAAAACTTATATTAATAGTCTTTCCCTTAATAGTTTCTTCTTTAAGCAGAGAATCTAGATTTATCCACAGACCTGCATCGGTGTTAGATTGATTATCCACTATGAGCGATGTTACTTTATCCATCGCAAGTTTTTTATTTGGTTGAGTTTCTACTCTTACATCTTTACCCCATACCACATTAAATCTATCAGTATAACCATTATTTTTTATATCAAAATTGTTTTCAAACAACTGCTCATATACTGCATACTCATAGGTTCTTGTATTTACGCTAATTGGCGGTTTTACAGTTATTTCATCTTGCTTTCCTATATCTATAGTGCTTTCATTATTATTTATTCTCACTATCTTGCTAGATATGTTCTCTTTGTTTCCATTATATTTGATATTTAACTTTACCTCATAATTACCACCCTGAGCAGTATTGAGGCTGATTTTATCACTACTTCTTTTATAAATTTGTTTACCATCTCTGTATATTGTCCATAACATTTCTGTAATTAAATTATATGGATCATATTTTTTTCTATCATATTCAGCAATTATGTTCTTTGTTAACTTCTGATTTTCAACCTTAACTATAAAATCCCCTTGTTTAAGCTGCATCTCATTTTCACCGACAGTCAATACCTTATCCATAGTATTTTTAAGCTTATATACTCTAAGCACATTACTGACTACTGGACTTTGACTATTTGGCATTAATCTTGCAATCTTCTCCTTTATACGTACAGGATCAATCTTATCAGTTTCAGTTAAGTTTTGTTCCGCTTTTGCTACCGTGAGATAGTTAATGACCGCTAGCTCATATTGTTCATCATCTTCATACATCCTTGCAAGATTATAATAATACTCAACAGCAGGAAGTATTTCCAAAGCCTTAGTCTGATACTCTATTGCACTTTCAATATCCTTTGCATTATATGCACTTACTGCTGCGTTATTATATATTATAGAGTCACTTGGGTTGAAGCTTGATGCCTTAACAAAACTATCAAATGCTAGTTTATAACTTTTCAGATTGTATTGACAAATACCTAATCTGAAGTTCGCTCGAGATTTCTGCTCAATACTTAAGACAGTGTTTAATGTCAATGTAAGGTATTCATTTATAGCAGCTTCATAGTTGCCTTCATTGTACAACTTATCCGCTGTAAGAAACATAGTAGGAAATCCCTGGTTTTTGCCTGATTGCGTTTCTTCACTATAAGATATGTCCTTGTTACGATATCTATCTATAAACTTTTCTCTTATTTCAGTTGTTGATATAAATATGATTGCTATCAGCACAATTAAAATAGCTCTCTCAAAGGTAAGCTTTCTCAAAAACAACCCCTCCAAAATATCTTCTTATTAACATTTTATACTATAATCAAACCCCATGCAAACTAAGCTTATTTCATACTTTCAATTTATATTTAGTGATATATATTCTTCTGTTTATAAAACTTTTAATGATATTTTTCGTATAATTTATGTCATAATTAATATAATAAAAAAGATTTTATTTTTAGGGGGATTTTAAGTGAAAAACAAAAAGAACTTTATCATAATTGCAACTATAGTTTCCCTTGCTCTTATATTTACAATTGCAAGAGTAGCTATAGCAAGCAGAGACAGTGTCAAGGCAGTAGACCTTGCAACGTCAACTAAGAAGGACTTAATTCAGTCTATAGCAGTAACAGGAAATATTGAAGCAAATAATAAAGAAGACATAATGATAAGTACAGTTCAAAAGGTCACAGACATACTGGTATCCGAAGGTCAGCAGGTAAAAGTAGGTGATATAATAGCCAAGATAGATAATACTGACCTTACATATCAACTTCAGAAGGCTCAGACAAATTATGATGTAACTAAGTTAAATCTGGATATGGCAAAAAGTAATCTGACCAATCTTATCAATGTAAAAAGCAAGAGTAGTAAGAAAACTACAGAAAATGCAGTAGAGCAAGCTCAAATAAACCTAGAGAACATTAAAAGAAATCAAGCAGATGCAAAAACCAGTCTAGATCAAAACAAAGTGCTTTTTGATAGTGGAATTATATCTTCACAGGAATATGAAGCATCCGTTAATTCAGCTTCTGATATGGCAAACCAAGTAAAGCTTGCAGAGATTCAACTAGAAAATGCAAAAAGCAATCTTTCTGACTACAGTGTTGATAACAAATCACAAATCAACCAGCAACGTAATCAGGTAGAACAGCTAAGCAAGCAGTTAGAAGGTGCCAAGGCTGATGTAGAGAATATAAACAGCAAACTTAGCAGCAACGAAATAAAAGCAAGTATTGATGGTAAAGTGGTTAAGCTTAATATTAAGGAAAACCAGTATCCTACTCAAGAAAACAGCATAATCTCCATATATGACCTATCACAATACAAGGTTAAAGTAAGTGTTAGTCAATATGATGCAATCCAACTAAACCAAGGTCAACGTGCCGAAGTAAAAATTAAAGGCTTGGATAAAACTTATGAGGGCACTATCACAAGTATAGGTGAAGCAGCTGAGATAAGCTTTACAGGTACAAATCAGGAAAACAAGATAAAGGTTGAGGTATCCATAAGCAATGCTGATGACAAAATAAAGGCTGGATATGAGGCTGATGTAGATATCATACTTGTAGAGGCAAAGGAAACCATAGCTATAAGCTTCGAGGCTCTAGAAAAAGATAATGAAGGTAAAAGCTTCATATATGTAGTAGAAAAAAACAAAGCAGTAAAAAGGTATATCAAGACAGGAATGGAGACCGATTTTGATATACAAGTTATAGAAGGACTAAAAGAAAACGAAACCTACATCAAAAATCCTCCTGTGGCATTAAAAGAAGGAGACAAAG
Organism: uncultured Eubacteriales bacterium; assembly: GCA_963704785.1. GTDB lineage: Bacteria > Bacillota > Clostridia > Lutisporales > Lutisporaceae > GWB2-37-7. The sequence goes on along the minus strand of OY969939.1, from coordinate 2,265,241 downwards.
TGAAAGCAACAGGAGGAAAATAGAATGATTATTAAGATAGAAGGGCTAAAGAAGATATATGATACAGGGAAGATACAGGTAGAAGCTTTAAAAGATGTAAATTTTGAAGTTGCAGAAGAGGAATATATATCTATTATGGGAGCATCTGGCTCAGGTAAATCAACTCTTATGAACATCTTAGGCTGCTTGGACAGATTAACTGAGGGCAAATATGTATTAGGTGGGCAAGATGTGTCAACCATGAATGATGGTGAACTTGCTATTATCCGAAATAAAAAGATAGGCTTTGTCTTCCAAGCTTTTAATCTGCTACCTCGACTTACAGCCTTAGATAATGTGCAACTTCCCATGATGTACGCAGGTGTAAATCATGCAGAAAGGATAAAAGCGGCTATGGCAGCCTTGAAGAAGGTTGGTCTAGAGGATAGAATGGATCATAGACCCAATGAGCTTTCAGGAGGTCAGAAGCAAAGAGTAGCTATTGCAAGAGCTCTTGTAAACAATCCAGATATCATATTAGCAGATGAGCCTACAGGCAATTTGGATACAAAATCAAGTGAAGAAATAATGGCTATTTTTGAAGATCTAAACAATGAAGGCGCCACAATCATAATGGTTACACATGAACCCGACATTGCTTTACATACCAAAAGAAGCATTGTGTTTCGAGATGGAATATTAGTATCTGATAAAATAAATGAAAATAGAATAATTAATGGAGGGAATGCTTAATGAGTATTATGGAAAGCTTTAAATCAGCCCTTCAAAGCGTAATGGCAAACAAAATGCGTTCTTTCCTTACTATGCTGGGAATTATTATAGGCATTTCCTCAGTAATTACAATTGTATCTATAGGTGAAGGCGGTAAAAAGGCCATCACTGGTGAATTTGAAAGCATAGGCACAAACGTAATAAATATTAGTATAAAATCAAAAGGCAAAACTATAGAAGCAAGAGATTACTTTACCATGCAGGACACACAGCTTATAAAAGAAAAGATACCCGAGGTAACCTCAATAACTCTCGCCAACTCAGATTTCGGCTCTGTAAAGACAGAAAGTGTGACAAAGGATGCTTCAATAAACGGCATAAATGAGTCATATACTGAGCTTAGCAAAGTAGATATGCTGGAGGGAAGATTCATAAACAAAAGAGATGTGCAAACCCTACGGAGTGTAATTGTTATAGATGATATCTCCGCAAAAAAGCTATTTCCTAATCAAAGTGCAATCGGACAAAAGGTAAAGCTAACAGTAGGCAGCAACAATCTAAACGTATCAATCGTAGGCGTAACAAAGTCCTCAAGCTCTGGTATGGCTGCTATGTTTGGTGACAGTATGCCTGCTATAATTTATATACCTATAACAATAACTGACAGAATATTGACTCGCACTGATATAAGTGCCATGTCAGTTATGGTAAACAACATGGATGAAGCTACAGAAATATCATCTAAGGTTATCAGAGTCCTTGAAAAAGCTCATAGAAATGAAGATAAATATGCTGCTGAGGAAGGCTTCAAGCAACTAGATATGATAAATAACGTGCTTCAGACCTTCACTCTGGTAATAGGTGCAATAGCTGGTATATCGCTTCTGGTTGGCGGTATAGGCGTTATGAATATAATGCTGGTATCTGTAACTGAGAGGACAAGAGAAATTGGCATACGCAAAGCCCTAGGTGCAAAGAACAAGGATATAATGCTACAGTTCCTTACAGAATCACTTATACTTTGCCTTATAGGTGGAACAATAGGGATGACACTAGGTCTAAGCTTAGGCTTCCTTATAGGTAAGCTTATAAATATAACTCCTGGTATATCACTACAGATTATGCTAATATCCTTTGGCTTCTCATCGGCAGTAGGCATATTCTTCGGACTATATCCTGCCAACAAGGCTGCAAAGCTTGATCCTATCGAAGCCTTGAGATATGAATAATTAAGAACTTATATAAAGCCCCTTACGAAAATGTAAGAGGCTTTATCTTTATTGCTCTATAGTTAACTTTTGATTAAACTGTTCTGCGGCTAATATGTAGTTATACATTGCTCGCTGATAATTATTCTTTTGACGGTTATATCCTATTCTTTCATTTATCTCAGTAGCCGAATCAACCATTCCTAACTTTGACTTTGCCATCATTGCATCATAGTTAATTTTATCTATTTCTAAATTTACCTCTTCCAGTTTTATATTATCTTCTAGTCCCAACAAATCATAGTATTCTATCCAAAGGTTTGCTTCTATATTAAGTCTCTCATAGCTTAATTTTGTCTCAATTTCACTTATGTCTATTCCTAAATCAGTATAATTTGTTGAATACTGATAATCTGTATAATCTTTTACTAATTGTCTCTCTAAGTTTTTTAATGCAAGCTCTCTTTTTATCTTTACAATTAAAAACTCGCTATCAACGGCTTTTTGTATTCTACCATTTAGATCTTCTTTATTTACTACTTGGTAGGGAAGAGTTATATCTTCTATTGTTATAAAACTTGAAAGCTCAACTCCAATTATTTTTTTCAAACTAATCAAAGAACTTTCATGTTGTATATTTATTGAATTCATTTGATTTTGTAATGTTAATTTTTGTGAACAAAGTAATTTATAATCCAACTCCTTAGCTTGACCTAGCTCAATACGTAATTCCATTGCTTTAAGTTTTTTTTCTAAAACATCAATATCTTCTTTTACATATTTTATGTCTTTTTGTATTAATAATATATTGATATATTGATTTTTAGCGCTAAGCTTCAAATTTTTCAACTTATCTATTCTTTCATTTTCTAGTTCATCTAGTTCAAGTTTTACTATCTGCCAATTCAGAAGTTCAACCTTTTTATTATTAAGATTCGCAGCTGAGTTATGTACTCCTTTTGCATCATTTTTAGCTTCTAATGCTTTATTATATTCTTGCTGCTTTATGTCAATCTTTTTATCAATAAGCTTAATTTCTATGTTATTATCTTCTATCATTTTATATGCTTGTTCTAGGTTTAACTTTAATTGTTTAGTATAATTATTACTTTCCCCATACAAAACTAAAGGGAGACAAATCAATATTATAGCAATCATTATTAAAGATACATACTTTCTCATAACACACCTCCTATAAATCTTTGTCAACAGCTATACCACAAACTATATCAAGATTTAACTTGGCAAGCCAAGTATCTTTAGTTGTACTTAAATATTGGATATGACTCTGTGAATGATCTATATATGCACTTGACAACTGATATTCAGTGATTAAACCTAATTTTTGTTTATTTTGCATCTCTTTAAGCTTGGTTTCTGCTAAATTATAACTAATCTTTGTCTTCGCTTGATTATTCAGTTGAGACTCAAATCTATTAAATGCATCCATAACCTGAAGTTGAAGTTCTAACTTAATAGTTTCTAACTCATTTTCTGCACTACTTAATTCTACTAAAGCTTCTTTATGCTTAACATTTGTTTCAAAATAGTAATATTGTTTTGTTATTTCAAATTCTTTTTGTTTTATTTCATAGAATTTTTTAGCATTTTTAATGTCTTCCCTGTTTATTAAAGCCATATCAATATATTCCTGCAAGCTATCTATTGTGATATTCTCTGGTATATTCTCATTCTTATACTCACTATATTTATTATCTAATGGTAATCCAATTACCTTATGTATTTGTATAACATTTTTTTCTTTCTGTGAAAGTAGTTTGTTTAGTTCTATTTTTGCCTTTTGTATGTTAAGTTCTATTAAATTTAGATCATTTTTAGATATCTTACCTTGTGAATACTTTAACTTTGCCGAGCTAAAATTGTTTTCCATATTTGTTATTAATGCTTTCTTTATTTTAATAGAATCCTCAGTCTTGGATAATTCATTATAGGCTGTATAGGTAACAATAATTGTATTGTTTTTCGATGACTGCAATAGATTTCTATTAATGTTTAACATGTATTCTACGTTACTAGCACTCAACTCACTATTTATAGTCAAATTAAGCCTTTCCTGCATAGACATATAATCAGAAAACATTGAGTTCAACATTTGATACTCAATTTCTTCCTCAGGGGTTCTAGTAGTCTTTCTGGATAATCTCGTTAAGCGTTCATCCAATTCGAGAACTTCTTTCATACTCCTAGATGATATAACTGCTTCCCTATAATCTCTTTCTAATAGTTTAATTGCATTACTGTATTTTAAAATATCATTTGAATTTTCTAACGCTGATTTTAACGCAACTGATTCAGTTAATACATTATATTCTGCATATACAAGGTTACCTAGAATCAGAGTTATAATAATCAAAACACTTAATAGCCGATTCAGTTTCAATCCGTTCACCTCCATTAGATATTTTAAAGATATACATATAATAATAAAGTTTCTCTTGTAACTTCTCTTACATTTATTTCATTATATAATAAATATTTAAAACTGTCTTATAATAATTCTATTTCTTATCTAATATGCTTAACCTAAAATTAAAGAAACCGAATGCATAAGCATTCGGTTTCTTTTGTGTTAACTTACTATTCGTTTACTACTGTAACCTTTATAGCTGTTGTGAATACTGCTGCCTTGTTGCTAGCTACTGCTGCATTATCCTTAATATAAGTTATAGCATCTTTGCTCTTTACTTTGTAGTTGCCAGCTGCAGTTACATCTACTACTAAGCTGTTACCGCTTATAGTTGTTGTAAAACCAACACCAGCTACTAGAGCAGTTTCTGTACCATCACCAGCAACCTTAACAATTACTAAATCTTGTGCCATTAAAGCAGCAAGTACAGGAGTTGTGTTAAGTGCTTCTGTGAACTTGATTTCAAACTTATTGTTGTTTAAAGCAGTTGCCATATCAACTACTGCTTCATTGACTAAATCTGTAGTTGTATTATCAGCAATTAGTTTTGGTGCTCTAGCATCAACTACAGTAGCTGTATAGTCTGCAGCTGCCATCTTAACGCCAGTTTCTGATACTAATATATTAGCTACTACATTAAAGCCATCAATTATATCAGATGTATCAGTTGCAAGTGTTTTGTTCAGGTCATTTAATGTAGCCAAAATAACTGTTTGGTTATCATCGTTTACTGACCAACTATCTATAGCTGCTATTTGTTTTGTGTTAACGCCTGTTACTACTGTGAAGCCGGAAGCAAGTACAACCTTAAGTGGTTTATTAATTGTGATAGTAACCTTGTTTGTATCTGTTTGTGCAACCTTTGTTACTGTTGCTGCAACTTCTGGACCAGTTGCTTCTAAATATGAAAGTGCTACCATAGCATTTCCTGCAAGGTCAGCTACTCTACCAATTGTAAGGTCTGCACCTACAACTGCTTGAGCATCGAATTCTGCATCTTCTGGTATAGAAATCTTTACAATCTTACCACTTGTTCCGAACATTCCTAATGTTGTATCTTCTGGTAATGCTGCACCACCCAGTAGGTAGTTGCCAGCTGCAAGTACTGAATATTGACCTGTTACAGCCATCTTCTCACCATATGTTACATAGATGATATCAGTACCATTAGCTACTGTGCTTTCTACTGCTGTGATTGCTACATCACCAGCATTTGCTGCTGGGTTTATTGGAGTTTGGTCAGTGATAGTAAATGCCAATGTTACTGCTAGCATTGCATTTGCTGCCAATGATGTATCTTCCATGCCGTTAACATTAACTGTATAATTTCCACCTGCTAGAGGTTCATCAAATACTATGCTAACCATCTTGTCAGTTGTATTATAAGTTGGTGTAAAACCAGTTGTTACTTCAACGCCATCAGCATCTTTAAATGTATAGTTTGCATCATCATTTGCAATGGTTGCATCTATAGCTTCTGTGAAGTATATTTTTACTGTATTTTCTCCATCTAACTTAGTTTCCTTAACTGCTGGAGCTGTTGTATCAGCCGATACTGTTACAGAAGCTATTTGGTTAGATTCAAGCTTGTTACCCCAATCATCAGCTATTGCTACGCCTTCAGTACCCTTAGCTTTTATAACAAAGTTTGTAGTTCCTGCTGGAATTGGATAAGTAGTGAATGTTAATGTATATGTTTTGTTGTCAGCACTCTTAACTACTGTGTTAGGAGTCCATACATTAAATGTATGATAGAAATAATCTACGTATGAATTTGTATCATCAAGTATTACTGGCTTATTGAACTCTACAACTACTGATTTTTGAGTAACTTCTTTAATTGTAGCTACTGGAATTGTAGAATCTTTAACATATGCAAGTGTTAATGTTGTTGCATCAATTGAGAAATTTGCATAATCCTTAAAGCCTGCAATCTTAACTTCATAATTTCCTGCTGGAAGTGATGAAGCTGAAAGATCTATTATTGAAACATTAGTTCCATCTGCTGCTGGAACTGTAACACCATAGATACCATTATTAATCGTTAAAGTACCTTCATTCTTTATTGGTTCGCTGAAAGTTACTTCAATCTTGTCTGGTCCAATTAATTCCATACTAGTTACTGTAGGTATAGCATTATCAAATACTCTTAAGTCCTTTGTATACTCTACTATAGTTGTACCAACTACATCCTGTACATTGCTAACTACTAATTCATAGTTTGCTGGTTGTACTGTTGCTGGAGTTGCAATTGTAACAGTAACTGTCATGTTATCATCTGCTAATGCTACATCGCCTGCATCTACTCCGTCGATTTCAAAGTTAGCAACTACCACTGTATCAGGATCAACAGCTTTGTTGAACTTAACTGTGATTTCCTTAAGGTTTGTAGCTGTTACTGAATCAACCACTAAAGCTGTTGCTGCTGGAGTGAATACGCCAGCTGTTTTTGCTGCATCAGCAGTTATAACGTTAGCTTCAACAAGTGATGCTGCAAGAGTCTTTGTTGTTGAATCCTTAACGTTAGCTTTTAAAGCTTCGATTGTAGCTATTGCTACATCGTTAACTGTAAAGTTAGTAACTGTAGCAACCTTTGTTAAACCCTTTGTTGCTGCAAATTCAACTACGCCAGCATATGTGAAGTCACCTATTACTGTAGCTGTGTTTTGCTTGTAACCAAGAGTTTCAAGCATAACTTTGTAGTAAGCTTGAGCAGTCATAAGATCATTTGCTTTAAAGTTGCCATTGTCACCTATCCAGCCTAATTCTGGGTTAGTCTTTAGGTAACCAAGTATTGCTTTGCCGCCTGCCCAATTAACTTGGTTAGCATCTGCAAAGTTTTCTGTACCTGTGTAAGCAAGAGCTTCATCTTCAAGACCCTTAAGTCTTAAGAAAAGAATTGCTGCTGTAAGTCTGCTTGGTGCTTTTGCTACATAATCAGCAGTAACACCTGTGCCTTCGCCCTGAATCATGCCTAGTGTTGCACATGCTTGTGCGTCAGCGCTTATTGTTCCGTCTGCAAATGCAACAGTTATAGTTGAAAATACCATTGCAAGAGCTAGAAGGATCGCTAGAGTTTTCTTCATTAATATGACCTCCTCGATTTATGTATGTTCTTTAGTGTAATATAGCGGGGGTATTACCCCTACTTATCACCTATCTCAAATTATAACAACTGTTATAAACAGAGTCAATGTATTCCAGCAATTGTAACACAATTGTAAAATTCGGTAACATTTCATTAATACAGGGTCGGTATGAATACCGACCCTATATAGGTTATATTTTTTTATTTTTTAGTGCTGCTTTTATGAAGTCTCTAAACAGTGGCTGTGGTCTGTTTGGTCTAGACTTGAATTCAGGATGGAATTGACAGCCTACAAACCATGGATGATCCTTAAGCTCTATAATTTCTACCAGTCTACCGTCTGGTGAAATTCCTGTGATGTTTAGACCCTTCTCTACCAATCTATCCTTAAACTCATTGTTGAACTCATATCTGTGTCTATGTCTCTCAAATATAAGTTCTTCGTTGTATGCTACCATGGCATTACTATCTACAGTCAGCTTACATGGGTATAGACCCAGTCTCATAGTGCCGCCCTTTTCATCTATATCAGCTTGTTCAGGCATCAGACTTATTACTCCATATGGTGTGTCCTCATCTAGCTCTGTGCTATGTGCAGCCTTTAGTCCAAGTACATTCCTCGCATAATCTATGACAGCAATCTGCATTCCTAGACATATGCCAAAGTATGGTACCTTGTTCTCTCTTGCATACTTAGCAGATAGTATCTTTCCTTCTATACCTCTATTGCCGAAGCCACCTGGAATCAGTATACCATCAACGTCCTTAAGCTCTTCTATATAGTTGTCCTCGGTTATTTCCTCAGAATGTATCCATTTAATTTTTACAGCAGTGTCGTTGGCTATGCCTCCGTGTCCCAAGGCTTCAGTAACTGACTTGTATGCTTCATGAAGCTCTACATACTTGCCAACAAGTGCTATAGTAACCTTATGTTTAAGGTTCTTTTCTTTATTTACTAGTTCTATCCACTCGGTCAAGTCTGCATCAGCGCACTTAAGACCCAGCTTCTTTATTGTAAGACTATCCAAGCCTTCCTTGTGAAGTAGCAATGGTACTTCATGAAGTGTCTCTGCATCTGTGTTTTGCACTACTGAGTCACTTTCTATGTTGCAGAATAGTCCAATCTTCTCTTTCATGTCCTTTGATATAGGTTTCTCAGTTCTGCATACTATTATATCAGGCTGTATACCTATACTTCTTAGTTCCTTTACGCTGTGCTGTGTTGGCTTTGTCTTCAGCTCTCCAGCTTTTGAAAGGTAAGGTACTAGCGTAACATGTATAAATAACACGTTTTCTCTTCCTACCTCATAATTTACCTGTCTTATTGCTTCAAGGAAAGGTAAGCTTTCGATATCACCTACTGTGCCGCCTATTTCTGTTATCACAATGTCTGGACAGCTTTCCTTGGCAACTCTATATATTCTTGATTTGATTTCGTTTGTTATATGAGGAATTACTTGAACTGTTCCTCCAAGATAGTCACCTTTTCTTTCCTTATTAATTACTGACCAGTAAATCTTGCCTGCTGTAACACTGCTGTTTTTAGTCATGCTTATATCTGTAAATCTTTCGTAGTGACCTAGGTCTAGGTCTGTCTCACCACCATCATCAGTTACGAAAACCTCACCATGCTGATAAGGGGACATCGTTCCAGGATCTATGTTTAGGTATGGGTCCATCTTCTGCAGGCTAACCTTCAGTCCGCGGCTTTTAAGAAGCCTTCCCAGTGAAGCAGCTGTTATTCCCTTTCCCAACGAGGATACAACACCACCTGTAACGAAAATATATTTAGTACAAGACATAAATTTAATCCTCCATCCTTAAAAATTCTCTCACATTATATAACCTATATATTATACTTAATATCTATATGTTAAAGCAATACGTTTTCACTAATAATCAAAATTTATAAAAATTAAAAATTCCATGCTATAAATATTAAGAGGGGCAGCACATAGGCTGCCCCCTACTTATTTTATCATCTTTTTTAGCTCTATAATCGCTTTGTCTAGCTGTGCATCTTTGCTTTTGCTAGTGGTATCAAACTTTTCGTTCAGTACTTTTATATCATCGATGTCTATTGAGCCATCTACCTTTAGTTTGTTGTCCTTCTGAAACTTTTGTACAGCTACTAGTGTGAGCTTACCAAATATTCCATCTGTAGCTGATACATTATAGCCTAGTGCCTTTAATCTTTGCTGTACTCCAAGTACATCTAAGCCTATATTCTTGTACTTAACTGATCTTTCGCCATTTAGTGTTATATATTCTTTAGTTGCTTCTATAGATGTATTTTGCACCTCAAAATCTGGTAATATACCTACTCCGTCTAAAATAAAACCCTTTGGAGTCAAATAATTTGCAACAGTAATTTTCATGCCTGAGCCATCAGTGAGATTTAATATTGATTGAACTGTTCCTTTACCATAGGTCTTTGTTCCAACCAATTTACCTGTTCCAGACTCCTTAATAGCTGCTGCCATAATCTCAGAGGCTGAGGCACTTCCTTCATTGACAAGCATTACAATCTTATATGGTGCCTTTGCCAACTCTGAGCTAAAGGTTTCTTGTGGCTGACTCTTGTACTTTATACTGACTATAGGTCCTTTTGGAATCAATAGCTTACAAACATTCACAACCTCGTCCAGAAGTCCTCCGCCATTATTCCTTACGTCTATAACTATACCTTTTACATTTTTGCTTTTAAACTCTGCTAAGGCTTTAACAAGGTTTTCATATACATGACCGTTAAATTGTGATATTTTGATATATCCAATATTATCAGGCTTTATTTCATATTCAACAGGATTTATCTTTATTATCTCTCTTGTTATATTAAGATATATAATGTTGCTTATGCCTTCTCTTTTTATACCTATGGTGACCTTAGTACCTGGCTCACCCTTCATCATAGCAGATGCCTGCTCTGTAGCGTAGCCTTTTATATCCTTACCATCTACATACATAATAGTATCACCAGGCTTTATACCTGCTCTGTAAGCAGGAGTATCCTCAATTGGGGCTATTACCTGTATATAGTCATCAACCTTCTCAATATATATTCCCAGTCCTGCGAATTCACCAAAGATATCATTGTTGAATTCCTTGAATTCTTCAGGTGTAAAGTATGCGCTGTGCTTGTCTAGTGTGCCAAACATGCCCTTAATAGCTCCAGCTATAAGGTCACTTACCTTTATATCCTTATAGTAGTACGTCTGTATGATGGTTATAAGGTTTTCCAGTTTCGCCAGAGGATTTGATGTATTATCCTGTGCAAGTACTGGGGTTGTAAGCATCGATAAAGCAAGCACTATTGCTATGACTGACTTAAATTTAATTTTTTTCATTCTTCTCTCCCTATCTGCCGTAGTCTATAAGTTTTTCTCTATATTCTTTGCGAATATCATATTGTAGGTATTTTATGAAATTGTTTGTCATTTCAGAAACCTCGGCTCTCGTCACAAGCTTACTCGGCTCAAGCTCATTATCCTGATTGCCATTGATTATTCCCATCTTCCTGCCTATATTAACTGATTTTTTAGCCCAGCTTGGGATTTTGTAGTCATCTGCAAAGGTTGTCTTAGTAGAGCTTTCTTGTGAGGTTTCCTCTAAGCCCATTGCCCTTACTATTATTGTAGCTGCTTGTGCTTTGGTCAGATACTGATCCGGGCTGAACTTTTTGTTACCTGTACCATAAATTATACCAGAGTTTACTGCAGTATTTATAAATGTAAAATATGGATGATTCTTTTCTACATCTTCAAACAATAGCTCATATGATTTACTGTTTGATGTTTCCTGTATATTGGCAGCTTTTATTATAGCTCTTGTAAACTCAGCTCTGCTTATATAGTTTAGTGGTCTGAAGTAGTTGGTATCTGCAACACTTATTATATCAAGGGCTGCTATAGCTCTGATTTCCTCAGCTGCCCAATAGCTTGAAGACACGTCCTTTATCTGTGGTGAAAAAAGCCTTGTCTGTGTAGGTATTGTTGTCAGCTTATAGCTGCTTCTACCTTCGCTTCTCTTGCCATCATCAGTCCATCCCTTCATTGAAGGCACATCATAGACATAGGATACTATGTTCTCCTGATTTTCCTTCACTAGGTAACTACCTTTAAAACTTATTGGTGTAGGTTCATTCAACATATATTCCATGCTCTTTACTGTAGAGTTTGATATTGCGTATTCTACTGTACCAACAGCTTCCTTATATGTAGTAGCTGTAACATCATCCTTATAGCGGAAGGTTATAGTATTATCTATCAAGGAAGTTTCTGTAGAACTCCAATAGTTGTCGTAGCTGTGTGTATTTGCGGTTATATCAACTATAACCTCTCCTCCGCTGCTTTTGGTATAGGTCTTTCTTCCATCCCAGTCGTATCTGTTGTACTTTATTATAGCCTTGTCTTCTGTCAAGCCTGATTTGTTAAACTTGTAATCTGTCAAGGTATAGGTATCACTGCCTATCTGTATGACTTCTTTTACCTTTGGGTCAACTGTTATAACATGGGTTGTCTGATTACCGTATTTGCTTTTGGTATCTGTCTTTATATAGATAATCTTTCTATCCATTGTGGCATTCTTTCCAGTGTTGCTTAGTTTATGCTCTATTGTTGTTTTTGAGCCTGTGCTGGTTTTGATTCTGTAATCTTTGCGGTTCCTGATAAAAGTACAGGCTCACCCGATAAAAATACTGCTTCCTTGTAGTTAAACTCGCCTTTTTTGGCAGTCACTTCACCAGTTATACCAGGCTCATAAACACTTGCTGCAAATACATTGCCGATAAGCATGCACAACACACAAAGGACTGCTATTAACTTGTAAAATATATTTTTCTTCATCTTTTATACCTCATATGTTTGTGATTTTTGTGAGTTTGCTATTCTGCAAGTATTAATACTGCATTTCCATCTATTGATACTGCATAAATTCTGTCTTCTAATGTAAGCTCGTCTATTTCAATAGGTTTACCGTCTTTCATCAGTACAGCTTTGGAGGTATCAAACGGAATTGATACCGTTACAGGTCTCCATTCTTGGTACAGTGGGCTAAACTCCATTGCTTTGTTTACTGTTATCATGAAGTTATCGTTATCTACTCTTTGCAGCTGTCCTGTGGTTATGCGCTCTGTGTTTTCCTTGTTTGGATTAAACTGTTCCTTATCCGCTCCATAGATATTAATGCCTATTGCATTTCCGTATTCATCTGTAACTGTATAAAGTATACTATGTTCATGATAATAGTAGTAGTTATGGTATTTAGCATAATCACTATGGTACTTATCATCCTCGTGGAATTCCTTTCCATAGTTAGCTGTACTGTAGTTTGGCCACGTATAGGTATAAGGCTTAAATCTGCTTTCTGCAAATTTATCTGCTGATATTGATTTGTTTAGTACAAGATTGTCATATATATATGTTTCATCGTTTAGCTGATAATTGAAGCCTTTATAGCTTTCCCAGCTATTGTTGGTTAGTCTGTAGGCACTTTCTATAGTGAAGAAGTCCTCTCCCATTGTATGGAGGTAACCCTTACTAATGCTATATCCTGCTATACCATTGAAGCTATCCATGCTAATTATGGATGCAATTCTTGCACCAGTTGTTACTTTGTTTTGTATCACAAATGCTGAGGTATCCTCTTTCATATCTGCCGAATCCATCAGCATTCCATCCTTTATAATTATGGAGCCCTTGTTGTAGTCCATTATCCTACCATCAGATAGTGTGATTTGATTGGATGTCCATTTGATATCATCTATCTTCTTGTAAACAGTATCTTCATATCCATCCTTCAAGAGACCGTGAACTATTTCCTCATCTCCATAGTTGTCCTTAGAAACTGCGTATAGTGTCTTGCCTATGCTGTCCTTTAGCTTTGAAATTTCTATTTTGCTGTTACCGTTATATAGCTCTGCTTCATCAGATAGCTTATATTTGATGTAATCTCCTTGCTTCACCCAATCATAGTAGCCATAGGTATAAACATTTGAGAGAATTACCTCGCCTGTTGATGGTATTACTTCTTTTATATCACCCTTGTATAGGTTTTTTATCTTTACTCCATTGCCTTGAATCTCTATCTTTGATATATAATCCCCCATAGAGGTATCTATATAAAGCTTAACTCTATCTCCTGGCATTAGCTTGTATTTATTTACGTTCTGTTTTTCTTTAATGATTGGGATATTATTTCCCATTATAAAGGAGTTTTGTACCTCGGGCTCTCCATCAGGGCTTATAAACAGGTTATTGCCTGAAACATCCCTTACTTTGCCTGTGATTATTTGAGTATAGCCCTCTTCTTCCACTGGAATGTCAGTGTATACCTTAATCTCAAGCACTTTGTTGTCTGCTACCTTTAGTATTGCATCTTGGTCAAAGCCTATAGCTTCAACCCCTTGTTGTTCGTCATTTATATATACAGCAACATCATCTGCAAGCTGGAGATATTGTCTGTCGCCATATTCATTAGCTACCTTTAGTATTCTGCCCAAGGGATCTGCAAACAGTATTTTTACTGCCATATCCTGATTGTTTATCTTATCAGGTGCAACATCCACATCTAAAGCTTTTAAGGTATTTCCTTCATATATAACTGTTACTGGCAGGTCTTGTGAGATTCTGTCAATTTCTACAGGTACCTTTTGTGCTGTAACTATAGTATTTGGTGTGAGCTTTAGCTGATATCTTTTGCCGCTCTGATCTACTATCTGTGCTGTGCCTAGCTGTGAGCTATAGCTTAAGAAGGTTCCCTTTAGCTCTTTAAGTCTTCCTACCTGTAGAAGTAATACCTTGTTGTCCTTAGTGAGTGTGTATTCTACTATGTCATTATTTTGTATAAGGCTTTCATTGCCTACCTTGCCATTCTTAATAACAGGTATTGATTGATTATTTACAGCCACCATGTTTATTACTGTTGCATCCGATGTTTTTACTGTAATATTTGTTGTTATTATTTGTTTAGTGGCATTTACATCCTTTGTAACATTCTTTGATTCTACTTTGCCATAGCCTGTAGTAAGCTCCAGCGTATCTAAGACATTGTCAGCAGCTCTAGATAATATAGAGGCAAAATCACCTCTCCTAAGTCTACCTTTTGGGACATAGTTTGATACTGTCTCTCCCTTTAGTATGCCGCTTCTTATAACCGCTTCTACATATGGTAGGTTTGAGGTTTTTATGCTTTTCCAATCCTTGTATGCATAAGCTTCCATTGTTTTTTCACCAGCAACAGGTGTAAGTCCTAATGCTTTTGCTGTCCACACTGCGATTTCTTCTCTGGTAGCAGTGGTTTTTAAAGCTTTGTCATAAGCTCTTTGATCCAGCAAGCTCTGTCGAAGCGAGTCTTTCTCTGCCTTTGTCATTTTCCAGTTAGTCTTAACTATGGCTGTAACTTCTCTTTCTACTGCCGCCTTCTCTGATGTAGTAAGGACTGCCATTGAATCTATTTCTTGATTAGTTATTATGCCTGCATTTTTTGCTGTATCAATATATCCGACCATATAGGCTTGCACAGCGCTTAGCTTTGGATTTTGCTTCCTTGCTGCCGCTCCCAAGGTCATAGCTTCTTCTTGTTTGCCCATAGCTCTTACCAAAGCTGCAAGGACATCCTGTCTAGTGACATAGTTGTTAGGTTTGTATATAGTGCTGCCAAATTCATTTATTATAGAGTAAACAGCCATTTTGAGTATGTTGTCTGCATTTGCATTGCCTGAAACATCTGTAAAGGATGCACTTTTGATTATAGCATCACCGTTTGGCATTCCACTGTATACTATATCTTCACTTTGAAGTCCTGCGGGAAGCATTGCTACGACCAGTGCAAGTATAAGTGTTATAGATATAATGCATTTTTTGTTCTTCATTTTATCACTTCCTCAGTTTTTGTGAGATCTCTTACTTTATATATTTTCCTATTAGGATGTATTCTCCTGGTCTATTAGATTTTGCTGTTACTGTGTTATTGCTTCTTATGCTTTTTAATATCTCTAATTTTTTAGTTGAGTTATTGTAGTATGCAATGTATATACCGCCTGGATACTTCCTTATGACTTCATCTGCAACTTTATAGCTTATGTCTGCACTTCCATTTAGAGCTTTGATGCTAGTTTTTATTAGCTCTACCTGCATTGTCACATTTATTGCGGCAGGGGCTGATATTGCTTTGTAGCCTATGGGTACTTTTATCTTTATTTCGTCACCCTTGGCTCTTAGGTCTTTGTTTATGGCTACAGTCATTTTTGAGTCTATCAGTTTTCCTTTTGGTATTGTGTGAGTCTCTGCTACTATTAGGGCATTGCTCAACATTTTTATTGTAAAATCTTTTTCATAGATTGTTATTGAGTTGTTTGGATAAACCTTCAGTAAATTTATAGCTATATCTACATTCTTTGGATTGTAATTGTTGTAGCTTGATTGATTAAGATATACAACCAAACCGCTTTTGTAGTTGCTTAAGGATTTCTCTCCTGCTGTATATGTCAGGCTGCTTCCCATAATATCCACTTTGTCTGCTTGTGCTATTCCTGATTTGTATTCATCTTCTGTTTGATAGTAGGTTTCTGTTAGCTTAGTTGCTTTTGTCTTTACATAAGCAGTAGCAGGGGATAGTGAAGATGGTTCCATATGAGTTAACTGACTTCAGCTTGAAGCTGTACCAGGAGCTAGCTCTTAACCCATCTACAAAATATCTAAGTCTTCCTTCACTTACCTCATAAGGATTTACGCTTCCAACATATACATAGTTGTTTATTGTTGTGCCTTTATAACTGTAGGACGCGTATATCTCGTAATGATTTGTCTCTGGTAGTTTTTCCCATTCCAGCTTTATGGTATCGCTGTCAACTACCTCTACATTTATTTCTGTAGGAGTATCTGGAATTGGCTTTTGGTAGCTTGTTTCTGTTTCATTGCTCACACCACCATCACTATTGACTACTATTATATTGTAGCTTCCCACCTTTAGCTTTGGTGTTGTGAAGGTTAAAGTAGCACTGTTTATTATTTTCACATTAGAAGCTACAGTACCACCTACTATGACCATTTCAACGTCATGTATGTTATAACACTTGATTCCTGTTTCTCCAGCTTCAAGCTCGCTCTTTGGCTTCAATGTTCCTCCGATTATAACCTTTGCTCCACTTAAGAAGTCAGCTCCCAAAAGCTTTATGTTCTGATTTCCGTCTATGGAGAACAAAACAGGTGATAATACTTTATTCTTAGTATTGTCATATACTGTATCAATCCTAGGTGAGCTTATTATAGTCAATGCATCCTTTTTCTCACCAAAGCCATAGTCAGTATTCATAACCTGTACAAGCTTCTTGCCCGGGGTCAGCCCCAGTGGAATGGTAACTGCCAGCTCCTTGTAGTTTATCAATGTAACTGATTTACTTTCTACTCCATCAATAAATACCTTTGCGCCTTCTCTAAAGTCATTACCTATTATCAATACTTTATTTTGTCCTGTAGAGGAAGTAAATCCAGGTACTACGCTCTCAATTACAGGTGCACTTTGAGGCATTTTATATACTATATAATGGGGTTTGCTCAAGGCTGATGAATCCGCACTGCCGCCATCTTCATTTACTACCAATATCCTGTAAAGCTTGTCTAGGTCAGCCTCCGTACCAGAAGGAACCTTCACTACAAGCTGATCATCATTTAGACTCCTGCTCAATATTTCAAGCTCTTTGTTGTCTAGATAAACCTTAACGTTCTTTCTGAAGTCAGTACCATTGATCGTAATAAAAGCTCCACCATTTAAAGGTGTGTATGTGTAATATTCTTGGTCTGCATTAACGTCTTCGCTTACATAATCAACTATTTTGTCTTCCTTTTTAACCTTGTTTCTAGGTGATATATAGGTTATAGTCGGATTGCTGGCTGGATTTAAAACGTTAATACTATATGATCCTATACCTCCATCAGCGTTCTGAATGTATAGCTTTCTTGTGCCTATGCCCCCAACAGCAGGTGCTATAGCTGTCACCTGTAAGCCATCATTTTCCCATTTTGCATAGGTAGATATTCTTCTAGTCGCAATTATCTGATTTGGTGTAACCTCAATAAGTATGCCTTCATCACCTATGGTAGTATCGCCTAAATCCTGAGGTCCGTTTATTATGAACATGTGTTCCGAGCCTACGCTAATGTTCATATCCTTTATATAGGTGCTTGGGCTGCTGGTTTTTGCTATCTTTATATTTGCTGTGCTTGCATTTACTCTGCTGTAGCTTACACGCAAATCTCCTAAGTCTACATAAGGCAGTCCCATTACAGTGTCAATAGTTTTCTTGTCGCTTGTAGTTGCATCTCCAAATATTACCAGAGTATCTATTTGGTCACTTGCTTTTTTATTGCTTACTATGTGTCTATCTACATACTCGCCATTTAAGAGTATGGATAGATCCGTCTTCTTAAAACCACTTCCGTTTATCTGAAGCTTGTTGCCTCCCAGCTTGTTTATATTGTTTGGAATAACTGAGTTTATCATCGGCTTTGATATCTCATAGTTAAAGCTTTTATAGGTATAAGAGCCAGAGTCGTAGTTTACAATAACCACATCTACAGGTCCGTCTATCTTGCTTGACGGTGTTGTAACCAGAAGAAGCTCACTGACATTCTCGGTACCAAGCCAATCAACATCCGCTTCTATACCATTAAAGTAGACCTTTGGTATCATTGAGCTGTCATCCGGGTTTCTACGGAAGTCTCTTCCTCTTATGATTACCTCTTCATTGCCAGCAGCACTTCCTCTTGCTGGTGAAAGTGAGCTAATAACAGGTTGACTTCCCGGTATCCTGTATTCAAAGCCTTCTTCTGCTACTGCCATGCCGCCATCATAGTTCATAACCATTACTGGTATCTTAATGTTGTCTTCCCCTTGAGGCAGGTCATAGGGATATATAGGAACCTTTACTTTAATCTCGGTGCTGTTTATAAATTGTACTTCACTTGCTGTTTCTGATCCAAAGAATACTTTAAGCTCGTCCTGCTTGAAGTTACTGCCCTTAACCGTTACAATAGTTCCTCCATTTATGGAGCCACTTGCAGGATCTATCGTTGTAATGGTTGGATAGGTTGCAGGTTTTAAATATGTGAATATTATATTTTCTTTTGACCTTGCTCCATCAGGGTTTAAAATTTCTACACTCAAGTTTCCTAATGGTATATTCTCACTCTTTAGGTAAGGTGCTACTGCACCACTGGCAGAATCAAAGCTATAGAACTTATCAGGTATATCTACATATATGGTAGTTCCGTCTTGTACCTCTGCCATTTTGCCATCCAAAGCAGCATTGTTGTAATAAATATCTGTCCCATCGCTTTTAATTCCGCCTTGTGAATCATAATTGTAGGCATTTAACTCTTTACCACCTAGCAAAACTACAGTTCCCTTATGTTTTGGGTCATCATGGTTTGTGCTTAGGTCAGGAAACACAAAGTCTTCTCCTTTTATAACTAGCTGTGTTCCCTTACCACCCTTTATAGGGGTTATTTTGAGAATCTTTGGTGAGGTTACAGCCATCCTGTATTCAAAGAATGCCGAAGTCATAGAGCCATCTTCATTTATTAGCTGAAGCTTTGTCTCACCAGGCTTTGTGCCAGCAGGTGGTATTACTGTTACCGTCTTGCCATCAGCAGAAACCTTACCTTCTATCTCTGCCTTATCTCCATCTATTGTAATTATCACTCTGTGATTGCTTTCTAGTGCAGTGTCAAAATTTTCTCCGGTTATTGTTATTGTCTGCCCTGTAAGCAAGCCACCCCTCATGTCTGCAAAGGATTCCTTCACAGAGATTATTTTTGGCAATCTTTCAGGTAGTCTGTTTGGGTTTCTAAACTCAAAGCCATTTATTATTGTGAACTGTCCTTGACTCGGGTTTTTGACCACTACATCCTTTGCACCATTTAGTGACTGTCCCGCTGGGAGCTTTAGCTTTATCTTAGTTCCAACAGGAATTTTTTGCCATCTACTATCTTGTTTTGACTATCATATACCGCTACATCTATAGCAGCTTTTCCTCCTATTGTGATAGAAGGCTGAGTCACAACTCCATCTATCTCCATAACCTGGAAATTAAAGCCCTTAATTGTCATATATATTTCCTTGTCAGTAGCAACCATACTCAGGTGTTATAGAGGTTATAGTGGGGGTAATTTCATTTGGAATATATGTGAATCCATTATTTATAGTGTACTCCTCCGATCTGGAGTAGTAGATTGTTATATTACTTGGATTTGTTTCATCAAATACCATAGTGGTTGTTTTTATAGTTACATCTACTGCTTTTGGCTGCTTTGGATCTAAGGTTACGTCAGGAGGTAAAACGACTATAGTATCTTTACTTTTTGTAAACGTAGGTGAAGGGGTATCCATTATGGTAGCTTTACCGTCTATGAATACATTTATTTGCTTCATAATAGTTACAGCTTTGCTATTATCATAGACTCCCTTATATGCTATCTTATATGTATCTATATTGTTAAACTGCGGTATATTGTTGTAAGTATCATACCCAATCAACCCATCCGTCGGGGATGTGATGTTTGATAGCTTGTCATAGTTGGCAGGATCAAAATAACCAACATTTCTGCCTGTTATAGTTATCGGTTTTACTTCAGTCTCTTTCTTATAGTTTGGATTAATTCCGTCAGAATCTATGGTAAGAGTGTTACCTATGTCTAAGTATATAAACCCATTTGGTATTACAAAATCACTGCTTAGGTCAGAGTTGGTAAGTGTAATGTCCGCAGATCCCGCAACGCTTGAGGTTGGCAGCTCTACCGACAGCCCTATTACCGTGCCGCTCAGATTGGTTATTGTACCTTTGTTTGCTCCCTCTAAACCATTTACAAATATTCTCATATTGCCATTGAAGTTTGAGAGTCCCTCTTTCCCATATATGTTAACCAAATTTCTTTTTGTTCTTGAACCTGTGTTTGGATCTATTCTTTCTATTTCAATGTTTTTTAGCTTGTCTACGATTGTAATAGATTTTTTCAGTGTAGAAATTATTTGATACATGGGGCTTCCACCCAGCTTACGTATTATTGTCACATCGCTCATACCTGTGTTTATGGGTGATTTTACACCATTAATATTTATTTTGTTGTTTTCATTGTCTATTTTTACATTGGCAGTATCAGTGAATGAATATTTCGTACCAGAGATAAAAAGCTCATCACTGGCAGGTACTAAACCATCAAAAAACATACCATCAATATCTAGAGATTCGTTTATGTACACTTTTGACTTAGAGGTATTTGTGATAGTAGGAATGCTTGTAAGGTCTAATATTATACCTCCTGTTACTATGATAGGCTCTGTTCCATCATTCATTATAGATATATTGTTTATTATACCTTCCATAGAATCTAAGGCTGTCTGATCATCAATGACTATAACGTCAGCAGTAGAAAGGGCAGTATTTATAGGTATAGGTATTTCAGAAACCTGTCCTGCCTTAACCTTTGGATTTAAAAAGCCATTACCGTATATCAAGAGTCTGTTTGTTTCCGTAGTACCTGAAAGTGTATTTTCTCTCACTCTTTCATACTTTATACTCAAAACCGTGGGTTCAGCATTAACCAGTGAAATTCCTGAGAACAATGAGAATATAATGGTAAATATCAATAACATTGACAATTGTTTTTTCCCAGATGTTATATACATTTTCATAAATTTTCCTCCCCTTAAAATAGTTATATCAAATAATCATTTTTTTTACATTCGTATATAATATATCGACATAAATATGCTGATTTTTACTCTTATTTTATTTCAAATTATACCATAGTCACCATGGGAATTAATGCTTGTAACAAAATCTTAACAAACAAAACTACAGCCTATAGCAAAATCCCTTACTTTGTGCAGAGGCTTTATTTTTATATACAGTTACTTAAGCTTATTATAATGCATATAAATATACATATAAATAGTGTTGAAGTCCCAAATAAGTTAGTCTTGTCGTTTTGTATCTTCATACATTTCATACAATTTGAATGCATATTTATGCATCTATCTGTTGTGCTGCAATGCATAGTATGATGGTAACATTTCTCATTTCTACTTTAACCATAAATATACAATCCTTATTTTTCAATTGTTTTACCGATATACAATTAGATATACATCTAAATTTATTGTAATTTTTCATTGACTTATTTTTCATAATATTACAATTAACTATTGCATATTCATTCTGTGTATATTATAATTAACTTGTATTTAACCCCTAAATGTCTCATAAATAATAGAGACATAATCGTTAACCCCACTCATATTGCACCTAACAAGGTGCACTTTTTTTGCGTAAAATCGTCAAAAGTCTATAAGTTTTTATATTTTTGTAGGATAATAAAGGAAATAGTACTTTTTTGTAGAATAAAACATTCGGGGTGATTGTATGGAGCCTATTTTGATTTCTAACAAATATAAGGTTATTGATACGCTTTATAAAAGTGAACTGCAAAATATATATGTAGCAGAATATATCGAAAATATTAATTCAGATAAGTTTGTAATAAATGAGATTTTAGATGGCAACATGATTTATGCTGTTAAGGAAATGTTTTGTGATGATTTTAGTCTTATTGTGAAAAGTTTTGTTGAGTCTTTATATCAGGATTCAAAGTTCTTTATTATTACTAAGCTAAACTCCTGTATCACGCTAGATGCTCATTTGTCGTCTACAAATCTTAGAATCAGCGACAAAATGTATATTACTGAGAATCTTCTAAGCCAGATGCTTAAGCTTAAGGCTTCAAGTAATTTTGGGGAATACCACTTGCTTAGCTTGGAAAACCTTTATATATCAGGCACTAGAACTATAAGCTTTAATCTCGGTGTTCAATTTGATAAAGATGCTCTGAATACTACAACACAAAACGTTATAAGCAAGCTGGGGGATGTGATTTGCTGCATTTTTGCAAATACTGCTGATGCATCTTTAGAAAAGGATAAGGATAATCTACCTCCAGCTATAGTAAATATAGTAAAAAGGTGTATGGTAGAGAGCTATAGCTCAATCGAAGAGGTTTATGGGGATTTTAAGTCTTCTCTTCTGTACTCAACCTTTATTAGTAGCGGTTCTATAGATAAGCAGATTATAAAAAATATAGAAAAAGCAAAGCGAAAGCGTTCTTTAAAATCTGTAAAAAGGTTTGCAGCCATAGTAATTATTCTAGCAGTAATTGCAGGGGCTTATCTAGCAAAGGACAATCTATCTAAGTATATACCCGCTATTAAAGGCGATAAGCAGTCTACAGATAAGCAAAACCAGATACCCCTTGCTAAATTTTCCTTAAGTAAAAACAAGGTGTATATGGGGGATAAAATAGATTTTGTTTGTGAGGCATCAGATCCTGACCTTGATGATAATATTACTTCCTATGAGTGGTCAGTATCGCGAAATAATGATATGTATATATTGTTCTCTAGGGAGCAAAACCCATCCTATATCTTCGATGCAGAGGGGGATTATATTGTATCTTTGATAGTTAAGGATACTTCCGGAATTTCTAGTAATTCATACAAGCTAGAGTTTAAGGTGCTTCCAAAGGAAGTAATCCCTGATATGCCAGGAAGCAAGGATGCAAATGATGTATTAAAATAGTAGGGGCAGACACACAGGTCAGCCCCTACAGTTTTATTCGGCTTTGCGACTTACCATTTCTTGTACTACGAAGGATGCTACATCCTCGGCGTATGAGCCTGCTCCGAAGCCTGCATCATAGCCTAGCTCCTTTGCCAGTTCATGTGAAATTCTTGGGCCGCCACATACTACTACAAATCTATCTCTTAATCCTTCTGCTTCCAGAAGCTCTATTAGGTTTGTAAGGTTTTGTATGTGTACGTTCTTCTGGGTAACAGTCTGTGATACCAAAATAGCATCAGCATTTAATTCTACAGCTCTTTTTATCATTTCTTCGTTTAGTACTTGGCTTCCTAAATTGTAAGCTTCTATCATTTCATATCTTTCTAATCCGTAATGTCCTGCATAGCCCTTCATGTTCATGATTGCATCTATGCCTACAGTATGCGCATCAGTACCTGTGCTTGCACCTACTAAAACTATCTTTCTTGCCTATGTTTTCCTTTATATAATCATCTACCTCATGCATGCTCATTACTGAGCTTTCTACCTTGGTAACCTTGATATTGGTAATGTCTATAGTATGCACACAGCTTCCATATACTACGAAAAAGCTATAGCCTACACCTAAGTCTGCCATGTGCACTACACTTGGTTCTTCAAGTCCCAGCTTCATGGCATATTGCTTTGCAGCTTCTGTCGCCAGTTCATCTGCCTTCATAGGAAGAGTAAAGCTTAGCTGTACCTTTCCGTCATTCATAGTATCTCCGTATGGTCTTACTCTCTTTGGATCAAGAGTTGTATCAAATTCTTTTTTATTCATTGAGTATAATCCTGAGCTCATAATATGCCTCCTTTACTGCTTATTTTCTAGCATTAGACTATGAATGGATTTAGATATTTTTCATCCTTTTTGTACAACTCCATCCAAGCCCTTTCCGCCTGTTCTTGGTCTCTTTACTCCACCAAACTTACCTTGTTCAAGAGTCGCAAACAAACCTTCCTTCTGGATTTCTTCCAAAAGCTCTGCCGCCTTATCTAGTACAAAGGCAGCTCTTTGCTGAATCATTCCACCTTGCTTGAACTCTATTTCATCACCAATATTTCTCATGTTGTTGAATATATATCTAGCATTTTCTATTGCCAAAGCTCTATCTGCTATAAAAGGAGTATGAATGGCTTCTGTCATCATTCCTAGAAGCTGAATTCCTTGATTTGTCCATATAGAAGCAATGTTGAACAATGCATCCTGGATATGACCTTTAAATATGTTGCCTGTCATAAACTTTGTAGGAGGCATATACTTAAGCGGTGCCTTAGGGAATATCTCTCTTGCCATCTGTGCTTGTGAAAGCTCTAGCAGGAAGCCGTTTTCCAAATCTGGTTCCATTTCAAAGGCATGACCTAAGCCCATTTGTTCCTCAGGTATTCCTGCCTTTAAGGCAAACTGCTCATTTATAAACTGTGAAGCAAGTACTGTGTGAGCTTCCTCAACTGCATCCGCAGTAGTAAGGTAGTTGTCTTCACCTGTATTGATTATTACTCCTGCAAAACCATTTATGACTCTGGAGAAGAATTGGTCAACCAAGGTTCTTTGCATGTTTATATCTCTGAAAAGTATTCCGTACAATGCATCGTTTAGCATTACGTCAAGTCTTTCTATTGCACCCATTGCTGCTATCTCAGGCATACAAAGTCCTGAGCAGTAGTTGCAAAGTCTTATATATCTGCCTACTTCTTCCCCTACTTCATCAAGTGCCTCTCTCATAATCCTGAAGTTTTCTTGTGTTGCATAGGTTCCTCCAAAGCCCTCTGTTGTTGCTCCATATGGAACATAATCTAGTAAGCTTTGACCTGTGGTTCTTATAACTGCAATTATATCAGCACCCTGCTTAGCCGCTGATTGTGCTTGTATTACGTCTTCATATATGTTGCCTGTTGCAACTATTACGTATAGATAGGGTTTCTTACCTTCTCCTATTGTGGAAAGGTATCCCTCTCTCTTTTGTCTATTGCTTTTTATTCTCTCTACCATTGCTTCAGCATATTCTTCTACCTTTGCTTTTATTTCAGCTTCAGGCTTTATGTCAAGCTTTGTTATATCAAGCTCTCCTGCTACAATCTTCTCAGCAATTTCTTGTGGGCTTTGCCCTGTATTAAGCATTGCATTTCCTAAGAAGAATGCTGCTCCTGTATTTAGTGCGCCAGCTTTCTTTATGCTGTCTACGACAATATTAGGAAGTGGTGTACCAAACTCGTCAACACCGTCTATCCCCAATAATCTGGCAATAGTTCTTTCTACAGTTACTGTAGTATGAATATCTATGAAGCTTTGTACGTCTTTGGCAATTTGTGATGCGGATTCTCTTGCCTTATTTATAGTATTTTGATCCAGATTTAGTTTACTCATTTATGAACCTCCTTTTATGATTATTGTTCCTTGTTCCCTTTCATTATCCATTCTGCATGGCTAATGATTTCTTCTGGCATACCCATAATTCTAGATATCTTTATTGCATCTTGTGGTATGCCTGCCTTTCCTACTACTTCAACTAGGCTATAATCCATATACTCTGATATATCCTTATAATCTTTTATATTAGAGAAGTCTATATTATCTAGTCCCTTTACTTGTAAGTGTCTTATTCCAGTTCTGTCTATGCCTTCAAGATGTGAGGTGATAACGCTTATGCATGGCTTTTTCATAAGATAATCTATAATTGCATGAGATATTGCGTAGCCTTCCTTGGGATTGGTACCCCTAGCCAATTCATCCATAAGCACCAAGCCTTTTTGATCAGCCTTGGATATTACTTCAGTAATTCCCTTAATTTCCGCTCCAAAGGTACTAAGTCCCAAGTCCACTGATTGCTCGTCACCACAGGAAATATATATAAAATCAAAAATCCCAAAGCTCATGTGCTCTGCTGGTACCAGAAGACCATACTGTGCCATACAGATAAGCAGTCCAATCAGTTTTAGAGAGACAGTCTTACCGCCCATGTTGGCACCCGTAATAAGCGTCACTCCTTCTGACAGCTCCACACTGATAGGCATATACTTCTTGCCACTTTTCTTTAACTCTTTTTGGACTATAGGATTTATTCCTTTTGTAATGTTAAGAGTTCTACTCTTCAAAAGCTTTGGCTCTACACCGTTGTAACTTAGTGCCAGTTCTCCCTTGGCACAAAGGAAGTCAAATTTTCCTATGGCAGTTATGTTACTAATTATGTCTTCGCCATGCTCTGCAAGCTTACTTGATATTTGCTCTAACACCTTGGCTTCCTCTATAAGCTCCTCACCTTTAAGCTCCTCTATGTCCTCTATTAAACAAGACATCAAATCACTTGGCTTTATTTTATATGTCAGGTTTATATAGCTTTCTCCTGTCTGGTGCATATACCCACAGGAATCTATCTGTCTTATTAGTTCGTCCTGATTCTTGTTAATTATCAATTCACCTGTGGACTTTAATTTAACGCCTATTATTTCTTCTACACGCTCTATTTCTTTTTTCTTCAGGATTTCTAGAGCTTTCTCCTTTTCTGATTTCATTATCCTAATTTGCGTTAGCTTTTCGGAGTAATCATCATATATATAAAAGGAGCGTATTCCAGAATGCTTAGGATCAAGAAGCTCCATGACCTTAGGAAGCTCGTATATCTTATAGCTTTCATCTATGCTCCATGGAAGCTTTTGCTGATAGTAGTATATGCTATGCATAATAAATATAAGGCTTTTCAGCTCAAAAAGCTCTATCTGACTTAAGACTCCTCCTGATATGCATCGCTCAATAGATCTATAAATATCTTTTATTTGCTTTAAATTTGCTTTAATTTCCTTTATTATCTCAGGGTGACTTTGGATAAGTCCTTTCATTTCTTCTACTCTCTGAAATTCCTGTGCCAGTTTTTCGGCATCGGCTGATGTATAAGGTTTCATGGTGCTTTTACGCCTATTGCCAAAGGGTGAAGATGGTTGTAAGTCACTTAGTACTTTGGCAAAGTCCAGCAAATATTTTGTTTTATCATCTATATACATATCAACATTCCTCCGAAATTACATCAAAGACAGGAATACTTGGTATTGTCTCTCTCATTTTCCTTAGAAATTCTATGGGGTCAAAACAATATCCCTCAGGCGAGTAGGGATTTACTGTTATTGCTACAATATTTATATCCTCAAGGACTTTTATGTTCATGCTCATTTTATTCAACATGAAAAGCTCGTTTTCTGCAAGGAAAATTCTTGTGGCATCCTTTACTATAATCTGGACACCAGCGCCCTTGTTTAGGACAATATTGTTAAGGGTTTCAAAAGTAGCAGATCCACTTAGTACTACATACTTTGTATCCTTGCTCATATTATCTGCCACAAGTCCGCCACACATCAGTGAGGTTTGTGTGCTTACTGTCTTACAGTCTCCGAGCTCGTTTATAACTATAGTCTCACCCTTTTTCACTGCTTTAGCAGCAATGCTAATTATCTCTTTGTCAGCTTTAGGTATAGTATATAAGCTTACTATATGTTTTGTTTTCTGTAGTACGGTATCCATATTCCTAGAAAGAGAAGCTCCAGCAGCTATTATTGTGCACTCCGATACAAGTGGTGCAGCAGAAGCCCTGCGATCTAAAGATCCATCTACTATAATAAGCTCAGCTCCAGCTTGACGCATTATATCACAGGCTTGTTTTATAGTTTCTGAGGATCTTGGACCCGATATCTCCACATATCCATCCTCTAATACCTTGCCTAATACTACCTTTCCCATTGGTGTGTTGAAGTTTGTGACGTCTAGTATCTCTATACCCGCATTGTCTCCATCTGTCATTCCGTCTAGCGCTTCTTCCACAGTGGTTATTATGGTACCTCTTTTAGCATATACAGAAGGCTTTTCTGTGTTGGTAAGCACATCTCTGCGTTCTCCATCTCTGCCTGTGGAAATAAGTCCAAGTATTATATCCTTATCAGCGGCTTCTGCTATGACTTCATTCATGGCTACAGTTTTGCCAGCGTTTTTTGAGGTTCCTACTATAGACACTGTTTTATATTTAGGATATACAAGGTTAATTAGACTCATTATATTACTCCTATATGGATATTAATGTTTTGTTCTTTTCTTTCTTAGTAATTCTGTTGGTTCCAAGCTTAAAGCATTGCCCTCTATTAAACCTGCTACTCCTGACAGCTTATCTGATTTCTTACCTGTGCAGGTGTCGCAGGTACACTTTTCTTCTGTATATTGAGGTTCTGTATAGGTTGTTATAACCCCTTCAAAGTTACGAAGTATAACCTTGTCTCTGCTTTGAGAGATAACGTATTGAGGCATTACAGGTATCTTTCCACCGCCGCCTGGTGCATCAACAACGAAGGTTGGTACGCAGAAGCCTGAGGTATGTCCTCTTAAACCTTCTATAATTTCTATGCCCTTTGATACACTTGTTCTAAAGTGCTCAATACCCATGGATAGATCGCACTGATATATATAGTATGGTCTAACTCTTATTTTTACCAAATTATGCACTAAATCTCTCATAATGTGTACACAATCATTTACACCGCGAAGAAGTACTGATTGATTTCCTAGAGGTATCCCAGCATTTGCAAGTCTTTCACATGCAAGCTTTGCTTCAGGAGTAATTTCCTTTGAATGGTTAAAGTGCATGTTCAACCAGATTGGATGGTATTTCTTCAGCATGTTTACTAAATCCTCTGTTATTCTTTGAGGAAGAACTACTGGAGTTCTTGAGCCAATTCTTATAATTTCTACATGAGGAATATCTCTAAGTTTGCTTATAATGTATTCTAATACATTGTCATTTATCAGAAGAGCGTCACCGCCTGAGAGTAAAACATCTCTAATAACAGGCGTATTCTTTATATATTCTATAGCCTTGTCTATTCTCTCCATAGGCATTGAATCATCATTTTGACCTGCAAAACGTCTTCTTGTGCAGTGTCTACAGTACATAGAGCATTGGTCTGTTATAAGCAGCAGTGCTCTATCTGGGTATCTATGTGTCAAGCCTGGTACAGGCGAGTCTTCATCTTCATGAAGGGGATCTAGCATATCAGCTGTGGACTTGTGAAGCTCATGTGAAGTAGGCACTGCCTGCTTTCTTACTGGGCAGTTTGGGTCATTTGGGTCCATTAGCATTGCATAATATGGAGTTATTGCCATTCTTAGTGTTTTAAGACATTCATGTATGCCTTGCTCCTCTTCAGCAGTAATGTTTATTACCTGCTTTAGCTGTTCAACAGTAGTAATTCTGTTTGCTACCTGCCACTTCCAATCGTCCCACTGCTCTGAAGTTACATCCTTCCACATTTTTATTTCTTTATAATTTCTCACCGTTTTTCCCCCTTTTTAATTATGAGGGCAGACACATAGGTCTGCCTCTACATAATTATTTCAATGTGTTTATATATGTGTCTGCCCTTTTTATGCGTACATCTCTGTAAATAAATCTCTTATTGCTTTACTTTCTCTTAGTATTTCAAGAGTTATATCTGCATGACCCTTAGTATAGCCATTTCCAATTATCATTGTAACGTCACTACCTACGCCTTCTGCTCCTAATGCTGCTTTTGTGAAGCTTGTAGCCATGCTGAAGAAATAAACTACGCCTGTGTTCTTTGTAGCAAGAACGCTGCTCATTTCAGTATCAGGTACGTTAACATTGTTTATTGTTATATCTGCCATTTCTCCATTTGTAACTTCTGCTACCTTGTTCATAACTTCAACAGAGTTTTGTGCATTAGCAATTATGGCTTCATCCACAATGCCCAGCTTTTTAAGCAGGTCTACGCTATCCTGTCTACGTACTAAACCTATTACCTTGCCTGTAACTCCTGCTCTTCTCTTTGCTTCATAGCAGCATAGAATACCAGACTTACCGCCAGCACCTATTATAACTACTGTATCTCCTGGTTTTACAAGCTTTGCTGTCTGCGCTGGTGCACCAGCAACGTCCAAAGCAGAAAGTGCAAGCTTTTCAGGCATATCTGTAGGAATCTTTGCATATATACCGCTTTCAAATAGTATAGCTTTTCCTTCGATATCAACCTGATCTATATTTTTTCTTATTTCTTTTATCTTATCTATTCTAAGTGGAGTAAGTGAAAGTGAAACCAATGTAGCAATCTTATCTCCTACTTTTAAATCAGTCTTGCCATCCAAAGCAGATCCGATTTTCTCTACTGTACCGATAAGCATTCCGCCTGAGCCTGTTACAGGATTTTGATGTTTGCCCTTTTCTGCTACTATTCCTAGCATTATTTCTGCAATTTTTGCTTCGTCTCCACCTGCTTGTTTTTCTATTTGTGTAAAGCTAGCAGAATCGATATTTAATGTTTGGACGTCTATCAATATTTCATTGTCATATAGCTCATCCATATTGTTATTAATTTTCTTTGCAGGTTGTGGTAATACTCCTACTGGTTCGATTGCTCTGTGTGTTCCATATTTACATCCTTTTTTCATGTTAATCCTCCTAAAAATAAAATTCTTATCAATAAGTTAATAAGCAAAATATATGCCATATCTTCAAAACGCAGAAAAAAAGCAAGGATTACACTACATTCTCTTAGTATAACCTTTGCTTTATTAATAAATGCTTTTGGCTTTCGCCTAATTTTCGGCATCATTTGCTATCAGCTTATGTTTGCTTAATTTATATTGTAACGTCTGTCTCGGAATGTCAAGGATTTCTGCCGCCTTCGTTATATTACCTCCGCTTCTCTTAAGTGAATCTTCAATTATCTGTTTTTCAAGCTGAGCCAAGGTTTCCTTAAGAGGCTTAATTTCCTCAAACATTTGCTTAGTTGCAGCGTTATAAGCATCTTCAAGATAATATGGCAGATTGTTCTTATTTATGTAGCTTCCTTCTGCTATATTCATTGAGCCTTCTATTGCATGCTCCAGCTCTCTTATATTTCCCGGCCATGTATAAGTCATAAAAAATTCTGTTAAGGATTTTGATACTCCCTTGATGTCTTTATTTAGCTTTATATTGTATTTCTTAATAAAATGCTCGATCAACGTAGGTATATCTGACCTTCTCTCTTTAAGCTCAGGCATCTTAAAGGATATTACGCTTAGTCTGTAAAACAAGTCGCTTCTTATGGTTTTATCTGAAACAGCCTTAATAGGATCTGTATTAACAGCTGTCATTATCCTTACATCAACATGAGTAATCTTTGTATCCCCTATTCTTCTGACATTTCCGTCTTGAATCACTCTTAGAAGCTTTGCCTGTAGTTGCAGAGACATTGAGTTTATTTCATCTAAGAAAAGAGTTCCACCTTGGGCTATTTCAAACAGCCCCGGTCTTGTCTCAGCTCCTGTAAAGCTGCCTTTTACAGTTCCAAAAAGTATGCTTTCTAGTAGGCTCTCAGGCAATGCTGCACAGTTTTGAGCTATAAACGGCTTGTTACGTCTTGGACTGGCATTGTGAATAGCTTGAACAAACAGCTCCTTACCTGTACCTGTCTCTCCATAAACCATCACAGGAGAAGGAGAGTCAGATGCTAAAAGTGCGTTTTTCTTCAGTCTCAGCATTTCCCTAGATGTTCCTATGATATTTGCAAAGGTATACACCGCTCTGCTATAATCATTCTTCTTGTTTTGCATATTTTCTGAGTATAGCTCTGCTTGAAGGTCTACTAATTTCTCTGATAACTTCTTTACCTCAGTAATATCCTTAGAGATTTCTATGGCACCAATAACCTTTTTACCAGACCTTATGGGTATGGTGGAGTTTAAAGTGGTTATCTCCAGTCCATTATAGTTCTTGAAGGTTTGTTGATGATTTATTATAGACTTGCCGCTTTTGATTACTTTTATTATAGTACTGCTCTCTTCTGTAAGAGAAGGATAAATCTCCAGTATATGTCTGCCTATTGCCTCTTCTGGGTTTACATTGTCAAGGACAGCTGCAAACTTGTTATAGTATACTATTACTCCTGAGCTGTCTACCATATGAACACCTTCATCAATAATGTTGTCCAATACATCTATAATATTTTCTTTAAAAAGCGAGTGAATCATTCTATCACCTCATTTTTCTCCTGCCCAATAATCGGCGCAATGTACATTTGTATGGGCAGACCTACGTGTCTGCCCTCTTAATTAAAACTAATGAACATTTCATTATCTAATATTTGCTCTGTTCCTGAATCCAATGTGTATTTAAGTTCTATGGTAGATTTTCCACACTCGTTTATATTTATCTCTAGAAGCTTTGTGTCTATACTAATGTCAAGCTGTCCATAGGGAGTGGAATATATTGAGCTTGTAACTTCTTCTCGGACAAACTCCAGCTTAGAAGTTATGCTTCCAAATCTAATTATACTTAAGCAATCCGAGTTTATTTTAATTGTGGTTATAGTTCCTTCCATACCCGATATTTCCGTTTCCTTGTAGGTAATATATTTGGTATTACCTTTTTGTATATAGCTTCCTTCTACAAAGAACTCCATATCGCTTCTTTTGCCTTCAGCATCAGTCTGGTTAGTCTTTATAAAGATGCTGATGCCTTTGCCTTCACTCATATTATACCTCGCTAGTATTTTTCTATCTCTATTTTTTCCACATGTGATATGGGATTACTCAAAAAGTTTTCCCCTACCCTTTTAAACTTCACAGGATTATCACTTACATAGAAGTCATAGTATGTCTTTCTTCCACCTTTGTTTTGAATGCCTAGCTTAATAAGAATATCCTTAAGTGACTTGGCAGTCTCGTATGCAGGGTTTACAAGCATTATACCCTCGCCCATGATCTTGGCAATGGTTTTCTCCAGCAGAGGATAGTGAGTACATGCCATTACCAACGCATCTATGCCTTTTTCTTTTAAGTCAGTTAGGTACTCATGCGCTGTAAGCCTTGCTATCTCTGTATCCTGCCAGCCTTCTTCAGCAATAGGTACAAAGAGAGGGCATGCCTTTAGAACTATTTTTACATTATTGTTTATAACATTAATTTCTTTTTCGTAAGCTCCACTGGATACAGTTCCTTCTGTACCAATTATGCCTATTTTATTTAACTTTGTAGCCTGACATGCTGTAATAGCTCCAGGCTCTACCACCCCTATGAAGGGTATGTCAAAGCTTTGCTTAGCAGCGTCCAAGCTGGATGCGCTGGCTGTATTGCAGGCTACTACTATAGCCTTTACTTTTTTTTCTAGCAGAAATTTTATGCATTGGAAAGAGTATTTGGTAACTATTTCCTTAGATTTAGTTCCATAGGGTACTCTTGCTGTATCTCCAAAATATACTATGCTTTCATTTGGAAGCTGCTTCATTATTTCTTTTACTACTGTAAGTCCTCCTATGCCAGAGTCGAATACACCAATTGGTCTAGAATCCATGTTATTCCTCCATATATGTGTGAAAGGTGGCAGATAACAGTAACTAAAGTATTAGTTTGTCTATTATCCCTACTAAATTACCAATCTCAGGCTTTGTTATTTGGGCATCTGCACCTAAGTTTTCACCCTTTTTCTTTATATCGTCATTTATCAAGGATGAAAAAATTATAACAGGAAGTCTTTTTAAACTTTCATCTTCTTTTATTAGCTTTGTCAGGTGATGTCCATCCATTTGCGGCATTTCAATATCAGTTATAAGGCATGCTACTTTGTCCTCCAGCTTTGCCTTGCTTGCTTTCATCTGTTCTAGTATATCCCATGCTTCTTTGCCATTTGCGGTTGTAGTCACATTTGTATAGCCAGCCTTTTCTAGAGATTCTAACAGCATCCTTGTAAGTAGTTGAGAGTCTTCAGCTATAAGTATTGGCTTGTTATTCCTTGTTCTATTACCCATTTTATCTATTTCAGAAATTTGTATACCTGTCTGTGGGCTTATATCTGCTACTATCTTCTCAAAATCCAATATTATTATCAGCTTGCCATCAAGCTTTACTATACCTGTTGATAGACCTTCTTGGTCACCAGATATTGTTTTATCAGGCTTTTCTATTTCTGTCCAAGATATCCTATGTATTCCTACCACAGCATGAACCTGGAATGCTATGTACAGCTTATTGAAGTTGGCAACTATAAGCATATCCTTGTTTTCGTCCTTTGTTTCAGGTAGGTTTAGATATTTGGGTAAATCTATAGCAGTAATTATAGTTTCTCTTGGTTTAAATATTCCCTTTATACAGGGATGCGTATTTGGTACCTTTGTAATCTTTTCATAGGGCATTATCTCTCTCACTTTGGCAACATTGATTCCAAAGTAGTTGTCACCTATAGTAAATTCCACTATTTCTAATTCATTTGTACCGCTTTCTAGAAGTATACCTTTGTTATTATCCATGTTTATTCCTCCCCTATAAAAATATTATATTTAGCGAAGCACTGTAAGCAGTGTCTCCAACAAAAATCCTATATCATTATGGTACTTCAATATATAGATATATTCAAGAATTATTCTTGTCTTGTTTCCTTATATCTATCTAGTGCCAGCTCTATTAGCTTATCAATAAGCTTACCATAACTTAAACCATCTGTCTCCCAAAGTTTTGAATACATGCTTATCATTGTAAAGCCTGGTATAGTATTGATTTCGTTTATATAGATATCTCCTGTGTTTTTTTCTAAGAAAAAGTCTGCTCTTGCCATCCCACAACAGTCCAATGCCTTAAAGGCTTTTATAGCAGCGTCTCCTATTGCTTTATTTTCTTCCTCAGAAAGCCTTGCTGGTATAACTAAAGTAGATTTGCCATCATCAAAATACTTTGCTTCATAGTCATAAAACTCTTTGCTCGGTATAACCTCTCCAGCACCTGTAGCCTTAGGATAGTTATTGCCTAGCACAGCACATTCCAGCTCTCTTCCGTTAATAAATTCCTCGATTATTATTTTCCTATCGTATTTAGCCGCTTCCTTTAGTCCAGCTTCAAGCTCCTGCGTATTGTGAGCCTTTGTTATTCCCACGCTAGAGCCCATGTTTACTGGCTTTACAAATACTGGATATATAAACTTTGCTTCAAGTCTTTCTATTACATCTCGAAGTTGATCCTGTATCTCAAACTTATATGCAACATCATATTTCCCAACATTTAATCCTGCATCCATGAAAAGCTGTTTTGATATTGCTTTATCCATTCCTAATGCAGAGCCTATTACTCCACAGCCTACATACGGTATGTCCAGCATTTCAAAGAAGCCTTGAATTGTACCGTCTTCACCATTTGGTCCATGAAGCACGGGGAATATCACATCAAGCTTTGGTTTATGGTTTTCCTCTAGTATGGAGCCTAGCATCATATCTATTAGCTGGCGGTTGTCAATACTCCTTGCTTCACTTTCCCAGCTACCATCTTGAAGCTTCTCAGTAGCTCCTTGATACAGCATCCACTGTCCTTTTTTTGTTATTCCTATGGTATGTATATTATATTTGCTTTTATCCATTGCATTTATTACATTTGTAGCTGACATGAGGGATACTTCATGTTCTCCTGATTTTCCTCCAAATACAACCGCAACATTTAGTTTGTTTTGCATCTGATTCCCTCCCAAAAGATTTTCTATTACTATTATATAGTTTTTCTGTATATTTTGCACTAAACATTTACATTTACTTCAAAAAAGAATTCTGATATACATGATTTTACACATCATGTATATCAGAATTCTACTAAGCTTCTTTATATATATTTAATTCTGAGCTTTCTCTCAGTTCTTTTAGTTTTGGAACTGTCTCTACGAAGTGTGCAGTTCTCATATGGGCATCTAAGGATTTTTTATCTTCCCACTTCTCTATGAAGGTCAGAATATTTATATTGTTTATATCCTCACATAAATCATAGGAAATACAGCCTGTTTCTTTTCTGGTTTCCTCTATAAGTTTTGTCGTCAGCTTTTTGTACTCATTTGCTTTTCCTTCTATTAATATACTTTTTGATACAACAATAATCATTTTATCACCTCTTTAATACGCCTATTATAATATATCGCTTTCTTTTGCAGGGTCTGGAACCATAAATTTTTAAGCTTTCAACAATATAAACGGAGAAATTCTGTCAGTCTTATACATTACCGCTATCGATGAAATTAACACAAATATTGTACATATGATGAATGAGGCAATAATTGTAATAACATTAATGTCAATACTTCTGCCAATTAAATTACTAGCTATAGTTTTGTTTAGTATTGGGTTTACTGCAAATATTAATAGCAGTTTGGTCAGGACTAGAGATAATACGAAGCTAATAACTAAAATTAGAATACTCTCTGAAAAAATCAATGTAAACAGGTGCTTTCTATTGTATCCGACCGCCTTAAATAAGGCTATTTCATGCTGTCTCTCATCAATAGACTTCCTAATGTTTATTGATATTGTAGATAATGTTAGAAGTACAACAATTACTAATATTATTAAGCTTACAGCCTTTACAACATTAATAATATTTATATTAAATATACTTCTATCATTAATCACTACATTATAGTATTCATTTTTGCTAAAATCTTGTATAATCGCTTTTATATTTCTATAATCATCAACTGTGATGCTCATGTGCAAATTTGCATTTTCATCTACAGTTAAGATTTCAACATTTTCTATATTGGAAAGCTCCTCTAATTTGCTGGCATTTACATTCTTATCTACTACTGTTTTCTTCGATATATCAACTAGTTCAAATTGTCTATAAACTACTTCACCATTTAAATCATTCATATTCTTGTCAATAAAATAGAAGCTTGATACAGTAAATGCTGATGCACATAGTAGAAGTGCTATTGTTATTGAGTTAATCAAGACATTTATGATAGATTTAACCCTATTCCTCTGGACATTCAAAACAGAATATATAAACATATT
Organism: uncultured Eubacteriales bacterium; assembly: GCA_963704785.1. GTDB lineage: Bacteria > Bacillota > Clostridia > Lutisporales > Lutisporaceae > GWB2-37-7. The sequence continues at coordinate 2,228,363 of OY969939.1, read as the reverse complement.
ATGTATATTCAATTAATTAACACCCCTTATTCAAGGCTGCCTTAGGCGTTATTTTTATACTTCTGCGAATACCTAGGAAGCTTCCTAATATAGGGGTCATTATGCTCAAAGCTGCAATTTGCAATATTGATATAATATCCCATTTTACCTCAATAGACTGCATATAAATTGACGTATAGTTGGCAATGATGAATCTTAATCCAAGATTGAAGCTTGCCCATATACCCAGTGTTATTAATAGGCTAATAACTCCAATTATAAATGCTTCCATAATTACTATTAATGAGATTTGACTATCATAGTAACCAATAGCTTTCATAAGACCAATTTCACCAGTTCTTTTTTTTATAGAACCTACCATAGTTAAAGATATATTTATTATACTAATTAATAATATTAAATAGCCTAATATATATCCTGATGCAAGAATATATTTAGACAAAATTCCAATATCACCTAATACACTTTTTCTTGTAGCCCCTATCCCAGCAACATTAAATTTTGTGATAATATCCTCAACATTTTTCGATCATCAACTATTACACTGTATATAGTAGCAAAGTTTTCTGCTAGTCCAACATTATTTTTATCAAGCGCTTCTACGATAGTTTTTAAATCTTTATAAGACACTAATACATTATAGGGATAATAGTTATTTGGTAAAATATTATAAGTTCCTACAACCTTAAAGCTATAACTAAATGTATCTAACTTTTTAAACCCATCTCCTCTATAATCATATGTATCATAATTTACAGTAATCGTCTTTCCAATTAAACTGTCTCCGTCGATAAAATCCGTATTATTTTTGGAATATTCAATTTGAAAGGCTCCATCAGGATAGAACTTTTTAGGGATTACTCCAACGTTTGTTTCACTGTCTTCAATAAACCTACCAGAAGTCAAAAATGTTTTGTCCTGTTTTCTAGCAGCAAGTAAAACCATATCTCCAACAGAACTAGTTTTTTCTGATTCATTAATATTAATAAAGGCTTTAGTATCCTCTAATTTTACCTTTACTCCAAAAAGCTCATGATATAATTCTAATATGTGAGAATCTCCTTCAATAACTTTTTCGATTTTATCCTTAAATTCTGTATCATATTTATATCCATTTAACGTTATTGTCCTAAATTCTATTGAATTATAGAGAAATTTATCTATAAAGCTGCCTAATGACGATGTTAGTGTATTTGTTAAGCATATTATTGTTAATGACAATGCAATTAACAATATATTAAATTTCAATGTACGTTTTCTTCTTAAAAGGTTATTGGTTGCTAATAAAAAATAATGACGAATCCTCATGATTTTTCTCCTTTAAATCCCCTTCGTTCATATAATAAATCTTATCTGCATAATCTAATACAATCTCATTGTGAGATACAACGACAATACTTTTACCTTTTTTCGACAGCATCTTTAGATAATCAAATACAAGCTTTTCACTTTCTACATCAAGATTTCCTGTAGGCTCATCTGCAAAGATACATTTTGGATCATTTGCCAGAGCTCTTGCAATAGCCACTCTCTGCTGTTCTCCACCAGAAAGTTCAGAAGGAAAGTGTGTGACTCTATCCTTTAAGCCTAATAATTCTAAAAGCTCTATCGCCTTTGATTTCATATCGATACCTTTATACATTGGGTTAATATACATGGGTACCATAACATTTTCAAATGCCCTAAGCTTAGGGTTAAGATGAAACTCTTGAAAAACAAAACCTAAGTCCCTCATTCTTATATTTGATTTTTCTTTGTCACTTAGAGAAGATACTTTACATCCCTCTATATAAAGTTCCCCTTCAGTTGCATCATCAAGTATTCCTAATAGGCTGAGTAAGGTTGTCTTGCCTGACCCTGATCTTCCCATAATTGAATAAAAGCAACCTGCATCTATAGATATTGTCGCATTTTTCACTGCTGTGACGCTCTTATATTGTTTCGTAAGCTTGTCTGCAAATATTATTGGTTCCATAGGTTCACTTCCTTTCTTACTCCTTATTTTTCTTTTTGATTATAAGTAATATTAATATTGTATAATAAAAACTCAAACTTACCGTACACTAATTCATATAACTTTTATACTATAAAACTCCAACATATAATTAATATTTTGTCATAATTTTTCTTTTTATTGAGTGAATTATATGCTGGAGTTTCTTTATGTTTAGCTAATACAATCTATATTAATAATATGTATCTTATTCAAGTCTACATTATGAAAATCTTTATCATATATTTAATAGCTTGACATTATGATTTCATCACATTCAAATCCATCAACCAAAACATAACGATAGTCACTAACTGTATATATATTAGTAAAATAGTACCTATATGTACCATCTACTTGGTTAGTATAAGTTGTATAATAATTATTGCCTACGGATATGACTTTCGTTATTCAAGTGAATTGTGGTGAATCCTTGAATAAATGAAAGTCTGTTTCATTTGGTGCCCTTGATAAATACATTGTTATTCCTCCTTAAATTTTTCTATTTAATCAAAGTTTATTTTAACCTTGTTTAAATGATAGTTTTAAATTACTGCAATTAATATATTATTATAAATATAATACATTATTTATTGTTTAAGATTTAAAAGAATTATAATTAAAAGCCACCATTTACAACGGCTTAAAACAATAATATACAGAGATATTTATATTTTCCTTATTTTCCTGTTGCTGTAATATATTATATCATAGTAGGTAATTTGTATGTGTTTTTTTTATGAACTTTAGGTGAAAAAACTTCACCTTGCTAAAATCAAATAACATAAATTTCGTATAACACCAAAAACCCGACCATCGAAACGGTCGGGTTTAATAACTATCTTCCTTGTGCCATGTTTCTTTCTGCCATCTCTATTGCTGTTCTTACCATATTGCCACAATCCCTGGAGCTTACGCTGCCCCAGCCTTCGCTTCGTACTACGTTGTCAACACCAAGCTCTCTTGCTATTTCATATTTTAGGTTCTCTGACATTAATCCTCTTCTACTCATTTGTTACCCTCCTTAGTGTTATCTATATAACACTTTACTGACAGCTGAATTTATAATTTTTGTCATATTCATTATAAATCTGTCGGGTTGCTGTCCTTATTATTATCTGCATTTTTCTTTAGTTTATATCTTGTAATTGGTGGCTTAAATGAGTAATATTGTTTAGCTTTATTGTGTCAAGGTTCCATCTTCGTCTTTTATAATTTGGAGTATATTTTCTTCATTTCCACTTTCTGCATTTATGTAAACAAAGAAATCATTTTCTTTATATTTGCCTTTAAACTCATAGCACAAAGCCTCACGATTGCCCGGTAACGGTATTACTGCAAGCTTAACTCTGTTAATTGTAAGTCTCTGAGTTATTTTAGCCTTGGCTTGTGCTTCTGTTAGCTTAGGTGTCAGATTTTTTCTATTCTTAGGAGCCATTAGGTAATGGTAGCTATCAAAGCCTACAATTTCACCATTATCCCTAGCCACCTTGACCTTCAATAAATCTGGATAAAGCAGAACTCCTTCCTTTGTGACTCCTATGAAGGTCATCATTGTTGTATTATCTTCATTTAGATAATAACTTTCTGCTAAATCTCCAAAGCCTTGTTTTTTTAGAAATTCCTTTGCTTTTTTTGCTGCTTCTTCATTGGAAAGATTCTTCTCGAGAACATCTCTAGAATTTAACATCCACAGTACATGTCCTCCGGTCTTGGTCACATCAATGTTTACTTTATAGTCTGCCTTGCCACCCTTAGGTGTTGCCTCCAATCCATAGGTATTTATCACTCCGCTGCCAGAGCTGACTTCCTTTATTTCTCCTACCTTATCTGTTCCAATAAACTTTTTGGCTACTTCTATCGCCTTATCTAGCTTTACCTTTTCTCCATCTAAGCCCTTTGGTTTTCCTCCGATTACATTTTCAGAAAAAGGTCCATCATATATTAGAGCTGGATAATCTGTAAAGGTTTCATCCATTTTGCCAAACTTTACATCTACAGTATTTTCTGAAGCTCTTTTTAGTATCAGCTTACCCTTTTTGCGAATTTCACCAAAGCGTACATCTCCTTGTGAAACCTGTTTTTCCATATCATATAGCTCTCCTAGAAGTGTACCAGAATAGTTTTTTAGCTTATCAACTTGCTCAAACTGCTTATCATCCATCATTTTATTAGCAGCATTTTGTTTGGAAATCGTATAGCAAAAGTCTCCTACCTGTGATAGATATTTAGCTGTTTTACTTAAAGCGCTGTGACTTATAGGCAGCTGTCCTAGATTTTCTGCTGCAGAGAGAGCTTGCCGCCAAATCTGTGTCATTAGTGTATTGCTCTGTACAGTGGAATTTGTTATCTGAGCCTTATCTAGCATCACCTTGATGTTTTCTACATCTGTAACCATTTCACTAAATTCACGCTGATAGGTGTTTTGCAAAAATGTTTGATACTGTTTTCTCTCCTTCCAAGTGTTATAACCAAAAAAGATGGAGAGAATCAGCATAGCAGAGACAACAACTAAGGATTTATGATATTGCTCTCTAGACAACTGCATTTTAAATAGCTTCATATTGCTTCCCTCCTAATTGCAGAAATAGTGCTTGCCAATGACCTTGATAATAGGTCTTGACCATATCCACTTGCTCGTTGCTTTTGCAGGATTAAAATAATAGATTGCTCCGCCGGAAGGATCCCAGCCATTTAACGCATCCTTAGCCGCCTTAGCGGAAGATTCGTCTGGCGCTAAAAACATCTGTCCATCTGTTACTGCTGTAAAAGCACCTGGCTGATAAATTACACCCGCTATGGTGTTTGGAAATTTTGGATTATCTACTCTATTTAGGATTACTGCCCCTACCGCTACTTGACCTATATATGGCTCACCTCTCGCTTCTCCGTGTATGGCTTGTGCTAAAGTATTTACATCATTGCTTCTAGTTACTGTGCCTCTAGTCGTTGCTTTCGCTGTTTCAAATATACCCAGTGACTTCGCTGTAGTATCGCCTACTATTCCATCCGCTTTTAGCCCATTCTTCTTTTGAAACTTAACAACCGCCGTTCTAGTTTTCCAACCATATATACCATCTACACCACCTGTATAATATCCCCATTTCTTCAGCTTTGTCTGCACAGTCTTTACCTGAGTACCTCTTGAGCCATACTTTAGTAGTATAGACCCAGCCGTATCGCTATAATTATTATTTGTAAAGAAGTCATTGTATGACATTACTCCGAAAACTGAGTAGATTATTAAAATTATTATGTATGGAGTATATCGTTTTAACTTTTTGCTAAACATGCGCCCACCTCCTAGAATTATTTTTTGTAAACCCTAGATAATTATTCATTCTAACGGGTGCAAAGCTCTTACAATATTTACACTAAAGTGTAATTTGTTGAATTAATTTCACTAAAAAAGCAGACACATAATGTCTGCATAGGTTGTTTTTGCACTCTTTACTGTGCTAAAACCGCTGTCCTACCTTTGCTAATTTTTGATTTAGTGACTTTGCAATTTCAACTATTTTGAACCTAATCTTTATAGGCATGTCTTCATCTGTTTTAGTTGCTGTGAGAAGTCTATATTCTTCTTCTGTCAAAGATTGCTTCAGCTCATCCATAGTTTTCTCTGGTACTACACCATGTGCAATATCTGTAAAGCATAGAGGCGGAAACATTACGCACCACCAGTTTTGTCCCTCACCTTTACCTAACACCACTTTAAGGGCTTGATAACTACCTGCTGGTAAAGTTAGATTCCCATATACCTTTGTTGGAAAATCAAAGCTACCTAGAATAGCATTTACTCCATATGTCTTGTTATCCCGCTGTACTACTTCTTTTGCAATACTTTCAATCAGTGCTAAGTTTGAAGCTATTACTTCCCTGACTTCTGACACATTCTCTAAACCTTCAAATTTTGGAGACATCTGTTTTATAACTTCGTCTCTCACCTTTCTTTTTAGCTCTTGATCCTCCACAGAATCGCTGTTTGCTACAACATGCAGTCTTATAAGCTTGTCTGCTACATCAGCTAATTCTTTATCAGTATTGATATAAATATAATTAATAATTCCAAACACAAAAAACATTATTAAAAGAAATATGCTTGTTTTTGTCATCCAAGATTTCATATATATATATTCCTCCCTCTGTGAGTTATTAGAGCTGGAATATACCAGCCCCTACAACTTAATTATTGTCATGGCAATGAAGTTTTATACAAAACCAAAGCATAAATTTATTCAAGCTTCTACTCTATTGTACCTACTCTTCTAATTGACACTTTAGCCTTAACTTCAATTACCATATCGCTTACAAAAGAACTTTCATAATCCTTCTCAATTGACTTGTAAATTTGAGGATTGTGCTTTTGTAAATGTTCTGAAATTCCTACAAGATCAACCTTGAATTCTTCTTGAAACTTGCTTATTACACTTTTGCATCTATCTTCTATAGTTTTTTCTAGATTCTTTTCTATAGTGTCTAATAGCTTTTGATCAAGTAACTTCTCTCCCCATATATATTCCGTTGTGATGCCTTCCGCTACCATGTTGTAAGTTAGATATAGCTTCTCTCCCTCTACCTTATCAAGCGCCAAACTTGTATTGAAGTCATTGTATTTATAGGGTATTTGTACCCCATTATATTTACCTTCTATAATTCCTCCGCTAGCCTTATTGTTCAACCAATTTAAAGTTTCACTATCCTTATCACCTAAATAACCTATCAGCTTGTAATTCTTGATTATTCCAACACCTGATACCTTTGTCTCTTCTTCTGAGGCTCTTAGAGTAGGTATTACTGTATCTCCTTCAAAATTTATAAGGTTATCGTACATCTCATAGGCTGGCATTCTATAAATGCTGCTCTGATACAGGTTGTTATCAGCTATACCAGATATATATGTAGTCAAAAGACTTGTGTATTGAGGTTTTACTTTAAAAACCTCATCTGCTCTGCCAGATACAGCAAATACATACATATTTCTGTGAAATTCGTTAGACCTACCTATAGCATCTAACATTTCCTTAAATAACGTATCATCCTTTAGTAAATCTTCACCAAATATTAATATCCTTGTATGATGAAAGGAAAGTTTTTTGTCCATTCTTTCATACATCTGATTCAAGCCAAATGTAAATATAGAGGAAACTGTTTTATATGTATCAAAAGCTTCACCTTTACCGCCTCCATCTTTAAGGGCAGCAACTATTGGAGATACAAAATTTATAACATATCTATCAGTGGGCTGGGACTTTTCTTCATTCTTAGCCTTATCTATACCAATTCCCAGCACAAATATTCTGTCCTCTATTTCTACCTTATCCCAACAACCTACAAGTAAAGCTACACATAGTGTCAGTACCAGAACAAGCTTAAAAATCTTCACTTTTTTTCACCCCCAGCCTTCTTATTACTGCTATCATAAGAACCGCTAATGGCACTACATACATGAATATAGTGCTTATGTATTTAAATATCCAGTTACCCCACTGATATAACTCTGCTATGCCCTCAGGCTGTAAAGCTAAATAGTAAATCACTATCATCAATGGAAGAGCGTATTGTTTTTGTTCCTTTGTATTAAATATCTTAGACAATGAGTATGTCACTGTAAAGAAGCCTGTTATTATGGTTGTAAATACTGTAATCACCCACAGAGAAAGTATTATACCATCTAATCTTTCTATAAATACTCCTGGTATACTGATGTTTCTTATGTATACCAGCAGCGGCCATAAGGACTTGGTTGCAGATTTTACTCCAAAGGCACCTAACCCTATTATAGAAATTAGAGTGTAGAAGCCTGTAACAAATATTAAGCCCCAAGCTACAGGCTTATAAGCCTTTTGTGGTTTTTCCATAAATCCAATATAAAACAATATATACTCCATACCTCTAAATGCATGAGGTATCTGTGGAAGCATTCTCTGAAATTTTACTAATATATCATTTCCAAACGGAAGCAGATTTGTTAAATCAACATTTGGTAAACCTGGTATCATCACTAGGAAAAATGGTATGAACAAAATAGGGAATGTTACTTCCACCAGTCTAGCCACACTCTCAACTCCGCCCCTAACTACATATACGCACACTATTATCAATGCAAATATAATAATCTCGCTAGGAGTACGCGGCAGTAAAAACATTTTTGCCACTTCTGTAAATTCTCTTACCTCATATGACAGATTAATCATTATGTAGCAGGATATAATAAAAACTAATATCTTTCCAGGTATTACACCTATTATCTCTTGTATATAATCAGGAAAGGTTTTTCCCGGAAATCTGCAGTTTAGGCTTATAAGCAAGAATGCAATAAAAATATGAGCTATTCCCATTACTGCCATGATTAGCCATCCACTATTGCCCCCGAACTCTGACACTATGTTAACAATATTAAATGCACTTACTCCAATTATTGTCATTATTACTATCATTGCAAGCTGGTAGGGTGAAATATTATCATTATTTCTTATCATTCTGCTCTTCCCCACTTCCTTTTTTCTGATTGTTATCTTTTTCTTCTATTTTATCTCTGTTGTTTATCATCCTGATTTTGTCATTTGCAATACCCAAAGGTCTGTTTTTCATCATAAACATTGGTAATCTCACCACAGTGTCCTTCAAGTCACTGACTGTAAAGGATACAAAAGGTGATAGATATGGTGTCCCAAAGCTTTTCAATCTAACTAAATGACCTAGCATAAACAGCAAAACGAGTATCATTCCATAAAGACCCAAGAAGCCTGCTACAAGTATTAGCAAAAATCTAAACAGCCTAAAGGCATGTGAAAATCCGTAATCTGGTATGGAAAAGGAGGCAATTGCGGTAACTGCTACAATTATTACCATAATAGGACTTACTATGCCCGCCGCAACGGCTGCCTGCCCTATTACCAAACCACCTACGATGCCTACGACTCCACCTACTAAGGTGGGCAGTCTTACACCTGCTTCTCTCAAAAGTTCAAAGGTTAGCTCCATAATAAGTGCCTCTATCACAGCAGGGAAAGGAACACCCTCTCTTGCAGCAGCTATGGATAGCACAAGTTCAGTAGGCAAGATACCTGGATGATACGAAGTAACTGCTATATATAATGCAGGCGTTATAAGTGACAAAATACCTGCAACAAAACGCATTATTCTCAAAGCAGTGGCAGGAATCCATCTCATATAATGATCCTCCGCTGCATGAAAAAAAGAATTAAAAGTTGCCGGTACAATTAAAGCAAATGGTGTGTTGTCAACCAGTATTGCTACCTTACCTTGGTATAGCTCTGATGCAACCTTATCCGGTCTTTCTGTAGCCTTTATTTGTGGAAACAGAGAATATGGATTGTCTTCTATAAGTTCTTCTATGTATCCGCTGTCTAATATTGCATCTATATCTATAGTAGCAAGTCTTCTTTTAACCTCCGCTACAAGCTCTGGCTGTGCAATATCCTCTATATACATAATCCCTATATCAGTAAAGCTTCTTCTGCCAATTTGCATTTGTTTTAGCTTTAGTCTAGGATCTCTTATCCTTCTTCTTACCAAGGCAGAGTTGAACCTATATGTCTCTGTAAATCCTTCTTTTGGCCCTCTGATTACTGCCTCAGTGCTTGGCTCTGATATTCCTCTGGCAGGCCAACCCTTAGTACCTATTACTATTATTTTGGCGGTACCGTCAATAAGCATTACCGTATCTCCGGTAAGTATTGAAAGCACTGCATCATCTATATTTTCTATTTCTTTTAGCTCTGGTGATGGGATCGATCCATAACGTACCAATTTAAATAGCTCATCCTTTAGCTCAGGCGCATCAGGAGGTATCTCTCTAGCGTGATACATCAAATCAGCCAATATTGAGTCATTTATAAAGGGCTTATCTACCAAGCCATCAGTAAATATAACTGCAAATTTTAGATTCTGCTCTTTTCCTACTCTAAACTCCTTGTATATAACGTCTTCACAGTCTGTAAGTAAGAGCTTAATTTTTTCTATATTTTCATCAAGACCTGAACTGCTTTGTATTTTATAACTTTCATCCTTGGTGTTTTCAGCCATTTTTCTTCTTATAAAAAGTCCCATAGATATACCTCCGAATCAATAATAGTTATAGTGCTTAAATTCTGGAAACCACATAAAGCACGAATGGTAGAATCAAATACATAATACCCATAATCAAAGTAATTGTTGTATCGCTTTTGTATTCCATTGACTTAAAAATTGGATAGTCCCACAAAAGAAGAAATATTCCAATAGCTAAAATAACAAAAAATACTGTTATATCATATAAGTTCTTTATATTTTGTACTATTGCGTTTATCATTTCATCCACTCCCAAATTTGTTGTTGTACTCCTGATATGCTATTTTTTGCAGAAATAAGGTAATATATACATAAAAAATCCGATGCATTCGCACCGGATTTTTTTATGTATATATAATTCCGCTTAAACTTAGCTTATAAATACTTTTCTACAAACTGTATGTCACTTATTTTATCAACATCATTGCCTACTTCAGGATATTCTGATATTATAACTGCTCCCTTGATTCCAAGCAGCTTCTCGCACTTTTTCTGTATTGAATCTATTGTTACCATTCCTAATGCAAATCTGAGTAAGAAGCCAAAGCCTAAGACCATCGCCATCTTTGCAGGGCTCTTCCTATACTCTAGCATACGCTCTACAAAATCCTTGCATTTATCCTTAGCCGCAGGATTAAACATGAAAATATTTCCTCCTGTGAACTTCCCCTCTCTCAGTCTGGCATAGGTACGCTTCACTTCGGGGTATTTCTTGTCGTTTACTTTTTTATCAACTACAGAGTAGCATAAATCTGCTTTAGCATTAAGAGACCTATTTATAAAGTCATCTAAAGCCTCTACCGTCAACATAGGAATGTCCGAAGTAGCTATCAACACCTGCTGCTCTTCTTCAAAATGCTCCAAAGCCAGCAATGCATTAGTTACTATAGAATCAGTACTCTCAATAACATAATCAACTTTATTTCCCAGTATTGGGGTTAATCGCTCTTTGGTCCTACAACTGCAATCTTGTCTATCATGCTTGAATTTCTTAAGGTATCAATTATGTACTCAATCATATATTTGTCTTTTAACTTTAATAATGCTTTGTTATGGATTTTGGCAGTTGCTTCATTCTGTTTACTGTTGTCCACTACATCAGGATTTACCTTTTTATCCCCCGCAAGTACTATCACATTCATATGTATGTCCCCCTCTCTATATATTTTGTACTAAGTATTCTTGTTTTCCATCATTTCCAGTATTCCATTTTCTGTTGTCTCTATATGCTTTCTTGCTAATTTTTCTGCTTTGCTAATATCTCTTCTTGATATAGCTTCTACAATGTCAAAGTGTTCCATCGAGGTTTTCTTTGACCTGTTTATCTTTTTAAGATACATTTCTCTAAACCGTTGCACCTGTTCTCGCAAATTATTGTTGAGCTGTATCAATCTCTCATTTCTGCTTGCCTTAAATATTGTTTCATGGAATTGGCTATCCTGAAATAAGAGTTCTTCTAAATCACCATTCTCCAAAGCCTTATGAAACTTTAGTGCAATTAGCTCAAGCTCTTCTATTTCGCTTTCATTTATTCTTGTGACCGCTAGTCCAGTCGCCATACCCTCCAATGCTGCTCTTATTTCCAGTACCTCGGTAAGATCCTTTACAGATAAATCTGCTATATAGGCTCCCTTTCTAGGAAGCATTATGATCAGACCTTCCAGTTCAAGCTTCCTTATGGCTTCTCTTATGGGTGTCCTGCTGACTCCAAGGCGTTCAGCCATCTGTACCTCCATTAACCGCTCCCCAGGCTTTAAGCTTCCAGAGATAATAGCATTCCGAATTGTTTCAAATACTACCTCTCTTAAGGGCTTATATTGATCTAATTTAATTTCACTCATATTATTGTCCATCATCAGTCCCTCCCATCAAATGTCTTTACTACAAATACTTCATTGACCAAGGTCTTTATATTATCATATGCGCTATAAGCGGTTGACATGTCCGAAAATATCCCAAACACAGTAGGCCCACTTCCACTCATAAGACTTCCTATAGCTCCATACTCACAAAGTCTTTGCTTTAACTCCAAAATTATTGGATGCCGCTTCGTGGTTACAGTCTCTAGAACATTTCCCATCTTGTTGCATATCTTCATAAGATTTTGCTCTTCTATAGCTTTTATCATACCTGGTATATCAGGTCTCTCTATTATCTCATTAAGCTTTAAGCTTTGATAGACTTCTTTTGTGGAAACTCCAACCCTTGGCTTTGCCAATAATATATGGCAGTCTGGGATACTATTTATTACAGTGAGCTCTTCTCCCAATCCTTCTGCTAGACAGGTACCGCCTTGAATACAAAAGGGGACATCCGCTCCCAGCATCTTCCCAGCATCTAAAAGCTCTGACTTTGAAAGCTTTAACTCCCAAACCTTATTTAAGAGCTTCAGTACCGCTGCGGCATCTGTACTGCCGCCAGCCAAACCTGCTGCTACAGGGATTCTTTTCTCTATATGTATATTAGCTCCTCTTTTCACGTTGTATTTCGTTCTTAGATAATGAGCAGCCTTATATGCTATGTTTGACTCATTAAGAGGTATCTTTGTTGAGTTGGAAGTAATCCTTATACCTTCCATTCTACTGTCTATAGTGATAGTATCATATAGATCAATAGTTTGCATTATCATTGATACATTATGATAGCCATCTGATCTTTTACTTAGTACGTCCAGCGCAAGATTAATCTTTGCAGGAGCCTTGACTGAGTATGTCATTTTTTCACTCTCCAGCCGTTGTATATATATATTCCATTGTATTACATTTTGTAAAAAAACAAAAGCGGAAGTTTTCACTTCCGCTTTATTGATGTGTAAGATATCAATTTCTCTTATGTAAAGATTTTTATTTTAAGAATATAACAAAAATGTAAGCTAATGAAATTTGTGTGTTCTATGAACAGCAATATAAATAGTTATTGACATATGTCTAAAATTAGCTATAATAAAAATCGAAGTGATTATATGTCAATAACTAAAGGGGGAAAGCATATGCCAAGACCACGGAAATGGAGAAAGGTGTGTTGCTTACCAGAACGTAATCAATTTGGGCCACTCAATGCACCGATTAATCAAGAACATTTTATAACTATGAGTGTTGATGAATATGAAACAATAAGACTGATTGATTTAGAAGGTTTTATGCAGGAAGAGTGTGCCAACCAAATGAATATCTCACGCACTACCGTCCAGGGTATTTATAATGAGGCAAGGAAAAAACTTGCAGAGTCCGTAGTAAACGGAAAGGTGCTGAAAATTGAGGGTGGTGATTATAAGCTTTGTGATGGACTTGAAAATTCATGTAGCTGTGGTGGCTGTCGCAAACATAAATATAACAAAGATACAACATAATTATATTCAAAAGAGTAATAATATTGTGTAGAATTGTTAAGCATCAATTTTATATACAGTATAACAAATAATATATACATGAAGGAGAAAATAAAATGAGTGAAAATTGTAATGAGAATTGTGATTCCTGCTGTGATAGCTGTGGAGATAGCTGTAGTGAAAGAAAGGAAGCTCCAACAGATTTTTCAGAGAAGCCCCATGAGCTAAGCCATATAAAAAAAGTAATTGGTGTTGTTAGTGGCAAAGGAGGAGTTGGCAAATCCTTAGTAACATCTATGCTTGCAGTAATGATGAAAAGAAGAGGTCATAATACTGCTATATTGGATGCTGATATCACTGGACCATCAATACCTAAAGCCTTTGGAATTAATGAAAAAGCTACATCAGATGAAATTGGTTTATATCCAATTAAAAGCAAAACCGGTATCGATATTATGTCAATTAACCTACTTCTAGAAAATGACACTGATCCAGTTATTTGGAGAGGTCCAATAATAGCTAGTACAGTAAAGCAGTTCTGGACAGATGTAATATGGGGTGATGTAGACTACATGTTTATTGATATGCCACCTGGTACTGGTGACGTACCTCTAACAGTATTTCAATCCATAAAAATGGATGGAATTATAATCGTGACCTCACCACAGGAATTGGTATCAATGATAGTATCTAAGGCAGTTAAGATGGCTGAAATGATGAATATACCAATCATCGGCTTAGTTGAAAACATGTCATATTTCAAGTGCCCTGATTGTGATAAGGAATACAATATTTTTGGAGAGAGCCATATCGAAAAAATAGCAAATGAGCATGATATTAAGGTTCTTGCCAAACTACCGATCAATCCTAAAATTGCAGCAGCCTGTGATAAGGGAATGATTGAACTTTTTGACGGAGAATGGCTTGATAGTATTGTACCGATTTTAGAACAGCCTTAGGATATGTAGAAAAGGGACAAGGTGATAACCACCTTGTCCCTTTTCTACTTCTTAATGAGCCACAGCCTCAAATCCATGTTTATGTCCATTTACTCCACCTGCTGCAATTGTTATTGTTCCATTGTCTGTGCTGTCTCCTATGGAACCTATAAGTTCTAAGATAACTTTATTGGCTGGATTTCCTTCAAATTTTACTGACTTGATTACCATTTCTGATAGAGCTCCACCAAAAGTTATATAGTCCGTATTTTGGGTAACAAAATCACCAATTCCGTTTTTTATACTAAGTGATAGAATTAATGGGGTTTCGTCATCATATGTCGTGTTAATTGCCATGTTTTGTGATAATGCTTCTATTTCTGTTTCATATGAATCAAAAAATATCTCCATAGCAGCTATAAGTTCATCATGAGCCGCATATATCCCCAACTGTGTAGCCTCAGTTTTAGCTTGTACTGCTCCGTCATACACTGCTTGAGCCTTATCAATTGCAGTACCCAGTGCATTTTTTGCCTCATAAGTTATACTGCCATAATTTGCTCCATTATCATAGTTAAATTGTGCACCATTAATCATATTTTCTAAATCTGTTCTTAATACTTCTAAAGTTGCTGAGGATGCAAAATCAATTGAATATGTTTCAGTTAATTCGTCGTTCCATTTTATTGCTATAATATAATCTCTAGATATATCTGTTATTCTTTGATATAGGTGAAAATAGTTGATTCCGTCGCCTTCCTCTATAATGTTGTTCCATCCGCTAATCTCATCCATGTTACAATTTCTACCATTAACATAGAAAACAGCATTTTCATCTGGTGTTACCCCCTCTGGGGCAGTTATTTTTACTCCCACCCAGTTTGCTGATATAGGTAGGTTATTACTTTCACCTGCTATATAGTATGCTATTTCTCCTTTAAATGTTATGCTGTGGTCAATTGTCTCCGATGCTGTATTTTCCATACCATTTATAGATACAACTGGCTCTATTGTTCCTTTTGCTTCTGATGCTGCCAATACAAATATTGTTATTGTATTACTTTCAACACCGCTGGTAAGAGCTGCCGCTTTCGCTTTTAGCGTTAATGTTCCAACTTGTGCTGTACCAGTTAGGTGGAAGGTTATCTGTGTATCGCTGTCTCTAGTAATTGTACCTCCTGCAAGACCTGTCGTTCCTATGCTGCTCATCCAGTTAGCTGAAAGATTAGAAATCCCATTAGCTGTAAAAGTATCATTGATAAGAGTTACAACTATATCAGGATTAACAGCTCCATTTGCAACTGTTGATGATGTAAATATTATTGTTGGCATAGCACCTTCACCTACATTGGTATTGTTATGTGAGCTGCCTCCACTAAGGTAACACCTTTCAAGCACTGCTACAGCTTGTGCCCTGGTTACAGTACCCTTGGGGTTAAACATATTTCCAGGTTCTCCTAGCATATAACCAACCTTGGCAACTGCACCTATTGCACCTTTGCTCCAGTTTGGTATAGCCGCTGCATCATTAAAATTACTAGCTTCAGTAATATACTTCGTAATATCAAGCTTTAATAATCTCGATATTATTAAAGCAAACTCCTGACGGCTCATATAACCCTTTGGCAATACTGTGCCATCAGGCAGCCCTACGAAATAGCCAGCTTTTTTTGCGATTGAAAAATCATTATAATAGGTATCATTTGATTTTACATCCTTAAAGTTAGTCTCAGCCTTTTCTGTAAAGTTGAAAGCCTTGTTTGCAATTGCAGCAAAATCTCCCCTTGTAATCGGGTTGTCTGGCTTAAAGTTACCGTCTTTATCAACGGTTATGAACCCCTTATCCAAAAGCTTTTGATTTGTTCTCCCGCCCAGTGTTTACTATAGTCGTTTGTGGTCTGTTGAGCAAAAGCAGATATTGGTAGGATCAAAATAAAACATAAAACCAAACTAATAATCCTTGTAATATTCTTACTCAAATACATCATTCCCCCTTCTTATTGTCAAAGCGTTCACAATTTCTGCTACTTTATCACCTCTTTTAATGAAACAATTGACTCATTCTATGAGTCTTATCATTATACCAATTTCTACATCTAATATTATAATCCGAATTTTTCAGAAATTATATACATTTTTGTCGATTTATACAGAAAATAGTTAATCAAAGAAAGTCACAGGGACAAGAAGACAGGTACCTCTTCTCCTATCCCCGTCAAATGAAAAAGTGGGAGCCTTCGCCCCCGCTTTTATCTCTATTTACTTGCTCTTACGTTCTTGAGTATCATAATCTGCATGCCCTGTGCTACCTTGCTTGGGTTTTCTATGTTGTTCAGCTTTACAAGTGCATCAACTGTCGTATTATATCTCTTAGCTATACTCCAAAGAGTATCACCCTTTTGAACCAGATATATTGTAACCGCAGGGATTCTGCTTTGATCAATCGCTATTCCTTCCAGCTCTTCAACCTTGGTTACAATCCTTTTATCAGTTTGCTTGTAAGCACTTGCCCCTACGCCTAGTACTACTCTTAATTCAATCATAGCGCTGTTCATAGGTGAAAAGTTCAAGCTGTCAATATCGCATTTTACTTCACATTGCATTCCAAGACTTACTCCTTGTATATCAACATAATGTCTAAAAGGAATTTGTTCCTTCAAGCTGCATGTAGGTTCGCCGCTAAAGGATGACATGTATATGGCATCTGTCTCTAGAACACCCTCAACCAACACTCTGTCATCTAGTATTTTTATTTCATTTACTACTGGTATGACATTTACATAACATATTTTTTCTATTTCAGGCTCCCCATGTTGTATAGAGATACTTTCCTTTATCACTGTATTTGAATAACCTTTGCCAACAAATTCATTCATCTTGACTACATCTTTGTTCATTTCGATTGCATTTGAAGGACTATAAGCATCAACAACCACATCTTCTTCTGATTCTTTGTAAACCTTAGTGTTTACATTTATAGTACCTTCTACTGTTAGTATCTTCTTTTCTCCTTCATCATTTTCTGTTGTGTCTATATAGAATAGTCCTGGAGTTGCTTCTGTTACGCAATCCATATTTCTTTCCGCAGCAGGAACCTCTATGTATTGGTTAAAGGGTACTTCAAACTCCATATAGTTTAGGGAATTCTCTTCATCCACTGCAACATAAAACAGATTGATTCCTAGTACTCCTGAAAGCTCTATCTTGCCATCATATATCTTGTCATCCTTTAACATTACTTTAAAGTCTGACTTCAATATCTTTTGAATTGCTGGTCTCTCAGGTGAAACTATCAGCTTCTCATTAATATTGTATTGATCCTTATTGTAGGATACTACTTGCTTAACCTTGCATGACTCTCTAAGTATTTGAATATCTGATAATCCTCTTAAATCAGTAGCTAATTCCAGATCAAACAATTCCTCAACTCTACATCCTAAATCCAATATACCTCTTATATTTAGCTTCCTTGAGTTTATAATAGCACATTCTACATGTTGTACAACCGCATTTACAAACTCCTTCATTTTAACTCTGGTGCCTGGAATTTCTATAGTGTGTGAAAAATTAATAGGACACTCCATACTATTAATTGGCTTGCCATCCGTATCTGCTTCATAGAGTATGTTAATCATTACCTGTCCATTTACAAGCACTTTGTCTGATAGCACGTCGCAATCCTTGACCATTACAGTTGCTGTTGAAGTAAGTACCTTGTACACATCAGGACTCACATCCGGTACATTTATATCTTCTTCAACTACAGTGCTGTATACATTTTCTCCAACTATTTTGCAAACCTTTAAAGGGTTCTTTATTAGTTCAACTGGCATTAGATTACCCCTCCTATATATAGTTTGTTTCTATAAATGTATATGAGACGAGATAAAAATTATGCTAAGTTTTTAGGCAGCATTAGGTAAAAGCATTAGCCTATATATATATTTATGATACAAGTTTGTTATTATTTCATGATTTTCTTAATATACATTAAACAAACTCAAAAAGAGGTGTGATCATGAGGAAAAAAATATCCTTACCCTGCCAAATTTTTATTGCCCTAATATTAGGTATTCTCTTTGGTCTTATCGCCAATAACCTATTCTCAATCGAATTCAACAATATTCTGGCAAAATGGATATTAAGTCCCATTGGAAGTGTTTTTTCAAGAGGTATTCAATTGATCGTTGTTCCATTAGTTCTCTGCTCTATAATTTATGGAATCGCAAACATTGGAGATTTAAAGCAGTTGGGAAGAATTAGTAGAAAAATTATGACTTATTTCATAATTACTACTGTGTTTGCGATTACACTTGCCTTAATATTTGCCAACATAATAAATCCTGGTTTAGACCTAAATCTTACTTTGCCTACAGAGTATAAAGTAGCAGAAATACCTTTTACCATGGATGTACTTGTAAATATAATTCCCACAAATCCCATTGAATCCTTAGAAAAAGGAGATATGCTTCAAATAATCGTATTTGCAATAATCTTTGGAGTAGCAATCAGATTGATTGGTAAACCTGTTAAACAGCTGTTAAACATCATAAGTCAGACAAATGATATTATGATAAAGATACTTGACATTGTATTACTTACAGCTCCTTTGGGAGTTTTCGCACTGATTTCAAGGTTAATAATAGTACAAAGTCTTGATGTACTCCTTCCAATGCTTAAATATGTCCTAACAATACTTTTAGTTCTCTTGCTACAAATACTAATTGTGTATGGTTTCGCTCTAAAAGTGTTTGGTAGAGTAAATCCAATAATCTTTTTCAAGAAATATTGGCCGGTAATGGTTGTTGCTTTTAGTACCTCCAGTAGTAATGCAACCATTCCGATAAGCATAGATATCTGTCAAAAGAAGCTTGGCGTGTCAAAATTAATATCCAGCTTCACAATACCTTTAGGTGCAGCTGTCAATATTGATGGTACCGCTATAATGCAAGGTGTCGCTGCTATATTTATTGCACAGGTTTTTGGGATAGAGCTTACATTTGTAGAGCAGCTTATGATAATTTTTCTAGCAGTCTTAGCTTCAATTGGTACTGCTGAAATGCCCGGTGCTGGCATTATTACCCTGGCAATGATACTTCAACAGGTGGGAATTCCGATAGAGGGGATAGCTATGATAGTTTCTGTAGATTGGATATTAGATATGTTCCAAACTGTAGTAAATGTATCTGGCAGTGCAGTTGGAGCTATTGTAGTAGCAAGAAGTGAAAAGGAATTGGAGTTGGATGTTTATAATGCATAAATCTATGATTAGCATTATTGAAGCAAATTAATATGGCTGACAAGTTTAATCCTTGTCAGCCACTTTTTATTAATAAGATGCTTAGTTCATGTCATTTAAAATTTATTCTTCGTTCATTAATCCAGTCACTTCAAATATCTTAAATAATAAGCTTACCACTATGGCTACTACTGTAGCTAATGCCATACCTGTAAGCTGTACTGTACCTATCTGTAGGTGTGTTCCACTAAGACCTATAATCAGCACTACAGATGTAAGCACTAGATTCTTTGGTTTACTATAGTCTACCTTTGACTCTACCAACATTCTCAAGCCTGAAGCTGCTATAGTACCAAACAGCAGTAGTGAAACTCCACCCATTACAGGCTGTGGTATAGTCTGAATTACTGCGGACAGCTTACCGAAGAAGGATATTATTATAGATATTACAGCGGCTCCACCAATTACCCATACGCTGTAAACCTTTGTTATTGCCATAACTCCAATGTTTTCACCATAAGTAGTTGTAGGAACTGATCCTAAAAGTCCCGATAAAACAGTGGAAATACCGTCACCCATCAATGAACGATGCAATCCAGGGTCCTTAGTCAAATCTCTGCCTACTATATTGCTTGTTACTATCAAGTGGCTTATATGTTCTGTCACAACTACTAAGGAAGCAGGCAGTATTGTTAAAATAGCTGATGAACTAAACACAGGCTTATAAAAAGTCGGTATCTCAAAAATTCCTGCTTTGCCTATAGCTCCATAATCTACATAGCCTACCAATACAGCAACCAAGTATCCTCCTGCTATACCTACAAGTATTGGGATGATACCAAGAAAGCCTCTAAATGTTACCGAGCCTATTACAACTATTGACAGAGTTACTATAGCAATTAGAAGTACCTTAGGGTTCATATACAGATCAGTATTGTTTGTGTCATACACAAATCCTGCCATCTTTGCTGCTGTTGGAGCCAGCTCTAACCCTATAATTGAAACAACAGCACCCATTGCAGCAGGAGGTAATACTACATCAATCCAGTTTACACCTGCATATTTAACAATAAGTGCTATAATTATAAAAACTATTCCTGATGCAACAAATCCTCCAAGAGCTGCATTATAGCCTTGAGATGCTAATATTACAAAGGTTGGAGATAAAAATGCGAAACTGGAGCCAAGAAATGATGGAATCTTACCCTTTGTGATGAAAATGAAAAGCAGTGTACCGATACCGTTCATAAGAAGTACTGTGGAAGGTTCAATCTTAAAAAGCATAGGAACTAAAACTGATGCTCCAAACATTGCAAATAAGTGTTGGAAGCTAAGTGGTATGCTCTGTAGTAAAGGTGGTCTTTCTTCAACTTGAATTACTCTTCTACTCATTGCTTTTCTCCCTTCAATTTTTTTATCTTTGATAGTTTATCATTAAATTTGAATCTTGTCTCTATATTTTTTAATAAATTGAAGGTATTTATGTGAACTTATAAAAAATACCACCGATTTTACTCGATGGTATTTTTTTTATAATGTTATAACTGTACCTGCTTTACCCTCTACAGCATCTACTGCCTTATAAAGAGAGGTTATTATTGCTTTCTTGCCTGGATTTGCTTTTGCAAACATTACAGCTGCTTGAATCTTTGGAAGCATACTTCCCGGTGCAAAATGCCCTTCTTCGATGTACTTCTCTGCTTCAGCTACTGTAATATTGCCTAAATCCTTTTGATCAGGCTTTTTAAAGTTTAACGATACCTTCTCAACCTCTGTAAGTATCATAAGGATATCTGCATTTATATCCTCTGAAAGTCTTTCTGCTGCTAAGTCCTTATCGATAACAGCAGCAACACCCTCTAAAGTTCCATCTTCTTTTTCTATTACAGGGATGCCACCACCACCAGCCGTAATAACAATAGTTGTGTCAAACAGCTCTTTAACCGCTGAAATCTCAACTATTCTCTTTGGTATTGGCGATGCAACTACTCTTCTCCAGCCTCTGCCTGCATCTTCTTTAACTGAGAAGCCTTTTTCTGTTTCCAGCTTCTTTGCTACTTCTTCAGTGTAAAAGGGTCCAATAGGCTTTGTCGGTTTTTGGAAGGCAGGGTCATTCTTATCTACAACAACCTGTGTTACCATGGCTACAACAGGTGTTTTCTTACCCCTCTTATGAAGTGCAAAGCTCAAGGCCTGTTGAATATGATAGCCTATATAACCTTGACTCATAGCTCCACAAACGTCAAAAGGCATAGCAGGAGTCACTTCTGCTGCTGCTTCAGATGCAAGCACTATTCTTCCTACCTGTGGTCCATTTCCATGGACTATAGCAAGCTCATAGCCTCTTACACTTAGCTCTGCTAAGTATTCAACTGTCTTTGCTACTACCTTTAGCTGAGATTCTGATGTAGGCGGAAGACTTTTTTCTTCCAGCGCGTTGCCGCCTAAAGCTACCACTACTCTTATAGCTTTACTCATTTTTATATTCCCCTTTCAATATTATTTCGCACTAAACAATTAGCATTTATAAAATAGTGCATTCTATATAATCCTAGTTCATTAATATATATATAATATTTATATATAATTTGTTAAATAAAAATTGGGTGACTCATTTATGAGAAAACTCATATTTGAGCCACCCTCTTATATGTATCTGTGTTTTACGACTACAGAGTAGCTACCATTACCGCTTTTATAGTGTGCATTCTGTTTTCTGCTTCATCAAATGCAACGCAGTGTTTACTTCTGAATACTTCATCAGTAACTTCTCTAATATCGAAGCCTTTATCCATCCATTCCTTAGCCATCTTTGTATCAAAGTCGTGGAATGCTGGCAAGCAATGCATGAATATTACGTCAGGATTGCCTGTCTTTTTAATAAGCTCCATAGTAACCTTATATGGAGTAAGAAGCTTAACTCTTGCAGGGATTTCCGCTTCTTCTCCCATTGAAGCCCAAACGTCTGAATATATTACATCAGCATCCTTTACTGATGCAACATCAGATGAGAACTCTATAACAGCGCCTGTTTCTTTAGCTACTTCTTGAACTCTATCCATTACCTCTTGACTTGGAGCAAGCTCCTTTGGTCCAAAGGCTACAAAGTGCATACCCATTTTTGCACAGCCATACATCCATGCATATGACATGTTGTTTCTTGTATCACCAGCAAATACTACCTTAACCTTATTAAGTGGCTTTGCTACATGCTCTTCTATTGTAAGCATGTCTGCAAGTATTTGTGTTGGGTGATCTATGTCTGTAAGACCATTCCATACAGGTACTCCAGAATACTTAGCAAGATCTTCTACTACTGATTGCTTATAGCCTCTATACTCGATACCATCATAGAATCTGCCAAGAACCTTTGCTGTATCTTCTAAGGATTCTTTCTTTCCCATTTGTGAGCTGTTTTGATCTAAGATATGTAACGTGTGCGCCTTCTTCAAGAGCTCCAACTTCAAAAGCACATCTTGTTCTTGTTGAAGTCTTTTCAAATAATAATACAATGTTCTTGCCCTTTAGCACATAGTTTGATATGCCTGCTCTCTTCTTTGACTTAAGATCATGTGAAAGATCAAGCATATATCTGATTTCTGATGGTGTAAAATCCATCAATGTTAGAAAACTTCTTCCCTTTAAATTAACTGCCATTTTTATATCTCTCCTTTGATTTTTATATTTTATTTTATAAATTTTCTCTGACTAGTGGCATACTCATACATCTTGGACCACCTCTGCCTCTTACAAGCTCTGATCCTTCGATCTCGATTACTTCTATGCCATGTTTTCTTAGAACCTCGTTTGAGGTTTCATTTCTGCTATATGTAACAACAACACCAGGTGCAATAGCTAGCGTATTGGTACTATCGTTCCATTGCTCTCTTGCAGCTGTTACAGGTCTCCACCACCGCTTTGGATAAGATCAACAGCAGGTAGCTTCAGACCTTTTTTCAGGGCTGTTACCAAGTCTTCTTCAATTGTAACCTTTATACCCTTTGAACCGTTTGGTGTAAGTTTATATACTTTTACCTTATCCTGTATTCCAGGATATATAGTAAACTTATCATAGTCAACCATAGTAAATACAGTATCAAGATGCATAAAAGCCCTCAGTGGTGGTATTTGTACTGCCAATACCTCTTTAAAGCCATCTTCATCATTAAATAGGTTTCTTGCAAGTGTTTCTATACCATTTGCTGATGTTCTTTGGCTGCAACCAATAGCAGCAATATCTTTACTCAGTACTAGCATATCTCCCCCCTCCATACTATGAGGGATAGAATAATCGTACCACATTTTTAGATTTTCTTTTTTAAATAGAGAATTTTGTTCATATATGTACTTTATTAGCATAGGCTCTCTTCTGCGAGCATCAGTCTGCATTGAGTTTATACTAATCCCATTTCCCATAACTGCTGCAGGGTCTCTCATAAAATACAGATTAGGTATAGGATTAATATATAATGGATAATCACTATTAACATAATCAGTCAGGCTTAGTTCTCTCTTCATATTAGGTATGTCCTTTTTGTTTAAACCTGAGATTGCCACTTCTGCAATTTCTGTTGTACTTAAATTAATGATGTAATCAAACAGAACATCATTAAGCTCTTGAGTATTTTCATTACAGTAGAGAAGCAATTCTTTCACAAACATTTTCTTTACTTCTTCATTTTCAAGTATCTCAGAAAGCAGTTCTTCAACATAATAAACCTTTGTGCCACGCTGACGAAGACTTTCTGCAAATTCATCGTGCTCAATTCTCATCTTTTTAAGCCATGGAATATCATCAAATAGAAGCTGACTCAAATAGTCTGGTGTAAGCTTCTCCAACTCTTTGCCTGGTTTATGAAGCAATACAGCCTTAAGCTTTCCAATTTCTGATCTTACATTTAAAAAAGAGGCTTTGCTATCTTCGCACATAAATAGTCTCCTTCCCTTATTTTCTAAACATAATTAGTATATCCTTTAGTCTTGTTTTGTACAAGTATGAAAATCAATGACTTTAAGGCATTTGTAATATACTGTTATTTTATGCATATTAATTCATAAATTCATAAATGTTATAAAATTTATGAATAATATTTGACTATGCATTAGACATTCATAAAACTAATAAACTCTTACAATCTGCATACATATATTTATGCAAACAGTGTATAAAATCTAATTCTATAGCATAAAAATTATTTTAGTGCAAAATATATAAAAGGAGAACTATTCGGTTCTCCTTTTATGTACTGGTATTATTTAATAAGATATTACATACATCCTATATTTATATTATCTTTACAAGCAAATAACTCAATTGATTTTGTTAATATATCAGAGTAGCTGTACGATACAGTTCTGCCAAAATCTTCAGGAACTTCGGCATCTATTCTTATAACAAATATGCTAGGATATGTCTTCTCAATAATACCTTCTTTTATGCTGATTTTTTTTCTGCCTTTATTGGCCTTTAGCACAACTCTTTCCCCTACATAGCTGTCTACATTACTTCTGATGAGGGATAGGGTATTTTTTGTAGCCACAAAACCACCTTCCTTCCCAACATCTTAGATTTTATCATATCATATATTATATGTCAAATAAAATAAAATATTATATCAAATTTTGATTTTATTAGTCAATTACTTATTATTACATTTTTTATAATAATTTAATAATTTTTTCTGCTTATTTTAGTCCTTATCCTTGCGATGCAACACTTCCACCATTTTATATAAATTAAAAAAATATTTTTAAAAAATAAAAATATTTTAATAAAAGGGTTTTTTTTTACCCCTAACGGTTTTTTGTCAAAATTGTGGTAATATATATTATGAGATATTTGTGTTAATACTGCATAATATATTCAAATGTGCAGAAATTTTCAATATTTTAGGAGGTATTTAATGATTAACAACTATAATGTAGCTAATGCAATGACAGTCAAGTTAAGTAACGAGCTACCAGATATGCCTGAGTTCCAATCGGGTATTAGAAGAGCTCCTAATAGAGGCTTCAGATTGACTCAAGCACAAACTGAAATAGCACTGAAGAATGCATTAAGGTATGTGCCTGAGGAGCTCCATGAAACCTTAGCTCCTGAGTTCTTGGATGAACTAGTAAAATACGGGCGAATGTATGCATATAGATATCGTCCTGAAGGCAGAATACATGGAAAGTCAATAAATGATTATAAAGGAAATTGTGTTGAGGGAAAAGCTTTTCAAGTCATGATTGATAACAATCTGGACTTTGAAGTTTCTTTATATCCTTATGAACTGGTTACATATGGGGAAACAGGTCAGGTATGTCAGAACTGGCTGCAGTACAGGCTTTTAAAAAAATATCTTGAAGTTATGACGGAGTATCAAACTCTAGTGGTAGAATCAGGTCATCCTCTTGGGTTATTCCCATCAAAGCCAGATGCACCAAGAGTTATAATTACAAATGCTCTTATGATTGGTATGTTTGACAACCAGCAGGATTGGGAAATTGCTGAACAAATGGGCGTAGCAAACTATGGACAAATGACTGCCGGAGGCTGGATGTACATAGGACCTCAAGGAATAGTACATGGTACCTTCAATACTATTCTTACAGCAGGCAGGCTAAAGCTAGGAATCCCAAGTGATGAGGATCTTAGCGGAAGATTATTTGTTACTTCAGGCTTGGGCGGCATGAGTGGCGCTCAGCCAAAGGCTATAGAAATTGCTAATGGAGTTGGTATTATAGCTGAAGTGGATTACTCAAGAATTAAAACAAGACATGACCAAGGCTGGGTATCAAAAATTTCATCAGATTTAAAGAAGTATTTGAAACTGCTAAGGAATATCATGGAGAAAAAGAAGACTATATCAATTGCATATCATGGAAATATAGTTGATTTACTTCAATATGCAGTTGACAATAATATAAAAATAGAATTGCTTTCTGACCAAACCTCTTGTCATGTAGCATATGATGGAGGCTACTGTCCTCAAGGAATAACCTTTGAGGATAGAACAAACCTGCTTGCAACAGACAGAGAGAAATTCAGACAATTAGTAGATAAATCTCTTAGAAAGCATTTTGAATCTTATAAAGATTCTTGTGGAAAGAGGCTCCTATTTCTTCGATTATGGCAATTCCTTTATGAAAGCTATATATGATGCTGGCGTTAAAGAAATATCTAAAAATGGAATAGATGAAAAGGATGGATTCATATTTCCATCCTATGTCGAAGATATAATGGGACCTGAGCTTTTCGATTATGGCTATGGACCTTTTAGATGGGTTTGCTTAAGTGGTAAGGATGAAGATCTTGATAAAACTGATAAAGCAGCTATGGATTGTATTGATCCAAACAGAAGAGGTCAAGATAGAGATAACTATATTTGGATTAGAGATGCGAAAGAGAATAAGCTGGTGGTTGGAACTAAAGCAAGAATATTGTATCAGGATGCTGAGGGAAGAACCAGAATAGCTCTTAAGTTCAATGAAATGGTTAGTAATGGCGAAATAGGACCTGTAATGCTTGGTAGAGATCATCACGATGTAAGCGGAACAGATTCTCCATTTAGAGAAACCTCTAATATAAAAGATGGAAGTAATGTTATGGCAGATATGGCTACTCAATGCTTTGCAGGCAATGCTGCAAGAGGTATGAGCTTGATTGCTCTTCATAATGGCGGCGGTGTTGGTATAGGAAAGTCCATAAATGGAGGTTTTGGACTTGTGTTGGATGGTAGTGAGAGAGTTGATAATATAATTAAGTCTTCTATGATGTGGGATGTAATGGGTGGTGTTGCAAGACGTTCCTGGGCAAGAAACTCACACTCAATAGAGACTTGTGTTGAATATAACAAAAACTATGCAGGAGCTGGACATATCACTATTCCATATATTCCAAAGGAAGATTTGGTAGAAAGTTTAGTTGCAAAGGTATTCAACAAATAGTATTAAAATATATTTAAAAAACAATTTAGGAGGTTTACAATGTTTAACAAAATTATTGAATGCGTTCCTAACTTTAGTGAAGGCAGGGATATGGATGTAATTGAGAAGATTGTCGCTCCATTTATAAAGACAGAGGGCTGCAAGTTGCTTGACTACAGTGCAGATAAGGATCATAACAGAGTAGTTGTAACTGTTATAGGAGAGCCAGAGGCTGTCAAATGTGCAATGATTGAAGCAGCAGGCATAGCTATTGCAAACATAAACATGAACAATCATAAAGGTGAACATCCAAGAATGGGAGCAATAGATGTTGTTCCTTTCATACCTATAAAGAACGTTACTATGGAAGAAGCAATTGCTCTATCTAAAGAGGTTGCAGAGGAAATAGCAAGTAAGTACAATCTGCCAATATACCTTTATGAAAAGGCTGCATCTAATCCAAAAAGAGAAAATCTTGCAAATATTAGGAAAGGTGAATTTGAAGGCTTCAAGGAAAAGATAAAGCAGCCTGAGTGGAAGCCTGATTTTGGACCAGTTGAGCAGCATCCAACAGCAGGAGCTACAGTAGTAGGCGCAAGAATGCCTCTTGTAGCCTTTAACATCAATCTTGACACAAATAATATTGATATAGCTAACAAGATTTCAAAGTGCATCAGACATATATCCGGCGGCTTTAGATTTACAAAGGCAATGGGCGTTGAGTTAAAGGAACGAGGCATAGTTCAAGTATCTATCAACATGACAGACTTTACGAAAACTGCACTTTACAGAGTATTTGAGACAGTAAAATTCGAAGCAGCACGATATGGTATAAATATTGTAGGTAGTGAAATAATAGGTTTAACTCCTATGGAAGCCTTAGTTGATACAGCTTCCTACTACCTGAGATTAGAAAACTTCAGCATGAATCAGGTGTTAGAAAACAGGATATTGGAATAAAACATAGGCATATAGCGATATGATTCAACGAATAACTCAACCCTGAAAGGAGAGCATACATGAAGTCAGATATAGAAATAGCACAGCAAGTCAAAATACTACCTATTAATGAGGTGGCAATAAAGCTTGGGATACAAGAAGATGAAATAGAAAACTATGGTAAGTATAAGGCTAAAATAAGTTATGACATATGGAAAAGACTTGAGAATAAGAAGGATGGAAAGCTAATACTAGTTACCGCTATCAATCCCACTCCTGCCGGAGAGGGAAAATCCACAACTACAGTAGGCTTAGGTGATGCTCTCAATAAAATAGGGAAAAATACCTGCATAGCACTTAGAGAGCCATCTCTAGGACCTGTATTTGGTGTAAAGGGTGGTGCTGCTGGCGGTGGATATGCACAAGTAGTGCCAATGGAGGATATAAACCTACATTTCACAGGAGATATGCACGCAATAACTACAGCAAACAATTTATTGTCAGCTGCAATAGATAATCACATTAATCATGGAAATGCCTTGAACATTGATCCAAGACAGATAGTTTGGAAGCGTGTAATGGACATGAATGACAGAGCTTTAAGAGATATTGTAGTAGGTATGGGCGGCAAGGCTAATGGCTTTGTAAGAGAAGAGGGCTTCATGATAACTGTTGCTTCTGAGGTTATGGCTATACTTTGTCTTTCTAATAGCTTGATGGATCTTAAGGAAAGATTGAGCAGAATAGTTTTTGCTTACGATTATAGCAACAATCCTCTAACCGTTTCACAGCTAAAGGTACAAGGAGCTATGACATTACTTCTTAAAGATGCAATAAAACCAAATCTGGTACAGACCTTAGAGCACACACCTGCGTTTATACATGGCGGACCTTTTGCAAATATTGCTCATGGCTGCAATAGCATAGTGGCTACTAAACTAGGGCTTAAGCTAGCTGATTATCTGATAACAGAAGCAGGCTTTGGTGCTGACCTAGGCGCAGAGAAATTTATGAACATAAAGTGCAGATTCGGCGGATTAAAACCTTCTGCAGTTGTTATAGTAGCAACTATTAGAGCACTTAAGATGCACGGTGGAGTAGCAAAAACAGAGCTTACATCAGAAAATCTTGAAGCCTTAAAAAGAGGCTTTGCAAATATGGAGAAGCAAATAGAAAATGTAAGCAAGTTCGGTGTGCCTGTGGTAGTTGCAATAAACAAATTTGCAACCGATACGGCTGCAGAAGTAGCTTTGGTACAAGAACACTGCAAAAAGCTTGGTGTTGAAGCTTCACTATGCGAAGTATGGGAAAAAGGCGGAGAAGGTGGCGAAGACCTAGCACGAAAGGTTGTAGCAGCAGCAGAAAAAGCTAGTGAGTTCCAATTCCTATATGATGAAAAAGACAGCATTAAGAACAAAATTAACAAAATAGCCAAGGAAATGTATGGTGCTGACAATGTATTATTTGCACCAAAAGCAGCTAAGGCAATCAAAAAACTGGAAGACCTCGGCTTAGATAAGTATCCAATTTGCATGGCTAAGACTCAATACTCCTTATCTGATAATCCGAATCTTCTAGGCAGACCTACAGGCTTTGACATTACAGTTAAAGAAGTAAGAGTATCAGCAGGAGCAGGCTTCATAGTAGCTCTCACAGGGGACATTATGATAATGCCGGGACTTCCAAAGATTCCTTCAGCGGAAAAAATTGATATAGATGAAAACGGAGTAATTTCCGGTTTGTTTTAGAAAAAAGAAGGAGCATGTGCCTAGGCACATGCTCCTTCTTTTTTCTAGGCCATATAGTATTTTAAAAATGTTAGGTAATTAGTATATTTTACTTATAAGTTTATTGTATAATGTAAGGACATAGGCAATAGAAGCATCTGCTTTTGTATTATAGTCAATGCATTTTTCATAAAATATGAATCTAAAAATTTCAAAATACTTTAGGATGTGATTCAAAATGGAACTAGTAAACAATAGATTTAGAATATTAAAGAATTTAAATCAAAATAGATTAGTATCAACTTATTTAGTTTCCGATATATTGGGTGGATATAAAGAAATACAATTAAACATATTAAACTCTGAATTCATACCTAATTCGCTGATAGAGTTTTATTCAAATGAATTTATAAGACTTATAAATCTTAATAATGAAAATATAGTTAAAAATTATGCCTTTAATATAATTTCACGCACTGATAATAAAAGAAGTTTAGAGGAGCATTATTTTTATACCTGTGAATACGTTGAAAAATCTAAAAATTTGATAGAACATATTCAGAATATGAATTCTTTTCAGATTATGGATGTTTTTATAGAGTTATGCAAAGCTGTAAATTATCTTCATATGAAGGGGTATATTTATGGTGCATTAAACTTAAATAATATAATGATTATAGAAAATAATGCTTGTTATAAAATAATGCTAAAGGATATTGCTACAGTAGAATTAGAGAAGAATTTTTTCATAGGTGATAAAACGGATGACTCATATTTTATATCCCCAAAAGTATTATCTGGTGAAAAGCCAAGTATAGAATCAGATATATATTCACTGGGAGTTTTATTATTAACTATGCTTAGAAAGCAAAGCTATAAATTAAGTCCCAAGGAAGAACTATCCATATTTATGCAAAGGTTAAAAAATTATAATGACATAGAGTACAGTAGTGATGAGGTTGATTTTCTAAACAAATTGCTTCCAATTATTGAAAAGCTTATTATGTTTAACGAAACCTATCCTTTTAACTATTTATATAAGTTTATTAATGAACTAAATAAATGTTTAAATAAAGACTATACAATTCTTTCTATGGATGATTTTGAAAGATTAAATCTTCATACAAAAATAATTGCTAGAGAAGATGAAATAAATAATATTATGACCTCCTACGATCTCATGATTAGGTATAAGCCTGTAAAAAAGATATTCTTGGTGCAAGGAGATACTGGAACAGGTAAAACCCGCTTCTTAGAGGAAATAAAATTTCTACTTGAGCTAAAAAAAGCAAATGTTTTTTCAAGCTTTAGCTTAAGTAATTTAAACGATAGTAGCAATAAAATGTGGGTTGAAATCCTTAGAAAATTAATATTAGAATCAGATACTGAAACTATTGATAAATACGAATCAGAGCTCATGAAGTTTTTCCCTGAAATAGGTGATAGAAAAAATATTATTCCTACTGAATACTTAAAAGAGGAAACTACAAAATACAGATTGTTAAATAGAATAGCTGGTTTTATAAGTGATAGTATAAAGGGCAAGCCTGTTATTATTATAGTAGATAATATACACTTTGCAAACGAATTTACAATTGATACCTTTACTTACTTATATACCGAGGTTATAAAAGATAAAAATATAATATTGATATTTTCCTATAGAGATGGCGAGGCTTCTAATAATCCAAAGTTTTTGGAATTTATCAGTAATATAAAGCCACGTAAAGATTCTGACACTATTTATATGAAAAATCTTGATTCAGAACAAACAGATCAAATGATAAAAAATATGTTATCTATGCCTACTAACCCTGTGATGCTAGCAGAGAGGATATATTCTCAATCCTATGGTAATCCACTTTTTATAAGTGAGATAATTAAAGACTTATATAATCGTAAAATAATATATGTTGATAAAGTAACTGGAAAATGGGATATTGATCTTCCTGATAAAAATAACTATAAATTATTAGCTCTCCCTAATAGTATTGAACAAGCTCTATTAAATCAAATGAAGGATTCTGACAACATAAAACAGGAAATATTAAAAGTAATTTCAGTCTTTAATAAGCCTATATCAATACTTGTTTTCCCCAATTTTATAGATGTCACGCTTTTAGAATTAGAGAATTCAGTCCAAGACATGGTCAGCAATGGAGTTTTATGCAGAAAGATTGAGGACACCGGATATGTTTTTGACCTTAACAATAAGGTGTTTAAGGACATTATATATGAAAGAATCAACAGTAAAGAAAAAATAAACAAACATAAAATAGCATCTGAAATACTAGAAGCTGAAAAGGAAATTAATTTAGCTGCTAATATGGATGAGTTAATATTCCATTTGGAAAAAGCGAATGTCAAAGAAAAGGTAAAAAAATACTGCATAGAAAATGCCGAGAAAATGCACTCATTAAAAGATAATAATGGCGAAATCAAAAATCTGGAAAAAGCCCTTTCTATGGTTGATGATAAGGTTGAAAAAACTACATTAATGATACAGATCGGACTCTTAAATTACGAAGTTGGTCGTGAGAGTATCGCTACGGAATATTTAACAAAGGCAGAAAAATTAACCAAATTAACGAAAAATGGCAAAAACATTTTAGATATATGCTTAGGTTTTGCTCAAATATTACCAAGTCATAATGAAGTTAAAAAATCTTTCAAATATTTAGCAAAAGCTGAGAAGCTATTAGAAAGCTTTGGCACTACAGAAGATCATTTAGAGTATAAACGTGTTAAAGCATTATTACTCTCTTTTGGAGATTCTTTCGAGGAAAGTATAAAATTGTGCGTGGAATTGCTTGATGAATGTAGTGATGAGTTCGGAAAAACAAAGGGAAATACTTATAGACTTTTAGCGTTTATGTACTCTAAGGTTAGTAGAATCGATGAAGCTCTAAACCTTTATAAGGAGGCAATAAATTCTACTTGAAATTGCCGGTTATACAAGAGGAATCTTATATGCCTTAAATAATATCGGTGGTATTTATAATGACTATTATGAAGATACAGAAAAGTCTTTAGAATATTTTACCAGAGTTAAAAATTTAAGTGAAGAGTATGGATTATTGTCTAGTGAAATATTGGGACTAGTAAATATAGCAGTTATTTATAGTATTGAATTTGATTATCAAGCTGCTTATGATTATTATAAGCTCGCCTTAGAAGAATCATTAGAAATAAATTTTGAAAATGAGATTTTCTTTCTTTATAATGCTTTAATCTTTGTATGTATTGACATGGACAATTATTCTGAAGCATTTCATTATCATAATTTATGTCAAAAATCGATTGAAAAATCTCCAGAGGGTGGATTAGATATTGTTGAATTTTACAAATCCAGTGCAGCGTTATATGATACCTTTGGTGAGTTTAAAAAATCAGAGGAGTTTGTCTCCAAAGCAGTAAAGCTTTATAAAAATGATGCATCCATAGATAAATTTGATGTTATAATACAAGACAATATTAATAAATTAAGATTCAAGGATGAAGGTACTTATAATTCAAATATAAAGAAAATACTTGCTAGCTGTGAGAGATTTGTTTCAGCTCAAACTAAAGTTAACTCTTTAAGTAATGCAGCAATCGTTCTCGGCGCAAAGAAAGATTATAAAAATGCTAATAAAATGCTTATTGAGGCAGAAAAATCTATGTCCGCCTCAATTCATGATATAGTTAAGGCTAAATATTATTATGCAAAAGGTATCTGTGAAACAGAAGAAAGCTGTGTAAAGACATTATTAAAAGGTTTGAAATCAGCTAAGAATGCAAAAAACAAAAAACTTATAGCAAAAATAACCACACAGCTTGGAAACTATTATTTCTCAAAGGGAAATTATTATTATTCTGCAAATTACTATATTGAAGCTTGTGAATTATTAAAAAGTCTTATATATCAAGTTCCAGATGATTATAAACTGGTGTATATTAACAGTTATAAGCTTGCACGTGTCTTTAACAGAACTAAATATATCAAAGCTATTTTATCAGGGGCAGAAGAAAGTAGCCTTCAAGAATTTGAAGATAAATTTGAGGTAGAATCCTTTTCAGAATTATATGAATTACTAAGCATAGATGAAGCAAGTAATTTTATGGAGAATAAAGATTTTATTCATTCTATCAGTGAGCTTTATATATCGAACTTGCCCAAAAGCATAATAAATGAAGGAGATATTCTAAGCAGTATAAGTAGTGATGCTATTAATAATATTGAATTGGTAATAAAATATCTAGCTGCAACAACTTTATCAACAAGAGGCTTAGTAGTTATAGAGGGACAACGCCAGGATTTAAGCGTAATTTCCTCTATAAATGAGAGCTATGACCTCCCATCAAACAGATATATATTTGATAGGGTAAAGGCCTCTATGGAACCTATTTTGTTAGCTAAAAAGTCAATAAAAAACGAAGGTGACATTAATTTATTATCAGAAGATATAGATGCATGTTTATGTATTCCTATTACTATCCATAATTCTCATAGTAGTATCGAGGTTAAAATAGAAAAATTAAAAACTTTAAATTCCAGAGACAGTATTCTAGGTTATTTATACTTGGAATCAGATAGGATATTGAATAATTTTACTGATGAAGGACTTAAAAAGTGCATTAGCTTCTGTAATTTCTTAGCATTGCTAATAGAAAAGCATCAATTGACTCTAGCAGCTTCCATTGATAAGCTGACTGGCGCATTAACAAGAAAATACTTGGAGGACACTCTAAGTAATGTAATAGAGAGATCAAGCAGCTATGGAGAAGCCTTTGCTATAATAATGTATGACCTTGACAGATTTAAGAGTATAAATGATAGGTTTGGACATCAAACAGGTGATGAGGTTCTACGACGGGTATCAAGGATTGTATTGGACAATATTGATAGAGATGATTACCTTGGACGATATGGAGGAGAGGAATTTATTGTTATCCTTCCAGGCAAAGGCATTGATGAAGCATTAATTATTGCTGATGAATTAAGGAAGAAGATTCAGCTTGAAAGTATACTAGGTGATAAGGCTGATGTTACAGTTAGTTTAGGCGTAGTATCTTATCCTGTTCATGGGCAAATAGTGCAGGAGCTTGTAAATAAGGCAGATCAAGCCCTATATGTAGCCAAGGAAAGTGGTAGGAATAGATGCCAGGCTTGGGACAGCGAATTTTTAAACAAGGTTAAGCCAACAAATAATCTAAGTGGAATTATTTCTGGAAACTCAGTACAGGACTCTAGAAATATACTTGCCCTTGTTGAGCTTATTCAAATCATAAATAAAAATGTTTCTAAGAAGGAAAAAATTTATAACTTCTTAGGAAGAATGATAGAAATCATAGAAGCTCAATTCGGCACACTACTTTTGATTGAAAATGAAGAAGTTATTGAAATTTTTGGAAGAAAGTCTAAGAAAGAGGAATGGACTCAAAGCATTAACTTTAATATAAGTATAGTAAAATCCGTTATTGAGAGTAAACAAGGCGTTGTTTTGATAGATTGGGATGATTTTGGAAATAACGATGTTATTACTGGATTACCAGACTGGTACTCAATTTTAGCTATACCTGTTATAGTTAAAGATGAAATTAAAGGTGTAATATACCTATCAGCCTCAACTAAAAATAAAGAATTTGGTGTTAACGAGCTTAATTTTATTAATGTTTTAAGTAACTTGATAGCAACTATAATATAAGAAAAAAATAATGGCATGTACTTAGTACATGCCATTATTTTTTTCTATACTTATATCTAATGAATTCTTCTAATATCTTAAAATCATCCTTTGCTTCTGATGGAAGCTCATCACCAAAATCTACAATAATACTCTCAGACTTCTGTTTATAGTCAAAATCTCTTATATTTGAATGTCCAAGTAAGTAATCTACTGATACACCAAAAAAATCAGATAGTATAATAAGCGTTTCTGTGTCTGGATCTCTATCACCAGTTTCATAAAACCCAACTGCACGATCTGAAACCTGTAATATTTTTGCTAGATTAGCTTGGGTCATACCTCTTTGCTTTCTTAATTCTCTTATTCTGTTTAAAGGCTTTCTGTTCAAGGGTTATCACTCCTTCTACTGAATTATATCTTTTTATTAAACTAATTAAAATCATTTGAACAACTCGTACATCACATCTTGACATTGAACCTCACGTACTATATAATATGTACTTAGCGCGAACTTTATGTGCTATATATTAAAATTTCAGTACACAGTGTAAGATTTACATATTAAATATGAAAAGAGTGATTTTGATACGATTATGTTAAATAGTTTAATAACAGAAACCCAAGAATCTCAAATCGTTGATGCAATCAACGGAAAACGAATATCCTGTGTAATTGATGCTCATACTCCAAAAAAATTTGCATGGTATTATGGTGATCTGAAAACGTGCAATAGTGCTTTAAAAGGTAAGATTATAACCAAAGCAAGCAGTTTTAGAGGGATTTTTCAAATCAAAGTTGATAAAGTAATAATACTGTTTAGCGAAGGTATAGAGCTTAAATTTCATCCCAAGCATACTAAGTATTCCGATACACCCCAACTTTTATTTGAGTTTGAAGATTGTTCTGTGTTAAGTGTCTCAGCAAAAGCATATGGAGGTATTTGGTGTTATAATGAGGGTGAAATGGATAACCCATATTTTGGAGTAAAATCGCCATTTTTTTAAACTATAAGTGTATCTCTAAAAATTCAGTGTCAAAGAAAGCTCTATAAAATTTATAGAGCTTTCTTTGACACTGAATTTTATTCTTTTTCATCTACAGAATAATATTTCAATATAGCTTGATGTATCGCATCTGCTACCTTCTGCCACACAATAGGGTCGGCCAGCTTCTCTGCATCCTTAGGGTTTGTTATATACAGTAACTGCAATATTATTGCAGATGCTCTCACTTGTCTCAGTAGGTAAAACTCTGCCGTCCTGACTCCCCTATTCTTACTACCTATGGTACTACACACCTCATCTATGATGAGCTTTGACATACCCTCACTTTCCTTATCTCCTCGAAAGTGATATATCTCAGTACCTGATACTCCTGGACTTGAAAAACAGTTTTGTAGTATGGATATAAAAAAGTCTGGCTTCTCTATGTTGGATATTTCAGCCCGATCAGATAAGGTAACCTTTGACTCACTTTCCCTTGTAAGCTTTACTACTGCTCCATCATCTAAAAGCAGCTTTGCTAAGCGCGTTACTATGCCAAGGTTAATTTCCCCTTCACTTAGCTCATTTATCTTTAGTTGCGTCTTTCCATCCTCATCTCCACAGCCTGCATCCAGTACAAACCTCCGTCCCTTTAGAGGCTTTCCTTCCTCATCTGTTTGCATTGTTTCAAGCTTTATGCCTGTATAGTAATAGCATAAGATATCTTGAAAGTTTTTGCCTGAATTGCTCATCTCTCTAGCACCACACAAGCACAAGCCCAAACCATGACCCATGCCTTCACTTCTAAACAAAAACTTCACAGGAGTATAGTTAAATCTGGTGGAGTTTAGCTTAAGAAGTTCCATAAGCTCATTGCCCTTGAATATTTTGTTACCTATCCTTATACTTCTTACTCTTCCCTGGTCATCCACATCTATATCTTCAAACATACCCATTATGCAGTTATATATATGGTCAGGCTTGCTAATCCTAGTATTTAGAATTTCCTCTAGCTCATCAACGGTAAATATTCTTTCATCTTCGCTGTCGGTAATGTTCTTACAGTAGGAACAAAGAACCCGTCTTAAATATGTGATCTTACTGCCTAATACGTTTTCTGAGTTTTCTGTTGCACCTCCGCACCTATAATGAAAATAGGGTTTTATAGGCTTACCATCGAAGGTTAGTATAATCCCTTTTGTGCTATTAGCAGCTTGTTTATAAGCATTATTTGTGTTTTCCTCTGAAATGTCAAACATTATGCAATGATCTTGCTCATCACACAAGTCACAGCCTTTATGTTTAGGGCAGCCCGTACCTCCGTATACGTTTAATTTTCTGGCTAGCTCAGTTCTCACCATTATAGAAAAGGCCTTGACTGCTTCAATGCCAAAGCTACCCTTCAAGCTCTCGGAGGTAATATTTGCTACAAGCTCTTCAAGCTCGATGCTCTTTGTAATTTTCTCTCTGCTGTTATAGAGTTTAAGGTACATCTTATCCCCCCCCTAAACAGTCCCATATAGGAACCTGGGCATACCATCCCTATATTTTCCTCTTGTTTGGATGCCTCCAATACCATTTAGCCCTGTGATAGTTCCAGTTAATATGTCTTTTAGTGGTACAATTTTTTCAATAGAAGTAAATGCAATTTTCTCGCATACCATCACAGGATCAAGCGCATGTATCATTACCCTCTCTGGGGAGCTTCCAAAGTTTGCTCCTGCTTCTATTATCCCTTCAAAGTATGATTGACAAGCTCCTGCAAATATTACTAAATCATCAAGTGATGCTTCATATTTTCGTGAAAGCTTTACAGCCTCAATAAAATATCTAGAGTTTCTATAATTGTCTAGATTGCGTAGATCCTCCCTCTTTTGCTCAGCATTTGTAGTTTCCTTAACTTTGATATAAGCATCATGACCTGTTAGTACGAGTATATCAGGAGTATATTGTGCCAGAAGACTCTCAATTAGTTTAGGCTGCTCATTTTCTATTACAACCTTTCCCACTGCTTCAATATTTAACTCCTTGTAGGATTTCATACACATATCCAGGTAATTCTTGTCTCCATCTAAATGAAGCACCTTTCCTGGTCTCCTAAAAACCTGTTCTGCGTTTCGATAAAAGCTTGGATGTATAGGCGCTACTGCATGTTTCGCTCTTTTTGTCAGCTTTTTCATTAGTTTGCATGCTCTATCATCAAAATTTATGGTGTCTGCATTTATTTTTGAAGGTGGCAGCTTAACTATGTCTGCTTCAGGAGCATCCGCAATAATTCTCAGGTTTAGACCCTTTAAGATTATAACGAACTTATCGTTTTGCTTTGTTATATCATGAACCCTAAATACAATATCGCATCCATAGGATTTTCTACCAACCAAATCTCCTATCTTTATGTCCATCAACATACCCCCTTATTGCCCTTGCAGCTATAATATATAATATGCAAGTACAAAGGTTGTGGTGAATAAAAAAACTTTTGGGACAAAGTGTTAATTTGTCCCAAAAGTTTTGTTTAATATTGTTCTTACCGTTCAGAATGATTCAGCCAGCATCTTACTTTATGCCCTTCCTCTGTCTCCACTAGCTCAGGCATTTTCTTTTTACATATGTCCATTACTTTATCACATCTGTCATTAAACCTGCATCCGTTAGAATAGTTACCTGCATTGGGTATATATCCTGGTATAGCATATAAATTATCAGACACTGCATCAATTCTAGGAATACATTTCATTAGCCCTGTAGTATAGGGATGGAGTGGTTTCTTAAACAAATCCTCTACGCTGGCTTCCTCCATTATTTGTCCGCAATACATTACTATAACTCTATCTGCATTTTCCGCTACTACTCCTAAGTCATGTGTAATTAGTAGTACAGACATTCCTAATTTGCTTTTCATCTTATTTAGAAGTGCTAATATATCCGCTTGTATAGTAACATCAAGTGCTGTTGTAGGCTCGTCTGCTATAAGTATCTCCGGATTACATGCTATTGCCATAGCTATCATTATTCTTTGCTTCATTCCCCCACTGAACTTTGATGGTAAATCATTATATCTTAGCTCCGCTTCAGGAATACTGACCTGCTTCATAAGCTCTAATGCCTTCGCTTTTGCTTGAGCCTTTGGCACAATCTTATGTATAATAAGTACCTCTCTTATCTGTTCGCCTACTGATATGACAGGGTTAAGAGAATTCATAGGGTCTTGATGTATCATTGAAATTTTATTTCCTCTTATTTTACTTATCTCTTTTATGGGTAAATCACGCAAATTTTTGTTATTATAGCTTATCTCCCCTTCAATTATCTTCCCTGGAAAGTCTATAAGCCTCATAATTGATAATGCAGTAACACTTTTTCCGCTTCCTGACTCTCCAACCACTGCTAAAATTTCATTTTCATGGATATCAAAGGATATCCCATCAACTGCCTTAATATCTTGCTTATCTGTAAAGAAATATGTTTTTAGATTATTTACTTTTAATATACTATTCATTTTCTTCTCCCCCAAGTGCCATTTCTACAATAGTATTAAAAATCATCTGTGTAGCTTTGCTGAATTTTTCTTGGTTTATTTGGTCATTATCCTTATACAATTTGTCATATATAGCCCTCCTGCTGCTGCTTATTACCATAGCTTGTCTGTTTGTATCATAAAAATCCTTTGCATAGGGTGATTGTATACTTCCATAATTTAGTTTTATATTATTGATATCCGCATATTTTTTTAGAATTCTTATGTACTCTTGACCTGTTTTATTTTTGGGCATTATCTGTGAGGTGTCTACTAAAAGATCATTAGTCTGCATATTTGTAAGGTCTTTTAAATCTATATAAAAAGCAGTCTTATCTGTTTCCTCAAAATGCTCCTTAACGAAATACATCGAACCTCTGCTTAATTCCGTATCACCGCCCCAGAAGG
This sequence comes from uncultured Eubacteriales bacterium, assembly GCA_963704785.1. Classification (GTDB taxonomy): domain Bacteria; phylum Bacillota; class Clostridia; order Lutisporales; family Lutisporaceae; genus GWB2-37-7. The sequence continues at coordinate 2,187,635 of OY969939.1, read as the reverse complement.
CAAATACTATTGTCCTTTTCGGTTTTATCCCATACTTTTGTATAGTTCCAGCTATTTCTAACGCTAATGAATTCCCACCTATTTCTGAGGTTCTATATTCTTCTGTACTATTTTGAAGATAATTTATGGGGCTTCCTATGACTATATATTCGTCCTTTAATTTCTCATCACAACCAGGAATATAGCCTAATACATTAACACCTTCTTTAAACCCATCCTGCACCTTAATATTTATTTTAGCTTTACTTATTCCTGTTAACTGCTCAGATTTTTCTGATTGCAAAGATATAAAATTAAGTCCTATTGAACTTATATCCGCCTCCGTTTTGCCCAGCCTTCCATTTGTGGGATATATAACTATAATTGTCTTTGGAGTAATATCAAACATAATATGCTTCATAGCATTAATAAATTCTTCACGTTTAGTATTATCGTCTCTATAATCAATCGCAATAGCCTTATCCCGTAATTCCTTTATTCTTTTCTTATCAATATTCTTTATTTCATCAATTTTAATTATCTCCAAATCATAATTATTATCTACTGGTACATATTCTGAAATTGAATAATCAGTCTTATATTTTAATTCAATATTTTTATTGTCAAAGCTAATGTTGATACTGGAGTCTATTATTTGCCTTTTTTCCCCTTTAAATTTATGCAAATATATATCATTAAATGGCAGTACGCCAAACTCTTTAAGTTTCTTTGATGTTTTATTAGCATAGTTAATTTCAAAATCATTAAAGTCCATTTTTTCAGTTTTTAACTCTTCTAGCTCATTGAAGGCGCTTTGTGTATCAAGGTGATACACATTCTGTGGTTTGGGTATTGCTAGAATTGCAAGTATTAATACTATTGCAATTGTTTTATTAATAACAGGTCTTCTATATTCCTTAAAATTCTTAATCTGATGTATAAATCTAGTAGGTGATAAAATAGTCGGTATTTTCTTGACAAATGATATAATCTTAGAATTCTTCTTATCAATCTCAAGTCTTAGGCCTTCACCAAATAGATTAAAACCTATTATGCTTGTTGCAAAAGCTAATGCAGGATATAATATTATCCATGTTTTATCTGAATCAAACAAATAATAAGCAAAACGAAATAGACTTGGCCAATCAAATTCTAAAGGAGTATTTGTAGTACCATCTTCATTATTAAAGCCTATAGAATTAACAATACTACTTAAAATACCTATCTGTGCTAATGATACTAATACCAGCGCTACCTCTAAGCATACCAAAACTATAAGATTTGGTATAAGATGTGGTAATATATTTTGCATTGCAATTTCGAATTTAGTTTTTCCTATAGAAATTTCTCCCTCAATAAAATCTTGACTCAAAATATCTGTTACTCTTTGAGTAATTACATTCGCTAATTTTCCCCATCCTAATACTGTTAATATAATCACTATAGGAGTCATCTTATTAATAAATATTGCTTGGGTTAAATTTGTCTCTGCAAAAAATGCACAAAGAATAATTAAAGGAAAAGCACTAAATACTATATTAAACTCTTTAATAAGCCATCTCGCAAGCCTATTTTTATATGCTGCCATTATAGATATTGGTAATGCTATTAGAAGTCTTCCAAATGCAATTAACAAAACCATTAATAAGGTAGTTCTACAGCCATATATTATTAAGCTCTTCATATCTCTGCCAAGAGCATCTGTTCCCCATGGGAATTCCTCACAAGGAGCTATTGGAGGAGTTACACCTTTGAATTTTCCTTCTTGATATGTTAATCTTTCATATTGCTTTCCATAGGGGTCAACCTCAGTAAAATATTGAGGGAATATACTTATTGCTATTAAAAAGAGTAATATAAAAGTACCTATAAGCAATAAATAATTTACTTTTTTCATATTGCCTCCTCCTTTTGTTGTCCATTTGTGAATAATCTCAAAGAATGGAATAAAATATCAAGTACGAAATAAACAATTCCTATCACTACTATTATATATGTAAACGAATTGTAGTCTCTATTTTTACGCATATCTATAAGTAGCTTTGTTAGTCCAGAATATGAAAACAAATATTCTACAATAATCAAATTGCAAATAATCATTGCTGTAATATTGGATAAGCTTTTAAAAATAACTCCTACAACATTTCTCATTACATGATTCCATAATATTCTTCTAGATGAACAGCCTTTACCTAAAGCTATTTTTACATATTCATTTTTATAGCATTCTTCAATTGACATAGCAGTAATTCTAGCTATATAGCATGCACAGGGCAGTGCCAGAGCGACCACAGGTAATATTAGATGATAAACACTACCTGATCCCGCAACCTTTAAAACCTTTATGCCATGCTTACTTAGCCATATGGCAAAATATTGCAATATAGCAATTATGAGCACATCAGGTAAGGATAATGGTATAATTGACAATAATAGCTTAAAGCTCGTATCTTTGTTGTTTCTCCTACTGTCTATAATACCCTTTAATACACCTATAATTAGTCCAAACAATATTCCTAATAGCAAAAGCTCCATACTTTTAATGACATAAGGCATTATTATTTCACTTAATTGCTTATCATTATATGTAATACCCCAGTCGCATTTAAGTAAGGATATAAATTTCTGATTAACATTACTCATAACTTGCTTTGAAGGAACAAAGAACTTTATACTATTATTTATGACATCAACAAAAAATGCATTCCTTGAAAAACTAATAAATACAGTTATATATATAAAGGTTATAAAAATAATAACAGAAGATATTATCCTTTTAATAATCCCTTTTACTCCTTTATTCATGCTGCACCTCCATAGGCATTTTATCTTCTAGTAAATGACATGCAACAGTATGTCGCTCTTGATAGTCTTTTAAGCTAGGTGTTTCCTTCTTGCATATATCCATTGCATATTCGCAGCGTGGATGAAATGCACAGCCTAATGGAGGAGAAATCGCACTAGGAACCTCTCCTTCTAATATTTTTCTTTCTCTTTTGATAAAAGGATCGGGTATAGGTGCTGCTGCAAGCAATGCTTTTGCATATGGATGCATAGGGTTGTTGAATATGTCCTCAGCTTGTCCTATTTCTACTATTTTCCCAAGATACATTACTCCTACTCTTTTTGACATATGCCTTATTACATTTAGTCCATGAGCTATAAAAAGATATGAAATATTAAGTTCTTTTTGTAGATTTGCTAGTAAATTCAATATTTGCGACTGTACTGACACATCTAATGCTGATACAGGCTCATCGCATATAATAAATTTTGGTTTAGTTGCAATAGCTCTTGCTATGCCTATTCTTTGTCTCTGTCCACCACTGAATTCATGTGGAAATCTGTTCATGTCACTACTGCTTAAGCCTACCATATCAAGTAATCTTTTTACTTCCTTCTCATACTGATACTTTGATACTATTTTATGCTTTGCCAGTGGTTCGGATAATATATCGACAATGGTAAGCTTTGGGTCTAATGCAGAATAAGGATTTTGGAATACGACTTGAATATCCTTTCTTATATGCCTGAATTGTCTTTCAGAAATCTTATTGATATTTTTTCCATTGAGTAAAATTTCTCCTGCTGTAGGTTTCATAAGTCTTAATATAAGTCTTCCTGTTGTTGTTTTTCCACATCCACTTTCTCCAACAAGACCTAATGTTTCACCCTCATATATATCAAAGGATACCCCATCAACAGCTTTGACATAGTTTGTTTTGAAACCAAAATAAGAATTTACTTCAAAATGTTTTTTTAGATTATTAATTTCTATTATTTTTTCCATTTTTAAACTCGCCTCGCATATTTAAGAATCTGTATAAGTAGTCTTTAAAACGAAATATTCTGTAATAACAATTACCATTTTATCTCTATATTCTATAAATTATAACAAATTCCTCCTATTACCATTTGATTTCCGAATATCCTTCTATGTTCAAATAAGTTAAAATATATACTTTAAGCAGATTAATATATGAAAACCTTAGGTATTTGTAAATATTTACAGGACTTATGCAGTTGCTCCTACAAAGTAGCAAAAATAATAGAGTGCCTCCATGAACCGTATACAGGGCTCTGGTTCATAGAAGTACTCTTCAGATATGCTATTTTATGATTTAAAGCTTTAAAAGAGTGTTGTTGAAGTCTTAGAAGATATACTGCATATCATATTAGTTTCCGAAAATCCTTGATGAAATCCTTTATATATTCCTTGAAAAAATGTACATCATCATATTTGCTTACAAAGTCACCCTGAGACCAATCTGTCTTTTTCTCATAATATCGTTCTGCTATCCTCCAAAATCTTTGAGGAAACTCAAAAATTGCCAGCATTATCATTAAATCATATTTACTTATATCTATAATTTTGTCATATATATCTAAAATTCTAATAGCTATATCAATATCGAAGCTGAACCTTTTTAATACCTTTAGTATATAGTTTGCAAGATCATATATAGGAAGCTCATGGCAGCTATAATCAAAATCAATTATACTTACTCCTAAGTCCTTTGTAATTATTATATTGTGATAGGTGTAATCATGATGACAAATCCAGTTCTCTTTCCTTGCTATTTTACTGATCTCCTGATAATTTGAACAACCTAGGGTATCATATGCCTGCCATGCCATTTCTATCATGAAGTCCACATCCTCTAGATACAGCTTATCAAAGAAATCCCTATCCTTTTTTGCTTTAATAATTTCTTTTAGCTCTAATAGGTACTCTATCTTCCTTAGATATGTACTGTCCCACCTGCCATAGTTTTCACGCTTAAACGCCCCAATAGGTGCAATATATCCCTTTCCCTTCTTATGAAGCTCTGCTAAGGCTACTACTGCAGCTTCTCTATCAAAGGGGTTTGTAAAACTGCACTCTCTCCCATCTATATATTTCTCTACAATAAACAACCTATTATCCTGCAATGTAAAAGGCAGTCCATTGTCAGCTATTAGATATCTATCTAGGGCATCAAAGCCTTTTTCATGTAAATATTCCTTCATGCCGTGGATATAAAGCAGCTTATCAGGTTCTCTATCTGTTTCCTTTATTACAATAGGACCTTTGTCCGTTTCGGCGATATACACAGCTCTTAGAGGTTTATAGCTGATTACTTTAAAGTTGAATTCCCTTGCAACAGCTTCAATTTGCATAGTTTACACCTCGCTAGTTAATATTCATATTGACACCTACAAATTTACATTTTCATAGAGTCCTTGATATACAAGGTTTACACCTACATACGCACAATCAATTAATATAATATATGAATCACTAACTCCGCATATTCGAGTGTCTATAGTAAAAAAGTCCTATCTTTTATCCACACATAATATAAGCTTATGCACAGTTTGTGCACAAGCTGTGCATAAGGAGAATTTTGTCGGAATTTGTCCTACTAAATTAATTACATCCCTGAATTTTTCTCCAACTCCTGAAGAAATTCTCTCCTGGCTGTGCTATACTCTGAACTGATATTAACCCTTTCTAATGCTTCTAAGTCCTCTATATCACTTTCAACTGAATAGTAAAGCTTTTGGAACTGCTTAAAATCTTGAGGTAAGCTAAGGTATACACACAAAGCTTCATAATCCTCTTTCTCTAGTTTAAATATGTCATTATAATAATTAATTATATTCATTGCTATTTCAATATCCCAACCTCTTCTGCGCATCAATTTGAATATAAAGTGTCCTAAATCATGCATCCTAATATCAAATGCCGCATTTTCTAATTCTCCTACAAAGGTCTCTCCCGAAAAGGTATGGATAATATTATATAATCCATAGTCATGATGTATAAACCCATGCTGTTTCTCGTCTCTTGCACAAAGCTTGTTATAACTCGATCTTTCTAGCAAAGAAATTGCATTCTCTGTTTCCTTCTCACAGCTGTTTAGATAATCTACAAAAATCTGTAGGTTATCATTCTCCTTGGCAGCTGTGGTAACAAGCCTTTTAGATTCTCTTATTTCTCTTAGCTTTTGAAGAAAGCCTTCCTCCCATCGTCCAAAAAACTTTCTAGTATTAGTATTTAACCTAGTACTAAAGCCCTCCGAAGCTAAATGAAGCCTTGCCAATTCTTCTGCTGCTTGCTTAATGTCAGCGAGATTTAAATAATCACTTTCTCTGCCATCCATCCAATGTGTCAAATAGTATTCACTGCCAAGATAGGGTACAAGTATCCCCCCATCTGGCTGTCGCACAATCTCTAAAACATTGCTAAAGCCATGCTCCTTCAGATGAAAAGTCATTTCCTGCATAAGATATATATCTAGAAAAGAGTAGTTCATTTTCTTCAAGCAAAAAAAGCCCTTATTTGTCTCTATACGGTAACAGGCACGTTCTGGAACTATTTGCTTTATATTAACTCCCAGCTTATTGAAAAACTTCACATCTAAATCATAAGTAACAAGAAGCTCCTTATCTCTTTGCCTATCCTCTTCAAAAAACAATTCAAAACTCATTATATGCACCACTTCCTTAAAGCCACCGCAGCTTTATAGTGTCCTATAGTCCTCTAATGCTTCAAGCACTACAGTCTTGCGGATTTCCTTCTTTATTGCACGTTCCAGCTTATTTACCAGCTCTATCTCAGTAAAGTTCTTTTTCCTTCCATAATACTTCTCAATCACTTTATAAAAACGCTTAGGCTCAAGCACAAAGCCTTGAATCAGCTTGATAGATCTTCTGTCTAGCTTAATAATGTCAGAGTATGCTTTAAGTGCTGCACTTGCTTGTTCTGCCTTGTTTTTACCTGATAAGCTTTCCATTAAGGTTGCTATATCAACCTCTCTTATATCAAAAGCACAGTTCTCCATATTGCTTACGAAAACCTCATTGTTGTCAGTCATAAACAAGGAATGACGTCTAAACTCCTTGTGAGTAAGCTGATTTAGCAGCATAGCTTGCTGCACCTTCTCCATGTATCCAAAGTTTCTAAGGGTCAAGTATGCATTAAACATCTTCTTATAATATTCCTCTGAATATTTTAAATACAGCTTATCGAATTTTGATAATTCTTTTTTGTCTTGTAGATTTTTTTGATATCTTTTTATGTTTATTGCATTTGCCTTAAACTTATCCATCCACCTGCCCCAGTCAACTCTAGCATGGCTGCCTTGTGCAGGTACAAAGCCTTCTCCTGCCTTATGCAGCATTGCTAAGGCTTTGGCTGCCTTTGCTGCATCGCTAGGTGTCTTTATCTCCATAACCTTTCCTCTTACAAAGTCCAAAAGTAAATACTTACTATTATTAAAGCTTATAACGTACTGTCCTGACAAAGTTTTGTTTATTCTACTTATATTATCAAAGCCTTTAGCTGTCAGGTACTCGTATGCATAAGCCGCAAACTGTAATTTAGCTTCATCTCTTTTAGCCTTTTTAAACAGCTTTATGCCAGTTTGGGTATATATTAATATTCCTTTAGTCCCCTCGTGCATATTTATAACCTTTAAACCATATTCAGACTCTATAAGCTCCTTTATTTCGTGCCTTTTTATTCTTGTATACGTGCCAGACATACTATCATCCCTTTCAACCGCTTTGTAACAAAGGCTTAATGACGTTTTCTATGGTTCTTGAGGTTCTTGCTTATTATCTTTTTCTTCTCATGCTCCAGCTTCTCTATTTTTTCTTTGTGCTTGCTTATTTTTTTTAGCTGTTTTATATCATCCTTCATTTGTTCTATATATTTTTCAAGCTGATTCAACCTTTTCCTCTGTTGATAAAAATCTATTATTTAAGTCTTCTTTTCTATCATCAAAATTATCACCCATAAGCTCACCCCTTACCTTTAATTTATAACCTCAAAAATTCATCTAGGAATTTCTGTCTCATTTCTTTATCCTCAATAACCCTGTTTAGTCTCAAAATAAAGTAATCCATTATCCACGGCTGCTTCTCTACATAGTATTGCAAACCTACCTGCCAAAAGTCCTGAGGGTAAACCATAAATGACTTTATTACTCCCAAATCCTCATTTGACAAGGTATAATACTTGCAATATTCCTCTAATATATAGCTCGCCTTGCTTATATCCCAAACTCCATGTCTCATGTTTCTTATTACCAGGCTGGCAACGTCATGTAATCTAGTATCTAATATACAATAGTCAAAATCTATCATGTATATCTTATCCTCAGGAGTCCTTATAAAATTATGATTAGCCATATCATGGTGGCAAAACTCTCCAAGCTGTCTGCTTGCTTCGGAAATCTTACTATATGCGCTTTGATTTAGAAGCTGAATACTCTCCCTGCCTTGATTCCAGTAATAGGTAAGGTACTTAGCAAACAACTCGTCAAACTCATCCATGTATTCCTTTTCATCTATCGCCTTGCTAAACTCCAACAGCTCTATACACTTCTTGTTAAACTTAGTAGTCCATTTATTATATAAAATTCTTGGCTTTGCACCTTCCGGAATACTATAGCCTATGGTAGCCTTGTGAAAATCTGCTGCTGTCTTTATAACATCTCTCAAATCTTCTTTGTACTTGTACTTACATTCTCTGCTTTCCACCCAGTTAGTTACATAATATATATATTTGCCATCTTCAACACATATGCTTCCATCTATACATGTATCATAGGGTATTACACCTTCAAAGCCATTATCTTTCAGGTGATTTATAGCAGAATACATGAACAGAAAATATGAGGGACTAAGATGTGCTCGCTTTATGCATTTTGATCCTTTATCTGTTTCTGCTCTATATATATTTTTTGTTTGTTCAATGCTTAGAATTTTAAATCCATAGCTTTCCTCAATAGCTTTTAAGTCCATTGAAATCCCCCCATCTATATGTATTCAAGAAGTCATTATAATAATCATTATATGTATGAGGGCGGATTTTGTGTTATTTAAGAGCATAGTTATTTTATATATAATTGTCACCTTATAAATTTCCAATCATATACTAAAAGTAATATGAAATTATTCAAGCCTTGGGAGTGTGCATTATGAATATCTGCATAGATACAAGAGGAGCCAAGCTCTATGCTGGAACGGGCATAGGTACTTATACAGCAAGACTTATGGAAAATATTATGTCAATAGACAACAAGAACTTATATACCTTCTTCTGGCCCAATGAGGGCTATGATTTTATGTCAAATAAGGCAAATGTAGAGGTTACTCTGTTTGGAGAGAAAAATAAGAAATTTTGGGATGAAAGCTACCTTCCTTCCTTAGTCTCCCGTCGCAGCTTCAATGTTTTCCATCTACCTCAGAATGGTTTAGGCTTACCAAAAGAAAAGAACTGTCCTTATGTTGTTACAGTTCATGATCTTATACCCTATACTATGCCTGAGACCTGTGGTAAAAGTTATCTGGATAGATTTGTGGAGCAAATGCCCCTAATACTTAAGGAGGCTGACAGAATAATAACTGTATCAGAGTATTCAAAGCAGGATATAATTAGATTTTTCAATACTCCTGCAGATAAGATAAAGGTTACACATCTAGCTGCTGACAGTGGCTTTAAGCTGATTGATAAAGATAAGGCATGGCAGTTTTTAAAAGATAAGTATAATTACACTGGAGATTATATACTTTATCTTGGAGGGTTTAGCCCCAGAAAGAATGTAGATGGACTTATAGAAGCCTTTCATAGAATATACAAGGAGCTTCCTGGACATTATGACCTTATGTTGCTCGGAGCTTCTAAGGATAATCACTATGAGCTTAGGAAGAAGGTTGAAGCACTCGGTCTTACTGATAGGACAGTTTTTGCAGGCTATGTACCTTATGAGCATTTACCCTATTTCTATAACTGTGCCTCGGTTTTTGTTTATCCTTCTTTCTATGAAGGCTTTGGGCTTCCACCACTTGAGGCAATGACCTGCGGCACACCAACCATTACCAGTAATGTAACCTCAATACCTGAGATTGTACAGGATGGTGCTATTACCTTAGATCCTAACAATATTGATGCGTTAACAGAAAGTATGTATAATGTGCTGACAGATATGAACCTAAGAAATACCTTGATTGAGAAGGGACTCAGAAGAGCTTATAGCTTTTCGTGGAAGAAGACAGCTATAGAGACGATTAAGGTTTATGAAGAATTACAGTAAAAGAAAAAGAATGAGGAGCTTATTCCAATGTCATTAAGTTAATGATATTGAGCAAAATAGAATTATAGTCAATTGAAAGCATTCATATTTTCAATTGACTTTTTTCTTTTCCAACTCTAATTTTTTATACACAAACAAGACAGAGACATCTCTCTGTCAAAAAAACATTTTTATTAGTAATTATTTATGCTACTCTATATATGAAGCTAACTGCCGATTTGGTTCTGACTTTGCGAGGGTCTTTTCTACCATTTCGTACAGGTAATATATTCTTTTGGATAAGCGCTTCCACATTAGGCGGTGATACTGCATTCCTACATTTGAAATAGTGAAAGCAAATTGATATAGCTATGGTGAAATTGACCTGATAGCCGTATTTTCTGTCTTTCTGATGTATAACCACGTGCGTTGTGATTATTTCGCAGAAATTATACATGGTGAGCCTTGCAAATATTTCTTGTATGATGTAGGCCGTCTTTTTTGAATGAAAACTTGTTAGTCCAATGGCATATTTCAGTTCTCTAAATGATGTCTCAATTCCCCAGCGCATGTGATATATCTCTTTAATCTTCTCTACAGAGAATTCTTTTTCAGTAAGATTTGTAATGATAACTTCGTAGGTATTTTCTGATATAGCAAAGCGAACTACTCTAAAGTTTATTGGATAAATTCCTTTATCGCCAACTTGAAGATAGTCAAACTTTTGATTTGCTGACATAAACTTATATTTTTCCGGATGTACCTTTATTTCGTTCGTCTGTCGTCTAGTCAATAAAGTGCTGTACTCTATATCAAATATTTCCTGATTAGGAAGAGAGAGTCCAGATGTGATTCCATTACTACATATATCTTTTACCCTTATAACATAGTTCCAGCCCTTCCTCTCTATATGTTCAAAAACGTTGTAACTTTCATAACCACGATCAGCTATTACTATAGTTTGTTCTTTAATATCAGAACGGTCTACCATATCAGTTAATGCCTGAAATTCATTTTCTTTCCTACCTGGTTGAACAATTGAATCAACATATACCCTGCTGCATAAATCGTACATGGCATTTAAGTGTAGAAGATTGTATCCTTTAGCATTCTCTTTGAAAAGAAAATAATTATCTGCATCGTTTGGATTGTGTGCAATACATAAATCTGAACCATCAACAGCTAACATTCGATAGCCATCATAAAAATTTGGGTTGATTGCCAATGATGTAAATCTATGGAAGAGTAATTCAAGTGCTTCTGGAAGAATCTTTTCACGTTGCTGGACAAAGGCTGAGCAAGTAGCCGTTTCAGTATCATAAGAAAAATATTTCATGAGTTCAAGCCTTAGACTATTACCTCCCATTGAAAGCAAAATACTCAGCATATCTTTGAAATCCAGCTTTCGTTTTCGAATAAAATCCTTCTTTGGGTCATTAACAAACAGCCACGAGGATTCATGCATTTGAGTTAACACTGTGTCTAATTTTTCCTTTATGAAATCTGCATATTCGTTCATGAGTGAACCTCCTTAAAAATCTATATATTTAAGGTGCTTCGCCACATTTTTTCTACTACTTGTCAAGTGTTTTGGGAGATTTTGCTGAAAATTATATAAAAAAAAGAACAGGGTATGTATTTTTAAATATACCCTGTTCTAAGACTATAGTCTCAATTTCTTAACTTAATGACATTGGAGCTTACTTCTCATTCTTTTTAAATATATTTTTTATATTCATCAATACTTCCTAAGCTCTTTAGCAGAGCTTTCAAATCTTGATCCCTATCCCTCTGACATACTAATATAACATCATCTGTCTCAACTACAATCAAATCTTTTACCCCTACAGCAGCAATAAGTCTTTTATCCCCATATAATATGCAATTCTGAGAGTCAAGAGCTTTAACCTTACCCTTTATCGAGTTGCCTTCATTATCCCTTGGAAGATATCTATCTAATGCTGTCCAACAGCCTATGTCGTCCCATTTAAAATTGGTCTCCATTACGTAAACATCATTTGACTTTTCCATAATTCCATAATCTATTGAAATTCCATCTATCTCCGTATATTCTTGCAGAACAACCTCAGCTTCTCTGTCAGTGCCTACTGCCTCACTGATATTCATAAGGCACTCATACATATCAGGTAGAAACTCCTTATATTGCTCCAAAAGCACAGAAGCTTTCCATATGAACATGCCACTATTCCACAGATAAGTACCCTTGTCTATAAATTCTTGTGCCTTCTCCTTGTTTGGCTTCTCTGTAAACCTTTTCACCTTATATATAGGCACCTCAGTCTCGCCCTCAAGCTTCTTGCCTGTCTCTATATATCCATAAGCTGTTTCAGACCTTGTAGGTTTTATACCCATAGTCACAAGACAGTTCTTATTTTGAACAACGTCTAAACCTTGCTTAATAGTCCCTATAAAGGCTGCTTCATCTTGAATATAGTGGTCTGACGGCAATACAATCATAACTGCATCCTTATCCTGCTTCAAAAGCTTTACTGCCGAATATCCAATACAAGCTGCAGTCTCTTTTATCATTGGTTCTATCAATATATTCTTCATGTCTATTTCAGGCAGCTGATCATTTATATTTTGCACATGGCTTTTATTTGTAACCATATATATGTTATCTAATGGTATAAATTTATTTATCCTATCTACAGTCAGTTGAATCATTGTTCCGTTACCTACCGTCTGAAGGAACTGCTTGGGAAAGTTTTTACGGCTTTTGGGCCAAAAGCGGCTTCCCGAGCCTCCACACATGATTACTGCATAGTTCATGCTTACACCCGCCTTGCTGAAAATAAATATATTATCATACTATGCAGCTGACAGGTTTTGGTGAATGTATTTATTTGTCGAACTTTGTCTTTTTTTAAGATATTATTGTATATTAAATAGAATCTTTGCAGGATTTACTATTATTATGTAGAAATAGTCATAATTGAATAGTATTATAAATAATTAAAATATATATATATTCTTCTAGCTCAAACTCAAATTTTTGTATATAATTTAAATAAGACTAATATTCCATTCATCAAATTCCATATTTTTCCCAAAATCTAATTATAATGAAAAAGGTGATTTTAATGTTAAGGCACTATTTGATTAGCAAACCCTTAATCAAACAATTTCTAGCTCTTACACTTTTAATAATGGTCTTTTTTATGCCTCAAAATACCTATGCTGCTTCAAGTGGTAAGATAGAGGTACCCAGCGTTAATTCTTCGACTATATTTTTGTTTTGTGTTATTGGTGTGTTAACAGCAGTGCTTATATACTATTTTATACTCACCCGAAGCCTAAGAAAAAAAATCAAAACGAAAAAGACTGTTGATATTCCTGATATTGTACATAATATGCTTGAAAATTCTACTCAAAGTACTGAAATAAATATAGACATACTTACTTGCCTACCCAATAGAAAACATTTCATTGATTACTTAAATAGTATCCTTTTAAATAAAACAGAGCCAAATGAAAAATATGCTCTTATGCTTATTAACCTAGATTTTTTCAGAAACATAAATAATAGCTTAGGTTACAACATGGGAGATTCAGTATTAAAGGAATGCTCCGAAAGACTTAAATCTGCGTTCTCAGAAACCTGTTATCTGGCTAGAATGGATAGTGATGAGTTTGCCTTATTGATGGAAATATCTAGCCCTGATGCTATTGAAGCCACTGCAGAAAAGATTTTTGAGTTGCTAAAAGAGCCAATTGTAATATCTGAACATGAAATTTATGTTAGTGTTAGTGTCGGAATTGCATATCTTCCTGATAGAGACAAAAACTCCAACGAAATTATTAGTAACGCAGCTATTTCAGTTAATATGGTGAAAAACACTAGAAGAGGCAGCTACAGGATTTTCTCCACAGAAGTATCAGAACACCACTGCCAAAAGCTCGACCTTCATACCGAGTTGTGTCAGGCATTAAAGCGCAAAGAGTTTATACTTCATTATCAGCCAAAGATTGATGGTAAGACTAATCATGTGGTAGGCATAGAAGCACTTATCAGATGGAACCATCCAACAAGAGGTTTGCTTTTCCCCATAGATTTTATCCCTATAGCAGAAGAAACTGGAATTATGAAATATATAGATGAGTGGGTGCTTCTTACTGCATGCTCCCAATTAAAAGTTTGGTCAGAAGAGGGCATAAATGATATGAGGCTGGCAGTAAATCTATCAGCATGGCAGTTTAAGGATCAACATCTTTTGGAAACAGTAGCAAAGGTTTTGAAGGAGACAGGTATATCGCCTAGTATGCTTGAGCTGGAAATTACTGAAACAGCTGCTATTGAAAATATTAGCTTCGCACAAAATATATTGGCTAAGCTGATTAATATGGGTGTAACTATTTCTATTGATGATTTTGGAACAGGCTATTCCTCATTTAATTATCTCAAGAACTTCCCTATAAATTATCTTAAGATAGATAAGTCCTTTATTGCTGATATCATTGAAGATAAGGACACATGCTCCATCGTAAAAGCAATAATTGAAATCGCTCATGCACTTAAGCTAAAGGTAATTGCCGAAGGTGTAGAAAACCAAGAGCAGCTTACTACTTTAAATGAGCTTGGATGTGATGAGATACAGGGTTATCTTATAAGCAAGCCTCTTTCTGTAGAGGATCTCAAAAACATATGGATAATATAGATATATCAAACTAAACATTTTATATTTGTAAATAGCCTATATATATAGATAATGAAAGTCACACTCAGTGTGGCTTTTTTAGTTTTTCATAATCTTCTTAGTAGTTTAATATATATCAATATATTGATTATTAAGGAGAAGCGCAGTATGAGTGAGAGTAAAAATCTTAGCTGGCAGGTAGGTGCGGCATATATAGGAACTGTAATAGGGGCAGGCTTTGCTTCTGGTCAAGAAATAATGCAGTTTTTTACACAATACGGAACCATAGGTCTTTTAATGGCATGCTTAACAGGTACTATGTTCTTTATATGCGGTTATTGTATATTCTATCTTTCCAGACATTATAAAGTATACGATTATAATTCCTTTATTATAAAGGTATGTGGTCCTAGATTAAGTCTTGTATATGACTGTATCATAAGTATGTTTCTATTTTTCGGAGCATCCATTATGTTTGCAGGCAGCGGCGCAATTTTTGAAGAGAGTCTAGGAATAAATAGAGCTATAGGAGTATCTATAATAGCTCTATTCACCCTTTTAATAGTGTTAAAATCTGTAAAAGGTATATTGAGAGCAAATTCTGTTGTTGTACCTGTATTGATTACTGTTATATTATTCGTACTACTTAAAACCATGTATTCAAACAACATTAATATTCTTCCTTCTAAGCTGAACTCAATTTATAGTGGAGATATGCTAAAACCAATATTTGCATTTATATTTTATTGCTCCTACAATCTTGTGCTGGCTGTGGGAGTACTTACTGCTTTTTCTCAGGATATAGGCAATCTGAAGACTCTAAAGCGAGGTGCGTTTATAGGTGGTATAGGCTTAATGATGCTTTCTATAGCTTTAAATACTTGTCTTATTCTATATATGCCTGCTATATCGAAATTATCTATTCCTATATTGTACATAGCAGGTTTGCATGGTACATATATAAAATATGCCGTTTTACTATGTATATGGTGTGAAATCTGTACTACAGCCCTCGCTAATGTGTTCAGTCTTGCCAATAGAATAGCAAAAAACAGGCCGACAACTTACAAGTTTTCCAGCCTGTTTATAATTATTGCGTGTATACCACTGTCACTTTTTAATTTTAAAAGTCTTATTTCCTTCTTCTATCCACTCTTTGGTGCATTGTCAATGTTCCTTATAGGCTTTATACTTATACGTTTTGTACAAGTCAGGCTTTATAAATAAGCAATCTTAGCTACTTTAGCTCCACAGGTTGCTCTTCCAACTGCTCTGCTCTTTTGAAGCTCGCCACGACTTAATTATATACACCAATCCCAAAGCTGCACATGCAGTTACATAAATCTCTATTACCCAGGTATTAAGCTTCATACTTAACAGTATAACAACAGGTGCATCAATAATTCCATGAAGTAAAATAGCATATATCAAATAAACAGGCTTTTTAAGCTTTACAGAATAAAGTACCACGATAGATAAAGCAATCTGAATAATCATAGTCATAATTCTTTCATAGCCTGCTGCTAGGAAATCTAATGATGGAATGTTCACCAATGCAGATTTTGCCTGTTCTATAGTTTCAGGAGCAAGCTGTACACTCATAACCCCTTCAAATGTCCCTGAATTTATCATTAAGCTTATTATGATATTGCTTAGCATTCCCATGCCTATTAATAAAATAGCTTCAATACCACCATGTCCTATACCAAAGGCTAAACCATTTTTCCAGCTTAAACGATTCTTCATAAAATACTTCATAGCAATATATCTTGCTACTTCCTCAAACAATCCTGCTGTTAGACCTAGGAAAACAGCACTGAATGCTATGTTTAAAGACATAGCTCTATACCACGTCTGGGTGCTTAAGAATGAAAGCAATGGCATTCTTAAAAGTAGCTGAGATACTACAAAGGCTATTGCACCTATTAGCACCGCTATAAGGCTAATCTTTTCCCTTTTGTAGAAATAGACAATTAATGCAATTGGCATTAATATGCTAATTATTAAAGAAACAGTCATAAATGATAGTGATAAATTGCTTACCATAATATTACCTCCATAATAAAAAATATGATTATATAACGATAATTATATAATAAAGTTGCAAAAAGATGCCTGTCAATAATTTCGACAGGCATCTTTTTATTACTAGAGGTTATATACCTCTTTATATTTATTCTCTAGATATTCAATTAGATGTCTCGGGTTGATTTCCTCTCCTGTCACTGACTTTAGTATCTCTGCTGGTGTCAGAAGCTTTCCATGCTTATGGACATTCTTTTCTAGCCATTCATTTATCTTGATAAGCTCCCCATTCTTCATGAGTTCATCAAAATTGCTAAACTGCTTTCTTATAGCATTGTAAAACTGTGCGCTATAAATATTACCTAGGGTATAGGATGAGAAGTATCCAAAGCTTCCTCCTGCCCAGTGAACGTCCTGTAGAACTCCATCTCTGTCATTTGTAGGCTCTACACCAAGGTATTCCTTCATTTTCTCATTCCATACTCTTGGAAGGTCTGAAACCATAATCTCTTTATTTATAAGTGCCTTTTCTATTTCATATCTTATCATTACATGAAGGTTATATGTAACCTCATCAGCTTCTGTTCTAATAAGAGAAGGCTCAACCTTATTCATAGCCTTATAGAGATTTTCTAAACTTACACCTTTAAATTCCTCTGGGAATACCTTCTTAAGATCTTCAAAATAGCAGCTCCAGAAGTTATAGCTTCTGCCGATTATATTTTCCCAGAATCTTGACTGTGACTCATGTATCCCCATAGATACACCTGTACATAAAGGTGTTTCATACAGCTCTTTGCCCATATTCTGCTCATACAATGCGTGTCCACCCTCATGGATTGCGCTGAAAAGGGCACTTACGAAGTTGTTTGGATAATAGTGAGAGGTTATACGGACATCTCCAGGTGCAATGCCTGTTGTAAATGGGTGTTCACTCTCATCCAATCTTCCTGCTACAAAATTGAAACCCATTTTTTCTAAAATCATCAGACTAAATTCTTCTTGCTTAGCAATATCAAAATGCTTGAAGAACATTGAGTCATCAGGTTGATATCCCGAGTCCTTAATGCTTTGAACCAAAGGAACTATTCTTTCCTTCAACTGTTCAAATATTCTATCAAGCTTCGCAACCGTCATACCTGGCTCATAATAATCAAGTAATGTATCGTACTTGTTGTCTTTGTAGCCCCATAACTCAATGAATTTGATATTAAAATCTACAATCTTCTCCAAATATGGGCTAAACATTTGGAAATTATCCCCATTCTTTGCATCCTCCCAAACTGATTCAGCTTCCGAGGTAAGAATTACATATTCCTTATACATATCAGCAGGGATTTTCTTAAATCTTTTGAATTCCTTTTCGGTATCCTCTACAACAGCCTTCCATATCTTGTCCAGTTTATCGTTGTTTTCCTTTTCCGAAAGATATTTTAAGTAATTTTCCAGCTCTTCGGATGTTGATAGAGCAAAGCTTTCAGCAGAAAGCATTCCTATAACCTTCGCTCTTCCCGATACTCCATTTTTAGGAGCACCTGTCTTGAGATCCCAGTAAATCACTGCCAATGCTTCATTGTAATATTTAATCTTATGTATTAGTTCCTTAAAGCCTTCAAGGGTCTCTTCAAAGTTTTTCTGCATTATTGCACCTCCGGTAAATTTTATATTATTATAATCCTTTAAAATTTCTTGAAGTTTCTTCTTTTTCCTCTTTGTTTTTAAATAGGTTAAAAAAGTCAGCTATTTCTACTGCAAAATCAACAAAAGCAGCTCCCACTGCTGTTATGACATTTCCATCTTTCACAACATTTTGCTCTTGATAGTTATGACGTGGGAAGAAATCTTCCTTTCCTTGTTCTTTAAAGTATTCCTTTGTCAATGTGGTAGTAAATTTGTGATTATCTAATACACCTGCTCTAGCTAGGTACTTAGGGCCTGCACATATAGCTGCTATAAGTTTACCTTCTTGGTGTACTTTTTGGATAAGCTTTGTAAGCTCTTCTCTTTGCTCATCATTCCAGCCACCAGGGATTATAAGACCCTCAACATCTTCAAACTCTAGAGCTTGTTTTACAGTAGCTGCAGGCTGGTATATTAGTCCTGGATTACTTTTTACCGTTTCCATTTCATAAGCTATTGGTACAAGCTCAAATTTATCAAGGTATTTTAACATTTGACATGCCAACACCAACTCAAAATCTGCCATGTCATTGTAAATGTAACATAATATTTTACTCATTTGTTTACCTCCAGTATTTTGTAATATATAGAATACTCTATAAGTTGTTTATAAGATGACTCCCTATAAGTTAATTCTATGTGTATTGTGATATTCCTCTTTGTACCAACCATAGATTTATTTTCAATTGTTCATACATATCAGTGTCTGAAAACATCTTTCCCAAATCCAACATCTCCTATTTCGACACTCATCAGTATATTCCTAAATAATTTCCTGGGAAATGTCATATTAATACACCGCTCACCCTATTATGCTTTTTCAATACTTACTCTGCTACCATTCCCCAGTCTGTCAGGAGCTTCTACCAGCAAACGTCTTGCTATACGACTTTTTAACTCCGGCACATGGCTTATTAAACCAATGATCCTATTGTTGCTGCTTAACCTCTCCAAGGAGTCAACTACAGTATCCAAAAGAGTATTGTCTAGGGTTCCAAAGCCTTCATCTAGAAAGAAAAACTCTAACGGACTTTGCCCCTTAAGCTGTAGCTGTGCTGATAGTGCTAATGCTAAGGATAGTGAAGTTAGGAAGGTCTCTCCCCCCGATAAGGATGCCACACTTCTCAGTACACCTCCATTGGCATTATCTCTGATTACGAAGCCATTTTCTGAGTCCAGCTCTATTGAGTATCTGAATTTTGTAAGCTGTCCAAGAGTTTCTGTTGCTTCTCTAGCAATATATCTCATTCTTTCTTCTGAGATAAACTCGATAAAAGCACTACCCTTTAATAGCTTTTGTATCTGTTCTAGCATATCCTTTTTCTTGCTTACAGCTTGTAGCTCATCTTGAAGCTTAACCCATCTTTCAAAGTTTCCTTTTATTAAAAGATAGCTGTTCTTTGCGCCTTCAAGCTGCGCAATATATTCCTCAAGCCTTGCTTTGGCAGTCTCATATATCTCACATAGCTCTTGCCATTGCTGTAAATTTATTTGCTTGCCCTCAAGCTGTTTGGAAACAACTTGGATACGATCCTCCAGGCTGCTCTTTACTCTTTCATATTTCTTTATTTCATCCTGATATGTTATAATGCTTTGCTCTGTGAGCAAGGAAGCACTAACTGCATCCATATCACTAAAGCCTTTAGCTTCAAGGGCATCCTTTAGCTGCTTCTCTGAAACCTCTAGCTTCTCTTTGAAATATGCATTGCTGTTTTGAAATGCCGATTTTTGCTTTTGTAGCTCAGCTATACTCTCATTTAGCATGGTTAAGCGTTCCAATGTTGCCTTATATGAGGCTTCTAAGGCTTCTGTCTCTGTATCAACCTTGCTTAACTCTTCATCTAAGCTCTTACCTTCAAGAATTTCGTCAATTTTCCTATCCTTTTCTTCCTTTTGCTCCTTTAGCTTTATTCCTTCTGACCTTTTCTCAGCCAGTGAATCATTGATTTTATTGATTTTTTCCAACAGCTCCTGCTGCTCTAGCATACATGCATCTAAGCTGCTTCGATGCTGCTTGATGGTTTTTTCATATTGCTGTCGCTCTTCATCTTTATGGGATATTACATTTGCTTCCTTTGCAAAGCTCTCAACATCAAGCTGTTTTGTTGCTGCTTGATGCTTTTCTGTGCATACTCCTATGGAGTTACTTACCTCTTCTTCCTGCTTTTGCTCCTGGCAAAGAGCTGCTCTCGCACTGTCAAGCAAAGCCGCATATCTACTTTCTCTTACCTTAATCTCAGACATGCTATTCTCTTGCTGCTTAATCGAATCCTTTAGCTGTTGACTTCTCTGCTCCCATTCCTGCCAGCTATGCAATGCAGCTTCACAACTTAGTTTTTCATCTTCTACAAATTTATAGATATCCTCACGTTCTAGTTCCCTTGCCTTTTCGGGCAGTGCTTTTCTCTGGTTTTGATATTCCTGCTGGTATTTATTTATATCAAGCTCTATTTGCTGTTTACTTTCTTCTATGCCTTTTTGCTGTTGTATTTGCTTTATTAGTTCATGTTCATGCTCTCTAATAGTCTTCTCAGTAGCTTCAATTTGGGCTTGAAGCTCAGTAATTGTCTGTTCTGTCTTTGATGTATCATGCTCTGTCTCATGCAATGCAGGATGTGGATGATCTTTTGAACCGCATACGGGGCACTCTTCACCGTGAATTAGCGCTTGTGCCAGTATAGCCGCAGTCTCCTGACTTTGCTTTTGCTGTATTTGTTTTAATATCTCTAGCTTATCCTGCTTATGTTGGTTGGATAAGCTAAGCTCACTCTCCAGCCTATGTACTACTTCTTGTATCTGATTATACTGTTTGCTATGGTTTAACAACTTGCTTTCTAATTCATTTATAAACTTCAAAGTATTTGTTATATTTGAAAGCAGGTTTTCTACTATGATAATTTTATTCTGCTTCTCAAGTATCTGCTGTCTATCCATTGGCTTTGATGTTTCCAGCTGTTTATCTTGCTTGCTTAGCTCAGCTATAGTGTTATTACATTGCTTTGAAGCCTGTAGCTCAAAATCTTGCTTTGCTTGGTATTCCCCTATATTGTCTTTTATCTCTTTAATCTTGTCCCTATGCTTCTTTAGATATTGATTTAAGCTTAACAGTTCCTTTTCTAAATCAGCTCCTTGACTAACAAGCTTTCTATGCTCGTTGTCTACTACCAGCTCCTCCAGCTTCTTATCCAAATCTTGAACCTGATGGCTTAAACTCTCTCGCTGAATGGACTTTTCCTGGGCAATATTCTGAGATAATTTCATCTTCTCATTTATTTCTGCATATCCTTTTCTGGCTGTGTCCAGCAATGTTCCTAGTTCCTTCGCTTCCTCATAAAGTATTTGACATTGCAAAAGTATAGTCTTATACTTGATAAGCTCTGGAAGCTTATGCTCCTTTGAACTCTGAGCAGTATCATAGTTCTGCTGTGCTGTAATCTTATCCGTTTCCAAGGCTAATAATTGCTTTTCCGTAGAGTTCAAGCCTGTCAAAGCTTCCTCGTAGCCTGTTTTTGCTTCCTTATATATATCAATTAGAGCCTTTATGCCTCTTGCCGCTTCAGCCCTCTTACAAATTTCCTTGATACTTTCTATATCAACTTGCTTGTTCTTATGCTCCTCTAGCTGTTGCTGTATTGTCACATATTCATTAGAAAGCTTATAAAGCTCCATACCTGCTGTATAACGAAGCTCAGCCTGTTTTTGGTCTTCGAAGCACTTATCCTTTTGGGTTTGAGTTTCTTGAAGCTTCCTCTCACTTTCTATCAAGGCTTCGGGAGATGCATTTCCTAATGTAGAAAATGCTCCCTCTAGGTTAGATAGCTTGCTCTTTACTGCTCCCATTTGTTTATTTACTTTGTCACCAAGCTGTTTACCATATTCCTCAAGATAAAAAATTCGTTCAAGCATCTTTGTCTTTTCTCCTCTTGGAGATAGCAAAAACTCCTGAAATTTGTTCTGAGGCAGTACTACAGATCTGGTGAAATCCTCAAACTTGAGCCCTATCAGTTGTACTATATAGTTGTTTACATCACTGTGCTTATCGGCTAATATAGTATCTCCCGCTTCTGTAATTTCAATAAGTCTTACTACCTTTGCTTCTACAGAGCTTTCGGAATCCTTCTTTCTTTTATATAATCTCTCTACCCTGTATGTCTTTCTTCTGCCTTCCTTGCTGAGATCAAAGATAAATACTACCTTAGTTCCTCCCATATCTGTGTTTATAATTCCCTGAGTACCCTTGGTAGCCCTCTGTACACTGCCATATAATGCCAAGGTTATAGCATCTAGTATCGTGGACTTTCCACTTCCTGTAGAGCCAAAAATCCCAAACAAACCTGTTTCACTGAGCTTATCAAAATCAATTTTTTGGAGTGCCTTAAAGCTCTGTAGCCCTCTCTACTTCAAGATATCTTGGTCTCATTTTCTTCACCACCGACTTCATTTTCATAAGTAAGGTTATCTGTTTCTTGATTTACTATGTTTAAAAACAAATTCATAAGCTCTTCTGAGGCTTCCATACCCATCTTGCTCGTATAATATTCTCTGAAAAGCTCATCTACTCTCTTTGTTTCTCTGTCCTTATAGTCAAAGTCTTGTGTTAGTTGATTCTTTAGCTTTGGTCTTATATTTATAATACCCGGATGCAGGTCTCTTATCTGCTTTTGTTCCTCACTGCCTATTATTGTATCTGTATGTATCTCTAAATCTATCCAAGCGTTGATGTCTCTACCTTCTTCACACCAATTAAGCACCTCTGCTATCCCGTTATGTGCCTCCCATTTTTTAAGCGGCTTACCTGCACTTAGATTAAGCTCCTTAACAATTGCAGCTCTACCCGGCTCCGCATCTACAATATATACAGACTTGCAATAGTCCACCTCAGAAAAGCTATAAGCTAGAGGTGAGCCAGAATAATAAGCAGGTACCTTGCAGCCCTTTACTTGCTGAGGTCTATGAAGATGTCCCAAGGCGACATAATGTGCATTCTCCGGTATGGCATCAGGCTCTACCATGAGGGCTCCACCCAGCTGCCTTTCGGAGTCGCTTACCTTACCATCTCTCATAAACATGTGACTGATTACAAGGTTTACCGTATCCTGCCTAAAGCTTTCGCTTAAATTGCTCATTATGGCAGCAATTCTATCTGAGTAAGCCTGCTGTATACCTTCATCGTCCACTTCTCTCAAAATAACTTCATCCAATCTAGCTTCTGAAGGATATGGCATAGAGATTATCACTGCATTGTAGTTATAGCTGGATAGTTTTAGCTCCAGCCAGCCTGCTCCTGAGCTTACAATGCTTATATCGTTTCCATCAATCTTGTATTGTCCTGCGTCACTTGCTGGATATCCCAGTAGTATAACTCCATTTTTATATGTAAGAGGGCTTGCTGCACATAGCCTGTCAGGGCTGTCATGATTACCTGCAATTATAACCACAGCACGTCTTCCCTTGTTATTTAATCTGTCTATGGATTGATAAAACAACTCCTCAGCTATAGAGGAAGGATTATATGTATCAAAAATGTCACCTGCTATAAGGACAATGTCAATTTGTTCTTTTTCTGCAATATCACATATTTCATCTATAAACTGACGCTGCTCTTCTATTCTGCTAACGTTTTCCAGGGTTTTACCCAAATGCCAATCTGATGTATGAAGTATCTTCATTTATTAGCCTCCAAATTCATCATCTCGGGCTGGCACAAAGACCAGCCCCTACAATAGATTTTATATCAAAACCATTGATATTACAAACCTTTACAATATATGTTATAAAAAAGATTTATTATTTACAAAAGTATTACAGCATTTTATAGTATGCTTAAAAAATAAAAAGCCTCAGATGATTCCGAGGCTTTGCTTTATCACATATTTCTATCTACTTGAGTTTTCACTTGCTGTAGCTTTTCCCTAGCAAAAAACTCTTTATAGGCAATAACTGCTATAGCTACATAGGCAAGAGTTTTCGGTATCATAAGCATTCCTATCCAAGGCGCCTTCTGTACAAGAAAAATAACTGGCATATAACAGGCATAAGAAGCTAATATCATAATACCAATAAGCTTAAAGGTCTTATCCTTATATCTATGAGCATCTCTCAATATAAGAAAAGCTACTCCAAGTCCTTGGATCATCAAAGGAATGTTTCTGGCAACAGACCATCCAAAGGGTGGCACCACATTATTCCATTGGTTTCCAGGGTTGATAAATAATATAAGCCTAATAACAGCTACAATCATAAGTATATATTCAAAAACACCATATTTTCCATCAAATCTTTTGCGCCATAAATCCAATATTACTACATAAAAAAAAGTTACAGTTATAGCAGTAGCCAGTGCCCCCGCTCCTACCAAGGGTAATTGCACCCCGAATACATTTAGCTTTGCATCCAAGCTTCCCATGTTGTATGCCAAAATTCTAAAGCCAACATGACCTGTATCCCCAAGTGCCAAAAGTACAAATGCAAGCATCATGTTCTGAGCCACTGGCAAATCCTTTGGTCTAACTCCTGCCACCTTCTTAAACATACCTGCAACTACTACCCATATAGTCAGCAAGTATGCTATATTAAATCCGATTTCTACCCAAATCCTTATGGTAGATGACATATAAGCACCTCCATTATAAAGTAGTATCTATTTATTTATATGAACATTATGAACCAATTATGTCTGCTTGTCTACGTATATAAAAAATAGTTGCCGATATATCGGCAACTATTTTAACGGTTCTTATTATCCTTATCTTTGTTCTTATCATCTGTTGTTTCAGTATTACCTTCATTATTTTTATCTTTGTTGTATTTATCCTTATTATTTCCTTGGATATCATCATTTATATTTTCTTTTTTCTTATTAGCAGCTTTTTCATCATTATTCTTATCAATTATCTTTTTACCTAAATCTTCGTTTTTCTCTATAATAAGCTCTTCTATATTCTTAACATTATTACCAAGCTGTTTCTCAGTTTTTTTATTCTCTTTTGGTACTTCTGTTTTGGGATTATCCGGAACCTTTTCTTCCTCTTCCTTTTTCTCTATTTGCTTAATAGCTTGCATAAGTGACATGTGTTTCATATCTTCTTCATTAATATCAGGCTTTACTTCTTTGAGCTGGTTAGCTAAAATCACCTTACCTGGAGAAATATTCTGTTTCTTTGCTTCCTTGTAGCTATCTATTTTTATTGCCTCCAGTATAATCTCATAATTACTACTTAATTGTGATAATACTTCTGTAGAGGCAATACTGACCTTGTTTGACATTGCTATTTCTTCCTTCTTATTGCCAGATGAAACTACAAACATTATGCTGTTTGATTCACCTTGCTTCAAAAATCCTTGATCCGAAGCAGTATTTAATATTTGTTCCAAAGCATCATCTATCTCTTTATGCTTTATATTATCAGAAGCTAAAATTACTTTTTCTGCATCCTCGTTGAATGCATGAACTCCTATAACCTTTTCGAATCTATTCACGCTAAACTCAAAGCTTGGATTTATATCCACGCTAACATAGCTATAAGGTGTATAATATGCGTATACTCCTGTAGACAGCATTGCAAATATCAAAAAGCTGGCTGCAATTGCAGACATTTTCTTATATACGGTTGTCATGTTAGTTTTCTGTATATTGACCTCATCACCAATATTATGATGTGGGAGTTTTTTACATTTAACAAATTCTCCGTTTTTTGCTATAACTATCATTCTTCTTCCGTCGATTTCTGCGATTATTCCTTTCATTACTCACACCCCCCAATCAATATAATCTCTTAGACTGTAATAGTCGCCTGTTAATATAATTACTGCTGCTATTACATAATTTCGTGCCCTTTCAATGGTTTTTCGGGGTAATTTTGTAGCAATTTGTATTTCAGCTATTGGTATATATTTCTTATGTTTTATTTTATCTGCAATTTCTGTATTTTCAGTAATAAATTTGATAATTTCCATATAAGATTTCTTTGTACCTTTATGCTTTGGGGAGCTTTTTGCAACGTCATTAAAACATAAGTCAAACTTTTTTAAGTCTTCCTTCAATTGAAGCAGCTCAATCCTTCTTAGATTGTTTATTTCCTCATCACGGTAATTGTTCTGGATTTGATCAGCTGTTGCAGCGTAATCATATATATTTTCGCCATCCTCCCCATCAGGGTAAGAATCGCTTATGTACGTGACATTTTTATGCCTTTTTTCTTTTCTGTAATAATCGATGATTCTTCTTTTTATAACATTTTGAGCAAAGCTTAGGAAATTTCCTTTATTAAAATCATACTGATTAATTGCCTCTTCAAATGCCATAAGCCCAATACTAAGCTCGTCATCTTGTCCATAATTAACATATCTTCCAACGCACTTTTCTACTGTTGAGGCTATGAAGGGCTTATAATCTTGAATAAATTCATTCTTCTCTTCTTTCAAACCCCTAATTCTAACAACCTTCTCATTTAATGTTTCACTAATTGAGTTCAAGATTTACCCTCCTTTCAGCAGTTTTAATGTTCAAACTTTTTAACTTAAATCAATAATATGCTTAAAATAAATTATAACGTAAAATAAGAATTTTTTTAAGTATATTTGTATGGTAAATTAGACCTATTTATTTTTTTCATTATATTCGCCTCTTTACCCTACATTTCTAATATTTCTCCATTGTAGAATAAATAAATATATCTCTCCACAACATTTTTGCCTGTAACACGCTCCAAGGCATTTGTATAGCAATCCATCTGCACAATATATCGCTGCTTTATAAAATCACTGCTATCTTTTACAAAGTCTGTCTTGTAATCTATAAGCACCAATCCATCTTCATCCTCAAAGTAGCAGTCAATTACTCCTTGCAGCATTACCATGTGGTGTCCATACTTCTCTTTATCCAAATCAGTATAAATTTCTGTACAAGCTACTTCTATGTTAAAAGGAACTTCTCTGTGAATACTTGAAGCTGCCATTCTTTTACCCAAGGAGGATTCAAGAAGCTTACGGATTTTACTCATATCCACCGTTTTTGCCTGCTCCTCGGTAATCAATTCCTTCTTAACCATAGTGTTTAACTGCTGTTCAAGCTGCTCCTTACTACTTTTTGCTATATCCAAATTCTGCATCACAAAGTGCATTATTGTACCCTTTTCTGCTGCACTCATATACCTGCTTTCTTCCAAAAACATAGGCTTCTTCACCAGAGTCGGTACAAATATATTGGAGCTTTGCTCATCAAAACCGAAGTCAGCTCTTCTTTTTATCTCACTTACTGTTATCTTTACAGGCAGTGCATTCATCAACTTATAGGGGTATTCCCATTGCAGTCTTCGTGCTATTTCATCCCTATGCTCAGACTTCTCAGATTGTTTGTCTTCCATAAAAGCAAATTCGCTTAAAAAGTCCTGTTTTTCTCCCTGCTTCTGAGCTTCCAAAATATCCTGCTTACTAATAAGCTTTATGCTCCAGCTGGAGTCATCTGTCAGATATTTATTTTCATCAAAATATTGTTTTTCCTCAAGGTTTCTTAATATCTCCCGTCCTTATGCATGTATAAAGCACTGCATATCCAGTCTAAGTAACTTTTACATTTTAACACATCATAAGACGCAATTTTATGGATATTTGTTCCAGAATCTGCATCCCCTGAAGCCTTGTTTTTCCATCTCATGTGAGAGCTTTTTAAGTTACTAACTGTACCTAATATAATTAGCTTTTCCTTTGCTCTAGTAAGGGCAACATATAGAATTCTCATTTCCTCTGATAAGCTCTCCAGCTTAATCTTGTATCTTAAGGCATGCTTTGCCACTGTTGCATAGGAAATTCTCTTGTCATAGTCCACAAAATCAGGTCCAAATCCCAAATCCTGATGCAGTAATATGCTTTTGTTCATATCCATCAGATTGAAGTTCTTACCAGTACCTGCCAATATCACAACTGGGAATTCTAGTCCCTTGCTTTTGTGAATAGACATTATACGCACTACATTTGCGTTTTCTCCCAATATCTTGGCACTACCCATGTCACCGCTACTGCTTTTTAACTTATCTATAAAATTCACAAAGTTAAACAAGCCCTTTAGACTAGTTTCTTCAAACTTTCTTGCTTTCTCAAAGAGCATTTTGAGGTTTGCTTGCCTTTGCATTCCACCAGGCATAGCACTGGCATAGCTAAAATAACCAGTATTGCTATATAAGTACCATATAAGCTCTGCAGTGGATAGTTGCATAGCCTTGCTTCTCCAGCCCCCAAGCCTTGTGAGGAAAGCTCTGCACTTAGCACTTCCTTCCTCCTCTAGGACAGCAAGCTTCTCCATAGCTTCAAACAAAGATGCTTCCTTGTCCATTACTCTGATATCAATAAGCTCTTCTGGTGTGAAGCCCCCTATTGGAGAGCGAAGCACTGAGAGTAATGGTATATCTTGAATAGAGTTATCTATAATTTGAAGCAGGGACATCATAATTGATATCTCTGTTGTCTTTAGGTATCCACCGCCTGTGTCTGCATAAACTGGAATATCATGTCTTGTAAACTCTTCTACAAAAACATCCACCCAGTTCTTAGTGCTTCTCATAAGTATTACAATATCACTAAACTTAAGCTGTCTATATGTGCCTTCACCTTCGTCAAATACCATAAATGGTTTTTCCCTATTACTGCTAATAAGAGACTTAATCCTATTAATCGCCGCTACAGCCTCACATCTTACTGAATCCATATCCTCCTGCTGTTCCTCATCAATGGATATGTCCTCTGTTTCCTCTTCTTCATCAGTGGTTTCAGCGGTCTCAGCTATGCTCCCCATATCTATTATGTTTAGCTCCACTGCGCCCCCTGCTTCCATATCATCAGCAATTTCCTCATAGGAGGCTCCTAAATTTAATGCCTCATTATCATTGTAATCAAGCTCTCCTATGGTTTCGTTCATCAAAAGCGTGAATACAAAGTTTGTAGCAGCTATAACCTCCTTACGGCTTCTAAAGTTTTTGTTTAGCAGTATTTTTCTCTCAGGACTTCCTTCTTTATCTGAGTATGTATTATATTTGCTCTTAAAAAGCTCAGGCTTTGCTTGTCTGAATCTGTATATGCTTTGCTTTATGTCACCAACCATAAATATGTTTGGTTTACCTACAGGTGCTCTTGATATCATTTTAAGTATTACTTCCTGAACCTCATTGCTGTCTTGGTATTCATCTATATAAAGCTCTTCAAATTTATTGCGATATGCTATAGCCGCTTCCGAGGGCACAATCTCTCCACTCTCAGACTCCGCTGTCAATATCTTAAGGCAGTAGTGTTCTAAGTCATTGAAGTCAATCATGCCTTTTTTCTTTTTCTTTGCCTTGTATATTTCATCAAAATCCCGAACCAGCCTGTATAGGCTGTCAAATATAGGATAAAGATAAATAAGCTCTTTTGTCACGCCCTCCGAATCAGCATATACTATATCAGCTTTGAGGATGTTTAGCTTTTTCTTTATCTTATTTCTTATGTCCTGTACTTGCTCCTGCTTATCCTTGTCCACATCCTTGGCGCATCTTTTAAGCTTTAAAAACTCTATACCTTGAAATGCAACAAAAAGCTCATCCCAAGTCTTGTCCACACTGCAATTTTTCATAACCAGCTCAAGGCTTGCTATATCGTTTACAAAAGCCTCATTGTATGGTGATAGCCCTTCTTCCCTATTGATTATATCTATAGCATCCTTTAGCTGTATCAAATATCCCGTAAGCTCAAGACTAATACTTTGCTTAAGCACTTTGGCATATTTAGTTGTGCCAAAGTCGGCACAATCAACCAAATTTAATTGATTTACCGAGTCTTGCATCCATTGCATAGGCCAAGGATGACTTTGTATGAAGCTGTATAGGTTCAACACTATTTCCTGTAGAGCTCTGTCATCTCGACTGCCGCCATAGGAATCCAGCAGTCTAAAGAAGCTTGCATCATAGTTTTCTTCCTCATATCTTTTTTCAAACAGTTCCTCTAAAGCCTCTAGCTTTAGAAGAACTGACTCTGTATCATCAGATATCTTAAAGCCCGGCTCCAAATCTACCGACTGAAAATTGCTTTGTATTACTTCAAGACAAAAGCTATGTATAGTTGTAATACTTGATTTTCCTAGTAGTGTAAGCTGTCTTTGCAAACTTTTTGACTCTGGCTGTTCTTCTAATAGCTTGTTTATTGCTTTGCCTATTCTTTCTCTCATCTGTGAAGCGGCGGCTTTTGTAAAGGTTACCACCAAAACTTATCTATATCTAAAGGATTTTCATTTGAGGTAATCTTTCTTGTTATTCTCTCTACCAATACAGCAGTCTTGCCTGCTCCAGCGGCAGCCGCTATAAGCAGGTTGCTTGTCTCTGCAGTTATGGCACTGTACTGCTCAGGTGTCCACCTTCCTTTACTCATTTGCATCACCGCCTTTGTTTGTATTACTAGAGCTTAGTATATCCCAAACCTCATTGTCCTTCTTGTCCTGTAGATTTCTGTATCTATTGCCTTCAAGTTTTGTATCAAATTGACATATGGACTTGTAGTTGCAGAAGCTGCATGGAGTTGCCTTCTTTTTCTTATATGGACTTATTGCTATGCTTCCATTTATTATTTCTTCACCTAGATTAGTAAGCAGACTCCTTACATGACGCCTTAACATTCCAAACTGCTCTATGCTTGCCGCAGATGATCGACCTAGCGTTTGATCCTTGTTTATTCTTGCGGGAATAATATCTGAGTCCCCATCTATTAGTTCATCCATGTTCTTAACCAGCTCAACATTAGAAAGCACAAGTCCCTTCATCTTAAGCTGCTTCATTATAGCTTTTTCTATTTTATCTGCATCTGCTTCTCTGTTGCCTCTGATTATAGGATCATCAAGCTTAAAATACAACATTCCTGCTGGTATAACAGGAGCTTCTATTCCGTTGCCACCCTTTTCTGATAATGCATCCAGATATGTCACAAGCTGTATCTGCAAACCATCATAAATATCTGAAAGCTTAAATTTCTTACTACCAGACTTATAGTCTATAACGCGCACATAGGTGCCGTCTCCTGTCTTCATAGTATCTATTCTGTCTATTCTACCATTTAAAACAATTTTTTCCCCTGAGGATAACTCTATGGTAATTGGCGGAAGTTTTTCGTTAACGCCAAAGCCCAGTTCATGTCCCAAAGGCTCAAATTTACTTCTTATTATATGCTGTGCAATAACCCAGACAGACTTTCCAGCGACTCTTTTTAATCTCTCTGCTATATATCTATAACGCTTGGAGCTGTTTAAGGCATTGCCCGGTAGTTCAGCAAGTAGCTCATCTACAAGCTCTGATACCCTTTGCAAGCACCAATCCTTCTCAAGCTCTCTCCAGCTTATGTTTTTCTCCTGAAGCAGGTCGCAAAACCGCTCTATAACCTTATGCAGGAAGCTTCCCAAGTCAGGAGCAGAAATTTGAAAGGTCTGTCGTTCGTTTGCCTTTAGCCCATACTGAACATAATATGCAAATGGACAGCTTGCATATTTCTCAAACCTAGATATGCTGGAATAAATGCTGCTTCCATAAAGCTTACGCACTCTTTCTTTTCTAATGCTTTCTATGCTATTTGTATAATTAAAGGCAGTTAGTGCTCTCTCACACTTTTCCTTCCACTCTAGTTGTCCTTGAAACCAGCTGTATGCATCCTTCCAAACTTCATTTATCTGAACGCCCTCCAAATGCTGTCTCATGCTTGTAATAAGCTGATTAAAGGTAGGCGCTGGGGCAGAAATTAACTGTAGCTCATTGTCCCTATTCCCCTCGATATCGTTTTTTGAGGTTAGTCCCATGAATAGTCTGTGAAGTCTCCCTATAACCATTGATTGTCTTTGAGTACCACCGTCAATGTCTGATATAGAATAGCTGATTCTCAGATACTCAGAGGGTGTAGTAAGAGTGCTGTAAACCATAAATTGCTGTTCAAAGGCTCTGCTGGTTGTGTCCTTTGCAAGCTCTATTCCCTGCTCCGCCAAAATTATTCTGTCATTATCAGTAAGTATTCCATCATCCTTTATCATGAAAGGAAAAACCCCTTCATTTGCTCCGATAACATAAAGTGCCTTTACGTTGTGGCTTTTGCTTCGCTCTATGCTGCCTACCAAAACCTGCTCTAAAGCCGGAGGTATTAGTCCTATCTGATACTCCTCTAAGCCTGCGGACAGTATTTCTTCAAATTTTTCTATGCTTAGATCTTCATCTTTCATTACCTCAACTACTTGATCCAATACCTCCATAATGATATTCCAGATTTGTCCGTATTCGTTAGCTAAATCAAACTGTTTTGTCTCCTTAAACTGCTCTACCAATTGCTCTACACGTTCAGGAACTTTGATTTCACAGAGGTACTCAAACAAAGCAGTGCAAAGCACAGCTACTTGATTTTTACCTTTTATCTTCTCATGGAGATTTATAAGGGGTGCTATTATGTTTTTTCGTATTTGATTAATGCTTTGCAGCATAGCAGTTTCATATTCTGTAGGCTCGACCCCTCCATAGTTGGGACGGAAGCTCCAGTCTTCATCCTTAGTCCATCTGCTGCCTCTAATGCCGCTAGCCATTACATAGTTCTCAATTAAGTCAATGTCTCTTTTATCTATTCCTGTAAGTCCAGTCTTTAGATATCTAAAAACTGCTTCATAGCTCCAGTTTTCCGTAAATATCCTAAGAGCATTTATAATAAGCTGTGCCAGTGGATGTGAGCTTACATCCTTTTTACTGTCAATAAAGCACGGTATGCCATACTCTGCAAATACAGCCTGTACAAGCTTCTGATAGCCTGTCAGATTGCCTGTCACAACAGATATATCGCCAAAGCTCATGCCTTGATCTCGACAAAGTCTCAGTATATCTCTTGCTGTACTTTCTATCTCTGCATAAATGTTTGATGCCATAAATACGCTTATATTCTGTGTCGGCTGGCTGTACGGCTTGTAGCTGTAGCAGTATAGGTTATGCTCCAAATGAGACAGCTCAGGCTTATATTTGCCGCTTGGAATGATGTTTAAATTTACTGGTTTTTCAACAATTACATTATTAGTTTTTGCCAGCTCCATCAACCGAGCCGCCGCATTTTGAATTGGACTAAACACATGGATATCGTCTATATCGGTATAGTCTACAAGACAATCTGTACATAGAGCTACATTTATCATGTCAGCTTTTTTCATTAATTTTTCTATGACTGAGTATTCTTGCGGTGTAAAGCCCGAAAACTCATCTATATAAAACTCTACTCCATTAAACAAATCACAGCCATCAAGCTTCTGATTGAGTATAGTCAAATCGTCATCAGTATCTATGTATTTGCTATGGAGAATATCCTCGAACTCTCCATATATAAGAGCTATATCGTGAAGCTTGTTTGCAAGCATCAGATTAGTTTCTCTATATCTATCAGAAGCCTGCTGCAAAATCTCAGGAGTTTGCATATATCTTTTTAACTCACTTATTGTTCTGTTTAGGGTATTTATAAAGCCTTTCCTGTGTGCAGTACGTGCATATACTGTTAGCTCATCTCTATGCTTTTCTATTGCTCTGTAGAGAAGCATAGACTTTCCCGCAGAGTTGATATGGGTATGAACCGCACCTCCTGCTGATGCAAACGCTCTGTATGCAAGTCTTCTAAAGCTCAATACTTCTACCCCATTTATACCGCTTCCACCCATCTCACGCACCAAACGCTGTTCCTCCTGCAAGGAGAATTGCTCTGGCACAATGATTATGAACCGTCTGCCTGAATTCTCTGCTAGTTTTTTCTTTATATCAGCAAGGCAAAAGCTGCTTTTGCCGCTTCCTGCTCTACCATAGATTATTCGCAAGCTCATACAATACACCACCTATTGTCTTTATGTGTATATTATATCATAACACACAGGGGGGAGAGATTAGCGATATATATGTAAAATTTTACAGCTTTACTTTCTTGTTAAAGAAAATATAAAAACATAGAACGGATACATTTTTTATATCCTGCAAAACTTTTATACTGCCTAAAAAACATATCCTATATAGTTGCTATTCATCAAATTGATAATCATTCAAATTTATCCTGTAGAACAATAATAGAGAGATATTTGATTCATGTAATAATTATCCATATAATACAATTATATATACTATTATGTAATATTTTGTTGACATGTCTTAAATTGTAATGTATTATATTATTTGGTAAGGCACCTACCAAATAAGTAAAAAGAAGGTGTTATTATGAAAATCAAAAAAATGTATTTAATTCTAGCGGTAACCATTTCAATATTAATGTTTGGAGTAGTATCTATTTCTGCATACACCGGTAATTATTCATTTGAGATTATTGCATCAGTGATAGGAACCAATGTACACACTTTAGCAAATGCATCAACAAGTACTGATGTCAGTGCAGACACTTACTATGGCTCTTATGTAGTATGCCCTACAAAAGATAATTATTCTGTAGAGTTAGAAAAGAGCTGGCTAACAAAATACAAAACTTCACAAATAACAGCAGATGGTAATTCATATATTAAAGGCTTTGGTATATTACCAAGTGGCGACTATACTGTTAACGTATATAAGAACACTGCAAATGATACTTACGCTATAGGCGAGGGCACTATTAATCAATAGCAGCTTTTTCTTTATATAGAACAAACCTATAGCTGTAGGTTTGTTCTATATAATATTTTAGTTATGTGAACTAATTTTATATATAAATTCTTATTATGATACAATATACAGTTTTCCCATATGAAGTAAATTCAAATAGGGCATCTAACTTAGTATAAAAGAATTCATCTGTTTTATTAATAAACTACTTTTTAGGAGGTACAAGAAATATATGTTAAGAAATCTGTTAAATATCAGCTCATTTGTTTTTCCAATTTTATTTTTATATTTACTTATTAGATTTAGTTTAATTAAAAAAATCAAATTTAATTTTAAAAAAGATATTTTAAGAGTTACCTTTGTAGCATACATTTCCTCACTTATATTTATAGTTTGGATTACAGGGAGTAACTTTTCAGAGCATCTTATTTATAACATAATTCCATTTAGAACTATAATTAAATACATAAACTCAGATATAATTGCAATAGCAATAAAAAACATTGCTGGTAACATTATTCTTACTATGCCATTTGGATTTTTTGCTTGTTTCAAAATGGGGTTATTCCCCAAGCTTAATATATTCTTATATTCTTTACTAATTCCTTTTACTATTGAATTTGTTCAACTACTTCTATTTATTCAAGGTTTTAGTTCACGCTCCATAGATATTGATGATATTATCTTAAATTCAATAGGTATTTTGATAGGATACTTTTTTACGAACCTATTCATTAGTAGAAATCATGAAAAACAAGAATATACAATCTGATTTCATTAAACTTATGTAACAGTATAAACTTATTTGAAAAGCATTAAATTAGAAGGAAGGGATTAACTATAAATTTATTGATGGAATCAGATTCAATTAGTAAAAAATATAATCCAAATAGTAGTTATATAGAGTTACTACCAACTTCAATCAAAATTGAAAAAGGACTGATTTATGTTATTAAGGGTAAGAGCGGTTCTGGAAAAACGACTTTATTAAATATCTTAGGAGGAATTGATAAACCTACATCTGGCAATGTTTACTTTAATCAGAAATCTTTTTATGATTTATCTGATAAAGACCAATCACTATTGAGAAATCAAAAATATGGTTTTATATTTCAAACCTTTAATTTGTTACCTGAGTTAACTGTAAAAGAAAACATAGAATTACCAAAACATTTTAATCACAATTTAACAATAAAAAAAACTGATATAGTTGAATTATCAAAAGAACTAGGAATCGATTCTTTACTTAATAAAAAGCCATTTGAATTATCCGGTGGAGAACAACAAAGAGTTGCAATAGCTAGAGCATTAATTACAAATCCAGATATTATCTTTGCAGATGAGCCAACAGGAAATCTTGATAGTGAAAATAGCAAGATTATTGCTGATATGCTTGTAAGAATGGTTACAAGTAGAAAAACTACATTAATAATTGTTACGCATGAAGAAAACCTAATTGAACATGAACATATCAAGTTGATAATTCATAATGGAAAATTAAGTATGGAGGAATAGAATGTTTAAATTATCATATCAACTATTGATTTCTAGAAAAAAATGGTTATTATTACTAGTTATTGTTTTTAGTCTGATTATATCATCTGTTACTGCGATTTTTACAGCAACTTATACTATTAAATCTAGCTTGTTAAGCAAATCATTTCAACAATTTGGTGAATTTTCAGGAGTGCTGTATAACATTTCCGAAAAAAAAGAAGATATAATTGAAAAGGCAGCTAGGGTTGGACATTTTATCTTAATTGATTCTCTAAGTATTAAAAATAGTAAAACAGCAAATATAGGATGGGTAGATCAAGACTTTATTGACTTAGGTCATATTACACTTATAAATGGAAATTTTCCAACGAATCCTAATGAAGTAGCGATAGAATCTTATTACTTACAGGCTATTGATTCAAAATGGAAAATTGGAGAATCTAGAATTATAGAAATAGAAAATGTACCCCAAATGTTTAAACTAGTAGGAATTATTAATAACTATTCAGCCAGATGGTCAGTAATGAAAACTGCTTTTCCAAATTTATTTGTATCTAAATCGATGTTCTCTATAAATAATATGAGTAACAACTATTTAATTGGTTTTAATCAAAAACTTACTATAGAAAATAATATTAAGAATATAGAAAAGTTTATAAGTGATTATAATGGAAATGGTTTTATAAACGATAGACTATTTTACAATGGTTTAAAAGATATTAAAAATATAATGATTATATCATATACTATTCAGTTTAGTATTTTATTAGTATCCTCGTTTAGTATTCTCAGTATGTTGTCTTACTTTAACACAAATCAAATAAACAAATTTGCAATTTTTAAGGCAATAGGATGTACAGATAAAAAACTTTTCTTTATTGCTTTCTTTCAAATTATAATTCTTTATATGCTTGGGATTATTCTCTCTATACCATTATTTTCTATATTTTATCATATGATTATTAATAATACATATGGCTATAGCTTACTTAAATCTAGTATGGGTGGATTATTAGTTAGCACATTAGTTTGGTTAGTCCTATTATTCATTTTGATAGTAGCAATATCATATCTATCAATAATAAAACATAGCAAAAATAGCATTAATATCAATTTGAAGGGAGACAAAAGTAATTCATTTCTGTCAAATATTAAAATGCCCATAATTAATCATTTTAGTATAAAGCAGCTAATAATCCAACTACTATCGTATCCTAAAAATACTATGCTATCAATATTTACTTTAACCTTTTCTATCCTTGTAATTTTATTTTCATTTACTATGGCTAAAGAATCAACAGGGATATGGGATACAAAAATAGACTATTATTTAACCTCTCAAGAACTAATAGGTACAAAAATAATTGATAACAAGACCGTTGTAGTTACAAAAGGGGGAACATTTAATCCATCAGAGGTAAGAGAGATAGAAATGCTTGATGGGATAAAATATATTGATAAAAAACCATTTATGTTGGATGTTTTACCATTAATCGAAGAGGAAATTTTAACTCCATCGTTGATTTCTTGTATTAAAAAATATAATCAAGATAAAATTAGTTATAATACCTTAAATGAGATAATCATCCCAAATGTAAAATATGTTTTAAAAAACGAAGAAGAAATATCCAAATTATACCCTAATATATGCAAAGGTGATTTAAGAAATTCTACTATTATACATATTCCTGATGCAAATAATAATGATAAAGAACAGCTAATAGGAAATAATATTATCCTAACTAAAACTTATGTCGAAGATGATTCATATAGAACAAGAAGTTGGGATTTTGAAATAATAGATGTATTGGATAGTCCCTACACAATAAACATAGATGGAGAAACTCTAGTTAATAATGAAATTACTATTATTATAGATGAAACTGTTGCTATTGAAAAAGAAATCACGAAAGGATATAAAGATTTAGCTATCTATACAGATGAGAATTTGTCAAAAGAAATGTCAAATATAATTTATAATAAAGTATATTCTCTGACAGCTGGAGTTCCAGGTAGTTTATTCCAATATGTTCCTGATATTATATATGATAATACCCGAATAACTGATTATCTTGGCTTCTTAGGAAAACTAGCCTTTTATATTTCTATAGTTCTCGCAATTTCTTCCACATCCATGATAGTTTTGGCAAATATCAATTGCAAAAAATATATTGGGGTATCTATAGAGTATTAGGTATGAGTATAAATAAAGTATTTCTATACTTACTTTTTGAAGTTTTAGTTTCTTTTACATTATCATCCTTATTCAGTCTTATTATTTACTTTACATTCCTTTTTCTAAATAGTACAAGTTATCCAGTTATATACTATATAAAATTTGCTGGTACAACTACTTTATCTACATTTATTATGCTCATTGCTGCATCAGTATTTATCAAACATAAAGTGGAACAAGATACCATCTCTTCATTGCTAAGAATTGTAGAATAGTTAAAGTTAACTCCCAGTATTTACCTCACGTTTAGCTATTAAATAATTCTACTTCCTTGATTTACTACGTAACAGCATCATACATACAAAATGCACATGTATTTTAGAGAAAATACCATAAATTATTCGCAAGCTCATACAATACACTACCTATTGTGTTTATGTGTATATTATAGCATAACACACAGGGGGGAGCGATTAGCTGGTATGAATTGGAGGATAGCGTTTTACATATCATGCCACTTATGGTAGCATTATCTTGATGACATTTGAAAGGAGAACTGTATATGCCATATTTAAAAGGTTTAGCAGTTTTTATAGTTGGTTTTATAACAGTTGTTCTTGGTGGTAAATTTGGAGATTCGCAAACCTCCTATTTATCTGCAATTGCTTTTTCTATTATCTATTTATCAGCAGTGATATTTACATGTACTATGATAATTTTAAAAGCTATGAAGAATAAAAAATAATATAACTAAGTTTAATGATATATAATGCATAGCACTTTTTTGTTTTATATAATAACTTCACTAGTTAGGAGGAATACAAATGGTCAGTTTAATAAAAAATAACCTCAAGATTTTTTTTAAAAGTACATATTTGGCTTTATCGCTTTTAATGCTTTTTATTATTATTAATGCCTATCTGATTTTAGGTATTCATAACTTGTCGATTCATAAGGATGCCTTCTACTATCTGCAATACAGTCAAAGAATCAGTATGATTTTTTTTGTTTTTTTCACCTTTATTTCCTATGAATATCTTATAAAAAGTAAAAAAGAGAATCTCTTAGAAAGCTTTACAGTAATAAATAAAGGAAATTTGAAATTATATTTCTCTAAATTTATAGTTCTCACAATAATTATATTGATTATTACCTTAAATGTTTTTATATACAACCTCATAGTATATCTTACTATGAATGTAAATTTTACACCTTATTTGTTTCATATATTTCTAAATATCCTTTTAAATATATTTCTAATATCTTTTTTAGCTCTATGCCTAGGCAGCACTATATCATTATACTTGAAAAGGTTTCCTGCATACTCCTTAATTATCCTTATAGTTATTTTAACAAGTCCTATATTTGAATCCGTACCTTATATACTTTATATGGGATATGGTATAAATATATATTCATTCAGAGAAATATTTAACATTTTACCCCCAAATTTAGGTTGGGTAGGAGATACTCTCTATGGACTATCTATTGAGCCCTATAGATGGAATTTAATAATATTTTGGACAAGTTTTTTGACTTCTCTTTTACTTTTCAAGTTAAGTAGAAAAAAATATAAATCACTAAATCTTATAGCTTTTGGATTAGTAATTATAGCGTTTTATAATTTTTATGGATACTCTAACTCAGGTAGTATAATTAAAAAGGATTATAATCCTAAAAGTTATGTAGCTTATGATGAGCTATATTATAAAAAAGATATTCAAAAAGAAGACCCTGCTGAATTTATTATTTCAGCTTATGATATGAAGCTTACTATCAATAGACAGCTTCAAGCTGATATCAACATTCATCTAAATGAAAAAGAGCCTTTAAATAGTTATAAATTTACATTATATCGAAATTACAAAATCCATAAAATCCTTAGTAAAAATAATGAAATTTTAAAATTTAATAGAGAAGGCGACTATTTAGAAGTAATTAATCCTACTAATGAAAATTTGAAAGAAATTAGAATCTCATATAGTGGATACAGTCCTGTGTTTTATAGTAACTCTCAGGCTATTTTATTGCCAGGATGTTTTCCCTACTATCCAATGGAAGGCTATAAAAGAATATATATAAAAGAAGAATCTAAATTTATTCCAATAATAAGAGATTATAATACTAGCTTTAATGTCTCTATAAAATCAAATTTAAATATTTATTCAAATATAAAAAAAATAAACGACAAATTTTCTGGTGAAGCGCAAGAGATCACATTAATTGGAGGTTTTTTAGAAAAGAGAAATATCGTAAATAACATACATTATGGATTAGTATTAGATAAAATGGATACAAATCTACTTT
The DNA here is from genome assembly GCA_963704785.1 of uncultured Eubacteriales bacterium. GTDB lineage: Bacteria > Bacillota > Clostridia > Lutisporales > Lutisporaceae > GWB2-37-7. Next base: position 2,146,648 of record OY969939.1, on the reverse strand, counting down.
CAGATGTAGATGAAGTATTAGAAATATACAAGGAAAAGCTTTCTGAAGATGGAGAGTTTAGCATTGCTGGTAAAACTATTTTTCAATCCCCAGTGCCACTTACTTATAAAGTAATTGATAATGGTATAGTGAATTTTAAAGATCATATTTTTATATCTGAAGTGAGCAAAGAACAGATAGCACTTGGTTTAATACAATCCTCTTTACCACAAGACGTAAGTAAAAGAAAAATTAATACTATCTTATTTAATTATCTAATTAATAAGGATAGCCTTACTAATATTCCAAAAAACTACTCGAAGAAAATCCACATTTTGAAATACATAATTTATTTTCTAAAAAAATAAATGAATTAGGCGAAGATTATGTTATTAAAAGTACTTATAAATTTTTAAAAGATAAAAATGATAAAAGAGATTCTATAACATTCATTAAAAATTTAACAGCTAGGAGGTATTAAGATGCTAGAAATTTTAGACTTACATAAGTCTTTTGGAAGAAAAGAAGTATTGAAAGGAATTTCTTTGAAGCTAAATACTGGAATATATGGACTTTTAGGTACAAACGGAGCAGGTAAGACTACTTTGATTAGGTGTATGGTTAATTTATACAATACTCGTAATGGAAGTATTAGATTTGAAGAAAAAAGTATTGGATATAATAGTTCGTTTTCTAAGAATATTGGTTATCTTCCTCAGAAATTTGGTCTATTCAAAGAATTAACAGTATATGAAATGCTAGAATATTTTAGTGTTCTTAAAAAGATACCAAAGAAATTAATAGATTCTTATATTAAAGAAAGCCTTAAAATAGTTAATCTAGAAGATAGAACAAATGATAAAATATCGACCTTGTCTGGTGGGATGATTAGACGACTAGGTATTGCTCAAGCAATATTAGGAGACCCCAAGATAATAATTTTTGATGAACCAACCGCAGGTCTTGATCCAGAAGAAAGAATAAGATTTAAAAATTTATTATCCCATATAAAAAAAGATAAAATAATCATTATTTCTACTCATATTGTAGAGGACGTAGAGGCATGCTGCAATAAAATAATCATTATAAATGATGGTAAAATAATCATTATAAATGATGGTAAAATAATTAGCACAGGAAATTGTGAAGAAATTAAAGCAATAGCCGATGGAAAGGTTTTTGAAGTAAAAGAAGGAACAACTATTAACTCTAATCACTTTGTTGAAAAAACTTTTGAAAGAAAAGGTGAGAATTATTTAAGAATACTTTCAAGTAAAAAGGAAGGGTTTAAAATCTTAGAACCTAATATTGAAGATGGATATATGTGCATATTGAAAGGAATATAAAGTATGAAGGTAAAACTTATATATTTATCTCTCAAAAATTTAAAAGTTTATTATTTTGTTCCTATATTGATTTTATATATTTTTATCCCTATTTTAAACATTGGAATGATTAATATGTCAGGAAATATTGAAAATGCCTATATGTTAATATTTAGAGAAGTTGAAAGGTATATACCAATTCTATCTTTATGGTGGATTACATTTGTATTTAAAGAATATATTGAAGAAGATGGAAATGAAATCTTATATTGTATTGAGGATTCAGGGAAAATTAAAATCTATCATATAGCATTAATATTTACTTGGTATATTATACACATTGGGATTCTTTTCTTAATATATAGTATCTTCTGGGATAATGTATTTTTAGAATTTATAAAGACAGTTATTCAATGCTTCTTTTTCACTTCATTATCATATATGTTAATTTATACTCTAAAATCAACTACTATAAGTTTTATGTTTTTGCTTATATATGAACTATTATCTATTTTTATAGATTCAAAATTTACTAGCTATATAAGCATATTTGAAAATGGTGAAAAAATATTATTACATACTATTATTACAAAATACTCTGTGTTTTTCTTGTTAGGAGTTTTATTTTTAATTATTGGTATATATAAAAATAAAAAGTTTTATATATAAACTGTCTGCCTGAACTCTCTGCTAGCTTATTCTTTGTATTAGCACAATTTCGTAAAATTTCATTTAAGGGGTTTAAAGACAAAACAAATGGCTTCATTCATCCATATTATAGCGATGATTTTTTTGGTGAAATAGAAAAAATATAATGGCACACCAATTGAATATGAGTCAATAAAGATTTACGAATAATGTATAAGTACGACAAGATGTTACCCATTCTATATTCTCATAAAACAATAAGAGAGTCCTTAAATATATAAGGATTCTCTTATTGTTTTATACTTATTTTATTATTAAAATTCCCTACTTGTTTGGAGCTATACTACTTAAGTCTTTCTTCATAAGCATCTATCGTAAGCGCTTAATAAAAGAGTGCCTTACAAGCTACTCCTCAATATGGGATAATGCATCCAAATAAGATTTTAGACCTTTTAGAGTTTTTCGACTCTAACCCCAAAGTCTAAATTTCTAAAGGAGGTCATCCCAAATGGATCAAATTATGAACGCTAAAGCTGAATTCAAATTAAAGCAATGGACTAAAATCATCCAGTCTTGCCAAGCAAGCGGTATGACTGTTGTTGGCTGGTGCAGCCAAAACGAAGTAAATGTAAAATCATACTACTACTGGCTAAGGAAACTCCGTGTCATGGCATGCAATGCTGGAAAATTGTCGGTGCACAGAGATGAGCATCCAATTGTACCACTGACATTCACACAGACAAAGGTGTCCGAAAGTGCAGTCATCACAGTACATCTACCTTCTGTTTCCATCGATATACAAAACGGAGCATCTCAGGCAACCATAGAGGCGGTTCTGGCTGCCTTAAAAAATGTATGTTAGGTGATATATCTAAGGCAGAAGATATCTATGTTGTTTGTGGATACACAGATATGCGTAAGTCCATAGATGGTCTTGCCGCCATGATAAAACAATCCTTTGGCATGGATCCCTTTGCTTCAAGTCTTTTTCTGTTCTGCGGTAAAAGGAGGGATCGACTCAAGGCACTATACTGGGAGGGTGATGGTTTTCTCCTCTTGTATAAACGTCTGGAAAATGGAAACTTCAAATGGCCTCGAACTCCAGAGCAGGCAAGACACCTTTCAAAGCAAGAATTCAGGTGGCTTATGGAAGGACTTGCGATAGACCAGTCGAAGGCAATACGAGAAGCAAAACATGGTGATATTTACTGAATAAAAAGTGCTGTGAAGCATTCAATTTACTGCATTTTAGCTGGATTTTTTCTGTCAAAAATGGTATAATAGAACCATAAATTGATAGGAGAAAAACAGCTTTATGAATAACAAAGACGCCTATATAGCTCAGCTTGAAAATACAATAAAAAACCTTGAACGGCAAGTAAACAATCTTACCGAGATGGTCATTCTATTGCGTAAGCAAAAGTTTGGTAGTTCCAGCGAAAAGACTCCTAAGACTGATGACGGAGTTCAATTAAACATTTTTAATGAAGCCGAGCTGGAAGCATCTCCAGAGGCACAAGAGCCTGCCGCAAAGAGGGTTGATGGATACTACCGTAAAAACTCTAAAACAAAGCGTGAGGAGCTTCTTAAAGATCTTCCTGTTGAAGAAATTGAGTGTGATATTGCAGAGAATGAACGTATATGTCCCAACTGTAAAACAAACCTTGTTCTAGTTGGTAAGGAAGTCGTTCGGGAGGAACTAGAATATATACCAGCGCAACTAAAGATCATTCGGTATGTTCGCCTTGCTTATGGATGTTCCAAATGCAAGCAGAAAGGCACGCCATATATTGTAAAAGCATTAACTCCAACTTCACTGATGAACCATTCCCTTGCATCTCCCACAGCGGTAGCAAATGTTATGTATCAGAAATATGTAAATAGTATGCCACTCTACCGCCAGGAAAAGGAATGGGAGCAGATGGGACTCGCTTTAAGCCGTGCCACAATGGCCAACTGGATTATCCGGTGCTCACAGGACTGGCTATCTCCAGTAGTAGATATACTGAAAAAGGAACTGCTTAAACGTGATGTCATCCACTGTGATGAGACTCCAGTTCAGGTGCTGAAGGAACAAGGGAAGGCACCACAAACAAAATCCTACATGTGGTTATACCGTTCTGGTGTGGATGGTGAACCTTCCGTCGTTCTTTATGATTACCAACCTTCTAGAGGCGGCAAAAATGCAGCTGAATATCTGAAAGGCTTCCACGGATATCTACAGACGGATGGATATGCAGGATATGAAAAAGTGGAGGATATCACCAGATGCGGCTGTTGGGCACACCTGAGAAGGTATTTTGTGGAAGCCATCCCCGATAAGAAGGCAAAGGATGCACCACTTACAATTGCAGAAATCGGAAGAGATTACTGCAATCAGCTTTTCGAGATAGAAAAGGATATTGCCAACCTTTCATCTGATGAAAAAAAAGCTGAACGCCACAGGCTGGAAAAACCAGTCCTGGAGGCTTTTTGGAGTTGGCTTTATACTTTGACCCCTTTAAAGGGATCCCGATTGGGCAAGGCAGTCACTTACGCTCTTAATCAAAAACCATACATGGAGAATTATCTTCTTGATGGTAGATGCTCCATATCGAATAATATCGCTGAGAACAGTATAAGACCGTTTACTGTTGGTAGGAAAAACTGGCTGTTCAGTGACACCCCAAAGGGAGCAGATGCCAGTGCTGTAGTTTACAGCATTGTTGAAACAGCAAAGGCCAACAACCTAAACGTATATACATATCTGAATTATTTGCTCCTCTATATGCCGGATATGGACTACAGGAATTATCCAGAAGTCATGGAGGATATGATGCCATGGTCTGTACGGGTACAGCACGAATGTAGAAAGTGAATTTGTAAAGACACTCTGATATTAAGCGCTTACCATCTATCATTCTTTTAACCATTTCTCCGCCTATTCTGCCTGCGTCTCTTGATGTTATGTCTCCATTATAGCCTTCCTTAAGGTTGACTCCTAGCGCGTTTGAAACTTCCATTTTAAATCTGTCTAAGCCTGCTCTTGATTCTTTTACTGCCATGTTTTTCACCTCCTATAAAAGTTATTGAATATTATCTTTAAGGAGAACCATTATTCCGATATTTGAGAACCACCATGTTCATATAATAGAACCACTGTGGTGCTATCAGGACCACTCTTCCTATAACACTTGTATAATTAGGACATGCACTGTTTATCAGTGTAAATAATTATACAGGAGGTCAAATTTATGACCAAATATCGTGAAATTCTTCGGCTACATAGCCAAGGAATCAGTAAACGTGGCATTGCTTCTAGTTGTCAATGCTCGCGCAACACAATTACAGCCGTATTAGAACGAGCAGAGCAATATGGTGTTTCATGGCCACTGCAGAAAGACATGACTGATGGTGATCTGCAAAATCTTATGTTTCCAGAAAAAAACTATTCTTCTAACAGAAAACTTCCAGATTGTGAGCACCTTCACAGGGAACTTTCTAAGAGCGGTGTTACACTTAGTCTCTTATGGAATGAATACTGCGAAGAGTGTAGGTTGAGCAACGAAATTCCTTTGATGTACAGCCAATTCTGTAGGTATTACCGTAAGTATGCCAACACCACGAAGGCAACCATGCATATCAACCGCAAACCAGGCGAAATTCTTGAAGTAGATTGGGCGGGTAATACAGCAGCAATTATTGACAATACTACAGGCGAGATTATTGATGCCTATATCTTTGTGGCTTCATTAGCATGTAGTTCCTATGCCTATGTTGAAGCTTTTTCATCTATGAACATGGAAAGCTGGATTACAGCCCATGTGAATGCATATAAGTTCTTTGGCGGAGTAAGTAGGATCTTGGTACCAGATAATCTTAAAACAGGTGTCGATAGAGTTTCGTGGTACACGCCAGTCATTAACAAGACCTATCATGAAATGGCTGAACACTATGAAACTGCCGTTATTCCAGCCCGTGTTAGACGCCCAAAAGACAAGCCTAATGCCGAAGGAACGGTTGGAATTATTTCTACATGGATTATTGCAGCACTTCGCAGCCAAGAATTCTTTTCTCTAAGAGAATTAAATGAAGCTATCCGTATAAAACTGAATGAATTCAACAGAAAGCCTTTTCAAAAGAAACCAGGCAGCAGGTTGAGTGTGTTTCTCGAAGAAGAGAAAGCAGCACTCATGCCGTTACCTGCCACCCCATACGAGTTAGCCACTTGGAAGATAGCAACTGTACAATTCAATTATCACATAAGTATAGAAAAAATGCATTACTCGGTTTCATATGAATATATCAAACACAAGGTTGATGTACGAATAACTCGAAATGTTGTGGAAGTATTTTTTAATAACCATCGTATAGCATCCCATGTTCGTTTATATGGTCGTGAAGGGCAATACAGCACTGTACCGGAACATATGCCTGATAATCATAAGCAATATACTGCTTGGAATGCAGAGAGATTCATGTCATGGGCAGAAAGTATTGGTCCAAATACAACAATCGCGGTAAAATCGATTTTGTCCTCCCATAGAGTAGAACAACAAGGTTACAAGTCTTGTATGGCGTTATTGAAGTTAGCAGATAAATACTCTGTCACAAGAGTGGAAGCTGCCTGTAAGAAAGCATTGTCTTATACGCCAAGTCCCGGTTTTAAAAGTATTAAAACCATACTTACGACTGGACAAGATAAACTACCAAAAGCCGAAACACTAACTACTTCTAAGGAAAATACATCTGCGAACTTCGGGTTCACCCGAGGTTCAAGATACTACGGAGGACAAAACAATGATTAATGAAACTACAGTATCTAAACTAAACGATATGCGCCTTGCAGCGATGGCTGATACTTTTAGAACACAGTTGACTGATTCATCTTATCAAGAACTATCTTTTGAAGAGCGCTTTGGTTTAATCGTAGATATCGAATGGGCTCGCCGTAAAAACAATAAGCTTGCCAAACTAATCAAGAAAGCAGACTTTAAATTCAATCAAGCATGTATCGAAGATATTGAATATCATGCAGATAGAAAGCTAGATAAAACACAGATTACAAGGCTTTCGTCTTGTCAGTACATAGCTGAAAAGCATAACATTATTATCCTGGGAGCGTCCGGTAATGGTAAGTCTTATATGGGATGCGCTTTTGGTATAGCTGCTTGCCGTAATTACTACACAGTAAAGTATACTCGTCTTCCAGATTTACTAGATGAACTAGCTGTAGCAAGAGGAGAAGGCATCTTTAAAAAGACGATGAAACAGTATAAAAATGTTAGTCTCCTTATTCTTGATGAATGGTTGTTAACATCTCTAAAAGGAAATGAAGCTAGAGATCTTCTTGAGATAGTTGAGGCTAGACATCAAAATGGTACTACCATATTTTGTTCTCAGTTTTCACCCGGTGGATGGCATGAGAAAATTGGTGAGGATACCCTTGCTGATGCAATCCTAGATCGTATTGTGCATGATTCATACACTATATTTATTGATGGTGAAACATCAATGAGAAAGAGGCATGGACTAAAAGTATAGTACTATATGGAGCTACCACCTAACGGTGGTGGCTCTGCTAAAAAACAACATGGTTCTCGTACACGCACATGGCGGTTCTAACAAATCAGATTAATGGTTCTGCGGGAGAATATTATTCAGTTATATGTAATATGAGGTTCTAATAATATTTTGTATAGTTTTCATAATATTACTCATGTAATTATTGGAGGTGTTGGTAATTTGAAAATAAAAAACCCAAGTAAGTACTGTCTCCAATACCTACTTGAGCCATAATTAGACTTACTTGCTTTCTGTCTCTTTTATAACGTCCTCAATTACCTCAGCAGGTTTAAAATTCTTGTTGAATATGTCCATCAGGTTTATGCCAGTAAGAGCATTTACTGTCTCAGGTAGAGTGGAAAGTATATCAGTAACATAACCTGAAACCTTTGCAGCACCCTTTCCTTGACCGCCACCGTTATCAACAATAACAATTTTTTCTGTCTTAGATAATGGCTCTGATATAGCTCTTGCAAGCTCTGGGAGCTTATCAATAATCATTTGGCTAACAGCTGCATCGTTGTACTGCTTGTAAGCTTCTGCTTTTTTCATCATAGCTTCTGCTTCTGCCTTACCTTTTTCTCTGATGATTTCTACATCTGCCATACCTTCTGCTCTTCTGGCTTCTGCCATAGCATTACCTCTAAGCTTTATTGACTCTGCTTCTGCTGTTGCAATTTGTATTTCCTTATAGCGATCTGCATCTGCTTGCGTTTCTATGCTGTACTTTTCTGCATTTGCCATCTTTACAACAGTTGCTTCCAGTTCCTTTTCCTTACGAATGGCTTCTTGTTCTGCAAGTTCAATTTCTTTTTGTTTTCTTACGATTTGAACCTGCATTTTTTCCTTTTCTACTTCCTGTTGTACCTTACTTGCTTCTATTTCGTATGCAAGGTCGGCTTTTGCCTTTTCAGTCTCTTGTTCTTTCCTGTAAAGCTGAACCTTCAAATCCTTGTCCTTAGTGGACTCAGCTATTTGTGTTTCTGATATGATGAAGGCTGCTTGACCTAGTCTGTTTGCTTCTGCTGTTTTAATCTTTGTTTCCTTATTGGCTTCTGCTTCGGCAATCAATGCATCTCTCTTTACCTCTGAGATTCTCTTTTTACCAAGGGCTTCTAAATATCCGTTTTTATCACTAATATCCCTGATTGTAAAGGCTTTGATTTCCAATCCCATTTCTGCCAAATCCAGAGCTGCAACCTCTTGCACCTGAGAAGCGAATTTTTCTCTATCCTTATAGATTTCTTCCATGGTCATCTTGGATATAATTTCTCTTAGCTTACCTTCCAATACATCTTTAGCAGTATCTTTTATTACTATTATTGTTTCTTTTTCTCTGCCTGTATTGAACTGTTCAACAGATGCTAGTATTGATTCTTTGTCTGACTTAACCTTAATAACTGCTACACCATCTGCTGTGATATCAACGCCTTGCTCTGTCAAAGCTCCATCAGTTTTAACCTCGATTTTCATGTTTTCTAAAGATATCTGATCTGTTTTTTCTAAAAGTGGAATTACAAAACCACCGCCACCAGAAATAACCCTTTTCTTAAGACCTGTAACTACTAAAGCCTTATCCTGTGATACCTTCCTCCACATTGTCAATACTGCAAGAATTAATAAGAATATAACTCCCAGTATTGTCAGTACAATTGATAGTGTTCCTGATAAAAGTCCCATTTACATACTACCTCCCTTTATTTCTTTTACATAGAATAAGTTTTTCTTTATATCTATAATAACTACCGGTACACCTTTTGCTATGGCTTTCCCATCAATAGATTTTGCTGGTGCACTATAGGTATTACCCTCTATGGTGTAGATTATCTTTCCAAAGCTTTCATCCTTCATAGATAGTGCAGAATGTGCTAAGCCCCCAATAAGCTCTTTCTGTGATACTGCACTGGTGTTTTGCGCCTTGTAAAGAGGCACTACTATTAATCGGTACAGCAAATATGAAACTGTAAAGCCGATTGCTGCCGCTACTGTCACAGAAATCAACGCACTATAATTGTTGTTTAGAAATATCATGCCTGTTCCGCCAAACACTGTTACAAAAGCTGCAATAGTTATAGGCTTTAAAGGAGATATTCCAATGCCAGGCATGTTCCCGTCAATATCAATACCTCCATCAACATCTAAATCTAAGTCAATGTCAATGTCAATATCCACATCAACATCCCCACCAATCCCTGCAAAATCCAGAAGATGACCTAGGACAAAGCTTATAATAGTATATAATACTCCTGTATAAAAACACACCTGAAACAGCTTAAGCATCAAAATCACTCCTTTATTCTAAAAATGTACCATAACTTTAATTACACATTAACCACGTAAAACAATTTTACCTTACCATATTTTACTATTTTATTCAAACTTATAGCTCTGTAATATTACTTTATAATTAATTTCTCCTATAAAACTAAAATCTCATTATCAAGTATTCATTACTGCGTGTCACTATGTTTATTATTCTATTACAAATTTAGATATACTGCAAGCGTCTTAGAAATGTTCCTAAGGTTTAAGATTGTTAAATTTTTATTTTATATCTCTCAAGCTACGTTTTTCTTCCTTTATCTACAAATATATCTAATTACCGTAATCTTTCTGTTGCTATGAAGTATTAAATACTGTATTATAAAGTTGAGGTGATTATTGTGGAAACACAAGGAAAAAACTTTGAAGATATTATAAAAGAATTGCATTTTACAGATGAGATAAAGTTATCGGATATTCCTAATATTGATCTATATGTAGAACAGATGATCAGCTTTATGGAAGATAACATGAAAAATGTAAAAAGAAATGAAAAAGACAAGCTAATAACCAAAACTATGGTAGGAAATTATACTAGAGATGGTGTGCTTATGCCATCCAAAAACAAGAAATATAACAAGAATCATATGATAATGTTGATACTTATTTATAATTTGAAACAGATATTGTCAATAGAAGATATTAAGACTTTATTTACTCCGATAATGAAGGATATATGTACCACTGGCGATGATGTAATACCCCTTGAAGATATTTACTCTATATTTCTAGATATTAAGTCTACAGAATTTGAAAGCTTTGGAGATATTCTGAGCGAAAAGTTTAAGGTGGCTCAAGAAAAACTCGAACACGTTGAGAGTCAGGATAAGGATATAGCAGAAATTTTTCTTACTATAATAACACTTATTGCTCAGGCAAATGCGCAGAAAAGATTAGCAGAGAAACTGATTGATAAGTATTTTAAGGCAGAAGAAGTAAAGATTAATAATCAAGAAAAAACTGCAAGTAAATTATGAGATAAAATATATAACAAAAGCTGGGTTGCCCCAGCTTTTGTTATCTTAATTCAGATAAATATGTTGCTACATATCCACAATCTTTTATCTACAGTTATCTACGCCAGCGTACCATATGTAAGAGTAAATGCTATCAGCCTTTATTGTCTTTGTTTTTCCGTATACTTTCATGTTTGTCCCTCCTTTCAATTTATAACTTTACTATATACCCTCACACAATGCGTAAAATCTAATAGCATAAAGCTCTATATGTATATGAGGGTATAAATATTTATTTGGCAATCTTCATATTATATATTATCCATAGAAGCATGAAGCTTACCATAATTTAAATTTTGAAACCTCTACTCATCCCATACAACCTTCGCCAAATATGGTTTCATCTGCTTGCATCTTTCTTCGCGTATTTCTATATTATCAAATAATGAAATGTTCATTCCTGGACAATTATCAGAGCAAAAATATCTTACTTTGCAATCCTTACATTTATCTATAGTGTCTAGCATACTTTTTCTCATCATATTTTTGATTTGCTCATGATAACCTTCAGATTTGAATAACTCATTGAGATCATCCTTTAATATATTACCAAGTATGTATTCTTCGCTCTCTAGGAAAAGACACGGATACATATTCCCTGATTCATCAATGGAGAATTTAGAAATCCCCCCCCTACAGAAAAGTCTACATTTCATGCCCTCTCTGATTTTCTCTAGCTCCTCAATGCTGTCTGAGCTATTAGTTAGATATTCTTTTTTCCCGATGATATCGAAATTCTCAAGGCCTCTTCCTGATGCAGTAAATTGTCTGACTCCTCCTGTAACATTTAGCTTTTCACACATAGCATTAAAATCTTCAATATGTTTGCTATTCTGTTTTGTGCTAGTCATGGTAAGTATTATTGTATCCTTATCGAAGCCTACTTCCTTGAGATAGGCTATTGCATGCATTATTATATTATACATACCTTTACCTCTCACGAAATCAACAGATTCCTCATCATAGCCATCTGTACTTATAGATACCGCACTTACACATTCCTTAAGCAGAAGAGCCATTTCTTTGTCAATATAGGTACCATTTGTTAGTATATTGATTTCACCCTTAAAATTTTGTCTGGCATATTGAAAAAGCTCTTTTATATCTTTCCTTATCAAAATCTCTCCACCAGTCAGAACCAAGCTTCTAAGGTTTAAATTGAAAATCTTATCAAAAATTGTCTTTATCTGCTCAGTACTTAATAAATCAGACTGACTGATGTCTGAGGAAGCTGCACAGTGAATGCATTTCAAATTGCATTTATTTGTCATTTTAAACTCAACATCTTTGATATCTATCTTATACTCTTTATCTACAGAGCTTTTTATCATTTCTTCTTCAATTAGGGTTTGGAAAATCTCAGTAAGCTGCTGTCTATCAGTCTCACTTTCTAGACTACTTATATAGGATGCCGGAGAAATTTTGTTTTGGATGCAATGATTTATTTTATGAAGTATCTGGGTATCTATTAATCCCCAAAACCCAGTACAACCATTGATTATTATCACATTGTCCTGATTTTCTAAAAATTTAACATATTGAGGAAAGACAATATCGTTATCATATAAATTTATCATAAGCTAAACCTTCTTTCAAAGTTACTTATATAGGTGAAAACACCAAAGTATAAAGATACTATGGTGTTTTCATTTACATTATTAGTACGTAAATATTCCTGGATATATGCTGTCAGTCTTTATTGCCTAACACCTATCATCTCCATTATAAAAAACATAAGGAAAGATTGTTTCAGCTTTGATTTTTCCATATACCTTCATGATTGTTCCTCCTTTCAATTTATAAATTTCCTTCTCTCATACAATGTGAGAATCATGGATGTAAAATCTATATTTATTTATGAGAGATAAGTACTTATTAGTAATTTTAACATATAGTATCATGCATGTTAGTAAATTATAATAATTCTCTTTATGTTATTCTGTTTATTATATACCCTATTATTCATAATTTCAACTAGTATTCGTAATTATTTATTACTTTTAAAGTACAATCAATAATTAATTTTGTATTTCTGACATATCTTTATTTTTCTTTGTGCTACCTAATATTGAAGGCGAAAAATTCTACTCATCCCATATAACCTTTGTCAAGTATGGCTTCATCTGCTTGCATCTTTCTTCCAATATTTCTTTATTGTTAAAATATGAATCGTTCATTCCTGCACATCTATCAGAGCAGAAATATCTTACATTACAATCTTTGCATTTATCCATAGCATCTAACATGCTGCATCTAAGCTTATTTCTTATAAACTCATGGTAAGCTTCTGATTTCAATAACTCATCTAGATTATCCTTTAATATATTGCCATATTTGTATTCTTCTCCTTCTAAGAAGATACATGGATACATGTTTCCTGATTCATCAATAGCTAACTTAGTAACTCCAGCACTACAGAAGATTTTACATCTTAGATTCTCCCTAATTGTTTCTAGTTCGCCAGTATCATTTGGGCTATAAGCTAGATAATTCTTTATACCTATGCTTTCAAAATTATCAAGTCCTCTGCCTGATGCAGTAAAATCTCTGACTCCCCCTGTTACATTTAACTTTTCACACATGTTTTTAAAATCTTCGGTATGTTTGATATTCTGCTTTGTACTAGTCATGGTAAGTGACAAAGTATCTTTATTGAAGCCTGCTTCCTTAAGATACTCTATTGCTTGCATTACCTTATTATATACACCTTTGCCTCTCACAAAATCAGTAGATTCCTCATCATAGCCATCAACACTTATAGATACATCACTTACATATTCTTTAAGAAAGCTTGCCATTTCTTTATCAATAAAGGTTCCATTTGTTAGTATACTGATTCCACCCTTAAAGTTTTCTCTAGCATATTGAAGCAGCTCTTTTATATCTTTCCTTATCAACACCTCTCCACCAGTTAGAACTAGGTTTTCAAGGTTTAGACTAAAAATTTTATCAAAAATTGTCTTTATCTGCTCAGTACATAATACATCAGTTTGATTGATGTCCGAGGAAACTGCACAGTGAATACATTTCAAATTGCATTTATTTGTCAGCTTAAACTCAATATTTTTTATATATATATCAAACTCTTTATCATCAGACTTTTTTATCATCTTTTCTTCAATCATCGTTTGAAAAATTTCAGTAAGCTGCTGTCTTTCAGATTCATTTTCAAGACTACTTATATAGGATGCTGGAGAAATTTTGTTTTGGATGCAATGATTTATTTTATCAAGCATGGGAGTATCTATTAATCCCCAAATACCAGTGCAGCCATTAATTATTATATTGTCCTTGTTTTTCAAGAACTTTACATATTCAGGAAAGACAATGTTATTATCATATAAAGTTATCATAAGTAAAAACCCCCTTTAAAATTTATAATTATGAAAGAAAACACCAAAGTATTAAAAAATACTATGGTGTTTTCTTTCATAATTAATAACCCATACACATTTCGTAGTCCTCGCCATACCAAATATAAGGTAAAATGCTTTCAGCCTTTATTACCTTTCCGTATACCTTCATGCTTATCCCTCCTTTTCAATAATATACTTGCACTATTTTCTATAAATGCCAATCTACTTCAATTTCATTCTACAGATATCAAATATTACATATTATAGCATTTAATATATTATATAACATAATACCCATTATTTCAAAACATATTTTTAAGGGCAAATGTCTGTTTTTTACATTTGCCCTTAAATACTACATATTCATCATTTCTTGCTTATATTCTTTCTACCTTCATACCTGTTTCATGTCCGTTTAGGTCTTGGGTTTCAAGCCCTGTGTCTGATACCCTCTCCACACTCTCAGCTAGAGTTTCCTTCATGATGTAGTCCTTATACATTTGTACTGCATTGGCGATTTCCTCATCACCGTTGAAGCTTATATTGATTTTGTCCATCATTTCAAAGTTAGCATTTTTCCTCATCTGCTGTATCTTCGATATGAACTCTCTTGCATAGCCCTCATCAATTAGCTCTTTTGTAAGAGTTGTATCAATGATTATAAAGATATTGTTTTCCATAGTCACAGTGAAGCCTTCCTTAGCAGCTATAGTTATCATTACAAATTCCTTGTTGATTTCCATTGGTTCTCCATCAAGGTCTATTGTAACAGTCTCTCCTGCCTCCAGCTTAGGGGCGTAAACTGCTGCATCAAACTTGCTTAGAGCTGGTGCCATTAGCTTCATTTTACCTCCTAGTACAGGTCCTGCTGTTTTGAAGTTTGGCTTTAGAGTAAAGTTCATATAGTCGTTTAGGTTCTTTGCAAACACTACTTCCTTAACATTTAATTCCTCTTGGATTAGAGGTATCAAATAGGATATCAGTTTTTCATATTTACCATCTATCAGTACTTCTTGATTGGCTGACGAACCTTTATTCTTACATGTTCTCTTGCGCCTCTTCCGAGACCTACCAAATCTCTTACAAGGTCCATTCTCTCCTCTAAAGCCTTATCTATCAAGCCCTCATTTAGCTCAGGATACTTAGCTAAGTGGACAGAAGCTTCTCCTGTAAGATTTCGATATAATTCCTCTGACATAAATGGTGCAAAAGGTGCTATCATCTTGGATATACCAATCAATATTTCCATTGTTGTATTGTAAACTGCCTTCTTATCTTCTGTCAGCTCAGTTTCCCAGAAACGTCTTCTAGAACGTCTGATGTACCAGTTGGACAAATCTTCGCTTACAAAGTACTGTATCTTTCTAACTGCCTTTGTTAAATCAAATATCTTAAGCTCTGCTTCTACTTCTTCTAGCAGACTGTTAAACTTGCTGAGCACCCATCTATCAAGCTCAGGTCTATCCTTGTATTCTACAAAGAATTCCTTTGGATCGATATTGTCAGTGTTTGCATATAGTGTGAAGAAGGCGTAAACATTTTTCAGAGTTCCAAAGAATCTGCTAAGCACTTCCTTCAAGCCATCTTCATCAAACTTAGTTGTTGCCCAAGCAGGTGAAGCATATAAAAGATACCATCTTAAAGCATCTGCACCGTACTTATCCATCATTTCAAAAGGATTGATAATATTGCCAAGAGATTTTGACATTTTCTTTCCTTCTTTATCAACCAGGTGACCATTTACCAATACTTTCTTGTAAGGGGATTTACCCTTTACAAAGGTTGATATAGCAAGCAATGAGTAGAACCAGCCTCTTGTTTGGTCTATCCCTTCGCATATAAAATCAGCAGGGAACAGCGTATCAAATTTCTCTGCATTTTCAAAAGGCCAATGTTGCTGTGCAAAAGGCATTGAGCCACTGTCAAACCAACAGTCTATTACATCAGTTACCCTTGTCATTATTTCGCCACACTTAGAACACTTTATATGAACTTCATCAATATATGGTCTATGCAGTTCTATTGTTTCATCTATATTCTCTATAGCTCTTTCTACCAATTCTTTTCTTGAGCCTATTGATTCAAAGTGCCCACAGGAGCATCTCCAGATATTTAGTGGAGTTCCCCAGTATCTACTTCTGGATATTGCCCAGTCGTTGAGATTCTCCAGCCAATTGCCAAAACGCTTCTCTCCTACATAGTCTGGATACCATTCTATTGTGTTATTATTGGCTATCAATTGATCCTTAAGCTTTGTCATTTCTATATACCAGCTAGGTCTAGCGTAGTATAGAAGCGGAGTCTTACATCTCCAGCAGTGTGGATAATTGTGTTCCATCTTTTCCTTTTTAAATAGCTTGCCCTCAGCAGCTAGCCACTTTATTATATCAAGGTCTGCATCCATTACAAACTGACCTTCCCAAGGAGTTGCAGTGAACTTACCCTCTCCATTTACAGGCTGTAAAACTGGAAGATTATATCGTCTGCCTGTTTGATAATCGTCTTCACCAAAGGCTGGAGCTGTATGAACTATACCAGAACCATCTGCAGTTGTTACATAGTCTGCAACAGTTACGAAAAAAGCCTTTTTGTCAGTCTTTACAAAAGGCATAAGCTGTTCATATTCCATGTATTCCATGTCCT
Source organism: uncultured Eubacteriales bacterium (assembly GCA_963704785.1). Taxonomy (GTDB): domain Bacteria; phylum Bacillota; class Clostridia; order Lutisporales; family Lutisporaceae; genus GWB2-37-7. Next base: position 2,129,815 of record OY969939.1, on the reverse strand, counting down.
TGCCTGTCATTTCCTCAAGGACTTCAAAATCTTCGCCTAATAACCTTTTTGAAAGGTTTTTTTCTACATAGTAAACTTCATCGTTTTGTTTTACCTTTAAGTAGGTTTCCTTTGGGTTGACTGTCAAAGCAACATTGGAAGCCAATGTCCAAGGAGTAGTAGTCCAAACTAGGAAGTACTCATTGACATCCTTCTTTTTAAACTTTACATATACTGTGTTTGTCTTTATTTCCTTGTAACCTTGTGCAACCTCGTGGGAAGCAAGACCAGTACCACAGCGTGGACAATATGGAAGTATCTTATGTCCCTCGTATATAAAGCCTTCTTTGTTAAATTTATCTAATATGTGCCATTCTGTTTCGATATAATCATTGTGGAAGGTTACATAAGGATCCTCTAAGTCTATTAGATAACCCATTTGTTCTGTCATATTACGCCATAGTCCAACATATTTAAAAACCGAGTCACAGCACTTCTCGTTAAATGCTTTTATACCATACGTTTCTATGTCCTTCTTACCTGATATTTTAAGTTCCTTCTCCACTTCGATTTCAACAGGCAATCCATGTGTATCCCAGCCTGCTTTTCTCTTTACCTGATAACCCTTCATTGTCATGTAGCGACATACTGAGTCTTTAAGAGTTCTAGCTATTACATGATGTATACCTGGTTTTCCATTGGCTGTAGGCGGACCCTCATAGAATATAAAGGATTCTGCACCATCTCTTACTTCTATACTTTTTTTGAGCAAGTCTATTTCTTTCCAGTATTCTGATACTGATTTTTCTCTATCTGCAACCTGTTGGTCAGACAAAAATTTAAACTTTTCCATAAAAAACATCCTTTCATTTAGTTTTAGAAAAAAATAAAGCCCCTGACTAATTGTCAGGGACGATTTAACGCGGTACCACCCAAATTACCACAGCCATTCCTTCGAAATAAGCAAAATAAGCTCTGGTCACTTAAGCATATAACGCATGCCTGCGTGATGCCTTACTACCTTCTGGCATCCGGCTCTGAGGCGATCTTCACATTTGGACTAGCAATAATCTTTCACCAGCCGATTATCTCTCTACAGCATCATCCTAAGCTACTGTCCTCTTCACTGCCATTTACATATAATTATAATTGCTAATTATATCACAAATTGTGCAGTTGTCAAGGGAATAATTCAGACTATTCCACCGCACCTATTGATTCTACAATACTTGTTGAAGTTACCCTCTTTAGAGGTATTAGTGTAGTGGTGATGCATAGTATTATTGTAACTAAGCATGGTAATATAATGGATAAATAGTCTATTTCAAATTCCGTGTTTAGTAATACTCTAGCAAAGTAGTAAATTAGATATACTAAAGCAATCCCCATTATGATTCCAAGCAATGAACTTATTATTCCATATAATAAGCCTTCCTTAAATATCATTTCTCTTAGCTGTGACTTTGTTACTCCCATGGCACGAAGTATTCCAAATTCTCTTTTTCTCAGTAAAATATTCATGCTCATTGTGTTTACAATGTTTACCAAGCCAACCAAAGAAACAACCACTACTATACTATATAATACTAAAGTCAATTGGGTCTGGAATTTTCTAGTATTTTCTACATATTCTTTATAAGAAATAAGCTTTCCATACTTTTGAGATGAAGTTATTTCTTTAAGCTTTGCTTCAATTTCTTGTACATTAGCTCCTTTATCAAGATATACTTCAATTTTTTGATACCCATCTAGTGCATAGTATTTTTGAAATACATCTTCCTTCATAAAAACAGCAATTTTCCCATTCCCCGCACTGATACCGATAGGTGCATTATTGATAGTATCCATAACAACAAATTCCTGCTCTACGTTCTCCCATTTGTTGTTTTCTTTATATGTAAATGTAATAGGTATTAAATCTCCTTGATTTAAGTTAGTATAGTTTTGATAATCAAGATTCTGCATAATGTATGCATATGGTAATGCCTCTCCCTGAACCTTGTAGCTACTTGTTTCTTCCTTATCCTTAAAGTGTTCATTATATATTTCTTCATCTAATCCTATTGCATAACCAGCTAAATCTACCTTATCTCTTATAAGTAAATTATTAATATAATCATTTGTTTTTGCATAATCTTCGAAATATTCTTTTCCCTCTTTAGTAAGAAACTTAGTATCTATAATAATATTACAACTCATATACTTCATCTTATTATACTTTTTTATACCCTGTATACTATCAAGTTGATTAACAATCTCTTCAGGATAACCGTTCCTCTCTCTATTAAATTCATATGATAGTACATAGTCTGCTGATATAACTCTGCTCATCTGTTTTACTGAATCAAGACATTTTATTAGATAGAATGCACTTATAAACAGCGCAATACTAACACTGATAGTTAATACTGTGGCAAAAAACCGCTTCTTGTATCTCCCTATATTTGCAAGTGCCATTTTCCCCATTTGTCCATATATAGCTAAAACCAATTTATTTGCTAAGCTTTTAATATCTGTTTGTTTTTTCTTAATCTTACTTTCTGTATTCATAGCTTCAATAGGTGATACTCTAGCACCCAATTTTGCTGAGTTGTATACTGCTATTAGTATGGACAAAAATCCCATAAAGAAAGGCAACGCTATGCTAAATAGATTTACCTTAACACCAATATCAAAATAACCTACTTTACTGGTTAACAGTAATAGTGCATGTGTTCCAAATATCCCGATAACTATACCCAAAGGTACACATATAATACCTAACAGAAATGCTTCAGCCAATAGCATGTATTTTATCTGCTTCGGTTTTGCTCCTATTGCTCTGAGCAATCCAAAATGCTTAAGCCTCTCAATAACAGAAATATTAAAAACATTAAAAATTACCATAACTCCAACAAGTGCAACTATTATATCTATAAAAAATATCAGTTTCCTTGATCTATATGCCATTTCTAATGCCACTACATAACTAACATTTTCATTATAATCACCATAAACATTCTCATTCTTACCTGTTATACTCAATAATTCTCTGACTTTAATAAGCTCTTGCCTAACATTTGATGATGTATTAAGAACCAAGTACTGTATATATGCACTTCCACTCTTTCCAATGTATTCTTCTGCTGTTTGTAGTGTTACATAGGACTTGCCTTTACCAGCTGCTGATGTACTATATGAATTTTCCATAATGCCAGATAAAATAAAATCATTCTTTTGTTTTCCAAATGAAATCCCCTTAATATTTACCATTTCATAATCTAAGCTGATTTTATCTCCTATAGCTGGCTTTTGTTCCATCTTGTTTATTATCCACTCTTCTAACATAATTTCATCAAGCTTTTGTGGATAATTTCCTTCTACAATATTGCAATTTAGCATATCTAAAGCATTATTATCTGCTCCTATTATTTCTAGCTTATATTTTTCAGATTGGTATTCACCTAGCTTCAATGCTGTTCCAACAGTTCTTATACCAGAAAGTTTTTTTGGTTTATCTAGGTTATCATATTCTATATTTCTATACCATCCATGATACTTCCCATACATTTGTCCCTTAACATTAATAGCCATCTCATTAAAGCTATTTATTATAATACCTACAGAGGTCAATAGCATTACAGAAAATATAATACTAAATGCTATAGCTAAGGTACGCTTCTTGTTATAAAATAGATACCTTGGGACTAGCTGCATAAAGTTATTAATCATCTTATCACCCTATAACCTTTCCGTCTGATACTATCCCATCCTCAATAATTAATACCCTATCAGCAAACTTAGCAATCTCTGGATTATGAGTAATCATTACTAGGGTTTGATTATACTTTTTGACAGAATTCTTAAACAGCTCCATTACTTCATTACTGCTCTTTGTATCAAGATTACCAGTAGGTTCATCTGCAAATATAATAGAAGGCTTGGTAGATAAAGCCCTTGCAATGGCAGCCCTTTGCTGCTGACCTCCTGATAAGGCTCCTGGCAAGTGCTTTCTCCTATCTTTTATACCCAAGGTTTCAAGTAGCTCATCAATATATGTCCAATCGATACCTTTGTTATCCAAAAGCAAGGGAAGAACTACATTCTCTTCTAGTGATAGAATTGGCAAGAGATTAAAGAATTGAAACACAAATCCAATATTCCGCCTTCGGAATATCGTTAAATCCGTTTCAGACATATCAAATATTTCCTGCCCTTTTATAGTTACATTTCCACCTGTTGGTTTATCTAAGCCCGCTAATAAATTAAGCAGCGTAGTTTTTCCTGAACCGCTAGGGCCTATAATTGCTACAAATTCACCTTTGTCAATATTTATTACCTTTACCATAATTTACTGTCATATACTTTATAATAATTTTTATATTTATATGCTTCATCATTAGGTATAATCCCCCGTAGACATAATTAAAGCAGGGACAAGTCCCTGCTTTAATTATTCACTTATTATTTCTATATCGTATAGCTTCTGTCTACCTTGATAATAGGATTGTATTGTGGATACTTCTTCTTGATTGCGTCCGATACATCACTTGCTACTTTCTTATCGTCTCGTACCTCATAGGGTATGACCATGTCAAAAATCACATTACAATGATTTTCATTCCCCACCATTCTAAAGTCATGCATGCTAAGCTCCATTCCAAACTCATTAATCACAACAAGAATATGCTGCTGAACTTTTAGTATCACCTTATCATTAACATTTATTGGATCCATATGTATAACCAAATGTATGTCAAGTTCTTCCGATATCTCTTGCTCTGCCTTGTCTATTACGTCATGAGCCATTGTGATATCAATATCAGCAGGAACTTCTGTATGTAATGACACAACGCAGCGGTTTGGTCCATAGTTGTGTACTATTATGTCATGTACACCTATTACTCCTTCGTATGCCATGACCTTTGATTTTATCGCGTTTACAAGCTCCATATCTGGTGCTTCACCCAACAGCGGATTTAGAGTCTCCTTGGTAAGTGAAAAGCCTGAGTACATTATAAACAATGCTACCAATACACCTATATAACCGTCTATTGGGAAGGTTACCCATATTGACAATATTAGCGAGAACAATACCACTGAGGTAGTAATTACATCACTGATACTATCCATAGCCGTCGCCTCCATAGCCTTACTTCCTATTAACTTTCCTATCTTTTTATTAAAGAAGCTCATCCATAGCTTAATAATAACAGAAAGACTTAAAAGTATGAAGGTTATCCAATTAAACATAACAGGCTCAGGATTCATTATCCTTTGAACTGAGCTTTTGATAAATTCAAAGCCTACCAAAATAACAAGAAAAGATACTATCATGGCTGATATGTACTCTATTCTCCCATGCCCAAAGGGGTGCTCCTTATCTGCGGGCTTGTTTGTCATTTTAAAGCTTACCAATGTAATAACTGAGGATGCAGCATCAGTTAGATTATTAATTGCATCTGCCGTTACTGCAATACTGTTTATAACCGTTCCTACAGTGAGCTTAATAGCAAAAAGAAATATATTTGCCAGTACACCGACTATACCTCCTAAAGTTCCATAGGCTTGTCTCACTGTATTGTCAGTTGTTTTATGGCTATTTTTTACAAACTTATTTATAAGTAAATCTGTTATCATACTATAACCCCCCATTAGGTAAAACTTACATATATTGTAACACACTTCTAATGTCTTTATATATACTTTTTTAAAATTATTATGAGTGTGCTAATTAACTCTATTCTACGTTCTTTATATAGAATATCGCTTTATTCTCCTTTAACATACAGGCAAGGGTCTTTTTACCATATTTTTTATTTCAACTACCAAAAATATAAAGCTGTTTTTAATGAATAAAAGCATTTTATAACATTAGTGCCTTTTTTAGAGCACTTACCACTTGATCCTTCTGAAAGGGCTTCTCAATAAAGTCTACTGCTCCAACTTTTATTGCTTCAACTACCATAGTATGCTGTCCTAACGCAGTGCACATTATAACCTTTGCATCTCTGTCGAAGAGTAAAATCTCTTTTAGAGCTCTTATACCATCCATTCCGGGCATAGTAATATCCATAGTAACAGCATCTGGTTTAAGCTTTTTATACAGCTCCACCGCAGTTATTCCATTGTCAGCTTCTGCTACTACCTCAAAACCGCCTTTTATGATGATATCCTTTAGCATTATACGCATGAAGCCTGCATCATCTACTATAAGAACCTTTGATCCCATGATCATTTCCCCTTTTTGATTATTGAACCTCTCACAGTGTATAACGAAAACCCCATATATTACTTTAGTAACTTAAGCAAATATTACTTATACATGAATATTTTACCATATATCTTGTTTAATTTCAAATATTTTATCAATTTAGTTATTGTCAAATACAATAGACACCTACAGCTTAATCTGTTAAAATATTGAAGGGTTATAATTTCATATTAGAGGTGTTACAATGGATAAACATAAATATCTGCCTTATCTTGCAGGAATAGGATCTTCAATAATTTTTGGAATGTCTTTTATGTTTACAAAGCAAGCCTTAGACAACTTTGACTCCTTCCATCTACTTGCATTTAGGTTCACTTTGGCAGCTCTAGTTTTAATATTACTTTATTTTGTAGGGGTTATTAAATTACAGTTTAGGGGTAAGCCTGTAAAAAAGCTTTTGCTACTTTGTCTTACTCAACCTTTATCATATTTTATTTTTGAAACCATCGGTATTAAGCTGACTTCATCATCTCAGGCAGGCATAATGATAGCACTGATACCTATTGTCGTAACACTTATGGCAATAGCCTTTCTCGGTGAGAAGCCAAGCAAAGCTCAACTTGCATTTATAGCTTTCTCTGTTATAGGAGTTATTTTTATTGTTGCCTTATCAGGGGATTTAAGCGATGGTGGAAGCTTAATAGGTATTATTGCATTAATGGGAGCAGTACTGTCAGCAGCAATATTCAACATACTTTCCAGACAGCTTTCCGAATATTTTACTCCGGTGGAAATAACCTCCGTTATGATGATAGTAGCTGCTATAACCTTTAATGCAATTGCAGTTATTAGCAGTATTTCTAAAGGAACACTAAATACTTATTTTGCAGGATTTACATCCTTTAGTTCAGTTTCTGCCATATTATATCTTGGAATACTATCATCCATACTTGCCTTCTTCATGATAAATTATATGCTGTCTAAGCTACCTGCATCAAGCGGAGTAGTTTTTACCAATCTAACTACTGTTGTGTCTGTAATTGCAGGGGTATCTGTAAGACATGAACCTTTCTACTGGTATCAGCTGATAGGTGGGGCAATGATTATCTTGGGTGTATGGGGTACAAATTACTATGGAATAAAAAAAACTAAGAAAAAATAACAAAAGAATATCTTTAATAACACTACTATAAAGAACCTAAAATGATATAATAAAATTAAGGGATAAAATTTGCATAATGAAAGGTGCGGTTAACTACATGAACGTAGCTTTTTTCCTTGTTTCAAAATCAGAAACTATACATTTGTCTCCAAATAACACAATGCGTCAAGCTTTAGAAAAAATGGAGCATCACAGGTACACAGCAATTCCACTGATAGATAATAGCGGAAAGTATGTTGGTACAATCACTGAGGGTGACTTGCTCTGGAAGCTTAAAAACACTCCCGACTTGTGCTTTGAAAACACAGAGAAGGTAAAGCTTAAAGAAGTACCTCAGCGAATTTACAACAAACCTGTGAGAATCACATCATCTATAGAAGATCTGATATCTCTTACAATAACTCAAAATTTTGTACCTGTTGTAGATGACAGTGAAATCTTTATCGGAATTATCAGAAGAAGTGATATAATTGAATACTTTGCAAAGAAATATTCAGATGCAATATAAGGCTGTTGATTAATCAACAGCCTTTTTTTATTCCTCTCTTTTGTATAAACAGCTGTAGAATTGTCAATTACTCTAATATATCTACAGCTTGTTCATATATTAAATAAAAGGGAGGTAGTTAACTTTGAAAAAGAAAATTTTTATCAAACTACTTGTTTGTCTTATTACAATAGGTCTTATTATATCAAATATGGGTGTTTGGGCGGATACCAGCGATCCTCTTGATATCCCTGAGCCTATTAATGAAGGAACCTATCTAGATGAATATACTATAATTACTATAAGTGCAGCAGGTGATATCACATTAGGAAGAGATGCAAATGCTTCATACACCAATAGCTTTGATCATGAATTAGAGCTGCAAAAAAGAAATTATTCATACTTCTTGAACAATGTTAAGCCCATATTTGAAAGAGATGACCTGACAATAGCTAATCTTGAGGCACCCTTTACCACTGCATCTGATAAAGCTGAGAAACAATTTCGCTTCAAGTCTAACCCTGTAAATACTGAGATACTCAAGCAGGGTAGTGTAGAAGCAGTAAATCTAGCAAATAACCATATATTTGATTACTTGGATAAGGGTTATAGAGATACAATTCTACAGCTTACCAATTCTCAGATAGGATACTTTGGCTTTGAACACCAATATATTACTGAGGTAAAAGGTATTAAAATTGGCTTGCTTGGCTATACAGGCTGGGAAAATAGCACAAAAAAGAAAGCAGAAATAAAAAGGGCTGTGGACTCACTTAAGAAAAAGGGAGTCAGCATTATAATTGTAAGCTTCCATTGGGGAGAAGAGAAAAAATATCTGCCCAATGCTATTCAAAAAGATTTAGGGCATTTTTGCATAGATATTGGCTGTGACTTGGTGCTTGGGCATCATCCTCATGTTGTCCAGGGTGTTGAGCAATACAAAGGTAAAAGCATTGTATATAGTCTTGGCAATTTCTGCTTTGGGGGAAATAGAAACCCTAGTGATAAGGATGCTTATATTTATCAACACAGCTTTAGGTTCAAGAAGAGTGTGCTAGATGCTGAGGAAGGACAGATTATTCCTATCTCTGTATCCTCTGTAAGTTATCGAAACAATTATCAGCCCACGCCCCTACAAGGAGTTGAGGCAGATAGAATCATGAATAAGATTAGAAAATATAGCACTGAGCTATAAAGTTTTATTTTATCTTTATGCCATATACCTTACCACCTCTAGTTGCCACTACAATGTGATTTTCAAACACTACAGGCGAGCTTTCGATGTTTCCGTTTAGGGTTATATCATCCAGAATAGTTCCAGTTTCTCCCTCTAGTAAATGCAGCTTGCCTGTGGAATCTCCCTGTACTATATAGGCATTCCCTTCTTCATCATATACATCTACAGGAGAAGACCACGAATAGTTAGGCATTTCCCACCTCCACAGCTCTTCTCCGTCCTTGCAGTCCAAAGCAACCATCAAACCTTTATTCATACCCTTATACCTTGCAAGAGTAAATATTGCATATCCTTCTATGCTGTTTTTACCGATTATATTGCTTGCCAGCATGCCTCCATTTATGGCGTGTTCTCCAATAATGGAGTAGCAGGGATACTCCTTTGTCCAATTCACATCTCCATTTAGACCATTGATTTTCCTTATATAGCTTATGCCCTTACTTCCCTGTTTATCTACTTCACAACCAGTATAGAGAAAGGGTATCCCATTTTCTATTCTTATTGTTATAGTAGCATCGGTATCATCAGTTTTTGGTGCAGTCCAAAGTGGTTCCAGCTTATTTATATCTACCGCCTGGATACTTCCGCTGTTGTCTGCGAAGTATACTAAATTTTTATATACTGCCACTGAGTTCTCAATACCCTGATAGTGACTACCATCAATCTTATAGCGGTATTTGCTAACCTCAGGTGATACCGAAATATTCTTCTCGCCCTGTTTAAAGTCGGTGTTTAGCTTTATTCTATACAACAATCCATTTTCTCCGCCTATTATCATGGTATCAGTGTCCTTATTTATAAGCGGTGCTCCATCAAATGCCCCCCAGCTCCGATATGCAAAGCTGTCATTGCCTCTAAGAAAATAAAGTAGCTTGTTATCTATTAAACTAAATATTCTATATCCTATCTGTCCGCTTTCATTTATACCTTGCCCCACATACAGCAGAGGAAAGCCCCTTGGATCTACTACAGGACTGCCTTTTATAGTATTATTTATATTTATTGGCGCTCTTGTCTGTTCTCCTGTCTTTAGCTCGAAGAAATATATCTTACCATCTAAAGATGCAAAAATCACCTCTGTGAAGTCTTGCATTTCTTTAAATTTATCCTTGATATTCATTATTTTCCTAATCTCTTCAGTCCACCTCACTACTACAGGCTGCCCTGTCCACCCACCGCCTCCGCCAAAGCTGCTATAGGAGGTGCTAAAATCCCAAAGCTTCTCAAGCTTCTTGTCTTCCACTTTAGCCTTTCCCCAGGCTGCTGTGCTTCTATAATTGTCTCCTCTAAAGGTTAATATACCTTCTATATCTGTGTATTTTTCAGAGAAAATCTGATCTGTAATAGGTTTGGTTCCCTGTGCTTTACTTTCAAATCGTATTTGTCTTAACATTTTACTTATCTTTATAGATTTATACAGCTTCTTATATTCCGCAATATATTGAGAATCCTCAAACTCATTCTCAATGTTTTTCATTGCATGGTCAGCATCAACATTGCAGGCAGATGTCAAAGCAGCAACAAAAGCTAATAATACCATAACTCCCCATAACCTTTTCACGTTATACCTCTTCTCCGTCTATATTCATTATTTGGGAGAAAGCTTCTAAATTCCCATATTAGAATATGGAAATCTATATAATTTATTCTATTTATATGCAAAAAAAATAAGCAAGAGATTTATTTTAATTTACTGCCCTTGCTTACTTTTTTATTATTTTACTAAGTCTTTTGTTCCTAATATTACATGTGCTAAACCAAAGCCTACAAGACCAGCTCCTAGCATAGGAAGCATATCTTTTTTATGCATGCCTCTTTTTTGCATATCTGCACCTCTCATAACTGCTCCACTTGCCATAACTGCACTTCCAACCAATGTTGGTAATAATCCTTCATGCATTACTTTTTCCTCCTTATTTGCTTTTTACTTTATTATTTTGTGCAGTTAACTCTATAAAAATCATATGAATAAGCTTAAATTAAATACAACTTTTACATATAATATAATATATCCAAAAATATTAATATTTTTTTGTATATATCCAGCATTTTTTGATTAAAGCATGGCAATAATATATATGTGAACCAAGTAAAATGTTTAGCGCAAAACATACAGATAAGTCCATTGGACAATTAGGAGGTAAATCATGGCTGACAAAGAAGTAGTTTGTAAAGATTGTGGCAGCACTTTCCTATTCACTGAAGGTGAGCAAGCTTTTTATAAAGAAAAAGGCTTTGAAAATGAACCACAAAGATGTCCCGACTGTAGAAGAGCAAAGAAAGCTCAAAATAATCGTGGCGGCGGTAGAGATTTCAGAAGATAATCTTATCGGAGCGCAAAGGTCATTGAAGACTCAATGGCCTTTTTTGTTTTTTGAAATGCTATAATTTGTATCTTAACTAAATTGTGAACAGACTTATACATGTAAATTTATTTAATTTGCTTATTTCTAATAATATATTGAATAACAAGCATGGTTTATATATATGTCTACCATAATTAACGATATTTTCGTAAATATAGTTGTTTTTTTCTTTTTTATGGGTATAATATAATATATAAAAACTCTATTTGGAGGAACTGATATGCTTTTAATGTTTAAGGTTAAAAATTATACTTCGTTTAAGAATGAATCAATATTAGATATGAGGGCAACCGCTTATGTTCAACATGCTTCGCATATCATAAACGTTAACGAAAAAACAAATCTCTTGAAAACAACTGCTTTATATGGTGCCAATGCATCCGGTAAATCAAACTTAATATCTGCAATGTTCTTTTTTGAACAGTATATCTTTTCTCAGTTTATGAATAAGAAAGAAAATAATGATTTTGATGTCTCGGATCAGCAGATAGAAATAAAGCTAGAGCCTTTTATGCTATCAAAGGATAATAACGAAGCATCTGAATTTGATATTATATTTATTCACAATAAAAAACAAATTCAATACGGTTTTGAATGCACTTCCAAAGAAGTGCTAAACGAATGGTATTTTATTGACGATAAAAAGGTTTACGAAAGGAAAGGCACAGAAATCACCTATGGCAACAAATATCAAAAAATGTTAAGTGCCTATAAAAAAATTCCTGAAGGAAGACTTTACCTTTCTGTTCTTGAGTATTTTCTTGATGATGAGTCAAAAGAAACTATACTCGGTGATTTTATTTCCTTTTTTATAAATGAGTATAATGTGTTTTCAGAAATCCTATTTGAGTCTACAGTTAAAAAACTTGCCGGATCAGTTATGCTTTCAAAAAAGCTGGTTGAGAATAAAAAGTATCGCGAAAAAGTTGAACGCTATCTGCGCTTGATTGATGTTGGTATTAAACGTTTGGATGTACAAACTGATGTAATCACGAACGAAAATACGGGCAAAGAGAAAAAGAAAAAGGTTATCCGTACTGTTCATGATGTATATGATGAAAGTGATAAGATTGTAAGTGAAAAGTACTTTGACTTACAACAAGAGTCAACTGGTACGCTTCGATTTTTAGCATATATTCAGAATGTTATTGAGATGATAGATAAGGGCGGAGTGTTCATTGTTGACGAAATGTCTGCAAGACTACACCCTCTGCTCACTAAGTTGATTGTAGACATTTTTCAGGCAAGCAGCAACACAAAGGCACAGCTTGTCTTTACAACACATGACATTTCGCTACTCAACAACAATCAGTTTCGGCGTGACGAGGTCATGTTTGTTGATAAAAATGAACAAGGTGAATCTTCATTGTATGCACTATCAGATATGAAGGTTCGTGAAGATGCAACCTTTAATAAGGACTATTTACAAGGAAAGTATGGTGCTATTCCTATATTCAACTATGATGAGTTACTGGTCGGTGAGATTGATGGGTAGAACAGAGCTTTCCACACAACGCTTATCACAAACAAAGAAAACTAATATCGGTCGTGTTATTATTTTTTGCGAGGGAAAGACCGAGAAGTTCTACTTTGATTACTTTGCCGATATTATCAAGAAGAACAAGTACACAGATGTCAAAGCAGAAGTTGAAACTGCAAATGGTAATGCTCAAACGGTTTTAAACTTCGCTAACAATTATATGGAACAAGAAGAAAATAATCGTAAGTATAAAGATTACGGTAAGTATCTTGCTTTCGATTGTGACGATCCACCCAATATTCAAGCTGTTGTTACTGCTTCCCAATCTGATGATAAAGAGTACAAGCTGTTGATTTCAAATTACTTGTTTGAAACATGGCTGTTAATGCATTTTGAAGATGTGAATGTCAAATTAAGCAAGCAACAAACATATCGTCGTTTATCTGATCATTTACAAAGTACCTACAAAAAAGGTCATAAAGGTAAAACCCGTGAAATACTACAAAATGGCGATATAGAAAAAGCTATAGACAACGCCAAGGCACTCGAGGCGGGCTATCAAACACAAGAGAAAAACGTTTTAACAGCGATAAAGGATATGAACCCTTATACCAGCGTGTATAAGTTAATTGAGCAATTTATGATGGAAATATCAGGCAGATAATTTTTTAGGAGGGGCAAGAAAGCTCAAGATAGTCTTATCGTTGCGCAAAGGTCATTGAAACCTCAATGGTCTTTTTTGTTTTTTGGGAGGAAACTAAATATGCTTGCTAGATGCACATAAGTGAGTTACTATTTTTGTATAAAACTAGATATATATTTAAAAATTGTCACAAAACACAACCTTTGTGTGTCATATAGGGTAAAGCCGGCTGAAAGGAGAACTTAGACATGAACAGTATAGAAACTATTATTGAAGAAAATGGACAAAAGATTTATAAATATTGCTACAACATGCTTAGAAATAGACAAGAAGCAGAGGATGCTGTACAAGATATATTTATCAAGGTCTACAATAACATGAATCATATGCATGAAATAAAATCTATTCCCTCATGGCTCTATAGAATTGCATACAATCATTGTCTTAACATCATAAGGAGGAAGAAATTTTTATTCTTTATACCAATTAACGAAGATTTGAAGATTGATGTAGCCAATTATAATACAGGTATAGAGAGCGAATTCAGTGAGCAGCTTACATTAGTCATGTCCCGCTTATCTGCTCAAGACAGGTCTGTGTTGATATTGCGGATAATCGAGGAAAAGAGCTATGACGAAATTGCAGTAATTTTTAATAAAAAGCCTGATGCGGTCCGAAAGCAGTATGAGCGGGCGAAGAAAAAAGTAAAATCATATATAGAAATTGAAAAAGGGGTGAAGGTTAATGAAAAAGTTTCAATCATATGAGCAATTTGAAGCTGAGTTTAAAAAGGAAAGTATACCTGAGCTTGATTTGAATATAGTTAAGTCGGAAGTAATTGGATTATGGATTAGTGATAAGCAGGTTTTTAGAAGCAAGAGAAAAATGATAGCTGTTATCGCAGTATTGGTACTCACACTTTGCTTTGGTACTGTTGCCATGGCACTTTACAACGGATGGCAGTTGAAGAATCAGAAGGGCAAGGTAGTCCTAGATTATGTGAAGGGCGACTCAGTTGAACTTTCTAAAACTTTAAGAAGCTATATAGTTGTAGACTATAAAATTCACATTATTGAAGATGAGACCTTAGCAAGCTTGGCACCTGGAGAAACATCATATTTCCTTATTGCTAAAACATATGAAATATCTAAATATTTCGATACTCTTCAAAAGAAAGAAAAGATATATGATCTGAAAGAGCTTAGAGAAAGTACAACTACTAAATTTAAGGTTCCTCAATATTTGCCTGGCAGCTATAAATTTGAATATGGCATAGTTACCTTTAAGGGAAAGATTGAAGATGAAAAACTTGGAGAAACTTTGTATCAACAAGCAAAAGATACAAATGAGGAATACCTCATTAAAAGAGACAAGCTTACAAAAGAAGCAAAACAAATAGAACTAAGGTATATTAATGCTGATGGGTATTATCTCGTAATATATATTAATGATACAAAACTAATAAAAGCATTCGACTATGATGCTAACACTATAGAAAAGTTTTCTGTATCTGATAAAGAAGTGTTGTATATTACATCCCATTTGGACGATACAGAAGATTATGTGTTTGTTGATGAAGTTGACTCCCAAAATCTCGCATACTTTATAAGAAAAGGAAGGAGGAAAGAAGTTCTTTATCTAGACAATAGTAAAACTAAACCTACTCTTCCTAAGAAAGAAGCTACTAAGATGATAGAAAGCTTAAAGTAATATTTAATAAATTAAAACAAACCGCAAAATCAGTATATACTGACTTTGCGGTTTGTTTTAATCTATATGCTCTATATTGTCAGTTTCTTCTCTCCAATACCTTGAACCATCTTTTGTCCTTGTTAAAAACTTATGCTCAATCATACCTCTGCGAATCAAAAAATAATCACCAAATGTATGCCATGTGTTAATAATCTCATTTACCTCTTTCTCTGTGTAAAACTTATCCTGTTCAAATTTTGTTGATACATATCTTAAAATTTCTGTTTTCATCTCTCTCTTTGCGGGCCAGCTCTTAACTCTGAGTTTTTCATCTAAAAAATTCTTTATTTCCATCATTTTAACCAATACTCCTTACAATTTTTTGTTCTTTCCATAAAACCATATTCAATAAGATATCGCCGAATTGTAGCATAATCCTCATAGATTGGTTTTAGTATGGAATTAATCTCATTTTCTGTGTACTTTACTCCCTTATCAAATTGTGTTGCAATTTTTCTTAGTATTACTAATTTCTTTTTTTCCTTTGCTGAAAACACTTTTAACACAAGAGGCTCCAATGACTCAAAGGCAGAAGCAATAACTTTGTCTTCTTCTGCTTTTGTTATAGAATATCGGTCATCAACCATCTTCGCACCACTATGAACATCTACTAGATCATCCTTGGCATTTTTTATTTTATAAGAAGAAACCACTTCCTCAGCAACCTCAAATATAGCAAGATATAGCTTCGCCTGCTTTGCTTTTTCTCTGAACACAAAACGTTGATGCCTGATAGTAGCAGGAGCAACACCAGTTTTCTTGGCAATTTCATTATCTGACAACCCATCATGAATCATCATTAGTAGCTCCTTCTGATTTTCTGTTATTCCAGTATATTTCTTATCAAATGAAGTAAGTAAATCAAGCATATTGCCATGTTCCTTTTTAATATGAAGTTGAATAGCCTTTGATGCCTCGTAAAATCTCCCATCAAAAGAGAACACCTCTCCCGCCTCAAATTCCTTTCCGCAAGTGAGACATGTATATGATTTATTATCTGAACAATATGAATACCCACCCTTAACTTCGTCAAGTGACATTTGCAGTAATTTATCAAACATTTTTGTACACCTCTTTGCTATATGTTTATACTTTCTATAAACATTTTATTCTATTATGTGTTTCTTGTCAATGTAAAGCTGTAAAATATGATAAAACAAAAACCGCAAAATCAGTATATACTGACCTTGCGGTTGATTTTCTTTATGGTGGAGAGAGAGGGATTCGAACCCTCGGAAAAGCAAAGGGAAAGCAAAGGGAAAGCAAAGGGGACGGTTCTTTTTGCTTCTCCATCCCCTTCCCTCTTTAATCTTCCTTCAAGCTGACTTTGTGGACTGCACTATTACTTATTTCTAAAAGATTTGCAATCTGCCTATGGGTTAACCTACTATCTTTTATCAGATTTTGAATCAACTCTTCTAAATAAACTTGATTTTTTATAACCTGTCGTCTTTCTCTTAATCCATTTTCCCTAAAATATGTCTCTATAATTTCCTGTCCCCTATCAACTCGCTCTTTCTCAATATCCTCTTTCATATCCATATACTCATTACCATCTTTTTTTCTATGAAATTCAGCAAATTGTTCTTGATTATTTGAAAAATATCCTAATATAAACCTTTTTTGATGATATCTAATTATTACATTTTCATTAATATACTCTATATAGCTACTCCATATATAATTTTCAGGAGACTTTACCATTTTTGCCTTTACAGGATTGTTATGAACATATCTAATAACCTGTAATAAATATTTATCATCTGTAATAATCTCTCTTCTATATCTATCTTGGAAAACATGTCCTATTCTATTCTGTTGCAGGTTAAAGCTTATTGCATACTTTATATTAATTCCCTTAATAGCTTTTCCCAAATTATTCAACTCTGCTTTAATTACAATATGAACATGGTTATCCATAAGGCAATAAGCTGCAACCTCAATTAATTGCTCTTCTTCTTGCTTTTTTAAACAGTCAAGAAATAATCTTTTTTGCTTATCTGTACTGAAAATGTTTTCTCTATTGTTTCCCCTAAGCATTATATGATAATAGTTTGTCGAGCTTTGAACTCTAGCCTATCTGGGCATCTATATCACCTTAGAAGCATTATATCAATTTTTAATTACAGAAGCAAGAAGAACCATCCCCATTGCTTCTTGCTTTATGGTTATTGTTCAATTTCAATTTTTGCTGGTTTTTCGCCGTTCTTTTTCTTCTCACTATGTGTCCATGTGTTATTATCGTATAAACTATATTTCATAACATTTGTACCATCAACTTCTTTATAACAGAATAAAACTTCTTTGCCATCAAATGACACAAATACAATAGGTAATACTGATTCCAACGGAAGTGTATCCATATATGGGAAAATTGCATTCATTACTATTGATTTTGTTACTTCAGTATCTACTATAGCCCCTTCACCTTTTAAGAACTTATCAAGATTATCGATTTCAATCTTGTAATATTTACTTTCATCAATAGCAAATCCATCAATAACATCTTTTCTATCTTTACTTAGTTTTTCTATAACCTTTTCCATATATTTTTGCTGTTTTTCAGTCAATTTCTGATTTGGCATATTAAACTTACTTAAATCACTATAATTATTAGCAGCTGTATATACAAATAGCGCAGAAAAACATATTACTAAGACTAATATACCTATCCATATTCTTTTTTTCATTTTTCTCTCCTTTCTATCTAAAGAACGATTCGGATGTTATTATTTGTTCATCGCCTGTCCAATCTAATGCATCATGTCGTGTTTCAGCATAAATAAAACCCAAATATGAGTCTTCTGAAGAAAGAGCTACAAAGTCAGAATCATTATTAGCATCAATTCTATTTCCTTTAAAAGTACCATCTACCCATATACCTGTATACACCTGAACAAAATCCACAACTTCATCTGTGCTCGTATATGCCACTATTCTTACCCCTGTACTTGTTGCTGCTATATTAGTATCCCCAGAAATATCATAGAACAACGATGCATAAACCGAAGTCGTTCCTATTACTAGAGTAAGAAGAATTGTCAGAAATGTTGATATAGCTTTTCTCTTTTTCAATTTTGTACCTCCTAGTATAAATTATAGCGCTATATACATTATATTACCACTACCGTCTTATTTTGTAAATAAGAGTCGAATAAGCAAAAGGGACGGTTCTTTTTGCTTATTCCCCCTTCTCTCTTCAATTTTCCTTCAAGCTGACTTTGTGGACTGCATTATTACTTATTTCTAAAAGATTTGCAATCTGCCTATGGGTTAACCTACTATCTTTTATCAGATTTTGAATCAACTCATCTAAATAAACTTGATTTTTTATAACCTGTCGTCTTTCTCTTAATCCCTTTTCCCTAAAATATGTCTCTATAATCTTCTGTCCCCTATCAAGTCTCTCTTTCTCAATATCCTCTTTCATATCCATATACTCATTACCATCTTTTTGCCTATGAAATTCAGCAAATTGATCTTGATTATCTGAAAAACATCCTAATATAAACCTTTTTTGTTGATATCTAATTATTATATTTTCTTTAATATACTCTGTATAACTATTCCATATATAATTTTCAGGAGACTTAACTATTTTTGCCTCTACAGGATTGTTATGAACATATCTAATAACCTGTAATAAATATTTATCATCTGTAACTATCTCACTTCTATATCTATCTTGGAAAACATGTCCTATTCTATTCTGCTGCAAATTAAAGCTCATTGCATACTTTATATTAATTCCCTTAATAGCTTTTACTAAATTATCAAACTCTGCTTTAATTACAATAAGAACATGGTTATCCATAAGACAATATGCTGCAACCTGAATTAATTGCTCTTCTTTTTGTTTTTTTTTAAACAATCAAGGAATAATCTTTTTTGCATATCTTTACTAAAAATGTTTTCTCTATTGTTTCCCCTAAGCATTATATCATTTCTTCGTAACTGAAGCAAAAAGAACCGTCCCTTTTGCTTCTATGTGTATTTTTTAATCTCTCTGTCCCCAATCAGATTAAATAAGATTTTTAACAAAATAAAAAATCTCAACACTTTGTTACAAGTATTGAGATTGCTATGCTTTATGGCGGAGAGAGAGGGATTCGAACCCTCGAGGACCTTTCCCGTACGACTGATTTCGAGTCATGGACCTTCGACCACTCGGACATCTCTCCTTCTTAAGTTCTTTTGCTTTTAAAAAAGTTCTTTAGTATTTGACTGCACTCGTCTTCCAGCAGTCCTGACTTCAATTTCGCATTTATGATTAAAGCTATAATCGTTAAGTAAATTGAGTTTAGAGCCTGCTGCTCCACCTTTTGGATCCATTGCTCCTATATAGAGCTTCCTTATACGTGCTTGTATAATTGCGCCGCAGCACATAGCACAAGGCTCGAGTGTCACATACATATCACAGTCACTTAGCCTCCAACCGCCAAGTACCTTGCTTGCCATTCGAATGGCTAAAATCTCAGCATGGGCTGTTGGATCCTTTGATATTTCTTTGAGGTTGTGACCCACTGATATAATTTGATCCCCTTTGACTATTACAGCTCCCACAGGAACCTCATCCAAATCCAGAGCATTACAAGCTTGCTCTATAGGCTTTTTTCATAAAAAACTCTTTCATTTGCACTCCGTAATAATATTTATTACCTATGTTATTTTATAACGCATGATGCCCTGTTGTCAACAACATGAAAAACATATAGCTTCCAGCTATTCTGATTTTGGAATAACCTTCTCTATCTCAGCCACACCTCTTCTAAATGCTTTCAGCTCATTATCCTGTGGATATTTTACACCGTATCTTACTTCCTCATACATATTTGTAATGCTCTCCAAAACAGATTTTTGATTTGGTACTTTTTGTATAGCTATGTAAAATATTTCTAAGGGAGTGTAATTGTAATGGTCTATCAGTTTTTTGTTGTGTAATTTTTTTATAAAATCCTTATATTCATTTCTCAGTTTATCTGCATTATCAGCAGTTAATATAAATGCAATTTCTCCTGCGGTCTTCTTTACTGTGTCAGATAACCTTTTAATAAATCCAGGACGCTTTGGTTTTTTGCTCCCATGCACAAACTCTTTATCCTCTTCAAAGTCCTCTATGCTCTTTGACCTGTTAAATCTATTAATAAATTTAAATAAAACATAAACAAGATATGCACATATAGCCATTAGAACTAAGAATGCCAATGCCTTAATAATCATTTGAACAATAAGAGCAGTGGTAGGATTGTAGTTTTCTATCAAGCCAGAACTTTTTTTATTCATTTTGGATAATGAACCATTAGACATCAGCTCATTAAGCTTTGATTCCTCAGGAAGATGTATCATATCATAAATAGCATTAAGTGCCATACTAAATGGATAAGATATTAGTATTATAAGCTTTGTTAACAAGCCATATACAAGTTCAAATATCGCTACAAAAGGCTTTGTAACTACTGCAAACACCTTAGATATTGACATAATAACAGTCAATACTATTATAGAAACTGTGGCTATGATATCAAAAGACGATTTTTCGTTATTTTCGCTTTTACTTACATATCTGAAATTTTTGATTTGGGTCAGCATATACAGTCCCGCTATTACATAAAGCACTGTGTATCGCATCAGTTCATCAGAAACACCAAAATATGTTTTTACAAGATATGCAGAAAATATATTTATTATGAAAAGAAGACCTATATTTCTTTTAAAATCTCCGATTGAAAAAATATATAGTATATTTGATATATAGTTTGTGTTTGATCTAAAATATATCAAAATCAAAGTAGCAAAGCCAATAGGCAGCGAAAGTATATTAAAGTTATTTATAGCAGATATTCCTGTTACAAAGATTGCCAATACTAGTCCTATAATACTGTACATCATGGATTGCTTATGCTTATCAGAACTATTATATGGTAATAAATTTACTAATAGTCCACACAAGGAAACAGCAACGAAAAATAGTATATTTATTCTACTATTGCTAATAGGCTGATTTATAAATATATAACCTACATAAAATATTATTGCATCTGCCGAGGAAGCAACAATGCGCAGAAGAAGTTCTTTTCTATTAAATTGCTTCATAGTTATCACCCTCCTGCTTATAATAGTATAGGTCTAAAGTGGAAGGTACCGCTATATCACTTTTACTTAAGGATATAACTGTTGTCTTTGTTTTGCATATAGTCTCTAAATCAGCTATTAAATCTTTACTGATTTCAGGAGTTACTACTATAACCTCAGTACCCCATGAGAAGTCAGCAACCATCATCTGTAAAAGCTCTCTGGATTTGTACTTTTTAAAATAACTAACCTTAGCTAGTGTTTCTAATATATCCGTTAAGCGACCATCTCCCGTATCAGGATCCAGCACAATAGATTCCACTGGTCCCAAAAGGTGAGAATTAGAAGCAAACCCTACAGGTATCCCTACCTCATTCACCATTGTAGCTAAGGATGCACATACCTCAATAGCAGCTTCAATTGCAGCTGCATCTTCTTTATCCAAGGAATGCTCAGGACGTTCCAGATTTAATATAATCATTATCCTCTTATCAGCAGTAAAATCATATTTATTGACTTGGAGCTTTTGGTTCTTAGCAGTAGCCTTCCAATTAACACTCCTTAAGCTGTCGTTTCCGCTATAGTCCCTAACCCCTATCATAACCATAGGGTCCTCAATAATCCATCTTTTTACAGAGAAATCTCCCTGTGTGGTGTTAGCGGGTATAATTGATCCATTAAGGTTTCTAATGTTTGGATAAATTGCAACACATGCAAGAATTTCCTTCTCAACATTGTATTCCTCTGTTCCTAGCATGTTTGTAGATGCCATTGATATCTGCTTTATCTGATAAAAGCCTCTCTTCCTAGCTCTTAGATTATACCTTCTTGTAACCTTCTGATAAGGAAGTAGTGTAAGTATACTATTATGTATGTACACTTCCTCATTTAAATTCTGTATATTAGTTTTTACATCAAACTCCAGAGCTGAGTAAAACTTCTCATCAATACTTACCCATGTAAGAGGAAGCATCTTTCTGTTCTCAACAGACATCTCGTATACTAGCTTGTCACCAGGAAAAACCCCCGAGCTACTAAAGCTTCTATTTATTGTCACGTTCTCAAAAATTCTTCTTTTGTAAAGCACTCCTTGGAAATATATAAATGCAGCGATAAAACCTATAAATAAAAGAGCGTTCATATTATCACTCCTATTACATTTTCTCTACTGGTACTGGTATAGCGCTGATTATCTCATTGATTACCATGTCAGCATCTGTTTTCTTATGCTTGCTTAAGCCCTTAAGGATTATTCTATGAGAAAGTATATAAGGAGCTAAGTATATGATATCATCAGGTCTTACATACTTTCTCCCATTTATATATGCATAAGCCTGACCTGCTTTGTATAAGGAGATACTTGCTCTTGGGCTTGCTCCAAGCTCAATACTGTCATGGTTTCTGGTTCCTTCAATTATGTCAAGTATAAACGCTGTTATATCCTTGTTTACATTTATATCTGAAAACTCTTTATTGCATATTTACTATATCCTCACTGCTGCAAACTGCTTCCAATGCCTCTAGAGGACTTTGCTTATCAAACAAATCAAGTATTTTCTCCTCTTCAATTCTTTTGGATATCCAATTTTCACCTTCATTAAGAATCTGTCCAGTTGTGCTTCAGGAAGTGGAAATGTACCGTAATTTTCTATTGGGTTTTGAGTTGCCAACACAAAGAAAGGTTTTTCTAATCGATATGTTTCACCCTCTATGGATATCTGTCTTTCCTCCATACATTCTAGTAAGCTTGACTGTGTCCTTGGAGTTGCACGGTTAATTTCGTCTGCTAGTAAAATATTTGTAAAAAGAGGTCCTTCTCTTGAATTCAAAATCTCCTGCCTTTTGGTTGTAAATAATTTATGCCTGTGAAATCTGTAGGTAGTAAATCTGGAGTAAACTGTATCCTCTTAAAATCACAGTTTATAGATTTTGCAAGAGCCTTTGCCATGGTAGTCTTTCCTACCCCGGCACATCTTCCAAAAGCACGTGTCCACCGCATACCAATGCAGTAAGCAGTAAATCAATTATTTCATCCTTCCCCAATATTACCTTGCCTACATTTTCTCTAATCCTAGAAGCTATATCTTTATTCATAATACATTCCTCCAGTTATATGTTATTTAATAATGTTATTTAATAATACTATTTTATTGTACTGGAATTATTTATTCAATTGTATAACCTTGAAAAAATAAATAATTTATCTTCACAATTTTCAGAAAAATCAATGTTGATTTTTTTCTAGTAAATATATAAACATTTCTATATATAAAACGTATTAGTAGTTGTATGACGGAATTTAATAGTAAGTTGTTGAATATAACAATAGTATACTATAGTATATAGTATAACGTCATTATTCTGCAAAATGCTACATAAAACAACGAATCAACATTGTAAACATAAACTAAGTTTTGCAATGTTAATAAGGAGGCGCAAAGATTGAAAAAACTATTACTTGTGTTTGACTATTTTAAAGAGACTTTTCACCTAAATAAACAAAACAAGTCTCTATACACTCCTCAGATAATACTAATCGTAATGAATTTACTTATTGTGTTAACTATAGGATTAGGTGTGTACAATTGGATTGGGATAGAGAACATTAATAATCTATCATCTATGGGAGCTACAGAAATATTTGGGTTCTTGTTTAGTCAAGGACTTAAACTGCTCGCCATAGTACTTTTTTCCATCATTTTTTCTGTTATTGTAGAAGCTGGCTTACTAAACATGTACAAGAGTGTTGTGACTCAGGGTTATACAAAACCCGGAGACTTCCAGCAAGGGATTTCAAAATACTTCCTAAGACTTTTACTAGGTAAGCTTTTGATATTGATTTGCTATGTGCTGGCTATCCCGTTTTATCTGATAATCGGCCTTGCATCTCTAACAGTGGGTCTCGCAGTTATTCCGCTTGCGGCAAGTATATTTCTTTCTATGTGGAAGGTATCCCTAGTCATGAACGACAAGGGAATTTTTAGTGCTATAGGTGATAGCTTCAGCTTTGCAGCTAAAAATTTCATACCATTGACTTTTTTACAGATTATCCATTTTGCATTTACTAATGGAGGAAGCGGTGGTAACAGCAACAGCCTTAATATATATAACAATTTTAGTAATATGCAAAGTAACCACTTTTGGGAACAGACTCCTACCCAACTAAACCTGGAGCAAGTTATAAATGTATTTAAGATAATTGTAGCCGTATTAATACCTATTGTTGCAATATCTACTATCACAATCTCTATAATAGGTATTATTTTCGAAGTATTCTTCTCCTTGGCATTGTTTGTAACTTATAAAAATGGCTTTAAAATAGAAGAAATAAGCTGTGACAACGACAATAAGGGGGTAGAGCAATAATGTGGTTTGATGAAATAATGGATGATTGCAAGAAAGCCCTTGTAACAGCAAATAAATATAAAAGTATCTTCATCCCGATATTCCTTAATTTGATTTTATCAGTAGTAGTATGTATATTTGTGTTCACATGTACACTTTCTACAATAATGAAGTCTCAATATGGCTTAGGATATACATCATTTATGGAGCTATTACCTACAATACTTGGTATGGTTTTGATTCTTTATCTAGTAGTATTAATAGGCTCAAGTCTAATAGAGGTTGGTAGCATCAATATGTATAAGGCTGCTCTTAGTGATACTAAGCCTGGATTTAGTCACTTTATTGAAGGTGTAAAAAAATATCTGCTTAAGGTAATCCTTGGCAAGATTTCTTTACAGCTTTTGATATTACTGATATCCCCAATTTTGATTGTTCTATTTATAATATATATTGCTATAGCTGGAACCTTGACTGGTGGATGGGGAATATTGTTCCTAGGTGCTTTTATATCAGTTTATTTTAGTGCTTGGGTTTCCATAATAGTTATAGAAGGGGATTCACCTTTTAAAGCAATAGGTAAAAGTATCAAGCTGGGACGTAAGTATTTTAAAGGATTGTTCGTAATAATACTTGCCTCTTCGTTGATTGCAGGCTACTCAGTCTCTATGTTCGGAATATTTGTTACAATAGTAGCAGGCTGGTTCATAGCCGGAATTGTAAATACTTGCTATAAACTGGTTTTAATGTTGATATACTATAGAAACAAAGAAAATGCAATGAAATTATCTGTTTAGTGCAATATATATAGATATAAAATTTAATATATTAGCAAAAACCCCATAACCTAACATATAAATATAATAGGATTTATATTTAGGGGGGCTAATATGAAATTTCTAAAAGAATTTAGCTTTCAATGCTTCGTATTTTTAGTACTACTCAGTGTTATATTTGTAGGATGGGACTTAAGTAAGCCTATTCTATACAATGAAGCTCAAATAAGAGCTGAAGATGTGGCAGAGTGTATAGTTAGTCCTTTTGTAAATGCCGAAGATGACAAGGATAAAGAGTTACAAGAAGTTACTGAGCCAGGATTTAGCTTTCTATTTAATATCGTACTTCCCCTTTCAATCTATATAGCATGTGCAGGGGGGTTGATATACCTTTTATTAGAAAACCTGAGACTTCTAAAAGCATGCTCCTATCAAAGCAAGCCGGGAAAACTGTTATGGTCTCTTTGGCTGGGAATACTTGGGGCAGCTATACTAATACCAATAATGTTTGGTGCTCAGCTTTTAAGTAAAGGCTTTATACTGGCAGTAATAGCTACTGTTATCTTCTTGCTATTATTGGGCATACTAGCTAGACTAGGAAATAACAAAAAAAAGTATCGTATGTGATACGTCTACAAAAAACAAAGTAAGCAAGGAGTCGTCAAATAAAATTGACGACTCCTTGTTTACTTTGTTTCTTTATCAGATTCTGGTAATTTCTCCCATTCATCAAGTATCCTTGCAGCAGCAATAATAACTCTTTGCTTTAGTTCGCTAGATTCGCCATTTCCTATTTCAAATTGCTGTTCAGGCTCAATTTCATACTCTGTTAATTCAGTTACCACGCGATTTATGGCATCGGTAGGATTTCTATAATACTCACTACCACGAAGACGGATAAATCTCCAGCCTAATCTTCTAAGGATTGTTTCACGTTCCATATCCTCACGGATTTTTTCATCTCCGCTGTGATATAGCTCGCCATCACATTCAATGGCAATTTTTTTATCTCCATAAATTGCAACCATATCTATTCTATATGAGCCAACCTCCCATTGCTGGACAATATGGTATCCTTTTGAAACCAATGCTCTTGCAACAGAAATTTCAAATGGTGACTCAGCCTTAGCTTTTATTTCTTTGAAAGAATTTGGATCTGTTACATATTCGATTAAATCTCTACGCATATCGCCTGATTTTAAGTCCTTATTTATATCCAGTGAATGTACAACCCACACTTGATTTTTTGCACGGCTTACCGCAACATTATATCGTTGCTTTGTTGATTTACCTATACCCTCGCCAGTCATTCTCAGCGGGCCATCACCTTCATTACTATCAACCAATGAAATAAAAATTACATCACGCTCATCACCTTGGAAATGAGAAGCATTACCACACAATATACGTCTGCTTTCATAATCAATTGGCTTAATTTTCTCAATAGCAAGTTCATTGATTTTTTGTGCCTGTTCATCACCCAAAAGGGAGATCGCACCAAAGGTCATATTTTGATATTCCTTTTGCTCCATACATGCAATCATTAGGGCTACAATAGTATTCACTTCAACACTGTTTGTTTTATTTCTATTGTGCCTTGTGCCATTGACTCTATATGACACAGTTGCCGGTTTAACAGCAACTTTACTATCATCTCTTAAGGGCTTTATTTTATAATCATATGACAAGCGGTTACTATAACCGATAATGCTCGGAACACATCTAAAATGCTCTTTGAGCATCAGTGTTGGGAATGTAGTTTTCGCAATATCATATAAGGAAGACTTCATATCATAAAGGTGTGCATTTGGAATTATCCCCTTAATATACATAGCTGCCAAGTTTGCCATTTTGTCAACATCTATACCAACAGCAGATGGGCTAACTTGTTCATCATCCCCCACAATTATTATTTTCTTTGCAAGATACATAATAGCGAGTGATGAAATATCCGACTGGCTTGCTTCATCAATGATTACTATATCGAACTTATTGTTCGTCGGATCTAAACTTTCTAATGCTTTATTCACTGGCATAATCCATGCAGGAACAGCCGCTTGGCATTTTGCCATCAATCTTTTCGCTTCTCTTCTAAAAGCAGGTGCAGTTTTTCCCGTACCTTTGCCTATTTTCTTTTCTGTTAGCTTCCAGCCCTGCAAAGCTTGCTTTTTGCTAATGTCACCCTCAATACGACACAGCAAATGATACCATGCGGAGCTTTCAGCAAGTTTTGCTGTCACTTTGCGTAGTTCTGCATTTAGACTGACAGATTGATGCTGTAATTCTTCAAACGGTTGCGCAGTTATTTCATCAATAATTCCTGCAAACTGTTTCCACTTCCATGCTTCTTCTATATTTTTAGGAAAATTACTTTCTCCATGTACACCTATTCGATTTCTTATTAAATTTCCCCAATCTGGAGCGTATGCTTCAATACTCTTTAAAATTCTTGCTCTTTCAGTTAAATAAAAATACTTATTGTATAATTCATCTAAGACCTTGTAGTGCATAGTATACTTTTCTGAATCTTTCTCCTTAAGTGCAGAAACAACATTTTTACATATAGCAGAATCATTTAAATTGTTAACAGACAAAGCATCAATGCACTGATCAATTTGAGACTGAACACCTGGCAATTCAATATAAATAATATTTGCAATTTCAATATATTGCGGGAATGTCTTATATATTAAATCTATCAGAAAGTTTATCTCATCAAGAGGTAATGTATATTCCTCATGCTCATTAAGTATACTTTGATTAAACCCAGCTGCAATAATTTTTTCTTTAATTTCCTTATATCCGATGTCATACCAATCTATACTTTCTTTTATCTTGGCTACTCGGCTAATACAAATTTGTTCTGGCTCATCTCCAAACTCAGCATAAACCGTACCCCCACGTTTTGCGATTAACTCATCCCAAAAATGTCCAATTACTTCCCTTTTTACAGAAAGTTGGATGACAGCTATTAAAACATCACAATCACCGACGGTTTCGATACTCCTATCATTAATTCTCACAGTAGAATAAAGCTTATTCCATTCTTTGTGCATCAAAAGTATGAGAGATGATAACTTTTTCCCTTTTAATAAATGCTCTTTTATGTCTTTTAAGATGTTAACTGTGTTTTCATTTTTGATTAGGTCTCCTGTTACTTTCTTTCCTATAGTAACCTCAGCAACACAACTTGCATATTCATATGCATCATTAATTGAATTTATTAAGTTCTCCCATACAGCTTTGAATCCGCCGCCTTTTTTACCGTCCAATATTGCATACAGGGACCACCCTTCAAACTTATCTGTTTTAGTATTACTGCTTACAATAAGCTTCTTCAATAAATTCATTTGTTCTGCATTAGGTATATTACACAACGGTACTCCAAAAACAGTTGCAGTTAATGCTTTTGTATCTATCTCCACAAGATTTGAAAGTTTTTGATTTGCTTGATTTAATACATCAATAAGCTCATTATATCTTCTTACTAACTGCTTGAAATCATTTGGTGAAATAAGCTCTAATGGATTAGGTATCTTATTTGCGAGCTCAGTTTCTTCTTTAATAGATATTACGCCATTAGTTTTATATAAAATTTCTAAATCACCCAGCGTAACAGGTAGCGGCTTATATAGCAAAACTTTTCCAGGAATAAAAGACAAGTCCTCTTTATTTTCATAGACAAAACGAGCTGCTTCTGATGGGCTATATCCTTTACCGCCAAAGGAAATTGTTTCAAACTCTTTGTATTTTATGGCATAGATTTTCTTTCTTACTTCTGATAAATCAGATAGTATCTGCAATCTCCTTCTCTTTAGCTTATCAGTTGTTTCTGCGAGTTCCAATGAGGTATGAGAAGATATATATTCTGTGATACCATCAATAGAACGCTCCATGTCTTTACTATTATCTTCAAGTACAGCTACGCAAAGGTTTTGAAGCTCTTCTTCTACCTTTTCTTTAACAACTGTCAAAGCTTTCTTTGTATGACTTGTCACCAAAATATTTTTGCCTTGTGCTAAAAAATGCCCTACTAAATTTGCTATTGTATGTGTTTTTCCTGTACCTGGAGGGCCTTGAACCAAAACAGCATTGTAATCTTCAATTCGTTTAGCAATTTCAAGTTGCTCTTTATTAGCTTCTTTTGAGAGCAGAATATCTTTATCTTCACCACTTATTGCTGCCAAACTTTCACTTAAATCCGACAAATCTGTTATGTCAGCAAGCTGTGAAACATTTTCGCCAATAAGATTAAGCAAAGGACCTGATATATCACCAGTTTCTCCTATCTGATTTATGATTTCCTGTATTGCCTTAATAACTCCACCAGTTCTTTTTCTAATAAAAAATACAGGATTATTATAGATAACAAGTTTTTCATTCATGTTGAAGTTATCTTCCAAATTTTCTACATATCTACTTTCTGAATGTAGTCTATGAGCAAAGCTTTTTAGATAATCAGGGGTATCATTCCTATCAAGCGGATGATAAAAACCATCAGCAAGCTCTTCTTTTAATAGCTTTACTGATGAATGATTAATAAAACTAACGCCTTGCAAAAGGGTAGTGTATATTTCAGGATCAACATTTGTGTCAATTATACTGATAATGTTATTGATTGAGTCAAAATCCATTGTAACTCTTTTTAAAAGTACAGGATGATATATCTTCGTGTCTTCATTAATATTGCATTCTAAGATTCCTTGACCAATCATAAGCTCTATGGTTTCAGAATCTCTATCTAGGTCTATATATTTAATATGCAGTTCATTAAAAAATTTACGAGTTCTATCAATTTTTTGTTGTCTTAAAACCCATTCATCACGTTCTTCATTCCACTTGTTAAAGTCACTAACTCTTATTTCGTTATCTGAAAACTTTTCTTCAATTCTTACACCATTTTTATATACTTCTAGTTTATCTTTTTTTGCAACAAAATTATAAAACCACTGCCATCCATCTTCAACCCACTTTTCTATGGAAGTAGGAATTATTGGACAGCGCTCGAATTCTGGTTTTTTTACTTTTAAAATTAGTGCTTGTGAAGAAGCAGTCTCCTCGTCCTCATCAGTTCTATCAATATAATTAAAAATAATATTATCTTCATCTTTTGGAATATCCGCAACAAATTTATTCCATTCCTGTTTTTTCACATCAGTTACAACTTGATACCTTTGTGCATACAACTCCATAATATATCTAAAAAGACTAATAGCTTTATCTTTATTTTCCATTTTGATTCTCCTTGTTATGATTAAACAATAATAGTAAGTATACTTTCTATTTTCTACAATTGTTTGTATATTCCTCCAAAGTATGCACAATACTTGCTAGGAATAAAAAAGTAGTCATAATAAGCATAAATAACGCAATAAATCCAAATATTGTTCCAATCAATAAAAAGTCATTTTCGATAAATTTACTATATACCACAAGTGGAATTGGTAACCAACATATATACATTAAAGCCATCAAAAGATGTAAAAATCCGCTTTCATCCTTTTGCAATAGTTTGCTGTAGTTTAATAGAATGATAATGAACAATACAATTCCGATAATGCCTATAATTGAACTATATATAACCCAATAAATATTTTACATACGTAGGCATAGTCTATTTATGGTAATACCTTGAACCTTGTTAATTGAATCAATAAATCCGCGAACAGCTTTACGTATTTTATTTACACATGGGAAAAAGACATTATTTATAACATCTGTTTTCAACCACTTCCACAACCCCTCGATTAGATTCAGTTTGGGACTGTAAGGAGGGAGGAATTCCAGTTGCAGTCTGTCTTTATTCTCCAGTAAAAATGGTTGAAGCAGTTTCGCATGATGAATTCGAGCATTATCTAATACCATGACAATTTTACCAGTAGAATAAAAGGCTAGTACATTTTGGAGGAATTTTAAGAATACCTCTGCATCATACTTCTTCTCTTCTACACAGTAAACATGTCCTGTTTCATAGTTTAATACACCAACAAGCTTAACGCCTTCATGCTTACCATATGTGGATATAATTCGCTGCTGACCTTTAAGAAACCACGTTTTTTCAATGGCTTGATAGTCCCTAATCATGGATTCATCTTCGTAGAGAATATGGTCAATTTTTCCGTCAAGAAGGTTTTTTTAAAAGCTCAAACTTTTGCTTAAACTCTTCTTGCTTCTTGGGATGGCTTTTGCTAGAGTATATGTCGGTCTTGTAAAGCTCAAATTCAGTCTATACAAAACATACAACATTCCACTGTGGCTATATTCCACTCTAAAGTTGTTCTTAACCCATTCCTTTATAAGTATGGAGTTCCAATTCTTTCTGAATGGGAAACCGACTTCATCAGGAGTTTTGGTTGTAACAACTTCAACAAGCAGCTGTTCCTGTTCTTTGGTAAGCATGCGTGGAGCTCCTGGGTTTGGAGTTGGAACTAAATTTTCAAGACCACCCTCTTTATACTTCCGAATGTAAGTACCTACTGTGTGAGTACATAGTCCCAAATTCATGGCTATCTCTACATTTTGGAGTCCATATAGGTGATTTATGATAACAAGATATCTTATATGCATACGCTTATTCTTGTTTTGTTTTATTACTGCCTTTACTGTCTGTATTTGAGTATCTTGATTATATTTATCTAAAAACTGCGCTAGATTGTTCATTGTAAATACCACCTTCTAATGAGTTTCTTAGTTAACATAATACCATGTAGTGCACTCATTTTTTAGTGGTAATACCTGGACTGTAATTTATTTATTGATTTCTATATAGTAAAAATCATATCAATACATCCTCCATAAAGAACTCATGGTACTATGCTCAGCAGACAAACAGTTATGAAAGCTTTATCAATCAACCTAAGAACCTTTGCATCTGGCTCTTAACTTCTCAAATGCGATAAAGGCTTATGGTATCAGACACCACAGTTATCTGTTTGCTTAAATACCTATCCAACTTATCCTTTATATCTTTATATATCATATAAAACACTTCTTCTTATTTCTATATATGTGTTGTTTTTTATAGTTAAAGTTTTTAAATAACTGAATATGTTCGGTAGCTGGCACCATATGGTTTTCTAAATCAATTATGTTTTTGATTTGCCGCTCAACATACCAACGTATAATTCCAGCAAACTCTGATAACTCATCAGCACTATCTTTGAGAATACACGAGTTTTTTATTTTTTCCAACAATGGTTTTGCATCTTGTCCTGGTTTTAATTTTTTTAATCGGTTCTGCACAGCCTTCAAAGCAGCTTGGCGATTATCAATCAAAAATCCATATGGATCATTTAAGTTTAATACTATATCCAAATCATTCTGATAATCTCTGTTATTTGAATATATTTTCCCCTGTGCATCATAATAGATAGTTTCCATATCTGCCCTATTCTGAGGATTTATATGTAAAACTTGACTTTTCTTCATAGTGTCACACGTGAACTTTTTGGGATCAACCTTTCCAGATTGATTTTGTAATTTTTCATTACCAGTGCATACTGCAAGCAAATTAGTGTAAATCAACTGGTTTTCATCATTTCTAGCCTTGTAATGCTCGATTTTCGTATCTTTTGCATCATTAACTCTTTTCATGCAATATGCACACAAATGCCCCTGCTCCGCTAATAAAAAATCACGTAACTCCGTTTTATTTAAACTTTCAAAATCTGCTCCAGGGGTATTCCTATGTGCTTTTAGACTATGAGGTTCAGCCTTTTTCTCAATGTATATCAAAGATAAACCCTCCTATAATATTTCCAAGTCATATGTTAATTTTGCCTGCACTACATCGGAATCATTTCTTCCCAAAATGTTTTCCAGTTTTTCAAGCATGTTTTTTGCATCTTCATATTTTTCATCAGAAATTAACCTATAAAATTCATCTATTAGATTAGTTACCTCCTCAGGACGAACATCCACATGCATCATTTCCTTAAGTATTGCTGTAATATCCCGTCCATAAGTTGTGTTACTTGGTTCGTAGACTTTTCCATTATCAAGTAACACAACATGTTCTTTTTTTACGTTGGCTAAAATACTTGGTGAATGAGTTGTCATTATAAATTGCACTTTAGGAAAAATGAAATGTAAATCCTCGACAATACGCTTTTGCCATTCTGGATGTAAATGCATATCAACTTCATCAATAAGCACAATACCTGGAGTTTCATCCAAAACAGTATCCAGTAATTGTGGATTAAGCACTGCCATCCTATATGCAATATCAGCTACCATACTGATGGTAATTTTTAATCCATCACTCAACATCCTCATGGGAAGTTTTTCTAACTCTCCATCTTTCTGATAAGTAATCTCAATTTCATGAGATTTCATTTTGTATTCAAAATTAGCCTTACTCTCAGGACTCTTGGCACCAGAATAACACTTACCCATTGCTTTTTTTACTGCTTCCAATTCTGGGATAATCTTTCCTTCCTGAATCTGAATCGATGTCATATCTTCGAACCATTTCATCATCAACTTATCATTTGATGCAGAGTCAAGGCAATCTCTATATCCTGTAGTTCTTGTAAAAAATGTAGAATTTTTAGAATCATTTTTCTTTTGTCTCTTTTGCATATACAAACGGCCCGTACCATAATATGAAATAAGAGGTAGAATTGACTTCTTGTCTCCTTCACGAACACAATTTTGTAGTTTTTCACCATATTCCATAATACTTTTTGCTTCACTGATATGTGTTCTTCCATTTTTAGTATGAAGACTTCTCTTCCATTCTACTTCTCTTCCATCTATATTAGCACATGCCCTGATTTCTACAGGATATTGTTCTTCTGCTTCTATACGACTTCCTAACTCATACATTTTTCTATATGCATCGTCATGATAAATTCCATTAGACGCTATTCCATCAAAACCTGCAATATAGCTTCCTAAAGCTGTTGATATTGCATCAAGAATAGTTGACTTACCTGCACCATTTACACCAACTAAAATTGAATAATTCTGGTTAAATTCTATCTGCAAATCTTCATAACATCGATAATTTTTTAATATCAATGATCTTATATTCATCTCAATACTCCTTCCTAATTCTGAATTAATTTATCCCTCTTAAAGGGAACTTTGTTATAAACATTATTGTGTATCAAATAAATAAATTCGACTAGCCGTATATTTTATCATTTATTTGAATGTAACTCTGAATGTTCTTGGTCTTCTGTAACAAATTCTACAATATCACCCACATTGCATTCCATCGCATTACAAATTTTTGCAAGAATCTCTGTTCCAACATTTTCATTCTTGCTCAATTTTGTTAGTGTAGTGGTACTTATCTTGGCTTTTAACCGCAATTGTGTTTTAGTCATATCTCTGTCAATTAACAGTTTCCACAATTTTTTATACCTTACTTTCATACACATGCTCCTTTTATCTTAAGGTAAAATAATATATTTTCATTCTACCACCATACCAAAGTTCTGACTATTAATTTTTGTAAAAAACTGATAAATATTTCGCATTTACGCATTAAATATCTTTCAATAGTGATTTTAAGTCTTCTGTTTCAGTGTCATCGCTACACAAGAATAAGTGCCGGCATGACACATAGACAGTTATTTTGAAAGCTTAATCAATTAACCTAACAACCTTAGCACCTAACACTTAATTTCTCATACTAACGCTTTTTATTGACTCCTTTAAATTATAAAACAAATATTTCATAAAGGATCCTCCAATGCATTAATTCTAAATTAGAAACGCAATACCATATCAATTTCTCCATCTTCCACTTCTCCCATTTGATGAAACCCTAATTGGGTATATAGCTTCTTAGCGTGTTCATTTCCAATTTTATAAGTAGTGACAATTTCTTGGCATCTATCATCTTTTTTCATCCATTCAATCGCTAGCTTCATAGCTTGTTTTCCATATCCTTTAGATTGATATTTCTTATCATTATAAATTGCAAAAGGTAATACTATATCATAAAATACATATGCTTTTGCTAAGGAAAGAATATTTGAGGATACAAAGTTGGTCTGATTTTCTGCAACCTTTAAAGCAAAGCAAGCTCGATAATTGTCCTCTGTAATTTTTTCTAGTCTAACCATAGAAATATCCTCCCAATAAATGAAGTTAATAATTTTACTTCATAATCTTATAACCTATTACTTCGCAGGTACTGCTATCACAAACTAAAGTTGCATAACAATGGTCTGAAGTATCTCCTATTGTTATAACCCAATCAGTAATATCAATTTTATCTTCTTCTATCCGCCCATCTTTGCATTGTATATATCTCCAAGTAGTATCCGTTGCATTTTTGATATTTATGATGTTCGTATCGATATGGTCTTTCCATTCCATAGAAGAGTTCTGAATATACTCTATGCAATTTTTGACAGCCTTTTGTTTTTGAGAGGAAAAGAAACTTTCTCTTGAATTACATACAACAAAAGAGATAGCTACAAGAACAACCAGAATTGTTATATATAATCTTTTCATAAACAATTACTCCTTCTTATTAAACTCAAAGAAATATATATTTTCATTATTTAAGTTTCTTCCATACCCATCCATAAACAATTATTATTTACTTATCATCTTGTTTTAATTTAAATACTTCACCTTGAACAAAAAATTTGCTAGCAAAATCTCCACTTTCAAATATCAAGCTATCTCCATTAATCTTGAATCTGTATTGCTTTGGTTCTTTTTTAATTCCAATATCATTGAGGATAAGCATATCATCTACTACTGAAAAATCACCAATTCCTATATAAGATGAAGTAAGATTAAAAGCTATTACAAATTTATTATTAGCTTCTAAAGCAACACATGAAAACCTATCTTCGGAACTTATATATTTTCCTAATTTTAAGTCATTACCCTTCTCTTTTCCAGAGCAACCATTAAATATGAGCATAACAGCAAAAAAACAGATAACTATGAATATTTTTATGTTTCGTTTCATCAAATACCTCTCATTTATATCTTTATATATCATATAAAACACTTCTTCTTATTTCTGTATATGTATTGTTTTTTATAGTTAGGCTATGTTTAAGAATGTTCTGACATTTCATAATAAGAGTGCGAACTATTGAAATAAAACTTTAAACATCTCATCAGTAATATCAACATCGTTCTTATTAAATAATTTTATGTAGTTATAAGCAAGATTTACTCTTTGTGTTTCGATCGGGACTGGACAATAGACCATAAAGTATTCCTGCTGTGGGATACTAATTTTATATTCCTTATTATCCAATAACGCCTTTGCATATGCAATTTTCAAATCATAATTTTTACCTTTAATAATAAGATATTTACCCTTATTTGTTTTATTTATCTCGTGCCTAAAATAGCTACTGCCATGCCTAATAAACTCAATTTTATATTTGTTATTAAGACCTTTAGTTAATTCTGCACCGCCTAAAGTATTATTAATTACAAATAAAATATATTTTTTATTATCAAGATTTAATTCCTGTTTAATGTCAATATTGTTATAGATTACTGTAGGTCTATTAATAAATTGTAGTATATTATTCTCTAATTGCTTTTTATTATCTGTAATTCTATACGTTGTTGAATATGATATAAAAACTATACAAGCAATTATTAAAAAGTATGATAAAGTCGAAAACAATTTTTTCATACGGTATTCCTCCATATAAATCGCAAAATATTACCATTGTGTCCTTACTCAATTATACAGAATATAAATATAATTATTCAAATATTTAACACAATTATATATAAATTCCTTCTCTGATTTTAAAATCCTTTAATTTCATATCCGAATGAGATGTACGAAAAAAAAATTATAAGTGCCATGAACGACACATAGACAGTTATCCACTTATCCGTCTGCTTAAATACGTATCCTTTATATATTTTTATATCATATAAAACACTTCTTATTATTTCTATATATGTGTTGTTTTTTATAATTAAAGTTTTTAAATAACTGGATATGTTCGGTAGCTGGCACCATATGGCTCTCATATAAAACCACTGCCATCCATCTTCAACCCACTTTTCTATTGAAGTAGGAATTATTGGACAGCGCTCGAATTCTGGTTTTCTTACTTTTAAAATTAGTGCTTGTGAAGAAGAACTCTCCTCGTCCTCGTCCAGTTCTATCAACATAATTAAAAATAATATTATCTTCATCTTTTGGAATATCCGCAACAAATTTATTCCATTCCTGTTTTTTCACATCATTTACAACTTGATACCTTTGTGCATACAACTCCATAATATATCTAAAAAGACTAATGGCTTTATCTTTATTTCCATTTTGATTCTCCTTGTTATGATTAAACAATAATAGTAAATATACTTTCTATTTTCTACAATTGTTTGTATATTCCTCTCAAAGTATGCACAATACTTGCTAGGAATAAAATAGTGCCTGACATAAAGAAAAGCGACGATGTAAACGCCGCTCGATAGTTTTTATCTAAAAAAGTGCCTACAAGAATAGGAACCTTTTCATTTCTTTATTATTAATCTTATTTGTCGTCATCCACAGAAGCTATTAATTCTTTTGCTTGTATTATCTCCAAAGCTTCTTCAACTTTATTAGTAGCTTGTCCATATTCTTTACACTTTTTCTCAAGCAATTTAAAGTTGCATGATATATTAACAAAGTGTGGATTTTTAGAAACATCAACATATCTATAGGTGAAGAAAAAGGAGCAAAATACTTAAATTCATTTATTTCTAAAACAATACCTACATAAGGACGGGCTTTGCCGGTCTCCTTAACAATTGTTACTTTCTTATCAAAATTCTTAAATGTTTTATGTATTCCTCATGTACATGGTAGATTTTTAGCTTGTCCATGTTCATTACCTTTCCATGAAAATAGGCAGTCTAACGACTGCCTATTTTTCAATTCCCTACTTGAGGCAAGGGGTTTCCTATTTTTCAGCTCCCTACTTAAGGCAAGGGGTTTCCTATTTCAATATAGATAATCTATATCTTAACTATATTGTATTGTATAATTTCTTTACTATAATGTAAATACTTTTTTAACACTTTATAGTTATGATAACCTAAACGATATTATTTTAAACAACTCTATCTTTATTTTTAGAATACTACACACTTCTATAAAAGACAACTCAGATTTAATATATTTCTTAACTTATCTATCTGCTAATTCATAATATGGCATTTCTCATGACCATGTGCTATTTATGGCGTTATAAAACTAAAAATAACTTAAAAACTACTTATAATATCGCTGCAAAACTTACCGTTTTTGCTTTTTCTGCAAAATAGTGCCAGGGAAAGCGCTGATAAAGTCGTCACATTTGAAAAATCTACGTTTATTGGGAATAGTAAATCATTGCTTAGTGTAATAAAATCCTATATAGCGTATTGTAGAGCTTAGAATTTTTAAATATTAGTTTTTAAAATTTTAATGTGGTGTTTATCAGCGGTTTCCCAGGCACAGAACATAATAACATATTAGTGATTCATAAATAAATAAGTTCTTATGTTCTGTACCTGGCACCGAAAACCTTATTGTATAAAGTTGATATGCTAGTAATGCGACTAATTAATTAAAATTCCAACGCTGTTTTGCAAACTGGATCATAATTTTCTCACGTTGTTCTATTGTTTTGATATTCCAATCCTTCTTTTGCAACAAGTCAGTAACCATACGTAATCCGCTGTTTTTATATGTCTCTTTTTTCTTTTTAAAAGAAAAATTTTTAATTCTGCTGTTTTCTCCTGGAGGCAACAGTGCTAAGTTACCTATTCGATTGACATTATGTGTAATCAAATCTGCATCATCACTTGGATCTATCTTACCCTTCCAATCGATATTTGGATTTTGTGGAAATATATGTTCAATCGTAGTGCTAGGAGAGGATTCCCAAATTTTTTCCCATAATTCACTTCCTACCTTTTCACCCGAACATTCTGCCAAATATTCTTCAAATTGATATAGAAAATACCTGAGTTCTTTTGTCCAATTACTATAGCAATCTGTATTGGATATATTCTTTAGCACCTCATCAAACGAATATTTATCCCCTATCTGTTTCAACCGTTGTATAATCTTATCCCTACTCATATTTTCATTATAAACTTCATACGCAAGCTTAGTAAAATCACCTCTGCTAAACCTTGAATCCTTATCGCATAATGAAAACACCTTAAATGTTACACGTTCCCACATATTTAAAACTTCTTGCCTCTGAGTATCATTAAGTGCTAAGTTTAAATATATAGAAACCGCAAGGAGGCGTGCGTATGATATTTCGATAACAGCCTCAAGCCTTTTTGTAGCATATAATTTCGTTAGCTTTTCTGTAATTTCTAAGATTTTTTGACTAATTGTAATAACTTTTTCGGGATCTGCTTCGCATAATGATCTAAATTGCGAAAGAGCTTCCTCCTCCGATACAGGTTGACTTATTGGTGTAGCATGCATCAAAGTAGCGGAAAATCGCAATATTTCGTCACTTCTGATATTACATATTCCAATTGTGCGGTATATATTACTCCACAATTGATGTAATTCTCCAATTTTCTCTGTTGCCACCTGTACTCCAAACTTTTCAAAAGCTATTCCCATTAGCATGCTTTTGCACTTATCTAAACCATCTACTGGTAACCCACGGCTGTTTAGCACTTCAAATACCGTGTATACAGATTGTTCATCCGATAATTCATAGAAAATAAAGTCCAATCTATTTTTTACAATTTTTAATAAATCAATCAAATCTTTTGTTTCGTGCCATAGTTTTACGTAATCTTCACACAATGAAAAAGCATCCCGCAATTTTTTCTCTGCTATTGTTTTTATTGATGACTTATTTGGAATTAAACCTTGTTTCAAATAATTTCGAAAAACATTGGAACTGTCATGATTAGTCTGCAATAGTATCAGCCTATCATTATCTTTTATTAATAGCTTATTAAGCTCTTCACCTTCATCTATATATTTTTTGTCGTTATGTACGAGCAACTTCTTAGATATAGCTTTTAAAAGAATAATTAATGTTGTTAGTCTCTGTTGACCATCTACAACATGAAGAACCGGAAGCACTTTTGAACCCAATTCTTCACTATTCATTGTATTTAAACAAACTATTGTCGCCATAAAATGATGGTCATACTTATCTTTAGATTGCTTGTTATATATCTTTGATATATCTTCAAACAAATCTTGGATTTGGTGTTCTTCCCAACTATAACAACGTTGGTATTCAGGAATACGAAACAATCGCATTCCTAAGACATCAATAAATGGTTGGTATTTGGGATCTGATGTAATTGCCATAATAAATCCTCCTTGATTTTGTTATATTTCTGTATATAACACTTTTTATATCATCATTTAAGTTTTGTCTATACATATCTAATTAGTTAAAATGTAATTAGTATGTTACAATTACTTTTCTTCTTTGAGCTTATCACATAACCATTCAATTGATGCCTCGAACTTTTTTATAATTGGAATGTTGTCTTCCACATATTTTTGAGGATCATGTACATATTATTACTTACGTAACTTTCGTACAAACAGAAAAACACGATTTGTAAATTTGTTGCCATCCATACATTGGCTATGATACCAATTTAATGAGATATGTATAACCCAAAATAATAACTAAATTCAATAATTATCTTATGTAGTTAAAATATACCAATTGATAGCCATACTGAATCTTGGAAACTTGATAATATGTTAATTTATTCCAGAACAATGTTTAAGTCTGCCATACCGATTTAGACTTCTGCTGTATGCATTCTACAAACCTTCTGCCAAGAGCACTGATCTCAGGCAAGACTATTTCCATGGTTTCTGCTGTTCTTCGTACTTCAGCTACAAGCATTCCCAATTTGTTTATCAGTATTCCTATGCCTACATTCTCCATCTTCGTTTCATGAAAAATCGTTCTCTTCATCCATGAAATAATATTGTGTGTAATAAAAACAATCCACAAGAATGCATAGATGCCGTCAAACTTCCTAGTACGAAGGTTTTTCATATGATATACATTCTTGCAGGTTTTAAAGAAAGCTTCAATGGTTTGTCTCTGGTTATAAAAGTGAAATAGCTCATGGGCTGACATCTCAGCTTTGTTAATGTTTGAAATCAGCATAGTATATATGAAATCACCTTTACGTGTTAAGGTTCTCACTATAATAAATCGTAAGTCGCCTTCACTCGGAAGTTCGTAGGTATCTACAAAACGGTCAATTTCTTCATACTCTTCTTTAGCAATGGTTTTCGCTATATTAGATGCTCTTGTAGTGGAATAACCTTTTACTACAAACTTTACTCTGTCCTTGAGTTTTTCTATGTTTTCATTAGAGCCATAGCCACTGTCAAGCCGCAGAATAAGCCTATTTTCCTTTGCCACATCCTTGAGTTTTGATAATGTATCGTTAAGCAGATCGTCAAACCGATTACTACAATGGGTATTTCCAGCATCAAGATAAAGTGAAATAGTTTCTCTATTATCATCGCCACAAAATGCAGCAGACAATTGATATCCTTTCTGGTTTTTATTCTTACAGAAATAACCTCTTTGTGCTACTTCATACGTCTTACCATTAGCAATAAGACCTGATTGATCAATATCAACAACAATCTTTTCTGTAGTAGATAAGCATGTAGTATTCTGCATGAACAGCTGATGATGGACATTTTTAAGCTGCTCAACGTTTTCTTTTGTCATCCTTCGTAGAAGTTCATTAATTTGAGACTGATCAGGAAACCTTGGTATATCAATCAACTCTGCAATGACAGTGTCAGGAACGAGCTTTTCATTGATGTCTGAGGTATATTTACATCCAGCGGCTATAGATATTGCAATGGTTAATAGCTTATCTTGAACAGAATAATCTACTTTTTTCATCTTAACTTTGACTTTATCCAGTAGACTTACAAAATCAAGCTTTTGAACATATTTTACAAACGTAACCAACCAAGCACTAGTTTTTTCCTGTTTAAATTCACCTGTAATAAATGTTATACTTTTCATAGGTGAAAACCCCCTTCGTTATTGTTTTTTTGCACAATTAACAAATTCGCAAGGGAGAGGCTTTCACCTCTTGTTATATTATGGATTCCAATTTATTGGTATTTACATGATTTATATTTGTACGAAAGTTACGTACTTAAAATATAAACAGTTTATTATTTTTTACATTTAATAATGTTTAGAGGAAACAAAACTATTAACCCATATATTTCT
The DNA here is from genome assembly GCA_963704785.1 of uncultured Eubacteriales bacterium. GTDB lineage: Bacteria > Bacillota > Clostridia > Lutisporales > Lutisporaceae > GWB2-37-7. Next base: position 2,087,125 of record OY969939.1, on the reverse strand, counting down.
CAATATCTCCCAAACTAATTTTTTCTCTAAAAACATCATATATAGTTAATAAATGCCACTCCTCTGTTTGCCCTATTGTAGTTATACTAGAAATCATTGAAGCAAATATTATATTACCTTGTTCAACTTTCATTTTTTGAATTAAATCTGTTTGTGGTAAAGTTAAATCAACAACCACAGGAAGACATCCTCTGTATAAGTCAAGTAAAGTCATTTCTTTAAAGCGTTCAGTTTCAATATCAATTTCATCAACATAATAATTTGATGTAAATATCACATTTGAAACTTGAGGTGAAATTTGAAGATCAATTTTTTCTTGTTTTAAATCAATATTCCGGTTTCTATATTTAAAATCAGTAAAGGAAAGTTTTTGTGATTGCAATAATTTTTCTATCAACTTCTCAGAATCTTTTTCAATAGAAACAGTTAAAATTGATAAACACGTTTTATATAGCTTAATCATAGTAAGTGCTTGTTCCTTTAACTGGTTAACATCTAATTCTTTAAAACTTGTATTATAATGTATACAGTTGTTTCGTATTTTACGAACACTATGTAAAGCCGAGGAAATAGTATTATTTATTACGGACTTTTTTAACAACTCATTTATTCTTGAATTTTGGTCTTCTGTCTCCTTAATTTTATTTTTATTTATGAGATATTTGCAAAACTCCTCACAGGCAATGCCTACTACCGCTATTGTCCCTGTAAAATATCCAAAACAAAACAAATTTTCTGCCTCTTTCAGTAGATACAAAAATTTTTCATTTTCAGGTATATACCCAATGTCATCCAACTGGTACCAACGATCTGCAATATCTTTAATATCGTTTGTAATACGCTCTTGAATAATCTTTCCTAAATGTACCTTATCCCTTTCAATATACTCAACCGCTTCATTTTTAGGTTTATTTGAATAATCATTTTTAATAAAATCTATATACATATTAATAAACCTCCTTAATAATATTGTTGTTAATATTTATAGAACATCAAACTTATTGTTCATTTCCATATCACTTGTGAAATTCAAATTCAATAGGTGTATATGGAGATAAGAACAATCTCATAATTATGCCAAAACACTAGCCACAACCATACTGGCGTATATTACCATATTAACAACATCAAATGTTTCCATTAATAAATGTTTCCAAATAATAATGGTTACATTGAATTATTCGACAGGTTCACTCGTTTTCCTTCAATTGGTAATATTGTTTTTATTTTCTTTTCTATTTCTTTGATAAATCCCACTGTGTCATCTCTGACCACCTCAATAATCCTCTATTTCAGTAGTTTTCACCCTTCTATGACCACCTTCCTGTCACAAATCTGCTTTTCCGACCACCTACCATAAAATCACATCGCTGTTGGTAGGCAAATCATGCACAAAATGGTGCCAGGCACAGAACATAAGAACATATTAGTGATTCCCTCACACCAAAAACCAAAAAAAAATAATTCTACCCCCTTGTAAGTGTTGAGTAATTGAATTAACTTAATTACATATTCTAAATTGTCGCATCATTGTCTTGTTTAGGAGTAACATTTGGAGATTGTTTATCTGGATAGAACTGATAAAATATACCACACATTGACACTATTATGCCTGTAAGCACTCCTATAAGGATATCTTGGTCACTCGATAACGCAATAATACAACCTAATGACATTCCCCCAGAGAACCCAGTACTTAATATTATTAGTGGCTTAATAAACATTACCCCTACCATTCCAATGATTATTCCCAATACAATTGCTAATGCTGCTGTTTGTTCCATTTCTAATTTCATAAGTATTCCTATTAGCACCCCAATAATTGAGCCTGTCCCAAAACATTGAAAAAATACACCTGCTTCATACAATTCCATAGCTACTAAAGCACCTAATCCTCCTATAATTAGTCCCATGATAAGGCATAAGTCTAATTCTTCACTAAAAGAAAGGTAACCTAATGCCATTCCAATTATTCCGAATAGAAAAAATCCTTGTACTCCTATCAAAAACTTAAATATCCTATATCCAAAGAAGCATTGTAAGCAGAATAATATAACCCCAATGCCTAATATAATAGGCATAACCTTATATAAACCATCTAATAGGTTGAATAACTTACCGGCTAATCCTAGCGTGAGAATATTATTCATAATCTAAATTCCCCTTTATTTTATATTTATTTACTATCAATTATAACTTCAATATGAAACAAAGTCCATATTATAGAAAATACTCCACAATATTACTTGTTAATTGATTACTAATTGCCAACCTGGTCAACAAGAGAAATCAAATCAAAAAATAAAAAATCTCAATGCCATCAAAGCATTGAGATTACTACATTCATATATGGTGCACCTAACTGGATTCGAACCAGTGGCACACGGTTTAGGAAACCGTTGCTCTATCCTACTGAGCTATAGGTGCATATTTAAGTTTTTAAGTCAGAATAATTATAAGTCAGATAAATAGGCTTTGTCAATTAATAAATTAAAAAGGCTTCTAAGAAATATTCTCAAAAGCCAAATTCTAAAAATTGGTACGGGTCAGGGGACTTGAACCCCCACGTCTAAGACACTAGATCCTAAGTCTAGCGCGTCTGCCATTCCGCCAAACCCGCATTTTTTGTGGTGTGCCCGACAGGAGTCGAACCTGCGACCTTCTGATTCGTAGTCAGACACTCTATCCAGCTGAGCTACGAGCACAAATAATCTGCATCACACAGCTACATTCCTTATTATAATAAATATCTAGAAAATAGTCAATGTATAATTTTGTTTATTTTTCCAATTATACATTGACGGATATTTCTCATATCCGTTTTAGTATATGTTCATTATTTATTTCAATTCAAAAATTTACTTTTCGATTTCCTTATCTGCCTTTTTCAAGCTGGAAAGTAGAAATAATCCACCTAAAACTAATACAAAAGGTATTACTCCTCTTTTTAGTGTCCAATACAGATCATATGAATCAAGTCCAAATCTATTGAATATTGACTGAAGTATTCCTCCTATAGAGTTTAGCAAGCCTATAGCTCCAAGTACTATCATTATAGCTCCAAGCAATTTTTTATTTTTAATTATAAATTGATAATTGTATGCTTCAGTGTCTTCTACGCTATCACCTGCTAGCATTTTTCTTCTTGTGTTATAAGCATCAAAGAAGCTGAAAAACCAAGTAGGTATTACAGCCAACGGAAAAAAGGATTCTACATTTGCGTAGGAAATCAGTACGATAGCGCCAAAGAAGGTCAGCATAAGCTGCATTCCTCTTTTGAAAAGAGCCATCTGCATATGTGCAGCGCCTGGTATACAAGCAAACATAAAAAATATCAAAGTATTCCAAAATCCTTTTCTTTTTACTATATCTTTTTCTGCATATATGGCATGATCAATGCAGCTGATACAAACCTTACTGCCTCTTAGCTCAGTTGCACATTCTTCACAAATTGGCATTTTGCATTTGTCACAAATGTACTTTGCCTCTTCGTCTTTGTGGTTTTTACATTTCACCTTACATTCCTCCTTTTATTCTTTGCCCGGCTCTAAACATTATTCCATCCAAGCTAACTATTCCATCCGAAATGTTTGTTAGCCCGATATTAATAAATGTCATAGGCTGACCCATTTTCTCCTCTGTGCTCTTTTGCCCTGTTGATGTGTCTCCTGTATAATGTGTTAAACCGTCTCCCAAGCTAGTGAAGTTTAATACCATCGCTATTACTCCACAAGCAATCATGCTGTTTGCCAACCTTGTCAAAACCTTAATGTCATAAGTTACTGCTTTTTTCTTACTTGCCCTGATAGTTGACATGATATTGTCCTTTATCTCACCTAGCTGAAAACCTTCCGACTTTAGAGTTATTAGTATCTTCTTAAGACTTTTGATTTCTGTCAGCTCATTGCTACAAGCAGTACAACTTTCAAGATGCTCTGATATAGTAGCATGTTGTATTTCGTTTAGTTCATTGTTTACATAACTATGTAGCATTTCTCTATATGCTTTGCAACTCATACAACTCACCTCCGGAATTTTTTTGCTTAAGCAAGGTCTTTAGGATGCCCTTTGCCCTATAAAGTCTTGTCTCCACCGTTTTCTTAGGACAGTCTATAACATAGCTGATTTCTTGTATCTTAAGCTCTTCAAAATAATAAAGTATAAGTACTGTTTTGTATATCTCTGGCATATCACTTACTATGTTCATTATAAATTCCCTGTGTTCTTGATTCATTACAACTTGCTCAGGTCCAGCATTCTCATCCACTATAGAGTTCAGAATATCGTTTTCCTCAAAGTTCCAAGCAATCTTTATTGTTCTGCTATTGTTTTTACGATTCCAGTCAATACAGCTATTGACAGCAACTCTATAAAGCCAGGTAGAGAACTTGGAATCAACTTTGAATTTCGCGAGGTTTTGGTAAACCTTTATCAGTATATCCTGAACCAAATCTCGCGTTTCCTCATGGTTATGGGTATAGCTGTAGGCTGTCGAGAATATCTTTCCACTGTATCTATCAATTAATATAGAGTACAGCTCATCCTCACCCTTCAAAATCAATCTTATTATGTCTTCATCCTTCAATACCCACCACCACCTTCCTGTACATTACTTATGACGTTAAAAATCTCTTATGCACTTCAATTTTAAAAAATTTCCTAAAAAAACTAAGCAGTCAATAAATACTTAATGACTGCTTATGTGCTAATTAGTAATTTCTCTTAAAAATTCATAATAATCCATTATGTATAAGTCCGCCCGCTGTTTCAAATACTCTTGAGCTTCAGCAGAAAGCTTATCATAAATTGCTATGACCTTCATCCCTGCTGCCTTGGCAGCATTGACTCCTGCAACAGTATCTTCAAACACTAGACAGTCTTCAGGCTCAACGCTTAAATCCTTAGCTGCCTGTAGATATACATCTGGGTAAGGCTTGCTTCTAGGAACCTCACAGGAGGTTCTTATTATATCAAAGTACAGCTTGAGCTTATGTCTTGTTATCATGGTATTTACAATCTCTCTGGAGTTGCTTGTAGCTATCCCAAGCTTCATGCCTTTATCTTTAAAAAATGTTAAAACCTCTCCAACTCCGTCCTTTAATGCTATTTTATTATTGTAGAAATCATCAGCCATTTCTCGCCATTCTTCCTTTATTTCTTCAACACTTTCGGGAAGAGAAAATCTCTTTTTAAAATATTCGGCAGTACCAGTATAGCTTACTCCCTCAATATCCTTCTGCAAGTTATCAGGTAACTCTATGTCTCTCCTAGACAGAAATTCGATATCAACCTGTCTCCAAATCCACATTGAATCAACTAATGTACCATCTACATCAAAAATTACAGCCTTTATATTTTGCAGCATACTTATCTCCGTTTCTTTTGCTTACTATCTTTTTAATATTATTATATATGTCTCTATTTTATATCAATTTCCCCATTGCTAGTAATAAGCTCTATCTTATATTTACCCTCACCTGTTATACCTTCTGCTGTATACTCACTTACTGATTTTTTTACATTTATAGGTAGGTTAGTATCTATATCACCAAAGTTGGTTTTTGCATATATATCAGCATTTCCAGAATTTGATGAACTGAAACGAATTCCGCCAAAGGAATTTTTTATCTGCACATTACCTTTTAGCTCATTTGCATCTATTGAGCCATTGTTATTGTTGATTATAGAGTTTCCATCTATATATGCTGCATCTATATCTCCAAATGAGCTTCTTAGCTCTGCATTACCCTTAATTTCCTTTACATCTATTTTACCATTGCTTGTTTTTGCATTTAAACTGCCTTTTACGTTATAGGCTTCAATTTTACCAAAGCTAGTTTCTAGCCTTGCATCTCCAGTTATAGAATCTGTCTTTATATCACCGTTTTTATTATCTACTTCAACCTTACCGCCTATATTAGTAATTTCTATTTTACCAAAAGAATTTTTTACAATAGCACTGCCTCCTATATCCTGTACCTCTATGTCCCCATACTGATTGGATACATCCAAATCCTTGGAAAGCCCTTGTGCTTGTATGTCGCCATAGCTATTGCTTACATCTGTATACACCTCATTTGGAACATATATAACAAAATCTATTACTGCTCTAGAATAAGATTTCTTGTTTGATCCATTATAGTCAGCTGCTAATATTTGAGTCGTTTCACCTTCAATTATCTTTATTGTATTCTTTAAATATTCTCTTGCTTCTGTTTCATCATTGTATCTAATCTTTACAAGAGCCTCAACCTTTATATATTTTTCATCATAGGGTATCAGCTTTATATCACCATAGCTGTTTTTAACTTCAAGCTTGTTTATAGCATAGTCCTTTGAGATACTATCTTTTATTATTGTTTCCTTAAGCTCACTTTCATACTTTATTCCATCTATTATTGAATTTTCTTCAAATATATTAAGTGGAAACTTCGAATCAAACTTAAAATTTATGTTGTTTGTAAATATCGCTGCAATTAATATAAATACTATGCATAGACTGTCAATCTTTAACTTTACATCTTCGTCATGTCTGTAGATTATCATATATACAAACATCTCTATTCCTACCCCGATAATCAATACAGGCCAGTATTTGTAAATATCCATTAACACAAGGGCTGTATAATTATTGATAAACAATGATACGCCCAATACGATAAGCCCTATTGCCAGAGTAATTGTCCCCACTCTTTTTCTCTTCATTTTTGTCCCTCCATTTGATTTTCTATAATAGATACGTATGTAACACAAAAAAGTCTTATAAAAATAAAAGGCTTAACATTTTTCGTTAAGCCTTACATAAATATCTATATCATAGACTATCATAGCTATTCTACATCTCTAACATCTAATCCACTGGCTTTAAGGTCTACAACCAGATTATCTATTTCCTTAGAATTTACCTTCATAATTACCTGTTTTGTGTTTACTATTCCGGAGTCAAAAACAATCAAAGCTTCTATTGATATTCCATGATGCCTTACAACATTGGCAATTTTAGCTAGCTGTCCTATAAACTCAGGAATAACCATGTAAATTCTTGTTCCCTTATTATCTACTCCCATTGCATCTGTAAAAGCATCAAATATGTCTGTTCTTGTAATGATGCCTACCAATTTGCCATCTGCATCCAATACCGGAAGAGCACTAACATCTTTTTCTTTAAGTAGCGAAATCGCTTTTTCTAAGTAATCCATTTTATTTACAGTGATGTAATCCTTTGTCATTATATCCCCTACTAGAACATCCTCTATAAGGGTACAGCCCTTTTCGCCACAGAAGTATTGATTTATGATATCTTCTTTAGCTAATATTCCTACCATTTCCCCGTTATCAACTACTGGAATATTTGAGAATCTTCTGGACTGCATAATGTCCAAAGCACTTCTAGCTGAAGTCTTGGAATTAATTGTGATTGGATTTAAGGTCATTCTGTTGGATACATACATATTAAACCCCTCCCGAATTGTTTGGATAATGACTAATTCTACGAATATTTTCAAATCCCTCTAAAGCATATATAGTAATGTTATATGTAAAATATAAGTATAATAATTCTTTATAATGTATAATTTTTAAATCTATGAAATAATTAAGTTGTATTTCCATTATATGTGAAGTGGGTTTTTAGATTTTGTAATCAAATAGTAATATAAAACTAGTTGACCAAATCCCACCAATATAATATTATGGATTTAGACAAATTAAATTAACCAGATGATTAAATTGGTTAGAAAGGAGTGTTTAAAATGATTATTAACAGAATTTATGAGGTGATCCTTTTATAACTGAATATTTGGGAGAAAGCTTTACTTACTGTAGTAAGTCGTCCAGTTAAGGATGTCTTTTTGTTTTGCTTTTCTCTAGAATAGAACCATCATCTGATATAGTGAGAGTGATACACACACGATGGTCATCGTGTGTTTTTTATTGCCAAATATCCCGTGGATGATAGTCGTCCACGGGATTTCTATATCTATAACATAATTTTTACATCATTAAGGGAGGTATGACTATGAGTTACAAGAATGGAAAAGAGATTCTACCAATAAGGCTTTTGCTAGAGCTTCAGGAATATGTCCAAGGGGAGCTAGTATATATACCAAAGCCTGGCGAATGTAGAGCCGGCTGGGGTGAAAACAATGGAACTAAGATTCAACTTAAATGCAGAAATGTAGAAATTTACAACCTGTATAGAAGTGGAATATGTGTCAAAGAACTTATAGAAACATATCACTTATCAGAGGATAGTATTAGAAAGATCATTACAAAAACAAACAAAGAACTACAAAAATCAATTGTCTAATTAAAAAAGGTGGTAGATACATTAATGGATTTAAACAAACTTGGTTGGAATGAGTCATTTGAAAGTAACTTTGAAGAATATAAGGAAAAAGGTTATACTCCGGGCAGAGTATTTGCAGAGTACAAGAACATTTACAAAATCATGTGCGAGGATGGTGAAATGCTGGCTGAAATCTCTGGAAAGCTACGTTTCGCCGCGGAGCAGCAAGAGAACTTCCCTGCTGTTGGTGACTGGGTAGCTGTAACTGTAGGATCTGGGGAAAGTAGAGCTACTATTCATCATGTATTGCCTCGCATGAGTAAATTTTCACGAAAGGTTGCCGGTACAAATATAAGAGAACAGATTATAGCTTCAAACATTGATACAGTCTTTATCGTAAACTCTCTAAACAGTGACTTTAATGTACGAAGGTTAGAGAGATATCTGTTACTAGCATGGGAAAGCGGAGCAAATCCGGTAATAGTACTTAGTAAGTCTGATCTTTGCGATAATATAGAAGAAAAACTGGCAGAAGCTGAAGCTGTGGCTATAGGAGTTCCGATACATCCTGTAACCACATATCAAGATACAGGCTTACAGGAGCTTAGAAAATACTTTAAGGAAGGTCATACAGTAGCACTTTTGGGATCATCAGGAGTAGGAAAATCAAGTATTATAAATTATTTCCTAGGTAGCACTGTACAGAAGATACAGGAGCTTAGAAATGATGGTCAGAAGGGTATGCATACCTCCACTCATCGAGAAATGTTTATACTGCCTGAGGGCGGTTTAATAATAGATACTCCTGGAATGAGAGAAATACAACTTTGGGATGCTGAAGGTGGTTTGCAAGAAACCTTTGAAGATATAGAAACCTTAGCTGCAAATTGCTTTTTTAAAGATTGTAAGCATAAGGACGAACCAAAATGTGCAATAAGAGCTGCCGTAGAGAATAACATCCTGTCCGAAAGAGCGTTTAGAAAGCTATAAAAAGCTTCAGAAGGAGCTTATGTTCCTGGAAAGAAAGCAAAGCGTTGCTAACAGACTAGCACAGCGGAAGTCAAAGATAAAGCCCCAAACAAACAAGATAAGGTCTTCAGATTATGATGCATATTAAGTTTAAAAGCAAGAGTCAAGCAAGGGCACTAAACCCCTGCATGACTCTTATTTTTGTGTGTTTTTCTTTTTCTATAACCTTTGATTACTAAATCATATAGTGGAATTAAGTACAAATAGAATGCATAGGGTATAAATCCCACAGTTGCCGTTAACATTGCTGCAGGCACCGCCCCCGCTATATTCCATGGTATCAAAGGAGACAGAACAACAGCTGTATCCTCTATATCTAGAGCGAGCTCTTGCTTATCCCTTTTTTCCTTTTCATATATACCTCCAATTAGCTGTTCTGTCAATAGTATTGAAATAGCCTGTGTACAGCCTAAGGCAGCAGTTATAATGCTAGTAAATATAGTGGCAGTAAAAATACCACATTTCTCTGTGATTACTTCTAATAAGCTTTGTATCTCCTTAAGCATATTGGTTTCTTCAAATATGCCAGAATAAGCTGAGGATATAAGTACTATAAAAGCAATCTTCACCATAGAAATTATTCCCCCACCCTTTACTATGTCATTGAAGAAGCCTGAGCTGTCCAAGCTAAACCCAAATATCGTGTAGTTTAATATCTGTATAACCGAAAACCCTTGCAATACAAATGCCAATAGCATCGCTATAGCTATGCTAACAAGCATAGAAAGCTTTACATCAACTTTAAAGACAGCAAGCACTAATATTGCAGCTGCTGGTAAAATAGTAGTCCAATGGATATTAAACACCTCTGCAATAGTAATAGAAATATTATTGTCATGAAAAACCAAGGGGTTTGCTTTAGACAGTAAGAAATATAATATTATTGAAGCTGCTAAAGGAATTGCGGCTGACTTAAACATATTTTTTATATTTATATATAAATCCGTTTTAGTGATACTTGCTACTAGGTTTGCACTAGAAGACATAGGGGAACATCTATCTCCAAAAAATGCTCCTGCAATTATAGCTCCAGCCGCTATATTTATGTTCACATTTCCACCTTTGGCTATTATCATTAACACCACACCCACAGTACCAATAGTACCAAAGGAAGTTCCAAGCAAAAAAGATACTATACAGCTTAATATAAATGCATATAATACAAAATAATTCGGGTTCATTAGTTCAATGCCATAATATACTATGAACGCTACGGTACCTGAAGCCCTCCATATAGCCGTTATAGCTCCTATAAGTACAAATATCCTTATTATAAGAAGAGACTTCCCTCCGCCCTTTACAATCATATGAAATATTTGCTTTGGTTTAAAACCTCTTCCCACCGATACCGCTGCTAAGATTACAAGTCCTGTAAAAAGCGGATATACTATGTTTATTCCATTATATACACTAAATATAAGTGAACAAAAAATAATAACTAAAGCTACTGCTACATCCATACATTAAATCCTTTCTTATATCTAAAAGATTCTTGCAATACTATGCAAGAACCTTTTATTAGTAAATATAATCGTATACTCTATCGTATACATCTTTAATTCCTGTTACTACTATAACATCGCCTTCTTTAAAAGCATAATCTGGTCCGGGAGAAAAGAATATTTCGTTATTTCTCCTGTAAGCAATTATTGTTGCTCCAGTATGCTGCCAGAAACGTGTTTCACTAAGTCGCTTACCCAAATGCTTACACTCTTTATTTATTTCTATTTCTATAAGGGTAAAGGGTGATATGTTTTGAAATCTCTCTATATAATCTACTATTTCGTCAAAGCACTTCTCTATCTGCTCATCTAATTTTCTATGCTGATCCATGAGCTCTCTTACATTTTCCCTAATTGCTGTTAAGTGCTCATTGTCCTTATTCTTGTATATAAATTTCTCTGCTGCAGATATAGAAAGCACCTCAATGCCGCTTCCTTGTACCACTGATACTACATTAGATTCATGGAGCAATGCTACTGCTCTTCTTATTGTTTCAGGAGATACATTATACATGCTTGCAAGCACTGATCTTCCGCTTATTTTTTCGCCTTCTTTTATATCTCCCTTTATAATTTTGTTTGCAACATCAATTGCTATCTTCTTATATATCGGTTTATGCGCTTCAATATTAGCCATATTATCCCTCCATGTAAGCTTATATCATAATATATTACCTATATAATAATACATCAAAACATAATAAGTTACTATCCTACTTCTTGTCTGCATTTGTAAGTTCTTCTATCACCATCGTATCAATATTTAACATAAAATCCTGTACCTTTTCTGTATTATTAAAACCCTCTAGCTTTAATAGCTCAACATACTTACTAAGAATTTTACCAAATATCATATCTTTTTGTTTTGATGCTGTCTCCTCAAATTTCTTAAACATATCAGGGCTAATAACACCCGTATCAAAATCAAACACAGGCGTATTATCAGTACCACTCATATAAACCATTATATAGCCCTCATACATACTAATAATTATTTCTTCTCTTTGTTTATTGTCATAGTTTTTTATATAGCTCTCCATCTGAATTATGCGATTAACCAGCTCTTCTGGTGCTATCGCCAAGCCTTCATCTATGGATATGGGGTCATTATATCTTAGTGCCATAACATCTATATAAGTATTTATTTCATCATCTACATTTTTATTGAAGGTTTTCAAATTATCATAGTCTACAACCACCATGAAGGTACCTTCTGTCTCTTCGATTTTAAAGCCACCCCATACTATATCAGTAAGCAAATCCTTTAGCTTCTGTTCCTTTATGGAGTCTATCTTATTGTAATCAAACTTATACTCAAAATACTTAAACATCAAATCAGGGATGTCCTCAGTGAATAATCTTTCATTATAAATAGCTTCATACTCTTCCAGTGTTCCTACCAATATGCCTAAGGCATCTGTCGCGGCTTTTTTATCCAACAAGCTTATGTTTTGGTTTAGATAGTCAAACATTTCTTTTGGCTTGCTGCCCTGCTCCTTCATACTATTTAACTGAGATATTATCTCTTTTTCATCTGCTCTATATGTGCCTTTACTGCTCATACTGCATCCACTTAGTACCATTACCAAAATACTTAATATCAAAGCAATACTTATTAGTCTCTTCATTATTTTCTCTCCTGTATATCAATCTATATATAGCACTAAATAATTTTCATTTGTAAAATAGTGTGATATATGTTCTTTTGCACTTTGTATTATATCATACAATATTTATTACTTCTATGTAACGGATTCCTATATTTATAAAGGTATAAAATTGCATTTTAAATATATTCTAAACTTTGTCATAATTTGATGTAAAATAAAGGAGATTATATTGATACGTCGAATTTATATACAGAATGTCATAGGGGTAGGAGGACAACGCTTTGGAAGTATCTACAAAACAAGCAAAGCATATTATAAATGCCTTGAAAAATGGTGTTGTTCCAAGAGAAGGATTAGAGCTGCTCCGCATCGGTAGAGACATAGAAATAGAAGAAATCTATAGGTGTATGAACTATACCTTTGAGGGCAACAGTGTAGTAAAATTTATAGCTGGTGATTATGGTGCAGGGAAATCCTTTTTTTTAAATTCTATAAAACAACTGGCTACGGCAGACAACTTTTTAGTAGCCAAGCTTCAAGTAGATAACGGCTTTAGATTCAACAGCATGGAAGTACTTTACTATAATCTCATGCATAATCTATATTCTATGGATTCAGATACTGAGGTTACCAGCTTTGAAGCATTATTTGAGAAGTGGTTGCAAAAGCTTCAAAGTCTAGAGGATAAAGGTAAGGCTACAGAAGAGCTTCTTGACGTTATAAATACTCTAAATGTATACAACAAATCCTTTGCACGAGCTTTTTTATCCTATATAAAAGCCCGTATATCAGGAGATACTGAGCTTTCCAATTCTGCTGCAAGTTGGCTGACGGGTGAAAAAAATATACCTGCAGCAATTAAAATCAGATTTGAGACAGTTGGAAGAATAGATAACACAAATTCCATGGACTTTCTTAAGGCTTTTGTCAAATTAATAAACCTTCTTGGATATAAAGGTTTGATTATACTCATAGACGAGCTAGAATTAATAATGAGTGAGCGCTCTGATATCAGAAGAGCCTCATATGAAAATCTTAGATATATTATAGATGCCTGTGGTACTGGTGAAATGACTAATTGCATGTTTACTTTTGCTGCAACAAATGATTTTTTTGAAAACCCAGAAAAAGGTATAAAAACCTATGAAGCACTAGAGCAAAGGCTGGGTAATGCAATAGATAAATATAATAAAGGTCTGACTGACATCAGACAACCGATTATACGACTTCGCAAATTCAACAAAGAACAGATTCACATGCTAACAGAAAAAATTGTGGAGATTTATAATTGTGCCTATGATTTGAAACCCTCTATTACAAATGAATCTATTACAAGCTGGACCTTGCTAAGCTGCAAGAAATTTGGTGCAAAGCTTGCAGAGCTGACACCAAGAGAATATATTATTAAGCTTGTTGAGATACTAGATATTATGGAGCAGCACCCCAAAAATACTATTTTCACTACTGAATTATCTACAGTGATAAAGGGAGATAAAGAATTTTTTATAAATAACAGCTTAAAAATTAACAAATAATAAGTCTTTATTACCAAATATATAAAATTAATTGCGAATTTTGTATATTTCCCGATAAAATTGTTGGAAGATTATAATTTTGCTGTTATAATATTAATAATAATGCGTTAATCTGTGTTTTTTGTCTTTATGACTGTTATTTTTTTTAACATAAGAAAAATTCTACTCTACGCTACCATATTCTGTTAGGGGGAGGAAAACCAATGGCAAGAAAACTTAATTCTGATACTAATATTGTTCCGGACAAGTCTCTTTTTGCAAATGATAAAAATTCGGATGCAAAAAATAAAAAACCATTACTTGAGCGCTTGGGCTTAATAGAACCTGTAGTCAAATCCGACATACAGACAGATGACCTAGATATAATGGACAACGATTTAGCAATTACTTCAGAGGTGAAATTTGTGAGTGAAACACATGATAATGTTGATACTCAAGACCATGCTGAGAAAAACTCAGTAGAAAAGCTTCCAATCAAAGATATATACAGAAAATCAGGATTGGAAAGCAAAGAAACAAACACTATATATTTGATTGAGAGTTTTATAAAAGCACTGCCCGCAAACTTGCCTGCAGATGTAAAGAGACAATCAATAATAAATCTTATATCCGCCTCACATCTTGATATTATCTTATTATTGAAAGACGGAACTAAAAGATTAGAAGTGTTAAATAAGTACTTTGATGAATTTTCAGTCAATGTGTCTGAGATAGTAGCTTCAAATGAAAAGCAAATCCGCAAGTTAAATGAGAGAATTGCTTTTCATAACAGAATAATTGAAGATAAGAAAAATTTAATAGAAGACCAAAAATCTGAAATTGAGTTTGAGATTCAAAAACTTTCTAGTATTATTGAGTTTATTGAAAACAAACCAAAACAATAACGGAGTGATTTTATGGTCAAGTACAAACTAACAAATAAAGGTAAATTGGTAGTTGTATTGTTTTGTTCCATCATTGTATTACTTGTTATCTTAGGAGTTGCTCATATAACGGACAACCCTTCACAGGATGATAGAGTAGGCTCAAATGTTGGACAGAAACAGACCAATAACCAGCCCCAACCTGAGTATCAGACTCCTATACAACCGCCTGAGCTTAAGGTAACTGTATATTTTGATCCAGATGCCAGTTCTGTAAACGATAAGTATTACCCGGACTTGGATACTTTTATAGAAACAGCACTTCAGTATAAGGATACAAATATTCAAATTGAGGGCAATTGTGCTACACTATTTGCAGATTATAAAAGCGAGGCACATAAATTAGCTAACTATAATCTCTCATTACTTAGAGGACAAACAATAGCAAATTATCTTATAACTAAAGGTGTTAATTCGGATAGAATAGTAGTAATATCCAACGGATATGACAAACCCTTTAAGGATAATGGTACGCCAGAAGGCAGAAAAATTAATCGTAGAGTAGATATTTTTTTCGTAGATAAATCTATAAAATAGTAAAGTATGCCCTTAGCATACTTTTTGTTTTTCCCTATTATTATCTATTGTTTTCACAACTTACGAGTATATATCAGAAAATTCTATGTTGATTCTCTCAATATTTTGAACACTACTTTCATCAACGCATGCTACACAATCCTCATAAGGAATAACTTTATCTGGAAGTCTTACTACGAATTCACTGCCATTATTCTGCTCACTAAATACTGTAACACTGCCTTGATGTAAATCTACAAGAGATTTCACCAATGACAGTCCTATACCGCTTCCTTCTCTTCTTCTTGTAGTAGATTTATCTGCTTGAATAAATCTTTCAAATATAACATTTTGCATTTCCTTGCTTATACCTATACCACTATCCTTTACAGATATAATTACATCCTTTTCATCATTATAAAGACTTACACTAATCACCCCATATTCAGGCGTAAATTTAACCGCATTAGAGAGCAGGTTAAGCATAATTCTCTCAATTTTATCAGGATCACAGGCAATAATCTTGTACTTTATTTCTGAATAAAAACTAATTTCTATGTTTTTATCTTTTATATATTCAGCTACAGATTCTGTAATATTATCAATCAATTTGACTATGTCACAATTTTTCTTGTTTATTTGAAAGTACTTAGCATCAATTTTAGTAATATCTATTAGATTTCCTATTAGTCTGATTAATCTATAGCAGTTCTGCTTGACTATCCCGTTATATTTTACTAGCTTATTCTTCCAGTCATCACAATCATGCATATTAAGTATTAAGCTTATCATTTGCTGAGCAGAAAATATGACATTCAGAGGTGTTCTAAGCTCATGAGACAAATTTGCGAAGAACACATTCCTAAGCTCTTCATATTCCTTAAGCTCATTAAGAAGCTTCTCGTTTTCCTCATACATAATCTTATTTCTTATAGACTGTAGCTCAATCTCATGTCTAATGCTCATTTCATTTATAAGGTCATCACTTGCTTTTACAAGCTCCGCAGTTCTTTGCTTTACAGTACCCTCAAGCATATCTCTTGATTCCTCAAGTTGTTGTGACTGACTTTTAATAATTTTATTATTTATATAGTTCTTACAGTATAGAGATGTATTTATAAATGACATTATTATAGCAAATATCATGACAAAAATCGTGTTAATTATAATATCTACAAGATTATTGCTATTATTACTTACTATGCAAAGCGCAGAAATAAATGCTATTGAATTAGAAACAATTATAAAAAGACTCTCTTTTATGGACAAATGAAATATAGAAGCTATGTAGAAAGCACCTATAATAAAAGATGAAATCTGCCCATTTGTTGCTTGGGAATTTATGCATAAATATGAACACCAGCTTAACATAAAAACACATGAGTATACTACCATATAGTTTTTTAGCTTATATATATGATTTTTATATTTTAAGTTTACTATATATACTAGAAGTAAATATACACTTCTTTCAATAGCTAAGATAATATGAGAATAAAAAAGATTTAAGTACCCATTATTAATACTCCAGTTTTCACGATAAATGGTTATATCTACTATTAACAAAAATATATTTATAGCTAATATTATAATTGATAATCCACGTACACGAGAAAAGTTTGTATCAATCAAGTTCTTCTTAATTTCATCTTTATATTCTCTTGGAATAAAGTTTATTGCTTGTCTAATTTTGCAGTGCAAAGATGTAATAGTAACCACAATATCTCCCCTTTTTTTGCCAGTTACTTATTAAATTCAATAAATCCTTACATAATCCTCCTTTTCTAGTAGATTACATCTGTGTTGTTGGTTTTTTGCTTATTTCTTTTGCTTTTCTGTATAAATTTTTCTATATTTTCTCTCTCATATGCTTCTTTTTCTGGTGTCATTCTACCCCGACCCAGCCTGTCGCTTAAAGACAAAAGAGCAATTTCCTCCAGTGCTACCTGTTCTAGCATTGTATCTAGATCTACAAATGACATATCCTTAACAACAAATAGTGTTTGCATATGCCATCTTACCATTTTAGCTACGGAATTAATAAATTCCTTATCCTCTGTTAATTGATTTAAAAACTTGATTGTAAGCTTCTCTCCTATCTTATCATGAGCATAGGAGGTCACTTTTCCATTTCTAACTCTTGTAGTGGAAGGTTTACCTATATCATGCAGCAAAGCCGACCACATAAAAATTCTTGGACTTTTACTTTTTATTCTATGCTCTGCTGCTCTATCAACTACCAACATGGTGTGATTCCATACGTTACCCTCAGGGTGATGCTGTATTGGCTGTGCTGTTTTAACTAAGTCTCTCAGCATGTCGAATGGACACACATTATAATAAATACCGTTCCTTAGCATTTCATTGAAATATATCGATGGTTTCTCATCCTCCATTAAATGCTTGTCAAATTCCTCAAATATCTGCCTTGACTCTAACATAATTATCACCCCATAATCTTTTGTGTCTTATTATATTATTGTTCTATATATATATCGAAAATATAACAGTTCTTCCCGCATAAGTAAAGAGCAGGTAAAAACCCGCTCTACATTTGCTTAAAAATTAATTTTCAGCTTATTCTTATATTCTTGTCATTATCACATATTATTTGAGCAGGCTTCTCGTTTATAATTGTCAAAAGTTTTATAGGATGCTTCCACAAATCATATATGTGTTTTAGAGTAGCCTCGGCATAAGTAGCTTGTAGCTCTCTCCCGTCAAATACATGCTCCAATATCAGTGTTTTATCCTGTCTTTGCATTTCAACTACTCTGATATTTGGGATATTATTCATTCCGCAGGTGTTGCAGAGCACATTCCTTATATTTGTCCAGCCCTTTTCATCTGCCACATCCTCTACTATATAGTCACCATCTTTATTCATAAAGTCATACAAATGCATTTCCTCACAAAGCTCTTGTGTCAAATATCTCCTAATGAAGGATTCATCCCGCTCCAAAGCACGCACTTCAAAAAGCATTTTCTTTCCATACTTAGCTTCTATATCTTGAAATATCTTAAAACCAAGATAATATGGGTTTATTATCATTGGTATAGGTGCAATTACATCATTATGTCTTTTTATAAATTCTAGATACAGCTCTTGAGAAAGCTCAAGCTCTTTCAAAATATTATAGTGCCAGTAGCTTGCCCAACCTTCATTCATTATCTTAGTTTCTATCTGAGGAATAAAATATAAGGCTTCCCTTCTCACAATATCAATTGTGTTCCTTTCCCAGTCCTCCAAGTCCCCATATTTCGTAATAAAATATAATAAATCGTCTTCATAGTTTAGGGGAATTCTGCTTAAATCAGGAGGTTCTTGTTTTATATAGGGTTCTAGTGGGTTGTTGTGAACGAAGCTATCCTTGTACTCACTCATTAGCTGTTGTTTTAACTCTTCATCGCTAATTCTTTTACCCCCTATAACTCTTGCAACCTGAAACCTTATTGAATGAGCTGCATCTAGTAAGTTTTCTATATTTCCATAAGCAATGCTGGGATCGTTTACATAGCTTCTTATCATGTCGGCATTGCGTTTGAACATTTCTATAGTTGCCTTGGCATCTGTTCCTTGCTTGAAAAGTCTGTTATTCTTAAAGAAGTCATTGTGTCCGTATACATGTGCTATAGTCAATATTTGTAGGAGTAATGAATTTTCTTTCATTAGATAAGCAAGACAGGGGTCAGAGTTAATTACCATTTCGTAAGGAAGACCTGTTAAATTGTATTGGTACAAGGTTCTATTTTTCTCATATGCTTTTCCATAGCTCCAGTGAGGATATCTAGAAGGCATACCTGTATATGCCTCATAATCCAACATATCCTTGTAGTCAATAATCTCAAATATTTGTTCATAGACATCAAGACCTTCTTTCGCTACAAGTGCCTCTATAGTTTCATTCCACTGTTGTAGCTCTGTCAAAGTGTAATGCAATACTCACTCCCCCTTAAACTCCTTCATTAGCATAGCTTTAAGTGCTGGCCATAAATCTTCCTTCTGCTTTATAGATACTGCGATAAATTTATTACTTTTTATGCTCCTTGCCAATTTTTCCTTTATGCTTACAGAGTAATATGCAGGCATTATCTCAGCATAACCAAAAAGGTTGCACAGCTTGCAGAGATTGTTAGCTGAGTTTATTGCCTTCTCATTGTCCTCAACCCAATTATCTCCGTCACTGACATAGAAAGCATACACATTCCAAATTGAAGGATCATATCTTTGTTCTATTAAGCTTATCGCTTGTGTCAAGCCGCTGGAAATATAGGTTCCTCCTGCCTCGACCTTATGAAAAAACTCCTTCTCGTTAACCTGCTTCGCTGTTGTAGTATGAGATATGAAGGCTATTTCTATATTGTTATATTTAAGCCTAATAAATCTTGATAACACATAAAAAAATGACCTGGCTAGAAATTTCTTAGTAACATCCATAGAACCAGAGGTATCCATAATACAAATTATTGCTGCATTAAAATCCTTCCTCGGTGTTTTCTTTATCCTGTAATACCTAAGATCTTCATCCTTAAAGGGAAAACGCTCAAGCTTTATGTTGTTCCCAATATCTTTATTATAACGTTTTTTGCCTTGCTTTCTCTTAAGCTTTTCTACAATCGTCCTCCGCTTAGCAAGCCTAGGTCTTATTCCATATCTTTGATATCCAGACTTTTTGCTTGAGCTTTGGGATACTGTCTCAGAAAGCTTTTTCTTGTCTATATCCGGTAGCTCCAGTTCTTCGCTTATATAGCTCATAACATCCTCAATTGTTACTTCAGTTTCATATATCTCTTCGCCCTCCTCATTTCCGGCGCCATTTCCACCCTTACCCTGCTCTGCATCTTTACTGCTTCCTATTTTATCTCCCTTTTTTTCTTTTCCACTGCCCGCTGCAGCTCCTGAAGTGTTTTTACCATAGATAAACTGATATTCCTTTATACCTTTTATAGGTATCTTAATCTTCTTGTTTTTTGTCTCTCCAATAATACTTTCCTCTGATAAAATATCACTTAGGTTTTCTTTGATTGACTTTTCTACAAGCTGTCGATGTCTTCTCCTATCCTCTGCTGACCTATCATGATCTGCAGGTGCATAATCCTTAAAAATAGCCATAGCATCAGTCCTTCCAGAGGTTGTTTGCTGCATATTTTAATATTACGTCGCAGCAGCAATCACAGTATCCGTTTGCCTTCATTTCCTCTACCATAGCATTATATTTTTTATCCTGCTCTTTATCTCTTACCTTGCTCTTTGTAATAATCCTAGAAAGCTCTCTAACAGAAGTCGTAAGCTTTTTCTCAATAGCTTCCTTCAAAGGCTCATAAGAGGTATAGTCAAGCTTCCCGCCATTTCTAACTACATAGAACATGTATGAAGTGACATCTGTTCTAAAGCCCTTTGCCGAGCTCTCAGAAACCCCAATATTCTCTTCTATGGAGCGCATAAATTTTTCATCTGGCTGTAATTCTTCTCCTGTGGATTTATCCTTTAGCTTAGTCTTATTAACATAAGCCTCTGCATTATCAAGGTAATTGTCAAACAAGCTTTCTGCCTGCTCTCTATAGCTATGGATAAAGGCTATAGTTATTTCCTTTTCAAGTATCTTATTATATTCCTTTCTCAAGTTATCCTGTACAAAGGCAAGATACCTCTTCTTGTCTTCCTCTGCGGTATCCAGCTCTCTCACTGCTTTTATTATGCTTTCCATTATACTTAGGGGATTTATGCAGTCATGCTCCGAGCTAGACAATGCACTATCTATAGCCTTTGTGATAAATCTTGTAGAGATGCCTGTCATACCCTCTCTCATTCCCACTTCTTCTCTAAGCTCCATTATATCAATTCTCCTAGTACTGCCCTTTTCAACTACTTCCTCTCCATTGTATATTCTTAGCTTTGTCACAGAATCTACTTTGTTTGAGGGACTAAGTCTAGTAAGCACTGCAAACATTGCCGCCATTTCAATTGCGTGTGGAGCTATATGAGCTTTAAACTTACTCTTTTTTAATATCTTTTCGTATATTTTTATTTCCTCACTCAGCTCCATGCAGTAAGGAACCTCAACCTTCACTATTCTATCTAGAATTGCCTCATTCGTATGATCGGACTTAAACTTATTCCATTCTGCCTCGTTTGAGTGTGCAATGATAATTCCATCAAAATATATCATCGCTCCCTTGCCAGGAGACGGTATAGATTTCTCCTGAGTTGCTGTTATTATAGTATGCAGGTATTCTACATCATTTTTAAATACCTCTATAAACTCTACAAGTCCTCTATTGCCTACATTGAAGGCTCCATTAAGAGAGAAGATTCTAGGATCGTCCTCTGAGTAAATATCCATTTTTGATATATCTACAGCCCCTGTAAGTACAGAGGTATCCTGATTGTTTGGATCTACAGGCGGAACTACCCCAATGCCTTTTCGTGATCTAATGGAGAAATTTGTTGTAGTAATCGGGAATTTTTCATATTCACCATTATACTCATGCTGCAATCTATATTTACATATAGGACATAAATCGCCTTCTATCTGCAACCCCAACATTTCCTCAAACTCACCTCTTAGATGCTTAGGTATCAAATGCAAGGGCTCCTCTCTCATAGGACAGTCCTTTAGAGAGTAAATCGGTTCAGCATCTTCTAAAGCCTTCTTTATAGCTTCAACAAGAGATGATTTGCCCGCTCCCACAGGTCCTGCCAAATACAAAACCTGTCTAGAAGCTTCTCCTTTCATAGCGGCAGCATGAAAGTAATCAACTATTTTCATCAATATCTTGTCAATACCAAAAAAGTCCTCCTTAAAAAAATGATATTTCTTGATTATATCGTTGCCATATATTCTTCTTATTCTTGGATTTTCTTCTGGCCTTTGAGTTTCCGACCCGCACTTAGAGATAATATCATATATCCTTTTGTGAGCTAGCTTCGAGATATCAGGATTTTCCTTCAAGATTTCTAAATAATCTAAAAATGTTCCCTCAAATCTATGTTTATTTTGTTGCTCCCTATCATTTTCAATTAATTGTTTGAAATTCATAGAACACCTCCGATAACAGTTTTACTTGTGGGAAAAACAGATATATTACATATTACGTCCGAAAATTAAAATGATGATTAATTTTTTAAATATAAATTTGTGGCAAAATTTTGTATTCAGCAATGTTGTTCGTTGCTATTGTAGGCTTAGAGTTGCTTACTGAGACACAAAAAAGACATGGATAGTATGTACACCATGTCCTTTTTCATTACATATAATAGTTAGAAACGATTTCAGCATGTATGGAGCTTGAAAGAATTTATAGAAATTTATAGCACATCCCTTATAATTCTTAGTGCGTTCTTGTAGTAGATTTTATCTATTTCGCTCTCTGTAAAGCCCTTCTTTTGCAAAGCGTCTATAAGCTTACTCATCTCGCCTATATCTGATATTTCTGATGTGTTCGAAGTACCATCAAAATCCGTCCCGATTGCCATAACCTCGATTCCACCGACCTTCTTTATATGCTGTAGATGTCTTACCATATCCTCTATGGTGCTTATTGTTGTAGGCTCATCGGGACATAGGAAAAAGCTCTCAAAATTAAGTCCCATGATACCACCCTTATCTGCCAAAAGCTTAATCATATGGTCAGTGAGGTTCCGAGCGTGGTTAGTACATACTCTAGCATTTGAATGAGATGCAATAAATGGCTTTGTAGAAAGCCTTGCAACATCATAGAAGCCTCCATCAGACATATGGGATACATCTATAATCATACCCAGCCTATTCATTTCCTCTACTACCTCTATGCCAAACTCAGTCAGACCCTTATCCTTATACTCAAATTTGAAGTTAGGATAGCCAAGCAGGTTTGGATAGTTCCAAAGCAAGGTTATAAGCCTTACTCCAAGCCTGTAGTAATTCCTGAGATTTGCTATGCTTCCGTTTAGTGCAGCTCCTTCTTCTATAGAAAGCATAGCTGACAGCTTACCCTCTGCCTTGTTTTTTTGTATATCCTCATAGCTTGCGGCGAAGCTAATAATATCCTTATTTTTGTCCAGTTCATTATAAAACAAATCCAGAATATCTAAGCAATTCTGCATAGGATTTTCTTCCTTCTTCATATCAACATAAAGAGCAAAAACCTGTGCTAGGACATCAGCTTTTATAAGCCTTTCTATATCTACACAAAGCTCATTTTTACGAAGCTGCTGCTTCCCACAGCTTAAATGACACTCAAAAATAGTATCACAATGAAGATCTATTAGCATAGTCTTACACCCCTTTTATCTGTATACTTCTAGTATAACATTATATTCCTTTTCTAATAGTGGTATTCTGACAATGCTTAATCTGATAAATAAAAAGAGTGCAAAACTATTAAAGTCTTGCACTCTAGCTTTATTATTTTAAGTTTACAAACTTTTCTATATCTTTTTCGATTAACTTCAATGAGATTCTCCAGAAGTCCACACTTCTTACATCTATACCCATTTCCATTGTTACATCGGAAATCTTCATCTTACCTGTTACTGATAGCAGCTTATCATAAGCTTTTACAAATTCGTCGCCTCTTTTTGTATACTCTGCATACAAGCCCTTTGCAAACAGTAAACCAAAGGCATATGGGAAGTTGTAGAAGTTATGGGTTGCATAGTAATAATGGGTTTTACATACCCACATGTATGGATGAAGCTGATCTTGGTCGAGACCGTCACCGTAAGCTTCCTTCTGAGCCTTAAGCATTATTTCCTTAAGCTCATTTACTGATGCAGCTCCTTCTTCCCTCATTCTGAACAATTCACTTTCAAACAAGAAACGGCTGTAAATATCAACTATTACTTGTCCAGCATCACTTATATCAGTTTCTAATATAGTAAATGCCTCTTCTTTGTTTGCACTCTTAAGTGCTGCTTCCTTTACAATCGTTTCACAGAATATTGAAGCTGTTTCTGCTATTGGCATAGGATAGTCAGCATTGAGATAAGTTTCTTCCATAAGGTTAGCTCCATGATATCCATGTCCTAATTCATGAGCCAGTGTAATCATACTGCTAAAGCTTCCATCAAAGTTTGATAGTATTCTGCTTTCCTTTATAGTATGAAGGTTTGAGCAGAACGCCCCACCTCTCTTACCATCTCTTGATTCTGCATCTATCCATCTTTCATCAAATGCATTTGCAGCAAAGTCAGCAAGTGAATCACTAAAGGTTCTAAAATTCTTTACTATATAATCTCTTGCTTCCTCATAAGTAAACTTCATATCTGCATTACCCATAGGAGCAAACATTTCATAGAAAGGAAGTCCATTATTGTAGCCTAAAAGCTCTGCCTTTTTGCGATAATATTTATGGAAGGAAGGAAGGCTTTCTCTTATCGCTGTAAGCATTGCATCAAGAGTCTGCATATCCATCCTTGCATCTAATACAGTCATATCTAAAGGTGAAGCATAGCCTCTCATTTTTGCAAGAGTTATTACCTCGCCCTTTATCCCATTTATACTTGCAGCTGAAGAAGCTTCTATTTGCTTGTAGCTTGCAAGCTCTGCATCAAAAGCTGTCTTTCTCAGCTTTGAATCTTCACTATAAGCCATATTTCTTACTACTGGCAATGGAAGCTTTTTTTGCTCTCCATCAACTGTGATGTCAACCAAAAGTGTGGAGGAAAGCAGTTCTTGAAGCTTTGCCCATGCATTTGAGCCTGTATTTTTCATTTTTGATATTAATATTTCCTCTGCATCACTAAGCAAATATTTGTTTTTATTTGCATTTTCTTTTATGAAGAACTCATGTTTCTTTAAATAGTCGCTTGAACTTATTACTTCATCAATATTTGAAAGCTTACCCAGCCACTTTGTAAATGTTACTTCAGGCTTTGTAAGTGCTGTACCCTTTTGATCTAATATGTCCTCAAACTTTAGCGCAACTTCATTTTTTGCATCTGTACTCAAAGTAAGGTGAGCAAAGTCTGCAAGTCTTGTGTACAAATGATAAAACTCATTCATCATCACTATGTATTGCTCTAGCTTTGCCGAAGCATTTTGAGTATCAACAAAACTTTCTACTGTCCACTTTTGTATCTTTTCTATCTCCTTATCCAATCTCTCCATGTCCCTTTTATATTCAGGAGCATCAAAAGATGTATAAAGTGCATCTAGACTCCATCTTTGATTCATTTCAGAACCTCCATATAAACAAAATTTATAACCGTTTAGGTAATAAATTTTATATTCCACACCCTGCTTAATAATTCCTTCCTGTAAAAAAATTCACACTAAAAAAGGAGCCTTCATCAACTAGATTTCTAGTCTTTGAAAGCTCCTTGAGCTTAACAAGCTTGTATTATCTGACATACCATATCCTTATAGCTATCACTTACCTCTTCTATCGTAAAGCTTAAATGAAAAGATAGCTTTATAAACTCTTCAAACAATCTTATATAGGCATTTAGAGCATCAATGTAGTTGTTGTTCTGGGATAATTCCCTAACCTCATTAATATATTCAAATATGTTAGAGAACACTTTTATTATACTTGCCTTATCATTTACAACTACTATATTGTCAAAGTTAATAATATTGAAGTTATTTATGTTTCCTATCGATAGCAAAAACTTCATAGCTTCAATATACCCTGTCATTAGCTTTTCCTTAGATAAATCCTCTTTCATTCTTGAATATTTATAGCATTTGGTCATGCTGGCTAGCTCCCCTACCTTTACTTGGAGAGCTAAAAATCTAAGATCAGATATATTCTCCTTGCCTAATGCATCCTCTTTTATATCAGATGAGTTTTTAATATGATTCTCCATCGCATCGTGAGCCTTAAATAATTGCTGTAGATTTACCATGAAAATCCCTCCTATATACTGTATTTAGTATGTGATGTTAATACTTGGTATATACGATTGTTCCCTTTTAGTAAATAGTATTTCCACTAAGCAAATAAAGTTTTGTCGCTGATACTCTGATTAATAACTCCTTGTACTATGCTTGATAATATTGTCTGGTTGAGCATATGAACAAATAGAAACTTTTCATAAACATCATCCTTTCAAATTTATTACCTATATATATATATTATAATATTATATCTAAATAATTACAAATATACTTTATAATGTATTTAAAGATATGCCTTTTTTACCATAATAAAAACCTCTAAATTGATGACTTTTCTAACATCAATTTAGAGGTTTTACAAATTTAAAATTTATTTTGTACCTGTCCCTATAAGCTTATTCTTCAATTCTTTTTCGATATTCGCTAGCTCAATTTCTGCCTGCTTGCGCTTTTCCTTACCCTCTTGCTGTATCTTAAGGGTTTCCTCTATAGTGGATATCAAATCTACATTTACCTTCTTTAAAGTCTCTATATCCACTACTCCTCGTTCGTTTTCCTTAGCTATTCCAATAGTGCTTTCCTTTAACATCTCAGAATTTCTTCTAAGAAGTTCATTTGTAGTATTTGTAACTTCCCTTTGAACCTCCAAAGCCTTTTTCTGTCTATATAAGCTTAATGCTATTACAATCTGATTTTTCCATAGAGGTACAGTATTAAGTATAGAGCTCTGGATTTTCTCTACCAATACTTGATTGTTATTCTGTATAAGTCTTATTTGCGGAGCAGTTTGCAGTGCAATCATTCTGCTAAGCTTTAAGTCATGAATCTTCTTCTCAAATCTGTTAACCATCTGTATCAAATCATTAAGTTTTTGTGCCTCTATCGGATCGTTAGTGCTTTGCACCTTCTGCTGCATAGAAGGTACAATTTCTTCGTTCAGTTCCTTCAGCTTTATGGTTCCAGCTATTATGTATTGGTTTAGATTACCTAGATAGTCAAGATTTTTATCAAACATGTAATCCATAAGAGTAATATCCTTTAAAAGAGACATCCTCGACTTATCCAGTTCTTCTACTATCTTTTCTATTTCTGTACCCAGCTTTTGATATCTTGCTGCAAGCTTCTTTGTAGAGTCCATCAAGCCTCCTACCAGAGGTATTTTGGACATAAAGCCCTTTCCAGATACACCATCTACATCAATTTCCTTTACCTTTAACATAAGTTCAGATAGTATCGATCCAACATCTCCTCCATCTTTTGCCCGTACTTCATTTAACACATTATCTGCAAAGCCAGCAATCTGATTTTGGGCACCCAAGCCATATTGAAGTACAAATTGTGAATCCTCTACATCAATGTCATTTATTATCTCCTGAACCTTTTGCTTTTGCTCCTCGCTTAAGCTGTTCATATCAATGTTCTCTTTAACCTGTACATCTGTAGCATTATACTTTTGAAGTTCCATCTTCGCCCTCCTATTTCATAAAGATAATGTATTGCTTGTTTTATAAATTCTTTGCTATTATCTAATTTCTTCGTTGCCATTACATTATATTCTAATTATAATCTATTTCTATAATATATAAAGAAATATAATTAGCTATTTTTATCTATTTATGTTGTACTAAACAATTCCTTGATTCATAATTTATAAATGCAAACTAATTAGTGCTTTTGCTAGCTGATCTGGGCAGGATGTTCCTTTGTCCCCACACTGTATGCCCTTCAATTTTTCTATTACAGCTTCTACTTCAAGTCCCTCAACTAACCTGCCTATCGCTTGTAGACTACCTGGACAACCACTTACGAATTTAACTTTTTTGATTATATTATTTTCCACTTCGTACTCGATTTCTCTTGAACATACCCCTTTTGTTTTGTAAATCACAAAATCCGCCCCCTTAGTTTCTGAGTATTTATATTATTTAGGTACAAAGATCCTTAAAAATTTATGCATTACCTCAATATCCAGTGGAAAATCTGGACCCATCTCTCCATCAATATCTGTCTTGCAAGGTTGACTACATTCCACTCTTAGTTTACTTGCACTGAAGTAATATATATTGGGATCTCCTATATGCTCTCCTCTTATTATTTTTAAAAATAAAGAAAGCATGTTTGATATATTTGAATATTTTATTGCTATGACATTCATTCTCCCATCATCAATAACAGCATCAGGAGCAAGTCTACTGAATCCTCCTGCCGAGCTGCCATTAAGAATTAAAAGCAATAGCATATTGTCCTCTATAACCTTGTTTTCAAAAATCAATCTCATCTTTATAGGAGAAAACTTAGGTATTTCTTCTATACCTTTTATATAATATGCCATTTGTCCCAAAGCATTTTTGAGATTTGTATCTGTTTTGTATGCTACATCAGTTAGTAAACCTGCACTACATACATTTATAAAATGGTTTCCGTTTACTCTGCCTAAATCAACATTTTTGATTATACCATTAAGTATAATATCACAACAAGTCTTTATATCTCTTGGAATTTTTAAATAAGCTGCTAAATCATTTGACGTACCAGCAGGAAAAATTCCTAGAGGCAGCTTTATGTCCAGCCTAGCCATGGCATCAGACACAGAGCTAACTGTGCCATCACCTCCAGCCACGCAAATAATCTCATAGTCTTGATCTATATCAAGAAATGCATTGTCTATATGTAACTTATTGCTTATTCTAAAAGGTATAAGCATATAACCAGCCGCTTGGAATCTATTGATAATAGTATCCAACTTATTTTTAAATCTGGCATCTCCAGACTTTGGATTATATATAAGCTTAATCTTTTTCATATCATCACTCCAATATATATATAATAATATTATATGCGATTTTTGCAAAAAACAAAAAAGCAGATTTTTCAATCTGCAATGTAATCGTAATGGCGGAGAAGGAGGGATTTGAACCCTCGCGCCAGTTTCCCAGCCTACACCCTTAGCAGGGGCGCCTCTTCGGCCAGCTTGAGTACTTCTCCGTGACCGAATTTTTTCAATTCGTATGAAATTAATATGGAGGAGAGAGAGGGATTCGAACCCTCGGACGCTTTAACACGCCTCTGGTTTTCAAGACCAGCTCCATAAACCGCTCGAACATCTCTCCTCGACTGAACAATATTCATTATATCAACAATACTTAATTATGTCAATGAATTACTGCTAAATTTTTATGTGAATTATTTGAAATACTTGTATAATATAGTTTTCTAGTCTCCGATTACTATACAATTTTATTTTTTACATACTATTTTTTATTATACATGAACATTTTTTTATAAAATCTCATTTTTTTATTCTATCTGCTCCACCCATATATGGTCTTAGTACCTCTGGAATTATTACTGTTCCATCTGGCTGCTGGAAGTTCTCCAATATTGCTGCTACAGTTCTTCCTATTGCAAGACCTGAGCCATTTAATGTATGAATGAATCTTGGCTTTTCCTTTGGCTCTGGTCTGAATTTTATATCTGCACGTCTTGCCTGGAAGTCTTCAAAATTACTGCAGGATGAAATCTCTACATATCTGTTGTAGCTAGGCATCCATACCTCTATATCATAGGTTTTTGCAGCAGAGAAGCCTAAATCTCCTGCACATAGACATACCACTCTATATGGAAGCCTTAAAAGCTGCAATATTCTCTCTGCATCAGCTGTAAGCTTTTCCAGCTCTTCATAAGAATGTATCAGGGTGAGCGAACTTTACCAAGCTCCACTTTGTTAAACTGATGCTGTCTTATAAGTCCTCTTGTATCTCTTCCTGCAGAGCCCGCTTCTGCTCTAAAGCATGCAGTATATGCAGTATGATATATAGGAAGCTTCTGCTTCCAATATTTGTTCCCTGTACATATTGGTTACAGGTACTTCTGCTGTAGGTACCATGAAATATTCTGTTCCTGCAACCTTAAAGGCATCCTCTTCAAACTTTGGAAGCTGACCTGTTCCCTCCATGCTTCTTCTATGCACCATAAAAGGCGGAAAAATCTCTGTATATCCATGTTCATTGTGTGTATCCAGCATAAGATTTATAAGTGCTCTCTCCAGTCTTGCACCTAAGCCTTTGTAAAAGGTAAAGCGTGCACCTGTTACCTTTGCTGCTCTTGCAAAATCCAATATATCCAAGTCCTCACCAATATCCCAGTGAGCTTTTGGCTCATACTCAAACTTTGTAGGCTCAGCAAATTTTCTTATTTCCTTGTTGTCTGCTTCCGATTCTCCATCAGGTATTTCATCATTTGGAAGATTTGGAATGCGTAAGAATTAATGTCTTCAATCTTTTGATCCAAGCTCTCTTACTTTCTCATCGTACTTCCTTAATTTCATCTCCAGCAGTTTTCATTTCAGCTATTAGAGCTTCAGCATCCTGCTTTGCCCTCTTTAGCTTAGCAACCTCTTCAGAAACCTTGTTCTTTTTACTTTTTAGGTCCTCAACCTGAACAAGCAAGTTTCTTCTTTCCTCATCCATTACTACTAGCTCATCAATTCTATATCTCTTTTTTCTTCTTGCCAGTCTTCTTTTTACTTCTTCAGGATTGCTCCTAATCATTCTAATATCTAGCATTTTTACTACCTCCTTAATTTTTGATAAAAATAAAAACACTTCATTCCCCGAAGGGACGAAGTGTTATCCGCGTTACCACCCTAATTAACAGAAGAAAGCTTCTGTTCTCTCATAATCTTTAACGGCTATGCCGGTACTGCTCATCGCAGACTGCTCTGGGATGGAATTTCAAAGACTGCATATCGACTTGCACCTAGGACTTTTATAAACAGTTATAAAATGTCCACATCGACTCTCTAAAAAGCAAAGCTTTGACTTTTCCCTTCATTGCATTTCTTATAATATTTTTTCTAATTTTACTACTTATTATACTGATTTGCAAGTTATTTTAAATAATTGTGCTATTAATCCAATCCTCTTTAGTCATAGCAACCATATAATAATCTCTATACATACCTTGGTCAAATCTATAGCCTCTCAATAAACCTTCTACAGTAAATCCTACCTTTTCCCCTATTCTTCTCATTGCAATATTTTCAGCTCTAGTCTGAAATTGAATACGTGCTAAAATCTTTGTCCTAAAAAGATAATCTACAAAAAGCTTTAGTGCTTCTTCTCCGATTCCATTTCCTCTCATCTCAGGTATTGCAATCAACATGCCTATATCGACTACTCCTTGATTGTTTCTTTGATTTCGATAATTTATCATCCCTATTGGCTTATTTTCTTTATCCTCTATAATTGCATACAAGGCATTACTATCAGAAAAAAAATTTTTCATACTTTCTATATATATATCCTTGTAATACATTTCGACTCCCATGAATTCTCCCATATGTTCCTTTTCTGTGTTCCAATTATAGAATAATTCCACATCACCTGTACCCATAGGTCTTATATTGACCTTTTCACCCTTTAGCATATTATACTCCCCCTTTTGTTATTATTAGTTAGTTAATTGTGCCTTCCTGCAATCATCGCATGTACGCAAAAGCTACACTAATCATGCCAAAAAGGATATTTTTGCTTAGCCATACCTTTACTCACTTTTATCATCTTCCTTTGCTTAATTTTTTATCAATTTACAAGCCTCAGGAAAAGTGATAAACTTTCTCTAGATGTAATTCTGTTTCGTCATCGCAAATTGAAGAACAGATTACATTATCAAGGGCTGGAGAAATCTAGCTCTTTCACTTTTCCAATTGATGTAATTTATTCTACCTCCTTTCAAATAATATGTAATGTCTTATTACAATGTGTTTACTTTGTAAGTCTAGCAAATTCGTAAATATTTGTAAAGCTTTTCTATTGTAAATATTTGTAATATGGCAGGAATTTTGGAGTAAATTAAGAATAAAATAATAAGCAGTAAATTTATTTTATCAGTTTAATCAAAATTAAATTTAAATTTATATGTAAATACTAGGTTTTATAAGAAATGTGGTATTTATGTGTCGTTTGTTGTCGGAAAGTTACATTTATTATTTTTGAATTCCCTGTAAAAAAACAGAAGGCACAAAGCCTTCTTCTGAGAAACTATTTATGATTTCCTGTTGGTATTATTATGCATGATTCGTATGGTTCACCACCGTCCATAGCATTTAATTTTACTGGATTTATTGCTGATATGGTAACTACAAACAAAACTGCGAATATAAAATATTTTAACATTACTCTAAGCTTATTCATTGTATACCTCCTTTTTTTCTTGTCTTTTCATTTACTCTTCCCATACACGAATATAAATCATGTTTATATATATAATTATCTGTATTATCTTTAATATAACATATTACATCATACATATCATTTAATAAATCCGTATCCTCTATATGGTTTATAAAGTAAATTATTCTATTTATTGTCTCTTTTTTATTAACAGAAGTATTAACCATTTTCTTTAATAAATCGAAGAATTCATAACAACCCGAAGTATCACCTATCATTAATTTTATCTCTGCACATGTTTGGCAAATCAACATATATCTAGATATTGACTTATCTTCACCTAGTAAACTCTTTGCTCGTTCAATAGATTCAATCGCTTGTTCGTAATCTTTCAAAATACAATATACGTCTGCTAGATTATTAAGAGCCATAGTCCTTCCATATACATCCTTTTCACGAATATGTATAAGAGCACGATAATAGCATTCCTTTGCTTTTTCATAGTCTCCTACTCTTTTATAGTTAGAGCCTAATGCTAAAAAAGCAGCACCCTTTTCACTCATGGATTCGGTTTGAATATCACCATATTGTATTGATTTTTCTAGATACTCCCTCGCTTCTGTGTATTTTCCCTTTGTATTACCTATTAATCCTCTATAATAATGATATTTATACAATGCCTCATTACTTACATGATTGTTTTGTATATATGCTTGAGCTTTCTTAAATAGAACTTCTGCTTCATCAACATTCTGTTCCTTAAAATAATGATTTGCTAATTCTACGGTTAGTA
The DNA here is from genome assembly GCA_963704785.1 of uncultured Eubacteriales bacterium. GTDB lineage: Bacteria > Bacillota > Clostridia > Lutisporales > Lutisporaceae > GWB2-37-7. The sequence goes on along the minus strand of OY969939.1, from coordinate 2,053,934 downwards.
TTGTTAATATGTCATTGTTTTGATATCCTATAACATCAATAGCCTTATTATAGTTTTCAATCATCTTCTGGATATCATTTCTATAATAATAATTTTTCGCAATATTTCTATACATCAAAGCTTTTTCATCTACAAGCTTATGCTTGCTACATAGTTCAACAAGTTTATAGAAAAGCTGAAGATCTGACTCTTCTTTATAAAACATAATATCAGTGTATATTTTATTTACATATCCTGTTATTTGCTCTTGCTTAGTCAGTACAATGTCATTCCATCCCTTATCAGATTTATTAACCACTAAGCACTTGAAGGTTTCTGAATGTATCTTATTGGTACAGCAATAATTCATTATTGACTTTAGGGAGATTGAAGGGTTTTCTTGCTGATAAAAGTTCTTCAATGTACCATATTTAGCTTCAATTATTATCTTTGCTTGCTGTCCCTCATTTAAAATTTTTATGTCTTCTAGCTTTAGCTTGTTTCCCATATGTTCACCCCCTTAATAATAAGTGTGAGTATAATCATTCATAAGTTATTATTTATCATCTTATACATTATTTTTATTATATAACATTTCTTTCTGTAAATCTTTATATTTGAGAAAAATTTTTTCCATATAAAGCTTTCCTAAATTATACTATTTTTCTTTGTCTTCTTAAAAAATAAACTACTGCTACCAAAACAAGAATTGAAGGGATTATTAAAATAGATATTGTCATCAATGCCAGGGTAACTGCAATGGCATAAAATTCTATGTCACTACTCCCTTCCTAAGATAGTGCCTCTCTGAAGCCCTCCCTTTCTGCAATTTCAACAAAACCCATTAGTTCTAGTCCAAAGTCTATAGCATAAAATAAGTATATGGAAATAAGTATTACGGACATAATAATAAGAAATGCCTTGAAAAGCTTTTTCATTAATATACACCTCAATATATCTTTACCATATTTATCTAATAAATAATCTTTCTAAGAATAAATAATAAAAAACTGTCTATAATTTATATGAATGAAAAAATACATAGTACGTAAACAAATATTCAAGGGGGTATACCTATGACTACTCTAGACATAGTAGGACAAATAGCAGATTTAAAGGAAATTGACTATAAGAACACCCTAGCCATAGCAAGCATAATTGAACTGCTTATTGATAAGGGCATAATAAATAGAAATGACATTGCACTAAAGGCAATGAAGCTAGAGAATATGACACTAGACGAGATTCGGGATAATAGAATAGCTTCTATATGAAGGAAAAGGCACTATTATATTGATAGTGCTTTTTTATATGCTTCTTAGATTTATAGAGGAATATTATATATAATGTAGAATATTATGTATATATTAATAATTACAGGGAGGATTTGAATGTTCAGACAATTTAAAGTAAAAAGTTTTATAGCTGGATTTATAATAGCTACACTATTAACTTCAACTATATTTGCTACTCCAATCGAAAAAACTATTAAAGTATTTACAAACAAATATAAAATTTATGTAGATGGAAGTTTAGTAAATCCTAAGGATGCAACTGGGAATGTTGTGGAACCAATAAATTATAATGGTACTATTTATCTACCGTTAAGAGCAATCGGACAAGCTATAGGAAAATCAGTCACATGGGATGGTAAAAACAATAGTGCTTATATAGGCAAATATAATTCAACTAAACCAAGTGTATATTTGGATTCCCTTGACTATTTTAATTTTCAAACATCAAGTGAATATGGCACAAATTGGGAATATTGGAATACAGAGAAAGATAAAGATTCAACTGGACAGAACTATAGCAATGGAATCATATATTCAATGTACGATACAATATATAAAGATAATAACTGGCAATACACTGAGTATCTCATTAATCAAAAATATTCGAAACTAAATGGAAAATTTGTCTTGCACTATGATACTCGAAATAGTAATTATGAAACTTATCTTAAAATCTATGGAGATGATATACTTTTATATACAAGTCCCACAATGACTGCTGGCACGTTGCCAATTGATGTTAGTGTAGATACTACTGGTGTTATCAAACTAAAAATTCAAATAGAAAACTACGGTGATAATGATTATACCTACACCTACTATGGATTTGTCGATGCAGGATTATATGAGTAAACTTACTGGTCAATCTCTAGAGTTTTCTTAAATAAAAGAGGCTATGCATAAATTTTAAAAACGTTAATTGAAATTGTAACTTCCGCTTTTTTCAACACGTTGAGCGTGAAGGAGTAAGTGCCGTTTTTTCTATATATTTATACTAGCAAAAACATCAAAAAAGGTATATATTTATAGCAGATAACGGAAATTTATCAGATTTTGTGCAGGATTAACAAGCCACCGGAAGGACATTGTTTGAGTAACTTCCGCTGACCATCTTTATGCAAGATTAAATTCCGTCGATATCCGTCCATATTTTCGTTATTCTATTTTTTTAGAAGTGCTGGTTTTAGATGAACTTCATCTGCTGATATAAGCTTTAATGAAAGTTCTTCTATCAGCACATTATCCAGCAGCATCTGGGCTAGCTGGAATGGACTACAACCGTTTCGGCTAGCCCTTGCTGTACTGTTTATGTGATTCATCATAAGCGTTACTTGCTCCTGAGTGAGTTTATCAAAGGATTTCCCTTTGGGTAATATGTAACGTATATATTCATGATTCTTTTCAATATGTGGCTTCTGATATGATGCCATAGGATTACAATAAAATAGCTTAGTTCGTTGCTTTCCACAGTCGTCGTACTCAAGAAGCTCTGGAGCTTTAAACTCCGAACCATTATCGGTCAGTATTACTGAAAAGGTTCTCTTAAAAACGTCAGCACCAAGTCTTTCATAAATGTCGTCTATAGCTTCCTTAACACATTTTTGTGTGCAAGCCTCCAAAAGAAAAGCACTAAACTCATCATATGTTCTTCCTAAACGATGAGTGGGAACCTGTTTAGGAAACGATGCTTTCTTACGAGATTTATACTTCACCTTTCTTGGAAGATCAATATTTCTAGCTGTAAAAACATTATAGTCAAAATACTTATATAGCGTTCTCTCTGAACAACTGATTTCTGTTTTGTGATTCTCATACACATGTGAAATAGATTGACCTTTTAGTATTAGCGGAGATATTAGGCTATCCAGTTGATTCAGTTCCCCTGGAGTAATATCTAACCCTTCTCTTGACGACTTTAGTAGCTCTCTATAGTTTGCATCAGCTACTTTTGCACGATAATGATATTTTTCTATATGGCATACTATTGTTCTGCTACAACCATTACACACATATGGATAACGACTGAGGATACTGCACTGCTTTGTAGTATAATCTGGGCAGGTTCTGTAACAATTTATAGTGGGACATAATCATTTGTGATACACTAAGACATTATCATAAATGAATCATAAGCATTAAATTTATAATTTTCTCATTATTGACATCATAACCTGAGTTTTGCAGCAAAAAAGAGTAAAAAGCACCCGTTAGCCTAGTAAATACAAAGGCTAGCGGGTTTTGATTTTCATCAGAAAATCATAGCGTTACAAATCATTTTTTCGTAGCTGCTAAAATTTTTTTAATTTCGCCTAAGCTTCGTAGCTTTTTAGAATAATCTATGTTTGAAACAGCACCAATTTCTCTTAATATATCATTAAAACAATCAAATATATAATAATTCTGCTGAACATGGCTGCATTCAGCTTTTGCCAATGCTTCCAATAGCTTTGTTATACTATATTTGTGATCTGTTTTCATCTCAAGAATTCTTGCAATTACTAGAGATACGAAGCAAATTAAGAAATGTGCTTCAATATGATCTTTACTTGAGACAAATACAGGCCTAGCCTCAAGGTCGCTTTTGGTTACTCGAAAAGATTCTTCGATTCGCCACAATCCTCGATAGATATCAATAATTTTGTCGTCGGACTCTTTGTACTCGCTGGTGACAATTATATAGTAACCATCCAAAGCTTCCTCTTCTCTAAGCTTTTCAATGTCCAGTCCGAGAACTTGTGTTGAACTCAAAATCTCACCAGTTTCCTCGTTGAAATTAATATTTTTTACATATTTTGCAGCTCCATAGGAGGTGGCTCTAGTATATGAACCAGGGTTCGCTATCAAGTCCTGTGCCTTGGCTATGGCGGTAGCACGGTCAGACCTAGCGCGTACTGCATACTTTTCGCTGTAGAACACTACTTGTTTTTCATGAATGACCTTTTTTAGTTTCTTTCCATCAGCAGCCGTTACTTGGATTGTTCTTGGGTAGAGTCTTGATTTTCTTTTATATTCTTCACTGAGCCATTGATAGCCCTTTTCGTCCAGCACATACTCCTTCAATTCTTTGTCAGCCCCACGAACAGACATACTGAACACATAACCATCTTTTGTAGGTGTGTTAATAGTGTACCAGATGTTGTCTCCAGTGGTCATGCCTTTATCTGCAACTGTTATTACTCTTCCAAGATTGTATTCCTTCTTGATACGAGCAAAGTTAGGGCGATATGTCAAGCAATCGTTGGTATTCCCAGGAAACAACTCATAGGTTATGGGGAGTCCCTTGTTATCCATAAACAAACCCATTTGTACAATAGGATTAGGTCTATGTTCTTTGGAAACACCTTTCTTTTTAAAATCGTCAGTCTTGTCTGTTTCGAAGTAGTAATTGGTCACATCATAGTAAATTAGACTTGTATCTCTTCCATAGAGCTCTTTAATTTTATCATTGATCCAATACTGGAGATTTTCTTTATGTTTGGTTAAAAAGGTGAGGCAACGATATACATCATCAATAGAATAATCAATTTTTTCGAAGAACCAATTTCTATCTTCAAAGGTTTTCTTTTTAGATGCAGGTCTAAGAAGTCTTGAATAAACAAGAAGCTTCATTATGGTGTCAGCATCGAACTCATTCTTAGTGTGGCGCTGCCTATTGGTGAGGAAGGTATGGATACCAAGCTCGTGATAGATTTTGCTTAAAGCTGTGTAACCGAAATTTTTACGCAAGGTGGCATCACTTTCAATACTATCACTATCATGGAAAACAAAAGTTATTGGAGATTTCTTAAGCTTTTTATCTTCTTTTAACTGTTCAACACGTGCAGTGAAGAAAGCAATTGGATCATCATATTCCTTTTCTAATTCATCAAGAAACCCTAAAGATTCAACGGTTATTTGGCGAGAGCACTTTTTTTCTTTATCATAGTAACTGTCTACAATGGAAAGGCGAACCCGCCCATTAGTGGAAGGTGTTCTTTTTAAATACATAAAAATCATCTCCATGCGTATAATACTAATTATACCACAAAACGACATAAAGCGCTAGTAAAATATGACAACAAATTTAAAAAAATATTCCCGAAACCATTAACAAAATCAATGGTTTCGGGTTAAACTAATTCCAAAGTTGCTGCAAAACTGTGGATACACTAAGACATTATCATAAATGAATCATAAGCATTAAATTTATAATTTTCTCATTATTGACATCATAAATAGTATTGGTTATAATATAATTTAACTTAACAATATAGCTACGACGAGGAATAGTAATAGAAGAGATGTCTACAGAGAGAAAGACCCATCGGCTGAAAGGTCTTTTGGACTTATTTTATATGAACCCAACCTCTGAGCTTGCAGACGAGAAGTCTGACGCATGCCTGCGTTATGGGTGTTTAAGAGGATTAGCTTAGTAGTATATAAGCTGTTCAATTAGGGTGGTACCACGGAATTATGCCTTCGTCCCTTGTTTTTGGGGATGAAGGCTTTTTTGTTTGGAAATAATACACAATATAATAAAAGGAGAGATTTTTATGGGAAAGAACAAGAAACAGGAGTTTGTAAAAGAAATAACTTCAATGGAAGAAGATTTTTCACAGTGGTATACAGATGTAATACTAAAGACTGATTTGGTTGACTATGCACCTGTAAAGGGCTGTATGGTTATCAAGCCTTATGGATATGGCATATGGGAAGGTATACAAAGAGTTACAGACAGACGCTTTAAGGAAACAGGACATAAGAATGCCTACTTCCCACTATTAATACCAGAAAGCTATTTACAAAAGGAAGCAGATCACTTTGAGGGCTTTGCTCCAGAGGTGCTTTGGGTAACTCATGGTGGAAATGAGAAGCTTGCAGAAAGACTATTCATAAGACCTACATCAGAGACAATAATTTGCAGCATGTATTCTAAGTGGGTGCAATCCTACAGAGACTTGCCAGTGCTTATAAATCAATGGTGCAATGTTGTAAGATGGGAAAAGACCACAAGACCTTTCTTAAGAACATCTGAGTTCTTATGGCAGGAGGGTCACACAGTTCATGCTACAACAGAGGAAGCACAAGAAGAGACTATGCAAATGCTTGAGATATATAGACAGGTGGCAGAGGATGAACTAGCTATGCCTGTAATGTTAGGTCAAAAGAGTGAAAAGGAAAAGTTTGCTGGAGCAGACAGAACTTACACTATGGAAGCTATGATGCATGATGGAAAAGCTCTTCAAGCAGGAACCTCTCATAACTTGGGACAGCATTTCTCTAAGATGTTTGATATTAAATACTTAGATAAAGATGGTGAGCTGAAATATGGTTGGTCTACCTCATGGGGTATATCTACAAGGCTTATCGGAGGTATCATAATGGTTCATGGAGACAATAGAGGCTTAGTAATGCCTCCAAGAATCGCTCCAACTCAAGTTGTTATAGTTCCAATTGCTTCGCATAAGGAAGGTGTCCTTGATAAAGCTTATGAGCTAAAAGCACTGCTTCAGAAGGATTTCAGAATAGAGCTGGACAACAGAGAAAACTATAGCCCAGGCTGGAAGTTCAATGAGTGGGAAATGAAGGGTGTACCTGTAAGACTGGAAATGGTCCAAAGGATATAGAACAAAATCAAGTAACGCTGTTTAGAAGAGATACACTAGAAAAGTTTACAGCACCAATGGATAACATAAATGAAACTATAGCAGAACTTTTAGATGATGTACACACAACAATGTTTAACAAAGCTCTTAAGAATAGGGAAGACAAGACTTATACAACAACTGACTATGAAGAATTCAAAACTATAATGGCAGAAAAGCAAGGCTTTGTAAAAACTATGTGGTGCGGTTGCAGAGAATGTGAAGATAAGCTAAAGGAAGATACAAATGCTACAATCAGATGTATGCCTTTTAACCAGACACCTGTTGGAGATAAGTGCATGATATGTGGTGGAGAAGCAAAGCATGTTGTATATTTAGCTAAGGCATATTAAAACATGTAGAAGTAGAGAGCTTAAAATACTAGAAATTAAAGGGGTTATTGCACAACTATGTGTAATAACCCCTTCACTTCTTTTTATTCTGTCGAGTCACCCCAACAATTGGTGTAGAGCCAACTTCTTATTTTACTTTCTCTGTCTTTACAGTAAACGATATGACTAATAAAATTATTACAAATCCTAACATATATAATAATTCGTTCTTAGCATCCCATAAACTTCCACCGCTGATAACAGTCTCACCAGCACGCATAAACCATGCGGTTGGCATAAAATCACTTAGCTTTTGTAAATAATCTGGCATAACTTCTTTTGGCCATAAACATCCACCAATCATTAACATTGGTAAATCAACTAATGTATTTGATGCACTAGCCGATAATGAATTTTTTGAAAATCTATTGATAGTTAATCCAATGGCAATACAAACCAAAGCAAAACAACAACTAACAATAATTACATTCAAAACATCCATAACGGAATTTCCGTAACTCACTTTTACTACCGAAGGTAAAACATTGATAACTACTACTACTTGAATCGCCGCTACAATAAAATAGCTAAGTAAATGCTGAGTATAATAACTAGATGCTCTTAATGGAGTAGTTGCTATTCTATCAAATACTCCAGATAACTTATCTTCTAATAGAAGTCCTGTAGAAAAAGTTATAAGGAATAGCATAGCAAATGCCATATATCCTAAAGAAGATACTGCTGTGTTTATATCTTCTTTATAGCTTGAATCAAAATTCTTATATTCTGCACTATACTTACTTTCCTTGTACTTTTCCATTCCTTCATAGAAAGCAATAGCATTATTATTTGATACTTTTGCTATTTCTTTAGCCGCTGTAATATAACTAGCTACTCTAATCTGAATAGGTCCTGTTTGATTAGTACCGTCTAATATATGGCTCTTAACTTGTACATCTTTTCCTGCAATTAAATCATCTGTAAATCCATCTTCAAAAATAAATGAGCAATCAATTTTACGATTTAGAATCATACTTGACACATCATCTTCTTCAGTTAATGTAATAATATTACAGTCTTCTTTCATCAAAGCTATAAATTCTTGCGTAAACTGTGTATTATCTTTATCTGAAATCCCTAAATTCCACTTCGCTTCACCCGTAGAAGCTGATATTATAAATATATTTACTACAATAGGAATTACCAACATAAAAAGAATATTTACTTTTCTTCCAAATATTCTTTTTAAATTATTTTTTAATATTGTCATGCTCTTTTCCTCCTTGCAGCCATAACACTAACAATTGTAATCGCAAGGATAATTCCCCACATAATTCCAACATATTTTAATGTGATATTATTGTATCCGTTATATACAATGTTAAATATAGCTGTCTTAGCATAGTAACTCGGGGAGAATTTCTCTAAAGTTCCAAAATTCCCTATAACAAATCCTCCTGCTAAAAATGTAAATCCTATGACTGAGATAGATACCAAGGAACCGGCTTTCTTTAAATCCCTAGTTATTGCAATAAACATTGCGCCTAATGTATTTGCTAAGAATGAATATGTTAATACTACTAATAGGAGCAATATGTAATTGTTACCCCACGATACACCATATACAAATTTAGTAAATAAAATTAAGAAACTAGCCTGTAAAAAGGTTGCTAGAGAAAACCCAATTATTTTACCTATATACTGTTGATATGGCTTGATAGGGGATAGCTTGATTCTATCTCCTAATACTCCTATATAATCCTCACTAATACCGTAGCAGCCATATTCTGATCCGTATAGAATAAGCATTAGAAGCATTGATACAGCATAATATCCCATAGCTGTCGTAGAGTTTGAATCAGATACTGGTTCTGTTTTCAAACTATCCGTTGTAGAAAAATCTAAGTTTTCTATAGTTCCAGTCATGTCATATACAACCCATGCTGTATTCATGCCATTAATAAAACTATCTAATACAGATTCTATAACGGTAGCATTTACACCTGAGTACTTTTTACAATATACCTCAATAGTGCCGCTGTCTTCCTTAGAAGCTAATTGTTCAGTATAATCCTTTGGTATATAAATAAACGCACCCGCTTTTCCACTATTCACTAAGTCCTCTCCATCCTTAAAAGATGAAGCTTCCTTGAATTCAACCATTTCCTTTATGGAATCTACCTCTATTAACGTGTCCATAAACGCTTCGCCGTTTTTGCCTGCATCCTCACTATAATATACGACTTTAATGATATCCAATGAGGTCACTTCAAAAGCGTTACTAAATGCAGAACCTAAAATCAAAATAATTACTATAAAACTAATCATTCTAATTAATAATGGCTTAATATCCACTATTACTCTTTTCGCTGAATAAAAAATCTGATATAGAATATTCATTAATATTTTATTCCTTTCGCTTTTAAATAGACTTAATAACTATTAACAGCAATAAATACTCTCTAAGTTATTATTCATCTCGCAGTTTTTTACCGGTCAATTTTAAGAAAACTGATTCTAAATTTGGTTTTTCCAATGTCAATCCTTTTATGTTCATATTTGACTTAACCAAATTATGCAATAACATTGTAAAATCTTCATCGTTTTCAAATTTAATTTGAACTGCTTCTCCTTTTTTCTCTACGCTAATGATACCTTTCATGCCTTGAATGGTTTTTATTGTTTCGTCTGTATCACTTGTAAATTCTACACTCATTAGCTTTTCATTCAAATTAGAATCTATCAACTCGTCTATTGTGCCAATTGCTATAATCTTACCAAAATCCATAATTGCCACACGATTACATATAGCTTCTATTTCTTCCATATAGTGCGATGTGTAAATTACTGTAGTTCCATTTTTATTTAGTGTCTTTATAGCTTCAAGTATATTATTACGTGACTGTGGATCAACGCCTACTGTAGGCTCATCCATAAGAAGAATCTGTGGCTTATGTACAATTGCACATGCTATGTTTAAACGTCTCTTCATTCCTCCTGAAAAACTTTTTGACTTTCCTTTTCTTCTATCCCATAATCCAGTAAAATCTAGAGCCTCTTTCACCGCATTTTTCAATGCTTCTCCTCTTAAACCGTACAATCTACCCCAATATGTAACATTGTCAACTGCACTTAATTCTTCAAAAAAGCGAAATCCTGTGGCACATATCCCATCTTACTTTTAACTTCTCTAGAATTACGATTAAAGTTTTTGCCACAAATATTAACAGTTCCACTATTTGTTTGAACTAAGCCTAACAATGCATTTATCGTCGTTGTCTTACCTGCACCATTTGGTGCCTAATAATCCAAATATTTCGCCCTCTTCAATGGCAAGGCTCACTCCATCTACAGCTACTACGCCCTTATACTTTTTGACCAAATTGTTAACTTCAATTATCATATATTGTCCTCCTTCTTAAGTAAAGCAACTGTTTATCAGCACTCACTTGAATAATATAGTTCTGAATTTATTAAACTAATTACACAATTGCTTATATATTTTGAGTTTTAAAAAGCATATGCTTCATAAAACACAATTTCTATATCAAATACTACTCTCATAGTTCTCAAGCCATATTTCACTGATTTACATAAAATACATAAAAATAAGTCATGTATTTTGTTGCTAGTTAATTTGTGCGTTCTATTTAGCTTAAATTTCAAACAAATGATTCAACATATCTGTGATAGGAACGCAATTTTCAAAAGGAAAAAATGATTTCCAGCTACCATCTTGATATCACACTTTTTCTCTGTACAAGTGCTCCACTCACTCATATCGAAGCCTCGCACACTCAAGTCGCTTTCTCCATTAATTACTGTCATATCACAAAGGATTTTTGTATCTTTTGATTTGTGAATATAAGTTTCACTCACCTTAAAGTCTGATCTTAATATGGGCACAAATAATTTTCTAAGTTCGTTATTTTCCATTACAGCCTTCGTACCTCCACCATAGCAATTAACAACTTCTAAAAAATCATCATCGGACAAAAGATAATAAGATGTTTTTCCCTCCATATTATGTGGAGCTTTCCTACCAGAAAAAAACATGTGGCATGGAGGCTGTATCTCTTTTTTCAGCAATTTATAATATACTTCATATGCAAGTAACGAACCCATACTGTGACCCCAAATAGCATAAATATCATCTTTTTCAAGTCGTGCTAAAATAATTGATGCAATATCTTCTGCAGCTTCATCTGCATTATCATAAAGTGGTTCTAGAATTCTCTTTCCACGCCCAGCTAATTCTATTGGACATACTTGTATATTGCTTGAAAGAGATTTTTTCCACTTTTGATATATAGAGGCTGTTCCGCCTGAATAAGGTATACAAAATAATTTAATAGTTCTCATACGATTTACTCTCTTCGATATAGCTAATACAGCTTATCACCTTTCCTTAGAATTTTGTTACTAATCCATACGTTATCTAAATGCGAATCTCTTTTTACGCTTTTGCTTATGACACCAACAGCTTTGTTTATCAAATACATATCGTGGAAGCTTACAGAATCCAATATTAAGACCCTCGAATAATTTAGAATACTCAAAATTACTCCCGCTACAGAACTCTTTTCCTATAGTCAACTTATCTTTGTTTTCAGGTGATTCATAACGAATTTTCTTCTTTTGGTCAGATATATGCTCTTCATAAAACACTTCACTATTACATACGCTTGTCTCATCAAATAGTTTTAACTTCTTCAATAGATCTTCCGAATCTTTTGCATAAATAGCAAGTCTATACTCTGTGAACAATTTTCTTCTTATACATGCATTGTAGCAAATTTCAGACAAATTATATTGTGAGTCAGAAGACAGAAATTCAATATAGGCTTTAATATTTCTTTCCATTGAATATTTTGTTTTTGCTGACAAAACAAATAATTCCTCCCTTTCAATCTTATCAAAGACCTGTTGCTTTGGTGCCTCTCTCATAATTAACAGCATGTTTGTTCCGCCAAAACCATATGTATAATTTGCTGCATAACGGGTTTTCTCTTCTGCACAATCCCATTCTTTACATATATCATTAAAATAAAATGGAGACTTGCAGACATTTATCATGTCTGTTGGCGATGTAAAATGTAAAAGTGGTGGAATGGTCTTATTTTCAAGAGCTAATGCTCCTATCAAAGTATTAAAAATACCTACCGCTGATTGTAGATAACCTAGGTTAGCCGTATTTCCACCAAACGCACAAAATTGCCGCCTGTTTGTAAAATGATTCAAGCCTTCAATTAAGCCAGATACTTCCAAGCCTTCCTCCATTTTATTCAGATATCCTTCACCCATCATAAAACCAATATCTGTTACATCAATCTCTGCTTCTCTTACGGTTTCAATAACAACCTTCTTTATATCTTCAACACTACTCTGAGCATATTCTCCATTGCTACCATTATTATTATGTCCTGTACCACATATAACAGCATGTATATGATCGCCATCCTCTAGGGCTTTGCTTAAAGATTTTAATAATACAATTCCGAAGCCTTCGCCTTGATATGATCCCTTTGAGTTATTGTCAAATAATTTAGTGACAACATTATCTGGATGGCTAAAAACCCAACCTTGATTGCTAAATAACTTCACCGGAGACATATCAAAATGCATTCCTCCTGCTAATGCTGTAGTACAAAGATTTTGCTTTATTGCATTACATGCATTTACAATTGCAACCATCGAAGAAGGACAACTAGCATCTACTGTATAGCACGGTCCTTTTAAATTAAAATAATTTGATATACGTGTTGCAATTCCACTAGACCAATTATTTAGCATAGCTTCAAATGGAGCAGTGTAATTCGTATTTTGTAAACACACATTCATATATGAAAATATAGTATCTTTGGTAAAATTATTTCCAATATATACTCCTGTGCGATTATCTTTAAGTCTTTCTCCTAGATACCCCGCATCCTCTAATGCTCTATAACCGGCTTCCAGTGCAATACGAATTCCAGGATATAATAAATCCGCATCATTTTTTGAAAACGAGAAAAATTTGTGATCGAACTCATCAATATTTTTAAAATAACCGCCTTTACAATATTTCTCTATTTTATCTGTAGCTACATACGGCAAATTTGGCTTTATTAATTGAATTCTCTTTCCTTGACATCTTTCAACGCTGCTCTTTTTATTGGCCATGAAATCCCATAAATCATTATAATCATCTGTATCATTAAATCTACAGGCCATTCCTATGATTGCTATATCCTCTTTTTCATTTAGTTGTTTTACCAAACTAATAGCTGTATCTTTGCTAATATTTCCCTCCTTTAATTCTTGCAAAATATATTTTGAAATACGCTTTGTATTAGCCAAATTAATCACCTTACATTCATTAGAAATATTTTCTACTTATATAGATCAATAAAATATGGTTTTAATTGCAATAATGTCTCGCTTTCAAGCATTTTAATTCGTTTTTCTATTTCTTGTTTTGGTGTGTTCTTATAAATAAAATTACTTTTCAAGCATTTTATACAGTTTTTATATTCTTCTTCTGTAATAGTAATTTCTTCATTTTTTATTTTTGCAAAATTAAACTTGTCCACAATTGACTTTGCATAATTATATGCTTCTAATATTTCATCATAGTTTTCAGTGGTAGTGTTTAGGTTTTGTGTACTAAATATAATGCCTAAAATCCGCATAATACCATATATTGTATTATTATACTTCTTGTCAATAAAATTATCTAGAACATGATTATGACTAACTATGGTATCAAGATATCCATATGTAATTTCATTTTTCTCATTTTGTATTTGCTGCACCAAGATATTATTAGGTCCAATTTCTAACAGAACGTCTAAATTATATTTTGTTATCCAAAACGGATATTCTTTAATATTAACAGGTCGGTTTGCACAAAGATACATTTCTTCACATATCTCTTTTTTCAGTTTTGTAGCACCATTTCCAGAGATTGAAATTATATCACATAATGGATCTTTAACAAACACTTCACTGCACTTTTTATCATTCAAAATTTTTATTGCAGTACGAAGACTGATAACATTCATGCAAACTAATGCAGTAAGATATCCTATCCCTTGTCCAATAAACAGCTGTGGCTCTATTCCATATGTTTTCTGGAATACTTGATAATAGCCTACTCCAACAGCCATAACCGCTATTTTTTTGGATAACTCGTCCCAATCATGTTCACTATTTTCGTATATAAGAGCATCAGCCAAATTTAAGCCAGTTAATTTTTCACACTCCGAAAAAACAACCTTCATTTCTTCAAAATTTTCATAAATTTCCATTCCCATTTTTCTATAAAAGGAATCTTCATTAGGAAATACTACTGCAACCTTCAATTTTTCCTCCTTCTATTGTATGATATACCATCCTCTAGTTTGAAATATAATGCTAGAGGATGATCCTATCATTTTAGTTATTTTTTATCATCGAAATAGTCAATCATTGAATTAATATCAATGTCTCCTGACTCAAATTTTTGCATAATATCATTATATCCTTCTTTTTTTTCTTCCTTCGTACTCGTATTAAGTAACGAACTAATATATGCAGCCATTTCTTCAACACAGGAATATGTGAACATATCAGATATATTTAATACTCCATTAAATTGATGATTTAAAACCTTCAATACTTCAGTCGCTATAATGGAATCTCCACCTAAGGAACTAAAGCTTTCATAAATATCAATTTCCTTTAAGTTTAATACTACTGCGTAAATATAAGCTGCTTGTTTTTCTATCTCTGTGAACTCTTCATCGCTCTTTCCTAAGATTACTAAATCTTCTGAGCTAATCATTGTTCTTGTCTCTTCAACATTTTGACTCTCGTTTTTACTTTGATATCTCTTCAAGTCTCTTTGTAGCTTTGCAGATAGTTTTAACGGTAGGTTTTCTTCCCCTATTCGTGATAAAAATTCAAAGCTTATTTTACCAGGTACTACATTGCTTAAGTCTGTTCTAATAATATTATTAAATGTACTAATTGCGGTCTGTGTATTTAAGGACTTAAAGAATGTTACTGCCTCTGAAACGTTATAATCAGCAGCCATTCCTGTTTCACTCCAGCCTGGCCAATTAATTGCCTGTGCATCTACTCCATTTTTATTTAAAAATGGTGCATAGGAATCAAGGAATGCATTAGCTGCCGTATAGTCACCTTGTCCAGGACCACCAAATAAAGTTTGCATTGAAGAAAACATTATGAAGAACTCCAGCTTCTGATCTCTGGTCAATTTATCAAGAATTACCGTTCCATAAATTTTGGGATTGATTGTATTGTCAAATACCTCCATTGGCTTTTTGTAAATAAATCCGTCTCCGGCAACACCTGCACAATGAACAAGACCTATAATTCTTCCATATTCATTCTTCAATTCATCAATGATTTTACTCATCTCTTCATAATTACTTACACTACCATTTTTTATGACAATATTACATCCATTTGCTTCAAGCTTCTGTAAACCACGAATTAAGTTGCATAATTTCTTGTTCTCATTCTTTTCTAATATGCCTTCCCACTCAGTACGTCCAGGCACTTTGCTTCTTCCTAACAAACAGATATTACATGCACTGAATTCTGAGAAATTCAAAGCTACCTCAAGTCCTAAGCCACCTGTACCTCCTGTAATCAGATAAATACCATCTGTTTTTAACTCTACATTTTTCTTTTTCGCTTTTGTTGTGTCAATAGTACTCAAAATTTCTGTATAACGTACATTGTTTCTAAATGCTACACGGAATGTGTTATCATTGCTTCTTAATACTTCACCAATTATAGTATTCTTTTCTGTCAAAGAATCAAAATCAACACATCTATATGTAAAGCCCGGACATTCATGTAACAATGTTTTGGCTATTGATAAAAATGATGCATTTGCTGGCTTAATATATTCCTCTTCTCCATTTACATTGTGCGCATTCTCAGATAACAATACAAAATCAACGTTACCTTTTATTTGCTTCATAAATGTTTTTGTTAGATATACTAAGCTGTATAAGCCTTTTTTCATTTCTGAAGAATACTCTTCAATTTCAAAATCCTTCTTAGCAAAATCAATAGTTCCCAAATGATATACCTTCGAGAAGCTCTTAACCCCTATATCATCAAGAAGCTTTTGATAATCTTCCTCAGCTCCACTAATTATATAGTGAGTGTCATCAAGCTTAAGATATTTATCCTCGTATGATACATAGAATAATTTATTATCATTGCATTTTATAGTATTTGATAATACATCGGCCACGCCTGATTTATCCTTTATAATCAAGACATTTCCATTTGGAATAGACTTGCCTTGCTCTTCTGCGGATTGGCGTTCCCACTTAACACCGTAATAAGAGCTCGCTATATAGTTGTTAAATCTGTTAACCTTCTTTACAGCACATTCTTCTATTAATGCAAGAACGTTACCATCTTCATCAACAAGGCTAATATTAAATGTTAAAACCTCAGAGTCGCTACCCTTATTTATCTTCACAATTTTACTGTAGAAACGTCTTGGCAGATTCTTAAATATTTTCATATTCTTATATGAAAATGGAAGGTAGAAATCTGTTCCTGTGAAAATTTGGAAGGTTACCATGTTGATCGCATCATCAAGCATTCCTGGATGATAGTTATAGCCTTTTAAGTCATTTGAATACTTATCTGGCAATTTAATAAATGAGTAGAAAACACTATTATCACTATCTGTAACCCTGAAATTCTTTTCTACACAGTTCCATCTATCACCAAAGCTAGAAACCTTTACAACGCCAAACTCTTCTACGTTGCTTGCGCTACTTATTTCATCCATATTGGACATTTTATCAACTTGGTCATTATGCATGTGAGCATCGCCTTTAACATGCTCTTTCCAAATAACATCACCATTTTCATCATAATGCTTGCTTGCTACTAGGAATGAGTCCCCTTGGTTCTCTTTTGTTATAATAATGTGTGTTTCGATATCCTCATCTTCTGAAGTAACTTCTAAAGGAAGAAGGAACACTATATTTTCAAATAAAATATTATCTGAGTTATAATATTGTCTATATGCTTCCTTTAAAATTTCAATATATGTCGTACCAGACACTATGTTTCTACCCATTATTATATGTTCTTGAAGTGGCCAATGCTTCTTCAAGCTGAAGTTAACTAAATAAATGCTCTGTGTCATTGATTCAACAAGACATTTTTCAACTAAAGGATGAATATTTCCACTTGCATTAGCAACAGAAATATCTTTAATTTTAGATACTCTCTTTTCACCCCAGTAAGGTGTTCTGTCAAATGGATATGTTGGCAATGGAACTCTTTTAACATCTTCGTTTTTATATAATAAACTCCACTGAACATCTGCTCCACTTACATACAGCTTACATATATCCTGTAAATAATTTTGATCCTCTGTAATATTTTGTTTTTCACTTATTGTATCCACAATATTCTTAGCTCTCATTGTAATATCTCTAACTTCGCTTCCTGATATTTCTCCGTCAGCTCGCTGTTTCCTTTTATCTGATACTACATGACTTTTGTTATAATAAATCTGTTCACTTTCTATACTTCTAATTCCGTCATTAATCAAATGTGCGATTTTATTCTTCAAATCCTCGAAGCTATTGACTATTAGAGCAACACGATACTCATAATGTCCTCTTCCTGTATTTGCAGTGAAGCATACATCATCAATATTCATATTCTCTTTATTTTGTAAGAAGATATTATAATTCTTAATAGTGTTAGCCATTGCGGTTTCTGTCTTTGCAGATAACGTGAGAATATTACTTCTATTAGAAGCTTTTCTCTCATCTGCATATACACCAGGCTCCTCAACAATTAAGTGACAGTTTGTCCCACTAAAGCCAAATGCACTAATCCCCGCTATCCTTGCACGTTCACCATGCTTCCATTCTGTTGGTTTATCTACAACATATATTGGAGAATCAACAAAGTTGATATGTGGATTTGGTTCTTCAAAATTCAAGCTCGGTGGTATCATATTATTCTTCATAGCAAGCACAACCTTTAAAACGTTAGCACAGCCTGCTGCTCCTACCGTGTGACCGATATTTGTCTTTACTGATCCAATACCACAGAACTGCTTTCTATCGGTATATCTAGAAAATGCATTTTTCAGTCCAAGAATCTCAATTGGGTCTCCCAAAAGAGTCCCTGTTCCATGTGATTCTATGTAACTTACGTCTTCAGCTTTAATCTTTGCTCTTTTCCATGCATCAACAATAACTGCTTCTTGTGCAACAGGGTTTGGTGCAGTAAGACCATTGGAAGCACCATCACTATTAATTGAGCTACCACGAATAATACCATAAATATTGTCTTTGTCTTTTATAGCTTTCTTAAGTGGCTTCAACAGAAATGCTACGACACCTTCACCAAAGACAGTACCACTGCCTTTGCTGTCAAAAGCACGTACTCTGTTATCATCGGATATAACTGAGCTAACAGCTTCTTCATCATCAGCTTCCTCACCTTTATCAATTTCTTCTGTATTTACGCCACCTGCACCAATAGATACTCCACCTGCTATTGCCATTTCACAGTCTTCGTTTCGCAATGCATTACATGCCTCATGGATTGCTACTAACCCAGAGGAGCATGCAGTATCAACAACAAATGAAGGTCCTCTCAAATTAAAAATATAATTTATTCTACTTGCTAAAATTCCTTCCCAATTTCCGCTTACACTCATAGCATCATATTCTGTATGATACTTATAAATATTTGAATTGGTTCCGTCTCTACCAACAAAAACACCAGTCATGCTATCCTTTATGTTATTAATACTATAACCAGCATCTTCAATGGCAGTCCATGCCGCTTCTAGAAAAACTCTCTGTTGTGGATCAATATACTTAGCTTCTCGTGGAGGGATATTAAAGAAATTAGCATCAAATTTATCATAATCCTCAATATATGCACCAACAAATTTTTCTATGTCCCTATCTTCTTCTTTAAAAGCTTTTCTATCAAACAATTCTGCGTAATAAGGATTCATGAATAATTCTTCGCCCTGCAATTTCTCTATTGGTTTTGTTACAAAACAGTTTCTACCATTAATAAGATTATCCCAAAATTCTTCAGTATTGTTTGACATAGGGAGTTTACATGACGCTCCGATAATTGCTATATCATCATTTTTTGCTGTTTCATTTTGTTGTAACTCTTTTAACAAAACTACTGCTTCTTCCTGAGATATCAGCTTGTTTTCTAGCTGTTTCAAAATGTTCTTCTTTACATTTTTCACTTAATTCACTCCTTTAACAATATATTTGTTTATCCTATATAAAATAGTGCGATATGTATTCCACTGTTTATAGAACACACAAATTTCATGTATTTTGTTGCTAATTAATTTGTGTGTTCTATATATGTCTAAGAAAACTATCTAAATTACTTTTAATATTTAAAGCATCGCCTCAATGTCAATATCTCCATTAACAAATTGTGCAACTAGCTTCTCAATATCTAGCTCGTCTTCTACTACTCTTTCTTCTTTTTTCTTCTCTTTTTTCCCATATATGCTAGAAGCTATATATTCTGCAATCTCAACTACGGTAGAATATATAAATACATCTGTGATTGCAACTATTCCTGGATACACCTTATTTAATTCCTTCTGCAAATAAGATGCTAGTAGCGAATTCCCTCCAGATTCAAAGAACTTGTCATATATATCTATTTCACTTATATTAAGTGTTTGTGCCCATACACTAATAACTTGCTTTTCCACATCGGTAAGTTCGTCCAAGCTCTTTCCACTAATTGTAATATTACTAATGTTGTATCCTTCTTTATTTATCTTTTTAACATCGGAATCATTTTTTTCAATATCTTCTGGCAAATTAATTTTCCTTTCATATTTAGTTTTTTCTAACACTAAAACCTGATTATTAATTTCTCCAACAAGTACTCTTGGTAAATTCGTTCTTAATGCATACGAAAACGCCACCGCACCTTCTGCATCATTAACAAATTTCACGTAACTTCCATTCTCACTGATTTTATTTGTGACAGCCATACCAGATTCATTCCAGCCAGTCCAGTTTATGGTTAAGCTTGGATATTTATAATTTCTGCGATAATAAGTAAAACTATCTAAGTATGCATTTGCTGCTGTATAATCACTTTGTCCTGGTGCTCCAAATACTGAAGTAAATGAAGAGCACATAACAAAGAAGGTCAAATCATCATGCAAAGTTAAGTCATGTAATATCCATGTTCCATAAATCTTTGGCTTTAACACGTCCTCAAACGTTGCCCAATCCTTTTTCATTATAAATCCATTACCTTCAACTCCGGCTGCATTAATAACTCCGTCTATTGATCCATACTTTGCTCTAAGCTTCTCTAAAGCATCTTGCATTGATGAATAATTTGAAATGTCTGCCTTTACAAGTTCAACATTTTTTCCTTCAGACCATAACTTATGTATCGAATCAATTTTATTATTTAATAGACTGTTTCTTCCTTTAATTAATACTTCAAAGTCCTTTTGGGAATAAGTTCTATTTAATAATATGACATTTATACTAGTATTTACGGCAAGTAAATACTTGGATATGGCAATTCCCATGCCTCCTACTCCACCAGCAATTACATAGGTACCGCTGTCTTTGAGTTCCAATTCCTGCTGGTTTGTTTTCTCTGAATAACGTACATTATTCATCTGTTCAATATATTTTTTATTATTTCGATATGCAACGGAATACTTATTCTCTGAAGTTATTAACTCTTCTAGTATCGTATTAATATCAGTATTCTCATCAGTATCAATAGAACGAACTTTTATATTGCTGTATTCCTCTTCAATACATGCGCCCATACCGATGAGTGCACGATTAATTGGGTTGATTACTTTTTCGTCCCCTGTAACATTGGTTGCATTAAGTGTTAATAATAATAATTCTACAGCTTGACGTATATCTGCTTTTAATAATGCCTTCACCATAAAAAAAGTACTTTTTAATAGAAGGCTTGTCTCGTTTTCTAGCTCTTGCTGTCCTTTGGTTGATACATTTCTAAATGACGCCAATTGTATTATATGTGTTATTTTTTCTTTATTAACATCCTTTAAAACCTTTAGATAATCTGTTAGCTGATTACTTATTTTGTAGGAAGAGTCTGTTAGCTTCTCATACTCTTCAGCTATCTCAACAGTTACAAGGTTAAGCTTAAACCGTTCTTTAAGCTGCCGTAAAAGTGACTGGCTTTTTTGTTCTGATGTATATAGAACAAGCGCTGTTTCAGCTTCTATATTATGTTTTATGCTTTCCGAATGCTTGTCCTGATACTCAATCCAATCTGTTGTATAAAACATATTCTTTTGCATCTTCTTATTAACCATAAATATTTCTGGATTGTGTACCTTTTTTATTACATAGTTTTCTAACTCACCAATAATATGACCTTCTGCCGTGCAGAAAAGTATATCAAATATTGCAAACTCATCATTTTCACTATCTTTTGAGGTTTTCTTAAGATAACTATAAAATTGATTTGGTAATTCCTCGTAAAATCTTGCTTTTTTGAACGAAAACGGTAAGTACTGGCTTTTTTCCATATATGTACCGGCATTGATTGCTGAATCTAGTACTGGTGTATACAGATAATATTTATTCTTTTCTTGCGCTATATTTTGGTTTACATTAAATTGCAAAACTATTCCATCATCATTAATGAAAATTTTACTTACATTATTCCAATGATCCCCTTCAATTTTAACTATTGTTAAATCATTTAGTTTTTCACTAGAAACTACTTCTTCTCTTTCACTAATAATTTCTTCAATATTACAGTTATAATTTTTCTGTTTACACTCTTTTTTTGCTTTTAATTCTACGTGGCAAAGCCATTCGCTTTCTTCATTGTTCTTACTATAGCATCCAATTTCTAAATGATTATCCTCGGTTTTTACTATAGTGTGTATCGTTCTTACCTCATTTTCACTACATGTAAGAGGTGCAAGGAACAATAAATCTTCCAGCTCAAATTGATTCGTTTTGTATATTCGGCTACATATGCACTGTGCCATTTCAATAAAAGCTGTTCCTGGCAATACATTGTTTCCATTAATCAAATGCTCCTTCAATTCCCAGCAGGTTTCATTACTCATTATTTTCGAGTAGACTTGCATATTATGCGTGTCTAACACACATGTATCAATTAATGGATGAATCGCAGGTGCTTTATCCGTATGCATGGGATTATATGTCTGCTTTGCATTTTCTACCCAATAACGCTTATGATTATATGGATACGTTGGTATGCTTATTTTATGCAAGCTATCCCTTTTATATAATTGCTCCCATGGTACATCAGCGCCTCGTACATATAATTGTAGTACCTTTAATAATAATTCCTTATATTCATGCTTATCATATGAATCAGCAGCATCCTTAATTATTGCACTGGCTTCTCCAGTCAACTTCTTTTGCAATGCGGAGGAAATATACCCATCGTTTGATGCATCTAAAGCATCTACTACTTTAAACTCACCATATTTACACTCATTATTGTTTAATATATCCATGTCTACAATTATATTCAAAAAATCAGCTCTTGATTCTAATACAAATGCGACTCTGCAATTATAATGTTTACGACCAATATTTGCAGTATAACAAAAATCATTAAAGTCACATTCTGGATTATGTCTTAAATAGCTTTGATACTGCTTAACACTTCTAATAACAGTTTCTTTATTCTTAGCAGATACTGTTAAGAACACTATCTCTTTATTGTCCGCTTTGTCTTGTGACAAAAGCTTAGGCATTTCCTCTAATATAAGATGGCAATTAGTTCCACTAATTCCAAAAGAACTTATTCCGCATCTTCTTGGGGTTTCTGTACGCTCCCAGTCTCTTAATTTGTCATTAACATAAACTGGAGATAAAATGAAATCAATCTTTTTATTTGGTGCTTTATAGTGTATAGTAGGTGGAATTTTTTTATATTTCATCATCAATACAGCTTTTAATAACCCAGTCATACCAGCTGCGCTATCTAAATGTCCTACATTTGATTTTACTGAGCCAATTGCACAGAATTGCATTTTATCCGTATAGTGCCTGAAAGCTCGTTCAATTCCTGTTATTTCTACAGGGTCACCCAGGTTTGTAGCTGTACCATGAGCCTCTATATAGGAAATAGTCTCAGGATCTATCTCGGCATCCTTCCAAGCAGCTCTTATAACTGTCTCTTGTGCTGCTGCATTGGGTGCTGTAATACCAACTGACGCTCCATCTTGATTTATACTACTCCCTTTTATAACAGCGTATATATTATCGTTATTTATTACTGCCTGATTCAGTGGCTTTAGCACCATAGTTACGACGCCCTCACCACCGCCTGTGCCATCTGCACTATTATCAAATGTCTTAGTTCTTCCAGAGGTTGATTCGATACCAAAATGTATATTTGATGGCTGTGGTGGTATTGTTGTTAAGCGTATTCCACCAACTATCGCCATTGAAATCTCTCCGTCTTTTATCTGCTGGCATGCGAAATGTACCGCTACCAACGATGAGGAACATGCTGTATCAAATATTACTGCTGGACCCTTCAAATTGAGAAAATAACTAATACGACTAGCAATAATCGAGTTAACATTTCCAGATACCGCAATACCGTAAGTATAAGGATCTATATCTTCTGATATTGCGTTATATTGGTCACTTATATTATTGCATCCAACATATACCCCGGTTAAGCTTTCACTTAACTGATTTCCTCCATAACCAGCATCTTCTAAAGCAGACCATGCTGATTCTAAAAAAATGCGCTGGGAAGGGTTCATTAATTCGGCTTCTTTGGGCGAAATACCAAATACCTCTGCATCAAACAAATCTATTCTATCCAAATATCCATATTGTAAAGGTTCTTCTGCAAGTCCTCTATTTGCTTTAGTTAAGCTCAGCATATTAGCGTCTTTCCATCTTTCCGATGGAAAATCTCTAATCATATCACAGCCTTGACAAATAGCTTCCCAAAATTCTTCCGTGTTTTTAGCAGCTCCAACCTGAGCATTTATACCAATTATTGCGATATCATTTCTACTATCATCACTACAATATGCGCTCTCATCAGTTGCTGTATTAAGGTATATATTCTTTAGTATATTTAAGTCCATTAAGAGCCCCCCAACTTAGCTACTTTATTGTTACATTGTATATTCAAAATTCTCGAATAGCTTTTCTGTTCCAGTGTCACTAAATAATTCCTTGAATCTCATTATTTGCTCGTCGGAAGAGGTTTTTTTGCTCGTAAACACACTAATCAACATGTCTATTGCTTGTTGCATCTCTTTTAAGCTAGGAGTTTTTCCTTCGTTTTCTAACTTTTGCTGGAGTTCATTAACCTTATTGTACGGATCAATAACTCCTCTTTTATATTCCGCAGCATCCCAGTTATTGTTTTTTGTTGCTACTGCAATTCCCATGCTCCTAGTAATAAAAGGAATATAACTGTTCTTTATATGCTGTTTAACTTTTGCAGCATCATCCTTATTATCATATGCAAAGAACTTTATATCAGAGACATTAGTTCTCATTAAGTTTTTCAATACATTTCCAGGTCCTAATTCAACTCCATAAGCAATCATAGCTTTCTTCAAGTATTGCATTGACTTAACCCATTGCACTGGCATTACTATTTGTGCTGTCAAATTATCAATAATGTCATTTTCACTTCTATAAGGCATAGCTGTTACATTTGACAAGACTGGATAAATAGGAGCTGAGAAGGTGTATTGTTCTAACTCACTCTTAAACATCTCAGCAGCTGGTTTCATTAAAGCGCAGTGAAATGGTGCGCTTACATTAAGTTGATTTGTTTTAATATTCTTTTCTGCTAAAATTGCTTCCACCCTCAAAACAGCTTCTTTATCACCAGAAATAACTGTTTGAGTTCTTGAATTATAATTAGAAATACTTACACATCCGTTTGCCCCTGTATTCTCTTTGCACAGGTTTTCAATCATCTCAACATCTCTACTTAAAATAGCTACCATAGCACTAATATCTACAGAAACTGCTTGCTGCATAAATTCTCCTCTTTTTCTTGCAAGCTTTACTGCGTCTTTGAGCTTTATTGCATCTGCACAGGTTAACGCTGATATCTCACCTAAGCTGTGACCTACCATAATATCTGGGGTTATACCCTCTTCTTCCATAAATACCTTATACATTGCGATGCTTGTGGTAAGTATTGCTGGTTGAGCATTAAATGTCAATTTCAGTTCTGCTGCATTGCCTTCGAAGCACATTTTCTTCAAATCTACAGATATAGCTTCACTAGCCTCATCGAAAATATTTGAAGCAACTTTGAAATTTTCACAAAGTTTTTTCCCCATTCCGACATACTGAGAACCTTGTCCCGGAAATACAAATGCTTTTTTCCCCATACTTTTCTATTAGCTCATTCCTAACTTAAGCTAATATATCCCCCTTTCACACACTTGAATTTATTTTTTATTATGTTGTATAGCTTGTCATAATACTTCTTAATAGCAGCTAGACAAGCCTAGATATCGCACCTATGGTACTCAAGTTCATTTTTACTATTTTCTCGTAAGTCTTATTTGAATAACGTTTTTAATATAACTACATATCCATCTAATAAATCCTGTAAGTTTCTCTCGGATACCTTCCTGTTAATGATTTCTACTTCTAAATATATTGCTCTATCGTCAATATTAAACGAGATAGCAAAATCTGCAAAACTCTTATATAAATTATTTCCATTGTATTTATACAAAAATATAGGTAATAAGCCTCTTGATTTGCTATTAGTTCTTATATTTACGTTTTGATATTTCTTAGCCTTTAAATATTCAGCTGATACTAATTTCATAAATTCATTTAGATCATCAATGTTATCTACATTAATATTAAATGAAAAATACTTATTAACAAATGAACCACAAACGCAAAGTTCTTTTTCTCCGGTTATATTGTGTAAAAGAAAGCTATATGCAAATAACAATAATTCTTCGAAATCAGATTTACAATTTGCAAGTAACGCTGACATCTTCTGATACATAATTCCATCGTCTTTAAACATCAGTCGATTATTATAAGCTGCTCTATTCACTTGATTAAAAAATCTATCTGGAAAGGTAGTCTGCGTACATTGCATAATTCCTACAGCTTTTAGTTCTATTTGTTCAGCAAGTTGTGCTATGGTAGGATTTGCAAATATATCTCCGACTTTCAAAACATTAGGATATAAATTGTCGATTTGTGTAAGCATCCTTGTAATTAGCAATGAATTTCCGCCAATTTCAAAGAAATTATCATATATGCCAATTGTATCATTTTGTAGAATTTTGTTCCATATATTTTTCAATCTTTTTTCAGATTTGCTTCGTGCATCGACATAGGTTCCTTCTCTTCTGAACATATTTATATCAATTACTGGCAAAGCTTTCTTATCAGCCTTTCCACTTCTGGTTACAGGGATGTGTTCTATCTGCATCATATATGCAGGAAGCATATATTCAGGTAACACTTTTCTAAGGTTATCTTTTACTGTAGCTATGCTTATTTCTTCATCTGCAACAAAATATGCATAAATGGCTTTTTCCCCTGTAGCATCTTCTCTGGATATTACAGCAATATCCTTTATGTTTTCCAAGCTTCTGATAACGTTTTCGATTTCACCAAGCTCAATTCTAAAGCCTCTTATTTTAACCTGCTCATCAATACGTCCCAAGTACTCAATATTCCCATCTGATAACCATCTCACTAAATCTCCAGAGCGGTACAATTTTCCTTTGCCAAATGGGTTATTTATGAATTTTTCAGCTGTCAATTCTGGTTTATTCAAATAGCCCCTTGCCAGTCCAGCTCCTGCAATACACAGCTCTCCAGGGATACCCACTCCACACATATCGGAGCCATTCATAACGTATATCTTACTATTTGATATTGGCTTTCCTATAGGAATATTGTTTGGAATTTTATCGTTTCCTTCATTTTCCCAATGAGTTGCCAATACTGTATTCTCAGTGGGTCCATATGCATTTATATATCTCATGTTACTTTGTGATTTACAAACTGTTTCCAGATTTGATGCTGAACCACCTGTAGTCAATACTTTTAGTCCTTCTATATTTGTCTGTAAATAGTACTGCGGTGGCAATAAGGTTATTGATATTTTCTTTTCCTTTACATATTCGTTAAATATTCTTATATCTCTTATGGTCTCACTGGGTATCAGTACTAATTTAGCTCCATTTAACAGTGATATAGTGATTTCCCATACCGAAGCATCAAATACATAATTAGCAAACTGAAGGACATTATCCTTCTCATCTATCTTATATAGCTCAAGCAGATAACTTCGCATACATACTACTCCGCAATGCTTTAACATAACTCCCTTAGGCGTTCCAGTTGTTCCTGAGGTATAAATAACATATGCTAAATCCCCTGGCTTGTTAACTTTTTCTAGGTTTTCAGCGCTGCCTTCCCAAACCCTACTGTCAGCTAGGTTTATCAACGGTACTTGTGTTTTTATTTCAGCCTGATAGGTCAGTATAGCCTTAGGATTACAATCGTTTATCATATATTGAATTCTGTCCACTGGATAAGTAGGATCTATCGGTACATATGCTCCGCCTGCTTTCATGATTCCAAAGATTCCTATTATCATCTCAAAGCTGCGTTCTGTCACCAATGCCACTATATTATCCGGTTTTACTCCTAGCTCACGCAGCTTCCATGCCAATTGATTGGCTTTCTCATTTAATTCTGCATATGTAAGCTGCTTGTTTTCAAAGATAATCGCTATGCTGTTTGGTGCTTTTTCCACCTGCTCTTCAAATAAATCTACAACAGTTTTATCTCTTGGATAGTCTGTGTATGTGTTGTTAAACTCTTCGATTATCAGTTGTTTTTCTGTTTCCGTTATAGTTTCAATTTCTACTATCTTTCCTTCTGGATGAACAGCAAAAGCCTGTAACACCTTCTCAATTCGACTCAGTATTCTATGAATTTCCGCTGCTACAAATTCATTAGGGTTATACATTCCTATTAGCTTTAGATTAGAGGTAGCTTCATCCATGTAGGCAGCTACAGTTATAGCATAATTTGTCTGCTCTCTTGCCGACTCCGTCTCAAATTCTAGTCCACCTTCCATACCCTTTAATTTATCTTCATTAATATAATAGTTTTCAAATACATATAGTGTCTTTATCAATTCACCTTTTTGTCTTGTGAGTCCCTGTACTTCTGCCAATGAGCAATAGGAATAATTTTCGCTCTCCATTCCCTGCCTTTTTAGTTCTTGCAATAACTCGATTACCTTCATATCCTCGAAGCACTTCACTCGTACAGGTATGGCATTTATAAACAGTCCCACCATATTTTCTATTCCTGTTATATCTGCATTTCTTCCCGATACAACCTTTCCAAAAACAATATCATCCGTATGGTTATACCTTTGCAGGACAATGCCCCACGCTGCTTCTACTATTGTATTAATGGTAAGATTATTTGAGGAGGCTGTCTGTTGCAGTCTAGCACTTAATTCTTTAGAAATCTGTATTACTTCTCTTTCCATTTGACTTTCTGTGCGTTCTGCTTTTGCTGATGGTTTAATTTCTGCAATTTCTTCATAATCAGACAACAGTTCATCCCAATAGGCAATTCCATCTTCTTTTTCTTTTGACTCAAGCCACTTTAAATATTCTCCATATTCCGGTGTGCCTTTCTTTTCTCCTGAAATGAGCTTTTGCATTTCAGCCATGCTGCTGCCACTACATAAAGCATTATAGTATCTTATGAAATCACCAAACAGCAATGACATACACCAACCATCAATAATAATGTGGTGATAAGTCCATATCATTTTTACACGGTTTTGTCCTAGAATTACGTACTTTATTCGAAGCAGTGTGTCCTTCTGTAAATCAAAGCCACGGTTTACATCTAGTGCCTTAATTTCCTCAAGCTTATTAATGCCTTCCTGCTCATTTAAGCCTGATAAGTCTATATTCTCATACTCTAATTCCCTAGAATTTAATACGACTTGTCTTGGTTTTAACAATTTTTCATGCACAATAACCGTTCTTAATATGTCATAACGCATTACTAACAGCTTTAATGCTTGTATAATTTTTCCCTCATCAACTTCATTTTTCATTCGTAATACCTGCTGTATTACATAGCCCGTAGAGTTGCTGTCTGCTATATTATGGTATAGCATTCCTTCCTGCATCGGTGTTAACGAATATATATCATTAATTTCATCCACTGTATCAAAACGAGTTTTTAACTTCAACAAATCTAACATACTCAAATCTCTTGTTGAATAATCCGATGCTGTTTTTACATTTTCTTTCTGTTCTCTACAGTATCTTAGTATTGTTTGTAAGGATTCTTTATAAAGCTCTGCAAGCTTCTGCACCGTAGCTTCTGCATATTCACCACGATTATATGCTATTGTAAATACTAATGTATTTTTTATTATGCCCCCATTAATGCTTGTCCCTGACAACCTGTTATTTTCTACCGCATAGCTCCTTCCTGTTGAAAAGAACACTGCCTTATTGTCTTTTGCTTCCGCATCCATCTGTCCCAAATAATTAAAGTATATATCTGCTTTCATTTCAGATAGCTCACTCTTTAGAAGTCCATAGCCTATTCCATGATTAGGTATTTGTCTTAACATTTCCTTGTTTGAAATAATACTTTGCTGTACGTCTTCGCTACATTTCACAACGATTGGGTACATACTCGTAAACCAGCCAACCGTCCTGTCTATAGCAATCTTTTTATGAATTTCTTCTCTTCCATGTCCTTCTAAGCCTATAGATACCTTTTCTTGTCCTGTTAGCTTCTTTATGGCCATTCCAATTGCACCAATTAGCAGGTCATTTATTTCTGTATTGAAGGCTTTCCCTGCTTCGTGTACAAGTTCTTCTGTTTCCTCGATACTGAAGTTTATTTGTATACTGTCATAGCCTGTACCTGTGCCATCGCTGTTTAGCTTCACTTTACCAGTCTGCATTCCTACTAGGACTTCTTCCCAGTATTGTTGTTCTTTCTTTAGTTGTTTACTGTTACGATATTCTTCTAAGGCTTCTGTCCATGCTATAAAGGATGCTGTCTTTTCTGGCAGTACAATCGCTTTGCCTTCTTTAGCCTGTTTTAACGCTGTGTCAAAGTCTTCTAGAAGAATACGCCACGAAACTCCATCCACTACTAGATGATGCAGACACATAAAGAGATAGTTTTCTTCCTTTAGCTTAAATAGTGCTGTCTTCATCAGTGGACCATTTTCTAAGTCTATGCTTCCTTGTAGTCTTGTGCATTCTGCTTCTATTTCAGTTTGTGGTGCTTCCTTCATACTGTAATCATATTTATAGAAGTCATATAGTTTGCTTTCTTTACTGTTTAAAATTTCTAGTGTGTTATTTCTATATACCGAGCGGATGATGTCGTGATGTATTGCTAGTGCGTTTAGTACTTTCTTTATTTGTGCTTCATCCTCTGTGTCTATTTTTAGCATAATATCTTGGTTAAAGTGATTTGGTTTTGCTAATTTCCATTCTTCAAATTCATGTATAATAGGGGTCGACGTAACCTTTCCAGTAGCTTCGTTTTGCTCGTATTTATTTTGTTCGCAAGAAGCTTTGATTGCATAGGCTATACCTTCAACCGTATATTTGCTCATTATTTCTTTTACCGAGACTTCATATCCAGCTGTTCGCATCTTGGATACTATTCTTATTGCTTTGATGGAGTCTCCTCCAAGTTCAAAGAAGCTGTCTTTTACTCCTATTTGTTCTACTCCAAGAATCTCACTAAATATTTTGCATACTGCTTCTTCTGCTTCGTTTCTCGGTGCTATGTATTCTTTTTCGCTCTTGTTCTCTATTTGAGGAAGGGCTCTCTTATCCACCTTTCCAGTTCTTGTAACTGGAATACGTTCTATTTGCAGCATGTATGCTGGAATCATGTATTCGGGCAATATTTCTCTAAGCATATCTCTTGTTTCTAGTATGCTTATTTCTTTGTCTGCTACTATGTAGGCATAGATAGCTTTGTCCCCTGCTGCGTCTTCCTTTGCTATTACTGTAGCATCTTTTATGTTTGCAAGTTTTTTTATAACGTTTTCGATTTCGCCAAGCTCTATACGGAAGCCTCTTATTTTTACTTGTTCGTCGATACGTCCCAGGTATTCGATTTTTCCGTCCGGAAGCCATCTTGCCAAGTCTCCTGATCGATACATTTTTCCTTCGCCAAATGGATTATCTACGAATTTCTCTTTTGTTAATTCTGGTCTGTTTAGGTAGCCTCTTGCTAGTCCATCTCCTGTGATACATAATTCTCCTGGTATACCTATTCCGCATAGTATTGCTTTGTTTAGTATGTATACATTGGTGTTTGCTATTGGTTTTCCTATTGGTATCCTATCAAATTCGCTTGGTATAGCGTAGGTTGCTGTAAAGGTTGTATTTTCTGTCGGACCATATCCGTTTATTAGTTCTATTTTGTTGTTTCGGCTTTTTAGCATTCTGACATGCTTCTCTGATAGCTTTTCTCCTCCGATTAGTAGGTGTTTAAGGCTATCAAACATTTTTTCATCGATTTGAATCATCTGATTGTATAATGATGAGGTCAACCACATGGTATTTACTTCGTGCTTTTTAATTTTATTCTTTAAGCGTTCACTATTGGTTATGATGTCAGTATCGCCTAAAATTAATTTTCCTCCATTTAGTAACGCTCCCCATACTTCAAAGGTGGAGGCATCAAATGCCATTGAGCCTGTTTGCATTATTGTGCTATTTTCATTTAAGCTGATAAAGTTTGTGTTCTTTACTAGTCTTACTATGCTTTTGTTTGTGATAAGACTTCCTTTTGGATGTCCTGTTGTTCCTGAGGTATAGATAACGTATGTCAAATCCTTTGGCTGATTTACTTTTTCTAGATTTTCTGACGCACCTTCCCAGACCTTACTGTCTGCAAGGTCTATTACTGGTACGTTTGTCTCTATTTCGGTCTGATAGAGCAGTATAGCTTTAGGCTTGCAATCCTCTATCATGTACTGGATTCTATCCATTGGATAATTTAGATCAACTGGTACATATGCTCCTCCTGCTTTTAGGATTCCGCAGATTCCTGCTACCAGCTCTATACTTCGTTCTGCCATTACTACTACGAAATCGTCTGGTTTTACTCCCAAAGCACGTAGCTTATACGCCAACTGATTTGCTTTTTCATTTAGTTCTTTATATGTAAGCTGATTTTCATCATATATTGCTGCAATGTTCTCTGGGGTTTTCTCTACCTGTTCTTCCAACAGCTCTACTACGGTCTTGTGTCTTGGATAAGCTGTCCTTGTATTGTTAAACTCCCCGAGTATCTGTTGCTTTTCTGCTTCTGTTATTATTTCAATCTCTGCAATTTTAGCTTCTGGGTGTAAAATAAATGCCTCTAATACCTTCTCGATTCGTTCTGGTATACGCTGTATTTCCTCTGCTACATATTCATTAGGGTTGTACATTACTATTAGCTTCAGCTTTGAGGTGGTTTCATCCATATAGGAAGCCACGGTTATAGCATAATTGGTCTGCTCTCTTGCCGACTCCATCTCAAATTGTATTTCTCCCTGCTTCCCCTTTAGATTTTCTTCATTAACATAGTAGTTTTCAAATACATACAGTGTCTTTATTAAATCACCTTTTTGTCTTGTAAGTGCCTGTACTTCTGATAAAGAGCAATAGGAACAATTATCGCTGTTCATGCCTTGTTTTTTAAGCTCTTGCAATAACTCCTTTACGGTCATAAGAGAATTACACTTAACACGTACAGGTATTGTATTTACAAAAAGTCCTACCATATTTTCTATTCCCATTATATCCGCATTTCTTCCAGATACAACTTTTCCAAAAACAACATCCTCCGTATGGTTATACCTTTGCAAAACTACTCCCCACGTTGCTTCTAATATTGTATTAATTGTGAGGTTGTTTGAGACTGCTAGCTGTTGTAGGCTATCGCTTAATTCTTTAGAAATCTGCATTTCTACTTTTTTCATTTGTTGTTTTGTGCTTTCTGGTTTTACTAAGGGCTTTATTTCTGCAATTTCTTCATAATCATATAAAAGCTCGTCCCAATAGGAGTTTCCAGCTTCTTTATCTTTTGATTCAAGCCACCTTAAATACTCTCCGTATTCTGGTGTAGCTTTCTTTTCTTCTAAAATAAGCTTTTGCATTTCTGCCATGCTGCTGCCACTACATAAAGCATTATAATACCTTATGAAATCACCAAACAGCAGTGACATACACCAGCCATCAATAATTATGTGGTGATACGTCCATATCATTTTCACGCGGTTTTGTCCTAGCGCAATGTATTTTACTCGAAGAAGTGTGTCCTTCTGTAAATCAAAGCCACGGTTTACATCTAGTGTCTCAATTTCCTCAAGCTTATTAATACCTTCCTGCTCATTTAAACTTGATAAGTCTATCTTTTCATACTCTAATTCTCTCGAATTCAATACTACTTGTCTTGGCTTTATCAGCTTTTCGTAAACAACAGCCGTTCTTAATATGTCATATCGCATTACTAACAGCTTTAATACTTGTATGATTTTTTCTTCTTCAAAGCTATCCTTCAATCGTAATACCTGCTGTATTACATAGCCCGTAGAGTTGTCATCTGCCATATTGTGATATAGCATTCCCTCCTGCATTGGTGTTAAAGAATATATATCATCAATTTCATCTACAGTATTAAAACAAGCTTTTAAGGTTAACAGCTCTGGCATAGTCAAATCTATTGCTGAATAATCTGATGCCGTTTTTACAGTTTCTTTCTGTTCTTTACAGTACCCTAGTATCTTATGCAAGGCTTCTTTGTAAAGCTCTGCAAGCTTCTGTATCGTAGCTTCTTCATAATTACTACGATCATATGCTATTGTAAATACTAGTGCCTTTGCTACTATACCTCCATTAATGCTTGTCCCTGTTAAAATATTGTTTTCGTCTGCCGAGCTCTTTCCTGTTGAAAAGAACACTGCCTTATTGTCTTTTGTTTCCGCATCCATCTGTCCTAAATAGTTAAAATATATGTCTGCTTTTATTTCTGATAGCTCGTTTTTAAGAAGCCCATAGCCTATTCCATGATTAGGTATTTGGCGTAACATTTCCTTGTTTGAAATAATGCTTTGCTGTACGTCTTCGCTACATTCCACAACGATTGGATACATGCTGGTAAACCAGCCAACAGTCCTGTCTATAGCAATCTTTTTATGAATTTCTTCTCTTCCATGTCCTTCTAAGCCTATAGATACCTTTTCTTGTCCTGTTAGCTTCTTTATGGCCATTCCAATTGCACCAATTAGCAGGTCATTTATCT
Organism: uncultured Eubacteriales bacterium; assembly: GCA_963704785.1. Lineage (GTDB taxonomy): Bacteria > Bacillota > Clostridia > Lutisporales > Lutisporaceae > GWB2-37-7. The sequence continues at coordinate 2,019,321 of OY969939.1, read as the reverse complement.
CTGTATTAAAGGCTTTTCCTGCTTCATGTACAAGCTCTTCTGTTTCCTCGATACTAAAGTTTATTTGTACACTGTCATAGCCTGTACCCGTCCCATCGTTTCTAAGCTTCACCTTACCAGCTTGCATTCTTAATAGGACTTCTTCCCAGTACTTTTGTTCTTTCTTTAGCTGTTTGCTGTTCCTATATTCTTCTAAGGCTTCACCCCACTCTATAAAGGACGCTGTCTTTTCTGGCAGTACAATCTTTTTGCCTTCTTTGACCTGTTTTAATGCAGTGTCAAAGTCTTCTAGAAGAATACGCCATGAAACTCCATCCACTACTAGATGATGCAGACACATAAAGAGATAGTTTTCTTCCTTTAGCTTAAATAGTGCTGTCTTCATCAGTGGACCATTTTCTAAGTCTATGCTTCCTTGTAGTCTTGTGCATTCTGCTTCTATTTCAGTTTGTGGTGCTTCCTTCATACTGTAATCATATTTATAGAAGTCATATAGTTTTCTATTCCTACTGCTTAAAATCTCTAGTACACTATCCCTGTAAACTGAGCGGATTATATCGTGATGAATTGCTAGTGCATCTAGTGCTTTCTTTATTTGTGCTTCATCGTCTGTATCTATTTTTAACATGATATCCTGGTTAAAGTGGTTTGGTTTCGCAAGCTTCCAGCCTTCAAACTCACGCACAATAGGTGTCGACGTAATCTTTCCAGTAGCTTCGTTTTGCTCGTACTTGTTTTGTTCGCAAGAAGCTTTTACAGCATAAGCTATCCCTTCTACTGTATATTTGTTCATGATTTCTTTCACCGAAACCTCATAGCCAGCTGTTCGCATCTTAGAAACAATTCTTATTGCTTTGATGGAGTCTCCTCCAAGTTCAAAGAAGCTGTCTTTTACTCCTATTTGTTCTACTCCAAGAATCTCACTAAATATTTTGCATACTGCTTCTTCTACTTCGTTTCTCGGTGCTATGTATTCTTTTTCGCTCTTATTCTCTATTTGAGGAAGGGCTCTCTTATCCACCTTTCCAGTTCTTGTAACTGGAATACGTTCTATTTGCAGCATGTATGCCGGAATCATGTATTCGGGCAATATTTCTCTAAGCATATCTCTTGTTTCTAGTATGCTTATTTCTTTGTCTGCTACTATGTAGGCATAGATAGCTTTGTCCCCTGCTGCGTCTTCATTTGCTATTACTGTAGCATCTTTTATGTTTGCAAGCTTTTTTATAACGTTTTCAATTTCACCAAGCTCTATACGGAAGCCTCTTATTTTTACTTGTTCATCAATACGTCCCAGGTACTCGATATTTCCATCTGGAAGCCATCTTGCCAAGTCTCCTGAACGATACATTTTTCCTTCGCCAAATGGATTATCTACGAATTTCTCTTCTGTCAATTCTGGCATGTTTAAATAGCCTCTTGCAAGTCCATCTCCTGTGATACATAATTCTCCTGGAATACCCACTCCACACAGTATATCTTTGCTAAATATATATACATTGTTATTTGCAATTGGTTTTCCTATTGGTATACTATCAAACTCGCTGGGTATATTATTATAGCTTGTTGTAAGGGATGTATTTTCTGTCGGTTCATAAAGATTTATTAATTCTACATTAGCATTGTAGCTTTTTAATATTCGAATATGCTTCTCAGATGCTTTTTCGCCTCCAAACATTAGATATTGCAAGCTGTCAAACACACTTGGATCTATTTGAATCATCTGATTAAATAATGCAGTCGTCAAAAACATCGTGTTACCTGAATGTTTTTTTAGCATATTCTTTAAATTTTCACTGCTACTAATAATATCATTATCGCCCAAAATCAGTTTACCGCCATTTAGAAATGCACCCCATACTTCAAAGGTAGATGCATCAAACGCCATAGAACCTGTTTGCATTATTGTACTATTTTCATTTAGACTTATATAGTTTGTATTTTTTACCAACCTTACTATACCTTTGTTTGTAATAAGACTTCCTTTGGGTTGGCCAGTTGTTCCTGAGGTATAAATAACATATGCTAAATCCTCTGGTTTAGTAACCTTTGAAGGATTTCCAATCCCACCTTCCCAAACCTTACTATCTGCAAGATTAATTATTGGTACCTTTGTCTCTATTTCAGTATGGTAAGTCAATATGACCTTAGGCTGACTATCTTCTATAATATACTGAATTCTATCCATTGGATAATTCAAATCTACTGGCACATATGCTCCTCCTGCCTTTAGGATTCCATATATTCCAATTATCATCTCTAGGCTTCGTTCTGCCATCACTACCACTAAATCCTCTGATTTTATACCCATAGTACGAAGCTTCCATGCTAGCTGATTTGCTTTTTCATTCAATGCTTTATATGTAAGCTGATTTTCTCCATATATTACAGCAATGTTCTCTGGTGTTTTCTCTACTTGTTCTTCCAATAAGTCCACTACAGTCTTATCTCTTGGATAAGCTGTCCATGTATTATTAAATTCCTCAAGTATCTGTTGTTTTTCTATTTCCGTTATAGTTTCAATATCTCCAATTTTACCTTCTGGCTTTGAAACAAATGACTCTAACACCTTCACTATTCGTTCTGGTATACATTGTATTTCTTCTGCTCCATATTCATTTGGATTATACATTACTATTAGCTTAAGCTTTGCTGTGGTTTCATCCATATAGGCAGCTACCGTTATAGCATAATTGGTCTGTTCTCTTGCCGACTCCATCTCAAATTGAAGTCCACCTTGTTTACCCTTTATATTTTCTTCGTTCACATAATAGTTTTCAAATACATACAGCGTCTTTATTAATTCACCCTTTTGTCTTGTAACTCCCTGTACTTCTGACAAAGAACAATAGGAATAATTATCGCTATCCATTCCCTGCTTTTTAAGCTCCTGCAATAGCTCCTTTACGGTCATATCAGAATTGCACTTAACACGTACAGGTATTGTATTTATAAACAGTCCTACTACATTTTCTATTCCCTTAATATCTGCATTTCTTCCCGATACAACCTTTCCAAAAACAACATCCTCCGTATGATTATATTTTTGCAAAACTACTCCCCACGTTGCTTCTACTATTGTATTAATTGTGAGGTTGCTTGAGGCTGCTAGCTGTTGTAGACTATCACTTAATTCTTTAGAAATCTGCATTTCTATTTTTTTCATTTGTTGTTCCGTGCTTTCAAGCTTCACCAAGGGCTTTATTTCTGCAATCTCTTCATAATCAGACAACAATTCATTCCAATAGGCAATTCCTTCTTCTTTGTCTTTTGACTCAAGCCACTTTATATATTCTCCATATTCCGGTGTATATTTCTTTTCTTCCGAAATGAGCTTTTGCATTTCATCCATGCTACTACCACTACATAAAGCATTATAGTACCTTATGAAATCACCAAACAAAATCGACAGACACCAACCATCTAATATAATGTGATGATAGCTCCATATCATTCTTACATTGTCAGGTCCGAGAATTACGTATTTTACTCGAAGTAAGGTGTCATTTTGTAAATCAAATCCTCGTTTTACATCTAGTGTCTTAATTTCCTCGAATTTATTAGTGCGTTCCTGCTCATTTAACCCTGACAAATCAAGCTTTTCGTACTCTGCTTCTTTGGACTTCAATACAATTTGTCTTGGTTTTGAGAGCTTTTCATAAACAATCACAGTCCTTAAAGCATTATGTTTCATTACAATTAGGTTAAGAGCTTGAATAGTTCTCTCCTCATTGATAATTCCAGATAAGGAAAATACATTTTGAATAACATAACCAGTTGACTCACTATCCGCTAGACTATGATAGAGCATTCCTTCCTGCAAGGGTGTTAGTGAGTATATATTTTCAATAGAAGAATTTATAATGCCATTTTTTTTCATTATCTTTTGTTCTCCTTTTTACTCAAAAATTTCAGCTAAATATATAACGTAATTAATTAAAAAGATTATTAATCATGTCCAAGTCATCTAGGTTCAGATCTCTAGCATATGAATCTGAAATAGTCTTCGAATTACTATCTCTGTTTAAACAATAATCTATGATTTCTTTTAAGCTATCTTGATATAACTCTGCAATTTTTTTGACTGTATTAATGGAATACTTACCTAAGTCATATGCTATAGTGAATATTAATGCATTTTTTACTATACTTCCATTAATGCTTATTCCTGACAACAGGTTGTTTTCGTCCGCAGTACTCTTTCCTGTTAAATAGAACACTGCCTTATTGTCTTTTGCTTCCGCATCCATCTGTCCCAAATAATTAAAGTATATATCTGCTTTCATTTCAGATAGCTCACTCTTTAGAAGTCCATAGCCTATTCCATGATTAGGTATTTGTCTTAACATTTCCTTGTTTGAAATAATACTTTGCTGTACGTCTTCGCTACATTCCACAACGATTGGATACATGCTGGTAAACCAGCCAACTGTCCTGTCTATAGCAATCTTTTTATGAATTTCTTCTCTTCCATGTCCTTCTAAGCCTATAGATACCTTTTCTTGTCCTGTTAGCTTCTTTATGGTCATTCCAATTGCACTAATTAGCAGGTCATTTATTTCTGTATTAAAGGCTTTCCCTGCTTCGTGTACAAGTTCTTCTGTTTCCTCGATACTAAAGTTTATTTGTATACTGTCATAGCCTGTACCTGTGCCATCGTTTGTAAGCTTTACTTTGCCTTCATGCATTTTGATTAAAATTTCTTCCCAGTATTGTTGTTCTTTCTTTAGTTGTTTACTGTTACGATATTCTTCTAAGGCTTCTGTCCATGCTATAAAGGATGCTGTCTTTTCTGGCAGTACAATCGCTTTGCCTTCTTTAGCCTGTTTTAACGCTGTGTCAAAGTCTTCTAGAAGAATACGCCACGAAACTCCATCCACTACTAGATGATGCAGACACATAAAGAGATAGTTTTCTTCCTTTAGCTTAAATAGTGCTGTCTTCATCAGTGGACCATTTTCTAAGTCTATGCTTCCTTGTAGTCTTGTGCATTCTGCTTCTATTTCAGTTTGTGGTGCTTCCTTCATACTGTAATCATATTTATAGAAGTCATATAGTTTGCTTTCTTTACTGTTTAAAATTTCTAGTGTGTTATTTCTATATACCGAGCGGATGATGTCGTGATGTATTGCTAGTGCGTTTAGTACTTTCTTTATTTGTGCTTCATCCTCTGTGTCTATTTTTAGCATAATATCTTGGTTAAAGTGATTTGGTTTTGCTAATTTCCATTCTTCAAATTCATGTATAATAGGGGTCGACGTAACCTTTCCAGTAGCTTCGTTTTGCTCGTATTTATTTTGTTCGCAAGAAGCTTTGATTGCATAGGCTATACCTTCAACCGTATATTTGCTCATTATTTCTTTTACCGAGACTTCATATCCAGCTGTTCGCATCTTGGATACTATTCTTATTGCTTTGATGGAGTCTCCTCCAAGTTCAAAGAAGCTGTCTTTTACTCCTATTTGTTCTACTCCAAGAATCTCACTAAATATTTTGCATACTGCTTCTTCTGCTTCGTTTCTCGGTGCTATGTATTCTTTTTCGCTCTTGTTCTCTATTTGAGGAAGGGCTCTCTTATCCACCTTTCCAGTTCTTGTAACTGGAATACGTTCTATTTGCAGCATGTATGCCGGAATCATGTATTCGGGCAATATTTCTCTAAGCATATCTCTTGTTTCTAGTATGCTTATTTCTTTGTCTGCTACTATGTAGGCATAGATAGCTTTGTCCCCTGCTGCGTCTTCCTTTGCTATTACTGTAGCGTCTTTTATGTTTGCAAGTTTTTTTATAACGTTTTCGATTTCGCCAAGCTCTATACGGAAGCCTCTTATTTTTACTTGTTCGTCGATACGTCCCAGGTATTCGATTTTTCCGTCCGGAAGCCATCTTGCCAAGTCTCCTGATCGATACATTTTTCCTTCGCCAAATGGATTATCTACGAATTTCTCTTTTGTTAATTCTGGTCTGTTTAGGTAGCCTCTTGCTAGTCCATCTCCTGTGATACATAATTCTCCTGGTATACCTACTCCGCATAGTATTGCTTTGTTTAGTATGTATACATTGGTGTTTGCTATTGGTTTTCCTATTGGTATCCTATCAAATTCGCTTGGTATAGCGTAGGTTGCTGTAAAGGTTGTATTTTCCGTCGGACCATATCCGTTTATTAGTTCTATTTTGTTGTTTCGGCTTTTTAGCATTCTGACATGCTTCTCTGATAGCTTTTCTCCTCCGATTAGTAGGTGTTTAAGGCTATCAAACATTTTTTCATCGATTTGAATCATCTGATTGTATAATGATGAGGTCAACCACATGGTATTTACTTCGTGCTTTTTAATTTTATTCTTTAAGCGTTCACTATTGGTTATGATGTCAGTATCGCCTAAAATTAATTTTCCTCCATTTAGTAACGCTCCCCATACTTCAAAGGTGGAGGCATCAAATGCCATTGAGCCTGTTTGCATTATTGTGCTATTTTCATTTAAGCTGATAAAGTTTGTGTTCTTTACTAGTCTTACTATGCTTTTGTTTGTGATAAGACTTCCTTTTGGATGTCCTGTTGTTCCTGAGGTATAGATAACGTATGTCAAATCCTTTGGCTGATTTACTTTTTCTAGATTTTCTGACGCACCTTCCCAGACCTTACTGTCTGCAAGGTCTATTACTGGTACGTTTGTCTCTATTTCGGTCTGATAGAGCAGTATAGCTTTAGGCTTGCAATCCTCTATCATGTACTGGATTCTATCCATTGGATAATTTAGATCAACTGGTACATATGCTCCTCCTGCTTTTAGGATTCCGCAGATTCCTGCTACCAGCTCTATACTTCGTTCTGCCATTACTACTACGAAATCGTCTGGTTTTACTCCCAAAGCACGTAGCTTATACGCCAACTGATTTGCTTTTTCATTTAGTTCTTTATATGTAAGCTGATTTTCATCATATATTGCTGCAATGTTCTCTGGGGTTTTCTCTACTTGTTCTTCCAACAGCTCTACTACGGTCTTGTGTCTTGGATAAGCTGTCCTTGTATTGTTAAACTCCCCGAGTATCTGTTGCTTTTCTTCTTCTGTTATGATTTCAATCTCTCTAACCTGTCCTTCAGTATTAGAAACAAATGACTGTAACACCTTTTCAATACGTTCCATTATACGTTGGATTTCTAATGCTACATAGTCATTGGGATTATACATGACATCTATATTAAGATTAGATGTAGCCTCATCAAGATAGGCAGATACTGTTATAGCATAATTGGTCTGCTCTCTTGCCGACTCCAGCTTAAATTGCAGTCCACCTTCCACTCCCTTTAAGTTATCTTCATTAATATAATAGTTTTCAAATACAAACAGTGTCTTTATTAAATCGCCCTTTTGTCTTGTGTGTTCCTGTATTTCTGCTAGTGGACAGTAGAAATAGTCGTTACTTTCCGTTCCTTGTTTTTTCACTTCCTGCAATAGTTCTTTTACAGTCATATCCTCAGAACACTTAACTCTTACTGGTATAGTATTTATGAACAGTCCTACTATATTTTCTATTCCCTGTATGTCTGCGTTTCGTCCAGAAACTACCTTGCCAAATACAACATCATCCGTATGGTTATATTTTTGCAGGATGATTCCCCACGCCGCTTCCAATATTGCATTGAGAGTAAGGTTATTTGAAGCTGCTGTCTGCTGTAAACAAGCTGTTAATTCTTTAGAAATTTGATTTCCCATTCTATTCATTTGTTGCTCTGTATTTTCTGGTTTGATTAATGGTTTTATCTCAGCAATTTCTTCGTAATCAGACAACAATTCGTTCCAATAGGCGATTCCATCTTTTTTATCTTTTAACTCTAGCCATTTTAAATATTCTCTGTATTCTGGTGTGCTTTTCTTTTCTTCTGAAATAAGCTTTTGCATTTCAGACATGCTACTACCACTACATAAAGCATTATAATATCTCTGCAAATTACTAATTAATAAAGACAGGCACCAACCATCTAAGATAATATGATGATGACTTAATATCAGTTTTATGTCGTCTTGTCCAAGAACTACGCATTTTATACGGAACAAGCTGTCATTTTGAAGCTCATATCCACGATTTATATCTAATGCTTTAATTTCTTCAAATCTATTTAATCGTTCTTGTTCACTTAGTTCTGACAAATCTAGCTTCTCATAATCTACTTCTCTATGCTTTAATACTACTTGTCGTGGTTTAGATAAACCCTCATGTACAATAACGGTTCTTAATGCATCATATCTTGCTACTAATAGCTTAATTGACTGTACAAGCATTTCATCCTTCACTCTATCGCTTACATCGAACACTTCCTGAATAACATAACTTGTAGAATCACTGTCTACTATGCTATGAAAAAGCATTCCCTCCTGCAAAGGAGTTAAAGAATATATATCATCAATTTCTGCTTTTTCTATAAAATAACTATTTAGTGTTGTCAAATCTGCCATGGTCAAATCCTTTGTCGAGTAGTCAGACGCTGTTTTTATCGCTACTCTTTGTTGTAAACAGCACATAATAACCTGCTGTAAACATTCTTTATATAACGCAGTAAATCTTTCAATAGTATTACTAGAAATTATTGCTTGATTATATGATATTACAAAGGATAATGCACCTTGTGTAATAATGCCGTTTATATCAATTGCTCCCAGATCACTATTTTTTTCTGAGGAGCTTCTTCCTGTTGAACCAAATGTAGCCTTAACTGCTTTTGATTGAGTATCCATCTGACCGAGATAATTGAAATATATATCTACTTCTATTTCAGAAAGCTCCTCATAAAGAAGGCCATAGCCAATTCCATGATTAGGAACTCTTCTTAACATTTCCTTGGTTGAAATTATACCTTCCTGTACATCTAGCAAGCATTCTACCGCTACAGGGTACTTGCTTGTAAACCAGCCTACCGTCCTGTCTATAGCAATCTTTTTATGTATTTCTTCTCTTCCATGTCCCTCTAAACCTATAGATATTTTATTCTGTCCAGTAAGCTTCTTTATAGCCATTCCGATTGCACTAATTAGCAGGTCATTTATTTCTGTATTAAATGCTCGTCCTGCTTTATATATAAGCTCGTCCGTCTCCACTTTGCTTAAGTTTATTTCTATCCTGCTATAGCCGATACCCGTACCATCGCTAATTAACTTCATTCTACTATCCTGCATCTCTGATATAGCTTCTTCCCAGTATTTTAACTCTCGCTTTAGCTGATTGTTTGTTCTATATTCCTCTAAGGCTTCTCCCCATTCCTTAAATGAAGCAGTTTTTGCAGGTAATAGGATTGCTTTTCCTTCCTTCACCTGTTTTAAGGCTGTATCAAAATCTTCAAGAAGAATACGCCACGAAACCCCATCTACTACAAGATGATGCAAGCACATAAAGAGATAATTTCCGTTTTGAGTCTTAAATAATGCTACCTTCATAAGCGGACCATTCTCTAAATCTATACTCGCCTGCAATTTTGAGCATTCTATCTCGATTTCAACCTGTGGTGCTTCCTTCTCACTTAAATCATGCTTATAGAAATCATAGGCTTTACTTTCTTTACTACTTAAAATCTCAAGCTTATTATTCCTATAAACAGACCGAATTATATCATGGTGGATTACCAGTGCATCAATTACTTTCTTTATGTGGCTTTCATTATCTGTATCTACTTCTACCATAACATCTTGATTAAAATGATTTGGTTCTGCAAGATTTCTTCTGGCAAAGTCAATCATAATAGGGGTTGCTTTAATTACTCCCGTAACTTCATTTTGCTCGTATTCATTTTCTTTCGAAGAAATTGTAGTAACTACTGCAATGCTCTCTACTGTGTACTTATTCATAATGTCCCTTACAGTAACCTCATAGCCAGCAGCTCGAACCTTAGAAACAACCCTTATAGCTTTAATAGAGTCTCCCCCAAGCTCAAAGAAATTGTCCGTAATACCTATTTGTTCTACACCAAGAATTTCACTAAATATAGTGCATAATGCTTTCTCTGTTTTATTTCTAGGTGCAATATACTCCTCTATACTCTTGTTATCTATCTGTGGAAGTGCTCGTTTTTCTATTTTTCCATGTTTTGTGACAGGAATACTTTCTATCTGCATCATGTAGGCAGGAACCATATATTCTGGCAGCACTCGCCTAAGCTGCTCTCTAACTGCTGATATGTTTACCTCTTCCTCTGATACTATATAGCCATAGATAGCTTTATCCCCATTTGAATCTTCTCTTGCTATAACTGCGGCGTTTTTAATATTCTCCAGATTTCTGATAACGCTTTCAATTTCGCCTAGTTCAATTCTAAATCCTCTTATTTTTACCTGCTCGTCTATACGTCCTAAGTATTCAATGTTTCCATCTGGAAGCCATCTTGCCAAGTCTCCAGAACGATATAGCTTTCCTTCACCAAAAGGATTATCTATAAACTTCATTGATGTCAATTCAGGTTTGTTTAAGTACCCCTTTGCTACCCCAGCTCCAGCAATACATAGCTCTCCTGGTATACCGATCCCACAAAGCTGCATTTTATCTAGTATGTAAATTTGCACATTGCTAATTGGCTTACCTATTGGTACCTTATGCGCTTCTGTATTTTTGCACAAATAACCAGTTGCATCTACGGTTGCTTCTGTAGACCATACACATTATATATATTAAGAGATGTTTCCCTGCTAAGATTCTCTACTGTGTCATTTTTTATCTCTTCCCCACCAACTAATGCCACTTTCAAGGATGCTATTTTGCCACAAGATAACATCTCTCCGTATAGTAGATTTAGGTATGTTGGCGTACAATCAATAGCATCCATTGAATTCGTATATAAATATTCAACTAATGTAGCTACATGTGCTTTTGTTTCCTCTCTGATTATATGTAGCGTTTTACCAGTAATTAATGAAGTAAATAAAACCTTTACCGAAGCATCAAATGCATAGGATGCCAAAAGTGCTATATTCTGAACAGAATTCTCATCATAGATTTTACTAATAAAGTTTTTGCACAGATTAACAACACTAGAATCTTTAATCTGAACACCCTTTGGCTTGCCAGATGTTCCTGAAGTATAGATACAATATATTAAATCTTTTGATTTTTTAGTTCTTAATAGCTCTGAATGTGCACTTTCCCAGACCTTACTATTTGAAAGGTCTATCCTAGGTGCTTTGGTATCAATTTCGAAATTATACGTTAAAATAGCTTTTGGTTGGCAATCTTCTAACATGTAATTAATTCTATCTGTTGGATATGTTGGGTCTATTGGTACATATACTCCACCAGCTTTAAGAATTCCACATATAGCAACTATCATTTCTAAGCTACGTTCGGTTATAATTGCTACAAAATCATTGTCTACTACTCCTAATTTAATTAATCTATTTGCAATAATATTTGCCCTTTCGTTTAGCTCTGAATATGTTAGCTGTGAATTCTCAAACACTAATGCTACAGTATTTGGTTTCATAGCCACCTGCTCCTCAAACAAATCAATGACTGTCTTATCCTTCGGATATTCTATTGCAGTATCATTAAATTGTGAAAGTATCACTGTTTTATCTTCCGCATTAATTACTTCTATGTCACCTATTTCAATATTGATGTCTTCTACAACCTGCTCTATTACCTTTAAATAATACTTTAGTATGCTTTCTGCACTTTCTGCTTTGAATAAATCTATACAATACTCCAGCCATATAGTAAAGTCCTCACCTACTTCAGATATACTAAAGTTAAGATCAAACTTCGCTATTGTGCTTTCTTGTTCAATAACCTCAGCCTCAATACCGTTTAAATCAAATTTGGGTTGTTCATTGTTCTGCTGAACAAGCATTACATCAAACAGCGGATTTCTAGATATATCTCTCTTAATATCTAAAGAGTCCACCAAATCCTCAAATGGATATTCTTGATTTTCATATGCTTTTAAACAGCTTTCTTTTATTTCTGCAAGAAAATCCTTATATGACTTACTACGTTCAGGCTTACCTTTCATTGCTAAAGTGTTAACAAACATACCAAGCATATTCTCAGTATCCTTGTGCATTCTTGCACTAATTGGACTACCTATTACAATTTCTTCTTGTCTACTATATTTACTTAATAAAACCATTAGTGCAGATAGAAACACCATATACTCTGTTACGCCTGTTTTCCTTGCTATTTCTTTTATGTTTTGATGAAGCTTATTCCCAGTTGCACGACTAATTATAGCGCCTCTATGACTTTGTTCAATTGGCCTTATGTAATCAAGTGGCATATCGAGTATAGGAATCTCTTCATTAAATTCTTCTATCCAATGGTTCTTCTGCTTTGAAACATCAATTGTTCTAAACCATTCACTATAATCTTTATATTGATGTGTTAAAGGTTCTAGATTTTCACCGTTATATAACGCTGTAAACTCTTTTATAAAATTAACAATACTCATGCCATCGCTTATAATATGATAAGTGTCCCATAGCATTAAGTAATATTGGTTGCACTTTACCAGCTTTACCCTAAAAAGCGGTGCTTTATCTAGTTCAAATGGACGGACAAATCCAGCAAGTAATTCTGAATTTGTTGAAACCGCATCTTCTTCATAAGTAAAATCTACCTTTAAAGTATTTTTTATCTTTTGTAAAAACACATCGTTTATAATAACAAAATTGGTTCTTAGTATTTCATGGCGATCTATAATCTTTTGCATAGAAGCCTTCACTAATTCAGGCTGTACTGTTCCTTTTAATACAATTCCGATTGGCATATTATAAGATATTCTATCCTTATCAAGCTGAGATACGATATATATTCGCTTCTGCGTTGATGACATTAAATAATATTCCTTCTCTTCCGCTCTTGGTATTGGAATATAATCGACTGTCTCTTTTCCCGACATAAGCATTGATAATTTTTCTACTGTTGGCTTTGAAAAGATATCCCTTAACATTATTTTATATCCAGTCACAACTTCTACCTGGTTTACAAGTCGAGTTGCACTAAGGGAATGTCCACCTATTTCGAAGAAATTATCATTTATGCCTACCTGTTCTACTCCGAGAATCTCACTAAATATATTGCATAAAACTATCTCTGTTTCATTTCGTGGTGCTACATATTCATTTAAGCCTTGATTTTCTATTTGTGGAAGTGCGTGCTTGTCTAGCTTCCCATTTCTTGTTATTGGAAGATCTTCAAGCTGCATCATATAAGCCGGTATCATGTATTCTGGCAGCTTTTTTCTAAGCTCCTCTTTTATCTCACCAATATTAATATCTGTCTTTGCCACTACATAAGCAAAAATCGCGTTATCTCCTGCTTTTTCACGTACAATAACAGCTACATCCATTACTCCTGCAACCTGTCGCAAGCAGTTTTCTATTTCCCCAAGCTCAATTCTAAAACCTCTGACTTTTACCTGCTCGTCAATTCTACCCAAATACTCAATATTTCCGTCTGGCATCCAACGTGCTAAGTCACCTGTTTTGTACATTACGCCTTCACCAAATGGGTTCTTAACAAACTTTTCCATAGTGAGCTCTAGACGGTTTAAATATCCTTTTGCTACACCATCTCCGCCAATACAAAGCTCTCCTGGAATACCGATGCCACATAAAAGCCCCTTATTTAATATATATATATTCATATTTCCAACTGGTTTTCCAATTAGAACTTTATTTAAACCAGCATAGCAATCATAATATGTAGCATATATACTAGACTCAGTTGGTCCATACAAATTGTTCAATCTAGCAGTATAATTGTTCCTTGTCACAATATCATAAAATTTGTTTACATCTGCTAGCTTCAATGCCTCTCCTGCTGCTATAATATATTTTATTGTTTTTAATGTTTCTCTGTTTTCAATATTTTGTAAGAAAACAGCTAACATTGACGGAACAAAATTTACTACTGTTACTGATTTTTCTTCAATTACCTTTGCTAAAAGCATCGGATTCTTCTCGTCATCTGGTTTTGCAATCACCAATTTTGCACCCACTAAGCTCCACCAAAACACTTCACTTACAGAGACATCAAAAATATAGGTTGTCTTAAATAAAATAACATCCTCTTCATTTATGGGATACTTTTTTGTCATCCAGGTTAGGAGATTCACAATTCCCTTATGTTTATTAATAACACCTTTTGGTCTTCCAGTTGTTCCTGATGTATAAATCATATATAGTAAATCTTCGGGGCTGTTTATTCTCACTGGATTTTGTGTCGAGCCTTCCCAGCCCTTGCTATCGCTAAGCTCTATCACTGGTATCTCTGTTTTTATTTTTGCATTATATATAAGCACAGCTTTGGGTTGACAGTCTTCTATCATGTACCAAAGCCTGTCCGCAGGATAAGTTGAATCCATTGGCACATATGCTCCGCCTGCCTTTATTATTCCATAGATTCCTACAATCATCTCTATGCTTCGCTCTGCAATGATTACTACAAAATCATCCTGTTTTACTCCCATACCACGTAATTTCCACGCCAACTGATTTGCCTTTTCATTTAATTCTGCATATGTAAGCTGGACGTCCCCATAAACTAACGCTATGCTATTTGGTGTTTTTTCAACCTGTTCTTCAAACAGCTCTATCATAGTCTTGTTTTTGGGATATTCTATGTATGTATTGTTGAAAGCTCCCAATACTTGCTGTCTTTCTGCCTCGGTTATGGTTACTATTTCTTCTATCTTTCCTTGTGGATTATTAGCAAATGCCTGTAAAACCATCACCATTTTTTCTAGAATTATCTGTATTTCATCTCCGACATATTCGTTTGGATTGTACATTATATCAAAGCCTAAGACTCCAGCCTCTACTCTAGCCAATATACAAATAGCATAATTTGTTTGTTCTCTCGCTACTTCCATTTGCAATTGGAAATTTCCCTTTTGCCACGTTCCTTCAACATTATCCAGGTGATTTTCAAATACTAATAGAGTTTTAATCAAATCACTTTTTAACTTAGTCAAGCCTTGTATATCTGCAAGCGAACAATAAGAATTATTATCACTTTCTGCTCCCTGGTTTTGTAATTCCCTTAACAATTCCACAACGGTCATATTATCACGATATTGCACTCTTACAGGGATAGTATTGATAAATATTCCTACTATTTTCTCAATCTCTCTTATATCAACATTTCTTCCGGAAACAACCTTTCCAAATACAATATCCTTTGTAGCATTACTTTGCTGTAATACAATCCCCCACATTGCTTCTACAACGGTATTTATAGTAACACTATTATATGCAACCATACCTAGTAAGCTTTGAGTTACTTCTTTGGATAATTTGATTCCTCTCTGCTCCACTTGATTTTCTACAGGCTCAGGTGAAGTCATAGGTTTTATTTCTGCAATCACTTCATAATCGAACAAGAGTTCGTCCCAATAAGTCATTCCCTCTTCTCTATCTTTTGCTTCAATCCATCTTAAATACTCTCCAAATTCTGAAGTTCCTTTTTTCTCAGTCAAGACAAATTGCATCATATCAGACATACTTCTACCACCAATAAGGTAGTTATAGTATCTCATAAAATCACTAAAGAGTATTGACTGACACCAACCATCAACAATAATGTGATGATAGCTCCAAACCATCTTCATATTGTCTTGTCCAAGAATAATGTGTTTTACACGTAATAATACGTCATTTTGAAGATCAAATCCACGCTTTACATCTGTAGCTGTTATTTCTTCTAGCTTTTTCTTCTGCTCATCTTCATCTAATAAAGATAAATCAATCTTTTCATATTCTACGTCCCTACTATTTAATACCACTTGTCGTGGCTTTGATAGTTTTTCATGTATAATAGCGGTTCTGAGTACATCATGCCTCATTACTAATAGCTTTAATGCTTGTATAAGCTTGTCTTCAGATGTACCCTCGCTTAATCGTAACACTTGTTGGATTACATAATCTGTAGAGCTCTTATCTACTACATTATAGTAAAGCATTCCCTCTTGCATTGAGGTTAAAGAATATATATCCTCAATGTCTATAGCTCCATCAAATCGACTACATAGTGTTAAGAGATCTGACATTGTCAAATCTCTTGCCGAATAATCTGATACTGTTTTTACTTTCTCTTTCTGTTCTACGCAAAAGCAAAGAGTATTGCATAGACATTCCTTATAAAGCTCTGCAAGCTTTGCAATTTCTACGCTCGCAAATTTGCTTTTCTTATACCTAATAGAAAACTCAAGAGTATTCTTAACTATAATTCCACTAAAGCTTATATTTCCAATTACTTGATTCTCTTCTGCCGAACGCTTTCCTGTAGTATAAAATGCTGCATTACTGTCTTTTGCTTCTGCATCCATCTGTCCCAAATAATTAAAATAGATATCTGCTTGCATTTTATTAAGCTTGTCCTTTAGAAGCCCGTAGCCTATGCCATGATTAGGAACCTTTCGCAGCATTTCCTTGGTCGTAATAATGCTTTCTCGTATCTCTTCTTTACATTCTACGACTACAGGATACATACTGGTAAACCAGCCGATTGTTCTGTCTATGGCTATTTTTTTATGTATCTCTTCTCTTCCATGTCCTTCTAAGCCTATTGTTACCTTTTGCTGACCAGTAAGCTTCTTTATTGACATTCCAATTGCACTTATTAATAAGTCGTTTATCTCTGTATTAAATGCCGTTCCTGCCTTACGAACTAGTTTTTCTGTTTCCTCTGTACTAAATGTTATTTTTACACTGTCGTATCCTATAGCTTCACTGTTATGGTCTAGCTTCACTATGCCTTCTTGCATTTTTGATGAAACTTCTTCCCAGTATTTATACTCACGCTTTAACTGCTTGCTATTTTTATACTCTTCTAACGCTTCACTCCATTGTATAAAGGATGCTGTCTTCGTCGGCAACACTATCTCTTTTCCGCCTTTTACCTGTTTCATAGCAGTTTCAAAATCTTCTATAAGAATACGCCAAGAAACTCCATCTACCACAAGGTGATGCAGGCATATAAAAAGATGATTGCCTTCTTTTGTCTTAAACAAAGCCACCTTCATCAATGGGCCAGCTTCCAAACTAATGCTTCCATGTAATTTCGTGCATTCTGTATCTATTTTAGCTTGGGATATTACAGTTTCACTAAAATCAAACTCAAAAAAGTCGTACAGTTTGCTTTCTTTACTGTCTAAAATTTCTAATATGTTGTCCCTATAGACTGCTCTGAAGATGTCATGGTGAATTGCCAGTGCATCAAGTACTTTCTTTATCTGAGCTTTATCATCAGTATCAATGTCTAGCATGATATCCTGGTTAAAATGATTTGGTTTCACAAGCTTCCATTCTTCAAATTCACGTATTATGGGAGTTGCTTTAATCTTTCCTGTAACTTCATTTTGTTCATAGCTGTTTTCTTCTGATGATACTTTGACTGCATTTGCTATGTCTTCTACTGTATACAGGTTCATAATCTCTTTGACAGAAATCTCATAGCCTATAGCTCGTATTTTGGAGACAACACGTATAGCCTTAATAGAATCCCCACCGAGCTTAAAGAAGCTATCTTTTATACCGACATGTTCTACCCCGAGAATCTCGCTAAATATATCACAAAGTTGTGCCTCGATATCATTTCTAGGGGCTACATACTCCTTCTCACTTAGGTTTTCTATCTGCGGAAGTGCTCGTTTGTCAACTTTTCCACTTCTTGTCACTGGGATACTATCTATCTGCATCATATAGGTAGGAATCATGTATTCGGGCAATAACGCTCTAAGCATATCTCTTGTTGACGATATGCTTACTTCTTCCTCTGATACTATATAGGCATGGATAGCTTTATCCCCACGAGAGTCCACTCTAGCAATTACTACCGCATCTTTTATCTTTATCATCCTTCGGATGACGTTTTCAATTTCACTTAACTCAATACGAAAGCCTCGTATTTTTATCTGTTCATCCATACGTCCTAGATACTCAATGTTTCCATTTGGAAGCCATCTTGCCAAATCCCCAGAACGATATATTTTTCCTTCACCAAATGGATTATCTATGAACTTCTCTGCTGTCAAATCTGGTCTATTTAAGTATCCTCTTGCCAAGCCATCTCCGGCAATACACAGCTCTCCTGGCACTCCCATACCGCAAAGACTTCCATTATCCATAATATAAATTTTCGCATTGCTAATTGGTTTACCTATTGGTATTATCTTATAAGCGTTCTCTTCTTCTATGTATTTCCAATCGGTTGCACACACTGTTGTCTCTGTTGGCCCATACGCATTGATATATTGATAGCTATTTGCCTTGTCAATGACGAACTTGTTTGACTCAGAGCCAGCGGTAATAATTAGCCTTGGATGGATTTCATCTATTTGCAAATAATAATTTGGTGGTAATGTTACCACTGTAATTTCCTTATTGTTGCAATACTCTACGAATTTCTTCCCATCCGTTATATTATCCGTCGGTATCAATACAAGCGTTGCACCATTTAGCAAAGCCATGTTCATTTCCCATACTGATGCATCAAATATAATATTTGCAAACTGTAGTACTCTATCTTTACAACCAACTTCATATTTATCTTCAAAATAATATTTTAAGTTTACAACCCCATGATGCTCTACCATAACCCCTTTTGGAGCTCCTGTCGTACCAGAAGTATATATTATATAAGCTAAGTCATCTGGTTTGTTTACTTTTCCTGGATTTTCACTCATGCCTTCCCAAACGCAACTGTCCGCAAGGTCTAGCACTGGTATATCCGTTTTTATTGTAGCCTGAAAGGTCAATATCACTTTGGGCTGACAATCTTCTAACATATATTGAATTCTATCCTTCGGATATGTCGAATCTATCGGCACATATGCCCCTCCGGCTTTCATGCTTCCATAAATTCCTGCAATCATTTCTATGCTTCGTTCTGCCATAATTACCACTAAATCATCTGGCTTTATTCCCCGCTCACGTAATTTCCATGCCAGTTGATTCGCTTTTTTATTTAATTCTGCATAGGTAAGCTTATTTTCTCCATATACTACCGCTATACTGTTTGGTGTTTTTCTTACCTGTTCTTCAAATATATCAATTATTGTTTTATCTCTTGAATAGTCCGTGTATGTATCATTAAATATCCCTAATATATGATGCTTTTCCTTTTCGATTACTGCTTCAATTTCTTCTATTCTTCCTTTCGGATTGGAAATAAATACTTGCAATACCTGTTCTATTCTTTCGAGTAAAGTTTGAATTACTTCTGCAACATATTCACTTGGATTATATAATATTTCAAATTTAATAGTATTGTTTTCTACCCTTGATGCTACGCTGATTGCATAGTTTGTCTGCCTTCTTTCTGATTCAAACTCAATGCTTAAATCATTTTTAGCAGTTTCGTTATTTGTATTACTATTATTACAATCTTCAAATGCAAATATGGTCTTTATCAAGTCACCCTTTAGACTTGATAGTCCCTGTATTTGCGCTAATGAACAATAAGAATATTTTTTGCTTTCTATCTCTTGTTTACAGAGCTCTTTTATCAGCTCTATAACAGTGATATTCTCACTATATTTTACTCTTACTGGTATCGTATTTATAAATATACCAACTGTATTTTCAATTCCTTTAATACCCACTTCTCGCCCAGATATTACTTTTCCAAAACAACATCCTCTGTATGATTATATTTCTGCAAAACAATACCCCATGCCGCTTCTAATATAGAGTTTATAGCAACCCCATATGCTTTTGATATCTCAAATATACGGTGACTTAGTTCCTTAGAAATTTGAATACTGCTTTTTTCCATTTGTATCTCATTAGGCACCACACTCATTGTCGGTTTGATTTCTGCAATTTCCTCGTATTCATATAACAGCTTCTCCCAATATGAAAAGCCTTCTATCTTATCTTTATCCTTAATCCATTCTACATGCTCACAAAACTCGACTTCATGCTTCTTTTCTTCTAGAATATATTGCTCTAACTCCAGTGCTGTTTTCCCATCTTTAAGTTGATTGTAATAATTTACAAAATCCTTACACATTATAGGTAAACACCAGCTATCCATAATAATGTGCTGGTAGCACCAGATTAGTTTTATTTCATTTTTGTTTAGAATAACGCACTTTACTCGGAACAGTAAATCGTTCTCTAAATCAAATCCTCGTTTCACATCTAGCTCTGATATTTCTTCTATTTTATTTTTTTGCTCAGCTTCGTTTAAATCAGATAAATCAATCTTCTCGTAATCAATTTCTGTTATATTCATTATAACTTGCATAGGATTTGTGAGTTTTTTATAGATTACATTTGTTCGTAACGCATCGTGTCTCATTACTAGCAATCTAATAGCCTGAAAAATATCTTCTTCCTCTATGTCTCCTGAAACACTCAGTATGTTTTGCATCACATAACCTGTCGAATTACTATCTGTAATACTATAAAACAATATCCCTTCCTGCATTGGTGTAAGTGAGTACATTTTCTTTATAGCTCGTCTGTCTCCATTAAAATTCATCATAAGTAATCCCCCCGAATTCAACAAAACTTACTATTATAAAGCTATTTGTTATTCATCTAATTTAAAGCCTTTTGCTTGTCAAAATAAATTATACTTGCTACAATCAAAACCAAAGAACTTAGTAATAGACCCCCTATTAGCATTCCATTCCATTCTAGCTTGTTAAGCACCATCGTAACCATTACATAGCCTACAACATTACATATGAAGTGAAATACCATTGCCACTATCAAAGATTGATACTTATTATAAACATATCCAAAAAACAGTCCCAGAACAAAAGCATATATACCTTCTATTATATTAAGTTGTATAATCCCAAATAGCATTGCCTGAATTACATTAACCACCCAAAATTTATTCGTAATTTTATAAACATAGTGAATTACTACACCTCTGCACAATAGTTCTTCACATACAGCAGTCAGTACTAATAACATCGAAATAGTAATAACATTAGCATTTGGCATATTATTGATATGTAATAAAGCATAATTATTGTGTATCAACTCTGGTTGCACTGAACCTGCTACTTGAAAAGCAGTATTAATAATCATTTGGCAGCCTGTAGCTAAAACTATTAACATAATTATAGATAAAAAGTTTAGCTTTAACGATTTTCTTTCGATTTTGTTTCTATGATACCATATTTTGAAAACAAGAATAGCAATACAATTACCAATCAAAAAACTAGCTATTCCCATTCCATTTAAGTATCCTGTTATAGAATCTGATGCCACTAGTTTTCCTATTGAGATTGTTCCCGTTTCTTCAAACATTAAAATATACATATTTATCATTGCTGAAATCTTTGAAACTGTAATCATTATCTCTGCATAAATACTAACTGAGAATAACGAGAATAAGAAGTAGCCTATTTTTCCCATGTTTTTATTTTGTATAATATATCTATCTAACAACTCATACATCTCCTTATATAATATATTTAGGTTGATAAAGGCAACCTACAACCATTTATTGACTGTATAATGGTTTTATTAGATATGTTACTATAAACATTTATCATTCACAAAAGCAGTTCTTGTAAACCGTTTATGAATAAGTTGGAAGGGAAGCCACTGGTCACTATTGACTATGTTTTAATTACTGATTTGATTTGCTACAGAGATACGATGTCTTTGGTAAAACCCCTAAAGAACTATAATTGTTATTAAACTCACATAATAATTTTGAAGATATATCTTCTGAACAGTTAGGAAAATTGTTATTTGAATTTACATGTAAGAACTTTCCTAAGAAAAAGCTAGACACAATATCTTCTTTGTCAAAGACTTCTTTTCGCATTATATTTTGCGTAGACAGGTTTTCATTTAAGCTAAAACTACTTATTGAACAAATCAATTTATCGAAAAGATTAATTTTATCTACCCCATATGTCACTAGGCTTGTTATAACAAGTCTTATTGGATAGGTAAAAAAAACTAAATGTTACAATCTTTCTGTTTAGTATACCATATCAATCTTGACATTTCATTAAATATTTGTAGCTCACAGTTACCCAGGAGCCACGGATATTTGACAGTTAGATAAAGAAAAAATCTTTAAAAGCCTTGATTTGGGCTTATTTTTTTGTCAAATTTTCCTGTTATCACTTGAGTATTATTGAGTATTGTGTTATAATATAAGAGATTGGAGGGATTTACTATGCGCTTAGGAATGTCAAAATCTAAAAATTCTACATCACTTTATGTTATTAAATCCACATACGAAAATAAAATACACTCAACTAAAATTGTTGAAAAGCTTGGAACCTATGATGAACTTAAGGAAAATTTAAATGGACAAGACCCTGTTGAATGGGCTAAAAAATATATTGAAGAACTTAACAAAAATGAAAAAGAAGAAAAACGAGAAGTGCTCGTTAAATATTCTCCCTCAAAACCTATCAACAAAGACGAACAGCGTTCCTTTAACGGTGGGTATCTATTCCTACAAAAAGTATATCATGAACTTGGACTACATAAGATATGCAAGGAGATTTCCCGAAAGTACAAATTCGATTTTGACTTGGATTCAATTCTATCAAGATTGATTTATGGTAGAGTAATCTTTCCTTCTTCAAAACTTGCAACATATGAACTTTCAAAAAGGTTTATTGAACAACCGAATTTTGATTTACATCAAATATACAGGGCTCTTGAAGTCCTTGCAAAAGAAACAAATTTTATCCAGTCCTCGTTGTATGAAAACAGTCTAAAGATTTCTAAAAGAAATACCAGTGTACTTTACTATGATTGCACCAACTACTTTTTTGAAATTGAACAAGAGGATGGCGATAAGCAATATGGTCCTTCTAAAGACCACAAACCAAATCCTATCATTCAAATGGGTTTATTTATGGACGGAGACGGTATTCCTCTTGCCTTTAGTATGAACAAAGGAAATACGAACGAGCAGCTGACCTTAAAGCCATTGGAAAAGAAAATTTTATCCGACTTTGAGCTTTCCAAGTTTGTCGTCTGCACAGATGCGGGGCTGGCCTCAGAAGATAATCGGAAGTTTAATAATAAAAATGGTCGGGATTTTATTACTACACAATCTATTAAAAAATTAAAAGAACACCTGAAAAAATGGGCTCTTGCTTCAGATGGCTGGAAACTACCAGGAAGTGAGAAAACTTATGACATTTCTACTCTTGATGAAATGATAGATAAAGCTACTCCTGAAGATAAGGCAAAAATACGAACAAAAGCATTTTACAAAGAATGCTGGATCAATGAAAACGATTTTGAACAAAGACTTATTGTAACCTATTCTATTAAATACAGAGATTATCAGCGTAAAATCCGTAGCTCTCAAGTAGAACGCGCTCGAAAGGCAATAGAAAACAACCCAACAAAAATAAAGAAATGCAATGCTAACGATTACAAAAGGTTTATTAATAAAACAAGCTGTACCCCTGATGGAGAAGTCGCTGATAAAGAAATCTACAGCATTGATTCTACTCTCATCCAGAAAGAAGAAACATTTGATGGTTTTTATGGAGTTTGTACAAGCCTTGAAGATGACGTGTCTAAAATCATCAAGGCAAATCACAGGAGATGGGAGATTGAAGAGTGCTTTAGGATTATGAAAAGCGAATTCAAAGCACGTCCTGTGTACTTAAGCAAAGATGATAGGATTGAAGCACATTTCACCACTTGCTTTATTTCATTAATTATTTATAGACTGCTTGAAAAGAGACTTAATGAAAAATATACATGTCACGAAATTATTGCAGGATTAAAAGATATGAATTTTCTTGAAGTGAAAGGAGAGGGCTATACACCAACATACACTAGAACTGATTTCACCGATTCGTTACATGAAGCATTTGGCTTCCACACAGATTATGAAATTATAAATACAAATCAGATGAAAAAAATTTTTAGAGAAACAAAAAAATAGAAAACATTACGCACTTTTTGCAACAACATAAAAGCCTGTAACTCCTTTATTATCAAGGAACTACAGGCTTTTTATATTCACGAAGTGTCAAACTCAGGATTATATTGTGGTGGTTGGAATACATAATTTGTTGTATATGGTAAAACTATATATTATATGGTAAAATTATGTATGATGTTGTTATGTTTATGAGAGAAGTTGAAAATTAATTTAATAGAAACAGCAAACTAATTATTAAAGTTCTAATTTAAATCAAAAGAGCTTATGGGGTGTAATAATGAATAAAACTACTAACTTTGTTGTTGAAGGTAGATTGACACAATTACTGGGTGAAAACTACATCTCGGTTGAACATGCTTTAAAAGAACTGGTTGATAATGCTTGGGATGCAGATGCAACAAATGTATTCATAACATTACCTCAATCCTTAAATGAAAGTGAGCGGTTTATCTCGATTGTAGATAATGGAAATGGTATGAATGAAGCTGCCATTACTAACGAATACATGAGGATCGCTCGTGACAGAGTATCTATAAAAGGCGATCGCACAGATTTGAAAAAGCGTTTAGTAAAAGGTAGAAAAGGCATTGGGAAATTTGCAGGACTTTTGGTTGCTGATAAAATGAACATTACTACTGTTCAAAATGGTATACAAATACAATTTCAAATTGATAAAAATGAATTTTTGAATCAACACGAAAATATGACTACTAAAGAAATAGATATTATGATAACTAAAGATAATCTATTATTAAATGGTACCAAGGTCATTCTTAACAACTTAGACATGCTATCGTTAACTCCAAGTGATGATAAACTACGTCAACTACTGGTTTTAGAATACGGACGAGAAAGTGATTTTAACATTTTTATAAATGGAACACCATTAACGGTTAAAGATATTGGAGGAAATAATTATAAATTTACAGATGAACAAGGACAGATTGATTTAAACTTTAATATTGCTAATAAAGAAATTAAAAATAAGCGGTCAGGGATAGTTTTAAGAGTTGCAGGAAAAATCATTGGCAAGCCACATTATTGGGGAATTGAGGAATTGAATTATATTCATGATAAGCTTTTAAAGAAAGTATATGGTGAAGTAAATGCAGACTTTTTAGAGCCATACACTTCTAACAGTTGGGGTATTTTGGAAATTTCATTGGACTATCAGCATGTGAACGAATTTGTCAAGGAAAAGCTTTTGTTTGCTCTTAATGACAATTTTGAGACTTATATAAAATATACTAAAAAGCAATTAGAACGTGAGATAAATAAACAGGTAGAAAAATTACCTGAATATAAGCGACATAAGGCATTGAAAGTAATCGATAAAATTTTGACTGGCTTATCAGATGGCAGGCATAGCGAACAACAAATTAAGAACATTATTGCAGTTACAATCTCTGCTTTAGAAAATAATGATTATTATGAAATCATTGAGAAACTAGCAGAGTCAAACGATATAAATATTGAAATGTTTGCCGATATACTCAAAGAATTTGGGTTACTTGACATAACAATGATTGTTAGTCAGGCAACAGCTCGACTTAAGTTCTTAGAAAAATTACAAATACTTGCAGATAATCAAGATACATTGGAAAAGGATATTCATAAAGCATTAGAAAAAAACATGTGGGTATTTGGAGCTTCCTATTCGATGATGGCTTCCAATCAAACCACTAACCACATTATAGAAAAATATTTAAGTGAGAAGTTTTTTGGAGACAGAGCAAACAAAAGACCTGACCTGCTTTTAAATTGTGATCATAGTAATAAATTTTTACTGATTGAGTTTAAACGTCCTTCAATTGTACTTGATAGAACACACGAAGCACAAGCGGTTGCATATAGGGATGATTTATTGACTAAATTTCCAAATAAATCTATTGAAATAATAGTTATAGGAAAAACCATCACACATACAATTTCACCTCAGAATACACAAAATAATTTGAGACTAATGAGCTATGATGAAATCATTTTAAATGCACGAAATGAATTAGAATGGTTGATATCAAATCTTACCACAGATAATTAATGTTATCAGTGTATGAAAACCTCTAGTATGCTATAACTTTTCACAAAGCTATCAACCTGACTTCAATTTAATATAGTGCCAGCTACAACAAATAGCCAGGTATTGAATATAATGCAAGAAATAACTGTCTATCTGCTTAGCCTGGCACTAATACCCGTCATTTTCAACATAAATTGTTCGGATAAATGTTAGTATTTTTATTTAAGGAGAATACTTATGAAAAGTAAAATATGGATTACAAACCAAATTCTAAAGTGGGATGCCATTTCCCCAGGAGGCATTGTTATAGAGAAAAAAGTATGGCTTCGAGCATATGAAATTTGGGAGCATGCAAGGTATCTTATTGAAAATGCAAATAACAGTTTTAATCTTTCTGATGGAGTATTAAATCTAAAAAGATGCCTAAACCAAAGACTTAAGCTTATAGAAAAGCTGTACCATTTAAAGAATATTAATATTGAGAATAAGCAGAAAGGTTATTTGGAGCTTTTGGAGCAATACGGACTAGTACGTCCCTTTTTAATGAAAACGCTATTAGAAATAAGAAATAACATAGAGCATAATGATGTTGAACCACCCGATATAACACGTTGCAAAGAATTATTAGATGTAGTATGGTACTTCTTTAAGTCAACAGATTTAATAGTACAAATACAAAGAACATGCTTGGAGTTTACACTATTCGATAGTCATGGGTCTGAAACTCAGTATGGTTACTCAGTAGATTTTAATCATGATAATAATTCAATAATCAGAATTACTGGTTGGTTTCCATATGAGTTTATAAGTGACTCTTGTAAAGATGGATTTTGCTCATTAATAGCAGAAGAGATAAATGGAAAAGAAAAGTGGAAAGGTGCTGATTTCCATACAAATAAACTTGAAACAGATATATACGTAAGTGGTACTATTGAGTTAATTAATAACGACTTACTTGATTTATATCAGCAAATGTTTGTAGCCTATTAGAATAGATTAATGCTTAATTTTTATAGTGCAGTCATTAACACAAAATCTTTAGTCGTATATCATAGTTCTTGAGTCCATCTCAGCGAGACACCTACCAGTCGTATAAAATCCTCTCACGTTGTTAATAAACAATATGGTTCCATGCATGACAGATAGTCAGTTATTAAATATAATACAAGAAATAACTGACTATCTGTCATGCATTGTGTTTTGCAAGCATAAAGTGCATAGGACACTTGCCTTCATTTTCACTCTATTTTTTCCTTAATGCTTCAGCCAATCTATTGCTATCTCCTGGGAATGATATTATATTGGCATGATGTACAAGTCTGTCTACCAACGCTGCTGTCAGCTTTGTATCTCCAAATATAGATGTCCATTGTCCAAATTCTAAATTTGTTGTAACTATAACGCTCTGCCTTTCATACAAAAACAATAAGTGCCAGGCACGACAGATAGTCAGTTATTAAATATAATACAAGAAACAACTGTCTATATACTTAGCCTGGCACTGATAAACTTACCAAAAATGAGAGGTCTCTTCTATTTTTTATCTCATGCACATCAATAAATATGCCAAATCCTACTACTGCATAATCTCAATCTTTTTAATCATTGGTAAAAATAACACTTTATACTTAACAATTATTTCCACTGGTAATGTAGTCTTTTCATTTGTTATCTTATAACAAATATTTACATGCTTAGTCTCTCTTGGTAAGATTATAAACTTATTTAGACTTTTATGCTCATACCTATTATAAATCTTTTCAATATCGCTTAGTTGATTGTATACAAAGAAACCATACTGATATTTAGATATAATCTTCCCTTCCTCTATAAATCCTTCATCAACGGCAAATTCCATATCTTCTATATAAATAGGTATAAATGTGGGATTATATATATAATATCCTATAGCCATATAATTATTTATATTTTGTGAATAAGGATAATCAATAGCAGGACCACAATTTATGGCAACCTTAATGTTACTAACAGCGAAATTATAACATGCAAATATAGATATAATGATTATTACTACTAAAATTGCAATGATATACCTAACTGATAATCTCTTTTTCATAGCTATATTTTACCTCCTTGTATAATGTAGTCATAAACATTGATAATAAATCAGTCAAATTATTCTCGAATGTTTCCTCTGAATATATCATCTAATGTTCACAACTCATAATCTAATTTTAATTACCATTTCTTAAATATGATTTTTATCAATTTAGTTTATTAGAAACTGTTAACCAGTTAATCCATAATGATATAATATCTCCTGAATAGAGAAGATAGATGTTTACCTCCTGAGTTGTAAGTAATTACATATACTCGTTAAATAGCGTATCATTCCATCAGTGAGAGTTCTGTGTTTTAGCTGGTTGGGTTTCCTATCTAGGAATTACCCGTGTCACTAACAAGGTTGCAGCTTCATTGATAGAAGTGGAATCTCTACTCTACCTTAATTTTAAAAAAGGGAGATATTAATTATGTCAAAATACTTAAATAGCCTTGTCGTAGGCATCGATGTTGCTTCTGAATTTTCTTTTGCCTCAGTTCTTGCTCCTGATGGTAGTCAGTATAAAAGGCCTTTTAAATTTTTTCATACTGCTGTGGGCTTCAACTACTTAATAGAGCAAATAAAAAAAGCAGAAGAAGAGTTTTCAACAGCGCCCGTATTCTTCATGGAATCCACTGGCGTGTATCATCTAACTCTTTTCCACTTTCTCAAGGATAACAAGTTTGAGACCTTCGTTATCAATCCTCTTGTTACTAATTGTAACAAAAATAAGGACATTAGGAAAGTGAAAAATGATAGAAATGATGCATTATCTATCGCCAAATTAGGAAAGTTTGAAGATATCAAGGTTTCATCTGATTCAGATATCAACATGTTTACTCTTAAACTATTAATACGCGATTACTATAAACTTATTGATGATCGTTCTAGCTACAAAAAGAAGCTTAGCACTACTTTAAATATATTCTTTAGTGGATATCAAAATATTTTTTCTGATATTTGTGGCAATGTCTCAATGAACATATTGAAAAGATATTCTTCCCCACAAGCAGTTCTTTCAGCTCCAAAGCAAGATATCATAGATATTTTACTTTATTCAAGAAAGGGTCTTGAGTGGGCTGAAAAGAGGTATTCTATTCTCGTAGACAGTGCTAAAAATGCTCAATTTGTAAGTTTATCATCTCCCAGATTATCAATATCTGTTGCTACTTGTATCTCTCTTTATGAAGCTATTGATATTCAAGCAGCAAAGCTTCTTAAGGAGATAGAATGCTTTATTGGTAGTGATGAGATGCCTCCTGCGTTGTCTAAAAATATATCGCTATTAATATCTATACCAGGCATCGGATATATTACAGCCATTACCATATTAGCTGAGATTGGCAGTATTGATAAATTTGTCTCTCCAAAGCAGCTTGTAGCTTTCTTTGGTATTGATCCTGCTGTTAACGAATCAGGTAAATTTAAAGGTGATAGAGTCAAAATGTCTAAACGTGGTACAAGGCTTGGTAGAAGAGCCCTTTACGCTGCTGCATTAGCTTCTATTAGAACTAAACGTAATGGTGAAGCTACCAATCAAATCCTACTTAAATACTACCAAGACAATCTCAAAGGCAAGAAGGCGAAGGTTGCTTTAGTTGCTATTATGCATAAGCTTATCAAATACCTATTTGCAGTATTGAGAAACCAGCAAGAGTACCAAATAAGAGACCCTAAACTACACCAGAAAATGTTCTTGGAGAACAACAGTAAGCAAGTCGCATAACTTATATTGTTATTATCCTAATTTGCCATTGTTCGTGTTTAATAATGGTGTTTTTGTTGTGTTCAAAAATAAGGATCATCTTTTTAAAAATAATTGTTGACTTTAATTAGCTGGTCTATATAAGCAAATTATATATATTTATTTAAATATGGTTTTTTATTCATACAATCCATTAAAACTATATATTTTAGTTATGAACTACATAATCATTTAGACCATAGATACAGTAGGAACTATAAGTTGAAGCCAAATCTATATGGAATGATTGAGAATATGAAGATGTAAAAACTAATCCAACTGTATATGTTGTTCCAGGTAAATAGTTAGATGCAATTGATGCTGCTGATGAAACCGAAATACCACTAGATACTTGTTTATTATAACTACCGGGAGAACCCATCTGTCTTGCATTAGGCATAGTAAGTGCTACTGAGTACGATATACTATTATTCGTATCACGCATTCCAGTTTTTGTCAAACCACCAACAAAGCTATCAGCTCTTATTTTATACATTTCTCCTACATCACTAACCCAATACTCTTCAACGTAATGAAAAGTTGAATATAAATCATATCTGTATCCTGCAAAGGATGTCATATTTGAAAGACCATATGATTGTGAGGAGGATTGAGTAAGTGTCACAGAAACTACACTTCCACCACTTATACTATATGACGTTCCATATTCTAATTCAGCAGAACCAGTTACACCACCACAAATATTTATATGACCTACTTTAGTTTGTTTATTTCCTAAATCCCTCGTACCAGCTAAATGCCAAGTGGTAGTTCGCGTAGTTGCATTTTTAATTTCTGATGATGCAACAGTTTTCTTTTTAATCTTCTCTGTTTTAAAAGATTTTTTTATAACATCTATTTTATTAGTATGTAATTTTCCTTCTTTTAAACAATATGACTTCGTTATTCCATCAATAACTACTTCCTCACTATCGCTACTTATAACAGCATAATGTAAATCTAATATGTCTAAACCATTTTCATTCATATGCTCAGTTATTAATTTTTCATCTGGTAAATAGTTAATATCAATTTTACCATTATCATCTGTATATCCAATAAATATATCTTTTCCTTCAAAATATGAATATACTTGTACTAAGCTATTCTTTAATAGCGATCCTTATGCCTTTTGAATTTTAACCTCCGATAAGCACCCCTTATCATTAGATACCTCATATATGAACTGGTCATTTTGGTTAGATATATCTTTTGACGACTCCGCAGTAACATTTACTGTGAACGCAAACAAAAGGATACATATTAACAATAAATTTAAAATTTTCCTCACTTTAATTCCTCATATTTCTTATTTTGTTATTATATTCTAATATTATCACATTCCGTCTCTTATATAAATAGCTTCAAATTAGAAGATAGTGTTAAATCTTTGTAGTTACGTAACTTTCGTACAAACAGAAAAACACGATTTGTAAATTTGTTGCCATCCATACATTGGCTATGATACCAATTTAATGAGATATGTATAACCCAAAATAATAACTAAATTCAATAATTATCTTATGTAGTTAAAATATACCAATTGATAGCCATACTGAATCTTGGAAACTTGATAATATGTTAATTTATTCCAGAACAATGTTTAAGTCTGCCATACCGATTTAGACTTCTGCTGTATGCATTCTACAAACCTTCTGCCAAGAGCACTGATCTCAGGCAAGACTATTTCCATGGTTTCTGCTGTTCTTCGTACTTCAGCTACAAGCATTCCCAATTTGTTTATCAGTATTCCTATGCCTACATTCTCCATCTTCGTTTCATGAAAAATCGTTCTCTTCATCCATGAAATAATATTGTGTGTAATAAAAACAATCCACAAGAATGCATAGATGCCGTCAAACTTCCTAGTACGAAGGTTTTTCATATGATATACATTCTTGCAGGTTTTAAAGAAAGCTTCAATGGTTTGTCTCTGGTTATAAAAGTGAAATAGCTCATGGGCTGACATCTCAGCTTTGTTAATGTTTGAAATCAGCATAGTATATATGAAATCACCTTTACGTGTTAAGGTTCTCACTATAATAAATCGTAAGTCGCCTTCACTCGGAAGTTCGTAGGTATCTACAAAACGGTCAATTTCTTCATACTCTTCTTTAGCAATGGTTTTCGCTATATTAGATGCTCTTGTAGTGGAATAACCTTTTACTACAAACTTTACTCTGTCCTTGAGTTTTTCTATGTTTTCATTAGAGCCATAGCCACTGTCAAGCCGCAGAATAAGCCTATTTTCCTTTGCCACATCCTTGAGTTTTGATAATGTATCGTTAAGCATATTGTCAAACCGATTACTACAATGGGTATTTCCAGCATCAAGATAAAGTGAAATAGTTTCTCTATTATCATCGCCACAAAATGCAGCAGACAATTGATATCCTTTCTGGTTTTTATTCTTACAGAAATAACCTCTTTGTGCTACTTCATACGTCTTACCATTAGCAATAAGACCTGATTGATCAATATCAACAACAATCTTTTCTGTAGTAGATAAGCATGTAGTATTCTGCATGAACAGCTGATGATGGACATTTTTAAGCTGCTCAACGTTTTCTTTTGTCATCCTTCGTAGAAGTTCATTAATTTGAGACTGATCAGGAAACCTTGGTATATCAATCAACTCTGCAATGACAGTGTCAGGAACGAGCTTTTCATTGATGTCTGAGGTATATTTACATCCAGCGGCTATAGATATTGCAATGGTTAATAGCTTATCTTGAACAGAATAATCTACTTTTTTCATCTTAACTTTGACTTTATCCAGTAGACTTACAAAATCAAGCTTTTGAACATATTTTACAAACGTAACCAACCAAACACTAGTTTTTTCCTGTTTAAATTCACCTGTAATAAATGTTATACTTTTCATAGGTGAAAACCCCCTTCGTTATTATTTTTTGCACAATTAACAATTTCGCAAGGGAGAGGCTTTCACCTCTTGTTATATTATGGATTCCAATTTATTGGTATTTACATGATTTATATTTGTACGAAAGTTACGTAGTTAACTAAAAATAGCTTTGTCCTAATAATGTAAGCATCTATTTTGGGTATTGGTATCTATAGTGTTTAAGCATTTTCTATAATTGGGTTACTTTTCCTATAATTATCACAGTTATATTATCTTGTATTTCTCTCGATTCTTTACCTAACAAGAACAATAAGTGCCAGGCACGACAGATAGGCAGTTATTAAATATAATGCAAGAAATAACTGTCTATCTGCTTAGCCTGGCACTTATTATTCTACAAATTTCTACATAGATTCTTTAGATACTTCCTGTACCTCATTCCTTATCCCTGTTTCAAACTCTATCGAACACGAATGCATAACAAAAGAATAGCTACAAAGAGGTATGTTTTGCATAAATGTATTGACATATAGATTCTAAAAACATACAATGTAGTTATCAACACTATGTGATGTCATATTGAAGTCTTGTTGTTTGTATAACAGAAAGAGAGAAGGTTGTTGTAATGAAGCATTTAGAAAAAATTGAAGTACTTGGGGATTCGATTCTAAAGGGAATTCAGGTTAATCCGAAAAACAAAAGATATTATACAAAAAATGATATAGATGTGAATATGCTAAGCAGTATGTATTCACTTACGATTACTAATGAATCACGATTTGGTTGCACCGTTACAAAAGGATATCAAATTATTACAAGGAAACTTAAAAAAGGAATGGAGTGCGATGCCATAGTTATGGACTTTGGTGGAAATGACTGTGATTTTAGGTGGGAAGACATTGCCGCCAATCCCGATGGAAGTTTTGAACCAAATACACCTCTTGATATATTTATGACTGAATATACTAATCTTATCAGAACTCTTAAGGATAAGAATATTATGCCTATATTAACAACTTTACCACCGCTTGAACCACAAAGATTCTTTGACTGGTGGTGTCGTAATTTAAATAAAGAAAATATTATAAAATGGCTTGGCTCAATTGAAGAAATATACAATCATCAGGCATTGTATTCTTCCTATGTTGAAGAGATTGCAAGAAAAGAAAATGTGCCGTTGGTTGATATCAGGTCTGCCTTTATTAAGAATGGTAACATTGGAAACCTTATTTGTGAAGATGGTACGCATCCTAACTCAAATGGACAAAAGATAATTACCGAGGTCTTTAAAAATTTCATTAATGAAAACCTCTCATTAAAATATATGTAAGACAATGATGTGTTTATAATGGCAAAAGTTTAAAAAAGATATACAGATGAATTTAAAAATACAATAGTAAAACTTTATCATTCTAAAAAAAGTTTAACAGAATTAAGTAGTAAATAGTATAGTGCCTAATATTGTACCAGCTATGTCATATAGCCAGTTATTGAAGATACATTGTCAATAACTGGCTATATGATGTGTGTGTCTCCTTATTTCTAAGTTTACAGCTAGGAGCTTAAAGTGGTATTTGTCAATTTCTCTGTCTGCACTCCTACAGCTAATTTGCCATCTTCAATTAAATAAATTTCATCACTTAAAATATTAATATCATCAGGGTTGTGGCTTGAAATTAATATAGTTGCACCTCTCTCTTTTTCTTTAAGAAGAAGTGTACGAATAGATTCCACGCTATCTTTGTCTAATCCTCTTGTTGGTTCATCTAAAATTAGTAATTCAGGTGACTCCATAACAGCTTGTGCTATTGCTAATTTCTGCTTCATTCCCAATGAATACTCCTTGACTTTACGTTTATCTTTAGGCTCTAGCCCTACTTTTTTCATAACATTTTCTATTTGTTCTTTTTCAATAACATTTCTAATATGTGATAATATTAATAAGTTTTCATACCCTGTATATGATAATAGGAATCCTGGATTTTCAATAATAGCACCTATGCTTATGGGATGTTTTGAATAGTCTATCTTTCCATCAGATATATATAGCAATCCTGCAATTGCTCTAAATAACATTGATTTGCCAGATGCGTTCGCTCCAACAATTCCATATATCTTGCCAACCTCAAATTTAACAGTTATATTATCTAAAATTTTTTTCCCTTTCAACGATTTACTCACATTCTTTAGCTCTACTATTACTTTTTCATTCATCATTTTTACTCATATCTCCTTTTGGTATTATATCCCTGTTATTCTCGATAAAGATAATAAAAAATACAAGAATAGCAATTAAAATTAAATCTAGACATATCATGTTAAGGTTTGCTCCTAAAAGGTTCAAAGCATTAATCCAAAAAAACAATACTGAAGGAAGCTGGATAAAAGCACTGGTTAATAGAAACGCACTTATAACTGTAAATATAACAATAGATTTTTCAAAAATAAGACTATATAATAATAAAGCTATGGATATTGCATATCTTGTAACTATCAAAATTAAAAATATAGTAAATATTTTGTAAACACTTATTGTTAAATACTTATTAACCAAAATACTAAAAGAGATTTTAATTGTAAGTTCTACAATAAGTATAAAAATGTTCAAAATTAATAAACCCATAAGCTTAGAAATAATAATATTTCTTCTCTTTTTTACCCTTGTGTAATAGTATTCTTCACATATGGTAGTTTCTAAGAAAGCCTGACAAATTACTATTGAAATAGCTATAGAAAGAAACCATGCTATAATCCTAAATAAGTTAGGATTATGTGGATAGGAAAACATGAGCAGCAATACCTGATTTCCATCATTAAGCTTATATAAATAATTTTGATTTATAAGACATGATAATATGCTGCAACCTACAATAAGGGCAAAAATAAATTTAGGTTTTAAATTTTTTAGAGTACATCCTACTAATCTGATTATTTCACTATAATTTTTCATCACTTTCACCATTTAAAAAATCCTTATACTTAAAAATAGTTATATTCAAAGCTCCTAAAAATCCAATTATAATTAACCAATATCCAACTATCTTAACCATTTCTAATATTACTCCACCAGAATTATTAATATTTATGTAATTTAAAAACATTCTTTGATATGGAAAAATAAGAATTTTATCAAATAAATTTGATATTTTCATAAAAACCAAACAAACAAAGTTTAATATTATCGCACTAATAAAAGCTAATATTTCATGCCTAAATAAATTGACCAATAATAATATCAATTGACCAATTGCTATATAACTAAATATCTCTAATATAATTAATATTCCAAGCACTGTAATTGGCGAAAGTGCAATAAGTGAACTATTGATAAGTCCAATATCCGATGCTTGTTGCATGCCTAACATTAATGAGCTCCACGTGTTAGAATATGGTAATGATATTCTCATCACCATGAAACTAATAGTGACAGATAGTAAAACAAAAATAATGCTAAGAAAAATATTAGCTAACATTTTACTCAATATTATAGTTTTACGCTGGTTTACTCTGAGAAAAATATAGTTATTAAGTTCCCCCTGTTTTGCTAAATCATATGAAAGCAGGATGTATAATGGAACAAATACTAGATAGTAATTTATATACAAACCATACTGATAAAATAATCCATCTAATACAACTAATTTATCTATAGAGCATAACGTGGATATTTGTTGCATACAAAAAAGAGGATATACACATATAACCAAAAAAACAAATAAATACTTTTTCGAATAGCACTTTATACTGAGCTCCGTTTTTACAACAGATAATATCTTGTTTTTCATATCAACTAACCTCTTTTAAATCTTTCTTATAGAAAAAAGCTACCATAGAAATAGCCACCATAAACATTAATAAAAACTCTCTAATCAATACAGGCTTGGTTAAATTGTTAATTTCATATGGAGCTATCATATTGATAGGATATAGCTCGTTTATACGAAATATTTGAGAAACTAATATAAGCACTAGATAAATAATAAAAGGTAAAATTAAGACAGTATACTTTTTCTTAGCAAAGCTTGATATGCTAAATCCAATCATATAAAAAATAATTGAGAACAATATATTTATAATATAAATATATGCTATATAAATATAAGGATAAACTTGATATAATCCTCTCATAAAATCACCTGGTATAAAATTTGTTTCAGTATTTGGAATATTACCTGGAAATAATATAAAACAAACTATTAACCACAGTGATAGAATTGATACTATTATAAAGTTTGCAGATAAGATTCCTGCAAGTAATTTAGAAAAAAAGTATTTACGATGGCTGGTTCTTGTTAGTATCATATTAGAGTATCCTGTCTTTCTTTCGTTAAAATAGCTATCCATATAAGGAATAAGGAGTAATGGGACAAGGAGCCTATAAATACTTCCAGATCCCAATGACAAACAAAATAACCAAGCTTCATATGCAGATATTCTAGCAAAATTATGATTTATTATAGAATATGAAATATCTGAATAATAGGAAAACAGACCCATAAATCCACTAATAGCTCCTATAATAATACTAATCCACAGCAATCTATTATTAAATACCTTTTTTAATTCTATTCTGAGCATTACTATTTTACCTCCAAAATTTAAGCAGATTTAAACAATATGGTTCCAGGCACGACAGATAGTCAGTTATTAAATATGATATAAGAAATAACTGACTATCTGCTGAGCCTGGCACTGATAACCTTCCATCTTGTACCTACTTGCATATGTAATTAATGTATATATTTATACTGCAAATATATGATACCAACCAAGTACAAATTTGTCAATTTTATATACATAGAGTATGACCGTGTCAACTTTTATAGGCTAATATAGAGACTATATATAATTCTGTAGGCGAATGAGATTTACAAAGCATAGCCTTATATAAACCAATGGTATCTCTTCATCAGAAATTTCAGGAATTCTATAATTTTTTACAAAGCTATCCAGCTGAATTCCATAGCCATTTCTTATCACGCTCATATCCATAAACTCAAGATGACAATCACTCTGACCATCAATAGTTTTTGCTATCAATATCATCCCTGCAAAAGTACCCCAAATATTCATACCGTCTAATGCTAATTATATCTATACCTTTATACATCGCATTAATATCTCCTTCTAGGATAAATTTTGACAGACTCAATGAATCTCCTATCCACTTTTTAAATATATTGAATACTTTAAATAGCCAATTTATATAGAAGCTTTTTCAAATTTAATAGGATTTGTCATCATTAAATAACTTTATATTATGTATTCTTCTAACCAATAAAAACTATATGAAATTTATTACACTTTTATCAATTATAATAATAAAAAAATATCGAATTATGAAGGATTTTATTATACAACTACGAATAATTACAATAGATAATCTTTTATAATTATTCATTCTTATTACTATGTGTATAGAAAATTCTATATTCGCTTTAAATTTTATTTTTTGGGAGGGAAACAAATGCGTATTGAGGAACATCCAATATTGTCCTTCGATAAAGGAAAAAAGGTTAATTTTGTATTTGACGGAAAAACTTATGAAGGATATGAGGGAGAACCAATCGCTGCTGCTCTTCATGCAGCTGGAATAATGGTTCTAGGACACACACATGAAAAACAAAGGCCCAGAGGTTTCTACTGTGCTATAGGTAACTGCTCTTCTTGTCTTATGGTTGTAAATGGTCAACCAAATGTAAGAGTATGTACTGAAAAGCTTAAAGAAGGAATGATAGTAGAAACACAAATTGGGAAGGGTGATTTAAAATGAGAACAACTGAATTAGTTATAATCGGAGGCGGTCCAGCTGGATTATCTGCTGCTATCACCGCCGCTTCTCTAGGAACTAAGGTTACTTTAATAGATAGAAGTGATAACCTTGGTGGTCAATTGGTAAAGCAAACTCACATGTTTTTTGGTTCACAAAAGCAATATGCTTCAACAAGAGGCATTGATATTGCAAATATCTTGTTGAAGGATTTGGAAAAATATAAGGATAATATAGAAATAATGAGTGATGCAACAGTGCTAAGTGCTATATGAAGACGGTGTAATTTCTATAGAGCAAAATGAAAAATACATCAAGATCAAACCACAATCAATAATTGTTGCAACTGGTGCGTCAGAAAAATTCCTTACATTCCCAAATAATGATCTTCCAGGAATATATGGTGCAGGCGCTGTTCAGACCTTAATGAATGTATATGGTGTTGCTCCCGGTAAAAATGTTGTTATGGTAGGTGCAGGAAATATCGGTCTTATAGTAAGCTATCAGCTGATGCAGGCTGGCATCAACGTAAAGGCAATTATTGATGCCTCCC
This sequence comes from uncultured Eubacteriales bacterium, assembly GCA_963704785.1. Classification (GTDB taxonomy): domain Bacteria; phylum Bacillota; class Clostridia; order Lutisporales; family Lutisporaceae; genus GWB2-37-7. Next base: position 1,980,429 of record OY969939.1, on the reverse strand, counting down.
CTAAAATAGGCGGATATTTGGTGCATGCTTCAAAAATAAGAAGAATGGGAATACCTATATTAACTTCCCATACTGTAAAATATGCTCATGGCACAGATACATCTAGAAAAGGTCACTGTATGTAAGTTAGATGAAAAATGGCAGCCAATACCTGGATCAGAAATTGATATAGAAGCAGATGTAATGTGCATTTCTGTAGGCCTTTCACCTCTTACTGAGCTTCTATGGCAGATAGGCTGTGATATGAAATTTGTTCCTGAGCTCGGTGGACATGTTCCCGTAAGAAACGAAAATCTTGAAACAAGCATTAAAGGTGTTTATGTAGCAGGTGACGTTGCAGGAGTTGAAGAAGCCAGCAGCGCTATGGTTGAAGGCAGATTGCAGGACTTTGTGCTGCTAAAGCTTTGGGTCATATGTCGCCAGAGCTTGAAGCATAAGATAAAAGATTGCTCAGAACAACTTAATTCCTTAAGATCAGGCCATGTAGGAGAAAAAATCCGCAGTGGTCTCGCACAAGTTACAGTGTAGAGGGGGGTTAAGAATATGTTAGAAAAAACAGGTGTTGCTACAGAACAGGATCTTCAGCAAGTTATTCCTTCTAAAGGAAAGATTGGCCAAGGGACCTGTTGCAGTTATAGAATGTTTTCAAAGGATTCCATGCAATCCTTGCCACTACATCCTGTAAGAAGGGTGCTATAAAGCCATTTAAGGATATAAATGACACTCCAGAAATAGATGTTGATATATGCAATGGCTGCGGCTGTTTGCGTAAGCAATTGCCCAGGATTGTCCATTGTTGTAGTTGATGAAACCTATTCCGAGAAAGAAGCTTTGGTTAAGATACCTTATGAATTTCTTCCTCTTGCCGAAGGAAGGCAGCTTTGTTACAGGCGTTAGACAGAGAAGGTAAGGCTGTTTGCAGAGCAAAGGTAGTAAAGGTTCTTAATACAAAATCTCATGGACAGAACTCCTGTAGTTTCGTTAGCAGTTCCAAAGGAGCTATCCATGACAGTTAGATTTATGAAGCTTAATGATTACTACAGTGACAATACATTTGTATGCCGCTGTGAAGAACTTACACTAGGTGAGTTAAGAGAGCTTATTCGAAAAGGCTATCACTACTGTAGATGAAATTAAAAGAATATCGAGAGCAGGCATGGGTCCATGTCAGGGCAGAACCTGCAGTCAATTGATCATGCAGGAATTAGCTGTCGCTACAGGCAGCAAAAAATAGCTGATTTACCATGTCCACCTTCAGACCTCCAGTAAAACCTATTAAACTTGGAACTATAGCAGGAGGTGAGGACAATGAATAATACTGCAAGTGTAGTTATTATTGGCGGAGGAATCTCAGGTTGCTCCATTGCTTATAATCTTGCCAAAAAAGGTGTTAAGGATATAGTTGTTATAGAAAAGGAATATCTGACTAGCGGTTCTACTGGCAGATGTGGTGCAGGTATTCGAATGCAGTGGGGCACAGAAATGAACTGCCCCTTTGCAAAATACAGTATAGATTTCTATGAAACAGCCAACGAAGTGCTTGAATATGATGGCGATATAGAATTCAAGCAAGGCGGCTATCTTATAGTTGCTTCCACCGAAAAGGAAGATACACAGTTTAAGAAAAATGTAGAACTTCAAAACAGCTTAGGAATTCCTATCAAGTTTCTCTTACTCCAAAGGAAGCAAAAGAAATAATCCCTTATATGGATGAAACAAAGATAATATGTGCCACCTTCTGTCCAAAAGATGGACACCTGAATCCTTTCCATACTACACAAGCATATGCAGATGCCGCAGAAAGACTAGGCGTTAAGTTTATGAAATATACTAAGGTAACAGGCATTAAAGTGGAAAATGGTAAGATTACAGGAGTTCAAACAGATAAAGGCTTTATCTCCACTCCTGTAGTGGTTAATGCAGCAGGCGGATACTCCAAGCAAATAGGCGATATGGCAGGAGCAGATATTCCAGTATATGCTGAAAGACATCAGATACTGGTTACAGAACCTGTAAATCCACTACAAGGACCAATGTTTATGTGCTTTCCACTTAACATTTATTGTCAGCAATCTCCTCATGGCAGCTTTATCATGGGTAGAGGTGACGCAAACGAGCCAAAAGAACTTCAAATGAAACTCCAGCTGGAGTTTCCTGGAGGAAATGGCAAAGGACTTGTTGTGAGCTCTTGCCACTTCTAAAGGATTTAAGATGTTGTAAGACAATGGGCAGGACTATATTGCATGTCTCCCGACAGACAACCAATATATGGAACAGTAAAGGAAGTCGAAGGGTTCTATCTAGCTTGTGGCTTCAGCGGTCATGGTTTTATGTTTGGTCCTGTTACAGGCGTTGTTATTAGCAGAAACAATCCTAGGTGAAAAGTACTCTCTTCCAATTGAAAAACCTAGGTATGGATAGATTCGAAAAAGGCGAATTGGTATTTGAGCCTTCTGTTGTTTAATGATATGATAATACTATATATGTATTTTGGAGGTTTGTAATGATGAAGGTTTTAGGAAAGAAAGCCTGAGCTTTGTATTGCATGTCATGCTTGCGAATCAACCTGTTCCAATACTTGGTTTAAAGAAGACAATGCAGAAAAATCCTGCATAAGAATTAAAGAAAGAGGAAAACGGGAAACGTAATTATATCCTGTACACAGTGTGGTGAATGTATAGACGTCTGCCCTTCCGAAGCTATCGCAAGGGATAAGAATGGTATCGTAAGAATTAACAAAAACACATGTGTAGGCTGCTTTATGTGCGTAGGTTTTTGTCCTGAGCTTGCTATGCTTATGCATGACGATTATATTGAGCCCTTCAAATGCGTAGCTTGCGGACAATGTGCAAAACAGTGTCCTACAGGTGCAATATACCTTGAACAGGAATAACAATTGCGGGAGGAAAGATTAATGAATGTAGAGAAGCTAAAATCCGCTCATAAATTGTTAACAAAGTATAAATATGAGCTGGGCAAAATAGAAAAAGGATATACAAATAGAACACTCTATATTAATGTAGGCGAAAATATCATAAAAGAAAAGCCTGTAACTCAGCTTATGAAGGACAAATTCATTGGTGGCAAAGGATTTGGCATGTATTATCTATGGCATGCTGTTACACCTCAAACAAAATGGAATGACCCAGAAAATGAAATAGTTATCGCCAGTGGTCCATATAGGTGGTATTACTCAATACCCAGGTGCTGGTAAATCTCTTGTTGCAGCTTATCACCGCTTACAGGCATGCCAATGGATAGCAACGTTGGGGGTTATTTTGGCCCCCTGCTCAAGTTCTCAGGCTTTGATGCCCTTGAACTGCAAGGCAAGGCTGATAAGGATGTAATAATTTTTATAGATGGAAACAACGGTACTATATCTATAGAAGAAGCTCCAGAAGAAGCTTTAGACAGTCACGTACTTGGAGAACAGCTTACCGAAATGTATGCAGAGAACGAAGAAGACAGAAGAAATATTTCTGTAGTATCTGCGGGTTCTGCAGCTAACAATGCTTATATAGGTCTATTAACTTTACATTTTATGATGTAAGAAGAAAGCAAATAAGACTAAAACAAGCAGGCAGAGGTGGCATCGGTACAGTATTCAGAAATAAGAACATAAAAGCAGTTGGTCGTACGATTTGCAGGTGTTAAGGGCAATCTAAATAATCCTGCTGATCAAGAGCATAATAAACAAAACAGGTATCAAGCTTCATAAGGAAATACATGACAATGATGCACAGCAATGTAGAATGAGACAGATTGGTACTGCCAACATAATTGAGGTTATGGATCAGTATGATTTGCTTCCAACTCACAACTATAAGTTTGGCTCTCACCATGATACACCTAAGATATCCTCAAAGATATTTACGGACATGATTACTCAAAATACTCCTGATGGCTGCTGGTATGGCTGTAGTATGTCTTGTGCCAAGGCTGTAGACAATTTTGAGCTAAAAACAGGTCCATACAAAGGACAAAAAGTTATAGTAGATGGTCCAGAATATGAAAATGCAGCGGGCTTAGGCTCCAATTGCGGAATATTTGATCCTCATGCAATATTAGAGCTTAACTTCTACTGTGATACTTATGCTGTAGATACTATATCCTATGGTACTTCAACAGCTTTTATAATGGAGTGCTATGAAAACGGACTAATAAACAAAGAAATTACTGGAGGTCTTGAGCTAAACTTTGGAAATGCAGATGCATCACTAGAAATGCTACACCAAATGTCTAGAGGCGAGGGCTTTGGTAAGCTTGCTGGACTAGGCATCAGAAATCTTAAGAAGATATTTGCTGAGCAATACGGTGCAGATCCTGTATTCCTAAGTGATATAGGCATGGAGCAAAAAGGTCTTGAGTTTTCAGAATATATGCCAAAGGAATCCCTTGCTCAACAAGGTGGCTATGGTTTAACCAACAAAGGACCACAACATGACGAAGCTTGGTTGATATTCATGGATATGGTCAATAACCAGATTCCGACCTTTGAAGATAAAGCAGAAGCATTACACTACTTCCCAATGTTTAGAACCTGGTTTGGACTAAATGGCTTGTGCAAGCTTCCTTGGAATGACATTACACCAGCAAGCAACAAGACTTCCGATGAACCAGCCAAAATACCTGAGCATGTACAAAACTATGTTGACATATTCAATGGCGTAACAGGAAAGAATATTGATAAGAATGAACTTATAGTACAATCAGAGCGTGTATATAACTTCCAAAGAATTTTTAATATCAGAATGGGTTATGGCAAGAGAATACACGATGCTATTCCTTACAGAGCTATGGGTCCTGTTACTGTAGAAGAATATCTATCAAGAGCAGAAAGATATGATGGACAGCTAAAAGAGCTTGTAGGCTTCAATCCTGAAGGCAAGTCAACAGAAGAAAAAATGGCAGCCTTAAGAACATACAGAGAAGACCAGTATGAGCAGCTTACAGATGCTGTTTATAAGAGAAGAGGCTGGACAATGGACGGTGTACCAACTGTAGAGCATCTAAAGTCCATCGGAATGGATCTTCCAGAAGTTTTAGAAGTGGTTAAAAAGCATCTATAAACATTTGTATAATACTGGACGTAGAATATAATAATATATATAATTTAATTAGGGGGCACTCATCTATTGAAATAAAGTTCCATTAGGTGAGTGCCCTTATAACGAGGCGAAAAATTTTGTAACAAGTTGTGAGCGTATATTTACCGCCTCGTTGAAACACTCTGGTAGTTTTTTGCAAAAGTGCAAAAAACCTCATTAAAATCTTGTTATAAGCTTTGATAAAGGTGATGTGTATGATAAAGGTAAATAATAGAGACTTTGAATGGGAAGAAGGGCTTACAATAAGGGGACTTCTGCAAAAGAAATCCTATACCTTTCCCAAGATAATTGTGAAGTTAAACAATGTACTGGTTCTAGATGATGAGTATGAGTCAACTGTTATACATGATAGAGATGATGTAAAAGTTATACATCTTCTGGCAGGAGGCTAAAAATTGAGTAAAATAGCAAAAGCAATGGTAACTGACGCTCATTATATAATGAGCTTAGCAATCATAAGATCTTTAGGTAAAAAGGATATCCCTGTAACAGCCTTAGAAAGCAAACTGGTTCCTAAAGGGAATATAATAGGCTTTCACTCAAAGTACGTGCAGGGCACTCATTTAGTAGCTGACTCTAAGACTGAGGAGAAAGAGTTTGTTAAGGACTTAATTGATTTGGGCAAGCAGGAGTCGGAAAAAGTTGTTTTGATACCTGTTACACTAGACAGCATAATGGCTGTATCCAACAATAAAGAGCAATTACAGTACTATTATGACTTTGTAGTACCCTCCTATAAGTGCATAGAAATTGCCAACGACACCTCTATGCTTATGGGCATTGCAACGAAGGCAGGCGTACCGGTACCTATTACAACTACTATAAGCGAAAACGAAACAATAGAAGAGCTTACAAATCGCATAACTCTTCCTGTTGTTATAAAATACAGAAGCGGTGAGCTTCTAAAGTTCAAGCCGGATAAGCGTTACAAGATTGTACATACTAAGGAACAATTTATTACACACTTTACAGCTATGCATAAAATACAGTCCTATCCTCTTGTGCAGGAATATATAAGTGGCGACGGCTTTGGTGTTTCTGCTGTATTTGATGCTGACAGCAAGCCTGTTCAAGTATTCTGTCACAGAAGGATTAGAGAGTATCCCGCTACTGGCAGGTCCAAGCTGTATGTGTGAAAGTATATGGGATGATAAGCTGGTACAGTATGCTCTAAAGCTTTTATCAGAGCTTAAATGGCAGGGTGTTGCCATGGTTGAGTTTAAAGGATATTTAGACGGTAAACTTGCTCTCATGGAGATAAATCCCAGGATATGGGGAAGTTATCCACTTGCTGATATAGCAGGTGCTGATTTCACATATTCTATTTATAAAACAAGCTTAGGAGTGAAAAGCAAAGAATATACTAACTCTCCAAGCTATAATCTGCATAAACGAATGCGATACTTTTTTAAAGATATACTATCCTTCAAAGGTTATCTAAGTCTCAGAAAGGACAAAGGCAAGCTTGCTTATGAATTTTTCAGAGACCTGCTAAACCCATTTATCAAGGATGGTGTATTGACTCTAAAGGATTTTAAGCCTTCTATAAAATATATTTCACAACTTGTGAAAAAACTTTAAAGTAGGTGAATAGTAATTGAAGCTTGATTTACATATACATTCCATGTACTCTGTGGATTCAAATAACTCAATAGAAGCTATAATAAGCATGGCTAAAAGAAAAGGGTTAGACGGTATATCAATTACCGACCACAACAACTTTGAAGGCAGTAAACAGGCTATTAAGCAGAACAATACTGACTTGCTTATTATTCCAGGTGTAGAATACTCTACAGATATCGGCCATCTTCTTGTATATTTCCTAAAGGAAGGACTAGAAGACTTAGGACTTAAGCGAGATGCACAAGGTCTCTATAGCAGCAGTGATATAATAGGTAGCGCCCATGAGCAACAAGCCCTTGTATTTATGGCTCACCCTTTTCAAAGAGTCACAGATTTTAATAAGAGGGGCTTTGATCTTGTGGATGGTATAGAGGCTTACAACAGCAGAGCCGCAAAATGGCGAAACTTAAGTGCTAACCTAGATGCAATGGAACAGGCTATAAAGCTCAATAAGCCTTATACTGCTGGCAGTGATGCCCACTATATAAATGAAATCGGCAACGCTTATATCGATATAAATTTCACATGTAATATGGAAGAGGATATCAAGCTGGCACTACAAAACAACAATAGAACAGTTATCGGCAGAGCTTCCTCCTCAATAAACCGACCTAAAAGTCAGATAATAAAGTGCAGAAAGACCAAAAGCTTAATATCTCCCAAGACCTTGCTAAAACTGGGATATTTCAGCTTTATGGAAGCAATGCTTTATATAAAACTAAACAAAAAGCCAATTGAAGGTAGCTTTAATTTGACAAATGAAGGAGTTGAAAGAATTGAAACTGATTGACACTGCAAGAAAGGTCAACAAGCATATAAAGAAATATAAAAAAGCACAGGCTGGAAAATATCTAAGCCTTTCACGCAGAATTGAGCGAGTTCACCCTATAAAGGATAAGAGATATGTTGCTATAACCTTTGATGATGGTTCAAGTGCTGCGATACCTGAGCCAAATAACGCAAATACTGAAATAGGACTTACAAAGGTGTTACTGGATATACTTCAAAAGTATAATGCAAAAGGTACCTTTGATGTCATTGGTACTACTGAGCATAACTATCCAGACAAGCTAGGTAAGCTGGGCAGCGCCGCTTGGGGTGGAACTAGACATGACCACTACCCCGACTTTGGCAATGACAGTCTCGCTGGAGTAAAGCATCAGACAGAGTTAGCAAGGCTTATTCTAAGTGGAGGGCATGAAGTATCTAATCATGGCTATCGACATGTGCTTTTTGGTTAGTAAGAGACTTGTGTATGGCGGAAGAGATCATTTCAAAAATCTTGATGAAGTTGTAGAAGACTTAAACAAGCTACATAATTTGGTGAAAACTGAGCTTAATTATGATATGAAGCTTTCAAGACCACCACATTATATAGATAATATACCAGGAGGCTTTAACTCCTATGATGCTTATACTATAATGGGCTACAAATACTTAGCTGCCAGCTTAGATGGCGGCGGCTGGAAGGCTTCCTGTGGTGACTATCAGCAAGATATAAGAGCAATGGTTGCACCATTGGAAAACGCATTAAATAAAGATACTAATTCTCTTAATGGACAGATAATATTCCAAAAGGATGGCTATAACATGTCTCACCAGACTCCTATAGCTGATGCCTTGAATAAGCACCTTGAGCTACTTATAAATAATGGATATGAAGTTATAACAGTATCTGAGCTTTTGAGGCAGTCTCCTTTTGAAGACTTGAACCCAGAAGATGAGATATTTGAAAGTGTAAAATTAATGGACGGTATGGGACTTTGTATAGGCTATAAGAATAATACCTTCCAACCAGACAGAGAGCTTACAATGGGCGAGCTTGTTATGATGATAACTCCTCCTGAGTATATAAGAGCTCACTATATCAAGAGCTTTTTATCTAAGGCTCCCTTTGATTTAGGTGTCGAAGCAAACACCAACATTATCAATATAGCTAAGACCCATCCATATAAGGCTGGTGCTGAGTATGCCGCTTCCAAGGGTTATATCGGAAAAAGCTTTAATCCAGAGGAAATTGTTACATCTGTATCCTTTGAAAAATTCCTAAGTAAGGCTGCCGCAGGCAAAGACGTAAACTGGAGCTCTAAAGGACAAGGTAATTTGAAGCGAAGAGATATATGTGATGCCTTTGCACAGCTTATGAATAGATAAAATAATAATCAAAAATGGACTGTCTTGTGAATTCTAGTATTGAGACAGTCCATTTATTTATTTCCCATGATGAAAATATATACCAGCATCAATACCATTTTCCTCACAATATGAAGCAATCCGCTTCTCTTCTATATCCCAATAGTCAGACTTGCCGAAATATATATCATAATACTTATCATATAGCTCCGGGTGCTTTTGCTTTAACCACATAGCTATATCCTTCCATACTGACCCTTTTATATTTAGATTTTCAAAAAGATACCGCTTAACAAAAGGCTTTGTCCTTTCAATAATTTCCCTCCAGTCGGTAATATAAGGAAGTATAGGTTGCAATGAAAACATAAGTAAATATCCCTGCATTATTTAGAGCTTCCAATGCCACAATCCGCTTCTCTACACTTGCAGTATACGGCTCCACCTCTCTTCTAACCACATCATTCAAGGTTGTTATGGTAATGCCTGCCCTACAGCTATTAAATTTCTTTAGCACATCTATATCTCTAACAATCAAGTCAGACTTTGATTGGATATCTACATGTGCCTCTATTTCTACCAGCTTTTCTAACAGTTTTCTTGTGAGCTTGTACTCCTTTTCATAATGAAGATATGGATCAGTAACAGAAGAAATAAAAAAGCTCTTTCCTTTATACTTTTCTAAGTTATCAGGTATCAGTTCCTCTGCATTTATCTTAATGTCAACAAACTTCCCCCAAGCCTCTTCATGACTAGTAAATCTTTTCATAAACCTAGCATAGCAATATATACATGCATGGCTGCAGCCTACATAGGGGTTTATTACATAGTCAGCCGATGGCAAATTTGATTTAGATATAATATTTTTAGCCATAACTTCTTTTACTATCATATGTTCTCCCTCTGCATTCTTATTTTTCACCATTATATCTATTTGTAACATAATAATCAATATAAAATCATATAAGTATCTAAACCTTAATAATTTTCGCTTTTAGTATATTCTCCCTTGTTTTTACCTCTATAAAAGACTAAAATTTATATATGACTTGTTTAATAAGGAGGATAAAAATGAAGTCTTTTCAACGTCTTAGAGAATTTCTTTATGAGCACAAATGGCATTATATAATAGGAATAATAGTACTATTGATAGTAAACGTTCTACAACTTATCCCCCCTCGAATATTAGGTATTGCTACAGATGGTTTAACCAATAGTACAATTAGCATGAAGCATATTTATTTATATGCTGGCGCTATTGTATTGGTAGCTTGCTTAGTTGCATTACTTAGATACGCTTGGAGGATGCTGGTTATGGGCGCTGCAAGGGATTTAGAGTTTTGGTTGCGTAACAAGTTCTTTGCCCATCTGGAAACCCTTTCACCAAACTTCTACAATAATTATAAGACCGGAGATTTAATGGCACATGCAACTAATGATATAAGCTCCCTAAGAATGACGTTTGGTCCTGGTGTTGTCATGATGACAGATGCAATTTTTATACCAATTACCACTATATCTATCATGTTTATTACCATAGATATACGTCTTACATTGCTAGCAATACTGCCCCTTCCCTTTATAGCAGTGCTTATGGGGATTTTCGGCAAGATAATACAGAAGCGTCACAAAGATACACAAGCCGCCTTTTCTGACTTAACAGACAAGGTGCAGGAAAACATGTCCGGAATTAGAGTTATAAAATCCTTTGTACAAGAAGAGTATGAAATAGATAAGTTTCTAAAATCAAACAATAACTATATTGAAAAGAATATGAACCTTGTTAAGGTATATGGCTTTATGTTTCCATTGATTATGTTTATAGCCTCTCTTAGTTTCATTCTTGCTTTAGGCTATGGCGGTTCTCTGGTAATAAAAGACACAATATCTCTGGGACAGTTTACATCCTTCTTAGTTTACCTTGGTCTTTTATCATGGCCAATGATGGCTATTGGACAAGTTGTAAATGTTATTCAAAGAGGAATTGCCTCCATGCAAAGGTTAAATGTAATATTTGATATAGCGCCTGAAATTGTTGATGGAGACGATGTAAAACCTATAACTCAGGAAGAATTAAAACCCTCAATTGAGTTTAAGAATTTAAGCTTTACATACCCTGGTGCTGAGCAACCTTCATTATCCAATATAAATCTAATAATTGAAGAAGGAAAAACCCTTGCAATTCTCGGTAGGACAGGCAGTGGTAAAACTACCTTAGTCAATCTCATTTTGAGAACCTATAATTTAGAAAAAGGACAGCTTTTTATTGGAGGACACGATATAAATGAAATCCCTCTAAAAACATTAAGAGAAAGCGTTGGCTATGTACCTCAGGAAAACTTTCTTTTCTCTACTTCAATAAGAGATAATATCGCTTTTTCAAATACTAATATGGATATAGAAAAGGTGGAGCAAGCAACGAAATTTGCTTATGTATATGATAATATAATGGAGTTTCCACAAAAGTTTGACACTATGTTGGGAGAAAGAGGAGTAACCTTATCAGGCGGTCAAAAACAGCGTGTGTCTATAGCCAGAGCTATAGCCAAAGACCCCGAGATTCTTATATTAGACGATTCTTTGTCAGCAGTAGATACAAAGACAGAGGCGAAAATTTTAGAAGGTCTAAAGCAGGTTATGAAGAACAGAACCTCCATAATAATAGCCCATAGAATTTCTACCTTAAAAGATGCTGATGAAATAATAGTTTTGGATGAAGGTAAAATAGTAGAAAAAGGCTCTCACGAAGAACTTATTGCCTTTAATGGTTTATATAACAACATTTATCACAAACAGCTTTTGGAAGAAAAGCTGGAAAATGAAGCTTAATTATAAAAGTGAGGTGAAAACATGAGTAATAATATTAAAGAAGAAGATGCCTTAGGTAAAGCCTTTGACATTCGACTTATGAAAAAATTGTTAAAATATGCCAAGCCATTTGCAGGAATACTTGCTTTATGTATTATGCTATTGATGCTTATAACTGTTACAGATCTTGCAAGACCTAAGCTAATACAAATTGCCATAGATGACTATATAAAAGGTGTGGATATACCATTAGTCACCTTCAATCAAGAACCAGAATATACAAATGTAGAGTTTGACGGAAAATACTATGTAAGAGAAAATAAAATCAAAGATATAACAAGCATAGATGAAGAAAATGTATATCAGCTATTAAAATATCAAGGTAACTACTATATATATCATGGTCGCATAGATGCAAATATTATGGAATTTACAATAACTAATAAAGATAACAAATACTATATTATGCAGGATAGTAAAAGTAGTATTGTTCAACCTCTTACAAGAGAACAGTATTTGAACTTTAGAAAACAAGATTTATCAGGTGTAACGCAAATATCAATGTTATTTCTTGGTCTAATAGCATTAGCTTTTGTTTTTAATTATATTCAAGTATATATACTTTACTATACTGGTCAGAAAATAATTTTCAACATGAGAAAAGAGCTTTTCACCCACTTACAGAAGCTTTCACTATCCTTCTATGATAAAAACCCAGTGGGAAGATTAGTTACAAGAGTGACTAACGACATGGAAAACTTAAACGAAATGTATACTAATGTTTTGGTTAATCTGTTTAAAGATATTTTCTTATTGATAGGTATAGTTGTGGTAATGCTTATTATGGATTTTAGGCTTGCTCTTATAAGCTTTACAGTAATACCACTAATAGTATTTGCAGCAGCTATATTCAGAGTCAAAGCTCGTGAAGCTTACAGATTGGTTAGAGTAAAGCTTGCCAAGATAAATTCAACTTTAAGTGAAAATATATCTGGAATGAGAATTATACAAATATTTAAAAAGGAAGATTTTAAATATAACGAGTTTGAAGAAGTAAACCTAGAGCACAAAGCCGCTAGTATGAAAGAACTCTTTGTATTTGCAGTGTTCAGACCATCGATGGACTTAATTTATTCACTAGCCTTGGCTCTTCTTGTTTGGTACGGTGGAGCTAAAGTATTGGGAAATACTCTAACCTTTGGAGTATTATTTGCCTTCGTTAGCTATATTGATAGTTTTTTCAAACCCATAATGGACTTAACAGAGAAATTCAATACACTTCAATCTGCAATGGCTTCTTCCGAGAGAATATTCATACTGCTTGATAAGGAAGAAGATATAAAAAATGCTGAACAACCTGTAAGTATAGGTAGTATAAAAGGTGAAATAGAGTTTAAAAACGTCTGGTTCGCCTATAACGAGGAAAACTGGGTACTTAGGGATGTAAGCTTCAGAATCAAGCCTGGTGAAACAGCAGCCTTTGTAGGCGCTACAGGAGCAGGTAAAACCTCCATCATAAGCTTGCTAAGTAGATTGTATGACATACAAAAAGGAGAGATCCTTATAGATGGTATAGACATTAAGAAAATTGATAAGTATGAGCTTAGAAAACAAATAGGTACTGTGCTTCAGGATGTATTCTTATTCGCTGGAGACATTGCTGGAAATATCAGATTAAACTCCACAGAAATAAGTGACGAAAAGGTTCGCGAAGTGGCTCAATATGTTAATGCAGATAAGTTTATAGAGAAGCTTCCAAAGGGCTATCATGAAGAGGTAAAGGAGCGTGGTGCAACTTTATCTTCTGGACAAAGACAGCTACTTGCTTTTGCAAGGGCATTGGCATTTGATCCATCAATATTGGTATTAGACGAAGCTACCTCCAATATTGATACTGAGACAGAGATACTAATACAGGATGCAATTAATAAGGTAATAAGAAACAGAACTACAATAGTAATAGCTCACAGACTTTCAACCATACAGCATGCAGATAATATTATAGTATTGCATAAAGGTAAGATAAGGGAAATAGGTAATCATCAGGAGCTACTAGACAAGAAAGGCATGTACTACGATTTATATCTTCTACAGTACAAAGAAAGCTTTCAGGAAACAAGCGCATAAATTAATGTAAGGGTAGACTTTTGTGTCTACCCTTTACTATGTCTCTACCCTCAATTATCCCACTATAATCATTGATTCTTTAACATCTTCTCTCTTTTTCTCGCCTACCAATATCTCTACCAGTTCAAGTGCAAACAACATTGCCGTGCCAGGTCCTTTAGAGGTTATTATATTTTTGTGCCTTACTACTGGATCCTCGGAATGTATAGCTCCCTTTAAATACTTCTCAAAACCAGGGTAACAAGTAGCATTACTACTATCTAAAATCCCCATTTTACCCAAAATACTAGGTGCGGCACAAATTGCAGCTATGAATTTCTCATCCTGATAAAATTTATTTATTAATGCCTTTAAGCCTTCATGCTTCTCTAAGTTTGTTGTCCCTGGCATGCCTCCAGGTAATACAAGCATATCAACTGCATTGTTATCAATTTCATCAAAGGTCTTATCAGCTAAAACTGTAATGTTATGTGCTCCTTTAACCTCTTTTGTTTTTGAGACTGAGATTGTTTTTACGTCAATGTCCGCCCTTCTCAGCACATCCACCACCGTCAATGCCTCAATTTCTTCAAAACCGTTTCCAAGATAAACATTTACCTTTTTCATAATATCGCTCCTCCCTCTATTGTTCTCGTGTATCCTCAAGCAATCCACTTTGTCTTGAAGCTTGAACTGCCAATTGATCGCATCTATTATTTTCTTCATTGTCTAGATGTCCCTTTACCCACCGAAAGCTTAGATTATGAAGCTCCATAAGAGCCAATAATCTTTTCCATAAATCTACGTTTAGGGCTTTTTCCTTATTGCTTTTGATCCAATTGTTCTTCTTCCAATTAGCAAGCCAGCCCTTTTCTATAGCATCTACCACATACTTAGAATCGCTGTATATTGTTACCTTGCATGGCTGCTTCAAGGCTTCCAAGCCCGCTAAAACTGCCATAATCTCCATTCTATTATTGGTTGTATCCCGAAAGCCTCCCGATAATTCCTTACGCATACCATTATGTATTAACACTGTGCCATAGCCTCCAGGTCCTGGATTACCGCTGCATGCACCATCAGTGTACATAGTTACTTCCTTCATAATAGATGTTTACCCCCTGCTTAATGTATATAATATATATTTAAAATATGTGCAAGCTTTTATGCACTAATACTATTTTACATGTAAATTCCTACTCTGTGAATATTTATTATTTAGTATGTCAATAATATATCTATACTTATACAAAAGATAAAACAATCACATTTATACACTTAAATAGCCCTTCCCCCGGGGCTATTTTGTTTTTTTTTAATAAGCCTTCCGATTTCTCGGAAGGCTTATTGTCTCTACTGGTTTTCAGATGTAGTTTGTGTATTTGCGTTCGTCATTGTGTTCAACCTATTTAATATATCCTCTAATTCCTTAAGTCTTGTGCCATACTCTGTCCAATTTCCACTTTTCATTGCCTCTTGTGACAATCTAAAAGCTTCATTAGCTCTTACTATCAGAGCGGCTGCATCCTCTTGCTCACCTATTGCAGGCGGCTCTGGCTGTTGTGGTTTCTCCGGCTGAGGCTGGTTCTGCTTTAATTGGAATATTCTCTCCAAGCCCTGCTCCAGTGTATCCTCCATTACTACCTTATTCTTATAATATACTATTACCTTTTTCATTTCAGGCAGTGCATTGGCATTAGCGGCCTTAATATATATCGGCTCTACATAAAGTAATGAATCCTCAACTGGTATAGTAAGGAGACTTCCTCTAACAACATTGGAATTACCTCCTGTGGCTAATAGATTTAATTGAGGTCCTATAATAGTATCCTGGCTTATTATGCCCTCAACCTGCATAGGTCCTTCTATAATCTGTCCCGAAGGAAAATCATATTGTACAAGCTGACCATAATTTTCTCCGTCATTTTTTACTGCAAGCCAAGCTATCATATTTGTTTTTCCCTGCGGTGTATAAGGCACCATCAGTAGGAACTCTTCCTTTTGGGTATCTGGCAAACTCATTATCAAATAAGCAGACTCCACTGTTTGTTGATCTTTGTTATCCTCAGCTGCGTAAATTTGAGTAGCTATATCCCAAATATCACTCTTATTGTAAAGCTCTCTAGCCGATTTCATATGATACTTTTTGTATATACTAGATTGTATATCAAACATAGTTTGAGGATATCTAATGTGTGCTCTTAAGTGCTTCAGGCATTTCGCTTAAAGGCTTAAATACAGTTTTAAATATATTCGCATATGTATTTATTATTGGGTCTGTAGTATCAGCTATATAGTAGCTTGTAGTGCCATTATATGCATCAATTACTACCTTTACTGAATTTCTTAGATAGTTAATGTTTGTCTTTTCATCTATTGGCTCTGAGTATGGATATCTGCTACTTGTTGTATAAGCATCTATTATCCAATAAAGTCTTCCATCTGCTGTCACAATATATGGGTCTTCATCATATATTAAGAATGGTGCTACTTTTTGTACTCTTGCTTTTATTTCACGATTTATCAATACTTTACTTTCTGAATTTATATCTTGTGAAAGTAGGAAGTTTAGTTTTCCTTCCTTAAATGCAAACATTATTCTGTTTAGGAGATTTAACTTAATTCCTCCTGTTCCCTCATAAGTCGTCTCTGCATTTGTATTGCTAGTAGGATAGTCTATTTCTTTTTCTTTGGAATTTACTATTACAAAATCCTCTGTAAGCTCTCCATAATATATTTCTGGCCTATCTATTTTTATATCTACATCTGACACTACCGGTAAATCCTTTATGAATAATCTTGGCTGCCCAGATGGAGTAACCTCATTTACAGGCGACATTGCCACTCCATAACCATGAGTATATTTTAGATACTTGTTTATCCATGATGAGCCTTGGTTTTGTGACGGAACATTTGCGGCTAACAGCTCTCTTGGTGAAATAAACACTTGTCTGTATACTCCATTTACCATATATCTGTCTATATCTATATCATTGAACTGATAATAATTTTTAAGTCCCTGTATTTGATTATATATATCCAAAGCCAATCTATAATCATTAATAGGTATATTGTTTACAGTAACTCTATTCTTTTCTATATCCTGCGCTGTAAGGTTTTGTTTGACAGCAAATGGCTTAACCTCTACCTTATCTAAGCCATAAGCATAGTTAGTATAGTCTATGTTATTCTGTAGATATTGTTCTTCCTTTGAAAGCTCATTAGGAGCTACTGCAACACTTTGAACTCCTGTTGACACTAAACCCGAAGCAACTAATGCAACTACCAGCAAAATAGGTCCAAATACTGCAAGCTTAAGTTTTTTTCTGCCCCAAGATACAAACATAAGCACTGCTGTCAAAATACAAATAGCTATATATACATAATAAAATGGTAAAGAAACATGTAAATCTGTATAACTAGCTCCAAATGCAATTCCCCTACCAGAATATAAAAGCTCAAACATTCTGATATAGAAGCCAAAAGCTAGAATCAAGAAGAATATACCTCCCAGTAAGGTAAGCTGTCTGGATGCCGCTGATAAGATATTCTTGTAAATACTTTCTGGCTTATACATTGTTGTTATATTATCTTGACTTTGATAGTCTGTATCCCCCGTAGAGAGAATGATTATAGCGTTATATATAATATTTATTACAAATAGTACTATAACTAATCCCAATAAAAAGCTATACAAGTTATTTAAGAATGGCAGATCAAATATGTAAAATGATATATCCTTATTAAAAATAGGATCTGTAAGATTAAATGATGTTTTGTTAATATATATTAAGAAATTATACCAAATCTCAGATACAAAAATTAAAGAGAAAATAAAAGCTACAATAACTGAAACCAGACCAAAAATCAAATTCTTTCTTTTACGTGCCTTAACCGACATTCCTACCCCGCTTTTCTTCTCAGAGTGGACGTTTATAATTTTCATATAAGCAAATATAATTATAAACAGAATAATAAATGTGGGTACAAAAAACTGTGTTTGAGTCACTAACTTCTTAAAAAATACTTCTTGAAAATTTAGTTCAGAAAACCATTGATAGTCGATTATATAGTTAATTATGCTAGTAGAAAACGCAATAACCACCAGTAATACTACTGCCAGTATAATCAAGTTTCTATTTCTTGTGCTTAAGGTTTTATTCAAATTAATCCCTCCATATATTGCTTAGTATATTAAAAATCTATAGACGATATTATATTACACAAGGTTTTTATAAAGTTGTATTGTCCTGCATCAAACTCCTTCATCTTTATGGGAGCTGAAAGATAAAGCACTCCCCTTAATCCTCCCTGCTTTGTCATTGGAACTACCATTATGCTCTGCCATTCAGGCATTCCAGTCATACTGTCCACTCCATGATAGCTGTTCCAGTCTACTTTGTATTCTCCCACGCTTTCCTCTATGCACTTGCTTACTACTTCCTTGTTGTAGTACTCTTCCTCTACCTCTGTGCTTATAAATTTCCTTCTTACTATCTTTTTTCTTATCTCTCCATTTTCTTCTATATCAAATATTATTCCTAGCTGTGCTTCCGATACTTCTATTATTCTTCCTAAAAAGTTAAACAGCTTTTCTTCCTTATTTATGTCTATACTTCTTTGAAGCTCCAGCACCTCTAGCATAGTCTCTACTTTTCTTTGGTCTTCTACCAAATTTCCCGATATTATTCCTGCCAGCTTATTTATTCTCTTTGTTATCTTTGACATGTCTTCCTTGTACAGACAGCTTAGATTCTTTCCATTCTCCTTTGCATAATACAGTGCTTGGTCTGCCTTTTCTATCAGATCCTTTGTCCATGTACTATGGTTCGGATACGTGGATACCCCCACACTTATTGTCAACGGATTATGCAGTCCTAGCAGCCTTGCATTTTCCACTTTCTTTCTTAGCTTCTCTGCTACATTTATCCCCTCTTCTTCCCCTGTGTTGGGTAAAAGTATTATTATTTCCTCTCCACCATATCTCGCTGCTATATCTCCTTTTCTTAGGGCACTTACTATTGTTCCCGATACTCCTTGTAGTATCTCGTCTCCTCTTTGATGTCCAAACCTGTCATTCACTGTTTTGAAATTATCTATGTCTATCATTATTACACTAAATTCCATACCTTCTGTTTCACTATAGTCTATCTCAATTTGCAGTGCTGTCTCAAAGTATTTTCTGGTGTACAGCTTTGTTAGCTTATCTACCGTTGAGACCATCTTCAGATTATAATTGTCTACCAGTATATATGCAACCTTGCTTAGAAGCTTGCAAAAGTGGATACTTTCTTGTGTGAAATTATTTATTATACTGTCAGTGTCCAGATATATATATCCTATTATTGTACTTTCATTTTGTATCTTTTGTTTTCTTCTTTCTTTTATGAGTCCTAATTCATCTTCGTTCTTCGTTCCCATTATGGGTATGCAAAATACAGATGTTATTTCCTTTGGTATTAATAGATCCCCTTTGCTATTGTTGTATTCAAAAACATCCGTAACTATTATGCTGTCTTTTTTTTGCTTTACTTGTTCTATTACATATTTATAAAAGGAGTTTTCTGAGTATCTATTGTAGCTTGCTAGTATGTCCAGGTTATCCTCTTCATCTAGTATGGCTATAAATGCATTCTTTGCTTGAGTTATTTCTGTACACAAGTCTACTATGTTTTTTATGTTTTCTATATTGTTTTCACTAAACTTATTTATCAAGTCTCTTATCTTGTTTAACAACTTGCTGTATGTTCCTGCATCTACCTTTACTTCAGATACTTCCTCTTCTTCTCCTTCTCTGTATATGTCTATATAATTTGTGTAGTCAAAATACTTATCTAGGTTTTGCAGCGTTATTTTGTTTACGTCCGTTTGAGCATCAAAGCTTAGCCCCTTGCTGTTCATTATCATTTCAGAAATATCTCTTAATCCTTCTTTTACTGTATTTCTATCATGAGATAGTATAAATGTAGTTTTATATTCGTCAGGCACATTGTGTACCAGTTTCCTTAGTATGTTCAAAGCTGATATGTAATACTTTAATGCATCCTGATATTCTTTTTTGTTTTGGTATGTCTTCGCTATTGCTTTATATATTTTCCACTTAATTTCTAAGTTCTCTATATTTTCCATGTACGTAGCTGCCTGGATAAGCTTTATCTGCTTATCCTCCTCGTTGCTTGTTATAGCATCTATATATTTATATTCTACCCTTAGTATATCTGTCTCTATCTTGTCAACATAGCTTAGCCCAAGCTTCATAAATGCTCTTGCTTCATCCTGTAGCCCCTTGTTCGCATATATCTCTGCGAGTTGCAAACATGCCACACGTCCTAGCTTATACATATTATCCTGTAACATGCCTTTACATAGCACCATATCCTGCTTAAAGTTCAATTTTTCTGTAATGTGTATTTCTGCTATTTGTTTTAGAAATATTGATTCCATGTTGTGTGGAATTCCCCAACTTATGCACATATCAACAGACTTTTGTGCATAAGCCTTTGCTAACTCATAATATCCTAATCTATAGTTATATTCCGCTTTGCAACGATAGAAAAACTCTAAATTGTTGCCTGAATCTTTGTAATTATTGAAAAGCTTCTCTGAAATACCTATAAACTCTAGAGTATTCTTGTATTCTTCCATAAACATCAAAACTAAAACCTTGTTAATATGCACAAGATTATTCAAACTAGTGTTCTGAGTAATCTTGACGACCTCTAACGCATTATTATAGTACTCCATAGCTTCTGAATATTTATCTTCTATTATCAGCAGCTCAGATAAATTGTTATAACTTGTCTCTATATATCTCAGATTATTAATTTTCTGACTAATACTCAAAGTCTTTTCAAAGTATTCTCTAGCCTTATGCAAATCACTATTATTTTCTACTATACAAGCTCCTAGTGTATTTAATATTTGTGGCAAATATTTGAACTGTCCTATTCTTTCAAATATTTTCTCTGCTTTTTGTAATATTGAAAAAGCCTCATCATATTTTTTAATAGCCCATAGATGTCTTCCATAAACCAATAAAAATCTTGCATAAATAGATTCATCCTTGTCCATATCAATTTGTTTTAATACTCTTTCAAGTATGTTTATATATAGATTATATCTACGCCTATTTATCATTAAATCACTTAGGCTTAATATAAGCTCATACATTCCCTCTATATAATCTATATCTCTTAGAAGTTTCTTTGTATAAATTGCATATTTTATGCAGCTTTTCACATTGTTCTGCTTATACATTATCTTTATCTTATGTAAATAAACATTTATAAGCAACTTTTTGTCCTGCATTTTCTTCGCTACAGCTTCTGCTATATCATAGAGATATATAGCCTTATTATATTCGCCTACTTGCTCATAAAGATTTCCAAGCTTTATGCATATTTCTATCTTATTAATACATACCTCGTTCTTTCTAAACAAATTGAAGCTCTGTTCCAAAAACTGTATAGCCTGATTAATAAGATTGCTTTCTAGCATCTTATCTGCAGAAGTCATAAGAAGCTTGATAGCAGCATCTATATTATTTGCCTTCGTCAAATGATAAATAAGCTCATCTCTATTTTCTCTATTTTCTCTTGAAAACTTTTTTTCCAGTATTATAGCTGCTCTTTTATGATATTCTAATCTTTCACCTTCAGGTATCTTTTCATATATTGTCTTTTTTACATTAATTGAGCTGTAATCATATGAAATTCCCCAATCATCAACCTTTTTTGAAATCATATTTATAGTCTCTAGCCGCTTAAACATCACATACAAACTCTCGATTTTTTTCCCTGTCATTTCTTCCAGAATGTCAGATGGTACTGCAGTGTTAAACAAAGATATGATTCTTAGTGTCTCTTTTTCTATATTAGTTAAATTGTTTATTTTATCAAATACTATCTCATTTATATTCAGGGATAATTTTAATTTTTTAAAATCTACACCCTTAAGCTTCCAGTTTCCATCCTCCCCTACTGTGATTTGTTTTTTATTATATAATAAATAGATTAGCTCATAAATATGGTTAGGATTACCCTCGGTTTCCTTATATATGTTTGCAGCAAAGTCCAAGGGTGCTTGATCCATTCCCAAAATCAATCTTATATACTCTGCCGTCTCATTTATGTTATAATTTCCAAACAAAATTTTATCTGTGTTGCTTGAGCTCTTTAGCTTCTTTAAGGAATCTTTTAAAAGCTCTGATTCTGATTCAAACTCTAAGCTAGAACTAAATATAAAATGAACCCTACCTTTATCAGTGTTATTAATTATATATTTAAAAATCTCAAAAGAATCCTCATCAATCCATTCTATACCGATTACCGCAACTGCAAAAGGATGTCTTATGGCAACCTCTAATAAAAAATTTCCTATCCTATATATTAGTCGCATTTTACTTTCTTTGGTTAACTCACCTTGTGTAATCACTCCATTTGCATTGTCAATAAGCTCTGGCATTAAGTAATGTAAATCAGATGAGTATTTGTCGAGTATCTCTCTATCTGTATATTTCATTAATTCCTTAACAACATAAGTAATAACACCAAAACTGCTTTTGATGTTCTCGTTTAGCTTTGAAAGAGTACAATCAATCCCTTCCTGCTGTAATCTATAAAAGGCATTTGTAAGAAAAGAAGTTTTACCTGTACCAATTGCACCTTGTATAAAGGTAACATTTATATTTCTACTTTCAAAAATATGTGATTTGGCATTAGCAATAACACGCTTCATATAGTTTTCTCTAAAGAAAAGCTTAACTAAGCGAGTTGGAATAAGCCCTATATATTGGGTCTCTACTAAAGGATAGCTTTTTGAAAAGCTTATATTTATATCTGCAATAAGCTGATCTACTGAAGCATACCTATCCATAGGACGAAGTGCTGTACACTTCATTATTATTCTTTTAAGCTTATAAAGCTCAGAGTTCTTTTCAGGACTAAAATCAGCCAATGCATCTCTTAGATTTTGATTTCCGATATCTATATTATTAAACATATGAAATATTATAGCACCCAACAAATATATATCAGATTGACGTGAATACTTTTTCCCCTGGAACACCTCTGGTGCCTTAAAATAGTTGTTGTCCTTATCAATCATTATGGAAGCATCTATACCATCTAAATAAGGAAGACTTGATATCTTAATCATAGTCTGCCCAGACCTTTCAATTATTGATAACTCATCTACATTTATGTTGCAAATTAAATAACCCCTAAGATGCAAATATTTTAGAGTAGAGCAAAGCTGAGCAACCAAATCAAGCACCTTGTTAAAGCTCTTGTTTCTTACCTGCTCAAAAAGTAACAGTCCTTCAAAATCCTCAGATGTAATATAAAATTTATTACCACCTAGGGGTTTATTATCAATGTTACTAATTTTGTTAAAATAATAGAACTCTGCTAGGTATGGATATCTAAAAGATCTATATTCGCTATGATTAATCTTCATGTACTCAATAAATTCAGCGGTATCCCTCTGAAATTCAATTATTCTTATATTTTTTCTAAGATTTATATTTATAGTATCTTCAACAACTGCGGTAGTTCCATACTTATCTTCTTTCTCAATTTTTAACACCTTATATTGATAATTTATAATTTGCAATAAGTATCCCTCCCGATAAAACAAGTGTAAAGCGCAAAAACAATCCATATGTAAAAATTAATTTCTGTAATTTTGAAAAATCTGATTATTTTCATTGTAACATATATATAAAATAGAATATAGCTATATAGAACGCACAAATTAATTAGCAACAAAATATATGACTTTTTTCATGTACTTTACACAAGCGAATGTAATAATTTAGTATAAAACATATAATTGAATGCTTATTTAAAATTTATATAATCGTCATATAAACAGCATATATTAATATACTATTGCTAATAATTCACACAGGGTTTTTATGAAGTTGTATTGTCCTGCATCAAACTCCTTCATCTTTATGGGAGCTGAAAGATAAAGCACTCCCCTTAATCCTCCCTGCTTTGTCATTGGAACTACCATTATGCTCTGCCATTCAGGCATTCCAGTCATACTGTCCACTCCATGATAGCTGTTCCAGTCTACTTTGTATTCTCCCACGCTTTCCTCTATGCACTTGCTTACTACTTCCTTGTTGTAGTACTCTTCCTCTACCTCTGTGCTTATAAATTTCCTTCTTACTATCTTTTTTCTTATCTCTCCATTTTCTTCTATATTAAATATTATTCCTAGCTGTGCTTCCGATACTTCTATTATTCTTCCTAAAAAGTTAAACAGCTTTTCTTCCTTATTTATGTCTATACTCCTTTGAAGCTCCAGTACCTCTAGCATGGTCTCTACTTTTCTTTGGTCTTCTACCAAATTTCCCGATATTATTCCTGCCAGCTTATTTATTCTCTTTGTTATCTTTGACATGTCTTCCTTGTACAGACAGCTTAGATTCTTTCCATTCTCCTTTGCATAATACAGTGCTTGGTCTGCCTTTTCTATCAGATCCTTTGTCCATGTACTATGGTTCGGATACGTGGATACCCCCACACTTATTGTCAACGGATTATGTAGCCCTAGCAGCCTTGCGTTTTCCACTTTCTTTCTTAGCTTCTCAGCTACATTTATCCCCTCTTCTTCCCCTGTGTTGGGTAAAAGTATTATTATTTCCTCTCCACCATATCTCGCTGCTATATCTCCTTTTCTTAGTGCACTTACTATTGTTCCCGATACTCCTTGTAGTATCTCGTCTCCTCTTTGATGTCCAAACCTGTCATTCACTGTTTTGAAATTATCTATGTCTATCATTATTACACTAAATTCCATACCTTCTGTTTCACTATAGTCTATCTCAATTTGCAGTGCTGTCTCAAAGTATTTTCTGGTGTACAGCTTTGTTAGCTTATCTACCGTTGAGACCATCTTCAGATTGTAATTGTCTACAAGTATATATGCAACCTTGCTTAGAAGCTTGCAAAAGTGGATACTTTCTTGTGTGAAATTATTTATTATACTGTCTGTGTCCAGATATATATATCCTATTATTGTGCTTTCATTTTGTATCTTTTGTTTTCTTCTTTCTTTTATGAGTCCTAATTCATCTTCGTTCTTCGTTCCCATTATGGGTATGCAAAATACAGATGTTATTTCCTTTGGTATTAATAGATCCCCTTTGCTATTGTTGTATTCAAAAACATCCGTAACTATTATGCTGTCTTTTTTTTGCTTTACTTGTTCTATTACATATTTATAAAAGGAGTTTTCTGAGTATCTATTGTAGCTTGCTAGTATGTCCAGGTTATCCTCTTCATCTAGTATGGCTATAAATGCATTCTTTGCTTGAGTTATTTCTGTACACAAGTCTACTATGTTTTTTATGTTTTCTATATTGTTTTCACTAAACTTATTTATCAAGTCTCTTATCTTGTTTAACAACTTGCTGTATGTTCCTGCATCTACCTTTACTTCAGATACTTCCTCTTCTTCTCCTTCTCTGTATATGTCTATATAATTTGTGTAGTCAAAATACTTATCTAGGTTTTGCAGCGTTATTTTGTTTACGTCCGTTTGAGCATCAAAGCTTAGCCCCTTGCTGTTCATTATCATTTCAGAAATATCTCTTAATCCTTCTTTTACTGTATTTCTATCATGAGATAGTATAAATGTAGTTTTATATTCGTCAGGCACATTGTGTACCAGTTTCCTTAGTATGTTCAAAGCTGATATGTAATACTTTAATGCATCCTGATATTCTTTTTTGTTTTGGTATGTCTTCGCTATTGCTTTATATATTTTCCACTTAATTTCTAAGTTCTCTATATTTTCCATGTACGTAGCTGCCTGGATAAGCTTTATCTGCTTATCCTCCTCGTTGCTTGTTATAGCATCTATATATTTATATTCTACCCTTAGTATATCTGTCTCTATCTTGTCAACATAGCTTAGCCCAAGCTTCATAAATTCTCTTGCTTCATCCTGTAGCCCATTGCTCGCATATATCTCCGCGAATTGCAAGCATGTCACACGTCCTCGCTTATACATATTATCCTCTAATATGCCTTTGCATAGCACCATATCCTGCTTAAAGTTCAACTTTTCTGTAATGTGTATTTCTGCCATTCGTTTTAGAAGTATAGCTTCCATGTTGTGTGGAATCCCCCAACTTATGCACATATCAACAGATTTTTGTATATAAGCCTTTGCTAACTCATAATATCCCAGCCTATAGTAATATTCTGCTCTTATCTCATAAAAACACTTTGTAATATCGCCCAAATCCTTATTTTCATTAATAACAGCCTGGATATTATCAAAAAGTTTTAAAACGTTATAATAATCCTCCATTGATATATATAATAGCGCAATATTTAAATCAACAAGTATTTTATCATATTTCCTTTGAATAGCCTTAGCAGTTTCTAAACTTTGCTTATAATAATCCATGGCCTTTGGGTACTTATCCTGCTCTCTATATAATTCTGCTATATTGTTATATATCTTTTGTGCATATTTTAAGTTATTTGTTTTAACACTTACACCCAATGCCTTTTCATAATAATCCTTTGATTTAGAATAGTCATTAAACATGTCCAAATAGCAGGTTCCTATTGCATTATATACCTGAGGTAAATACTTATACTCTCCCAACTCTTCAAATACTGTTGCCGCTTCCTGTAGTATATCTATACTGCCACCTAGCTTTCTAGCCTTGGTAAGATTTATTCCATATTGCACCAAAAGCCTTGCATAGTACAATTGAAACCTATTCTTATCAATATTAATAAGCGCGCTATACAATATCCTTATATATGAATGATACCTTCTTTTGTCCATCATAAAATCATTTAAACATAAAATATACTCATAAAACCCTTCATAATACTCTACATCTCTAAGTAGCTGCTTTGCCTTCCTTATATAATATAAAGTGTTTTTATCTTCCTTAACTCTATGTGATATATTTATCTTCTCAACATAAACATCAATCAAACTCTTTTGATCATTATGAATTATTGCAAGTTGTTCTGCTTCGTTTAGAAATTTTATGCTATTGTCAAAGCTGTTTATTTGAATATAAAGCTTACCAAGCTCATTACAAAGTCTCAGTTTTTTATGCGAAGTATCATCAGACTTAAACAACTCATAAGCCTGAAATAATACTTGTATAGCTTGATTAATCAGATTACCTGATGAAAACTCCTTAGCATTATTTATCAAAAGATCTATAGCTTTACTTGACCTATTACTTTTAACAAGATGAAATATCAATTCATTATTATTTTTATACTCACTACTTTCGCCAATTTCCTCTAATTCAATAGCTGCTGCAAGATGAAGTTCTGCTTTCTCATCTTCTAGAAGCTTATCATATATTGACTTCTTAAGATTAGCTGATTTAAAATCATAACTTATTCCAAAATCATCAACTTTTCTATGCATAATATCAATATAAGAAAAATAATTTAATATCTCTAAAGACGAGCTTGTCGCTATTCCCATTTGACTAGCTAATAACTGCGGAGACAAAGCACCTTCATAAATTGAACAAACTCTTAATGCATTTTGATATATTGGTTCTAAACCCTTTATTTTATCTAGGTTAATCTCATTAAGATTAAACAATATATTTAATTCATTAAACTTTACCCTATCAAATACCCACTCTCCGGTTTTATCTACATAAATATCTTCATTATTTATAAATGTATTTAACATTGCATATATATACTCAGGTGTGCCACCAGTATAATTGTATACCTCTTCTGTAAAATTCATAGGTATTTTTGTCGTTCCAAGTATAGTTTGAATATATGTTCCTGTTTCAGTAATATTGTAGTTAATTAACCTAACATAATGCACCTGGCTTTCGTGTACTATTTCTTTATAATCATTTGTATTTTTATAGTAGTCTATCATGACTTCATCTGCTGATAGAATTATAAACAACTCTCTACATCTGTTATTCTGAAAAACAAGTTTTATTAATCCAAGCGACTCCTTATCTGCAAAGAAAAAATTTTCTGCTATTAATACCCTAGTTGTTTTAGATACAGCTTCAGTAATAAAATTCAAAAATCTAAACTTAAGATTCATTGTGCTTTCTTCACTTAAGCTATTACAGATATCACTAGCCATTTCGCCAAAAATGTATATTAATAACTCATTATATTTGCTGTATGTATCCTTGTCACAATTTGTAAATAACTCCTTTATAAATGGTGTAATATATTCAAACGGTCTCTTTGCCTCTTTGTTCATACTTATGATAGTAGAAATATATCCCTCCTGATTGCTTCCTAGGGATAAAGTATTTATAAATTCACTTTTAAGTGACCCTTCCATGAACTCTACAAATGCACCTCTCATCTCAACCTCTTCATAGAAAAATCCTTTTGCTAACTCTAATATTTTATTTATATACTTCTTTTCCACTATTAGCTTCGATTTGTATCTTTGAACTCTTTCAATTGAGTTCTTATTTATTATTTTATAATTTTTACAAAACTTCTTATTGATATCTTCCACAAGCTCCAATAAATCTTGATATCTCAAATTTAAATCTAAATTTGTACATCTTGAAATTATATCTTTAATTTTTATAAAATTGCTATCTTCATTAGACTTAAAACTGATTATATCTTTTATAAAACTGCTCTTAGATATCTCAATTCCATTCATAAAGTAAAACATAATTATGCCCAACATATAAATATCTGAAAGTTTACTATAACGCTCTCTTTTATAAATCTCTGGTGCTTTAAATAAGTTATCTTCAATTTTTAGTATATTGTTGTTATCTAAGTTTTGTGGATACGGAATTGTACCTAGCTTCAATATGTTTTTTTTGTATCTCTTAACTAAATAAATCTCATTTCCTCTTATATTACATAACAAATAACCCTTCAAATGAAGATACTTAACAGCTGAACAAAGCTGTATTACAAGATCTAATTTTTCTTCAAAACCCAGATCATTTGAAGCTTCAAAAATATTCTGACCATCTAAATTTTCAATAGTTAGGTAATATTTGCTTTTTACTATAGGTTTATTATCTAGAGTAATTACTTTATTAAAAAAGAAATACTGTGCTATATTAGGATGAGACAGATTAGAATAATCATATATATTACTCTTCATAAATTTTATAAATGCTTCATTATCTTTATGATTCTCTATCATCATTAGATACTTAAGTTGATTAGCTTTTTGTATGTCTTGTACATTATACAATGTATAGTGCTTTTCTTCTCTAATCTTACCTATAATATAATACTGGTTATTAATAAGTTGCATATTTTCACCCACTCAAAGAATTTTTCTCAATGTATGTAATTTATTTATATTTGATACCAATTATTTTATATAGTAATCAATTTTACTCTTTATCTCATCTTTTTATAACTTATATTATAACCTAATACTGCTATAAATGTAACAGTTTTGGCAATATTATTATATTTATAGAAATATAACCATAATTTTAAATGAAATTTAATTATTACATAGTATCAATAGGCTTACTGACTATATACTCAGTTTATGTAAACCGATAAACTTTATATAAAAACAGCTACTTCTGACTGATTTTTTCTGCTTATCTAACGATGACTAGTGATTAGAGAAAAGTTTTACTTCGAAGGGTTAACAGACTGCGTATTCATTTTCAATCAGATTAAACAATAATACAACAAAAAGACAGTCATTTCTGACTGTCTTTTTGTTTACCCGGCGACGACTTACTCTCCCAGGCCCTGCCGTTCAAGTACCATCAGCACTGGAGAGCTTAACTTCTGTGTTCGGTATGGGAACAGGTGTGACCTCTCCGTTATTGCCACCAGATTTGTTATGAAGATGTTTTTGCACCTTCAAAACTGCACAATACATTTAATTTATCTATTTTGGTAACGCTGAATTTGTGTTACTTACGATATTTACTAAGACCTTCTATATCAAATGCCATGATAAGCTAAAGCATATCTGCATTTGAATATGTTCTTAGGTTTTATCGATGTTTTCTACGGTTTTCCACTAAGAAATTCTATAAACTTTTGCTACACTGTTCATGGATGAACAGCCCGCAAAAGAGAATTTCTAACTGTAAAACCTTTGTTAGATCAAGCCCTCGACCTATTAGTATCGGTCAGCTACGTACATTACTGCACTTACACCTCCGACCTATCAACCATGTAGTCTACATGGGGTCTTACCAGCCTACGCTGTGGGAAATCTTATCTTGAAGCCAGTTTCGCGCTTAGATGCCTTCAGCGCTTATCTGTTCCGAACTTAGCTACTCAGCTATGCACTTGGCAGTGCAACTGA
This sequence comes from uncultured Eubacteriales bacterium, assembly GCA_963704785.1. Taxonomy (GTDB): domain Bacteria; phylum Bacillota; class Clostridia; order Lutisporales; family Lutisporaceae; genus GWB2-37-7. The sequence continues at coordinate 1,950,352 of OY969939.1, read as the reverse complement.
TGCACCAGAGGTTCGTCCATCCCGGTCCTCTCGTACTAAGGACAGCACTCCTCAAATTTCCTACGCCCGCGACGGATAGGGACCGAACTGTCTCACGACGTTCTGAACCCAGCTCGCGTGCCGCTTTAATGGGCGAACAGCCCAACCCTTGGGACCTACTTCAGCCCCAGGATGCGACGAGCCGACATCGAGGTGCCAAACCTCCCCGTCGATGTGGACTCTTGGGGGAGATAAGCCTGTTATCCCCGAGGTAGCTTTTATCCGTTGAGCGATGGCCCTTCCACTCGGTACCACCGGATCACTAAGTCCTACTTTCGTACCTGCTCGACTTGTCTGTCTCGCAGTCAGGCTCCCTTCTGCCTTTGCACTCTTCGAATGATTTCCAACCATTCTGAGGGAACCTTTGAACGCCTCCGTTACTCTTTTGGAGGCGACCGCCCCAGTCAAACTGCCCACCTGACTATGTCCCATGACCAGCTTATGGCCACTGGTTAGAATTCCGGTATCTCAAGAGTGGTATCCCAACGTCGACTCCTTAAACACTAGCGTGCCTATCTCTCAGTCTCCCACCTATCCTGTACATGAAATACTAAAACCCAATGTCAAGCTACAGTGAAGCTCTACGGGGTCTTTCCGTCCAATCGCGGGTAACTAGCATCTTCACTAGTACTACAATTTCGCCGAGTGTGTTGTCGAGACAGCGCTCAAGTCGTTACGCCATTCGTGCGGGTCAGAACTTACCTGACAAGGAATTTCGCTACCTTAGGACCGTTATAGTTACGGCCGCCGTTTACTGGGGCTTAAGTTCTATGCTTCGGATTACTCCTAACACTTCCCCTTAACCTTCCAGCACCGGGCAGGCGTCAGCCCCTATACGTCATCTTTCGATTTAGCAGAGACCTGTGTTTTTGATAAACAGTCGCTTGAGCCTTTTAACTGCGGCCTCATTTCTGAGGCACCCCTTCTCCCGAAGTTACGGGGTCATTTTGCCGAGTTCCTTGACAACACTTCCCTCGCTCGTCTTAGGATTCTCTCCTCATCTACCTGTGTCGGTTTACGGTACGGGCACCTAACATCTCGTTAGCAGCTTTTCTTGACAGTGTGAAATCAGATACTTCGTTACTTAATTTCACTCCCCATCACACCTCAACCTATTAGTATGCGGTCTTTCCTACATACAAGCCTTAGTGCTTGGGCACGGACAACCAACGCCGTGCTTATCTTATCCTCCTGCGTCACTGCTTCCTTCAAACGATATTAGGTGGTATCGGAATATCAACCGATTGTCCATCGGATACGCTATACGCCTCTCCTTAGGCCCCGACTTACCCTGAGCGGACGAACCTTCCTCAGGAAACCTTAGATTTTCGACGGTGAAGATTCTCACTTCACTCTCGCTACTTATACCAGCATTCTCTCTCCTGTACAGTCCACTACTCCTTTCGGTATAGCTTCTGCCCGTACAGGACGCTCCCCTACCCATCTTGCGATGCCATAGCTTCGGTATTAGACTTTAGCCCCGGACATTTTCGGCGCATGACCACTTGACCAGTGAGCTATTACGCACTCTTTAAATGTATGGCTGCTTCTAAGCCAACATCCTGGTTGTCTCTGTAGTCACACATCCTTTCCCACTTAGTCTAAATTTTGGGACCTTAGCTGATGGTCTGGGCTGTTTCCCTCTTGACCACGGATCTTATCACTCGTAGTCTGACTCCCAACAATCAAATATCCGGCATTCGGAGTTTGATAGGGTTCGGTAACCGATAAGGCCCCTAGCCCATTCAGTGCTCTACCTCCGGTATTCTGTGTTGAGGCTAGCCCTAAAGCTATTTTGGGGAGAACCAGCTATCTCCGAGTTCGATTGGAATTTCTCCGCTATCCACAGCTCATCCCCCGATTTTTCAACACCGGTGGGTTGGGCCTCCATTAGATTTTACTCCAACTTCACCCTGTCCATGGATAGGTCACCCGGTTTCGGGTCTACATCAGCCAACTTATTCGCCCTATTAAGACTCGCTTTCGCTTCGGCTCCGCACCTCTAGTGCTTAACCTCGCTGACTAACGTAACTCGCTGGTCCGTTCTACAAAAAGTACGCGGTCACCCTGTATTTCTACATAGGGCTTCCACCGATTGTAAGCGTACGGTTTCAGGTTCTATTTCACTCCCCTTCCGGGGTTCTTTTCACCTTTCCCTCACGGTACTATGCGCTATCGGTCACTAGGTAGTATTTAGCCTTGGGAGGTGGCTCCTCCCTGCTTCCCACAAGGTTTCACGTGTCTCGTGGTACTCTGGATTCTGACTCATATATTTTAGCTTTTCACTTACTGGACTTTTACCACCTATGGTTGAGCTTTCCAACTCTATTCAGCTAAGCTTCATATACTAAATGTCAGTCCACAACCCCAAAGAAGTTACCCTCTCTGGTTTGGGCTCTTTCCCTTTCGCTCGCCGCTACTTAGGAAATCGATGTTTCTTTCTACTCCTCCGGGTACTTAGATGTTTCAGTTCCCCGGGTTTCCCCTCCTATGACTATTTATTCATCATAGGATACCTAGACATTACTCTAGGTGAGTTTCCTCATTCGGATATCTACGGGTCGATGCCTATTTGCGGCTCACCGTAGCTTTTCGCAGCTTGTCACGTCCTTCTTCGGCTCCTAGTGCCAAGGCATCCACCATACGCTCTTACTAGCTTGATCTAAGAAGTTCTTTTGAACTCTTTTTTCTTTCTCAGCGTTATTGTGTTTAATTACTCTCTTTCGAGATTAATTACCCTGGATCTTTTCAATGTATTGTGCAGTTTTCAAGGTACATTTGAATCTTTTTTCATTCCCTCAAGACTTTGCTTGTCTCTCACTGGGAATTACTATTATACATGTTATACTCTTTCGAGTCAACTTGTATTTTTTTACATTTTGTCTCATGTCTCAGATTATTACGCTACGCTTATCAAAAAGGAATGTTAATCTTTTTACTCCTCTTCTTTACGTAAAAAGTTGGTGGGCTCAAGTGGACTCGAACCACCGACCTCACGCTTATCAGGCGTGCGCTCTAACCGCCTGAGCTATGAGCCCTCGTATTAAAGTTTTTATTACTGGGTATTTACAAAATGTTTTCGCAGGCCTTAACGATATCAAAAAGGTAACTTACCCTTTTTTACTCCGCTGTACTACGAAAAAAATTGGTGGAGATGAACGGGATCGAACCGTTGACCCCCTGCGTGCAAGGCAGGTGCTCTCCCAGCTGAGCTACACCCCCATGTTAAAGAAAACATTATATCTTCTCTTTAACAAAGACTATTAAGTTTTTAAACTTTATAGTCCTTGAAAACTAACCAGTGTAACTAACCTTAACTCTTTTGGTCAGGTTATTTAAAATATAGTGCACATCTCTTTCGATTTGTGACTATCGACCATAGGATATACAAACATATTTCAGTTTGTAATGCTCCTTAGAAAGGAGGTGATCCAGCCGCACCTTCCGATACGGCTACCTTGTTACGACTTCACCCCAGTCGCTAGCTTCACCTTCGACGGCTCTCTCCTTACGGTTAAGTCACCGGCTTCGGGTGCCTCTAACTCCCATGGTGTGACGGGCGGTGTGTACAAGGCCCGGGAACGTATTCACCGCGACATTCTGATTCGCGATTACTAGCAACTCCAACTTCATGTAGGCGAGTTGCAGCCTACAATCCGAACTGAGAGTAACTTTTAGGGATTTGCTTGCTATCACTAGCTTGCTTCCCGTTGTTTTACCCATTGTAGCACGTGTGTAGCCCAGAACATAAGGGGCATGATGATTTGACGTCATCCCCACCTTCCTCCGAGTTATCCCCGGCAGTCTCATTAGAGTGCTCATCTTACTGTTAGCAACTAATGATAAGGGTTGCGCTCGTTGCGGGACTTAACCCAACATCTCACGACACGAGCTGACGACAACCATGCACCACCTGTCTCTCTGCCCCGAAGGGTTTCCTCAGTTACGAGTAATGCAGAGGATGTCAAGTCCTGGTAAGGTTCTTCGCGTTGCTTCGAATTAAACCACATGCTCCGCTGCTTGTGCGGGCCCGTCAATTCCTTTGAGTTTCAACCTTGCGGCCGTACTCCCCAGGCGGGATACTTATTGCGTTAGCTGCGGCACGGAAGGGGTCGATACCTCCCACACCTAGTATCCATCGTTTACAGCGTGGACTACCAGGGTATCTAATCCTGTTTGCTCCCCACGCTTTCGCGCCTCAGCGTCAGTTACAGTCCAGTAAGTCGCCTTCGCCACTGGTGTTCCTCCTAATATCTACGCATTTCACCGCTACACTAGGAATTCCACTTACCTCTCCTGCACTCTAGCGTCCCAGTATCAGATGCTATTCCCGAGTTAAGCCCGGGGATTTCACATCTGACTTAAGACGCCGCCTACGCGCCCTTTACGCCCAATAATTCCGGACAACGCTTGCCACCTACGTATTACCGCGGCTGCTGGCACGTAGTTAGCCGTGGCTTCCTCCTTTGGTACCGTCATTTTTTTCGTCCCAAAAGACAGGAGTTTACAATCCGAAGACCTTCATCCTCCACGCGGCGTTGCTGCATCAGGGTTTCCCCCATTGTGCAATATTCCCCACTGCTGCCTCCCGTAGGAGTCTGGACCGTGTCTCAGTTCCAGTGTGGCCGTTCATCCTCTCAGATCGGCTACTGATCGTCGCCTTGGTGAGCTTTTACCTCTCCAACTAGCTAATCAGACGCGGGTCGATCTTACAGCGGATTTCTCCTTTGATTGCTCTATCATGCGATAGTGCAATGTTATGCGGTATTAGCAGTACTTTCGCACTGTTATCCCCCTCTGTAAGGCAGGTTACCCACGCGTTACTCACCCGTCCGCCGCTAAGATACTTCGTAGCAAGCTACTTAGTATCTCCGCTCGACTTGCATGTGTTAGGCACGCCGCCAGCGTTCGTCCTGAGCCAGGATCAAACTCTTAAGTTAAATATTTAATCACATCTCTGTGATTTCAACTAATTGTTTGAACCTACTCAAAAGAATTAATTTACTTGGTTTCGTTACACTGTTTAGTTTTCAAGGACCATGTCAACACCTAATGTCGACCTTTATTATGTTATCAAATTATATGACATTTGTCAACATAATTTTTCAATTTATTTTTTCTTTATGTCTTCCACTATCTTGTCTTTTTTGCTCCCCAGCTTAGCCAGGAATTACATCTTATCACATTATAACCTTCCAGTCAACTGGAATTTTTTGATATTTTGCTTTAATAACCTGTGCCATCATATTTTTTATTGTATGTTCTAAATTTACACTATGATTAAAAATACCTTCACCTAATGCTTTTATTGTCAATTAATCTTAAAGCTTCATCATTAATTAAGATTTCTTTTATATTAATAGTTTTTGTTGTTACTTCATTTCTATACTTTCTAAATACAAATAAAGTTTGATTTCAGCTTTTATGTTAAATTTGTCTCCTCTTTTTGATAAAAAAAGTTTTATTAATAAAAAAGCTGTTAAACCAGCATAAAAGTTTAACAGCTTTTTGTAAATATTATTCTATTTCTGCACTGATTTTTGCTATAGATACTATACTGTCACTTTCTTTTACTCTCATGACCTTTACACCTTGAGTGGTTCTACCCAGTTCTGATATTTCATTTATATTCATTCTAATAATTATGCCACTTGTGTTAATAAGCATAATTTCATCATTTTCCTTTACTATCTTCATACCTACAAGCTCACCTGTTCTAGAAGTTATCTTTGATGTAAGTATTCCTTTACCGCCTCTGGTTTGTATTCTGTATTCGTCTAAATGAGTTCTTTTTCCAAAGCCATTTTGACTTATTACAAGAAGATCTGCATTTTCTTCAATTATGTCCATGCCTATAACGACGTCTTCTTTGCCAAGTCTAATTCCTCTTACTCCCTGTGCGAATCTTCCCATGCTTCTTACATCGTTTTCATCAAATCTTATAGACATACCTGCTTTAGTAGCAGTTATAAGCTCTGTTGTTCCTCTTGTTAACTTAACAGAAATTAGCTCATCCTGTTCTAGCAGGGTTATCGCAGTTATTCCTGTACTTCTTGTTGTTTCATATGCATGAAGCTCTGTTTTCTTTACTAATCCATGCTTTGTCATAAATATTAGGTATTTTCCATCTTGGAAATCCTTAATATTTATTACTGCACTTACCTTTTCATCAGCATCCAACTGTAGTAGATTTACTAATGCAGTACCCTTTGCCTGTCTTCCGGCTTCTGGGATTTCGTAAGTTTTCAATTTGTACATTTTACCTTTATTTGTAAAGAATAAAATATAATTATGAGTAGAGGTAATGAAAAGATTCTCTACAAAATCATCTTCTCTGGTTTGCAATCCAGTAATTCCTTTGCCTCCTCGTCTTTGACTCTTGTAAGTATCTGCAGGAAGTCTCTTGACATAGCCAAAGTGAGTTATTGTAACTGCAACCTCTTGTTCTTCTATAAAATCTTCATCATTCATTTCCTCAAGAGAAGCTGTGATTCTTGTTCTTCGAGGATCTGAATACTTCTTCTTTATTTCGAGAAGTTCATTTTTTATAACCATAAACAACTTATATTGATCGGCAAGCAAAGATCTAAAATATTCAATATCTTTAATCAAGCCTAAGTATTCTTCTTCTATTTTGCCTCTTTCTAAACCAGTAAGAGTTCTTAGTCTCATTTCAGTTATAGCATCTGATTGAGCTTCAGATAGTCCAAATCTCTCCATCATACTTTGCTTAGCTTCAGCTACTGTCTTAGAACCTCTGATTATTCTTATAATCTCATCAATATTATCAAGGGCTATTCTTAATCCCTCTAAAATATGTGCTCTTGCTTCAGCCTTGTTAAGATCAAACTGTGTTCTTCTGGTTACTACTTCTACTTGGTGATTTATATAATGTTTTATAATTTCTTTTAGGCTTAATACTTTTGGTAATCCATCAACCAGTGCAAGCATTATGATACCAAAGGTATCCTGTAGCTGTGTATGTTTATAAAGCTGATTTAGAACTATATTTGCATTTACGTCTCTCTTTAGTTCTATAACTATTCTCATACCTGTTCTGTCAGATTCATCTCGAAGGTCTGATATACCTTCTATTTTCTTTTCTTTTACAAGATCAGCTATTTTTTCTATAGTATTTGCTTTATTTACTTGATATGGAATTTCACTAATCAATATTCTTGACTTATTACCTGCCATTTGCTCTATTTCAGCATCTGCCCTAACTACAACCTTACCTCTGCCTGTAGCATAAGCTTTTTTTATTCCTTCTCTGCCCATTATTATACCAGCAGTTGGGAAATCAGGACCTTTTATATACTTCATCATTTCATCTAGTTCAATTTCCGGATTTTCCATAGTGGCAATAACACAGTCAATTACCTCTGCTAAGTTATGAGGAGGTATTGAGGTTGCCATACCAACTGCTATACCATTTACCCCATTAACTAAAAGATTTGGAAATCTTGCTGGCAATACGGATGGTTCCTTTAAGCTTTCATCATAATTTGGTACAAAATCCACTGTTTCTTTTTCAATATCTCTTAATAACTCCATAGATATTTTTGCCATCCTTGCTTCTGTATAACGCATTGCAGCTGCACTATCACCATCAACAGAACCAAAGTTTCCATGACCATCAACTAATGGATATCTATATGAAAATTCCTGCGCCATTCTAACCATAGTATCATATACTGCGGTATCACCATGTGGATGATATTTACCCAAAACTTCACCAACTGTGGTAGCTGACTTACGATATGGTTTGTCCGGTGTAAATCCAGAATTATTCATGGCATAAAGTATACGTCTATGGACCGGTTTTAGTCCATCTCTTACATCAGGTAAAGCACGAGCTACTATAACGCTCATTGCATAGTCTATAAAGGACGTTTTTACCTCATCTTCTATATTTATCGGGATTATTCTTTGATTTTCTATATCCAATACACTTACCTCCAAAAACTCTTCTTAAGAATATTAAACTATACGTCTAAGTTTCTTACATACTTCGCATTTTGCTCTATAAATTCTCTTCTTGGCTCAACCTTTTCACCCATGGTTATTGTTAATATTTCATCTGCCGCTGCTGCATCCTCCGAAGTAACCTTTAATATGGTTCTAGTTTCAGGATCCATAGTCGTATCCCAAAGCTGTGTTGCATTCATTTCTCCAAGACCTTTATATCTTTGAATACTTGCATCTTTATGTTTTTTCAATAGCTCACTAAGCTCTTTGTCATTATATGCATAACCATAAATCTTTGAACCTGCTTTATTCTTCACCCCATATAAAGGCGGTTGTGCAATATAAACATAACCAGCATCAATAAGAGGTCTCATATATCTATAAAAGAATGTAAGCAGTAATACTCGAATATGAGCACCATCTACGTCGGCATCCGTCATCAGTATTATTTTATGATAACGCATTTTCTCAATATTGAAATCATCGCTTATACCTGCTCCAAAAGCAGTTATCATGTTTTTTAACATTTCACTAGAAAGAATCCTGTCTAATCTTGCCTTTTCAACATTAAGAATTTTACCTCTTAAAGGTAGTATAGCTTGATTTTTTCTATCTCTTCCTTGCTTTGCTGATCCACCTGCAGAATCACCCTCAACTATATAAATTTCGCTTAATGCAGGGTCTTTCTCTGAACAATCTGCCAGTTTACCTGGAAGACTAGTGCTCTCAAGTACATTCTTTCTTCTTGTAAGCTCTCTTGCCTTTTTGGCAGCTTCTCTAGCCCTTGAAGCAGTTAAGGCTTTTTCCATTATTATTTTTGCACTTGAAGGATTTTCTTCAAGATATGATTCAAAATTCTCTGTAACTACAGAATCAACTAATCCTCTTACTTCAGGATTTCCAAGCTTTGTCTTAGTTTGACCCTCAAATTGAGGATCTGTTAGTTTTACACTTATTACAGTTGTCAAACCTTCTCTTACATCTTCACCCTGAAGATTTGGCATCATTTTCTTTAATAAATTTATATTTTCTGCCATAATCATTTATAACCTTTGTAAGTGCGTTTTTAAAACCACTAGCATGTGTTCCACCTTCTAAGGTGTTTATATTATTTGCAAAGCTTAAAATATTTTCATTATAGCTAGAATTATACTGTATCGCAACCTCAACCTCTAAGTTATCTTTCTTTGTATTAATATATATTGGCTCATCATGCAGCGAATCTTTGCTTTTGTTTAGATATTTAACAAAGGATACTAGACCACCTTCATACATAAAGGTTTTCTCAACATCATATCTTTCGTCTTTAATATATATTTTGACTCCCTTATTTAAGAAGGCTAATTCTCTAAATCTATGCTCTAAAGTATCAAAATTGAATTCTATTTCTTCAAATACTTCAGGGTCAGGTTTGAAAGATACTGTAGTTCCTGTAGTCTCTGTATCACCAATTACAGACAATTTTGTTATAGAATTACCTCTTGAGTATCTTTGATGATGTATCTTACCTTCTCTTTTTACTTTTACTTCTAACCATTCTGACAAAGCATTAACAACAGATACCCCAACTCCATGAAGACCTCCAGATACCTTGTAGCCTCCACCGCCAAACTTACTTCCTGCATGTAACACAGTAAGAGCAACTTCAACAGCAGGTATACCCATTTTAGGATGTATTCCTACTGGGAAGCCTCTACCATCATCTTCTACACTTACTGAATTATCTGGGTGTATAAAAACATTTATATTTCTACATCCACCTTCATAAACTTCATCTACTGCATTATCTACGATTTCCCATACAAGATGATGAAGACCCTTTAGTCCAGTGCTACCAATATACATACCCGGTCTTTTACGAACCGCTTCTAAACCTTCTAGTACTTGTATTTGCTCTGCTTCATATTGCTGAATATCATTCTTGTTTTCCTCCATATATTTGTCTCAACCTCCAAAAAATAATAAAAATTTGTCTATTTAAGCGATATATTATCGATAAAACCAGCTCTCTTATATAACGTAACTGAGGATATTGGAGATAAATATATTATTGTCTTATTATCCTTCTCAGTAAGTATAAAGGTTTTAGGCTGATCTTTTGAAATTTTCTTAATAAAGCCTTCCTCCTCAGCTATACTTAAAAATTCCTTTGTGGTGTTTGATATATTACTTGACTCCATGTCCATTATTGAAATAACATCCTTTAACGATATTACAATATCTCCACCCAAATGAATAAACATCTATTTGACCTCCTTTGGATTAATTGATATTCTAAAATTTACTTATCTATATGTTTTTGTACTAAACATTTTAAATAATACAAAAACAAATACTCTTACTGTTTTTGTATATAATATATTTTTTTAGTAACATATCTATAATTATAACTCTCTACAGTCAAAACTTAAAGGTTTGTATAATATAAAAGGCTTTTATTTGAAATTTATTAAAATTATTGAAGCCATTTATAAAATGCATTATTTAAAGTTTGTTTAATGTATATCTAGACTTTCCTGTACATTATAAAAATATCATTTTTTACAAATTTTTCCTTCAATTACATTATATAAAGAGTAATCTTCTATCTGAAGATTTTTAAAATATTCTACATCTGTACAAGTTATAAATGTTTGAATTTTTTTTATAAATTTCATTAAAAATCTTTGTCTTTCTGTATCTAGCTCTGAAAATACATCATCCAATAATAATATAGGATAAGAATTTGTCTCGTTATTCATAAACTTCAGCTCTGCTATTTTAAGAGAAAGTAATGTTGTTCGTTGCTGTCCCTGAGACCCATAAGTCTTTACTTCCATATCATTTATATAAAACAAAATATCATCCCTATGAGGACCCTTATTAGTTACTCCTCTTTTTATGTCAATTGCTCTAAACTTTTCTAATTCTTTTTTAAAAGCTTTCTTTATATTTTCTTCATCTTCACTTTCATAGTCTATTGAACTTTTATACTCCAGCTTTAGATTTTCTTTACCATTTGTTATACTTTTATGTATTTCTACTGCATATTCTTGAATAAGTTTAAGAAAGTTATTCTCTCTTTTATCACCTTTGTGCCATATTCCACTAACTGCTGATCCCATATATCTATTGTATTAATTACTTTTGAATTTTCTTTTGCTTGCGTAAGAAGGTTGTTTCTCTGTAACAAGTATCTTAACATATTGACTTAAATTGTAAAAATACCCCGGCTTTACTTGTGACAGTATTATATCTATAAATCTTCTTCTTTCAACTGGACCTTCTTTTATTATTTTCATATGATCCGGTGAGAAAATAACGGTAATCAGATTTCCCAAGAGCTCTCCTGTTTTGTTAAATTTTACTCCATTTACTTTATTGCTTTTCTCTGATTTTTTTTAAGATACATTTCAAGAATATTATCTTGACTATCCTTTTCATAATGATATTTTAATTTTAGAATCTTCTTTATTCCATTTTATAAGTTCATTTTCCTTTTGAGACCTATGAGACTTACCTGTAGAAAGAAGATGTATAGACTCAATTATATTTGTCTTTCCTTGAGCATTCTGACCATAAAATATATTGACTCCTTTGTTTAATTCTATTTCTTCATGCTCATAATTTCTAAAATTTTTTAATGAAATATTCTTAATATGCAAAATAAGCACTCCTCACAAGTAAAAACTACTCTTTTACTACTTTAAACTGTTTTTCTTGAACTTCTACAATATCTCCTTATGAATCTTCTTTCCTCTTGCAAATTCTACAGTATTATTTACTTTACCTCTCCGTCCATTATTAGAGTCTTTGCTTCTCCTCCTGTGCTTGCAACTTCTGCCCATTTCAAAACTGATCTAGCTTTATAAATTCACTATTTATAGTTATTTCTTTCAAATATATCACCTACTTTAATAATTTATATTCATGTTTTGTGCAAAACCACCCATAACGGGTGGTTCAGAATTAATAATTAGTATTTAAGTGAAAATAACTCTGTACTTTTACATAATTCATTATTTTTTAAATCTTGATGGAAGTATTAGGTATAAATAGCCAATTATCATCTGATGGTCTTATTATGCTTGGGCTTATATTTGTTGTAAATTCTATTGTTATTTCTTCACTATCTATAACCTTTAGAACGTCCATAAAATATTTTGCATTAAAGGCTATTTCAATATCTTCACCCTGCTTATTTATTTTAAGTTCTTCCTGTACATTTCCATTTTGTGAATTTGATTTAATTGACATAATATCATCATTTATTTCAAATTTTATCATATTGTTGCTAGAATCTCTAGCAAACAATGCTGCTCTTTCACAAGATTCAATTAGTTTAGTAGTTTCAACAGTAATTTTTATTTTGTATTCAGTTGGTATTATTTGCTTATAATTTATAAATTCACCTTCAAGCAGTCTTGATATTATTATTGTATCTTGTATTTGCACTAATATCTGATTTTTCGAGAAATATATATTTACTGGCTCTTCTGTGTCTTCTAATATCTTTCCTATTTCTGATAAGTGATTTTCCTGGAATAACTGCTTTAAAATTATTATCATTTATTATTCCACAATTTTTAACAGCCATTCTAAAACCATCAAGTGCAACCATTGATAGCTTATCTCCTATTACTTCAAATAATACTCCTGTAAGTATAGGACTTATTTCATCTGTTGATACTGAGAATATTGTTTGTCTTATCATTTCTTTAAGTTTATTTTGAGTAAGAATGATTCCATTTTCTTTTATTACTTCAGGGAGCTCAGGAAATTCATCTGCAGTCAAGCTGTTTATTTTAAAATGTGAGTTTTCACATTTTATATAAACAGTGTTATGTTCCTTTAACTCAATCTCAATATCTGAGTCTGGAAGCTTTCTTACTATTTCACCTAACATTTTTGATGATATAACTATTCTTCCAGGTAACTATTACATCTACATTAATAGTTGTTTCTATTCCTATTTCTAAATCTGTTCCTGTTATTTTAAGCTTTCCATTTTTTGCTTCTAAAAGAATACCCTCAAGAATAGGAAGTGTAGTTTTTGATGGAACAGCTTTCTGAACAATATTTATGCCATTTAATAGAGAAAGTTTGTTTGTAATAATTTTCATTGTGGATAACCTCCAAAATCGTTATTATATAAAAAATAAGTTAAAATATTTATTAGTAATAGTAATAGGGGCTGTGAATTTGTGGAAAAGTCATTAAAACTGAGTGTTTAGAGTTACTTTTGCTTGTTGATAATATGTTAACGAAAAAGTACCGTTTATGCACACAAAAAGTGAAAAAAATAGAAATATTAATTATCAACACATTATAAACATGATATATACAGCATATCCCTATATATTTTTAGAAAGTTCTTTTGTCTATATTGGGAGAAAGAGTTTTTATCTGTTTTCTATTTTGTTTTTCAGATCTTCTATTATTGATTTAAGATTTGGATCTATCTTTATTTCGTTTGAAATCTTTTCATGAGCATGCATTATTGTTGTATGATCTCTGACCAAACTCTTCACCTATTTTAGGTAAGGATAGATCTGTTATTTCTCTGCAAAGATACATTGCAATTTGTCTTGGATAAACAATTGATTTGTTTCTTTTTTTTGCATTGAAATCTTCTATTTTTATATTGTAAGTAGCTTCCAACAGCTTCTTTAATAGCATTTGGACTTACTATCTTAGGCTTTGATGTTTGTTATTATATCCTTTAATGCTTCTTCTGCAAGGTCTTCATTTATTTCTCCATTTGTAAGAGAAGAATAAGCAACTATTCTAATAAGTGCTCCTTCCAGTTCTCTTATATTGGATTGAATTTTCTTTGCAATTAGATGCATAACATTATCTGATATAGTTAAATTTTCAATTTTAGCTTTCTTCTTAAGAATAGCTATTCTAGTTTCTAAATCTGGTGCTTGTATATCAGCAATTAGTCCCCATTCAAATCTTGAACGTAGTCTGTCCTCTAAAGTAGGTATTTCCTTTGGTGGTCTATCACTTGATATAATTATTTGTTTATTAGCTTCATGTAAAGCATTAAAAGTATGGAAGAATTCTTCCTGTGTTCTTTCTTTGCCGGCAATAAATTGAATATCATCAACTAAAAGTACATCTATAGTTCTATATTTATTTCTAAATTCTACATTTCTATCATCTCTTATAGAATTTATAAGTTCATTTGTAAAGGTTTCTGAAGAAACATATACTACCTTTGTTTTTTATTTTGATTAATATATAATGGCCTATTGCATGCATTAAGTGTGTCTTTCCTAGTCCAACTCCTCCATATATAAATAGAGGATTGTATGCCTTTGCAGGTGATTCTGCAACTGCCACGGATGCTGCATGTGCAAGTCGATTACTGTTTCCTATTACAAAGGTATCAAAAGTATACTTAGGATTAAGAGGGCTATTTGATTGATCTTCTTCTGTTGTTTCTCTATTTATTTCATCAGGTTGAAATAATTCTTTATCTTCTGAGCCTATAATAAGATTTATATCATAGTAGGTAGAAGAAACCTGTTTTAAAGCATTTTTTATTAATGTTAGATATCTAGCTTCTAATATACCTTTTGTAAAATCATCTGGTACAGAAAAGGTAAAGGTATCAACCGATAAAGAAACCGGCTGTATAGCTTTAAGCCAAGTGTTAAAGCTTACTTCAGTTAGTTCGACTTTAATTAAATCTAAAGTTTTTTCCCATATTTCATGCATGTGAGGGTTCATATTGGTACCTCCTTATCAAGGTTTAATAAAAGGATGGTATTCTTTATATATAATTAAGAAAATTTTTTATATTGTCATTTATAAACAAACTTGTACACAATAATAATAAAAAAAAGAAAAGTTGCAAAAAAAATAAAGTATGTATAAAATTGTTGATAACTTGTTAATATAAAATAATGAAATTTATATTTTAAACAAGCTGTAAATCTAACAAATACACAAAGGTAACAACTTTAAAATTAAGTATTCATTTAGATTATTGACAATGTATTAAAGATTTAATACACAAATATAAACTAGTTATACACAAAATATACACAACTGTTAATAACTCAGAGATTAACTGAATATAAATAATAAGTTATACACAACCACATAAATATAATAACAAAAGGATTGAACAAATACAATATTTATCCACAAATAAATGCAACGGTGAACAAATTTATTAACATGCTATAAATATTGTTATAAGTTTTTTATAGATTAAATAGAAAAAAAATGAGATAATATAATAGTTGACAGGGAATATCAATATATATATAATTTTAATGTATGATGGTGAATTGTGCATAATGTTAAACTTTGGTTTAATTGCTGTGGATTATTATTTTGAGCATATTACCTATTAACTTTAAAGACATTTTCACATTAATTATAAGTTCAGTATGTTGGGGGGTGTAAGCATGTTAATGACATATCAACCAAAAAGAGACAAAGAAAGAAAGTTCATGGCTTCAGAGAAAGAATGAGTACTGCAAATGGCAGATTAGTTTTGAAGCGTAGAAGAAGAAAAGGTAGAAAAAGATTAACAGTATAAGGCCGCCTTTGTGGCCTTTTTCTGTAGAAAAACATATGATTGATTTTTGGAGGCTATATGATTACCCTACAACGAATGAAGAAGAATGCAGAATTTAAAAAGGTATATACTGAAGGTAGATACTATGTAGAAAAATATGTAGTCATGTATGCTGTTAAAAATTTCTCGGAATATAATAAAGTAGGGTATTCAGTAAGTAAAAAGGTTGGAAAAGCTGTAACTAGAAACAGGATAAAAAGATTGATGAAGGAAAACTTTAGATTATTTGATGAGAATTAAAGAATGGCTTTGATATAGTTTTTACTGCAAGAAAAGGAAGTGCAGAAGCAGAGTATGAGAATATTCATAAAAATATAGAATCAGCTTTGATTAGAGCACGAATATTAAAGAAATAATAAAAAGAAGTAATGTTTATGAAAAAAACACTTATATTTATAATAAGATTATATCAAATCTTTTTATCACCATTGTTAGGTAAGAATTGTCGTTTTATACCTACGTGTTCAAGTTACGCTATTTTGGCAATAGATAGATTTGGAGCAATAAATGGAACGAGACTTGCAGTGAATAAGAATACTTAGATGTAATCCTTTTCATCCAGGCGGTTATGATCCAGTACCGGAATTAGAAAGAAAACACAATAAATAAGTGGTTAAATAAATATAACCGATAAGGGGGAAATATTGTTTGAATTATTGCTAATCCTATGGGACAGCTCATGCTTTGGCTATATAATTTTATTAAAGATTATGGATATGCTATAGTTGCATTTACACTGATAACTAAAGTAATACTTCTTCCAATAAATATTAAGCAAACTCATTCTACAAAGAGAATGAATGATATGCAGCCTAAGATGAAGGCTTTACAAGAGAAATATAAAGGTGATAAAGAAAAGCTTAATGAAAAGCTAATGGAACTATATAAAGAAGAAAAGTATAATCCGGCATCTGGTTGTTTACCTGCTTTGATACAACTGCCTATAGTAATAGCACTGTTCAATGTTTTGAGAGAACCAGTTAAATATGTATTTGGAACGCCTGAAGCATATGCTAAAATATCAAGAGGCTTTTTGTGGATGACAGATATTGGATTACCTGAAACTAAAGCTACATTATTAATGGTTGGAGGCTTCGGAATACCTGTGCTTGCTATAATTTCAGGCGTTACAACTTATATACAAATGAAAATGATATCATCCTAATACAAAGGATCCAACACAGAAATCAATGACAAATATGATGCCTATAATGTTTGCATATATTACTTATACAGTACCTGCAGGACTTGCAATTTACTGGATTGTAGGTAATATGTTTACAATAGTTCAACAATCTGATGTTGAGAAATAAACCTGCAAAAAAGGAGGCATAATGACAGTATGAAATATATAGAAAAAAGTGCAAAAACTATTGAAGAAGCAGTGGAAATTGCTTTAAAAGAATTGAATGTAAGCAAAAGTGAAGTAGAGGTTGAAGTTTTAGAGCAACCTAGCAAGGGATTATTTGGAATTATAGGTACAAGGCAAGCTAAAGTAAGAGTTACACTTAATGAAAAGCCTAATGAAGCAGCTAAGCCTAAGGAAGTAAGACAAACGCGTCCAATAAGAGTTAATGAGACGAGGACTTTCTGCAACACAAGAGGATTAAAATACTGCTCAAAAGTTTTTAAGTGAAGTGTTAGATGCGATGGATATAAAAGCAGAAATTAGAATTAAATTGAATGAAGATAACTTATATATTAATCTTTCTGGTCCAAAATGGGCATTATAATAGGAAGAAGAGGTCAAACGCTTGACTCTCTTCAATATCTTGTAAGTCTTGTAGTTAATAAAGATAAGGGCAGAGAAGGCTATGTAAAGGTTATCTTGATACGGAGGATTATAGACGCAAGAGAGAAGAAACTTTAAGTAGACTTGCTAAAAGATTAGCTGATAATGTTGTTAAGACAGGTAAAAAGGTTGAGCTTGAGCCTATGAATCCATATGAAAGAAGAATAATACACTCAGCTCTTCAAAGTATGACAAAATTACTACATTTAGTGAGGGAGAAGAGCCCTATAGAAAAGTAGTAATAGCTCTTAAGTAGTTGAAAACCCAGTAGAAATACTGGGTTTTATTTTAATAATGTATAGGAAAGATAAAACTATCTTAAGCATAATTTCTATAAAATGCATAAATATAAGTCTTTTTATTACGAATATTTTTATCTTGTCCCATAATGATTAAAATAGTAATATTGTATATATTGAAGATGTATTGAGTTTAAGAGTAAATGTATAGTGCAAAACATATAATTGGTATAATACATAATGAATAAGTACTTAGGAAGGAGCATGCATGAATGTTATGAGGATACTATTGCTGCTATTGCCACTGCACCTGGAGAAGCAGGAATAGGAATAGTAAGGCTAAGCGGAAACAAGTCAATAGATATTTTAAATAAAGTATTTAAAGCAAAAAAGAATATCAATATTATTGATATTCCCTCAAGAATGGCTACATATGGGCACATTATAGATGAGTGAAGGAAATGTAGTAGATGAAGTACTAGCAATTATTATGAGAAAACCTCATTCATATACAACTGAGGATGTTGTGGAAATACATTGTCATGGGGGAATTATACCTGTAAGAAAAATTATGGAGCTTGTATTAAAGAATGGAGCTGTGATGGCTGAGCCTGGAGAGTTTACAAAGAGAGCGTTCTTAAATGGAAGAATAGACTTAGCTCAAGCAGAAGCAGTAATTGATGTTATTACCTCTAAAACAGAAACGGGACTAAATGCTGCCTTAAATCAATTGGAAGGAGAATTTGTCAAAGGAAATTCATAGAATTATGGAGGAACTTGTATCAATACTTGCACATATTGAAGCTTCTATTGATTTTCCTGAACATGATATTGAAGAAGTAACTCAGGAGAACATATTAAATACGTCAAAAAATGTATTGATAGCTGTGAAGAACCTTATAAATAGCTTTGAAGAGGGTAAGATTATAAGAGATGGATTAAGTACTGCTATTGTAGGAAGACCTAATGTAGGAAAATCCTCTCTTTTAAATATCTTATTAAAAGAAAATAGAGCAATAGTTACAGATATACCTGGAACGACTAGAGATATTATAGAAGAATATCTGAATATTGGTGGAATTCTTGTTAAGCTAATTGATACTGCAGGGATAAGAGAAACAGAAGATATTAGTAGAAAAGATTGGAGTAGAAAGAACAAAGTCTGCAATAGATGAAGCAGAGTTAGTGATTTTTACTATAGATGCTTCTTCACCTTTACAAGAAGAAGATTAGGAGATTATGAACTTAATTAAAAATAAAAAGATAATAGTTGCTGCGAATAAAATAGATAAGGGTTTGATAGTAAGATTTAGATTATCTCTCTAGATAAATTTGAAGAGGGCAACATAGTAGAAATGTCTGTAAAGGAACAAATAGGAATTGATAAACTAGAAATGATAATTAAAAGTTTTGTTTATCAGGGTAAAGCAAGCATCAGTAAAAACAAAATGATTACAAATATTAGACATAAGGATTTGCTAGATAAAGCCTTAGATAGCATAGAAAAGGCTATTAGACTCTCTTAAAGCAGGTAGTACCTGTTGATTTATTGTCAGTTGATATTAAAGAAGCTTGGGAAAGACTAGGTCAGATAACAGGAGATGTAGTTGAAGAAGATATAATAAAGGAAATATTTAGCAAGTTCTGTATTGGTAAATAGGAGTGATAGCTATGGAATATTTTGCAGGTGAATATGATGTTGTTGTTATTGGAGCAGGGCATGCAGGATGTGAGGCAGCTTTAGCTTCTGCAAGAATGGGTTTAAAGACATTGGTAACAGCAATAAATCTTGATAGTATGGCTATGATGCCATGTAATCCCTCTCTAGGTGGTCCAGCTAAGGGTAATCTGGTTAGTGAGGTTGATGCCTTAGGTGGAGAGATGGGTATTAATACGATAAGACAATGCTTCAAATTAGAATGCTTAATACAAAGAAGGGTCCTGCTGTAAGAGCTCTGAGAGCTCAGGTTGACAAGAAACAATATCAAGATAGAATGAAATATGTTATGGAATGTCAAGAAAACTTGAGATATTAAGCAAGCAGAAATTGTATAAAATCAATTTTGAAAAAGGAAAAGTTACGGGTGTAGTTACTCATTTGGGTGCGGTATATAAATGTAAGATGCGTTGTTGTTGCCTCTGGTACATATCTTAAGAGGTAAAGTAGTAATAGGTGAAGTGAGCTATGAGGGTGGACCTAATGGACTTTTTCCAGCCATGAAGACTTTCTGATTGTCTTGAAGAGCTTTGGCATTAAACTAAGAAGATTTAAAACTGGAACTCCAGCAAGAATTGATAGTAGAACTGTAAATTTCGAGGAAATGTCAGAGCAGCCTGGAGATAAAGATATAAATACTTTTTCCTTTTTAACGGGAGATATGGAGCTAGATCAACTTCCATGTTATTTAACCTATACCAATGAAAAAACGCATAAAATTATAAGAGAATAATCTTCACAGATCACCCTTATATACAGGAGATATAGTAGGTGTTGGACCTAGATATTGTCCTTCAATAGAAACAAAGATAATAAATTTCCCAGATAAAGAACTCATCAAATTTTTATTGAACCAGAAGGAATTTATACAAGAGAGATGTATGTACAGGGAATGAGCTTCTAGCTTGCCTGAGGATGTCCAGATTGACATGCTTCAAAGCATAGAAGGGCTTAGAAAATTGTCATATGATGAGACCTGCCTATGCAATTGAATATGATTGTATTGATCCTACTCAGTTGAATTTGAGTTTAGAGTCAAAGCTTGTGGATCAGGTTTGTATTTTGCTGGTCAAATTAATGGAAGCTCAGGCTATGAGGAGGCTGCAGCACAAGGTATTATTGCAGGTATTAATGCAGCCTTAAAGGTAAAAGGCAAAGAGCCTTTTATTTTGGATAGATCTGAAGCTTATATAGGAGTACTTATTGATGATTTGGTCACAAAAGGTACTAATGAACCCTATAGAATGATGACCTCTAGAGCAGAATACAGACTTATATTCGGCAAGACAATGCAGATTTGAGGCTTACTCAAAAGGGCTATGATATTGGTCTTGTTTCCGAAGAAAGATATAATAGATTTATCGAAAAAAAGATATAGTAGAACAAGAAATTAGAGTCTAAAAAATAAGAGAGTTACATGTACTGATAAGTTGTAAAGTATTTTGAAAAATATAAAGTGCTGAAATTAAAGGTGGAATTTCAGCTTATATGAATTGTTGAAGCGACCAGAGATAACCTACCTTACATTTAAAGAAATAGATGATGAATTTGCCAGAGCTTGAATAGAGAAGCTGGCAGAACAAGTTGAAATACAAATTAAATATGAAGGCTATATTAAAAAGCAATTAAGTCAAGCAGAGCAATTTAAAAAGCTGGAAAATAAGAAGATCTCAAAAGAAATTGACTTTATGGAATATAAAGGGTTATCTATTGAGGCAAGCAGAAGCTTAACGAATATAAAGCCTGATAATTTAGGTCAAGCTTCTAGAATTTCTGGAGTATCTCCAGCTGATATATCAGTGCTTATGGTTTATATTGAGCAGATGCGAAGAAGCAGAAGGAGTGAATCAATTGGAATATACAATCGCTGATTAAAGATGGCTTAGAGCAGCTTAAATATAGAGTCAACTACAGAGCAAGTTGAAAAGCTTGAAGTTTTTAAGCAGACTTAATGCTTGAGTGGAATGAAAAAATTAATCTAACTGCTATTACAGAATCTGAAGAAGTTGACATAAAGCATTTTCTTGATTCTGCTACTTGCTTAGCTACAGGATATATAAAGGATGGGGACGAATATTATTGATGTAGGAACAGGTGCAGGATTTCCTGGGGTACCAATAAAATTTTGAATGAGAGCTTAAGTATTACTCTACTGGACTCTCTTGAATAAAAGAATCAAATATTTGGAGGATGTTGTAAGAAAACTTGAACTTAAAGATGTTACAAACTTGTACATTCTAGAGCAGAGGATGGCAGGGATTAACAAGCTGTATAGAGAGAAGTATGATATTGCATTGTCGCGAGCTGTGGCAGCTATGAATGTTTTGTGTGAATATTGTCTTCCTTTTGTTAAGGTTGGAGGATATTTTATTTGCCAAAAGGGCCCTCTTATAAGGAAGAGCTTGATAATGCTGCATAAAGCTATTAAAGTTCTTAGGAGGAAGACTAAAGAAGTTAAGAGCTATAAATTACCATATAGTGATATTACGCATTATATTATAATTATTGAGAAGATAAAGATACACCGACAAAATATCCAAGAAAAGCTGGAAAACCTGCAGCAGAGCCTATAATTTGACATAAGCATAAATATTTTGTAGATAAATAATCATGTTATAACTGTCCTATTTAAACAATATTAGAAGGAAGTTATTAGCTTTATGGCGAATTATTTAAGATACGGTATAATATATTTATCTTGTACAAGCTTATAATGAATTGAGAGGAATGATGGACTTGAGTGAAAATTTGGTAGTAATGAATATATCGGTTGACCGAATAGCACCCAATCCTTATCAGCCACGAAAAGAGTTTAACAAGAAGTGCGTTAGAGGAATTATCTGCATCTATTAAACAATATGGAGTGTTACAGCCTATAAATGTTAGAAGTATAGGTGATAATTTTTATGAACTTATTTCGGGGGAAAGAAGGCTTAGAGCTTCAAAGCTGGCAGGATTGAATGTAGATACCTGCAGTGATTATTGATGTGGTTGAGCAGGATTCTGCAATAATAGCACTTATAGAAAATCTTACAAAGAGAAGATTTAAACTTTATGGAAGAAGCAGAAGGATATTTTAATCTTATAACAGATCATGGGATAACACAGGAGGAGTTAGCTCAGAAGGTAGGAAAAAACAATCAACCATAGCAAATAAGCTTAGGATTCTTAAAGCTTCCAAATGATGTTAAAGCTGCATATTCTAGAGAATGGCTTACTGAGCGACATGCAAGAGCACTACTGAAGCTTCCAGATGAGGCAATGCAGATAAAAGCACTTAAAACTATTTTAAAAAAGCAGCTAAATGTTAAAAAAACCGAAGAACTGATAGAAAAGATGCTTGATGAAGTTGCTGCTGACAAATACAGACAATAAGGTACAGAGAAAAATGAGTGGGAAAGATAAACTATAACATATATGTAAACTACTATTAAGAATACGTATAAAGAAATACTAAAAACTGGTTATAATGTTGAATACGGACAAGTTGATAAGGGTGAATATATAGAAATTACCTTAAAAGTACCGAAAAGATAATAGTTATACTACATTATTTTAAAATTAGATAATGTAAAAGAACCCATTTTGATTTAATAGAAGCTATCTAGATTTCTATTACAAGTGGGCTCTTTTTTTATGTGCTTTGAATTTCCTTAGGTGCAGTTCATAAAGGCTATATTTTACCTGACAATATTAAGATCCCCATTAGTAGAAACAATACTCCTGCTGTATTTTGAATATAATGTGGAGGAACATATCTTAGTTAGATATGTACCTGCAAATACGCCCATAAAGCAGATGAACATATCAAAGCTAAGCTTGCACCTATAAATACTGGAATAATTGATTTTGATTTTGCGGAAATAAGCATTGTAGCAAGCTGTGTTTTATCCCCTAGCTCTGCAATGAAAACTAAAATGAAAGTAGAAAATATTGCTTTTAGCATTTTATCCTCCTTTTTCTATTGAAAAATTAAACTATTTGTATAGAGCAAAACAATTTACATTTACAAAACAGTACGTTCTATATATTATATTTCTATATCACGACGATATTACAAAGATTTATTTGTCAATAATAAGCAGATATTTAACAAAACACGAAGTTTATTGATTAAATTTGAGGATTAGGCAAGTTTTTCTTTTATATTATGATAATTTATTATATTATAGATATAAGAAGTAATTATATTACAATGAGTATGCTGAGGGGTGTGGGTATGTCAAAATCAATCGCTGTCTTTAACCAGAAGGGTGGTGTAGGCAAAACAACAACGGTGATCAATCTATGTGCTTGTTTAGCTGATCAAGGAAAAAAGATTCTTAATGATCGATATTGATCCACAAGGAAATACAACAAGTGGCATTGGAATTGATAAGAATGAATTGAATTATACATTTATGACGCTTTAATAGGAAGTACTGATGCCTAAGAATTGCATTGTTGCAACAAATCAAGAAAATCTATTTTTAATTCCTTCAAGTGTACAACTGGCAGGAGCTGAAATTGAGCTTGACAACGCTAAATCAAAGAGAGTTGAAGCTAAAGGATTGCATCGACAGTATAAAAGATCAAGTTTGATTATATCTTTATCGATTGTCCTCCATCTTTAGGCTTATTATCAATAAATGCTTTATCTGCAGTAGACAGTGTGCTTATACCTATACAGTGTGAGTATTATGCTTTGGAAGGTGTAAGTCAATTATGAATACTATTAAGCTAGTAAAGAAGGGTCTTAACCCCGATTTGGAGATTGAAGGCGTTGTACTTAGTATGTTTGATGGCAGAACTAATCTTTCTATCCAAGTAGTAGATGAAGTTAAGAAGTATTTTAAAGGAAAGGTTTATACGACTATGATTCCTAGAAATGTCAGACTTGCTGAAGCACCGAGCTATGGACTATCAATCATTAAGTATGATAATAAATCAAAGGGTGCAGAAGCTTACATGTGATTTAGCAGAAGAATTTATATATTTAAGTGAGGGTGTATACTAATGAATAAACATGGACTAGGAAAAGGACTTGGTGCCTTAATAAGAGAAAATGATCAGAATGAACGGGCTTCGCATAACAGAATTGAAGATTACTGAGCTTGAAGCAAATCAAAATCAACCAAGAAGAAATTTTGATGATCAAGCTTTCAGGAATTATCAGATTCTATAAAGCAACATGGCGTAGTACAGCCAATTATAGTTAGGAAGATTGATGAAAACTATCAAATTGTTGCAGGAGAAAGAAGATGGAGAGCAGCTAGACTAGCAGGTTTGAAGTCAGTGCCAGTGGTTGTAAAGGATTATAGTAATATTCAAGTTATGGAAATAGCTCTTAATAGAGAATTTACAAAGACAGGATTTAAATGCTATTGAAGAAGCTATAGCATATAAAAGCTTAATTGAAGAGCATGATATGACACAGGAAGAAATATCAGAAAAAATAGGCAAAAGTAGATCTGCAATTGCAAATACATTAAGACTTTTAAATCTTGCCGGGAGAAATTAAAGAATTGGTAGTACAAGGAAAAATTTCGGCTGGACATGCAAGAGCACTTTTGTCAATAACAGATAAAAAGAGACAAATTGAAATTGCACTGAAAATAATTGATCAGCAACTAAATGTTAGAGATATTGAAAAGCTTGTAATGCAAAAGGAAAAAGATGAGCCTAAGAAAGAAAATAAAAAGAGTGTAGAAATTATAGAATTGGAAGAAAGACTAAAAAAAGCATTAGCTACTAAAGTGAGTATAGTACATAAAAAATCTAAAGGTAAAATAGAAATTGAGTATTATAATAACGATGATTTGGAAAGAATATTAGAGCTGCTGGAAAAATAGCGGCTCTTTTAAAAGACCTATAACGAATTGTTTTTGACTTGGCAATGTATTTACATTGCAAACAAGCAAAGTCGCTTAAAACGAAAATAAACAGATATTATGCATATGTTTCACGTGAAACATATTTACAAAGGGAAAATAATGTTTCACGTGAAACAAAGGAGTAAAAATGATATATTTTGATAATGCTGCAACGAGTTTTCCAAAACCTGAGTGTGTTTATAGGGCAGTTGATAAATGCATGAGAGAGTATTGTGCAAATCCAGGACGATCTGGGCATAGATTATCTTTAGAATCAGGAAGAATATTACTTGAAGCTCGAGAACTGTTTTCAGAACTGGTAAATTCAAAAAAGTCAGACAGTGTAATATTCTCTCTTAATGCAACTGATGCTATAAATGTGGCGCTAAAAGGGTTACTAAAAAGTGGTGATCATGTAATAACCACAAGCATGGAGCACAATTCTGTACTAAGACCACTAAAAACCTTGGAAAAACAAGGGGTAGAAACTACAATAATTCAGTGCAATAAAAAGGGAGAACTGTCTCTGGAGAAAATTTCAAAAGCTATTAAACCTAGTACAAAAGTAATTATTAGTACTCATGCTTCTAATGTTATAGGTACAAAAATGCCAATAAAAGAAATGGGTTTATTAGCACACAATGAAAAATTAATATTTATAGTGGACTCAGCACAAACTGCTGGAACTTATAATATAGATGTAGAGGATATGAATATTGACATACTGACTTTCACTGGGCATAAAGGCTTGATGGGGCCCCAAGGCGTTGGAGGATTTTATATTAGAGAAGGAATTCCATTGAAACAAATGAGAGAGGGTGGAACAGGTAGTATGTCCGAGTATCTTGAACAACCAGAAATTTTACCTGACAAATTTGAAAGTGGTACCCCAAACATGCCTGGTATTGCAGGGTTGGCTTCAGGACTAAGCTTTATTAAAGAAAAAGGTATAGAAAATATAAGAAAGCATGAGGAGACAATAACCAAGTATTTTATTCAACAAGCGTCTGAAATAAAAGATATAATCTTATATGGATTGTTAGATGTGGATAATCATGCACCAGTTGTATCCTTAAATATAAAGGGAAAAACATCATCGGAAGTAAGTTTTGCATTAGATAGGAATTATGATATAGCAACAAGACCGGGTTTGCACTGTGCACCGATGGCACATAAAACTATAGGAACCTTTGATCAAGGTACAGTAAGATTTAGTTTTGGGTATTTTAATACTAAAAATGAGGTAGATATCGCTATAGAAGCTTTGAAATCAATATCAAAAGAGGTGTGTTTATAAATATGGATGCTGTAAATTTGTATCTAGAAAACAATTTATTTCTGATGGTAATAATATTATGTGTAATTATTGTTATAAGCTTTACATGGAATATAATATTATCCTCTCAATTATCTGCCTTAAACAAGAAATATAAAAAGTTTATGAGAGGAACTAATGGTAAGAATATTGAGGGTGTGCTGCTAGAAAACTTGGAGAATTTAAGTGCGAATGATGAGAAGTTTGCTGCGGTGAAAAAGCAACAAGAGCTTATTCAGGAACAATTAGAAAAATGTATTCAGAAGCATAGTATAGTAAGATATAATGCTTTTAATGATACGGGTAGTGATTTAAGTTACTCTATAGCTTTGTTAGATAATAATGATTGCGGAATTGTATTTACGGGGATATATGGTAGAAATGAGTTTATAGGTTATGCAAAACCAGTCGACAATGGAGCTTCTAGTTATCAATTATCAGTTGAGGAGCAACTGGCAATAAGTAGATGTCTAAAAAAGAAGATAAATAGTAAGGAATAGATAGAATACGCAAACTAATTGAATAAAAAGACCATCTCTACTAAATAATATATGTGGAGGTGGTCTTTTGAATATTGCAATTCAAAGAGGATTGGAAGGACTAAAAGGTATATTGGAAGAGAAGGGACATAATGTGTTTTACATTGGAGAAGACATGGTTGCAGATGCGGTACTATATAACGAAATGGATACATATCCCTACTATGAGGTAAATAATATACCGTCTGCTACTTCTTCAACTCTAGGAGGAAATACTGGTTATGGAGCATTACTAGTGAATGTTGTAAATAAGTCAAATGAAGAGATCCTAAGGATATTGGAAAAGAGATTATATAGTCCTATGTTTTAGAAGAATGTATCTGAGTATTTGATTACTATGGCTAGCTTGTATAAATTATGATAATAAAATAGACAATTAGTCACCAGACTGTTGATATACATAAAATATCAACGGTCTTTTGTTAGTTGTAGCATTATAAGAGTGAACAAGTTTGGATGAGGGATTTGTGTTGATAAAGGAAGAACTATAATAAATCGTATAATGTTATGAACATAATATTAGATAGTTATGTTGTAATAAAAATAATCGCTAATTACATTTCTAAAATAAGATGCGATATTGCTAGAAGGTTTGAATGATAGGGATTGTCAAATTAAAGAATAAACATCAAAATAAACTATACATATATATAAAAATTTATTTACATATATGTAAATAATAGATTGAATAGTTAGAAGTAGTGTGGTAAAATATAGCTATTAAATATATTAATTGTAATGATTAATTACCATTTAAAGCATATATATAAGTTAAATTTACTTTATATATACAATTATTTAAAAGTATACATATATAAACATCTGATGGTAATTTAAAGTTCTATAACTATATAAATAAAATTGGGGGCTAATATAATGAATTGGCTCAAGGGACAATATGCTCTTATTAAAATACCTTGGAAAATAAATAAAATGTATACAAGCCTATATATATTATTGCGTATATTATTAGGTTTGTTACCCTCTTTGTATGTAATAGCTTACTCAAACTTTATAAATAACATTCTAAGACTATATGCGGGAAATATAGGATATCGAGAGATTCTGCCGACATTCCTATGGATCGCAGCCCTAAGTCTTTTTAGTTATTTAAGTGGAAATTTAATTGCATATATATCTTCAAAGCTTCAATTAGAACTTAATTCGTCTCTAAAAATAGAGTGTATACAGAAAAGGTCACAGTTGAAGTATGAATTAGTTGAGAATAAAGACAGTTGGGACTTGATATACAGAACTGCAAATAGTATGACGGCGCAAATAACAAATGGGTTTTTCAATCTTTTTGATTTAGTTGAGTTAGTCATAAAAATTACTTCTATCACTGTTATTATTAGTACTTTTTCTCTTGTAGCAGCTATTATAATTTTGGTGTGTTTTGTTCCGATTATACTGGTATCTATAAAATCGGGCGATGAGGGCTATGATAGCTTCGTTAAGTTTCAAAAGGTTCAACGTAGGCTTGATAATTATGAAAATGTTTTAGTCTCCAAAGATTATGCAGAGGAGCGAACAATATTCAACTATTCATCTTGGTTTGCCCAAAGATGGCAGAATAACTATAAACACGCTGTAAATATGTTTATGGCTATTAAGAAAAAATTTTACATAAGGGTTAAGGTTACAAGTTTAATTATTAATGTCATTTTTTTAGGAATAATCGTTGTTCTAATGAAGTTAACTATTGATAGTATAATAACCATTGGCTTATTTACAGCTACAGTTATGCAGTTGCTTGAGTTATGCAGTAAGATATCATGGCGGTTGAGTAGTATTATTTATCAACTTGCTAATACCAATAATTACATGAAGGATTATATGAAATTCTTTGATTTAGAAGAAGTTCCTGAAATATCTTCCCCGGTGAAGTTAGAACATGTAGATAGTATTGAGTTTCAAAATGTGAGCTTTAAATATCCTGGAAATGAGGAATATACCTTAAAAAACATTAATCTCAAACTGAATTCTAAGGAAACTTATGCAATTGTAGGTGAAAACGGTGCTGGAAAATCCAGTTTAGTAAAACTTATTCTTAAGCTTTATGACGGGTATGAAGGTAGAATTCTCATAAACGGAGTGGATTTGAGAGAAATAGAAGATGCAAATCTATTATTCTCTGTAGTATTTCAAGACTATGCAAAATATGAGATAAGCATTATTGATAATGTTTTGTTTGGTAATAGCGAGATTATGGATAAATCAAAAGTATTAAGCTTATTTGAACAGCTTAATTTTCCTATCCAACCAGAACGATTTTCAAAAGGGTTAGATACAGAGTTGGGACGATTAACGGGTAATAATACGGGAACTTTTCCATTGGTCAATGGCAGAAGCTTGCTATGATAAGAGCAATAGCGCAGGGAGGGAAGTACTATATCTTAGATGAGCCTACTGCAGCATTAGACCCTGTTGCAGAAGCGAGCATCTACAGAGACTATATGAAGATTTTAAGTGGGAATCCATCGATTATTATTACACACAGGCTTGGAGCTGCAAGGCTGGCAAATAAGATTATTGTGATAAGTCATGGAACGATAGAGCAGATGGGTACTCATGGTGAACTGTTAGCAAAGGGTGGTTTGTATAAAGAAATGCATGAAAACCAAAGGATGTGGTACAGCGATGAAGAACAAGCAATTCTTTAAGATAATGCATCATGAGCTCCATAGAATGATATCTAAAAACCCCCAGATATGTATTGTAATCCTTTTGCTTGGATTTGTGCAAGCAATATTACTTCTTGGGCAAACGGTGTTTTTAAAAAGTTTTCTTGAAGATATAACTTTTGCAGTTGAAAAAAACTTGGGAATATATTATACATTTAAAAGCTTTGGCATTTTATTTATTATAATATTAGTTTCTGATATATTAAATGCTTTCATTAATTATATTGGGGACAGGCAAAAAAAAGTTGTGGCAGGAGTAATTATGGAAGATTTCTTTCATAAGATGACGATTATTAAGGTGATAGAATTCGAAGATCCTACGTTGCTTGATGCCATTAACAAAGGAAAAGCTGGAATTGAAAAAAGCATTAGTCTATTGGTTAAGACAGAGTCAATTATAAGCTATTTTGCATTTTACTTTGTGATGATATTTATATATCTTTTTAGTTTACATCCACTTTTAAGCATTGTTATTTGGTGTATTTTTATACCTACTTTTATAAGCTATCGATTTAGAAATAAAATTCAAGGTTTCACTGAGGAGAAGTTGGCAGTAGAGCGTAGACGAATGAGTGCTTATGAAACATACATTGGAGAACGAAAATATTTCAAAGAAACACGACAGCTTAAAGCAACTAATTTCTTTAAGGAGAGGTTTTTAGAAAGCCAAAAGAAATTCAACAAGCTTGTGTTAAGCTCTTTTAATAAGATAAACACAATAAAGCTAGTACTAAATATTATTTATTTCATAGGGTATATTTTAATCCTAGGAATTTTATATTATTTGGTTATAGTAAAAGCAATAACTGTAGGAGAAGTTGGTGCAGTTCTAATTACTGTAAAGATTATATATGATCGTATGGAAGAGCTATTCAACTTTCAGTTGGCAGACGTCTCAGAATCATATAATGGTTTGTATAATCTACATTGCATGTTGGAGAGGAAAGAAGAGATAAAAAGTGATGTGCTCAAAGGAGAAGATTTAGAAATTTATGTAAAGGGTGTAAATTTTCGATACCCTAATGCTGCTAATAATACATTAAATAATATTTTCCTGAATATTAAGCCAAATGAGGTAATAGCAATAGTAGGAGAAAATGGCTCAGGTAAGACTACGCTATCAAAGTTAATTGCTGGGCTATATCAGCCAAATGAAGGGGATATCCTCTATAATGGCATTTCTATTCATGATTTAAAGTTAAGTTCTTTGTATGAAAAAGTGACAGCAGTTTTCCAGAATTTTCAACAGTATGCATTAAGTATTGGAGAAAATATAGCAATCTCAGATACGAATAACATTGATTATAAAAAAGTAGAAGAAAGTATAAAGTCTGTTGACCTTGTCCATATGACTCAAAAATGGGATGAAGGTATGGATACACTGCTTTCAAAAGAATTTGGGGGAACGGATTTATCGTTAGGGCAATGGCAGCGTCTAGCTATTGCTAGAGCAAATTATAAGAAAGCTTCCCTAATAGTTTTTGATGAACCAACAGCCTCTTTAGATCCTTTACTAGAAATGGAAATTATGAAAAAATTCATTGAGGGCACAAAAGATAAAACGGCAATCCTAGTTACTCATAGAATTGGTGCTGCAAAGCTGGCGAATAGAATTATCACTATGAAGAATGGGCGGATTGTTGAGTTAGGAACTCACAAAGAACTCCTTAAAAAACAAGGCGAATATGCAAAACTCTATAATAGTCAAAAACAATGGTATGAATAATCACAAATGAAGAGGGAAGGGATATTTATTATGAGAGATTTAGCTGAAGGAACACATAGTAATTTTTTAAAGAAAAACAGATATTATTACAAAGAAAATCTGAGATCTAAAACTGAACCAAATGACTATATTTATTTCGTAAAAAATTATATTACAAATGAAAATTTTCCTGTAGTGTTTAAAGATCCATGGACATACCTTGGTATATCAAATACTAATAGGATGGCAAATGGATGGAAGATTCATATTTCGGCTACCTTTAAAAATCATATAGAGATTTTAAATATAGTAGCTAAGTATGTTATTGAGAAACAAATGAACTTCAAGTTTTCTACAAATCTTGAACAATTCATTTATATTAATGGAAAGAATGTTGCAAGAGTGAGCAGTGGTAAATTTATTGTCATATATCCATCGGAGCAAGCTTTTTTAACAACACTAGAGGATTTATATAATCTTCTAAAAGGATTTGATGGTCCATATATACTATCTGATCGACCTTATAAGGATTCAAAAATAATTTATTATAGATATGGAGAGATAAATCCTATAAGGGTTTTAGATGGATATGGAACACTTAGTACTAAAATGATTGACAATAAAAATGAATTAATTTCAGATAGTAGAGTACCATATTTTAATATACCTGAGTTTGTAGAGGATAATATATATAAACCTGTTGATGAAGGCAAATCAAAAATGCTTGCAAAATATAAAATCAAAGAAAGCTTATATTTTTCTGCACAAGGTGGTGCATATCTTGGGACTTACAATAACCAAGATTATGTAATTAAAGAGGCAAGAAAATATACTGGATTAGATGGTGAACATAACTATGCTACTGAAAGATTAAAAAAAGAATATACGACAATGAAATACTTAGAAGATTTAGATTGTGTACCTATGACAATTGAATTAATTGAGGAATATGGGAATGTTTATTTAGTAGAGGAATACATAACAGGAAAAAACTTAGGACATTTTGCAATTGATAGATCTCCATTAGTAAACAGAGATAGAAAAGAGAATAGAATCAAGCCAGATTATACCAGGGATTTAATTGCGATTGTTAATTCAACCCTACAAGCTGTTTCAAAGATTCATAGCAAAGGGATAATATTAAATGATATTTCTCCCAACAACTTAATTTTTAATAGCGAAAGTGGGAGTATTACTTTTATTGATTATGAAGCAGCTTTTCATATTACGGATGAATGCAATAAAATAAATTTGTATACACCTGGTTTTGCAAGTGAAGAAGACCAGTCAGCATATAAAAAAGACTTACATAAGTTTGGATTAGTATTTATAGCTTGTATTATGCCAATTAACAATATATTTAGTCTATCTATTAAAAAGAAAGCTGAAATAATTAAATTCTTTGAGAAATTAAATGTAATTCCACAAAATATTATTAATACAATCAATGGTTTAGTTAATTATGAATTTAACGATGCAGAGGAAGCTCTAGAATATTTGAATGCCAATCATTTAGATATGATACAGGATGAAGAGTTAAAAGAAATAAAGAATGATATTGAAAATATTAAGCTTATTAAGGAATCAATTATATCAAATATTGATTGCTTTTCTAGTGAGAGTATGTTTGCATCAGATCCAATGGCGTTTTTAACAAGTCAATACTCTTTTGCATTTGGTATTTTTGGTGTTCTTTATTCTCTTAAAAAAATAAATATTGGTGAAAACATTAGTAGTGATAAAACTCAGGAAATAGTAAATAGGTTCATGACACATTTTTATAGATTCTCAAACAGTATATCCGCTGGTTTGTTTGTTGGTCTTTCAGGAATAGCTGCATCACTTATGGAATTAGGGTATAAAAATGAAGCAATAATAGTTATGGAAAAATTGATTCAGAAAGAAATGGGAATGGCAGACCTAGCATATGGATTATCAGGTAGGATAGTTGCATTACTTAAGTTATATAAAACAACTAACGATATTAAATACCTTGACCTTGCAAAGAAAGATGCAGATGAAATTAAAAGAACAGCTATTGTTAGAGATGATTTATATTATTGGAAAGATGAGATTGGAGACATATATACAGGCTTAACAAGAGGCTCTAGTGGAGTTGCTTTAGCCTTGTTATATTTATACTTAGAAACAGAGGATAAACAGTATATTGATATGGGTGTTAAAGCGCTAGAAGGAGATTTGGACAAGCTTATTAAAGATGATTTAGAAAACATTGGCTTTAATAGTATTCCAGAAGGTAAAGAAACACAAATATATTCTCCGTATATTCATAATGGTATTGCAGGACTCGGATGTGTATTATTAAGATATTTTTTAATAACAAGAAAAGAAGAATATAGATCGATACTTGATGAAATTATTGAAGTTTGCGAGTCTGATTTGACTCTATATCCTGGATATCTAAGGGGTATGTCAGGAATTATCACATTCTTGCAGGATTGTGTAGTATATTTGAATTCTGATTACGCTAATGAATTACTAATGAGATTGTCAGAGAATATTAGTTTCTTCCAAGTTAGCTTTGATGATATTCATGGTTATGCTGGAGATGGACTATATAGAATGTCTAATGATTTATTTACAGGATCTTCAGGCGTTATTCTAGCTTTAAACAGAAATATATGTTTATCTGATAAACAAGGAAATCCATTTTTTATTATAGATGAGTATTACGATTTTAATAACAGTAAAATTTACATATAATCTCAATTATATATTGAGTTATATATGATCACTAACAATAGAAAGGGGGTGAAATCATGCAAGAATTACTTAATTTACAAGTATTGGCATCTGCACAAATAGTAGAACCAGCAGTTAGTTTAACATCATGTGATAGCACAAGCTGTAACTAAAAATCAGCTAATGCTACACGAACCTCAAGAGTTCGCGATAAAACAAAAAAGGAGGTGTAATTATGCAAGAATTACTTAACCTACAAGAATTATCAGTTAGTGGTGTAGTATCACCAGCAGTTAGTTTAACATCATGTGATAACAATAGTTGTGATGTTAAGATAACAATAGGTGCAACAATATTATAAAAAAATAATAATTTATCACGAACCTCAAGAGTTCGTGATAAAACAAAAAAGGAGGTGTAATTATGCAAGAATTACTTAACCTACAAGAATTATCAGTTAGTTCTGTAGTATCACCAGCAGTTAGTTTAACATCATGTGATAACAATAGTTGTGATGTTAATATAACAATAGGTAAAACAATATTATAACAAAATAATAATGCTACACGAACCTCAAGAGTTCGTGATAAAACAAAAAAGGAGGTGTAATTATGCAAGAATTACTTAACCTACAAGAATTATCAGTTAGTGGTGTAGTATCACCAGCACTTAGTTTAACATCATGTGATAGCAATAGTTGTAATGTTGCTATAACAGTAGACGAAACAAAATAATAATGCTACACGAACCTAAGGGTTCGTCGTAAAACCAAAGAATATATGTAAGAGAAAAAGCGAGTTATTAATAACTCGCTTTTTCTTAGAGTTATTATTTAGTCTACTGATTATTTAAAAGTTATCTGGATTGAGAGCTTTTAGCTCATCAAGTACAAACAATCCATCCTTGCGTATAAGTACATCATCAAAATAGATTTCACCGCCACCATATTCGGGACGCTGAATAAATACTAAGTCCCAGTGGATAGATGATTTGTTGCCATTGAAGGCTTCCTTGTATGCATTACCTGGAGTAAAGTGGATGCTTCCGGATATTTTTTCATCAAACAATGTGTTCTTCATTGGACTTATGATATATGGATTGACTCCTATAGCAAACTCCCCGATATATCTAGCGCCTTCATCAATATTAAACACTTTGTTAAGCTCTTCATTATTATTTGAGGTTGCTTTTATTATCTTTCCTTTTTGAAATTCTAACCGTATATTTTCATAAGTTGTGCCCATGTACACAGTGGGAGTATTGTATGAAATATAGCCATCTACAGAAGTTTTTACAGGTGCAGTAAAAACTTCACCGTCAGGAATATTAAGTTGACCATCACATTTGATGGCGGGTAGACCTTTTATAGAAAAAGTTAAGTCAGTGTCTTTTCCTGTTAGTCTTACTTTGTCTGTTCTTTCCATTAAGCTAACTAGTGGATCCATAGCTTTACTTAATTTTGAGTAATCTAAACAACATACATTGTAGTAGAAGTTTTCATATGCTTCTGTGCTCATGTTTGCTGACTGAGCCATAGACGGATTAGGGAAGGTGGCTATTACCCATTTTGTATTTTCTACTCTTTCGGTCATGTGAACAGGTACTACATAATATTGTTTGTACATATTCATTTTTTCTCCGGGAATTCCACTAAGACTTGCATTATTACTTGGTGATGAAATTGAAATATATGCATCGGCAGCTTTCATGATTATCAAATCAGCTTCTGCCATAAGTTTAACTTGTTCTTCACAGGCATCTATAAGAAGTGTTTTTATCAGTTCGGATTCGCTATTCTTGATAAACGGAATACCTCCGACGTTGTAAGCTTCTTTTATAAGTGCTTTAAGTAGAGGAATTGACTCATTAGAACCTTGTATTAAAACCTTCTCGCCTTTTTGCAGCTTAACAGAGTGTTGTATGAGATTTTTAGCTATTAAGTCTATTCTTGGGTCTTTCATAATTACACCGCCTTATAAATTAATCTATATTCTCATTATAGGACAATTATTACAATAATCCAATAGCAAATTATATAAGTATATTATTTTATTACGATGAAACATATATATGTTATATAAATGATTTCTTGAGTCGTTGATATATATTGTCGATTATCATATTATCAATTGTCTTCGCAGTCCATAATTCAACAGCTACTGAGGCTTGCGCTACTAGCATATATAAGCCATTAATTGCTAAGATGTTATTTGTTTTTGCATACTTCATTAGTAAGGTCTCTGAGGGATTGTATATTAAATCTACAACTGCTCCGAAGCTTGATATCATAGCTTCTTCTATAGGTGAGGAATCTACGTTAGGGAACATACCGCAGGGAGTACAGTTTACAAGCAGATTGGAATGTTTGATTTTCTTAAGTTGATTATAATCTATTATGTTGTATTTAGATCTATCAAAGGATAGTACCTTTGATGGATCTCTGCTAACAATGTGAATATCTGAAGTGCCATTGTCTTCTAAGTAAGTTGCTACAGATTTTGCAGCACCGCCACTTCCGATAATTACCGCAGTTTTATTTTGTACACTAATGGAATGTTTGTCAAGCATTTTACCAAAGCCTGTATAATCTGTATTAAAGCCTGTAAGGTGGTTTTCATTGTTGAATATTGTATTTACAGCACCAATTCGTAAAGCTTCATTAGAAATGCTATCAAGGTATTCTATAACCTTGAGCTTATATGGTATTGTAACGTTAACACCATTTATGTTTAGTGCTCTGATACCTTGTACAGCGTCCTTCAACATATGTGGCTGTATTTGAAAAAGACTATATGAAGCTTTGATGTTTAAAGCTTCGTATAGCATATTATGTATTTCGGGAGAAAGACTGTGTGAAAGCTTTTCCCCAAACAATCCAAAAATCTTCATAGCTATATCCTCCTTGATGAGCTGTTTATATAATATGTTCTAGTATACCTATTGCAGTAACCGCTTCAATCACAGGTATAGCTCTTGGTACTATGCAAGGATCATGTCTGCCTTCTAAGTTAATAGTAGCATCTTCCATAGTCACAATGTTTACAGTTTTTTGAGGTAATGCAATTGATGGAGTTGGTTTAAAGGCAGCTCTAAATACTAGTGGCATTCCATTAGTAATTCCACCAAGTATTCCACCGTTGTGGTTTGAGTAAGCGGCAATATTGCCATTGTTTACATAATATTGGTCGTTAGCTTCTGATCCCTTCATTTCAGCTATATCAAAGCCATCACCAAATTCTATACCCTTAACACCTGGAATAGAAAATACTAGATGTGATACACTGCTTTCTATAGAGTCAAAGAATGGTGAGCCGATACCAGCGGGCAAATTAATAGCCACAGCTTCAATTATTCCCCCAATAGAATCACCAGAGGATTTAGCAGCAGTAATTATATCTATCATTTCTTCTTTTGTAGAAGGATTTAGAGTAGGGAAGTCAGATTTTAAAAGAGAGTCAATTAGAGTATCATCTAAATTAACATCCTTAAAGGCTATATCCATTTTTGTTCCGATTTTGTAAATATGGCTTGTTATCTTTATGTTATGTGCTGCTAAAAGCTGCTTTGCAATTGCTCCTGCGAACACAATAGGTGCAGTAAGCCTTCCTGAAAAGTGCCCACCGCCCCTATAGTCATTATATCCTTTGCTTTTTATATAGGCAGTATAGTCTGCGTGTCCGGGTCTTAAAAGCTCCTTAGCTTTTTCATAATCCTTTGAATGTTGATTTGTATTTTCTATCGTGACACAGAGAGGCGCACTTGTGGTATAGCCATTGAAAATTCCACTTAAAATTTGAAACTTATCCGCTTCTGTTCTACTTGTAGCTATATTGGTCTTACCAGGTTGTCTTCTAGTCATTTCTGCTTCAATCATATCAAAGTCTAGCTTGATTCCAGCAGGAAGTCCATCTATTATGATACCTATGCTTACTCCATGAGATTCACCAAAAATAGAATATTTAATTTTTTTACCCCAAACTCCGCTCATTTATAATACCTCCGAGTTTAATAAAATCTTTAAAAAAACCGGGATAGGATTTGGAAACTACACTGCTATTATTAATAGTAATAGGATTAGTGCATCTCAACGATGCAATACTAAGTGCCATTGCAATTCTATGGTCACCCCAGCTGTCAACCTCGCCACCCTTTAGACATTCCTTACCTACTATAACAAGATTGTCTTCGTTTTCATAAACCTCTGCTCCTAGTTTATTCAGCTCAGTAGAAATCGCCATTAATCTATCACATTCTTTAATTCTAAGCCTAGAGGCTCCTGTAATGTGGCTAGTGCCACTTGATAAAGCGGCAACCACAGCTAGAATTGGCGCTATGTCAGGGTACTGTGAAACATCTGCATCAAAGGCGTTAAGCTGAGATTTTGATGATGTTATTGAACTCTTATTGATTTTGATTTGTCCACCACATTTTATCATTATATCAATAAAAGCTTTATCACTTTGCCTGCTATCATTGCTTAGGCTATTGCATATAACTTCTTGTCCTAACAATCCTGCGGCTATCCAAAAGGCAGCTTGAGAATAATCTCCCTCCACAGTATAGGAAATAGCTTTATAGTGCTGAAAGCCTTTTATAAAAAAGCTTCTGTAGTTATTATTCTCAATATGTATTCCAAAGCTTTTTAAGGTGTCTAAAGTTAAATCTATATAGGCTTTAGATTCCAAAGCATCTATTATATATATTGTAGAGTCACCTTGAAGCATAGGGAGGGCAAACATTAAGCCAGTTATAAACTGTGAGCTAATACTTCCTTTTAGTACAAAATCACCATGTTTTAGCTCACCGTCTATGTTCATGGACAGCTTTGGCGAAGAAAATTTAATCCCTTGCTCCTTAAAAATCTCTATGTAGGGGTCTAAGGGACGATTGCAGAGATTTCCACTGCCTATATAACGTATCTCACAGCCTGCAAGCAACCCTAAGGGAATTATAAACCTGAGTGTAGAGCCTGATTCCTTACAGTCTATGGTGCTGTTTTGGATATTTTGAAAGCTTGTACCAGTAACGATAGCTTTATCTTTATCGACGTTAACTTTAGCACCTAAGGCTTGTACAGCATTAATAGTAGCTAAAATGTCCTCGGAAAGAACTATATTGTTTATGATACTAGTACCTTCTGCCAAAGCTGCGGATATAATAGCGCGGTGACATAAACTCTTGGAGGAGGGTATGTCTATGGCTCCATTTAGGGAAGCGGGTATAATCTTTATTTCTCTCATATAATTTACTCCGATTATATTATTTTATAAAATTAACTAAGTCACTCTTAGAAGCTTTATATATATAAGCAAATCCTAATTCTTTTAACAATATAAGATTTATAAAGGATTCCTCTGACTTTTTATCAGTTTTTATTATTTGAAGCAGTTTGTCTTTATCCATTTTATCATGAGTAATAGGAAGGTGGCATTTGGCTAGGAGCTCTATTATAGCATTGGTAGAGCCTTTTGCTGTAAGTCCCATACCTTCACTGTTCTTTGTAATAATAAGAATTCCTAAGCTGATAGCTTCTCCGTGAGTATAGACTTTATAGTCATAAAGCTTCTCTATTCCATGACCTATAGTATGTCCAAAGTTTAGAAGCATTCGCTCGCCTTTGTCAAGTTCATCGGCACTAACTATTTCACATTTTATGCTTGCGCATCTATATATAATTTCATTTATATTATCTTTAATATCACTTAGAGATTTCATATTATTTAGTAGATTAAAAAGCTCAATGTCCTTGATAGCTCCATATTTAACAGCTTCAGCAAGCCCATCAGAAAAAAATCTATCGGGTAGTGTTTCGAGTAGAAGAGTATCTATATATACTGCCTTAGGCTGGTAAAAACAGCCTGCCAAGTTCTTTCCTGCTTCAATATTAACTGCGGTTTTTCCACCTATACTACTGTCAAGCTGTGACATTACGGTAGTAGGGATTTGAACGTAGGACACACCTCTTAAATAGGTGGCTGCTGCAAATCCTGTCAGATCACCTATTACACCTCCGCCAAGGGCAACAATAAGGCTATCTCTTGTTATACCATGCTCAGTTAGCTGATTATAAATATTGTTTAATGTATTTATAGATTTGCTTTGCTCGCCAGGAGAAACAACTATTCTGCTGACTTTATAATCATACTGATTAAGAGAGTAAGAAAGCTTTTCCCCATAGAGTATATCTACGTTGGTATCTGTTATTACTGTTATGTTTTTACCCTTATACCAAGTTGAAATAAGCTTTCCTATATGCTGTAGTAAGCCTTGCTGTATACATATATCATAGCTGTTATTTTTTAAATTTAGATTTATTATGGACATCATTTGCACTCCTTGTATGAAGCTGATTTGCATATAGTTACTATTTCCAATTGTAGCAAACATTATATCAAATATCCATAGAGGGGATAAGAATTAATAAAGGAAGTACAGCATGTAAATGAGCTGCACTTCCTTTGATTTATATCAATTCAAATTATTATCTGCGTATTCAGCGGGATATATATTTGGGCTTTTGATTTGAAAGTTATGAAATTTCCACATGTTATATTTAATACCCTTGGCTATAATATTTGCCATGTTCATAACAATACTTAATCTTGTGTTCTGGAGTACCATTATCTCCATAAATCCGCTCATATTTACTATACCAGTAATATGCATATCTCCCACCTGCGGGAGAGCTTTATTTACACCTGAACCCGGGGATAGAGGGCCTTCTTTAATATTGACAAAACCAATTCTTTCAAACTTGCCTAAGGAAGCATCTATAGCAATAATAAAAGGATTGCTATAATTTTTAAGCTCTTGCAGTTGAACCTCAAGGTTCTTTGCATGAACAGGATTTTCAAGAGTACCTAGTACGTGTACATTACTGTAGGACATTTCTATTAGCTTATACCCAATCAATGGACCAAGGCAATCTCCTGTGGCACGGTCAGTACCAACGCAGATAAAAACAATATCCTTATGATTGTCTGAATAAAGCTTGTTAAAGCATTCTTCAAAATATGCAGTAAAATATGAAAAAGCAAACTGTTTATTTATATCAATGGATTTTTCAAACTTATTATTTAACATAAATAACTCCTTAAAAATAAACTTTATCTAATTATTACCCATATAGGCTTGTCAGATACAAAGAATATAAAATAGTGTTATATATATTCCATACTTATAGATATGTTACGAAAAGTATATATAGTAGTATTCACTCAGTTATAAAGGTGCTACAGTACCTTGAAATATTTGACAAAGGGTATGGAAAAGGTTATATATAATGTTATAATCAAATTAGACATGAATATATTGGTAAAACCTGTTTGCTTTGAAACAAATTTAAGATTTTGTCGTATTTACTATGTGAGGTGTTATTATTGAAAAAGGGGAATTTTGGCATAAAGAGAGTAGGCGTTTTGTTACTGATTATACTTTTACTTATGGCAGTATTGATATATATTAACAATATAAAGTCAGGTAATAGTAAAGGCGCATATAAGTCTCTAAAAAGTATTGCCGTTGAGGGACAGCTGGAGGCGGTGGATAAGACCAGTGATGTCTGTAATGTTGATGAGCTGCTAGTTGAGGCTTCGGGGACAGTAGTTAAGGCAAGAAACTTTAAGGGTGATACTGTATGGAGCAGAACTCTTGTTGGAAAAGTAGTGCTTATGAGAGCTTCAAGGGAAGGATTATATATACTCGATAATGGTAAAAAGCTATACTACATAACAAAGGCAGGTAAGTTACTTTGGGATAAACAGCTAGAAGGTGAGGTAAATGAACTTTATATAGATAAAAGTGGAGATTTGTTGATTGATTTCATAAATACAGGGGGAGCAAAAATAAAGATATTAAGCAGTAAAGGTATTGATGAGGGAAGTGCTATGCTAGAGAACGCAGCAATATTAGCTTTTGCATCTGGAGATGGAGAGAACAGTATTAGCATTCTAGATGTAGCCTCTAAGACCATAAAGACTAAGCTTATTACTTTTGATCTAAAAGGAACAATGGTTTGGTCAGATAATTTTGAAAATCAAATCATACCTATGATAGGCTACAGTAAGGATAATGCATTGCTTGCTATTGGCGAAAAAACCATATATAAGTACAAGGGAGAAAGTAAAAAACAAAGCAAGCTTGAGCTTAATAAGACGATTTACAGTGCCGATATTAATGATAGTGGAGTGGTAGCGGTAGTGAGAAGCAGATGGGGTTTTGACGTTATGTCCTATGACATAAAACTAAAGGAAATAGGAAAGTTTGAGTCTAAAACAGAGCCCAAAGGCATAATAGTAGGAGCTGGAAATTATATATTATATTATAAAGAAAAGCTTCTGATATGTGATTTGAAAGGTACAGCTAGAGCGGAGTATAAATCAATACCAAGTATAAATAGTGTTCACTTTACAGGTGATTCAAATATAATATTGACATCAGATAGACTGATTCAGAAACTTAATTATAAATAGACAAGGAGGTTAATTATGAATTGGATTGATATTGTAATTATAGGGCTAATTTGTGTAGGGGTTATTTCAGGAGCCGCAAGAGGCTTTGTAGCATCTATAACCAGTGTTGCATGTATGATTATATCCATAGTGGTTGCTAAAACGTATTATAATACATTGTCAATGCTTCTTCTGGCAAATACATCATTAAAAGATGTTTTAACTAATTATATGGTAGAAAAGAAGCTGTTAAATGGGGTCACAAGCTTAATGCCAGGTGGTAATATGACAACCTTCTATAGCGATTATTTTGTAGAGGACATTCAAACCTTTTTAAGCATAGCTATTATAAATATTATTTCAATTATAACTATTTACTTTGTTGTTAGAATTGTATTGTATGTGGTAGAAGGATATGTAAAGGGTGCAACCAAAATGCCTGTTTTAAACGAGATAAACAAACTTGGAGGTGGCACCATAGGACTCATAAAGATGGTATTTATATTGCTTATGGTATTTGCTGTAATCACACCAACATCAAATATAATACCGTGGCAAGGCTTAAAGGATGCACTTCAAACCTCGATATTGGCGAAATACTTATATTCTTATAACTTTATTTTGGGCTGGATATGGAACTCTGCCATAGAATTAGTAAAGAGATAGGAGGATAATTAAATGAAAAATAACAATTATATAGCAGGCTTAGGACTCGTTTCCTTAGGATTGGCTTACTTCTTAAGGAATTTTAATATATCGATGATAAACACTTTTATGATATT
This sequence comes from uncultured Eubacteriales bacterium, assembly GCA_963704785.1. Lineage (GTDB taxonomy): Bacteria > Bacillota > Clostridia > Lutisporales > Lutisporaceae > GWB2-37-7. The sequence continues at coordinate 1,906,991 of OY969939.1, read as the reverse complement.
AGGGGGACTATATTTACTTTATAACTATTCGATGACGAAGCAGCAGCTTCATTTGACCTTTGGTTTAATACTAACATTAACTGGTGCGGTTATGCTTCTAGTTGATTTAGAGATGTTTAAGTTTGAAATAGGCGGTGAAATGTTTGTACTTATCCTAGGGTTAATATTTCTTGTGCTATACTTCAAAAAGGGTATTTTGGGCTTTGTTTTTCCAGGATACATACTGCCTGCTTTGGCTATTTATTCATTATTAGATAATAATTTAAACAGCAGCTACATTTGGCCGAGTTTCTTTATTTTGCTAGGTTTAGCCTTTTATCTAATGTATTTTACTGAATTTATACATAAAAGCAGCTGAACCTTGGTAGTGGGTACCATACTTATTGTATCAGGTTTGATTGCTTTTGTATTTGTCTTGGGTATTGTTAATGCTGATATGATTAAGCTTGTTAAAGAGTATCAAAATTATTTATTTTCAGCGGCGATTGTACTCCTTGGTGTAGGATTTCTATATAAGGGATTACGAAAAAATAAATAAAACAAAGCTCTGAGAGGTTTCTCTCAGAGCTTTGTTTTATTTCACGATTATTATATTGCATCAATTACTATTGAAGAGTTGGAGGTATGTGCATTTATAAAAAATCTATCTGTTAAACTATCAAAATCTGTGCTCTTTATTTGAGCTGTTGACTGCATACCAAAGCTCTTCTTATCTAAGAAGTAATTTAGCTGCGGCAAATCCACCGTTATACTTCCTACGGAGGTTGAAGCATCAATCATACATCCTAAAACCTCACTGTTTTTAAGCTCTATGACAATCTTACCGTTTGAAGTTCGTAAGGAATAGTTGGCTTCTGAAGCCGCCATCTTATTTATACCTTCCAGTATAATTGAACTATTACTAGTTTTGGAATCAAGTTTATCAAACTTGCAATCTTCTATCTCTATCTTGCCATTTGAGGTATTCAATTCAGCAAATGCCGCTACAGTGCCGGAGACTGATATTTTACCATTACTGGTAACTGCATCTATAGTTTTGCTTTGACAATCGCATATGCATATCTTACCATTTGAAGTATTAGATTCTATATTATTTGCAGATATGTCATTTAGCTCACATTTTCCATTTGTTGTTACTATATTCAGATTATTTAAATGCTGCGGTACCATTATCTCAATCTTACCCCAAGTTTTGCTTGGGAATTGTGTTTTTATGTTTAAGCCTGTTTCGTTTTGCTCAGCCTTAAAATACTCATCTATAGTTAAGTTTGGTATTGAAGTATTTACATATAAATTAACTAGAAAATCTTTTTCCTCTGTAGGACTAACGATAACTGCAAAGTTACAGGTATCTACCTTTATGTCAGTGTTTTCAGGTATTGTAAAGATGAAGTTCTTCTTGTATTGGTACTTATCATTGTTTATATCAATGAAGTTTCCGAGGTAGTTAACCAGTTTATCTGTGAATTTAACTGCGGAATCAGCAATATCATTGCCGAAGCCTTCCATACGTTTTGAGAAGTCATCTCCAAATTTATCTGAGCCTGAATTAAACTTTTCTGCGGTGTTGTTTAATTTGCCGCCAAGCTTCTCGGCAACCTTACTAGCTTTTTGTTGTAGATTTTGCATTTTCTCTTCAATTTTTCTTTCGGCTTTTTTCATGTCTGATTCAGAGCTAGAAGTGTTATTACCTACTGCCTCTAAAAGCTTTTGAGCTTCCTCTGCTGTAAGCTTGCCTTCCTGTAGCATTTTTAGTATCATCATTTTTTCTTCCATTATATATCCTCCTAATTTTTTAATAATTCGATTGCTTCCGCTGGACTAATTTCTCCATTGTCCAGTTGTTCTAAGATATCTTTGTTTTTACTTGGGCTTACATAAGCCTGTTCTGTATAACCAAGGGCTTCTATGAGAGCATCTAGCTTACCCTTAACAGTAGGGTAGGATATGCATAATTCCCTCTCAATTTCCTTGATGTTACCGCGATTTTTTATAAAAATCTCTGCAAATTCTATTTGCTCCTTTGGCAGCTCACAGAACTTGCAAAGTTTAAAGCTGCCTCTTATAGTGCTTTCGCAGGAATTACACTTGAACTCTGTTACTTTTATGTTGCCATTACAGATAGGACACTTCCCTAGTATGTTTTTTTTCATAAATTCACTCCTCAACTGGATTAAATTAACACTCTTAAAACAATTATAATACTAATATTAATAATGTCAATGTTAATATTAATTTAATTAATAATTATGTTGATATTATTTAAATATTCTACAACTGTAATTAACTATGTTGTTTTTGGATGTATAAATCTGAATAATATAAGGAGAAAATGAGTCATATAGAGAAAAGGTATATAAACTGCAAAAGATATTAAAAAAATCTATAATTGCAAAACATATATAGAATATAATATGAAAATAAATTATTATAGTAATATACTCAATTTTTACAAAAAAGTTTCAGGAGGATATATATGAATAATATAGATGCACGAGGATTAAAGTGTCCACAACCAGTGATTCTAACCAAGAGAGCATTGGAGGAGATAACATCAGGTGAGATACTAATTATTGTAGATAATGTCACAGCAAGAGAAAACTTGGCAAGGCTTGCTACTAATTTGAACTGTCAGCATGAGGTTGAAGAAAAAGAAGGCTGTTACTATGTTAAGATTAATAAAGTAGGAGAAAGCATAAGGAAGGAAATAAACGATGACTTTATTATAGTAATAACTACAGATAAGCTTGGTTCAGGAGATGCAGAGCTTGGACAGCTACTTATGAAAACATATACTTATACATTAAATGAAACAAAGCCATATCCTAAGACAATTATCTTTATGAATAGTGGGGTAAAGCTAGTGGTAGAAGGCTCAGATACTTTGGAAAACATTCAAAAGCTTCAAGAGAAGGGTATAGAGATAATAAGCTGTGGTACTTGTTTAGATTTTTACCATATTAAAGAAAAGCTAAAGGCTGGTATTGTAGGAAATATGTATACCATAGTAGAATATATGCATACAGCTGCCAAGGTTATAAATATCTGATAAGCAAGTGTTAAGGGGGCATGATATTGTGAAGGAGTTGTTTGGCAATATTGCAGTATATTTACAGATAGATACTGCACTGTTATATTACTATCTAGGAATATTTGTAAAGATAATATTTATATTCATTATATCAAGGCTTGCAATAACAGTGCTTAACAAGGTAATATCAAATGTGTTTCGACTTTATCCAAAGTATAAAATGGATGAGAGAAAATCAAATACATTAATAGGAATCTCAAAAAGCGTAATAAAGTATTTGGTATATCTAATAATGGGAGTTTCCATATTAGAGGCTTTAAACATTCCAACTCAACCTATTATTGCAACTGCTGGATTGGGAGGTATAGCAATAGGCTTTGGCGCTCAAAGCTTGGTTAAGGACGTGTTTACAGGATTTCTTATATTATTTGAGGATCAATATAGTGTAGGTGACTATGTAACAATATCTGAAGTTACTGGTACTGTAGAGGCTTTGGGACTTAGGACAACTCGTATAAGATCCTTTAATGGTGAACTACATATAATTCCAAATGGGGAGATAAAGGCTGTTACGAATGTATCTAAAGGGAATTCACTTGCGATTATAGATGTAAGTGTTGCATATGAAAGTAACCATGAAAGAGCTGTAGCGATTCTATCTGCTGTAGCATCAGATTATTATGAAAAAAATGAAGACAAGATTAAGGAAAAACCTGAGGTATTGGGAATAATAAAGCTTGGAGAGTCTAATGTTTCAATCAGAACAATAGTAAGGACTGAACCACTTGCACATTGGAAGGTAGAGCGGGAACTAAGACTTTTGATGCTTGAAGCTTTTAAGAAGGAAAAAATAGAAATATCCTATCCAAAACTAATGCTGGTGGAAAAAATAAGTAAGGAGGGGTTTGATGTACTATCCAAAGCCATTTAATTTAGGAGATATTGTAGAGACAAAAAAGGATCACCCTTGTGGAAGCAAGCAATGGGAAGTAATAAGAATAGGAGCGGATTTCAAAATTAAGTGCCTTGGATGTGGCAGAATTGTTATGCTTCCAAGACCTCAATTTGAAAAGTCGGTAAAGAAGTTATAAAATCCGCAGAAATTCCTCAAGTATAAGAAAAAACAGTTGAAAATAGCTTTACACAGTGATATAATACTAAGATGCGTGTAATACGCAAATTTCCTCGCTCTATCCCGAGTGGTAGGGCCGCTAGTCCGAGGGGAGGAGGTGAAACTTATGAATAGATACGAAACGATATATATAGTAAAGCCAACGTTACTGAAGAAGGCCTAAAAGCTATTGTTGAAAAGTTTAGAGGCATAATTGAAGCAAATGGCGAAATCGAGACAATCGATGATTGGGGCAAGAGAAAGCTTGCTTATTTAATTGATGATATCGGTGAAGGCTTCTATGTATATATGAGATATAAGGCTGATACAGCTGTTCCAAAGGAATTGGAAAGAGTGTTTGGTATAACTGAAACTATCCTTAGAAGTATGACTATAAGGTTAGACTAATTTTAAATTAGGTGGTGCTTTCGAATGAATAAAGTTGCCCTAGTAGGAAGATTAACAAAGGACCCCGAAGTTAGATATACAGCTAACAATCAAACACCAGTTGCAAAGTTTACTGTAGCTGTAAACAGAATGTTCAAGCAAGAAGGTCAACCGGATGCTGATTTTATTCCCATTGTTGTATGGGGCAAGCCAGCAGAAAACTGCGGTAAATATATCGGCAAAGGCAGACTAGTTGCTATATCTGGAAGAATCCAGACAAGAAGCTGGGATGACCAAGAGGGCAAAAGACATTTTGCAACAGAAGTCATAGCAGATGAAGTTCATTTTCTAGATAAAGCTTCTGATATTAACAAAGGTTCAGGCAGTGATGTTAACAAAGGAATCCGGAGATTTCTATCCTGCCGAGGGAGACGACGATCTTCCATTTTAGTAGTTAGGAGGGAAATATATGCCAAGAGAAGGTAGAGAAAGAAATGCAGGCGGCGGCGGCAAGATGAGAAAGCCAAAGAAGCGCGTATGTAATTTCTGCATAGATAAAGTTCAACATATAGATTATAAAGATGTAAACAAAATTAGAAGATTTGTATCTGAAAGAGGAAAGATAATTCCAAGAAGAATTTCAGGTAACTGCGCTAAGCATCAAAGACAGCTTACAGTAGCTATAAAGAGAGCTAGAAACATAGCTTTATTACCATTCACAACAGATTAATGATTAGTATGAAACCCGGTTATTACCGGGTTTTTTATTTTTAACAGAACAATAAGGTGCCAGGCTAGTCAGCTAGACAGTTATTTATAATATATTACTTATTAACTGTCTATGTGTCGTGCCTGGAAGCTTATTGCATTAGCAAGAGGGTTTCTCTTGATCAATAACTGCCTAATTTTCGGGCAATATTAGTAATGTTATAACCCTCTTTTTAATACTTCCAAGTCATTTTTTGTTGCACTTGCTTTTCAATTCGTCAATTTTTAACCATTTTCGATATAATATGAAATATATTGACACAATAAGTAACTGCATATATACTAGACAAGAATAATGTAATTATAGTTAACATAATGGAGGAGGTGAGATGAAATAATAAAGAAATTATAACTTTTATCAATAGTGTTATTGGGGATATTTACTTCTACATCGAACGTGGCAAATATTTTAACCTGATTAAATGGAACTCATAAATTTAAAATTATTATTAGTATTTATGATGCATAGTGAAACGCAAAATACTATTGCAGATTACATCACACTTCTCTGGAGGTAATAGTTTTGTATAAAAACACTGTACCAGATAGTGTGGTAGATCTTCGAATCTTATTTATTTTATAAAAATTTTAATACAAAATGGAGGATAAAATGAATAGAAATGCAAAAAAGTTATTTTTAGGTCGAGTTATTTCTACGTTAGGAGATAGCATCTATAGATTAGCTGTTGTTATATATATTTACAAATTAACTAATAATGCTTTTTATACTGGGATTGCTTCTGCTTTAACTATGGCTCCAAAAGCTTTAGGTTTTCTATTTGGTCCAATTATTGATAGATCAAATAAAAAAAATATTCTAGTTATTTCACAGTTTTTACAATTTTTATTAATTCTAATTGTACCAATAGCAATTTACTTTCACATTGAAAGTGTTTGGTTAATATTATCAATTATATTTTTACTATCGTTTATAGAAAACTTTGAAGGAACCGCAGAAATATCAATAGTACCTCAACTAGTAGAGAAGGAAAGTTTTGGTAAATATAATTCTCTAGTAGGTAGCACTCAACAATTGATTGATATAACTAGTGCTGGTTTTTTTGCTATAATAATTGCACGTTTTTCAATAGCAAATATATATATTTTTAATGCTTTTACATTTTTAATTGCGTCGATATTCTTTATTCGAATAAAGGGTATTTTTAATAATACAGGAACTACAAAATTTGAATCTTATCAAGAATACAAAAACGATCTTAAGTACGGGTTTAAGAGTTTTTTTGGAACTATGGTTTTTAAGGTATGTGTACCATTTTTAATTGCAAATTTTGTATTTGGGATTGTTATAGCTATATTACCAGCGTATGTTTCAATTAATATGGGGGCGAGTTTTTATGGTTACTTTTTACTCGCAATAAGTATAGGAATTTTAATTGGAAGTATGTTAGCAGTTAAGTTAATGAAATATCCACTTGGATTAGTTATGAGTGTACTTCCGTTTATAAGCTTTATTTTATGGATTATTTCACTACTTATAACAAGTAATATTGTATCTATAGTTGTATTTGGTATCGCCTTCATTCCTTTTGGTGTGATAAGAGTTATTTTGATAACATATTTACAAATGTCTATACCAAAAGATTTAATAGCAAGAGTATCATCAATCATTGATAGTATGTTGGTTTCAACACTTCCAATAGGATCATTACTTGGTGGGCTGTTTGCACAAATATTTGGTTCAAATATTATGATGTTTTTGGGAAGTTTCGGTTTAGTTGCTATAAGCTTGTTTTTCCTTCTACAAGGTAATCTTAGAAAGCTACCATCAGTTGGCGAAATGACCAATGTAAGCTAAAAAGATTTAACAAAATGACTACAAAGTTATAAATTAATTTTATTTTATATTTAAGATATAGTTTGGTTTTAAGTGATATTTTTAGTTGTATATTTAGATTGTTTTATATAGCAATTATAAAATATCTTATTATTATAAAAGAAAATACTAATGGGAAAGGAGTGAAAGTAATGAAGTTAACAACAAAAATAAAAAAAGCAAAGCAAAATGGGAGTATCTGTATCTGTTTTAGTTTTTGCTAGGAATGAACAGTGTATCTAAAAGGTAAAGAAAATATTAATGAGAAAGGAGTGAAAGTAATGAAGTTAACAACAAAAACAAAAAAGCAAAGCAAAATGGGAGTATCTGTATCTGTTTTAGTGCCTGCTAAGAATTGATAGTGTGCTAAAAAGTAAAGAAAATACTAATGGGAAAGGAGTGAAAGTAATGAAGCTAACAACAAAAATAAAAAAAGCAAAGCAAAATTTTGATATATGTATCTGTTGGAGTGCCTGCTAGAAATAGATAGCTCTTTAAAATTAATACATAATAATATAAGTTAGTAACGAAAGTATATCAGTTAACAATGAATAACAGATATACTTTCGTTATATTTAATATCACTAAAGATGGCTATTCCAATCTCAAATTTAAGTATGGATACAGGCATTTTTGTTGTATTGGATACTAAGGACTACAGTGGTACGGAATAAAAAAATATTAAATATCTATTGAGCGAAGACATAATACAGATAAGGATTAAAGAGTACTTGGATGCTTTATAAGAGATAAATAGTCTTATTGCATATATTATATTAAAAGTGAGCTAAATCCTAAATATTCATTTAAATTTACAAAATATTTAATTTATTAGGGAGTATATATGATTACAAACAAATCTTTGGGACTAAAGGGATGTCCGAGTAAAAGTCAGATTATATATTTTGATGGAGAAAATAAATCAATTGAAACCGATAACTTTAACGCACTATGGGAATTACTTTCAGTTGTTGCTTTTAGTGGAATGGGTGAAAATAATTTTTATAATTGGGGAAACAAAAACGCTTTTGATAAAGAAGAGAGTAAACAAATTCTTGAGTTTTTGATGAAAGAAAGACTGATTGTAGAAAATCAGAAAATAGAGAAAAGGGAGGAACGTTATCTAAACTATTTTGGAACATATAGAAATGGAATTGATATTTATAAAAAATTAAAACATCAAAAAGTTTTAATTATTGGCACAGGTACCATAGGTGCAACACTAGCATATTCGCTCGCTAAAATAGGAATTGCTAGAATAGTAGTAATTGATAACGATGGTGTTGAAGAACATAACATTAAATCTCAAATTGTGTTTAATGATAAACATGTTTGTAAATCTAAAGTTGAAACTTTGAAGGAAAAAATTGAGGGGGACATTAAAGATGTAACCGTAAGTATATATAAACAAAGGATTAATGAAATTAATTGTAATGACATTGAGAGAATTATTAATAACGAGTCAATTGACTTTGTTTTTTCATGTTTTGATGATTCGTCATATGAAATACATAATAGTATTTATCAATATTGTAAAAATGCAGATATTCCGTATATTATAAGTGGATATTATAATGATAGTACTGTAGCAGTACTACTCGATGATGATAAAACAAAAGATAAAATATTAGGATCATATAAAACATACGATAGTAAGTATGCAATAGCCTGTAATAAAGGTACTCTAATTCAGAGCTATATTTCTACATTACTAAATATTTATCATTTACTTATGTATCTTGGTATTGAGACATCCACTGATTACAGTAAGAGTATAGCCTTTAATTTTCTTAACATGACTATAGAAAAAATGAGCATACAGTATAAAAATAGATATGATAAATTACTATTGATATTAAATGGTGTTGTTAATATTGAATATCTTTCGGATTATGTTAAGAACTTAGATATGCAGTTAAAAATTAAAGGCACCTCCGATGAAATTGAAAACAGAATTGTTACTCTATATAAGATATTTGAGATACTTAAGCTATTTCCTAATGAATATGATGATTTAACTGAAATACATGAATACACAATTCAGCTAATTGATTCTTTAGCAGTTGATTGTGATTATGGATTAGAAGAAGAATTAGAAAAAGATTATTACAAAATAATACAAACCTTAAATATTAATGATAAGTCTCTTTTTAAGAATTTAATTAGCATTAATCATATAGACGGATATGAAGAGAAAATTAAACTTCAAAGAAATGCATATGACATTATATTGTCTTCATCTGATGAAATATTGAAATTGTTGACTAAAGCTAAGAAACATTTTATTAATAATGAGTATATGAAGTTGCAATATAATGAAATTTATGGAATTAATGAAGATCAAGTTGATTTATTTGACAAAAATATGATGAAATTTTATGAAGAAATAACTTTAAAATTATATAATTACATAATGCCTGGAGTGCAAAGGTTTGATTATCTTTATGAAATAGATGAAGATGAAAAGATTCATAAAAATATTGATGAAGCATTTGAGTATATAAAAGAATCTATATATTCAAGATATTCAAATACAATTTTCGGAATAGATTTTATTAGTCATGTTGAACATATTAAAGAGAATTCTTTATTTTTAAATAAAGAAGGGAATGGTGTATTTACAACACATTATTTTCCAGAGATTAATGAGAGTATTATAATATTTGACCATTTCGATACTTTAAATTCGCTATACTTGATGGTTCATGAAATAGGTCACTCGTTCATGAATAAGCAATACTCGGGTGATTTTTATAATAGGAGTCAAATTATTTTTAACGAGATACTAGCACATTTAATAGAGGTAATTTTTTCAAGTGCTGTATTAACATCTAGTGATTTAGAAGAAAGAGAAAAAAGAGTTTTCAGAAAGGAATATCTATCAAGACTTAATCAATCTATTATTTCTCCATATGCTTCATATAATATTGAAAAGAAAGTTATTAACCATATAAAGGAATATAATCAATTAAGTATTGATGAATATTTAGAAATTCGTAAATATAATTTAACACCATCGATTGAATATATTAATCAAGAATATTCAAAACTTAATTTATTAATTAATCCACAGTTTGCTTTAGAGTATAAAGAAATGATTATTGCACCTATAGCATATTTGATTGCAATTAGTATATTTGAGGAGTATGAGAATAATATTGATGAGTGTATGTTAAGGATAAAAAAATATCTTACTCATAGTTGTAGTAATATTATAGAGTTTGTAAAAACTATGTTTGATGTATCTTATAATGATGAATTCATTGAAAAATGCATTAAAAACTTTGTTAACCATTTTGATAAAGTAGCACAGCTATAGTAATAATTACAATTCTCATAAATTTCATGAGAATTGTAATTATAAAATAAAAGATGTAATCGTTTTAGGTATCGTAAATAGGCACTTATTTAGGTAAATAAGGGAAAATAAGGTGCCAGGCTAGTCAGATAGACAGTTATTTATAATATATTGCTTATTAACTGTCTAACTGTCGTGCCTCGGAAAGCGCTGATAAAGTCGTCACATTTGAAAAATCTACGTTTATTGGGAATAGTAAATCATTGCTTAGTGTAATAAAATCCTATATAGCGTATTGTAGAGCTTAGAATTTTTAAATATTAGTTTTTAAAATTTTAATGTGGTGTTTATCAGCACTTTCCCAGGCACCTTGCTGTCTTTCTTATCTGCATATTTTTTAGCAGTTCTCCAGTTGACACCTAAATTTTCTTTGATCTCTGATATACTTAAATCTTCAAATTCTCTAAGATATTTGATATACTCTTGTTGAGGCACTTTCAACATTCCTTTCATTCCCCCTCGCTGTTTTGTCCAAATTCAACGATAAGGGTTTTTTAGTTTGTTGACAAGTGTCTTTTTTAGCTTTTCAGCTCTGCACTTTTAGGCGGCTTCTCTCTGCACTATTATTATGCCATAAACAGCTAGGTATAAAGTGAAAAAGTATACTATAAAGCATTAGAATTGACTCATTAGAAATAGAAACAATAAGGTGGGATATGGATTGAGTCATAAAAAGATTGTGGTACTAATTATATTAATATTTACCATTTTATTGTTAGTTGTAGGGTGTGGTAAAGGGCAAGTGGAATCTTCTAGCAATACAAGTAATATTAAAAAAGTATCTGACAATACAGAGGATTACAAAGAAGCTTCTGATTATACCTATAGCTTTAGCAAATATGGCTTTAGCTTTAAATATCCCGAAGCCTGGATTGTTGATGAACTTCCATCATATTTGCCTACTGAATAATATTCTCCCGCAGAACCATTAATCTGATTTGTTAGAACCGCCATGTGCGTGTACGAGAACCATGTTGTTTTTTAGCAGAGCCACCACCGTTAGGTGGTAGCTCCATATAGTACTATACTTTTAGTCCATGCCTCTTTCTCATTGATGTTTCACCATCAATAAATATAGTGTATGAATCATGCACAATACGATCTAGGATTGCATCAGCAAGGGTATCCTCACCAATTTTCTCATGCCATCCACCGGGTGAAAACTGAGAACAAAATATGGTAGTACCATTTTGATGTCTAGCCTCAACTATCTCAAGAAGATCTCTAGCTTCATTTCCTTTTAGAGATGTTAACAACCATTCATCAAGAATAAGGAGACTAACATTTTTATACTGTTTCATCGTCTTTTTAAAGATGCCTTCTCCTCTTGCTACAGCTAGTTCATCTAGTAAATCTGGAAGACGAGTATACTTTACTGTGTAGTAATTACGGCAAGCAGCTATACCAAAAGCGCATCCCATATAAGACTTACCATTACCGGACGCTCCCAGGATAATAATGTTATGCTTTTCAGCTATGTACTGACAAGACGAAAGCCTTGTAATCTGTGTTTTATCTAGCTTTCTATCTGCATGATATTCAATATCTTCGATACATGCTTGATTGAATTTAAAGTCTGCTTTCTTGATTAGTTTGGCAAGCTTATTGTTTTTACGGCGAGCCCATTCGATATCTACGATTAAACCAAAGCGCTCTTCAAAAGATAGTTCTTGATAAGATGAATCAGTCAACTGTGTTCTAAAAGTATCAGCCATCGCTGCAAGGCGCATATCGTTTAGTTTAGATACTGTAGTTTCATTAATCATTGTTTTGTCCTCCGTAGTATCTTGAACCTCGGGTGAACCCGAAGTTCGCAGATGTATTTTCCTTAGAAGTAGTTAGTGTTTCGGCTTTTGGTAGTTTATCTTGTCCAGTCGTAAGTATGGTTTTAATACTTTTAAAACCGGGACTTGGCGTATAAGACAATGCTTTCTTACAGGCAGCTTCCACTCTTGTGACAGAGTATTTATCTGCTAACTTCAATAACGCCATACAAGACTTGTAACCTTGTTGTTCTACTCTATGGGAGGACAAAATCGATTTTACCGCGATTGTTGTATTTGGACCAATACTTTCTGCCCATGACATGAATCTCTCTGCATTCCAAGCAGTATATTGCTTATGATTATCAGGCATATGTTCCGGTACAGTGCTGTATTGCCCTTCACGACCATATAAACGAACATGGGATGCTATACGATGGTTATTAAAAAATACTTCCACAACATTTCGAGTTATTCGTACATCAACCTTGTGTTTGATATATTCATATGAAACCGAGTAATGCATTTTTTCTATACTTATGTGATAATTGAATTGTACAGTTGCTATCTTCCAAGTGGCTAACTCGTATGGGGTGGCAGGTAACGGCATGAGTGCTGCTTTCTCTTCTTCGAGAAACACACTCAACCTGCTGCCTGGTTTCTTTTGAAAAGGCTTTCTGTTGAATTCATTCAGTTTTATACGGATAGCTTCATTTAATTCTCTTAGAGAAAAGAATTCTTGGCTGCGAAGTGCTGCAATAATCCATGTAGAAATAATTCCAACCGTTCCTTCGGCATTAGGCTTGTCTTTTGGGCGTCTAACACGGGCTGGAATAACGGCAGTTTCATAGTGTTCAGCCATTTCATGATAGGTCTTGTTAATGACTGGCGTGTACCACGAAACTCTATCGACACCTGTTTTAAGATTATCTGGTACCAAGATCCTACTTACTCCGCCAAAGAACTTATATGCATTCACATGGGCTGTAATCCAGCTTTCCATGTTCATAGATGAAAAAGCTTCAACATAGGCATAGGAACTACATGCTAATGAAGCCACAAAGATATAGGCATCAATAATCTCGCCTGTAGTATTGTCAATAATTGCTGCTGTATTACCCGCCCAATCTACTTCAAGAATTTCGCCTGGTTTGCGGTTGATATGCATGGTTGCCTTCGTGGTGTTGGCATACTTACGGTAATACCTACAGAATTGGCTGTACATCAAAGGAATTTCGTTGCTCAACCTACACTCTTCGCAGTATTCATTCCATAAGAGACTAAGTGTAACACCGCTCTTAGAAAGTTCCCTGTGAAGGTGCTCACAATCTGGAAGTTTTCTGTTAGAAGAATAGTTTTTTTCTGGAAACATAAGATTTTGCAGATCACCATCAGTCATGTCTTTCTGCAGTGGCCATGAAACACCATATTGCTCTGCTCGTTCTAATACGGCTGTAATTGTGTTGCGCGAGCATTGACAACTAGAAGCAATGCCACGTTTACTGATTCCTTGGCTATGTAGCCGAAGAATTTCACGATATTTGGTCATAAATTTGACCTCCTGTATAATTATTTACACTGATAAACAGTGCATGTCCTAATTATACAAGTGTTATAGGAAGAGTGGTCCTGATAGCACCACAGTGGTTCTATTATATGAACATGGTGGTTCTCAAATATCGGAATAATGGTTCTCCTTAAAGATAATATTCACCTACAGCAAAAAAGGAAGGAAGTCCCGATTGGGGAGTAAATGTATATATAGAAGGGGATAAACAAAATAAAATATCTATTTTAGGCGCTTATAGTCCCTATAGTCCAACTAATTTTAGTAAGATAAAAGAATTTATTATTGATGACAAAGGAATAGGCTATCTATATATAGGTGAATATGATGGTAAGGTAAATATACTTGTTTTATATAATAAATCAACCTCAATGGGATACCAGAACGCTGTGGTATTTGTTAATAAAGATTTTTACCAACAGAACAAGAATGAAATTTGGCACATTTTGGGTAGTGTAGAATATTAACTTGAGTATTAATATCTTAAACAATAAGGTTCCAGGGTAGTCAGTTAGACAGTTATTTATAATATATTGCTTATTAACTGTCTATGTGTCGTGCCTGGCATATTATTGAAAACTATATTTTGGGCATTTGTGGTTGTAAAAAATATTTATTGTATATGTCAAATTATAACATTTTTTTCGATTTCTATATGATATTGTTAATAATGATTAAATATCAAAATTATAAAATTTATAGGGAGGTCATATTTCATGAAAAAAATTATAGCAGTATTATTACTATTAAGCTTAATGATGAGCGTGAATGTTTTCGCAGAGGGGGAAAATGGTAATAATCAAGGATTAGTGTACTATGAAATAATTACAGGCGAAAAGGTTGTTCTAGAAGACAACAGTCATAACTTTAATAAGACAATGGAGAAGTGGGTTACGATAGCATCCAGCACTTTCAAGTATTTTTCGGATGATTTACAATTACTATCTGTTAAAAATGATAAAAATAATGTTATAGTTAATTTTAATGAATCTTTTATGAAATTAGATCCATTATCAACTGAGTTTTCCTGTATGATTTCATCACTTATGGATACAGTATTCTTAAACACGGATGCTAAACTGCTTTACATCGAAGTAGAAGGCAAGAAACTAGAGCAAATTGGTGAAATGGATTTTTCTATTGGTATAAATAATAATTCATATATCGTAAAAATAGATAATTCAGATTTCAGTACCAGGGTGATACCAGACATTCCAAACCCTGTAATAGTAATTGATCCTGGGCATGGGGGGATGTGGAATAATGCATATGCTGCAGATGGCACGCTAGAGAAAACCGTAGTTTTATCTGTTGCTAATTATCTTAAATCATATCTAGAGGGTAGAGGAGCAACGGTCATAATGACTAGAACTAGCGATTCACATCTTAGCACAAATATAAACACAGATTTAAGTATGCGTGCCGATATCGCCAATGACAACAATGCTGATTTGTTTGTAAGCGTACACGCTAACGGAAGTACTGACCTAAGTGCTAATGGCGTTGAAACTTTTTACCCCGGTAATCACGATACGTCTCTGAGTTCGTCTTTAGCTGATTATATTACTTCAAGCATAGGCACTAGACATAGTATAAAACAAAGATCAAATTTAGTTGGGAATTTTGCAGTTTTAAATCAAACTGAGATGATAGCTGTATTAACAGAAATTGGTTTTATGAGTAACAGTACTGACTATTCCAAAATGGATTCAGTAGCTGACAGACAAGCATTGGCATATAGTATTTACCTTGGTATCAGAGAATTCTGGTGGGGTAATTAGGAGAATGCTATGAGATTAAAAAATATTAAAATTATCATTATAATTATAGTTTTACTATCAATCTTTAGTGGTTGTACTACCGAAAATGAAGATGTGGTGGCTGTAGATGTATTGCATGAAGATATGGTGGTTGAAGCAGGAACATATGAATACAGTTATGTTGAAGTAATTGAAGGGAAGAAGATTACATACATAAAAGAAATTAAAGAGGCTCCACTCCCAATTATTTTAAATGATTGGATATCAGATTTAAATAAAAAGAATGTTAATTATGGGAATACCCCTAATGGGAATAGTATCTTAGAAAGTTTAGAAGTGAAATCTGCCTATCTTAAGGGAAATACAATCATAATTGTTATGAATAAAGACTTTGCATATTTCGATGATGGTAACTCTAAACCAATATATTTTATAGATGGATTTCAAGATATATTAAGACAAGTAACAGAAGCATCTTATTTTTCAATTGAAGCCGAGGGATATAATAACAGTATTATACACCCCGATGGAGTATTGATAAAAGACATACCAATTAGAAGCCAAGAAAACTAAAATTTTTTTTACTTACAACATTGTATAACAATTAATCAACATATACTTTAATATATGTTGATTAATTACTTTTTTGAGTAATAACATTAACAGGCGATGGCTTGTAGTTTTTTTTAGCATTGCTAAAATTAAGAAGCAATAAGGTGCCAGGGTAGTCAGTTAGACAGTTATTTATAATATATTATTTATTAACTGTCTATGTGTCGTGCCTGGCACCTTATTGTCGTAAATAAAGATTGAATTGAATATTTAACCATGTTATGCTAATTGTAGGTATAAATCAAATAATTAGTATAATTCAATATTACATATAGGGGCTGTAAAAACAATCCTTATCTTATTTGTATGATTTTATTTGACAAAGAACGGACGGATTTCCGCTAGATAATTACAGAGTTTTTTAATAGACAAAATAAAATTGGTTTGAGGGTGAACATATGGGAAAAAAGTTAATGCCGGAAGACATAGAATTTTTAAATGAGGGGCAACAAATAAAAAAGAAAATTGAAGAAAAGTATGGTTCTATAAAAGATTTTTATGAAACAGAAAAACCAACTGAATTATCTCTCAAGGGTGTGAGAAATTACTGTGGTTATAACAAAATTACTTCACCAACCTTTAAATGCTTAATGCTTAGAACTCTTGATGAAGGCTGGGACGAGCTAATATGTGATGATGCCGGGCAAATCAAAAATTTTGCAATTAAAATTTATAGAGATATAATGCTCTATAAAGAAGATAAGGACTATGCTTTGCTGGAAAAAGTAAGAGCATTGTGTGTTAAGTTTGGACTTATAAACGAAACTGCTTTAATGATAAGATGCCTTGGAAAACACTTTTACTATAGAAATGATATTATCAAAACCTTAGAATATTATAATGAAGCCTTAAATCTCGTTGATAAGAAAAATATTGATACATTAATAATTATAACGGTTGAATTGGCAGAATATCATTATATGGAGAGAGCAGTTAAAGAGGCAGAAAGATTATTTATAAAAGCTCAGAATTACATTGATAAATCTGAGAAGGTTAGTAATTCAGCCTTGTATAAATATTATTTTAGAAGAGGTATAATGTTAAATTCAGAAGAGGGGAGGCACTCTGAGGCAAGAGGCTACATAGAGAAGTCAATTGTGTACGCAGGTGATAATACTGAGTTAAATAGCGATAAAGGGGCTGCATATTTGGCTATAGGGTCTACATATAAAAGAGATGGAATGTATGAGGAAGCAAAGGAATACTACTTAATGGCTTTGCCTGAATTCCATGAAAAAGATATACTAGGTAGAACTTCAGCTCTTAATAACATTGCTGACATATATTGCATTTTTAAGGATTATGACGAAGCAATTAAATACATTGAAGCAGCAATGGAGGTATTAGAAAGAGATAATGTTTCCTATAGACATTTATTAGTTGCTGAAACTTATGCTGAAATAAAGCTAATGTCTGGAGATACCAATGCCTGCTATGAATATTTTAATCTTCTAAAGAAAACAGTTGATACTTCTATTAATAAGAAAGATATAAAGGACAGTATAATTAGAATAATAAACTATATAGAGGATGTTATTCTATTAAATGAGTTATATAATGTAATTTATTACATAGAAGAGAATACATATAATTATGTATATAAAGATGATTTGTACTCATGTATAGGAAGAATACATAAAAAGGTAAATAAAAAGGAGGCATATAATGCATAAGCTTAAAACAATATCAATGTATTTTATAATAGCAATTTTATTTGCAGTTACTATATCCGCAGCAATTCCAGTAGAAGTAAATGCAGGAGATATTGGCGATCCATACCAGAGTTATGGGATAAATCCAATAAATAATTAAACCTACCACCTTATTGTGTATAAAAAGAATACATAAAAAAAATAAAAAAAGGGGAGGCATACAATGAATAAGCTTAAAACAATATCAATGTATTTTATAATAGTAATTTTATTTGCAGTTACTGTATTGGCAGCAATTCCAGCAGAAGTAAATGCAGGAGACCTTGGAGATCCATACCATTCATACATGATAAATCCAATAAATAATTAAACCTACCACCCTATTGAAGGCTTTATGCCTTCTGTTTTTTTGTAGGGAATTTTAAAATAATTTAAGGAAAATTTATGAAATTTATAGACGATATTCTATAAAAAACCTTAAATTCATACCAAAATATAACTTAAATCAATTAAATACTTCTATTTATAGGTATTTACCCACGCCACAAGCACGAACAATAACACATAATGGAAACTAGCAGACTTTACAAGTATGAGAAAATTTGTTAAAATTACAAAGTAAACACAATGTAACAACACATTACATAATTGATTGAAAGGAGGGAAATCAAATTATATTAAACAGAAAAGTGAAAGAGCCGGATTTCTCCAACTCCTACCAAGCGAAATAGGTTATACATTGCAAAAATAAACCTATTCATATATCACTTTTCTTGAGGTTATAAACTTCTTTTAAGAATTTTAACAAGGAAAGGAGATATACAATGTTTAATAAAGAATACATGGAAGATTTTATTAGTAAGTTTGACTCAGTGTATAAAAAAGCAGAAAAACTGGGAGTCGATCCTGAAATAGTACATGAGTTAATTGCACAGGTTTATAAACTTGTAGTCATAGACAAGGCATTACCTGAAATCGAGGCATATAATTAAGCACCGATAAAAATTGAAAATCCTTGGATAGATGTAGCTCTATCCAAGGATTTTTTTGGTTGTGAGGTAAGTTTCTGCCATAAGTTTGTCTTGTTTTGTAATGTGTGTTAATATTTATTTAAATATGCTATTTTGGGTGTATACCATCTAAAGCAGGAGTTGAGCAAAATAAAAAGAATATATACTTTACTAAGAAATTTGCCGGGGGTGTATTAGATGTCTAATCAAGACACAGATATTACAAAAAATATCAGGATGATAGAATTTTTAAAAAGTGAGCTGCTTACAGGAGTAGCAACGCTTTACCAAAGCCTTATAAAAGGTACTAAGGTGGGGCAGGAGGTTCTTGTAGATGCTTTGGCTAACCTTATATTAGTTACATATTTGCTTGGCAAAAGGCTAGGGCTTGCATCTGCTGTAATTGATTCTAAAATTATGGAAAAAATAAGGATTGGAATGATCGAAGACCATGAATCAGAAAAATGGTATGGGGATCTATCTGAACTATCTGATTATATGAATAGGCATAGGGATTAATATGATGAAAACACTTAATATAAGAGCTATGGTAGAGGGTGCTATATTAGCGGCTTTAACAGTTATAATGGGAGTTTTTTATTGGATACCAGGACTTAGTATTATAACCTTTTTTTGGTCTGTGCCAATAATCCTAGTAGGGTATAGACATGGTTTCAAGGTTAGCATAATATCTTCAGTTGTAGCAGCTTTGATATTATCTATGATGATGAATCCAGTAATGGGATTGATTTTGCTTATGGTGTATGCATTACCTGGAGCTGTGATTGGATTTATGCTTCGCAAAAAGCTTAGTCCATATATAGTAATATTTATTGGTGGTCTAATTATGGCTGTCGCGTCTTTGTTAGAGTTTGCACTTACCATGGACATAGTATCAGGTAAAAATGTTTTTGATGTAATTTTTAATTTAGGAGCAGAAATAGATAATTATTATAATTACTTCTATATTTCCATTGCAAAATCTACAGAAATGTATAGCAAGCTAGGAATTGGTGAGGAGAAAATCAAGGAGCTTCTTGAGGTAGTTAAAATGGCGATTTATAGTGCAAAGCGTATATTACCTACTTCTTTTGCTTTGATTGGAATATTTATCGCTTATGCTAATTTTAAGGTTGTTAGGCTCATATTAAACAAGCTGGGATATGTTATAGAGGATATTAAGGAATTCATAAAATGGAGATTAAGAGATGAATGGATAGTTCCTTCATTAATACTTACTGCATCAACCTTTTTTCTAAATTATGTAAAAATAGAATGGGTAAAAATTATAAGCGAAAACCTTTTAATGTTATTATTTACTGTGTATGGTGTACTCGGTTTATCTGTGATTATATACTTTTTAAAAAGTATATCTGCTAAATATGAAATACCAAAGACTTTGCAAGTAGGTATTATACTTTTCATACTTTTCACACTTTTTTCGATACTACCTTTTATAGGCATGATTGATATGACAGCAGATCTTAGGCAATTCAGTAGAAAAACCGTTGGGGGTGCGAAATGAAATTAGCAAAGTTCGCGGGCTCTATTACAAGGGATACATACCTATATATATTTATAATAGCGGTATCCGTTGTTATAATTGGTCTATATGATAAGTGGCTAGGCTTGGCAGGGGTGCTTGTGCTTGTATATCTTTTAATGCATAATATGCGTTCTTCAAATAGGAAAAAAGAGGAGCTTAGGCTTTATATAGAAAATCTTTCGGATAGTGTAGATATAGCGACTAAAAATTCTATACTTAGT
Organism: uncultured Eubacteriales bacterium; assembly: GCA_963704785.1. Lineage (GTDB taxonomy): Bacteria > Bacillota > Clostridia > Lutisporales > Lutisporaceae > GWB2-37-7. Next base: position 1,886,371 of record OY969939.1, on the reverse strand, counting down.
CTTCCATTTCCATTGGTTATTGTTGATGAGCAGGGCTTTATAAATTGGTACAATATGTTGTTTTCTGATATATTTCAAGGGGAATACATACTAGATAAAAAGCTTTCTGGCTATCTTAACGGTGTAGACCTAGGAAGTGTACTAAAGAACGGAACAGAGGAATTTAAGAACATAAATATTAAGGATAGATACTATGACATATACTGCAACCTTATAAATCTAAAGGAAGGCAGCAAGGAAAAAACTGTTATTATAATGTATTTAGTGGAAAAAACTGATTATGTGAATATTAGAATCAGACTATAATGATGAGAGACCTATTATAGCTACACTTCAACTGGATAATTATGAGGAAGTACTTAAGGATATTGATGAGCTGGCTAAACCGACTGTTATCGCGGAAATAGACAGAAGAATAAATGCATGGGCTTCCTTAAATAGTGCTTCCATACAGAAGTATTCAAATGGAGAGTATTTATTGCACTTTACTTATAAGCAGCTAATGGAGATGGAGGAAAAGCGTTTTGATATACTTGATTCTATCAGAGAAATAAATTCCGGTAATAAGATTCCTATAACCCTAAGTATTGGAGTAGGGGTAAATGGCAAGACCTTGCAGAACTGCAAAAGTTCAGCCACAGCGCCATGGATATAGCTTTAGGTCGTGGTGGAGATCAGGCAGTTGTAAAGGACAATGATAAGCTTTCCTTCTATGGAGGTAAGACAAAGGCAGTAGAAAAACGTACAAGGGTAAAGCTAGAGTTATGGCTTATGCTTTGAAACAGCTAATAGAACAGTCAGAAAATGTTATAATACTGGGTCATGAAATGCCAGATTTGGACTGTTTAGGCTCTGCTCTTGGAATATATAGATGCTCTGCAAATCTAAATAAGAATGTTAAAATAGTATTGAATAAGGTCAATGCAGCTATTGCAAATATTTGGAGTGAGCTTGAGGAAGAGGAAGAATATACTGATGTTTTTATAAGTTCCCAAGAAGCTTTGCAAGCTTGTACAAAGAATACTCTTATAGTAGTGGTAGATGTACATAGACCAGTTTTTACTGAATGTAAGCAGTTATTGGAAAAGACAGAAAAGATAGTAGTAATAGACCATCATAGAAGAGGAACAGAGTTTATTGATAATGCAGTATTAACATATATCGAGCCCTATGCTTCTTCTACAAGTGAGCTTGTAACAGAGATGCTTCAATATATGTTTGAAAAATCTAGAGATAAAGCAAATTGAAGCCGAAGCACTGCTGGCAGGTATATTTATAGATACTAAGAATTTCTCCTTCCAAACAGGAGTGAGAACCTTTGAAGCAGCCTCCTTTTTAAGAAGGGTAGGAGCTGATACGACACTGACCAGACAGCTGTTCCAGGATGATATGGAGACATTCTTGACTCGGGCTGATGTAGTTAAAAACGCAAAGATGTTTAAGAATAATATAGCAATATCTATAATACCTCAGACTGCTAAATCTCCAGCACTAGTCGCGGCTCAGGCTGCAGATGAGTTGCTGAATATTAAAGGAATAAATGCATCCTTTGTACTTTCGGAGATAAATGGTGATATATTCATAAGCGGAAGATCCTTAGGAGATATCAATGTACAAGTGGTATTAGAAAAGCTGGGGGGCGGAGGACACCTCACGGTAGCCGGGGCACAGCTTCCAGATGTATCAATAAATGATGCTATAAATAAGGTAAAAAAAGCAATTGAGGAATATTTAAAGGAAGGTGAAAGATAAATGAAGGTTATTTTACTTACAAGATGTTAAAGAATTAGGTAAGAAGGATACTATGGTAAATGTTAGTGATGGGTATGCAAGGAATTTTCTATTCCCCAAGAAAGCTAGCGGTTGAAGCATCAGAAGGTGCTTTAAAAGGAATTGCAGACAAGAAAAGCTCTGAGGCTAACAAGAAAAATATGGAGCTACAGAACGCTAAGGAGCTTGCCGATAAATTAAGCAAAGTGAAGTTGACATAAAGACAAAAGCCGGAGAAAACGGTAAGCTTTTTGGATCTATTACAAGCAAGGATATAGCAGAGATAATAAAAACGAAGCACAAAATAGCAGTAGATAAGAAAAAAATTGTGATGAGTGATGCTATAAAGTCAATAGGAACATATCAAGTAGAGATAAAGGTATATCCAGAAATTTCTGCAAAGGTAAAAGTAACAGTAGTTGCAGAATAGGAAGGAGTAAGAAAGGTGAGTCAGGATCTCAGCACTATACAATGCAGCAATGTAGCAGTTGACGTATTAGTTGATTATACAAGGAGACTTATATCCAACAAACAGAACTAAGAGACTTGACGATGCAATTGATGATAGACAAAAGATAAAGGTACTTCATGAGATTATATTTGGCAAATGCAAACCGAAGTAGTTTAGAGGAAAATAAATTGGATATAACAGTTGAAGGAAATAAGAGATAAGCTCTCTGATTTTGCAGCAAGAAAGTATATCGAAGAAGGCATTAAAAAAGAAGTAGTGAGATCTTATGCAAAAAAGAGAAAAGGAATATCTTGATGAAATTAAGCTTCAGGTAATAAAAAAACATACAGGCATAGAAAATGCCACTACTTTAAGAAATATGCAGAGCTTGAGAAAATGCAGTGTGTAAAGCTTTCAAAATCAATATTGGACATATTACGACCTAAAAAACAAGAAGAAATTATTGGACAGCAGGACGCGGTAAGCTCATTGATTTCTAAGATAGCTTCACCTTTTCCACAGCATGTCATATTATATGGACCTCCCGGGGTGGGCAAAACGACAGCAGCAAGACTTGCACTTAGACATTGCGAAAGCGTAAGGAATTTACACCCTTCAAAGAGAATGCAAAATTTGTAGAGGTAGATGCTACAACGCTAAGATGGGATCCTAGAGAGTCTTAAATCCTTTGTTGGGTTCTGTTCATGACCCTATATATCAAGGTGCCAATAAGGAGCTTGCCGAGCTTGGTGTGCCAGAGCCAAAGCCTGGACTTGGTGACTGAGGCTCATGGCGGTGTGCTTTTTATAGATGAGATAGGTGAGCTGGACGTGATGTTCCAGAACAAGCTTCTTAAGGTTCTAGAGGATAAGAATGTAAAGTTTGATTCTTCATATTATGATGTAAATAATGAGAATGTTCCTTTATATATAAAGAAGATTGTTTGAAGAAGGTGCACCAGCAGATTTCATTCTTATTGGTGCTACAACTAGATCTCCAGAGGAAATAAATCCAGCACTTAGATCAAGGTGTGCAGGTATTTATTTTAATCCACTGGATAGCTGCCGATATAACCGAGATTGTAAAAAACTGTGCAGAAAAGCTTAGATGTAACTATAAGATGATAAAGCTGCTAAGCTTATCAGCAACTATACATATGAAGCCCGAAAAGCAGTGAATATTTTGGCTGATTGCTACAGCGATGCTATATGCAAATATGGGACAAGTACTAGAGTTGAAATATTCGGAGGATATAATAAAAACGTAATAAGCAAGGCAGACTGGTGCCTGTAAATGATTATAAAAGCAGTGACGGTAGAGAGATTGGAAAGATAAATGGTTTGGGAGTAAATGGCTTTTTAGGCAGTGTAATTGAGTTTGAAGCAGTTTGTTTTGAGAAAAAGACAGAAGATGGCAGTATTAGATTTAATGAAACTGCTGGCAGCATGACTAAGGATTCTCTTTTTAATGCTTTTCTGTAATTAGAAAGTTGACAGAAAAAAATATAGATTTCTATGATATTCATGTGAACTGTATAGGCGGGGGAAAGGTAGACGGACCTTCAGCAGGGGCTGCTATAACTTGTCTTATATATTCAGCACTTATGGATAAGCCTGCTAGGATGGATACCTGTATTACCGGGGAAATATCTATAAGAGGTAATATAAAAGCTGTAGGCGGGATAAGGGAAAAAATTCATGCAGCCAAGAGACATGGCTTTAAGCATGTGATTATACCACAAGAGAACGCTGAAGAGATATTAAAGCATAGATGGTATAAACATAATTACCGCAGGCAATATTCAAGAGGTAATAAGATTTATTTTTGAATAATATACATGACTGTGGATCTTAGGAGTGAGAAACATGATACAAGGCATACAAAAGATACCTCCAAATAGCCTGGAGGCTGAACAGTCCGTTTTAGGCGCAATGCTTTTGGACAAGGAGGCTATCTCTGTAGCAACAGAATTTATTTCCGGAGAGGACTTCTATAGAGAAGCACATAAAGAGATATTTGAGGCAGTCGTTGAGCTCTTTGATAAGGGTCAGCCTGTTGACTTGATAACTTTGCCTGAGAAGCTAAAGGTAAGAAATACCTTAGAAGCAGTTGGCGGCATAACATATTTGACAAATCTTATGAATATTGTTCCTAGTACTCATAATGTAGGCAACTATGCAAAAATTATAGAAGAAAAATCTCTACTAAGAAAGCTTATAAAAGCTTCTAATGAGATAATGAGCAAGAGCTATGAAGGCCCAGGAAATATATCGGAAGTAATAGAAGGAGCCGAAAAGGCTATTTTTGATATTTCTTTAAACAGGTCTAATCAAGGCTTTATACACATAAAGGAAATATTAAATAGCAACTTTGATAGAATTGAAGAGTTGTATTTAAATAAAGGTAAGATAACTGGAGTATCCACAGGCTTTAATGATTTAGATGAAATCCTATCAGGACTTCAGAAGTCAGACTTAGTGCTGGTGGCAGCCAGACCTTCTATGGGTAAAACCTCCTTTATATTAAATATGGTACAGCAGTCAGGAATAAGGGATAAAGTACCAACAGCCATATTTAGTCTGGAAATGTCCAAGGAGCAGTTAACTCAAAGAATAATATGTGCGGAGGCTCTTATAGACTCCCATAGACTGAGAATTGGAGATATTTCAGAGGATGAATGGGTAAAGCTTGCCAGAGCTATGGGACCCTTATCAGAAGCACCTATATACATTGATGATACTCCATCAATATCAATGTCTGAAATGAGGGCAAAATGCAGGAAGCTAAAAATAGAGCATAATCTGGGGCTAGTACTTATAGATTATCTTCAGCTTATGTCAGGCAATGGGAAGTACGACAGTAGACAGCAAGAAATCTCAGACATATCTAGATCTTTAAAGGGCATGGCGAAGGAATTGGGAGTTCCTGTGGTAGCGTGTGCACAGCTATCTCGTGCACCTGAGCTTAGAGCAGATCACAAACCTATAATGTCTGACCTTAGAGAGTCTGGAGCTATAGAGCAGGACGCAGACGTAATAATGTTCCTTTACCGAGATGAATATTACAATGCAGACACAGAGAAGAAAAATATCGCAGAGGTAATTATATCGAAGCAAAGAAACGGTCCAACTGGCACTATAGAGCTTGTATGGCTAGGACAATTCACCAAGTTTGCAAATAAAGAAAAAACTTATGCATAACACAAGGAGGACATTATGTCCTCCTTCTTAAAATTTTCGAGTAAAGTAAAAAGCGTTCTTTATTCCTCCTCAAATACAAAACTTCTTCAATACTTTTTTCAAACACTTTGGATATATTATATGCTAATAAAATTGAAGGATTATACCTTCCATTCTCAAGAGAAATGATTATTTGTGTTGAAACTTCAACAGAATCTGCAAGCACCTGTGGATAACTTTTGGACATGTGAATAGTTTTTGTTTATAAGTATATAGAAATAAAGAAATTATCATCGAAAACACGTTTTGACACGTTGAAATGCTTGTTTTTCACACTACTCAGCGAACATATGTGCATATCTCTGTGGATAATGTGGATAATGTGGATTTTATTTATGTAATCAAAGAAATATTAATTTCTTTAGAAGTTTAGCAATTAAAATATTACATATAATATATGCATAAACAATATCAATCTGAAAATTAATATCAATTTGCATATAATAATTCGGGATATATCGAATTATTATATGCAAATTGATATTATAATTCGAGCTTTTGTTGACTATTAAAAAGTATTCTGATAATATTATTTAGGGATAATATATCAAATATTTGTAAGGCAGGGTGGTATATATGACAAAGCCTATTAAGAATCACTATGATGCAATTATAATAGGAGCTGGTCCTGCAGGTATTTTTACTGCATTGGAGTTAACGAAGCAAAACAGTAAATTAGAAATTTTAATAGTAGACAAGGGTAGGTCGATTCAGAACAGAACTTGTCCAGCAAGAACCTTGGACAGATGTATAAACTGCGAACCTTGTGGTATAACCTTTGGATGGGCAGGAGCAGGTGCTTTCAGTGATGGAAAGCTATCTTTGAGTCCGGAGGTTGGAGGAAATATTACTGATTATATGAGTGAGAGTGAAGCTAAGAAGCTTATAAATTATGCAGATGAAATATATTTAAGCTTTGGAGCACAGCAGGAGGTACACGGATTAAATAACAAGGTAGTAGACGATATTAAATACGAAGCCTCTAAGCATAACATAAGACTTATACCATGCCCTGTAAGACATCTAGGTACAGAAAAAGCTTTCTATGTGTTAGAGGGGATGTATAAACAGTTAATAGAAAACACAAATACAGAGTTTTCAGAGCTTACTTCAGCAACAGAGATAATAGTAGAAGATAACAAGGCAGTAGGAGTAAAGCTTCTAAAAAATAAAGAAAGCTATATGGTAACAGCAGATTATATTATTGCAGCACCTGGTAGAGGTGGAGCACAGTGGCTGTCGGATCAGGCAAGGAAACTCAATATACCAAATACAAACAATGCAGTTGATATTGGAGTAAGAGTTGAGGTTCCAAACAGCGTTATGGATCATTTGACAAGAGAGCTTTATGAAGCCAAGCTTATATATTATTCTGATACCTTTGATAATAAGGTTAGAACCTTCTGTATGAATCCCGGTGGTGTTGTATCACAGGAGACTTATGAAGGTGGCATAACAATGGTAAATGGTCATAGCTACGCTGATAGTAAGCTAAAGACAGAAAACACAAACTTTGCATTGCTAGTATCTACAAGGTTCACAGAGCCATTCAATGAGCCTATAGAATATGGGAAATACATAGGAAGGCTGGCAAATATGCTTACAGGCGGTGGCATAATGGTGCAGAGATTGGGTGACTTACTGCAAGGGAGACGTACGGACAAGGATAGGCTTAAAAAGTCTTCAACGATACCTACGTTAAAGAATGCAGTTCCCGGAGACCTAAGCTATGTTTTGCCAAATAGATATCTTACATCAATTATAGAGGCTATAAAAGCCTTTGATAAAATAGCTCCCGGAATGTATTCAAAGAATACATTGCTTTATGGTGTAGAGTGCAAATTCTACTCCAGCAAGATTCAGGTAAATAATAATTTTGAAACAAATATAGATAACCTTTATGCAATAGGAGATGGAGCAGGTATTACTAGGGGGCTTATGCAGGCTTCTGTTACAGGAGTTGTAGTTGCAAGAGATATAGTTTCAAAGTTTTAATAAATTGAAAGAGGTGTTCTCTATGTCAGCATTAGTTATTGTCGGAGCTCAATGGGGCGATGAAGGAAAAGGAAAGATTACAGATTATTTAGCTTCAAAATCCGATGTGGTAGTAAGATATCAAGGGGGAAACAACGCAGGACATACTGTAGAAGTTGGAAATGAGAAATATAAGTTAAACCTGATACCTTCAGGCATACTTCATTCAGATAAGCTTTGTATTATAGGAAATGGAGTAGTGCTTGATCCAGAGGCTTTCTTAAATGAAGTTAAGATGCTTCATGACAGGGGAATTTCTACAGCAAATTTAAGGATAAGTGATAGAACACATATTATTTTTCCATATCATAAGAAAATTGATGAGCTGTCCGAGATTCAAAGGGGCGGTAATGATATAGGTACTACCAAAAAGGGTATAGGCACCTTCCTATATGGATAAAACAGAGAGAATAGGCATAAGAGTATGTGATCTAATGAAAGAGGATGTTTTTGCAGAAAAGCTGAAATCAAACTTAGAAATAAAGAACAGATACCTTAAGGAGATTTTTGGTTTTGATGGTTATTCATATGAAGAGATGCTTGAGAAATATCTTGATTATGGAAAACAAATAAAGGCTTATGTTGCGGATGCATCTGTACTTGTGTATGATTCAATAAAAGCAAAAAAGAAGGTATTATTTGAAGGAGCTCAAGGAACCTTACTGGATTTAGATTTTGGTACATATCCATATGTTACCTCATCTCATCCTATATCAGGAGGAGTAACCATAGGAGCGGGTGTGGCCATACTATGATAAACAAGGTAATAGGAGTTGTCAAAGCATATACTACAAGAGTAGGAAAGGGTCCTTTTCCTACAGAGCTTAATGATTCAAATGGAGATTTAATTAGGGAAAAGGGTTTTGAGTTTGGTACAGTAACAGGCAGACCAAGAAGATGTGGCTGGTTTGATTCTGTTATTGTAAGATTTGCTAGTAGGATAAATGGCTTAACAGGAATTGCACTTACAAAGATTGATACTTTAGCAGATATGCCAATTGTTAAAATATGCACAGGTTATAAGCTAAATGGAGAAATAATAAAGGATTTTCCTGCTAGTATAGAGGATTTAGCTTTCTGTGAGCCAGTATATGAGGAATTTGAAGGCTGGGGTGATATCAGCAATATTACTGATTATAATAAGCTGCCTATCAATGTAATTAGGTATATTGAGAGAATAGAAGAACTTTGTGGTACTAAGGTATCTATAATATCAGTAGGCCCAAGAGAGATCAAACAATTGTGCTAGATGAATTTTAATTCCAGAACTTTACTTTATTGAGCATAATTTATCTGTTGACAAGTGGCGGTTTGCAAAGTATAATTTATAATTGTGATGCAAATCGCCATATATGGCCCATTGGTCAAGCGGTTAAGACACCGCCCTTTCACGGCGGCTACAGGGGTTCGAATCCCCTATGGGTCACCATTTATGGGAGCATAGCTCAGCTGGGAGAGCACCTGCCTTACAAGCAGGGGGTCATAGGTTCGAGCCCTGTTGTTCCCACCATTTTTATTTGACAATATGATTTGATGTTGTATAATATAAATACAACAGTAATTAAAATGTGGCCCGGTAGTTCAGTTGGTTAGAATGCCAGCCTGTCACGCTAGAGGTCGAGGGTTCGAGCCCCTTCCGGGTCGCCATTATTTTAATTAGATTTAGATTATTACATGCTGGTGTAGCTCAATTGGCAGAGCAGCTGATTTGTAATCAGCAGGTCGCGGGTTCGAGTCCCATCACCAGCTCCATATTATTTTGAACACATACTACAGTTGTTAAATCAATTGTAGTTTTTTTTATGCTCAAAATACATAAAAAAAAACGGCGATCATTAATCCGCCATTTTCAAATATTACATAGTCCTCATCTTTAGCCTTATATCGTCTCCAAAAAACTTATACATACTAAAATTGCCTAATATGCGAGAATATATTCTTTCTGAGTAGGTGCTCATCAGCTCATCCGTATTAAGATTAGTAGAGATTATAATCTTTTTATCATTGATAAGTCTTCTATTCAATATGTTATAGAGCGCTAAGTTTGAAAACTGTGTAGAAAGCTCAGTACCTAAATCGTCAATAATGAGTAAATCACAGTTGTAAAGCTCTTCTAGATAAGGTGCATTCTCATGTTCTTTTTCAAAGTCAAACTTATACTTTCTTATTGTATCTATAAGATCAGGAGAGCTTTGATATATTACGCTTTTCCTTGCATCCAGAAGCTCTTTGGCTATAGAGTTGCATAAGAATGTTTTTCCCAAGCCAGGTTTGCCGATAAAGAATAAGTTTTTATCATGAGAGTCAAAATTTCTTACATAATTAATACAGGTCATATAGATATCTTTCATGTTTTCCTGTGAGGAGATTTTTCCCTCTGAAGCTTCATTAGAATATAAATCAAGTCTAAACATGTCAAAGTTCTCTTTCTTGAAGCTGCTGCTCATATTGGACTGTTTGTATAGCTGTTCTATCTCTCTTTGAATTAAGCAAGAACATTTTTTAATACCAATATAACCTGTGTCCTTACAGCTCTTACACTGATAGCTCAAATCCAAATAATCTCTGGGGTATTTGCTTTCAGATAAAAGCTCTACTCTTTCCATCTTTAAATCCATTTGCTTTTTGTGCAAAATCTCCAAAAGCTCTTGAGAGTCTTGGCTGTTGTTTAGAATAGATTTGGTAATATCTATGCTTAGCTTAACCAAATCTTCTTCTATGGCTTGCAAACGAGGTAGCTTGGAGTATAAAGTGGTTTTTCTATGCTCCAGCTCTTTTTTATGCTTATCACGGATATTCTCGTATTCTTTCATTATAGATTTTAAATTATTCATTTAGTTCACCTCTACTCTTTTTGAGCAGTTTATCCTCTAAGGCATTTGCATCATAGGTTCTGTTGCTAAAATTGTTAAAGGTAGATTTTTGAGTCTTGTTGTTTGTTCTGCCTTTTGCAGGGGCAGTATTATGAGACTTTGTTATGTACGCCTCGATTTCCTGGATAGTATTTAAGCTTTTGCTATGCCATTCAGAAAGTATTTTATCAAGATAGGAAAAAGAGGGCTTTATAGTATTTGCCATAAGGGTACATGCTCTGATAACTATTTCTTCAGAATAATTGAATTGATAGAACCACTTATTCAACATTTCTTCTTCAATAGCGGTAGGTGCTCTGCCTACTCTCAGAAAATTTAGTACTTTACTATATTTTTGCCATTTCTCCTTGTGCTTCTCGGTATATTCATTTGCCTTATCTAAAGTATTGACTCCTGCATCGAACCAGTTCTTAGCTACCTGCTTTAAATATGGTAGCTCCTTCTTACTTCTTGAAAGGCAATCCTCAATAAGAAGTATTACAAGCTCAGGCGGCATATTATAGTCATCAACCCAGTCTAAATATGTAAATATTTCATTTGTAGAGGGCTCTCTACCGTATAGCTTCTTTATGTATTCAAACATATCTCTTACTTTGTAGTTCTGCCTTGCTGCTATTATTCTATCAGGACTATACTTATCAATCTGTGGTTTTTTTTCTTTTATATTAAGCATAATTTCCTTTATACTTAAAAAATCAACCACCATATCTTCACCGCCATCGATATAGGGACAAAGTCTTATAATGTCCTGCGCCTCCCAATATTTCCAAGCCATAGCCACTTCTTCCTCTGAGATGTCTAAGGTTTTTGCAAGAGTTTCATTGGACAGGGCAATGCTGCTATGATTTTGGGCATATTTAAGTCCCAGTATGTATACCTTTACATAGCTTCCTGGTGCTTGCGGCATATAGTGATTTATGAATACGTTCTCTAGTAGCGTATGTCCCAAATCCTCGTAATTCGACTTTAGCCTAAAATAATTCATAGGACACCTCACTTAACATATAATAAGTAATTATACCACAGCTGGTTATTATCTTTAATATTCTCAAAAAAATATATGTAAATCATGTTCATAATTAAATTTATTTGTGTATATATACAAATAATTGGACAGGAAGTGTTATAATTTTGGCTTTGTCATAATATAATGTTACTATTATAAATGATGAAATTGTTACACAAATTTAAGATTAAGTTGTTACTTATAATGCTAACAATATAAAGAAGGTAGCAGTTTGTTATAAAAGAGCATGTATAAACAATTGTCAAATAATTCATAATATTTACCATATACTAAATATTATGGACACAAAATCGATAAGGGTTGTACTTTTTGCTAAAGAATAATATAATAGAAATTGGCTGTTATTTTTTTATATGTGTTGCGAAAAGTATATATATTCACAGAAGAAGTGGAAGTATTCACTTTTATATTATCGGTATATATTTTTTACAACATATGAATCAAGGAAAACGTTTTGCACATTTTCAATTTAATGAAATATATTTAGTGCAAAATATATAGCATCTGATGAAAGGAGATGAATTGATGCAGGTTGTTAAAGTCAAGGAAATTTTCAATGGAGTTCTTGATAAATTAAAGAGTGCATTTTCAGATCTAAAGAAATTTAATTTAAAGAGCTTAAAATTAAAAGAGTTGAATATAAAGAAGTTCAAGCCTGTAAAGCTTAACATACAAAATCTTTCTAAGAGGATTGTTAATAAGAAAAGATTCACAGTAACTGTAAGTGCAATTTGTTTAGTATTGATACTAGCAGCATACATATATTTCTCAGGGGTAGCTTATATAGTTAATATTAATGGTGCAGATGTTGGCAAGGTTAGAAATAAAAAGGATGTAGAAACTATAGTACAGAAAGTAAAGGAAGAATATAAGAAGCAGCATAATGCAGAGATAGATATAGTAAGTCAAATTACATATAACAAAACGAGGGCTTCAAAGAAAGAGATTGTTGAAATTAAAGCTCTAGAGCAAATTGTAAGAGAAAAAGCAAATTATACTATTCAATCCTTTAGTATATTAGCAAATGGCAATAGTATTGCTGCATTTAAGACTAAGGAGGAAGCAGTTAGTGCTTTGGAGACAATTAAGGAAACATATGTAAACAAAGAGGACATGGCAAAATACAAGGAAGTAACCTTTGCTGAGAAGGTAGAGGTTAAGCAGGAGTTTAATGATGAAGGCAAGATAATGCTTGCAGAGGAAGCAGCTTCCTTCATACTAAAAGGCACAAATGAGGATAAGATACACACTGTAGTAGAAGGTGAAAGTATCTGGTCAATCTCTAGAAAATATGATTTAAGTCTAGAAAACATACAAAAGGCTAATCCCAAACTAAATCCTGAAAAAATAAAGATTGGACAGCAAATCAATCTTATAGTACCAAAACCGCTTGTTTCTGTAAAAACAACACAGGCAGCGACTTACAAGGAAAACATACCCTTTGAACAAACTGTTGAGTTTAGCGGCTCTCTATATAAGGATCAAAGTAATATTAAGGTAAAGGGACAGTATGGAGAGCGAGAAGTTGTTGCTGAGATAGTGAAGTTAAATGGTGTAGAAAATACTAGAAATATAATATCTGAAAAGATAATTAAAGAGCCTAAGACTCAGGTATTGGTTAAGGGTACAAAGGCAATTCCTTCGAAGAAGGGGTCAGGTACTTTTTCTATGCCTACCAGAGGTAGTCTATCGTCAAGGTTTGGTACAAGATGGGGTAGAATGCATGAAGGAATAGATTTAGCTGCTCCTATAGGAACAGCGATTAAAGCTGCTGACGGAGGAACAGTAATTTGGGTAGGTACTAGAGGTAACTATGGTAAGATGATACAAATAGACCATGGTGGTGGATTTGTTACTTATTATGGGCATCTAAGTAAGTACAGTATAAAAAAAGGTGATAAGGTTTATAAGGGACAGAAAATTGGTTCAGTAGGAAATACGGGCAGAAGCACAGGACCACATCTGCATTTTGAAATCCGAAAGAATGGAAATCCTGTAAATCCATTAAAATATGTAAAATAATGAATGTATAAAGCTGGAGGATTAGATGTCCTCCAGCTTTTTAATGTTTATTATTCCAGTACCTTGTATATTCTTAACCTCATTAATTGATACTGTGCAAGCTTTTAATACACTCCTTATATCATCAGGACTCAGACTGCCAACCTTCTGATAAACCAATGCTGCTGCGGCAGCAGTACAGCTGGCTGCTATGGAAGTGCCGTTAAACTCAGTATATAGTGAAGTTAAGCTACTTGATTTAACATTACTCTTGTCCTTGGGTATGAAGGAGGTTTCTGCGTTCAATGTTTCTACGGAGACACCAGGCATGATTGCGTCAGGTTTAGTACATTTGAAATAAACAGGTCCTTTACCACTAAAGGATGCGGCTCTTGGAGGAAGCTCCACTGTAGAGCATGCAGCTGTGGTAAAGCTAAAGGGACTTACTCCCGGACTTGTGATACTGCCTTCAAAGGATCCATAGTTGCCTGCACAGGTACATACAAAGATATTGTTTTTCCACAGCTTCAAAACTGCAAGACTTAGTAAATCAAAATCCTTGGAAAAGTTTGCAGTTCCAAAGGGAAGTACAGCAATTTTTATGCCCTGTTTTTCTTTTATATCAATTATCCACTGCATAGCAGCTAAGATGTCAGAGTAAAAGCCTGCTCCAAACCTATCAAATACCTTTGCACAGACAATGTTTGCTTCATAGGCAGCAGTTCTAAACTTACCGTCTATGGATGCTCCAAAACCTGCACCGATACAGGCAGTACCATGACCATTGTCATCATAAGGTGAAGTAATACCATTTAGAAAATCTTTAAAAGCAACTATTCTATTTCGAGGACGAACGAGATCTGGGTGAGGGTAGACACCAGAATCAATAAAGGCTACAGTAACACCTTTACCATTTAAGAAGGAGCCTTTTATTTTTTGTCCTTGCTCTATGTCAACTTGAGTTTTAGTTTCATTATGATTGCCCATTAAATATGCTTTTGCATCATAAAAAATTTTGTCAACTTCTAATATTCCACAAAGGTTTCCAAACTTTGATGTGGGAAACATACCACAAATTGCATTTATAAAAGGTAGAGTATATTTAATCTTCATTCCCATTCTTTTTAAGCGTGCTTCTATAATAGTATCTACGTCCTTGCGGAACAGAATTATTATAGGAATTTGCTTTACTGTTTTGATATTTAAAATATTTTGTACAGCGAAGTCAACCTTTTTAGAATATGTAGTAAAAGGTATACCTGCTATTAGCTTTTTAATCAGCTTCATACATATCCCCCAATTAAAATAATATTGTTTAAAGTACAGAGTTAAATCATTATGATAAAATAAGTGCAAAACGTATTATACATTCTATATTATGCTTATTGAATTATATTGGTGAATGTATATATAATATAATAAAGACTATAAGTCGTGGCTTAGCTATAAGTTCAAGAAGCTGTTAATATTGGAGGTGTTAGAATGGCTTTAATTGATTTTAAGTGCAAAAATGTGGGGAAAAGTTTACTGAGCTTGTGAATTCATCAAATAGGGATAAGGTTGTATGTCCTAAGTGCAGCGGCAATGAGGTACAGCAGCTGTTTGAAGGCAAGTGCAATACAATGGGAGCATCCGGTGGGAAATCTACCTGTAGTAGTGGTAATTGTGGAGGCTGTAGCGGTTGTCATTAACTATCTGTATATACACAGATAGTTTTTTTTATGCACAAACTTCCAATGAAGTTTACATAAATAAGCTGTATAATATATGTCTAATGCTTTAAGGAATTACACTTTTAGATAGAAGGCACTATTTTATGAAAGTAAATTGTTTAGTGTTGTATATATAAATAGAAAGCGAGGATATATATTATGAAAAAGTTTATTATAATTTTATTTCTTGTAGCTTCAATTTTTACTACTGGATTACTTGTAAGTGATAGAGGATTTAATATTGCAAAAATCCAAGGCTATAAAGCTCTAAAGGTTTTTGTACAATTTAAAGATAATCAAATAGTTACTTCGGATTTTTTGGAGTATGAGACAGAACACTTTATCATTAAATACAGAGAAGAGGATGAAAATATTATAAGAGATACTGCAAACATGTTTGAAAAAAGCTACTTAGCATTAGATAAGGAATTTGGGTACAAGCCAGAGGATAAGACAACAATAATAGTCTATAAGGATCAAGAAGAGCTTTGGAGCTATCAAAGCTCAGTTCGGGGACAAGCTGTTATGGGCGTCTACAACATGGGTACAATACACATATTATCTCCAAATGCATATGGGAATCAAGGACAAAACAAATTGAAGTTTTTTGAAAACAACGGTCCAGTATTACATGAATACACACATAGAGTCGTAGATGATTTGACAGGGGGAAATGTTGAGCTTTGGCTTACAGAAGGTATAGCATTGTATGAAGAATATAATATGTATGGTACTGAATGGGCAGCATGGCTTTTTGTATGAAAGATATTTTGATTCAGAGGAAATGAGAGAGGGATTTATGTATGCTGAGGAGATACAGTCCTATAAGCAATCTTTTGATATGGCGAAGTATCTGATTGATAACTATGGAATGGATAGTGTGAAGCATCTATTGCAAGAGCTCAAAAGTGGAGAGCACTTAGATGCAGCTTTTTTAAAGCTGTATGGAGTTACGGCAGATGAATTTATTGATTCAAAGGTTTACGCAGCAAACTAGATGGAAGATATATGGATTATTAGTACCTTATAGCTTGTACAAAAACAAAAAAAGAAAACAAAAATCAAATTGTTTTCCTATATCCGGGGGGATATAAATAATTATAATTGAGATACTTTTATTGTAAATCAATTGTCAAAAAGTTGGTATAAGGAAATAGTCTCATATTTATAGGACTATAGTCCTATATGAGAATAGAGGAAAATATTGTTTGAAGCAAAAATTATTCATACCACTTTATTTTATATGTCTGAATTGGTATGATATAATATAAACAATATGTAGTATTATAAGCCATGATAAGACAAGCATGACATTAAATAAAAAGGGGTGGCATATATGGAAAATAAGATACTGGTGGTTGACGATGAAAGACCAATATCTGACATAATAAAATTCAATTTGGAGAAGGAAGGCTATAAGGTATTTGTAGCAGAGGATGGACAACAGGCCATCAATATGACCTATGAACACAAGCCCGACTAATAATACTTGATATAATGCTGCCCATAATGGATGGATTTTCTGTATGCAAGAAGCTTAGGGAGAGTATAAGCACTCCAATTATAATGCTTACTGCAAAGGAAGAAGAAGTAGATAAGGTGCTGGGACTAGAGCTTGGTGCAGATGACTATATGACAAAGCCTTTTAGTGTTAGAGAGCTTATGGCAAGGGTAAAGGCAAACATTCGCCGTGTGAACTTTATGAGCAGTGGAATGGAAGGCAGTGGACAACTTGTAAATCGGGAAATCTTGTTATAGATCTAAATAGATATGAGGTTAGAAAAGATGACTACTGTTATAGAGCTGACTCTTAGAGAGTTTGAGCTGCTTAAGTATCTTGCAATGCATCCTGAGCAGGTGTTTTCCAGAGAGACCTTGCTTGAAGAGGTGTGGGGATATGAATACTATGGGGATGTTCGTACTGTGGACGTTACAGTACGAAGACTTCGTGAAAAGATAGAAGATGATCCAAGCAATGCAAAATATGTGCAGACTAAAGGGGAGTAGGCTACTACTTCAGGAGGATGTAACATAATGTTAAGAAGCATACAGTGGAAGCTTGTAATAATATCCTTTCTGCTTGTATGGTTGGCTATGTCAATTATAGGAGTATATGTAACAAAGGAGATTAAAGAAAATCAATTTTATAACTTGACATCTACTATAAAGACAAGAACATACTATCTCGCAGATCAGTTGAAGGATGAGATGGCAGGAGCACCGAATATCCAAGAGAAGGTGACAACTTGGTTCTTTGGGCAGGGCAAATTAATAAGCGCTGTTAGGGTTTATCAAGATTCACAATTAGTAGCGGAGGCTGGCAGTAGAGATATCAAGGGCGGAAGCATGGTTGATGTTATGATTGATGAGGTAACAAAACAAAAACGTGATGTTGATATGCCAAACGAGGTAGGCAACGAGTATTCGAGAAGTATAGGAGTACCTATATATTCCTCCAACAATGAATTACTGGGCATCATATATTTAAATGCAGATTTATCAGAGATACAGGATAACATAGACAAAATACAAAACATACTTACGTATGCTACATTATGGGCACTTGCTATAACTAGTACTTCTTGGCAGTTTACTTGCAAAAACTATTACTGATCCTATCAAAGAAGTAACTTCAAAAGCAGAAAAGCTTGCAAAAGGTGAGTTTGAGCAGATTGTTACTGTTAAATCCAATGATGAGATTGGACAGCTGACTCGTATGTTTAATTATCTGTCGGATAGACTAAAAACTACCTTGGACGAAATAGAGAATGAAAAGAACAAGCTGGGTATCATACTTACCAGTATGACAGATGGAATCATAGCAGTAAGCAGCACAGGTTTATTAATTCATACCAATCCTGCTGTTTATGATATATTTGAGATATCTAAGGAAGATATTGAGGATAAAACCTTTAATCAAATATCAGATGCGTTGGGCTGGAGTATAACCCTTGAAGAACTTTTTAATGATAGTGAAAAGGCAAATACTATGTTGTCAGTAAATGACAAGGTAATCAAAACAAGTGTGGTGCTTTTTGGAAACGATAAGAACGAGACCATAGGGGCAATCATAGTATTTCAGGATGTTACTGAACAGGAGAGACTAGATAAAATGAGGAAGGAATTTGTAGCTAATGTTTCTCATGAGCTAAGAACACCTATTACTACTATAAAGAGCTACACAGAAACACTACTTGATGGAGCCGTAGAGGACAAAGAGAATACGATAAGCTTCCTAAAGGTAATAGATAGTGAATCTGAGCGGATGACAAGACTGGTAAAGGATTTGCTACAGTTATCGAAGCTTGAATATAACAATATGCAGTGGAACATGAAGCAGATAGACATTTACAAGGTTGTCAGTGACTGCACATATAAGATGAATATTTCTGCTAAGCAGAAGAATCAAATTCTTGAGTTTAACGGAGATATAGATATACCTGTTATTATAGGAGATAAGGATAGAATAGAACAAGTTATTGTAAACATACTAAGCAATGCAATAAAATATACACCAGAAAATGGTAAGATTGAATTAGGAATAGCAAGTGAGAAGGATAAAGTCATTATTTCTGTGATAGACACAGGAATAGGCATACCCAAGGAGGATTTACCTAGACTTTTTGAACGTTTCTATAGAGTTGACAAGGCTCGTTCCAGAATGCTTGGAGGAACTGGTCTAGGCTTATCAATAGCAAAACAAATAGTAGAAGCACATAATGGAAGTATTAAAATACAAAGTGAATATGGACATGGAACACAAGTGTTTATAAGTCTTCCCATTGTATAATATACAAAAGCAATAGAAGCATATGGTATATGGTAGCATTAATGTAAAATAACCTTAATTAGCTTGTAATGGCTTTGTAATATTTTGATTGTATAATATGAATATAGAATTAATGCTTATAAGGGAAAACTATTCATATTAGGGGGAAGCTCCAATGTTTAAGAAAATTGTGTTACCGGCAGTTCTAATTATAGCTATGCTTACATTGAACACTGCAGTTTTTGCAGAGCCCAATCGTAGCCTATCAAGAAGACTGGACGCAACAACATTCCAACTTACAAAAAATTTAGACGGTACCAAAACCTTTGAAAAAAATCAAGTTATTTCGGGAAGAGCTGAAGATGGTTCAGAAATTACTATGACAATTTTTTGGTTAAGGACTGATGAAGATAGCTGTATATTATCAAAGAAAAAGATATACGATAATGGCTCTAATGGACAATGGATTATGCAGGAAAAGTATAACTGGGAAGTAGGGGCATCTGAAATATTCGCAAAGCCTGTCTCTCTCAATATTGGAAAAAACAGGATAAACATTCGAGCGGTAGACAAAGCTGGAAATATAAAAGATGAGGTTATAGATATAGAGGTTGTTCAAATGAGCGAATTAACCGATTTTATAAACAGTATCATAATGAAGAACTTAAAGAAATAGTTTATTAATATAAGGTGATTATATTGAATACTGAACGTTTTAAATCATTTGCACTTTTTTCTTTAGTAATAATGAGTTTTGTTTTAACGACCCGAATATGGTTTGATATTTCCATTGAGGGTCTTTTTGTTATGCCATCAAAAGACAAGACTCCATATCAGCTTATGACTACTTACGAAAAGGAAAACTTGCTTAAACCAAACAAGGTGGTTGTCCATATGGACGAAAATTATACGCTTTTATTTAACAATCAAGAAAACCATGCTTATTACAGCAGCATATTAAAGGGTTCCAATGAAATCATTAAAGACTTATTGATAAATAAAGAAAACTATACAGTAAGCAATATTGGAATAGATCAGCTTCAAAAGGTTAGAGAGGGAAATACTGTTGAGCTTATTTTTAATGCTCCTTTTAAGCTTGAATATATAAAGAGCCTTTTTAATGTAGAAGAAAATCTATGGAACGATGTAGGGCAAGTAACTTCTATCATAATATCTCCAATTGATAATAAGATATATATAATAGACCAGAGCAAAGCTGTTATACACCAATTTACTGCAGTAAGAATGTCTAATTCACTAGAAAACACAATAGCAGAGATAAAGCTTAGAGAAGACTTTGCATATGTATCTTTAAATGTTTTTAATGAAGAAGACTTCCATATTTACGGTGAATATGCAATTGCACCTGTATCCATCGTGTCAATGCCGGTGCTGACAGTAAAGAGAGAGGTAGAGACGAATATTGAGTTAAGCGGTAAGGTAGCAGAGCTTTTTAATGATGAAAGCGATAAGATTAGCAGTATAAGCGATATAGATGGTACAGTGACTTTTTCAGATAGGGAAGAAGAAACGGTAAAGGTATATGCTGATGGCGTATTTGAGTATTATAAGTACAACGTTACCTCGGATGATATAAGAAATACAGACATGGTAGAAGCCATAGATATCGCGATTTCATATATAAGTAAGCATTTTGGGTTTGATGGAGATTTTTATCTCTCTGAAGTAGAAAGCAGGCCACAAGGGGGGAGAAACTCCTATATAGTAAGGTTTGACTATAGATATAACGGTATGCCTGTGATAACTGAAACAGAATCAAGCAAAAGTGCTATTGAGGTTGAAATAGTAGGTCAAGAAGTGAAGAGATACAAACGAAATGTCAGAAAGATTGTTCAAGAAGTGGAAACGGTACAAATAATGACCTTTGATGAAATACTTGATATGGTACAGGGCGGATTGGACAATTATCTAAACATAAAAAATTCAGAATCTATTACCAAAATAAACGATTTATATCTAGCATATTATGGAGATGACGAGCTGATACCTGTATGGGTGGTAAATGTTGATATAAAAAGCAACATCAGTGACGTAGAAGTTACAAATCAAAAAACATATATTATTGGCGCAGAAGAAGGCGCAATACTTGGTGAACAGTAGTTTTTAAGGAGGGAATGCATATGGACTGGAAAAGGGCAAAAACCATACTTATAATAATGTTTCTTATGATAAACGGTTTTCTCTCCTATCAATTAATTGCAGCTAACAGAAACCAGACTATTTATATGAGCAAACAGGAATTGGAAAGAGTACAAAAGTATATTGAGAGTAAAAATATTAAGCTTGAGGTAGAGATACCAGATAGAGTAAAAACTATTCCGTCACTTAAAGTAAAATATAATCAATTTAAAATTGAGAGAGTAAAACAACAGTTTTTTAATGATAAGGATGTAAAGTTTACCATGCTTGCTGATGGCTATTCTGTAATTAATGAAAATATATTAGTTGAAGTTAAGAATGATATTTATTTTTATTATAAAAATGATGCTATAAAAATAAATCAGGGCGAAGTAAATAAAAAAAAGTGCTTAAATAATGCGAACATATTTATTGAGAGCTTGAAACTTGGTACCAGTAATAAGTATGTTAAACTTCAAGAGGTAAAAAATGGATATGTACGAATGGTTTTGGGTCAGAAGTATAAAAACATACCCGTAGATGACAGTAAGATTGAAATAATAGTAACAGAAGAAGGAGTATTAGAGGCAAGAATAAATTGGTTTGAATGGATAAAGCCTGATAAAAGCTATAATATAACTACACCTGTAGTGGCTTTGTTAAAGGCGTTTGAAGATAAAAAAGCGGAAGAAGTTATAACTGTAAAGCAAATAAGGCAGGGATATTACTTCAATATAGATGGATATAAAGATATTCAAGGAAATACGCCTGTTGATGGAACTGTATCTCCGATGTGGGTAATAATATCGGATAAAGGTCAAACTTATATAAATGCATACAACGAAAAAATTGAAAAAGTTCAATAAGAATAGAAAGGCACTTCTAATTTAACAAATATTGGAGTGAGCCTTTTTTTATTCTTTTCACTACCAATTATTTAAAACAATGCTATAATATTATTAGTTGAATGTTGATTATTAATTTGTGCATGATATAAAGTTAATGCATTATAAAATATATACGTAAGGGGTCGTATTGATTGAAGGAAAAAATTATTATTGAAGGTGGAAAAAAGCTAACAGGCATTTTAAATATAAGTGGTAATAAGAACTCGGCAGTGGCAGTTATACCTGCGGCAGTATTATGCGGAGGCAAATGTATTATCAGAAATCTTCCAAACATAAAGGATGTATATTATCTTAAGGATTTGCTTACTAAGCTAGGTGCAAAGGTTAATATGGAGGGTAGTGATACCATGTATGTTGACGGCGCAACGATTAACAGCTATAGTGCTGATTTTGAAGAAGCAAAACAAATGAGAGCATCTTATTATTTTATAGGAGCTTTGCTTGGAAGATTTGGAAAAGCTGAGGCACCCTTTCCTGGAGGCTGTGATATAGGTGTAAGACCAATAGACCAGCATATAAAAGGCTTTGAAGCCTTGGGGGCAAAAGTTACTATAGAGCATGGCATTATAAAAGCAGAAGCAAAGGAACTAATAGGAACACCAATTTATCTTGATTTTGCAAGCGTGGGAGCTACTATAAATATAATGTTGGCAGCATGTTTGGCAAAGGGTACGACAACAATAGAAAACTCAGCCAAAGAGCCTCATGTAGTTGATGTAGCAAACTTTTTAAATGCAATGGGTGCAAACATCAAGGGTGCAGGAACTGACATTATAAAGATTAAAGGTGTCAATGAACTTAAAGGCTGTGAGCATACGATTATCCCTGATTTTATCGAAGCGGGTACATACATGATTGCTGCAGCAGCAACAAGAGGAGATGTGACACTGAAAAATGTTATACCCACTCATGTAGAAGCAATATCTGCAAAAATGAAGGAAATGGGTATTGAAGTATTTGAATATGAGGACTCAGTAAGAGTAAAATGCGATAAAAAGCCAAAGGCAGTTAATATAAAAACACTGCCATATCCGGGATTTCCCACAGATTTACAACAGCCTATGACGGTATTACTTTCAACAGCAGAAGGGACAAGCATAGTAACCGAAAGTATTTGGGAAGGCAGATTTAAATATGTAGAGGAATTAAAGCGTATGGGTGCAAAAATAAAAGTAGAAGATAGAGTTGCAGTAGTAGAAGGCAACAGCGAGCTTTTGGGTACTTCAGTTTATTCCACAGATTTAAGAGCTGGTGCTGCAATGGTAATAGCGGGCTTGGTGGCAACTGGAGAAACCATAATAGGCAATATAAAGCATATAGACAGAGGTTATGAGTTTTTGGAAGACAAGTTAATAAGCTTGGGAGCCAGTGTAAAAAGAGTAGAATTAGATTAGATATAGAAAAGGCAATTTATTATTAAATTGCCTTTGTTTATGGAGGCAGAAATGAGTATAAGACTTTGTTCATTGTCCAGTGGCAGCAGTGGCAACTGTATATATGTAGGCAACGATAGCTCCGGGCTTTTAATAGATTGTGGTGTAAGCGGCAAGGAAATATTTGAGGGACTTAAGAATATTGGAGTATGCACTACTACAATCAAGGGCATATTGGTTACTCATGAGCACTCAGATCACACTAAGGGAATAGGAGTAGTATCTCGCAAGCTTAACATACCTATATATGCAAACTCTAAAACATGGGAAGGCATTGGAGATAGTATTGGTAAGATAAAATCAGAGAACATAAAGCTATTTGATACAGGCACAGATTTTGAAATTAATGAAATTGGTATAAAGTCATACAATATTCCTCATGATGCGGCAGAGCCAGTAGGTTTTAGCTTCATGAAAGGCAGCAGAAAGGTTTGTATTGCAACTGATTTGGGATACTTTAGCGAAGAGGTAAAAAGTAATATAAAAGCATCTGACATGGTGCTGTTAGAGGCAAACCATGATATAGAAATGCTTAAAGTATCACAATATCCTTATTTTTTAAAAAGACGTATACTAAGCGACGTAGGTCATTTATCCAACGAAGCGGCAGGCAAAGCAGTACTTGAACTTTTGGACTCAGGAGTTAACAAGATACTTTTGGGACACCTTAGTAAGGAAAACAATTTTCCTGAGCTTGCCTATGAGACTGTAAAGAGTATTTTAGAAGAGAACAAGGTAAAAATAGGTAAGGATATTGAGCTGAATGTAGCACCTAGAAAGGGAGTAAGCAAATACTACGAGATTGAATAAAATGTAAGTTTCACAAATCCAACACAAATCCAACATAGTTTAATAATATTTATAATTTAAAATTAAATTAACAATTAGATGACCTGACGATTATAGTTGCATGGATTGCCAAATAATTATGAATAATATGTATGATTAGATGAACACATGGATGGGAGGTTTTGGATATGGATGATTTTGGAAACGAAATAAATAAAAATGAAAACCAAGAAGAACAACAAGACATTGAGAATGTTGTGGAAGAAAGATCAGTGGAGCAGCCAATAATAAACCCAGTTGTACAGGAGACAAGCAATCCCAAGAGGGAGACTTATAAAAGACCCTCAGGATTATCTTATTTGGCAATGGGACTTATAGGAGCTCTTATAGGTGGATTTATAATGGCAGCTATAGCCCCTACTTTTTTGTATGGCAAGGTGATACCTTACCCTGAGAACAATGGAGGCAATACACAGCTAGGTCAGCAGATTGTTATAAAAACACAGGATAATGTCACAACAGCAACAGCTGTTGCTGAAAAGGTTACACCTGCGGTTGTAGGTATAAGCACTATTACAGCAGAGGCTGATATGTTTGGTTTCGTAAGACCAACTGAGGGTGTAGGTTCAGGTTTTGTTATAAATCCAAATGGATATATTGTTACCAACGCTCATGTAGTGGGTACAAATCCCACAGAGCTTACTGTATATTTTAAGGACGGAAAAGAAATGCCTGGGAAAGTGCTTTGGAAGGATACTACTCTTGACATGGCGGTAGTAAAGGTAGATGCTACAAATCTTCCTATTGTGGAGCTAGGCGATTCTGATACTATAGAAGTTGGAGAGACTGCCATTGCTATAGGCAATCCTTTGGGACTAAGGTATGAAAGAACTGTAACACAAGGTATAATATCAGGTTTAAATAGAAGCATAAGAATAAGTCAATCAGATATAATGGAAGATCTCATACAGACAGACGCAGCTATAAATCCAGGCAACAGCGGTGGTCCATTAATCAATAGTCAAGGTCAGATAATAGGGATTAATACAGCAAAGGCATCAGCAGAAGGTTTAGGCTTCGCGATACCAATAAATATATCAAAGCCAATAATAAAAGGACTTATTGAAGATGGCGAATTTAATGCGACATATATAGGAATAGGCTTGCTAGACAGAGAAATAGCAGGATATTTAGATACAGATATAGAGATTGAGAAGGGTATTTATATAACCTCAGTTATACAGGGGCTTCCTGCTGACAAGGCTGGGCTTAAGGCTGAGGATGTAATAACTCATTTAAATGATACAGAAGTAAATACAATGATAAAGTTTAAGACAATACTATATAACTATAAACCAGGAGACGTTTTAAAAGTAAGATATTTAAGAGAAAACAAGACGTATGAGACAGAGATTACATTGGTAGCAAAACCGGAGGAATAACATGAACATAACCGTATTTTCGGTAGGAAAGCTGAAGGAAAAGTATCTAAAGGATGCAATACAGGAGTATGCCACTAGACTTACAAAGTATTGCAAGCTGGACATAATTGAGGTACCTGATGAGAAGGCACCAGAGAATATGAGTGAAGCTTTGGAAGCGGCAGTAAGGTATAAGGAAGGTCAGGCAATACTAAAGAAGCTAAGAGATGACACATATGTTATAGCTCTAGCAATACAAGGCAAACAGCTTTCATCTGAGAAGTTCGCAGAGCTTATAAGTGACTTAGGACTGAGGGGCAAAAGCAACATAGCCTTTGTCATAGGTGGCTCCATAGGTTTAAGTGAAGAAGTATTAAAAAGGGCAGATTACCATCTGTCCTTTTCTGCTATGACGTTTCCTCATCAGCTAATGCGGGTGATATTGTTGGAGCAGGTGTATAGGGGGTTTAGGATTATTAAGGGGGAGCCGTATCATAAGTGACGGCGGTTAAGCTGTAATTTAATCACATTTAAGTCTTCATTTTGTTTACATTATCTAAGTATATAATAATAGTATATAAGCTTTAGTAATGCTTAATATTTTATTGAATTTAAACTTAAATTCAATAAAATCAAAAGTATAATTAATCATCTTTAATACATCAAATTGAAATTCAAAAAGTGAGAGGAATTTTTTCAAATTCTTCAATTAAGATATTAAAAATGTTATAATTATGTAATAACTATAATTATCTATAAGCAGGAGATGATTTAAATAGAAGAAATTATTGTAGACTTTCCCAAAAAGTTAACTAATAATAATAAAGCCATCGTTTTTTTATCTAATTTTTGGCATTCCCTAAAAAATAGAAGGAATACTATTATTATTTTAGACTTATCAAATACAAATTGGATTGATTCGAACTTATGCTCCCCGTTGGGATTAATAATAGAAAAAATAAAATTGAAAGGTAATGAAGTTTATCTTAATAACACTCCAAGTAGGTTATTAAGAGTTCTTTCAAATAATAATTTTTTATCGAGAATACATTTAAATAATAGTTCGAATTATGAGTCTACTTATATTTCTTATGAGTCATTTAATGTAAGCGAAAAGGATAAGTTTGAGAGATATCTAATAGATGAATTAAGTGGGTTTTTAAAGGATGCTGGATTTGAATATGACTTGAAATCATTAGTCAGAGTAATAAGTGAAATGTTTATTAATGTAAAGATGCATACAAAATCAAGAGAAGTAATGACATGTGGATACTATTTACCAGAGAAAAAAATGTTGTATTTTAGCATATCCAATCATGGTATTACAATAAGGAAAAATATTGAGCTAAAAAATAGATATATATTTAATACAGATATAGAAGCTATCAATTGGGCAGTTAAAAAAAACAGTTCAACTAGAATACCAGATGAAGTAGGGGGGTTAGGGCTTTATACTTCTAGAGAATTTGTTAATAAGTATAATGGAGCCTTTTATATTGCATCTGGAAGAGGTTACTGGAAAGAAGAAAATGGAGCAATAAATGCTAGTGAAATGCATAGTGCATTTCCCGGTACTATAATTACCTTTAAAATACAACTTATGGATAAATCACAAAATAGTAATATTGTTAGTAAACAAGTTATTAGTATTGATGAATTATTAGGAGGTGGCTTATGGAATGTGTAATTGATTTTTTGCATGATAATTATCAAGAAAATCTAAGAAATTTCTGTCAACTCCAAAGTGAAAAATATGAAGAAGCATTGGAGCGATATAAGTATGCTTTTATTTCTGAAATTAAGTTAATAAAAAACGATAAAGGTTTATGTGCGGTACATAAAGGACATGATTATGGAGAATTAATATTAAGTTTATTTAATCAAATAAAATTGGAAGAAGTAGAGGAATTTTTTGATAAAATAGTGGAATCATATATCTCCTGGATAAATACAAAGGGTGAATGTGCATTAAAATTACTAGAGGAGATTTTGGAAAAGTATGGAGTGTTAGAGTTTAGTGTTGACATAAGTGAGTATATATTTTTTAGAGGCCGTAGGTCTGATAATATATTAACTCCTTGGGACATGTTTCATATACCTTTTAATAAGAGATATCTTATTTCTAATCAGAGATATAGCTTAACAGGACAACCATTAGTATACTTAGGACTTTCTATATATGATGTGCTTTCTGAATTAGATATGGATTTTAATAATTTTAATTCTATTAAGATTTCAACGTATAAGTTTCAGGATGAATTTATTGTATACGATTTAAGAAATGAGTTTTATAAGTACTTCGGCTACAATCCTTTAAATGATATTGTTGTAGATGGCAATGAAAAATCAACCATAATAATTGAAGATTTCAAGAAGCAATTTTATAAATTTATATTATCATCAATATGTAGTTTTGAGAAAAGAAAAGAACATAATGGATTCTCGTTTTGTGAGGAATATGTTATACCACAACTTTTAGCTCAAATAGTAAAAAAAAGAGGTCTTAAGGGAATTATTTATTCGTCAACTAGAATAAAAAGTAAGGAAAATGACGAAAAATATAATACTAAATACAAGGATAATGTCGCAATATTCACTAATTTCTGCAAAGAACATATATATGATAAGTTATTGTTCGAAAAAACATTAATATCCAATCCTATTAGCTTTGAGAAAATAAAAAACATAACTTTAGAAAATATTAAATATATTTGTGATAAGATCAAAATTTTAGACAAAGATAAAAAATATAAGAATTATTACTTAGTGGGTATGTTATTAGAAAAGGATTTTTCTCAAATTACAGTTACAAAAGAAACATATTTTGAAAATAATATAGGGAAGATGCATATGTATATGGTGTTTAACTTATTGATGGATATTAGAAATAAATGCATGATTGAGGGGTGAAAATAGTAGTATGCAAGAATTAATAATAAAAGATATTATTAAATCAGAATTTGCTTCTGATAATGAACAAGGTGATTTAATTTTTAAAGAAATAGAGGGCAGAATTAATCAGAATCAGAATGTTGAAATATTCTTAGATTTTATAGGATTAAGATTAATAACTACAGCATTTCTTAATAATGCAATCGCGAAGCTATATAAGAATTTTTCCTCTGAAACTATAAGGAAAATTCTTAAAATAAAAAACATAAAAGATAAAGATGATTTAGAATTACTAAAATTAGTAATTCTAAATGCAATAGAATCTACTATGAATTAGATACACTACAAAACTACTAGACTTGTGAACAATTAATAGGTTATGTAGAAGCAAAGATGAGTTTCTTTAATACGTATAACAGAATAATTCACAATTTTAAATAATAGCATACAGAATTATTTTGATTACTATTATGAGATTATAGGTTTAATTAAACATTTTATTTAATAAGAAAATACAAAGAATTTAAAAGCACTGGGGACGGTTATTTTTGCTTTTGCAGGAAATGAAAGATAGTCTGACATTCTAAAAGCATATAAAAAGTGGGCAGTAATATATAATCAAATGAAGTAATGATATGATGGTTAAAAAGTATACTGATGAATTTAAACCTTCCGTTATTCAGACTGTTAGAATAGCTTCATATGTGTCAGGGCAATAGTTAATAAGCAAAAAGAACAACCATGACAAGGCTTGACACAGGAGAATGGATGAAAACAAACTCGAGTGGCGCATAAAAGGTTTTTCTATGAGATAGTGCTATTGTATAATGATAATGCAGGACAAAGCCGAGGGACGGTTTGGAGATACTAATATACTCCGTTTTAGAACATGGCTAAATTGTCTTTGAGTACAGAGAATTGTAGCACTTTTGTGACTATGTACATTAACCGTCCCTGGTGCTTCTTCGCAATACGAAATATTAAAAGAGGCATTTTTGAAAAGAAAAAGAATTTAAATCCAGTTCATATACTTCTTTCACTTTAAAAACTTACAGCTGTCAGATACCCGAACTATCAATTTGTTACTAAAATTAAACTAAATAGTTCTGAGAAATATACTTTTATACTGTAAATGGTAATACTATGGTAATATAATAGTAATTAAATGTTATAGAGAGAAGGTATGAGCGTGATTTCAAAAATTCTAAATACCATTAAAAAGGGTGAAGGAATAAAAGTTGAGTTTAAGGAGAGTAAAAACAAGCTTAACAAAGATGTTTTTGATACTGTTTGTACCTTTTTAAATAGAAGCGGTGGTGAAATTTTATTAGGTGTAAAAGACAATGGAGAAATCCTTGGAGTAGAACCATCTTCAAAGAAATGGGTTTAGTTGATGAATTGGGTTCAGGTGTTAGAAATATTCACAAGTACGGAAAGGCTTATTTTGGATATGAACCTGAAATCATTGAAGAAGATATATTTAAAATTGCTTTTAAAATAAAAGATAGTGATACCCAGCAAGATACCCAGCAAGATACTCAGCAAGATACCCAGCAAGATTATGATAGATTAGAAAAATTAATTAATTTTTGTAAAGTGCCTAGAACAAGGCTTGAAATGCAAGAGTTTATAAATATAAAAGATAGAGAATATTTTAGAGCAAAGATACTTAAACCACTTATAGAAAGTAATATGATAATGCTGACTATACCTGATAAGCCAAAAAGTCCAAAACAAAAATATTATAGCAAATAGGACAAAACAAATATAAAAAGTGGGCAGTAATATATAATCAAATTAAGTAATGATATGATGCTTAAAAAGTATACTGATGAATTTAAACCTTCCGTTATTCAAGACTATTACAATAGCTTCATATATGTCAGGGCAATAGTTAATAAGCAAAAAGAACCGTCCCCGGTGCTTCTGTATAGACATAATTGAGGTGCCTAATGAGAAGGTGCCAGAGAATATGAGTGACCTAGGACTGAGGGGCAAAAGCAACATAGTCTTTGTCATAGGCGGTTCTATCGGTTTATGTGAAGAAGTATCAAAAAGGGCAGACTACCATCTGTCCTTTTCTGCTATGACGTTTCCTCATCAGCTAATGCGGGTGATATTGCTGGAGCAGGTGTATAGGGGAGTTAGGATTATTAACGGTGAACCGTACCATAAGTGAAAACATTCTTTGGAAATAATAAGTTTTCTTAATAGAGGAAAATAAAGTTTATTTATTTTGATTAGAAAGGACAGGTAATATTCATGTATAAACATCTACTGAATAAAAGATTTTTTAGAGACAATCCAGTTAAGGAGTTAACTGCACAGAAGTTGATATATTCATCAATATTAATGCCTGAAATAGAGGAGCTTGCTAAAAATTATGTCCATGGATTGACTGACCGTGCTGAAGACGAAGCATTGAGAATAAAAGAAGAAACCAATCCAGAAATAATATTGAAAATGCTTAGGGGTAAGTGTGATTCAATTAACAATACTATTTTACGAGATAAAGTGTTGGAGTATGAGGAAGAATTAGTTAAAAGAATTATTGAATTGCTTGTTAGAAGTGGTAACGATGTATTTATTGAGCATGCAGTAAGTATTATTCCTAAATGTAAGAAGAGTTATTTAAACAATCTTATGGATATTTTAAATGAAATTAGAAATCCATATACCTTATCTTTAGTATGTATTGTTATAGGACATATAGGTGGTGAAGAAACAATTCCAGTCATGCATAAAAAATTTTTGGAATTAAAAGAGCTTTATCCAAAGGAGAACTATGAGCAAGGTCTCTTTTAGCTTTAATAGAATTGGGCAAAAGAATTTATAATATTTAGAAGATTAAGCACCAGGGAAACCGCGGTAAGCTATCTAAATCACTTGGAAGAGGAAGAACTTACCGTAATGATATATTGTTTAATTTTGAAAAATATGAATTTATTATGAAATGGGAGATGGAAAAAATGGCAAGAACAGCAGCTGCAAAAGGGAGATGTTATATTTGCAAAAAGAATTAGGAAAAGGTGCAATGAAAACTCACGTACTTAAATGCAATAATGGGGGTGAAGGAAAAACTAATTATTTTATGATAAAGGTAGAAGGCTTTTATAATAAAGACTATTGGCTGTATATACAAGTAAAAGACAATGCTACCTTAAGTGATTTAGATTCTTTCTTAAGAGATATCTGGTTAGAATGCTGTAATCATTTAAGTGCATTTAATATAGGTGATACTTTTTATGAAGATAATATAGACTATGAAGATGATATAGACTATGAAGGTTATGGTTTGTTTAGAAGAGAAGTAAATAATATGAGCGAATCTAAATTAAAAGATGTATTAAGAGTAGGATTAGTCTTTAAATATGACTATGATTTTGGAAGTACAACTACTTTAAGGCTTGAAGTAGTAGAAAAATACAGTGGAATTGCCACAAAGGATAAAATTACACTGCTTGCAAGAAATAATATGCAGGAATATATCTGTGAGAAGTGTGGAGAAAAAGCTTTTTACATAGCAATGGAAAGTGAATGGAGCGATTACACACCTCTTTGTGAAAAGTGTATGGAGGATTATGAGGATGAAGAAGCTTATGTAATAAATATTACAAATTCACCACGTATGGGAGTTTGCGGATATAGTGGGGAGAGGGATACTTATAAGTTAGATTAAATACTTTAGTTCTGCCACTTTCTTTATCTTACTAACATAACCGTGGTTTCGGTAGGCAAGCTGAAGGAAAAGTATCTAAAGGAAGCAATACAGGAGTATGCCACCAGACTTACAAAATACTGCAAGCTGGACAATAATTGAGGTACCTGACGAGAAAGCACCTGAGAATATGAGTGAAGCCATGGAAGCGGCAGTAAGGTATAAGGAAGGTCAGGCAATACTAAAGCAGCTAAGAGATGACACATATGTTATAGCGCTAGCAATACAAGGCAAACAGCTTTCATCTGAGAAGTTCGCGGAGCTTATAAGTGACTTAGGACTGAGGGGCAAAAGCAACATAGCCTTTGTCATAGGCGGCTCCATAGGTTTAAGTGAAGAAGTATTAAAAAGGGCAGATTACCATCTGTCCTTTTCTGCTATGACGTTTCCTCATCAGCTAATGAGGGTGATATTGTTGGAGCAGGTGTATAGGGGATTTAGGATTATTAAGGGGGGAGCCTTATCATAAGTAGCGGTAAAGGTAGAAAACCGTTTTACTTAATAATATAATTATGGAGTAAATATGAGCTATACTTTGTATTTACTAATATCTGTTTACTAACTTGCATGTATATATTTAGTTATAAACTAATGATATATTGATGTTGTTAATTTTTAATCAGGTAATAAAGCATATAAAAGTATAATTAAAATTCAATGTAGTTTTCGAGAGAAAGAACATTACTAAATATAAGAAGAAAAGGATTGTAGTAGGGTCATATAATCAATCTTTAGCCACAATTCTGTATATTATCTGGACAAAAAAACAATGAATCAATACATATATTAATATAGCTATATAGGTCTATAAAAAAATGTTAGAAAATCTGACAATTTATGTTGTATAAATCTAACATTATGGTTATACTATTATCAAGGGGTTGATTTATATGCATGAAAATTTACATGAAGGTTTAAAAGATGCGAGAAAAAATCTAAATTTATCACAAGAGTACGTGGCCAATTTACTACAAGTAAATAGAACAACAATTACTGCTATAGAGCTTGGAACACGAAAAGTTACATCGGAAGAATTAAAGTTTTTCTCCGAGTTATATGGAGTTACAATGGATGAACTAATGTACGGAGTAGATAAAGACAAAGACGTTAAAATGTTTGCAAGAACGTTTTCGGAACTTTCTGAAATAGATAAAAAAGAGATATTAAATTTAATAAACTTTAAGAAAAAGTTTAAGGAAAGTATTAGATAGATGGCTAGGGTATTTGATTTTTCACCATATTTTAGTTCTCCAGAAGCTCTTGCAAGTAAGGTATTAGAAATATATTTTAAGACAGAAAAGCCCTCTTATCCTATAGATCCCTTTAGGTTACTTAATGAATTTGGCGTAATATTTCAATTTAGGGATTTCAAGGATCTAGAGGGTATTTATCTTGTACCCGAAGATCAGAATGATATACCAATAGTGGGTATAAATATAAATAGACCAATCTATAGACAGAGATTCACAGCCGCACATGAATTATGTCATCATATTAAAGATAAAGATGAATCCATATGCCCTATTAATGGTAGGCAAAAGAGTCCTAGAGAGGCATTTGCGGACAGATTTGCCAGTGAGCTATTAATGCCAAAGAAGGATCTTTCTGC
The DNA here is from genome assembly GCA_963704785.1 of uncultured Eubacteriales bacterium. GTDB lineage: Bacteria > Bacillota > Clostridia > Lutisporales > Lutisporaceae > GWB2-37-7. The sequence goes on along the minus strand of OY969939.1, from coordinate 1,852,586 downwards.
GATAGCATGCACTTATATTGAAGCTGGTTATGTAAGTTTGGATAGTGCGCTTATGATTTCAGATTACTTTGGAGTTAGTTTTGAATCATGTGTATTTACACTTGCATATCAATTCAATATGATAAATGGAGATATTAATCCAGATAAGTTAAAAAAAAGAATACGTAAATATAAGCCAGACACTCAGAGATTAAGTTTAAATCTAAGAAAATATGATCCTATTTTGGTAAAGAATATAATTGACTCATATTCATATTTTTTTGAGATTGAGAACAATGTTATATGGTATAGATTCAAGAATGACTTTATATATAATGAAAACAAAATTGAGGGTAATAATATTGAACACGAAGATGTAGCAGAGATTTTAGCTGATTTAAGAATGAAAAAGCAAGATAGTGTTTATTGTAAATCTGAATATAAGGAAATTATTGAAGTAGCAGGACATGCTTCTATGTACGATTACATGATTGAAACTAACGATGATATATCAGGATATAAAATGCTAAATTTAAATAAGACGCTATTTCAATATGCACCTTATCCTGAATTAGCTGGGGGCACTAGGACAAACAATAACTTTGTCATTAGTGCTAAGTTTGAGACAGTAGATTGGCATATGGTTCCCAAAGAAATAGTCAATATTGATAATGCAATAAAAAGTTTGTTAAATGTAAAAGATGAGTTATCAGTTTCTCAATATATTGATGAAGTAATAAAAATACATCATAAGATTACAGTAGTTCATCCTTTTTCAGATGGTAATGGAAGAGTATCTAGAGTTATGCTTAATTGGTTATTTAAAATAAAAAAGCTTCCCCCAGTATATCTTAAATATGATAGAAAAGAAAAATACTATGATGCTCTGAAAAAGGCAGATTTAGAAGGAGATTATACAGATTTAAGTGAAGTTTTTTACAGAGAAATATTATATTCAATGATACAATTAAATACAAAATTCTTAATATAATTAGTTCAGAAGTAGCTATAACACTAGATAAGTGAAAATCTCATTAGGAAAATGATGTTATGAGTTATAAAGATATATGGTGCAGAGAAAGTGCTGAAATACACTACATTAATATTTTAAAATTCTAAGCTTTACAGTACAATATATAGGATTTTATTACGCTATGCAATGATTTACTATTCCCAATAAACATAGATTTTTCAAATGTGACAACTTTTTTAGCGCTTTCCCAGGCACTTTTTTCTTCTAATCCAGCTATAATGCTGGACAAATGATGGAACTGAGGCTTTGACATTCCATAATTTTTGTTTAAAATATAGTTAGTAAATGTATTTGGCATAGAAAGCGCTGGGGACGGTTCTTTTTGATTTTGTGGGAAATGAAAGATAGTCTGACATTCTAAAAGCATATAAAAAGTGGGCAGTAAGATATAATCAAATTAAGTAATGATATGATGATTAAAAAGTATACTGATGAATTTAAATCTTTTGTTACTCAAGACTATTACAATAGCTTCATATGTGTCAGGGCAATAGTTAATAAGCAAAAAGAACCGTCCCTGGCGCTTCTTGTTGGAGCAGGTGTATAGGGGACTTAGGATTATTAAGGGTGAGCCTTACCATAAATGACGACGGTTTTTTAAACATATGGCATTTATCTAATGATTGATATCTTCATGTAATTATTAAGTGAATGCTATTTTAGATTTTGTGTATTCTAGAAATATATTATGTTACTTATAGTTTTTAACATAAACAAGAGCCAGTAGACCTCCTATACATATGTAATTTGGTACTTTTACTCCTTCAGGTGTATATAATGATGGTATGAGTGTATAAAAGTGAGGTAGGTGGATAAATATGGGCTCGTCATCATCTTCTTCAAGTTCAAATGGGCACTACTGCTGCAATAGAAGAGGAAGCAGGCATTATAAGCGTTTATATAGATCTTGGTGGAACATTTTTGGAATATTTTTAAATGCATTCCGTTATTTAGAGAGTTGTACAAGTTCTAGTTCAAGTTCTAGTTCTTCTAGCTCATACTGCTCTTCAAAGCACCACCATAAACACCGTAAAAAGCGGCATTCCAGTTAAGAATATGCTTATTAAGCTGTTTGATACAGATATTAAATACTTACCGGGACAGTATTTTGAAGGTTTCAAGATAGTTAAAATTGTAGGAGAGGGTAGGTATGGAATATGCTACCTTATAACTGATGATAAAAACCTTTACATACTTAAACAGCTTAAGAAAAAATTGTATCAAGAAAATCCTATAAAGGTGCAATATGAGGAAGAAATTCTAAAAGCTCTGAAGCATGAAGCAATACCTAGATATTTAAGGAAGATAGAGAATGCTCATTTTACAGGATATGTACTAGAATATAAGCAGGGAACAACCTTCGAAACTATGATCTTTAACCAAAGAAACGTATTTACAAGACACGAAATACACTATATCGGAAAACAACTGATCAATATCATGAATTACTTGCATGGAAAAGGAGTAGTACACAGAGACATAAGGGTTCCTAATATTTTATTTAATGCTAATCATATTTATTTAGTGGATTTTGGATTGGCAAGGTGGATTGATAATAAAAAATACAAGGCAGACATAGATTTTTCTTACTTTGGAGATTTTTTGATACATCTTTATTATACCTCATTTATAGATAAACCTAAGAAAAGTAAGCCATGGTATGAAGAACTAGTTTTAAGCAGTAAGGAGCTCGTATTCCTAAAAAAGCTTATGGGAATTGAAAAAAGATACAAGAGTATAAATGAAGTAGAAATAGGCTTTGAAGAAATATTTACAAACTTTGTGAAATAGATTAAAAATTACTTATAGTAATGTATTTAGTGAAGCATTGGGGTTGTTTTCACATTAACCGTCCCTGATGCCTTAGACATAGAGATTTTGTAGTATTTATCAAAGACAAGAATTGCATATAATAATAGATTAAAGAAATATATTTATAAACAATAGACTTATGCATAGAGTTATACTTTATGCATTTTTATATTTTACCATAAATTTAAAGCTCAAGATTAACTGATAAAGTATGTATAGAATTACCCATAAAAGATCTATCTATATAATTAATTAGATGAGATATATATAATAAAAGTATGAAATAGATGGATCCATAATTATTTCAAGAAATTACAACTTATTAGGAGGTTAATATGAGGAGAGATAAGAAAATACTAGAAATAGTAAAAGACAAGATTATTAATGAGTATAAGAATGATATTTTGTTACTTGTAGTATATGGGAATAAGGAGATAGATTCAGATGAGAATCTGGGAATAAGGTTCTATTTCATTCCTAAAAATGAAAGAGGTAAAAACCTTTCAACTCAATTCATTGTAGAAGGTGTGAGTTATGACTTGTTTCCGATAAGTTGGGAACAATTGATTGCCAATGCTGCAATGGATAGCCCTCAAGGGTATTTGCTTTTGGATACGGAAGTGGTTTACTATTCGGATGAAGAAGCGCTTAATAGGTTTGAAAGTATGAAGGATAGCCTTAAGGTTGTATTAAGCGGTGAGTATGATGAAGCGTTATTAAATAAAGCTTACGAATACTTTAATGAGAGTTATATCTATCTTTATAACATGCAAGAATATGAAGATAGTATGAGTAGTGTAAGGCTAGAAGCAGGAAAGCTGCTTAATAAAATTGCCAATGCGATGGCTTTTGCAAACAGGGAGTATTATAAGAATGGGAATGGTTCAATTTTGAGGGATTCTCTAAAACTAGAAAGATTACCTAGTGATTACGAAGTTCTAGTAAATGACATAATTTTTGCCACTTCAAGTGAGGAAATCTACATGAAATCATTAAGTCTTGTTGAAAATACAAGGCAGTTACTGCTATATATGAAGAAGGAAAATAAACAAGTTGAGTTGTTTGAAACACTTTTTGACGGCTACTATGAGGAATTGAAAAAAAGCATTAATAAATGTAAGATTGCTGTTAATCAAAAGGATTACTACAAATTATATGAGCTTTTTTCATACATCCAAGAAGAAGTCAGTCAGTTTATTGCTAAAGTTGAAGAGGGTATATGGTATGACGATCGAAACGCTTTTATAGAATATGGCAAGTATTTTAATGACATATTTAGAGTAGATTTACTCGAATTAGCTTCCTTAAGAGACGATGAACAAATTCATAGGGCAATTGATCAGTTTGAAAAGGAATTGGTTTCACTAATTAAAAAAAAGCAGATAAAATTATTGGATTTTAAATCGGTGGAAGAATTTGAAGCATATTTTAGGGAGAAGTAGGAGGCATCATTGAAATATAAAAATGCAAAACAAATCTTACCCAAAGAATTGATGGATGAAGTTCAGAAGTATATACAAGGGGAGTATCTATATATACCTAACGCTGAAGGAACAAGGAAGAAATGGGGAGATAATTCTGGGTATAGACGTAATCTTTCTATTAGAAACGATAGTATTAGGAAAGAATATGGAGATGGGGCTACAATAAGTGACTTGGCTACAAAGTACTATCTTTCTGAAGATACTATTAAAAAAGTAGTTTATGTAAGAAGTAAGCCCATTGATTGATGAAAGAGAAAAGAGCAGATACTATGTAAAGTACACCCCAGATGTTAAATTAAACCATTAGCATTTGGAGGTGTACTTTTTCGAAGCCTTCCCAAGCACTACAATTTCGTATATATAAAAAACCGCAGTTAGAGCGGTGCGGTGAAGTCAAAGCTGGAGTTATTTGCCTGCTTATTAAGCTCCAGACCCATTTGAAGCAACTAATTCCAGTCGATTATCTATAAGTTTGTAAACAAACCACCCTTCCCCTTCATAGTACCAACTTTTTATAATAACTTCCATTATTCCATCTCCATCGAGATCCGAAAAAGTCTCAATACGAAACAAAATCCTATAAAATGAGACTCCTTCCTCATTTTTAAGCCTGATATCTTTTTCAACCACTTGGTCTACTATTTTACCATTTACCAGCTTTCTAAATATGACTATTGCATTATCACCTTTCATAACTTGCTCAAACTTGTCATTTATAGTATTATCAGCAGTGATTAGAACCTCTTCAGTCCCATCTCCATCCAAATCAACCTTGATAACCTGTTTCAATGTAGTATCAGGATATTTCAAACCTTCTTTAATCATTAGATTTTCAACTAAATCATTATAGCTTTTTTGATCAGTACTCTGATTTCTATAACTCCTTGGGTATATATTCCAATCTGCATTTATTGCAATGTCATAAGCTACATTTTGATTATTCTCACCATATAAATCAATGATGTCAAATCCAGGAATATACTTGTCTTCTTTTAATGTCTCCCCTGATTTGGAATTGAGGGGTAACCCTCCTGTAGCATTGCCTTTTTTCGTATCATTAATATATACATCATAATGATAGCCATCAAAGTTTATTACCCCACTATTATAAAATTCATCATAATGCATCCACTTACCCTTATTTAATCCACCAACCCAAAAACCTTTAATCAATATTGGTGTAGTAATATCATTCCTATTTCCATCATTGACTTTAGTGCTTTGACCTTTATATTCCTTACTTTCTTCCGTTTTATTAAGGGCAGTACTTGATGAGACGTCTTTTCCTATTGGATAGACCAATTGATTATCTGAGCAGCCAATTAATAAAAGGATAATTATGATTACCGCAATAAGTCTCTTCAAAACATTCAACTTCCTTTCAAGTCTTTAATATATCTGGCGATAGAAGGTCTGTGCGCCGTGGATGAGCCTTATTTCGTAGAACTAATTATTAAATGAATATATTTTTATTGAAATATAATTGGCATATTATACAAACATACTATGTATACACTTGATATAAAGTGTATTCGATAGTTACCGAAATATTTGTATAATTTCTATATATAGTAATTATATGACATTTTATAATTTTTTACAATGATAAGCGAAAACATGTATTTACTGTTATAACAGTGTTTTTCTATACCAAAATTATGTACAAAGCACTGTGTAAAAGCATAAAAGATTATATACTATATTTAGCATAGATATTGTATAGTGAAATAAATACAGTGAAAATATTAAATATCAGGTGTAAGTAATAAAGCAAGTTTTAGGAGATTAACTCATGAAAATGAAGATACCCTTTATACATCATATAGAAGAAAGAGCTTTAGAGGAAATAAAACCATATTTTCAGCCTGCGGTGTTTATAGAACTCTGTAAAGAATGTACATATTATAACAAGATATGGGCATGTCCGCCTTATGACTTTGATATAGTAAAAATACTGGATGGTTATCAATACGCTTATATTATTGGAAGTAAGTTCTTTATTAATGACTTAGGGGAAAGTTTTAAAGAATTGTTGGATAATAAAAACTTAGAATATGTCTCAAATGAAATCTATAAAGCTGCTCGAGAAGTGTTAGATGATAAAATAGTTGCTATAGGTGATATGGAAAAACATTCATGTGTTTTATTTGCAGGAAGATGCATGATATGCGAACATTGCACAAGAGAAAAACAGCTTCCATGTATTCACCCTAATAAGATACATCGTAAGCGCTTAATATCAGAGTGTCTTTACAAATTCACTTTCTACATTCGTGCTGTACCCGTACAGACCATGGCATCATATCCTCCATGACTTCTGGATAATTCCTGTAGTCCATATCCGGCATATAGAGGAGCAAATAATTCAGATATGTATATACGTTTAGGTTGTTGGCCTTTGCTGTTTCAACAATGCTGTAAACTACAGCACTGGCATCTGCTCCCTTTGGGGTGTCACTGAACAGCCAGTTTTTCCTACCAACAGTAAACGGTCTTATACTGTTCTCAGCGATATTATTCGATATGGAGCATCTACCATCAAGAAGATAATTCTCCATGTATGGTTTTTGATTAAGAGCGTAAGTGACTGCCTTGCCCAATCGGGATCCCTTTAAAGGGGTCAAAGTATAAAGCCAACTCCAAAAAGCCTCCAGGACTGGTTTTTCCAGCCTGTGGCGTTCAGCTTTTTTTTCATCAGATGAAAGGTTGGCAATATCCTTTTCTATCTCGAAAAGCTGATTGCAGTAATCTCTTCCGATTTCTGCAATTGTAAGTGGTGCATCCTTTGCCTTCTTATCGGGGATGGCTTCCACAAAATACCTTCTCAGGTGTGCCCAACAGCCGCATCTGGTGATATCCTCCACTTTTTCATATCCTGCATATCCATCCGTCTGTAGATATCCGTGGAAGCCTTTCAGATATTCAGCTGCATTTTTGCCGCCTCTAGAAGGTTGGTAATCATAAAGAACGACGGAAGGTTCACCATCCACACCAGAACGGTATAACCACATGTAGGATTTTGTTTGTGGTGCCTTCCCTTGTTCCTTCAGCACCTGAACTGGAGTCTCATCACAGTGGATGACATCACGTTTAAGCAGTTCCTTTTTCAGTATATCTACTACTGGAGATAGCCAGTCCTGTGAGCACCGGATAATCCAGTTGGCCATTGTGGCACGGCTTAAAGCGAGTCCCATCTGCTCCCATTCCTTTTCCTGGCGGTAGAGTGGCATACTATTTACATATTTCTGATACATAACATTTGCTACCGCTGTGGGAGATGCAAGGGAATGGTTCATCAGTGAAGTTGGAGTTAATGCTTTTACAATATATGGCGTGCCTTTCTGCTTGCATTTGGAACATCCATAAGCAAGGCGAACATACCGAATGATCTTTAGTTGCGCTGGTATATATTCTAGTTCCTCCCGAACGACTTCCTTACCAACTAGAACAAGGTTTGTTTTACAGTTGGGACATATACGTTCATTCTCTGCAATATCACACTCAATTTCTTCAACAGGAAGATCTTTAAGAAGCTCCTCACGCTTTGTTTTAGAGTTTTTACGGTAGTATCCATCAACCCTCTTTGCGGCAGGCTCTTGTGCCTCTGGAGATGCTTCCAGCTCGGCTTCATTAAAAATGTTTAATTGAACTCCGTCATCAGTCTTAGGAGTCTTTTCGCTGGAACTACCAAACTTTTGCTTACGCAATAGAATGACCATCTCGGTAAGATTGTTTACTTGCCGTTCAAGGTTTTTTATTGTATTTTCAAGCTGAGCTATATAGGCGTCTTTGTTATTCATAAAGCTGTTTTTCTCCTATCAATTTATGGTTCTATTATACCATTTTTGACAGAAAAAATCCAGCTAAAATGCAGTAAATTGAATGCTTCACAGCACTTTTTATTCAGTAAATATCACCATGTTTTGCTTCTCGTATTGCCTTCGACTGGTCTATCGCAAGTCCTTCCATAAGCCACCTGAATTCTTGCTTTGAAAGGTGTCTTGCCTGCTCTGGAGTTCGAGGCCATTTGAAGTTTCCATTTTCCAGACGTTTATACAAGAGGAGAAAACCATCACCCTCCCAGTATAGTGCCTTGAGTCGATCCCTCCTTTTACCGCAGAACAGAAAAAGACTTGAAGCAAAGGGATCCATGCCAAAGGATTGTTTTATCATGGCGGCAAGACCATCTATGGACTTACGCATATCTGTGTATCCACAAACAACATAGATATCTTCTGCCTTAGATATATCACCTAACATACATTTTTTAAGGCAGCCAGAACCGCCTCTATGGTTGCCTGAGATGCTCCGTTTTGTATATCGATGGAAACAGAAGGTAGATGTACTGTGATGACTGCACTTTCGGACACCTTTGTCTGTGTGAATGTCAGTGGTACAATTGGATGCTCATCTCTGTGCACCGACAATTTTCCAGCATTGCATGCCATGACACGGAGTTTCCTTAGCCAGTAGTAGTATGATTTTACATTTACTTCGTTTTGGCTGCACCAGCCAACAACAGTCATACCGCTTGCTTGGCAAGACTGGATGATTTTAGTCCATTGCTTTAATTTGAATTCAGCTTTAGCGTTCATAATTTGATCCATTTGGGATGACCTCCTTTAGAAATTTAGACTTTGGGGTTAGAGTCGAAAAACTCTAAAAGGTCTAAAATCTTATTTGGATGCATTATCCCATATTGAGGAGTAGCTTGTAAGGCACTCTTTTATTAAGCGCTTACGATACATCTTTCCTTAGAGTCGATTGGATTTAATGTATCATCCATATGTGAGGATATTTTAGGAGACAAAATACAATGGGCAAAAGAAAGTTTGCCAGAATACTTTATTTTAGTAAGCGCTGTTTTTAGCAAGAAGGAATTAAATATAAAAGATATATATCACACTATCTTATAAATTATTTGTAAATTAAATTGGAGAATATTTTATGCAGAAAATAAGTTTATCAAAAGAACAATTAAGGAAATTCTTAATCATTTATCAAGGATTACATTATCCAAAACCATTTAAAGGTTATACTGGTATCAAAGAATTTGTTAAAAGAGTTGGATGTGTACAATATGATCCATTAAATGTAGTAGGGAGAAATATAGATCTTATACTGCAATCTAGGATAGACGATTATGAGACAGTTATGCTGAAAAAGTTGATGTATGAGGATAGAGAATTAATAGATGGATGGGATAAAATGATGTCTGTCTATTGCACCGAAGATTGGCCATATTTTGAAAGAATAAGAAATAGAAGGAAGTCAGAGATAGAGAGGATGCTTGTAAGACGAAATTCTAGTGAAGCAATTATTCATGTTGACAGCATAAAAAAATACCTTTCTGAAAACGGAGCATGTTTGCCTTCTAAAATAGATTTAGGGCAAGCTAACAATAGTGGAAAGTGGGGTCATGGGAAGATTTCTAGTGCTGCTATGGACTATATGTTTAACATGGGCATTATAGGGGTGAAAGAAAAGAAAAATGTTCAAAAAGTTTATGACCTTATAGAAAATATACTTCCAGAAGAAGTTTTGCAAAGGAATAACCTATTTGATAATGATAAGAGTTTTTATAAGTGGTACTTCAAAAGAAGAATAGGTAGTATAGGAGTATATTGGGATAGAAATGGTGGAGGCTGGCTTGGACATTTTGTTTCAGATAAGAAATTAAGATTAGAAATATTAAAGGAATTATGCGATGAAGGTGAGCTACAGAGGGTTGATGTAGAAGGAATTAAAGAGAACTTTTATATAAGAGCAGAAGATATACAAATGTTATTGACTCTAGAACAAAACTTTGAAAAGAAAGTAACCTTTTTAGCTCCACTTGATAATCTGCTTTGGGATAGAAAATTAGTTAAGGATGTTTTTGATTTTGAGTATAGCTGGGAGGTTTATGTACCAGTTGCTAAAAGAAAGTATGGATATTATGTGTTACCAGTATTATATGGAGACAGAATAATAGCAAGGTTTGAACCTGAAATACACAGAGGAGTTGGACCTCTGGTAATAAAAAATTGGTGGTGGGAAGATAGCTACGATATAACTGATGAAGTTATAAATGAAGTTATAGATGGCTTTGCAAGATTTTGTAGGTTCTTAAATTCAAGTGGTTTATCAGATGAAGCTTATAAGAAGATATTTGGTAACTAGTTGATAGCAGGATGTATGCTGTTATTTTCACTTGAATCCTTAGCAAGAACTGCTTAAACATAAATCAAGAATAATCAATTTAAAAATTAAAATCCATTAATTTTAGTTGTAATTAGTTGTATAATAGTAAAAAATGTTGAGAGGGGATAGTAAGTTATGACACCAGCTAATTGCTAATATTAATTATCATAAAATTAATATAAAATTTCTTATAGAGTTTTGATATACCTAATTATATTAGGTTTAATTGACGTACTCTTTATGGAATGAAGCATTTAGAAGATAACTTACTTTACTATAAATAATTATTGTAATTTAATATTGAAGCAGAGCTTTTTTAAGGTTTCTGTTATAAGATTTTGTATAAGCTTAAATAATGCATTGCTTTTGCTTATATAGAAATTTTATTAATTATAATAGTTGTATATGTATTTTGGACTGTAAGAAGAATTTATCTTCTTATGGTCTTTTTTATTTATTAAGTTAATCATTAGGCTTAAATAATAGATAGAGTCCCTTTTGCTTTTCCATAAGCAGTATAGTATTGGCAAAGAAAGAAGGAGTTAAAATGATCGAATTATCATTAAATGATATTAAAAAATATAAAGATTCTACGCTTGTTCTTAAAGATATAACTTTTCAGGTTTATGCTGGAGAAAAAGTAGGCATAATCGGTGCAAATGGAAGTGGAAAAAGTACGATTCTTAAACTAATAGCAGGAATAGAAACCTTAAATATATACCAAGGTTCTACAAGTCGAGGATATGACGAAGGATGGATTTCAATAACTAAAGGAGCAACTACAGCTTATTTAGAACAAATACCGAAATTTCCTGATGGTTTAAGGGTTATTGATATTTTGAGCCTAGCCTTTGGTGAAATCTATAGCATAGAAAGTGAAATGCGAGAGCTAGAGGATAAGATGAAAAACTTAGACGGTATTTTACTTGAAAAAGTGTTGAAGCAGTACAGTGAGATTCAGCAGCTATATGAGGTTAAGGGTGGATATGATATACAAGAAAAGCTTAATAAGGTTTGCAAGGGCTTGAAGTTTGACGAGGAGTTTCTAAACAAGGATTTTAGTATATTAAGCGGTGGTGAAAAAACCACAGTAATTCTTGGAAAGATTCTGATTGAAAACCCAGAAATATTGCTACTTGATGAACCTACAAATCATCTTGATATTGATACAATAGAGACTTTGGAGCAAGCCTTGGAGGATTTTGAAGGAACTATATTCTTTATCTCTCATGACAGGTATTTTATCAATAAAATCAGTGAAAAGGTGATTGCTATTGAGAATAAATGCTTTAATACCTATCTTGGAAATTATGATTATTATAAAAATAAGAAAGATGAGCTGAATATGCGGATTGCTGAAGAGCCAATAGGAAATAAGGAAAAGTTTAAGAGACCAAGAACTATAGGTGAAAATAAAGAGAGGGAAGTAGAAGCGGCAAAAACTGATACAATGATTGAAACACTTGAAAACGAGATAAGAGAGCTTGATTCGGCAATGGATACACCTGGCTTAAATTACGAAGAACTCAATAAGCTTTACTGTAGGAAGGATGAGTTAAATAAGGAGCTAGATCTAGTTATGGATTTATGGTTAAGCTTAAATAATTAAATGCAGGAGAACAGTTAGAAAATACTCTATGAGGACTAAGAAAACATCTAAATTCATGTATTGTTTGGTTTAGTACTTCAAGAGTGCATTGGCAATTAACTTTCCTGCATTTTCAGTAGACCACATATTGATAGAGGAGTAGGGTAAAGAATAAATCTTTATTTTTTTGCCTGTAATGCCTTGTGCATCTCTTACAATCAGTCTTTTTCTAGTATAACTATATTTTCTCTTTAAAAGCCAAAGACTACTATATATACTTAATATATATAGTAAATCAAATATAGGGGTGTTGCTATGAATAAAGAAGAACATGAGAATAAAATATCAGAAATTATTTTTTCCTACAATGTTAAGAAAGATAATAAGGTATTTATTTATTGGTATGAAAAGCTTATAAAAATAATCTCAGGTGAAAAAGCAGAGAAATTTCTATCTAGAATTCAAAGTGTGGATAGACTTGAATCTCAACAGCTTATGGCGAAGGCGACAGGAAACATTAAGCGTAAAAAGGATGATAATACAAATACAATTGTAATCAGAGGAGCTCACTATACCAGAAATAAGAACTTTGAATGATAACAAAAACCTCCGTTACCATACTATTTATATGATATCGAAGGTTTTTACTATAGCTTACACTTTTACATTGCTGCCTTTTGTATAACCAAGTTCATAACATCTTTAAGGTTTCTATGTGCCCATGTTGCACCACTTATTGAATCTACCTTATTAATGTCTTGAACTTCTATAAGCTGTGAACTATATATTTCTTTACCCTTAATATCATTTCTACACTGGTCAATATATGTGGGATTTCCAACATATATTTCTTCATATTTTTCATCAAAGATTCTACCATTTATATCAGTAATATCCCATTCAATGCTAGCAATTTTACTATTCTTTACTATAACCTTAGCTGTGCAATAATAACCTTCAGCATCTGGTTCGGTCTGCACATTGTATTCGCCATCTTTGTATTCTATTTCGCCTGTCTTTGTTCCAGAAGCTGGTATATTTTTTGTGCCAGGATCAGCATTTTTATTACTAACACAACCAAAAGTAAAGGTTAACCCCACCAATAGTAAGATAACTAACAGTTTTGTCCATCTTCTCATAAAATCGCTCCTTTAAAATATTATTTAGTAATATATACATATAAATTATATCATGTATTTTTCAAAATGACTAAATTTTAACACAAATGGTGTAACATTTTAATAATAATTCTATAATAAGGTAAGCTCTGCAATATAAATACTAAAGAGCAAATCAAATATACCGACTGCTATGTTATAAGACTAACTTAGGCAGTCGGCATTTATTTATTTTCTTTTTGCACTTTGATAGTAAATCTCCCTGAAGCTATTGCGGTCAGTTGCTCCAAACTTTTGGTAGATATTTTGGATATGCTTTTTTACTGTTGCTTCACTTATGTAGAGCTGAGCTGCAATTTCCTTATTGGATATATTATCTAGAAGCTTTAAGGCAACATGAAATTCTCTGTTAGGAAGCTGGCAAATAGAAGATTCCATTTCAAACTGACAACAATGTCTTCCTTTTCATATTCTTTTTTATACTGTGAAAGAGTCAATATAACCATTCCTAATATGACTGACAACAATGTCTTAGGACTAAAAAGTAGCATCCAGTTAAAATCAAACAACAGACTCACAATTGCCAAATAACACAGCAATCCTAATACTTTAGTTAATTGATTCTTCATTAGGACATTCCTTATCCAAGGTTATTATTATGGCTTTTACCTTAGCTTTAACGGGTAAAAGTATGAAAACAAAAAGTACAGAATAGAGAAATGTGAGTATAGTCACTGCCAAATTTGGTCCTATTTTACTTATATCACTTAGATTTGATAGAATAGAAACTATACCAATAATGCCCCCCAATAAACCTGAAAAAAGCAGTAGCTTTATCATGAGCTGTATTGCAATTTCAGTCTTCTTAAGTTCAAATAATGACCAAGTATTAAATTTTTGTCCCATGATTTTGAAGCCTCTCACAAAGTCTGGAAGAAGTCCTGATGCCATGAGCAATGGAATGCTAAATGCTAGAGTAATAACTATACTGGGTAAATCAATAAATGAGGCTATCGAACCAGAAAGCATAGTAGAGCAAATCAGAAAAACTATAAATACAACCAATCCTAAAAAATACATATTGTTCCCTCCTTAATTTTGGCAAAATTTGATATTGCCTTTATGTCCATAATAAGCTATAATTTGACAAAAAACTATACTCCCCGAGGAGTAATTTGGGAGTATGTTAGTGTATAAGTAAAAAAAACTGTATTACAAACAAAAATACTGCACATTTAATGATATGCAGTATTTTTATTAAAGAGTTGTTGAATCACATAATTATAGTATACCAAGATGTTCTAAAAGAATTTTCACTCCAATGAAAATCAAAACAAAACCACCAGCAATTTCAGCCTTGCTTTTAAATTTTACACCAAATCTGTTCCCAAGAACCACGCCGATTACAGACAGAATAAATGTTGTAATACCGATAAGCGTAATGGAAGGCAAAATCGATACCTGGAAGAAAGCAAAGGTAATACCTACTGCCAAAGCATCAATACTTGTTGCAATTGCAAGCACAACCAATTCTTTTATGTTAAGCTGTTCATTGGATTCAAGAACTTCCTCGTCTCCATTGAAGGCTTCCATTAGCATTTTTCCTCCAATGAAAGCCAACAAGATAAATGCTATCCAATGATCAAAGCTAGTTATGTATTGTTCAAACTGTCGACCTAATATCCAGCCAAATAGTGGCATTATCCCTTGAAACCCACCAAAGAAAGCACCAATAATTAACGCATGGCGATAATTTAGCTTCTTCATATTAAGTCCCTTACAAAGAGCTACTGCAAAAGCATCCATTGACAAACCTATAGCAACCATAAACAATTCAAGTATTCCCATTTTTCATCCTCCTAAAAAATAAAGCAGATACGCTATTGCTGTACCTGCATATTTATCAAAAATATAATACATGTACAGCCTATTTAGCTATACATGAGTCTCATTATTTAAGGCAAACCAGACTATAAAAACAGTCAGTATGTTGATTTACCGCGTATGTACGCCAATTACTCCCTCATGAACAGTAAAATTTTATCATAATTTCTAATAGTAATCAAGCCTATATTGCGTTTATTTGATAACTATTATGCGCTTAAAGTTATATGTAGGGAATAATAGTACCAGTACGGTTTAGTCTGGACCCTAAATATTTAAGAGAAACAACTAATTTATAAGGCTGTAGGAATACATTATTTTATTTTAGGAATCAATTATAAAACTTGTGGTACAATATAAGAACTATAAAATTTAAAAAAGGTAAGGAATATATATGGATAAAGAAATATTAGTAAATAACAACCAATTTGAAGAATTAACTGCATCTGAAATTTGGGAAAAGCTATATGATAAGGAGCTTAATTGTAAGAAGCACATCCTAGAATATATTGATATAACAAGGGTGCTTAAAAAGGAAAATGCAAGTGAGGATCAGATTAAAGATACATATAATTATATTTATGATCATATAGAGGGATTAAAAGATTCAATAAAACCAAATACAATGATGTATCTAAAGAATAGTCTAAAATCACAGCTTGGAAAGTATGTTAAAGAAAAGGATCCAAAGCCAGTGAATCACTTTATAGAGTTTTTTAAGGAGGCATACCCTGAAAATAAAAGAAGAAAAGATTTTACATGGGTTTTAATGGATATAAATAGTATATCAGAGGAGCAGATATGGACTACTTTAACCTATATTAATAGAGAGTGTCTAAATAACAATCTTAGTCTGAATTCTAACCAAATAAAAGATATAGTAGAAGTTATTGAAAAGTCAGTTAGTAAGAACAATATTAAGTATATAAATAAGATTAGGAGCCTTAAACAATTAACTGAGAGACTAAATATAAGTATTGTAAGTGTTGGTGAGATATTTAAGGTGAGACGTAATTAACTTAACAAAAAAGTTAAGAAGAGAAAACAAAACGGAAATAAATGGAGCTGCTGACCGGAATCGAACCGGTGACCTGCGCATTACGAGTGCGCTGCGCTACCAACTGAGCCACAGCAGCAATTAAATAGAAACCTTGCTTACAATACAAAAGCAGATATTTCTACTTCTTTTGTAAATGATAAATCTTTTTCGTAACGTATCTAAAAAGATTATATCACAATATAGAAGCTGCGGAGAGATTTTTTTATTTTTTTGTCTAGGACTTTGATAGAACAAATAAAAGTAGTATTATAATTATAACTTATGTTAAAAAAAATAGAATAAGGTGTGATTATGTGACTATTAATCTTGAATATTACAAGATGTTTTATTATGTTGCGAAACTTAAAAGCATTACTTTAGCTGCTGAAGAGTTATTTATTTCACAGCCCGCAGTAAGTCAAGGAATAAAGCAGCTGGAAGGTTCGATTGGAGGCAATTTGTTTTTTAGGACTTCAAAGGGTGTGAGCCTTACTCCAGAGGGTGAAGTATTGTATAAATATGTATCAAGGGGATATGAGTATATAGCCCTTGGGGAAAGTAAATTTAAGGAGTTATTTACACTTGAAACAGGGGAAATACGAATAGGTGCCAGTGATATGACCTTGCAGTTTTATCTGCTAAATTATCTTGGAGCACTTTCATAAGTTATATCCAAAGGTAAAGGTTAAAGTAACTAATGTGCCTACACCTGAGACATTGGAATACTTACACTCAGGAAAAATTGATTTTGGTGTAGTAAGTGAACCAGTTAATGAATATAAAGGATTAAACATTTTGCCTGTTTGCAAATATACAAGATGTATTTATTGCAAATGAGAGATTTTCTGAGTTAAAAGGCAGAATTATAGATTTGAATGAGCTTCAAGATTATCCCATTATTTGTCTAGAGAGATAATACAAGTACAAGAAAGTATGTTGATGCTTTCTTAAAGGAAAATGGTACTACTCTTAATCCGGAATTTGAGCTTGCTACAAGTGATTTGATTGTCCAGTTTAGCAAGAGAGGCTTAGGCATAGGCTGTGTAGTAAGAAATTTTGCAGAAAAGTTGATAGAGAGTGGAGAGCTATTTGAGCTTAATTTAAGAACATCTATACCGCAGAGACATATATGCATTGTTACACAAGATAAAATGCCAATCTCTCCAGCAGGAAAGAAACTGTTAAATTTATGTAATCCATAAGTCTGGGTTATGACTTGCATAATCAATATCAATTATATTTATATGACTTCCTGTGATACGAATTATTTTGTGAGAATAAATTATAATTGTTATAGGAGGTTTTTATTATGGTTAAAGCGATAGTTGGCGGCAACTGGGGCGACGAGGGAAAGGGAAAAATCACTGACCTTCTAGCTGGTCAGTCTGATATTGTTGTACGATATCAAGGAGGTGCTAATGCAGGACATACAATAATAAACCAGTATGGTAAATTTGCTTTACATCTTTTACCATCAGGAGTGTTTAGAAAACAAGTTACAAATGTTATTGCTCAGGGTGTGGCTCTCAATTTAAAGACGTTTTTTCATGAGATAGATAATCTCATAGAAAGAGGTGTCCCTATGCCAAATATAAAAATATCCGATAGGGCTCAGCTTGTTATGCCCTATCATGTACTTTTTGATGAGCTTGAGGAAGAACGGCTTGGTGCAAAAGGATTTGGTTCAACTAAGGCAGGTATAGCACCATTTTACTCAGATAAATATCTAAAAACAGGGATTCAAGTTTGCGACTTATTTGATGATAACCTTCTAAGAGAAAAAATAGCTTTAAGCTGTAAAGTAAAAAATAAAACTTTAAAAAGCATTTACAAGGCTTCAGAGCTTGATGCAAACGCTATATATAATGAACTTATAAGCTACAGAGATCGTATAGAGCCTTTGGTATGTGATGTTGCTGTTTTGCTAAACAATGCTATTAAAGCAGGGCAAAAAAATATTATTGGAAGGTCAGCTTAGGTGCATTAAAGGACCCAGATAATGGGATATATCCATTTACTACATCCTCTTCACCACTTGCGGGATTTGGTGCTGTTGGTGCAGGAATCCCACCTTATGAGATAAAAGAGATTGTGACGGTAGTTAAAGCTTATTCATCCTGTGTTGGAGCAGGAGCATTTGTCAGTGAGATTTTCGGGGAAGAAGCTGATACACTCCGAAGATTAGGTGGCGATTGTGGAGAGTATGGAGCAACAACAGGTAGACCTCGTAGAATGGGATGGTTTGACTTGGTTGCTACAAGATATGGCTGTATGATGCAGGGAACGACAGAGATAGCATTATCACTTATTGATGTTATGGGATATCTTGACAAGATTCCAGTTTGTACTGCTTATGAGATTGATGGCAGAGTAGTTACTGATTTCCCTGTTACTCCACTTTTGAATAAGGCAAAACCAATTTATACCTTTTAGATGGTTGGAAATGTGATATTAGTAGTATACGTAAGTATGAAAGCTTGCCTGATAATGCAAAAAAGTACATTGAATTTATTGAAAATCAAGTCGGTTATCCAATAAAACTTATTTCCAATGGGCCAAAAAGAGAAGATATTATTTTAAAAGCTTAATATTAAACTAAAGGGATATACTATAATAATATAGAACAAAATATAAGTTTATATTGGAAAAAAGATATAAGGGGGACATTCATGAAATTTAATGAATTTAACTATCAAAGACCTAATATGGAGGAGCTAGAAACAAAGTTTAATCAATTACTGCAAGAATTTTCATCAGCACAAAGCTTTGAGGTGCAAGATAAAGTAATGGAAGCAATTAATAGTGTTAGAGGAAAATATGAGTCTATGAATGAAATAGCTAGCATAAGACATACCATTGATACGACTAATGAATTTTATAAGGAAGAGCAAGACTTTATTGACGAGACTCAGCCGATCTATCAAGGGATTAATTTCAAAGTATTACGATGCACTGGTTAACTCAAGATTTAGAGATGAGTTAGAAGGAAAATGGGATAAGCAGCTCTTTAGTATAGCTGAGTTTGCACTTAAGACCTTTGCTCCTGAAATAATAGAAGACTTGCAAATAGAAAATAAACTAACAAGTGAGTATACTAAATTAATAGCTTCAGCACAAATTGATTTTGAAGGTGAAGAAAGAAATCTTTCTCAGTTAATTCCATTTCAATTTTCTACTGATAGAAACATGAGAAAAAGAGCAAATGAAGCAAAATATGATTTTTTCAAAGTAAATGAAGTTAAGTTTGATCAAATTTATGATGATTTGGTAAAGGTAAGGACAAAAATAGCAAAAAAATTAGGATATGATAACTTCGTAGAATTAGGCTATATGCGAATGAATCGAATTGATTATAATGCAGAAATGGTAGCTAATTTTAGAAAACAGGTACAAGAATATATAGTGCCTACAAACAACAAGTTAAAGGAAAGGCAAAAGAAGAGGATAGGCGTAGATAAGTTCTCCTACTATGATGATAAATTTAACTTTAAGACAGGAAACGCTACACCAAAGGGTGATGCAAATTGGATAGTAGAAAACGGCAAGAAAATGTATGCAGAATTATCAGATGAGACAAGAGAATATTTTAACTTTATGGTTGATAATGAATTAATGGATTTAGTAAGTAAGAAAGGTAAAGCTGGTGGAGGATATTGTACATATATAAGCGAATATAAATCACCATTTATATTCTCAAACTTCAATGGAACTGCCAAAGATATTGATGTACTTACTCATGAAGCAGGACACGCCTTCCAAGCGTATAATAGCCGCTCTTATGAAGTGCCTGAATATAGCTTTCCAACCTATGAAGCTTGTGAAGTACATTCAATGAGTATGGAATTCTTTACTTGGCCTTGGATGGAGTTGTTCTTTAAAGAAGATACGGATAAATATAAGTTCTATCATCTTTCTGAAGCACTGATATTTATACCTTATGGTGTTGCTGTGGATGAATTCCAGCATTTTGTTTATGAAAATCCAGAGGTAACTCCAACTGAAAGAAAGAAAGCATGGAGAGATATTGAGAAAAAATATCTTCCCTATTTAAACTATGATGAAAATGATTACCTGGATAGAGGCGGCTTCTGGCATCAGCAGGGTCATATTTTTCAAGATCCTTTCTACTATATAGATTATACACTAGCTCAAATATGTGCCTTACAGTTCTGGAAGAGAGCCAACAAAGGTGATGATAAGGCTTGGGAGGACTATGTTACGTTATGCAAAGAAGGAGGAAGCAAACCCTTCCTTAATCTAGTAAAAATTGCAAACCTGAGATCTCCTTTTGAAGCTGGATGTGTAAAATCAGTTATAGAGGACATAGAAGCTTGGTTAGATTCGATAGATGATAGTAAGCTATAAATAAAGCCCTGGGACATTTACCAACAAATGTATAAAAGATAAATTATGTAAACAAAAATCATATAATGAGCATAAATAATCACTTTTATATATAAATATATTAAAATAGCTTGCATTATTTATAAAAATATGACATCATTAAGATAACTTAATTGATTGGTAAATAATAGAACGCATATTTATTTCTATTAGTACTAAAAATATAGTATATAGATATTGATGTTCTATAAAGAGTTGTTACGAAGATTTTAAGGAATAAGATTTTGGAGGTAAACATTAATGAATGGTACAGTAAAATGGTTTAATGGAGAAAAAGGATATGGATTTATCACAGGAGAAGATGGAACAGATGTATTTGCACACTTTTCCCAAATAAATTCAGAAGGTTACAAATCACTTCAAGAGGGTCAAAAAGTATCTTATGATGTAGCTAATCGGACCAAAAGGACCACAAGCAGAAAATATTACTATCATCTAATAAATGAATCTTTTAACCCCTTAAACAGTATAACTATTTAAGGGGTTTTTAGTTGCCCAAAAATGGCTTATATTAAATTTAAATCGTCTTGTATTTATCCATTTCTTCAGCTACACTTATAAGCTCAGAGACAAGTTCTTTCGCAGAGCTGGCCTCTGTAAGATTTTCTGTTGTCATTGCATTTGCTTCCTGGGAATTTGCCATAGTTTCCTCGCTTACTGCAGAGATATCATTTATACTTTCTACAATGTGATTATTAGCATTCAATACTTCATTTATTTTAGCATTCAAGCTATCAACCATACCATGTAGACTTATTATACTTTGATTTATATTCTGGAAGGCTGTTTTACTATTTACAACTAATACAGCTTCTTCTTTGTTTAAAACTATAAGATTTGATACAGCATCTACTGAATTATTTGATTCTATTTGAAGTTCGGCTATAATTGAGGATATTGATGATGCTGATTGCTTACTTTCTTCAGCAAGTTTTCTTACCTCATCAGCAACTACTGCAAAGCCTTTTCCAGCCTCACCAGCTCTTGCTGCTTCTATAGCGGCATTTAATGCTAGAAGATTTGTTTGATCAGCTATATTGGTTATTACATTTACAATTTTACTAATGTGACTGGACTTAACTTTTAGTTTTTGCATTATTTCATAAACATCTTCGTTGCTTGTACTTACAGTATGGGACTTACTATTTAGGTTATCTATTACTGTAATTCCATTTTGAACTATTGAAGATGCTTGTTGTGATACATCCATAATATTATTTGAAAGCTTAGAAGTATCAAAAATCAGATTTTGTATATCTTGCGTTAGTGAGGATTGTGTTTGTATACTCTCTGCACTATTTGTGGCACCGTTTGATATTTCGGTTACAGCATTTGCGACAGCTTCTGATTTTGACTCAAGGTTTTCAACTATTGCGAATACTTTTTTTGAATTTTCACTTAAAATTGATGCAGTCTTAAGAATATCATTGATAAGCTCATCTTGTTTTAGTTTTTCTGCCTGTATGTTTTGCATTTTTTCTTTGCTAAACAAATTGGATAAATATGTAGCAACACATAATGAAGCTCCAAAAAGTAATATTACAACAAATTGAATAGTATAGTCGGACATATTATATGCAGAATTTATTTTTAGAAAAGCTATATTATAAAAAATTCTTGCAGCATTTATAACTAAAAGTGAAATACATGAAGAGATAATTAGCGTTAAATCATAATAAAGTAAATACATTGATAGAATAGGGAAAATGTAAGTAAAGATAGATAGTCTGCTTGATGTAAACAATGCAAATGTATATACAATAATATATCCAACTAGGGTTACATATTTCATAGTATTACTATCATGATTTTTGGAGTACATTGTTAATGCTATAATCATTGGAATTATAAGAATTGAGAAAATTATAATAAGATAAGATAGACTTTTTGTACCCCTTGTATATTCAACAATATAGCCTGCTATGAAGAAAACATCAAGAAGTAAATTAATTATTAACACTGAAATGTTAGTTAGTTTAATAGAAAAATTTTGGTTTCTTTCCATAATAAATCCCCCTTAATAAATAGTTAACATATATAATATAGTATATATATACACGTTATATACTAATTATACATATCTCTTTAATAGCTTGCAATATTTTCATTTAATTTAATAAGAGTGTAACATTATGACAGATACTGTTATTACTGGTTTTTTGTAATGGATACAAAAACAGGGATAGATTCAACTATGTTACATATACCCCTAATTTTTATACATATTCCTATTATACTTTACTTTGTCATTGCGAATATTGCACCTGAGATAAATGGAATTAACCAAATAGACCACACAATAATACTGAATTTATGAAACTTTATTTTCATATTTTCATTGTTTTTAACTAAAACAACGGAAGCCCAAAGTGCATGGACAAGCATTAAAATAATAGCTAACAAGCCTGTTATGCCATGAAAATCAAGTTTAAAGCTTCCAATTGATATACTACTCATGATTGTTGTGCCTAATGTGTCAAATATTAGTCCTGCCCAAAACACATACAGATGCCACTTTTTTAATGTACCTTGTTTTTTTTCACTCCATACTCCTACAGAGTAAAATGTAAGTGCTAAACACATTGAAATAACTGAATATAAAACCATTTTAAATTCCTCCTATAATAAATTAAACAATATGAACAACGTTCATTTAATCAGAAAAAATTTTTAGTATTGTAGTAAATCTTTTAAAAATATTTCAAAGGATTCATAAGAAAAAGCTGGCATTTGGGTTATTGAAATATAGTTAAGTATAATAAATTTTGATGTTTCATAAGAATCAAATTTTAACTTAGGGATGGAGTTTGCACTTAATGATTCACTGATAAGAAAATCTTCAAGTCTTCTTATTAACTTTTCAATATAAATGGTTTCTCTTTTTAAGCTATTTTTGATATAGCCAGGAGCCTGATATAACTCTGGTCTTAACCAAAGCTCTCTAAACTTCTTGATAAAAGCTTCGAGTTTACTGAAAATACTGTGCAGCTTGATGGGAAGTGTTTCATTACTGTTAATTATAATCTCTAGTAAATCAAAGTAATCATTCCAATAAAGAGACATTAGCTCTATAACTAAATCCCTCTTAGTAGGAAAATAGTTATATATTGTTCCAATTCCAATATTGCACTCTCTAGCAATATTTCGCATACTTAATTTTGAATATCCTTTTGTTAACAGAATGTTATTTGCGCTAGCTAGTATGAGTTGAGTTGGATTTCCGATAATTCTTGACATCTATTTGCCTCCTTTTTAAATGAACCATGTTCACATCAATTATATTATATATAAATTAATGCAATAAGTATATGCTTTACTTTTTTCTATTACAATTTATTACAACAAAGGTATCTTTGATATGGCACACTCTCTTTCTCTTCATAGCTTACAAGTCAAAATGAAAAAATAGGTATTTCTGGATGTCGTAAATTAATAGTTTATCTTGTACAAAAGGCTATAAAAATTTATAATTGTTGTAATTGATAACATAAAATCTATCTGATTGTTGTAGAGGGGAAGTGGAGCTAGTGGGAGAAAATAAAATCCTAGAGGTTGATTTATGGAAGCCTGTTAGCGATTTTCTTATAGAGCAGGGGTTTACAGTGAGAAGCGAGGTTAAGGATTGTGATATAGCTGCTTTTAAGGATGAAGAGCTTGTAATAGTTGAACTGAAGCGAAATCTTAGCGTAGATCTGTTGGCACAAGGAGTTAAAAGACAAAAATCTGCTGAGCTAGTGTACATTGCAGTCCCAAAACCTAAAAAACTGATAGGAAACTCTAAATGGAAGGACATAATTCATTTGATAAGAAGGCTGGAGCTGGGTCTCTTATTGGTATCCTTCAAGAGCGGCAGAGGAATTGTAGAGATTGCTGTTCAACCGATGCCCTTTGATAGGGATAGAAGTATAAAGGCTAACAAGAAAAAAAGAGAGAGTATAGTCAAGGAGGCAAAGAGCAGATTCATAGATGCCAACATAGGGGGTAGCACCAGAACAAAGCTGGTCACAGCCTATAAGGAAAATGCAATATTTGTTGCTTGCTGTTTGGAAAGGTATGGGGAAATGTCTCCAAAGCATATTAAGGAATTTGGCACAAACAAAAAACAAACGGATTCTGCACTTAGGGAAAATTTCTATGGTTGGTTTGACAAGGTCAAGAGGGGAGTATATACAATCAATGATGTCGGTAAGACTGCCCTAGAAGAACACAAGCAGTTTGCGGAATATTATTATAGTAAATTGAAGCAAAATAGTGATATAGAGAAATAAAAGTTTTTATTTAAATGTTTTGTCTTAAAATTGACAGTTTGGGGGAAAATTAATATAATTACCCTAAAGCCAGTGTATTAGTTGGATATAAGGAAAGGTTGTGTTATATATGCAAAAGAAACCAGTAGTCCTTGTTGTTATGGATGGTATTGGTATAAATGAAGATGAGTTCGGCAATGCGGTAAAAGTGGCACACAAGCCGACTTTGGATATGCTTATGAATAATCACCCATATACTGCTATAAAAGCTCATGGAACAGCTGTGGGGCTGCCTAGCGATGATGATATGGGGAACTCAGAGGTAGGACATAATGCTCTAGGCTGCGGACAGATTTATAGCCAAGGGGCGAAGCTTGTAAATGAGTCTATTGAAAATGGAAACATGTATATTTCAGATATTTGGCATAAGGTTATAGAAAACTGCGTAAGCAACAATTCTACATTGCATTTCCTTGGACTGCTATCAGATGGTAATGTGCATTCCAATATTGAGCATCTTAAAGCTATGATAGTGAAAGCAAAGGAAGCGGGGATAAAGACTGTACGAATACACGTGCTTTTGGATGGACGTGATGTGCTAGCTACTTCAGCTTTGGAATATGTAGATAATCTTGAAAAGCTGCTTAGAAAACTAAATGATGAGAGCTTTGATGCAAGAATTGCCAGTGGCGGCGGTAGAATGAAAATAACAATGGATCGTTATCAAGCCAATTGGGATATGGTTAAGTTGGGCTGGGAAACCCATGTCCTGGGGATGGGAAGACAGTTTGATAATGCTAGTGAAGCAATTTCAACCTATAGAAAAGAATATGAGGTAATTGATCAGGATCTTCCTCCTTTTGTAATAGCAGAGAACAGCGCGCCAATAGGAACTATTGAGGACAAGGACGGTGTTGTACTCTTCAATTTTAGAGGTGACAGAGCTATAGAAATAAGCATGGCATTTGACTATGTCAACTTCGACATCTTTGACAGAGTGAAGTACCCGAAGGTTGTATACTGCGGTATGTTGCAGTATGATGGGGATTTGAATCTGCCAAAAAATTATCTAGTATCACCTCCAAAGATAAAAAATACTCTTACTGAGCTTTTAGTTAAGAATAAAGTTAGACAATTTGCTATTTCAGAGACACAAAAGTATGGACATGTAACATATTTCTGGAATGGTAATAAAAGCGGTAAGCTTGACAAATCACTGGAGGATTACGAGGAGATTCCTTCTGACAGAGTTTCCTTTGATGAAAGACCGTGGATGAAGGCAGCTGAGGTTACAGATAGGCTTATGGAAGCTTTGAGGTCAGGCAAATATGATTTCCTTAGAGTAAATTATCCAAATGGTGATATGGTAGGACATACAGGTAGCTTCAATGCAACTAGAATTTCAGTAGAGGCAGTTGATTTATGTCTTGCTAGACTGATAAAGGTAGTTGATGAGATGGGTGCAATTCTTGTAGTTACAGCAGATCATGGAAATGCTGATGAAATGTTTGAAAAGGTTAAGAGCGGTACAGCTAAGGCAAAAACAAGCCATACTCTAAACCCGGTGCCATTTATCATATATGATAAGCATCAAAGACATGAAATAAAAGAGGGAAGCTATGGGCTTGCCAATGTTGCAGCTACTGTAGCAACGCTGTTGGAGATTGACTATCCGACAGCTTGGGAAAAAGGCATGATAGAGGATATTAGGAATGGGGAAAAATGATTAGATTTTTAGAGATGAGTAGTTATGGGAAGTTTCCACACCCAAATCGCATAGGTGTCTAGGTTCTTTTGTTTTTAATAGTTTCTTTGCATTAAAAAAGACCTCTGAAATTAATCGGAGGTCTTTTGATATATATTAGTCTTCTAATGATGATGCAATTTCTTGTAATTGTTCATATTCTAAATATCTAGTTTCGAGTAATTTAAAGTTGCAACAAGTATAATTGAACTTATGATTTTTATTACATCCAATATTATATACTGATTCAGCTTTTTGAATAATCTGTGTTTCGTTTGAAGTACAATAATTATATTCAACTCCAAGTAAATCTGCATACTTGCTATCAACGTTATTAATTAATTTAAAATTCTTCTCTGTGAGAACAGAAGGTGGTGCAGGAAACATAAAACAAAATCGTATAGTTGCAATTATATTATTATTTTTATCATATATAGGGATATTTGTTCTTTGCACTTGGGTATTTGATGACATCGGTGCATAATAATTAATATTATTTATACTTAAAACAACTCCACAAATGAATTTATTATGTGTATCATAGCCAATATTAGGTATTTGTTTATCAATATTTTGTAAATACTTTACATAACCTTCATCAATATCATAAAATTTAATCATATTATTCCTCACTATGTAATAGAGAGCGAAGTTTCCTTCACTCTCTGCATTAAAACTCTCATTTACGGCTGAGACATACCGAGCATTAAAACTCACACTTAAGGTGGTGACACACCATGCATTAAAACTCTCATTTACGGCTGAGACATACCGAGCATTAAAACTTTTAAAATTACTTTATATCTTTGACTTAATTATAGTATCAACATTGTCGTATGTCAATATTCAATTTCGAATAAACTTCCTAAATAACCTTATTATACCAACTGAGTATTATATTTTGTATAAGAATGATATTTTAACTTTATTGTACTATATCTTTATTTATAATAAAGTAGTATTTTCTATATAAAATACAACCTTGTTATTATTTATAAAATTCGGGTCTTTGACAGTTGAATAGAGAAAAAATCCCTGAAAGCCTTGAAATAGGCTTATTTTTTTGTCAAATTTTTTATTTAATTATTGCGTAATTTGTCGCAATGTGTTATAATATAAGGATGATGGAGGTGATTCTAAATGAGATTACAAATATCCAAATCAAAAAATGCAGCTTCACTTTATGTAACAAAATCCATTTATAATAACAAGACCAAGCAAACTCCAAGATTGTAGAAAAACTTGGAACCGATATCGAACTTAGAAAAAAACTTAACGGTCAGATCCATATGAATGGGCAAAAGAATATATTAGAAACTTAAATGAAAAAGAAAAAGAAGAAAAACGAGAAGTACTTGTTAAGTATTCGCCCATCTAAAATTATTGAGAAAGACGAACAGCGTTCCTTTAACGGCGGATATCTATTCTTGCAAAAAATATACCATGAACTCAGACTACATAAGATTTGCAAGGAAATTTCCCAAAAATATAAATTTGATTTTGACTTGGATTCAATTCTTTCAAGACTAATTTATGGCAGAGTTATTTTCCCTTCTTCGAAGCTTGCAACATTCGAGCTTTCCAAAAAGTTTATTGAACAGCCGAATTTTGATTTGCATCAAATATACAGAGCTCTTGAAGTTCTTGCTAAAGAAACAGATTTTATTCAATCCTCTTTGTATGAAAACAGTCTGAAGGTTTCCAAAAGAAATACCGGTATTCTTTTCTATGATTGCACCAATTACTTTTTTGAAATAGAACAGGAAGATGGCAAAAAGCAATATGGTCCGGCAAAAGAACATAAGCCAAACCCAATTACTCAAATGGGTCTGTTTATGGACGGAGACGGCATTCCTCTTGCATTTAGTATTAACAGGGGGAATATGAATGAGCAGCTGACTTTAAAGCCTTTGGAAAAGAAAATCATTTCTGACTTTGAGCTTTCTAAATTTGTCGTCTGCACAGATGCAGGGCTGGCTTCTGAAGATAATCGAAAATTTAACGACAAAGATGGTCGGGCTTTTATCACCACACAGTCTATCAAAAAATTGAAAGAACACCTTAAAAAATGGGCTCTTGCTTCTGATGGCTGGAAACTTCCTGGAAGCGAAAAAACCTATGACATTTCTAAACTTGATGAAATGATAGAAAAAGCTACTCCTGAAGATAAAGCAAAAATACGAGCAAAAGTCTTTTTCAAGGAACGCTGGATTAAAGAAAATGATTTTGAGCAAAGACTGATTGTAACTTATTCCATCAAATACAGGGATTATCAGCGTAAAATCCGTAACTCTCAAATAGAACGTGCTCAAAAGGTTATAGATACAAACCCAACAAAAATCAAGAAATGCAACGCTAACGATTACAAAAGATTTATTCATAAAACAAGCTTTACTCCCGACGGAGAAATTGCAGAAAAGGAAATATACAGCATTGATTCTGCTCTAATCCAGAAAGAAGAAGCTTTTGATGGTTTTTATGGAGTTTGTACAAACCTTGAGGATGATGTTTCTGAAATCATCAAGGTAAATCACAGAAGATGGGAAATCGAAGAATGCTTTAGAATTATGAAAAGCGAATTCAAGGCAAGACCTGTATACTTAAGCAATGATGACAGGATAGAAGCACATTTTACCACTTGCTTTATTTCATTAATTATTTATAGACTGCTTGAAAAGAGACTTAATGAAAAATTTACCTGTCATGAAATTATTGCAGGATTAAGAGATATGAATTTTCTTGAAGTTAAAGGAGAAGGCTATGCACCAATATACACAAGAACTGATTTTACCGATGCCTTACATGAAGCTTTTGGATTCCGCACAGATTATCAGATTGTTACTACAAATCAGATGAAAAAAATTTTTAAAGAAACAAAAAAGTAAAAAACATTACGCACTTTTTTCAACAACATCAAAGCCTGTAACTCCTTTATTATCAAGGAACTACAGGATTTTTATATTCACCAAGTGTCAAACTCAGGATTATAGTATCAACATTGTCGTATGTCAATATTCAATTTCGAATAAACTTCCTAAATAACCTTATTATACCAACTGAGTATTATATTTTGTATAAGAATGATATTTTAACTTTATTGTACTATATCTTTATTTATAATAAAGTAGTATTTTCTATATAAAATACAACCTTGTTATTATTTATAAAATTAATCCTATAAATTCATTATATCGTATAATTAGTTATAAATTACGAAAGGAGGAAATTGTTTATGAGTTATAAAACAGGTGAAAAACCAGGTAAAGGTACATATAAATGTACAAAATGTCCGCAAAAAGTGGTATTAGATGACAACACTGATACATTACCACCATGCCCAAAATGTAATAATACTGAATTTACTAAAGCTTAGACTTTATCAGCCATATGGTGCCAGACACCATAGTTATCCAGTTATTGATCAAAAGTAATCCTTCTGCTAATATAGTATTATCGATATTAGTAGGAGGGTTTCTTTATGGGTAGACCTTGGAGAGAAGAATACAAAGGTGGAATATATCATGTTATTGCAAGAGGAAATAACATGGAATACATATTTAAAGAAAGCATAGATAAAGGCTATTTTATAAAGCAACTAAAAGAATATAGTAAAACCATGGGATATGTGTTGTATGGATATACACTTATGGATAATCATTATCATTTATTAATACAGACTATGGATAAGAAGCTTCAGGAGATAATGCATCAGATAAACAACAAATACAGCAAATATTTTAATTTTAAATACAAAAGAGTGGGGCATGTGTTTCAAGGCAGATATAAGGCAATAATAGTTCAAGACGAGAGATATTTGTTGAAACTGATAAGATATATACATCAAAATCCTGTGAGAGCAGGCATGGTAAACAAAGCTCAGCTATACAAGTGGAGTAGTGACATGTATTATAGAAAAGATATGAATAGCTTTATAAAAACTGAGGTTGTACTTGAAATGTTGGATAAGAATAAAACAAAAGCTATAGGAAAATATATAGAATTTATGAATGAAAATGAAGAAGGAAATTACAGCAAAGCAAATGCAATAGGTGATGAAGCATATATAGTAATGTGTTCAAGTAAAAAGGAAGTAAAGCAACGAAAAGATTTAGATGATATACTAAAAGAGACAGGAGTATCAGAAGAAGACTTGAACCTAATAAAATCAGGTTCAAGGAAAAGAAGACTGACAGAATACAAATTAAAATACACAGAAGCCGCAATAGCAGAGCATTACACATATACAGAAATAGGGAGAAGCATTAGTATGACAAATAGTGGAATAATGGATATGCTAGATAGATATGAAAACAGATAAATAACTGGATAACTATGGTGCCTGGCACCATAAGAGGAAGATGTCTTTTTTCCAGCATAGATATTAGATAAATTGCACAAATTATCTAATATCTATATTGGAGGATAAAAATGTATACAGGGAAAAAGGTAAGACTTAGAGAATACAGGAAGGAAGACATAAGTCTAAAGCTAAGCTTTATAAATGATTGGGAAGTAATGCATGGACTTGTAGCTGACACACCATACCCCCTAACACTGCATGAAGAGGAAAAATATTTTGAATCAATATCAGGGACAGCTGATACATATAGATTTGCAATAGAGAGCTTGGAGTATAAAAAGTTTATTGGTGGTTGCAGTGTAAATGATGTTGACTGGAAAAATAGTGTAGCCACTATAGGAATATTCATAGGAGATAAGAATTATCGAGGAAAGGGTTACGGAAAAGATGCTATGATAGTACTGCTCAGATTTATATTTGAGCAGATGAATATAAATAAGATTAGACTTATAGTGTATTCCTTTAACCAAAGTGCCATTAAGCTTTATGAAAAGGTGGGATTTAAGGTAGAAGGTGTTTTGAGACAGGAAATGTATAGAGATGGTAAATATCATGATAAAATAGCTATGGGAATTTTAAGAGAAGAGTATATGACTTTATATTAATATGCAAATATGCAATAATAAATTTAGACTAAACAAGGAGGTTTATGTATGACATATATGCAAAAAACGATACAAGCAGGTAAGCTTACACTAAAAAACCGCTTGATTATGCCGCCGATGGCAACCTCTAAGGCAGAGGTTGATGGAAAAGTAAATCAGGACATTATAGATTATTATGCAGAAAAATCAGAGGGGGGATACATATCCCTCATAATCATTGAACATAGTTTTATAATGCAGGAGGGAAAAGCAAGCGTACAGCAGCTCTCTATAGCTGATGATAGTGTGGTTGAGGGTTTAAAAAAACTGGCAGAGGTTATTCATAAGAATGGATCAAAGGCAGTAATGCAAATTAATCATGCAGGAAATGCAGCTTCAGAAGAGGTTATTGGAACAACTCCTGTTGCTCCATCTGCCATGGAAAATCCAAGAAAAGGTGGTAAAATCCCTAAAGAACTTACACGTGAGGGAATTGCAGATATCATAAAAGGCTTTGCAGAAGCGGCGCGACGTGTGAAGGAGGCTGGTTTTGACGGAGTGGAAATTCATTCTGCTCATGGATATCTATTAAACCAATTTTTCTCTCCATTTACCAACAAACGCACAGATGAATACGGCGGAGATATATTTGGACGACTTCGTATTCATCTACAGATAATTGAAGCGGTGCGTGCCGCTGTCGGTGAAGCTTTCCCGATTTTATTGAGACTAGGAGCTGCCGATTTTATAGATGGTGGAACCACAATTGAGGACAGCCAAATAGCGGCGAAAGAATTTGAAAAGGCTGGTATAAGCATCCTTGATATCTCAGGTGGATTCGCAGGCTATAGTATGCCAAATTCAACAGGACAAGGATATTTTGCACCGCTGAGCGAGGCAATCAAGAGAGTTGTGTCTATTCCGGTAATACTAACCGGCGGGATTACAGATATAAATGCTGCAGAACAGCTGCTGGCTGAAGAGAAAGCAGACTTAATTGGAGTAGGAAGAGCTATACTTAAGGATTCAAAGTGGGCAAAGAATGCTATGGAAAGCCTTAAGTAAAGTATTAGACAAAAACATAGAACTCTTTTTCAAAAAAAGGGTTCTTTTTTTACACATAAAATGTTGTTTGTTGTATACTTTAATTATGATAATTATTTTGGGGGTATGAATGTGAGTAGGGAAAAAGAATTTGCACAGGAACTAATAGATTTTGTATATGACAGTCCAACTGCTTTTCATGCAGTTGACAATGCTAGGCGTATATTAGATAAGCAAGGCTTTATTGAGCTTTGTGAAGAAGACAAATGGGAGCTAAAAAATGGTGATAAGCGTTATGTAAGCAAAAATGATTCTGCCTTGATTGCTTTTATTGTAGGGAATGAAAGGGTAGAAGAGTATGGCTTTAAGATCGTTGGAGCGCATACGGATTCACCATGCTTTAGAATAAAGCCTGCGGCAGAAATGACAGTTGAGAATCATTATATTAAACTAGATACAGAAACCTATAGTGGACCTATACTAAGTACATGGATGGATAGACCCTTGTCAATAGCAGGTAGAGTTACAGTAAAAAGTGACGATTTATTAAATCCAGGTACAAAGCTTGTAAATATCAAGAAGCCAATATTGATAATACCAAACCTAGCTATACATATGAATAGGAATGTAAATGCTGGCGTAGAGCTTAATAAGCAAAAAGATATGCTCCCTTTGCTGGGTATTATTAATGAAAGCCTTGAGAAGGGTAATTATTTGATAGATACTATTGCCAAGGAGTTAAATATTGAGCCAGAAGAAATACTTGATTTTGATTTATTCCTGTATGAATTTGATAAGGGAACAATAATGGGATTAAGTGATGAGTTTATCTCTTCTCCAAGACTGGACGATTTAGCAATGGTACATGCAGGTATAACAGCAATTTCAAAGAGTGAAGCTGCAAACAGTACAAATGTCATGGTTTGTTTTGATAATGAAGATATCGGAAGTGCTACAAAGCAAGGTGCAGATTCTCCGCTGCTTAGCAATATATTGGAGAGAATAGTATGTTCTATGGGTGGAGAAAGACAAGACTTTTTTAGAGCTATATCTAAATCATTTATGATATCATCAGATATGGCACATTCTGTTCACCCAAATGTAGGAGAAAAGAGTGACCCACAAAACAGACCTCTTATAAACAAAGGGACTGTGATAAAGATAAGTGCTAATATGAAGTACACAACCGACAGTAATTCAGCCGCAGTATATGCAGGTATCTGCAAGCAAGCAGGGGTTCCAGTACAATATTTTGTAAATCGTTCTGATGAGGCAGGTGGAAGCACCATAGGACCTATTACAGCAACTCATTTAAATATAAGAAGTGTTGATATAGGAAATGCTTCACTTGCAATGCACTCAATAAGAGAGCTATGCGGTGTACAGGATCATACTTATGTGACTAAGAGCTTTGAAGAGTTTTATAAATTATAACAAATATTAAAATGTCCATTGTCGATATTTCATTATATTGGCAATGGACATTTTATCTAATTATGTAAAACAGGTGAAGGAATTGTAAAACATGTATAGTTGGTATATTATATTTTATATACAAGAGTTAGAGCAAAAGGAGAGATATTTTATGAAGCTGAATGTATTGTTCTTAGGAACATGCGACTATAATAGTGCCTTGGACATACAGTATAATATTCTGGAGAAAAGGCAAAAAGATGAGATAGGCGATACTTTGATACTAGTAGAGCATCCTCCAGTTATTACCATAGGAAGAAACGGAAAGGAAACCAATGTAGTTGCATCTGATGAGTATCTTAAGAGTCAAGGTGTAGCTGTATTTGATACAAATAGGGGTGGAGATGTTACCTATCACGGAACTGGTCAAATTGTAGGATATCCTATTATAAAGCTTAAAGAACAGGGTATAGGAGTGAGAAATTTTGTAAAGGGCTTAGAGGAAATCTTTATAAAATTGCTGAGGGAAACATGTAATATAGAAGCGGGAAGAGATACGGAAAATACAGGTGTGTGGGTAGGTAATGATAAGATAACTGCCATAGGGCTGGCTGTTAAGAGGGGCGTCACAATGCATGGCTTTGCATTCAACGTCAATACAATTCTAGAGCATTTCTTGCTTATTGTACCCTGTGGAATAGTCGGCAAGGGCGTTACTTCTATAGAGAAGTTAAGTGGCAAAAAAGCGGATTTTGAGGAAATGAATAAAATGGTTATAGAGTATTTTTGCAGTGAGTTTGGATATGATGGTTATGAAGAAATGAAATTATAATATTATTGTACATACAAACACCTCAGGACTAAATAGGTCATGAGGTGTTTATTGTTTTATTGCTTCTTTTTCCAAGAGTCCTTCAAAGCCTGAGCCACTCTTGGAAGCACTAACCGTAGGTACAGTGGAGTTCTATGTTTGGGGTTAGTATGTTAAAGCCTTTTATTGCCTCTTCCATAAAGTCATCCTTCTCGATGTAAATTATCTTAGAGAAAGGAACATCTCTGCTGCCCATGACCTCGTTTTCAGAGTTATTTGCAATAATTTTCAGCATGTGTTACACTATAAAAGTTAGTTTATTGATTTGCGGAATTTTTTTATATTTCACTTAAGCATATTTGGGACTCTTATTGTGTAAATGATCTTAAAAATTTATTATAAAAACAGGCTGCTAACATACCTTGCTATGTTAGCTTTTTTATTTGCAAAATCTTAATTAATAAATATAAAAGAAGAGAAAAAGAGGAGGTGTCTGATGACACAAGAAGTAATATTAGCTATTATAGGGCTTTTCTTAATAACAGCCTTTACAAATATTTTGGCTACATTAAAAACAATTTTAATATCAAAAAATATAATGAACCC
This sequence comes from uncultured Eubacteriales bacterium, assembly GCA_963704785.1. Lineage (GTDB taxonomy): Bacteria > Bacillota > Clostridia > Lutisporales > Lutisporaceae > GWB2-37-7. The sequence goes on along the minus strand of OY969939.1, from coordinate 1,817,253 downwards.
AGTATATATCTTATCTTTTGCTGATGCAGTTATTTTTGCAACAACTATTTCAAAGGTAAGCAGCTCTGATGGCATGCAATATACAATTGCATACGCACTGGGCAGAACCTTAGGGGTATATATAGGTAACAAGCTGGAAGAAAAACTTGCACTTGGCATTTTGGAGGTTGATGTGTTTCTTAACAACAAGGACAAAATGATTGAGGTAGCAGAAAGTCTTAGAGAGGAAGGTTATACAGTCAATAATTATCTTGCAAGAGGAAACAATGGAGATAGGAGATACAAGATTGAAGTTGTAATCAGAAGAAAAGAGTTTAAGATATTGGAGAAATAATGAAGGAATGTGGAGTTAGTGATCCTACAATGAAAGTTAAAAACTTAAACAGAGTGAATGGTAAAATTACATCAACTCGTGTAAAAGCAATATAAACAATATTTTTTAGAAATATTAATTAAAATTTAACAAATGTGGTATACTTATATCATATGAGAAATTTCTAAGTCGGAAACAGTTTAAATTCTGAATATCTTATTTTCGGGCTATTTACAAGATATATATATTTGTAGTTTATATCAGAAGAAATTTTACTGAAACAAAAAACCTTTGAATAGTGAAGCTATAAGTTCAGGCAATAAATATGATTATTTGCCACCTTTATAAGGGTGGCTTTTATCTTATAGAACTACGGTGGGTGCTTTGACAGGTATACTCTGCCGATATCGAAAATAAATAACAAAGAGGAGAATATTTACTATGATGAAAAGAAACTATAACATGAAGAAAACCATATCCATAAAGCAGTTTATTGTTGAGTTTGGACAGGGTTTCTCAAAGCATATGAAGCAAAGACTGCTTGAAGTAGGAACAAGACTTATTTTGACACGTAAGGAACTTAGCTATATTCTTGATCTTAGGCATATAGAGCATTTAAAATATGACTACCATAATGACTCAGCAAAAAAAGATACTGAATGTCAAAAAGAGTATACATATGGTCAGTTTGTTGTAAATGAAGGAAACTTGTACTTTTCTGAAAACTGTTTAGAAAACAGTGATATTATGAAAAATTCGATTGTGAAGGATATATACAGCTCTTTGACTACAGAAGAGAGCACATTTGAAAACGATGTAAAAGCAAAGTTAGTAGATGACAATAATATAGATTATATATCGGACAAAATACTAGAGGTTTGTCCAGAGGTTTCTGCTGAACATATGGCAATAATTGCGAAATACTGTCCAGTAGAAAGCCACAAATAAATTAAATAAAAAAAATGCCCACCGATTAATAGCCTTTATAGCTTTATCGGTGGGCATTTTTATGTCTAATTATTATATTGCTTGAGCAATTTCAAACTGACTGTTATAGAGTTCTGCATAGAAACCACCCTTAGCAAGCAGATCCTGATGGGTTCCCTGTTCAACAATATCACCATTGTTCATTACCAGTATCAAATCAGCATCACGAATTGTTGACAGACGATGTGCAATTATAAAGCTTGTGCGATTCTTCATCAGATTATTCATTGCTTTTTGTATTTGCACTTCAGTACGAGTATCAACTGAGCTTGTGGCTTCATCAAGAATCAAAATCTTTGGATCTGCAAGAATAGCTCTTGCAATAGTAATCAATTGCTTTTGACCCTGAGATACATTTGAAGCTTCTTCATTAAGCACCATGTTATAGCCATCAGGCAAAGTATGCACAAAGCTGTCAACATGAGCTGCCTTTGCAGCAGCCTTGACCTCTTCATCAGTTGCACCAAGACGTCCATAACGGATGTTCTCCATTATGCTATCATTATAAAGCCAGGTGTCCTGAAGAACCATACCAAACATTGAACGCAAATCACTTCGGCTAAACTCTTTTATATCATGACCATCCATTAAAATTGCACCCTCATTTACATCATAGAATCTCATAAGCAGTTTAACCATAGTAGTTTTCCCTGCTCCAGTAGGTCCAACAATTGCAACTCTTTTGACCTGGTTTTATATGTGCAGAGAAATCATTAATTATGATTTTATCAGCATTATATCCAAAATGAACATTCTTAAACTCAACATTTCCTTCAACATCTTCAAGCTTTACTGGATTGGATGTTTCTGGTATCTCCTCTTCCTCTGCTAAAAACTCAAATACACGCTCCGCTGAGGCAGCAGTTTGTTGAAGTACATTGGAAATATTGGCAAGCTGTGCTATAGGCTGAGTGAAGGACGCGTACATATTGTATAAAGGCTTGAATATCTCCCACTGTCTATGGTTTTTTTAACTGCAAGCCAACCACCTAAAACGCATACAGCGACATAACCAATATTACCTACAAAGGACATGATTGGCATCATCATCCCTGATAAAAACTGTGATTTCCATGCCACACCATAGAGTTTGTCATTAAAGGTTTCAAATTTTTCTACACTTTTTTCCTCGCCATTAAAGGCTTTCATTACGACATGTCCACCATACATTTCTTCAACATGACCATTTAAATGTCCCAATATATCCTGCTGCTCTTTGAAATATTTTTGAGAACGCTTTACAACAAACATTATTAAAACCATAGATATTGGAAGTATAAAAAGGGCAACAAGAGTCATTACCCAGCTTATACTAAACATCATAATCAGTACCCCGACTACAGTAGTTACTGATGTAATTATTTGAGTCATGCTTTGGTTGAGTGTCTGACTCAAGGTATCAACGTCATTGGTAACACGAGATAAAACCTCTCCGTGATTTGTACCGTCAAAATATTTTAAGAGGCATACGATTGATTTTCTCAGAAATATCCTTTCTGAAGCCATAGCTTACCTTCATAGAAACACCAGACATTACACAGCCTTGTATATAGCTGAACAATGCACTTAACAGGTATAAGACCTAGAAGGGTAAGCATTATTCCACCTATATAGTTAAAATCAATGCCTGTGCTAGTATCTGAAATTTTCCCCATAATACCTTCAAAAAGCTTTGTTGTAGCTTTACCTAATATTTTAGGTCCTACTATTGAGAATATAGCACTAGCAGCTGCAAAAATAATAACAATAATTATTGATATTTTATATACACTTAAATACTTTATAAGCTTCTTCATTGTACCTTTGAAATTACGAGCTTTTTCCCCACCACGCATCATGCCAGCTCCCATAGGTCCACCGCCGCCAGTCCCCATAGGTCGTAACGCTTACTCTTGTATTCTTCTCACTCATGCTAATTCCTCCTTTGAGAGCTGTGATAATGCAATTTCTTGATAGGTTTCACAGTTTTCCATAAGCTCCTTGTGAGTACCTATGCCAACAATCTTACCATCTTCAAGAACAATTATCTGCTCAGCATTCATAATTGTTGAAATCCGTTGTGCAACGATTAGAACAGTACTTGCTTCTGTCTGAGCCTTAAGAGCTTTTCTAAGTGCTGCATCAGTTTTAAAGTCAAGAGCTGAAAAGCTATCGTCAAATATATAAATTTCTGGTTTTTTTACTAAAGCACGAGCAATCGACAATCTCTGCTTTTGACCACCTGAAACATTTGTACCGCCTTGAGATATTTCACCTGCAAAGCCTTCTGGGTTTTCATTGATAAATTCCATTGCTTGGGCAATTTCGTGCAGCTTCATTAATTTCTTCATTTGTAGCGTTTTCATCTGCATATTTTAAATTGGATTCTATTGTACCGCTAAATAATGAACCTTTCTGAGGAACATATCCAATTTTCTCACGAAGGTCACGCTGTGTAACCTCTCTTATATCTACTCCATCTACCAATACTTGACCATTTGTTATATCATAAAAACGAGGGATTAAGTTAATAAGAGTTGTTTTACCAGAACCTGTCGAGCCTATAAAGGCTGTTGTTTGACCAGGTAATGCCTTGAAGCTGACGTTTTTCAGTGCATCTTCCTCAGCACCTGGATATCTAAAGGATACATTTTTAAATTCTATAACGCCCTTAACTCTATCAAAATGCTTAGGCTCCTTAGGATCTATTATAGTAGGTTTTGTTTCCAATACCTCAGCAATACGCTGGGCTGATACAGAAGCTCTTGGTATCATTATAAACATCATGGATATCATCAGGAATGAGAATAAAATCTGCATTGCATACTGCATAAATGCCATCATATCACCAACCTGCATAGCAGAGTCGGCAATTTGATGTGCACCTACCCATACAATAAGTAGTGTAACACCATTCATAATTAGCATCATAGCAGGCATCATAAATACCATTACACGATTAACAAAGAGGTTTGTACTTGTAAGATCCTTGTTTGCCTTATCAAAACGCTTCTCCTCAAATTTCTGAGTATTGAAGGCTCTGATTACCATCATGCCTGTAAGATTTTCACGAGTAACTAGATTTAGTCTGTCTATAAGCTTTTGAATTATTTTAAATTTAGGCATTGCAACTGTAAATACTGTTAATATAAGTCCTAGAAATACTACAACTGCAAGGGCGATAATCCAAGACATGGAAGGACTTTTATCTATTGCCTTTATTACTCCACCGACACCCATAATTGGTGCATAGATTACCATTCTTATCATAATTACAACAAGCATCTGAATTTGCGTTATATCATTGGTAGTTCTTGTGATTAGTGAAGCTGTGGAGAATTTATCAAACTCAGTATTTGAGAAGCTCTCTACCTTTGTAAATATTTCTTTACGTAAGTTTCTTGACAATCCTGCAGCAACTCTGGCAGATAAAAAGCCTACCAGCACTGTAGCATACTGCACTAATTAAGGATATTAGTAGCATCAAGACTCCGGCATTTATTATATAATTACTTTGAATTTTATCTATATCTATTCCTAAAGCCACATACTCTGCTTTTATTGGTACTACTGCCGCCTGAGTAACCATTTTATCACCTAAAGCTGCAAATTTCTCATTCATAGAGCTAGTAATCTGTTCACGCTGCGAAGCGGGCTGTTTAGCTATAATGGTAAATAAGTCAACATTAGCTGGAATTTTCGTTCCATTAAATTCGATTACTCCATCTTTAGCATTGGTCTTTGCCTTATCTATCCCTGAGACAGCAAGAAATGCTTTGCCCATTATGGGATTTAACATATCAATCTCGGTTTTGTCAATGTTATTTAATGTGTAAATAGGCTCTGTTGCTAAAACTGGATAATCCTTGATGTACTCATCGTAATCTGCATTTGATTTATCAATCAAGGTGTAGCTTTTAATAACCTCTGCCTTTTCGCTATCATTCATGAATATGGTAAGTTTATCCATGGTACTTTGTCTTACTGCTTTTGGTACTGCATTTTCAATACCACCCTGCTGAATACCCACATTTACAATGTTCGACATGTAATCGGGCAGTGAGAGATCACACATTGCCTGTACAAACAATAAAATTATTGCTGTCAGAATCAACACGGTAAAGGGTTTTAAATATTTGGCTAATTTAAACATTTTCGCATCTTCTCCTATTCTTCATGTCTATTAAAAACTCGTTGTAGGGTGTCTAAGCCTAGCAATATTTCATCTAGCTCTTTTGGTGTAGCATTACTCATCATACCTTCAAAAAATTTTCCATTTCCTTAAAATGCTCTTCAGAAACTTTCATAAATTCAGAGGTTACATTGACATATACTACGCGCCTATCTTCTTTACTTCTGATTCTTTCTACGAATCCTTGATTTTCCAACCTATCAATTATTCCCGACACAGTGCTGTTGGATAATCCTAGTTTCTCGCTTAAGTCACTAATTTTCATTTCACCATAATGAGCTAAGGTACCCATTAGCATTCCTTGTGGCCCTGTCACTTTCATCTCCTTAAAATGCTTATGCACATTTTGTTTCGAAGTGTCCATCAGTTGTTTTAATACAGTTATCACCCTTAGACCATTGCTAATTTTTTCCACGGAGCTATTCACCTCATGTAAATTATTTCGGATAGAAATATTACGTATAGAAATATTTCGCATACGAAGTATATTACGCTTTATACTATTATTTGTCAATGAACATTATGCATTATTATTTCTTCTTTTTACCATTATAATTGTGATACAATTACTTATATATATGGCACTAAACAATTTAGTATAGATGTTGACAATATTATGTATGAATAATGATAGATTATTCTATAATAGAAAAAACTATATATGTTACGAAGAATATATAAATCAAGGAAAACGTTTAGTACAAAACATATAATATAAATTTAGGAGATAAAAAATGAGTGATAGAAGTTTTAAAGATTTTGGATTAAGTGAAGAAACCATGAAAGCACTGATTAAGCTAGGGTATGAGAACCCTACAGAGGTTCAAGCAAAGGTAATACCACAGGTGCTAAAGGGCAAGGATGTAATAGTAAAATCTCAAACAGGAAGCGGCAAGACTGCGGCATACGCTATTCCAATTTGTGAGAATTTGGAGCTGGAGCAGAATAATCCTCAGGTATTAGTGTTGACACCTACAAGAGAGCTGACAGTTCAGGTAAAAGAGGATTTCTCTCATGTTGGTCGATTTAAGAGAATACGTTGTGCCGCTGTATTTGGGAAAATGCCCATGGACATACAAAAACGAGAGCTAAAACAAAGAGTACATGTGGTAGTAGGAACTCCTGGAAGAACCTTTGACCATATAGAGAAGAAAAACCTGATACTAGATGATATAAAATATTTAGTGCTGGATGAAGCGGACAAAATGCTTGACATGGGCTTTATAGATCAAGTTGAGTCAATAGTCAGCCTGCTTCCAAGAAACAGAATTACCATGCTTTTCTCTGCTACTATGCCAGAGAAAATTGAGGAAATATGTAATAAGTATATGATAAAGCCACTAAAAATAGAGCTTCAAATAGATAATCCTACAGTGGAGAAAATATCACAATGGTATTATGAAGTAGAAGACAGCAAAAAATTTAATGTACTAAGAAGTGTTATATACACAGAAAAGCCAGAGAGCTGTATAGTGTTCTGCAACACCAGAGAAAAGGTTGATGAGGTTCTTGTGGAGATGAAAAGAGAGCAGTATTATTGCGAAGCACTTCACGGGGGTATGGAGCAGAGCCACCGATTAAGCACAATACAAGGGTTTAAACATGGTGAATTCCATTTTTTGATTGCTACTGATGTAGCGGCAAGAGGGCTTCACATAGAGGATGTATCTCATGTTGTCAACTATGAAGTACCTATGGAGAGGGAAAGCTATGTACATAGAATAGGCAGAACAGGTAGAGCAGGCAAAGAAGGTGTGGCAATAACTCTATCTACTAAAAGGGAATTAAGATTTTTGCATGAAATAGAAGAGTACATACAGCAAACCATACCACAGAAGGATATCCCTACAGAACAAGAGGTTGCATTGGGTATGGAGGAATATGAGGAAAGCATCAAGTCCAAGCCAAAAGCAAAGAAGGACGTAGCTGAAAGACTAAACAGAGAAATCACAAAGATACGCGTAAATTCAGGCAAAAGATCAAAGATGAGACCAGGGGATATACTAGGAGCTATAACAAGCATTGAAGGCATAAGTGCTGAGGATATAGGGATTATTGATGTACAGGATACCTGCTCCTATGTAGAGGTATTTGGTAGAGCTGGTGATGTGGTTGCGAGAAAGCTTCCAACTATAAACATAAAGGGTAAGCTTCAGACTGTTAAGAAGGTAAGGATTAGGAATGCGTAGGTGAATATGTTATTATTACTATTATATGGAGGGGATATCATATGCAGAAGCTAGACATAGCAACACTGGAGAAGAAACTATGGGATTGTGCTGACATATTGAGAGGTACGCTAAACTCAACACAATACATGGAATACATATGTGGAATGTTATTTTTAAAAAGAATAAATGACCAATTTGACGCAGAAAGAGAAGAAAAGAAAAAGCAATTTGCAAAGCTTCCCATAGAAGCATTAGAAATAGTAATAGAGGATGCAAAAGCCTACAAAACCTTCTTTATTCCAAAGCAAGCAAGATGGGAAAGGTTTAAAAGCCTAACTTTAAATATTGGTCCTGAGCTTGACAAAGCCTTCAAAGCTATAGAAGATGAGCCAAAGAACGCAGAGCTTGTCGGCGTACTAACAACAGCAAACTATAATGACAAAGAAAGAGTACCAGATGGCAAGCTGGAGCAATTAATAAAAATATTTGATAATATGAATTTATCAAACGAAGGCTTAGAAAGTCCCGATATACTAGGTGATGCCTACATGTACCTTATCAAGAAGTTTGCTGATGATGGCGGTACAAAGGGCGGAGAATTCTATACACCCAAAGAGATAAAGGAAGTAATGGTAAAGCTTCTAAAGCCACAAGAGGGAATGAGTATCTATGACCCCTGTGCAGGCTCAGGAGGCTTCCTAGTCAGTGCAATAGAGTATGTAAAAGAAAACAAACAAAATTATAGAAACCTTGAGCTGTATGGACAAGAAATAAACCTTACAACCTGGGCAATAGCAAAGCTAAACATGCTTTTGCATGATGTATCAGGCGCAACCATATGGAAGGGTGACACCATAAGAGAACCAAAGAACACAGAAGGTGCAATACTAAAAACCTTTGACATGGTATTGTCAAACCCGCCCTTCTCTCTAAAAAACTGGGGCAGAGAAGCAGCGGAGAAGAATGATTACAATAGATTTAACTATGGTGTAGCCCCTGCATCCTATGGAGATCTTGGCTTTGTTCAGCATATGCTTGCATCTATAAACTCAAAGGGCATCATGGCAAGCGTAGTACCTCATGGCATACTTTTCAGAGGTGGAGAAGAAGGCAAGATAAGACAAGGAATACTAGAGGATGACTTGATTGAAGCAGTTATAGGCTTTCCACAGAACCTATTCTATGGAGCATCTATTCCTGCCTCTGTAATAATTCTAAACAAGAATAAACCAGCAGAGAAAAAGGGCAAAGTCCTATTTATAGAAGCTTCAAAAGGCTTTATAAAGGAAGGAAATAAAAACAAGCTAAGACCAGAGGACATAGACCATATAGTGAAAGCATACGAAGCTTTCAAAGATGAAGAGAAATTTGCTAAGGTAGCAACCTTAGAAGATATAAAGAAAAATGACTACAACCTAAACATCACAAGATATGTAGACACCTCAGAGGAAGAAGAAGAAATAGACATAGAACAGGTTATCGGCAGAATAAGCGAGAGAGAAAAAGAACTAGCAGAATCAAAAGAAAAGCTAAATTCATTCCTACAACAGCTTGGATTTGAAAGGATATAGGGGGAATGGATATGGCTAAGGTAAGAGAAGGGTACAAGGAGACGGAAATTGGGGTTATTCCTGTGGAGTGGGAAGTAAAGAGATTAATTGAATTATCAGATAGAAGCGATAGATACTCATTTACTGGGGGACCATTTGGTTCGGATTTAAAATCGAGTGATTATACTGAAGATGGAGTAAGAGTTATTCAACTTCAAAATATTGGAGATGGAAAATTTTATAATATCTCAAAAGTATATACTTCATATGAAAAGGCTAATCAGCTTTCAAGTTGTAATATCTTTCCTAATGAAATAATACTCGCTAAAATGGCAGAACCAGTAGCAAGGGCATGTAAAATGCCTAGTTTTAATGATAGATATCTAATGTGTTCAGATGGAATTCGATTAAAGGTAGATAGCAATTTCTACAATACAGATTATTGTTTACATTCAATAAATTCTAGTTATTTTAGAAAAAAAGCGATAGAAAATAGTACAGGAACAACAAGATTAAGAATCGGTTTAACAGCCTTGAAGGAATTAAAATTAGCTATTCCTACACTCCAAGAACAACAACGCATAGCAGAAATTCTTTCTACAACAGATGAACATATTGAGAAACTGGACAAGACCATTGAAGACTATCAGCTTCTTAAAAAAGGCATGATGAAAAAGCTTTTAACAGAAGGTATTGGACATACTGAGTTTAAAGAGACTGAGGTTGGAAGGATACCGAAGGAGTGGGAAGTTGATGTTCTTGATAATATATGTGTTAGAAAAGGACTTGTAAGAGGTCCTTTTGGTGGTTCATTAAAGAAAGAATATTTTGTTGAAAAAGGATATAAAGTATATGAGCAAAAGAATGCAATTAGTAAAAGTTCAAAGATTGGATCGTATTTTATTAATGAAGATAAATATAATGAACTTGATAGATTTAGTCTAAAGGAAGGAGATTTCATTGTTAGTTGTTCAGGTACAATAGGTAAAATATATAAAATGCCCCAAAGATTTCAAAAGGGAATTATTAATCAAGCTTTATTAAAAATAACTATTGATGATTCTAAATTATACCATGATTTTTTCTATGAGTATTTTGAGTGGGACAATTTTCAAAAAAAGATAATTGATAATACTCAAGGTGGTGCTATGAAAAATCTTGTTGGCATGGATATAATTAAAAAGACAGTATTTCCATTACCTCCACTACCAGAACAACAACAAATAGCATCAATACTATCAGAAATAGATAACAAAATTGACCTATACCAACAACAACGACAAGACTTCACCCAGCTAAAAAAAGCACTTATGGAGCAACTACTAACTGGAAAAATCAGAGTGAAGCAATAATAAAAGCAAGCTGAAAGGGGGAACAACTGAATGAGTAACTTAGGCAATGAATACACCCTAGTTGAAGAACCAGCTATAAAATATCTAGTCAATAAGCTTGACTATGACTATATAGAAGGTGAGAAGCTAACTCCTGCTTGTGGTGAAAGGGAATCCTTTCGTGATGTAGTTCTTGTAAATAGGCTTAGAACTGCTTTGAAGCGTTTAAATCCTTGGATGAATGAAGCATCCTTAAATACAACTGTCAGGTTTCTTTTAAACAGTGAAGCCCTCGGAGCTTCTTTGTTAGAGATTAATGAGAAAATCTATAAGGCTATTGTAGACCTAGAATTTACAGTTCAACAAGCGGTAGACGGTCAGAAGAAGAATCAGACTGTCAGATTTATAGACTTTGAAGACGTTAGTAATAATGATTTCTTAGTTACCAATCAATACGAGGTTCAAGGCATAAACAAGACAATCTATCCTGACCTTGTTATATTTGTTAACGGTATGCCTGTTGTAGTCCTTGAAGCTAAATCACCCTTTAAGGAAAATGTAGAGCATGTAAAAGCTGGCAAGCTGGATGCCTATAAGCAGCTGAGAAGATATATGGATATACGAGATGGCTCAACCTCGGAAGGAGCAGAGCGGCTTTTTCACACCAACTTTTTTACAGGTATTATAAATAAATATCATGCATATGCAGGGACTATTAGCAGCAGTTACGACTATTATCTAGAATGGAAAGACCCATATCCCTTTAAGAAGGAAGATATGGAGGACATAGAGAACAATGGTCAAAACCTATTTCTTCAAGGCTTATTGGAAAGGAACAACCTTCTTACTATTATGCAGTTTTTCATCATGTTTGAAACAGAAGACGATGTAAGGCTTAAAAAGCTTGCAAGATATCAGCAGTTTAGAGCCTGTATGAAGGCTATAAAAAGAATAAAGAATGGTAAAACTCCACTGGAAAAGGGCGGAGTTATTTGGCATACCCAAGGTTCTGGTAAATCACTTAGCATGGTAATGCTTGCGAGGATGATAAGAAGGACAAAAGAGCTACAAGATACTATGCTAGTAGTTGTTACAGATAGAATTGACCTAGACAAACAGATATACAATACCTTTACAAGGATATTCCCTACAGATTATACCAAAGCAGATTCAAACCTGGACAAACTTCTTACAAGAGCTGAAACAGTACAAGAAATGAAAACCCTGCTTCACATGGGACAGGCAAAAATTATTATGACAACGATTCAAAAGTTTCAATGCAAAAAGGACAAAAATCCTATCTTAGAGGATGGAACACAAGAGACCGCATTGTTTTTTGATAAGGAAATTGAGGTACTGACCAATAAGCCAAATGTAATTGTATTTACTGATGAAGCTCATAGGAGCCAGTACAACGACCTTTCCAAGAATATGAGAAAGGCACTCCCAAATGCCAGCTTTATAGGCTTTACAGGTACTCCTATAGAGAAGGAGGACAAGTCTACCTATAAAACCTTTGGCTCTCTGATTGACAGCTATACAATATCTCAAGCTGTTTTGGACGGAAACACTGTAGCCATTATATACGAGGGTAGAAGACAAGACCTCCATATAATTCAGGATAAGCTGGATGATGATTTTAATGAGTATTTTAAGGCTAAGAATGAGATTGAAAAAGAAGCTATAAAGCAAAGATATTTCAATAAGCTTTCACTTGCTGAAGCGGATGAGCGAGTTAATGATATTGCAAGAGACTTGCTTATTCATTATAGAGAAAACAGCTACAAGCTTGGATTTAAGGCACAGCTTGTTACTGTTTCAAGACTTGCATGTGTGAAGTATTATGATGCACTGCAAGAGCATATGCCAGAGGTTTTTGGAGATAATCCAATTGAGATAAGTATTATTTTCTCCTGTGAGAATAACGAAGAACAATATCTAAAAAATCATAGAACCTCAAAAGCAGAGCAGGATAATATATTAAAAAGATATAAGAAGGAAATTGAGAAGGATAGACTATGTATTATTATAGTCAAGGATATGCTTCTAACAGGCTTTGATGCCAAGATTGAAGATATAATGTATCTTGACAGACCACTAAAGGAGCATACGCTACTTCAAGCAATAGCAAGGGTAAATAGAACCTATGACAAAGAGTTTAAAGCTATAGATGAGAATGGGAATCAGATTACAAAGCAAAGGACAAAGCATTATGGTAGAGTTGTAGACTATTTTGGTATTACAAAACATCTCGAAGAAGCGCTGGAGATATTTGACAAGCATGATATTGGTAAGCCAATGGAGGACATTGATTCCTTATTTAAGAAAATGCAAGACTACAAGGAAGCAGTAATGAGAATCTTTGCAGGGGTGAACAAAAGCGACTTAGATGCTTTGATGAATGTGCTGAAGCCAGAGAATAAAAGAGCGGAGTTTGACATGGCATATAAAAGGTTTGCGGTAGCAGTAAATGCATTGATGCCTTCTCATGCAAGGCAAGAGGATTTAAATGCTTTAAAATGGATGTCATACATTCGTGCTGGGGCAAAAGTACGGTTTGAGCCTGAGGATGCTATAGACATTAGTGACTGCGGAGAAAAGGCGAAGGAGCTTATATCACAGCATTTAAAGTCAAACGGGGTTTATCAATGGATAGAGCCGATTACACTTTTTGACAAGGACTTCAAGGAAAAGATTAATCATGGTTCAGCCGAAGCCATAGCTTCTACAATGGAACACGCAATAAAACATGCAATTAACGTAAAGATGAACGATAATCCAATACACTATACTTCTCTATGGGAAAGGCTTATGAAGATACTAGAAGAAACAAATATGAACTGGGAAGAGAGAAGAAAACAGCTAGAAGAGTTTATAGAGAGAGAAATGAGCCACAGTGAAGAAGACCTAGCAAAGAAGCTGGGGCTTAAGGATAACAGACAGCTTGCAATATTTGAGACAGTTCAAGCTGAGATGAAAAAGCAAAAGGTAGCAGAAGAGGTTGTATATTACTCTGGCTACAGTGAGGAAGATAATATCAAAAAAATCACTCTTGATATTGAAGAGGTCATACTAAATACCAGAGTAAAAGGCTTTATGCACAATTCAACCAGAATATCAGAGATGGAAACAGAGCTATACAATATGCTTATGATAAAGTATTTTGACGCTTTGGGGGTTGAGGTAATACCTAAGCTTGCAGGAGACTTGGTTGACTTAGCAAAGATTCATTATGGTGATATGGAGTAAATAAAGAAATCTTATTATATATTTGACATTCATGCATACTTTCGTTAAAATAGTATGCATGAATGTCAAATGTTTTTATAAAGAAGGTATGTTATGACAAGTACAGAGATTATAATGAAAATGATACAAGAAAATAATGGAACAATTACAACAGCACAGGTAAGTAGAGCAGGATTATCACGAGGTAGTCTCAAATATCTAGTGGACAAAGGCTTGCTGGAGCGTTCGGCAAGAGGTGTTTATATATTACCAGAGGTATGGGATGATGAGCTATATAATTTACAAGTACGTTTCAAAAGAGGGATTTTCTCTGGTGAAACAGCTTTGTTTTTAAATGATTTTACAGATAGAACACCTAATCGATTTCAAATGACATTTCCGTTAAATTATAATACAACAGCACTTAAAGGTGAAAATATTAAAGCTTTTCGAGTAAAGAAAGAATTATATGAGCTTGGGGTGATTACAGTTTCTACTCCAGCAGGTAACCCTGTAAGAGTGTATGGAATAGAAAGAACCCTATGTGATATTTTGAAAGGACGAAGCAATACAGATATTCAAATCGTATCAGAGGCGTTTAAAAGATATGCAAAGGGTACAAATAAAAATATACCTCTTCTTTCAGAATATGCAAAGAAGATGAGAGTCGAAAAAAGACTTCGAGCTTATTTAGAGGTACTTATATGAAGCTATCATATGAATATGGAACGCAAAGAATTGAGTTTTCAGTCATATTTAGAAAAAGAAAAACACTATCAATAGAGGTGGAAGCACCAAATATAATAACAGTCATAGCACCAGAAGGAGCTACAGAAGAAAAAATACTAGAGACTGTAAAAACAAAATCAAAATGGATAGTCCAGAAGTTATTTGACATAAAAGAGATGGAGTATAGGAAAAGAGAGAAGCAGTATGTCAATGGAGAGTCTTTCATATATATGGGCAGAAACTATAGCCTGCAAATAGTCCTAGATGATAATGTAAAGCTACCAGAAGCGAAACTAATCCGAGGAAAGTTTTATGTTTACACTTATTCAAAGGACGAAAATATAATCAAACAAGCCTTAGAAAATTGGTACAAGGACAAAGCAAAAGAAAAACTAAAAGAACGAGTTAAGTATTATCAGAATTACTTTGATATAAAGCCAACCAAGATTGCTGTAAAGGATCAGCAAAAACGTTGGGGAAGCTGTACAGTAAAGCAAGAGCTTTTATTTAACTGGAGGTGTATCATGGCACCATCACCAGTGCTTGACTATATAGTAGTTCACGAGATGTGTCATTTAACACATAAGAATCATTCAAAGGAGTTTTGGCAGTTACTAAAGAGAGTTCTACCTGAATACGAGGAGAGAAAAGCAAGGCTTAGAGATAATGGGATAAAGTATGATTTGTAAGGGTCGGTTGATATTGATTTATAATGCTTCACAAGAGTATAAGGTGTAATTTATATAGAAATAGCCGCAAATTTAATATTTGCGGCTATTTCTATATAAAACATTATAATACTCAATAATTATTTATTAATAGTATAAATATGTACAATTCATATAAAAAACAAAATATAGAATATCTGGTTGACCTATACCAATATATGAAATAAAATATATTTATGTATAATAAATCATAAAATGACTGTTTATGATAAATAACATCAATTATTAACATTATAATCAGTTTTGATAATAATCTATTAAATATAATAAAGGAGGTGAGAAAATGTTTAGACCAGAAATTATTAAGGCTTATGGTCACGATATAACTTGTGGACAAGGTGTTGTTGAAGGATAAACTTTGAATAGTATTACTAACATATTAGGATATGAAGCATATGTTTTGATATCTGCAATGGTATTTTTATTTAATAATCATAAAGTATCATATTTATCAACATATGCTTCTGCTTTATCTATAATATTTCAAATAGAAGGGCTTGATTTCTAAAAGAGATGTATTCAAATATTCAGCAGTATTTTGTATATTATATTTATCTAGACAATTGTTCTTATATGACAGTTAACATAAAATGTATAATATTAAAATTTTAACTGATAACTTAATTAATGTAACTTTGTCTGTAATTAGCTCAAAAGTAAACTTTAATGAGATTATTAGTGGAAAGTATATAGAATTAGCTAAAAAACTTGGGGTTAGGAGCATTGGGATTATGCCTGAGCTTGTTAATGTTGGAAGAGCCACGGAAAATAAAGCTTTATCTATGGAAATTAACGAGATAGTAAGCGTGGTAAATTATGTAAAATCAATTAAAGATTTTGATATAAATATAAATGGAGCTCCAATTTTTAAGAAGAAGCTTACTAATACTATGGAATATCCTTCTTGCAGCAGAGGTATAAATTCCTTATTTGTATCTTATGATGGAACAGTGTCAGTTTGTACAGGCTTTAAGGAGATTGAATATAGTAAATATATTATGGGAAATTATTTTGTTGATAATTTTGATAGTATATTTGACAAATATAAAAATATTTCTAAAGAACGATTAGATAGTTATAAGCATATAAAGGGAGTCTGTTCAATTTGTACTCTGAATCCATATTGTGCTGGATGGTGTAGGGTTAATTCTTATAGTATATACAAGGATATTAATGCACCTTCACCATTATGTCAGAAATTATATGAAAATCATTTATTTCCAAAGGAATTCATAAATCAAAATAATGAGTATGTAGAGATATAATATTGTATATAAAGTTAGCATTAATTGGATCAAATTATAGTAAATTAAAGAAGGTGTTTTTTTATGATAGAAATAAAAAGCATTAGTAAGCTATATGGAAAAGCAGTGCTTGCAAATGATGATCTTACATTTAATATAGAAAATGGTCGTATATTGGGTGTCTTAGTGTCCAAATGGAGCAGGGAAGACAACATTAATTAAACAAATTTGTGGTTTGTTAAAACCAAATAGCGGTACAATTTTGATAGATAATAAAGATATTAGGTCAAATAAAGAGGTAGTTACGGATAATATAGCATATCAGGGTCAACAGCTATATGTTCTTGATTCTCATACAATTAGAGAAGCTATATATTATACTGGAATATATAGAGGATTAACAAAGGAAGAAGCAAAATCACAAACCACTATGTTATTAGAGTATTTTAATATGATTCAAGATGAAAAAAAATTGATGAGTAAAGTGAGTGGTGGGCAGAAAAGATTGGTATCAGTGATTTCTGCATTTATTGGATTAAAACCTATAATAGTATTAGATGAACCTACAAACGATTTAAATCCAGTTAATAGAAGTAAGCTATGGAAACTTATAAAAAAGATAAGCAATAACAACAATATAATAATTATAGTTTCTCATAATATTATTGAATTAGAAGATATAGTAGATGATATTGTAATAATAAATTCTGGTAAATTGCAAAAACATGGGGCTTTATATAAACTTAAAATGGACATGTCTGAGGAGCTTAAATATATTATAAAATGTAAAGAAGAAAAAATATCTATAATTGAAGAAAAAATTAGACAATATTGTAGTAAGTATAATGTTTCATATAGTATTGAGAATAGGACAAATATAATAATTATATTTAAGAAGAATTTACTTCAAGATTTTTTGGCTGAAATATTAAACTCAATAGATATAGAGGATGTTGTAGAAATAAAGATGTATAGAGTTAATTTGGAAGATATATATCTTAATACAAATAAATAAACAGCAGAATAATTCTATAAAATTTCTTTAAATTGATTGGAGTGAATTAAATATAATGGAAAATATAAATTTCCCAAATAAATATATAAATAAGAATTTAATAAAGTTCAGAAATTTATGCTATATGGTAGTAACAAATTTATTGGAAATAAGAGAAGGCTGGCTATGGTATGTAATTCTTGTGTGTATTAATCCATTAACATTATTATTGTTTATGGGAATATTAGTTAAGGATCCTTCTACAGAGACTATTAAAACATTTATTATAGGTAACATTATAAATAGTTTATCTACAGGAACATTCTTAACATTAGGGCAACAATTTTCTTATTTTAAGCATAATAATGCCTTAGATTATTATCTTACTCTTCCAATTGGCAAGATATCAATAATTATAGCTTATGTTATAAGAAATACTGTATTTATGATTCCTTCAACAGTAATAATATTAATGATTGGAAGATTATACTATAATGTTAATTTTGTCATAAATATAAATTTCATAATTGCAATGCTACTAAGCAGTTTTTCTTTAGCGGGATTTGGTGTTATTATCGGTGTTTATGGTAAATCAATTAGAATGAGTAGTTTGTTGACACAGATATTACAACCAATATTTATATTTTTGGCACCAGTATATGTAACAAGCGACAAGTTACCCAAATTAATAAATTATATTTCTTATATCATGCCAACAAGATATGCTGCAAATGCTTTAAGGAATAGCTTACTTCAAATTGGGAATGTGTACGTAGATATACTTATTTTATTGGCGATTACAGTAATATCTTTAATATTGGTTACGGTAAAATTAGATTGGAATAGGTAGCTTATTCAATTATTTCTTGAAAATATATAATAATGTTGATAATATAAACATATACACCACAGGAGGCATTAGGTATGATTGCTTTAGATAACAGCATAATAGAATATTTAGCTTATGCCCATGCTATTACAGCAAATTTTGGATTCAACGGGGAAAGTGTGTCCAAAATTAAAGATGATGTAAACCTAACGGTGTAGAGCTTTATATTTATAAATTAGAGGATATAACCCCTAAGTAGAGCTTCTGCTTAGGGTATTTTTATGGGCACATTTGGTTGGGTGGGCAAGGAATAGGGAAAGCTTAACTAAATGTAAATGGAGGAAAAAAATTATGGAAAATAATATACAACTAAAAAGAAACGTGAATAAGAATTATTTATATATATTACTGCAAAATATCGATTTTACTAGGGGAATTTGGATGTTGTATCTGGCTAGTAAGGGTATGAGCTTGACTCAGCTGGGATTGCTGGAAACTATATTTCATCTGACCTCTTTTACAATGGAGGTGCCTACAGGCGCTATAGCAGATATATTTGGAAGACGTGTAAGCAGGATAATGGGTAGAATGACAAATCTCATAAGTGTTATAATCCTGCTTTTATCCAATAATTTTTGGATGTTTGCAGTTTCCTTTATATTTACTGCCTTGTCCTACAATCTTGAGTCAGGAGCGGGAGATGCATTGGTATATGATTCTCTCAAAGAGATTGGTGAAGAAGAACGGTTTATGAAGGTTAATGGTAATAAGGAATTGTTTTATCAAGTGGCAAGCACTATTTCATTTTTGATTGGTGGTATATTGGCTACCAAAAGCTATAGTGTAGCCTTTACCTTGACAATAGCCTTTGGAATAATTACTATAACTCAGTCCTTTACCTTTAAGGAGCCAAGCATAGGTATGGTTCACAGGGATGAAGTCAAAGAAAATGTGTTTATAAAGCAGATAAAAGATAGTATAAAAGTAATTGTGAAGAATCCAAGAATAGGTACATTTATAATATTTACTGAAAGCATAATGGTCTTTTGTACAAGTATTTTCTTTTACTTGCAGAATTACCTTAAGGCTGATGGGTACAATGAAGCTACAATAGGAGTAATATATGCGATTTCCTCATTGGCAGCCGCTATTACTTCTACGCAGGTTCATAGGATAGAAAGAAAGGTAAAGGAGCAGGGTATACTGCTTTTGATTCCAATTATTACTATAGCTTGTATATTTGGCATAGGCTTTAGCAAATATCATTATATCTTCTTTATTATTATGATGCTGACAGAGAGCGTTATTTTTGTAGCAACAAGCGATTACATAAATAAAATGATACCTAGTGAGAATCGCGCTACTATACTTTCTTTTGAAAGCATGGTATTTAGCTTCTTCATGATAACCTTGTTCCCTGTAATAGGTTTAGTAGGTGATAAGTATTCATTAAGCTTTGCCTTTGTTTGTCTTGGAATAGTGGGCAGTATTATGCTCCTGGTAAATAGTTACTTTTTACTTGTAAAGGGGAAAAAATAAAAACCTAATGTATTCTTTCAATAAAGTTTTCGCCAGCGCTTAAACGATAAGATACTTTATCCTTATACCTTAACTCTGTAAGGAGCTTGACTAAAAAGTCTGATGGGATTCGTTCCTCAATAAATTTACCGATAGAGCCTTCATAGTATGCGGTGCCGGTTTGCGGGAAATCTTCACCGTAAATTCGAATCTTCATATTTAGTAGATGTACATCTAAAAAAACATCATAATCTTTATGTGCATCATATATTCTTGCTTTTACCTTCTTCATATTATACCTCCTCAATTATGGCAATATTGTCTTTTAGCTGATATATATATTATACCATTAAGTAATGGAAAATACTCAGACTACCAATTTTCAGCATTATTATATATAATGGAATTTATAGAGAATATGGGGGGATAAACATGGAACAGGCAAAACAGCTAAAAGGACAACTACAATCAATAAAAGATAATGATTGGAAGATCCCAACGGGAGTAGACATTTATGCTTTGGCTTTAGAAGGGTTGGATAATATTGGTTCCACAGACCCTGTACTTAGAGATGAACTTATATTGGAGTATTTGTGTGTATTGATAACTGAGAAGCTTCTCTCAAAAGATCAGATAAAGGAGCTTTTAGATTCTTGTTTGAGTGAAAAGCATTTGTTTTATAAATTGGGAGAAACAGAAGACGACTCTGTATTTAACAGAACATTTTCTTTACTTTTAGTAGATGTCATATTATATTATCATAATACCTTTGGCGAAGACCTTCTTACAAAAGATGAAATTTCTAAAGTCTTTAATGATGTTGTGAGATATGTAAGAGCAGAGAAGGACGTAAGAGGGTATGTTGATGGCAAAGGCTGGGCTCATGCTATGGCACATTCAGGAGATGCCTTAGGCACATTGGCTTCATGCAATGAACTAAATCATTATCAATTGCTAGAGATACTAGAAGTAATTAAGGGAAAGATGAATATAACCTATTATGTATATATAAATGAGGAAGCAGAAAGACTAACTTCAGCTGTTTTTAATGTAATACAAAGAGATATTCTTAGCGAAGATGAAGTACTTAGCTGGATAAAAAGCTTCAATAATCTAGATGTGACACATGATTTCCCAGATTATCACTACTGGAAAGAAAATATTAAGAATCTGCTCCGCAGCGTATATTTTAGGCTTAAATTTAAAAAAGCACCGAAAGCTTTTATAGAAGCTCTTGAAGAGGTTCAAAACAACATAAATAGCAAATATAATGATTTTTAGGCATAATGATATAATAAACTAAAAGCTGCATTGCAAAGGAGAGCATACAAATGAAACTGATTTCATGGAATGTAAATGGTATAAGAGCATGTGTCCAAAAGGGATTTTTGGATTTTTTCAAGGAAGTTGATGCTGATATATTCTGCCTACAGGAAACTAAGCTGCAAGAAGGGCAGATTGATTTAGCCTTAGAGGGCTATCATCAATATTGGAATTATGCAGAGAAAAAGGGCTATTCTGGAGTAGCGGTATTTTGCAAGGCAAAGCCCATTAGCATAAATTTGGGACTAAACAAGGAAGAGCATGATAAGGAAGGCAGAGTAATTACTCTGGAGTTTGAGGATTTTTATTTTGTAACTGTTTATACACCAAACTCTAAGCAGGAATTGGAACGCTTGGACTATAGGATGCAGTGGGAGGACGAGTTCAGAAGCTATGTAAAGCAGTTGGACAGCAAAAAGCCTGTAATACTATGCGGTGATTTAAATGTAGCTCATAAGGAAATAGACTTAAAAAATCCCAAGAGCAATACAAGAAATGCAGGCTTTACCGATGAAGAAAGAAACAAGTTTACAGAGCTTCTCGGTGCAGGCTTCGTTGATACATATAGATATTTCAATCCAGACAAGGAAGGTGCATATTCCTGGTGGTCATATCGCTTCAATGCCAGAGCTAATAATGCAGGGTGGCGTATAGACTACTTTGTAGTATCAGAAAGATTGAAGGATAGATTGGAAGGTGCAGGCATACATCCTGAGGTACATGGTTCGGATCATTGCCCTGTAGAGCTAGTTATTCAATAAAAACATTTTAAATTTATCTATATAAAAGGCTATATGTACCGAATTTCTAAATATAACTCCTTACTCGCCTGTTATTTATTGTGTAGTTACTCTTATTTAAAGCAAGGGGGACGGTTCTTTTTGCTTATCAACTATTACCCTGATACATATGAAACTATTCTAATAGTCTGAATAACGGAAGGTTTAAATTGATTATATATTACTGACCACTTTTTATACCTTTAGAATTTCAGACTATCTTTCATTTCACGCAAAAGCAAAAAGAACCGTCCCCACCGCTTTCCCACCGCTTTTGAAAATAATTTGTAAAATCCATAACAATACTGTTAAAATATATAAGGTAAGATTAAAATAACCTTATATGGTATAAAGGGGATGAAAAATTGAGTATGGAAATGCCAGATGTGCCAGAAATGCCAGGAAGAATTTCGAGAAAGGAGGAGGTTGACGCAAGTAAAATATTTTATAAGGAAACAACCAAATTAGTCCAAAAGGTTAACAAGTTTATTGAGGACAGCGGAATACCACCAGGATTACTAAAACTCAAGACTGAGCAGGATTATTTATTATACTTCAAGAATTATATGGATGAAGCGAATAGATTTAAAGGAAAAATCACAATAGACAGTATATACTATATAGACCTAATTAATTATCTTGTAGACACAGATGAAAAGGAAGCTGAGTTTTTGAAACTAAACCGCAAAGAAGGTAATATTAACTTATCAATTAGCCGATATAGAATGTATCTAAGAAAAAACAGGGAACTAAATATTAATGAAAAGTTACTACAAGAGTGTATGGATACAAAGGATTGGATTATGTTTTCTGAAAAAATGGAAGAGTTGTGGCTAGAGCCTATGCACATAAGTTGGTTGGATATTTTTGAAAAGGCAATTATACTCGGACTAACAGGACAGGATATAATGAATTATTACAAAAAATATCCAAACAATCGCATGATAAGTATTGTGACTTTTAATTTAGATTATCTCAGGAAGCTAAGTAAAATTGATTGAATGAAATATATATTAAATGTTTAAGTGATTAAATGATTAAAAAAGGATGTTGATTTGAATGATACAAAACAAACTAAATAAAGGTGAAATATATGTAGCTAATTTAAAAAGTTTTTATAAAAATTCTATAACAGGTCAGCATCCTGTAATTCTTTTAAGTAACTTTTTATGTTTACAATTTTCGCAATCTTTGCAGGTAGTGCCAATTACATCGGCAGATAAACAACAAATGGAATCACATGTTTTTATATCTAAAAATTTTGGTTTAGATTCTGATTCTACTGCCTTGTGTGAGCAGCTAACAACAATAGACAGAGCCTGTCTTATTAATAAGGTTGGACAACTATCAAATGAAGTCATGGCACAGGTGGATAGAGCAGTGTCTTTACAGCTAAATAACAGCAGATATTACAATATACAACATGCAATGTCTTTGGCAAAACATATATTAGATCTGGAAGGGTTTACTGAAAACCATGAGCTAGATGTCTTTGGCAAAAGATTAAACGAAAACTTAGCTTCAGATTTAAAAAGCTATTGCAGACAATACAATATTAACTACACAAAATTATTTGAAAAATTAGGGGAGGATAAAAAAGATGTATGAATCAACGAGGGATAATATAGTATCAAATTTTTACAATAAGAATTTTAATGATTGTATAGAGGTATGTAAAGCTTTTGTAGAAGAGCTTAATAAACACACAGATATTGATGAAGATATAAAGTTTAATTATTGGTTTGCCTATCAATATTTAGGCAAATCTTACAGAATGCTAAACAAGGCTGATGAAACGATAGAAAATACTGAAAAATCCATGCAATACTATGTTCACGAAGCATTTTTAATAGAAAATTACTGGCTTTTAGGGGTAGCGTATGATGATATAGGTAATGTAGAAAAAGCATTATACTACTACAACTTATGTATTGACTATTATGCAAGAAATAACAGGCTTCAATATTTAGCTTCTGTGTTGAAAAACAAAGCAACTCTATTAAAAGATGTAGAATTAGTTAAAAAAGCTATAGAAATTTTTAAGCAGGTTAATGCTCCCGAAGAAACAATCAATGAACTGTATGAATTTATAGCAGAGTGTGAAAGGGGGTGATTTAGAAATGAAATTTGTAAAAAAGACTATCATATTTGTAGCGATATTAACTGTATTAATGTCTTTGTCTATTGCAGTAAACGCAATAGACAAAGACTTACCACCAACAGTTGCCCCAATAAACTGGCACCTATACTAGGTTAGAGGGAGGTATATTCCCCCTCTAACCTATTTTTAGGTGCCAGGCTCGACACATAGACAGTTATATTCTTATCAATCTTTTGTTAGCATTTCTAGGCATATTATACAAAACATTGAACTTTTTAGCTTATATTCCAACCCTATTTGTGGGATGTGGTGCCTGTCCCATTTGTCTGGGAAACTTGTTTTTTATTTATTTGTTCCAATAAATACGACTTTTGAACCTCTAAGGTTACAATAAATATCATCAGTCAATATTTTTATAATTTTAAGTTCTTTATCAATATTTTTCACATAAATAATTTCTGATGCAGTCCAATTATTATCTTTATAGCTAAATAAGTTTTTTCTTTATAATAATCATAATTTCGAGATTTGTTCTTATGTTCGGTGCCTGGCAATTTAGGGTTTTATTCTAATAATCTCCTTTAGGTTCTTCATTCTATATGATATTAAATTCAAATTTGTAAACTTTATATATAATTCATTATTTTCTTGTGAAAATACCTTTTTATCAAAAGTAATCACAAAATTTGTATTATTATCAATTCCATATTGAATATATTGTACAATTTCACCATTTTTATTAGTAATTTTAAATTTCAATGGATAAAGTTCTATTTCTCTATAATTTGTATTCTCATTTACACTCTGCAAAGATATAAAGGTTCCTCCAAATGGATTTACATTATATTCAAATTTAATATATACATCTACTTTTTCAATAAACTCAGATTGTGTATTAGTTATTTTCTCGCAGAAAATATTTGTATTATATAGTTTTATTCTACTAACCTTATTTACATCTTGATTTTTCTCTAAATATTTTATAGGTATTATAACTTCTCTATTTATAGTATTATTTGTGAACTTATATAGCTTATGCATTAATAAATTATGCTGACTAGGAAATGCAACAAATATTGCTATTAAAGCTATAAAAAGACCTAAGAATATTAATAATATTTTAGTTTTTTTCATAGTAATCCTCTCAATTTTATTGTTTGATATTTACTTATATTTGAAATATAAGAAGAACTAGTATTATACTAGCTCTTCTTTTTTAGGTTAAAATGATGTATCAGGACTGTATGCAGTAAATCTATTATTTGATGAACTAAATGTAACTGATGCTCCGCTTGTACCCAGTGTTACGCTATTGATAGTAGTACTATTCCATGTGTGTGCATAAAATGTATTTGCATTACCACCATAATTTACAAATGCTGAAGAATATGTCGCTAATGCTGAGAAATTTTTTCCTTTATACTTCCAATCATCCCAATTTGAATCCATTGGCGTTGAGTCAGTAATTATATCTTGATAGCTGAACGTAATACCTTGTGCGTAGTTATTATTATCGGCATATTGTATCAATGTATAATTTCCAGCTCCATCTGAATAGTATCCCTGACAATCAACCATTGATGCATTATATGTTCCTGAAGGATCATGTAGAGATATTCCTATGCTGTCTACTCCGCCTAAATTTTGAGAAGCCGGACATAGTATTTGATTCGCTGCTGTTGAATCATATTTCCATGCATTAGTAATCCAATTCCCACCACCCGATACTGTCCATTCATTTGCTTGATAATCATAGTATATTGATGGGGTATTTAAAGTTATATCCGAAGCTGTAGAATAATATATATTCGATGAATCTTGTGGTACTTCTAATCTAATTAAGCCATATTCCTTCATTTTTTGATCTATTTCTCTTATATCAATACCATTTGCAGTTAATTCTAATAATTCATTATTTATTTTTTCTCTTCTAGCTTTCTTAACCTCTTCTGTCATATCAACTTTTTTGTCCTTATACTTATTAACTAAATCCTTTTTCATCTTAACAATATCAAATTTACTATCTTTGACTGTAGAAACTGCAAATACAGGCATTATAAGTAAACTAAATATTAATAATAACGACACGATACTTGATAAATACTTTTTCATGCTGTCCCTCCTAAAATTGTAATCTTTAGTTGTATCCGTGACAAATGCATCTGTAACAGTCACAACATTACCATATGATTCCTTTATTGTAAATCAATTTCGTATTACACTAATCGACATACATAGACATTTTATAACTTTACTTTTAATATGATTAACAATAATATGAAAATCAGTGGGGACGGTTTTTTTGCTTTTAGAAAAAATATATGTGCCAGCTACCGTAGTTATCCAGTTATTGAGTTGAATCAATCATTCAAATAATATCAGAAAGCAGAGGGGACGGTTCTTTTTGCTTATTAACTATTACCCTGATACATATGAAACTATTCTAATAGTCTGAATAACGGAAGGTTTAAATTCATCAGTTTACTTTTTTAACCATCATATCATTATTAAATTGATTATATATTACTGACCACTTTTTTATACTTTTAGAATGTCAGACTATCTTTCATTTCCCACAAAAGCAAAAAGAACCGTCCCTTCTGCTTTATTTACGCATCTCCATATGTAACATAGTTAGCGATAGTGCAAAGGAGAGCATACAAATAAAACTGATTTCATGGAATGTAAATGGTATAAGAGCATGTGTCCAAAAGGGGTTCTTAGCTTTTTTAAGGAAGTCTATGCCGATATATTCTGTCTACAGGAAACGAAATTCAAATAAATATATAAATCAGATGTCACTAAAACATCTGATTTTTTTTATAACAAAAGTTGTATAATATATTCATACATGACTTTATTTAGAAGGAGAATAAAATTGAAGGATTATATAGAGCTAAAAGATGTGAAAAAGATTTATAAAATGGGGAGCCAAAGCATTAAAGCTTTAGATGGAGCTTCATTTTCTATAAATAAGGGTGAATTTGTAGTAGTTGCAGGCCTAGCGGAGCAGGGAAAAGTACATTTCTAAATATACTGGGAGGAATGGATACGCCCAGTGACGGAGAAATTTCTGTGGATGGCAATGAAATAAGTAAATATAATTCTAAGCAGTTGACAGCTTATCGAAGAGATGACATAGGCTTTGTGTTTCAGTTTTATAATTTGGTGCAGAACCTTACAGCGTTAGAAAATGTTGAGTTGGCTGTACAAATAAGTAAGAATCCTTTAAATCCCGAAGAGGTACTAGAACAGGTCGGGCTAAAGGATAGAAGCGACAACTTCCCTTCTCAGCTTTCTGGTGGAGAACAACAAAGAGTTGCCATTGCAAGAGCCTTGGCAAAAAAACCAAAGCTTCTGCTTTGCGATGAACCCACTGGAGCATTGGACTATAACACAGGCAAAGCAATATTGAAGCTTTTACAGGATACTTGTAGAGAGTTTGGTATGACCGTTGTGATAGTAACACACAACCTAGCTATTGCACCTATGGCGGATAGAGTTATAAGATTCAAGAACGGCAAGGTGGAAAGTAATATAATCAATGAAAATGTTATGCCTGTAGAAAGGATAGAATGGTAACCATGAAAAATGCTTTGTTAAAAGATACCTTTAGAGAAATATGGCGCACCTTAGGAAGGTTTTTATCTATTTTTTCTATTGTCGCATTGGGGGTAGCTTTCTTTGCGGGGATAAAGGCTAGTTCTACGGATATGAAAATTACTGGAGATAAATATTTTGATGAGTATCGTCTTATGGATATTAAGCTTGTGTCCACTCTAGGCTTTGATGATAAAGATATAGCTGCAATAACAAAAACTGAAGGGATAGAGGATATGCAGCCTGCATATTCTTTGGATTCTATAGCAACTGTATTGGATAAGGAAATGGTAGTAAAACTGCTTTCAATGCCTTCAAATATGCTAGATGAATCATATATAAACATGACAAAGCTTATAGAGGGTAGATATCCTGAGAAGCCAAATGAATGTTTAATTGAAGAAGCCAAAATGTTGGGTACAGGTATTTCACTGGGAACAAAAATTAGACTGTCCTCAGGTACTGAAAAGGACATCTTGGAGGATCTCAAAAATAGTGAGTACGAAGTAGTGGGTATAGTAGAAACTCCTTACTATATTTCCTACGATAGAGGTACAAGTACAGTAGGCAATGGCAAGGTGAATAGCTTTATTATGCTGCCTGAAGAGAATTTCAAGCTTCCTGTTTATACAGATGTATTCTTAATAGTAGAGAATGCACGAGAAGCTTTTGCCTTTAGCGAGGATTATAAAGATCAAATAAAATCTGTTAAGAATAGGTTGGAGCTTGTAGCGGGAAGCAGAGAGCAACAGCGTTATGATGAGATAATGGAAGAAGCAGAGGATAAACTGGGCGAGGGAAGACTGGAGCTAACGAGTGCGGAGAATAAAGCTACAGATGAGCTAAATAAGGCAGAAAAAGAGTTGGAAAGTGGACAGAGAAAACTGACATCAGGAGAGAAAGAGCTTAATAATAAGGAAGCTGACTTTGAGAAAGCTATCAAACAAGCTGAAGAAAAAATATCAGCAGGATATAAGCAGCTTGAAGCGGGAGAAAAGGAATATCAGCTTCAACTGGATGCTTTTAATCAAGCAAAACCCTCACTTCCAAAAGATGTAATAGCTGCAACAGAAGCAAAGCTACAGGAGACAAGTGCGGTTTTGACAGGCACTAGAATCAAGCTGGAGGAAGAAAGCCAAAAACTATCAAGCTCTAAGGCTAAAGCAAAATCAGAATTTGCAGCTGCTAGAAAGAAGCTGACAGCTTCTAGTGCAGAGCTGTCAGAGGGCGAACAGAAATATCTTGATGCCAAAAAGGAAGCTGATGAGAAGCTTTTAGAAGCAAGGGCGAAGCTTACTGATGCAGAAAATGAGTTGAAGGAGCTAGATAAACCTATATGGTATGTACTAGATAGAAATGCAAATCCAGGCTATGCTGATTACGAGTTTTCTGCTGATAGGATAGCGGCTATTGCACAGGTTTTTCCAGTGTTCTTTTTCTTGATTGCAGCATTAGTATGCTTGACTACAATGACTAGAATGGTAGATGAGCAGAGAACGTATATTGGAACCTTAAAAGCACTTGGCTACAGCAAACTAGCTATAGCCTCAAAATATCTTATTTATGCGGCTTTAGCTAGTATTGGAGGTAGCATATTTGGAGTATTGTTTGGCTTTAAGCTGTTCCCAATGGTAATATTTAATGCCTATGCAATAATGTTTACCATGCCAACAGTGGTAACGGCTTTTAACACATATTATGCGATATTATCAACCGTTTTGGCAGCTACCATAACTATTATGGCAGCTTGGCTTGCATGTGGTAATGAGCTTCGGGCTGAACCTGCAATTCTAATGCTTCCCAAATCACCTGTGGCTGGGAAGAGGATAATGCTAGAGAAAATAAAATTAATATGGTCAAGACTTAACTTTACACAAAAGATAACAGCGAGAAATATATTTAGATATAAAAAGCGTTTCATGATGACAGTGCTTGGTATCAGTGGTTGTACAGCTTTATTACTATCAGGCTTTGGCTTAAAGGATTCCATTTTATCAATTGCAGCAATTCAGTTTGAACAGCTATACAAATATGATATGATTGTACAGCTTAAGGATGATGGTGCTTTTGCAACAGATTCAAGAATTTTTGATTATATGTTAATAAAGCAGCAAAGTATAGATATAGGCAAAGATAATACAGAGAAAAGTGTTTACCTCATAGTGCCTGAAAGTACTAAGCGGTTAGAGGAATTTATCAGCTTTAGAACTCGTGGAGAGCACAAAGCTGTACCTTTTACAGGGTCAGGAGTCATTCTTAGCGAGAAGCTTTCAAATCAACTCCAGGCAGAGGTAGGAGATGACATTTATATCAAGACTGATGGAAGCAATAGGGTTAATGTAAAAGTTGAGGGAATCACAGAGCACTATATATCTCACTATATTTATATGTCACCTGAGCTTTATCAAAAGGTTTTTGGGGAACAGGTAGAGTTCAAGCAAGTTATAGCAAAGACTATAGATACTACAGAAAAATTTGAAAGTAAACTGTCCTCGGATTTACTGAAAAATAAGGAGGTTAGCTCTGTACATTTTACCACAGGAATCAGCAAGGATTTTAAGAAAATAATAAAGAGCTTGAATTATGTAATGATTGTTTTGATTTTCTCTGCTGGAGCCTTAGCATTTATAGTACTGTACAATTTAGCTAATGTTAATATCACGGAGAGAATTAGAGAGCTAGCGACCATAAAGGTATTGGGCTTCTTTGACAGAGAGGTTTCCGCCTATGTAGATAGAGAAAGTGTACTTCTTACATTGATAGGTATGCTGCTAGGTCTGGTATTGGGAGTATTTTTGCACAGGTTTATAATTGTAACTGCTGAGGTAGATAATGTTATGTTCGGAAGAATTGTAAAACCTCTGAGTTATGTTTATTCTGGAATATTAACAATAGCTTTCTCTTTGCTGGTGAATATTGTAATGCATTTAAAGTTAAAAAAAATAAGCATGGTGGAATCTTTAAAATCAGTAGATTAAGTTCATACATAACAAGGTGAGTAATAGGCAAAAATATAAACATATATATTAAATCGTTTTTAGAGGTGAGTGTATGAAACGAAAGCATGCAAGTTTTCTACTGATACTTGGGTTGCTTATTGCCACTACCTATATTATAAAGAATCCTACTTATAGTAGCGCATTTGTAAAACCTACTACCAATTCATCTTATGAAATAACAATGAGACAGGATTTATTATGTCTGATGCTTGGTTATCCTGAATATATATCAGGAATTGAGACATCTGATAATGGAAATGTATACCTGATTATGAAATCGGGTCAAAAGCTTATCTATGACGATAAAAAAACAAAAAATGCAGAACAAAAGCTTGCAAATCCCGATATACAAGACATGCTGGAGCAACCATATCCTCTGACTTCTATTAATAAACTGATGGAAAATGATTTTGACCCGGGTAGAGTAAGAATGTACAGTTTACTAAAGGAAGTCTATGGCAATAATAAACAGCAAATTGAGAAACGGCTTGGCAATGTAAAGGTAGGAGGAAGAAGCTTTCAGTTCAGCAGAAGCAATGGTGCTAGTGATGCTCTAAAAGCAGCAATTTCAGAGCTTATAGCTTTGGCTCAAAGCAACAATAATGTAGGAACAGCAGCTTTCCCATCTAGTGGAACATTTAACTATAGAGTAATATCCGGGACTAATCGCTTGAGCCCACATGCTTTTGGGATTGCTATAGATTTGGCTAGAGATAGCAGGGATTATTGGAAGTGGGCAACTAGGGAGCAAGGTCAAAAACGACTGGAAGCTTATCCAAAGGAGCTTGTAGAGATATTTGAGAAAAACAATTTTGTTTGGGGTGGCAAATGGGGACATTTTGACATATTGCATTTTGAATACCGTCCTGAAATTATACTGAAAGCTAGATATTTTGGAAATAGTAGTAATAATTCAGAGGAGTGGTACAAGGGAGCACCGTTTGAGGATACATTGGTTAAGGATTATATAAATATAATAGAAGAAACTTTGAAACTGCATTAATTTGCAGTTTTTTTATACACAATAAAAAGTCCAGGCTAAGATTTATTTAATACAAATAGATTTGCTATTTTCAACATATACATAGCAATATATTCGCTGTTTATAAAACACACAAATATTTTTAAGCCAGAGGGGTTGTGCAATGAAAATTCTTATTATCAAGGCTAAATATATCAAGCTAGCAATACTGATTACTTTGATACTATTACTGGGTGCAATCGTATCAGTTGAAGTATTCCACACAGTATTCAATATAGATGAAGAGATTGTAGATGTGCTGGAAGTAATGTTTAGAGATAGGAACCAAGCTATAATAACTGGCGATGTAGAGCTTATTAAGGCTATGTACAATACAGAGAGTAA
This sequence comes from uncultured Eubacteriales bacterium, assembly GCA_963704785.1. Classification (GTDB taxonomy): domain Bacteria; phylum Bacillota; class Clostridia; order Lutisporales; family Lutisporaceae; genus GWB2-37-7. The sequence continues at coordinate 1,785,292 of OY969939.1, read as the reverse complement.
ATATGGTAATTGGGCATATGAATATGAGTTAAGAAAGGTAAAATACATAAATAATTGGGGAAAGAAACAAGGAGTCAAGTTTATAGAGATAAACCCTACATTAGTAGTTAGAAGTGTGAAGGACAAAGAAGAAAAGACAGCAGTTAACCTTATGTGCTCTACAGAATATAAGTATGTATATGAAGACACTCCAGATCAAGTAAACACCTTTAGAATAGGAACTTATCATATACTTGACTTAATAGAAAAGGATGAAGCATGGATTATTTCAAAAGAGTGGTATACAGATCCTTTTGCTGATTCTTTAAACCTAGAAAGAATAAATGTAGATACCATAAAAGAATATATTATATCTCAAGGCACAAGAGACCTTTCTGACATAGGAGAAAGAAGAATAGGTGCGGTAGAGTATGCAGATAAGTATTGCGGAGCCGCTTCTGAGGAGCAGTTTGACTTTAAATATAACAAAACATACAGGAACTACAATCCTCAAGGGGGAGACTGTGCAAACTTTGCATCGCAAATTCTTTCCGCAGGTGCCAAATTTAAAAAAAATAAAAATTGGAACTATGATAAAAACGGTGCCACTAGAGCCTGGGTAAATGCTGATGGCTTCAAAAGCTACTGGTTAAACAGTGGAAGGGCTTCGGTAATCGCCTATGGCAGCTATGAAAAGGTGTATAAGGCTTCATACAAGCTTTTGCCTGGAGATTTTATTGCCTATGAGAAAAAGGGTGACATTACTCATATATCGGTAGTTACAGGGGTTGACTCAAAGGGCTACAGCTTAGTAACCTGTCACAATACCGATAGAAATAAGGTTCCTTGGGACTTAGGCTGGAGCAATTCCAATATAAAATTTTGGTTGATACGAGTTCATTATTAATATTAAATGCCCTATATCCAATGTAATTGACTGGATATAGGGCATTTAAAGAATAGTTATACTAAGTATTTCTCCATAATAATATCTCTACCAAATTCCTCAGACTCAACCTCAGATACAACGCTATATCCTAATCGTTCATAGAATTTTTGGGAAGTAATACTTGCAGGCAGCTTCACATGTTGAAGACCGTTATTTGATGCTATTTCTTCTAAAAGACCCACTAATTTTTCCCCGATTCCTTTACCATGATATTTTACATCAACAAAAACAGAATATATTGTATCATCGTCAATACTGCCAGTTCCAACAATAATATCGCCATCCAATGCTACGTACATCTTTCTTTCCCTAGACATTTTAAGGATGTAAGCTGGTGTGAAAGTCTCACACATATTAGTAATAACACTTTCAGGGTAGTCTTTACTGTTTATTTGGACTAGATTGTTTTGAATAACACTAGAGACCCTTCTAGCATCGTTTTCTTTAAATCTTCGTAGTGATATATCGCTTTCTCTCATATAAAATATTATTCCTTTCGCTGTGCTCAAGGCACGAAATAGTTAAAGTGTTTGGAATTTCCAAACGCAATTTCTCTCTATTAATGCTACTTTATAAAATATATTATACAACATTTAGCTCACTTATACACTTATCAATCCATTCTTTGTTTTTTGTCCTGCTTCGTCTATGAATTATTATCTGTAGTGCTGTAACTATAATTACAGCGGTTGCCATATAGACAACCGCTGCTTTTTTGATTACTCTACTAAATCTTTTACGTTGCATGTGATAACTTTTTCTAAATCCTTAATTAAACCCGGTATCTCTTCAGAAATACTATTCTCTTCAAGGCTCTTATCGATGACAACGTTATTCTTGAATATAATTCTATAATCAGAATTACCAATCAAATCATTATCAGTCAATCTAATTAATGGTATCTCTAGCTTTAAACTTTCATTTAAGGTGCTGCGTAATGCTTTTATGCCATCTATAAATGTGTTTGCATAGGGAATTAATGATTTGCCTATTTCTACCTTTAGGATTTCTCCTTCATATTTACTCATATTTATCACCCTTTCAACTTTCTTGTGAATATATATTTGTTCACTAAGCAGTTGATAAATGTTAACATTATCAATTCCTACATTATTACTCATATCTAGAAAAGCTTTTACTATGCTCTGCAAAGATGTCAGAGCATTAATTTGATCCATGATACTTTCTAACTTGTTCTGAAAGATCTCTTGCGCGCGCTTATTGTCTGAGGTCAATATCTGACAGATATCATTTATAGAAAAGTTTAGTCTACGTAAAATCAGAATCTTCTCTAGTCTATCTAGTGAATAACTATCATAAATCCTATAGTTTGACCCCTCCTCCCTGTAACTCTTCAAAATACCAATTTCTTCATAGTATTTAATTGTTCTTTTTGATATTCCATATTTCATTGCAACATCATTTACTAGAAGCTTATCTTTCAAATTCACTACCTCCGAAGAACTGGTATTTATTGTTTAAGTAGATATAAGAAGTACTTCATATATCTATTGTATATGTATACGTTACGGACAGGTCAATACTTTTAAAAAAATTTATTTGGGAAATGCTTCATTTTGTACATACTTCATATTGTAACATGTTCTCACCTGACTCAGCATTAACAAATGACTTTATGTACTTACCATTGGATTTTTCAATAATCCGTTTGGAACCAATGTTATCTTTGTTACAGTTTATTAAAACTTTTTCTAATCCAAGCTTTTGGGCTTTAGTTAAGCCTAACTCAAGTAATTTACTTCCATAACCTAGTTTTCTATGAGAAGATTTTATCTCGTAGCCAATATGACCTATCATTTGTAAGAAATCACTATCAACCCGATGTCGAACTCTAATTACTCCAACTACCTCGCAACTATCAGCTACAAGCCAATAGCTGCTACAGGGTACCCATCCTTCTTGAATATTAATACCCTTGCTAGAATTTGTAAGATTAGTAACAAACTCCTCGAAATTTTCTTCTGCTTTAGTATAAAGCGTATATGATTCATATCCTGTATTCTTAACATCCTCAACAAATTCAAGAAATGACTCTTTATATAATATACTTGGCTCAACTAACTTAACAATTTTCATATTTTACCTCCAATTACTTTATAGTCTAATTCTGTATGTTCTATCTATATGAAATAGTATTTAGATAATCATTTAGACTTTTAATAAAAAATCCCTTAAACCCATAAAGAACGCCTAGATTATCGCTGTTATTGTCATCTAAATCATAGTAATATTTCATGCTTTGTATCTCTACAGATAATGAATCTAGTGGGAATCCATCCCTATATGTGTTATGAGGCTTGTTCACGATATAAAATTTTTCGGATTGTATATCTTCACCATCATATTTATAAATACTATTTTCATTCATTACCAAACATATGGAGTTCTTATAATATGCAGTTAACCTACCACCATATCTTGCTGCTAAATTGCTATAGTAGCTGAGCATCTCTTTATAGGACAAGTTTTGTCCATGAATTCTTTTTATCAGTACACCGGGCTGATCATTTTCATCAACACTTTCAAAATATAACCCGGAATCACAAGAAAATACAGGTTGTTTAATCTGTTCAAAATAAGAAATAGCTTTTTGTGTTGCATTTGATAATGGATCTTTCCCAGTTTCTTCAGCCTCTTTTAATTCCATATTGAGAGTTCCAAGACCAGTAATATTAAGGTTTAACCCGTCCAGCATCTTTATCATACTCTCTAACTTAGATGGATTATTTGTTCCATATATTAAATTCATAAAATCAATCCTCCAGTACAGTCATTTTCTTATGATATCTGTAAATGTAGATTCATTATACTACTAAGTTTCTTTGGACTTAGATATTCAAGCACTCAACTTCTCGTTCAAATATAATTTCATATGCAGTAGGTTTTCCATTACTATTATAATACATAGGCAATACTTGTACTAATCTCCAACCTTCTTTTGCATATTCATCTATTATTTTATGGTGATTGGCTTCGGTAAAGAAACCTCCTAAAGTTGCTTCAACATATTTATACTCATACATATTAATAACCTCACTATTCATAATTTTTTATGTTATATAGAACGCACTATTTTATAAATGTAAACTGTTTAGTGCTATATATATAGTATAATAGAAGAAAATAGGCTGCACAATTCAAATTTTCATTTTTGCAGTGAAACTTTTAAGGGGGTAAATATGGACAATATGAAGAGACTCAATGATATGTTCGAGAAATATCATGAGCTACTGGTATACTATGAAAGATTAGAGTGGGTGCTTTTTACTGCTGGTTACGATTTTGGAGTAGAGAAGGAATATGAGAAAATAACCGATATGCTAAAAAGTAAGGAAAACTATGAGATTGTTCTCCAGTGTCTTGAGTCAGAGCTTTCGCCAGAGGATAGAAGAAGGGCAGAAATAGTACATAATATCTTCAAACCCTATCATCTATCAGATGAGTTGAATCAATTGGATATGGAAATACAAAAGAAAGTAAATGTGCTTTCAAAAATACTAAACACCTTCAGATATAGCTTTGAGGGCAAGGAAGTATCATCTGTAGAGCTGGATCAAGTATTAAGCTCAGATTGTGATAGAGAAAGAAGAAAGAATGCGTACTTTGCTAGAAATCAGATAAACAAGCCTATGGTAGATGCAGGCTTTGTAGAGCTTATCAAGCTAAGAAAAGAATATGCAAAAAAATATGGGGCTGACAGCTTTATAAGCTATAAGCTGGAACAAGCAGAACTTGACAAGGATATATTTGATAGTTGGTTAGGTCAACTTCATGAGCTTCTTCCTAAGATGAAGGAAGAAAGAACAAAATATGCAAGAGAATTCTTAAATGATGATAGCATAATGCCTTGGGATGAGTTATATATTGATTCCAAGATAGCACCATCCTTGAACACAACAGTAGATATGTCAAATTACTATGACAATTTAAATGAATTCTTTAATTTGTTTGGAATAGACATTTCAAAGTTTAATATAACTTATGATATATTCCCAAGAGCCAACAAATCAGAGTGGGGCTATAACTTCCCAATAGAGACTGCTAAGGACTCTAGAATATTAACTAATGTAAAGAATAAGTTCTATGAGTATGGAGTACTGCTTCATGAGACAGGACATGGTATTCATTCATTTTTGTTGGAGCCTGAAGAAACAATTCTAAATGAAGGTGTCAGTGGAATAATCAGTGAGGGCATAGCAAACCTTTTCCAAGGCTTCTTATATGAGCCAATGTTCTTCAATAAATTCTTCAAAGATGGAGAAAAGGTTGGTCAGGAGTTTAAAAAGCTAAGAGATTATAGGAAGATTAATGCCTTAAGAGCTGTAAACAGGATATTTATAGACCACAATTTATATAAAAATGAAGTGGAGAGCCTTGAGGATATTTATAATATTTACTGGAAGACTACCAAAGAGGTTCTAAAGGAAGAGCCATTTGGGGCAGAACCACCATGGGCACATATAATACACTTTACAACTCATCCGATTTATCTGCACAATTATTTTATGGGAACCTTAACCTGTGAAATGCTTGGTAAGGTATTTAAGGAGAAAACAGGAGCGGACATGACTGAAAAGCCTGCTGAGTTTGGTCAGTTCTTGATAAATGAGGTTATCAAGTCATCAGGCATGTATAAGTACAATGACTTATTTAAGAAGATTAGTGGTAATGATTTCTCGCTAAAGTATATGCTGGATTAATAATCTTGGAGAGTCATAAAATAATAAAAGTCCTACTCGTATAACAAAACGGGTTGGACTTTTATTTCTATATAATATTTTTCCTGCATAATGAACTTTTGAAGTGGTAAGTTACTCTTATATATAGAATTGAGGTGAGAGCGTGGAGACAGAAGCATTGGTAAAAAAAGCAAAGAAGGGTAACAAGGAAGCTCTAGTACAGCTCATAATGACTCAGAAATAAGATTATTACAAGCTTGCCTATGTATACATGAGAAACCCTGAGGATGCAATGGATGCGATGGAGGATATGATTGTAATTCTTTATGAGAATATTGGTCGTTTAAAGAATGAAAACTCCTTCTACAGCTGGAGCAGAAGGATGAACAGCTGAGACTGGATAAACATCTACAGGAGTTGAATATAAAGCAACGAGAGGTAATAAAACTACGCTACTTTATGGATATGGATTATCAGAGCATAGCAGAGCTATGAGTAAGGTGGAGGAAATGTTAAGTGATAAGAAATTGGGAATAGATGAACTTATAGTGCCTGAGGAGCTGGAAAATAGACTAAACAATGCTTTACAAAATAAAAGCTTTAACAAAAAAGAACAGAAAAATGGGGAGTTAAGATTGCTGTTTTACTTATTGCATTTTTTCTGGTAACATACAACATTGATACTCTTGCTTTCTATGGAAGAGAGCTGCTAGGCTTTGACAACATAATGAATGGAACACTAAAAGAACTAAACAAAATGGGAATGGAGCAGAGTGTTGAGAAGTCATACACCTTTCAAAGCGGTACAAAAGTAACCCTAAACGGGGTCATGTTAGACGACAATCAACTTTTGGCTTTTTATACTATAGAGAGTACTGAAGAGAATGTAGATGATATTATGTTTAATAGCGAAACTATGAGTGGTGCAATTGGCAGACACTATCCCAATAGTGGTACTGGACAGACTAGTGAAGATGGAAGTATCATAAGATGGATGCAAGAGTTTGAACCGCCTTATGCTTTTGAGAAAAAGTTGACTTGGTCATTTAATATAACAAAAGATGGCAAAATCGAAGAGGGCAAAATAAGCTTTGTATTGGATAGAGATAAGGCAATGGGGCATACCCTAAAAAGCAGACTGAATAAGGCTATTAAGGTTGATGGAACGGACATACAATTTGATACAATTACCGCTTCTCCAACTACTACTATAGTAAAGGGAACAATTAAAAACATAGTAGAATTGGATGTTTGACGTGAGATATGATGCATTGCCACGAAATTTGGAGAGCTTACAGAGACCTTAGACAGCAAGCAGGATAAGAAGAAAGATGGAGCAATAACTCATACTAGAACACTAAGGTTTGAGACTGTGGCAAAGGAGCTACAGCTTGAAATAAAGAGAATAAGGTATGGAAAGGTATATGATGAATATATAGATATTCCAATAGAATAAATATATGTAATGCAATTGCACCCTCACGCATATTATGTTTAAAATACATAATATATGTGAGGGTGATTTTATGTCTGATAATATAGGACAAATGATGTATTATAACGGGCACAGTGACTATATTCTAGATTGTAAAGAAGGAGACGTAAACGGAGACAGGATAACAGACAGTGTATGTACTGTAGGACACAGACCTGGGGATTTGCAGAGTCCCTTTGTGGAGGACATAGCACTACTTATTCAGGATGGAAAAACCCATAAGTACACAAGAATACCTTTGAAAGAAAACAGAGGATATAATCCTACTGTATTTTTGGGAGACTTCACAAAGAACAATGTAAATGATATTTTGGTAAGTGTAGATTCTGGGGGTAGCGGAGGCTTTTCCTACGAGTATGTATATTCCTTTTTAGACAACGAGGTTAAGCTACTCTTTGACTCTGAGGAATTTAGTCAAGGGCTCAAATATGATGTGAACTACAAAGATAATTACAAGGTAGAGGTTATAAGCTACGATTTAAATAAACGATATATAATTGACATTAGTGATAAAGGAGAAGAATATTTATCGGAAATCTATAACCCTGATGGAACCCTAAAGGCTCAGATTGATACACCGTTTCTGGGAGAGGTAATACCCTTAGGCAATGTATATCCTGTGGATTATCAAAGAGATGGAGTGTATGACCTGAATGTAATACAAAGAGTTATAGGCAAATATAACGCTGATACACTGGCTTTAGTTGAGACTACGCTAGAATGGGATGGACAGAAGTTTGCTCCCACAAATCAGATGTTGGCGATATTTGGAAGTGGAATTTAATACTACTGAAGGAACTTATGAATTATATGATAGCAAAAAAATGATTATAAAGGATTGAGTGTTTATCAATCCTTTTATTTTGCAAACTTACCTAAAAACTCTCCTACTTTTGCCTTGTATGCCGATGGGTCCTGCCAAAAGGACATACCATGAGCCGCATCAGCGGAAAGCTTGGCAGTCTAAACATTCTTTCTATTTTATGCATATTCCTTTTTAGGTACTTATTACCAAGGTGCTATGTTATAATATTATAAATATCATATTAACAATATTGTTTTTACGAGGTATATGTTGTGACAAATATAAATAGAGATTACGTCTTTCATGAATTTACAAACAGCCTTTGTCCTATTTGTTTAGAAGTAGTTCCAGCAAAGGTCATAATAAAGGATAAAAAGGTATATCTGCTTAAATACTGTAAAAATCATGGAGAGCAGATAGAGTTGCTTGAGGAGGATGCAGAATACCATTTAAAGAAGAGATTGTACGATAAACCTGGTACTCCTATGAAGGTGCAAACTAAGGTTGAAAAGGGTTGTCCCTTTGACTGTGGCGCTTGTCCACAGCATGATCAACATGCCTGCATAGGTCTTATAGAGGTTACAAATAAGTGCAATTTAAACTGTCCTCTTTGCTATGCAGATTCAGGTGAAGGAGAGTTTCTGACTTTAGATAATATAGAGAAGATGATGGACTTCTTTCAGGACTCAGAGGGTGGGAAGGCAGAAATACTACAGATAAGTGGGGGCGAGCCTACTATACACCCTGATATAATAGATATATTAAAAATGGCTAAAGCTAAAAAGTTTAAGTATGTAATGCTAAATACCAATGGTATAAGGATTGCAGAGGATGAAGAGTTTGTCAGGGAGCTTTCCCAGTTCGTGGGAGGCTTTGAGGTATATATCCAGTTTGATGGTTTTAAGACTTCTACCTATGAGAAGTTAAGGGGAGCGGACATACTTCCTATGAAGCAAAAAGCTATAGATAATCTTACAAGGTACAAGATACCTACGACCCTTGTAGCTACCATATCTACAGGTATCAACGATGACGAGGTAGGAGAGATATTTTCCTATGGCTTGAAGCAGCCTTATGTCAGGGGCATTAATTATCAGCCTGTCTCTTTCTTTGGGAGAATAGATCAGACTATAGGGCAAAACAGGGTAACCTTGTCAGGAATATTGAAGAGACTAGAACAACAAACAAGCGGGATGCTTAAGATGGGGGACTTTATCCCATTGCCCTGCGATGTTGAGAGAGTAGCAATAACCTATATGTACAAGTCTTCTAAGGGTGGTTTTGTACCTATTACTAGGGATGCAAGGATACAGGATTATCTGCACTTAATCAACAATACCTTTGTATATACTATTGAAGATGCTATGAAAAATGTAGGTAAGAGTTTACTAGACCTAAATACTACATGTGACTGCTTTAAGTTCTTAAATGATTTTAAACACATTATGCCCTTTGACTTCTTCAAGAAGTCAAAGAAGAAGAAGATGGAGTACGTTGACCAGAATACCTTTCGTATTAGTGTAAGCTCATTCTTGGATGCTTATAACTTTGATATGAAATCCATGCAGAAGGAATGTGTTCATGTAATAACAAAGGATCTAAGGAAGATACCTTTTTCTGCATACAATACAATCCACAGGAAAGGATAAATTATGGCAGAACTAATAATTCAGGCTATTATATCGGCTTGTGTTTTGGCACTGTTCTTATCTGTATTTATAGATTTTATGCTGTATTCAAGAAGTCATAATGTACAGAAGGAAAGAAAGTCCATAGTAGAAACAGGCACAATGACCTTTTTCCTCCTTGCCTATTATTTAATCTTAGTGAGCAAGGCAGGTATAGTGGACTTAAAATTACAGCTTATCGGACAGCTCCTAACGATTTTGGGTATAGCAATGATAATTATAGGTTGCTTTGCAAACATTATGGGCAGGTTTAATCTCGGAAGGAATTGGTCAAATCAAATAAAGATTTACAAAGAGCAAACCCTAGTGCAAACAGGCATGTACAGGATAGTACGACATCCACTTTATGCATCAATCATATTGATGTTTTATGGAGGTTGCTTGGTTTACAGGAATATACTAGCTTTCTTGGCAGTAAGCATAGTATTTGTGCCTTTTATGTACTATCGTGCTAAGCAGGAGGAGGCTCTGCTTTTGCAGCGCTTCCCCAATTATAAGGAATACAGAAAAAGTACAGGAATGTTTTTTCCTATTATAAAAGTCAAGAGAGGTGATTTACGATGAAGGAATACAGACCAGTTGAAGTATCAAACGAGGCTTTTAATTTTTGTAAATATACTATTGCAGCTATGCTTTGGCTTTCAATAATTATACAAAGCAAGCTTGTGGTTGCTCTATGCTTTGCCTTACTGTTGTCGTCTGCGGTATTAAAGGTAAGGAGTGCACCATTGGTTTTAACTTATATGCTTTTCTTAGATCATTTGTTTGGCTCCAAGAAAATTATATTAGATGAGAAGGCAGTACAGTTTGCACACATTGTAGGAGCCGTATTCTCCGGGATTGCACTAGTATTTTTATATTTTATACACCCTTTAACAGGCTGGATAATTACTGGTGTACTGGCTCTGCTAAAAACCTCGGGAGCTATGGGATATTGCGGTGCTATGAAGCTTTACTCCTGCCTGAACAACCCAAACGGACAATGCTGTAGAATGGGAAAAAAGGTAAAAGGGAGGTATTATGCTAAATGAAGCATGGGGTTTAAAGCCTGTATTATTCTATATTGGTAAGTTTCCTGTGGAAGCCTATCCAGTATTTCTTCTTCTAGCCTTTGCTACAGGCATAGGGGTCTATATATGGCAGCTTAGGAGAGACGGTATAAGAAGCTCAAATGCATTATACATTGCGATTTTTGCGATTTTTGGCGGGACTATAGGAGCTAAGCTTCCTCTAATATTTATTTATTGGAACGAGTTAAATTCAAATCCACAAAATATGAATATATTATTATCAGGAAGAACCATAGTCGGTGGACTTATAGGAGGTGCGGCAGGAACATTTTTGGCTAAAAGAATGTTTGGCATCAAGGAGAAGATGGGTAATCAGATTGCCATACCTGTTGCAATAGCTATGGCAGTTGGTCGCATCGGTTGCCTACTAAGAGGCTGCTGTTATGGAAAACCGACAGGACTGCCATTGGGAGTAGACTTTGGAGATCATATACTAAGACATCCTACTCAAGCTTACGAGATTATATTTGACATATTATTGGTAGTCTTCTTGATCTGGAAAAAGAAGCAGGAAATAAAGCGCGGAGAGCTTTTTAGAATTTTCTTAAGCAGCTATATGAGCTTTCGATTTTTGCTAGAGTTTATAAGAGTGGAGAAGGTTTCCTTCTTAGGTATTACGGACTTTCAATTATTATGTATTATAAGCTTGATATATATTAATCGTAATGAAATATTAAATAAAATATTTAGAAAGAAGGCTGAGTGTTATGAACGATAATCAAGACAATTTAAATAACTTGGAGAAGAAGCCTAGTACGCTGATACACATATTAATTGGTTTTGGCATATCTATAGTAGCTTATGCTTTAGCAATAGGGACTTCTTTTTTAACTAACAGTATGGTTTTTACATCAATTACTACACTTATAGTATTAGCTTTGTTTGCTTTCTTAGTGGTAAAATTCTTCAGAAAAGGCTATAAAACTATAGCAATTACTATGTTGATTTTGATTACACCGCTAATGTTTTTCTTATTGTTCTTAGGAGCATGTACCATTATTTTACTGCCTCCTTCTTAATAAAAATAAGCTGAATAAGATGTCATATACGATAGCTAGACAGTTATTGAACAATATATAATCAAATAACTGTCTAGCTGTCATTTATGATAATTATTTTATAGTATTACTTTAATATACCTATAGCATCTTGTATCTTTTTCTCTTTGGCTTCCATGCCATACTTATCAACTTCATTTTTATTTTTGGCTCCATGAGTCAAGCATCCAGCCCCACCAATACATCCATCTACACATGCCATACCTTCAATAAAGTTACCAGGTAGCGAATTTTTAGAAAGCTTAAGTAATGCTGTGCGGCATTGTTCGATTCCATCACATGCTACAGGTTCATAATTAAAATCTTCTATACCCTGTTCTTTTAAAGCTTGTCGTACAGCCTCAGAAAGTCCGCCACTGCGAGCAAATATTCTACCAAAATAAGATGCATTATCTAGAACATCCTCTTCAAGTGCTGTGATATCCAACTCACGACTATCAAATAATGCTTGAAGCTCTTCAAAGGTAATAACACTGTCAATATACGGGCGTACATTCTCTTGTTGAAACTCCATCTTCTTTGCTGTACATGGAGAAATAAATACAACCTTTGCGTTCGGTGTCGTTTCTTTAATATATTTTGAAATAACTGCTGCTGGAGAAAGGTTATGAGAAATATACTTTGTAAGCTCAGGAAATTGTTTCTTGACATAATCAACAAACGCTGGACAACATGAACTTGTTAAAAGTCCTTTTTCCACAAGCTCTTTTGACTCGGATAAAGCAACAATATCAGCACCCAATGCTGCTTCGACCACATGATAAAAACCTAATTTTTTAATACCACTAATTACTTGTCCTAATTTTGCATACGTAAATTGGCTTGCTATAGATGGTGCGACAACAGCATAAAGCTTATATTTTTTATTGGACTCACTCTTTTTTATCAAATCAATAGCATTTAATATTAATGACTTATCCATAATTGCACCAAATGGACATTGATATACACATGCGCCGCATGAAATACATTTGTCATTATCTATAGATGCAACCTTTGTATCACTCATTGAAATAGCTTTTATTTTACATGAATTTTCACAGGGACGTTTATAATTAGTAATAGCACTGTATGGACATACTTTTGCACATTGACCGCATTCCACACACTTAGATTTATCAATTTGAGCCTTTTGCTGATGATCAAATGTTATTGCTCCAAGCTTACATATTTCTTCACAACGATGAGCAATACAACCACGACAAGCATTTGTTACCTCATACCCTCCGATTGGGCACTCATCACATGCTATATCAATAACTTCTATTACATTTGGATTACTTTTATCTCCACCCATTGCAAGCTTAATTCTCTCACTAAGAATAGCACGTTCTTTATAAACACAACAACGCATTGTAGGCTCATTTCCTGGGATGATCATTTTGGGGATATCTGTTATATTTTCTAAAAGTGTATCGTTCCACGCATGTTTAGCTACTTCTCGAAGAACCTTGTATTTTAGATATTGAACATTTGTGTCAAATTTTTTCATACTCATTTCCTACTTTCTAAACCTATTACAGTCTTGTTAAAACTTCATTTTCAAAAAATGCTTTTGTTGTTTCTGGAGTTAAAGAGAATAACGTCTCATCAAGCATTACACAAACACCGTCTTGACAGTTTCCCATGCAAAAAGTCCCTGCAAGTTCAATTTTATCTTTTAAATTATTCTCTGCAATCCAGAATTGTAATTGTTCCACTATTTGTCTTGAACCTTTTATGTGGCAAGAGCTACCTATACATATATTAATTTTCATTTTATATTACCTCCTTGTTATTCATAATCAACAACATTTACCCAATGCATTAAAAATTCTCGTTCTTCAGGTCTACCATTCACCATCTGAGCTGCCGCAACAATAGGCAGCCATTTTTGAATACATTGTTTTTTTATGTCAGCTTTTTCACAAAACAAGTCTAAATACTTATCTGCCATAGTAATTTCTCCGCCTAGCCAAAATAACAAGTAAGTCCTTGCTACATCAGCAGAAGCACTACCTTGAGTTGCATGAGACCAGTCTATTATATATGGAGTACCGTCGTTTGCAATTATAATATTGCTTGGGTTAAAGTCTCCATGACAAACTTCATTTTGTAGTGGCATTCCCTCAAGTCTAGTTTGCAGATCATAACGGTTTGTTGCTTCTAAATCAGTTTCTGAAATCTTTCGTAACATTTTATCTTTTAGTTTATTTAGTAAAGGTGATTTTTGAGAATGCACCTTTATCTGTAAAACAATGAATGATTCAAGATATTCATTGTTTTTCTCAGGATGTTCTTTCATTAATTGTTCAAGCGTTTTTCCAGAAATATAATCAGAAACAATCGCCCATTTTTCATCAATCTTTGTTACCTCAATAATATTTGGAATATTTAGTTCAGTTTCTTCTACTCTTGCTTGATTTAATGCCTCATTAAGAATATCAGATTTTGAGTAATCTTTATCAAAAACTTTTATAGCCTTATTTTCATCACGGTAAACAGTCTTTGAAGTTCTAACAGCAATAACTCTATCAAGATTCATCAATATGTCCTCCTTATTTACCATAGTATGCATTTAAATACATTTGCTTTATTTCACTAATTAATGGATACCTTGGGTTTGCACCTGTGCATTGGTCATCAAATGCCTGTTCTGTCATATCATCAAGACAATCAAGAAAGTCTTTTTCGTCAATACCATAGTCTTTTATTGTCTTTTTAACTCCAATTTTATTCTTAAGCTCATCTATTGCTTTAATTAAATTTTCTAGTTTTTCTTCATTGCTTTTACCACCAAGTCCTAGACTGTCGGTAATTTCAGCATATCTTTCCAATGTATGAGGATGGTCGTATTGTGAGAAGGTTCCCATCTTTACAGGAACATTTTCAGCGTTAAAACGTAAAACTTCATCGATCATAAGTGCATTGGCAATACCATGTGGCAAATGGTGAAAAGCACCTAATTTATGTGCCATTGAGTGGCATACGCCTAAAAATGCATTTGCAAAAGCCATACCTGCCATAGTAGCAGCATTTGCCATTTTTTCACGAGCAATTGGGTCGTTTGGTCCATTATCGTAAGCTCTTGGTAAATATTCAAATATCATTTTGAGTGAGCGAAGCGCTAACCCGTCTGTATAATCTGTTGCAAGCATTGATGCATAGGCTTCAAGTGCATGTGTTACAGCATCAATTCCAGATGCACTTGTAAGTCCTTTTGGTGCATTCATCATCATATCAGCATCAACAATTGCCATGTTAGGCATTAACTCATAATCAGCAAGGGGATATTTTACTCCAGTTTTCTCATCTGTGATAACTGCAAATGGTGTTACTTCAGATCCAGTACCAGCAGAGGTTGGAATTGCTATAAAGTATGCTTTTTCGCCCATCTTAGGGAATGTATATACCCTCTTTCTAATGTCCATAAAACGCATTGCCATATCCATAAAGTCAACTTCTGGATGTTCATACATCACCCACATAATTTTTGCTGCATCCATTGCAGAACCTCCACCAACTGCAATAATACAATCTGGTTGGAAAGCTGTCATTTGTGCTGCACCTTCTTTTGCACATGAAATAGTTGGATCTGGAGCAACATTATAGAATGTTGTATGCTGTATTCCCATTTCATCTAATTTATCAGTAATTGGTTTTGTGTATCCATTGGTATAAAGAAATGAATCTGTTACTATAAACGCTTTTTTCTTGCCAATAACTGTCTTAAGCTCGTCTAAAGCTACAGGTAAACAGCCTTTTTTAAAATATATTTTTTCAGGAGCTCTAAACCAAAGCATATTTTCTCTCCTCTCAGCAACAGTTTTTACATTTATTAAATGTTTAACACCAACATTTTCAGAAACTGAGTTTCCGCCCCATGAACCACAACCCAGTGTTAAAGATGGAGCAAGCTTAAAATTGTAAAGATCACCAATTCCACCATGGGAAGCAGGAGTATTAATTAATATACGACAGGTTTTCATTCTAGCTTCAAATTTGTCTAGCTTTGCTTTTTCTGTCACAGTATTTAAATATATTGAAGCGGTGTGACCATAGCCACCATCAGCAATTAAATGTTCTGCTTTATCTAAAGCCTCATCAAAATCTTGTGCTTTATACATGGCAAGAACTGGAGATAGTTTTTCGTGAGCAAATTCTTCACTAATCTCAACACTTTCTACTTCGCCTATTATAATTTTTGTTGTTTCAGGAACATTTACCCCTGCAAGATTTGCTATCTTGTAAGCTGACTGACCAACAATTTTTGCATTTAACGAACCGCTAACAATGATTGTTTTCCTAACCTTTTCGGTCTCTTCTTTATTTAGGAAATAACAACCTCTATCAATAAATTCTTTCTTAACCTTATCGTATACTTTTTCTAAAACAATAACTGATTGTTCAGATGCACAAATCATACCATTATCAAATGTTTTCGAGTGGATAATTGAGTTTACAGCAAGTTTAATATCCGCAGTATCATCAATGATTGCTGGTGTATTACCAGGCCTACTCCAAGTGCTGGCTTACCGCTAGAATAAGCTGCCTTTACCATGCCAGGCCACCAGTTGCTAAAATTATGTCTGCTTCATTCATTAATAAATTTGTCATTGCTAAAGATGGAACATCAATCCATCCGATAATTCCTTCTGGTGCCCCCGCTTTTACAGCAGCTTCAAGTAAAACCTTTGCAGCAGCAATTGTAGATTTTTTTGCTCTTGGATGAGGAGTTATAATAATACCGTTTCTGGTTTTTAAGTGCTAAAAGTATTTTAAATATTGCTGTAGAAGTTGGGTTTGTTGTTGGAATAACTGCGGCAATAACCCCAATTGGCTCAGCAATTTTCTTGATACCAAACAGCTTTATCTTCTTCAATTACTCCACAGGTTTTTGTGTCTTTATATGCATTATAGATATACTCAGCTGCAAAATGATTTTTAATTACTTTATCTTCAACAATTCCCATTCCAGTTTCTTCTACTGCCATTTTTGCAAGTGAAATTCTTTCTTTGTTAGCAGCACTTGCAGCAGCCAAAAATATTTTATCTACCTGTTCCTGCGTATATGTAGCAAATTTCTTTTGTGCAGATTTTACTCTCTCTATAGCTTCATGTAAATTTTCAACACTATCTACAATTGTGCAAGTTATTTTATCTTCCATGTTAATCTCTCCCTTTATTATTTCTATTCGTATTTTCACTCTTTTACATAAAAAGATCATGTATTATTTTGCTTTTTAATTGGTACCTTCTATTTAATATTAAGATAACAATTTTATAATCTTTTTTGTAATGTAAAAAAAATATATCGATATGTTTTTATCGATATATTTTTACTGATATATTTATTCACTATAGTTTGATATTATTAAAAATTGTTCTTAGCCTTATTTAATTCAGAAATAAATTGGTTATCTAAATCTGTAAAGTGATAGTCTTTTCGATATATCAAGACATCTTTATATTGTTTATTGTTTGATTCGCATTGTTTTTGTACAAGATCATATTGATTTAATAAGCGTTGTGGAACAGGGGAAACCCACATAAAACTATTTGTTACATTACTCAGTAAATCAAATTGGCTACCTCGTTCAAAAACAAATATTCTCTTATCTACAAACTCTGAAAATTCTGCTTTCCTTGCATCTACAAGTGGAAGAGAGGGTACACATGTATCTGCATGTGCTATTTCTATATATTTACTTAAATCTGAAAGTTCAATGTTATTTTTGCTTGCAAGTGGATGATTTTTGGACATAATCATTACATATGTAAATTTAGTAAGCACATTAGAAGATAACCCTTTTTCGTGCAACATCACTTTAAAATATTGCTCAAAACTGTTTGATAACGAATTATCCCAAGTTTATAGTCTGTTTGAATAATATTATTTATTGCTCCCATAGAATTAGTTTCTTTATAAAATATTTCAGCTTGTTTAGTTATATCAATGTTTTTGGCAAACTCTGTAAAAGCACTAGATATATAACTTGCACGAGGTACTGAAATCGAAAATCTTTGCTTGTCGTTATTTCTATTTTTATACATGGATTCAACTTCATCTATTTGAGATAGAATTTTTTTCGCATACTGCAAAAACTCTTCGCCTTGATGAGTAACTGAAATCCCCTTGGATGTGCGTAAAAAAAGTGTTATTCCAAGCGATTCCTCCAATTCCTTAATAGCACGACTCAAATTGGGTTGCCCCATAAATAAATTCTCTGCAGCTTTATTAATAGAACGTGTTTTATCTACTTCAACTGCATATTTCAAGTGTAATAAATTCATAAAAACCACCACCTATCACAATAGCTCCATAATAAAATACAGCGACTTTTAAAGAGATATATCCAATATTTTTGCTGATACTTATAAATAGTGTATCCTGTTTGCAATATTATACTATAAGAAAAATTATAGAAATCACTATTGCCTAGAATTAGACAATAGTGATTTTTTATAGTTTACTTTCAATTATTGCTTTTACTCGCTCAGATAGTTTTGTTTGTTCTTCTCTTGTAAGCTCCCAGGTCTCTATCATGGGATGTATATACATTTCTACCTCAGCAGGCTTTATTTTACTATTATTTGCCTCCATAAGTTTGTAAGAACCCTTTATAGTAACTGGAACTACAGGAACCTTTGACTTGGTTGCTAATTTAAAACCTCCTGCCTTAAATTCATTCATATTATCACTTTTGCTTCTAGTACCCTCGGGAAATATAACAAGAGAGTAACCGCTTTTAAGAATTTTTATGCCTTCATTTATTGCTTGAGCAGCTTTCCTAATATTTGCTCTTTCCATGAAAACACAATGCATATACTCCATCCAAGTGCTAAGCACAGGAATTTTTTTCATCTCAAATTTTGATATATAACCCTTTGGCTTATTTATATAGCTCATAAATAATGCAATATCAAAATTGCTTTGATGATTGCTAACAAATAGTACCGGTATATCCTTTGGAATATTTTCTTCGCCGAAAATCTTCACCTTAGCTCCACTCATTTTAACCTGAGACATAGCCCACCTTGAGGTTATCTTATATACATATGCTTCAACTTCATCTAGCTTTCCTGCTTTTACTAAGCTTTTTACCTTATAAATTTGAGGGATTTTACAGATTGTACTTATAACAAAATTAGAATACCATACAATAGTTCTTAACAATTTTTACCTCCATGAAATGCTTCATAAATGCCTATATTAACTTGTATATTATATCATAAAAGCATAAATTAGTTTTGCAGAATGACCTTAATATAATAATGTGTAGAAAAAAACAAATTTTTTAAAATATTTTTTCTTAACAAGTAAAAAATTCAAGAAAAAATGTCAATAATATATATATTACGAAAAATATTTATCATTCACAAAATAAGTAGAAGCATTTGCTTTTGCATTATCTGTAATGTATTTTTTGCAGCATATGAATTATTTGACATGCTCGCTTTATCATATAAAAGCATATAAAAAGTATATTTGCAAAAAATATACTCATCGAAAGGTGGAGATATAGAAGAATGGATGAAAGCAAAAACTTTAAGCTAGTTATAATTGGTGGGGGCGAGGACAAAAAAATGACAAAATCATACTAAAGGAAGTAGTGAAGCTAGCTGGAGGCAGGGATGCAAGAATAGGGATAGTAACTACTGCTACAAAGCTTCCAGAGGAAGTAGGACGGGAATATGAAAAACTATTTAAGGATATGGGAGTTAATGAAGTTAACTCTATAAATATAGGTGGCAGAAAAACCTCTGATATTCACGGAAGCATAGAAAGAATCATGGATTATAGCTGTCTATTCTTTTGCGGTGGTGATCAGCTTAGAATATCCAGCATTATTGGAGGCACAAACTTCCATGAATTAATACATGATTTTTGCTGTGATGGCAGAACTATAGCTGGAACAAGTGCTGGGGCATCTATGATGAGTGAAATAATGATAGTAGAAGGAGAGGACAAAGAAGCACCTGCAAGCTGTACAATAAAGCTTGCACCTGGAATGGGACTTATAAAGGGAGTAGTAATTGACCAGCATTTTAACCAGAGAGGCAGAATAGGAAGGCTTTTCGCAGCAGTAGCTCAAAATCCAAGTATACTTGGTATAGGCATTGATGAAGATACTGCAATTGTTGTGGATAATAATGAAAAATTCTCCGTTATTGGAAATGGTGTTGTGACTGTTGTGGACGGAAGGGATATAGAATACACAAATATAACGGAACTATATCCAAATAATCCATTGGCATTGACTAACGTTACTGTGCACATATTACCAGAGCAGTATGGGTATAATCTCGTAGATAAAACTGCCATTATAATAAGAGGCTAGTAAAAAAACCAAAGTTGTGGAGGCAATAAAATTGAGAATTCATGAATTAAAGATATACGAAGGCAGAAATATTTATACTCATATGCCATGTATCAGGGCGGATGTGGATTTGGAGGAGCTATGTGATACTCCAACATGTAGTATATCAGGTTTTAATGAATTGCTATTAAAGCATATGCCATCTTTAATCGAGCATAAGTGTGCAAAAGGATACAGAGGTGGGTTTGTTGAATGACTTAAGGAAGGTACTTATTTAGCTCACGTACTTGAGCATATGTGTATTGAAATTCAAAACCTGCTAGGTTACGATGTAGCCTTTGGCAAAGCAAGACAGTTAAGTGAGGAAAGCCCAATATATTCAGTAATATATGAGTATAGAAGTAAAACAGTAGGCTATGAAGCCTTACAAGTGGCAATTAGTTTAGTAAATGAAATAACAAAGGGTTCAAAGATAAACTTTCAGGATAAATTGGACTATATAAAAAATAAAGCGGCAAAACTAGACTTAGGACCAAGTACTGTAGCAATCAAAAAAGAGGCTGAAGAAAGAGGCATACCAGTAATGATATTAGGAAAAGGGAGCTTGCTTCAGCTAGGCTATGGAAAATATAGCAAGCGAATACAAGCAACCTTGACTGAAGACACAAGCTGTATAGCCGCAGATATTTCTTGTGACAAAGAGCTTACAAAGGATCTGCTTAGAACAGCGGGAATACCAATTCCTGAGGGACTTGTAGCTGACAATATTTCAGAGCTGCAAAAATATGCAGAGAGGCTTGGATATCCTGTTGTAGTCAAGCCAAATAACGGCAACCAAGGCAAGGGCGTTTCAGTAAATCTGAAAAACGAGCAAGAGGTTGCGGCTGCATTTGGCATAGCAAAGCAGTTTGGAGAAGAGGTTATAATAGAGAAATTTATACAAGGCAAGCATTATAGAGTATTGGTTGTAAATGGCAAGGTAGTAGCTTGTACTGAGAGAATAGCTCCCCATGTAATGGGTGATGGCAAAAAACAATAAAAGAGCTTTTAGAAATAGAAAATCAAAATCCTCTTAGAGGAGAGGGACATGAAAAACCCTTAACAAAAATAAAAGTTGACCCAGTTATGGAAATGCTGTTGCTAAAAAACAATATGGATATTAACTATGTTCCTGCTGTTAATGAACAAGTGCTGATTAGAGAAAATGATAATCTAAGCACAGGAGGCTCTGCTATAGATGTGACAGATGAAATACATCCAGAAAATGAAGAAATAGCAGTAAATGCAGCAGCTATAATAGGTTTAGATATTGCAGGGATTGATATTACAACAAAGAATATAAATAATTCTATGCGAGAAGATAATGGAGCAGTAATCGAGGTAAATGCGGCTCCAGGCATCAGAATGCACTATTTTCCTGCCATAGGCAAGTCAAGAAATGTAGCAAAGCCTATATTGGATATGCTCTTTCCTGAAGGCAGCGAGTATAGCATACCATTGATATCAATAACAGGAACCAATGGTAAGACAACTACCACAAGGATGATAAGTAAAATACTACAGGAAAAGGGTCATACAGTAGGCATGACATCAACGGGAGGAGTATATATAAACGATAAATGCATAATGAAGGGTGATACTACAGGCTATAGAAGCGCTAGGATGATATTGACAGACAAACGAGTGGATGCAGCAGTTCTGGAGACAGCCAGAGGAGGAATAGTGAGCAAAGGTCTAGGCTATGACTTAGCCGATGTAGGTATATTGACCAACATTAGCGAAGATCACCTTGGACTGGATGGGATAAATACCTTTGACGATCTTGCCCATGTAAAGGCTCTTGTTGCTGAAGCGGTTAAAGAAAATGGCTATGCGGTACTTAATGCTGATGACAAGTATTGTGTAGAGGTTGGAGAACACTTAAACAAAAAAGTGATTTATTTTTCGACATGCTTTGATAATGAGGTAATACAAAAGCAAATTGCATGTGGAGGTAAGGCGGTATACTTAAAAGCTGAGGATATATACATCTTTGATGGTAAAGAAGAAATAAAGCTAATGCACTCATGGGACATTCCAGCCACCTTAAATGGAGCAATAAGCTACAATGTAAAGAATAGTTTATCTGCTATAGCAGGAACATACGGATTGGGTGTTGAGCTTGAATATATAGTAAAGGCTCTTAAAAAATTTAAATCAGACAATGAACAAAATCCAGGTCGATTTAACATACATGATATTTCGGGCTTTAAGGTTGTTGTTGATTATGGTCATAATATAGAAGGCTATAGAGAGACAATAGCAAGCGTAAAGAATATGAAGCATAACAGGCTTATAGGAGTAATAGGAGTTCCTGGAGACAGGACAGAAACAAGCACTGTAAGAGTAGGACAGATGTGTGGTGAAAGCTTCAATAACATAATAATTAAAGAAGATAAGGATAGCAGAGGAAGAGAATCAGGAGAAATCGCAAAGCAGCTTATGAATGGCTGTGTTATAGGAGGCATAGATAAAAATAATGTACTAATAGAGCTGTCAGAGGAAGAAGCACTTAGGAAAGCTATGCTTATGGCACAGCAGGAAGATATAATCACTGTATTTTACGAAGACTACAGTGGAGTAGTTAATACTATAGACAATGTAGCTGAGCTCTTAAAGCAACAGCAAAATGTAGAAGTGCTACAAAACGCATAGCATGTTGAAAAGGCTCTGCATTACCACGAATAGAAATAGTGGCAATGCAGAGCCTTTGACTATAGATTACTCTAGAATCTTTATATATTCATACTCAATGGGAATATCATTAAAGTTTGCAAATTTTTCAATGATCTTTTTAGGTATATTCTTACTAATTGATAGAATGTAATTCGTAACTGAAAAAATCCTCCACTCATCAGCATCTTTTTTAAAGACATATAATTTAGCAAGCTGAGTAGTTGTGCCTTCTACAGGTATTTTTATGTAAATATTTTTAAATGTTTCATCCTTATTAGTATACACTTTTGAAATATATTGGTATATTGGCGCTTTGGTTGACTCAGCAAGAAAACCGCCACTCCCATCAAATAAAAATGATTTTTGCAATTCAGCATAGTATGTATCCTTATAGTAAGAATGAATATAGGAAAAAGTTAAATTCTTAAACTCTTCATACGATACCTTGAATGCTTGTGATAATACAAGATTTTTCTCAATCTCAATTACATTATTTATCAACTGAGTATCTGTACTTTCCGTATGTTTAGAAGTGTTTACAGTTTTATTTTCATTTGTAAAATACAAAAATGAAATCGTAAAAATAAGGGAAATCGATAAAACTAATATTATTATTTTTTTATACATAATTTAAATTCCACCTTTCTGCTTATTAGTTATATTATGACATAAATATGATCATATGTAAAAAATATTATCAAGAAGCATAAGCGCCCCAGGCGCAAAGGTTATTATATGATATATTTTCATTTTCAATAACCTAATAACTTTGTAGCCTGGCACTATATAATTTACTGTATACTTATAAACTCTTTTCTTGCTAATATAATTTTATATTAGCCAAAAATGATAATAAACAGTTTCACAACAAAAAAGACCTCTGAAATTAATCAGAAATCTTTTAAAAAATTGATAGATTAATTGGTAGGGAGGCGTATCCTACATCTCTTTTCAGACCACTTTCGTGGCGTGGCAGCTGCCTGTTCTGCCCTCAAATAATCTATCTACAATATTTTATTACTCGTTTGACTGTATTATACCGTATATTGTACCGTACAGTCAACATATTTACTCATATTTTATTAATGTTCCTGATTTCTCATAAGTTTTAAATTTATCAATTGTTATTGGAAATACTGTTTTAACCCATAAAACGCCAAAAGGTTTAACTCTAACTGCAACAACTATAGCCTCATCAATTATTTTTATATATTCAATACTTTTGCCACTAGGGTGCATACTAATATAATCAGGATTAGATATAATATCTGGAGTTAATTCTGTAAGTTTTTTATAATCCTCATACGTCTTATAATCATCCTTATGCTTTTTTGTATATTCTATTTTGTCCTTACTGAATATTATATCCACTTCATTAATATTTAATTTTAACAAATTAATAACTTTTTGATTAACTTTACCTACACAATAAGCTCCCTTATTCAAGTTATCTATATCAAAACGTTCTATCATAAATTACCCTCCACACAAAACACATAATCACATTATACCACAATTTGTATAACTAACATGTATTTTGTAGAGGAATGATATTTTAGGTGAGTTAATAGAAAGATGGAGTTAATGGAAAACGAGGAGGAAAGTCAATACTTACCTTCTTCTTTCGCAATTGTTCTTTAATGATTGCATTTCTTTTAGAGGCTTACACAAAAGAGTGCGTAAATGAAGTTGTAGACAATCTTTATGAAAGGCTTGGGCTCAATGGGTAAGTATTTTACATATTTTCTCATATAACGTATAATGAGGATAAAGTTGTAGATATCATGATAATCTATGAGCGTTTAATCATTTTTCAGTTACAATACTTAGATATTTTAGGGGGCGATATTTATATGAAATATAGCTTGATAGTTTTGTTATTAATAGTATCTTTACTAGGATATGGCGGATGCACGACAACAAATGAAGGTAAAAATTTAATAGAAACTACTGGGGAAGAGAAAACTGATACAATTCCTCAATTAACAGTGACTGCTGGGAAAGAAAATATTGAAAGTGTTTCCTTAATCAATACTGAAGTTAGTTTTGAAAAAGATATTTTTAAACTTGCCTTTGAAAATAACGAAATGACAGATATAAAATATATTAAAAATGATGAGAAAATAACTCTGAATTTTGGAAATACACTACCGAACAATGTTACTGTGAAAGACATATCGTTGAATTCTAAGGGGGAACGTTTGTACTCTGATGAACTTGATAAAGATATTTCGCTTAAAAAAGGGGTGATAACTTTATCTTTTATTTAAAAGCAAATCTAAACTCTCTATTAAGTTCAGAATTTATACCAGGCGATAAACAGTTTAGAGGGTTTAAAATAACAGCAACATGGGAAAAAAAAGAATATATTTATAGTTTAGTAATAAAATCTGATATAATGTAAGACCTTCTTCATTTACATAAGGCAGGATTATATGCAATAATAATTCATAAGAGATTATGGAATATGTATAGTCAAAAACAAAAGAACAGGCGGTGAAGGAATGTCTCACATAGTAGGAAAATCAGCATACAAGAGTCTGGAAGAGCGAATAAACAGGTTCACACAAGGAGCACCTCCTTCAGACACATTATATAAAATATTAAACGTATTGTTTAGTGAGAAAGAAGCGTCTCTTGTAGCACAGCTTCCAATAAAGCCTTTTACAGCTAAAACTGCTGCAAGGATATGGAAGACTGACGAGCTTGCAGCTATGAAGACGCTAGAAGAGCTGGCGAGCAGAGCAATACTTCTTGATGCAGACAATAATGGAACACAACAGTATATGCTTCCACCGCCAATGGCAGGTTTTTTTGAGTTTTCCATGATGAGAACTAGGAATGACATAGATCAGAAGCTGTTGGCAGAGCTTTTTCATCAATATTTAAATGTAGAAGAAGACTTTATAAAAGACCTTTTTCTTGCAACTGAGACTAAGATGGGACGTGTATTTGTTCAAGAGGCTGTACTGACAAATGATAACGAGGTGCAGATTCTTGACTTTGAGAGAGCCTCTCATATTATTAAAACTGCTACACATATTGGAATAAGCACTTGCTATTGTCGTCACAAGATGGAACATCTAGGAAAAGCTTGTGATGCGCCAAAGGATATCTGTATGACCTTTGGAAATACGGCCGCTTCTCTAATAAACCATGATTATGCACGAAAGGTAGATGCCTCTGAATGTATAGAGCTGCTTCATAAGGCTTATGAGAGCAAGCTGGTGCAGTGCGGGGAAAATGTAAGACAAGGGGTCACATTCATTTGCAACTGTTGTGGCTGCTGCTGTGAGGGCTTGATTGCAGCTAGAAAGTTTGGTATGCTTCATCCTGTACAAACTACTGCTTTCCTACCTAAAATCAATGAAGAACAGTGCAGTGGATGTGGTCTTTGTGCAAAGGCATGTCCAATTGGGGCAATTGAAATTGTGGATATTATAGATAATAAAGGGAAAAGTAAAAAGAAAGTCGAAATAAATGAAGAGATTTGTCTTGGCTGTGGGGTATGTGTGAGATCTTGCGTAAGAAAAGGAATCGGACTGCAACGTCGTCAAGAAAAAATAGTAACACCTGTAAATTCAGTACACAGAGTGGTTATGATGGCAATAGAAAAAGGAACTCTACAGGATCTAGTGTTTGATAACAGAGCCTTTGGTAGCCACAGAGCTATGGCTGCGGTATTGGGAGCAATACTTAAGCTGCCGCCTTTGAAACAGGCAATGGCAAGCAAACAGTTAAAATCTGTTTTCCTTGATAAACTTATTAGCAAAGGTGTTAAATAGAGAGTTAAATTTAAAAGTAGAAAAGGGGATAAACCATGAACTCAATAACTTCAAGCAAACTAATTGATATTCTTCGTGCAGAGGTAAAGCCAGCGCTAGGCTGTACTGAGCCCGGTGCTGTAGCTTTGGCTGTTGCTCGGGCGAGAGAAATACTTGATGATAGCCTTGAGAGCTGCGATATTTATGTAAGCCCGAATATCTATAAGAATGGAATGAGTGTAGGTATTCCAGGTACGGATAAGGTGGGGCTTATGGCCGCTGCCTGCATGGGTATAGCAGGAGGAAATTCAAGCCTTGGGCTCAGTGCATTGCAAAGCGTAGGCATAGTAGAGCTTGCGCAGGCAAAAGAACTGGAAGACAGTGGTAAGGTTCACATTCATGTTTATGACACTATAGAAAAAATTTATATTGAAGTGAATATGAAAGGTACAAACAATTCTTGTAAGGTTGTAATAAAAGGAAGACATGATGAATTTGTAAATATTCTAAAGAACAAAGAAGTTATTCTTAGCGTTGATGCAGAAGCTGCAAAGGCTTGCTGTAGCCATGAGATACTTGAGAATATTACAATAGAACAGCTTATTAAAGAAGTTGAAGTAATAGACTTTGAGGATATAAAATTTTTGCTTGAAGGTATTAGTATGAATAAAAAGGTCTGCGAGGCAGGTCTTAATACAAAGTTAGGAGCCGGAGTAGGATATTCTATGAAAAAAGCTATGGAGGATGGCATTATAGGAGATGATATTATTAATAGGGCAGTATTAATGACATCTGCTGCCGCTGATGCCAGAATGTCGGGAATAAATCTTCCAGTAATGAGTTCCAATGGAAGCGGCAATAATGGATTGACAGCTATACTGCCTATAGCAGCATATGATGAGAAATTTCCACAAGGTGATGAACGAGTGGCAAGAGCACTTGCGATAAGTCATCTTGTTAATGTATATATCAAGAGTTTTACAGGTAGATTATCTGCTGTATGCGGTTGCGGAGTAGCCGCCTCAACAGGTGCAGCTGCTGGTGTTGCGTGGCTCATGAATCTAAGCTATAAACAGATTGAGGGAGCAATACAAAACATGATCGGAGATCTCAGCGGCATGATATGCGATGGAGCCAAAGCAGGCTGTTCCTATAAGCTAGCAAGCGCAGCGGGAGCCGCTATACAAAGCGCACTGTATGCGAAGTATGGCGCTATAATACCAAACCTAAACGGTATAGTAGGAAATACAGTAGAGGAAAGTATAAGGAATCTTGGCATAGTTAGTGATAAGGGTATGACCATAACTGACAGAGTTATTGTAGAGGTTATGGACTCAAATCATTGCAATATTAAGTAAAGAGGTATTTAAAAGGGCTGTTGCACAAATAACTAATAATTAGTTGTGCAACAGTTTCTTTAGATTTATATCATCTGGTTCAATTTTTCGACGATTCTTACACTTTCTATCAACATTTCCTCAGCCAACTTCTGATTTGAAGCATCGGACAGATTAGCCATAATCTCGCCATATGCTTGAATTCCCATTTCTTCGCCCTGTACAGCAGACTTTATCATATTGTTATCTATATACTTTTTTGGAGCAATCTTATGCTTAACCTCTGTTATCAAACCAAGGACACCAGAAGTATTTAGTGGATCTCCGCCCAGCTGTTCAATTCTCTCAGAGAGCTGTATGGCATGAAATTGATGCTCCTGTTGTATATCCATTAAACTTTTCTTAGTGTATTCATCCTTTGCATCCTCAATATAGTGGTCAAAGCTTTCAATTGCCATGTGTTCACCCTTTAAAGCTGTGTTCAATTCTTTTATATCATTATTATTCATCTTAATCTCCTTTCTAATATGTAATACAAAACACATTATTTTTCATATATAGTTTTTCAAATCTGTGAGCTTTCATTCATTGAATTTTCTATATTTAAAAGGTAAGATTAAGCTTGCAACAGTATATTGGGATAATATACAATAAATAAGTAATTAAATGAAAAATGTAGTAGAGGATTTTATGGATAAGAATGAAATAGGTCAGCTTAATATTTATATAATTTTATCACTGTGTATAGCTATAATAGCAGGATGTGTTTTACTTAATGTTTCCTTGGCTTATGGCTTTGCTATCAGTATAACCTTGTGTATAGTGGTTTTTATGTATAAAGGCTTTTCAGCAAGTGAGCTTTTTTCCATGATAGTATCAGGTATAATGGAATGTCGATTGTTATATGTGATAATACTACTAATCGGAGTTACAGTATCTGTATGGATAGGCTCAGGAGTAGTGCCGTCTATGATTTACTTTGGTTTTGAATATATGAAGGAAATGAATTTCGTACTTACTGCGTTTCTCATAGTATCCATAAGTGCTGTTTTTATGGGTACAGCAGTGGGAACTATCAGTACAGTAGGGCTTGCAATATTTGGAATAGGACGAGGTCTCGGGATTCCGGCTCCTGTACTTCTAGGAGCAATTGTATCTGGTGCATTTATTGCGGACAAGATGTCACCTATATCAGGCTTATTGAATCTGTCTTTGACCTCTACTGGTACAGTCTATAAAAAGGCTCTAAAATCAATGCTGATAACACTGGTACCAACTATAGTTATATCAGCCATAATCTATTACTACCTTGGTGTGAAATACAATGCAGGCATTAATATATCAGAAATTTCAGAGCTTCAATCAAGCTTGAAGGAAGGCTTTTTCATATCTCCTTATCTGTTGCTTATGCCATTATTAATTGTAATAATGTCTTCTTTTGGAGTTAAGATAATATACTCTATAACTACAGGACTTTTTGGGGGAGTAGTCATAAGCCTTACATTGCAAGGTATGAAGCTTGGTGAAGTCTTAAAGGCGATATTGTTCGGATATAGAGCAGCTACTCCATCTTTACAGTTAAATCAACTGCTGATTAGCGGAGGTGTAATATCCATGCTGGAGGTGGTTCTCATAGTAATGGGAGCTATTGCGTTAAGCAGTCTGCTAGATGGCACTGGGATAATAAACAGGATTACTGGCAGAATGGTGTCATCTATAAAAAACAAGGGAGATTTGATAATAAATACAGGTTTAATAAGCGGGGCTTTAACAGTGCTGACTTGTGACCAGACAATGGGAATTGTACTGCCAGGAAGACTGTTGGGAGAAAAGTACAATGAGCTTAAGGTAGAGCGTGGCATACTTATGAGAACTATATCGGATACAGGTACTATAATAGCGCCTCTAATGCCATGGAATGTAAATTCCATGATAATTACTATGATAATAGGAAAAACAATAGCTTACCAGCCCTATGCGGTGTTGTGTTATGTAGCACCAATTATTACCTTAGGAGTGGGATTGTTCTACAGATACAGGAAGTAAAATATAACGATATATTTTCAAATTTGAAAGAATTTTCTTGCTTGTTTCCAATATTATGCGTATAATAGCCTGAGTTTTGCAGCAAAAAAGAGTAAAAAGCACCCGTTAGCCTAGTAAATACAAAGGCTAGCGGGTTTTGATTTTCATCAGAAAATCATAGCGTTACAAATCATTTTTTCGTAGCTGCTAAAATTTTTTTAATTTCGCCTAAGCTTCGTAGCTTTTTAGAATAATCTATGTTTGAAACAGCACCAATTTCTCTTAATATATCATTAAAACAATCAAATATATAATAATTCTGCTGAACATGGCTGCATTCAGCTTTTGCCAATGCTTCCAATAGCTTTGTTATACTATATTTGTGATCTGTTTTCATCTCAAGAATTCTTGCAATTACTAGAGATACGAAGCAAATTAAGAAATGTGCTTCAATATGATCTTTACTTGAGACAAATACAGGCCTAGCCTCAAGGTCGCTTTTGGTTACTCGAAAAGATTCTTCGATTCGCCACAATCCTCGATAGATATCAATAATTTTGTCGTCGGACTCTTTGTACTCGCTGGTGACAATTATATAGTAACCATCCAAAGCTTCCTCTTCTCTAAGCTTTTCAATGTCCAGTCCGAGAACTTGTGTTGAACTCAAAATCTCACCAGTTTCCTCGTTGAAATTAATATTTTTTACATATTTTGCAGCTCCATAGGAGGTGGCTCTAGTATATGAACCAGGGTTCGCTATCAAGTCCTGTGCCTTGGCTATGGCGGTAGCACGGTCAGACCTAGCGCGTACTGCATACTTTTCGCTGTAGAACACTACTTGTTTTTCATGAATGACCTTTTTTAGTTTCTTTCCATCAGCAGCCGTTACTTGGATTGTTCTTGGGTAGAGTCTTGATTTTCTTTTATATTCTTCACTGAGCCATTGATAGCCCTTTTCGTCCAGCACATACTCCTTCAATTCTTTGTCAGCCCCACGAACAGACATACTGAACACATAACCATCTTTTGTAGGTGTGTTAATAGTGTACCAGATGTTGTCTCCAGTGGTCATGCCTTTATCTGCAACTGTTATTACTCTTCCAAGATTGTATTCCTTCTTGATACGAGCAAAGTTAGGGCGATATGTCAAGCAATCGTTGGTATTCCCAGGAAACAACTCATAGGTTATGGGGAGTCCCTTGTTATCCATAAACAAACCCATTTGTACAATAGGATTAGGTCTATGTTCTTTGGAAACACCTTTCTTTTTAAAATCGTCAGTCTTGTCTGTTTCGAAGTAGTAATTGGTCACATCATAGTAAATTAGACTTGTATCTCTTCCATAGAGCTCTTTAATTTTATCATTGATCCAATACTGGAGATTTTCTTTATGTTTGGTTAAAAAGGTGAGGCAACGATATACATCATCAATAGAATAATCAATTTTTTCGAAGAACCAATTTCTATCTTCAAAGGTTTTCTTTTTAGATGCAGGTCTAAGAAGTCTTGAATAAACAAGAAGCTTCATTATGGTGTCAGCATCGAACTCATTCTTAGTGTGGCGCTGCCTATTGGTGAGGAAGGTATGGATACCAAGCTCGTGATAGATTTTGCTTAAAGCTGTGTAACCGAAATTTTTACGCAAGGTGGCATCACTTTCAATACTATCACTATCATGGAAAACAAAAGTTATTGGAGATTTCTTAAGCTTTTTATCTTCTTTTAACTGTTCAACACGTGCAGTGAAGAAAGCAATTGGATCATCATATTCCTTTTCTAATTCATCAAGAAACCCTAAAGATTCAACGGTTATTTGGCGAGAGCACTTTTTTTCTTTATCATAGTAACTGTCTACAATGGAAAGGCGAACCCGCCCATTAGTGGAAGGTGTTCTTTTTAAATACATAAAAATCATCTCCATGCGTGTAATACTAATTATACCACAAAACGACATAAAGCGCTAGTAAAATATGACAACAAATTTAAAAAAATATTCCCGAAACCATTAACAAAATCAATGGTTTCGGGTTAAACTAATTCCAAAGTTGCTGCAAAACTGTGGGAATGTAAATTCCATGATAATTACTATGATAATAGGAAAAACAATAGCTTACCAGCCCTATGCGGTGTTGTGTTATGTAGCACCAATTATTACCTTAGGAGTGGGATTGTTCTACAGATACAGGAAGTAAAATATAACGATATATTTTCAAATTTGAAAGAATTTTCTTGCTTGTTTCCAATATTATGCGTATAATAGTAATGTTGGATATAACCAATTTGGAATAGATTTAATATTGACATTTGACAGTAACTCTATCCGCAGGATAGTGTTTTTATTTTTGTGGAGGAATAATATGATCTCTACATTTGAGAAGATATACAGCATAGTTGCCAGAATACCTGTGGGGAAGGTTGCAACCTACGGGCAGATAGCAGTCTTGGCTGGCATGTCAAATGGAGCCAGGACGGTAGGCTGGGCTATGAGAGCAGTACCAAAGAACAGGAAGCTTCCTTGTCACAGGGTGGTAAACAAGACAGGAAAGCTAGCACCGGATTTTGTCTTTGGTGGACAGGAGATACAAAGAAGCTTGCTTGAGGCAGAAGGGGTAATCTTTAGTCTGGATGGAACTATCGATATGGATAGCCAGCTATGGAGGCCTTGATTCTTTAATATATATTTATACTATACAAAAGTCGAAATAAGCTTATGCAGTTATAAATATATTTTGTGTACGGACATGATATTTTTATAACAAAATATTGCATATTTAGCTTATTGAGCTTATTAAATCTCACTGTTGGTTATAATACTAATAATAAATAACTGTTTGAAAGAAGGATGAAAATGGAGAATAAGAAATTTAATGAATTAGGTTTGGATGAAAAGGTACTAAAAGCAATTGATGATATGGGATTTGAAGAGCCATCACATATACAATCTGAAGTAATACCTTCAGTATTGGCAGGTAATGACGTTATAGGTCAGGCTCAGACTGGAACAGGTAAGACTTTGGCCTTTGGTGCACCAATTTTGTGCAACATGAAAAGGGTTGAAGGTAAAATCGGCTGTATAATACTTGCGCCTACAAGAGAGCTTGCTATTCAGGTTAATGATGAAATAGTAAGAATAGCAAAGCATACTAGAACAACTCTGCTGCCTGTATACGGTGGTCAGCCAATTGATAGACAGATAAAGGCATTAAGAAGAGGTGTAGATATCGTAGTAGGTACACCAGGTAGAGTGCTTGATTTAATTAGAAGAAAAATTATGGA
Organism: uncultured Eubacteriales bacterium; assembly: GCA_963704785.1. GTDB lineage: Bacteria > Bacillota > Clostridia > Lutisporales > Lutisporaceae > GWB2-37-7. The sequence goes on along the minus strand of OY969939.1, from coordinate 1,752,131 downwards.
TCTTAGCAATGTAAGCTTTTTAGTACTTGACGAAGCAGACGAAATGCTTAACATGGGCTTTATTGAGGATATCGAAGAGATAATAAAAAACTGTAGCAAGGAAAGACAGACCATGCTGTTCTCTGCTACTATGCCTGATGCAATTAGAAGGCTTTCAAAGAAATATATGAAGCCGGATACAAAGTATATCAGCATAGTAAAGAGTACCATGACTGTTTCGACAGTAGAGCAATTCTATTTTGAAATAAAGCAAAACAATAGATTTGAATCTCTTTGCAGAATTCTTGATGTAGATGAGCCTTCAATAGCAATAATTTTCTGTAAAACTAAAAAAGGCGTGGATGAATTGGTGGAAGCTATGCAGGCTAGAGGCTACAATGTAGAGGGCATGCATGGAGATATGAATCAAAGCCAAAGACTTAACACCCTGAGAAAGTTTAAGGAAGGTAATCTGGAATTTTTGGTTGCTACAGACGTAGCTGCCAGAGGTATCGACGTAGAGGATGTTACTCACGTTATAAACTATGATTTGCCACAGGATACAGAGTCTTATGTTCATAGAATTGGAAGAACAGGAAGAGCAAATAAGAAAGGTATAGCATATACTATTGTTACTGCAAGAGAATATATGGCGCTAAAACAGATTGAAAAGGCGACTAAGAGTAAGATTAAAAGAAAAGAAATTCCAACTATTGATGATATATTCATGTCAAAATATAAAGGCACTGTAGACAAGGTAAGAGAAACTCTTGAGAAGGATGAATATAAGAGATTTATACCTTTAGCTGCTGAGCTGGATGAAGAGTTCAACCTAGTTGATGTTACTGCTGCTCTGATGAACATAGTATACAGCAAAGAAGTAAGCTTTGATTATACAGAAAACAGTATCGGAGAAAAAACAGATTTTGTAAGACTGTTCCTTACTGTAGGACGTATGGATAAGTTAAATCCTAAGGAATTACTTCAGTTCTTCAGTGAAACTGCAAATACAAATAAAACTGATGTAGGAGATATAGATATACTTGATAAATTTACATTTGTTGATGTAAGACATGATGCAGCTCAAAAAATCATAGAGAAATGCACTGACAAACGACTTTGTCGCAGAAAAGTAAAAATTGAGATTTCAAAGAAAAAAGAACAATAATATAAGAAAAGGACAAGGTCTATAAACAGCTTCATGTTTATAGACCTTGTCAATATCAAAAGCACATGTATCTAAGATACATGTGCTTTTGTATGACGAGGTCTATAATGATATGTGTAAAATTAATTAAATTTATATGTAGGAGAAATACTTGAAATGCTTGGATATACACAGGAATTCAAGTATTGATTCGGTTGTATATTTAGAATGTATGTGATAAAATTGTGTAGCATATGTAGTTCAATTATTTTTTTTGGAGGGTTTTTATGAAAGAGCTTATATTTGGTCTCATTGGAGGAACTGCTCTTCTTATGTATGGAGTTGACAAAATGGGTGAGGGCTTGGAAAAAGCCTCAGGAAAGATGATGAAAAAGATGTTATCTTTCTTCACTGGCAGAGTATGGAGTGCGTTCCTAGTAGGTATAGTCCTTACGGTATTGGTACAAAGCAGTACCGCGATAACAGTATTGACAGTAGGTTTTGTAAATGCAGGACTGATGAAGCTGCCAAATGCAATAGGCATAATTTATGGTGCCAATATAGGTACCACAATCACAGCACAGCTTATGGCATTCAGTTTTAAGTTTAAGCTGACTGAAATCGCTTTGCCAGTGCTTGGTATAGGCTTTGCAATATCATATTTCTCAAAAAATAAAACAACAAAGAACTTAGGTGATGCCTTGATGGGCTTTGGCTTAATGTTTTTAGGACTTAAGATTTTAAACTCAGGTGTACCATACTTGGAGACAAATGAAACTTTAAGCTACTTCTTTGAACACTATGCATCAATACCAGTAATAGGTATATTGCTAGGTGCTTTAGTTACAGCCTTGGTTCACAGTAGTGCCGCTACGGTGGGTGTGGTAATGATATTAGGACAAGCGGGCTTGATTACTTTAGATACTGCAATATTACTAATGCTTGGAGATAATATTGGTACTTGTATAACAGCACAGTTGGCAAGTATGGGTGGCAACATACACGCGAGAAGAACAGCTTGGGCACATACACTATACAATGTTTTTGGAGTTCTTTTAGTGGCAGCAGCATTTACACCTTTCGTATGGGTAGTTAAAAGTTCAACAAGTTATTTGGCTGCTAACTTTGGACTTGGTAATGCTATAGATGCACAAATCGCTAATGCCCATACAGTTTTCAATATAGTTAGCGCAATAATTTTCTTACCAATAACAAAATACTATGTAGTTTTCCTAGAGAAGTTTATTAAAAGTAGAGGATATGATGACGAGTATAAAATACATTACTTAGATAAGCTTTTATTGGATAATCCATCTTCAGCCTTTAGAGCATCAATGGCAGAAATAATCAGAAGTGCAAATATAGCTAAGAAGATGATGACAAATACTATGGAAGGATTGTATAACAACGATCCCAAAAAACTAGATTTGGTCAACAAGGATGAGCTGCTATTAAACAATTTACAAAGGGATATTACACAATATATAATAGAAATTTCTAAAAGACCTTTATCAGATGATGAATCAATTATGGTTCCCGCAATGGTTAATGTAGTTAACTATATAGAAAGAATAGGGGACAGAGCAGAAGACTTAGTTGACTTGATTAAAATTTCTCAAGATAGAGAGATTAAATTTAGTGATGATGCTTTAGTAGGTTTGAAAGAACTTGAAAATATGGTAATGAATATGTATAATAATGCAATTAAAGCAATGACAGATGGAGATATTGAGTTGGCTAAGAAAACAACCGAAACAGAAGACTTGGTTGATGAACTTTCAAAGCAGTTGGCTGATGCACATTTGAAGAGACTTGAAGGAAATTTATGCAGCGTGGATGCAGGCGTAATATATCTTGATATAGTGACAAACTTTGAGAGAGTCGGTGACCATATATATAAGGCTTGTTTGAATTTAATAAATGGACTTCAAGGTAGAAAAAAGGATAATAACTAGTAGTAAACATAACAAAAAGAGACTGTACTTAAAATGACTTTCTAAGCCATTTTGAGTACAGTCTCTTTTTAATTCAATGCATAGCATACGACGGTTGTCAACTCCTGGAAATATCTACCATGCTTGGTTAAATAGCGTTGGAAAAATAAGAAAATTATGAAAAATAAGATGTATTTTAGTACTTTATATTGTATAATGTCGGAAATTATAATATAATGTCAATGTATTGATATAATTTCCACATAAGTTATTATTTATATAATTTTTTTGTATAATATAGGATGAGGAGGTATGCCATATTTATTTTTCGACGATTTTGCCTTTGTTTTTTAGAACTAAAGTTATTGATTTAACGGTAATAAAATAAGTAAAGGAGAGATTACATATGAAAAGTTTGAAAGGTAAAATAATTAGTATTATCCTTATTTTAACAATTATTTCATCAATATCTGCAGCAGCTATAAGTTTCATTAGCAGCTTTAATGTTACTAAAGAAATTGTTCAGTCACAATTTGAGGACGAGCTTACAGGAGCTAATAATATGTTAGAAATCTATCTTAATGAACAGTTTGGATCGATAAGCTTAGATTTTACTGGAAGGTTGGTAGATTCATCTGGGGTACCTATAGATGGCAAATCCGAATGTATTGATAAATTATCAGAAGCAATGGACATTGTTTCTACTGTTTTTGTTAAAAAAGAAAGTGGTTATGTCAGAACGATAACAACGTTAAAGAATGAAAAGAATGAACGTGTGGTTGGTACATTATTAGATGAAAAAGGGAAAGCCTATGAAGAGATATCAAAGGGAAATGTTTATTTTGGAGAAGCAGAAATACTGGGGAAACAATATATTACAAGATATACACCAATCTATGGTAAAAATAAAAGTATTATTGGAATTTATTTTGTAGGAAAATCCATAGATTCTATTGACCAAATTATTAATTCTGGAAAAGCATCCACGATTCTGTCTATAGCTACACTAATGGTTGTATTATTGTTAATTATTTCAGCCCTTAGCTTGCTAGCTGGGAGAGCTATTTCCAAACCTATATATGCAATTAAAAATTCCATCACGAAACAAGCAAATTTAGATTTTTCTTATGATGAAAAATCGGATACAGCGAAGTATATTGGCAGAAAAGACGAGATAGGAGTTGTGATAGATACTCTTAATAAAATGGCGGAAAATGTCAGAGATTTTGTCATAAAAACCTCTGAATCGGCACAGCAAGTAGCGGCAGCCTCACAAGAAATGACTGCTATGTCCCAGCAGGTAGCAATAGCAGCAGGAGAAGTTTCAATAAATATTGAAGAAATCGCAAAGGGAGCAAATGACCAAGCAAAAGATACCGAAAAAGCGGCAATAAATGTTGAAGAACTGGGAAATTTATTAGATCAGGATTCAAATTACTTAAAAGAACTCAATAATGCGACAATGCAGATTGATAAGCAAAAAGAAGAAGGATTCTTAATATTAAAGAATCTTATTGAAAAGACAGAGCAAAGCAATAATGAAGCAGGAAGTATTTATAACGTTATCATGGGTAATAACGAAAGTGCAGAAAAAATTGAAAGTGCAAGTGCGATGATTCAAAGTATAGCAGATCAAACCAATTTATTGGCATTAAATGCAGCTATTGAAGCAGCAAGAGCAGGAGAAGCAGGACGTGGGTTTGCAGTCGTTTCAGATGAAATAAGAAAGCTTGCAGAGCAGTCAAGTAATTTCACCAAGGAAATAAAAGTTGTGATTGATGAACTAAAATCTAACTCACAAAGTGCTGTGCAAACAATGGGAAGTGTAAAAAAAATAGTCGGCGAACAAGCTGAAAGCGTAAAAGATACAGAAGGCAAATTTATAGGAATTGCTAAAGCGATAGATTTAATAAAAGAAATTATTGATAAATTAAATCACTCTGAAGAGCTTATGAAAGAGGATAAAAATAAGATTATTAATTTAACTCAAAACTTATCAGCCATCTCCGAAGAAAATGCAGCAGGGACTCAAGAGGCTTCTGCATCCATGGAAGAGCAGGCGAACGCTATTGAAGAAATTGCGAAAGCTGGGGAAAGCTTTGCAGATATCGCTGAAGAATTAATAGCTTTAATAGAGAAATTTAAGGTATAATTATAAGTACTATAAAAAGATAATTGTTTATTTATAGAACGCACAAATTTCATTGATTTGCGTAAAATACATGAAATTTGTGCGTTCTATCTATATTATTCAAGTTTTCTTTGGCTAATTTATCTAGATTCAAAGCATAAAGAGGAGAGAAGATGAGCAGATTAACAGAACACATAATTGTAATATCCTTTGATGGATTGTCTACAATAGACTTCGATAGTATATCTAAGCTGCCAAATTTTAAGACCTATATAGAAGGGGCTAGCTACTGTAAGAACGTCGATAGCATATATCCTACGCTTACATATCCAGCTCATACTACTATAGTTACGGGGCAATATCCGAAGCATCACGGAATAATAAATAATACATTACTGCAGCCAGGCAGTGAATCTCCAGACTGGTATTGGCATAGGAAATACATAAAATCAAAAACCCTGTATGACTTAGCCATAGAACAAGGTATGACAGTAGCTGCCTTGCTCTGGCCAGTAACTGCTGGGGCTAAGATACAATACAATATGCCAGAGATTTTTGCAAATAGACCATGGCAAAGTCAGGTATTAGTATCCTTGCTAAATGGTTCACTTTACTATCAATTTGTTATGAACAAAAAGTTTGGGCACTTAAGAAAAGGTATAAAACAACCGAATCTGGATAACTTCACACATCAAGCCTTGCTAGACACTCTTAGAAATAAAAAACCTAATGTTACATTGGTACATTTTACAGATTTGGATACCATGAGGCATTATAATGGTTTTTACTCAAATGAAGCGAAAGCTGCATTGGAGAGACATGATGCAAGACTGGGTGAGATAATTTTGCTACTTAAGGAGTGCGGAATGTATGAAAACAGCACTGTAATTGTGCTGGGAGATCACAGCAGCTTAGATGAGGATAAAATAATTAACATAAATGTGCTATTGAAGGAAAAGGGATATATTATTGCTGATAAGAAAGGCAAGGTAACATCCTACAATGCAATATGTAAGAACTGCGACGGTTCAACTTATGTATATGCAAAGGATAAGAACGATCAAAAGTTTAAGCAGGAACTGCTTTTGCTTATAAATGAAATTAATGATAAAAATAATTGTATAGAGACCATATATACAGGAGAACAAGCCTCTGAGCTTGGAGCTGATCCTAACTGTAGCTTTATGCTGGAGGCAAAAAGGATTCTACTTTCTTGATGAAATGGAAGGAGACTCAATAAGGTCGATACAAGCAGGAGAAGCAGGCAAGGTACCACATGTAACGATTAACACCCACGGATATTCACCTTGTAAACCAGACTATACTACAGTTTTCTTAGCTTCGGGAAAAGGAATAAGAAAAGGTGCAGTTATCGAGAAGATGAACTTGATAGACGAAGGACCGACTATGGCAAGACTTCTGGGCTTAGAGCTAAAAGAAGCGGATGGCAGAGCCTTATATGAATTACTAGACATATAGCATTGGGAGCTTGACTTTAGAAATAATATATTTAAAGTGTAGCAAAGAAAAAAATACAGCATAATATATATATTGTAACAATTTTACGCTAAGTGTATAATGAAATGTGCAAGAATATTCCTATATAAATTATTAATAGGGAGTTCTGTTTTAATTTATAGGATATTATATGCCAATATAGTATTTTTATCGGAATGAGAAAAGAATCTATCATTACTAATGGAGGTGGTTGTATGGACGCAGGCCCTAGTAGTTATCGGATATATATTCAATATAAGTTTTATCCATATAAACCTCTCAAATATTTGAGTATAGGTTTGGAATTTATGTAAACCTAAAAAGAAAGAAGTGATTAGAATGATGGAGATATTTAAAACTGTCAATGATAAGCTAACAAGGATAGAACAATTTGAAGCCGGCATATGGGTTAATTTAGTTAATCCAAACGAAGAGGAAATAGCTAAAACTTGTGGTGCCTTAAAACTTGAAAGTGATTATTTAAAAGCAGCCCTAGATGAGGAAGAAAGCTCAAGAATAGAAGTAGATGAGGGAGTAATCATTGTAATAGTTGATATACCTATAGTTAATGATACTGTTAACCCAATGATATATTCGACTATTCCATTGGGAATAGTATTGGCTGATAACAGTATAGTAACTATATGTCTGAAGGATAATTCGATAATCAGGGACTTTATTGAAAATAAAGTTAAGACCTTTTATACCTTTAAAAAGACCAGATTTATTTTACAAATACTTTATAGGAATGCAATAAAATACTTGCAATATCTAAAGCAAATTGACAAGGAGAGTAGCCGTGTAGAGACTGAACTTCACAAGTCTACCAAAAACAAAGAATTAATTCAGCTATTAGCCTTAGAGAAAAGCTTGGTTTATTTCTCAACTTCTCTAAAAGCAAACGAGCTGGTTTTAGAAAAACTTATGCGTCAAGAAAGCGTAAGGAACTATCCCGAAGATGCGGAACTGCTTGAGGATGCAATTATTGAAAATAAGCAGGCTATTGAAATGGCTAGGATATACAGTGATATATTAAGTGGCACTATGGATGCATTTGCATCAGTAATTTCAAACAATCTCAATATTGTTATGAAGTTCCTTGCATCTATCACTATAGTTATGGCGATCCCGACAATGATAGCCAGCTTTTTTGGAATGAATGTACTAGTGCCATTAGGCAATAACCCTTATGCCTTCGCATATATACTTAGTGCTACAATGACATTATGTTTGGTAGCGGCTATTGTAATGGCAAGACGTAAGATGTTTTAATGAAAAATAGGATAATAAAAAAGATAAGCTAGTCTTGTCTTTTTTATTGCTTGCATTACTATTTAAAAATATAGTATACTTAAGGAAAATATGGATATTTATACAATATTATTTATTGGAGGGCGGTAGCTTATGAAACCAGTTGTAGTATACTATTCCTTTACAGGGAAAACAAGACTAATAGCTAAAAGTGTAGCAAAAGCACTGCAATGTGAGATAAGCGAAATAAGAGAAACAAAGAAAAGAAGTGTTTTAGGTGCATATTTAATGGGATCCTTTGCAGCAATAAGAGGAAAAGAAAGCGATATAGAACCGCTAAGTGTGGACTTTACCGACAAGGACTTGATTATAATTGCTACACCTGTTTGGGCATCAAATCCAGTGCCTTCAATTAACTCTTTCATATCTAAGGTCAACTTTAAGGGCAAAAATGTAGTACTCTTAACATCTGCTGGTGGAGAAGATACAAAGGCTGCAGCAGCATTGACTGATAGAATAAATAAAAAGGGCGGCAAAGTGCTTGCACACCATGAATTTAAAACCAGTGGAGTTAGTGAAGAATCATTGATTTCGCAGGCAAAGGACGTTGCAAGACTATATAAGTAATATAGAAGCAAATACAAAAAAACAACCTATGCAAATGGAGTTCAAATTAGGGATTTACGAAAACAAGTAAGTTTTGAGTGAACAGCCTTTAAGAGGACAAAATGAAACCGACCACACAAGAGTAGAAATGCTCCTGTGTGGTCGGTGTTATAAACTACATTCATCATAGCCGCCTACAATTTGTTGTATCATCATTTGTTCACTATAGTTTTTGTAGTCGCAATTTTGCTATCACTATACAAAACCACATCTTTTAAAACAAGTTTCTGAATAGCAGATATGAATGTTTCCATAATTGCATAATTTGGTTGGTTGTTTTTTGTTGGTAGTAAAATATTTAATTCATCTGCATCCTTTGCATAAAAATTTCTTCCATAATTAAACTTTCCTGTATTAGATGATTTATTTATTGCAGTTGTTACAAAAATTGCTGCGCATTTTGGCAAATTCTCGGTATGGACAACCGCAATATGGTCATCACCTCCATATTTATAATTTCTGTATTTTGCAGAACCAAACATATCAATAGTTGTTGTATTTTCAGAAAATACAGTAACGTTATTTCTAATAAATGCAGAAATCCCCTCATCTGTTTCACCAGCTGTTACAAAAGGCAAATTACCTGAAATTCTATCTGCACTTTTTAGTCGTTTGCCACGAGTAGATTTTCCAAATAATTTTTCAAGATTAAATGTTCCCCAATTTACATTCTCAAAATCCTGCAACACCTGTTGCTCTTCAGCGTTTATTGTATAATCATTTAGCCCAGTTGCTAATAAATACGCTTCCAGTTCCGCTATACGTTGCACTTCCAGTTCCGCTATACGTTGCACTTCCAGTTCCGCTATAAAAGTTTCCATAAATTCAAAATCTATTTTACTGTTTTGGGTAGGTAGTTTTATAACTGTATTTTTCAATTCAATTTTTGTAGCCTTTTTATTATAAGAATATTTTTCCTTTATAACTTTATCAATAGAAGCTATAATGAACATTTGATTTGTTTTATTCAATTTTTCGCTTTGCAATACACTTGTTGCTCCATGACCATCTTTTAAATAAAAAGGGGTTTCTAAATAAACAATATTTTGATTATTTGAATGAATTAAAATTGTGGACTTTCCATCTTTATTATTTAAAACCTTATTCGTTAGCTGGTGAAATGAAATTATTCCGTTATTTATGGTAGCTTGTCCATAAAAGGGATATACTGGCTCTGTCTCATCTTTTAATTCATCGAGTTTTAGAGGGTCAATTTCTTTTTGTGATTGCCATTCTAACACGTCTTTGATTCTATAGTCGCCCCACTTAACGGTTTCCAATTTCTTATTAAGTGGGGCATCTATTTTCCCAAGCTTTCTTCCTCCTTGCTTTGCTGTTTTAAGATATTGGAAACTTCCCAAGCTAAGTAGTCACTTACAGTCTTTTTAAAGTCTTGCAAATTAGGTTTAGTATCGAATGGTGCTGTTTGATTCCAATCTGCGCCATTCTTAGGGTCAATAGTACCTTCGTAATACTCATTGTCAGTAAAAATATTAAGTTTATTTTTGCCAAAACGCACCAAATTAACCAACTCTTCATAGCGTTCTTTGGCTCTATTAGTGTCTTTTAGATTATTGATTGATTTTTTGCGGTTGGTTCGGGTGTAGCCATCGTTTGAGAAATCAATAAACTTCACAACATCATCCTTTTTGTGAGCTTCGTTTACTCTAAATACATAAATGTTTGTTTGCACACTTGATTTTCCGATAAATAAATCAACTGGCATTTTGATGCTCGCCAAAAGTGTATGTTTTTCTAATATTTTTTTATTGTATTCTGTGGCTTTACCTGAACCAGCTGAATTTTGAATAATAATTGCAGCATAACCTTTGTTCATCATTCCGAGAGCTTTTTCCACAAAGTTCATTCCGTTACCCTTAGCAGAGTACGGAGGGTTAAGCACAAAAGCATCGGCTGGAAATTTATCGTTAGTATTACCAAAACCGTAATTTCCATTGAAATCTTTTATAGAGTCTTTGTTTAGAATATTTGAGCTTCCATCGCCCATTAAAATCATATTTAAAATTGCCAACATATATACGCTAGAAAGTAACTCTAAACCGAGAAGTTGTTCGGCTTTTATTTTAACTTCTTTTTGAGCAAGTTCCTCAGGTGAAGTAATACTGTTTTTGGCATCAATAAGCATTTCATTCATAGCCGCAACTAACAAACCTGCCGACCCTGTGGCAAAATCCCATACATAAGAATCCTTATTAACCCTTGTCAATTTTACCAATAAAGTAGCAACATAAGACGGTGTAAGGACTACATCATTTAATTTGTCTTGCGAAAAACCAAGCCAACCATACATTTCATTAAAAAGCTTCCCTGTAAAATCAGTAGTTAATCCTATTTTATAATATATTCCTAAATCATCAACAATTTTTGTAAAAACTCGCTTTAGCTGGCTTTCACCGTTTTCAACCTTATTAATGTTTTCAGTGGTAAGTGTATTTTGTAATGTTCTAACAATGAGTTCTTTTTTCTTGTCTGGTAACTCTTTTTTGTTTAAAAATGCTTCTATTTTTCTTACCATTATTTCGCCATCTGTATTACCTTTTTCAGTAGACGATTTTAAATCAGCTTTTTCAAGGGGAACAACATCACCTGGTATTCCAAGCGTTGCAATAATAGAAGCTGCAACGAGATAAACACGGTCATTTTCTCCTAAACCTTTTTCATTTTGGTAAATATCGTTGTTGAGCTTTACTAAGCTTGCATCAATTTCTTTTTCTCGTTGCTCTTTTAGTTGGTCAATTTCTTCTTGCGATAGGTGAAGAGTTTTAATTTTCTCAATAAACGCATCGAAATTTTCTTTTTTTAGAAAAGAAAAATCTGAATATTCATCAATTTTTTGTCCAACACCAAAATTGCTTTTTGAAACATAATACACACCAATTTGATGTTCTATTTTCCCGCTTTCGTTTTTAAATCCCGTCATACCAATAGCTATAATATCGGTGTAACTGGTATGATGAAGCAATGCATTGGCATAATGTACTGCACCATTTACTGCATATGAATTAATGTTTTTAAAGTTAGGTTCATTTTTTGCTGCTCTATTTTCAACTTGTCCGTTGCTATCAAGTTTCACGAGTTTGTCTTTATAACCCTTGTATTCAATAAGAATAGGATAACCTTTATTGTATTTATATTGCAATAACAATTTTGCATCTGGTCTATTACCACCTACACCACCGTTTTTAGAATAATAATCATTAAGGGCTTTATCAATTTCAGTATGTAATTCTTCCTGTTCCAACTTGTATTCTAGTTTATATTTTTTTAGCCAACCGTTAGCTAAATCTGCAATATTTGGCTCGATTGATTTTTGCGTTGTTCCCTTACTCATAACAGTCTATCTCCTTTATTTTTAATTTCTATCTTTTATCCATTCGGCAACGTAAATGTCTGCTCATAAGCAATATTCAAAATATTGGCTATTTCAACATGTTCCTTATCGGTGATTATCTCACGTTTTAGTTTAACATTAAAATTTTGTGGATAATTTCCAATGCGTCTAGTAAGTTCAGATATACTGATTTATCATAAAAAATAATGGTGATGTTGAATTAATCATTTCTTTTAGAACTTCTATCTATATTTATATCTGGTACAAACTCCAAAATATCATTAGGGGTACAGTCCATTGCAAAGCAAATACTTTCCACCTTGTCCAAGGCTATATATTGACCATTCTTAATTTTAGTTATAATGTTCGCTGATATATTTGCTCTTCGCATAAGTTCAGAATTTGATGTATTTTTTTCTATCAATAGATGCTTTAATCTTTTATAACTTACTGCCATAGTTACCTCCTCCTAAAAGAGACTACATAAAGAATATCACGAATCTATGAATAATTCAATGAATCTCATAAGTTTTTCGGAGTTTTATGTTTGCTATTTTTCTCTTTTAGAGCAATATATGTAGTGAAGGAGGTGCCGCATGAATAGAGACTAGACAGAGGAATAATTACAGGCTGCAAGCAAAATTATGAAAGCGACCGTGTATTTAGGCTATGAAGAGTTTTGCGAACAGTTGAACAAGACTATTTTCACAGCCTACTGCATTGCCGATTTTTTTTTCGGGATTAAGAATCCCTAAGACGCACCCTCAAAATGATTGTTTTTTTCTTTTATGTAATGTATATTAGTGTTAAAATGAAGAGTGTATGAAAAAAAGGAGCTGAAGATGAATAAATGCTAAATACTATTGTGACAAAGCTAAAAGAAGAAGCACTATTCTTTATAGTCATGGTCTTGACAGCTTTAACATGCTTTTATAGGTTGCCTGATGTAAGCGCTATAGATTGGAAGGTTATTGCGGCTTTATTTGATCTAATGCTCATTAGTCTAGCCTTAGAAAAGTATAAGCTTTTAGATAAGATAGCTCTAAAAGCATTAGTGAGCTTTGACAGTACAAGGAAAATTACCGCTGCTATGATAGCTATTACAGCCTTAATCGCTATGCTAGTGACTAATGATGTGGCACTACTTACTGTTGTTCCACTTACTATAGTAATGGCGAAAAAAGCTTCCTTTGACCCCTATAAGCTAATTATACTAGAGACTGCAGCCGCCAATATAGGCAGTAGCCTGACACCCTTTGGCAATCCACAGAATCTATACCTTTACGCTTTTTATAAAATACCTACCTTTGAATTCCTTAGTATTACATCAATATTTGCTATAATAGGCATGACAATGCTATTTATAATAAACTTATATAATAAAGATGGCAAGCTCAAATTTAACAAAGAAGCTATAAATGTAACAGATAAGAGAAAAATAGCAATCTATATGGTCTTATTTGTGATGGTTATATTATCTATTATAAGGATATTGGATTATAGAATTATGACCTTGATTACGATTGCACTATTCATTTTGCTAGATCGCCAGCTTTTTAGAAAAATTGACTATTACCTTTTGAGCACTTTTATATTTTTCTTCTTGCTTGTAAACAATGTAACCCATATGGAGTTTATAAAGACCTGGGCAGAAACACTTTTGACTTCGCCTATTAAGGTTCTAGTTACCTCATCTTTATTATCACAGGCAATAAGTAATGTGCCTGCTGCCATATTATTATCTGCCTTTACCGATCACTATAGAGCATTACTATTGGGTGTATCTATAGGGGGCTTGGGTACAATGGTGGCTTCACTGGCAAACCTTATATCCTATAAGCTTTATATAAAGGAATATAGTAAACAACGGTATAATAAGCTGTTTTATCCGTTAAATTTTGGACTGCTTGCCTTGCTGTTAGCAGTTGGTATTATAATAATAAAATTCATACTGTAAATTTGGAGGGGACATAATAGAAACGGTGAGGAAAAGAATACGAAGCAATGTAAAAAGGGGAGTGTGAAAGTTGAAAAACCTAGTAAGTATAAAACAACTCTCAAAGGACTTCATATATTACCTGCTTGAACAGGCTGACATGATGAAAGCAAGATACATTAGGGGTGAGGACTATAAGCCTTTGAAGGGCAAAACAATAATTGCATCCTTTCCACCTAGCAGTATGAGAACTCGAGTCAGCTTTGAAACAGGAATATATCAATTGGGAGCACAACCATTGAATCTACATATGAAATTTGAGGATACAGAGCTTGTAGAAGATAAGCTTGGACATTTGAATTGCTGGGCTGACGGCTTGGTAATAAGACACAGCAATCAAGAATTGGTTCAGAGAATTGCTGATTTGGCAGAGTTCCCTGTTATAAACGGTATGACAAAGGATAGCCATCCTTGCGAGATACTCAGTGACTTGCATGCAATTCGTGAGCTGAGACCGGATTTGGAAAGTCTTAAGTTTGTATTTGTAGGTGAGGGGGCAAACATATCAAATACTTGGTTTGAAGCGGCTGCAAAGCTGGATATAAATATTACGCAGGTCTGTCCAGAGACATTTGAGATAAACCAAGAGCTATATGATTATGCAAAGAGTGGTTCTAAAGGAGAAATATTGATAACTCATGATTTTACAGAGGGTATAAAGGGCGCTGATATTATACTTACCGATGGATGGCCTACTGACTCAGAGAAATTAGTAAAGTTTATGCCATATCAACTAAACATACAAAATCTAAAGCTTACCAATACAGGCTGTCTGGTAAATCCATGTCCTCCAATAAACAGAGCACATGCTGTACCTGATGAGGTAATGAATTCTGAATATTTTATAGGCTATAAGATGAAAGAAAGCCTGCTTCACATGCAGAAGGCTATATTAACAGAGTATATAGTTAATAATTAAAAAAATGGTGTGTTTTGTTTAAACACACCATTTTTTTAAAAATATTTATAAATTATTGCGGTTATAATTCTATTTTTCCATATAAAGAATTCCTAAGGTACCCTTGCCACAATGGCTAGATACAACGCAGCCTGTTTCTGTAACAATAATCTCTGGATTATCCAGCTCTTTCTCAAGGAATGCTTTTACATAATCTACACTATCTTGAGCCATAGAATGAGTTAGAAATATTCTATTGGAGTCTATCCTGTCTTTTCTTGTAAGTGTATCTTCTATCATAAGATCCAATGCTTTTTCCATTTTTCCGCGAACCTTTTCGCCAACTATCATCTTACCCTCTTTTAACTTGATGATAGGGTGAATTTTCAAGACACTGCCAAAAAAAAGTTCGATAGCAGAACATCTGCCTCCCTTGTACAGGTAGTCTAAGGTGTCTACTACGAAGCTGCTTTGAAGCTTTGGCGCATGACCCCTTAACTTTTCTCCTATTTCCTCTAGGCTTAAGCCTTTTTCTATATAGTCTGCTGCTTTTAGAAGAAGCACGGCTGTTCCTGTAGACAAATTAAAAGAGTCTACTATTTCAATTTTATCAACTCTCAAGTCATTTTTGGAAATGATTGCATTTTGAACCGAAGAGGATATTAAAGAAGAAATACCTATAAACAATATCTCTCTTCCTTCATCCACAAAGGGTTTAAACGCATTGTAAAAATCTCCAGGAGAAGGGGCGGCCGTCTTTGGAAGAGTACCATACTTATCTACATTCTTATATAATTCTGTTGGATTTATGTCTACTCTATCCTTAAATGCATCTTCGTTAAAGTGCACATACAGTGGAACTACTGAAATGTCATATTTTTGCAAAATCTCATCTGTTAAATCACAGGTGCTGTCAGTAAATAACTTGACCTTCCTCATAAATAGTTATCCTTTCTGATATCTTTATATATTATGTTACTATCTTATTAGTAAAAAGTAAATAATATAGTCTATTGTTTATGATTATACTATACTGATTTTGAGCTTTTATTATGCTATTATATTATAAGTAGAAGTCATATTTTAATAGTTTGATTTATGTGTATGTGTGCAGAGTGATAAAAGAACAGTAATATAATTTTGTGGGGGTACCAAATTGAAAAAGAGAGACTTATTATTATTTCTTATAGCTAGTGCTTTTTTGGGTATAAGCCAAAGTATTGACAGTTCTGTGTTTAATAACTTTTTAAATGATACCTTTAACATAACTGTTTCACAGCGTACTATATTGGAGTTTCCAAGGGAGTTTCCAGGATTTTTAGTGGTTTTTGTGTCAGGAGCTTTATTGGCACTAGGAGATGTTAGGATAGCGGCTATTGCAAACATATTGGCTGCTATAGGTATGATGGGCTTAGGTTATTTGTCTAAAAGCTTTGGTGTAATGATGATATGGATGACTATATATAGTATGGGTCAGCACTTGTTTTTGCCTATGTCAAACAGCATAGGTATGAGTTTGGCAGGCAAGAATAATATGGGAAAGGTTTTAGGACAGATAAATGGTATGAACACTGCCGCATTCTTACTTACAAGTTTGGCTACAGCGTTCATGTTTAGATTTGTAAAAGTAAGCTATTCTACAGCGTATACCGTAGGTGCTATAGCCTTCTTAGGATCAGCAATATTTATATTTAAGATGTCACCAAATAAGACCAAGACTACAGGGAAAAGATTTTTTTTAAGGAAGAAATACACTTTATTCTATTGTCTCAGCATACTATATGGAGCTAGAAAGCAAATCTTTGTTACCTTTGGACCGTGGGTACTTATAAAGATATTTAACCAAGGGGTTACAACCTTTGCTGTACTGGGCTTTATAGTGGCAGGCATCGGTATGTTTTTTAAACCTTTTGTAGGAACACTTATTGATAAGAAGGGAGAGAGGTATGTTCTGGCAGCGGAGGCTATATTACTTATTGTAGTGTGTATGGGATATGCTGTAGCAGGAAACCTAGGACTAAATGTAGACACGGCTTTGATAATCACTGCTGCCTGTTATATATTAGATCAGCTACTGACGGCAGCTGGTATGGCTAGAGCCACTTATCTAAATAAAATAGCTATAAGTCCTGAGGATGTATCGCCTACCTTGTCCATGGGCATAAGTCTTGATCATATTGTTGCTATGATAGTCCCCTGGCTGGGAGGTCTAGTTTGGGCTACGTTTGGTTATGAAATGGTCTTTATACTGGGTGCAGGTATAGCAATTATCAATCTATTATTGACAAGAGGGATTAAGATTGCACAGGAATAATTAATAATGTATAATATCAAAATACTAATGGTATATATGAGCACATAAGGTAAGTTATTATTGAATAAAGACTAGTCAATATATTATAATTATATAAATATATTAAAAAAGGCAGTATTGTACACTCATAAATATAAAAGAGGTGTTTTTATGGAAATCAAAACTTCTTCAAACTTTATAAAAAATATTGTAACTGAAGATTTAGAATCTGGTAAGCATAAGGAAATCATAACAAGATTCCCACCTGAGCCAAACGGCTATCTTCATATAGGGCATGCCAAATCAATAGTACTTAACTTTGAATTGGCTGATGAATTTAATGGCAAGACTAATCTTAGATTTGATGATACAAACCCTGTTAAGGAAGATACAGAGTATGTAGAATCCATAATGGAGGACGTCAAGTGGCTGGGCTTTGATTGGGAAAATTTATACTATGCTTCTGATTACTTTGAGGAAATGTATGAAAGAGCAGTACTCTTAATCAAGAAGGGCAAAGCTTATGTATGTGATTTGTCTCCCGAAGAAATAAGACAAATGAGAGGGACTCTTATAGAATCTGGTAAAGAAAGCCCCAATAGAAACAGAAGTATAGAAGAAAATCTTGAGCTGTTTGACAAAATGCGTAAAGGTGAGTTTGGGGACGGAGAAAAGGTTCTTAGGGCTAAAATCGACATGTCCTCTCCAAATATAAACATGAGAGATCCTATTATTTATAGAATAGCTCATACTACCCATCACAATACTGGAGACAAATGGTGTATTTATCCTATGTATGATTATGCGCACCCTATTGAAGATGCTATTGAAAATATAACACATTCTATCTGTACACTAGAGTTTGAGGATCATAGACCATTGTATGACTGGGTAGTAAAAGAGTGTGAAATGAAGAGCCAACCTCAACAAATCGAGTTTGCAAGACTAAATATGACAAATACTGTAATGAGCAAGAGAAAGCTTAAACTTTTAGTAGACGAAGGAGTGGTTGATGGCTGGGATGATCCACGTATGCCTACAATTGCAGGCTTGAGACGAAGAGGCTATACCCCTGAAGCTATAAGAAGCTTCTGTAGAGAAATAGGTGTGGCTAAGACTAATAGCACTGTAGATGTGCAAATGCTGGAGCATTTTATAAGAGAAGATTTAAAGCCAAAGGTGCCTGCTATTTTAAGTGTTATTAAACCTCTTAAGGTTGTTATAACTAATTATCCTGAGGGACAAGTAGAAATGCTGGAGGCAGAGAACAATTTGGAAAATCCAGAGCTCGGCAGCAGACAGATTCCGTTTTCAAGAGAAATTTATATAGAGCAGGAGGACTTCATGGAAAATCCTCCAAACAAGTATTTTAGATTGTTCCCTGGCAATGAAGTAAGGCTTAAACATGCTTACTTCATAAAATGTAACGAGATGGTTAAGGATGAGAAGGGTAATGTAACAGAAATACATTGTACTTATGATCCTGAGACAAAGAGCGGATCAGGCTTCAATGGAAGAAAGGTTAAGGGTACACTGCATTGGGTTGATGCAAAAAATGCAGTACCAGCCGATTTTAGGTTGTATGAGCCTTTGATATTAAAGGATGATGATGGTGACGGGAATAATTTCCTACAGGAGATAAATCCAAACTCCATAGAGATACTTCAGGGCTATACAGAGCCATATATGAAGGATGCGAAGACACAGGATAGATTTCAGTTTATAAGACATGGTTACTTTAATGTTGACTCAAAATATACAACAAAGGATAAGCTTGTTTTTAATAGGATAGTATCCCTAAAGAACTCCTTTGAAATAAAGAAATAATATTAGGGAGGTGTTATAGTGCATAAAGCATATTACAACTCACCTATCGGAGTAATTGAGCTTGTATCAGATGAAAGCAGTATACTTGAGCTTTCTTTTGTAGAAGAAAGAGGTGAGACTCACGACAATGCTCCGGCAATGCTTAGTAATGCCTTGACTCAAATTGATGAGTACTTCAAAGGCACAAGAAGGAATGGCTGCTTAAGCATGAAAAGGAGTAATAAATATGCATAAATATATAATGATTGCTATAGGGGGATTTTTAGGGGCAGTTCTGAGATTTTCTGTGAAGCTTTTAGAATTTCCAGTGTTTATAGGAAGCTTGCCTATAAACACTCTAGTGATAAATGTTTTGGGATGCCTGATATTTGGATTTATTATTACTGTATCTACAGACATACTTAAGCTGGATGAGGCAAAAAAGTTGGGTATAACAACAGGGTTTCTTGGTGCCTTTACTACCTTTTCAACAATTAGTAAGGAATTAAGTTTAAAATTGGCTAGTGGAAGCTTGCTGAGTGCTTTGCTTTATGCTGTATTATCTATAGCTTTGGGGCTTTTGGCAGTATTTGCAGGTGCTAAGGTAGGCAACAGGTTGATTTTAAATCTACAGACATCAGAGGATAGGAGGTAGCGAAGTGACTTTTATCATTGTAGGTATAGGAGGCATGCTGGGCAGTATGACTCGCTACTCCTTAGGTAGATTAATAAATAAATACATTAAAAAGACAAGCTTTCCATATGCAACCTTCGTTATAAATATAGTTGGAGCTTTTATGCTTGGTGTAGTAAGTGCTTTATATAGCTCTGGACAAGCTTATATGTTTGCGGGGGAAGGCTTCCTAGGAGCTTTTACAACCTTCTCTACCTTTATGTATGAAGGGTTTGAACTAATAAAAAATGATAAGTATTTTAATGCCGCTCTGTACATAACTTCTACTTTTGTTTTGGGCACCATAGGGTTTTGTTTGGGGTATTATTTGCCTTAGATAGCGTGTGAGAAAAAAGCTTTGCAGATGAGTAACATTTATCTCTGCAAAGCTTTTTTTAGTAAACGTATTTTATTAGATAATAAATAACATAAAACCAACCAAGAAGACCATGCAATATAGCCCAAAATACCGATTTCCAAGTAACAAAGGATATAACCATTGCAAGGCATGCGCCGAAGCCAATACCATTTTTTACTACTTCATTTGATTTTCTTTCATAATGTGACATGAAAATCCCCCCCTTTTTTAATGTTCTATTATAAAAAATAAATATAATAATTATATGGTATATTATAACACAGATGGAATGTTATTTTATCAATTCTAAATGAAAAAGGACTCAGACTTCCTTTTTCATTTAGTCATGTTAAAAAATCTCTTGATGCTATCAATTTGGAGTATGAGTTATCTGTAATAAGTTATATTTTGCATATTTTTAATTACGTAACTTTCGTACAAATATAAATCATGTAAATACCAATAAATTGGAATCCATAATATAACAAGAGGTGAAAGCCTCTCCCTTGCGAATTTGTTAATTGTGCAAAAAAAACAATAACGAAGGGGGTTTTCACCTATGAAAAGTATAACATTTATTACAGGTGAATTTAAACAGGAAAAAACTAGTGCTTGGTTGGTTACGTTTGTAAAATATGTTCAAAAGCTTGATTTTGTAAGTCTACTGGATAAAGTCAAAGTTAAGATGAAAAAAGTAGATTATTCTGTTCAAGATAAGCTATTAACCATTGCAATATCTATAGCCGCTGGATGTAAATATACCTCAGACATCAATGAAAAGCTCGTTCCTGACACTGTCATTGCAGAGTTGATTGATATACCAAGGTTTCCTGATCAGTCTCAAATTAATGAACTTCTACGAAGGATGACAAAAGAAAACGTTGAGCAGCTTAAAAATGTCCATCATCAGCTGTTCATGCAGAATACTACATGCTTATCTACTACAGAAAAGATTGTTGTTGATATTGATCAATCAGGTCTTATTGCTAATGGTAAGACGTATGAAGTAGCACAAAGAGGTTATTTCTGTAAGAATAAAAACCAGAAAGGATATCAATTGTCTGCTGCATTTTGTGGCGATGATAATAGAGAAACTATTTCACTTTATCTTGATGCTGGAAATACCCATTGTAGTAATCGGTTTGACGATCTGCTTAACGATACATTATCAAAACTCAAGGATGTGGCAAAGGAAAATAGGCTTATTCTGCGGCTTGACAGTGGCTATGGCTCTAATGAAAACATAGAAAAACTCAAGGACAGAGTAAAGTTTGTAGTAAAAGGTTATTCCACTACAAGAGCATCTAATATAGCAAAAACCATTGCTAAAGAAGAGTATGAAGAAATTGACCGTTTTGTAGATACCTATGAACTTCCGAGTGAAGGCGACTTACGATTTATTATAGTGAGAACCTTAACACGTAAAGGTGATTTCATATATACTATGCTGATTTCAAACATTAACAAAGCTGAGATGTCAGCTCATGAGCTATTTCACTTTTATAACCAGAGACAAACCATTGAAGCTTTCTTTAAAACCTGCAAGAATGTATATCATATGAAAAATCTTCGTACTAGGAAGTTTGACGGCATCTATGCATTCTTGTGGATTGTTTTTATTACACACAATATTATTTCATGGATGAAGAGAACGATTTTTCATGAAACGAAGATGGAGAATGTAGGCATAGGAATACTGATAAACAAATTGGGAATGCTTGTAGCTGAAGTACGAAGAACAGCAGAAACCATGGAAATAGTCTTGCCTGAGATCAGTGCTCTTGGCAGAAGGTTTGTAGAATGCATACAGCAGAAGTCTAAATCGGTATGGCAGACTTAAACATTGTTCTGGAATAAATTAACATATTATCAAGTTTCCAAGATTCAGTATGGCTATCAATTGGTATATTTTAACTACATAAGATAATTATTGAATTTAGTTATTATTTTGGGTTATACATATCTCATTAATTGGTATCATAGCCAATGTATGGATGGCAAAAAATTTACAAATCGTGTTTTTCTGTTTGTACGAAAGTTACGTAATTAAGATCTCAAAATTTATAGTTTTAAAAGATTTTCAGAAAATAAATTTTGTATATTTAATATAAAATGAGTTAATACTAAAAAAGTGCCATCAAATAGTGGCATTTTTATTATATCTATGATATTATATTAATATAGAAATAAATAACTGATAAGTTTATGATTTAGATCTAATTTTTTATATGTTTGTAGAGTGGGTTTTGAGTGATAAGGAGATGTTAAAATGAAAAATGTATTTTGTACGCATTGTAATAAAAAGGTGAACTATTCTATTCGAAAGAATATTATACAACAATACAAAGGTCAGTTGGTAAACGTTGAGGAAAATATTGCTGTTTGTGATGAATGTGATAGAGATATTTTTGTACCAACCATTGAAGAGGATAATTTTAAAAGACTTTACCAAAAATATAGAGAAATGACAGGGACAATATCGTCACAGGAGATTATTGAGTTTCGTGAAAAATATGATTTATCACAAAGAGAGCTTGTCTCATTGCTAGGATGGGGGAAGATGACTATAAACAGGTATGAACGAGGTGCATTGCCAAGTAAGAGTCACAGTGATATGTTAAAAAGCATAATATCAAATGAAGAAATATTTAAGCAAAAAGTCGTGGAAGCATACGAAGATGGAAGGATTAATGAGAAAACTTATAACAATATAACGAAGTGTGTTCAAAGCTCCAGGAAAAATATTGTTAAGTCGTTACTTGAAACTGAATTAAGCCACGATGAAGATATTTCAAATGGTTTCAGAAAATTTGATATTGAGAGAATGGAGAACTTGATAAGCTATATTGCAGATAAAACAGGAAATTTATATAAAACAAGCTTAAATAAATATTTGTGGTTTATAGATTTTGAAAATTTTAAAGAAAATGTAAGATCTATAACAGGTTTAACGTATGTAAAGCAAAAGTATGGACCTGTAATAGAAAAGAAAGGTTACGAAGAAATAATTAATTTACTTGATGAAAAGTTTTATGTTGAGGAAACCGAGGATGTCTGTAATAATTCTACCAAAGCTAAGATAATAAGTAAGAAAAATTATGATATGTCTATTTATTCTCAAGGGGAGATGGAGGTTATAGATGCTGTAATTCAAAAGTTCAAAAAAATGAGTTGCAGCGAAATATCCGATAAATCTCATAAAGAAGACGGCTGGATTGAAAATGATATAAACTGTATAATTTCTTATGACTATGCTGAGGAATTAAAAATAGAGTTCAAGTAAAAGGTTGATATTGGATGCTATTGAACAAAACTAAGCATTGTTAAAACTGGAAAATAATATTTGACATGGAAACAATGTTGATGTAACATTATTAATATGTAGGTAATGCCTGCATATTAATTTACATATTTTCAGTCTCGTACCACGGGTATACAAGATATGAGAGGAGGGGTAATTATTATTAAAGATCAGTTTCTTAATAGTTTTTTAAAAGATATAAAGAAAAAGGTTGCAAAAAGACAATATATTTTGGCAGACAGGGAGAAGAATAACAACTTTCTTAGAGATAGAGGCTTAAATCTTGAACATGTTAGGGAAGCGATACTAAGATTAAGCGATAAAGATAAGCCAATAGTGTCCAGAGGAAGACAGAGATGGATATCCTGGATATGTGTATAAGTTTAAATCTGAATATCTTATGGATGAAGTTATCTATATAAAAATTAGATATAATCCACCAGATGAAGTGGTATGTATATCATTTCATGATAATGAAGATAGAAAGTAATCTTCATTATATTACTACAAGTTAAGTATCCTGAGTATATATGAGGAGGGCGTATGAATACTAATAATCATTATCAAATTAATAAATTGTACGACATCACAAATCAATTATACAGACTATTGTTAACACAATCACAGCAGGAGGAAGTATATTTTCTCCCTGTGGGTGTATTATTGATGAAATGGATAAATGATTCAAAAGAAAGATATTATTGGAATGTTTCAGAGCAAGTTGAACAGCTATTTGAAAATAGTCAGTACAAGCAAAATCTATTTAGTAGTGAGAGTTGTAGTAATAAACTATATGAGTTAACGAAGGAGCTTGAAGCTGATAATCCAATTTTCAATGGAATATTTACAACTTTGTGCTTTGCTTACATTGATTATATAAATCCAGAACATCTCAAAATTATGTTTACAGCCTACAGCGAAATAAAATTTGTGAATAGATATACAGAAAAGGAGATAACGGGACCATTTATAGAACTATTTTTGCAGAACTTAACTGATTATTCAAGTTTTTACTCTTTCATAACTCCTAAATCTGTAAAAGAGATATTAGTCAAATTATTTCCTATATACGAATATATGGGTTTAGCAGATATAACAGCTGGAACATGTGGTATCTTAGCTGAAGTTGTTAACCAATGCAATGATAACGAATTGGATAGTAATAAAATCAGATTATATGGACAAGAAATAAATTATAAAATTGCTCTTATTGGTAAACTTAACCTGCTATTACATGGAGTAAAAAAACCTGATGTACTTATCAAAGATAGCTTAAAAGAAGCAGTTTTAAACTGTAGCAGAAAAATGTCTGAATTTGATGTAATATTGTCAAATTTACCACTTGGTCTTAATTGGAGTGCTAATGAAATTGGTTATAGTGCGGAGTTCAAATATGATTATCCTAGTAAAATGTTTGCTGATTGGTTGTTTATTCAACGTGGTATAGCTGCACTAGGGGCTAAGGGGAAAGCGGCGTTTATTGTAAGTAAGGGGACATTAACCCGTAATACTGAGGTGCTAATTAGAAAAAATCTTATAACAGAAGACTTAATTGAAGCAGTAGTTTCTTTGCCTAGTAATTTATATGGTTCTAAAACTATGCCAATTGAAATTTTAATCATAAATAAAAGTAAGGAATTATCAAAGAAGCATAAAATATTATTTATTGATGCAAGCAAGGAATATTATAAAAAGGAGAGAGGTAAAAATGATTTAACAAGCGAGCATGTTGATAAAATAGTGGATGTGTTTCATAAGTGGAGTGAAATTGATAACTATAGTAAAATTGTGGATATATCAGTGATTGAAGGAAACTATTTTGAATTAGATGGCTCACTATATATAAATAATAAGGTATTATATTTTGAACAAGGTAATATGAAAAGGTTAAAAGATGTTGCTGATATAAAAAGGGGAATGCAAATATCAAAAGATAAGATGGACAGATTGGTAAATGATAAGGGAACACATTACTATATCAAAATAAGTGACATAAATGATGGAGAGATAGAGTTTAATACTAAAATTGATGAATTTTCTGACAGCAAAATTTCATTATATGAACTAAAACCTAAAGATATAATTATATCGGCACGTGGAACGTTAATTAAAACAGCTATATATGAAGAGCATATGCCACCAAGTATTATTTCTGGCAATATCATGCTTATAAGAGCCAAAAAGAATATAATCCTTATTTTCTTAAATTCTACTTAGACAGTTCAAAAGGAAAAGAATTGATACAAGATATGCAGGGTGGTGCAACTATAACCGCTTTAAATCATTCAAAATTACAGGAGTTGCTAATTCCTGATATTAATAAAGAAAAACAAGATAAATTAGCAGAAAGAATTAATGAAAATGAGGAGAATTATAAGACAATAATTGAACATGAAACAAAAATGTATAAACAAAATATAGATATTATTAATAAAGAGATTTTTAATTCTATTAACAGTAATGATAAATGAGAAAATATTTCAAAAAAAGAGATAGGATTTTGTTTTTATATCCATTACTTGGAATATGTAATAAAGGAAACAAAAAGGGACTGCTATACAACTAATTATGTTTTAGTTGTATAGCAGTCTCATTTGTTATTGCTATATCTTTTCACGCACCTTGAAATGTGTATGTAACAGCTCATGAGCTCTATGACCACCGATTTCACCAAGATATTCCTTGTAGAGCTTGATTACATCAGGGTTTTCATGAGACTTTCGTATTGTCTTATCCTTGTCAATTTTGTAAAGACCAGCTGCTCTTGCTTTTACCAGCTCAATATCTCCCATATGATACGGCTGTCCACCACCGTCTATACAACCTCCTGGACAAGCCATTATTTCTATTGCGTGATAATGAGCTTCTCCTTTTTCAATAGATTTTAATAGCTCTCGAGCATTACCAAGTCCATGGGCGACACCAATTTTTATATCTGTGCCATTTATATTTACGGTAGCTTCCTTCAATCCGTCAAGACCTCTGACACTATGAAAATTTACATCTTTTAGCTCTTCGCCTGTCAACCATTCATAGCTGGTTCTTAGTGCAGCTTCAATTACACCTCCTGTTGTACCAAAAATATCAGCTGCACCAGTTGAAATACCGAGAGGATTATCAAAATCATCATCTGGAAGGTTTTTAAAGTCAATTCCGGCTTCCGTAAGCATAGCAATAAGCTCTCTTGTTGTAATTACATGGTCTACATTGCGCAGACCGTCACTTAGCATCTCATCACGTATTATTTCATATTTCTTAGCAATACAAGGCATTACAGAAACCACTATTATTTTCTTAGGATCTATATTGTACTTCTCTGCATAATAGGTTTTAGTAAGCACTCCAAGTATCATATGAGGGGATTTGCAGGTAGATGGTATATCAATCAAATTTGGGAACTGATGCTCAATAAATTTAACCCAGCTAGGGCAGCAGCTTGTCAGTATAGGTAGTCTACCACCATTTTGCAGTCTGTCTATAAATTCATGTGCTTCTTCTAGAATAGTAACATCAGCACCAAAGTTTGTATCAAATACCACATCAAATCCCAATCGCCTTAAAGAAGATACCATTTTGCCAGTTACATCTGTGCCTGGAGGCATATCAAACTTTTCTCCCAAAGTAACTCTGATTGAAGGAGCTGTTTGGACAACTACATGCAAATCCTCATCTGCCAACACCTTCCATACCTTAGCAACGTGGCTTACCTCTGTAAGCGCCGCTGTAGGACACACCTGCGTACACTGACCACAGAATACACATTGCGTATCCACCATAGGCAGTCCAAAAGCAGGAGCAACAACGGTTTCAAATCCTTTATGCACTGCGGAGTATATACCTACAGTCTGTACCTCATTGCACATAGTTTCACAGCGACGGCACATTATGCATTTATCAGGGTTTCTGTATAGGGCTTGACTTGAGGAATCCTTGGTGTAGTGTGTCATCTCACCTTCATATTTCAACTTTCTTATACCTAAATCTGCTGCAAGCTTTTGAAGCTGACAGTTTTGATTTCTCTCACATACAAGACAGTCAGTGGGATGATCAGATAGCAGCAGCTCCACCATTGTTCTCCGCGCATTTATAGCTCTTAAGGTGTCGGTTCGCACCTTCATGCCTTCTGTTACTTCAGTAGCGCAAGCGGGAGAAAGATTGCGTCTTCCTTCTATCTCAACTAAACAAACTCTACATGAAGCAGTTCTATTTACCATTTTTATATCATGAATATTTAAATGGCATAGAGTAGGAATTTCAACGTTTACAAGTTTTGCAGCATCTACTATGTTCATACCTTTTTCAGCTTCAACGGGCATACCATTTATAGTTAAATTTACTTTTGACACTCAAATTACTCCCTTCCTTACATTCTTGTTATTGCGCCGAATTTGCAGGCTTTTTCGCAAGCTCCACACGCAATACATTCTTCTTTATTAATCACATGGACTTCCTTTACCTTGCCTGATATGATGCTTTTGGGGCAGGCTTTTGCACATAGAGTACAGCCCTTGCATTTTTCTGCTATAATGTGATACTTTAACAGAGCCTTGCATACACCTGCTTGACAGTATTTGTCATTCACATGAGCTTGATACTCGTGCCAAAAATATTTCATTGTACTTAGTATTGGGTTGGGGGCAGTTTGACCAAGACCACATAAGGAGCTGTCCTTTACTATTTGTGACAAATCCTTAAGCCTTTCTAAATCTTCCTCTGTACCCTTGCCTTCTGTAATTTTCGTTAGTATTTCATGAAGTCTCTTGTTACCTACACGACAAGCTGTACATCTACCACAGGACTCATCAACGGTAAACTCCAGATAGAATTTTGCGATATTTACCATGCAGTCGTCTTCATCTAATACTATCATCCCGCCAGAACCCATCATGGAGCCTATATTTGTCAGTGAGTCATAATCAATAGGTATATCAAGATTTTCTTCAGTAATGCAGCCTCCAGAAGGACCACCTGTCTGCACAGACTTAAATTTTCTATTATTCTTTATGCCACCGCCAAGTTCAAAGACTATGCTCCTTAGGGTAGTTCCCATTGGAACCTCGACGAGCCCTACGTTGTTTACCTTACCCGCAAGTGCAAATACCTTTGTTCCCTTGCTTTTTTCTGTTCCTATAGAAGAAAACCAATCTGACCCTTTTAGCAGGATAGGACAAATATTTGCAAAGGTTTCTACATTGTTAATGTTGGTTGGCTTCTTCCAAAGTCCTACTTCAGCAGGGAAAGGAGGCTTAACAGTTGGCTCTCCTCTACCTCCTTCAATGGAGTTTATGAGAGCAGTTTCTTCGCCGCATACAAAAGCACCTGCTCCATATTTTAGATGTATATCAAAGGAGAAGTCGGTGCTCAAAATATTTTTACCCAATAAACCCATGTCATAGGCTTGTGAAACAGCAATTTTCAACCTGTTTATAGCCAAAGGGTACTCAGCTCTTATGTATATGAAGCCACTGTCGGCACCGATAGCATAACCCGCGATAGCCATAGCTTCAAGCACGCTATGAGGATCACCCTCTAGTATACTTCTGTCCATGAAAGCACCTGGATCACCTTCGTCAGCATTACAAATTATAAACTTTCTGTCTGCTTTACTTTTCCGAGTAAGCTCCCACTTAATGCCAGTCGGGAAGCCACCACCACCTCTGCCTCTTAGACCGCTTTTCTTTATTTCATCTATTATCTGCTCTGGGGTCATCATGGTTAAGGCGTTGCCTAATGCCTGATAGCCATCTACAGCTATATACTCATTAATATTCTCAGGATCTATTAGACCACAGTTTCTGAGTGCGATTCTTTCCTGTTTTTTATAGAAGGGCATATCACCATGCTCTCCAATTCTTTTCTTAGTTTTTGGCTCTTCAAACAGAAGCTCCTCAACTACTCTTCCCTTTATAACATGCTCCCGAACTATGGTCACTGCACTCTCAGGAGTTACTTTGACATAAAACACATTGTCAGGCTGTATTTTTACTATGGGTCCCTGTTCACAGAAACCAAAGCAGCCTGTAGTAACAATATTTATCTCCTTTTCTAATCCTGCTATTTTTATCTCTCTACTCAAGGCATCTATGACATGCATACTGTTTGAGGCCTGGCAGCCTGTGCCGCCGCAGACTAGTATATCCATTCTGTAGCCGCTCATACTAACACCTTGACCTTTCTATGACTAAGTCTGTTATTACCTCGCCATTTTTAATATGCCTGTTTACAATTTCTCTTGCATTTTTACTATCAACATTTCCATAAAGAACAGGCTCTTTGTCGGGCATCCTTATTTCCACTACTGGTTCTGCATAGCAGTATCCCAAACAACCTGTCTGAACTACTGAAACGTTGCTAAGACCCAAAATCCTCACTTCATCAACTATTGCATTAATGGTTTCTCTTGAGCCGGAAGCAATGCCACAGGTTGCCATACCAACAGAAATTCGGATTTTACTTACTTCATCAGTATTGCTCCTCATATCTACGCTGCTTAGGTACTTATCTCTTAAGGCTTTCAATTCATCAAGTGATTTTATTGCTGACATAATTAACCTCCATCCCGTTTTGTTGATAATTAATTTGTGCGTTCTACCTACTGCGCGTTTTGCTTAATAAGCATTTGGTTGCTTGCTTCGCCCTCATTGATCTCCTTAATAATTGCAGAAACATCCTCTGGCTTAACTCTGCCATGAATTCTGCCGTCTACAATTACTACAGGAGCTAAGCCACATGCACCTACACATCGAACGCTGTCTAAAGTGAACATACCATCCTCTGATAAAGTTCCCTCCTTGATGTTAAGCTGCTTCCTGAATTCCTCAACCAGTTTATCAGCACCTTTTACAAAACAAGCTGTACCCAGACAAACGCTGATTACATGTTTGCCCTTTGGAGTCATGGTGAAATAGGAATAAAATGTAGCAACTCCATATACTTTAGCAGCAGGAATACCAAGTTTTCTAGCAATAAAAAGCTGAATATCCATATGTAGAAATCCAAACATCTCCTGTGCTTCTCTAAGTATATTGATAAGCTCACCCTCGGCATAATCTAAACCTTCAATATAATCGCCGAGCTTTTTAAGTTTTTCTTTATCAACCTTATATTCTTCCATATGATACCTGATATACAGGGGTCACCTTCCTTTCAACATATTTGTTGTTGATTATTTTGTGCATTCTAAATAAGTAATCATATTAAGTATTTGCAAAAGTAATTAGTTTATTACATAAATTCTAAATATCAGAATAATGAAAAGTAATTAGCATATATGTCAATAAAATATACTTACTTTAAAAAGTTTGTAGTATAATAAAATAGAAATAAAATTAAATGATTAATACTAGAAATAGAGGAAGTATAATGTAGAATTTTTGAGGGTGGTCAGATTATTGATTAGATTAAATATTAAGCAAAAAGCATTACAGTGCAATAAGCTGCTGCGTTTTCTTAGCAATACCCTGATTTGGACAGTGATAATAGTATTGGCAGTATCATTTGGAAGCTATAGTAATCCTAGCTTCCATACATTGGCAGAACTTTTTACAGTTATAATTGGATTTTCTGCACTTGTTGTGGTTTCAAATACATAT
This sequence comes from uncultured Eubacteriales bacterium, assembly GCA_963704785.1. GTDB lineage: Bacteria > Bacillota > Clostridia > Lutisporales > Lutisporaceae > GWB2-37-7. Next base: position 1,721,257 of record OY969939.1, on the reverse strand, counting down.
GCAATATCTCGTAATAGTTATCTTACATTTCTAGGAATAGCTTTTGGCTTTGCATCTATATTTGAGTTTTTGCATTTACTCACTTATATAGGTATTGACATACCTGGTATGGGAAGTCTGAACATTACACCGATGCTAAGTATTATCTCAAGATTAATTCAGAGTATTTCATTATTAGCCTCAGTTTTGTTTTATAAAAGAAAACTGAATACTACTTTATGCATAACAGTATATTCTTTTATAACAGCTATATTAATAGGGGTGCTTTTGTACTTAGGCAGCAGCTTGAGGCAATACACAAAGATTCTTTGCACAACTGAGACATTTCAGTGTATGGAGCTTCTCATTTTAATACTTTTTATATCAGCATTAATTATGCTACTGATAAATAGAAAGAATTCCAGTTACAGAGTATACAAATACATGTTGTTTACATTATTATCCTTTATAGCCTTAGATATTTTACTAATAATGGATAATGGTATGAACGGTGACTTTTGCATTTGGGCTCATATATTGAAGTTCATAGCTTTTTTCTGTATTTATAAGGTTATAATTCAGAACACCTTGCAGAATCCCATTGACTCCAAAAACTATGAATTTGACAGGATGAAAAATGAGCTACTGGAGAAAAACTATGAAATATCCAAAAACAATGAGAAATTTAAGAGTGATATAGATGACCTGCACATGATAGAAAAGCTACTGCGAAAGAGCAAGGCTTGGTCAAGATCAATATTTGAGGGCTCACCTATTGGTATTGCATTACTTAACATAAAAGGTGCAGTTATTGAGGCTAATCCTGCTTTAGAGCGTATTCTGGGTTATAGCGCTGGCGAAATAAAAAATATCGGCATTAGCAATATTACATACATTGATGATGTAGAAAACGATATCAAGCTTTATAATGACCTAATTGAGGGCAATATAGAAGGTTATAAAATAGAGAAAAGGTATACACGCAAGGATGGAAAGGTAATTTGGACAAATGTAAAAATGTCATATATACAGAATGTAGGACAGGACTTTCAGTTCATAATAGCCATGATAGAGGATATTACACAGCAGAAGGAATATGAAGAGAAACAGCTTCAGCTAGTCAAAAAGCTGGAGGAAACAAACAAGGAGCTGGATAACTTCGCATACATTGTATCCCATGACCTAAAAGCTCCTCTAAGGGGTATAGGCTCACTTGCTAATTGGCTGGTTACTGATTATAAGGACAAGCTGGACAAAGAAGGCATAGATATCATAAACCTAATGGAAAACCGTGTAGAGCGGTTGAAAAACTTTATAGATGGAATACTACAATACTCAAGGGTTACAAGGGTAAAGGAAAACTACGTAGATGTTAATTTGAACAAGGTGGTCAGCGAAGTGATAGAGCTGATTTCTCCACCACCAAACATATATATAAAGATAGAAGCATTACCTGTGGTTAAGGGTGAAAGAATAAATATGGGGCAGATCTTTCAAAACCTTATTAGCAATTCAATTAAGTTTATGGATAAGCCTGAAGGATACATCATCATAGACTATGAGGATATAGGAGATTATTGGAAGCTTAGTGTAACTGACAATGGCATAGGAATTAGTGAAAAGTATTTCGACAAAATATTTATGATATTCCAGACTCTACAGCCTAGAGATAAGTTTGAGAGTACCGGAGTGGGACTTTCTATAGTAAAAAAGATTATAGAAGCAAATGGCGGTAATATATGGCTGGAATCAGAAGTCGGAAAGGGAACGACCTTCTACTTCACAATACCGAAAAATCCATAGAAAACTTCAATACTTATATTTTGGATATATTACACAAAGAATATAAAATACTGTTAAAGGGATGAACAAGATGAAAAGTAGAAAACCTGTACTTCTGGTAGAAGATGATTATATAGATGTGTTGACGATAAAAAGAGCTTTTCGGGAGATAAATCTACAAAACGATATTATTGTAACAGGTAACGGTGAAGAAGCTTTGGAATATCTCGATAATCCTCAAAATGAGCGACCAAGTATAATTCTACTAGATTTAAATATGCCAAGAATGAATGGCATTGAATTTTTACAGCTAGTAAAGAGGAGTGACAAGCACAAGATAATACCTGTGATAGTGCTTACCACCTCTTCTCACGAGAAGGATAGGATAGAAAGCTTTAAATCAAGTGTTGCAGGCTATATTACGAAGCCTGTTATATATAGTGAATTTATTGAAGTGATGAAGGCAATAGATAAATATTGGACATGCAGTGATATGCCAATATGCTAAAAACTTTGGTGGGGGGATATTATGAAAGATAAAGGCTATAAGATATTATTGGTAGAAGATGATATCATTGATCAAATGGCTTTTAAAAAGATGGTCAGAAGAGGTGAGCTTGACTATGAGTACATGATAGCGGGTTCTGCTGAGGAGGCGACTGCGGCTTTAGAAAGTGATAGCTTTGATTTGGTTATTACGGACTATATGCTAGGAGATGGAACTGCCTTTGATATTATGAAGATACTGAAAGAAACACCTATAATTATCACCACTGGAGTGGGCAATGAAGAAATAGCTGTAAGAGCTATGCATGAGGGAGCCAGCGATTATCTGGTAAAAGACAACGAGGGCAATTATCTTAAGGTACTACCTATAACTATAGAAAAAGCAATAGAGCGAATCCAAAGCCAAAAGCAGCTTAAAATACTTTCACATGCGCTTATGAGTATTGGAGACAGTGTCTATATCACAGATATAGACGATAATATAATATTTGTAAATAAAGCTTTTACTGAGACCTTTGGCTTTAGTGAGGAAGAGGTAATTGGAAAAAGCTATTGCATGTTAAGTAAGTGCATTGACCTTTGTCATGAGTTACATAGGGATTGCAACGGTACTGATGAAGGCTTATACATGAACGAGATTTATCATGTTAAAAAGGATGGCAGCGAGTTTCCATCCCTAGTATCAAGCTCCAGTATAAAAGACGATAGTGGAAATATGCTGGCAAAGGTATGGGTAGTCCGAGACATAACTGAAATAAAGGATGCGCAAAAGAAGCTTCAGCTATATGCTACCACGGACATACTTACAGGTGCTCTAAACAGAAGAGCAGGCATAATAGTGCTTGAGAAGCAAATTCAGCTCTGCAAACGCAATGAATGGGGTTTGATAATTGGATATATAGATATGGATGGATTAAAATTAGTTAATGATACATATGGACATCAGGAAGGTGACGAATATATACTGCTTATCACAAATGCACTTAAGGGAATAATCAGGGAGTCAGATGGACTATGCAGACTGGGTGGGGATGAATTCTTGCTAGTGCTGCCTGAGTGCGATATGGAAAAGGGTGAGCAGGTGCTTAGTAGAATTGAGAAGTCGTTATATGAAATCAATGTAAAGAATGAAAAGCCTTATAAGCTTAGCTTAAGCTATGGATTAATAGCCTACGATTTTGAAGAGCAGCCCCAAATAGAAAGACTAATTGCAAAAGCAGACATGGAAATGTATAAGCATAAGAACAATAAACAAACATAGAATAATGCTCTGTGGTGACAATCTGTAAGTCTTTTATATTAGCCATAATATCAATTAATAAGTACTTATGATATAATATTTCTTAAAGATGTTACACAAAAATCAAAGCAGGAGTGAAGATCATGCCGTTAGATATGGAACATAAAAACTCACCGATAATACAGGTGAAAAACTCATTAACCATTGAGTTGGCAGCAGCAATACGCTATTTGTCAAATAAAAGCGATTATAAGCTTTCAGAAAAGCTTTCGAGCGCGCTTTTAAGTAATCTTTCTACAGTAAGCTTGAAGATGCTTAAGGTTCTATCAGGAATGAGATTGCAGGGAATGGAGCTATTTGAGTTTATTATCAAAGAAAGAGCCTTTGATGATGTTTCACTTCTTATAAAACGAATGGACACATACGATGATGTAAATTTTATATATACTATATTGGGTGAAGAGTTAGATTATAATCAGATACAAGAAGTAATATGCAAAAAAAGAGTTTAAAGAAGCTTGAAGAAGAAAAGCCATCTCTGGTAAACGACAACATTAAAGGCTTTGAATTGCTTTTTTTCAGCACACATCAGTTCAAAGCAGACCTCATAAAGCTTATAGAGGAAATGAACAATAGAGTACTTAAAAACAAATTGAATTCTATTAAAGAGGATTACAGTAAGCTAAACCAAAAAGTATATGGAAAGCTGAGGGATAAGACTCCTTTGGATGTTTCTCAAGAAATAATGGATAGGCAGTTTAAAAGAATATTCGATTTTAGTGAGTATTACTTTATACCATCTTATTTCATATCGCCTCATAAGCTAAGAGTTTACTGTTCTGACGCACAAATGGTGGTTTTTGCAATGGAGCAATCAGAAGACTCCGTGAGCAAAATTGGGGATAACATATCCCAAGTATTTAAGATAATATCAGATAGGACTCGGCTTGAGATACTTAGAGCTATCATAAAAGAGCCAACCTATGGAAAACTGCTGGCAGAAAGGTTGGATTTAACAACTGCCACAATATCGCATCATATAGAGGTACTGAAGTCCATTGATTTGATAACAGAAAAAAGAATCAAGAATATAAAATACTTTGAAGCAAACGAGCAGGAGATAAAGAAGCACTTTGATGAGGGTATGGAGTATTTATTTGGTAAATAATAAAGGGAAATGTGGACTATAAGGTCTGCGTTTCCTTTATCTTTAAATAAATCGTAGGAGCTGGAGGGGGTAACATTATGATAATAAACAGTGAGTTTAAAATTCTAGATGAAGAGGGCATAAAGGAATTTATCAAGATAGGTGGATTAGCATATCCACTTATGAATATTCATACTCAAGAAGATCTCCAAAACCAAGGGCAAAGATTAATAAAGCTGCAAAATGAAGACTCAACAGTTAACATATATGGAGCCTACAGAGACGACGAGCTAGTAGGGGGAATGGAGCTGCAAGACTTTGTTATGAATTTTAATGGCGTGGAAATGAAGACTGGTGGAGTAGGTTTTGTGGCAGTTGATCTTCTACACAAGAAGGAAAGAGTGGCAAAGGACATTATAAGCTACTTTATAGATTACTATAGGCAGAAAAAGCTTTCCATGGCTATGCTGTACCCCTTCAGACCAGATTTTTATAAGCAAATGGGCTTTGGCTTTGGCACTAAGATGAATCATTACAGGATAAAGCCTGCCTCTTTGCCAAACGTTGAGAATAAGCAAAACATATACTACCTAAAGGAACAAGAACAGGAGCAGCTTATAGACTGTTATAACCGATTTGCCTCCAAGACTCATGGTATGATAAATAGGACAAATATTGAGGTGTCCAATATAGTTGCACCAGGTAAAAAAACCATAGTCTACAAGCAGGAAGACAAAATTGAAGGCTATATATCTTTCTTCTTTAAAAAAGCCAGTGAGGTGAATCCGCTTAAATACGATATAATTGTAAAAGAGCTGATTTATCAAAACGTTGAGGTGCTAAAGCAGCTACTAAATTTCCTACATATACAGTTTGACCAGATAAATAGAATAATAATAAATACACAGGATGAGTATTTCCACTACCTACTAAAGGATCCAAGAGATGAAAGTGAGGCTAATTTTACTTCGGTATATCACCAGAGCAACCTACAGGGAGTGGGACTGATGTACAGGATTATTGATACTGTAGGTTTCTTTGAACAGCTTCAAGAGTACAACTTCAATAACCAAAACATAAAGCTAAAGCTAAATATTGTGGACAGCTTTGTGGAGGAAAACAGCAAACCATTTGTAGTAGATTTTAGAGAAGGAAAGCCTACGGTGACAGGCGGCATAGACTATGATGCTGAAATATCTATGGATATATCGGATTTCTCAGCTATGATTATGGGCTGTGTAAATTTTGAAGCTCTTTTGAGGCTTGGACTTTGTGAGATTAATGACATAAGTTATGCAGATACTGTGAACAGCTTGTTTAGAACTAAAGATAAACCCATGTGTACAACAGTATTTTAAAAAATAAGTCTGTCTTAACTTCATTAAAAAGAGTATAAAAGGGAAGCGATTAAATTGCTTCTCTTTTATACTCTTTATTTTCTACTTAACATTTCATAAGCATATTATATTGCCGATATCTATATGTTAACAAAATATACTATAATTACCACATATATACCACACTTAATTAAATGAAAATTCATAATATCAGAATATACTGTTATTATAAGATACATCTACTACATATCCAAATTCAAAAATAAAGGGGGTAAAATAGTTGGTAAAGTATATTTTTAAAAGACTTCTTATATCACTTATAACTATTTGGGTACTTATCACAATAACTTTCTTTCTTGTAAGATTAGTACCTGGCAACCCATTCTCAAGTGAGAAACTCACTCCTGAAATCGGGGCTAACATGATGAAGTATTATGGCTTGGATGATCCGTTATATAAACAGTACATCACCTACATGGGTCATTTAGTTCAGGGAGACCTGGGAAACTCATTAAGGTACAGAGCTCGTAGTGTAAACGAAGTTATCGCAAACAACTTCCCAGTATCTGCGAATCTTGGATTAAGAGCACTAGTTTTTGCTACTGTTGCAGGTGTTGCGCTTGGTATAGTCGCAGCTCTAAATCATGACAAAGGGTGGGACAGATTTAGTATATTTATAGCCGTTATAGGTATATCAGTTCCTAACTTTATTATAGCAGGACTTATACAGTGGCTTTTCGGGGTTAAGCTACAGTGGTTGCCGGTTGCTACCTATACGACATTTGCCCATACAATTATGCCAACATTTGCTTTAGGACTTGGTACATTAGCTGGTTTAGCAAGATACATGAGGACAAGTATGCTTGAGGTTGTTGGGCAAGACTATATTAAAACTGCAAAAGCAAAGGGATTATCACCTATACAGGTTACAGTTAAACACCAAATAAGAAACGCATTGCTGCCGATAGTTACAATCCTAGGTCCGAACCGTAGCAGGCTTACTTACTGGTGGATTCGTTGTAGAATCAGTTTTCGCTATTCCAGGTCTTGGACAATACTTCGTAAGATCAATGCAAAACTTAGATTATCCGATGATCATGGGTACAACAATATTCTTTGGTGCATTCTTAATATTAATGAATCTTGTTGTTGATATAGTATATGGCCTGGTTGACCCAAGAATAAGACTAGATAAGTAAGGGGGGAATAAGATGGAGCTAAAACAAGAACAATTTAAACACGTAGGAATAGATGCAGAGAAATCTCAAGCGATTATAAGACCAAGTATGACTTATTGGCAAGATGCTTGGAGAAGACTTAAAAAGAATCGTATAGCTATGTTTTCATTAATATTCCTAATACTCTTAGCTGTTATGGCATTTGTAGGTCCACTGATATCACCCTTTGATTATTATACAAACGATCTTACTAATGGAGATAAGTGGCCAAATGCAACACATTGGTTTGGTACTGATGGACTTGGAAGAGATTTATGGGAAAGAGTATGGGAAGGTGCAAAAGTCTCATTATTTATAGGTGTAATAACTGCTGTTTTAAATAGTATTGTTGGTACTTTAATCGGTGGAGCTTCAGGCTTCTTCGGAGGTTTACTAGACATGTTAATAATGAGAACAATAGATGTTCTTATAGCAATACCAGGACTAATCTTAACAATACTAATAATGCTATACTTAGGCTCGGGAATAGTGCCGATAATATTAGCTTTTGTTATTACTGGGTGGTTGGGACTTGCAAGACTTGTAAGAGGTCAAGTTTTATCACTTAAAGAGCAAGAGTTTGTATTAGCTGCAAAAACGCTAGGCGCTAGCTCCTCAAGATTAATAATAAAACACTTAATACCAAATACACTTGGAGTAATTATAGTATCATTAACATTTGCTATACCAGGTGCGATATTTGGTGAAGCATTCCTAAGCTTCATAGGATTAGGAATTCAAGCTCCAAAAACAAGCTGGGGACAATTATCCTCCACAGGTATTGCAACAATGCAGGTATATCCATATCAAATGATTATACCATCAATATTAATCAGTTTAACAATGCTAGCATTACAATTACTTGGTGACGGATTAAGAGATGCGCTAGATCCAAAATTAAGAAAATAGGGGGGTGTGTAGGTATGGAAAAAGAAAAATTATTGGAAGTCAAAGATTTACATGTATCGTTTGACACATATGCCGGTGAAGTTCAAGCCGTTAGAGGAGTAAGCTTTCATTTAAACAAAGCAGAAGCAATCGCCATAGTTGGTGAGTCTGGCTGCGGAAAGAGTGTTACAGCTCAATCTATAATGAAGCTAGTACCTACGCCTCCAGGAAGACTTAAAAGCGGTAATATAATATTTAATGGTAAAGATATAACAAAATTCAGTGATAAGCAAATGGAAGCAGTTAGGGGTTCAGAAATGGGTATGATATTCCAAGATCCAATGACATCCCTAAACCCTACAATGCACATTGGCAAGCAAATTGCTGAAGGACTTATAAAGCATCAACATCTTTCAAAGAAGCAAGCTCACGAGAATGCAATTGAAATGCTAAAGACGGTTGGTATTCCTAACCCAGAAAAAAGAGTTAATCAATATCCACACGAGTTTAGTGGTGGTATGAGACAAAGAGCTATGATAGCTATAGCACTATCATGCAAGCCAAAGCTGTTAATCGCAGATGAACCAACAACAGCTCTTGACGTTACAATACAAGCACAAATTCTTGATTTGATGAAAGAATTAAAGAGTAAGCTGGATACATCCATCATATTAATAACTCACGACCTTGGAGTTGTTGCAGGCATGGCAGAAAGAATAATAGTTATGTATGCAGGTAAGGTTGTTGAGAGTGGAGTATCAGATGATGTATTCTACAATCCTAAGCACCCATACACATGGGGACTATTAAAATCAGTACCAAGACTTGATGCAGAAAATAAGGAAGACCTTATTCCGATAATAGGTACTCCTCCAGACTTGTTCTGTCCTCCTGTAGGCTGTGCATTTGCAGCTAGATGTGCATATGCTATGGAAGTCTGCTATCAGCAGCAACCGGAAGAAACTGTATTAGAGAATGGACACAGTGTATCATGCTTCTTACAGCACCCACTTGCACCAAAGGTTGAAAGACCTGTAGGTATAGGAGGTACAAGATAATGGCGGAAAAGAAAACTTTAATAGAAGTAAAAAATCTAAAGAAATATTTCACAGTAGGTGGCGGCGCAATTCTAAAAGCTGTTGACAACATAAGCTTTGCTATAAAGGAAGGCGAGACACTAGGTCTTGTTGGAGAATCAGGCTGTGGAAAGTCAACAACAGGAAGAACAATTATAAGACTTTATGAAGCTACAGGCGGGGAAGTAATATTTGACGGTAACAATGTCCATAAGCTAAATAAAGCAGAGAAAAAGAATTTTACAAAGAAAGCACAAATGATATTCCAAGACCCATATGCATCACTGGATCCAAGAATGACAGTAGGTGATATAGTAGGAGAAGGAATAGATATTCATAACCTGTACACTGGTAAAGAAAGAACAGAAAGAATATATAATGTTCTAGAAACAGTTGGTTTGAATAAAGAGCATGCAAGCAGATTCCCACACGAGTTCAGCGGCGGACAAAGACAAAGAATAGGTGTAGCAAGGTCATTAGCAATTGAACCACAGTTCATAGTATGTGACGAACCTATTTCTGCTTTAGACGTTTCAATACAAGCTCAAGTAGTAAATCTGTTGATAAAGCTACAAAGAGACTTAGGTCTGACATATCTGTTTATAGCCCATGACTTAAGCATGGTAAAGCACATATCAGACAGAGTTGGTGTTATGTATCTTGGAACAATGGTAGAAATGACATCTAGTGTTGAACTGTATAAGAATCCATTGCATCCATATACACAAGCGTTGATGTCAGCAATTCCGATTGCTGATCCTAAAATAGAAAAGTCAAGAAAGAGAATTTTACTTGAAGGTGATGTACCTAGTCCAATAAATCCACCACCAGGATGTAGATTTAAGGCTAGATGCAGATACGCGAAGGATATATGCAGTCAAGAAATGCCAGAGTTTAGAGAAGTAGCTCCAGATCATTTCGTTGCTTGCCATATAATTTAGAATTTTAGTAGGCAAGAAAAATATTCAAGTATCTGCAAATAATAAAGGGAAGCGATTGCTTCCCTTTGTTAATTGTATAATTTATTTATTCATATTCCATTGCCTCCAACGCATTAAAAGCAACTTTATTATTCCTGCTGCTGGCACAGCCAGAAACATTCCTAACAACCCGAAGTATGCGCCACCTACAATTATAGACAAAATTACAAACACAGGATGTAATCCCACACTTTCTCCCACTATCTTGGGAGCAATTATCATGCTATCAAGCTGCTGAACTACTATAAACACTATTACTGCAAAAAGTGCTTTGATGGGTACCCCGCTCAGCAGTCCAACTATTATTGCAGGTATACATCCAATTACTGGACCGAAATAAGGTATAATATTTGCTATACCAGCAGTCATACCAATAAGCACGGAAAAGTCCAAACCTATCGCCCACAAGCCTATGGAACTCAATATACCTACTATGAGCCCATCCAAGAGCTGACCTCTTATGAATTTAGAAATCACATTATTAACGTCTAGGAGAAACAATTTTGTATTTTTGTTTGCTTTTTGTTTTAATAAGTGTGTCAAAGCAGTATTTGTTAACTTCTTGAAATACTCTATGTCCTTTAAAAGATAAAAGGATATAATTATGCCAAGTAATATATTAACCAAATTTCCGCCTAGTCTTGCAATCCAGTTAAAACCTCCATTTATAGCAGTACCCATAATTCCAGATGCTCGCTCAATTAAATCTTTGAACTGTTGTTTTATAGTTTTCTGAAAATCCGCTTGTTTCTAATTTGGAAAGAGCTGTTTGAAAAATATCGTTGTATTTTTGGCTGTATTTTATGATAGACTCTATCATATTATTTACTTTGAGATTATTTGTGAGCTGTCCACCAATCATCACATATATGCTATATATAAAAAATATGAAAATACCAACTATAAGCAGATATGTAAGTAGCACACTAAGTGTACGTTTAAGTTTATTGCTAAGCTTTGTTTTGTTCATTAGCTTTGTTTCCAGCCATTTTGCTATTGGATACAGCAGATAAGCTATAAACAAAGCAATAATAAATGGCGACAATATTGAAAATATTCTTTTCAATATTGAAAAATTGTTGTCAATATCGCTCCAATATTTCCAATCACAGCATACAGTATATATAGTGCAGTAGCGGTTAAAATAATATACAAGCAGTATTTTAGTAGATTTTTATCAAATTTATCTTCATCATGTATTTCCTTTCAAATGGTTATATAATTTAACATTATCATATAATACGAATATTTTATATATTTTGTTTTAACTAACAATATAAATTTCTATGTCAATAAAATTCCTGTTGATAAATTGTGAAGTATCTAGTATAATACATAAGTACGAGCAAAAACTCTAATTAATGGAGAGATGGCTGAGCTGGTCTAAGGCGCACGACTGGAAATCGTGTGAGCTGTTAAAGGTTCCGAGGGTTCGAATCCCTCTCTCTCCGCCATAAATATTGATTTATAAAGCACTTACTTTTAAAGTAAGTGCTTTTTAGTGGTTTTGCAAACAAATTGCTAACATTGAAAAATACTCTGGTTTCTGAATCTGGTCATTTACACCATTTTCATACTTATTATTAGTGCATGTGAAGTATTAAATATTTTAGCGAACTCAATTTGAGTTAGTTTTTTTAATATACTATCTTGTTTAATTCTCTCTTATACAAATTAACTTGATTTATAATTATTAAAGTTAATGTTTTTCAAAATTAGTTGTACAAATATAGCACATAAGAAGAAATCAGTTAATGGTTGATTTGTTTTTAATATTGCACCTACAAATAAAAATAGTAATATTGATAATGTTAAAGATATAGCTAAAAATTGAGTATTAATGTTCATGTTCATATTCCTCCTATAAGAAATAACTGGATAACTATGGTGCCTGGCATAAATCATTTTTTAATATTAGTTTCAAAATCTTCATATTGCATATCTAATCCAATAATATCGCCAATAGTAGGCATATGAAAAATGATATGCTTTATTTCATGCAGAAAAACGCTACATTGTTTAGTACAATATGATAATTTCCTTTTCTGCTAAGATAAACAAATCCATATATAGAGCTAGGTAGATTGAATGCTATTCTAGTTTGTATATCAAAAGTATTCATAACTTTATGGAAACTGATGTTTTCATTAGTTAGTGCTTTTAGTAGAGGACTGTACATAAGTGTAATATCATCTATTCGTTTTATTCCTCGTCTTCTATTGCCTTAATTATTCGTATTATCTGCTGTATTCCTTTACTATCAAGCTTCTTAGTCTGTTTGAATAGTATTTGTAGGTCTTCCCTATCTTTTAACATGTTCCAAAATTCCAATAGCTCAGAGTCATCCTTTACAGCTTCAGATATTTGCTGTATATTTATTTCACTGTCTGGCATATCTAATAGATAATCTATAGAAACATCAAAAAAGTTAGCAAACTTTCTAAGCATTTCAGGGTCAGGATTACGCTTATCTGTTTCATACATCCCTAAAGAAGCTCTTGATATATTTAGGGCATTTGCAACTTCTCCTTGTGTTAATCGTCTTTCTTTTCTTAAATTTGCAATATTTTTTCCAAAAGTCATTTATATCCACCTCTTATTAAATCGTATCACATATTGAGACAATAAAAAATTATTGACACAAAATGTTACAAAAACTATTGACAGTCACGATATGTTACAATATAATGATAATAACAAGTCACGAATTGTTACAATTTGAAAGAGGTGTAGATATGAAAAATGAAAGCTTTATCCTTGAAAAGATAAAGGAATATATTTCAGAAGATATTGTTTACTACAAGAAGTTAGAAAATGAGTACAACGAAGCAGCTAGAATAGACTACACAAAAGCTAGCATAGCAATTTTAAAGCAAGAAGCAAGACATACTCTTGAGTGTTTAGAAGCATACATTACAGGACTAGAAGCTTCTCCAGAGGTTTAGTAATGAGCTTCATGTGTATTATGAAAACAAAACTACTTCAAGGTAAAAGCACTGGGGACGGTTCTTTTTGCTTTTGTAAGAAATGAAAGATAATCCGAAATTCTAAGGCATATAAAAAGTGGGCAGTAATATATAATCAAATTAAGTAATGATATGATGGTTAAAAAGTATACTGATAAATTTAAACCTTCCGTTATTCAGACTGTTAGAATAGCTTCATATGTGTCAGGGCAATAGTTATAAGCAAAAAGAACCGTCCCTGGTGCTTCTCGTCCCTGGTGCTTCTTATATAAATAACAAATACTGCAAGGACTTATTGTAGTATTTTGTTTTGGAAGAAAATACGCAAAAATGCAGGAAATTGAAACAAAATAGCGAAACATTGTAAGTGGAAACAATTAACAGGGGGTGTTCGATATGGAGTTAAGTACAGCCTTAAACCTTAGTTCAAATGAAAAGGAACTATTATGTTCAATATTGGAGTGTAAAGAGGCTGAGTTAGAAGATAGCTTAGCTATAAATGCAAAGGCAGCGTTAGAAGAATATATTAGAATGTTTTTAGGGCAAAAGTTTTTACAAGGGGTTCTGATATAATCGAGTTCAGGTTGTTTCTATTGATAAAGACTATTTTTGGAAATCAAATACCAAGCGAACAGAAAATATGTAACTTATTTCAAATGACAGTAAGCGAAAGCAGGTCACTATTAAGGTCAGTTATTTCAAAGTACCAATACGAACTCAAAGATGCACTGAATAATACTTTAATAGATACAATAATCAAGGCAAGAAATGCTACAAACTGCTATGATATTGATATAAGGAATGACATAATTGCTTCTGAGTTAAACCGTATAATTGGGTTGGTAGATGGTAATCTGCCGCCTGTAACCAGAAAAAAAGGTGCGATAACTGTTCGAGAAATTAAGCCTTCTGCATATGAAAAATTGATAACCTTATCTGAGCTATCAAAAGGTATTTATAAGTTATATTTAGACACACTTGCAACAGCTGTGCGGGAAAATAATGTTGCTGGAAACTACATACTAACTACAACAAATGTATTAGCAGAGCAAATGAATATTGTTTTACAAAAACATGATACAACAAAAACATTAGCTATGATTAAGGAAGTCAAGGGTGAGCCAAATAAGTTTATTGTTATACCTGTAACTTACGAAAAACTAACAGAATTTTTAAAGGCGTAGACTAATTAGGGGGGGGATAGGAATGGGTGATACGATATCATCTGTAAGCTTGCTACTAACAATTATAACTGTAATTTTTAGTCTGTGGTATAGTGAAATTAATAATACGATAAATATGGAACTGCCATCATACAAATCGGATAGTGGTGAACATAAAAGTAAAGTGGATGAGGTATTAGGACTTAAGGCATTACCATTATTAGTATCCTCAGCTTTGCTTACTTTAGTTATTACTCCCAAGACTGTCTATATAATATTTAATAGTTGTAAGTTATTGTACTTCGAAGGATTTTTAGCTTTTAAATATTATGACGTTGTCTATGCGATTTTCATTATTGTTTGGTTATTTTCACTTTTTTTTACAGTTTATATTATATATTTAATTGTTAAGCTTAGAGGAGTAAATAGTAAGATAGAAAAACTACAATAGGATTAACTTATTAATTATGGGGGTATAAAATGGTTCAGTATGATTTAAAACCTAAGGTTGACCACACACAAGAATTTATAGAAATTGCAAATGATTTTTCCAATCCGTTAGAAATTGTTAGGGAAGCTATCAGTAATTCATATGATGCAAAGGTAGCTGGAAGAAAGTTGATTATAAAAATAAACTTTGATGTAGTAAATATTAAAGGGAAGAGTACATTAGCAATAAAATTAAGTGATAATGGTCAGGGAATGAACAAAGAGGAATTACAAGCATTCTTTGATTTAGGCAATTCAACGAAACGGGATAATCCATCCCAAATAGGGGAAAAAGGACATGGGACTAAAGTATATTTTAATAGTTCTTATATTAGAGTAACAACTGTAAAAGAGGGTATAAAACTTACAGCAGAAATGGATGACCCATATGCTACTCTGTTTGACCGTAGAATACCAAATGTTAAAGTAATTGAGGAAAGTAAGGAATCACTGCAAAGCGGAACTGAAATATTAATTCTGGGATACAATAATAATCAGAAAGCGAAATTTACACAAGAAATCTTAACAGATTACATACGTTGGTATACAAAGCATGGTTCAATTGAAATAGCCTTTATGGATAAGGGTATATTTGATATCGAATTGTATTTAAAGGGACTTAACGCTAAAGAAGAAGTACCAATAGATTTTGGGCATTTCTTTCCTACTGAATCAGAGTCAATAAATAAGCTTTTTGAAAAACATCTCACTAAAGCTCCAGATTATTATTGTAAGAAAATTATTAAGAATGGTAATCTTAAAAACTCGCCAGAGATTAATTACCAAGCTGTGTTTTATATAGAAGGAAATAAAGTAAAGCAGAGTTATAATAATATGTTAAGAAGACCTGGCTACACCGCACCGGAAGGTTCATACACCGTACAAGAGAGATACGGACTCTGGCTTTGCAAAGATAATATTCCTATTCAGAGGAAGAATGAGTGGATAACTTACAAAGGTTCAGAGTTCACAAAATTACATGCGTTTATTAATTGTCAGGGACTTAGGCTAACGGCAAATAGAGGCTCTGCTGATAACACTCCCATGGAAATAATTTCTGATATTAAAGAAGAAGTTAGAAAGATATTTGATGAAATTATTGAAAGTGATGATTGGAGAAATTTGGCTTGGTTAGAGGAAGAGGCTGAGGCTTATAGAACAACAGAAAAGGAAAAGAACGACTTTAAGTGGCGCATTGAAAAGATTAGAAAGGCAAATATTTGCACATATAAAAACTTAGTGTTAGTGAAGCCTGAAAGGGAAAGTGGGGTTTATTCTCTTGTACTCCAACTATTAACGATTGAACCTACACTATTCCCATTCCAAATACTCGATTATGATACATATTCAGGTATAGATGTTATTGTCAAGGGCTCGAATAGTACACCAATTGTTAATTCACAATTATACTATGTAGAGTTCAAGTATTTCCTTAGTGATAGGTTTAATCATTCATTCGAGAATTTGCATAGCATAATATGCTGGGATACTGAGATTAAACATGACCAAGTAATATCTGATATAAACAAAGAAGAGAGAAAAATGCAAATTATTGAGCCAGAAGGTCAGAATAGCTATACCAAGTACTTCTTAGACAATCCAAGGAAGGCGCACAAAATTGAAGTATTTGTACTAAAGGACTACTTAAAACAAAAGCTGGGCATAGATTTTAGACCCAGAGCTGCAAACAGCATTGTGTAATTGCTACAAATTACGTAAAAAACTTATAGAATAATTGTATGTTATATTGTTAGTAATAGGCGTGAACCGAGATTTATACGTAGTCTAAGTGTTTAAATTTTTCTCTTTACAAAAAATACATAACTAATTTCGGTATAATATAATGGATTTGTGTCAGGCACCGAAGTTATCTAGTTATAGATTTAATACAGTCCTTTTGGTATTATAGGATTAACGAAACGATATATAAAAAACATAAAAAGTATCTTTATTTATCATTTGCACATATCCTATTTTAGGAGTACAATAAAAATAGGATAATAATAACATGTATAGATACGGATATTAAGGATAATAATCTAAAAAAAGTACATGAAATAATCATTGACTCAAGGAATGAAATATTTTATACTCTAATTAATCTATAGATGATGTTCTATAAATTGTGTGATTTAAATAGTGTGGCTGACACTTAAATCTGAAATTTTTGCATGACGTATGTGCATGCAGTTGGCGGACAACAGAAAAATCCGAAAGTAATGCACGACATATGAGCGTGTAGTTGGCAGACAACAGAAAAATCAGCTATTCAAAAAGAGTATATCTCACTGCGGTGTGTGTACTCTTTTGCTTGGTATTATGTGAGGGAACTATAGTGAAAAAGGCAGATGCATTAAAAATAATTATTAAAAGTGCAGAATTATAAAGAGAAAACTTGGAAAACAGGAACTTTTTATTTATTTCATTGGTTAATAAAGTTAATTTGAATTTTATAGAAGTAAAGTTTCATAAGTCTAACTTTAAACATTTAACAGGAGTTGTTATTCCTAATGAAAAGATAAGTGCAACACAATTTTATAAAAAGTGTCTAAATCACAAGTTATCACTAAAGGATTTTGAATTAAGAACAGATGGTACAACAGAGTTAAAGCTATCAGTATTACCACAATTAATTAATATAAATAAAAATGTAAAAATGATTGGAGATTTTAACAACTATAGACCTAAGTTATATATTGATAAATTGGCAGGAAATATAACAGCTTGTATTGGATTAAATAAAGATGATGAATTCTATGTCCCAGCAACATCATTAAAAGAGGATATAAGATATTTGGTTGTTAAAACAGAAAAAGTGATTGCCATATTTTCAAAAAGAATTGAGGATGAATTATATACTGATCTTACCTATTTATCGAAGGACTTTAATGGGATTGAGATAAGTAGATGCCCTAAGGCAATGCTTAAAAAGCTTGATGTGGACAACATTTCTGACTATCAGGGGCTAAAGTTTATGAAAGATGCTTTGGATGAAAGTGCTGTTACTGTAGAAGAATAAAATAAATAATTAAAAACTAATAATTAATGTAAAAAACTAAAATACCTCTGAGCTTATCAGAGGTATTTTATATGAAGTTAGTTATCTTTAAGTGGAGATGATATGTGTCGGGCAACGTAGTTATACAGTTATTAGCAAAGTTACAAAGAATGTATTTAATTTTGTCTTTCTCATACTATGTATCCTTTAATTGCTTTATTATTTGCTGGCAATGCTATAGCAATGTTGTTTCCATAGATAAATTAACTTTAACCACATATTGTATAATATTTGGTATAACTGTAACATGAAACTAACAGATAATGATTAATACCAAACAATTAACATATTCATCAATTTGACATATTTATATATATATGGGATGATAAGCAAAAAGGGGTTGGTAGATCATGAACAAAAAAATCATTATAATTATTTTAGTAGTAGTACTGATTTCTACAGCTTCATATTTTCATATTATAGATAAAAATAAGACAGTGGCAGCAAATAGTATAGACAATAGTTTAATTAATAATGTTGTTGAACTTGAGAAAAGTCTTGTATTAGCTGAAATTCGTAAAGTTTCTTTTGAGGACTTTAAAGACAAAACAGATGACTTCATTCATCCATATTATAGTAATGAGTTTTTTAGTAGATTAGAGAAACTATATAATGGCGATGGTAATATGGCAGTTGTAACTCAAGTACCTTATTTTCTAGATATTTCAAAAGTGTATACCAGTGAGGATAGCTTCAATAAATATATTTTTGTCAAAATACACAATGAGGGCTTTGGAAATCTAGCTGGTGAACGGTATACTTTTATAAAAGATGATGGTGAGTGGAAAATTAGAGGTATTGGAGGTTATGTTTTTTCACTTGACATGAAAAAACCAATTAAAGATGTCGAAACATTTACAAACTTTAATGGTACACCAATTGAATATGAGTCAATAAAGATCTGGGATAATTTAAAGTAATGTGCATCTGGCACATATCCTTAGTTGGAGTGTGTAATAAATTTATTTTGTATTTTTAGGGAATAATGAGTGTATTGAATTTTCTAATATAGAATTTAAATATATTTTATAATTATTTCTGTAACTTATAAAATACAAAAGGAGATATAGATTATGGATAATAAATTATCTAAAGATGCATATGGTGGCGTAGCTGGTAAAGACTACGTTCCTTACGTTTCCAGTGGTTCTAAATCTGGTGGAAATATTGCTGTATTAATAATCGGTATTATTTTAGCTGTTTTATTCGCAGCATCAACTGCCTATTCAGGTATGAAATCAGGGCTTACAGTTGCAGCTGGTATACCTGGTTCTATAATAGGTTCAGCATTTATAGCTGCATTTGCTAAACAAAAAGGTATCCTTGGCAAAAACTTAGTTCAAGGTATGGCAAGTGGTGGAGAATCTGTTGCTAGTGGTATAATATTCGTTTTACCAGCAGTTCTTTTAATAGGTTCTAAAGTTACTTTCTTAGAAGGTTTTGTTGTTGGTGTAGGTGGAGTTTTATTCGGTATTGGAATAGCTTCTCTTGTTTACAATTACTTAATCGTTGAAGAACACGGTAAATTAATGTACCCTGAGTCAATGGCTATATCTGAAACACTTGTTGCTTCAGAAGGTGCTGGAGAATCAATGAAGTTCATGGGAATTGGGTTTGGAATAGGTGGTATTATAACTGTTATAACTAGTTCATTTTTAAATGTAGCTAACAACGTTATAAGCTATGTAAATGAAACTTTCTACAAATGGAAATTTGAAGTTGAAGTTAACCCTCTATTATTAGGTATAGGATTCATAGTTGGTTTAGATGTTTCTTTAACTATGTTTGCTGGTTCTATATTATCTAACTTTGGTATTATGCCTTTAATAGGTTACTTCTCAACTCTTGGCAAAAGATGGTGCAACTGTATGGAATAATCCTAATGTTGCTATAAACGCTATGCAAGTTAAAAATATAGCTGGTAGTTATGTAAAATATATCGGTGCTGGTATGATGCTTTCTGGTGGTTTAATAGGTGCTATAAAGCTTATACCTACTATAATATCTTCTATAAAAGAAACTCTTAATGCTAAGTCTTCAAATAGTGGTGAGTAGTTCATCTGTTGGAAACTATAATATTACTTGGTGGTGTAGTAGTAGGTTTTATAGCAGGTTTCTTGATATCTGGTGGTAATATATTAATGGCAATAACTGCTTCTATTTTATCATTATTCTTATCATTACTATTTGTTATAGTTTCTGGTCGTTTAACTGGTACTATAGGAACTTCAAACCTTCCTGTATCTGGTATGACTATAGCTTCTTTAGTTATTGTAACATTATTATTCGTTGTAATGGGATGGAAAAATCCTGAAAACAACAAATCATTACTTTTATTTGGTACATTTATAGTTACTGCTATATCTATAGCTGGTGGTTACTGCTCAATCACAAAAAGTTACTTTTATAATAGGTGGGAGACAAAAATGAAATGGATAAATACTTTGCTATATCTGGTATAGTTGGTGTTGCAGTAGTTGTTGGTACTATATTATTACTTTCAAGCCAACTTGCAATGACTGGTGATAATGTTCCATTTGCACTACCTCAAGCTAACTTAATGTCAACATTAACTGCTGGTATAATGTCAGGTAAATTACCTTGGGTTATGATTATTGTTGGTGCTGTTATGGGAGTTGTTTTATTCTTATTAAAACTTCCTATAATGACAGTTGCTATAGGATTCTATTTACCAATAGCTACAACTTCTATAATATTAATAGGTGCATTAGTTCGTTTATTTATAGAAAAAACTTCTAAATCTGAAAAAGAAAAAGAAGTTAAAGTTTCTAATGGTATAAGTTTATCTTCTGGACTTGTTGCTGGTGGTTCTATAATAGGACTTGTAGGTATAATACTTCAAGTATCAGGTGTTATAAAAGGAAGTGGACCAAGTGGATTTGCTGCTTCTAATGGAATGGCATTTATAATATTAGTAGTTCTAATAATAGCTACTATAATACCTATAGTAAACAGTAAGGTAAAAGATGCTAAATAATAACGAAGAAGTTTTAAATATAATATTTAAAATCTCTGATAATTTAGAATATGAAGTAGATAAAGACAATATTGTGACTATACTTGAAAAACAAGATCATAAGGTCCAAAAGTTCTTTAGAAAACTTAAATTTAGAATTCCAGAGTATAAAAAAATTTCTCTAGATGAATATGGAAGTTATGTATTTTTACAAATAGATGGCAAGAAAACTGTAAAAGATATTGGAGAAAATCTAGAAGCAAAGTATGGTGATAAAGCTCACCCACTTTATGAAAGATTATTGTTATTCTTAAACCATATCGACGTTAATTGTCACTATATAGAAAAAACAAATTTCTAGTACAAAAGATGGCACTGCGTTTGAAGAAGCGCTGGTATGGCTAATATATAAAACACTTACTTTTGTGGTAAGTGTTTTTTTAGTGCGCTATTGTGATATTGATAAAATAAATAGTATATAATTCACATGTTTAAAACTTTTCACATATCACCAGCGTCTATAAAGAGTAAAACAAATATGATACGTATCAGTTCAAAGGAAAGGAGTTGTTCACGCGAATGGGTGAAAGCAACTTGGAAAATAAAATATCAGATTATGTTATCAGATATAAAGAAAATATTTATAGATTAGCCTTTAGTTATGTCAAAAATGCTGATGATGCTTTAGATATTGTTCAGGAATCTATTTATAAAGCTATCTCATCAAAGGATTCTCTAAAAAATCCAAATTACATAAAAACATGGTTCTACAAGATTGTAGTAAATACTTCGCTGGATTTAATAAAGAAGAAAAAAAAGTTGGTAGTAGTTGGTGAAGAAGTTCTACTCAGTTATGACCTTGGAACAATTGATAATTACGAAAATATAGACCTGCAAAGAGCGTTGGATAGTTTACCTGATAATTACCGAAGTGTAATAGTGTTAAGATATTTTGAAGATCTAAAAATAGAAGAAATTGCAGTAATTTTAGAGGAAAATGTTAACACTGTAAAAACTCATTTATACAAATCACTTGAGAAATTACGTATAAAAATGGATGATTAAGCAAGGAGGATTAAAGGTGAAAGATAATAATTTAGAACAACTTAAAAATGAATATATGGACGTATCCATTCCTATTGAATTAGATTCTATAGTAAAGAAAGCTTTAAAAGAGAGCGGAGTAAAGAGTATAAATAGAAAGAATAATTTTAAAAGGGTAAGAATAGCAATCGCTTCAATGGCTGCTGTATTAATTGTACTCATTATAGGGATTAATAGCAGCCCAGTATTTGCAGCAACCTTATCAAAGGTGCCAATTGTGGGCAGTATAGTAAAAGTGCTAACCTTCAGAGAATATACTGTAAACGAAGATACCTTCAATGCAAATATAAAAGTTCCTGCCATTCAAGGCTTGGAAGATAAAACCTTGGAAAACAGCTTGAATGAAAAATACTATGCTGAGAATAAAGAATTATATGAACAATTTATAACTGATGTGGAAGAATTAAAGAAAAATGGTGGAGGTCATTTAGGCGTAGATAGTGGATATATAGTAAAGACTGATACAGACCGCATACTATCTATAGGTCGTTATGTAGTAAACACTGTAGGTTCTTCATCAACAACAATGAAGTACGATACTATTGATAAGAAAAACGAAATCTTAATTACTTTGCCAAGTTTATTTAAAGACGATAAGTATATTGATATTATCAGCGAAAATATTATAAAGCAAATGATAGAACAGTACAAAGCTGATAATAATAAGTATTATTGGGTTGCAGGAATAGAGAATGAAATGACTACAGAACTGTTTGAAAAAATTTCAAAGGAGCAAAGCTTCTATATTAATACAGAAGATAAGTTAGTAATTTCATTTGATAAATATGAGGTTGCTCCTGGATGCATGGGAGTTGTAGAATTTATCATACCAACAGAGATTCTATCGGATAGTATAGTTAGCAACGAGTTTATTAAATAAGTATGTCTTACTGGAATGTGCAAATAAAATAATAAACTTCAATAAATTAGAAAAGGGTATGAGATAGGAATCTCATACCCTTTGAAATTTATGGAGCTAAAAATTATAGGTCATTTCCTGTTTGAGTTAAACTACTTCCCCCAGCACTAATGTCAAAGAAGTAGCTGCCTGTGCCAGCATAGGAAGAAACCTTTATTTGATATGTACCAGTAACTGTTGGAGTAAAGTTTATTGTTTCTTGTCTTGTATTAGCTGATGAACTTGCTACACTTGTTCCACTTGGATTATATAGATATAAGTCAAAGTCTGGAGTTCTTGAACCTGTCCAGTTAGGCATTATTAGTGTTATAGCAATAGGAAAACTTATATTAGTTACTGTAAATGTGTAGTAGTCAGATTTACTTGCTGTAGCTATAGTGCTAGAAGTATACATATGGTTTGGAACTGCAATGTTTGCTCCAGTGAGGCTAGTAACTGAATCAACTGCTGCATGTGCATCTAATCTTCCATAACCGTAATCAACATCCTGACCTGAAGGACCCCAATTAACAGCTGTTGACGTTATTACACTCTTAACTTGAGTGGCTGTAAGGTTTGGATTTGCATCAAGTACTAAAGCAGCTGTGCCAGCTACAAATGGTGCTGACAGAGCTGTTCCGCCTATTGTTACATAACTATTTGTAGAATTTGCTTCTGCTACAGTCATATACATACCAGGTCCTACGATGTCTGGCTTAGTTCTTCCATCTGCTGTTGGTCCTCTACCTGAGTAAGGTAAAAGACTGAAACCGTTTTCACTAACGTCTCGCATGGTTCCTACTGTGGTAGCATTTGCTGCTGCGCCTGGTGAACCTATAGTGTATTTTGCAGGACCTTCGTTGCCTGCTATTACACAACAAACGATACCAGCTGAAGCTGCATTGTTTATTGCAACTGAAATAGAATCTGTTCCATCGGAGCTGCCACTTAATGCAAGACTTAAGCTTAAAACTTCTATTCCATAAGTAGCTTTGTTTGCAGCAACCCAGTCTATACCTGCAGCTACATCACTTATTAAAGCGTTACCTGTACTGTCAAGAACCTTTACACCTACTAAAGCTGCTCCAGGAGCAACACCTTTGTATAGTGAATTTCCTTCTCCTGTTCCAGCTATAACACTTGAACAGTAAGTTCCATGGCCATAATCATCATAAGCAAGTGATTGATTGTTTACAAGGTCTTTCCAACCAATAACCTTACCACCGTCTAAGTCAACGTGAGTTGAATCGATACCTGAATCGATTACAGCGACAACTACATCAGTAGTTGAGTAGGAAGTTTCATTCCCATCTCTATTACCAGTTACACCGAAATCTGAGATAGCTTTTGTAACTCCGAACCAGTATTTTGCATTGTTAGGAGGAGTTTGTATTGGCAAATCAGGTTCTACTTGTTTAACTAAATCGAGCTTTGATAAAGTGTTAGTGGGAACTTGTACAGGTAAATCAGGTTCTATTTGCTTAACGAAATCGAGCTTTGATAAAGTGTTAATCTGACCCTTTGTCAATTCGACAGCCATACCAGGGATTATTTTATATTCATACTTTGGAGCTGTATCGCCTAAAATCTTTTTTACAAGACCTTTTTTAGTGCTATTGCTGTCAATTTCATCGTCGAATACTACTATAACTGGCAGTTTACTATCATTATCTGCTTTATCCAATTTTTCTTCGAGATTGTCAAACAATTTGTTTTTATCCATATCTGCTAGTATTTCGACTTTCTCAGTTGTTTCTAAAGCTGTTTTGTCCTGAGGTTCTGCATAGTATATGGAGCTTGTTACCAGCATGGACATGATAAGCATAAACACTAGTACCTTTCTAAAATTACGCTTCATGAAATTCCCTCCTAATTTTTTATTTTTTAGCTTGAATAATATATGTTTGCACTAAACAGTTTGCATTAAATTCTAAATATGAAAATATTTAGCTGATAATGCAAAAACAGCTGCTTCTACTGCTATAGCTTAAATCTTGTGCAATGGAATCACCTCATTTTCAACATATAATGCTTGTACTACATTGATAAATTATTATATTAAGCTGAAAAAATTAGAGAAAATAGATTAGAGTATTAAGATAAGAAATAAAAACATAGATATTTTGTGTGTTGTAATTAAGATTAAATTACAATAAATAGAGCATTAGAAATTATTATGAGATATTGGTTTATAATAATTATAGTTAGATTATAATATACAAAATATGGAATGTCAATGTGTGAATATTAAAGAATCAAGCCTAAAATTGGTACGAGGTATAGTGCTAAAGACTTATTGGCAGATAACTGAGTTGGAGTAAAGTTCTGGTATCTGGAAACGGATGCTTTTTTTATGCTTATTTTTAAGTAGTGTTATACAGTGACCTTGCCTCATTAAAATAGAGAAATAACTGGATAACCATTGGATATTATGACACATATTAGAAATATTGTTAATATTAATATGCTTTGATATAATATAAGCAACTACGAAAAAGTATGCTATAATTACTAACAAAAATTTAAAATTGCAAAAGGAAGGCGTATATTATGAGATGTCCAAAGGTTTTTCTCTTTTCTACCCCCTTATCACTGATACCTGCTCCACTATTAGGCGTTCCTGTTCTACAGGGATATCTAATCAATAATGAGATTGACTGCAATTCATATGACCTCAATATAAGGTTTATGCATTGGCTTTTAAATGATAGAACATTGCTTGATGGCTTCGCAGCTGAAACCATCAAGGAATTTAATCAAATACAGCAGCAATCAGCACTTACAAAGCAAAGTGCTATGAGCCTGATGCAAAGTGCTGCTGCAATGTCTCTTATCCCACCACAAATAATAGACAAGCATTTTGGATCAAAAGCAGTGCTTGGGTTATCTGAATCAACTGCTTCTAATAATCCATGGGAAGCCCAAATGCCTTGTTGGGCTACTGCACTAGGAATGTTAGGCTTAGTACCCAATGATTTAGGCGGTTCTATTTCTGAACAAAAAGCTTTTGAAAATCGGCAAGTGTCTTTTAATACCTTCTTAGATACTCCAGAGGTAAAAACGATTCTGCAAAAAGCGGCTGAATGTGACGTGGTTGGAATAAGTACATCATTTTGGCTCCAACAAAAGGAATATGCATATAGACTTGCAAAAGAAATCAAGAAGCTAAACTCAAAAGTCTTTATTATCCTAGGTGGAAGTGGACTAACCATTATGGCAGAATATAGCCTAAATGAAATCATAGAAAGCGGAGTTGTTGATGCAGTAGGGCTATATCAAGGAGAATTGACGCTTCGTATGCTTGCTGAAGCTATAGCTAAGGGTGAAAAAATTGATAAGGTTCCAGACCTTATTTTGTTTGATAATGAGAAAAAGTCCTATATCAAAACAGAACATCTACCAACAATACATCCAGATTTATTGCCGACTCCGGTTTTTAACCATGATGAGCTGGAAATGTATCATAAACTGGCAGGAAATGTGTTGCCTGATAAGCGAGCACCTTTGCTGATAGCACGCGGCTGCTATTGGGACAAGTGTGCTTTCTGCTCTGACAGTCAGTGTCGCCATCCAGAGACATCACCTCATGAAGTAAGAAACCCAGAAAAGGTACTCGATGACATACAAAAACTCCAAAATCAGCATGGCATCACGTACTTTTATCTGATAACATCTGCTATGTCTCCAAGCTGGGGTAAAAAATTTGCAAAGGGTGTTATTGAACGTGGAATAACAGCAAAGTTTTGGGCATATACACGCGCAATAGGAAAAGAAACTGCTGATAGTGAATATTTCCAACTACTAAAAAAAGCTGGTTTTGATGTTATTACATGTGGTGTTGAATCAACAGTTGATCGAGTTCTTACTGCAATTTCCAAAGGTAATGGACGAGCTGAAATTACAAATACAATTCAAGGACTTAGTAAAGCTGGAGTAAGGACTAAGTTTAATTTAATTGCTGATATTCCACCATCTACATATGAAGATGCAAAATCAAATTGGGATTATGTTATTGATAACCTTCCATATATCAACGATTTATCTGTTTTTACATTTTTACTGCATTTGGGAAGCGAAATGGCTGATAATCCAGAAAAATTCAATATTAAGGTTGTTATTAAGGAGGATGGAAGCAGAAGAGAGCTATTCCCTGGTACAATTGCGCATACAAATCCTTTTTATGAAAACAACAGGGCTAAAGAAATTGTACAGAGGACTAAAAATCTAAGCATTGACCTACAGTTTTTCCAATTGACACAAAATGTTAGAGACACAATTGATAGTGCAGATTTTTCATGGAACGATAGCACCATCCTGTTTAGACCTTTTACAGCAATACCATCAAAGTTTCCACTTTATGACATAAAACAAAGAGATGTATATATTGTTACTTTAAGTGATATGTTCAACTATATTGTTATTCCAGCTTCATTTACTGATTTCATGGAGCTTTACAAACAGGGCGTTTTAGCACCTGTTAGTTTTGAAAAGCTTTTTCAAGCTTTTGAAGTCGGTATGGGCGGACAAAAACGTGAAGGTCTTGTCCAGCGTATGCTTGATAGGATGGCTAGAGATGGATTTATTCTAGATGTAAAAATGTCTCAAACACTAGCGGAGAAGCAGGATACAAAGCCAGTAAAATTGGAGCTAAGTAAAAACTTACCCCGAGCGTACGGAAGATATCCTTCCACGGAGCGACCTTTTGAATTTGGTACATTCCCATTTGCTATGGTGCTAAGCACCTTGATGGTCTAGTAAATCCTATACAGGTTATCCTCAAAAATATTGAAGTGCCTGTAAACTGTATAGCTGCAAATTATATCTTAAGTATGTAACATTATGAAGAGGGAGGGTAAATACATGCTGATAAAAGCTTTTTTGGAACAAGTAAAAAAAAGCCCAGAGAAGGTAGTAATAAAGACAAATCAGAAGACATTAACCTATGAGGAATTAAATCGATATTCCAATCAGGTTGCATATAAAATATTGGAGAAATGTGATCCATTACATCAACTTACAGAGAACGAGATAATAAGATATAAAAGACAAATGTTGATTGAAGGCTGGGATGTTGACGGACAAGAAAGATTGAAGAACACAACTGTTTTTGTTGCAGGGGCAGGCGGCTCAGGCTCTCCGCTCATTATGCAGCTGGCATTATGCGGTATAGGTAATATCATTGTTTGCGATGATGATGTGGTAGAGCTGTCAAATTTAAACCGTCAATGCTTACATGATGAGTCAAGAATCGGAATGCTAAAGGTAGAATCAGCACAGCTGAGCATAAACAAGCTAAATCCTAATGTTAATATAATTACACGCTCAGTAAGAATTACAAAGGACAATGTAGATGAATTGGTTGGAGACTCCGCTATCATATTTGATAATGTGGATCATTTAGAAACTAAATTTGTTTTGTCAAAATGTGCCGTGCAGAAGCAAATCCCCCATATTATCTCTTCTATGATTGATTTAAATGCATATGTGGCTATATTTCATACTCCAAAGACACCCTGCTTTCACTGCCTATATGATATAGAAAAGCTAAAGGAAATTGAAGAAATTGAAAAGTACAATATGAATTATAGAAAGATACCAAATTCTGTCGCCTCACCCTCTCTTTTCCTAAGCACAGGCTTTGCATGCAATGAGGCAATAAAAATTATTCTGGGACTTCCAGACGTAGCATATAATAAATATTTCCTATTTAACCAACGTGGAAACAAAGAAATCGTTAATACGGTAGGTCATTTAACGATTACCTATCCTTTTAGCAATCATTTTAGAGATATATGCGAGCAGCAGGGCTTTAGCTGGGATGAAGGCTGGCGGGGAAATTTCCTCGAAGAGCTTGAAATAACCCATAATCCTGACTGCCCTATGTGTGGGATTAAGACAACAGTCAATGAAGCAATTAAAAAAGATATAAAACAAATAAAGAAGTATAAGACACATGAACAAGCAGAAAATCAAAAGGTTGCTTTATTATTTGAGCATGGAATAGATATGATTGTGGGAACAATCGGTGCCTTAAAGGCTTGCAAGATTTATGTACCCTGTGATCCCTCATATCCAGAAAAAAGGCTAATATATATGCTTGAAAATTCGGAAGCGGAGCTTATAGTAACAAACAATGCAAATAATGAGCTGGCACAAAAATTGGCATCTAAGACAAGCGGTGCAATGAGAATTTTAAACATTGATGATAATTGCAATGCTGCCTTGGATATTGAAATAGAAAGAGAAGAAAAGGCGGATAGAATCGCCTATCTTTTATATACATCAGGCTCAACAGGAACACCAAAGGGTGTCATGCAAAGCCACAAAAACGTGCTTCACTTTATTAAAAATTATATACAAAGATTCGATATAACACAAAAGGACAAGATGACTCTATTCTCTGCCTTTGGTCATGACGCGGCAGTTATGGATATATATAGCAGCCTTCTAAGCGGTGCAACACTTTATCCACTAAATATACGCCGACAAATAAATATTGAAGAGCTGTACAAATGGCTGGCAGAGGAACAAATAAGCATTTGGCATTCAGTGCCTACCCTATACCGCTTTTTTGTAAGCTCGCTGGACGGAGAAGAAAAGCTCAACTCACTTAGATATATTGTGCTTGGTGGAGAAAGTGTTCTTGAACAAGACGTTGCTAAGTTTAGAAAGCTATCTGATCATGCGGCATTGGTAAATTTATATGGACAGTCAGAATCCTCCTTTAACTCAACACAAATTATAGCAAGTGTAGAAGCTTTCGCAGGAATAAATCTTGGAGAGCCCATAAGTGACATAAAGATGTATGTGCTGAACAAAAGGAATAAAGAGGCAGCAGTACTTAGTGCTGGTGAAATCGTTATAGCCAGTGATTATTTAGCTTTGGGATATTGGAAGGACGAGACAAAAACGGAAAAAGCCTTTGAAAGCCATCCTGAATTTGGACGAATATATAGGACAGGCGACATGGGACGTCTTACAGAGGACGGCGTAATTGAATATCTTGGCAGAAATGATTTTCAGATAAAAATTAGAGGCTATAGAGTTGAATTGGAGGAAATAGAGAACTGCCTTCTAAAGCATGAAGCAGTAAAAGAAGCGGCAGTCATTGGAAAAGAAGACAGCAAAGGCAATAAATATATATGCGGATATTTTGCATCTGATGGAGAGCTAAGCGTATCAGATTTAAGAGAGTTTACCTCAAAAGAATTGCCAGATTATATGATACCTGCATATTTTACTCGATTAGACAAGCTACCGCTTACAGGTACTGGTAAGATAGATAGAGCAGCTTTAAAGGAAGTAAAGGAAACAGTTACATCTGAAAAGCTATATGAAGCACCTAGAAACGAGATAGAAGAAAAGCTGGTTGGAATGTGGCAGGAAGTATTAGGAATAGAGAAAGTAGGCATAAATGACAGCTTTTTTGAATTAGGTGGACACTCACTAAATGCAGTAAGTCTAATTGGAAAGATACATAAGACAATGAATGTGGAAGTATCTTTGAAGGAGATATTCAAGGCACCTACAATCAAGGGACTGTCAGAATATATAGAGAACTTGGGAGAGAGTCAGTATTTTAATATTGAAGCGGCAGAAAAGAGAGACTATTATGAGATTTCTTCAGCTCAAAGACGTATGTATGTTCTTCAGCAAATGGAACCAGACACCATAAGCTATAACATGCCCGGCGTGTTGGTTATGGAAGGGGAGCTGGAGGTGGAACAGCTAAAGTCTGCAATGGCAGAAATAGTGAAGCGGCATGAGGCGCTAAGAACATCCTTTAAATGGGAAGGAATAGAGGTTGTTCAAGTAGTATATGAGGAAGTTGATTTTGAAGTAGCCTATAAGGATGGGGCGGAAGAAGAAATAGATGCAGAGATCAAAAGCTTTATCAAACCCTTTGATTTAAGCTGTGCACCACTTCTAAGAGTACAGCTTGTAAAAGTGAAACCTGACAAGTACATTTTAATGTATGATATGCACCATATTATTTCAGACGGTGCATCTATAGCCATATTAGTTAATGAATTTGTTGAGCTGTACCAGAAGAAAACACTTACGGGGCTTCGATTACAATATAAGGATTATGTTACATGGCAGAATAAGCCTGAAAACAAAGAAAAAATAGAGCAGCAGGGCAAATACTGGCTAGACTTATTAAATGGAGAAATACCCTTACTAGCTATGCCATTAGACTATGAAAGAAAAGAGAATATAAGCTACGCTGGAGACACCGTTTATTTTGAGATAGAAAACAGTATTGTAGAAAAGCTAAAGAAAATAGCTCAAAAAGAAAATATTACTATGAATATGCTGCTGCTATCCTGTTATAATATACTGCTCAGTAAGTATTCTGGACAGGAGGATATTATAGTAGGTTCATTGGTTTCAAATAGAAACCACAGTGACCTAAGCTGTGTAATGGGTGCTTTTATAAACTACCTGCCCATAAGAAGCAATATAAATAAAGAAATAAGCATCAAAGCTTTTTTACAATCACAAAAAAATACAATTGCACTAGCATACAACAAGCATGAATACCCATTTGACAAGATAGTAGAAAGCATCGGTTACAAAGCAGAAATCGGCAGGAATCCAATTTTTGATACTATGCTGATTTATCACAATGAGTTTGATAGAAAAATAGATATAAAAATTGACAAGTTAAATATTTCACAATATGAGTTCAGCACTCCAACAGCCACATTGGATTTCAAACTGGATATCTATATGGATAAAGGGGATATACTGAAATGCTATATGGAATATAAAACAGATTTATATAAAGAAGAGACAATGACACAGCTTCTTAAACATTATGAAATGGTTCTAGAAAGTGTAGCTAAAGAGAGCGAAGCTGAGATATCTGATATTCAGATATTCAGTCAACGGCAGCAAAATGAAATAGAAAATAAGAGAATGGGAAATATCACTGGATTATCAGAAGTAACATTGACAGTTGCGGCTACCTTTACGGGGGAGCCAATAGAAGCCTATGTTAAGTGGTGGTGTGAAAAGAATGGAGTAAAGGTTAAAATACAATTTGCACCATATAATCAAGTGTTCCAAGAGCTGCTAGATGCAGAAAGCATGACCTCTCAAAACACAGGAATAAATCTATTGATGCTAAGATTTGAGGATTGGATAAGAGATAGTAAAGACAATGAACAAGAACAAAAACAAATATTAGAGAATCAATACGATAAGCTAATTGAGTCAATAAAAAGTAGAAGTACACATGCATTGACTATTATCGGCTATTTCCCAGTAGCAAATTACTTAGGATTAAGTGAAGAAATAATCGACATTATAGAAAAGCTATACAAGAAAATGGTTGACGAAATAGGCAGTCTAGAAGGTATAAGCATACTAGACTTTACAAGCACAGCAGTGCTATACGGTATAAAAGAAACCTTTGATCCAGTAAGAGATAAAACAGGACATATGCCTTTTAGTGATGCATACTATGCTGCAATTGGCACCATGACATCAAGAAAAATCTGTGCCATAAGACGTAATCCATTTAAAGTTATTGCTGTAGACTGCGATAATACCTTGTGGAGTGGCATATGTGGAGAAGATGGAGCATTAAGCGTAAAAATAGAAGCACCATATGTCGCATTGCAAAAGCTACTCATACAAAAGTACGAGGAAGGTATGCTTGTTGTGCTGTGCAGTAAAAACAACGAAGCAGATATTTGGGAGGTTTTGAAAAGAATCCAGACATGCTTCTAAAGAAAGAGCATCTTGCAGGCTGGAAGATAAATTGGAGAACAAAATCAGAGAATGTGAAGCAGTTAGCAGAAGAAATGAATCTGGGAATTGACAGCTTTATTTTCATAGACGATAACCCCACAGAATGCTTGGATATGATGAGGAATAACCCTCAAGTATTGACCTTGCAGATACCTGAAAATCCTCAACAAATAGGACAATATCTAAAACATGTATGGGCTTTTGATAAAGAAAAGGTTACAAAAGAAGATAAAATGCGTACTAAGCTGTATCAGGTAGAAAGACAGAGAAAAGAAATACAAAGCTCCAACTTTACACTAGATGAATTTTTAAAGGAACTGAAGCTCAAGGTTTATATAAATGACATGAAAAAGGAGCAGATAAGCAGAGTATCACAGCTAACCCAAAGGACGAACCAGTTCAATCTAAGCACAATACGCAGGACAGAAGAGGAAATAGAAGCACTATACAATAATCCTAATACAAAGTGCTGGACAATAGAGGTTGAAGACAAATTTGGAGAATATGGACTTACAGGGGTTGTCGTCCTTGAAAACAGGGGTGAGGGTCTGTTTATGGATACCTTCCTACTTAGCTGTAGAGTCTTAGGTCGTGGTATAGAAGCTGCAATAATAGCAGAGCTTGGCAGCTATTGTAAAAAAGAAGGAATAAGCAGGCTTGAAGCTGATTATTATAAAACCAAAAAGAATCAAATGGTAGCGGATTTTTTAGAAAAGAACAATTGGCAAAAAACACAGGAAGGCAGTCAGCATACAAAATATGAGCTGCAAGTAGGTAATATCGAAGCATCAATAGCTCATATAGAATGTAGCTTTGGTAAACCAAGTCAGCATAAGTCAGAAGAAGCGGTCGTAAGCCATATTGAAAGCTATAACACAGTTCAAGCAGAAGCTGTAGCAGCACTGGATGAAGTGATAGAAAATAACTGGCAGATAAATATTGAAAATGAAGAAGAACTGCTGCACAGCAATTATCTACTGCCTCTTCACTACTGTACAGGACAACTGCTTTTGGAACTGCCAACCAATGAGAACAAGGAAAACAGCATAAAGCATGAAAATTATGAAGCTCCTCGGAATCCATTAGAAGAAAAGCTAGTTAAGCAATGGGAAGAAATATTAAAGGCAGATGGAATAGGCATAAATGATAATTTTTATGATGTAGGTGGGAATTCATTTACACTTTTAACACTGCACTCAAAAATTGATGCACTTTATCCAGGCAAAATAAAGGCAACAGACCTTTTTAACCTGACAAGCATTAAGAAAATCGCAGCCTTTCTAGAGCAAAAAGAAGCTATTAAGGATATAGATTATGTTCATACAGAAGAAAGAACATCAAGGGAAAAAATCGCAATTATCGGTATAGCCGCAAAGCTGCCCTTGGGACAAACAATAGAAGAAATCTATGAAGGGTTAAAGAACGGTGTTGACTGTATTAATGTCATGACAGATGGAAGAAGAAAGGACATTGAAAATTTTGTCAGATATGCAGGCGGTAATGAAGAAGCACTGGAATATTTGAAGGAAGCAGAATGTGGCTTTATAGGCGATATTGACAAATTTGATTATGGCTACTTCAATATATCACCAAAGGAAGCAAGCTTAATGGATCCATGTCAAAGGCTGTTCTTGGAGACAGCGTGGGAAGCAATAGAAGATGCTGGCTATGGTGGAAATAAGATAAGAGGAAGTCGCACAGGTGTATTTATTGGACATAACAGCTTAAGCAGTGGAATGTACAGCAAGCTTGTTACAACTGTTGATGAATCCTTATATCAAATGTCTATAGCAGGAAATGTTCCAATGATTACAGCCAGTAGAATATCCTATCTATTGGATTTAAGGGGTCCTGCTATACTCATGGATACTGCATGTTCATCCTCACTAATAGCGGTCTACAGTGCATGTAATGCAATCAAGAGCAAAGACTGCGATATGGCGATTGCAGGAGGTATTAAGCTTTACCTGCCTTCACTAGAGGGTATGGTTAACAGAATGGACAAACTGGGAATAGTCTCAACAAGCAACAGAACCAAAGCATTTGATGACAATTCAGATGGTACTGGTTTTGGCGAGGGTATTTCAGCCATAATATTAAAACCATTAGAAAAAGCATTAGAGGACGGAGACAATATCTATGCAGTTATAGACGGCGGAGCCATGAACCAAGATGGAAGCTCTATAGGCATCACAGCGCCAAACCCTGAAGCACAAGAGGATTTACTGTTAAGAGCATGGCAAAATGCAGGAATAGCACCAGAGAACATTACATATATTGAAGCACATGGAACAGGTACAAAGCTAGGAGACCAGATTGAGCTAGAAAGCTTAAGCAGGGCATTTAGAAGGTATACAGAGAAAAAACAATTCTGTGCCATAAGCTCCATTAAGACAAATATCGGACATTTGGAAAGTGCAGCTGGCATAGCAGGACTGATGAAGGTTGTTATATCATTAAAATATAAAGAGTTGTTTCCTAATATCCATTTTACTATACCGAGACATGAAGTTGACTTTATCGAAGAACCCTACTATGTTTGTACAAATCATCAAGCTTGGCAAAAAAACGAAGCGACCAGATTATGCGGTGTCAGCTCCTTTGGACTAGGAGGAACCAACTGTCACTTGGTATTGGAGGAAGCACCTTATCGTGAGTATGATGCAGAGCCATGGGGAGAAATGCCTCAGATACTTGCTTTGTCTGCGAAAACAGAAAACAGCTTAAAGAGATTGGTTGACAGATATAAGGCATATTTTGAAGCTGGCATAGAAGGAAGTCTGACAGATATCTGTTATACTGCAAACACTGGAAGAGGACATTATAAATATAGACTAGCTATTATAGCAGGAACCAAGCTGGCACTAGAGGATAAAATCAACCGTCTGGCAAGTGAGAAGCTGGAAAGTGATGAATATGATGGAATATATTATAGTCATGATCAACTGGAAGAAAAAAACAATGCTGGTCTTGAACAGAGCTTAGAAATACCATTAGATGAGCTTTGTCAGATATATATAAGCGGTGCAGAAATTAATTGGGGTGAACTATATAATAATTCGGACACTAGGAGGAAGGTAAGACTTCCTGCATATCAATTTGAAGAAAGCAGATGCTGGGTTACAATACCAGAAGGAACAATCAAGCGCAGTATTGCTATGCAAAATCTTGAATTGTCTATAAACAAACAAGAAAAAGAAGTACAGCTAGATGGGAAAAATGATAAGAACTATACACAAACGGAAAAGTTAATAGGACAAATTCTCGGAGAAATTTTGGGCTTTGACAAGATTGATATTAATGATAATTTCTACGAATTGGGCGGAGATTCATTAATCGCAATGAATGTGGTAAATGTGATTAATCAGAAGCTGTTGACAAATGTAGAAGTCAGAGACCTTTTGGGAACCCCCATTATATATAAATTCTGCGACATATTAGATACTACTTATCTAAATAAGCACACATATGAAGACGGGGTAGAAAGAATCAAGAAAGTGGAGAAGCGAGAATACTATCCAGTATCCTCTGCACAAAAACGTGTATACATATTAAATATGCTAGAAAGCAATAGTACGTTTTATAATATACCTTCTGCTGTAATACTGCCAGGAAGTATTGACATACAGCGTTTTGAAAAAGCCTTTCATACAATAATAGAAAGACATGAAAGCCTGCGAACCTCTTTTGAATTGCTTGAAGGCGAACCAGTACAGAAGATTCATGACACAGTAGCTTTTGATATTAGCTATATGGAAGATAACGAAAGAAATGCAGAGGCAATTATCAAAGCTTTTATCCGCCCATTTGATTTGAGTACAGCACCACTAATGCGAATAGGACTTCTAAAAATCAGCGAAGATAAGCATTTGCTGTTGTTTGATATTCATCATACTATAGCAGATGGACTGTCTCTAAATATCATAATGAAAGAATATATACAATTATATAACGGTGAAGAATTACCAGCTCCAGCCTTGCAATATAAGGATTACGCAGTATGGCAAAGTGAATATTCAAGCTCAGAACACGTAAAAAATCAAAAGGAGTTCTGGCTAGATACATTCTCAGGAGAACTGCCTATATTAAATATGCCTACAGATTATACTAGACCAGCAGTTCAATGCTATGATGGAGATTTTGTTAGAAAAACAATACCTTTGGAAATATTGGATTCCTTGAATAAAAAGGCGGCAGAGACAGGTACAACCCTGTTCATGCTGTTGCTGGCAGCATATAACGTATTGTTGTTTAAATATACTAGACAAGAAGATATTATCATAGGCTCACCAATCTCAGGCAGACGAAATATACAGTTAAATAGTGTCATTGGCATGTTTGCAAATACAATTGCACTTAGAAATAGACCTGTTGGCAACAAGACCTTTAAGGAATTTTTACAGGAAGTAAAGAAAAATGCCATTGACTCCTATGATAAACAAGATTTCCAATTTGAGGACTTAGTGGAAAACTTAAATATTCGCAGAGATATGAGCCGCAACCCATTGTTTGATGTTATGTTGAATTTCCTTTATCCAGAGGAATCAACAAAAGAAGCTGAGTTTTCACTATACCCATTTGAAAATAGGATTTCAAAATTTGATATGACTATTCATACAGCAGAGACGAAGACAGGCTTAGAGCTCGGCTTGGAGTATAACATAGGACTTTTCAAGCAGAAAACCGCAGAACAGATATTGGAACACTATGTAAATTTAATTAAGAATATAGTGACTTTCCCAGACAGACAATTAAGTGAACTTGATATGCTTGACCAAATGGAGAAAAATCAGGTTTTAGAAGTGTTCAACGATACTAACGCAGTATATCCAAAAGAAAAAACCATTCATCAATTGTTTGAGAAACAAGTAGAGCGTGTACCTGATAAAACAGCAGTGGTTTTTGAAGATAAGTCTTTGACATACAAAGAGTTAAATCAAAAGGCAAATCAACTGGCAAATAGACTTAGGTTAGATGGAGTAACAACTGATAGCGTTGTTGGAATAATTGCAGAGCGTTCTTTGGAAATGCTAATTGGAATTCTAGGAATACTAAAGGCTGGAGGAGCATATCTTCCAATCGACCCAGAATACCCAGTAGACAGAGTAAACTATATGTTGGAGGATAGCGGTGCAAAGCTGCTCTTGACCTATTCGTATTTAATAGAAGAACCTTTGAATAATATGCAAATACTTTTACTAGATAATGAGGATTTGTACACAGGCAATATGGAAAATTTGCATAATGTAAATAAGTCCACAGACTTGGTATATGTGATATATACATCAGGTACTACAGGTAAGCCAAAAGGGGTTATGTTGGAGCACAAGAATCTAGTCAACTATGTAAGTTGGTTTACAGGCAAAGCGGAAATAACTGAAGCTGATAAGGCGATGTTTGTATCTTCTGCTGCCTTTGATTTAGGGTATACCGTACTATATTCATCAATTTTACAGGGTGCGGAGCTTCATATAATGTCTAAGGACACATATACATACCCTGAAGCTTTAATAAAATATATCAACGACAAGGGTATATCATATGTAAAGCTTACTCCATCCTTGTATAACATGCTATGTAGCAGTGACAGCTTCATAGAAGGAGAAGTAGGAGAGTCATTGCGGCTTATTGTATTGGGTGGAGAGAATATAAATGTTGCAGATGTAGAAAGCACATATAAGCTATATAATAATATACAAATAATGAACCACTATGGACCTACGGAAGCAACTGTAGGAACAGTCGCATGCATGATTGAAAGGGAGCAGCTTGAAGCATTTAAGGAGAAACCTGTAATAGGAAAGCCTATAAGCAATAGCAAAATATATATTCTTGATAAATACTTAAAGTCTGCCGCAATAGGCGTACCTGGCGAGCTATGTGTAGCAGGAGCTGGATTGGCTAGGGGATATCTAAACAATACCTCCCTCACAGCAGAAAAATTTGTACCAAATCCGTTCATAGCAGGGGATAGAATTTACAAAACAGGAGACTTAGCAAGCTGGCTGCCTGACGGAAGCATAGAATTCATGGGACGTATAGACCAACAGGTAAAAATAAGAGGCTACAGGGTAGAGCTTGGGGAAATAGAAAACCAGCTTATGAAGCATGAATCAGTGAAAGAATCAGTAGTGACTGCAAAGACCGACCAAAGAGGTCAATATATATGTGCATATGTAGTAGCAGAAAAGGAATTAGGCATAGTGGAGCTTAGGGAGCATTTGGCAAAAGGACTTCCTGATTATATGCTACCGTCATATTTTATACAGCTGGACAAAATGCCTGTAACACAAAATGGGAAAACAGACTATAAAGCACTGCCTGAGCCAGGAAGCATGATTGACACAGGTGTTACATATGAAGCACCAAGAAATGACATAGAAGAAAAGCTAGCAGCAATATGGCAAGAGCTTTTAAAGGTAGAGCAAATCGGAATTAATGATAGCTTCTTTGAACTAGGCGGACACTCACTAAAGGCAACCTCAATGCTGGCAAAGGTGCATAAAGCAACTAATGTGGAAGTTCCATTAAAACAAATATTTATATCACCTACAATAAAGGCAATTAGTGAATATATAAGAAAGCAAAAGGAAAGTGTATATGAAACTATAGAACAGGCAGAAGCGGCAGAATACTACCCTGCATCCTCTGCTCAAAAACGGTTGTACACCTTACAGCAGATAGAATCAGATAGTACAGGCTACAATACACCGACCTTCTTTGAGCTAGAGGGAGAAATCAACAAAGAACTTCTTCAAAATGCTCTACAAGCACTTATCAATAGACATGAGAGCATAAGAACCAGCTTATTTATGGAAGACGAAGCTGTTGTGCAGAAAATACATACAGAGGTACCAGTAGAAATAGCATATTTTACAGCATACAACGAGCAAAAAATCCGAGAAATAGCATTAAGCTTTGTAAAACCCTTTAAGCTTAACGAAGCACCACTTATGCGAGCAGGACTAATTGAGGTGACTCCTACAAGGCATATCCTGCTAATAGACATTCATCATATAATATCGGATGGTATCTCGGTTGAACTATTGATAAAGGATTTTTGCAGACTGTACAGTGGTGAAGCACTTCCAAAGTTGAGACTGCAATACAAAGACTATGCAGTTTGGCAGCAGAATAGGCTAAAAACAGAAGCACTTAAGAAACAGGAAGCATACTGGGAAAATGAGTTCACAGGACAAGATGAGATACCAGTATTAAATCTTCCGACAGACTTTAAGCGTCCAAGCATACAAAGCTTTGCAGGAAACAGGATAAAAATAGAAACAACCAAAGCATTGGCGGAAAGTCTAAAGAAACTAAGCAAGGATACTGGAACAACCCTGTATATGCAGTTATTGGCAGGGCTTAATATACTATTGTCAAAATACAGTGGACAAGAAGATATCATAATAGGCACTCCAATAGCAGGAAATCACATGGAGACTTGGAAAATATTATGGGGATGTTTATAAACACATTAGCAATGAGGAATTATCCAGAAGGTCATAAGACATATAGAGAATTCTTGCAAGAAGTAAAAGCAAAAGCATTAATGGCTTATGAAAATCAAGAATACCAGTTTGAAGAATTAGTAGAAAAAGTAAATGTAAGAAGAGATATGAGCCGCAACCCAATATTTGATATAATGCTTGTACTGCAAAATATGGACATGGCAGAAATTAAGTTACAGGGACTAAAGCTAAAGCCATATTTAATGGAAAACAAGATAAGCAAGCTTGACATAACTTTTACAGCAGAGGAAAAGAAAGAAAAGCTAGAGCTTACAATCGAGTATTGTACAAGTCTATTTAACAAAGACACTATAGAAAGAATGGCAAAACATTACATTAATATAATGGAAAAGGTAGTAGATGAACCTAATGTTAGATTAGAAGAAATTATGCTGATAAGTGAAGAAGAAAAGAAGCAATTGCTTTTAGACTTTAATGTGACAAAAGCAGAATACCCAAGAGAGAAGACTATTAACCAATTGTTTGAAGAGCAGACAGCATTGACACCAGAGAGCGTAGCGGTAGTCTTTGAAGAAAGTCAATTGACATACAGCGAATTAAATGAAAAGTCAAACCAACTGGCGAGAATTCTCCGAGATAAAGGAGTTGCCAAAGACAGCGTAGTAGGTATTATGGTAAAGCGTTCCATTGAAATGATGGTAGGCATTATGGGTATTCTAAAAGCTGGAGGAGCCTATATGCCTATAGACACGGAATATCCACAAGATAGAATACAATATATGCTTGAGGATAGTGGAGCCAGTGTTCTGCTGACACAGACTAGTCTACTTAACAGAATTGAATTTGTTGGAGAAATAATCAAGCTAGATGACAATAATATTTATCAGGGAGATAATAAGAATTTAGCACAAATCAATGCTTCCAATAGTCTGGCATACACCATATATACCTCTGGAAGCACAGGAAAACCAAAAGGAGTAATGATTGAGCATAAGTCTGTAGTAAACTTCATAAAAGGAATTGCAGACATTATGAAATTCCAAGAAGGTGAAAGTATACTATGTCTTACATCTATATCCTTTGATATATTTGGCTTGGAAAGCTTGCTGCCTCTTGCCATTGGTATGAAAATAGTCATAGCAGACGAAGACACCCAAGTCGATGCAATAAAGCTAGCTAAGTTAATCGAAAATAAAAGGATAGATACATTACAGGTTACACCTTCACGTATGCAAATGCTTTTAAGCAGTGAAGAAGGAAGGTACGGTGCAGGAATTCCAAGAAGCATTATGATAGGCGGAGAACAATTGCCAGAAACACTTCTAAATAACCTTAGAAAAATTACAGACTCAAAAATCTATAACATGTATGGGCCAACAGAAACAACAATATGGTCTCACAGTTAAAGATGTAACAAAGGGAGAAAAGGTAACAATAGGGAAGCCAATATTCAATACAAAAATATATATACTAGGAGCAAACAACAGCTTACAGCCAATAGGTGTACCAGGTGAATTGTGCATAGCAGGAGAAGGCTTAGCAAGAGGCTACATGAATAATGCAGAGCTTACAATGGAGAAATTTGGAACAAATCCCTTCGACCCTGACAAGCGCATATATAGAACAGGAGATTTGGCAAGGTGGCTGTCAAATGGAGAAATAGAATACCTAGGTAGAATAGATTATCAAGTAAAAATAAGGGGATATAGAATAGAGCTGGGAGAAATAGAAAACCAGCTGCTAAAGCATAGTAAAATAAAAGAAGCAATAGTAATAGCAAAAGAAGATAATAGCGGAAATAAAAATCTATGTGCATATATAGCAGGGGAAGTAGAGCTAAATAACAAAGAACTGAGAGAACATCTGTTAAGGAATCTTCCAGAATACATGATACCATCATACTTTATACAGCTTGACAAGCTGCCCTTAACATCAAATGGGAAAGTAGACAGAAAAACACTACCTGAGCCTTACGATAATATAAATAAAGGAACAGAATATATAGCTCCAACCAATAAAATAGAAGAAAAACTAGCAGAAATTTGGAGTGAAGTATTAGGAATACAAAAAGTAGGAATATATGATAACTTTTTGACTTGGGAGGACACTCGCTAAAAGCAACTAGCATGGTAGGAAAGTTACAAAAAAAGCTAAATGTAGAAATATCACTTAGAGAAATATTCAAAACGCCTACAATTAAAGGCTTGGCAGAATATATTAAGCAATGTGGGAAAAATGATTTTGCAGTCATACAACCTGTGGCGGAATCGGAATACTATGAATTGTCACCTGCTCAAATCAGACTATATACCATGCAGCTTATGGATAAGGACAGTACAGCATATAATATTCCTGGCTTTATGGAAATAGCAGGAGCCGTGGATAGAAACAAATTTGAGAAGGTGTTTAAGGAGCTTATAAACAGGCATGAAGCCTTAAGAACCTCCTTTGAATTATCAGAGAATGGACCATTACAGAAAATACACAAGGAAATAGACTTTGCAATTCAATATGAAGAAGCCAAAGAAGCTAAGGACATAGAAGCAATACTACGAAGCTTTACAAGACCATTTGAACTAGCCAAGGCACCTCTTCTTAGAGTGGCGCTTATTAAAATATATACAAAGGATAGTAAAGAAGAAAAACATATATTGGCATACGACCTGCACCATATCATATCGGATGGTACATCTCTGGCAATACTTGCAGAGGAATTTTCAAGTATATATGAAGGGAAGGAGCTACCAAAGCTTAGCATACATTATAAGGATTATGCTAAGTGGCAGCTTAACAAGCA
Organism: uncultured Eubacteriales bacterium; assembly: GCA_963704785.1. Classification (GTDB taxonomy): domain Bacteria; phylum Bacillota; class Clostridia; order Lutisporales; family Lutisporaceae; genus GWB2-37-7. Next base: position 1,678,421 of record OY969939.1, on the reverse strand, counting down.
AGAAAGCGGAGAACAAGACAAATATGAAGAATATTGGCTGGAGCAATACAAGGGAGAGCTTCCTATACTCAATATGCCTACCGATTACCCAAGACCAAACATTCAAAGCTATGAAGGAGATACATACACATTTAAGCTTGACGAAGAGCTATTATCACAATTAAAGGCATTTGCAGCAAAAACGGAGACTACGCTGTTTATGGTACTCTTGGAAATATTAAGTGTTTCATTATCCAAATACAGCGGACAAGAGGATATCGTTATAGGTACTGTCAGTGCAGGCAGACTAAATGAGGAAACACAGAGACTGGTAGGCATATTTTTAAATAGTATTGCAATTAGATGCTTACCCCAAAAAGAAAAAACAGCAATAAGCTATTTGCAGGAACTGAAAGATAACATACTAAGTGCTTATGAAAATCAAGATTACCCCATAGAAGCTCTTATCAGAAAACTAAACATTAAGAAGGATATAAGCAGAAATATGTTGTTTGATGTTATGCTGATACTTCAAAATTATGAAAGACAGAGCCCTCAAATATCGGCTGAACAATTAGCAATTAAACCATATCATTGGACGAACAAGGCTTCTGACTATGATATGAGCCTATATGCAGTAGAAAATGGAAAAGAGCTTGTAATAAACATACGGTATTGTACAAGACTATTCAAAGAAAAAACTATGGAAGCCTTTGGCAAGCATTTTGTAAAATTGCATGTGAAATAGTCAGTAAGCCAGAACAGAAGCTGATAGGCATATCAATGCTTGAAGAAAAAGAAACAAAAAAAGTCATATATGAGTTTAACAATAAGGAAGCAAACTATCCAAAAGAAAAGACTCTACATCAGTTATTTGAAGAGCAGGTGGAGAAGACACCTGATAACATAGCGGTTGTGTACGAAGATAAGCAACTAACATATAGGGAATTAAATATTAAGGCAAACAAGCTTGCAAGCTACCTTAAGAGACACGAAATAAAAGAAAACAGTATTGTTGGAATCATAACGGAAAAATCTATAGAAATGTTGATAGGAATTCTAGCGGTATTAAAAGTCGGGGGAGCTTATCTGCCAATCGAGCCAGCATACCCCAAAGAGCGAATAAGCTATATGCTGGAGGATAGTCAAGCAGGACTGCTTTTGATCCAGGAAAAACTAAAAGAAAAAATAGAAACAGCAGCAGACAAAATCATATTAGAGGATGAAGCAATATATACAGGTGATGGTGAGAACTTAGGTAAGACAAGCAACGCCAACAGCTTGGCATATATAATATACACTTCAGGCACCACTGGAAAGCCCAAGGGAATTATGACAATGCACAAAAATGTGATAGCGTATGTAAACAGCTTTAGCAACATGTTTGAGTTAACAGAGAAGGACACCACGCTTCAACAAGCATCCATAAGCTTTGACGGTTTTGTAGAGGAAACCTATAGCATGTTAGCTTGTGGTGGAAAGATAGTCATACCAAGGGACGAACAGGTAAAAGAAGCAAAAGAGCTAAAAAAAGTAATCGACAAAAACAAGGTAAGCATACTAAGCTGTTCGCCACTGATACTAAGTGAATTTAACAAATTAGAACACATGGAAAGCGTGCATACCTTCCTAAGTAGTAGCGATACATTAAAAAAAGAATATTACACAAATATAATAAAAACCTCAAAGGTATATAACATGTATGGGCCATCAGAGGCAACAGTATGTACCACCTGTTACCCATGCACTGGACAAGAAGAACTGATGGTATCCATAGGCAAGCCTATAGCAAACTACAGGCTGTATATTCTAGATGAAAAACAACAGCCGCAGCCTGTGGGTATACCAGGAGAAATATATATATCAGGGGAAGGTATATCTCGAGGATATATCAATAAACCAGAGCTAACACGTGAAAAATTTCTATCAAATCCTTTTGTAGATGGAGCGAGAATGTACAGAACAGGGGACCTGGCAAGGTGGTTAGATGATGGGAATATTGAGTTTATAGGAAGGACAGACCACCAGGTTAAGATTAGGGGTTATAGGATAGAGGTAGGCGAAATAGAAAGTATACTGTTAAAGCACGAAGCAATACGAGAAGCAGTTGTGCTGGCAAGAGAAGATGAGCAAAAGGAAAAGTATCTTACAGCATATATAACAGCAAACAAAAAAATGACAGTAGGAGAAATTCGGGAGCATCTAAAAGAAGGATTGCCGGAATACATGCTTCCACAATACTATATTCAGCTCGAAAAAATGCCGCTGACACCAAATGGGAAGATAGACAAAAGAGTATTAGAAGAACATCATAGAGAGATAGACACAGGAATAGAGTATGAAGCACCGAGGAATGAAACAGAAGAAAAATTGGTGAAGCTATGGCAGGAGGTTTTGCGAGTTGAGAAGGTTGGAATAAATGATAATTTCTTTGAGCTTGGCGGACATTCATTAAAAGTAACCAATGTCATAGGAAAAATAAATGAATTATTTGATGTGGAAGTGCCTTTAAGGGAAATGTTTATGATACCGACAATTAAGGGCATGGCAGAATATATTTCCACTACAGAAAAGAAGTTATATGAAGAGATAGCTCCGGTGGAATATAGAGCGTACTATCCAGTTTCTTCGATTCAGAAGCGTATCTATATTATCCAGCAGTTTGATGAAGTAAATATCAGCTACAACACGCCATCAATAATGATATTTGAGGGTTCGCTGGACAAGGAGAGATTTGAAGTAGCTTTTAGAATACTGACAAAAAGGCATGAAGCCTTTAGGACTTCCTTTGAATTTGAGGGAGAGCAAATTGTTCAGAAAATCCATGATATAAACTGTCATATTCAATATGATGAAGCGAATGAGTCAGATATGATGGGAATAATCAAAGAATTTATACAGCCTTTTGACTTAAGCAAGGCACCACTTATACGAATTAAGCTTGTAAAGACAGCTGTAGACAGACATATTCTAATGCTGGATGCTCATCATATCATATTAGACGGTATATCGATAGAAATCATGGTTGATGAGTTTATGAGACTTTATGAGGGAGAAGTATTGGAGCCTTTAAGAATTCAATACAAGGACTATGCAGTATGGCAAAATGAAGTCATGGACAAGGAAATCTTAAAAAAGCAAGAACAATACTGGCTCAATGTGTTTAAAGGGGAGCTTCCAGTTCTCAATCTTCCTACAGATTTCCTACGCTCAGAGCTTCAGAGCAGTGAGGGTGATGTATACAGTATTCTATTGGAAAAGGAACTTTCAAATCAATTAAAGGAGTTGGCAATCAATCAAGGTGTTACACTCTTTACTTTACTGCTTGCTATATATAACATCACGCTTTCAAAATACAGCGGACAAGATGATATAGTAGTTGGAACGGTTACAGCAGGAAGAAGTAAGGAGGAAATTTCACAGCTAGTTGGTGTATTTCTAAATAACATTGCTTTTCGATGCAAAATCAGACATGGAGCTGTGTTTTGATACCTACTTGGATGCTTTGAAGGGAACCGTTATAGATGGATATGAAAATCAAGATTATCCCATTGAAGAGTTGATTGATAAGCTAGACCTAAGAAAGGATATGAGTCGAAACACACTTTTTGATGTAATGATTATTCTTCAGAATTTTGAGAGTAGGATAAGTCATATAAAAAATAATACATTTAATGTAAGTATGTATCCATATAGCAATATGTCTTCTAAGTGCGACATGATTTTATCTATATTAGAAGGCGCAAAGGGACTTGTTTTAAACTTTGGATATTGCACCAAGCTATTTAAGAAAGAAAGCATTGAAAGCTTTGCACACCATTTTTCCAGCATAGTGAGAGAAATTTTAGAAAACCCTAGTAAACAGTTAAAAGAGATAGACATATTATCTGATGAGAAAAAGCAGGAGCTTTTGGAAGTATTCAATCAAACAAAAGCTGATTATCCTTATGACAAAGTATTCCATCAGATGTTTGAGGAACAAGTAGAGAAGACACCTGACAGAATTGCTTTGGTATACGAGCATGAACAAATGACCTACAGGCAGTTAAACGAGAAGTCAAATCAGCTTGCTAGACAGCTTAGGGAAAAGGGAATTAAAAATGATAGTATCGTAGGGGTCATGGCAGATAGGTCAATAGATATGATTATTCCTATTTTGGCTGTGCTCAAGGCTGGAGGTGCATATGTGCCTATAGATCCTGAATATCCTCAGGACAGAATGGAATACATGCTATTTGATAGCGATGTACATATACTGCTAACCCAAACAAAATTTGCCGAGAAGCTTCAATTTAAAGGTGAGACAATAGACATCAAAGAACAATCTGTGTACGTAGGAGATAGCAGCAATCTGCAAATAATCAACAAGCCAGAGGATTTGGTTTATGTTATTTATACTTCGGGTACAACCAGCAAACCAAAAGGGGTTATGGTTGAGCATAAAAACCTAATCAATATTGCTGATGGTTGGCGAAGAGTTTACAAGCTGGAAGAAAATGAAATAAATCTGCTTCAAATGGCTAGTATGTCATTTGATGTATTTGCAGGAGATTTATCACGAGCTCTCTTAAACGGAGGGAAAATGATTATCTGTCCAAGTGATGTAAGGCTTGATCCGCCATCTTTGTATAAGCTTATGAAAGAACATCAGATAAATATGTTTGAATCAACGCCAGCACTGGTTATTCCATTAATGGAATACATCTATGACAGCAGCTTGGACGTCAGTTGGCTAAAGCTGTTAATACTGGGATCTGACAGCTGTCCTATTTCGGATTTTCGTAAGCTATTGGAACATTTTTCGAAAAATATGAGAATATTAAACAGCTATGGTATTACTGAAGCAACCATAGATTCAAGCTATTACGAAACATCTATTGCAAATATAGAGGGAGAAGGAAATGTTCCCATAGGAAAGCCAATGCAAAATACTAGATTCTATATTTTAGATGAAAATATGAAGCCCAAAGCGATTGGACAGTATGGAGAGCTTTATATAGGCGGTGCAGGAGTTGCCAGAGGCTATTTAAACAAACCTGAATTAACTGAAGAAAGATTTATATCTGATCCATTTATGAAGGGTGGCAGGATGTATAAAACAGGGGATTTGGTAAGATGGGATAGCAATGGAAATGTAGAATTTTTAGGAAGATTGGATAATCAGGTGAAAATTAGAGGATATAGAATAGAACTTGGCGAAATAGAAAGTCACTTGATAAGTCATGAAGCAATCAAGGATGCTGTTGTTGTTCCATGGGGAGAGGGCAGTGATAAGTACTTATGTGCCTATATCGTGACAGAAGAAGCTGAAATGCAAAATGAAATCCGAAGCTATCTAGCCGAATTGATGCCGGATTATATGATACCTGCACATTATATGCAAATTGACAGTATCCCTCTGACACCAAATGGAAAGGTTGATAGAAAAGCACTGCCAAAGCCTTTAGGATATAAACATCGAGGACATGCTTATGAAGCACCAATAACCAAGACTGAAAAGGAACTGGTAAGAATATGGGAAGCACTGCTTCATACTGAAGGTATTGGCGTTTTGGATAACTTTTTTGAACTAGGAGGACATTCACTGAAAGCAACTATGCTTGTTGGTAGGTTATACAAGGAATTGGGCTTTGAGTTTCCACTGAAGGAAGTATTTAAAGCACCTACAATAAGAGCTATGGGGAACTATATAGACAAATATAAGGAAAAGGGAAAAATATATGGAGACGAGGATCTGATACTTCTTAAAAAAGCAGAAGGTCAAGGTAAAAATCTATTTCTCATACATGATATTTCAGGCAATGTAAATGGATACAGAAAATTTTGCAGTAACATAAAAGTAGACATCAATTGTTGGGGAATAAAAGCACATATAGGAGCTGGCTATGGCCCTGCTTGGACAGAAATAGAAGAGATAGCAGCAGTATATGTGGAGAAAATAAAAGCTATTCAACCGGAAGGCTCCTATTATCTAGGAGGCTGGAGTGTTGGAGGCATCATAGCCTTTGAGATGGCAAAGCAGTTGGAACAGCGAGGACAGCAGGTGGACGGTATTTGGCTGTTTGATACAGAGAGCCCATCAGATAAAGCTATAGTAGAGCCTATATTTAGTATAGAAAATGAAATAACATTTATTAGTAATATACTATCGGATAATTGGCTGTCTGAAAGCTCAAAGGAAATTTATACAATGGATGAACTTTGGCTTGAAGCTGCAAATTATATAGAAAAGCATGGAATCGCAGTAGAAAGAATAATTAAGCTTGTACCTCAATATGCAAAGCAAATACAAGCAGGCACAGAAAATGTGGAAAACAACGAAATAATCAAATATGTAAATATGATACGTACAATAAACAGAGCAGTTTTTGGATATAAGCCTATAGCAAAAATAAAAGCACATGTACACTTGATAAAGGCAAAAGATAGCAGCTGGCTGGAACCTGTAAAATGGGAGGCATATGCGGAAGGCTATTTTGAGTTATCTGAAATTGAAGGAGATCATTTTACCATATTTAGTGAGCCTAATGTCTATGAACTAATTAAGACCTTTGAAAAAAGTATGGAAGAGAGACCATGAATAAAAATTAAATTAATATAAGGAGTGGAGCAAATTGAAACAAATAAGCAAGCTGTTAATCGTGTTCACTATTATTTTTTCTATGTTTTTATTACCTTTGAGTATCAATGCTTCAGGTAATGATGCAAAGGAAATAAACCATTTATCCGACGCTGACAGAATCAAAATAGAGGAATATATAAAAGAACAGATGGATAAAGCGTCGATTCCCGGACTTTCTGTTGCTATCGTAAAAGGTGAAGAAACTGTTTACCAAAAGGGATTTGGTTATTCAGATATAAAGGCTCAAAAACCAGTGACCTCTGAATCATTATTTGAGCTCGGATCAAATAGTAAAGCCTTTACTGCTCTAGCAATACTCAATTTGCAAGAGGATGGACTAATTAAACTGGAAGATGAAGTAACCAAATATATTCCATGGCTTGTTGTTAAGTACCAGGGAAAGGAAGTACCTATAACATTAGAGCAATTACTCCATCATACTAGTGGAGTACCCTTTAGAACAATAGATAAGATTCCGGTTTCTGATAGTGATGATGCCATGGAGGAAACAGTCAAGACTATAATTAATTTAGAGTTAAATACTAAACCTGGAGAGAACTATCTATACGCAACAATTAACTATGATGTTTTGGGATTAGTTATACAGAATGTTACAGGATTGTCCTATGAAGAATATGTTGAAGAAAACGTAATAAAGCCAATGGGCTTAAATAATACCTACTTATACCATAATGAAGCAGTTGATAAAAATCTGGCAAAGGGCTATAAGCTTGGATTTTTAAATCAACGCTTATATGATGCACCTGCTTATAGAGGAAATAAACCAGCAGGATACATTATATCCAGTGCTGAGGACATGGCAAAATGGTTAAAGATACAAATGGGTACTGACAAGACCTCTAAATTCAGTAAGGAGCTGGTGGAAGCTTCTCATATGCCTGATCAGAGTGTCTCATCTCATTATAATGGCGTATACTATGCTGCTGGATGGCATGTTGTAGAAGAATTGGAGACGGAGATTTTTCATGGCGGAAATAACCCCAATTATTCTTCATTTATAACAATAGGACAGGATGATCAAATCGGTATCGCTATACTTAGCAATACAAATTCACAATATATTCCTCGGATTACGTGGGGTATAAATGAAATACTACAACAGCATGAGCCTAATATTAACGCTGTAAATGATATGAATACAACCTTGGATAAGCCATCTGTTGTCATTACTGCTATTTTTTCACTTCTTGTTTTAGTCATGCTGTATTTTAATATAAAGACCTTAAGACAAGTATTTATGAAAGAAAGAAAATTTAAGGGAATAGGGATTAAGAATGTTTTGCAAGCATGTATATCGCTTATCCTTATGCTAGTTTTGAGCTACTTTATTTATAAAATTCCATACTACGCATATAATGGAGTATCGTGGAAATTTGCTTTTGTATGGCTTCCTGTAAGTATACAATTTGCATTCTATTTAGTTTACATATACATTTGTCTGCTATACATATATATATTGTTAACAAGCTTCTACAAGAAAAAAGATAGAAAGTATAAAAAGCAGAATACAATGGACGTTAAACAATGATACTAAAGCAATAAGCAGGAAGAAGAATTGCTGGGACATGGTATGAGAGACTATTATGTAGCTGACCATGAAATAAATGTGAAAAAACGTAGATATTCAAAATATAGAGTGTCCGTTTTTTGAGAAAGGATAACAAAAATGGAAAAAGAAAGTTTAATTGAATTACGATCGGAAATTGACAAAGTTAATTTGGAGATACTAAATTTATTAAACAAAAGAGCTACGTTAGTTGAAAAAGTAACAACAATAAAGAACGAGCAAGGAATTGATTTTTTTGATCCAGTAAGAGAAATAGAAATGGTAGAAAAGCTTTTTAAGAGCAATAAAGGACCTTTATATAATGAATTGATAAAAGAAATTTACAATGTAATATTTAATACTTCATTAAAATTTATGGGTATAGTAAGGGATCGAAAACTATTGATAAGCTCACAAAATGAATGCGACCGTTTTAAAATTCATGAGTTCGCGAAACAGAATATGGATACTCCTATAATGATTGCAGGTGCCCTGTGCTATCGAAAAGCTAGAGTATTTGGAGGAAGTAGCAAAATTATTAGTGAGTAAGAAAGTCAAGTTTTTAAGAGGCGGAGCATTTAAACCTAGAACCTCACCTTATGAATTTCAAGGTCTGGGGGAAGATGGTCTGAAAATGCTTAAATATGTTGGAAACAAATATGAATTAAAAACTATTAGCGAAGTGGTTGATACTAGAGATGTTGATATGATTGCAGATTATGTTGATATTATACAAATAGGAGCTAGAAATATGCATAATTTCGAGCTATTGAAAGAAGCGGGAAGAACGGGTAAAACCATACTTTTAAAACGTGGGCTTAGTGCAAAAATACAAGAATTCATGTATGCTGCAGAATACATAGCTGTTCAAGGTAATAATAAAATTATACTTTGTGAAAGAGGAATAAGGACTTTTGAAAATATGACTAGAAACACTCTAGATATATCGGCTATTCCCATATTAAAAAAAGAGACAAGCTTACCCATAATTGTAGACATAAGCCATTCTCTTGGACGGAAAGATATCGTTAATAGTATTGCAAAAGCAGTATTGGCAGTAGGTGCTGATGGTATTATGGTTGAAGTTCATCCATTTCCTGAATTGGCACTTTCAGATAGTATGCAACAGTTAAATTTCGAAGAATTTTCTCAGTTAATTGATTATATAGGTTATAATCAATTAACTTAAAAAACTACATTGAATTATAAGTGGTTTTATAAAAAGTTTATAAAATATTGAAAGGTCTTTTACCAATGAACATTTTGGGAAAGACCTTTTACACTCAATATGCTAAAATTTTACGAATAATATGTGTTTTATCCATTTGTATAAAGCAATAGTTGTTCCTAAATATATGCGTTGTATCAATTCAAAAGAACACTGAAAATTCAAAAAAAATGCTACCACTAATTTTGTCGAATGTGCTACAATCAGAGTATATTTTATTAAATACATAGTTCAATATATTCTTAGTAATTAAGACATATACACATCTTGATAGTTTTTCCTTTGTAATTAAACCATATATGAATACATTGACTTCATCAGCTTTTTAGAACTGTGACCCATGGAGTATTTGCATATCTTTTTGTGCTTTGAGCACAATGAAGGGAATGATAGTTAATATGAAACTAGACAGGAATAGTATAGAGGATATAATAGGGCTGACTCCTATTCAGGAAGGAATGTTGTTTCATTACCTATATAACAGAGACAGTGAACAATATTTTGAACAATTATCTATAAGTTTAGAAGGCAATATAAATGTTGATAAAATAAGAGAAGCATGGAATTTTGTAATAAATGCAAATTCAATGCTAAGAACCATCTTTAGATGGAATAATATAGAAAAACCTGTACAGATTATATTAAAAAGTAAACTTGTACAAATAACTGAATATGACTTCTCCTATGAAGAAAAAAATGTACAAGAAAGCTTATTAAACAAAACAAAGGAAAATGATAGAAATAGTAAAATAGATATTGGATTTGAACCATTTAGAATATCGTTATGCAAACTATGCGAAAACGAGTTTGAAATGATTCTAAGTTATCATCATATTATTTTAGACGGTTGGAGTACAGCAATAATTATAAAGGAATTTTTGATTCTTACATAAGTCTAATTGAAGACACAAAACCAGAATTTATTAAAAAAAGTGAGTTTAAAGAATATGTAAAATGGTTAGAAAAACAAGATAAGGCAAGAAATATCCAATATTGGGGAAATTACCTATTGGGATTTGAAGAAAAGACACAATTACTTGTAGAGAATATAAAAAAAGATGGAGAGTATTTAGGAAAAAAATATGAGTGTTTCCTTTCAGAAAGTTTTACACAAGAGGCAACTCATTTTGTATAGATCATAGAATAAACCTAGCAACTTTATTAAATGTAACATGGGGCATCTTACTTCAAAGATATAGTAATAGTAATGATGTTGTATTTGGTACTACTGTTTCAGGTAGAACTCCTGAAATTAAAGGAATAGAGAATATTGTTGGATTATTTATTAATACGATACCCTTTCGAATTAAAGCCGATGGGGATGAAAAAGTAGTTGATTTACTTAAGAAAATCGATGCTGATTTCACAGGAAATTTTGAATTCCAAGCAGCGTCATTAGTTGATATAAAAGCATGTACAAAACTTAGCAAACAGGAAGAGATATTTAACTCAATCGTTATAATACAAAACTATCCTTTAGATATTGATTTGAATAAGTTGGATGGAAAGCTTAAGGTGAAGCAGCATTCCATATTTGAAGCAACAAATTATGATTTGAATTTAGAAATTACAATTACCAATGATATTAAGCTGAATTTTATGTATAACGGGAACAGAATAAGCAGTGATGCAATTTATAGAATAGCAAAACATTATGGAAACATTTTAAATATAATAGTTGAGAAGGGCAATATTGGACTTGATGAAATAGACATACTGCCAAATGAGGAAAAAAATCAAATTCTGTATGAATTCAATAGTACAAAAGCGGAGTATCTGAAAGACAAAACCGTACACCAGCTATTTGAAGAGACGGTTGACAGAACTCCCGATAAAGTGGCGGTAGTATGCGAAGAAAAGCAGTTAACCTATAGGGAGCTGAACGAAAGAGCCAATCAGCTGGCGCACTTGCTGAGAGAAAAGGATGTAACTAGAGACAGCATTGTAGGTCTTTGGACAGAACGTTCATTGGAGATGATAATAGGTATTCTAGGTATTTTAAAAGCAGGAGGCGCTTATTTACCCATAGATACTAATTATCCACAAGACAGAATAGAATACATATTGGAAGACAGCGGTTCCAAGCTGCTACTTACGCAGAGCTTACTATCAAAAAAAGCAGTGTTCAGACAAGAAATAATCCTACTTGATGATGAAAGTCTATATGAAGGGGCTGTAAAAAACCCAGAAAAGATAAATCAACCGAATGATTTGGCATATATCATCTATACGTCTGGTAGTACTGGTAAACCTAAGGGCGTTATGATAGAACATCATGCATTGATAAATAGAATCAACTGGATGCAGAAAAAGTATCCTATTTCTGAGCAGGATGTAGTATTACAGAAAACAGCATATACCTTCGATGTATCTGTATGGGAGCTGTTATGGTGGTCACAAGTAGGTGCGACCTTATGTTTACTAGTTCCAGGTGGAGAAAAAGATCCACGCCAAATTACACAAACAATAGAAAAAAATAGAGTAACAGTTATGCATTTTGTACCTTCAATGTTAAATATATTTATGGAGTATCTGCAAATAAATGATGTAGAAGGATTATCAAGTATAAGACAAGTTTTTGCAAGTGGAGAAGCATTGATGCCGTATCAAGTTGAAAAATTCAATGCTATTCTTAGCAATCGTTATGGTACAGCACTTGCCAATTTATATGGACCTACTGAGGCTGCAATAGATGTATCTTATTTTGACTGTATAGGTAAAGGACAGTTGGAAAGAGTACCTATTGGAAAGCCTATTGATAATATAAACTTATATATCCTTGATGAAGGCAAAAACGTGCAGCCTATAGGTGTAGCGGGAGAACTTTACATAGCAGGGGTTGGTCTGGCTCGTGGTTATTTAAATAATACCACGCTAACAGCAGAGAAATTTATAGATAACCCTTTTGAACCAGGAACAAAAATGTACCACACAGGTGATTTAGCAAGATGGTTGTCAGACGGTAATATAGAATTCCTAGGCAGAATAGACCATCAGGTAAAGATCAGAGGCTTCAGGATAGAGCTGGGAGAAATAGAAACCCAACTGTTAAGCTATCAAGGAGTTAATGAAGTAATTGTAACTGCAAAAGAAGATAACAGCGGAAGCAAATACTTATGTGCATACCTTGTAGGAGAAAGAGACTTTACAGTAGGAGAGCTGAGACAGCACTTGGCAAAGGAACTACCAGACTATATGATACCTTCCTACTTTGTACAGATGGAGAAGCTACCCCTAACAGCCAATGGCAAGATAGATAGGAAAGCACTGCCAGAGCCAGACGGAAGCATGGCAAGTGGCATAACCTATGAAGCACCAACTAATGCAATAGAAGAAAAGTTAGTAACTATTTGGCAGGAAATATTAAAGATAGACAAGATAGGCATAAGAGATAACTTCTTTGAACTAGGTGGACATTCCTTAAAAGCAATCAGTATGGTGGCAAAAATAAAAAAAGAGCTGGAAGTAGAAATATTATTAAAGGAAATATTCCAAGGACCTACCATCAAAGAAATATCAGACAAAATAAAAGAAAAAGAGAAAGCTGCTTACATAAAGATAGAGCATGTAGAAGAAAAAGAATACTACAAGGCTTCGTCAGCGCAAAAGAGGCTGTATACACTGCAACAATTTGATCTAGAAAGTACTGCCTATAACATGTTTGGTGTATTGGAATTAGAAGGCAAATTGGATGTAGAAAGACTAAAAGAAGCCTTCAAAGCACTGATGAAAAGACATGCATCACTAAGAACAAGCTTTGAGATAGTAGAAGAAGAAATGGTACAAAAGATACATCAAGAAGTAGTATTTGAAATAGAACACTGGGATAAATCATCAGCCTTAGCAGCTAAGGAAGAAATAGAAGAAATTACAAAAGGTTTTGTAAGGGCATTTGACTTAAGCAAGGCACCACTATTTAGGGTGGGGCTTATATCTTATGCAAAGATAGCTACAGAAGAGAAGCACATTTTGATGTATGACATGCATCATATCATATCAGATGGAACATCTATAGGGATACTGGTAGATGAATTTATAAAGCTGTATGCAGGAGAAGAACTAAAAGAATTAAAGGTACAGTACATAGACTATTGTGCTTGGCAAGACGGCATAATAAAGAGCGAAATAATGCAGAAGCAGGAAGATTACTGGCTAAAAGAGTATGAGGAAGAAATACCGATACTTAACCTGCCTACAGATTATCAAAGACCTGTTATACAGAGCTTTGAAGGTGACAGTATATACTTTGAATTAGAAGAAGATATAACAGAAGGCTTGAAAAAGATAGGTAGAGAGACAGGAACAACCCTGTATATGCTGTTGTTGGCAAACTTTAATATATTATTGTCAAAATACACTGGGCAGGAAGATATTGTAGTAGGAAGTCCTATCGCAGGACGACCTCACGCAGACTTGGAGAATATCATCGGCATGTTTGTCAATACACTGGCAATCAGAAGTAATCCAGAAGGCAAAAAGACATATAAAGAATACCTTGATGAAATAAAAGAAAAATGTCTAAAAGCCTATGAAAATCAAGACTACCAGTTTGAGGAACTAATAGAAAAACTAAAAGTTAGAAGAGATATGAGCAGAAATGCTCTGTTTGACGTTATGCTGGTATTGCAGAATACAGAGATAAGAGAACTGGCAATAGAGGATTTAAGCTTTAGAGAATATAAAGGTGAAAACAAAGTAGCTAAGTTTGATATCACAATCAATGCAGTAGAGCTGGAGAAAAAGATAGGGTTGAATATAGAGTACTGTACCAAACTGTTTAGCAAGGATACAATAGAAAGATTAAGGAAGCACCTAGTAAACATTATTGCAAATACAATAGTAAATCAGGATATAAAACTTAGTGCAATTGATATGCTGACATCAGAAGAGAAGCAGAAGCTATTGTATACATTTAACAATACCCATGCGGAATACCCCAAAGACAAGACCATCCAGGAGCTGTTTGAAGCACAGGTAGAGAATACACCGGACAAAGTAGCAGTAGTATTTGAAGCCAAGCAGTTAACCTATAGGGAGCTGAACGAAAGAGCCAACCAGTTAGCAAGGGTATTAGTAGCTAAAGGCGTATCAAAGGACAGCATAATAGGGATAATTGTAGAACGGTCATTAGAGATGATAATAGGAATTATGGGCATATTGAAAGCAGGAGGAGCATATCTGCCTATAGATCCAGCATATCCAATAGACAGAACGCAATATATGCTAGCAGATAGTCAGACCAAGATACTATTAACTCACAAGGAGTTAGGAAGCAAAATAGGAGATGTCATAGAGCAAATAAATCTAGATGAAGAAAGCCTATACCAAGGCGAAAGCAGCAATCTGGATAAAGCATATGATGCAGGAAGTCTGGCATATGTGATATACACCTCAGGCTCTACAGGTAAACCAAAAGGCGTAATGATAGAGCATAGGAACGTAATTAATACTTTGACAGGCTTGGAAAAAGCATATCCAGTTAATGAAGAAGATGCATATCTGCTAAAGACCACCTATACCTTTGATGTATCGGTAACAGAGCTATTTGGATGGTTTATGGGAAAAGGAAGACTAGAGATACTCCCACAGGGCAAAGAGAAAGACCCAAGAGAAATAACGAAAGTAATAGAAGAAAGAAGCATTACTCATATAAACTTTGTACCGTCCATGCTCAATTTATGGATTGAGGAATTAGGGAAAGGCATTAGACAACAGCAAAGTAAGCTAAAATATGTCATGGCAGCAGGAGAAGCCTTATCAAGCAGTACAACAGAAAGCTTTTATAAGGAAGAAAAACAGGCAAGACTGGAAAATATATATGGACCTACAGAAATTACTATCTATGCAACAAGCTGTGCTATAGAGAAAAACAAACTTTATAGTAATATATCTATTGGTAAGCCAATGCAAAATGTAAAGGCATATATATTGGACAAGAACAACAAGCTATGTCCAATAGGAGTGGCAGGGGAACTATGTATAGCAGGAGAAGGTTTGGCAAGGGGATATCTAAATAGAACGGAATTGACAGCAGAGAAATTTATAGACAACCCTTTTGAGCTAGGAACAAAAATGTACCGTACAGGTGATTTAGCAAGATGGTTGTCAGATGGCAATATAGAATTTTTAGGCAGAATAGACCATCAGGTAAAGATCAGAGGCTATCGAATAGAGCTGGGAGAAATAGAAACCCAACTGTTAAGCTATCAAGGAGTTAAAGAAGTAATTGTAACTGCAAAAGAAGATAACAGCGGAAGCAAATACTTATGTGCATACCTTGTAGGAGAAAGAGACTTTACAGTAGGAGAGCTTAGACAGCACTTGGGAAAGGAACTACCAGACTATATGATACCTTCCTACTTTGTACAAATGGAGAAGCTACCCCTAACAGCCAATGGCAAGATAGATAGGAAAGCACTGCCAGAGCCAGATGGAAGCATGGCAAGTGGTATAACCTATGAAGCACCAGCTAATGCAATAGAAGAAAAGCTAGTAACTATCTGGCAGGAAATATTAAAGATAGACAAGATAGGCATAAGAGATAACTTCTTTGAACTAGGTGGACATTCCTTAAAAGCAACCAGTATGGTGGCAAAGATACAAAAAGAGCTGGAAGTAGAAATATTATTAAAGGAAATATTCCAAGGACCTACTATCAAAGAAATATCAGACAAAATAAAAGAAAAAGAGAAAGCAGCTTACATAAAGATAGAGCCAGTAGAAGAAAAAGAATACTACAAGGCTTCGTCAGCGCAAAAGAGACTGTATACGCTACAGCAATTTGACCTAGAAAGTACCAGCTACAATATGCCGATGGTACTGAAACTAAAAGGCGAACTTGACAAACAAAAACTGGAGGATATCTTTAAACAGCTGATACAAAGGCATGAATCCTTAAGGACATCCTTTGAAATAAGAAACGAAGAAATCGTACAAATAGTGCATAAGGAAGTAGCTTTCTCAATAAGTGATTATGGATACATAGAAACAGAAAGTGAAGCAGAAATACAAGAAAATATCAAAGACTTTGTAAAAGCTTTTGATTTAAGCAAAGCACACCTTTTAAGGGTAGGGCTTATGTCTTATGCAAAAGAAAAGCAAGCACGTCAGGCTGAGCATATACTCATGATTGATATGCACCATATTATAACCGATGGAGTATCCATGGGTATATTGACAAAAGACTTTATAGAACTATATGAAGGAGAAGCTTTAACTGACTTAACAATACAATACAAAGACTATTCAACATGGCAGAATGAAATGATAGAGACCGGAAAAATGCAAAAACAAGAAGCATACTGGGGAGAACGGTTTAGTGATGAGCTACCAATACTTAATATGTCAACGGACTATCCGAGACCTGTTCAACAAAGCTTTGAAGGAGACAACATTGATTTTGAACTGGACAAAGAAACAACTAAAAAGCTCAATAGATTAGCAAATCAAACAGGAACGACCATGTACATGCTGTTGTTATCAGCATATAACATACTATTATCCAAATACAGCAGTCAAGAAGACATCATAATAGGCAGTCCTATTGCAGGAAGAACCCACGGAGATTTGGAAAACATAATTGGAATGTTTGTAAATACCTTAGCTATGAGGAACTTCCCAGAAAGTAACAAGACCTTTAGTGAATTCTTAAGAGAAGTGAAAGAAAATACACTAACAGCATATGAAAATCAGGAATACCAATTTGAAGAACTGGTAGATAAGATTAATGTAAGAAGAGATCTCAGTCGTAACCCAATATTTGATGTAATGTTTGTTATGCAGAATATGAATATAGAAAGCAGGAGCATAGAAGGACTAGAAATAAGCTACTATGATGCAGAAAACAAAATATCCAAATTTGATATCTCATTAAATGCAGAAGAAGCAGAAGACAAATTAAGGCTTAAGCTAGAATATTGTACAAAGCTATTTGAGAAAGAAACAATAGAAAGACTAGCAAAGCATTATATAAATATATTGAAAGCAATTACAAAGAATCAAGAAATAAAGCTAGGCGAAATAGATTATATAAGTATGCAGGAGAAAGAACAGCTACTAGAAGTATTCAACAATACAAAAGCAGACTACCCAAGGGATAAGACTATACATGAACTGTTCGAAGCACAAGTACAAAAGATCCCCGACAACATAGCGGTAGTATATGAAGCCAAGCAGTTAACCTATAGTGAACTGAACGAAAGAGCCAACCAGTTAGCAAGGGTATTATTGACAAAGGGTGTATCCACAGACAGCATAGTAGGGATAATGGTAGAACGGTCATTAGAAATGATAATAGGCATTATGGGCATATTGAAAGCAGGAGGAGCCTATCTGCCTATAGATCCAGCATATCCAACAGACAGAACGCAATATATGCTAGCAGATAGTCAGACCAAGATACTATTAACTCACAAGGGGTTAGGAAGCAAAATAGGAGATGTCATAGAGCAAATAAATCTGGATGAAGAAAGTCTATATCAAGGCGAAAGCAGCAATCTGAATAAAGCATATGATGCAGGCAGTCTGGCATATGTGATATACACATCAGGCTCTACAGGTAAACCAAAAGGCGTAATGATAGAGCATAGGAACGTAATTAATACTTTGACAGGCTTGGAAAAAGCATATCCAGTTAATGAAGAAGATGCATATCTGCTAAAGACCACCTATACCTTTGATGTATCGGTAACAGAGCTATTTGGATGGTTTATGGGAAAAGGAAGACTAGAGATACTCCCACAGGGCAAAGAGAAAGACCCAAGAGAAATAACGAAAGTAATAGAAGAAAGAAGCATTACTCATATAAACTTTGTACCATCCATGCTCAATCTATGGATTGAGGAATTAGGAAAAGGCATTAGACAACAGCAAAGTAAGCTAAAATATGTCATGGCAGCAGGAGAAGCCTTATCAAGCAGTACAACAGAAAGCTTTTATAAAGAAGAGAAACAGGCAAGACTGGAAAATATATATGGACCTACAGAAATTACTATCTATGCAACAAGCTGTGCTATAGAGAAAAACAAACTTTACAATAATATATCCATTGGTAAGCCAATGCAAAATGTAAAGGCATATATATTGGACAGCAGTAAAAAGCTATGTCCAATAGGAGTGGCAGGGGAACTATGTATAGCAGGAGATGGCTTGGCAAGGGGATACCTGAATAGAGCAGAATTGACAGTAGAGAAATTTATAGACAACCCTTTTGAGCTAGGAACAAAAATGTACCGCACAGGTGATTTAGCAAGGTGGCTGTCCGATGGCAATATAGAATTCCTAGGCAGAATAGACCATCAAGTAAAAATCAGAGGCTACAGGATAGAACTGGGAGAAATAGAAACCCAACTGTTAAGTTATGAAGCAGTTAAAGAAGTAATTATAACTGCAAAAGAAGATAACAGCGGAAGCAGATACTTATGTGCATACATTGTAGGAGAAAGAGACTTTACAGTAGGAGAGCTTAGACAGCACTTGGCAAAGGAACTACCAGAATATATGATACCTTCCTACTTTGTACAGCTGGAGAAACTACCCCTAACAGCCAATGGCAAGATAGATAGGAAAGCACTGCCAGAGCCGGACGGAAGTATGGCAAGTGGTATAACCTATGAAGCACCAACAAATGCAGTAGAAGAAAAGCTAGTAACTATCTGGCAGGAAATATTAAAGATAGACAAGATAGGTATAAGAGATAACTTCTTTGAACTAGGTGGACATTCCTTAAAAGCAACCAGTATGGTGGCAAAGATACAAAAGGAACTGGAAGTAGAAATATTATTAAAGGAAATATTCCAAGAACCTACAATCAAAGAATTGGCAGCAGCAATTAAAGAAAAAGAAAAAGTAACTTATGCAAAGATAGAGCCAGTAGAAGAAAAAGAATACTACAAGGCTTCATCAGCGCAAAAGAGACTGTATACACTACAGCAATTTGACCTAGAAAGTACCAGCTACAACATGCCGATAGTATTAAGACTAAAAGGATCGCTGGACAAACAAAAGCTGGAGAATATCTTTAAACAACTGATACAAAGGCATGAAGCCTTAAGAACATCCTTTGGTCTAAGAAACGAAGAAATCGTACAGATAGTGCATCAGGCAGTGGCTTTCCATATAAGTGATTATGTATATATAGAAGCAGAAAGTGAAACAGTGATACAAGAAAGTATCAGAGGCTTTGTAAAGGTCTTTGATTTAAGTAAAGTACCACTTATCAGAGTGGCACTGGTTAAAATTAATGAAAAAGAACATGTACTTATGATAGACATGCACCACATAATCTCTGATGGTGTATCTATGGGAATACTGACTAAGGAATTTGCAGAGCTATATGGTGGTAAGGAACTGTCAAAGCTGAGAATACAGTACAAGGACTTTGCAGAATGGCAAAATAAGCTGTTTAAATCAGGAGAAATCAAGAAACAAGAAGAATACTGGCTAAAAACATTTGAAGGCGAAATACCTGTACTTAATCTGCCGACAGACTATCAAAGACCAAGCATACAAAGCTTTGAAGGAGACAATCTAAGCTTTGAGCTAAATTACGAGCTGACAGGTAAGCTAAAGCAAATAGCAAAGGAAACAGGAAGTACCATGTACATGGTGCTGTTATCAGCCTGCAATATATTGCTGTCAAAATACAGCGGACAAGAGGACATAGTAATAGGAAGCCCTATAGCAGGAAGACTACATGCAGACTTAGAGAACATAATGGGTATGTTTGTAAATACCTTAGCTATGAGAAGCTTCCCAGCAGGAAATAAAACCTTCAAGGAATTCTTAGGAGAAGTAAAAGCAAACTCACTATCATCTTTTGAGGGTCAAGATTACCAATTTGAAGAGCTAATAGACAAGCTAAGCATAACGAGAGACTTAAGCAGGAACCCACTGTTTGATGTAATGTTCTCAATGCACAATGTAGAGAATAAAGAAATATCAATAGGAGAATTAAAGATAAGTCCATACAATGCAGAAAACAATATATCCAAATTTGATATGACATTAACAGCAGTAGAATCAGAGGACAATATAGGCTTTAACTTAAATTACTGCACTAGATTATTCGGTAAAAAGACTATAGAAAAGCTTATAAAGCATTTTACAAACATATTAGAAGCTATATCAAATAACATAAATCAAAATATATCAGAAGTAGAAATGCTGACTAAAGAAGAAAAGCAACAGCTACTTGTAGAGTTTAACAATACAAAAGCAGACTATCCAAAGCATAAAACAATCCATGAGCTATTTGAAGAGCAAGCGCAAAGTACACCAAACGCTGTAGCGGTTGTATATGAGGACGAAAGCTTAACCTACAACAGCTTAAACGAAAGGTCTAATCAAATAGCAAGAATACTAAGAAGCAAGGGAGTAAAAGCTGATAGTATAGTAGCAATAATGGTAGAAAGATCAGCTGAAATGATAACAGGCATAATGGGTATTATAAAGGCTGGTGGAGCATATCTGCCAATAGATCCAGAATACCCAAATGACAGAATAGCCTATATGCTTGAGGATAGTAAAGCTAATATATTAATAACACAAACACACCTTATAAATAAAGGTGATTTTGGAGTAGATATAATAGATTTAACAGATAAGAGCATATATAGCGAAGATAATAGCAACCTAGATAACATAAACACAGAAAATAACTTAGTTTACACAATCTACACCTCAGGTTCTACAGGAAAACCAAAGGGCGTAATGGTAGAACATAAAAACCTAGTAAACCTAGTATATGGTCTAATAGAAAGAATCTATAAAGAAAATAAAAACCTAAAGGTATCAATGGTATCACCATATGTATTTGATGCATCAGTAAAACAAATATTCCCGTCCTTATTATTAGGACATACACTATGCATAATACCAGAGGATACAAGATTTGATGGATACAAGCTATTTGATTATTATGCTAATAACTCTATAGATATAGCAGATGGAACACCAACACATTTAAAAATGTTAACTTCTTTAGAGAAACAAACTGATAATATTGGTATAAAGCAGTTTGTTATAGGTGGAGAAGCACTATCCACAGAGCTAGTAGAAGAATACTATAGTAAATATAACAAAAACTGCATAATAAACAATGTATATGGACCAACGGAATGTTGCGATGTAACAACGATGCTTTCTGTAACAAGCAATATGGAAATAAAATCACCTATAGTATCAATAGGCTATCCAATATCAAACGCAACGGTCTATATATTAGATAAATACAGCAAAGCTGTACCAGTAGGGGTATTAGGAGAGCTGTGCATATCAGGCGCAGGAGTAACAAGAGGATACTTAAACAGAGCAGAATTAACAGCGGAGAAGTTTGTTGACAACCCTTATGATATGACTCAGAAGCTATACAAAACAGGTGACCTGGTAAGATGGACAGAAGCTGGAAACATAGAATTCTTAGGCAGAATAGATCATCAAGTTAAAATAAGGGGATTTAGAATAGAGCTAGGAGAAATAGAAGCAAGGCTTCTAAGCTATGAAGGTATAGAAGAAGCAATAGTAATAGCAAGGGAAGCAGAAGGAAATAAGTATATATGTGCATATATAACAGGAGCTAGAGAATTTACAATAAGCGAGCTAAGAGAATATCTATTAAAAGAGCTTCCAGAATATATGATGCCGTCATACTTCATACAGCTAGAACAAGCTGCCATTGACAGCAAATGGAAAGATAGACAGGAAGACCTTGCCAGAGCTTAATGGAAGTGTAAATACACGGGTAGAATATGTTGCACCAAGGAATGAAATAGAAGAAAAGCTTGCAGAAATATGGCAAGAAGTACTAGGAATCGAAAAGGTCGGAATAAATCATAACTTCTTTGAACTGGGAGGAGATTCTCTAAAAGCAATAAACATATCAGCAAAAATTAATAAGGAGCTAAATGTATCAGTACCTTTAAGAGAGCTATTTAAAGCACCTACAATAAAGGGCTTAGCTTACTATGTGAAAAATACTAAACAAAGTATATATAGCAGAATTGAGCCAGTGGAGGGAAACGAGTATTATGAATTATCCTCAGCTCAAAAGAGAATGTATACTTTGCAGCAATTAGAAGAAAACAGTACAAGCTATAACATTCCAATGATTATGGCATTAGAAGGAGAGCTAGACAAGGCTAAACTTGAAAAAATCTTTAATGAATTAATACAAAGACACGAAGCACTAAGAACCTCCTTTGAGATAATAAATGGAGAGCCAGTACAGATAGTGCATAAGAAAATAAGCTTTAAAATAGAGTACACAGAAGCAGACAAGGAAAAGGCTGAAGAAATAGTAGCAGGGTTTGTAAAATATTTTGATTTAAGCAAAACACCATTAATCAGAGTGGCACTTGTTAAAATCAACGACGAAGAACATGTACTAATGATAGACATGCACCATATAATCTCGGATGGAGCATCTATGGGAATCTTAACTAAGGAATTTATGGAGCTTTATGATGGCAAAAAGCTAGCAGAATTAAAAATACAATACAAGGATTTTACAGCTTGGCAAAATGAGATATTTAAATCGGGAGAAATTAAAAAGCAAGAGGAGTATTGGCTAAAGACATTTGGTGACGAAATACCTGTGCTTAACCTGCCAATAGACTATCAAAGACCAAGTATACAAAGCTTTGAAGGAGATAATATAAGCTTTGAGCTAAGTGAAGAGCTAACAGGCAAGCTAAAGCAAATAGCAAAAGAAGCAGGAAGTACTATGTATATGGTACTGCTATCAGCCTGCAATGTGTTACTTTCAAAATATAGTGGACAGGAAGATATAATAATTGGAAGTCCGATAGCAGGTAGACCACATGCAGATTTAGAAAACATAATGGGTATGTTTGTAAACACTTTAGCTATGAGAAATTATCCTGTAGGAAATAAAACCTTTATGGAATTCTTAGAAGAAGTAAAATCAAGCTCATTACAAGCCTTTGAAAATCAAGATTATCAATTTGAAGAGCTGATAGACAAGTTGCATCTAACAAGGGATTTAAGCAGAAACCCACTGTTTGATGTAATGTTTTCTATGCATAATTTAGATATGAAGGAAGTATCAATAGGAGAATTAAAAATAAAACCATATGATACAGAAAACAATATATCAAAATTTGATTTGACTATAATAGCAGTAGAATCAGAGGATTATATAGGCTTTAACTTTAATTACTGTACAAAATTATATAGCAGACAAACAATGGAAAGTATGAGTAATCACTTAGTAAATATACTAAACAGTATAACAAGCAATACAAAATTAAAGCTATCAGAGCTTGGAATGCTGTCTGAGGAAGAAAAGCATAAGGTTTTAGTAGACTTTAACAATACAAAGATGGCTTATCCAAGCTATAAGACAATAAATCAACTGTTTGAAGAACAAGTAGAAAAGACACCGGACAACATAGCAGTAGAATATGAAGACACAAGACTTACCTATAAAGAGTTAAATACAAAAGCAGACAAGCTGGCAGTAATATTACAAAATAAGGGAGTAAAAGCAGACAGTATCGTAGGAATAATGGTAGACAGATCCTTAGATATGATAGTAGGAATAATGGCTATATTAAAGGCTGGAGGAGCATATTTTCCAATAGATCCAGAGTATCCTAAGGATAGAATAGAATACATGCTGTCTGACAGTAACACAGAAATATTACTTACTCAGTCGCACTTAACTAAGAATATTGAATTTGACAGAGAAACGATAATAATAGAAGACTTACAATATAATATTGTAAATAGTAATGCTGTAAAAATAAACAAAGCAAATGCTTTGGCATATATCATATATACCTCAGGAAGCACAGGTAAACCAAAAGGAGTAATGATAGAGCATAAAGCATTAGTTAATCTAATATCCTCACAAATAGCACAATTTGGGGTTAATGAGGAAGATAGAATATTACAGTTCTCAACAATTTGCTTTGATGCATCAATAGAGCAGATGTTTATAGCATTATTAAGCGGAGCTGCTTTAGTATTAATAAATAAAGAAACAATACTAAATGTACAAGCCTTTGAAGAATATTTAATAAAGCATGAAGTGACACACTTTAACGCAGTACCAGCATTCTTGAAAAACATTAAATATAGAAAAGAATATAAGTTAAAGCGAGTAGTAGCAGGAGGAGATATATGCCCTGTAGATTTAGCTAAATATTGGAGTGAATATTGTGATTTCTATAACGAATATGGACCGACAGAAACTACAGTTACTTGTGTCAGATTATTAGTTAAAAATATTGAAGAAGCAGCTAACAATTTATCTATAGGTCAACCAATAAATAATGTACAAGCATATATACTAGATAAAAATAAAAACCTACAGCCAATAGGAATACCAGGAGAACTCTATATAGCAGGAGATGGGTTGGCAAGAGGATACCTAAACAGGGGAGAACTAACAACAGAGAGCTTTATGGAAAATCCATTTGTTCATGGACAAAGAATGTATAAAACGGGAGACTTAGTAAGATGGTTACCTGATGGCAACATAGAGTTCTTAGGCAGGGTTGACCACCAAGTAAAGGTAAGAGGCTTTAGAATAGAACTGGGAGAAATAGAGACTAAAATTCTAAGCTATGAAGGAATAGAAGAAGCAATAGTAATAGCGAGAGAAGATAAAAGCGGAAACAGCTATTTATGTACATATTTGTGTGGCACAAGAGAGTTTGTAATTAGTGAGCTAAGAGAGTATCTATCAAAGGATTTGCCTGAATATATGATACCAACATATTTTATTCAGCTTGAAAAACTACCACTAACTCTAAGTGGAAAGGTAGACCGTAAAGCACTGCTAGAGCCTGATGGAAGCATAAACACTGGGACAGAATATGTTGCACCGACAAATGAAATAGAAGAAAAGCTGGTAAGTATATGGCAAGAGGTATTAGGAATAGAAAAGATCGGAGCGAATGATAACTTCTTTGAACTTGGAGGACACTCTTTAAAGGCGATAAGTATAGTAGCAAAAATTAATAAGGAATTAAATGTGTTAGTACCTTTAAGAGAGATGTTTAAAACACCTACAATAAAAGGTTTAGCTGACTATGTAAAAAATACAAAGCAAAGTATATACAGCTCAATTAAGGTAGTTGAAGAAAAAGAATATTATGAGTTATCCTCAGCACAAAAGAGAATATACACACTACAGCAATTTGAAGAAAACAGTATAAGTTATAACATGCCAATGGTTATGATCTTAGTGGGAGGGCTTGATAAGGCTAAACTTGAAAAAATCTTTAACGAATTAATACAAAGACATGAAGCACTAAGAACCTCCTTTGAGATAATAAATGAAGAACCTGTACAGATAGTGCATAAGACTGTAAGCTTTGAAGTAGAATACACAGAAGCAGATGAAGAAAGGGCAAGTGAAATAGTAGCAGAGTTTGTAAAAGCCTTTGATTTAAGTAAAGTACCACTTATCAGAGTGACACTGGCTAAAATCAAGGATGAAGAACATATTTTGATGATAGACATGCACCATATAATATCTGATGGTGTATCCATGGGTATACTGACCAAGGAATTTATGGAGTTATATGATGGTAAGGAACTGACAGCTTTAAGAATACAATATAAAGACTTTGCAGCATGGCAGAATGAAATGTTTAAATCAGGAGAAATTAAAAAGCAAGAGGAGTATTGGCTAAAGACATTTGGTGACGAAATACCTGTGCTTAACCTGCCAATAGACTATCAAAGACCAAGTATACAAAGCTTTGAAGGAGATAATATAAGCTTTGAGCTAAGTGAAGAGCTAACAGGCAAGCTAAAGCAAATAGCAAAAGAAGCAGGAAGTACTATGTATATGGTACTGCTATCAGCCTGCAATGTGTTACTTTCAAAATATAGTGGACAGGAAGATATAATAATTGGAAGTCCGATAGCAGGTAGACCACATGCAGATTTAGAAAACATAATGGGTATGTTTGTAAACACTTTAGCTATGAGAAATTATCCTGTAGGAAATAAAACCTTTATGGAATTCTTAGAAGAAGTAAAATCAAGCTCATTACAAGCCTTTGAAAATCAAGATTATCAATTTGAAGAGCTGATAGACAAGTTGCATCTAACAAGGGATTTAAGCAGAAACCCACTGTTTGATGTAATGTTTTCTATGCATAATTTAGATATGAAGGAAGTATCAATAGGAGAATTAAAAATAAAACCATATGATACAGAAAACAATATATCAAAATTTGATTTGACTATAATAGCAGTAGAATCAGAGGATTATATAGGCTTTAACTTCAATTACTGTACAAAATTATATAGCAGACAAACAATAGAAAGTATGAGTAAGCACTTAGTAAATATACTAAACAGCATAGCAAGTAATATAAACCTAAAGCTATCAGAGCTTGAAACGCTGTCTGATGAAGAAAAGCATAAGATTTTAGTAGACTTTAACAATACAAAGATGGCTTGTCCAAGCTATAAGACAATAAATCAACTGTTTGAAGAACAAGTAGAAAAGACACCGGACAACATAGCAGTAGAATATGAAGACACAAGACTTACCTATAAAGAGTTAAATACAAAAGCAGACAAGCTGGCAGTAATATTACAAAATAAGGGAGTAAAAGCAGACAGTATCATAGGAATAATGGTAGACAGATCCTTAGATATGATAGTAGGAATAATGGCTATATTAAAGGCTGGAGGAGCATATTTTCCAATAGATCCAGAGTATCCTAAGGATAGAATAGAATACATGCTGTCCGACAGTAACACAGAAATATTACTTACTCAGTCGCACTTAACTAAGAATATTGAATTTGACAGAGAAACGATAATAATAGAAGACTTACAATATAATATTGTAAATAGTAATGCTGTAAAAATAAACAAAGCAAATGCTTTGGCATATATCATATATACCTCAGGAAGCACAGGTAAACCAAAAGGAGTAATGATAGAGCATAAAGCATTAGTTAATCTAATATCCTCACAAATAGCACAATTTGGGGTTAATGAGGAAGATAGAATATTACAGTTCTCAACAATTTGCTTTGATGCATCAATAGAGCAGATGTTTATAGCATTATTAAGCGGAGCTGCTTTAGTATTAATAAATAAAGAAACAATACTAAATGTACAAGCCTTTGAAGAATATTTAATAAAGCATGAAGTGACACACTTTAACGCAGTACCAGCATTCTTGAAAAACATTAAATATAGAAAAGAATATAAGTTAAAGCGAGTAGTAGCAGGAGGAGATATATGCCCTGTAGATTTAGCTAAATATTGGAGTGAATATTGTGATTTCTATAACGAATATGGACCGACAGAAACTACAGTTACTTGTGTCAGATTATTAGTTAAAAATATTGAAGAAGCAGCTAACAATTTATCTATAGGTCAACCAATAAATAATGTACAAGCATATATACTAGATAAAAATAAAAACCTACAGCCAATAGGAATACCAGGGGAACTCTATATAGCAGGAGATGGGTTGGCAAGAGGATACCTAAACAGGGGAGAACTAACAACAGAGAGCTTTATGGAAAATCCATTTGTTCATGGACAAAGAATGTATAAAACGGGAGACTTAGTAAGATGGTTACCTGATGGCAACATAGAGTTCTTAGGCAGGGTTGACCACCAAGTAAAGGTAAGAGGCTTTAGAATAGAACTGGGAGAAATAGAGACTAAAATTCTAAGCTATGAAGGAATAGAAGAAGCAATAGTAATAGCGAGAGAAGATAAAAGCGGAAACAGCTATTTATGCACATATTTGTGTGGCACAAGAGAGTATGTAATTAGTGAGCTAAGAGAGTATCTAGCAAAGGATTTGCCTGAATATATGATACCGACATATTTTATTCAGCTTGAAAAACTACCACTAACTCTAAGCGGAAAGATAGACAGGAAGGCATTACCAGAGCCTGATGGAAGCATAAACACAGGAACAGAATATGTTGCACCGACAAATGAAATAGAAGAAAAGCTGGTAAATATATGGCAAGAGGTACTAGGCATAGAAAAGATTGGAGCGAATGATAACTTCTTCGAACTTGGAGGACACTCTTTAAAGGCGATAAGTATAGTAGCAAAAATTAATAAGGAATTAAATGTGTTAGTACCTTTAAGAGAGATGTTTAAAACACCTACAATAAAAGGTTTAGCTGACTATGTAAAAAATACAAAGCAAAGTATATACAGCGCAATTAAGGTAGTTGAAGAAAAAGAATATTATGAGTTATCATCAGCTCAAAAGAGAATATACACACTACAGCAGTTTGATCTCAATAGTACCAGCTACAACATGCCTGGAGTACTGGAGTTAGAAGGAGACTTAGATGTAGAACAGTTAAAAACTGCCTTTATTAAGCTGATACAGAGACATGAAGCATTAAGAACCAGCTTTGAAGTAGTAGATGGAGACTTAGTACAGAAAGTATATAAGCAAGTAGAATTTGAGATAGAAGAGTATGAGACAGATGAAGACAATGAAATAGAACAGATAGTAAAAGGTTTCATAAGAGTTTTTGACTTATCACAGACGCCACTTCTAAGAGTGGGGCTTGTTAAAGTGAACATAAGCAAGCATATATTAATGTTTGATATGCATCACATAATATCTGACGGAGTATCCACAGGGATACTAATAGAGGAATTCTCAAAGATATATGCAGGAGAAGAACTGACACCTCTAAGGATACAATATAAGGACTTTTCAGAATGGCAAAATGAGCTGTTTAGAGGCGATAGTATAAAGGCACAGGAAGAATACTGGTTAAGAAAATTTGAAGGAGAAATTCCTGTACTAAATCTTCCAACAGACTACCCAAGACCAGCAGTACAAAGCTTTGAGGGAGCTACTATACAATTTGAGATAGATAATGAGCAAACAAATAAGCTGAGACAAATAGCTAAAGCCACAGGCAGTACTATGTATATGGTCTTACTAAGTACTCTTAATATACTATTATCAAAATATAGTGCACAAGAAGATATAATAGTGGGAAGTCCAATCGCAGGAAGAACCCATGCAGATCTGGGAAATATCATAGGAATGTTTGTAAATACCTTGGCAATGAGAAATTATCCCAGTGGAGAAAAGAGCTTTAAGGAGTTCCTGAGAGAAGTAAAAGAGAATGCATTAGGAGCATATGAGAACCAAGACTATCAGTTCGAAAAGCTGGTAGAGAAGCTGAATGTACCAAGGGACTTAAGCAGGAATCCAGTATTTGATGTAATGTTTGTGTTGCAGAATATGGATATGAATGAAGTAGAACTTGAGGAACTGACTATTAGAACACATAAATCACAGAATAAGATATCCAAATTCGATATAACTATGAATGCAATGGAATTAGAAAATAGCATTTGCATAAGCATACAATATTGTAATAAGTTATTTAACACGATTAAGATTGAGAGAATGTACAAACATTTAGAGAACATAATACAAGCAGTGACAGAAAATATAGATATAAAACTATCAGAAGTAGAGATATTAACAGAAGAAGAAAAAAATAAAATATTAATAGACTTCAATGACACAAAGACAGATTATTCAAAGGATAAGACAATACAACAGTTGTTTGAGGAACAGGTTGAGAGAATCCCTAACAATATTGCAGTAGTATATGAGGAAAAGAGTCTCACTTACAGGGCACTAAACGAGAGAGCAAACCAGCTGGCAAGAGTACTTAGAGATAAGGGCGTAGGCTCTGACAATAATGTCAGCGACTGTATAGTTGCAATAATGGTAGAAAGATCTTTAGAGATGATAGTAGGTATAATGGGTATCTTAAAGGCAGGAGGCGCGTATCTCCCAATAAGTCCCGACTATCCGACAGATAGGATACAGTATATGCTGGAAGATAGCCAAGCAAAGCTGCTGTTAACGCATCATGGAGTGAGTAGCAAATTGCAGTATCAAATAGAACAGGTTGATTTAGATGAAGCAAGCTTGTATCAAGGTGAAGGTGAAAACCTGGGTAAAGTCAATGCTTCAGATAGCTTAGCCTATATTATCTATACATCTGGTTCTACAGGCAAACCGAAAGGTGTCATGATAGAGCATAAAAATGCACTTAACACTTTGACAGCATTACAAAAGGCATACCCTATCAAAGAAGAAGATGCTTATTTGCTGAAGACGGAATATACCTTCGACGTATCGGTAACAGAGCTATTTGGGTGGTTTGTAGGGCAAGGCAGACTGGAAATATTGCCTCAGGGTCAGGAGAAAGATCCAATGGAAATCACAAAAACCATTGTAGAAAAAGGTATTACCCACATCAACTTTGTACCGTCTATGTTAAATCTGTGGTTAGAGCAGCTGACGAAGAATTGCGAATTAGGCAGGCTTCAATATGTTATGGCGGCAGGAGAAGCTCTTAGCAGTAATATAGTAGAAAATTTCTATGGAAAAGTTAAGGAAGCAAAACTGGAAAATATATATGGACCAACGGAAATTACTATTTATGCGACTCAATATTCCGTTAGGCCTCAGGAAAAATACGATAACATACCTATTGGCAAGCCCATGCAAAATGTGAAGGCATATATTTTGGGCAGTAACAATCATTTACAGCCTGTAGGTGTACCAGGAGAATTATGTATTGCAGGAGACGGATTGGCAAGAGGTTATTTAAATAGATTGGATTTGACGGCAGAAAAGTTTGTAGATAATCCTTTTGAACATGGAACAAGAATGTACCGTACAGGTGATTTAGCAAGATGGCTAACCTATGGTAATATTGAATTCTTAGGCAGAATAGACCAACAGGTAAAAATCAGAGGCTACAGGATAGAGCTGGGAGAAATAGAAAATCAACTGTTAAGCCATGATTCGGTGAAAGAAGCAATAGTAATCGCCAAGGAAGATGAAAATAGCGATAAATACTTATGTGCCTATATAGTTTGCGATGAAGCACTGACTGTTAAAGAATTAAGGGAATATTTATCCAAAGTATTGCCGGAATATATGGTACCCTCCTACTTTGTAGAACTGGAGAAGCTTCCATTGACACCCAACGGAAAGGTAGACAGAAAGGCACTACCTGAGCCAGGTGGAAATATAGCTATAGAAACGGAGTATGAAGCGCCAAGAAACAGTAATGAAGAGAAGCTGGTAGATATATGGAGAGAGGTACTTGGAGTAGAGAAGATAGGTATCAATGATAACTTCTTTGAGCTTGGTGGACATTCATTAAAAGCTGTAAGGATAGTGAATCTTATTCATAAGAGATTTAGTATTGATGTAAAGTTAAATAGTTTATTTATGTTTCCTACTATTAGCCAATTCAGTAAGTTTTTGAGTAATAACAATATATCTCAATTTAAGGAAATTGTACGACTAGCTGAGCAGGAATACTATGAATTATCATATTCGCAGAAAAGACTGTGGTTAATAAATCAGATAGAGCCAGATACAAATGCATATAATTTACCGGTAAATATATGTATAAATGAAGATGTTGATATGGCTGTTGTAGAAAGAGTCATACACAAGCTTGCTGAGAGGCATGAGAGCATGCGGACATACTTTAAGGTAATAGATGAAAATCCAGCACAAATCATAAGCAAAAATATAGAAATCAACATAAAAATGTACGATCTCAGTACCTTACAAGATCAAGAATTAATGCTAGAGAAACAAAAAATAGTAGAAGAGCTAAGCAGACCATTTAATTTGGAGGAAAGTCCACTTTTCAGGGCTTGTATGCTAAAGTATGGAGAAGCATCATTTGAGTTTGTATGTATAATGCATCATATAATTAGTGATGGCTGGTCATTAGATGTACTAGGGAATGAGTTTAATTATTTATATAATTCTTATAAGAATTGTGAAGATGTAAATCTAGAGCCCCTAAGGATACAATATAAAGATTTTGCAGCTTGGCAAAACCAGTTTATTATGAATAAAGAACAAAGTGAAAATGCCAGAGAGTACTGGAAAAGACAATTGGCTGGTGAATTGCCAATGCTTAACCTACCTGTGAGCAATACATTGGGAGAACTGGGGGACAAGAAGAGTCAAGGCTACAGAGCTATAATTTCTGAAGAAGTGAAGGACAAATTAAAGCTTTTAGCTAAGCAAAACAGTGTTAGCTTATTTACTCTACTAATAACTATTTTGAATATGTATTTATCTGAGTTGACAGGGCAGCAGGATATATTAATTGCAACTGCAGGTTCGGGCAGGCAGCATGACGATTTGAAGAATATCATGGGATATTTTGTAAATACTGTAGTCCTAAGAAATCAAGTGCACACAGAATATTCACTAAATGATTTAATAAAAGTCATTGGAAATAATACTGTAGATGCATTGGAATATCAGTACTATCCAATTGAAGAGCTAGTGGATGAGTTGAAAATTAACTATCCAAAGATTTCAGTATTCTTTAATATGATGAATATAGGACAAATTAACAATCTGTATTTGGACAACCTTAACTCATACCATATAGGAGAAACTCAGAATGCTAAATTTGATATAGTATTTTATGTAAAAGAATATGCAAACGGAATAGAACTATTGGTAGTTTATCATTCTAATTATTACAGCAAAATGGTAATAGAAAATATAGTTAAACAATATATTCAATTTATTGAACAAGTTATAGGAAATCCCAATACCCCATTAAGCGAACTTAGACAAAATAAAAAGAAAAAGAAGTTTGGGAAGAAATAGAGACACTTTTAGAAGCAATCAAATCAAGATTAATAAAAATCAGATTTGGTTGCTACAAAGAGCGGTATGTAGGCCTTGGCATATTAAATACAGCTCAAACTTGTAAATATATACCGAAAGGGGTAATCAAATGTTAATCAAGACTTTTGAGCAGCAAGTGTGCGAACATCCTAATAATATAGCAGTAAAAACAGCAAGCGGTGAAATAACATATGATATGTTGAATAGAAAATCTAATGGTATTGCATGCAGGATTATGTCAGAAATTAATGATGACAGATATGAGATAAGTTATATACAAGATAATGGTAGTAATAATTTGATATATACGAAGACCAGGGCAATTCTCTTATTTGAGCATAGTGTAGATATGATTGTGGGTACTGTTGCAGCGGTAAAAGCAGGGATAACCTATGTGCCTTTTGACCCTACATATCCAGAGAACAGGCTCATTCATATGCTGAAGGATTGTGAGGCAAGCTTAATAATAACTAATAGCGGAAATTGGGATTTGGCACAGAGATTATTAGAGCATGCAATAACAGAAGTAAGCATTATGAATATTGATTTATGCGAGAATACTATTTCTGATGAAAACATTGGGCAATACTCAGACGAAAAAAATCTGGCATATATACTTTATACCTCTGGGTCGACTGGTAATCCTAAGGGTGTTATGCAGACATATAGAAATTTGGAGCATTTTATAAAAAGCTATATAAAAGATATGCGAATAACAGCTACTGATAAGATGACTTTGTTTTCTTCCTTCAGCCATGATGCTGCATTAATGGATATTTACAGCGCATTATTAAGCGGAGCCACACTATACCCATTGAATGTGAGAGAACAGATTAACATTGATGAACTCAATGAATGGTTGATAAATCAAGGTATTACTATATGGCATTCTGTTCCAACATTATATAGATACTATATAAATACTTTGGAATCAAAAGACAAATACCCTGATTTAAGGTTTATTGTTTTAGGTGGAGAAAGTGTTATAGAACATGATATTGCAATGTCTCAAAGGTACTTTAAAAACACTACCTTTGTTAATTTATATGGACAGTCAGAAGCATCCTACAACTCCAGTCTTCATATATCACCAACTGAGGATATTAAAGGTATGACATTAGGTAAGGTTGTTGATGAAACGGAAATCTATGTCATTGATGAAGAGGGTGAAGAAGTAGAACCTCTAAAGATAGGTGAAATATTGATTGCAAGCCCTTTTATATCTCTAGGATATTGGAAGGATGCCGAAAAAACAAAAAGTGTATTTGGATATGACCCTGATTTGGGTGACTTATATTGGACAGGAGACCTTGGTCGCTTGATGGGAGACGGAAGCATTGAGTTTATTGGGAGAAAAGACTATCAGATCAAGATAAGAGGCTATAGGGTTGAGTTAGGGGAAATAGAAAGTAAACTGATAAAACATGAAAAAGTAAAAGAAGTAGCAGTAATAGCAAAGACGGATTCTGACGGTGATAGCTCTCTTTGTGCATATATTATTGGTACAGATATAGAAACAACATCTGATGAACTGAGAGAATACTTGGCAAAAGAACTACCTAATTATATGATACCGTCATACTTCATTCTGCTGGATAAGCTTCCTCTTACACCTAATGGAAAGCTTGATCGCAAGGCACTCGCAGAAATCAATACAAATACGAACCCAGAGACAGAGTATGAAGCACCAAGAAACAGTAATGAAGAGAAGCTGGCAGCTATATGGAAAGATGTACTTAGAGTAGAGAAGCTAGGCATTAATGATAATTTCTTTGCATTAGGAGGACATTCACTAAAGGCAGCGAATTTAGCCGCAAAAATACATAAGGCATTAAATATTGAAATATCACTAAGAGAGATATTCAAAGCACCTACAATAAAGGGAATATCAGAGTATATTAAAAGCAGTGAAGAAAGCATATACTCATCAATAGAACCAGCAGAAGAAAAAGAATACTATGAGATGTCATCAGCACAAAAGAGGATATACACATTACAACAGCTAGAGCCTAGCAGTACCAGCTATAACATGTCTGGTATATTTGAGCTAGAAGGAGACTTAGATGTAGAAAGGTTAAAAGAAGCCTTTAATATGCTGATACAGAGGCATGAAGCATTAAGAACCAGCTTTGAGATAGCAGAGGAAGGCTTAGTGCAGAAAATATATAGAAAAGTAGAATTTGAGCCAGAAGAGTATTTGGCGGAAAAAGACAAAGAAATAGAAGAGATAGTAAAAGGTTTTATAAGAGCTTTTGACCTATCAAAGGTGCCGCTTTTAAGAGTAGGACTTGTAAAAGTACGCTCAAATAGGCACATACTTATGTATGATATGCACCATATAATATCCGATGGAACATCCATGGGAATACTCATAAACGAATTCTCAAATGCATATACAGGAGAAGAGCAAAAACCGCTAAGAATACAGTATAAGGATTTCTCAGAATGGCAAAATAATCTATTTAAATCAGAAAAGTTAAGGGTTCAGGAAGAGTACTGGTTAAGGAAATTTGAAGGAGAAATTCCTGTACTAAATCTGACCACAGACTACCAAAGACCAGCAGTACAAAGCTTTGAGGGAACTACCATAAAATTCGAGATAGATAATGAGCAAACAAATAAGCTAAGACAAATAGCTAAATCTACAGGAGCCACTATGTATATGGTATTGCTGAGTACCTTTAATATACTATTGTCAAAATATAGTGGACAAGAAGACATAATAGTGGGGAGCCCTATAGCTGGAAGACCTCATGCAGACCTAGAAAATATAATAGGAATGTTTGTAAACACATTAGCAATGAGAAACTATCCAAGTGGAGAAAGGACTTTTAAAGAGTTCCTACTAGAAGTAAAAGAAAATGCATTAGAAGCCTATGAAAATCAGAATTATCAATTTGAAGGGCTGGTAGAAAAGCTGAATGTAGCAAGGGAACTTAGTAGAAATCCAGTATTTGATGTAGTGTTTGCACTACAAAATATGGAAAGTAATGAAACAGTAGTAGAAGGCATAAAGATAAAACCATATAAGTTTGAGAATAGTATATCTAAATTTGATATGACTATGACTGCAGTAGAGCTGGAAAGTGGTATAAGCATAAGTATACAATACTGCACAAAGTTATTTAACCAAGCTACCATAGAAAGAATGTATAAGCACTTAGAAAATGTAATACAAGCAGTGACACAAAATATAGATATTAAGCTGTCAGAGGTAGAATTACTAACAAAAGAAGAAAGACAGCAGATACTTATAGATTTCAACAATACAAAAGCAGACTATCCAAAGGATAAAACAATACATCAGCTCTTTGAGGAACAGGTAGAGAAGACCCCTGATAATATTGCAGTAGTATATGAAGAAAAGAGCTTTACATATAGAGAGCTAAATGAAAGAGCAAATCAGCTGGCAAGAGTACTTAGATATAAGGGCGTAAAGTCAGATAGTATTGTTGCAATTATGGTAGAAAGATCTTTAGATATGATAGTAGGTATAATGGGTGTATTGAAGTCTGGAGGAGCATATCTACCTATAGACCCTGAGTATCCAAAGGATAGAATAGAATATATGCTAGAGGATTCAGAAGCAATTATGCTTTTGACACAGAAAAGCGTAAACACAGATATCAGCTATAGCGGAGAAACTATAATACTAGATGAATATGAAACCTGTCGTGAAGATAAAAACAACCTAGAAGCTATAGCTAAGCCAGACAATTTAGCCTATATCATATATACCTCAGGTACAACAGGTAAACCAAAAGGAGCAATGATAGAGCATAGGAATGTAGTAAGATTATTTTTCAACGATAGAGCATTGTTTGACTTTACAGATAAAGATGTATGGACAATGTTCCATTCATACTGCTTTGACTTTTCAGTATGGGAGATGTATGGAGCATTATTATACGGAGGTAAGCTGATCGTAATACCAAAGCTTATTGCGAGAGACACAGCTGAATATCTCAAGGTATTGGAACAGGAGAAGGTAACAGTTCTCAACCAGACTCCATCAGCATTCTATAGACTGATTGAAGAAGATGAAAAAGCAGGAAAATGTGAATTAAGTATAAGATATGTCATATTCGGCGGCGAAGCACTAATGCCAGGCATGTTAAAGCGGTTCTATGAAAAATATCCGAAGACAAAGCTTATAAATATGTATGGAATTACTGAAACTACAGTACATGTAACATACAAGGAAATTACAGAAGAGGATATAAGGCTGAACATCAGTAATATAGGAAAACCAATACCAACACTGACAGCATATATAATAGATAAAAATGCTAAGCTGCTGCCAATCGGAGTGCCTGGAGAATTATGTGTTGGAGGTGCAGGAGTATGCAGAGGCTATCTAAGGCGACCAGAGCTGACTGCTGAAAAATTCATAGCAAACATGTTTGCAGAGAATCCATTAGAAACAGAAGAAAAGCTATATCGTTCAGGTGATTTAGTAAGGATGCTGTCAGATGGAAATATGGAGTATTTGGGACGTATAGACCAGCAGGTAAAGATAAGAGGACACAGAATAGAGCTTGGAGAAATTGAGAGCAGACTTTTGAAATATGAAGGAATAAAAGAAACAATAGTAATATCAAGAAAAGATGAAGAGCAAAACAACTATTTATGTGCATATATTGTTCTGGATAAAGAGCAAATTCAAGACAAGAGTATAACAGTGACAGAGCTGAGACAGCAC
This sequence comes from uncultured Eubacteriales bacterium, assembly GCA_963704785.1. Taxonomy (GTDB): domain Bacteria; phylum Bacillota; class Clostridia; order Lutisporales; family Lutisporaceae; genus GWB2-37-7. The sequence continues at coordinate 1,640,634 of OY969939.1, read as the reverse complement.
TTAGATAAGGAACTACCTGACTACATGATACCCTCCTACTTCATACAGCTGGAGAAGCTGCCACTAACAGCAAACGGTAAGGTAGATAGAAAAGCTCTACCTGAACCTGATGGAAATATATCCACAGGAACAGTTTATGAAGCACCAACCAATGAAATAGAAGAAATACTGGTCAATATATGGCAGGAGATACTGAAGATAGAGAAGATAGGCATCAATGATAACTTCTTTGAACTGGGAGGACATTCACTAAAAGCAGCGAATTTAGCCGCAAAAATACATAAGGCATTAAATATAGAAATACCACTAAGGGAGATATTTAAAGCACCTACAATAAAAGGAATATCAGAGTATATTAATGGCAGCGAAGAAAGCATATACTCATCAATAGACCTGGCAGAAGAAAAAGAATACTATGAGATGTCATCAGCCCAAAAGAGGATGTATATACTTAATCAAATGAACAAAGAAAGCACCAGCTATAATATAACAAAAGCATTAGTAATAGAAGGTTCGTTGAACTTACAGAAATTTAAAGAAGTGTTCGCAAGGCTAATAGATAGACATGAAGCTTTGAGGACCAGCTTTGAGATAACTGAAGATAATCTAGTACAAAAAGTACACAAACAAGTAGATTTTGAAATAGAGTATAGCGAAATAGAAGAAGAACAGGCAGAAGAAAAGGTAAAAAGCTTCCAGATAGCCTTTGATCTATCTAAATCACCACTCCTTAGGGTGGGGCTAGTTAAAGTGCACCCTCAAAAGCATATATTAATGTATGATATGCACCATATCATATCTGATGGTATATCCATGGGAATATTAATAAAGGAATTTGCTGTGCTGTATCAAGATATAGAGCTGCCAAAATTGAGAATTCAATACAAAGACTATTCAGAATGGATGGCAAAGCCATACTATGCAAAAAGACTTGAGAGACAAGAAAAATATTGGGCAGAAAATTTTAAAAACGAAACATCACCTTTAAACATGCCCTTAGATTATGACAAAAAGAACTGGCAGGCTTTTGATGGAGATACTGTCCGCTTTAAAATTACAAATGACATAGTACAACAGCTAGAGAAACTAGGAAGACAAGAGAATACTACACTTAACACTCTACTATTATCTCTATATAGTATATTGCTTTCAAAGTACAGTAACCAAAAGGATATAACAGTAGGTACCACTGTCGCAAACAGAAACTATGCAGAACTAGAAAATATGATAGGTATTTTTATCAACTTCTTACCAATAAGAAGCAATGTAGAACCAAATACAAAAGTAATTGAATATATACACTCGTACAACCACCTTTTACAAGAAATATACAATAATCAGGAATACCCCTTTGACAAGATAGTTCGGAATTCTGCTAGTGCACAGAGAAATCGCAGAAATCCCATATTCGATACAATGTTGATATTCCATAATGAAATAGATTTAAATGAAGATATAATAATTGATAATCTACAAGTATCTTCATATAAACTGGATAGAGAAGCTTCTACCTTGGATTTTAAGCTGGATATAGGGTTAAACAGTAAAAATGAATGTGAAGGTTCCATAGAATATAACAGCAGCTTATACAAAGCCGAAAGTATGCTGGACCTGGCAAAACATTTTGAGCTATTAATAGTTAAAGCACTTGCAAATTTAGAGTCCAATATAGAAGATATAGAAATTTTCAGTCCAGAGGAAAAACACAATATAGAGACAAAACGAGAATACAACGAAAAAGACAATATAGCAACTAATGCAGTAATTTTATCAACCTTTACCGCTGAACCATTGGAAGAGCACTTAAGCTGGTGGTGTGAGAATTTTGGTGAGCCAGTGAATATCAGGTTTGCACCATACAATCAAGTATTCCAGGAGCTGATAGACTTGGATAGCATGACATCTCAGAATACAGGAATAAACCTTATTATGGTGCGCTTTGAAGACTGGATCAGAGACACTAAATCCAGTGATCAGGGAAAATGCGAATTAATCAGGAGCAACTATGAAAAGCTTATAGATATACTGAGAAATAAAGAAAAAAATTCAGAATACATAGTTGGGATATTCCCGATAGCTGTTCACTTAGGACTTAGTACTGAAGTTATAGACTATATTAAGGATCTCAACAAGGAATGCCAAGATGCAATCAAAGACATGGATGATATAAGTCTATTGGATTTTACTGAAATTGCAGAGCTATACAATATAGAAGAGATATTCAATCCAATAACAGATAAGGTAGGTCATATGCCTTTTAGTGATGAATATTATGCCGCCCTTGGTACTGCCATAGCAAGAAAAATATGTGCAGCAAAACCAAATCCATTTAAGGTAATTGCAGTAGACTGTGACAATACATTATGGAAAGGTATAGTCGGAGAGGATGGCGCCTTGGGGGTAGCCGTAGAAGAACCGTATGCAGAAATACAAAAACTTCTCATACAAAAATATAATGAAGGAATGCTCATAGTGCTTTGCAGCAAAAACAATGAGGCAGATGTCTGGGAAGTATTTGACCAGAACTCGCAGATGCTACTAAAAAGAGAGCACCTAACAAACTGGAAAATAAACTGGGAGTCAAAATATATAGGCATAAGGGAACTGGCACACGAACTCAATCTTGGAATAGACAGCTTCATTTTTATTGATGACAATGAAAAGGAATGCTATGAAATGATGATAAACAATCCACAAGTGCTAACCCTGCAACTACCAGAAGACCCAAAGCAAATACCGATGTTTTTGAAACATGTATGGGCATTTGATAAAGAAAAAGTTACAGATGAGGATAAAATACGAACAAAGCTTTATCAGGTGGAAAGACAAAGACAAGAAGTACAAAGGTCAAGTGCTACATTGGAGGATTTTTTAAAGGAGCTAAATCTAAAAGTATATATAAATGAAGTAGTTGAAGACGAAATATCTAGAGTTGCCCAATTAACACAGAGGACAAATCAGTTTAATCTCAGCACAATAAGAAGAACAGAAGCTGATATAGAAACAATAATGAAGAATCCTAAGATAAAATGCTGGGCAATACAGGTAGAGGATCGCTTTGGAGAGTATGGCTTAACTGGTGTAGTAATAATGGAAATAAAAGAAAATGTGGCATTTTTGGATACATTCCTTTTAAGCTGTAGAGTATTAGGAAGAAAAGTAGAAGCTGCAGTGGTTATGGAGCTAGGTAAATACTGCAAAGAAAAAGGTATTGCAAAAATTGAAGCTGACTTCTATCCTACAAAGAAAAATACTCTTTTTGAAGAGCATTTAATAAGCAATAAATGGGAATTCATAGAGGAATTAGATGAACACAAGAGATATCAAATCCTAATAGATAATATTGATGCTTCGATAGACTATATAGAATGTCATTTCTGTGAAGAGCGGTCTAGAAAGCAAGAATGTAACTTAAATCATTATAGTATAGGCAATGTTGTAAGTGAAGCGGCTTCTGCACAAGAATATAATCTATCAGTGCCTACTTGGCAGGTAAATATATATAATGAAGAGCAATTGCTACATAAAAACTATTTAATGCAGCTATGCTATTGCACAGGCAAAAAGCTTGTGAATATTACAGGTATTTCACATAAATACAATGACCAAGCATATGAAGCACCAAGAAATAGTACGGAAGAAAAGCTGGCAGACATATGGAAAGACATACTTAGAGTAGAACAGGTAGGCATTAATGATAATTTCTTTGAGCTTGGGGGACATTCATTAAGGGCGACAAGCTTAATTGCAAAAATACATAAAGTATTGAGTGTAGAAGTGCCCTTAAAGGAGATATTTAATACACCTACAATAAAGGGAATATCACAATATATTAACAGCAAAGAAGAAAGCATATACTCGTCGATACAGCCAATAGAGGAAAAAGAATCCTATGAGGCATCTTCAGCACAAAAGAGAATGTATACATTACAGCAATTCGAACCGAATAGTACAAGCTACAATATGCCTGGAATATTTGAACTAGAGGGAAGTTTAGATGAACATAGGCTAAAGGAAGTCTTTGATAAACTAATACATAGACATGAAGCATTGAGAACAAGCTTTTTGATAATAGAAGACGGATTAACACAAAAAGTTCACAAGGAAGTAGAATTTGAAATAGAGCAATATGAAGTCAAATCAGAAGCTGAGATAAACGACATAATAAAGAGGTTCATAAGAGTGTTTGATATGTCTATAGCACCACTTTTAAGGGTGGGTCTTGTTAGAGTGTGTCCAGATAGACATATATTGATGTATGACATGCACCATATAATATCTGATGGGGTATCAATGAGAATACTTGTGGAAGAATTCTCAAAAATGTATGCAGGAGAAGAAGTAGAGCCGCTAAGAATACAGTACAAGGACTACTGTGTATGGCAACAGTCACTTGCCTGTCAGAATGATTTGTTAAAGAAGCAGGAAGAGTATTGGTTAAAGCAATTTGAAGGAGAAATACCTGTTTTAAATCTTCCTACAGATTACCAAAGACCGACAATACAAAGCTTCGAAGGAGCTTCTTTACAGTTTGAGATAACAAAAGATCTGACAAATAAGCTAAGACAAATAGCTAAAGCTACAGGAGCCACTATGTACATGTTATTGCTGAGTACCTTTAATATACTATTGTCAAAATATAGTGGACAAGAAGACATAATAGTGGGGAGCCCTATAGCTGGAAGACCTCATGCAGACCTAGAAAATATAATAGGAATGTTTGTAAACACATTAGCAATGAGAAACTATCCAAGTGGAGAAAGGACTTTTAAAGAGTTCCTACTAGAAGTAAAAGAAAATGCATTAGAAGCCTATGAAAATCAGGATTACCAATTTGAAGGGCTGGTAGAAAAGCTGAATGTAGCAAGGGAACTTAGCAGAAATCCAGTATTTGATGTAGTGTTTGCACTACAAAATATGGAAAGTAATGAAACAGCAGTAGAAGGCATAAAGATAAAACCATATAAGTTTGAGAATAGTATATCTAAATTTGATATGACTATGACTGCAGTAGAGCTGGAAAGTGGTATAAGCATAAGTATACAATACTGCACAAAGTTATTTAACCAAGCTACCATAGAAAGAATGTATAAGCACTTAGAAAATGTAATACAAGCAGTGACACAAAATATAGATATTAAGCTGTCAGAGGTAGAATTACTGGCAAAAGAAGAAAGACAGCAGATACTTATAGATTTCAACAATACAAAAGCAGACTATCCAAAGGATAAAACAATACATCAGCTGTTTGAGGAACAGGTAGAGAAGACCCCTGATAATATTGCAGTAGTATATGAGGAAAAGAGTTTCACATATAGGGAGCTAAATGAAAGAGCAAATCAGCTGGCAAGAGTACTTAGATATAAGGGCGTAAAGTCAGATAGTATTGTTGCAATTATGGTAGAAAAATCTTTAGATATGATAGTAGGTATAATGGGCGTATTGAAGTCTGGAGGAGCATATCTACCTATAGACCCTGAGTATCCAAAGGATAGAATAGAATATATGCTAGAGGATTCAGAAGCAATTATGCTTTTAACACAGAAAAGCATAAGCACAGATATCAGCTATAGCGGAGAAATTATAATATTAGATGAATATGAAACACTCCATGAAGATAAAAACAACCTAGAAGCTATAGTAAAGCCAGACAACTTAGCCTATATCATATATACCTCAGGTACAACAGGTAAACCAAAAGGAGCAATGATAGAGCATAGGAATGTAGTTAGATTATTTTTCAATGATAGAGCATTGTTTGACTTTACAGACAAAGATGTATGGACAATGTTTCATTCATACTGCTTTGATTTTTCTGTATGGGAGATGTATGGAGCATTATTATACGGAGGTAAGCTGATCGTAATACCAAAGCTTATTGCGAGAGACACAGCTGAATATCTCAAGGTATTGGAACAGGAGAAGGTAACAGTTCTCAACCAGACTCCATCAGCATTCTATAGACTGATTGAAGAAGATGAAAAAGCAGGAAAATGTGAATTAGGTATAAGATATGTTATATTCGGCGGCGAAGCACTAATGCCAGGCATGTTAAAGCGGTTCTATGAAAAATATCCGAAGACAAAGCTTATAAATATGTACGGAATCACTGAAACTACTGTACATGTAACATACAAGGAAATTACAGAAGAGGATATAAGGCTGAACATCAGTAATATAGGAAAACCAATACCAACACTGACAGCATATATAATAGATAAAAATGCTAAGCTGCTGCCAATCGGAGTGCCTGGAGAATTATGTGTTGGAGGTGCAGGAGTATGCAGAGGCTATCTAAGGCGACCAGAGCTGACTGCTGAAAAATTCATAGCAAACATGTTTGCACATAATCCATTAGAAACAGAAGAAAAGCTATATCGCTCAGGTGATTTAGTAAGGATGCTGTCAGATGGAAATATGGAGTATTTGGGACGTATAGACCAGCAGGTAAAGATAAGAGGACACAGAATAGAGCTTGGAGAAATTGAGAGCAGACTTTTGAAATATGAAGGAATAAAAGAAACAATAGTAATAGCAAGAAAAGATGAAGAGCAAAACAACTATTTATGTGCATATATTGTTCTGGATAAAGAGCAAATTCAAGACAAGAGTATAACAGTGACAGAGCTGAGACAGCACTTAGATAAGGAACTACCTGACTACATGATACCCTCCTACTTCATACAGCTGGAGAAGCTGCCACTAACAGCAAACGGTAAGGTAGATAGAAAAGCTCTACCTGAACCTGATGGAAATATATCCACAGGAACAGTTTATGAAGCACCAACCAATGAAATAGAAGAAATACTGGTCAATATATGGCAGGAGGTATTGCGCGTAAAGCAAATAGGCATACAAGATAACTTCTTTGCTATGGGGGGAGACTCCATAAAGGTAATACAAGCTTCGACACGGCTGCTAAGGTATGGAATGACAATTGAAAACAAGAATATATTTAAATATCAAACAATTAGTGCATTAGCACCCCATGTCAAAAAAATCAGTAGAGAAATTTATCAAGGCATTGTCGAAGGAGAAGTAATCCTAACACCTATACAAAGATGGTATTTTGAGAATTATGGAATGAATGGACAGCCTTATAACCATGGGATAATGTTATTTAGAAAAGATGGATTTAACCAAGCTGTACTGCAAAAAGTGCTGGAAAAGGTACTGGAGCATCACGATGTCCTGCGTATGGTATTTAGAGAAGTAGATGGAGAAATTAAACAATACAATATGGGTATGGAAGAAAGTCTATTTAAAATGAGCGTTGTGGAATTGACTGATTCTGAGGACTATATAAGACAAATCCAGGAAGAGGCAGAAAAGACTCAGCAAAGCATAGATTTACAGAATGGACCACTGTTTAAGGCTGTATTATTTAAAACTAATCAGGGAGACCACTTGCAAATTGTAATGCACCACTTAATTGTGGATGGTGTTTCATGGCGTATTATACTGGAGGATATGACCTCTGCCTATGAACAAGCTGAAAAAAATGAAGAAATAGAGTTCCCCAAAAAGACCGACTCTTATAAGCTCTGGACAGAAAAACTTAATGAGTATGCAAACAGCAGAAAAGTATTAAAAGAACTAGAGTATTGGAAGCAAATTGATGGGACTCCGGTAAAGCCGCTTCCAAAAGACTATATACATGAAAACATTTGTCACGATGCAGATGGAAGCATTGCTATAACATTTACCAAAGAGGAGACCCATACTTTATTAAGTAACGTTAACAAAGCATATAACACAGAAATTAATGACATTTTGCTGATTGCCTTAGGTATGGCGATTAGTGATTGGACAAATGAAAGTAACGTAGCAATTTGGATGGAAGGACATGGCCGCGAAGAGATAATAAAAGAGATTGATATCAAACGTACCGTAGGATGGTTCACAAGCATATACCCATTTATATTGGATATGTCAAAGAAAGAAGATATAGGGTATCAAATTAAGATAATTAAGGAGGAATTAAGAAAAGTACCAGAAAAAGGAATAGGCTATAGTATTCTAAAGTACATGACTGATAAAACGGTGATGGGAGAAAATGTATTCAAGCTGACCCCCCAAATTATTTTCAACTATTTAGGACAGTTTGATACAGATTCATATGCAGGTTCTTTTGGGCAATCAGAAATATCCCCGGGTAATGGGATGGGGAAAAACAATAAAAGACTTGAGGATATCGATATATCTGGAACAGTAAAGGATGGAAGACTTTCAATGTCCTTTAACTACAGTCAAAAGGAGTATGAAAAATCTACTATTCAGAAAGTTGCTGATAATTACAAAAGACGCTTGAAAGAAATTATGACCATATGTACAGGTCTCAAAGAATCAGAGCTCACCCCTTCGGATTTTGGAAGCAAAACCTTGTCCATTGAGGGTCTTAATAAAATTAATGCTCTTATGAAAAATAAGCTAAAGTAACAAGTTTCGTGAATAACATTTTAACAGTATTTTTGGAGGGATCTCTACAGAAGCAGTAGTCTCCCTCCGAAAATGTTAAACTAAGTAGTTAAAATTGAACTTCAAATTATACTAAAATATAAATTTAAGGAGATGGCATTTATGCAAAATAGCATTGAAAAAAAGGTAAGGGAAATAATTAAAAATTATGTGGAGACAAACATCGACATACTAACAATGCCAATTGATGAAAGTCTTTTTAATGTAGGAATGGATTCAGTTAGTGTAATCAGGATAATAGTAGAGCTTGAAGATGAATTTGATTTTGAGGTTGAAGATGATGAGCTTGCTACAATCGACTTAACTACTATTGAGAAAATTATTGAATACATTGAAAGTAAATGTCAGTGAATATGAATAAGAATAAGATTAAGCTATTTTGTTTCCCTTATGCTTGTGGAAGTGCAGCGATGTATAATGGTTGGGAAAATCTATTGGATAATGGTATCGAAATTATACCAATTGAAATAAACGGTAGAGGAAGTAAGTGCTTTGCTCCTTTTTATACAACCATAAATGAAGCTGTTGAAGACTTGCTACCATCTATTGCCTGCAATATTGAAGATGCTGATTACGCATTCTTTGGACACAGCATGGGTGCACTTATTTCTTATGAGCTGGTACACTGTCTGCTGGCAAAAGGGGTTAAACAGCCGTGCCATATGTTTTTCTCAGGGAATATACCTCCTCATGTTGAAAAGAAAAACGATATGCTGTTTTGGGGGATGAAGCATCCATAATCTGTGAACTGACAAGGCTGGGAGGGTTTCCTGAGGAATTGTTAACAAATAGAGATTTTATGAGTTTTTATTTACCTATTGTGAGGGCAGATGCTAAATTGATAGAAACCTATCAATATAAGGCAAGAGAAACAAAACTTACTTGTGATATTTCCATTTTTGCTTCTGCCGCAGATGAAAAAGCACCCCACAAGGATATGAATGATTGGTGCTATCATACTGATGGCACATGCGTGGTGTACGAAATGAATGGTGGGCATTTTTTTGTTAATGAAGAGGTTGATTTGATTACAGGAATTATAAATAAAGTACTTTTAGAGATGATTAAGAAATAAATCAATAGGCGATTTTATTGGAGGATTTTGGCGAATGAGCAGAGAATCATGTATAAAACTTATTCATTGCGGCAATAGAAATTTATCCGATTCCAATGACGATGCAAATAAAAATGTTTTCTTTATGCCTGTAGGCTTATTCGCGATTGCGGATATTTTAAAGAAAAATAGGTGTAATGCTGAAATCATACACTCTGATTTAGAGGTATACAAGGATTTGGAAAAGGTATTAAATTTTGAGGAACTTGATATAGTTGGATTTGATTGTCATTGGGTTAATCAGAGTTACTCAGTGATAGAGACGGCAAAACGTATTAAAGAACTTAAACCTTCTGTTTTCATTTTCATAGGTGGTTATACGGCAAGCTTTTACAGCATGGAAATAATGAAGAATTACCCCCAAATTGATGCTGTTATTAGGGGAGATGGAGAAGTACCAGCTGTCCAGCTGTGCAGCGCCCTTGCAAGGGGTGAGCAATATCTTAACAGTGTTCAGAACCTGACATGGAGAAATGCAGAGGGGCAAGTAATTGAAAATGAATTTTCATATGTTGGAAGCCCAGTGAATATGGAGCAGCTGGACTATGCACCAATAGAGCTTTTGAGAAATTGGGAGCTGTATAGAGACTTCTCAAAATACTGGACGCATTTTAAACCTTTGGGTTCAGTACCTATGTTTATGCTTGCTATTGGCAGGGGATGCAAATATTCTTGTACTTTTTGTGGCGGTAGCTGTCAAGCCCAGAAAAAAATAAACAACCGAAAGGATGTTGGAGTAAGAAGCGCAGAATCAGTGCTGGAGACAATTAAAAAAGCTTACTCATTTGGCTTTGAATGCTTTTACTCTGGATATGAATTTGCAGATAGCGATGAATGGTATACTTTGCTTTTAAGAAAAGTTAAACAAGCGAATATAAACATCGATTTTGTGCATGGAGCTTATTCTCTTCCGTCTAAACATATTATTGATGCACTTGAGGAATGTGCGAGAAATGTAGTTATTGAGATTTCACCAGAGACATTTGACGAGGTATTGAGAAAAAATAACAAAGATGGAAGGCTATTTTATAATAATGCTGAGCTTGAAGAATGCCTTGACTATATAAGTACTAAGAAAAATATTAAAGTTCAGCTTTATTTTGGTTATTTTCTTCCTTTTGACACAGGAAAAGGCATTATGGATACCATTGAATACATACTTAAGCTTCTAAAGAAATATCCTGGGATACTTGAGATTGAGTATTCAAATTTTTCAACTGACCCTGCTTCAATGATTTATTTAAATCCTAAGACCTATAATGTTGAAATTTGTGTTGAGAGCTTCAGTGATTATATTGAGTTCATAAAGAAAAAATACATCACAGAAAAATCGATGGAAACGGATATGAGGATATTTTTCCCCAAAGACATGTCGGAAGCTGAGAGGGAAGTACTGAGTCAGCGGATTAGGTTTTTGAATTTCATATATTCAAATTTTAGAAGGTCTATGTATTACATACTCCAGCATACGGGAAGAAATGAATGGGTAAAGGAAGTCATATGTCGATATGAAGAAGCTCTGGACTGCGGAAGCTTTTCGCTCCACAAAGCCATGGAAATTATTATTTCAACTTTAAATAATGAAAATATGGCATATATGGGGGCTTTGGATAGTGTAATAGATGAATATGAGGAACGAAAAAAGCACGCCAGTTTATTTGAATCAGGACCTAGTTTATGGTATGAAACCAATACAGTTGAATTTAGAAACAGCAATTTATATGATATGGCTCAAAGTGAATTGGCAATAGATAATGTGCTCAATAGAGATGAGGAATTAGTCATAGAGTTTGACATTTAGGCACATAACAAAGGAAAAAATTCAGGATTTTAACAATATTAAATTATGGGTGAAAGAAATTTGAGGTGAAAAAAATGGAAAATAATAATAAGACTTTGGTTGATAAGTTAAATGAAGCACGGGAGTATTGGTGGGACAAGCTGTCAGGGATAACCAATGAAACCACATTTCCATATGATGAGTTTGTTAATGGCAGTGTTAAAAAAAGCAATACCAGCACTGTATTAGATGAAGAACTGACACAAAAGCTGTTGGCAATGAGCAAAAATAATGACATGGCGCTTTATGTCATACTGACAGCAGGCTTGGAAATTTTAATGTACAAGCTTATTGGTTTTAATGATGTGTCAGTAGCTTCCTCAGCGTTTGATATGGGTTCAGAACAGTCAGGAGGCTGTATCCTGCTAAGAGGCAGCTTAGGTGAAGACATTACATTTAAAGAACTTCTTTTCAATACTAAAGAAATGGTAACTTCAGCGTATAAACATCAGTACTATTCTCCTGAAAAGGTAATAAATCAAATATTCCAGGACAAGCAAATTTCTTTGTTTAGGACAATGCTGTTTTGGAAGGTATTAACCATAAAGAATGGGTCGGGGACATTGTTGAATCTACTATGAATGATATGGCATTTGTGTTTAAAAAAGAGACAAGCAAGCTGCAATGTGATTTATGGTTTAACCCACAGATATATAGGGAGGAAACAATAAAAACGATTTTAGGCTGTTATGTCTATATTTTAAAACAAATTGCAGAAAACAGCGAAATATTACTGAGAAATATTGAGCTGGTAACTCCAGAACAAAAAAATAGAATATACTCAGAATTCAACAATACCAAGCTATTATTCGATGAAAATGCTACCCTGCAAAGCCTTTTTGAGGCACAGGTTGAAAAAAATCCACAGGGGATTGCTATTTGCTATACCGGAGAAAATGATGAGATTAATTATCAAACCTTAACCTATAGGGAACTGAATATGAAAGCGAATTGCTATGCCATAGCGTTGCAGGAAAAGGGGATAAAAGAAGGACAAATCATTGGGATTATGCTTAAGCCTTCTATAGAGCTGGCAGCAGCAATACTGGCTGTTCTAAAGCTGGGATGTGCATATTTGCCTTTAAATCCAGGGTTGCCAGAAAAACGTATAAGCTACATGATGGAGGATAGCAGTGCCAGCCTTTTGATTACTGCTAAACAGTTATTAATAGAGGACAAGCAAAATCTAACTTCTGAAATCTTTGATGTTGAAGCAGTTAAAGAATACAGTGAGATTCAATTTCAAAGCAAAGGCACTTTAAGGGATCTTGCCTATGTGATATATACATCGGGTTCTACAGGCAAGCCTAAAGGTGTCATGATAGAACATGCAAATATCGCTAATTATGTACAATGGAGAATTAATGAATATAAACTAACAGCAAGTGATGTAAGTATGCTGTTGGTCTCTCTTTCTTTTGACGGCTTTGGTGCGGATTTCTATTCCAGCCTTTTATCAGGCGGGAAATTAATCATGGTTGGGGAGAATCATCGCAAGGATATTAAGAATATTAACAGGATAATCAAAGACATGGGAGTTACGAATTTAAGTATTGTTCCTTCTGTATACAACGGGATAGTAAGCTGTGATGAGCAGCAGAGTCTGAGTTCTATGCGATTTGTAGTACTTGCAGGGGAAAAAATGACTAGCGAACTTATAAAGTTAAGTAACCAAAAATATCCTGGAATTTCTTTGAATAATGAATATGGACCAACTGAAAATAGTGTTGCCACGACATCCTATATAGGTATGACGGCTGATAGGTTTAAAACAATAGGAAAGCCTATAGCAAATAATAGAGTATACATTGTAAATGATAGAGGGATCCTGATGCCTCCAGGGCTAAGAGGCGAGCTGTGTATAGGAGGAAAAGGCTTGTCAAAGGGTTATATAAATAACCAAAGCTTGACAGAAGAGAAGTTTGTAGAGGATATTCTTGCAGTTGGCAAAAAATGTATAAGTCTGGGGATATGGCAAAATGGCTGCAGGATGGAAATATTGAATTTGTGGGAAGAATAGATCACCAAATCAAAATCAGGGGAATTAGAATAGAACCTGGCGAAGTAGAATGTCAGCTTATTAAACATACTTGTATCCATGAGGCGCTGGTCAATGATTGCATAATGCCAGATGGAAGCATAGCTTTGTGTGGATATTATGTCTCGGAAGACGGAAAATCTGTTTCGGGATTAAATGAATTTCTTTTAAAGGTGTTGCCTGATTATATGGTACCGACATACTTCATGTGTTTGGATAAAATCCCGAGGCTGTTAAATGGGAAAATAGATAGAAAAACCTTGCCTATGCCCGAACCTGAAAGGCAAGAAGCTGTTAACGAAAGCTCGCCAGAGAATAGTATTGAAAGGATAATTGCAGAGGTATGGAAAGAGATACTTTGCATGGAAAGCATCGGAGTAGAGGATAACTTTTTCAAGATTGGCGGCGATTCGGTCAAAGCAATGCAAATGTCAGTTATAATGGAAAAATATAATCTAAAAATTGAAATAAGAGATTTGTTCTTACATCCTAAAATTAGCGAACTAGCAAAATATGTAAAACAACTATAATACTTTATACAAACTTCTAACAAAAGAATTAAATAATATAAAGCAGGTGAGAAAGAATGAAATTTTTTAGTGTACCAGCAGACTTTAAAACAGAAACTATAGATGGATATCACAAATTGAGTATGGCTTATGAGGATTCAAAGGTGGCGGAAACCTACGGGCAAATAACAACCAGAAATACTTTTGAATCAGGTCGTTCCAGTGATTTATTACCACAGGTGGACTATGAGGATTTGGCGAGATATGTGGAGTATTCACATAATAAAGGCATAATGTTTAATTATACCTTTAATGCTCCGCAAATGGGAAATAAAGAATTTACAGAAGAAGGCATGAACAAGCTTTATACATTTTTCGGAGATTTGCATAAGGCAGGTGTCAAATCTGTTACTATAGCACTGCCATCACTAATAGAAATGGTTAAAACCTTTGGATTTGGATTTGAGATAAAGGCTTCTACCATAAGTCAAATAACCAATTCCAACAAGGCTTTGAGCTTTAAAAAACTAGGTGTAGATAGAATTGTAGTTGATGAATCAATAAACCGAGAATTTGAAAAATTAAAGCAAATACGGGAAGCTTTTGGTGAGAAGGTTGAAATAATAGCCAATGCTGTGTGTTATAAGGATTGCATATACAGAATGTTTCACTATAATCAAATGTCAGAGGATTCGATTAGTGTAACCAGTGAGGCGAGCACACAGTATTACTCACACCGTTGTATCATGAAAAGATATGAGGATGTGAGCAATATCATGCGTTTAACTTGGGTAAGACCGGAAGATTTGCATTATTACACAGATATAGGGATTAATTATTTTAAACTTCAAGGAAGACAAGCTGTCATGGAGGGGAAACCCCTGCTTGCAGTGGAAAGCTACTTTAAGGGCTGCTATGAAGGAAACCTAATGGACTTGTTGGATATGTTTTCACCAACAAACCGCTTTAAGGTTTTTGTGGATAATAAAAAGCTGGATGGTTTTATAAAGCCATTTGCAGAGGGCTTGCATCATTGCAACAGGGATTGCATGAATTGCAATTACTGTACTGGATTTGCAAATAAAAGCATTGATAGGGATGAAGCAAACAAGACAACTGCTTTGGCAAATTCATTTTATAACGAATACGACTCATATAAGAATAACCTTAAGACGGTTTTAACAAGTATGGAAGAGAAGTCTAAAACATCTGAAATTGATATTGATTTTGATTTATAAAGGTAGCTATGCGTATATTTGATATATGTTAATTCTTTTTCGCTTTCTATATAGGAGGAATAATAATGACAGAGCCAAAAATTAAAAAAATATATTCGCTTACTTCGCTGCAAGAAGGTATGCTTTTTCATTCCTTATATGATGGAAAAAGTGCATATTTTGAACAGATTGCGGCAAATATGCATGGAGATATAAATCAGGAGCTTTTTAGGAAAAGCTTAAGCATACTATTTGAAAGATACGATATACTTAGAACAATATTTTTGTTTGAAGAGCTTGAACAGTGCTATCAAATAGTGCTTGAAGAAAGAGAACCAGAAATAGGATTTTTCGACATTTCAGATAAAAACAAAGAAGAGCAAATGGTTTATATAGATGAATTTAAAAAGCGAGATATTGACAAAGGCTTTGATCTTTCCAGTGATGTACTGATGAGAGTCAATGTTATCAAAACAGAACCTTTTTCCTACATTGTAATATGGAGCTCTCATCATATCATAATGGATGGATGGTGCATCAGCATTCTTATGAAGGATTTTTTAAAGATTTATTCTTCACTAAGAAAAGGCAAAGTGCCTTCTTTGGGTGCTGTAAAACAGTTCAGTGAATACATGGAATGGTTGGAAGCAAGAGATACGGAAAGAGCAAAAGAGTATTGGGACGAGTTCTTAAAGGGATATTCAAAGAAAACAGGGATACCTGAAAATAAGTCAGGAGATGACTGGCAGAAATATAAGCAGAAAGTATACAGCTTTGCGATAAATGAAGGTATGACACAACGCCTTGATATAATTGGAAAGGAAAATGCACTTACACTAAACACACTTCTCCAGACTGCTTGGGGTATATTACTTCAAAAATATAATCAAACAGAAGATGTAGTTTTTGGTTCAGTGGTATCAGGAAGACCTTCGGAGATTGAAGGGATCGAAGAAATGGTCGGACTTTTTATCAATACCATACCTGTTAGGATTAAGAAGGAAAAGGGTCAGTCTTTTATATCCCTTGCAAAAGCTGTGCAACAATCCGCAGCAGAGTCGAAAGAATTTGAATACTATTCTCTTGCGAAAATTCAGTCAGAAAAAGAATATGGAAAAGATATGGTCAACCATATATTTTTGCTCGAAAATTACCCTGTTGATGGAGAAATAGGGACTGAAGATGAGACTGAAAAAGATAGCATTTCATTTAGCAATATAAAATCTGATGAACACCCTAATTATAATTATAACTTAATGTTTGTTCCTGGAAAGAAAATAACAGTAAACATTGCATACAATGACTTTGTATATACCGAAAGCTTTATAGAGAAGAATGCAGGACATTTATTAAAAATAATAGATGACATGATTAAGGATGTTAATATAGATATTGACAAAATTGACATATTGACTACAGAAGAAAGAAAACAAGTACTTTTTGATTTCAACTGTACAGAAAGTGAATATCCTTCCGATAAAACCATCAGTCAATTATTTGATGAGCAAGCCCAAAAAACTCCAAAGCATATTGCAGTTGAATTTGAAGGAAATTATTTGACATATGAGCAATTGAAGGGTAAAGCAGATGCATTGGCAATGTTGCTGATACAAAAAGGAATAACGACTGAAAACGTTGTTGCAATTATGATGGAACGCTCTTTAGAAATGGCAATTGCTTTTTTAGGAGTGTTAAAAGCAGGAGCAGCATATGTACCAATTGCAGTCGACTATCCTGTAGAAAGAGTAGAGTATATCCTAAAGGATTGCCAAGCTAAAGTCCTGCTTGTATCTTCAGATTTTCAAAGTAAGCTGGAATGTGACATTGAGATTTGTCCTATAGACAGGAATAGACTTTTTGAGTGTGATACCATGATGTCGGAAAACAGCTGCAAACCGGAAAACCTTGCATACATCATATATACCTCAGGGACTACCGGGAACCCTAAAGGGATAATGGTAGAGCACCGAAGTGTAGTAAATTACATATATTCGCGAATCAAGCAATATAAGCTGGAATCATCAGATGTTACACTACAGCTTGCAGCATATTTCTTTGACGGGTTTGGCTCGACATTCTATTCAAGTCTTTTATCCGGTGGAAAGCTTGTACTTTTACATGAAGACAAGTGGAGAGATTTCTTTTACGTAAAAGATGTTATTAAGGAAAAGGGCATTACATTTTTAAGTGTTGCTCCTGCCATGTATAAGGGCATACTTCATGATGCAGAATATGAGGATTTAAAATCAGTACGGCTCGTGGTACTGGCAGCGGACAGGGCTGACAAGGAGTTGATTGAGTCAAGCAGAAGAATCAATAAAAACATATTTCTTGTCAATGAATATGGACCTACCGAAACTACCATTGCGGCTATCGTACATGAAGGTCTGGATAGCCAAAATATAACGAATATTGGAAAGCCAATAGCCAATAATCAAATATATATAGTGGATAATAATTTAAAACCTGTACCTATGGGCATAATGGGTGAAATTTGTATTTCGGGGGCAGGTGTGTCAAGAGGATATTTAAACAATGATAAGCTTACTGCTGAAAAATTTATCTCCAATCCATTTGCTTCGGGTAAATTTATGTACAAAACAGGAGACATGGGGAAATGGCATGAAAACGGGAATATAGAATTTCTGGGAAGAATGGATAACCAAGTAAAGATAAGGGGCTTTAGAGTAGAGCTGGAGGAAATAGAGAAAAAGCTGCTTATGCATCAAGCTATAGAAGAAGCAGTTGTTATTGACAGAAATTATGAAGATGGCACAAAGTACTTATGTGCGTATTTTGTAAGTAGTAATGAAGTAAATAATTCGGAGCTAAGAGAATTCTTGGCTGCCACACTGCCCTATTATATGATACCCTCTTATTTTGTAAAAATGGATAAATTACCAATGATATCCAATGTCAAAGTTGATAGAAAAGCACTGCCCGAGCCTACATATTATCAAGATCAATCTATATACCAAGCTCCTCAAGGCGAAATTGAAGAGAAGCTTGCTGTAGTTTGGCAAGAGGTACTTGGTGTGCAAAAGGTAGGACGTATGGATAATTTCTTTGATTTGGGCGGTGATTCCATAAAAGCAATACAGCTGTCGGCACGCTTCAGAAGATATGGTATGCAATTTGAGATTAAAGATTTATTTAAAAACCCATATATTAAAATGCTTGCACCCTATGTAAAAGTATCAAATAAAAAATCTGACCAAGGAACCGTAGATGGTTTTGCAAGACTTATTCCGATACAGCAATGGTTTTTTGAGCTGAATTTTAAAAATCCTCACCATTTTAATCAATCCATTGTGTTACACAGAAATGAAGGTTTTGATGAGATTGCTTTAGAAGAAGCGTTGAAAAAGCTGGCAATTCATCATGACGCTCTCCGAACGGTATATACAAAAGAGTCTGGAGAGTTAAAACAATACATCAGGGGAACAGATGTAGAATTAGTAGATTTTCAGGTTATTGATTTTACAGGGGAGAAGGAATGTAAAAGCAAGATAGAAGCCTTTGCGCAAGAAATGCAGAGGAGTATTGACTGTGAAAAGGGTGCCCTTTATTTAAGGTGGCACAATTTAAAACAATAGAAGGAGATGTTTTGCTTTTGATTGTCCATCATCTTGTGGTGGATGGGGTATCATGGGCAGTCCTTATTGAGGATATTACTGAAGGCTATAAGCAGGCTTTGAACCATCAGGATATAAAGCTTCCTGACAAGACCGATTCCTTTATAAAATGGGGTGAAAAGCTCTATGAATATGCCAATAGCTCGGAGATATTAAAAGAAGTTGAGTTCTGGAAAAAGCAAGAGGAAATTAACGTTAAACCGCTTCCAAAAGACAATATAGTAGATAAGAGAAGCTTTGCTAGTGCTGAACGTGTAAGTATTCAACTGGATGAAGAAGATACTTGGGAATTATTAAATAGGGTGAACAGCTTCTATACTACAGAGATAAATGATATTTTATTGACTGCTTTGGCAATGGCTATAAAAAGTTGGACAGGGCAGGAGCAAGTAGCTGTTTGGGTTGAAGGACATGGAAGGGAAGAAATCATACCAGATGTAAATATCCAAAGAACAGTTGGATGGTTTACAAGTATGTATCCGATTATATTGGAGATTTTAGGGCTGTCAGACGTGGTTCAGCAGGTACAAAGCGTCAAGGAGCAGCTACTTAGAATACCTAACAAGGGAATTGGCTATGGACTGCTTAAGTACATGACAGATGCAGGTCACGAAGCAGCAATGTCCTTCAAGCAGGATCCGGAAATCTGCTTTAATTATTTAGGGCAACTAAATAGCCATGAAAGCAGCGAGACACTTCAATGGTCAGATATTAATGCAGGTCATGACCTAGACATGAATGAGAACAGACCTAATCCTATTAACATAAATAGCATGGTTAAGGATAACAAATTTAGAATAGATATTCAATTTGATAAGTATGAATTTAACAAAGATACAATGGAAAAGTTCCTTAATTCATACATTATGTATTTGGGAAGTATTATCAAACATTGCAAATATAAAGGCACTCAAGAGTGGATAGAAAAAATTCAGAATATAAATTTTGAAACTGACAACTTCGCAAAAGCATATCCGCTTTCCAATATGCAGCAGGGTATGTATTTTCACTGGCTTTATGAAAAAAGTGCCACAGCATATTTTCAACAATTGTCCTTACAGGTTGGAGAGCATATTGATGTGGAAGTCTTGACCAAAAGCATGGAAGTGCTTATAGAAAGATATGAAATTTTTAGGACTATTTTTGTTAATCAGGAGCTTGAAAGTCCACTGCAAATCGTTTTGAAAGAAATGAAGCCGCAAATACATAATGAAGATATAATGCATTTAAATGAAGCTGAAAAAGAATTATATTTAGATAGTTTTCTTGAAAAAGACCGAAATGCAGGTTTTGACCTTAACAAAGGCCCACTAATAAGATTGGCGGTGCTTAAAACTGGCAAAGAATGCTGTCAGCTGGTTTTCAGCTTTCACCATATCATTATGGATGGGTGGTGTATTGCCACAATCACACAAGAGTTTTTCCAAATTTACAGGGCTATTCAAGGGAAGACACAGTTCAAGCTTAGAAAAGTTACGCCATATAGTGAATATATAGATTGGCTGCAAAAGCAGGATATGGAAGCGGGTCGAAATTACTGGAGAGCATACCTTGAAGATTATGAACAGACACCGCCGCTTAGAAGCTATACAAGCAAGAAAAACAGTGATAAGTATGAGCAAGGAAGGTTTTCCCTGGAAATAAGTGAATCATTGACAGAAGGTCTTGAGAATATTGCACGAAAAAGCTGGATAACCATGAATACATTGCTGGAAACTGCATGGGGCGTATTACTTCAAAGATACAACAATAGTGATAATGTTGTATTTGGAAGCGTTGTATCGGGGAGACCTCCTGAAATATCTGGTATAGAGGATATGGTTGGACTTTTCATTAACACCATACCTGTCCGAATACAATCCAGCAAAATGCAGCGTTTTACAGAACTGTTAAAAGAGTGCCAGGAGAAGTCATTAAGCTCAACCCAGTACCATTACTGTAGCTTGGCAGAGATACAGGCATGTACAGCTCAAAAACAGGATTTGATAGATCATGTGTTGGTATTTGAAAATTATCCTGTTGAAAAAGCGATTGAAGGAAACCAGGGAACAGATGGTTTCAAGGTTGCGGGAGCAAAGACATTTGAACAAACAAGCTATGCTTTAACTTTAAATATTAAAGCGGGAAAGCGGATTGAAATAGATTTAAACTACGATAAAGGTGTATTTACTGATTCAAATATAAGAAAAATTTCACAGCATTTAAAGAAGATTTTGTTGGAGATATCCAAGCAGCCCGACATCCTAGTAGAAGAAATAGATTTGATAACTGATGAAGAGAAAAATGAGATATTTAATTGTTTCAATAATACCGCCCAAGAATACCCTTCTCACAAAACGATACACCAGCTTTTTGAAGAGCAGGTAGGAAGAACACCTGATAAAATTGCTGTTATTTTTAACGGGGAATCCATGACATATCTCCAGTTAAATAAAAGAGCTACACAGCTTGCAAAAAGCTTAGAGATAAGGGAGTAACAAGGGATAGTATCGTAGGCATTATGGCTGAAAGGTCATTTGAAATGCTTGTAGGGATATTTGGGATAATCAAGGCAGGCGGAGCGTACATGCCTATTTCTCCTGATTACCCTGATGAAAGAATTGAATACATGCTGAAGGATAGCAGTGCAGCAATACTGCTTACTCAGAAAAAATACAAAAATCATAGGTTTAATATTGAAACAATTGTTCTGGAATGTGAAAGTATATATGAAGGGGATTCTATTGAGCTTCCAAATATCAATACATCCCAAGACATGGCTTATGTCATATATACCTCTGGCTCCACTGGTAAGCCCAAAGGGGTAGTTATTGAACACCGTTCTCTAGTGAATAGAATAAATTGGATGCAGAAAAGTTATCCGATAGGTTTGGAGGATACTATTCTTCAAAAGACGACCTATACCTTTGACGTATCTGTATGGGAAATATTCTGGTGGTCTGTAACGGGAGGGGCAGTATGCCTACTAAATCCAGGGGAGGAGAAAGAACCTAGTAAGATTATAGAAGCTGTCAAAGAAAACAATGTAACCGTCATGCATTTTGTACCTTCTATGCTTAGTGCCTTTCTTGAATATACTGAAGGGATGGAGCGTGCAAATAATCTTAAAAGCTTAAGACGGGTATTTGCCAGCGGAGAGGCTTTAACGCTTTCTCAGGTTTCTGAATTCAACAGGCTTATAAAAATAAACGGTACAAGCCTGCATAATTTATATGGACCTACTGAAGCTACAATCGACGTTACTTACTATGATTGTGAGGAGCTAGAAGAGAACAGCATAATACCAATAGGAAAGCCTATAGATAATACTAAAATGTATATATTTGATAAAAATATGAAACTGGTTCCTGTGGGTGTAACAGGAGAATTATATATAGCTGGTGATGGACTGGCAAGAGGCTATTTAGGGCAATCAGAGCTTACAAAAGAAAGATTCATCCCAAATCCTTATTTGCCTGTAGAAAGAATGTATAGAAGCGGTGATTTAGCGAGATGGCTTGAAGATGGAAATATCGAATTTTTAGGTAGGGTTGACAGCCAGGTCAAAATTAGGGGATTTAGAATAGAGCTTGCAGAGATAGAAAGCTGTATTTTAAAGTTCAACGAAATAAGGGATACTGCTGTTATCGCAAGGGATGAAAAGGATAACACTAAATGTCTTTGCGCATATATTTCAGCAGATAGTAAAATAAGCGAATCAGAGCTGAGAGCCCATATAAAAAAATTGCTCCCAGATTATATGGTTCCCACATATTTTGTCCAATTGGAAAGACTGCCGCTTTCCTCTAATGGGAAGGTAGACAGAAAAACTCTTGCTAAAACCACATTAACTGAGCTCGATGGAAGTATAGCTACAGGAGTACAATATGAAGCACCAAGAAATAGCACAGAAGAGAAGCTGACAGCTATATGGAGAGAGATACTTAGAGTAGAGCACATAGGTATAAATGATAACTTCTTTGAGCTGGGAGGACATTCATTAAAGGCAACAAGCTTAGCTGCAAAGATACATAAGATGCTAAATGTAGAAATACCACTAAAAGAGATATTTAAGTCACCGACAATAAAGGAAATATCAGAATATATTAAAAACAGTGCGGAAAGCATCTATTCACAAATACAGCCAGTTGGAGAAGAAGAGAGTAACGAATCCTCATGCTATGAGATGTCTTCTGCCCAAAAGAGAATATATACGCTACAGCAGCTTGAACTTGATAGTACCAGCTATAATATGCCTGGCGTATTAGAGTTAGAAGGAGCTTTAGATACAGCACGATTAGAAGAAGCCTTTAACAAGCTGATACAGAGACATGAGGCATTAAGAACAAGTTTTGAGGTAGCAGAAGAATTAATGCAGAAAGTACATAAGAATGTAAAGTTTGATATAGAAATCTATGACGAAGCGGATGACAAAGCTATAGAGGGCATAGTAAAGAACTTCATAAGACCTTTTAATCTGTCACAGGCACCGATTCTAAGAGTAGGGCTTATTAAGGTGAGCTTGTACAAGCATATACTAATGTTTGACATGCAGCACATAATATCTGACGGGATATCTATGGGAATATTAGTGGAGGAATTTTCAAAGCTATATGCAGGTGAAGAGCTAACCCCACTAAGGATACAGTATAAGGATTTCTCAGAGTGGCAAAACGAGCTGCTTAGAAGTGATCGTATAAAGGCACAGGAAGAGTACTGGTTGAAGCAATTTGAGGGAGAGATACCTATATTAAATCTTCCAACAGATTACCAAAGACCGGTAATGCAAAGCTTTGAGGGAGATTTTATAGGCTTTAAGATAGACAAAGAGCTGACAAATAAGCTGAGACAAATAGCCAAAGATACAGGAAGTACCATGTATATGGTATTGCTAAGTACCTTTAATATACTATTGTCAAAACACAGCACACAGGAAGACATAGTAATTGGAAGTCCTATAGCTGGAAGACCTCATGCAGATTTGGAAAATATCATAGGAATGTTTGTAAATACTCTGGCAATGAGGAATTATCCTAGTGGAGAAAAAAGTTTTAGAGAGTTTCTAAGGGAAGTAAAGGAAAATGCATTAGAAGCCTATGAAAATCAGGACTACCAATTTGAAGAGCTTGTAGAAAAGCTGAATATAGTAAGAGATTTTAGCAGAAATCCATTATTTGATGTGATGTTTACGCTACAGAATACGGATGTCAAAGAAGCAACAGTAGAAGGGCTAAAGATAACACCATATAAATCAGACAATATGGTATCCAAGTTTGATATAACCATGAATGTAGTAGAACAGGAAGACAGCATAAGTATAAGAATGCAGTATTGTACGAAGCTATTTAGTAAGACTACAATAGAGAGAATGTGCAAATGCTTAGAAAACATAATACAAGCAGTAACGGAAAATATAGATGCAAAGCTATCAGAAATAGACATACTAACAGAAAAAGAAAGACATCAAATATTAATAGATTTCAACAATACAAAAATAGATTATCCAAAGAATAAAACAATTAAGCAGTTGTTTGAAGAGCAGGTAGAGAGGACTCCTGACAACATAGTGGTAGTATACGAAGACGAGTGTCTCACATACAGCGAGCTAAATGAGAGAGCAAACCAACTGGCGAGAGTACTGAAGAATAAGGGCGTAAAATCAGATAGTATTATTGCAATTATGGTAGAAAGATCTCTAGATATGATAGTAGGCATAATGGGTATTCTGAAAGCTGGGGGTGCATATCTACCAATAGATTCTGAATATCCCCAGGATAGAATAGAGTATATACTACAGGATAGCGGAGCAGGAATATTGCTATCACAAGGCATACAATCAAATAAAATAGCCTACAACGGAAGTGTAATTAAACTGGATGAGGAGTCACTATATCAGGGCGATTTCAGTAACTTAGAAACAGTAAGTAAACCAAGTGACTTAGTATATGTAATATATACCTCAGGAACCACAGGTAAGCCTAAAGGGGTAATGCTGGAAAACAATAGTCTAGTTAACTATGTGAGTTGGTTTACAAATATGACGGAAATAAGCAAGGCTGATAAGTCTGTGCTTTTATCCTCCTATGCTTTTGACTTGGGCTATACAGCCTTATACTCAGCAATATTAAAAGGAGCAGAGCTTCATATAGTTTCAAAGGAAATATATAGTATGCCTGAAAAGCTGATAAGCTATATAAATCATAACAAAATTAGCTACATAAAGCTTACCCCATCCCTATACAATACTATTTGCAGTACAGAGAGTTTCTTGACAGGCAGTGGACTAGCTTCATTAAGACTCATAGTACTGGGAGGCGAAGAAATAAATGTAGCCGATGTAGAAAAAACATATAAGCTATATAGTCAAATAAAGGTAATGAATCATTATGGCTAGTACAGAAACAACAGTAGGAACAGTTGGTTTTATAATTGATCGTGATAAGCTTGAGTACTTTAAAGATAATCCTGTAATAGGGAAGCCTATAAATAACAGCAAAATATACATAGTAGATAAGTATAGTAATTTAACACCTGTAATGGTAGCAGGAGAGCTATGTGTAGCAGGAGAAGGACTAGCAAGAGGTTACCTTAACAGACCAGAATTAACATCGGAGAAGTTTGCAGACAGCCCCTTTGAATCAGGAACTAGGATATATAGGACAGGGGACTTAGCAAGGTGGCTGCCAGATGGTAATATAGAGTTTCTTGGCAGGATAGACCATCAAGTGAAGATAAGGGGATATAGAGTAGAGCTTGGAGAAATAGAAAATAAGCTTCTAAGTCACGAAGCAATAAAAGATACAGCAGTAATAGCAAAAGATGATAATAGTGGAAGCAAATATCTATGTGCATATGTAGTAGGCGAGAAAGAGCTTACAGTATTAGAGCTAAGAGAGTATTTGTCCAAATATTTACCTGACTACATGATACCATCATATTTTATACAGCTTGAGAAGCTGCCATTAACATCCAATGGTAAGTTAGATAGAAAAGCCCTTCCAGAGTCAACTGGAAATATATCTACAGGAGCAGAATATGAAGCACCAAGAAACAGTACAGAAGAGAAGCTCGTAGCTATATGGAGTGAGGTTCTTAGAGTAGAGAGCATAGGTATAAATGATAACTTCTTTGAGCTGGGAGGACATTCATTAAAGGCAACAAGCTTAGCTGCAAAAATACACAAGGGATTGAACGTAGAAATACCACTAAAGGAGATATTTAAAGCACCTACTATAAAAGGAATATCAGAGTACATTAAGGTCAGTGAGGAAAGCATTTATTCACAAATACAACCGATAGAAGAAAAAGATTATTACGAGATGTCCTCAGCACAAAAGAGAATGTATACACTGCAGCAGTTTGATGGTGATAGTACCAGCTACAACATGCCTAGAGTATTGGAACTGGAGGGAGATTTAGATGTAGCGCGGTTAAAAGAAGCCTTTAATAAGCTGATACAGAGACATGGAGCCTTAAGAACCAGCTTTGAGGTAGTAGATGAAAGGTTGGTACAGAGAGTACACAAGGAAGTAGAATTTGATATCGAAGTGTATGAGGCAGATAAGGATATAGAAGATATTATAAAGAGCTTTATAAGAGTCTTTGACTTATCACAGGCACCGCTTCTAAGAGTTGGACTTGTTAAGCTACAGTACCAAAAATCCGAAGCTAATGACGATAACAAGCATAAGCATTATCTGCTGATGGTAGATATGTACCACATAATATGTGATGGAGTATCCATGGGAATATTGATGAAGGAATTCTCAAGGATATATGCAGGAGAAGAGCTGACATCGCTAAGGATACAGTACAAGGACTTTTCAGAATGGCAAAATAAGCTGTTCAAATCAGAAAAGATAAAGGCACAGGAAAAGTATTGGCTAAAACAATTTGAAGGAGAAATACCTGTACTAAATCTTTTGACCGACTATCAAAGACCGATAATACAAAGCTTTGAGGGAGCCTCTATACAATTTGAGATAGAAACTGCTTTGACAAACAAACTAAGACAAATAGCTAAGGCTACAAGCAGTACTATGTATATGGTATTACTGAGTACCTTAAATATACTATTGTCAAAATACAGTGGACAAGAAGACATAGTAGTAGGAAGTCCTATAGCTGGAAGACCCCATGCAGACTTGG
The DNA here is from genome assembly GCA_963704785.1 of uncultured Eubacteriales bacterium. Taxonomy (GTDB): domain Bacteria; phylum Bacillota; class Clostridia; order Lutisporales; family Lutisporaceae; genus GWB2-37-7. The sequence goes on along the minus strand of OY969939.1, from coordinate 1,613,676 downwards.
AAAATATAATAGGGATGTTTGTAAATACACTGGCAATGAGAAACTATCCTAAGGGCGAAAAGACCTTCCGAGAGTTCCTAAGAGAAGTGAAGAAAAATGCACTAGAAGCCTACGCAAATCAAGACTACCAGTTTGAAGAGCTCGTAGGAAAGTTGAATATAACGAGGGATTTCAGCCGAAACCCATTATTTGATGTAATGCTTGTGCTACAAAATACGGCTATAGATAAACTAGAAGCAGAGGACTTAAAAGTAAACTCATATAAAGCAGAGAATAGAATATCCAAATTCGATATAACAATTAATGCGGTAGAATTGAAAAAAAGTATAGGTATAAATATTGAATACTGCACAAAGCTATTCAGTAATACCACAATTGAGAGAATGTATAAGCATTTAGAGAATATAATGCTAGAAATTACAGAAGATATTGATATTAAGCTATCAGAGGTACAGCTTCTCACAGAAGCAGAAAGACATCAAATACTCATGGACTTCAACAATACCAAAATAGACTATCCGAAGAGTATGACAGTACATCAGCTTTTTGAAGAACAAGTAGCGAAAACTCCTGACAATATAGCAGTAGTATACCTTGATGAGAGCCTTACCTATAGGGAACTGAACGAGAGAGCAAACCAATTGGCAAGGATACTAAGTAATAAAGGAGTTAGCGCTGATAGTATTTTCGCAATAATGGTAGAAGGCTCGTTGGAGATGGTAATAGGTATAATGGGTATCCTTAAAGCAGGATACGCATACCTTCCGATAGATTCTAAATATCCGCAGGATAGAATAGAATACATGCTTGAGGATAGCGGAGCAGTAATGCTTTTGACACAGAAGCATCTAGCAGGGACTGTATCCTTCAAAGGTGAAGTAGTATTATTGGATGATGAATTTTTATATAAAGATAAAGATGCTGAAATATGTAAGAGGGATAATCAAGCCAAAAGCCTAGCATATGTAATATACACATCAGGCTCGACTGGTAAACCCAAAGGTGTTACGATAGAGCAACATTCCTTAGTCAATATGTGTATGTGGTATGTGGATTATTACCAAATAAGTGAGACCGATAGGACTACTAAATATGCAGGCTTTGGATTTGATGCATCCGTATGGGAAATATTCCCCTATTTAATTGCTGGCTCGTCCATATACATCATAGAAGAAGAAATAAAGCTTGATGTTCAAAAGCTTAATGAGTATTACGAAGCAAATAGAATTACAATAAGCTTTTTACCTACTCAAATATATGAGCAGTTTATGATGTTGGACAATAAGTCTCTTAGATGCGTTTTAACAGGTGGAGATAAGCTAAAGCAATATAGAAATACTGAATATCGAGTAGTAAATAACTATCGTGCCTACAGAGAATACAATTGTAGCTACAAGCTTTGAGCTGGATAAGGAATATGATAATATTCCAATTGGAAAACCAGTGTCAAATACACAGGTATATATAGTAGATAAATATAATATCCTACAGCCAATAGGAGTGGCAGGAGAGTTATGTATAGCTGGAGAGGGCTTGGCAAGAGGATATCTCAATAAACAAGAACTAACAATAGAAAAATTTGTAGAAAACCCATTTAAGGCATACAGTGAAGCTGAGCTTGAAACCAGAATGTACAGAACTGGCGATTTGGCACGGTGGTTGCCTGATGGAAATATAGAATTCCTCGGGAGAATTGACCATCAAGTAAAGCTAAGAGGCTTCCGAATAGAGCTGGGAGAAATAGAAGCACAGCTACTTTGCTGTGAAGGCATAAGAGAAGCTGCAGTAATAGATATAGAGGATGGACAAGGTGGAAAATATCTCTGTGCTTATGTAGTCTCTGAACGAGAAATGCAGCCTAAGGAGCTCAGGGAAAAGCTTTTAGCTAAGCTTCCAGAATATATGCTACCCTCATATTATATACAGCTTGACAGCCTACCGCTTACAGCAAGCGGAAAACTGGATAGAAAAACTCTTACAAAGAGTAACCCGCCTAAGTTGCAAGGCTTGAATATGGATTATTATGAATATGAAGCACCTAGAAATGAAGTGGAAAAAAGGCTTGCAGGGATATTCGAAGAGGTACTTGGAGTACAAAAAGCAGGGATAAGAGATAGCTTCTTCTCTCTTGGCGGAGACTCCATAAAGGCAATACAAGTATCTGCAAGACTTCGAAAATATGGCTTGAAGTTAAATACGGGAGATATTTTCAGAAATCCGAGAATTGCAGAGCTTGCTAAATGTATTACCAAGGAAGACAGGAAAATATCACAGGCTCCAGTAATAGGAGAGGTTGAGCTTATACCTATTCAGAAATGGTTCTTTGAAAAGAGCTTTACGAATGAACATCACTGGAATCAAGCTGTTATGCTGTATAGAAAGGAAGGCTTTGACGAGGAGCTGGTTGCAAAGGTATTTACCAAAATAACAGAGCAACATGATAATTTGAGAAGTATTTTCCAAGAAACTGATACAGGCATGGTAAAGCAAATAATAAAAGCTCCTATGGAAAACAGCTTTTCAATTGAAACCATAAGCTTCCAGGGCGAAAGCAACTGTGAAACCCAAATAAGCGAGGCGGCAGACAGGCTTCAAGGGAGCATCAATCTGGCAGAGGGACCTTTGGTAAAGCTGGGTCTTTTCAAGACAGGAGATGGAGATCATCTTCTCATAGCGATACATCACCTTGTAGTGGATGGAGTATCTTGGAGAATAATACTGGAGGACTTCGCTGTAGCTTACAAACAGATTACAGCAGGGGGAACGGTAGTGCTTCAGGAAAAAACTGATTCCTTCAAAGATTGGGCAGTTAGCTTGAAAAAGTATTCAGACAGTAAAATGCTGCTTAAAGAAAAGGAATACTGGAGAAGCCTTGAAAATATGGAGGTTGCAGCGATAAAGCCAGAATTTGAAGGTGGCAAAAGCACTGTAGCTGACGGTGCCATAGTGACATTACAGCTTTCAGAGGAAGACACCGACCGACTTTTACATAATGTAAATCAAGCCTATAATACTGAAATAAACGATATACTTATGACTGCATTAGGTCTAGCCTTTAAGGAATGGACAGCCGACGAAAGGCTTTTAGTAAATCTTGAAGGACACGGCAGAGAGGAAATATTGGGAGACATCAATATAACGAGGACTGTAGGCTGGTTCACCTCCACATATCCTGTAGTATTGGATATGACAGGAATACCTGATGTGGCATGGCAAATAAAGAATACCAAGGAATCATTACGACATATACCTTCTAAGGGTATGGGCTACGGAATACTTAGTTATATGACCTCAGAGGACAATAAGGCAGATTTAGATTTCTCTTTGAAGCCACAGATAAGCTTCAACTATTTAGGACAGTTTGATCAGGATGTGGATACAGGTTTATTTACTGTTTCATCTATCCCGTCAGGTAGAAGCATAAGCCCTGCTTCAGAGAGAATGTACTCTATTGGTATAAACGGTGCGATTGCCAGAGGCTGTCTTGGAATGAGCTTCAGCTACAGCACGAAGGAATACTCTGAGGAATCCATATCAGAGCTAAAAGAAGCATATAGCAAGAATCTCATCGCTCTTATAAGGCATTGCATAGAAAAAACAAAAGAAGAGCTTACACCTAGTGATACGAGTGCAAAAAATCTGTCTTTGGCAGAATTTGAAGAGATTATGGACAATCTAAGCTTTGATAGAGCTGACATAAAGGACATATATGGATTGTCACCAATGCAGCATGGAATGCTCTATCACCTATTGTTGGATAATGAATCTAGAGCATATTTTGAGCAGATGACCTTCTCAGTAAGGGGTAGCTTGGATATGCAGCTATTTGAAAAAAGCTTAAATTGGTTGATAGAAAGACATGATGTACTCAGAACTGTCTTTATATACCAGAATGCAGGTCAGCCTATGCAGGCGGTATTGAAGCAGAGGAAAGCGGAGCTTTATTTTGAAGATATATCCTCAATGTCTGAAATGGAAAAGCAGCTATATTTAACTAGCTTCAAAGAAAAGGACGGAGAAAGAGGCTTTGATCTCTCAAAGGATATACTTATAAGGGCATCGGTATTCAAGGTAAGCAGTGACGGCTATGTTATGATTTGGAGCTTCCATCATATACTCATGGATGGTTGGTGTCTAAGTATAGTCATGAATGATTTCTTCAAAGCTTACAGTGATTTAAGTGCAGGCAAAGAGCCGGAGCGTGAAAAGACCTTCTTCTATAGCGGCTTTATTCGTTGGCTGGAAGAGCAGGACAAGGATGAAGCAGCATTATTCTGGAAGAGTTATCTAGAGGGCTATGAGGAACAAGCAGTACTACCAGGGAAAAACACAGAAGCTTTAGTATCAGGCTATCAGCAGAGACAGGTCAGCTTTAAGCTGAGCCAAGAGCTCACTGAAAAAATGACAGTGCTTGCTAGACAAATGGATAGTACCCTAAGCACTATTTTCCAGGGAATATGGGGAACACTGCTACAGCACTACAATAATACCGCAGATGTGGTGTTTGGAAAGGTTATATCAGGAAGACCTTCGGAAATAGAAGGCATAGAGACCATGATAGGACTCTTTATAAATACCATACCTGTAAGAGTGAGGGCAGGGATAAGCTTTGAAGAAACAATAAGGACCCTACAAAGAGATGCTGTGGAATCTGAACATTATGGCTATCTGGCTCTGGCGGACATACAGGGCTATAGTGGGCTTAGACAGAAGCTTTTCGACCATATAGTGGTATTTGAAAATTATCCTCTCGAAAAGGAGCTGGAAGACTCTGCAGGACAGAAAGCCGAAATCTCCACAGAAAATGCAGAAGTGTTTGAGCAGACCAACTATAACTTTGAAGTTATAGCTTCACCAGGCAAGGAGCTTTCTGTGAAGCTCAAATTCAATGCTTTGGTATATGATGAGGAATTTATAAAGAATATATCGAGTCATTTTATAAGACTGGCAGAAGCTATGGTAAATCAGCCTAAGATAAAGCCAATTGAAGCAGAGCTGCTTACAGAGCTTGAAAAACAGTTTATACTGGAAGACTTCAATAATACAAAATCGGACTATCCAAAGGACAGAACAATACACCAGTTGTTTGAGGAGCAGGTAGAGCGGACTCCTGACAACATAGCTGTAGTATGCGAGGACAAGAGCCTTAACTACAGGGAGCTTAACGAAAAGGCAAATCAACTGGCAAGAATACTAAAGGATAGAGGTGTATGTGAGGACAAGATAGTAGGGCTGAGGGCAGAGCGATCCTTAGAGCTGATTGTAGGTATAATGGGCGTATTAAAGGCAGGAGGAGCATATCTGCCAATAGATCCAGAATACCCACAGGACAGAATTGAGTACATGCTACAGGATAGTGGAGCCAGAATACTTCTAACACAAAAGCATCTAAAAGATAGCGTTATATTTGACGGAGAAATAATATGCATTGATGAAGAAGGTTTATATGGAGGAAAAGAAAGTAATCTGGAGTTGGCATGCAAACCGAGTAGCCTTGCATATGTGATATATACCTCTGGCAGTACTGGAAAGCCTAAGGGAGTTATGCTTGAGCATAGAGGCGTAGTCAACTACATACATTGGGCTAAAAAGAATTATCAAAAGGGTGAGAGCTTTGATTGCCCATTATATACATCTATATCCTTTGACCTTACAGTTACTTCCATATACACACCGCTTATAACTGGAAGTAAGCTTGTCATATATGGAAAAGAGACTGGTCAACTACTTATTCAAGATATATTACAGAAAAACGAGGTTGAGCTAATAAAGCTTACACCTGCACATTTGAGCATTATAAAGGACTTGGACAATAGCAGAAGTAATATAAAAAGAATAATTGTAGGCGGCGAACAGCTAGATACTACACTGACGAAAAAGGTATACAACAGCTTTTCTAAAGGGGTAGAAATATATAATGAATATGGACCAACCGAGGCAACAGTTGGCTGTATGCTTTATAAGTTTGATATAGACAAGGATAAAAAAGCTTCTGTACCAATTGGAGTACCAGCAGATAATACAAAAATATATATTGTAGACAAAAACGATAAGCTGCAGCCAATAGGAGTAGCAGGAGAGCTGTGCATAGCTGGAGATGGGTTGGCAAGAGGCTACCTAAACAGACCGGAGCTAACTAATAAAGTATTTGTTCAAAACCCCTTTGAACCTAATACAAGAATGTATAGGACTGGCGACTTGGCAAGAATGTTGCCTGATGGAAACATAGAATTTTTAGGGAGAATAGACAACCAAGTAAAAATAAGAGGTTATAGGATAGAACTGGGTGAGATTGAGAATAAGCTATTGAGTTATACCGCTATAAACGAAGCAATAGTAATAGCAAAAGCGGATAATAGTGAAAACAAGTATTTATGTGCGTATATTGTAGTGCAAAAAGAGCTGACAGTTAGAGAAATAAGAGAGCATCTAGCCCAAAATCTGCCTGACTATATGATACCATCATACTTTGTACAGCTAGATAAGCTTCCGCTAACCTCAAATGGAAAGATAGACAGAAAAGCCCTTCCTGAGCCTGACGGAAATATATTTACTGGGACAGAATACGAAGCACCGAGAAACAGCGTTGAGGAGAAGCTGGCAGAAATATGGCAGGATATATTGAAAGCTGAGAAAATAAGCATAAATGACAGTTTCTTTGAGCTTGGAGGACATTCGCTAAAGGCTACAATACTAACATCAAGGATACATAAGGAATTCGGAGTAGAGCTGCCTTTGAAGGAGATATTCAAAGCTTCGACTATAAAGGAGCAGGCACAGCTTATAAATGAGAGCGAAGAGAGTATATATTATTCTATACAGCCTATAGGAGAGAGAGAATACTATGCTCTATCCTCAGCACAAAAGAGGATGTATGTATTACAGCAGTTTGACAAGCACAGTACAAGCTATAATGTGCCTTTAGTTATGAAGATAGAGGGACAGCTTGATACAGCTTGTCTGGAAGCAGCCTTTGAAAAACTGGTAAATCGCCATGAAGCATTCAGGACAGGCTTTGAAATGCTTGATGGTGTGCCTGTACAAAAAGTATACAGTGAAGTGGAATTTGCCATAGAGTACATGGAAGCTGAAAATGAACAGCAAGGACAGGCTATGGTCAAAGCCCTAATAAGACCTTTTGACCTCAGCAAAGCACCACTTCTAAGAGTAGGACTTGTTGAGTTGAAGCATGCAAAATCCGAAGCTAATGACGATAAAGTTAAGAATCAGCAGTACCTGCTGATGGTAGACATGAATCACATAATATCCGATGCTGTATCTATGAATATATTAATCAAGGAATTTGTAGAGCTTTATAAAGGAAACACATTAGAGCCCCTGCGTATACAGTACAAAGACTATAGTGAGTGGCAAAATGAGCTGCTCATGTCCGAAAAAATAGAGCAGCAGAAACATTATTGGCTGGAGAGATTCGCAGGAGATATATTAGCTCTGGATATTGTGAGAGATTATCCAAGACCGATGATACAAAGCTTTGAAGGGGATCACATAAGCTTTGAGCTAGATGAAGCTCTGACAACAAGGTTAAAGGATATTTGCCAAGAAACAGGAGCTACCTTGTATATGGTGTTGCTGGCAGCATACAATATCCTACTTTCAAAATACAGCAGACAAGAGGACATAATAGTAGGCAGCCCAATAGCAGGAAGACCTCACACGGATCTTGAAAATATTATAGGAATATTCATAAACACTCTTGCAATGAGGAATTTTCCAACGGGAGAAAAAACCTTTGGAGAATTCTTAAGAGAAGTAAAGGAAAATGCGCTAGAGGCGTATGAAAATCAAGACTATCAGTTTGAAGAATTGGTAGAAAATCTTAATATAACTAGAGATATGAGCAGAAATCCGCTGTTTGATGTAATGTTCACAATCCAGAATATAGATAACCCTGATACAGGCATAGATACTTTGAAGGTTAATCCATATCCGTTGGAAAATAAAACCTCCAAATTTGACATGACACTGACGGCAGTGGAGAAATGGACGAGTATTGGACTAACTATAGAGTATTGTACAAGGCTATTCAAAAAGGAAACCATAGAAAGACTGATAAGCCATTACAATAATATATTGCTGAGCATAACAGATAATATGCAAATAAAGCTTAGAGACATAGAAATGCTTAAGCAAGAAGAAATATGTAATATGTTAACATGCTTCAATAATACAGTAGCAGACTATCCAAAGGATAAGACAATAAATGAGCTGTTTGAGCAGCAAGCTATGGAGACTCCTGAGCATATTGCACTTATTTATGGAGAAGCCTCAATGAGCTACAGAGAGCTCAACGAAAAATCGAATCGACTTGCAGGGCTTCTAAGACAAAAGGGAGTAGTAGCAGACTCTATAGTGGCTATACTGACAGAACGTTCAATGGATATGGTAATAGGAATAATGGCTATCCTTAAGGCTGGGGGAGCGTATCTGCCTATGGATCCAGCTTATCCTGAGGAACGAATAAGCTATATACTGGAGGATAGTGGTAGCAGGATACTTCTCATTCAAAATACACTGAAAGAAAAAGTGAATTTTGTGGGAGAAACTTTGTATATTGAGGATGAAAGCCTTTATACAGGTAGTGGTGAAAACCTTAAGCCAGAGGCAAAGCCCAATAACTTAGCATATATAATATACACCTCAGGCACAACGGGAAACCCAAAAGGCGTAATGCTAGAGCACAAAAGTGTGGTAAATACATTGTGGGCAATGCAAGAATGTTATCCAATATACAAAGAGGATGCCTTCCTACTGAAAACTACTTATACCTTTGATGTATCTGTGACTGAGCTCTTCGGTTGGTTCTTAGGAGGCGGCAGATTGGTAATACTGGCGCAGGGAGCTGAAAAGGATCCACAACAGATATTGAAAACTGTTCGAGACAAAAAGGTTACTCATATGAACTTTGTACCTTCTATGCTTAATGTATTTATGAGTATAATTGAGGAAGCTGGAATTGCTCAGACTGGCTCACTGCGGTACATATTTGCAGCAGGAGAAGCACTACCAAAGGAATTGGTAAACAGATTTACGACAATTGCAAATAATACCGTGCAACTGGCAAATATATATGGGCCTACTGAAGCGGCTATATATGCCACACGATATTCATTAGAAAATGTGAAAAGCCTTAACACAGTGCCGATAGGCAAGCCTATTGCAAATATGAGAGCCTATATATTGGATAGCAATGATAAGCCTCAGCCTGTAGGCGTACCCGGGGAGCTGTGTCTCACAGGCGTGGGACTTGCTAGAGGATACTTGGGAAAACCAGAGCTGACTGCACAAAAATTTGTTCTGAATCCATGGGAAACAAATGAGACCATGTACAGGACAGGAGATTTGGCAATGTGGCTGCCTGACGGAAATATAGAATTTTTAGGGAGAATAGATAACCAAGTAAAAATAAGAGGCTACAGAATAGAGCTAGATGAGATAGAAGGACAGCTTCTAAATTATGAATATATAAGTGAGGCTACCGTAACTGTAAGTGAGGATGAAAGTGGGGACAAGTACTTATGTGCATACATATCAGGCAATAACAAGCTTGAAGTTTCGGATATAAGAGAATATTTATCCAAGCAACTGCCTGAATATATGGTTCCATCTTTCATTCTCCAAGTAGATGAAATACCACGTACAACAAGTGGAAAGGTAGACAAAAAAAGACTGCCAGATGCTAGGAAAGCGATAATAACCGAGCTGGAATATGTGGTACCTCAAAAGGAAATTGAGAAGCAAATAGCAGGCATATGGGAAGAAGTGCTGGGCATTCCTAAAATAGGAATCAATTACAACTTCTTCGACTTGGGCGGAAACTCTCTCAAATTACTGCAAATGCATGCAAAAATAGAAAAGCTTTACCCAGGGAAACTGTATATGACAGATATTTTTGCATCTCCGACAGTGAAAAAGCTCGCAGTAATTATTGAAAGCCATATGCAAAGCAACATAAACTTGGAATGTTTGCTGCTGCCGGACGAATATTTTGAAAAAGGAAGCAAAAACAGTATTTCATTAGATTTAAACTTTGAAATAGAAAAAAGTATATGCGAAAGCTTGGAGTCAATTGCTCAAAAGGAAGCTGTCAGATTAGATTATATATTTGCGGCACTGTTTTCGTATTTGCTTTGTGACATTTCGGGTTGTGAAAATATACATGTGCAAACAATGGTTGAAAAAAACAATTTGGTAATTCCTATGTCAATGATGACAGACAATATCTCAACCGTAGCCGAACTGTTTAGAAGCTGTGCAGCAGCAATGGAAGAAGGTATTGTGAAGGGCGGATATAACTTGGATATGGCAGAAAGCATATCTCCTGCTAAAGAAGAAAATGCTGTTTTACCAATGCTATATCATGAGAAATTGATGAAACACCAGGATAATCTATCCGGCATTTATGACATTTTATTTGGCTACAGCATTAATAATGAAAGTATAACTTTTAGGTTAAAATTTAGCTCCAGAATAAAATCGGAAAAAGCAAGAGAATTAGCGGATAAATTTGCCCAACTGATAGAGTTGACCATAGACGAATATAAATTTGATTAAGGGGTGGTTGAAAATGAAAAAAAACATTGATTGTCTTATTATAGGTCATAATGAAATGTCACTGGAAGAATACGAGGCTATAATGAGAACCTCTGGGACAGACTCTGAATCGTACAGAGAGCTGAATTTAAGCTTTATTGAGTATCAAAACAAGAAATATTCTGCAAAGGATATATTTAATCATTTTCTATCAAAGGATGAATTAGAGAACAAAGGGCCTTTGAGCTTTGGTCGTTTGTTCAGTGCAACAGTAGCATATCTTATGACATTCTTGACAAAGAAAGGTTTGGAATGTGATTATATCAATTATTTTGATGAAGAAAAGGAAGAGCTGGCACGCAAGCTACAAGATAATGAGGTAATGTCTGTTGCAATTACAACAACTATGTATGTAACACCATTTCCCATCATAGAGATTATTTCATTTATAAGACAGTACAATAAGTCTGCTAAAATAATCGTAGGTGGGCCTTTTGTACATGCAAATGCCACTACACAGGATGAAAATATACTGCAATATATTTTTAAATCCATAGATGCGGATGTATATATAAACAATTCTCAAGGAGAAACAGCCCTAGGAAATGTTCTTAGGGCTATAAAGGAAAACCAATCTCTGGAAGATATTAAAAATATTATTTATAAATGTGATAAGCAATATCATATCAATGCCCATGAGGATGAGGATAATAATCTTAATGAAAATATAGTAAACTGGCCAATGTTTTCAGATCGCATTAAAGCATTTGCTACAATTAGAACCTCCATATCCTGTCCATTTTCTTGTGCATTTTGTACATTCCCTAAGCGGGCAGGAAGATACAGGCCTATGGAGTTGGAGGCTTATGAAAAAGAACTGGATTTATTGCGTGAGACAGGCAAAGTAAAAAAAATAAATTTCATTGATGATACCTTCAATGTCCCTCCAGAAAGATTTAAAAGCATTTTGAGGATGATGATAAAAAAGAACTATGGATTTAAGTGGAATTCATATTTGAGATGTCAGTATATAGACCGAGAAACTGTGGAACTAATGAAGGAAAGCGGCTGTGAAGGTGTATTTTTAGGAATCGAGTCAGGAAGTCAAAAGATACTCCAAAACATGAACAAAGCGGCAGACATTGAAAAATATAAGAATGGGCTGGCATTGCTGAACGAGTATGGTATCAGCAGCTTTGCATCATTTATTATAGGATTTCCAGGGGAAACCTATGATACCTATATGGAAACTGTTAAATTCATTGAAGAAAACAGACCAACCTTTTATAGGGTTCAGGCATGGTATTTTGACGCTCTTTCACCAGTATTCAATGATAAAGAGAAATATAATCTTAATGGCTCAAGGATGCAGTGGAGCCACTCTACAATGGATTCTGTAGAAGTAAGTAAATTGGTAGAACAGACATTTTTGTCCGTAAAAAATTCAATCTGGTTACCTCAGTTTAATTTTGACCATTTGTGTACTTATATATTGCTTGAAAGAGGCATGGATTTGGATAGTATAAAGAAGTTTTATATAAGCTTTAACGATATAGTTGCCCGTAAGCTTATAAATCCGGAAGATAATGAAGCGAATACACAAGAAATGGCTCGTATCAGTCAAATATTAAATTTAAAAGCATAAGTTAACAATTTTCGGAGGGAAGCTTATTTGCTATATACTATGGCTTCTCCTTCTGAAAATGTTGTTGAATAGTCTCGTACAATAGGAGGAAATGAAAAATGCGGAAACTTTTTGACCTGGGAAATAACGATAAAAATCATACTGACAAAAAAATTACTATCCGTGAAGAGGTTGCAGAGCCAAAGGATATTGCTGTCATTGGAATTGCATCACTGCTTCCTTTGGCAGATACGCCTGATAAATTATGGGAAAACCTAGTTAATGAAATTGATTGTGTCAGGACTATTCCCAAAACACGCCGTAGTGATATTGATAATCTTATGAAATATATCGGACTAAAAAATGTAGAATATAACGAAATGGCATATCTGGATGAGGTCGATAAGTTTGACTATGCATTTTTTGGGTTATCTCCTAAAGAGGCAAGCTTAATGGATCCGCATCAAAGGCTATTTTTAGAAAATGCATGGAAATGCATTGAAGATGCAGGCTATGGTGGTGACAAGCTTATTGGAAGCAGGACTGGTGTTTTTCTGGGGTTTTCTGGTGATTCATCTTATAGGACGCTTATCAATGAAGTACAGCCCGAATCAGTAACTGTAGCATTGACTGGAAATTTACCATCTATCATTGCCAGTCGGCTTTCATATATTCTTGATTTAAAGGGGCCTAGTGTCAATGTAGATACTGCATGTTCCTCATCACTGGTTGCTATCCATTATGCTTGTGAGTCTATCAGAAGAGGTGAATGTAGCGCAGCAATTGCAGGGAGTGTTAAGCTGCAATTGCTGCCAATAAAAAATACCAATAGTATAGGGATTAATTCATCAGATGGAAGGACAAAAACCTTTGATGACAGCTCGGATGGTACAGGAGCGGGAGAAGGTGTAATTGCTTTCATGCTTAAGCCCTTGCAGAAAGCAGTAGAGGATCGGGATAATATCTATGCTGTCATAAAAGGCAGTGCTGTCAATCAAGACGGAGCTTCCGTCGGTATATCTGCACCGAATCCAGCAGCGCAAGCGGATGTTATTACTAAAGCATGGGAAAATGCACAGATTGACCCAATGACTATAAGCTACATTGAAGCCCATGGAACAGGGACAAGGTTAGGTGATCCCATTGAGGTTGAGGGAATAAAAAGAGCTTTTGAGCGGTATACAAAGCAAAAGAATTTCTGTGGAATCGGCTCGATTAAAACCAATATAGGGCATTTGGATCATGCTTCAGGTGCTGTAGGTTTATTGAAGTGCATTCAGGCATTTACTTATAAAAAATTGCCTTCTATGCTTCATTTTAATGTGCCGAATAAAAACATAGATTTTATAAATTCTCCGATATATATTAACAAAGAACTGAATCATTGGGATACAAACGGTTCTAAAAGAAGATGCGGTGTCAGCTCTTTTGGACTTAGTGGAACAAATTGTCATATGATACTGGAGGAATATGTAAAACCGGCTAATGAAAGTGTTGAAGACAATGAAGCTGATATTTTGACCTTGTCAGCCAAAAGTGAAGAATCACTTATGCAAATTGTAAAGAACTATATACATTTTTTGAATCTCATAGAAATATCAATATTCATGATGCCTGCTATACGGCAAATACCGGACGAGGACATTATAAATTAAGAATTGCTATTGTTTTTTCAAATAAACAAGATTTGATAAAAAAGCTGAGCTGCATTGAAAAAGAAGGCTTTATAGAAAAAAGACCAGAATATATATTTGGAGGGGAAGCTCCCGGTGCATCCTTTGAAAACCTGCAAAAGCTATGCGAGGCTTATGTTCAAGGCGCAAATTTAAATTGGGAAGAGCTTTATCATTCACAAAACAGGAATAAAGTAAGCATGCCTACCTATCCCTTTGCGAGGTTTAGATGTTGGATTGAAGCACCGGATAAAATTAAACCTGTAATGCGAATAGAAAGTGAAAAAATGTTTTCTAGGATTACATGGGAATATGATGAATTATTAGAATATACAAAAAATAAAACTCCTGAGGATATCGTTGTATTTAATTATGGAATGGCTATTGGAAATGAGATTACAGAGATCTACAAAAAGCATAACCCTTTGTTTGAAGTTACTATTGGCAATGTGCTGGGAAATATCCGTGAGGATTTTCCAAAATTAATTCATAATATACAGCATGACGGGCTTTTGCAGATAGTGTTTATGGTAAATATAGCAGGCTGTTTGGAGGATGGGACACAAATAAAGCTTAGGAATGAAGTCATTGAGAACCTTATCAGCCTTGTAAAATCGTGCAGTAAGAGTAATCTAAACAGAGAAATAGAGCTGGTTATCATTTCTAGATATGTTAACGAAGTAACTGGTCGAGAAAGGATGATATGCCCTGAAAACGCAATTATTATGGGGTTGGGAAAAGTCATTGGTACAGAAAATTTACATATCTCCACTCGTTTTATAGATATTGACGATTTTACGTCCACTGATACCATTATAAATGAGATAATTTATGGTCAAGGCGATTATTGCGTAGCTTACCGCAGGAATGAAAGATTTGTGGAGGTTCTTGATTATTTAGAATTAAATCAGCGTGATTGCAATAGAATTGGGATAAAAGAAGATGGCGTATATGTTATAACCAGTGACTTGGGGAACATCGGTATAGAATTATCTGCATATATAGCTGCAAAAAATAAAGTAAAGCTGGTATTATTAAGTCGTTCAGCAATGCCAGCAGTCTATGGCGGTGAAAGCATATCTGTTGATATTACTGATGAGCAGAAGATGAATAATGCTTTAGAGGAAATACGAGATAAATATGGCAAAATTAATGGGGTATTCCATGTCGCGGCTGTAGGGGTCGGGAAAATGGGGACAACAATATCTAATGAAGATATTGATAAATTCAATAAAGTGCTTGCCTCCAAGGTAGAAGGAGCTTATATCCTTGATAAATTGACCAGAAAGGATGAACTGGATTTCTTTGTTATGTTTTCATCCATCACAACAATTACTGGAGAGAGGCAGTCTGGAGCATATACAGCAGCAAATTCCTTCCTTGATTCCTTTGCATATTACAGGAAGAAAAATGGCTGTAATTCACATACCTTCAATTGGCCTGTATTGGAAGATACAATAGGTGAAACAGTAATAGACAGCAGTACGCAAATGTTTGACATGCTATCTAATGAAGAGGCATTCCAAAGGCTTGAATTATTGATGAAATTTGATATATCCCGCGCAATTATGGGTAAAATCGATTATGAAAATAGAATTGCTTTATTTGAAAAATACCTTCCCTTCAAGTTGTCCCAAAAGGCCTACAAGGAAATCAATATGAAGAAGGCTTCAAATGACTACCATGATGAAAGACCAGAAGTAATCTTGGTTGGTAGAGAAAATAATCAATACAGTAAATATGAAAAATTAGTAGGTGAAATATGGGGAGATGAGTTGGGAATAAGGAAAATCAATATTTATGACGATTTTGAAGACTTAGGCGGGAATTCTATTATGTCAATTAAGATGGAAACTGAGTTTGAGAAGATTAATTTGCCTGTAAAGGTAGAGAGTATATATAAGTACAGGAGCATTTATTCTCTTGCAGCTTTTATATCCAAGCAACTGGGTGAAGAAAATGATTCCGTTGATATGCCGATTTTCAACCGAAACGAAAGTAAAGTACGGGATGAAGCTCCTGTTACGGATGAAAGTATACTGATTGATAAAATTATGCCATTTAATGAGCTGTTCTTCAAAGGCTGCTTCTATAATGCTCTATTTCCAGCGATTAGGCACTTTGGGAAGAACATAGAATTATTTTTAGCTAATGATATAATTGTATATGATTATAAGAATATCAGTACCAATGAGGAAAATAAATTCCATTTTTCAGTAAAATATATCGAAAAAGAAGGAAAAGCAGAGCTGCTGAAGCGACTAGGCATTTTATGTACCAAATACAATAGAAGTCTCAACCTGGTGAATGATCTCGAAAATGCAATTAATCTTAAGCATCCTGCAATTGTATGGATAGACTGCTATTATGAGTCCTTCAGGGTAGATGCCTATAACAAACAGCATATAGCCCATACACTCTTAGTGTACGGTTATAGTCGTGAAAAACAGCAATTTCATGTTTTGGAACAAATAAATAGAAACAGCCTCACATACCAGCCAATTCTTATCAGCTACAAAGAAATGGTGGAATGTTATGAGGGCTATATAAATAATTTCTATAAGGGTGAGGATACCCTGAATGAGTTTTATCCTAATACTGATAAAAATAATAATGAAATAGCAGACAATCAATCTTTGGAAAGTATTAAAAGTAGTTTTGCAGATTACTTAAGGGACAACCTAAATACAATTTTTACATCTCTTAGCAATATTGATTATTTTGAGAGCTGTTATACGGAATTGATAAAGGATAAAAGTAGTTTGCAGAAAAATGCACAGGACTTATGCTTTGGTTTAAATGCTATTATAGATGCAAAAAGATTTGAAAGCTATAGAATTTCAAAGCTTTTTGATGATTCAGACGCAATTACTGTTCTCATTGAAAAAATAATACAAGAGCTGGAGATAATGAGAAAAATAATAAATATATTTGCTTTTACTGGTAAGTATAAAATTGATTCTTTATCTAATACATTGAAGAATATAGAAAATATTAAGAAGTTTGAATATGAATATTATAACGCGCTTGTTGTATATTTGGATAATCAAAATAGCTCAATCATATAAGTTTAGGAGGTTTTTATTATTGAAGTCATTATATATTAAAACCTATGAAGATGGATTTAATTACCACGGGATTGATTGTATTTCTGAGCCAATAGCCATTGGTGCTGGGTATTATAATAAAGAAAATTATTATTATTACTGTTTTTTGTACAGTATAATTTATAATTGGAGACCAGAAGTCAGTCATATAGATGGAGTAAATTTGATTCTGAATAAATTAGGTTTAAAACTAACACCTGTTTTTGTTGATAATTCCAGTGACTTGATTACAAAAACCAAGTTGTCTATTGATAATGATTGTCCGGTGCTTATGCTTTTTGACTATTTCGATATGTTCTATTCAACAACCTATCGTGAGACTCACGGAATTCATGGGGTTCTTGCAACTGGGTATGATACAGAAAAATCAGTTATAGTAATTAAGGAAAAATCACATGTTCGTGGAGAAATCCCATTATGTGAGTTTCAATTAACTGAGGAAATGCTTTCTGATATTTGGGTAAAATCAAACAATTATAGAAACCAAAACAATTGGGCTCATTGTAATCAAATTTATAGTATCGAAAAAAGCTGTGAACCTGAAATTAATTCTTATGAGCAGATTATTAAGGAGTTATTAGATGGTCAATATTTAAAAAATAATAACTCTCTATCAATTGAAATTGAAAATTTTGATAGGGTAATTTGCGGATTTAAAAATTCAAATGCTAATGCTATTTCTTTTCGATCAAGGTATACTGGCTCAGTTGCTATGTTTTTTAAACTAATCGATAAATTTATATCATCTGCGAATTTAGAAGATAGCTTCTATAATGAGTTGTACCTATTCAGAAATGATTATATGAAGTATAGAAATGAAGTTATCAGTATTATATCAAAATATGCTTTTAAAGGAAAACACTTAGATAATAATAAAAAAAATGAAATATTAGAAAAAATTCATACATACGATAATGAGCTACATTTTAAAATACTTAACTTTTATGAACAACTAAAAGATCAGGGAAAATATCCAGATAAAAATGTAACAGCAAACCTAAAAAATTATGCTGCAAATTGCATTTGCACAGCTAGCAGTGAATACCAAGAAGGTGAAACAAATATTCTTTGTGCAAATAGGGCTGTGGATGGAAAGTATTCAAAACGGATAAGTGATATGTGGGCTTCTGATGATTTAGTGGGTGATCACTGGTTAAAAGTCGATCTCGGGAAACAAGCATGCATAAGTAAGTTTATAATAAGGCATGAGTTTATTTCAAAACTATATTATTTAGTAGATTATAAGATACAAGGAAGCAATGATGATATAATCTGGGATGATTTAGTTGTTACTGAAGATAACAACAAAGATATAACTATGCATGAGATTACTACAAGTAGTTATAGATACTTTAGAATTTATATCACCAAACCTTCTCGGGTTGATAATGTAGCAAGAATTATGGAATTTGAAATATTAGGAGAATAAAATAATAACACATAAACACTTACTTTTAGGGTAAGTGTTTTTTTATAAGAGTTTAGATATTTTCTTTGTCAGCGTAGTTAGGATGATGAATGTATAATATAGTTGAATCAATATTTTCTATGCTATTAAGTAAATCAAACTAAGTAATTATGTTATCAAATTGTTTAGACAACATAATAATCGTTAATACTAGCATATAGTTACCTAAATTTTACAAGGGGATGACAACGTGCTTGAAAATTACGATGATATGCCAGAGCTAAAAATGATAATAAGTAAAACTAGAAAAAAGCTGATCAAGCTAACCGATTTGGATGAAAATCATAAGAGCAGAGAAGAGTCAGAACTGAATCAGAAATTAGACATCTTGATTCATTATTATATTTCATTAGAATTAGCTTTGAAATCATAATCATGTATGTAGGGCAGACCCATGTGTCTGCCCTTGTTTCATTATATGCATGAATAGTTTATTTGATTTTGACCTATGTTATACTGTGAATATCGTGCATAATTTAGTATAATATCTATTATTAGTAAATTAATATTCACTTGAAGTTGAAATGATTTTAAAGTGAAATAAGGAGAACTTGTATGGAACTTTATGGAGTAGTTACAATGGATATTGTGAGCTCTCGCAGTTTAGAAAACAGATCAAAAATACAAGAGCAGCTAGACAGAATTATTAACCAAATTAATCAAGAACATAATCAGTATTTAGTAGCTCCTATAAATTTTACTGTTGGAGATGAGTGGCAGTTAATTACTAGTCATCCTGATAAGGTTTATGATTTTATTCATTTGTTCCAGCAAGAGCTATGGCAAATAGGAGTCAAGTTTTATTCAGGCATTGGGATAGGCAAAATATTGACCAAGCTTGATAGTGATACAAGAAGGATGGACGGGCCATGCTTTATAGCAGCAAGGGAAGCTATAAATATAAGTAAAAACAAACCGCGATATGGTCGTGGACAAACATATATATGTAGTAAAAGTTGCAAGATATTTTTTAAGCATTTTACTCAAAATGTTCATGATGACTTTGCTATTTACAATTTGTTAGATAAAACACAGGGATTTGAGCTTAACAAACAAAGTTCTGAAGCCGCTATAACCAGTGAAGCTAATCGGAAGAAAAATTCGCAGGATAGCTTCTTATTAAATGACGGTAATGATTTAAAGCTATATGCTCTTGAATCTATTATCAATTTGACTATCGAAAATAATGAAATCTTAAAGGATAAGATGACTGCCAAACAAAAGGAAATATATATGCAATATTTTAATGCAGGATCTTATAGGAAGATTGCAGATGAAAATATAAGGTCTATAAGCTCTATAAGTCAAAGCTTGAATACCGCTGAGTATTATACTATACAGCGCAATCACGCTATGGTTAGATTACTTATTAAAGATTATTGTGAGCTGTTAAGGAGGAAAGATGGACTATAATATTTTATTAGGTTTACTTATTTCCTATTCTATAATCTATTTAATACTAAGCTCGAAGCTACCAAAGAAGAAGTCAGTTTTTACAATATTTAAATATAGAATAAGGTTTAATCCATACATACTTACAGCTCATGCTTTGATAACTTATATTTTCTTGCTTAATATATTATCGATAGCAAATGTGTTTATCTTGTTAACATATATTGTCATACATACAGTTATAGATGAAGTCGTTTTGCTAATCAAAACTAAAACCAAGAATTCTACAGCTGAAGTATATATATTCTGCATGGACAAGCTTGTCAAATTATTACTGATACTAATATCTTCTTATATTATAAAAGCCAATGCTCCAAAACATGCAACTCTTATAATGATAAATAGCTTTTTTGACAATATTATTAGACTGTTTCCTACAGAGCTAACGTACCAGAATAAGCTTTTTATTGCTATATTCTTATTTATAATAGGCTTGTGGGGAGTAGGAAAGTTTATAGCCTTGATTATCGATTGTATAAACAAAAACAGAGAGACTAAATCTAATGAAACCTTAAAAGCCGGATTTATTATTGGCATATTAGAACGTATATTTATAATATGCTCAATAATATTAGGGGTGTCACAGGTTATTGGGTTTGTTCTTGCAGCTAAGTCTGTAGCACGCTTAAACAAGCTAAATGACGACTATTTTGTAGAAATATTTATAATTGGAAACTTCATAAGCTTTATAGCCGCTATTGTAATTGGAGCTATAATTAAGAACCTAGATATATTTCCCTATTTGATTAAGACTATAGAATAATTAAACTGTTTGGCAAGAGACAGAGCCTTTCTAGCCTTGTGAAAGGATGGCCCGTCAAGTTGATTTACTGTTAATTCAAAATCATGGATAGTGATATCACCAATGCCCATGCCACAATAAAATTCTATCTCTTTTAACCTATTATTGAAGAAATCAATTATTGTTTCGTATGATGAAGGATATCTTAGTAAGCCTTGCCACTCATCTCCAAGTGTTATTAAAAATGAAGATACAATAAGTTTATTATATTCATTATTTGCTTCTTTTAGCATTTCAATTATTCTATGTTGTAATTCTTCTCTATCTTTTATGTCACGTGATTTTTTTATATCGCACACCATAGTAAGATACTCCATAATAACACCTCGCTATTAAATAATAGATGATTGAAATTAGAAAAGTAATGTCTAAGTTCTATGGGGTGTTTAGTTCATGCGCTTAACGGTTAGTGGTGTTAAGTGCATGAACTAAACACTATTAGCTGTTAAGCTTTTAAACTTAACATTTATATAATAGTGTTTGTAAATTCTATTAAAATTATTGTCCAATTATTACGATATATAGAATATATTGTAGAATATATGATAAGGAGGAGAATCACTATGATAAAGTTTAGTAAAATGACAAAGGAAGAATTTGAAATATACGAAGCAAAGCTAATAAAATCTTATGCAGAGACTCTTGCCAACAACATGAGGAGAAGCCTTGAGGTAGCAATGGTTATGTCAGAGCAGCAGATAAAAGATCTTCTTAAGGATGGAGCAGACACAAAGAATCACTATGTTTTCAATGTTGTAGATAACTTATCAGACGAAAAGATAGGAGTTTTATGGGTAAACATAAAACCTGAAGAGCAAAGATCTTTTATATTTGATATCGAAATAATGTCAGAGCATCAAGGCAAAGGGTATGGTAAAGCAACACTGAAGAATCTGGAAGTGTTTATGAAGGAAATGGAAATAAAACAGATAGGACTAAATGTATTTGCAGATAATACTATAGCAAAGGTACTATATGAAAAGTTAGGTTATGCAGTTACTAATATGAATATGGTGAAAGATATATATAAATACGATTGAAATACATATAAATATATGTTAAACTTAAATAGTTAATTAAATAATGTATTGGGGAGCTGGATGAGTCTGGCTGAGAGGGAGTCCTATTAATACTCCGACCCTTATACCTGATCTGGATAATGCCAGCGTAGGAAGATAATAATCAAGAGTACTGCTGCATTTCCAGATGCAGCATTTTTTATTTTTAGGAGGAAAGATTATGAAAAAAATGTCTACTAGAACCCTTGTAGAAGCAGGAGTTATGATTGCTCTTGCACAAGTTTTAAGCTATGTTACAATCTATACTGCTCCTATGGGAGGTTCAGTTACAGCGGGAAGCATGGTACCGATACTATTCTTTGCAATCAGATGGGGTGTAGGACCAGGTATTATGGCAGGCTCTGTTTATGGGGTATTGCAGTTCTTGTTAGGGCCTAAGTATTCAATGCACATTTTATCCATATTGCTTGATTATGTAGCAGCATTTGGACTATTGGGACTAGCAGGTTTGTTTACAAAGAATTTGAAGGGTATATTTCTTGGAGTTTTCTGTGGAGTATTAGGAAGATTTGTTTCCAGCATACTTTCAGGAGTTATTCTTTTCGCATCATATGCGCCAGAAGGTATGAATCCATGGGTATACTCGGCATTATACAATGGAACGTACTTGTTGCCAGAGCTTATAATATCCTTTGTATTAGTAACAATCCTTTACAAGAAATTGGAAAGAATTCCTGTTTAGAATTGCAAACTAGTAGAATAAAGCCAGTGAGTTATTTCTCACTGGCTTTATATATTAGCTGATATTCTCGGTTTTCTATGGTATAAAGCTGTTCTATGTCTACGCTGATAATTGCCTTTATATCCTCTGCAAAGCTAAATCTTGCGGCTATACCACAGTTTGAGCTTAGCTTACGAGGTACCGGCATTAGTTCTACAGCGATACCATCATTTTTTAAGTATCTCTGATATTTTATAGCACCCGAATGAGTGAAAAAAGTAGCTAAATATTCCATATTACTTCCTTACCGTTAGCAAGAAATCCTCTTGCTCTTCCTTAACATCCACTTTATAGCCTG
This sequence comes from uncultured Eubacteriales bacterium, assembly GCA_963704785.1. Classification (GTDB taxonomy): domain Bacteria; phylum Bacillota; class Clostridia; order Lutisporales; family Lutisporaceae; genus GWB2-37-7. The sequence continues at coordinate 1,590,898 of OY969939.1, read as the reverse complement.
CATTTCTGCCAAATCGGGACACATTTTCCCTTGCGGTAACATTATCAACAAGAACCTCTATACCTTTTGGATTGTTCAGAAGAGCTTTCTTTGTCATAAGTACAGGCTCAGGACAGGAACGACCTCTTGTATCAATTTTATTAAGACTCAAGCTTTACATCCCCTTTCAGCTTAATTTCTGCTTTTTCTCTCATTAATAAAGAAATTGCAAGTACAATTACAAAGCCTACTATTACTGCAATACGTCCGCCTGCTGTAGTACCATCACCTGATGAAGCAAGCTTGAAATTATGTGCTGCAGCTGCACCGACAACCATACCGAGAACAGTAATAACTGAGTCAATGTTACCTTCACCAGAAAGTATCAGTTGTCGAAGTGGACAGCCACCCAGTAATACTGAGCCCCAGCCTGCAAGTGCCATACCAAGGAAGTTCCATAGACCATCCATGTGAGCTATTGGCTGACCAGCAAAGCCTAAGTTAAACTTGCCTATAATTAAATTACCTACAAGTGCTGCAACAAATATTGCAATAAATCCTGACATAAGGTACCAGTCCTTGAAAAGTACTACGTCACGGATACCTCCAACCATACAAAGACGAGTACGTTGTGCCAAAGCACCAACTATAAGTCCAGCTACTAAAGCAAGGATTATTGGTGCATGCATTGAGCCAGGCCCCTTTTGACTGAATAATACAAAGGCAGGCTTAGCAAGCAGAAGTATCAGCAATACTACTGAAACAATCGGCATGATAAAGCCCCAAGCCTTTGCCTTCGTATATGTACGTTTTAGTGTAAAACCTTTGTTTAAGAAATAAATGCCTGCAAGTATTCCAGCAGAAAAGCCAACAAGACCAACTATAGCATTTAAATCGCCACCCGCTATACGAAGAACCATTCTGAGAGGGCAGCCTAGGAACATTAAAGCACCTATCATAACGATAAAGCCTAATATAAAACGGATAATTGGTGATGAACCGGCTTTGACATTAAATTCTTTCATGCCAAATGCCATTATGAATGAACCAAGAATAAGACCGATGATTTCAGGACGAATATACTGTACTGGTGCGGCTGTGTGTAAACCAAGTGCCCCCGCTGTATCTCTTAGAAAGCAGGCGATACAGAAGCCCATGTTGGCAGGGTTTCCAAACTTAACTAATAATACAGATATGGCACCAACTACCAAGCCTGTAAGGATAACACCTCTTTTTCCTTTCATTTTATACCTCCTATTTTTTCACAGCAAAGCTTAGTGGATAGTCGCTGTGCAATTAATTTTCTGTCCATACTTATTATATTTTTAACAAAGTAGAAAGTATAATAGTTAGTATCAATATAATAGTTTATGGGTATAGATAAAATCTATAAGTAGAATATATAGATTTTATATTAGATGAACTGTAAAATAAACATATAGAAGGTTTAAATTGAAGATGAGAATTGAGGTTTTATTATGAATAAAGTTTATTTGGACAATGCTGCCACAACCTTTCCCAAAGCTCCGGGAGTAGGCGAGGCAATGAAGGATTATATAGAAAATGTAGGAACTAGCATAAAGAGGGGTGTATATCAAAGTGCTCTATCTGTTGAAGAAACGGTGTTTGAAACTCGAGAAATGCTATGTAGTCTGTTCAACTTTGATAAGTCAGACAATGTAATATTTACTATGAATATAACACAAAGCATGAACTATCTTATAAAGGGTCTGCTAAAGCCTGGGGATCACTGTATAGTATCTTCTATGGAGCATAATGCTGTAATGCGTCCTCTTAGTCAGATGACTAAATCAGGAGTGAGCTTCTCTAGAGTGATGTGCGACCAATATGGAAGACTAAGACCTGATGATATATTAGAGAGCATAAGGACAGAGACAAAGGCAGTCATAATGACTAATGCCTCCAATGTATGCGGTACAGTACTTCCTCTTGAAGCGGTGGGCAAAATTTGCAGAGAAAAAGGACTATTGTTCATAGTAGATGCAGCTCAGAGCGCAGGGGTGTTTAATGTGGATTACAAGGCATTAAATGCTGACGCTATTGCTTTTACTGGTCATAAAGGATTATTAGGACCACAGGGTATAGGTGGCTTCTTAATAAATGATAAGACTGCTGCCAGAATGTCTTCTTTAATATGTGGGGGAACAGGCAGTGATTTAGAATATGAGGAGCAGCCGGAGTACATGCCAGATAAGTTTGAAGCGGGAACGCCAAACATACCCGGAATTATAGGACTGCATAAGTCACTTGAATACATAAAAGAAATAGGCATATCATGCATTAGTGATACTGAGCTAAAGCTAACAGGGCGGTTTTGGAGGGCGTACAGAACATAAATAGCATTAAGGTAATTGGTTTACCTGACACAATAGGCAGAACTGCGGTAGTCTCACTAGATTTTCATGAAATGGACAACGGAGAAGTTTCCTATCTACTAGATAGAGACTTTGGTATCATGACAAGATGCGGACTGCATTGTGCACCATCAGCTCATAAAACTCTGGGAACATTTCCTCATGGTACAGTAAGGTTTAGTTTCAGTCATTGCAATACTTCAGAAGAGGTACGGTATACCATTGAGGCTATCAACAAGTTGGTCAGGAGCTTAAAATTTTGAATTACGCTTTAGAAGATACTTTAGAATAATAATTGAATCAATGCTTATATTTAACGGAACCTTATGAAAATATCAATATTTCCACAAAAATCCACATGTGATATAATAAAATTATCAAAAGTATTAAAATACAAGGGGTGGATAAGTTGAATAATTCTATAGCACACAGTATTGATACTGAAAGTGCCACAAGTCTTATTTTTAAGGCACTTATGTTTGTGGTATTTACCTATATACTCTTAATCTTGTCAGCTTTTTTAGTTATACTTATAGGTAGTGCAATAATTTTTTTAGTATATTACATACCAGCACATTTTTTTAACAGAATATATGGTGGATTAATTTTAATGGTAGGCATAGGCATAGGAGTTGGAGTGGTAACAATGATTTGTGGCATATTAAAATCATTGTTACCTTCTAAATCATTTCATCCAGCAATTATTATAAATCAAGAAGAACATCCTGAATTTTTGAGCTTTTTAAACAACCTTTGTGATTCCATGAAAACAGACTTACCTGATGCTATTATTTTACATTGTGAACCGACCTTCTTCGTCCAACAGGGAAGAATAAATACTTTTAATGGATATAAAAAAGGCAGGATATTAGCTATAGGTATGCCATTATTAGAATATCTCAGTATTAACCAACTAAGGGGAATATTAGCTCATGAATTTGCACATTTTACTGGGAATGACACTCTATATAGCGCACATATCTATCCTGTTTATAAAAGCACTATTAATGTAATTAAAAATTTGACTTTGTATATTAGTCAACCTGATGACGATTCTTATCGTAATAACAAAGCCGCGATTGCATTACCGTTAATTTTGCCATTGTTTATTTTAAATTTATATTACAATAAATTCCATACATCAAATATGAAAAGAAGTCGTGAAAGAGAGAAGAGAGCAGATATTATTGCATCCAGTTTATGTGGTAGTGAAAGTTTTAAAACTGGGATTATGAATGTTGTTACGATTTCAAGAGTATTTGAAGAAAATACTGCAAAGAAAATTATAGAACTTCATAATATGGGGCAAATGTTTACAAACTATTATAGATATTTCGGAGAAAATATTTCATCTGAAGTTATTGACACTGCAAACCAATATCTTCAGAAGGAACTGGAAGTAGTAACATATACATCTGACTCACATCCAGCATTAAAAGATAGACTTGCTTCTATAATTGATGTAGGAGAAAATTATAATGATACTGAATGCTCGATATCATTATTTAATAGCATCGAAAAAATAGAAGAAGCTTTAACAGAAGGATACACTTCATACATTGAAGCTTTATATAGACTGAATAAAACAGAGTAATTGAGTATATTTTATAGTTTGTGTAAACCTCCAAATTGATGTTAAAATAAATTATCAGTTTGGAGGTTCTTATTATAGCAAGAAGAAATGAAAGTCCAGAGAAAAAAAGAAGACGAGAATTAATTGGTGTTATATACTTTTATTTTAACGAAATATTAATAGTTAAATCGTAGTATTCTGGATATATTCCTGTTTTATGCTCATATCTAAAACATAATTTCTGAGTTCCTTTGTCTGAAGCATTAAAATAAAAATTTTCTCTACCATAGCCCTCACCATCAGTTTTTTTAGCACTGGATGAAAAAAGTTTTATAGGTGATTTACTTATAAATATTATTGTGTCATCTTCAATATCATTTTTTATATTCCATGTATAGGTTACTGTTGTAAAAATAGGTAATGATATAATAAAATCGGTATTCGGGGGTACATTAATATCTAATGTATCTTCATTGCTTGTAATATACTCTTTAATTTTCGCTTGCTTTCCATTTAGAGAAATAATAGAAATAATCTTTTTGGTGCTGTCTTTTGAAAAGGTATATCGTTGCTTTTGCAATATTTCATCTAATTTTTCAGAATCTTTATACTTAAAAGTGTACTCAAGTAATTTAGCATTAGCATCACCAATTATTACATGCTTTGAGCAGCTTGATAATAATCTTTAGGCTGCAATTTTAAAAGACAAATTGGAGCAATTGGCTATTCAGTGAAACTATACACAATTTACCAGATAAAAAGACTATATGTGCCTAATTTTAAAATGTTGTTATAAAAAAGATTAAACAGCAATTTTCAAGGTTTCTAATACAACCTCTACTGGTACATTTGTGAATGAACTCTCATAGATAAACAATACAATAGACTTTGCAGATAAATCATTAATTTGACATATGGCATCTCCAATAGTCTGTATCCTTAGGTTTTTCTCACTAATTCTATGTAGCTCAATTAAGCTTATAGTTAAGAATACAAGGGCAAAATATTGTTCAATACATACAATACTTCTAACTCGATATTGGTCAAAACCTAAATTGCTTTTTAAATATTTGTAGTTGGTTTCTATATGCCATCTTATTAAATTGTTTTTGTTTATTCTCTTTGCATCAAGCTCTATATCGGTAGATAAAAGATATATAGGAGTCTTTAACTTATCTCCACATACTTCATAGCTGATTGCAATTACTTCATTTTGGAAAGTACCTACAGAGTCTTCGTACATATAGACTCTGTAATCTTTGCCTTTGACGGTAACTACATCTAAGGCAGCTGGATCAATGTGTTTTTCAAACTCCTTTAGTTGTAAAGTAATGCCTTTAGGAGATATTTTTCTATTGGATTTTACTGCTCCTATTACATGGTAATCACTTTTTAAAGCACTTTCGATTAATGGTGTATTTGTATACCAACTATCAACGAGACAATAAATATTTTTGCAGTTTCTTGGTGCTTTGAAATTTTCAATAAAGTCTTTTGCAATATCTACTTTGCTTTTGAACGGTTTATCAAGCTTTAAACAATTTTCATTACTGTAGTATGGTTGATACTGCAAAGGGATAGATAAATTACCTACAACAAAATTAGAGGTTACAACACAGTGAGACCATACACTTTAATCTTCTGAGTGAGAGTAATTATATGATAACCCTTGTATTTTTTTAACAGACTCTTTTATGTTTACAGTATCATCAATTATTAGAAAGCCAGTTGTATTAGGTTTTATGAGATCAGTAAAGCGAAGATTTAGATAGCTAAGTCTGTTTCTATCAATTAGCTTCTCGTCCTATTTTGAACGACTTAAAAACTTGTAAATACAGCTTTTGTCTTTAGCATCTGCAATAGTTTGAGCTATTTTAGATATCGTTTTATCGCCAGATACATTCACTAATCCAGCTATAATGCTGGACAAATGATGGAACTGAGGCTTTGACATTCCATAATTTACATCGTTTAAAAAGTTGTAAATTTCATCATTTTTGTTTAAAATATAGTTAGTAAATGTATTTGGCATAATCCTTACCCCAGTTATTTATTGTGTGGTAACTCTTATTTAACACAGGGAAAGGAATTATGCCAAATTTATTTTTTGGTAACTTTACCAATTACGCTTTTTATTTTGCATAACTAAAGTTATGACTTGTACATCTCAAAGAAAACTTTCGTATCCTCTATTGACTACTTTTCAGTAAATTAATATTCACATGAAGTTGGAGACACTCCTCCAACTTCACAATTTTCATCTCTAGCATTTAAGTATTTATTGATCAGTTCATTAATATCTTTACCATTTTGCTTTAATAATCTATTAAACTTTTGTATTTCTAGTTTCATCTCATTTATTATATTTAAAAAATTAGTGCAAATATACTCATTTTTTACTTTGTAATATCTTTCTTGATCCCATCCATCTTTTAAGATTTCTAAGCATGCATAAAAAAATTCATAGTTATTAATTCTCATTTTTTCTCTAAGCATAGTTTTTTTCCATTTTTTATATAATAATTCCTGTTTTAATTCTGAACCACATATATTTTCCAAAATATAATCACTACTGCCATAAAAATGACTGTACTCCAATTCATGCATATATTCTTTTCTTATAAACAACATTTCATTTGCTAATTTACCTACACTTACATCATACCATCGAAACGGATGTTCGTTTTCCCAATCATAATTTTCATCCAATAAATTCTGACTTTGCAAATCTTTTACCAAGGGTGTCTCTTCAAATACTTCTGTTATTGTAGTTAAATATATTAACTCTTCCGTCAACTTCATATCAAAAGCGAAATCCAAATTCTTTTTCAGTGCTTCATATGTAGATGTTGGTGTAAACATGATGAATCCCTTTGCTATAAATATAGGATATTGCATAAATAGTTTTAAGCACTCATAGTTATCATTAAGCTTGGCTCTTTTTGAAAAACTGCAAAGCTCGTTTTCATTACCTGCCTCAATTCCAATCATTACACTGCATAGTCCGCTTTTTATCATCAATTTTATTAGCTCATTATCTTCATTTGTATCTTTAAAAGTTTCTGCCCTAAAGCAACAAGAATAGAATACCCTTAAATTTCTTCGTACTATTTCATTTGCGAAATCCGCAATACGCTTTTTGCCATTACTCACAGGATCTGCATCCTCAAAACTGGCATCACCAAAATTAAAAACTAAAACCCTATATTCTTTGTTCAAGTATTCCATTTCATCTACAATATTCTTTATAGATCTTCCACGCCATTGTTTGCTCTTACTAGATATGGAATACATGGTTGGAACATTGCAAAAATGACAATTGCCATAGCATCCTCTAGAGCCAATTATATATACTGCTTTTAATGGATTCTCTCTTAGATATTTGTTTATATAATCTCTATCGGGAAAATGGATAGTATCTAAATCCTCAATTAGTTTTGTTTTTAGATTTTTATTTATTAAACCATTGATATCTCTGTATGTTATACCATCAACACCGGATAAAGATTTTTTATTTATTACACAGTCTACAAAATCAGCTATTACAGCCTCTCCTTCTCCAATCATTACAGTATCTAACTCTTTACAAGAATTTAATATATTTAAAGCATTCGAAGATGCAAATATTCCTCCGCAAAAGACATGAATATCAGGCAAATAATTTTTTATATATCTCGAGCCTATTAGCAAAGGCTTTATACCTCCATACTTATGCGATAAAGAAAATCCAACCATATCGGGTTTAAAATCAAGTACGTCCATATATGAATCAGCTTCATCATTAAACCATTTATAAAACACTTTTATGTTATGGTTTTGCTTTTTCAATGCCGTTACTAAGTAACATACACCTATTTCTTCATTAAATCTTTCCCTCCACAGTAATGATATAAATGCTATATTTGCCAACAAAATCACTTCCTTCTAGCTTCATGCTACAAAATATAATATAAATCAATTATGTTGATAATTAGATTAACCTAATAAAATTTGGTTTTTAGAAATTGAATATTCTGCCTTAAAACATGAGGTGTTTTAGAGTGAATGCTTAAGCAATCTCATGATGCCTATTAAATTTATCTAGCTATAGTTGTATTATCTTAATCAGACAGCTGTATATATAGTAGGTATAGGTGGATATCTTTTAGATAAACCATATTATGTTAATTAGTTTGGATCTAAGCCATATAACTCTTTGGAAACCTCTTTATTGATTTGGTTCATATCTATTGAACTTTCAATAGCCTGAAGCTCTTCAATACTAAGCTCTATGTTACAACATTCCATACTTTCACCTCCTTCTAGTGTTATTTATAACAATTTTAAATTTTTATAATATAAGATTCCACCCATACCTACTATATACCTCTAGGTAATAGATCAGATATTAATTTCTAATGTCTTGTTTTATAGTTACTGACCCAATTTCTTTTATAAAGACCAGAACTATTAGATTGAACAGAACAAGACCTGCCACCAGCAGCCAAGTAAACTGCATAGATATCTTATCACCGATATAACCCATTACTATAAGAGAGAAAAAGTTACTTAACCTAGAAATCATTGAGTTAAATGATAAAATTGTTGCTCGTTCTTCATTTGGTATCCAATCATTAACAAATGAGCTTTGCAGAGGCATTATAATTTCAATTAGGATTTCAAATATTACAAACATCAAAAGTACAATATAAAAGCTTTTACTTAATGCAGCAATTGCTAATATAATTGAAATACATATAATTGATGTTCTGAGCATTAGCTTACGACTAATATTCGTTTTGCTTATTTTTTCTAAAATAATATTGCCTATTAAATTTGCAATTTTGATTATCATCCATATCCATCCTAAAATCCAAACCTCATTATTAAAAAGACTTTTTAGATATGGTGACCAATAAACAAATACGGGAGAAAAACTGAACGAAATAATAGCGCTAAATGTAATTAGACTTCTTACCATTTTATTATTTATGCAATGCTCAATGCTTGTCTTAATAATTTTTTTTATGTTATCAAAACTATTTTTCATACTTATTATCTTTTTTTCTTCAGTACATTTATCTGCATTGACATTCCTATATACTAATAAAAGATAAAACAATGTCGTTAAGACAGATAATAACCATGGCCATTTTAGACTTATTCCAGACAATAACCCCGCTACAAGTCCACATATTATAGCCAATAAATTATTAATTTTCCCTGATTTAGCAAAAACATTATCTAATCGTGACCCCTTAAAACCTGAATTATTTACCATCCATGCTTCTAAAGCACCGGATTCAAAAGCGAAGCTGAGTCCCCACATAATTTGTGCTAAACCAAAAATCCATATGTTATTTCCCAGCCAAAATAATGTCATTGATAAAAATAAGAATAACCCGCTAAGTAAAAGACACTTTCTAGTGCCAAATATATCGGCATAAGCTCCAGTAGGAATTTCCATTAAGAAAACCGTTATCATAAATAACGAGCTCAAAATATTAGTGTTTAGCTTTGTTAGTCCAAAACTATAAAAATAAACTATGTACATTGCTCCAATCAGACCTAAATGTGAAGAGAATAGGGCATTAATTAGATAATAATTATTTACATTAAATACGCTTTGCTTGTGACATAGAATAGAGCTTTTCATTTCCCTTAATCTCCTTCCTGAGTAGAATTCTAAAGTCCCTTAGTTTACAGAAGTACAGGTCATTAAATTGTACGTTGTGTTCTTTCATTGCCTTTTCTGCCTCGCCCGTTCTGTTTTGCATACTCAAATCCACAATTTGTAACATAGTATTATAATTAATTTTATTTATTTCACACAGAGTAGTATTAATCCGACTTATTAAATCTTTATCGAAAAGCAATGTACTATTATATTTAAACTCTAAATCTCTTAATTCAATATTTATCTTCTTTATTGAATAGTATAAATCCCAAACTTTTTTATCCATATAAAACTTTTTAAAAGTTGCAGCAATATTGCTTACACTTTGATCTTTATATCTAACACATACTTCATAAGGATTGTCTACCTGAGTGTATGCAAGCCCCATTGCTTTTAGCTTATTGAATATGTTAGTATTTTTGTATACTACCATAACATTAAGCAAGGGAGGTAAGAATGCCAGAAGATTTAGTTTGTATGCTTGTTCTAAATTATATTTGATTCCATCTATTTCTGCATTTGCGTGAATAAACATAAAGCTGCATGATGGTTCTATACAGCAATCTTTAAGCAATTGAATAAAATTTATATTCTCATTACCGTTTACTCCCTTGTTATAGAATTCAAGGTCTGTATCTGAAAAACTCTCTATACCTACCAAACATTCATTTAAACCACTCTCTCTTAGTCTTCTTAACAACGGCTTATGGGATTCATTAAAAGAATTTGCCCTAAAATGAACTGCATAAAATATGTTTAAGTTTCTCTTGATAATTTCACCTGCAAATAGCTCTAATTGCCCCTTCCCCAATAATATGTCTCTGTCCTCAAGGCTCAAATCTTTTATTGTAATGTTCTTAAAGCCCAATTCTTTATTAAGGTACTCTAATTCTTCAACAGCTGTTTCTACTGATTTGAATCTCACCGGTTTTTTATCAATCTCACTGCAAAAGCTGCAGTTAAATAAGCAACCTTTAGAAAATTGGACTTCGGCAAAAACCTGCTCGATGAAAATAGAGACATCTCTATTGGCCTTAGGAACCCAATTCAAGTCAATCAAATCTGGCTTATGATTAATACAAACCTCGCCATCTTTCATTATTGCCATTCCAGCACATGAAATTAATGGTACATTTTTAAATATTAATTCATTACATGTGCTTTCTAAGTCTCCCAGAATAACTCCATCTATAAACGAGTATTCCTTTAGCAAAATATCATAGTTTACTTCTGAAAAGTATCCATAAAGAACAAGCTTGACATTTTTACTTTTTTCTCTTGCAATTAATGAGTCTTGAATTAAATATTTAAGCGATTCATGGGAGTAAGGTTTCATAAGGACAATTTCTACATCATTCTCAAATGTAATAGGATCTACTTCTCTAAGATTTATATTTCTAGGAATAAGCTTTAAATCGGTAGCCTCTTTTAGGAATCCCGCTAGGTATGCACTCTGATATTCTTCTTTTATGGTTAACTTATTCGATTTATAATAATAAACAATATATATCATATTCCCTCACTATTCTCCTACAAGAAGCACTCTTGAACTAACTTATCTATTTCAAAACCATTTTGCTTTAACAGTACATTGAACTTTTTAGTTTCTAAGTCCATTTCCTCAATAATGCTCTTAAATTCACCATAAATATACTTTTTCTTTAGCCTTACATATTTTTCTTGATTCCATTCTTCTTTGAGGAGCTCTAAACATTGGTTAAAAAAATCATAACTATTTTGACCCATCTTTTCCCTTAGTTTTTTTACCTTCCATTTTCTATACTGCATTTCTCTGTATATTTTGTTACCTCCAACCCTATCCAGTATAATATTGCTTCTGCCTAAGTATTGACTAAACTCCAGCTCTTTCATAAATTCTTTTCTAATATTCATCATTTCATCTGCCAGATGCTTTACGTTTTCATCAACCCATCTAAAAGGATATTCATTTTCCCAATCATAATCTATATCAAGCAATCCGGCATTTTGAAGATCCGTAACAAATGGAGTACCGTCAAATACCGCAGTAATAGTAGTCAGGTAAATAAATTCCTCAGTCAATTTTATTGAGTGAGCAAAATCTAAGTTATCTTTTAAGGTTTCATAATTTGAATGTGGAGTAAACATTATAAAGCCTTTTGATACAAATACTGGATATTTTGAAAATAGATTTAATACATTAATATTATCATTAACATTTGCTCTTTTCGCAAATGATTCTAAGGTTCTTTTGTTACCCGCTTCTACACCGATTAGTATATTGTACAATCCCGATTTGACAAGTAAGCTAATAAGCTCATTATCTTTTTCGTTATCCTTAAATGTCTCAGCTCTAAAACAGCAAGAATAGAATATTTTAAGATTTCTGTTAAGTATTTCATTAGCGAATTCTCTTAACCTATTTTTACCTTCCTCAATGGGATCAGCATCTTCAAAGCTACTATCAATAAAATTAAAAATTAAAACATTCTTTTCTTTATTTAGATACTCTATCTCATCTACAATATTTTTTATAGTTCTACCTCTCCATTTCTTTTGTTCCCCATATACAGAATACATTGATGGAACATTGCAGAAATGACACTTTCCATGACACCCTCTTGAGCCAACCATATTAGCTGTCTTCATTGATACATTCTTCATATACTTATCTATATAATCTCTATCAGGAAATTTAATACTATCAATGTCCATTATTAGTTTTGTCTTAGGATTGATTCTGATTGTATTGTCCTTGTCTCTATAAGCTAGTCCATCAATTGCGGATAAATCTCCATTAGTAATGACTGCATCTACAAATTCTGCAATAATTGGCTCGCCTTCACCTATCATCACGGAGTCAAGTTTTCTACACTTTTCTAATATTTTCTGAGCATTAAATGTAGCAAAAACTCCACCGCATGTTATGTGTACCTTGGGAAGCTCTTTATTAATTATCTCTGAACCAATCATTAATGGTTGAATTCCTGTATGCTTGTGTGAAAGGGAGAATCCTACAATGTCGGGTTTAAATTCGACTACGTCATCATATACCTGTGATTCATCATTAGGCCATTTATAAAATATTTTAACTTCATGCCCTTTTTCTTTTAATATAGTTTTTAAATAACATACCCCTACCTCTTCGATAAAACGTTCTCTCCATAAGCATGATATAAATGCGATTTTACTCAATGTTCTCACTCCTTATAACAAATTCATTATTTATTGATTCCTCTTTACGCTAAATTATGATAATATTTAACATATTATACATACTATGATAATATGATAAAATATTAACAGCAGTATGTCAATATTTTGTTCTTGTAATTTCGTGTATATAATATTTACTTTTAGCATTTTGAGTTGTAAAATTTAGTAATTTAGGGAGATGTTTTGTCAAAATGAGTTTTATTTCAGAAAGAAAATACAATGGCTATAAGTTAGTTAATGAGATAAATATTGCGGAAATAAATTCCAATGTACAAACTTTTAAGCATTGCGAAAGTGGTGCTAATTTATTGTTTTTGAATAATAATGACTCCAACAAGGTTTTTTCGCTTACACTTAAAACACCATCTTTAAACAATAAAGGTATAATACATTTACTTGAGCATGCTGTATTATGTGGTTCAAGAAAACATCCTTCTAGGAATTCTTATCAAAATATTATAAATAATTCACTTAACAACTTTGTTAATGCTCTTACTTATATTGATAAAACAGTTTTTGTTGCATCAAGCATATATGAAACTAGTATCAATGATTTTATTGACTATTTTATTAATGCTGCGTTCTATCCTCAAATATATGAGAACCGAAAAATATTCGACCAGGAAGGCTGGCATTATGAGCTTGAGCATAAAGAAGGTGAAATAGCTATAAAGGGAGTAGTCTATAATGAAATGAATGGGTTATACTCATCTCCAGAAGCAATGCTAAAAAGAAAAATTCAGACAACCTTGTTTCCAGATACATCCTATGGTTATGAGCAAGGCGGAAATCCTGATGTAATACCAACTCTTACTTATGACGAATTTATAAATTATCATAAGATATATTATCATCCGAGCAATTCATTTCTGTTTTTTTATGGGGATTATAACGTGCCTAACCAGCTAGAAAGACTTGATACCTTGTATTTGTCATCCTTTAATAAGAATGATATAAAATCTGCTACTCTTTTACAACAGTCTTTTAATAAGCAAAAGATTGTTAAACTTGAGTACTCAATTTCTGATAAAGAAATAGAAAATAATAATACATATCTTGCGTTAAATTATGTAATTGGTACTTCAATAGATGCTGAATTATGTCTTAGCTTTGAAATATTGCATCATTATTTTATGTCTACTTCCGTAGCTCCATTAAAAAGCAATTTGTTAAAAGCTGGTATATGTAGGAGTGTAATTAGTCAATTTGAATCCAGTATTTTACAGCCGTATTTTAGCATTATTCTTAGAAATACTGGTAATGATTTATATGCAGAATTTCTAAATATTGTTTATAAAACTTTTTATAATGAAGTAACTCACGGTATAGATATTAATCTTATGATTGCATCTATTAACTATATTGAGTTTAAGCTAAAAGAGAATAATTACTATACATATCCAAAAGGCTTCGCTTACAATTTAAGCGTCTTGAAAAGCTGGATATATGAAGGAAATCCAATAGCTCATTTAAATTATAGCGAAATTATTAAGAAAATAAAAATGCAATTAAAAAATGGATATTTTGAGCAGATGATTATAAAGTATCTTTTAAATAATACACATAGCTCATTAATAATATTAGAACCAAAAAAGAAGCTAGAAGAAGAAAAAAGAAATTTGTTAATGACGAGGTTAAATAATTATAAATCTAATCTAAATGATGAACAACTAAATGCCTTAATTAATCAGACCCAAGAGCACAAAAGGATAATATCTTCTTTAGATTCAAATGATAACATTTTGCCTCACATCTCCAATTTAACAGAAACTGAAGATGTATTTAAAAAGCTACCCATTGATACATTTAATTATAATAATACTAAAGTACTCTATAGTTTCTTAGGTATTAATGATATAATTTACATCAATTTATACTTTGATACTAAGAAAATTTCTCAAGACAATATATCTTATTTAGCATTATTTTGTGACATACTAGCAAATGTAGATACATTAAATTTTAAGTTTAATGACCTAGCTCGTGAAATAAGCTATAATACTGGTGGTATAAAAGCTTCTCTTCAAGTATATCCAAACAATATAGATAGCGGATTTAAAACAAAGCTTATTATTAAAAGTAGCGCCCTTATAGAAAAACTTCCTATTTTGATAAACTTGCTTATAGATATTTCTGCAAACACAATAGATATTTCTGATAATAGACTCAAAGATATATTATATCGAATTAAATCAGCAATGGAAATGAAAATCACTAAAGATGGATACATATATGCTTATAAACGATTAATTTCATATTTTTCAGATATAGGCTATTTTTCAGAAAAAGCAAGTGGTATTAGTCACTATAAATTTATTTTAGATTTAATTAATAATTATGAACAAAAAAAATATGAAGCTATTGATGAGCTAAAAAAAATAGCCAAACGTGTGCTTTCAAGAGATACATTAACTATAGGAATAACGTGCAATAATAAATATTATAAAGTAATTGAAAAGCATTTAAAATATTTAATAAACTGTTTACCAATTGAATCCTATAGAGATAACAATATTTTTTTTGTTGAGAATCTATCAAATGAAGGTATTATTTCTAAAAGCAGTGTCCAAGCTGTAGCACTTGGTTTTAATTTTAAAAAGCTTGGTTATGAATATTCAGGAAAGCTTGATGTGCTATCAACAATATTAAAAAATGACTATCTCTTTAATAAAATCCGTCTTACCGGAGGTGCATATGATGTACTTAGTCATTTTGATAGAGAGGGAAATGCATTTTTTGTTACTCACCATGATTCTAACATCACGGACACTCTAAAATCCTACATGGGTATTGAAAAATACTTACAGAATTTTAATATTAGTAAATCAGAAATTGATAGACATATTATCGGAACAATGAACAAGCTTTCTGCACCATTGTCATCTTCAATGCTAGGCAGCAAAGCACAAGAATATCATTTTAGAAATATAACCTACGATGAATTATGTGAGGAAAAAAATCAAATACTTTCTACAAAAAGAGAAGATATAGTAAACTATTCATCATTGATTTTCGATTTACTCAAAAAAAATAGATTTTGTGTTGTAGGAAGTTATATTGAGATACAAAAAAATCAATTTTTATTCAATAAAGTTGAGTACTTGTAAGAATATTACATGTTGACATTATGCATTGTCAACATGCTATGAGAAAACTATATAATTTGCAATGAAAAATAATGGGGGGTAAGGATTATGCCAAATACGTTTACTAACTATATCTTAAACAAAAATGATGGAATTTACAACTTTTTGAATGATGTAAATTATTGAATGCCAAAGCCTCAGTTCCATCATTTGTCCAACATTATAGCAGGATTAGTAAATGTATCTGACGATATAACGATATCTAAAATAGCTCAAACTATTGCAGATGCTAAAGACAAAAGCTGTATTTATAAGTTTTTAAGTCGATCAAAATGGGAAGAGAAGCTAATTGATAGAAACAGACTTAGCTATCTAAATCTTCGCTTTACTGATCTCATAAAACCTAATACAACTGGCTTTCTAATTTATTCGCAGTATTTTACATGTATAAATAAAAAACCGTCGGAGGAAACTTCCTATGACGGTATCTGTACTTAAAATTATATACTTTTATTTTAACGAAATATTAATAGTTAAATCGTAGTATTCTGGATATATTCCTGTTTCATGCTCATATCTAAAACATAATTTCTGAGTTCCTTTGTCTGAAGCATTAAAATAAAAATTTTCTCTACCATAGCCCTCACCATCAGTTTTTTTAGCACTGGATGAAAAAAGTTTTATAGGTGATTTACTTATAAATATTATTGTGTCATCTTCAATATCATTTTTTATATTCCATGTATAGGTTACTGTTGTAAAAATAGGTAATGATATAATAAAATCGGTATTTGGGGGTACATTAATATCTAATGTATCTTCATTGCTTGTAATATACTCTTTAATTTTCGCTTGCTTTCCATTTAGAGAAATAATAGAAATAATCTTTTTGGTGCTGTCTTTTGAAATGGTATATCGTTGATTTTGCAATATTTCATCTAATTTTTCAGAATCTTTATACTTAAAAGTGTACTCAAGTAATTTAGTATTAGCGTCACCAATTATTACATGCTTTGAACAACTTGATAATAATATTATAAAAAGTAACATGGTAAATATTATAAAGACTGAACTAATTGTATTTTTATGCAAAGCACTATTCCATCCTTTCTATGTTTTTAAGGTACTATTTATATTATACTAAGTATTGTAACAGAGTATAAATATTTAGTATATGTGTAATCAAGTTCCAATACGATTAAAGTCACAGAAACCTATTATAAAATGGGAGCTTTATTGTTTATAGCTTATATAAAATTGCATAATGCCTGTGATATAATAATTTGGGTTTTATTGAAAGGGGTTATTTCATGCTAATATCACACATAGGCGAGCTGATAGCTTTAATTTCTGCAATTTGCTGGACCTTGACATCTGTAGCCTTTGAGTCAGCTGGCAAAAGAGTTGGTTCTTTATCTGTAAATATTATAAGGCTTGTTATAGGTTTTACATTACTGACTGTGTTCACTTTCTTTACAAGAGGTATTGGTCTGCCAATAGACGCCTCTAGTTCTACTTGGTTCTGGTTACTTTTATCAGGGATAATTGGCTTTGTAATAGGAGATTTGTTCTTGTTTCAGGCTTATGTGGAGATAGGCTCTCGTATATCACTGCTAATAATGTCAATAGTTCCGCCTATCACAGCTATAGCTGGGTATTTTCTTCTGGGAGAGAAAATAAAACCTCTTGGAATATTGGGTATGCTAATTACCATTGCGGGCATAGCACTTGTAATATTTGGCAGGAACTCTTTGGATAAAAGAGTAAAGCTTACTCATCCTGCAAAGGGAGTATTGTTTGCCTTTATTGGAGCACTAGGACAGGCATTTGGACTAATATTTAGTAAGCTTGGTATGGTGGATTATAACCCCTTTGCAGCTACGCAGATTAGAGTAATTGCTGCCTTAGTCGGTTTTTGTATATTGATTACTGTGGGCAAGCGCTGGGGAGATATTGCAAACGCCTTCAAGGATAAGCTTGCTATTAGAAATATATCAATAGGTGCTTTTTTTGAGCCATTCATGGGGGTATCTTTATCCCTGCTAGCCGTACAGCATACCACAACTGGAATAGTATCAACAATAACATCTATTTCACCTATACTTATAATACCTGCCTCTATAATGATATTTAAAGAAAAGGTACTTAGGAAGGAAATACTGGGAGCAGCAATATCGATAACTGGAGTAATACTGCTTTTTCTATGATTTTTCAAAATCGAAATAATTGGAAAAACATACAATAACTTATGATTTTTATTTCGATACAAATAGAATACTTTAATGATATTTGTAAAGAATAATTACTGGGGTGATAAAAAATGATGAATCAAAATCAAAATCATAATCAAAACAAACCAAATGAAACAGAAAAAGGCAATCCTGCATGGGATCAACATAATAAAGACAATGGTGAAAACAAAAGCAAAAAGCATGATGACACTGACACTGACTGTGGTTGTGGTTGTGGCTGCGTTAGCGAATAAATATTAGTAATTTCATTCAATAATAAAAAGTGCCGAGCATGCTCGGCACTTTTTTGATATATTAAAGGATAGAAGCGGTCAGTTCTTCTTCACAGATGTTTTCACTTATGACCTTGTCTATCTTTCCATCTTTAATTGTTACTACGCAAGGAACTTGATTGATACCAAGTCTATTTGCTATACCTGCTGACTTGTAGATATCTACCTTTGTTACTTTGACTTTACCCTTGTAATCAGCTTCAAGTTTTTCTATCAAAGGTAAGAATTCTCTGCATTTTGGATCAATAGCATTCCAAAGATATATTATACCTGGCATTTCAGATTGCATAATCTGATTGTGATATATTTCGCTTTCTGCAAGATACTTTTCTACTGAATAACCTGCTATTGCTCCATCACCTACTGCGGTTGCAACTTGTCTTAATAATTTATCTCTAACATCTCCTACAGCGAATACACCTTCTATGTTAGTTTCCATTTTTTCATTTGTAGTTAAGTAGCCGCCTCTATTCATATCAAGCATACCTTTAAACATTTCAGTATTTGGTAGGTAACCGATAAATAAGAAACAGGAGTCTACTTCAATAGGAATAAGTTCATTTGTTTTTACATTTTTCAAAATTACTTTTTGCAAACGCTCTTCACCAACAAACTCTTCCGTAACAGTATTCCATACAAATTCCATCTTTGGATTTGCAAGAGCTTGAGCTTTAGCGATTTCATTACAGTCCATTTTGCCATTATCGTGAAGTACAGAAACAATAACTTTTTTAGCAAACTTTGTTAGGAACATACCTTCCTCTATAGCTGCATCACCACTTCCAATCACTAAAACAGTTTTATCAGTGTTGGCTGCTGCATCGCAGGTTGCACAGAAGGAGATACCCTTATCATAAAGGAAGCCATCTTCACCCTTAGCTCCTGTCAATCTTGGCTTGCCGCCTGAAGCTATAATAACAGCCTTAGCTTCGTATATTGTTCTGAAGGTCTCAACTTGTTTTATTTCGCCATCAAGCTTTACTGATTTAACATCTGTCAGCTTGAAGTCAACACCAAATTTCTTTGCTTGCTTATGGAAAAGCTCCATAAGTCCAAGACCTGTAGTACCCTCAGGGAAACCTGGATAATTCTCTATCTCATTTGTATAAGTAGCTAATCCGCCTACAAGTGACTTCTCTATGAGTAGAGTTTTAAGTCTAGCCCTGCCGCAGTATATACCTGCTGTAAGACCAGATGCCCCACCGCCTATTATGACTACGTCATATTTCTCTATTTTCTTTTCCATTTCGGCCTCCTAAATTACATAAAGTATTTAACCAGAAGCTTACTGCCAACTATTGCGCCCAAGAATAGGAATATTGCAAACACCCATCCAGAAACGGAAAGAGATGCAATACCGCTGAATAAAGCTCCGATATTACAGCCAAAACCTATTCTAGCTCCGTAACCCATTAATAGTCCGCCTATCATTGCAGCAATTACTTGTTTATAGGATTTTATTTTTTTAAACTTGAACTGTGAAGCCATTAGTGTTGCCAACAATGCACCTGCAATTATACCTATATTCCTTAATGAACCAGGATCATTTAGAAATCCAGCATTTAAGGTTGCTTGCGCTCCTGGACTGCTAAAGTAATTCCATTTGTCTACACTGCCGCCAATAGCTCTATATATCCATGCGCCCCAGTTTGCTAAAGGACCTGAAACTCCCCATGGATCATTAGTAGTAATCATTGTTACTATTTGAAACAATGATAATAAAACTGCACCAGTTACATAAGTCCATGCATTTTTAAACCATGATTGATAATACTTATTCTTTTTAATATCCAAAATTGCACCCCCGCAAAGGTTATTTTGTTTTCTCTATTATAACTTCCCATTCACCATCGTCAACTTCCTCTATTTCTACGTTGTGACCTTCTTTTCTAGCCCATTCTGGTACGTTCTTCATAGCACAGCTATGGTCTATTTGAACTATAAGTATGTCACCAATCTCTATTTTCTTTAATGCGTTCTCTGTCTTTATTAGTGGCACTGGACATGCCTCACCCATACAATCTAATACAACTTCTTTAGCCATTTTAAAATCCTCCTTAAAATTTATTTTAGTGATTTTGTTCTCCGTTTAGTTTACGATTTTCCCATTTGTCTGCCAATATATATAGTGCAGCGATGACTAGGAGCTGCACTGCTAAAGCACCAGCCCATCCAAATATATCAGGTAGAAATATCTTAGTACCCTTTAAAATGAAATTGAGCTTCCACCAGCCAAAATCATGAGCTCCCCAAAGTGAGCCAATAACAAAGAATAATAATGAAAGCATCTGCATTCCAAAGCCTTCACCAACACGCATCAAGGTACCAGATGCACAACCGCCTGCTATTACCATGCCTATGCCAAATAGGAAAGCACCTGCTGCTGTAGCGAAGCTGATAGGTACGATGTAGCCTTGACCTGGTATAGGAAGACCTTTGAGGTAAGCACCATACTTAATTGCTGTGAAACCAATAGTCGTAATTGCAAAAGCAATTAATACTGCACGAGTAACTGATGTACTACCTGTCAGGTATGGGTCTCTTAAGGATGCAGTAAAGCAGAAACGTGATTTTTGTAGTATAAATCCAAAAGAGCAGCCTAGGATCCAGAAAAGTGCAAGCTTGGGTGATATTGTAGATAAAAATATACCAAAAGCAATAACACAAACAAACATTGCAATACCAAATGGAATCTGATTTACCTTAGGTTTCTTTTTGGTATTTGTTCTCGCCCTTGATGAAGTACGAGCGCTTAAATTTGTTTCAGACATTGTTTTCCCTCCCTCGTTAGATATATATTTAACAAAGACCCTTTAACACGATTATAACATAGCCAAAATTCTACAAGCATATGATGTGCTTATGCTATATAACAGTAAGTTATAGTATAATTTTTGTCATAAGCTTTATTTATGGCAAAAGTGCATGTTATAATAAAAATGTCACATAATATTCTTATAATAAAATTAAATATTAGAATTTTCATAAAGTGTGTTTATAAATTAACAAAGGGGATGAAGTCATGCATATTGAGTATCTGAAGTATTTTTGTGAGGTTGCAAGTATTCGGAGCATATCAAAGGTAGCAGTTAGCTCACATATTTCTCAGCCTGCATTGAGCCAGCAAATACAAAGGTTAGAAGATAGTCTGGGCTATAAGCTCTTAGAGAGAAGCAACAAAGGTGTGGAGTTGACAGAAGCTGGTATTATTGTAGCGAAATATGCAAAAAATTTAATTAAGACTTATGATAATATGACGGAAGACCTAGCAACTATAAATAAAAGAAATGGTACCATTAGAATAGAGGCTTGTCCCACTATGGCAACATATGCACTGCCTTGTACAATATATAAGATTAAAGAACGCTTTTCTAATTATGATTATAATTTGACTTCAAATCTCTCAGAGCAAATAGAGAGCAATATACTAAACGATATTTGCGATGTAGGTTTTATACAAGGTAAACCAAATGACTCGGAACTGATAAATTCAAAGATTGGTACGGATGGTATGGTTTTGGCTGCATCAATTGATTTTAATATTAAGGATGAAATTACTCTAGGCGAGCTAAAGGGATATCCATTGGTTATGATACATGAAAAGGATAAATGCAGAAAGCAGATAGATGATAGCTTTAAAGAGCATGGCTTTGATATCAATAACTATAATATACTATTTTCACTAGACTCCACAGAGTCTGTAAAATCTAGTGTTCTAAAGGGACATGGCTTATCAATACTACCCTACATTTCGATCAAGCAGGAATTATATTCAAAGCAGTTAAAAATTGTAAATATAGTTGATGTGGATTTATATTATGATATTTATATTGTATACAAAAAAGACCATGACATGAACAAAAGAATAAAGGGATTTATACATTTTCTAAAGGAAATAGGAGAAAAAAGCTTCTGTTAAAGCTTTGTGATGGTGATTTCCCATACTCCATTTATTACTTCATCAATTTCAATTTTAAGCTTGATTTTTTTACAATAGTCTTCAATTGATTGCAGTACGCAGCTATGATCTGTAACTACCATAAAGGGCTCACCTTTTTGGGATTTTTTTAAATGGTCTTTGATTCGTAATATGGGAATAGGGCAGTATTCACCTAAACAATCAATTTTTTCCATAAGGTACCTCATAAAAAATTTCTTTATTCTTATTATAACAAAAAATTATAAAACATTGCGAAATTTTATAAAGTTCAGGAGAAAGATATGAAGGTTATTATAACGGGCGGCGCAGGATTTATAGGATCAAATTTTATACAATACTTACAAAAGCAAAATAAGGAAGCAATTATAATTAACATAGACAAGCTTACCTATGCAGGTGACTTAAAGAATCTTAAGGAATTAAGCAGCTCAAATTATAGGTTTTATCAAGAGGATATCTGCAATTTTGATGCTATTGATGCCATATTTGAGGAACATAAGCCTCAGTATGTATTGAACTTTGCAGCTGAATCTCATGTGGATAGAAGTATAGAAAGCAGTGAAGTTTTTGTAAAAACCAATGTTCTAGGTACACAAGTACTGTTACAGGCTGCACATAAGCATAATGTAAATAAGTTTATTCAGATCTCAACTGATGAGGTTTACGGTGCCAGCGTTGATTATAGCTTTGTAGAAAGTGATAAAATACAGCCCAGCAATCCATATGCTGCAAGTAAAGCAGCCGCAGACCTGCTTGTATTATCTTATCATCATACCTATGGACTGCCTGTAGTGGTAACACGCTGCACCAACAATTTTGGATCTCACCAACATAAAGAAAAGCTTATACCTTTAGTAATTGATAGGTGTTTAACTGGACAACAAATTCCAATCTATGGAGATGGCCTTCAGATGAGAGATTGGATATATGTTGAAGATCATTGTAGTGCAGTGCTTGACGTAATGTATAAAGGCAGAATCGGTGAAATTTACAATATAAGCTCAGATAGTAGAGTTCAAAATATACAGCTTGTAAGGAAGATAATACAAGAGCTAAGTCAGCTGCTGCCAGACAGTGACAGTAGAAAGCTTAAAATAAATGATAGTCTTATAAGCTATGTGGAAGATCGTAAGGGGCATGACCGTTGCTATAATATAAATGCACAGAAGCTTATAAATGAGCTTAGCTGGAGTCCAACATATGCTTTTGATGAAGCACTAAAAAGCACTATTAAATGGTATATAGAAAATGTTTGATTAATATTCAGTTGGAGGAAGAACGATGAAAGGTGTTGTATTGGCAGGCGGGAAGGGTACAAGACTAAGTCCCTTGACTTATACCAGCAACAAGCATCTGCTTATGGTAGGAAGAGAGCCAATGATATATAATCCTATCAAACAGCTTATATCAGCTGGAATTATAGATATATTAATAACCAGCGGTGGAGAGCATATAGGAGATATACGCAAGCTTGTAGGGGATGGCAGTAAGCTTGGCTGCAAAGCTACCTATAAGGTGCAGGAGGAAGCAAAGGGAATAGCTCATGCATTGCTACTAGCGGAGGACTTTGCAGAGGGAGACTTGATTGCTGTGATTTTGGGAGACAACATAACTACTCACAGTATTAAGCCCTATGTAGAGGAATTCAAAAGCCAAAGAGTAGGAGCCAAGCTTCTATTGAAGGAAGTGCAAGACCCCAGCCGATATGGAATAGCAGTTATGAAGGAAGATTGTATAACTAATATAGTTGAAAAGCCAAAAACCTATATGGGCAACATGGCAATAACGGGAATATATTTTTATGACAGTAAGGTTTTTGACATTATTAGAAGTACTTTTTCGTATAAAAAGGGAGAACTGGGAATATCACCTGTAAACAATGCCTATCTTAAGCAAAAGCAATTAACCTACAATATATTAACTGGACAATGGGCGGATGCAGGCACTATAGAATCCCTAAAATATGCAAATGAACTGCTTATGACAGTAGATAATGAAATAATTTTAAACAAAGAAGTGATGATAAATGATCTCATTTAATGAAACTTATAAATCTCAAGGGGAAGCACAATATATAATTGATGCTATATCAACGGGTAAAATAAGCGGAGACTGTTATTATACAAGGAAGGTTGAAGAGCTTCTAACAAAAAGCTTCGCACTAAACAAGGTCTTGATGACTACCTCAGCTACTCATGCTTTGGAATTAGCAATGCTTTTGATAAATATTAAGCCTGGGGATGAGGTTATAATGCCTTCCTTTACCTTTAGCTCTACAGCAAACTCAGTTTTGCTTCGAGGGGGAAAGCCTGTTTTTGCTGAAGTAGAGGAAGCAACACTAAATATAGATCCAAGCTCTATACATAAGCTGATAACAGATAGGACCAAGGCTATAGTTCCTGTGCATTACGGTGGGATAGGCTGCAAGATGGACGAAATAATGGACATAGCAAAAAAACATAAGCTTTTTGTAATAGAGGATGCAGCTCAAGGAGTAAATGCAAAATATAAAAACAAATATCTTGGAAGTATTGGACATATGGGTTGCTACAGCTTTCACAGCACAAAGAATTTTGTAAGCGGTGAGGGAGGAGCTTTGCTTATAAATGTTAAAGACGAAGAAATTTTGGAGAGAGCGGATTGCATAAGGCAAAAAGGAACAGATAGAGTAAAGTTCCTAAGGGGTGAAGTGGACAGCTACAGTTGGGTAGATATAGGCTCTAGCTATAGCCCTTCAGATATCTTAATGGCAATGCTTTATGGTCAACTGGAGGATATGGACTATATTACCAAAGAGCGACAGAGAGTCCATGATTTTTATACAAGGATACTGCAAGGATATGCCAATAAAGGACTTTTCAGCATGACAAAAATACCAGAGGAATGTCGCTCAAACTATCATATATTTTATTTGCTGTTTAATGATGCAAAAACTCAAGCTTATGTAATGAAGAGACTAAAGGAGAAAAACATCAATGCAACCAGCCATTTTGTTCCACTGCATAGCTCTGTTATGGGGAGAAGCCTAGGCTTTATTGCAGAGGATTTACCAGTGACAAATCGGATAGGTCAATGTGTCTTAAGGCTTCCAATATACCCTGACCTTAAATCAGTGGAACTAAATTATATAGGTGAAGCTATAACAAACATATTGGAGGATTTATAGATGTATGGCAGCATTTCAGTAATTGTACCTGTATATAACAGCTCTAAGTCAATACGGGAGCTGTGTAACAGACTGAACAAAATTTTAACTGCCATTACAGATGTATATGAGATTATTTTGGTTGATGACAATAGCGTAGATGACAGCTTTATTGAGATGAAAGCAGCGCGAGACAGCAATACTGCAATAAAGCTTATACAGCTTAGTGAAAACTTCGGTCAGCAGAATGCTATTATGTGTGGCTTACGTCATGCAAAGGGTGATTATGTAATTACCATAGATGATGACTTGCAAAATCCTCCCGAAGAGATTGCAACACTTATGGAAGGAATAGAAAAGGGCTATGATGTAGTGTATGGAATACCGACAGTCAAAAAGCATTCAGCATTAAGAAATTTTGGAAGTAATATGACAGACCACCTATTTAACATTGTTTGTGGCAAACCCAAAAATGTCAGGGTAAGCAGCTTTAGAGTAATGAGAAGCTCTATAGTCTTGAAGGTCATAGAGGAAAAAGCTTCTTTTGTTTACATTACTGCAATAACACTAAGATATACAAAAAATATAGGGAATGCAATTGTTATGCATGAACAGCGTAAATATGGAAGCTCAAACTATAATATTAAGAAGCTTGCTAAGCTGTTCTACAACATTTATATAAACTATAGCAGGACTAACAAAAAAGGGTACAAGATACCAAACTTCAATATAAAATCAAAGAAACATATTTACAGGAGAAAAATATGAAGCTTTTAATTTTAGGTGGGAGCAATGGTCAGCTCAACGCGGTAAAAAGAGCGAAGCAAAAGGGACACATTGTAATAGTAAGTGATTACTATAAGAATGCACCAGCAAAGCAGATATGTGACATTGGTGAGCTGATTAGCACCTTTGATGTGGAGGCAAACATAAAGGTAGCAGAGAAGCATCAGATTGATGGAGTGCTTACTTTAGGTACAGATCAGCCTGTTTATACTGCGGCAAGGGTAGCGGAGAAGCTGGGACTGCCAAGCTTTATAGATGTTAAAACCGCTAAAGCTGTAACAAACAAAAAGATTATGAAGGGTATTTTCAAAAGTAACCAAATACCAACAGCAGATTATAGACTTATATCAAAGAATTTTACAGAAGCTGAGCTTATAGGTATGAGTTTTCCTCTGGTCGTCAAACCTTTGGACAGTCAAGGGCAGCGGGGTGTATACAAGCTTGAATCTATAGAGGAAATAAGAACTGTGTTTGACGAAGTCTTGAGTTTTTCAAAAGAACAGGAAATTTTGGTGGAAGAGTACTACCCAAGTGAAGAGATTACAGTAAGCGGTTGGTTGTGTAATGACAAGCTTCACATACTAACTGTTACTGATAGAGTATGCCATCATAACTACCCCCATATAGGCGTATGCATAGCCCATGATTTTCCCTCCAAGTTTATGAATGACTATTATAGAGAAATAAAACAGCTTACGATAAAAATAACTGATACATTTAAGATACATAACGGTCCTATATATTATCAAATGCTGATTGGCAATGAAGGTATCAAGGTGAATGAAATTGCCTGTAGAATCGGAGGAGCCTATGAGGATGAATTTATTCCTGCTGTTACTGGCATAGATATTTTAAATATGCTAATTGAAGGGAGTCTAGGAAGAGAGCTGGATACATCCCTACTAGATAACTATGACTTAGAGAAAAACAATAAGAAATTGTCTGTTCAAATGATATTTGCAGACCATGGGACTGTGCATTTTCTAAATGATATGGAGAAGCTTAAGCAGTTGCCGGAAGTTCTTCAAGCTAAATATAATGTAGGCTTAAATAGTATTATTGGGGAAATTGAGAACGCAACAGCTAGAGCAGGGTACATGATTATTACAGGAGAAAGCATGGAGGCATTACAGGCTAATATAGAAAAAGCCTATAAGGAAATAAAAATTTTAGACAAAGGAAACAATAATTTGGTCAAAAATTTCTTTGCTGAAAGGAAAAGCTGAAATGAAAAATAGTTGTAGATTTGTGATAGCATTATTGATATTTATCATAATTTTTGGCACTGGCTGCACCAAACCTACTGAGACAAAGGAGATAACAATAGCCGAGCAATTTGGACTGGCTTATGCACCCCTGCAAATCATGAAGGAACTGAAGTTGTTAGAGAAGAATCAGCCAGATGTCACAGTAAACTGGAAGCAGATGGGTAATACTGCGGCTATAAGAGAAGCAATGCTGGCAAAAGAGGTTGACATAGGCTTTATGGCAATTCCACCTTTCTTGATAGGCTGGGACAAAGGCATGGAATGGAAGATTGCAGGAGGACTTTCTAAGACTCCTGTTGGCTTAGTTACAAATAGAAGTGAAGTAAGCTCAATAAGTGACCTAAATGATAAAGATAGAATAGCTCTTCCACAGCCGGGCAGTGTACAGCATATTTTATTATCAATGGCATGCGAAAAGGAATTTGGAGATTCTCACAAGCTGGATAATATGCTTGTTACTATGGCTCATCCTGACGGCATGAATGCGTTACAGGTAAAAAAGGATATAACAGCACACTTTACAGCCCCTCCTTATCTAAACAAGGAGCTTGCATATAAGGGAAACAAACTGATTTTAAGCGGAGAACAAGCGATTGGAGGAGAGTTCACCTTTATCGTAGAGGTTACAACGAACAGCTTTTATGAAAATAACCCTGAAGGCTATAAAAGCTTTGCAAAAGCCTTAGATGAAGCTGTTGCATACATACAAAACAATAGAGCAGAAGCAGTAAAAATACTAAGCAAGGCTTATGAAATCAGCGAAGAAGAAATTGAAGCATATCTAGACACAGTGGGCGTAAGCTATGGCTCTAAGGTACAGGGAATTGATAAGTTTGCCAATTTTATGCAGAGAAATGACTATATCTCAAAAACTCCAAAGAATAAAAGTGAAATTATGTGGGATGAAGTAGATTATGAAGATTAATAAGCTAGGCTGGATATTGATATTAATTATTGTATGGGAAGTAGTAACCTTAAGTGGTATAGTATCACCCTTAATATTTCCCTCATTAGGAATGGTAATTAAAGCTTTGATTAGCTCAATTGTGGCAGGAGAGCTACTTCAGCAGACTATGTTTTCTATAATTATAATATTGGAGGGACTACTTATAGGGGCTATGCTTGCATTTATACTTGCCATAGTCTCGAGAACCTCAGAAACCCTAAACAGTCTGGTAGAAACTCTGATTACTCTGGCACATCCATTACCAGGCATTGCTCTGCTGCCAATAATAATACTCTGGCTAGGAACAGGAAGGTCAGCCATTTTATTTGTAATAGTACATTCTGTACTTTGGCCTTTGCTTCTAAACCTTATATCAGGCTTTAAGACAACACCTAAGGTTTATTCAGATGTTGGCAGAAACATAGGACTCAAAGGACTTATGCTGTTCAAGGACATATACATACCTTCCTCACTGCCTTATTTGCTGTCCGGCTTAAAGATTGCGTGGGCAAGATCTTGGAGGGCACTCATTAGTGCCGAGATGGTATTTGGAGCAGTAGGCGGCAAGGGTGGACTTGGCTGGTACATATTTAAACAAAGAGTATTCATGGACACTGCTGGTATGTTTGCAGCACTTTTACTAATCATGCTTATTGGTATATTAGTAGAAGAAGTGTTTTTTAACAAGGTAGAAACGATAACTATAAAAAGATGGGGAATGACATAGAAATGATAGAAGTTTTAAATTTAAATAAGAGCTTTAGCAGAGGTAAGGAAAAGTTAAGGGTATTAGAGGATATATGCTTTACTGTAGAAAAAGGAGAGATTGTTTGTGTTTTAGGCTCTTCGGGCTGTGGTAAATCAACACTTCTTCGACTACTAGGTGGATTTGATACAAGTGATGAGGGAAGCATAACTATAAATGGTAGAATGGTTATAACCCCATCTCCAGATTCAATACTAATTTTTCAAGACTTCAATCAACTTTTGCCATGGAAGACTATTTTGAAAAATGTTATTTATCCTATGAAAATAAATGGAAAGGGTGACAATAATCAGAAGCGTAGAGATATAGCCCATAAATATCTAGAGATGGTGAAGCTTACGGGCTTTCATAGCTCATATCCTCATGAGCTTTCAGGAGGAATGAAGCAGAAGGTAGCTCTAGCACGAGCTTTGGCGCTAGAACCAGCTATACTTTTAATGGATGAGCCATTTGGCAGCTTAGACGCACTAACAAGGCAAAATCTTCAGGTTTTACTGCTTGAAGCATGGAAAAAGACAGGAGTCACAATAGTTTTTGTAACTCACGACATACAAGAAGCAATAATTTTAGCAGACAGAATTATCCTTATGGATAAGGAACCAGGAAGAATTAAGGATATAATATGCAATAACCTAAGCAGACCTAGACAAATAAGCGGCACAGAATATATTGAGCTATATAGCAAGCTTCATTCTAAGCTGTGCAGTATATAACTATGGCATAACCTTATATATACGTATCTGCCAAGGCTTAAGACCTATATACCTTACAATTCTGATACCGTAATAAGCATCAGAGTATGTTGATACTAGCTTACAGCTCTTATCTATAAAGCTATTCATTTCATCATAATAGTCCATGGAACCATATATACCATCCCATTTAGGCTCTAAATTATGAATCAAGTCCAGCTCTTCAGAATACACAATATATTCTATATTATTATTTCTAATATACTCTTCAAAACTCATACCTTTTTGCTTTAGATAAGTGAGATTTCTATAATCATGAAGCTTTCCGTTCTCAAAATAATATTCAGTATTAAGATTGCCTAAGGTTTCTGCATGAGGGCTGACCACAAGGGACAGCTGATCCAGATACTTTTCATAGGAGCTATTACGATACTCTAGATAGTTAAGTGCGGTAACTCCTGCAATTGCAATAACTAATACACATGTCACAATATGCCTTTGTAGTCGGGGTATACTTTCTAATAAATAAGCTATTAACATATAAAACATTGGAAAGACGAATATTATACTAGTCTGATTAAATCTTCCTATGATTATTATGCCTGCATTGATAGCAGCGATGGTGAGAATTATGGATATTAGCTTTCTTTTTGTTTCCACAGCATCGTTGCCTGCAAAAAGCTTAATTATTGATAATATAAAAGCCATAGAAAACAGATAGAACTGTAGCTTGATGTTGGGTGTATAATAGGTGCCGCTAACCTGATAGTATAGCTTTTGATAGAACAGCTTTATCTCTTCGATTTTTGAGGTTAGCGGATTAAACACCTCAAATTCGTTACCATATTTGCTGTAATTTCTAATAAAATTCGGATCAAAATATAAGCTGATACCAGCAAATAACACAGCAAAGCAAAGCACAGCTCCAACTAGTGTAAACAAATTGACTAGTTTTCTTTTTTTTGCAAAAAATATTTCATATAAATATATAAACCCAAAGGGCAAGGATATTAAGAAGCTGTTGGGATGTATACCTATACTGAGACCAACTATACAGCCCAATATTAGATCATGCTTTAGAGAAAGATTTTCATTATGCTTGAACTTATACCATAAGCCAAGAAGCAGTATAAATAATATAATAATTTCCTGCCTGGCAAAATGAGAAGCATATATAAACTGTACGTCCAGAGCCAATAGTACCGTAGCAGTCCATGCACTAAACTTTGAAGAAAATATAAGTTTACAAAGCTTATACATGAACACAAGGGATAATATACCAAATATCAAAGAAATAAATCTAAAGGTAAAAATGCTGTAACCCATAAGCTTTATAAAAATAATTTGTATTGTATGAAAAATGATTTTAATAGCATGAGGATATCGAGCTTTAAGATCAAAGAAGGACTCTGTTACTGAGTAATCACCCTTCTCTAGTATATTTCTGGAGAGACCGCTTAACCAAGGCTCATCTGAGTGTACAAAGGGGAATTTGGTAAGTGTAACCAGATTGATTATCACATATGCAAATATTAAAACTATTGCTAGATATATTCCAAGGTTATTCTTTGTTTTCATATGATTATTTCCTCCAATACACTTATATATTATATAATTATCCAATAGTCTTAGCATTATATCAAATAATTTGATACAGCATATCAAACTCCTATGTCAAGGGAGAAGAAGATTAGTTTATAATTAAAATATAATTGTTTTTTTATTAACAATATCATAGCTACAAGGGGGAAAAAGTATGAAATTCAAAGCTAGATCAATTTTATTATTCATGCTAATAGCTGTTATGACACTATCCATAGGTTGCAGTACAAAAAATACTGATGATGAGGGACAGTATATATTAGAAGCAAAAGACTTAAAGAACTATATGAATAAATCCGAGGTAGTAATCGTAGACATGCAAAAATCGGAGGAATATGCTAAGGGACACCTTAAGGGAGCAGTAAACATTACTCTTGAGAACTTAGTAATAAGCACACCAGTTCCAAACATGCTGGCTCCAAAAGAGCAAATAGAGACAGTATTAGGCTCAAAGGGAATAGGAAATGATACAACCATATTAATCTATGATAACAATAACAATATGGAAGCTGCAAGAATGTTTTGGACTCTTCAGGTTTATGGACATCAAAATATGAAGGTTGTCAGTGGCGGACTAAAGGCAATCGAAGCGGCAAAGCTTGAAATGAATACAGAGATACCTGCTGTCACATCAGTTAAATATACAGCAGCGGATAAAAACACAGATATTATTGCAACACTTGATGAAGTAAAGGCACAGGTAGAACAACCTCAAGACAATACAGTGATTTTGGACACTCGTACTAAAGAAGAGTATGCTGAAGGTACTATACCAGGATCAATATTTATGAACTATATCGAAAACAATTATAATGACGGCACATATAAGTCAGTTCAAAATATAAAGATTCAATACATCGAAAATGACATAAAAGCAGATAAACAGGTTATAATGTATTGCAAAACTTCAGTAAGAGCCGCACAGACATATCTAGCATTATATAATGCTGGTTATAGGAATCTTAAAGTATATGATGGAGCTTGGTTGGAATGGTCAGCTATTATGGGCAACACAGTACAGACTGCACCAAGCACACCGACAACACCAGTAGATTCAAATAACAAGGATAATTCCTAAAAGATATATATATATAGGAGTCAGCAAATTAAGCTGGCTCCTATATTTTTTCGTAGGACTTAGCGATATAACTTCTTATTATACTGCATAAGTAAAACGACTTATGTATGAGTGGGTTATTATTGATATAATGAATGTGACAAAAAAATAACACAGTTGTCAAAAGGGGAGGTTTTAAAATTGAAAAATAAGATATTAAAAGTTTTATCACTGGTTATTGCAATGGTACTTGTGTTTGGATTGTCAGCATGTGCAAAGCCTGCAGAAGAACCAGTAGTAAATCCAGAACCAACACCAGTAGAAACACCAAAGGTAGATGTAGTAGCAGAAGCGGTAAATGCATACTTTGCAAACATGCCTGAAGATATTTACAAGATATCTGAGAAGGACTTTGTAGAAAAAGTTAATGCTGGAGAAGACATGCTTATTCTAGATATCAGATCGGCTGAGGATTATGGCAAGGGTCATATAAAGGGTGCAGTAAATGCTCCATGGGGACCTGCAATTGCAGCAAGCTTAGATAAACTTCCAGCAGATAAGGCAGTAATGATATACTGCTACACAGGACAAACAGCAGGTCAAGCAGTAGCAACTTTAAATATGGCAGGTATTAATGCAAAATCAGTAAACCTTGGTTGGAATCTTGGAATATCAAAGGTTGAAGGTGTTGCTGCCATTACAGAAACAACAGCAAATGATTATCCTACAGCTACAGCTACAGCAGCTCAAGTAGATCCAGAGATAAAAGCAGCAATCACAGCTTATTATGATGGCTTAGAAGCTGCAAAGGGTACAACCTTTGCAAACTATAAGATAAGCGAGGACGATGCTAAGAAGCTAGTTGATGCAAAAGATGCAGGCACATTGTTCCTATCAGTTAGAAAAGCTGAAGACTATGCAAAGGGACACATTGAAGGTGCTATAAATATACCTTTTGGAAAAGGTATGGAACAGCAGTTCAATATGCTTCCAAAGGATAAGAAAATAGTAGTTTACTGTTATACAGGACAAACAGCAGGTCAAGCAGTTGCTGGACTTAGACTCCTAGGCTATGATGCAGTATCAATGCATTCAGGCATGGGAACACCAGCTACAGGCGCTGCAGGATGGTTAAATAAAGGTTTCCCTGTAGTCCAATAATATATAAGAATCCCTCTAAAAAACCTCTAAGCTGCTTATATTTAAGTAACTTAGAGGTTTTTATCATTATTTACATTTTAATCAAATATATATTCTCTTAAAAAGTCTAGTTCTTTTTGTGGAAGCCAGCAAGCATAGTTATTAACAATCTCTATAACTAAAAAATCATCATGGTTTTGTGTAATCAGATCAAGCTTAATCCCTATTTCATCTGCTGTCATCTCTGACTTTATAATCCAAGTATTATTTAAATGGTACAGCCAGCGATCATCCCAAGTACATTCCTTTACCAATGCATCAACTTCCTTAAACTTCTTAACACTGCTTTTACAGCTATAAATTATCAAATAAGTAGTCACTACATCAACTCCTTTCTACTAATTTTAATATGCAAAAAATATAAAAAAATTCTATTCTTAAAATATAAAATGTTTTGTAAAAAATATATTGGGAATGATAATTATATAAGTCAAAGAAATAGAGTGATCTATTTGAAATCAGCAGATATATTAAGAGATGAGCATGTATAAATGAAGGCGAAGTAGACTTTAAGATTATTGAATCACAAGAAAAAAAGTGAAAAGATTAGGAATAAATATATAAAATTTGCGGACTCTTTATAATAGATATATATAGATATAATGAGCTATAAGAATTTATTGGCGTTTTTAACTTATTATAATACATTGACTTATATTGACATGCGTTATATAATAAATTAGTAAATTGAACACAATCTTGGTCGTGCTAGACGGGGAGACTGCGGTGCCCTGTAACCTGCAATCCGCAATAGCAGGGTTGAATTCCTTTGCTGAGGCGCATATCTGTAAGGTCTGCCTCAAGTAAGTGGTGTTAATAATTGGTCCTGCGCAACGAAAATTTATGAACCCCGCCAGATCCGGAAGGAAGCAACGGTAAGTGAACCCTTTCGTGTGCCGCAGGGTTGCCTGGTAGGAGCTAACTGCTTGGGTAACGCTTGTAGATATGTATCGAAGGAAGGTGCACGACCTTTAAATTTAAACTTGTTGAAAAGCAAGTTTTTTTTTGTTACCCAAAATGGTATAATCATGTAGAACACACTAATAAATTAACAACAAAATATATTACAAATATCACATAAGTTTAGCAAAAAAGATGATATATGTCGAATACTGGCAAAATTTATATTGTCTTTAACGTTAAATTATGGTTAGATATAGATATATAAATATAAATAGATAAAACACTCTTTATAAAACTTAAATCCATTGGAGGATATATATTTGAAAATAGGAAATTTTAAGCTTAAGATTTTTATATATTTTACAATAGCTGCTATTCTTCCTTGCTTGCTGTTCGGGTTATTTATTTACAACAAGGTAGAACAAAAGTTTTTTCAGAATTACAAGAATGAAAGCTATAGTAATATATTAGACATTTTGAAGGAAACAGATTACTATTTTGAAAGACAGGCTGATTCAATAAACAAAATTACACAAGCTTATACATATATAGATAAATCTCCTGAATCACTAAAAGCATTTCTAATGAAGCAGGATGATATAAATGATGATTTTGTTGACATGTATATAATAAATAAAAACGGAGAGCTTATAAGCTCTGCGGGAGAAATATTTAAGGATAAGAACTATACAGACTTAAGCGAATATGTGAATTCTAGTGAAAAAAGAAAGTTACTTTGGCTAGAGCCATATACAGATGTAGTGAGCGGTATGGATACTATAGGTATTACTATGCCATTGTATGACGAAAACAAACAATTTGAAGGAGTAATTGTTGCTAATCTAAATTATAATTTTTTAGAAAAAACTATTGAACAAGTTAATAACGTGGCTGATTCTGACATATTTTTAATAGATGCAAACGGAAATATAAAATTTACTACAAACAATAAATATACTAATTATAGAAACATTAAAGATGACAAATTTATATTGCAGAATATATCAAAAGATATATTAAAAACAAAAGAAGGAAATAGCGATATTGAATCTGAAGAAGGTAAATGGCTTTGTACATTTTCATCTATAAACACCATTGATTTGAAGTTTGTGGTAGTTTCTGATGCATACAGCTTAATAGAAAATGTGAACATTATAAATAAGGATATATATGGCTCAATGAGCTTAATGGGGTTAATAATTATTCTTATTGTTACGATGCTATCTTTGTTTTTATCTAACTCCATATCGACTCCGATGCTTTTACTTCGTGATGGGGCAAAAGAGCTTGCCTTGGGGAACCTAGAGCATACTATTAAAATAAAAAGAAATGATGAAATAGGTGAGGTAGCAGATACCTTCAATCAAATGTCACATAACCTCAAAAAATCCTATGAGGATTTAGTTAAAAGAACTGAAGAGCTATATAACAATAATGAAAGTCTTCAAGAGATTAATGCAGAGCTTGAAGCCTCCTATGAACAACTTGGAGCTACAATGGAACAACTAAATGAATCAGAAGAAAAATTTAGAAAGTTGGTAAACAATATATCTGATATGGTTGTTGTTCTCAATAATGATGCAGAAATAATTTATGTAAACAACATTGTAGAAAGTATAATAGGTCTATCCGAGGAATCTCTTATAGGTAAAAAACTGAATTCTATCTTAGGAAATGAATTAAATGAAAAGACCTTAGCGGCATGTTATGCCAATGAGTATTATGAGTTTCAGCTTAAAATGACAAGACAATCTGGAAGAATACTGTATCTGGAAGGCAGTGCACGCAGAATAGTGGAAGGCGGCAATATAGTAGGAATACAAGGTATAATGAGAGACATTACACAAAGAAAATTAATGGAAAATCAGCTAAAGATTAGTTATAACCAACTGAAGGCGATAAATAATGTTAGTGAAGCTATCACTGGTACATTGGACCTTGATGAACAATTAGAAATAGTAGTAAGCCAGTTGATGGAGACGGTAGATACACTTTGTGCTGTAATTTCTCTTTTTGAAAAAGATGACTCATACGATTTAGTTGTTAAAGCAGCAAAAGGAATTCGTCTTGAAAATATAAGCTATATAAATTTAGATGCAAAAAAGTTAAATATTGCAAAAATAATGGAAAATTGCAAGCCATACATAGTCGAAATACAAAATGAAGAAGACTTTTGTAATGAGTATTTTAGACTTTTGTACAAGGAAGAAGGAGCAAGGTTTATACTGTATACACCGCTGATTGCCCACCATATACTTATAGGGACTATGAGTACATATATGAAGAATAAGCCTAGCCAAGAGCTTGTTGAATTAATAAGTTCTATAGGTAGCAGTGTAGCGCTTAGCATAGATAATGCAAGAGCCTATGAACGCGTAAAGGTATCATACTTAAGGACTGTGCAAAGCCTAATAAGTGCAATAGAAGCAAAGGATATATATACGGAGAGCCATTCTATAAGAGTTGCAAGATATGCTACCTTATTAGCCTCAGAAATGAATCTTGATAAGAACCTCATTGAAGACATTTGGGTAGCGGGTGTATTACATGATATTGGGAAAATAGGGATAAGTGATACAATATTAAATAAAAAAGATAAGCTTACAAAAGAAGAATATGATTTAATAAAACAACATCCAAGCATTGCCTATAAGATATTATCAAACATAGGCTTAGACCAAAATATTATGTATGCAATAAGACATCACCATGAACAATATAACGGAAAAGGCTATCCTGACGGACTGTCTGGGAAAAATATAAATTTTATGGCATCAATAATAAGCGTAGCTGATGCCTTTGATGCAATAACCTCAGAACGTTCCTACAGAGCTCCTAGAACCATAGAGGAAGGTATAACAGAGGTTGGCGCTTGCAAGGGGACACAGTTTAACCCCGATATAATAGACATTTTCCTTAGAACTTATGAAATTAAGCCTGAAATCTTCTGTAAGATACATAGAGATGAAGATATTAAATTCTTTTAACTAAATTAGATAGTGCGATATATATAGATGATATAAAAAGTGCTTGTATAGAGCACTTTTTTTCTGTAATTTAAATGAAAAAAATGATAACATAGTTATAGTATATTATATATGTTATATATATTTATATTAGGGAATAATGAAAATACACACATGGTTTTGGAGGATCGCAAAATGTATACAGCATTGTATAGAAAGTGGCGTCCTAAGACGTTCGAGGATGTCTATGGTCAGGAGCAAATAACAGCAACCTTACAAAATGAGCTTGAAAATAATAAATTGTCTCATGCATACTTGTTCTGTGGGACAAGAGGTACGGGCAAAACCAGCAGCGCTAAGCTTCTAGCTAAAGCGGTAAATTGTAGCAGTCCGATAGACCATAACCCCTGTGATAAATGTGACAGCTGTATAAGTATAAGCGAAGGCAGCTCCATCGACGTTTTAGAGATAGATGCGGCATCCAACAGAGGTATTGACGACATAAGAAATCTTAGAGAGGCAATCAAGTTTACTCCTACTCTAGGTAAATACAAGGTATACATAATAGATGAGGTTCACATGCTGACCAATGAAGCCTTCAATGCATTACTAAAAACCTTGGAGGAACCCCCGGCTTATGTAATTTTCATATTAGCAACAACTGAGCCTCACAAGCTTCCTGCCACTATACTTTCTAGATGTCAACGGTTTGACTTTAAAAGAATAAGTGTAGAAAACATAATTAAAAGATTGAAGCATATATGTAGTCATGAGCAGCTAGAGGCAGATGATGCAGCACTGAGACTTATTGCTCGAAATTCTGACGGTGCTTTGCGTGATGCAATTAACATACTGGATCAATGTTCTGTATTTAGCGGCAAGTATATTTCAGAAAAAACAGTGCTTGAAGTACTGGGTATTTCGGGAGAACAGCATCTTATGGAAATCGGAGAAGCGATTCTAAAGAGCGAAGCTTCAAAAACAATAATGCTAATAAATGAGATTGTAGCAGGTGGTAAGGACATAAACCAGTTTATAAAGGACTTGACTTCCTATTATCGTAACCTTTTAATGACAAAGATACTAGATAAACCCGAGGATATAATAGATATGTCCCTAGAAGATATTAAGAGTCTGAAGATAAGCGGAGAAAGTATCCCAAGCGAAAGCATAGTAAGATGCATAAGATATCTCTCAGAGCTTGAAACTGAAGCAAAATGGTATTCAAATCCAAGAATATTGCTTGAGATTGCAGTTATAAAGATGTGTAAGGCTGCAGGAGATGATAGCCTTGACGGAATTATGGCTAGAATGGCTAAACTTGAGAAAGCTATTGCTGACGGTGGCGCAACTATTGCGGTAACGGCACTGAAACAAGATGTAGAGCAAAAGCAAAACAAAGATGTGATACCAAAGGCAGGAAATAAACCTCAGAAAAAATCTCAGGCTTCAAAGGTTACCGATGATGCCTCAGGAGTTTTAGAAAAGTGGGGCGGATTCAAACAGTTCCTTAAGAAAAAACAAAAAATGAAACTAGCTACCTTTGTTATGACTGCTAAGCCTTTAAGACTTGACGATAAGGTATTGGTACTTTCCTTTGACAAAGAGGACAGATATTCCAAAGAAGCCTTAGAAATGCCAGAAATTAAAAAGAATATAGAAGCAGAAGCAGCAGAATACTTTGCTACAGATATTAAAATAAAAAGCATAATAATAGATGAGGAAGAGGAAGCATCAGAGGAAAGCATTGATATAGTCAAAGCGGCTATACAGTTAGCAGGACAGGACAAGGTTGAAGTAATAAATGAAGAATAGTATAATAAATGAGATATGATAATATGGAGTTTAAACTGTTTCAACAAATAAATTTTATTTAGGAGGTATATATCATGGCAAAAGGTGGATTTCCTGGTGGTGGTATGGGAAATATGAATAACATGATTAAGCAAGCTCAAAAAATGCAAAAGGACATGATGAAGGTACAAGAGGAACTGGAGCAAAGACAGATTGAAACAAGTGCAGGTGGTGGAGCTGTTACGGTTGTTGTAACTGGAAAAAAAGAGCTTGTATCAATTAATATAAAGCCTGAAGTAGTAGACCCTGAAGACGTTGAAATGCTGGAGGATCTTATTTTAGCTGCAGTAAATGAAGCAATAAGAAAGGCTGAAGAAATGGTTAGCGGAGAAATGTGTAAGCTTACAGGAGGTCTCGGTTTACCTGGAGGTTTATTTTAATGAGTTATTATGTAGCCCCTATAGCAAAGCTTATTGAAGAGCTTTCTAGGCTGCCTGGGGTAGGAAGCAAAACTGCTCAGCGACTAGCATTTCATTCTATTGGATATGCCATACAATGAAGTGGAGCAGCTGGCGAGTTCAATGGTAAATGCAAAGAAAAATATTAAATATTGTAATGTCTGTTACAATATGACTGATTCTGATATATGCAATATATGCACTAATCCCAAAAGAGACAAAAGCATTATTTGTGTAGTAGAGGATGCTAGGGATGTAGTTGCTATGGAGAAGACCAAGGAATTTAAAGGTCTATATCATGTACTGCATGGGGCAATTTCTCCTATGGAAGGTATCGGTCCTGAGAAGGATTAGGGTTAAGAGAACTACTTAATGCGTCTAGAAGAACAAGATGTTCAGGAAATTATTATGGCAACCAATCCAAATATTGAGGGAGAAGCCACTGCTATGTATATATCAAGACTTTTAAACCATTGGGAATAAAGGCTACTAGAATAGCCCATGGAATTCCTGTAGGCGGAGACTTGGAATATGCAGATGAAGTAACTCTGATGAAGGCCTTAGAAGGCAGAAGAGAAATTTATCATGTTTAAGAATCATGGTTTAAGGAAATCAATTTCCTTTATAACCATGATTCTTTATATATTTATGTAAGATTTCTTGAATAGAGGTGGATTATGGATTTCAAAACTTGTTTTAATACAGCTTCAACGATTTTAATGCAACAACACCAACTCGTAGAGCAAATAGAGAACGTTTTGCGGAATACAAGCAAACGCCTCACCACTATCACCAGAAGAATTAGACAACTGTGATGACTTGAAATGCTCTGATGGCATTAATCTTGCATCTGATATGATGGAATTATACAAATATATTAACACAAAAATATTCGGTGGCTGTTGCGGTACCGACAATATTTATATGGAGGAGATAGCTAAAAGGTTAAATAATAAGTGATTATTCTATTATAGAAGATTAATGTCACAACTATATTCTGTGAACATAAAAATACACTATCTGTATATACTTGTTAATAATTGGCTAAATTAATTAATAATATTTGTATATATGGGAGTGTATTTTTAATGTCAACAAATCTAGTAACAAAGAAAACTAAAAAAAATAGTCTATTCAGTAATTTACTAGGGGGCATAAGATATAGCTATAAAGACAGTGAGGAAGAAGCTCTAGATGAGTTTTTACTTTCTATAGACAAGGCAAAACAAGAAATGTATGATGCAGAGAACTACTTTGATAACGTGATAGAGCCAGAGCTTGATTGACCACGCCATATATAAAATTGAAGCCGCTAAGTCAAAGTATGTATTTTCTTGAAACAATTGGCAAGAGAAAAAGAGATAAGATTTAAAATATAGGTTGTCTATACTTTAAGTAATAATTTAATCACTACGCTAATATATTATAACAAGTTATGGGTTAGGGGGAGATATTATGCCACAAATCGACCTGTTTTCTATATTGGCTATTTTTTGGCTATAGGTGCAGTATATTTTTAGGAATGCTGTTGGTACTACCAATGAAACTTATTATGAGTTTGGTATTAAATGGTGTTGTAGGAGCAATTGTTCTGATAATTTTTAACTTGTATTGGTAACTATATAGGAGTTACATATTGGAGTTAATCCCATTACTGCTTTAATAGCAGGTTTTTTAGGAATTCCGGGTGTGACTCTTATGATTTTTGTTAAAGTATTTCTATAAATAATTTAAATATAAACAGGCTGGCTGTATAAATCTATATAAGCCTTCTGGGTAGTATATTTATACAGCCAGCCTTGTTATATTATTAAATTATTCCTACAAAATTGACATTGTATACAATATTTAATATACTTAAGGTGGTTAAACTTTAATTTTTTAATAGGGGGTCTACTATATGGCAAAAAAAATGAAAACTATGGATGGTAATACTGCTGCTGCATCATGTATCTTATGCATTTACAGATGTAGCAGCAATATTATCCAATTACACCATCATCACCAATGGCAGAACATGTTGATGAATGGGCTGCTCAAGGAAGAAAAAATATTTTTGGACAAAAAGTTAAAGTTGTTGAAATGCAATCAGAAGCAGGAGCAGCAGGAGCAGTTCATGGTTCACTTACAAGCAGGAGCATTGACTACAACTTTTACAGCATCACAAGGTTTATTATTAATGATACCTAATATGTATAAAATAGCAGGAGAATTATTACCAGGAGTATTCCATGTTAGCTGCTAGAGCATTAGCTACGTCATGCATTATCAATATTTTGGAGATCATCAAGATGTTATGGCTGCAAGACAAACAGGTTTTGCAATGCTTGCAGCAGGTTCAGTTCAAGAAGTTATGGATTTAGCAGCAGTTGCTCATTTAGCAGCTATTAAAGGCAAGAGTTCCATTTTTACATTTCTTTGATGGATTTAGAACATCTCATGAAATTCAAAAAATTGAAGTATTAGATTATGAAGATTTAGCAAAATTAGTTGATTAGGAAGCTGTTAAAGAATTTAGAAATAGATGCATTAAATCCAGATCATCCTGTTACAAGAGGAACAGCTCAAAATCCAGATATTTATTTCCAAGCAAGAGAAGCTGCAAATAAATTCTATGATGCATATTCCTGAAATAGTTGAAGAATATATGGATGAAATAACAAAATTAACAGGAAGAGAATATCAATCTATTTAATTACTATGGAGCACCAGATGCAGAAGAATATAATCGTTGCTATGGGTTCAGTTACTGAAACTATTGAAGAAACAATAGATTACTTAAATGCTAAGAGGAGAAAAAGTTGGTGTTAGTTAAAGTTCATCTTATATAGACCATTCTCATCAGAAACATTTCTTAAATGCTATTACCAAAGACAGTTAAGAAAATTGCAGTATTAGATAGAACAAAAGAACCAGGATCAATTGGAGAACCATTATACTTAGATGTATGTGCAATGCATTCTATGAAATAGAAAATGCTCCAGTGATAGTTGGTGGAAGATATGGTCTAGGTTCAAAGGATACTACTCCTTCTCATATTAAGCTGTATTTGATAACTTAATGCAAGAGAATCCTAAAAATGGATTTACAATAGGTATAGTTGATGATGTTACTAATACTATCATTAGATACTAAATGAAGAAATAAATACTACTCCAGAAGGAACAATCAGATGTAAGTTCTGGGGACTTGGATCAGATGGTACTGTTGGAGCAAACAAGAGTGCTATTAAGATTATTGGAGATAATACAGATATGTATGCTCAAGGATATTTTGCATATGACTCTAAAAAATCAGGTGGAGTTACAGTTTCTCACTTAAGATTTGGTAAGAAACCAATTAAATCAACTTACCTAATTAATAAAGCTGATTTTGTTGCATGTCATAACCAATCCTATGTTTATCAATATGATGTATTAAAAGGATTAAAGAAAGGTGGTAACATTCTTATTAAACTGCTATATGGAATGCAGAAGAATTAGAAGAAAAATTACCAGCATAATATGAAGAGATATATTGCTAAAAACAATATTAATTTCTATACAATTAAATGCTATTAAGATTGCTACAAGAAATTGGTCTTGGTGGAAGAATTAACATGATAATGCAATCAGCATTCTTTAAACTTGCTAACATTATTCCAGTAGAAGATGCTATTAAATATCTTAAAAGATGCAGTTGTAAGATCTTATGGTAAAAAGGGTGAAAAAGTTGTTAACATGAACTATGCAGCAATAGATAAAGGTATTGAATGCATTAGTTAAAGTTAATGTTCCTGATAGCTTGGAAGACATGCAGAAGATGAAGCAGTAGAAGCTGAAGAATGTTACCAGATTTTATTAAAGAATATAGTTAATACCTATGAACAGACAAGAAGGAGATAAACTTACCTGTAAGTGCATTTGTAGGAATGAGAAGATGGTACATTCCCACATGGAACTGCTGCATATGAAAAAAGAGGTATTGCAGTTAATGTTCCAGAATGGCAAATCAGATAAATGTATTCAATGTAATCAATGTTCATTTGTATGTCCTCATGCTGTTATTAGACCATTCTTATTAACTGAAGAAGAAGTAAGCAAATGCTCCAGAAGGCATTTGAAACTAAAGAAGGCTAGTAGGTAAAGGACTTGAAGGACTTAACTTATAGAATGCAAGTAAGTCCACTTGATTGTACAGGTTGTGGTAACTGTGCTAGATGTTTGTCCAGCTAAGGAAAAAGCATTAATTATGAAGCCATTTGAAACTCAAACAGAGTACAAATAGCAAACTTGGGATTATGCTATGACAGTATCAGCTAAGAGATAATCTAATGAACAAGAAGACAGTTAAAGGGTAGTCAATTTGAACAACCATTACTTGAGTTCTCAGGAGCTTGTGCTGGTTGTGGAGAAACTCCATATGCTAAACTTAGTAACTCAATTATTTGGAGATAGAATGATGATTGCTAATGCTACAGGATGTTCTTCAATCTGGGGAGGATAGTGCACCATCAACTCCATATACAATGAATCATGAAGGTAAAGGTCCAGCTTGGGCTAACTCATTATTTGAAGATAATGCAGAATTTGGATTATGGTATGTTCTTAGCAGTTAAACAAATAAGAGAAAAAATTAGCTAGATATTATGAAAGAAGCTTATAGCATTAGATATAGCTGAAGAATTAAAAGCAGCATTTAATGAATGGTTAGAAAATAAAGATGATGGCAGAAGCTTCAAAAGCT
The DNA here is from genome assembly GCA_963704785.1 of uncultured Eubacteriales bacterium. GTDB lineage: Bacteria > Bacillota > Clostridia > Lutisporales > Lutisporaceae > GWB2-37-7. Next base: position 1,546,262 of record OY969939.1, on the reverse strand, counting down.
GCAACTGCAAAGATTGTAGCCATTATTAGACAACATAAATTACAGATGCAAAAGCTAAAGCATTATTAAAGAAATTATTGAAAAGAAAGATTATCTTAGTTAAGAGATCTCAATGGATTTTTGGTGGAGACGGTTGGGCTTATGATATCGGATACGGTGGATTAGACCATGTACTTAGCATCTGGAGAAGATGTAAATGTATTTGTATTTGATACAGAAATTTACTCAAATACTGGTGGTCAATCTTCTAAATCTACTCCAACTGCTGCAATTGCTAAATTTGCTGCTTCAGGTAAGAAGACTAAGAAGAAAGATCTTAGGTATGATGGCTATGAGCTTATGGTTATGTATATGTAGCACAAGTTGCTATGGGTGCAGATAAGAACCAATTCTTAAAAGCTATAACAGAAGCAGAAGCTTATGATGGACCATCATTAATAATTGCTTATGCTCCATGTATCAACCATGGTATTAAAGAAGGTATGGGAAGAACACAAGCAAACAAAGACAAGCTGTTGAGGCAGGATACTGGCATTTGTATAGATTCAACCCAGAACTTAAAGAGCAAGGAAAGAATCCATTTATACTTGATTCTAAAGAACCAACAGAAAGCTTCAGAGATTTCTTAATGGGTGAAGTAAGATATCTTCACTTACAAAGGAATTCCCAGAAGAAGCAGAAGAACTATTTGTAAAAGCTGAGAAGGATGCAAAGAAAAGATATGAAAGTTACAAGAGATTAGCTAGAGACTAATATATAAATAAAGAAATCCGTACTCGTGAGGGTACGGATTTCTTTATGTTCTATAATAGTAATGCATGTTATAGAATAACTTAACAGAGGACTATCGATATACTAAGAACAGCACTGCTATAATTCTATCCTTGTACTATACATCAAAACATATTATAATGATGATAATTTACTTTATACTCCAATCATGGAAATAGTATCATGCAGAATAAATCTTAACGTACATAATTAAGTTTTTACATAAACAGGTGGTGAATGATCAATGCAATTACAAATACTTAAAACAATTAAATTCTTTCGTTGGGGTGGGAGGTCTGCGGATACTCTTAGCCTAAAAGCAATATCAAAGAAAAATCTGATATATTTTATTAGCTGGATTGCCATTTTTATATGGCTTTATTCTTACTTTTTTCCAATGGGTGAATTTAAGTTTGAAAGCAAATTATATTATGACAATGTTGGTAATTTACAGATTTACACCTATACTTGTCTGATTATAGCTTGTATGATTTCTGTTTTTTTGATGGAAAGAAATTTGTGCCAAAGACATTTTTTAGTGTTATAGTCGCATTTTCCTGCTTTATTCTAATACCGTATACGGGTGCGAATATTATTTCAAAAGGATTTATGATTATTGCAGCTGCTTGCATCGGGCATATTTTTGCTTCAAATGTCTATGCGTTTTTTATGGTACTCAACAACTCGGAAAAATTTTATTCCATGATATTAGCAGTATTGTTACCCAAAGTATTAATGTTTGTCAAACCATTACTGGTTCAAGCTCACTTTGTGATTCGTCCACCTAGCATAATTATTTTAGTTATTATCATAATTTTAGCTATCTGCTCGTATTTTTTTAAATATAACATAAACGAAATGCCCAATAACACAAAAATAAAAGCACCCACAAAAGCTTATTCCTTAATGCCGTTAGTATTTGTGGTGCTTACGCTTAATGATGTAATAGCTCCAACCTCTTTACGTCAAATTGCAAACTTATCCAAAAGTCAAATAGAAGGCTATTATTTCTTTGGCATTTTGATTGGAATTGCTGGAGTTATCCTCTTACAAAAGTGGTTCCTAGTTAATATATGCAATATGCTAAATATTTCTTTTGCACTGCTGGCTATTGGCTTTGTTATTAATATCATCAGTCTCCAAAATAGCACCGCGGGACTTGTTTCCGCTATTTGTTTCGGAAGTTCATATGCTATTGGATTTGTAAATATCTATTATCTTGCCGGATTTATGGCCAAAAAGTTTCAGAGCGTCACATTTTACAAGGTGGGTATTGTACTATCCACCATATATTACTTCATTGCTTTCATTGTTCTAGAGGTGTTTAAAGATAGTAAAACATTAGCGCCGTCGACATTTATGGCTTTTGTTTCTATTTGTATTGTGATAGTCTTTTTTATCCTATCCCCTTTCTTTATTAAAATTCTCTATTCGGGGGAATGGATTGATGATACCTACCGTATGGATGTGACAAAATGCTCCCGTTTGGAAGCAAGGCTCAAGGACTATAAATTAACCCCTGCTGAAATTGAGGTTTGCAGGCTGCTTTTGGACGGATGTACTTTGCGACAGATTGCTGGTGTGCTGTCTAAAGCGTATGCCACCATCAATACCTACTGCACATCCATATACCGCAAGTTGAATATTAATAGCCGCGCAGAACTGCTTCTGATATTGCAGGACTATATAGAAAAATAAGGAAACATGCAAAAACGCCCCCTCATTAGTTCTAATGAGGGGGCGTTTTTGCACTCTTCACGTGAACTAATGAATAGACAACTGAACTTTTTCAGGTGAAAATATAAATGTCTCCAAAAACTTAAGCAGGAGGTGATAGAATTGGGATAATGGACAAAATCAGAAGTCTTTTATCAAAGTCAAAATCAATACCCAGTATAGATGAAATATCGGCAGTGGAGACGCTCGTATCAAGCGTAAATACCCCATATGGGAAAAAGCTCATTATCAGCAACAAAGAAAAGTCAGAACTTACACAAAGTCTTACACCACGGGAAAGAGATACTTATCTGCTTTTGCTAGGGGGATATACCCTTAAGGAAACAGCCAAACAGCTTGGTATTGTATATTCAACTGTCAATACCTATCAGACGTCCATCTATAGAAAGCTTCATGTAAACTCCCGTGCTGAGCTAATTATTAACTACCGAGATATTGGATAAATCATAAAAGAAAGAAGGATCTTGATGAATAAAAAGATTATTTGGATTGTTGTAATAACTCTATGTATTTCCATACTGACCACAGCCTGCGGTGAGAATTCACAAACGACAAATAAAACCAATAACAATGAGACAGTGCAACCTGAAAATCCTACCAAGGTGACTGAAACTACACAAGCACCACAAAGTAGCAAGGTCAAAATTTCTGATGCTATTCCTGATGGTTGGGAGTCGGTTGAGGGTTCTGTTTTGCCAGTTCAATACATGAAAGAAACAGCTAGCTTCATGATTAAGAAAGAAATGTTTACAGCAGATACGTTAGACGGTGTTGTAGACGAAGCAAAAGCCATTTTTGATAAAACATTTGACAATGTTAAGTATCAAGGCGATACGGAAGCTATACAGATAGACGGAAAAGAGGCACAAAAAATTGTTTTCACCTGTGAAGTTAGTAAGATGAATATGAAGTACATGTATGTATATGTCTTTGTCGGAAATGACTTGTACGCCATTACCCTTGGCAATTTGGCAGAGAACTTTGACAGTCTTTCTACTGACTATGAAACAATACTAACGAAAATCAAATTTGAATAAGAGGAATATAATACTAAATATAAATTATTCACCTGTTTATTAGCCCTAATTATAATTTTGGGATTATATCAATAAGCGAATTGATCACATTGAGGTTACAAAAGATAACAGCGGTCAGCCGTTTTTTCAAAACGATGTTACTGGGAGCTATATAAATGATTCCAAAGGTCATGAGGGCTTTGACACTGATGAAGACAGCAAGCTGGATATGTGAATGTATGAGGATGAAAACATGAGGACGGATCTGGACAAGAATGGAAACTGGTACCCGATTATTGAGAGCCAATGTAGCGATTAAACCCTTGAAAATTTTGTACGAAGATAGATTCTGACTTTTATAAATACTTATAGGGGGATTGAAATGTTAAAAAAATATATCTGTGCTGTTTTAATGGCTTCAATGCTACTGACACTTTGCTCATGCAAAAGTGCACAACCTAAGGTTAATAAGACAGATGAGAAAAATCTAGAAGAATATATTGAACAACAAGAGGTAGTTTTTGAAGAAGAAAACGCACAAAATAAGAAAGCATCCTATTTTTCATTAGGAAATGCGGCACTGACTCTAGATAAAAATCAGAAGGTCGTTGCTCAATATAAGCCATTTGGTGGGCCAGTATCTATGGAGTTGAAAGATGAGTCAGGCAATACATGGAGGCTGGATATCCCTGAAAATGCGCTTCCTTATGGTGAAACAATTACCATGCAGCTTGCAGAAAAGATTGAAGCTGACAAGCTTTCGGGACAACCGCAGGCTGGTATTATTCTGCAACCTGAAGGATTACAATTCACTAAGCCAGCCATGCTTATAGTCACAGGTGCAAAGGAGCAAACTTGTCTTTTCTCTGGAACAAGTGAAGGAAAAGAACTGAACTTCTTTCAATCAACGGTTGAAAAGAACACGCTCACGGCAGAGCTTTGGCATTTCTCCAGCTATATAGAGTATACCCCCACATCGGGGCAGCAGATTGAGGAGTTGGCTGGTCTGGCACAGGATGCTTATAACAAAACTCTAAAAGAGGTGAAGGACTTCCTTAAAACTCCTGTTTCCCTTCCGCCCATCCCACCCAATTATACTTTCATGTGCGAAGAGAAAGATGGAGCGAACGCATCCGCCACAAGAAACAGAGCGCTTGATATGTATATTGCCCGAGTGCTGTTACCTGAAAAAGATCTCCTGAAAAAGCTACTTGGAGCATCACGAGATGTCTCTACTCTTGGCGGAGAAACAGATGGCTTTTACTATGCTGGACTTTTACAGATGAGAAACTTAAAAAAAGTAGATAAGCTAATTCGTACCTATAAAAATGATGTTGACAAGTTGGTTCCAGTCATGAATGTAACGCTCAATGTTTTAAGAGAAGCAGAAATACTTGGACTTGACGTACCCACCCAGTCTTACCTGAGCACTCTATCAGACTGGATGGCTAGAGCAGCAGATGAGCAGCTGCGAAAAATCAAGGAGGAGCATAACTATAAGGCAATGGGAGCGGCAGTAGCATTGATACAGGGCAGTCAAATTATGGCAAGTGATTTCACACTGTCTTCGGAATACTCTAAAAAATACCTAGAAAAGCTCAAGGATGCCTTGACCTTCACCGTGAGTTATGATGTTTCCTTATTTTCAGGGATAGCAAACCAAAAAATGACGCTAACGGGAGAAGTCAAGCTATCATGGCTGGACGAAAATAACCAAAACAGCTACACTGGCACGGGTGAGGGAAAATATTTGACCTATACGCACAGCGGTGAATGGAATACCACAATTGACATCCCAAATACCTATCCTGTCACAGTAAAACTTTTAAATTTCTCTCCCTGCAACAGTGAAACAGTTGACGTACAGGTGGATACAATCGGAGCGAAAAACGAGATATGGTATAATCCAGCAATTGACGAAAAATCCTCCGCCGAATACAGCTTTGTAAACTTCATTGCTGATGAACTGTTCAAGGAATACAAGAGCGAATCCGGAGGTTATATTTTCAAGCTGCCTTTCAAAAATGTAAGTGCCATCATGGGTTCAGAGGGTTTTACAAAGACTGATACAATCAACTATCCAGAGGAAGGCAATGCCAACGGTTCAATCACTTACGTACTTGAAATAAAGCACACACCAAGATAAAACCCTTTACTATTTTCATGAAAACCAAGCTATTTTTTCACCAATTTATTTCTATATATATTAGAGCCTTTGATAAATAAAAAATATCAAAGGCTTTTTGCATTAATATAAAATTTCAATATATCATATATTTTTTAAATAAAAACAAATAATTTAGTACAAAATAATCAAGATAAAAAAATTATACGAAATGCTAATCAATATTACAAAGCATTGGTATACAACAAATAATTAAACGAAAATGGAGGGAGGAAAATAAATGGGTAAAATGGTCGAAATCCGTTGGCATGGACGTGGAGGACAGGGAGCAAAGACTGCGGCACTATTGTTAGCGGATGCAGCATTTAATACTGGTAAGTATATACAAGGCTTTCCTGAGTATGGGCCAGAAAGAATGGGCGCGCCGATTACTGCTTACAACAGAATAAGTGATGATAAAATCCGTATTCACTCTAATATATATGAGCCGGATTATGTAGTAGTAGTTGATGAAACTCTTCTTACATCTATAGACGTAACTGCAGGACTTAAAGAATCAGGGGCTATAATAATAAACACCGATAAATCCCCAAATGACATAAAGAAAAGTTTAAAGGGCTATAAAGGAAAAGTTTGCACTGTTGATGCAAGAAAGATTTCAGAAGAGACACTAGGAAAATATTTTCCTAATACACCTATGTTAGGAGCAGTAATAAAAGTAAGTAACATAATGAGTGAAGAAGAATTTATGAATGATGCAAAAGAATCCTTTGCTCATAAATTTACAACAAAGCCAGAAGTAATAGAAGGCAATATGAAAGCAATACAAAGAGCAATTCAGGAGGTAAAAGGTATATGAGAGATAGAAAACTAAACAAATCTATGCCTCTTGACGTAAAATGGAAAAAAATAACTCCTGGTGGAATGATATTTGATGCAGGAAATTCTGAAGACTTTAAAACAGGAGACTGGAGATCAATGAGGCCCGTATGGATAATAGATAAATGTACACAATGCATGCTATGCCCTCCAACTTGTCCAGACAGCTCCATACCTGTAAAGGACAATAAAAGACTCGATTATGACTATGACCATTGCAAGGGCTGTGGAGTATGTGTAAGAGTATGTCCCTTTGGGGCAATAGACTTTGTGAGAGAGGAGGAGTAAACATGGCAATTAGAGAAAGACTATCAGGCAACGAAGCAATTGCTGTTGCCATGAGACAAATAAATCCAGATGTAGTAGCAGCTTTTCCAATAACTCCATCTACTGAAATACCACAATACTTTTCTCAATTTGTTGCAAATGGAAAAGTAGATACTGAGTTTGTGGCGGTTGAATCTGAGCATAGTGCAATGTCAGCCTGTATAGGAGCGCAAGCAGCGGGAGGAAGAACCATGACAGCAACCTCGGCAAATGGTATGGCACTTATGTGGGAAATGCTCTATATAGCAGCCTCATCAAGACTTCCTATTACATTAGCATGTGTAAATAGAGCACTATCAGGACCGCTAAATATACACAATGATCATGGCGACTCCATGGGAGCTAGAGATTCAGGTTGGATACAGCTATACAGTGAAAACAATCAGGAAGCATATGATAACTTTATACAGGCTGTTAGAATCGGTGAGCATAGTGATGTAATATTGCCTGTAATGGTATGTCAAGATGGTTTTATAACCAGTCACGCTGTGGAAAATTTAGAGTTGCTTGAAGATGATAAAGTAAAAGAGTTTGTAGGTGAATACAAGCCAGAACATTATCTTTTAAATTCTAAAGAGCCGATAGCAGTAGGACCTTTGGATTTACCGAATTATTACTTTGAGCATAGAAGACAACAAGCACAGGCAATGATAGAAGCTAAAAAAGTAATACTTGAAGTAGCAAAGGACTTTGAAAAGCTTACCGGAAGAAAATATGAACTTTTTGAAAAATATAAGCTAGACGATGCAGAAATAGCCATTGTAATCATAAACTCAACTGCTGGTACAGTGAAAACTGTAATAGATGAGCTTAGAGAAAAAGGAATTAAAGCAGGATTACTCAAAATAAGAGTTTTCAGACCTTTCCCTAGTGACGAAATTGCAGAAGCACTTAAACATATAAAAGCACTAGCTATTATGGATAAAGCAGAAGGTTTTTCTGCCGTAGGTGGTCCACTATTCGCTGAAATCAAAGGAGCCTTATATGGAAATGCTGATGGAATTAAAGTTGTAAACTATATTTACGGTCTTGGCGGAAGAGATGTTAAGGCTGATGATATAGAACTTGTATATACAGCTCTTCAAGATATACAAAAGACAGGCAAAATAGGTGAAACCTATAGATATTTAGGAGTAAGAGAATAGGAGGTGAAGGCTCATTAGGAGCTAATCATATGGCATATAATTTGAAAGAAGTTATGGATAAACCTGAACGTCTAAACGGTGGACATAGGATGTGTGCAGGTTGTGGTGCACCTGTAGCAGTAAGAACGGTACTAAGAGCACTTAAACCGGAGGATCATGCTGTTTACGGTTCGGCTACTGGCTGTCTAGAAGTATCAACCTTTATATATCCGTATACTGCATGGAAAGACTCATTTATTCACACGGCCTTTGAGAACGCAGGAGCTACAGTGAGCGGTGTTGAAGCTGCATATGTAGCCATGAAACGGAAAGGGAAAATTGATGAGACCTATAAATTTATAGCCTTTGGAGGTGACGGCGGTACCTATGATATAGGACTTCAATCCCTATCAGGTGCTATGGAGAGAGGTCATGACATGGTGTACGTATGCTATGATAACGAAGCATATATGAACACAGGTATACAAAGATCCTCAAGCACTCCCAAATATACAGATACATCAACTAGCCCACAAGGCAGCGTTGTACCAGGTAAACAGCAATACAAGAAGGACTTGACTGGAGTAATGGCAGCACATAGAATTCCTTATGTTGCGCAAACCACATTAACCTCGAACTTTAAAGATATGTACGAAAAAGCAGAAAAGGCTATATATAAGAAAGGACCCGCCTTTCTAAACATAATGACACCATGCCCAAGAGGCTGGAGATATGAGACACCAGACCTAATGCTCATTTGCAAGCTTGCGATGGAAACTTGCGTATGGCCAGTATATGAAGTAGAAGATGGAGTTTGGAAGCTTAATTTCAAACCCAAAAAGAAACTACCCGTAGAAGATTATCTAAAGCCACAAGGCAGATTTAAACACTTATTTAAAAAGGGAAATGAGCACTTGATAGCGGAAATTCAACAAGATGTAGACAAAAAATGGGAAGAACTGCAGAAAAAGTGCGGTGAAACAATGTAGCTATATAAAGCCAGTTCATACTGGCTTTATAGTTTATAATTTATTTTTTCTTCTATATATAATGTTTAAAAAATATATGAATGGGAAAAGTATATGCATATATCATAAATGTATTGAAAGGATGAAGCTAATGGAAAATATAGAAAGCTCCTTGCACGTAGATAGAGATAGAATATTAATATCAAATCCAGAGAAATATGAGAAGATAGAAATCAGAAATCTAACTTATGATGATGGCGAAGGCTTACATGGTGGATATAACGGAAATGTTATAGTAGGATATTATGAAGATAGTAAGGATGTGTTTTTCCTCTCAGCAAATAATATAGAAGAAGAAGACTTTAATTCAGTATGCGATAAGGTTGAGAATATGTTTGGGCAGAACCAACAACTTGTTAATTTAATGATATACAATGGCAACAGCACAATTTACAATCTAAACGATGAACTTAATAATTAAGACAAAATTTATATTTACATAATATAAGATATATGATATATTATATAGGCACCAAGGAAATAGACAAACAAAACTAAGTGAAAAAATTCTAGTTGACAAGATGCTGCAAAGCATGATAGAATGAAATTCCTGGCTAAGCCGGGAAACAAAACAGACAAGATAGTGGAAGACATAAAGAAAAAATAATTTGAAAAATTATGTTGACAAACATCACATATTTTGATATCATAGTAAAGGTCGGCGTTAGACGCTGAATACTGGTCCTTGAAAACTAAACAGTGTAACGAAACCAAGTAAATTAATTCTTTTGAGTAGGTTCAAACAATTAGTTGAAATCACAGAGATGTGATTAAATATTTAACTTAAGAGTTTGATCCTGGCTCAGGACGAACGCTGGCGGCGTGCCTAACACATGCAAGTCGAGCGGAGATACTAAGTAGCTTGCTACGAAGTATCTTAGCGGCGGACGGGTGAGTAACGCGTGGGTAACCTGCCTTACAGAGGGGGATAACAGTGCGAAAGTACTGCTAATACCGCATAACATTGCACTATCGCATGGTAGAGCAATCAAAGGAGAAATCCGCTGTAAGATGGGCCCGCGTCTGATTAGCTAGTTGGTGAGGTAAAAGCTCACCAAGGCGACGATCAGTAGCCGATCTGAGAGGATGAACGGCCACACTGGAACTGAGACACGGTCCAGACTCCTACGGGAGGCAGCAGTGGGGAATATTGCACAATGGGGGAAACCCTGATGCAGCAACGCCGCGTGGAGGATGAAGGTCTTCGGATTGTAAACTCCTGTCTGTTTGGGGACGAAAAAAATGACAGTACCAAAGAGGAAGCCACGGCTAACTACGTGCCAGCAGCCGCGGTAATACGTAGGTGGCAAGCGTTGTCCGGAATTATTGGGCGTAAAGGGCGCGTAGGCGGCGTCTTAAGTCAGATGTGAAATCCCGGGGCTTAACTCGGGAGTGCATTTGAAACTGGGACGCTAGAGTGCAGGAGAGGTAAGTGGAATTCCTAGTGTAGCGGTGAAATGCGTAGATATTAGGAGGAACACCAGTGGCGAAGGCGACTTACTGGACTGTAACTGACGCTGAGGCGCGAAAGCGTGGGGAGCAAACAGGATTAGATACCCTGGTAGTCCACGCTGTAAACGATGGATACTAGGTGTGGGAGGTATCGACCCCTTCCGTGCCGCAGCTAACGCAATAAGTATCCCGCCTGGGGAGTACGGCCGCAAGGTTGAAACTCAAAGGAATTGACGGGGGCCCGCACAAGCAGCGGAGCATGTGGTTTAATTCGAAGCAACGCGAAGAACCTTACCAGGACTTGACATCCTCTGCATTACTCGTAACTGAGGAAACCCTTCGGGGCAGAGAGACAGGTGGTGCATGGTTGTCGTCAGCTCGTGTCGTGAGATGTTGGGTTAAGTCCCGCAACGAGCGCAACCCTTATCATTAGTTGCTAACAGTAAGATGAGCACTCTAATGAGACTGCCGGGGATAACTCGGAGGAAGGTGGGGATGACGTCAAATCATCATGCCCCTTATGTTCTGGGCTACACACGTGCTACAATGGGTAGAACAACGGGAAGCAAGCTAGTGATAGCAAGCAAATCCCTAAAAGCTACTCTCAGTTCGGATTGTAGGCTGCAACTCGCCTACATGAAGTTGGAGTTGCTAGTAATCGCGAATCAGAATGTCGCGGTGAATACGTTCCCGGGCCTTGTACACACCGCCCGTCACACCATGGGAGTTAGAGGCACCCGAAGCCGGTGACTTAACCGTAAGGAGAGAGCCGTCGAAGGTGAAGCTAGCGACTGGGGTGAAGTCGTAACAAGGTAGCCGTATCGGAAGGTGCGGCTGGATCACCTCCTTTCTAAGGAGCACTTACAGACTGAAATATGTTTGTATATCCTATGGTCGATAGTCACAAATCGAAAGAGATGTGCACTATATATTTTAAATAACCTGACCAAAAGAATTAAGGTTAGTTACACTGATTAGTTTTGAAGGACTATGTAAGGAATTTGCATTAGTGTGAATTCCTTGTTAGTTACTTCTTGTACCTTGAAAACTGCACAATACATTGAAAAGATCCAGGGTAATTAATCTCGAACAGAGAGTAATTAAACACAATAACGCTGAGAAAGAAAAAGAGTTCAAAATGAACTTCTTAGATCAAGCTAGTAAGAGCGTATGGTGGATGCCTTGGCACTAGGAGCCGAAGAAGGACGTGATAAGCTGCGAAAAGCTACGGTGAGCCGCAAATAGGCATTGACCCGTAGATATCCGAATGAGGAAACCCACCTAGAGTAATGTCTAGGTATCCTATGATGAATACATAGTCATAGGAGGGGAAACCCGGGGAACTGAAACATCTAAGTACCCGGAGGAGTAGAAAGAAACATCGATTTCCTAAGTAGCGGCGAGCGAAAGGGAAAGAGCCCAAACCAAAGAGGGTAACTTCTTTGGGGTTGAGGACTGACATTTAGTATATGAAGCTTAGCTGAATAGAGTTGGAAAGCTCAACCATAGAAGGTAAAAGTCCTGTAAGTGAAAAGCTAAAATATATGAGTCAGAATCCAGAGTACCACGAGACACGTGAAACCTTGTGGGAAGCAGGGAGGCCCACCTCCCAAGGCTAAATACTACCTAGTGACCGATAGCGCATAGTACCGTGAGGGAAAGGTGAAAAGAACCCCGGAAGGGGAGTGAAATAGAACCTGAAACCGTACGCTTACAATCGGTGGAAGCCCTATGTAGAAAGACAGGGTGACCGCGTACTTTTTGTAGAACGGACCAGCGAGTTACGTTAGTCAGCGAGGTTAAGCACTAGAGGTGCGGAGCCGAAGCGAAAGCGAGTCTGAATAGGGCGAATAAGTTGGCTGATGTAGACCCGAAACCGGGTGACCTATCCATGGACAGGGTGAAGTTGGAGTAAAATCTAATGGAGGCCCGAACCCACCGGTGTTGAAAAATCGGGGGATGAGCTGTGGATAGCGGAGAAATTCCAATCGAACTCGGAGATAGCTGGTTCTCCCCGAAATAGCTTTAGGGCTAGCCTCAACACAGAGTACCGGAGGTAGAGCACTGAATGGGCTAGGGGCCTTATCGGTTACCGAACCCTATCAAACTCCGAATGCCGGATACTTGATTGTTGGGAGTCAGACTACGAGTGATAAGATCCGTGGTCAAGAGGGAAACAGCCCAGACCATCAGCTAAGGTCCCAAAATTTAGACTAAGTGGGAAAGGATGTGTGACTACAGAGACAACCAGGATGTTGGCTTAGAAGCAGCCATACATTTAAAGAGTGCGTAATAGCTCACTGGTCAAGTGGTCATGCGCCGAAAATGTCCGGGGCTAAAGTCTAATACCGAAGCTATGGCATCGCAAGATGGGTAGGGGAGCGTCCTGTACGGGCAGAAGCTATACCGAAAGGAGTAGTGGACTGTACAGGAGAGAGAATGCTGGTATAAGTAGCGAGAGTGAAGTGAGAATCTTCACCGTCGAAAATCTAAGGTTTCCTGAGGAAGGTTCGTCCGCTCAGGGTAAGTCGGGGCCTAAGGAGAGGCGTATAGCGTATCCGATGGACAATCGGTTGATATTCCGATACCACCTAATATCGTTTGAAGGAAGCAGTGACGCAGGAGGATAAGATAAGCACGGCGTTGGTTGTCCGTGCCCAAGCACTAAGGCTTGTATGTAGGAAAGACCGCATACTAATAGGTTGAGGTGTGATGGGGAGTGAAATTAAGTAACGAAGTATCTGATTTCACACTGTCAAGAAAAGCTGCTAACGAGATGTTAGGTGCCCGTACCGTAAACCGACACAGGTAGATGAGGAGAGAATCCTAAGACGAGCGAGGGAAGTGTTGTTAAGGAACTCGGCAAAATGACCCCGTAACTTCGGGAGAAGGGGTGCCTCAGAAATGAGGCCGCAGTTAAAAGGCTCAAGCGACTGTTTATCAAAAACACAGGTCTCTGCTAAATCGAAAGATGACGTATAGGGGCTGACGCCTGCCCGGTGCTGGAAGGTTAAGGGGAAGTGTTAGGAGCAATCCGAAGCTTTGAACTTAAGCCCCAGTAAACGGCGGCCGTAACTATAACGGTCCTAAGGTAGCGAAATTCCTTGTCAGGTAAGTTCTGACCCGCACGAATGGCGTAACGACTTGAGCGCTGTCTCGACAACACACTCGGCGAAATTGTAGTACTAGTGAAGATGCTAGTTACCCGCGATTGGACGGAAAGACCCCGTAGAGCTTCACTGTAGCTTGACATTGGGTTTTAGTATTTCATGTACAGGATAGGTGGGAGACTGAGAGATAGGCACGCTAGTGTTTATGGAGTCGACGTTGGGATACCACTCTTGAGATACCGGAATTCTAACCAGTGGCCATAATCTGGTCATGGGACATAGTCAGGTGGGCAGTTTGACTGGGGCGGTCGCCTCCAAAAGAGTAACGGAGGCGTTCAAAGGTTCCCTCAGAATGGTTGGAAATCATTCGAAGAGTGCAAAGGCAGAAGGGAGCCTGACTGCGAGACAGACAAGTCGAGCAGGTACGAAAGTAGGACTTAGTGATCCGGTGGTACCGAGTGGAAGGGCCATCGCTCAACGGATAAAAGCTACCTCGGGGATAACAGGCTTATCTCCCCCAAGAGTCCACATCGACGGGGAGGTTTGGCACCTCGATGTCGGCTCGTCGCATCCTGGGGCTGAAGTAGGTCCCAAGGGTTGGGCTGTTCGCCCATTAAAGCGGCACGCGAGCTGGGTTCAGAACGTCGTGAGACAGTTCGGTCCCTATCCGTCGCGGGCGTAGGAAATTTGAGGAGTGCTGTCCTTAGTACGAGAGGACCGGGATGGACGAACCTCTGGTGCATCAGTTGCACTGCCAAGTGCATAGCTGAGTAGCTAAGTTCGGAACGGATAAGCGCTGAAGGCATCTAAGCGCGAAACCGGCTTCAAGATAAGATTTCCCACAGCGTAGGCTGGTAAGACCCCATGTAGACTACATGGTTGATAGGTCGGAGGTGTAAGTGCAGTAATGTACGTAGCTGACCGATACTAATAGGTCGAGGGCTTGATCTAACAAAGGTTTTACAGTTAGAAATTCTCTTTTGTGGGCTGTTCATCCATGAACAGTGTAGCAAAAGTTCATAGAATTTCTTAATGGAAAACCGTAGAAAACATCGATAAAACCTAAGAACATAATCAAATGCAGGTATCGTAAAGTTACCACAGCATTTGAAATATACCTTAGTAGATATCGTAAGTAACACAAATTCAGCGTTACCAAAATAGATAAATTAAATGTATTGTGCAGTTTTGAAGGTGCAAAAACATCTTCATAACAAATCTGGTGGCAATAACGGAGAGGTCACACCTGTTCCCATACCGAACACAGAAGTTAAGCTCTCCAGTGCTGATGGTACTTGGACCGCAGGGTCCTGGGAGAGTAAGTCGTCGCCGGGTAAACAAGAAGACAGCTAGAAATAGCTGTCTTTTTATTGTATCAATATTAATTTATTTGAAATTGCATAGAGCAAGTAAACTTGTAAAACTTAATTCACACCTAAATTAAAGTATCTTTTTGCAACTTATTAGAGTAAAATACGTATGAATCAATATATACTAAAGTATAAGTGGATAATAAAAAAAACAATCATCGTACTAATATGTGTACATTAAAATACAATATATAATGTGCAATATATATGTTTCGATAAAAATATATCATTTACAAAAGTAATATAAACATTTGGTTTTGTATTATCGGTAATTTATTTTTACAACATATGAATTCAATTGCAAATGTTTAGTGCAAAACAAACAGAAAAAGGCATTCTTATGATATAATAATGTAATTATATAAATTTTAAAGGATGGTTATATGAAAACACTAAAAATAATAATCGTGCCGATTGTGATTGTGTTATCATTTGTATTTTGGTTTGGAGTTTATAAGTTTATAAAACCCTATGTTCCATATCTTATTGTCACGCAGCTTACGACAGAACAAAAGTTGGAAGACTTTAACTACTTATATGAGACTATGGAACAAAACTACCCATTTTTTGAAGTTAAGAAAAGAATGTTGGGTTATGATTGGCTATCAAATAAGAAAGAATTTGAAAGACGAATAAAAGATACCAGCAACGATAAGGAATTTTATGCAGAAATAAATAACATTATCAGTTTAGTACAAAATGCCCATACGCACATACTAAGTGGCGTATTCTATGATGAGCTAAAGACTATATATGAAAATCCACACTCAGGCTATAGCCCGGCGCGTCGAGATATATTAAACAATGAAAAAGCGATAAAAATGGCAAAATATTGGGATAAAAAGTCAACTACCTATAACAACTATATACCTATTATTTTTAGATATGTTGAAGGTAAGTATGTTGTACTGGATGGAAATCTAGAAGATTATGATATCCCAAAAGGATCAATACTCACTATGGTTGACGGAATTGATGTAGATGAGTATATAAAGTCTTTAAGCAATGGAAATTACCTCTATTATGACTTTAAGCGAAATCAACAGAAACTTGATGAATTAATAATATATACAGAATTGGGTCAAGAGATTAAGCTGACTTTATATACTACTGATAATGTAACCATAGAAAGAGATATAAAAGAAGAACAATTTTCTTATGATATTTATCAGAAATATTACGAAACAAGTGAAGATGATAAAAATTATGATTTAGAAGTCCTAGAAACAAATAAAGTTGCATATATCAGACTTAAGTCCATGATGACTACTGATCAATTTGACTCAGATGCTGATGGAGATGCAATTTACAATTTTCTAAAAAAAGTAGAAAAATATCCATATCTTATAGTTGATATAAGAGGAAATGGAGGAGGAAGTGACGGTTACTGGCGCTCTAACCTTGTTGCATACTTGATTGATAAAACTACATCCTATGAGACTCAACTACTTTTTAGAGATAGTGATTATATCAAACCTTTTATTGAGGATAGATACTCAATATTTGATGCTCTAACAGTCGATAAATTACCAACTGATAAAAAATATCCTCCAGAGGTTTCTAAAAAGTTCAAGTATTTTGTTTCCCTAACAGAATCTGTTGTACCTAATAATCCAGTTAAATTTAAAGGAAAAGTATATCTCTTAGTAGATGGTGGTGTATACTCAGCTGCCGAGAGCTTTGCATCTTTTGCAAAATCAACAGGTTGGGCAACATTAGTGGGTACTACAACAGGAGGAGATGGAATCATCGCAGACCCTTCACTTATGATGCTTCCAAACAGTGGAATTGTAATAAGGTTTTCAAGTAGTATGGGTTTAAATACTGATGGCACAGCTAACGAAGAATTCCATACCTCGCCTGATATTTATATTGAGCAAACCTATGAGGATTTTTTACAATTAGTACAAAATGATGAAGTTTCTTTAACAGAGATAAGTAAATATGACACCGTTTTAAATCACGTTCTAAATTTAATAAGAGAAAATAAATAGGAAAATAAGGACGCAGAATAATAAACTGCGTTTTTATGTTGAATAATGTTATAATTTATGTAAAATTAATATATAAGATATTATTTTGTTGAAGTTAATATGAAAGCAGGTGCTTTGAAGTGGCAACATGGCTTACACATTTAAGAATTGCAGAGAAGATAAAGGAGAAGATAGCAGATGTTACGATGTCTTATCTTATGCTTGGAAGCATTGCTCCTGACTCCGGAGTTCCTGATGAAACTTACAGAAACTACAATCCTTCTAAGGAAATAACACATTTTGAGACTATAAAAAATGAAATTGAGGGAAAAAGTAAAATAAACCTAGAAGCTTTTTACGAAAAACACATCGCTCCATCAAAGATTTTAACTCGTTCAGACAATACAAGATCGTTTTTGTGGGGTTATTACTTCCACCTTATAACGGATGGGCAATGGATTGAATTTGTAGCATCTTATAAGCAGATGTATGAGGAAGAAAAGCATGAAAATAAGGACTTTATTAGTATTATGAAAGAAGAAATGTATGCCTTAGATTTTTTGTATCTAGAACAGAACGGTTACAATATTGTAGAAAAATTTAAAGAAATAAATGTGAATGTAAATTTTTTCAATGAATTTGAGCCATCATATATCTATGAATGTCAAAAGAGAATTATAGATTATTATGAAAAAGAGAGATATGTTCTTGAGAGAGAGTATAGATTTTTCTCGACTGAGAAGATAGATAGATTTATAGATGAAGTGGCACAGCAGTGTATAGATATATTGCTATAAAAAGATTTTACAGGTAGAAATTCTTAATGAAAAACCGTAAAATAATGGAGTTGATATTTTGAAATCAAAATTACTAGAAGTCTTAAATTGTGAATTAAAGAAACATATTAATGAGCTATATAAGATTGAGACATCTCTGGTTTTTGGAGGAGGAGACCCTAATTCTTCTATTGTGCTTATAGGCGAAGCTCCAGGGAAACGGGAAATACTAACTGGGAAACCCTTTATAGGGCAAGCTGGTAAAAATCTTGATGAGTTTATCAGTATTCTTGAAATAGATAGAGTTGATTTGTATATTACAAATGTTGTGAAGCTAAGACCCCATAAGATAAACGAAGAAACAGGTAGAGAATCAAACAGAACACCTACCAAAAAGGAAATTAATATTTTCTCCTCATTTTTAATGAGAGAGCTAGAGATAATTAATCCAAGGCTTGTAGTTACTTTGGGTAATATTGCACTAAAAAGCATTACTCAGGATGATAAATCGTCTATTGGAATACTTCATGGAAACTCAATGGATATAAGATTTGGAGAAGCTGAGTTTAAGCTGTTTCCTCTATATCACCCTGCTAGTATAATATATAAGGCTGAACTGAAGGACACATATTTAAAAGATTTACACAAGTTAAAAAAATACTTAATAGATATTAAATTACATAAGGAGTAGATATATGCTTTTACGCGAAAAAAGACAGAAGGTAATAGATATTGCATTAAAAGCGCAAAGGGAAGGACTTATACCACTGACTATGGGTAATTTCAGCATTAGAGATAATGAAACAGGTTATATCTGTATAACACCAAGTGGTATGGAGTATTCACTACTAAAACCAGAAGATATTGTGGTTGTAGATTTTCAAGGAAGTATAATGGATGGTAGCAGAAGTCCATCCATTGAGATTCAACTTCACTGCCGAACATATAAGAAGAGACCAGAGGTTATGGGTATATGTCATACACATTCAACTTATGCAACTGCTTGGGCATGCTGTAACAAGGATATTCCTGTGATTGTAGCAGAGCTAGCTGCTATGATAGGCGTCCTGTACAGTGTGCATGCTATGCACCAATGGGAACTGAAGAACTGGCAGATATAGTATCTGATTTCATAGGCATGAGAAATGCAGTATTAATGGAGAACCATGGTATGTTAGCAGTAGGTGAAAGTATAGATATAGCATATTCCAATGCAGTAATAGTTGAGGAAGCAGCTAAAATTACCTTGCTTGCTATGCAAATAGGAAACATGAAAACCATAACTAATCAGGAATGTGATTATTTAAGAAAACTAACAATAGAAAATTATGGACAAAAGTAAATATTATGAGAATTATATCCACCAAGAAAGCTAATAAACTAAGAGCCTTCTTGATAGTTTTGTAATACATATGAAAGTATAAATATGACTTAAATAAAAATTCCATTAAATGAACTAAAAAAATGCTTCAATTGAAGCATTTTTTTGTTTTAAAATTATATCATAGATAATTGTTACATATTAGCAAGTATAATATAATATATACATTAATAGATATAAATAGACATTAATTCATAAACCAAGTAAGAACTTGAGTACAAAACATTTTATACGAGGAGAAAGAAAATGATAAAAAGGGGAATAATAATAATATATATTTTAATAGCTGTATTGTTTATAATTTGTGGAACTACAAGTGTATATGCTGATAGCTGTGATAAATATGACATTTATGTTAATAATAGTAAGATAGATAAAAACGTACAAGTTCAGATTATTAACGACTTCGATTATATTCCTATAAATCAAATGCAGACTAGCTTAAATCTGACTGTAAAAGAAGATAAGGCATCAAATACAATTATTTTCGTAGCAAAAGAAAAAACATTTAAGATTACTGGTGGTATAAATATAGAGATAGATGATAAACCAAGTACAAAGCTGGATGTGCCAATAATAATAAAAAACAATAATATATATATTTCTATTATATCAGCAGTCGATATATTTGGTTGGCAAGTGGAAATAATGGATGACGTTAAGTGTATTAGAATTAAAACTATTAATAGTGTCGTACCAGCAGGAAAACTTTTAGATTCTGAACTGAATTTAAAGCTAGGAAAAGGAGATTCCTTAAGCCCGAGTTATACAAAAGTAGCTTACTTAACCTTTGATGATGGTTTAGACAAAAGGGTAACACCTTTGATATTGGATATACTGAAAAAAAATGATATAAAAGCTACGTTCTTTATGCTAGGAAATACTATAGACAAAAACAAAGACTTGCTAAAAAGAATGATTAAAGAGGGACATTCTATAGGTAATCACACATATACACACAAGAAAGAAAACATATACAGTAACGCAGCTGAACTAAAAAATGAAATTGATAAGACTAATAAAGCTATATACAATGCAGTAGGAGTGACAACTAAACTGTTTAGACCTCCTTATGGAGGCACATATATAAGAAAAGATATATTTAAGTCTGTGCTAAACCAGTATAGAACAATACTATGGAATATAGACAGCATGGACAGTAAATCTACAAGTATAAATAGTGATGAGATTATAGATAGTGTTATAAGTCAAGTGAAAAATAAGAAAAGTGCGGTTATAATAATGCATGACAGTGGCACCCATATGGAGACTGTAAAGGCTCTGCCAACAATAATAAAATATCTTAAGGATAATGGTTTTACAATATTGCCTATTGAAGAGAACACTAGCATCTACTATGAATATTAAAGATAAGTCAAGCTGGATATACTTATATATTATTATATTCTCACTTATAAGCGGATTATAGGAAGTAAAAATATATGGAATAAAATTACTGTAGACAAGAAGTATAAAACATGATAGAATATAATTCCTGGCTAAGTCAGGGAAACAAAACAGACAAGATAGTAGAAGACATAAAGAAAAAATAAATAGAAAAATTATGTTGACAAACATAACATAATTTGATATCATAGTAAAGGTCGGCGCTAGACGCTGATATGGTCCTTGAAAACTAAACAGTGTAACGAAACCAAGTAAATTAATTCTTTTGAGTAGGTTCAAACAATTGGTTGAAATCACAGAGATGTGATTAAATATTTAACTTAAGAGTTTGATCCTGGCTCAGGACGAACGCTGGCGGCGTGCCTAACACATGCAAGTCGAGCGGAGATACTAAGTAGCTTGCTACGAAGTATCTTAGCGGCGGACGGGTGAGTAACGCGTGGGTAACCTGCCTTACAGAGGGGGATAACAGTGCGAAAGTACTGCTAATACCGCATAACATTGCACTATCGCATGGTAGAGCAATCAAAGGAGAAATCCGCTGTAAGATGGACCCGCGTCTGATTAGCTAGTTGGTGAGGTAAAGGCTCACCAAGGCGACGATCAGTAGCCGACCTGAGAGGGTGAACGGCCACACTGGGACTGAGACACGGCCCAGACTCCTACGGGAGGCAGCAGTGGGGAATATTGCACAATGGGGGAAACCCTGATGCAGCAACGCCGCGTGGAGGAAGAAGGTCTTCGGATTGTAAACTCCTGTCTTCAGGGACGAAAAAAATGACGGTACCAAAGGAGGAAGCCACGGCTAACTACGTGCCAGCAGCCGCGGTAATACGTAGGTGGCAAGCGTTGTCCGGAATTACTGGGCGTAAAGGGCGCGTAGGCGGCTCTTAAGTCAGATGTGAAATCCCCGGGCTTAACTCGGGAATGCATCTGAAACTGGGACGCTAGAGTGCAGGAGAGGTAAGTGGAATTCCTAGTGTAGCGGTGAAATGCGTAGATATTAGGAGGAACACCAGTGGCGAAGGCGACTTACTGGACTGTAACTGACGCTGAGGCGCGAAAGCGTGGGGAGCAAACAGGATTAGATACCCTGGTAGTCCACGCTGTAAACGATGGATACTAGGTGTGGGAGGTATCGACCCCTTCCGTGCCGCAGCTAACGCAATAAGTATCCCGCCTGGGGAGTACGGCCGCAAGATTGAAACTCAAAGGAATTGACGGGGGCCCGCACAAGCAGCGGAGCATGTGGTTTAATTCGAAGCAACGCGAAGAACCTTACCAGGACTTGACATCCTCTGCATTACTCGTAACTGAGGAAACCCTTCGGGGCAGAGAGACAGGTGGTGCATGGTTGTCGTCAGCTCGTGTCGTGAGATGTTGGGTTAAGTCCCGCAACGAGCGCAACCCTTATCATTAGTTGCTAACAGTAAGATGAGCACTCTAATGAGACTGCCGGGGATAACTCGGAGGAAGGTGGGGATGACGTCAAATCATCATGCCCCTTATGTTCTGGGCTACACACGTGCTACAATGGGTAAAACAACGGGAAGCAAGCTAGTGATAGCAAGCAAATCCCTAAAAGTTACTCTCAGTTCGGATTGTAGGCTGCAACTCGCCTACATGAAGTTGGAGTTGCTAGTAATCGCGAATCAGAATGTCGCGGTGAATACGTTCCCGGGCCTTGTACACACCGCCCGTCACACCATGGGAGTTGGAGGCACCCGAAGCCGGTGACTTAACCGTAAGGAGAGAGCCGTCGAAGGTGAAGCTAGTGACTGGGGTGAAGTCGTAACAAGGTAGCCGTATCGGAAGGTGCGGCTGGATCACCTCCTTTCTAAGGAGCATTACAGACTGAAATATGTTTGTATATCCTATGGTCGATAGTCACAAATCGAAAGAGATGTGCACTATATTTTAAATAACCTGACCAAAAGAGTTAAGGTTAGTTACACTGGTTAGTTTTCAAGGACTATAAAGTTTAAAAACTTAATAGTCTTTGTTAAAGAGAAGATATAATGTTTTCTTTAACATGGGGGTGTAGCTCAGCTGGGAGAGCACCTGCCTTGCACGCAGGGGGTCAACGGTTCGATCCCGTTCATCTCCACCATTTTTTAGCTACCCAGTAGTTAAAACTTTAATACGAGGGCTCATAGCTCAGGCGGTTAGAGCGCACGCCTGATAAGCGTGAGGTCGGTGGTTCGAGTCCACTTGAGCCCACCAACTTTTTACGTAACGAAGAGGAGTAAAAGATTGACAATCCTTTTTGAAAAGCGTAGCGTAGTAATCTGAGATGTGAGACAAAAATGTAAAAAAGTACAAGTTGACTCGAAAGAGTATAGCGTGTATAATAGTAATTCCCGGTGAGAGACAAGCAAAGTCTTGAGGGAATGAAAAAAGATTCAAATGTACCTTGAAAACTGCACAATACATTGAAAAGATCCAGGGTAATTAATTTCGAAAGAGATTAATTAAACACAATAACGCTGAGAAAGAAAAAGAGTTCAAAAGAACTTCTTAGATCAAGCTAGTAAGAGCGTATGGTGGATGCCTTGGCACTAGGAGCCGAAGAAGGACGTGACAAGCTGCGAAAAGCTACGGTGAGCCGCAAATAGGCATCGACCCGTAGATATCCGAATGAGGAAACTCACCTAGAGTAATGTCTAGGTATCCTATGATGAATAAATAGTCATAGGAGGGGAAACCCGGGGAACTGAAACATCTAAGTACCCGGAGGAGTAGAAAGAAACATCGATTTCCTAAGTAGCGGCGAGCGAAAGGGAAAGAGCCCAAACCAGAGAGGGTAACTTCTTTGGGGTTGAGGACTGACATTTAGTATATGAAGCTTAGCTGAATAGAGTTGGAAAGCTCAACCATAGGTGGTAAAAGTCCAGTAAGTGAAAAGCTAAAATATATGAGTCAGAATCCAGAGTACCACGAGACACGTGAAACCTTGTGGGAAGCAGGGAGGACCACCTCCCAAGGCTAAATACTACCTAGTGACCGATAGCGCATAGTACCGTGAGGGAAAGGTGAAAAGAACCCCGGAAGGGGAGTGAAATAGAACCTGAAACCGTACGCTTACAATCGGTGGAAGCCCTATGTAGAAATACAGGGTGACCGCGTACTTTTTGTAGAACGGACCAGCGAGTTACGTTAGTCAGCGAGGTTAAGCACTAGAGGTGCGGAGCCGAAGCGAAAGCGAGTCTTAATAGGGCGAATAAGTTGGCTGATGTAGACCCGAAACCGGGTGACCTATCCATGGACAGGGTGAAGTTGGAGTAAAATCTAATGGAGGCCCAACCCACCGGTGTTGAAAAATCGGGGGATGAGCTGTGGATAGCGGAGAAATTCCAATCGAACTCGGAGATAGCTGGTTCTCCCCGAAAATAGCTTTAGGGCTAGCCTCAACACAGAATACCGGAGGTAGAGCACTGAATGGGCTAGGGGCCTTATCGGTTACCGAACCCTATCAAACTCCGAATGCCGGATATTTGATTGTTGGGAGTCAGACTACGAGTGATAAGATCCGTGGTCAAGAGGGAAACAGCCCAGACCATCAGCTAAGGTCCCAAAATTTAGACTAAGTGGGAAAGGATGTGTGACTACAGAGACAACCAGGATGTTGGCTTAGAAGCAGCCATACATTTAAAGAGTGCGTAATAGCTCACTGGTCAAGTGGTCATGCGCCGAAAATGTCCGGGGCTAAAGTCTAATACCGAAGCTATGGCATCGCAAGATGGGTAGGGGAGCGTCCTGTATGGGCAGAAGCTATACCGAAAGGAGTAGTGGACTGTACAGGAGAGAGAATGCTGGTATAAGTAGCGAGAGTGAAGTGAGAATCTTCACCGTCGAAAATCTAAGGTTTCCTGAGGAAGGTTCGTCCGCTCAGGGTAAGTCGGGGCCTAAGGAGAGGCGTATAGCGTATCCGATGGACAATCGGTTGATATTCCGATACCACCTAATATCGTTTGAAGGAAGCAGTGACGCAGGAGGATAAGATAAGCACGGCGTTGGTTGTCCGTGCCCAAGCACTAAGGCTTGTATGTAGGAAAGACCGCATACTAATAGGTTGAGGTGTGATGGGGAGTGAAATTAAGTAACGAAGTATCTGATTTCACACTGTCAAGAAAAGCTGCTAACGAGATGTTAGGTGCCCGTACCGTAAACCGACACAGGTAGATGAGGAGAGAATCCTAAGACGAGCGAGGGAAGTGTTGTCAAGGAACTCGGCAAAATGACCCCGTAACTTCGGGAGAAGGGGTGCCTCAGAAATGAGGCCGCAGTTAAAAGGCTCAAGCGACTGTTTATCAAAAACACAGGTCTCTGCTAAATCGAAAGATGACGTATAGGGGCTGACGCCTGCCCGGTGCTGGAAGGTTAAGGGGAAGTGTTAGGAGCAATCCGAAGCATAGAACTTAAGCCCCAGTAAACGGCGGCCGTAACTATAACGGTCCTAAGGTAGCGAAATTCCTTGTCAGGTAAGTTCTGACCCGCACGAATGGCGTAACGACTTGAGCGCTGTCTCGACAACACACTCGGCGAAATTGTAGTACTAGTGAAGATGCTAGTTACCCGCGATTGGACGGAAAGACCCCGTAGAGCTTCACTGTAGCTTGACATTGGGTTTTAGTATTTCATGTACAGGATAGGTGGGAGACTGAGAGATAGGCACGCTAGTGTTTAAGGAGTCGACGTTGGGATACCACTCTTGAGATACCGGAATTCTAACCAGTGGCCATAAGCTGGTCATGGGACATAGTCAGGTGGGCAGTTTGACTGGGGCGGTCGCCTCCAAAAGAGTAACGGAGGCGTTCAAAGGTTCCCTCAGAATGGTTGGAAATCATTCGAAGAGTGCAAAGGCAGAAGGGAGCCTGACTGCGAGACAGACAAGTCGAGCAGGTACGAAAGTAGGACTTAGTGATCCGGTGGTACCGAGTGGAAGGGCCATCGCTCAACGGATAAAAGCTACCTCGGGGATAACAGGCTTATCTCCCCCAAGAGTCCACATCGACGGGGAGGTTTGGCACCTCGATGTCGGCTCGTCGCATCCTGGGGCTGAAGTAGGTCCCAAGGGTTGGGCTGTTCGCCCATTAAAGCGGCACGCGAGCTGGGTTCAGAACGTCGTGAGACAGTTCGGTCCCTATCCGTCGCGGGCGTAGGAAATTTGAGGAGTGCTGTCCTTAGTACGAGAGGACCGGGATGGACGAACCTCTGGTGCATCAGTTGCACTGCCAAGTGCATAGCTGAGTAGCTAAGTTCGGAACAGATAAGCGCTGAAGGCATCTAAGCGCGAAACTGGCTTCAAGATAAGATTTCCCACAGCGTAGGCTGGTAAGACCCCATGTAGACTACATGGTTGATAGGTCGGAGGTGTAAGTGCAGTAATGTACGTAGCTGACCGATACTAATAGGTCGAGGGCTTGATCTAAACCAGGTTTTACAGTTAGAAATTCTCTTTTGCGGGCTGTTCATCCATGAACAGTGTAGCAAAAGTTCATAGAATTTCTTAGTGGAAAACCGTAGAAAACATCGATAAAACCTAAGAACATATTCAAATACAGATATGCTTTAGCTTATCATGGCATTTGATATAGAAGGTCTTAGTAGATATCGTAAGTAACACAAATTCAGCGTTACCAAAATAGATAAATTAAATGTATTGTGCAGTTTTGAAGGTGCAAAAACATCTTCATAACAAATCTGGTGGCAATAACGGAGAGGTCACACCTGTTCCCATACCGAACACAGAAGTTAAGCTCTCCAGTGCTGATGGTACTTGGACCGCAGGGTCCTGGGAGAGTAAGTCGTCGCCGGGTAAACAGAAAGACAGCTAGAAATAGCTGTCTTTTTATTGTCCTAATATCTGTTCTGCATAGAAATATACAGTTAATATATATCAGGTAAATTTACATATTACAGTTAGATACTCAATTAGGGTAGACGTTATAAACAATGAGACAAATAAGAGGCGAAACATATACTGGCAATATAGAATTAACAGTGTATATGTTAATTGGATTGACGAAGAGAATGTGATAATAAACGGTATAACACTCAATGTTAAAAAAGATAATACGATTTTAGAGTTTATTCAAAGGAATAATAGAAACAGATACCCACTAAAAGCGGGTATCTGTTTCTATTTAAATCTTGGTAATATTTTTGCGTTCTGAAAAGCTTTTATCACAACTACTATAGTTGGTCCTAAAATTACACCAGCAACTCCTATTGTCTTTAAACCTACAAATATAGAGGCCAATGCTACTAGGGGATGAATGCCAAGCTGTGCTCCTACGACCTTTGGTTCAATCATATATCTGACAATTACTATTATTCCGTATAAAACAATTAGTGATATTGCCAGCTTATAGTTTCCTAATACTACGTTTATAATAGCGGCAGGAATATATATACTCCCTGTTCCCAGTACTGGAAGTATATCGACTAGGGCGATTATAATCGCAAAGATAAAGGAATATCTGACTCCTAGTATAGTTAAACCAATATAAGATTCTAAGAAGGTTACACTAAGCAAAATTATTTGTGCTTTTAAAAATCCAACCAATGCAAGGAACAAGTCCTTTCTTAAGCTCAAAACTTTTTCTTTCCACGATGGAGATAATTGTTTGAATATGAAGTTTATTATTATATCTTTATCTTTGGAAAAGAAGAAGGTAGATAATAGAGTTACAATTACATAAAATAATAATCCTGTAAGCATGCCAATAAAGTTAACGGTTGAGGATGGAGTCTGAGTGAGCATTTGCCCCACAACTATATTTAGCTTATCAAAAGTTGTACCAAGGAAGTCTTTAAGTATATCTGTAACTCCAGGAGTAAGTTGTAAGTAAAGCTCTGTAGCTCTTTGTACAAGCATATCTATTAGGTCGTATACATCATTGTAATAGTTGGGAAGGCTGTTATATAAGTCTTTTAGCTCAAATACTAACCTTGATATTGCAAAGGCTGAAAGACTTATAAAGCTGCCAATGAATAAAATAATTGCTAGTATAACAGAAAAACCTCGTCCTAGTTTAAGACGTTGGAAAAGCTTTACTATTGGTTCTATAATCATAGCTAGAACCAATGCTGTAATAAAAGGTGTAAAGTATGTAAACAATATTTTTCCAAATAAATAAATCAAAACTATAACTATTATGTACATTAGTCCTTTTAAAAGGTAACCTAAATATCTTTCTATATCTGCTTTTAGCATGTATTCACCTCGCATGTTTTATTGCTATTACTTATTTATATTATATTAGACTGAGTTACTTTAAGCAATTGCTAGTTTTGATGATTATTTACCATTAATAAACAAATAATGTGCAACACTTTAAAAAAAGGAGATTTACTATATAAAACGAACTATTTTATAAATGTTAATTATTTAGTGCGATATATAGTATAATATTATTAACAAAAACAGTAAGGAGATTTTATTTTGAGAGAAATATTTTGTGATACTATAGAGTCAGCAGTTAAAGAGCTTTTTATAAGGGCAAATTATTACTTAAGCAGTGATGTTATGGAAAAATTGATTTGTTATAGAAAAATTGAGATTTCTGAAATTGGGCAGGAAATGTTGGATAGAATAATACAAAATGCAGAACTGGCAGCTGAAAAAGAGATTGCGATATGTCAGGATACGGGAATGTGTGTATTATTTGTTGAGCTGGGTCAGGATGTGCATGTTGTAGGAAAGAGCATAAATGATGCAATAAATGAAGGTGTAAGACAAGCATATGCAGAGGGCTATTTAAGAAAGTCTGTAGTAAGTGATCCATTGCTCAGACAAAATACAGGAGATAATACTCCGGCGGTTATACATTATGAAATTGTACCGGGTGAAAACATTAAGATTCAAGCTATGCCAAAAGGCTTTGGCAGTGAAAATATGAGTGCAATAAAGATGCTAAAGCCATCAGATGGTGTGGAAGGCGTTATAGATTTTGTAGTTGAAACAGTAAAGAAAGCAGGAGCCAATCCTTGTCCTCCTATAATAGTAGGAGTTGGCATTGGAGGAACAATGGAAAAAGCAGCGATTCTATCAAAAAATCGCTTTTGAGACCTTTGACAGAAAAAAATCATGATGAGTATTATGCAGAGCTTGAGGATTTATTGCTTAGCAAAATAAACAATTTAGGAATCGGACCTCAAGGCTTAGGCGGGGTAACAACAGCGCTGGGTGTAAGAATAGAGCGTTATCCTACACATTTTGCAGGCTTACCAGTGGCAGTAAATATAACTTGTCACGCATCTAGACATACAGAAATAATATTATAGAGGTGGAAAAATGTATAAAAAGATTACAACACCTTTGCAGGATGTTGTTATACAGGAATTAAAAGCAGGAGATCGAGTGCTAATATCAGGTAAGATATACACTGCACGAGATGCCGCTCATAAGAGAATGATTGAGGAGCTAGAAAGCGATGGGAAGCTTCCATTTGATACAAAGGGACAAATAATATATTATGCGGGTCCATGTCCAGCAAAGCCAGGCAATGTCGCAGGTCCTTTTGGACCTACTACCTCGGGACGAATGGATAAGTATTCTCCAACAATAATTGAGCAAGGCTTAAAAGGAATGATGGGTAAAGGTGATAGAGCGGATTCAGTAATAGATTCTATGAAAAGTCATAAATGCTTGTATTTTGCAGCGGTAGGAGGTTTAGGAGCATATACTTCTACAGTAATCAAAGCTTTGAAGGTTATTGCGTATGAGGATTTGGGTGCTGAGGCTGTGAGAGAGCTTATAGTAGAAGATTTCCCCGCAATAGTAGCTATTGACTGTAATGGTGATAATCTATATAGGACAGAACCAGACAAATACAAGGATAAGTTTGATATCAGCAAAGTAAACATATAAATATTACTAAAATTTTATATTAGACTAATTTTGCACTTTGTGCGATTTATGAGCAGAGGAAAACGATTTCGTGATATTTATAGAACGTAAAATGTATAGGCGAAACGTATAGGTGAAGAAATGGATTATAAGGACATACCGATTTTAAAGGCTTTAAGAGATTACTCTGAAGAGCGGGTGGAATACTTTCATATGCCAGGGCACAAGGGTGGTAATGTGTTCAAAAAAGTGGGACTTCAAGATTTTGATATAGAGCTATTGAGATTGGATGTAACTGAGGTACCAGGTATTGATAATTTGCATTGCCCAGAGAGTGCTATAATGATAGCACAGGAGTTAGCAGCAGAAGCCTTTGGGGCAGAGCATACCTTTTTCCTTGTAAATGGAACAACCGCGGGCATTTATTCAATGATTATGGCAGCTACAAATCCAGGTGATAAGATAATTATACCACGCAATTGTCATAGAGTCAGTAACAGGAGCAGTGATACTTGGTAAATTGCATCCCATATATATATATCCGGAATTGGATGATAAACTAGGTATAGCCTCAGGAATATCTTCTGATACAGTACAAGAGGTTATATATGGATAATCTTGATGCCAAAGCAGTTGTTATTACTAATCCTACCTATTATGGAGTCTGCTCTGACTTAGAGAAAATTGCTTCAATAGTACATAAAAACAATATGCTTCTTCTTGTGGATGAAGCTCATGGTGCACATTTTGGATTTAACAAAAAGCTACCCAAGTCGGCGTTGCAATGTGGTGCGGATATGGTGGCACAAAGTACGCATAAAACTTTGCCCTCCATGACACAGAGCTCTATGCTCCATGTAAAATCTGGAAGGGTAGATATAGATAAACTTAAACTGTTTTTGCAGTTAACGCAAACAACCAGCCCTTCACATATACTTTTGGCTTCATTGGATATCGCGAGATATATAATGCAGCAAAAAGGGGAAGAATTATTGGAGACTGTAATAGACTCCTGTGAGTGGTTGAGAGGTGAAATAAGCAGTACGAAAGGCTTATATTGTCTTAGTAGTAATGATATCGGTAGAAGTGCAATTTACGATGTAGACCCTACAAGAATTACAGTAAATTTTAAGGGTTTGGGCATTAGCGGCACTATGGCAGAGCAACAACTGAGAAGTAAATTCAAGTTACAGGTAGAAATGGCCGATTTATATAATATAGTCGCTATTTGCACGGTGGGTGACGAAGTAAATGCAATAAATAAGCTAGCAAAAGCCTTAAAAACAATTGCTACTGAATCGGAGGAAGGTAAAGATTTGAAGGATATTTCAAATGTATATAGTGAGATACCCGAGATGAAGCTTTTTCCATGGGAGGCAGTTTATAAACAGAGTGAGGATATATTATTGAGTAAAAGCGTTGGTAGAGTCTGTGGTGAGTTGATAATACCATATCCTCCAGGAATACCAATAATCATGCCGGGTGAAGTGATAACAAAAGAAATTTTGGACTATGTATCAGAATGTTTACAAAATGGTATTAAGATTAATGGAACTAAGGATGTAAGCCTTAAATATATATGTGTAATGAAATAGCTTGTTATTAGAGGGTTAAATTGTGCATAACATATATTAATAATTTATGGGAGGTAGTATATATGAAACTTGTAATAGTGGTTGTACAAGATGAAGATGTTAATGATTTGATGGAGGTTCTTGTAAAAAATAAATATAGTGCAACTAAGCTGGCTTCCACGGGGGGATTTTTAAGAGAGGGTAATACTACTTTATTAATTGGTGTTGACAAGGAAAAGGTAGAGGATTTAATAGCCTTAATAAAGGATATTTGTAAGAGTAGAAAGCAAACCTTTACAACACCGATACCACCTACAGGTTCAGCAGGTGTGTTTATACCTTATCCAATAGATGTAATGGTTGGAGGCGCTACAATATTTGTCGTTGATATAGACAAATTTGAAAAGGCTTAGGTGATGGAAGATGAAAATATCCGATATAAATAGTCATTCTACTGCTATTACCGGATTGCTAACAAAGGACGAACGACGAACTGAAGTAGGTACAAGCAGGTCATCCTTTGCTGATGCATTGGGAAAGAAGGAAGAATCAGATTTAAAAACCAAGCTAAACAAGCTTATGTCAGAGATAAATAAGCAAGGGGAACAACTTGGTAAAAACATGGATATCAAGGAGCTGAAACAATATAAAAAGCTTATTGCTGAGTTTATGGATGAGGTGGTAGGCAGCTCTCTTAAATATTCAAAGCATAATCAATTTGATAGAAGAGGCAGGCATAAGGTTTATGCTTTAGTAAATAAGGTAAATGCAAAAGTCGAGGAGTTGAGCCGTGAGTTTCTAGTAGAAGAAAAAGATAACATAAAGATATTGGAGTCTATAGGACTAATAAAAGGGCTACTTCTAGATATGTATATTTAAAACATAATACAGAGGAGAGAATAATGAATTTCGATAGTATTATTGGGCAGTCTGTGTTAGCTGGCAGCTTGAAAAGAGCGGTAAAAGATGATTTAGTGGCTAATGCATATATATTTTGTGGTTCTAAGGGAAGCGGAAAAAGCATGGTTGCTGAGATATTTGCCAAGGCATTAAACTGCAAAGATGAAGGAGTGGAAAAGCCTTGTGACAACTGTACATCCTGTAAGAAGTTAGAATCTAGCAATCATCCGAATATTGATATAATAAAGCCCAGTGGTGCTTCTATAAAGATAAAACAAATAAGGGAAGTCATTACTAAGGTATCAAAGAAACCCTTTGAGAGTGGTTATAAGGTGTTGATAATAGATGAAGCGGAAAAAATGACTCAGGATGCACAGGATGCATTTTTGAAGACTCTAGAGGAGCCTCCTGCAAATACTGTTTTTGTTTTACTTGCAGAGAATCAAAACTCATTACTTCCAACAGTGGTTTCAAGATGTCAGGTTTTCTATTTAAAGAAAGTATCTACACAGCAAATAGAAAGTTATCTTTTGGAAAAATTTAGTTACGATTTAGATCGGATTAGCTTTGCAGCCAACACTGCAAATGGTATAATAGGAAGAGCAATTGAAATGCTGAATGATCAGGAACTTCAAAAGTTGAGAAAGCTTCACGTAAATTTTGTAAGTTGTTTAAATAACGGAAGCTATACCGAGCTGACAGCTGCAGCATCAGAGCTTGCTGCGTCGAAGGAAGATGTAGTGATACTTTTGAATTTTATGCTAAGCTGGTATAGAGATATTCTGATTATTAGACAAGGCTGTGAAGAGCAGTTACTTGTAAATTCGGATAATGTCGATATTATTAAACGTCAAGCAGAGGTATTGGACGAAAAAAGGATTTACAGAATAATTGACGCTATAAAGCGCACAATAAGCTATGTAAACCATAATGTAGGCATAAAGAACAGTGTTGACAGCATGCTATTGAATATTATGGAGGTATACAATGGTTAAAACTGTAGGAGTAAGATTTAAAAAAGCGGGTAAAATATATTATTTTGACCCAGATGAAATTGATATAAAGTTGGAAGATAATGTAATAGTAGAAACTATAAGAGGCATAGAGTTCGGTGAAGTCGTGCTGGGGATTAGAGAGGTTACAGAAGAACAAATTATAGCTCCTCTTAAGATGGTTATTAGGGTTGCAACTGAGGAAGATAAAAAAATATATCAAGAGAACAAGAACAAAGAAAAGGATGCTTTGGCTATTTGTTTGCAAAAGGTACATCAGCATAATTTGGATATGAAGCTTATTGATGTAGAATATACATTTGAC
This sequence comes from uncultured Eubacteriales bacterium, assembly GCA_963704785.1. Lineage (GTDB taxonomy): Bacteria > Bacillota > Clostridia > Lutisporales > Lutisporaceae > GWB2-37-7. Next base: position 1,513,141 of record OY969939.1, on the reverse strand, counting down.
AACAATAAAATTATTTTCTATTTTACAGCGGATGGTAGAGTGGACTTCAGAGAGCTTGTAAAGGACTTAGCATCAGTATTTAAGACAAGGATAGAACTAAGACAGATAGGTGTAAGAGACGAATCAAAGATGATTGGGGGAATAGGACCTTGTGGCAGAGTCTTTGTTGCTCAAGCTTTCTTGGAGATTTTGCACCAGTATCCATAAAGATGGCAAAAGAACAGAGTTTATCTCTAAACCCAGCGAAGATTTCAGGTATTTGTGGTAGATTGATGTGTTGTTTAAAATATGAACAAGAAGCCTATGAATACGCAAGGAAGATAGTGCCTAGAATAGGCTCATTACTGGATACACCAGAAGGCAAGGGTGAGGTTGTTGGCAATAATCTTCTTAAGGAACAGGTAAGGGTAATGCTTGAACTTCAAGAGAACAATATCAGGGTAGTTAAGGATTTCTCTATAAAGGACGTTGTGGTGCTTAAGCATGGCAGAGATATGGATGCCCCTATAGAGGAAATTATAAAAGATGAAGACCTTAAAATGCTTGAGAAAGACTAATCATCATAAATAATTGTGGATAAATTTACAAAAACAATATATATAAATAGGGTTTTCAATATTGTTTTTTAATGTTAAAATGTATCTATATTCAATTAGGAGGTGTACATATGGCATATAAAATTACAGAAGGCTGCATAAGCTGTGGAGCTTGCGAATCAGAATGTCCAGTTAGCTGCATTAGTCAAGGCGATGATAAATACGTTATCGATTCTGAAGTTTGTATAGAATGCGGAGCTTGCGCAAATGTTTGTCCAGTTGATGCTCCAGTACAAGATTAATTTAGTACAAAAAAAGACCCTTGAGGTCTTTTTTTTATAACGTTAGGAAATGTATAACATTTTGAGGTGTGAACATGGACGATTTGATAAGAGAAGATGAAAGCTTAGACGATTTGCAAAATGGCTATATGTTAATACAAAAAAATGACTCCTTCAAATTTGGAGTGGATGCAGTACTTCTCGCAGATTTTGCAGAGATTAAGATGGTTGATAATGTATTGGAAATGGGAACTGGAACGGGTATAATACCAATATTACTTTATGCAAAGAAACGACCCAAAAGCATTACAGCTTTGGAGATACAACCAGATATGGCAGATATGGCTAGACGTAATGTGCAGTACAATAAGCTGGAGCAAATCATAAGCATTTTACATATGGACTTAAAAGAGGCACCTATGGTTTTGGGTAAGGCAAAATATGACTGTATTGTAACAAATCCTCCCTATGTGAAAAAGGAATGCGGAATTAATAATCCAACAGAGAATAAAGCTATATCAAGGTTTGAGATAGCCTGCACATTACAGGATGTATTAAAATCTACAAAGGAGCTTCTAAAGTCCGGGGGCAAGTTTTTTATGGTACACAGAGCAGATAGACTTGTAGATATAATTTATGAAATGAGAGTTTTAGGAATAGAGCCCAAAAGAATAAGGTTTGTACATTCCAATATAGGTAAAAGACCACATCTTATGCTGATAGAAGGGGTAAGGGGCGGCAAACCTGAGCTTAAGTTCATGGAACCACTGTATATATATGATGACAAAGGGCAATATACAGAAGAAATTAACAGAATATACGGGAGGAAATAGCATGGCAGGAACCTTGTATTTATGTGCTACTCCTATAGGCAACTTGGAGGATATTACTCTTCGCTGTATTAGGATACTTAAAGAAGTTGACCTTGTAGCTGCTGAAGATACTAGGCAGAGTATCAAGATACTGAACCATTTTGAAATAAAAAAGCCAATGGTAAGCTACCACGAGCATAATAAGTATGAAAAGGGTAAGGAACTTGTAAATGTTATGCTGGAGGGCAAGAGTATAGCCTTGGTATCCGATGCTGGGATGCCTGCAATATCTGATCCAGGTGAGGACTTGGTACGGCTATGCATTGAACACAAAATCGAGATAGTGCCTATTCCAGGCGCATCAGCTTCACTAACTGCACTTATAGTTTCAGGTATTTCTACTAGAAGCTTTTGCTTTGAAGGTTTTTTATCTTCGAATAAAAAGGAAAAGAAAGAAAAGCTAGAGCAATTGCGTAATGAAACAAGAACTATAATAATCTATGAGTCGCCGCATAGAATTAAAGATACACTTAAGGAACTTCAGCAGTATCTAGGAGATAGGAAAGCTTCGGTTTCGAGAGAATTGACAAAAAAATTTGAAGAGACTATAAGGGGAAACTTAAGTGAAATTTCTGCTGTTTTACAGCAGCGGGACATAAAAGGTGAATTTGTCATTGTTTTAGAAGGAATTGCTATAAAAGATTTGATTGATAAAGAGACGAAAAAATGGGATAATATTAGCGTTGAGCAACATATTTTAATGTACATTGAGCAGGGAATGGATAAGAAAGAAGCAATTAAAAAGGTTGCAGAAGATAGAAACCTTCCTAAAAAGGAAGTATATGCAATCAGTTGCAACATATAACTATAATACCTGTTCTTGTTTAATGAAAGGAGGACTAAGAATGTCAATAACAAAGGATATGACTATAGCTCAGATATTAAGAGCTTTTCCACAAACAGCCGATGTATTTAGAAGCTATGGAATGCACTGTTTGAGTTGCCCTGGAGCTACAGGTGAATCACTTGAACAAGCTTCATTGGTTCATGGTTTTAATGCAGATCAAATTCTTGTAGATTTATTAAAGGTAATTGAATAAAATATAAAAGGTTAGGAATAATCCTAACCTTTTATATTACCTCTTTAGTTCATCCATGCAAGCTGGACAAATGTTTTTTCCCTTATAAGGTTTAACATCTCTTGCATTACCGCAGAATATACAAGCTGGCTCGTACTTCTTTAGGATAATATGTTCTCCATCTACATAGATTTCTAAGGAGTCTTTTTCTTCAATGGTTAGTGTCCTCCTTAGCTCTATTGGTATAACTACCCTGCCTAGTTCATCCACTTTTCTTACAATTCCTGTTGATTTCATATAATACCCCTTTCACAAAACAACATAATTCGACAATTATCTACAACTTAATGTTAACAGAACTACCAATAAAAGTCAATACTATAAATAAAAAAATCTTTGTTAATCTTTTAACATACTATTGCGCATTAAAAAGGTAACATATGGCGATGAATGGGTGAAAAAAGGTCATAAAATTCTATCTAATGAAAGTCCTTACAGACGTTGATATTAAAGGATATACAACCATTTTGAATGGTGGAAAGTTTTGAAAATACTTAGTTCATACAAATATACTAAAGAAATAAATATATCAGAAATAGTATTTATTAACTCAAAAAAAGGGAGATTATGTATTTTATTAGGTTGCTTATTACTAAGATGGAAACGGAATTATGTGGTAATATTTTGTTGTGGTAGAAAGTATATTATTAGACAAAAACAGATTAAGTCGAGATTGTTTAATTTTTTTAGGAAAAGCTGGAGAGATAAATATCTAAGACACAATTTCTTATGAAACATGCAATTAGATTACAATTCCTTCATAGTATGGTATGAATATGAATTTTATATGGAGGGTTATTTATGGCAAAGCAAGGAAACGTTAAGGAAGTTTTTCCAGGAGGAAATACCTATAAGGGCTTCTACTCATTTTATGACTATATTATACAGAGTGATGAAGCAAATAGAATATTTTGTATAAAAGGCGGTCCTGGTGTAGGAAAGAGCAGCTTCATGAAGGCTATAGCAAGAGAGTTTGTAGATTTAGGCTATGATGTAGAGCTACACCACTGCTCATCGGACAACGATTCATTGGACGGAGTGGTAATTAAACAGGCTAGGGTGGCACTGTTAGATGGAACAGCACCGCAAAGGGTAGTATCTACCGAAGAAACATCATAGAAATAAATAAACTCGATATTGAGTGAACAATACCGAGTGATTTATTCTATTTGGAAAAAGCTTCTCTAAACTTTGATATTATATTGAATGCTTCTTCTGATTTTTGGAATGCAGTGTCAGAGTTTATTATATATCTCATTATTACATCTTGATTCTTTTCTAAAGTGTCCAGCTTATTAACTATTTCTATATGATTCTTGTCAACCTTTTCATTTAGATTATCTAGGCTGTTTTGCATTTTCTCCAATGAATCTAGTCTTGATTGAATATGCTCTAGCGTATTTATTACTTTTTCATCCAATGGAATCACCTCATTAAAATTATAGCACTGATAATGTTAATGAGTACAACTATTAGAGCATATTAATTATGACTTTTACAAATTAAATGTTAATAACTTCTCTACATTTAGGATAGTTTGGACAGCCATAGAATTTAACTCCAGCTCTATCACCTTTCTTTGCAGTCCGCTCAATCATTGGAACACCACATTTTGGACAATTGGGAATTATGATTTCTGTTGTATTGGTAATATCAGATGTTGCACTAATTGTATTTTCGTCTAGACTTTCATTTGTTGCTACAATTTCGTCACTTATGATTACTGGATTGATATAGCTATATATCTGTTGAGAGAGTTCATTCATGTTATATGTATTTCTAGCTTTTACTCTTATGATATTTAGTCCAGCATCACGAAGAGCTTTGTTTACAAAAGTATCACGTTCAATTCTATTGGAATTATTATGAGATGAGTCATCAAGCTCAATTGCTAATACTGGTTTGATGTGATTATCGTCACATATTACAAAGTCAATATGTTTTGATTTAATTTTATTCCAATAAATATTTCTTTTATCAGTTCCAGTGGGCAAGTATAAAAGGTCACACAATCTAACTTTTGCAAATATACTATAAGGATCATCTTTTAGAATTAGCTTAATCACTCCGTAGAATGATTTTTCAGCATTTGTAAATAAATACTCTTTTTTCTTATATGGAAGTTTCTCAACAGGAGCAGGTTCATTTTTAGATGAATCAAACTTTTGGATTTTTGTTAAGAATTTACCATAAATGATATAACAAAGAAGAAAAATAATTATAATATAAACCATAATGCACCTACCTTAAATTATATTTTTCTAAAATTTCATATTCCTTCAGCAAAGGAGTGAACAGAAAGTTGGATGTCTGGTGATGATTTACCTATATAGCATGTTCAACAAATTTATTATAGCACATAGAAGAACTTACAAATACATCTAATTTTAGAAGGGATAGCCTAAAACTTGCATTGCATTGATGTTAACTACATATTATTAACAAAGTAGTAAATGTGAGGTGATTATATGGCACTTGCAAAAAGTCTTAATGTTGTAGTAGAGCTTGCAGGAAATGAACAACAGAGAGTAGCAACATATAAAAAGACATTGCAGTATGTTATAAACAAATGCATGTGTGAGGTAAGCAAAGATGAAGGCAGTAATATATCTGAGGGTATCAACAGAGGAACAAGCAGAGAGGGGCTTTTCGATACAGGCACAGAGGGAAGAATGTACTAAAAAGGCTATAGAGCTGGGCTGTGATATAGATTCAGTTATTGAGTTTTCAGATGAAGGAATAAGCGGCTCTATCTTAGAAAGACCAGCTCTAATATCTGCGCTTAGTTTAATAAAGATTGATGATGAAGTAAAATATCTCATCTGTCTTGATTCAAGCAGATTGTCTCGTAATGTATCACATCAGCTTATAATAGTAGATGAAATAAAGAAAGCAAGTACACAACTGCAATTTATAAAAACATCTTATGATGATACACCAGAAGGAAGATTTCAACTAACTGTAATGTCAGCAGTAGATGAATATGAAAGGGCAAGATTTAGATTTAGAACTGAACTAGGTAAGAGGACAAAAGCAAGTAAACATCTGCTGACACACAGTCCAGGTTTATATGGATATGACTATAACAAAGATACTGATGAATTAACTATAGACGAAGAAGAAGCTAAGAATATCAGATTAATGTATAGATGGGCTATAGATGAGGATATAGGTTCAAATGCTATTGCACAAAGACTTAATGATTTAGGTGTACCAACAAAGAAAAATAAGCTTTGGCAAAAGACAACAGTTAAGAGGATATTAAGCAATACAGCATACAAAGGAACTTTGTATATAAGACGATATGATGCAACTGACGTAAAATTTAACAAGTACAAAGAGGAAGCAGAAAAAGTAAAAAGAAAAGAGCGACCACAAGAAGAATGGATAGGGGTATCAGTACCCATTATTATAGATGAAGGTACATGGAACAAAGTACAAGAGTTAATGACAAACGCAAGGAGAAAATGGAGAAGCTACAGCAAAGCAGAATATTTACTAAGTGCAATGTGTAGATGTGGACTGTGTGGAAGCACTATACATGGAAACATGGTATCAAGTAAGAATAAAAAAAGAAGGTACTATGTTTGTACAGCTAAGTCACCAGGCATAGTCGGAATGGAAAAATGTGCATTGAGCTTTACAAATGCTGATATAATAGAGCAACTTGTTTGGGAAAAAGTTGTCTCATGGCTAAAAAACCCTGATGAACTAGAAAAGGAAATAAAAAACGGTCTGCCTGATGATATAGGAGAAAAAGAGAAGAGACTTAAAGAGCTGGAAGCAGGTATAAGTAATATCAGCAAGGAAAAAGAAAGAGTTGCTACAATGTTTCAAAAGTCATTGATTGATGAGCTAAGCACAGAGAAAAGGCTCAGAGAAATCAATGTAAGGGAAACAACCTTAAAACAACTTAAACAATCTTTGTATAATGAAATAAATGCAATTAGTATAAGCAACAAAGAGCTTACTGGAATAAAGGATATTGCTAGTAGAGTTGTAAATATGCTGGATAAACTAAGCTTTGAGGATAGGTATTCTATAGTGAGGTCTTTGGTTGATGAAGTGATAGTAACCAATGAGACTGTGATAATTAAGGCTAAGATACCTGCATTGGTACAGAATGTGGATATGTGATAAGGATATACATTGGAGAATGATGTATATCCTTATATTTATGAAAAATTAAGTCAATAAGAGGTAATGTAAATAAAATGTAGAATAAATAAAAAATAACAATCGGAAGAGGTGTAGTATGGAGAATTATGAACAGCTTTTACAGTTAATTAAAAAAATACTAGATTTTATATTAGTAAGTTTAAAAGGTCTTACTGGAGAGCAAATTGCACTTATATCAGTATTTGTGTCTTTTATTATCTATACTTTAGGGAAAATATCTGAACTAAAAATGAAGAAACATGAAGCTAAAAAAAAGCATTATATGAAATTTATAAAAATGTACGAAAAAATGATTACACAGTCAAGCTTTGATAAGAGCAAAATTGAGGATGCATTAATAATCAATATGAAATCGGAGTTTTTTGAATTAGGGTCATCTTTATTATTATATGGTTCTAAAAAGTTATATAGACAATATATATTTATTCGTGAAATAAATGAAAATCCAATCTTCACAAAAAGAAAATATTATGACAGTAAAATATTAATTTATCTTCTTGGAGATATATTTAGAACTATACGTAAAGAAGTAGGTTTAAATACATTTGATAATATTACTTCTGTTGAGAGTTTGGCATTTTTTATAAATAAATTTGCATATAATCCATATACTAAAAAAGAGTTGTATAGGGCAAAATGTATAATTAGAAAATTAAAATTTGAAGCATTTTTTATTGAAAGAACTGAATTTGTTTATTTTAATAAGATATTATATCTTTGCATATTGCCAGTATGTGGATATGTAAAGATTGTATTAACATATTTACTAGTGATACCTATATTGAGATTGTTAATGTGTATATTTCCGAATTTAAGTTCAACAGTTGATGATAGTTGCAAAGTGCTAGAGGAATTAAGAGAAGAAAAGAAGAAAAAGATTATAACCAAAAGTAACTAAATAGGATATTGTTTCTACCCTAGAAACAACCCTTCACATAGTAGACCCCAAAAACCCAGGTGCGGTTGATGAAATACTTAATTTCGGTCACTTTTGGAATGAAGAGGGCTTTGCAGTGGAGAGAGATACAATAATCAATCTCAACAAGGAAATCAAAGGCTTTTTCAACAGCTCATATCACTTTCTAGTATCTGCTAAGGAAATGCAGGACGATATAGAGATAGCAGTAGAGGAAGCGGTTGATAATGTTAAGTTTAACAAGCTGCTTTTGAACCTTAAAGTAGAGTTGACTGATAAGCTTGAAAGCACAGGCAATGCGGGTAAAGATAGACATTTGTTTGACAGTGCAATAACTCCTGATGGATTGATGGACTATATAGATACAATAATAAAGGATACCTACAAATGTTATTTCTTTGAAGGAATTCATGCAAAGGGTATTAGTGAGATAATGAATGTGCTGGCTAAGGAATATCTGCAAAGGGGCTATGAGGTGGAGCTGTATCACCAGCCATTAAACCCTGATAGAATACAGACAGTGATTATTGAGAAGCTGGGGATAGCATTTACAACAAATAGCAAGCTTAAGGACAGAGCCTTTAGAATAGTTGATTTGGATGAAGCAATTATTCAAGGAAAGCTAAAAGTAAAGGAAGAATTGATAAGTAAGGATAAAGAAATGAAGGAAATGCTGCTTAATGAAGCCTATAACAGAATTGATATGGCTAAGAAAAAGCATGACGATATGGAGAAGAGCTATATTCCACAAATGGACTTTGCAGCAGTTACTGAGTTTAGGAAACATATAATAGAAAGAATAAAAAGATATTTATAATATATCTTAAATTTAGCACCACATAAGCTGCTTATTATAAAGAGTGCTTAAGTGGTGCTGTTTATTGTAATTTAATGTATAATAAATCGATAAGCCTTAGTGAAATATAGCTATTATGAAAAAAATATACTTATTATATGGTCTATAAGAAATCAGGCAAATACCTGACTAAATAAGTGTTTTGTAATAATTAATATAGATATTGTATATTGATTACTATGTATATGATAAAATAGCTATATAATTGATGAGGGGAAGACTTTAATGGAAATACAGATTGTTATAGTGTTGATTCTTAACTTTGTTATAACTCTTATAGGAACTCTTGCCTATGCTACTAGGGTAGTAGGCGTAAGAACAGGAAGAGTTGCGGTTTCATTTGCTTTGTTTAATATACTGTCGCTAGTTTCACGTACAGCAAATACGCTTCAGGTACCCATACTGACTAAATATGTGGAGAAGAATCCAAATCCAGCTCAGTTAATGCCCATATTTGAAATGATAATTTTTACTGCGACAGCTGCGACAATTGTAGGTGCAATACTTATACCTACATTTCAAAGGATATTTAGCAAGGCTGTAGGTACTTTTTCTGTAAATCGCTCAGTATCAAAGCTGGTGCTGCACAGCTTCTCAAAGTCTGGCGTAAAATACATCAAAGAAAGTATAAAAATTCCTACTAGATCTACACTTTCAGTTTTTAACCTAAGAAGACTGCCTATAAAGATTATGATTTTTAATATATTTTCTGTTACCTTGATTACTGTAGGTGCATTATCACCAATATTTGCTGGAAGCGTTGAGCCTGAGCTGAGGGCGACTTGCCTTACTTTGTCTTCGGTAATAAACGGTTTTGCAGTTATAGTTATGGCAGTGTTTATAGATCCCTATCTGTCAATAATGACTGATGATGTGCTGGATGGCAAATGCAGTGAAACGGATTTCAATAACTGCGTAGCTGGAATGATAGTTACTAAGATAATTGGGACAGTATTGTCTTTTGCAGCACTTGTACCAGCAGCTTACATAATAGTCTGGATAGCAAGACTATTATGATACAAAGATAATAGAAAAAAACAAATGCATTGTTTAAGAAATAGTTTAAAATCAAAGGGCAAGAGGAATCTACCCTTATTTCTTTTTGTGATTTATGTTTATGTATACTAAGATAGACATGGAGTTTTAGAACTGCGGGGATATATAATTACACAAGAATAGAGCAAATGCATAATAATAAGAGAAATTTTAAAAAATTTATGGCTAGATATTATAAAGTTGGTGTAGTAATAAGTCACTATATGTGATTTGGTTTAGCCCTTTAGAGCAATAAGCTTAATTTATTTGAGAAGAAATTATATAAAATTAATTGCAACAAGATAACTGTATTTTATAAAAGATTCATGTTTACGTTACGACAGAGATGAAAAAGAGAGAAGTCAAATAGCAAAATTAACTATAAAATAAACACTTGAATATAGTATGAAGTCACTAGAAGTATACGATGACTAGATGATTAATGATGTTATATTGGTTGACGTAAAAATAATCTTGTATTTATCTATAAACAAAATGAATACAGCTGTGTCAATATTATTTGCATTATGAGCAGATTGAGTTTTGGAGAAACAAAAATAAGTGGATAATGCATGGTTATAACTGAATAAGAAGTATTTGAATATATTTTACTGTATGGAACAGATCTAAGTGAGGAAATTCAATGCTTGATTACAAAAATTGTGATTTGATGTGTGAAAGTTTAGAGTATAGGACTTGGAGTGAAATAGATTAATCATAGCTAAATGAGTGCATATAATCTGGGTTATATTAGCAAAATGTTAATAAATGTACCAAATACAATAATTTATCTGCTATAATTTTATTGTATAAGAAGCGTGTTAGGAGGTTGTAAAGTTGCAAAAGTTTAGTATTATTAGAAATCGTTTGTTACAAGAAAAAGAAATGCTTACTTGCCGTTCATTACTTTCTTTCTTTGATGAACCAAGGAACGAAAGAATTGAACTGATTTGTTCATCGATTAATGGTGATACAACTAAAATAATGGTGCATGAACTTATGGACTATCTTGTGGATTTATTCAGTTATAAAAAGTCTCAATATTATGAACAGATACTATATGGACAAAAAATAATTTGGAATGAAATAGTTAATTGCTTTGAAAAAGTGTTACAAATAAGTGAAAGAATAGAGAATAAAAGAAAAAAGATATATTATGAAGACTATAGATTGGCATGTGAGCAGGTACATATATTACTAAGTTTCTATTCAAGGTCTCAAGCACTTTTAAGCCATCTTGAGAATACTCTTGGAGTTGATAGATATTTAGACAAAATAAGTGAAACTGATTTTGAACTTTTAGAAAAAATGCTGTCAAGTCAAAGCGTGTGCATTGAAAAATTATGCACTGAGTATAAAGTACTGTTTCAAAGAGAATGGAATTTAACAAATATACCACGCATTATCTCTCATAAACTCATACAGTATAATGGAGAAAATCAAATATGTTCATCATTAATAGGTAATCAAAAAGAGTTTTACTATTTATCGTAGATGGTTTTGGGTATTGTCAGTACCTTTGGAATAAAGAACTTGAGGCAAGGAGAACAAATTATACATATAAGGAAAATATCTTTTCATGGCTAAAACAAGAGAACTGCATGACAGAGTATATACTTGGTTCTGCATATATAAGCGATACATCAGCTGGTCTTGCACAGATATTTTTAGGACAAAATGAAAAAGAGACTGGAATAATTAGTTCGAAACTACAAAGAAGCGGAGAAACACACTTTTTTGAAACCAAAAAGATTTCTAATAATGAATTTTTAAGGACATTTGACACAACTCAAAATAGTATTACTGATATAATAGCATCTTTAGGAATGCGTTCTAAGGTGTTCTATTGCTCTAGATATTCTACGCCTGAACTAGGTTTTAGCAAAAGTATTTTTCAAGGTGCTGAAGTTGACTCCATTACTCCTTCAGAAAGAGCTTTTTCTGTAATAAAGGATTATCTTAATGAAGAAACGTCTAATGGTTTAGCGATTATATATCTTACAAACATGGATAATTCAGGACACACAATGGGAGCATATTCAAGATTTGAAAAATATGAACATGAAAAATTGAACAGCTTATTTAAGAATTTTATGATTGAACTAGCAACTACTACACCCGATATGTTTAACGGTGAGACTTCAATTATGTTTGTGGCTGACCACGGAATGGTAGAAAGTGCAAAGAAAATGGTAAGCAGATTTGATATTATAAATTTACTATATCAACACTTGAATGTTAGGGTTAAAGCCGTTGAGAATAACAGAGCTATGCTCCTCTACGGAATTTCTTTGGACAAGCTGGATGCAAGTAAGGTTGCCTTGATAAACTATTTTGGAAGTATAAATATTAGTGTAGACATTACATGTAAACTAGATGAAGAATATGATGCGTTCTTTTGTAACGAGGAAAATACCCCAATATATAACGTTTCGCCAGACATTATAATCAGATTGGTTGGCAGTGGGTTATTTTATTCTAATCAATCAATTAACCCACATTTAATGCATTATGGTGGACATGGAGGTGCTAGTTTTGGAGAATCTTTTGTACCTTTATTAGATATTATTCTTAATAAAAAGACATTGGATGCTATTAACAATCGCTTTACAAATATATTGTAAGAAAGGGATGGGGGAAATGCAGATATTTTTTTCACACACTGGAAATCATAATTTTCATCCAGAGATTAATATAGCTAGCCATCAGAATACATTAGGAGATGTGTTGGACTATTTAAATCAATTGCCTGAATTTGCAGGAATAAAGACTAAAATATGCACTGGTGGGAAAGTAAAGAGTAGTGTTAGAGTATTTGCTAATATTGATGCACGTAAGCAAAAGGTTCAAGATATTGAAACCAGACGTTACTATGAGACTGAAGCGACCAATGAGATATCAAAATTAGCAGATATTCTACCAACTAATATTGAAAATATTTTGATTACTTTTTTGACCCTCATAGTTTATTAGAACTGATAAACAACAGTCAAACTGAGCAGAATACGTTATTTACTTATACAGGAGAATTAGGACAAGAAAAGAAAATAAAATATAAGCCTATAATTGACAATATAAGTTTTGAACTAGATGTTGAAGAAGAAATAATCTATGGATTTAAGAACGGTCAAAGTACCTTGGAAAGTTTAAAAATACCTGAAGGCAGTAAAGCCGCTATTTCATTTTTAGAAAATGACTTCGACAAAGAAAACTCAAAGCTTTTGTCAGAAGATACTTGTAGATGCTATACGAGATATTTGGGAATTACCTGAAGGTGTTGGGACATTAAGACTATTCCAAGAGGACTCATTATTCTTTATAATGTCGCGCTTATTAAATACAACTATTCCACAAGAAAAACAATTATTGCTTTCCATGCCAACAGGAGGTGGAAAAACTGAAGCTTTCTTAATTCCTTTATTAGCACATATTTATCAAGAAAAGGTAAACGGTGCTGAAAAAGGCATCAAATCTATAGTCATATACCCTACAAATGCTCTCGCGAATGATCAAGCTATGCGTTTTGTAGAACTTATTTATAAAATTAATCGAAAACTATTTGAACGGGGTGTACACAAAGACCGTTATATTTCAATTGGTATATTATCTGGGGATACTCCAAATAAGTCTGCAGACTTGGTGAATGAAAGTTTGATCAAAATCTGTCCTCATTGCGGTAAATCGGATAAATGGAAAGTAGAAGATGGAACATTAGTTTGTAAAAATATATTGAGTAACGGAAAAATATGTGGAACAAGAATGGATTTCTGTCGGCTTACAAAAGAAGATATAGTAAATAATCCTCCTGACGTACTAATTACTAATCCGGATGAAATTAATATTTCATTACATAGTCCAAAGTATTTGCCTATTTTCAAAAATAATATAGGCTCAGTTGTGTTTGACGAAATCCATATATATCAAGGTGTTTTTGGTTGTCATATTGCTCACCTCTTGAGGAGGTTTGAGGAAGTGATAGAACATAAACCTCTTTATATTGGTATGAGCGCTACTATTGGTAATGCAGAGGAATTAGCCGCATTACTTTTTGATGAGCCATTATCTAATATCAAGTATATTCGAAATGAAAACGGAAAGTATTTGACTGATACGATTGAGAAAAAGCGATATCATGCTTTGATAAAGCCATATCTGCGCGGCGTTAGTACTAGTAGAACAGGAGCAGAAAGGAAAAAGTATATAAGAACTATGTCTGTTGCAGGGGCTATTGGATTGTTCATTGGACATTTGGTTACAGACTCGCATTTTAGAAAAAGCATTATTTTTACTAACTATCGTTCTGAAGCTGATGACATGGCTGGGTATTTAAAAGAAAGAGAACGATTAGATGTAAAAGAATATTTTGATGAAATATTTTTAAAATTAAAGACCAAAAAATCCTTATCTCAAGAAGAAATTGAAATATGTCAATTCATGGATAAGTGGTTCCAGGAGATTATAAAGCAAACAAGTATGATTAATCCTTATGTTGAGATTGGTTGGAATCGTGGGGGTCTCGAAAAGGAAGATAGAATTCGTTCTATCCATTCATTTAGTAGGAATAATCTATTAGCCGAGGAAGAGACTGATGATGCTGCACCTATAGATGTAATGGTTGCTACAAAATCTTTAGAAGTTGGTATAGACATCGGCGATGTGACGACAGTAATTAACTCGTCTGCTCCATTTACTACCAATGAATATGTCCAAAGAGTTGGACGTGCAGGAAGAAAAAAAGATTCACTAGCTATAACCATTATTAATCCAGAAAATGCGATTGATGCATACTTAAATAAGCATTTTAAAGATTATGTTCTTGCTCGCCCGGACTCTTTTGAAGATGCACCTATAATTATTAATAATGAAATTATCGTTGAACGTCATGTGAAAGCTAGAATTATAGACTATTTTACTATGATGTATATTAAATCTCCAGAATGTGAGAATAAGGTATTTCTTAGTGTTGGAGATGTACTTAATAAAGTTAGATTAATTAAGAATGGAAATTTGCTAAGAATTGGTGATGGCACATCAGAAGCAGAGGCTATTTATTATGCGGATTGTGTCTATGATGAAATATTCCTAAAGAAAATTCATGGAATAACTGTCGAAGATAGGTTTTTATCATACTTGCAACGGGAAGAATCAATACTTCATACGAAAAAGTCGGAATTAACATCTACAAATTTTAGAGAATGGATTCGTAATGTAATTAAAGAAATTAATAAACATACTCAGTCACGGGGTCAAGATAAGTGGGAAATTAATAGACGAATTGTTGGATTTGATTCAGTAATGCCCTTTTTAACACCCGCATTAAGAGGTTCTGGAGCGACTGTCGGCTTGTTCATAGGCGATAACAATGAGCCAGTAGATACTGTAACAAGACAGACGGCATTCAGTTCTATGCCTCTTGCGGTTGAAACAGCGATATCTACAACTAAATCTGGTATTAGCTCATTCAGAATAATAGATGACAAAAGTGAAAGTGACACAGATGCTGAGTCAAGAATGAAAAGGATTATTTTTGAAAATAGAGCTGTTTCAGGATATTTCAACCGAAAGCTTAATAATTTTCCATATTCAGATGATATTTTTGAATTTGCATCTAAGCTTAATATTGAAGTTCCAGTAAAATTAAAGGCGAGCTATTTTCCGAGTAGATTTTATTGTAGTACTTGTGGAATAGCATTAACTCCAGACGATTATGATTCAAGGAAGAATGGTGTTTTTTGTAAAAAATGTGGACACAAAGCACAGCAACTACATAAGATTTATATGTGTGAAGATGATGAGTGCGGTAATTTATTTGATCCACCTGCCCCTAAAATGTGTATGAATCCAGATTGTCAAAGTGTTAAAAAGGCATTTGAATTATATAAAGATAACGGTTATCGATATAATGTTGATATGTTAAAACTATTTAGATTTCGACTAACTAAGGACTTACAATGGGTTTGCCGTTCATGTGGGTATAAGGCTGACTATTCTTCATTTGTAAAGATGATTATGAACAATCCCAAAAGAGTTATGGAAAAAATCAGTGCCATTCGTAATGATGATAAAAAAACGATAGAAGGAATGTGTTTCCGTAGCAAATCCTATCCTGAAACACTGAATTTTAATGACGCTATTAAGGCAAGATTTTATTGTACTACACAAGGGCATAAGAAACTAAGAGCAGTAGGTGTCCCTCGAGTCAGGACTATTGCATATAGTTATATTGGTAATAAAATAGTAAATAATGATCAGGTGTCATTGTGTGCTTCAATCGATAATCCAGAAGTTCAAATCAATTTTAACCATGGGTATGTTATTCAGCTGGCAAATGAGTTTATGCGAAGATTCTCGTCAGGAGCGGGGGATAATGAAGTTTTTACATTAAAGACTGAAAAGATTTTGAAAAAAAATATTGGGGTAACTTTTATGAATCCCATCTAGCATGGATAAAATTTGGAAGTATCTTGGACGATTTTGTGTCTACTAAAAAATACTCATGTGACGGAAATTGTTCTACGTGTAGTAAGTTTGACTCATTATCATTAGGCACCATGATGAAGCCATCAAGAAGTCTAGAGGATTACAATTTTGATACTGTAACAAATAAGCCAAAGAAGCCTGATTATAGAAGTAGATATTGTGATGTAGCAAAAGAAAATGCATGCCTTAAACAGGCATGTGAAAAACTTGATGGGTCTGATGGTTGTGACAAGTTTGACAAGGACCAATTTCTAAGATATTTGGTTGTACATACAATTAAACATGGCATACTCTGGGCGTTACCTAAATATGCAGGTGTCAATGTAAGCGAGATTAAAGGTGAAGTGTACCCAAATGACGGAGAGAATAACGTCGATTTAGTGTTGATAGATAGCAATGAAGGTGGTTCTGGATCTCTCCCTCTTATCAAGAAGCATTGGACAGAAATATGGTCATTTGCAAGAGAAATAATTAAATTAACTACGACCGACGAAGCTAACATAATTTTGCCACATACTTGCGCTAGATATAATGCAGATATATGTCCATTTATTGCTGATGAATTTATGGGATACATATAAGAATTAGTGAGGTGCTGCTTAATGAATTTGACTGATTTTTCAAAGCAAATAGAAAATGTTTATGCGGTCATAGATAATCGTCAAAATGCAAAAAAAATTGAATACATTAATGCTGGATTTGAAGTATCAAGAATTAGCTTTGAGGATATTGATTTGGAAGATATCTTTTCTGAAGAATTAGTTCCACTTTTAGGTCTAACACTTAAATACTTCAAATCTTCAGCAGCTCGCCAAATTAAAAACAAAATTTATAAAATATACATAGCGACACTATGCGAAATGGCAAAGGAAGGATTTAATCAAGGTGGAATTCTTAGAACAATGGATACCTATATAGGTTTTTCATTTGATAGAAATCGTCATTATGAATTGATTAAAGAAGCTCTACATCATGAAAATATCACTATATTATCGAATCGGCATTCACATTATTATGAAGAAACTATTATTTATGAAGCTGGAATTCCCAAAAAATTTCATCGTCATGTCTTATCATTATTTCAGCTATATTGGAAATGGATGAAAGGCATAGAAAAGCTAGAAAGAATGCAGTTTCTTAAGGATTTCATTAATGAAGAGCCTATATATGCAACTTATATACTAGTACCTAATGATTACGAAAGAATGAAATCTTATAGAGAAGTTACAAGTGACTTCAAGGAAAAAACATTAAAAGTATGTTATAAGTTTGAGGAAATATTTTGTGCAATAGATGAATACCCAGAGTTTATTAATGAAACTAATATAGCCACCGTATGTTCTCAGATAAGTGAAAATCTGCGATATAATATTGAGACAGTTATTAGAACATCAGAAATACGTAAGATTTTCCTTAGTTACTCACAGAGAATTAGTTTTAGTAAGTTGCAAAAAATAATTAATAATTTGTCTATAGACATAAGCATTGTAATACCAACTGGTATTACTCTTACAAAAGAGAGATATAATTCTAGGAATTTCTACGGTGGGCTGCATAGCATAAATGGGATTGTATATGAGGTTTCCTATGCAATAGGGCTCACTCTTGAAGAAATATTTAATTTCCCCAGGCGAAAGGTTGAAAGGCAAAATCAGAATTATATTTATATATCTGATGAATATTTTGAAGTAGAGATTGATGGAATAGCTCAGACTGTAAAGACGTTTATTTTTAGAAAAGAAAGCTTATATGTTTACGTTGGGAAGGTACCTAGTGCATCTGCTGCTTATATAGACAATATTTGTGTTCAAGCGGATGAAAGCTATAAAATTAGCGCATCAGTACGAAAAATGTGGAACAGAGAATTAAGAAAGAACCTTTTAGCCGTATATATTAAAGAAGCGAGATGTTGTAATATAGACTATTCAATGAAATCTGTATCAGTTTCAAATGGATTTAATAGCATTATTAGGCAAACTAATCGAAATGGGTTTTCAATTATTCGAGATAAATGGCTGGATATTCCAGACTTTACCGATTTAAAAGATATTAGTATTAGTTATTCAGTAGATAATGTACAATTAATGGAGATTATAGTTCGATTAGAATCGATAATGCTCTTTAGTTTTCAATCGGGCATTCAAATTAGAAAAACATATGATGTAAGTCAATTCTATGGAGATAATAGGTTGATTATTTACAGTAAAGCGCCTATTGGAACATCCGGGGAAGAATTAATCTATTGGGGTTACTATCAAGGCTTACATGTCTATTATGCTGAAATGGATTTATCTAAGGACACATATATAATTGGTGAATTATCGATTATTATCAAAAAACATAGCCGTACATATATGTCGTTTGCTTCACAATATGGGTATAGAGACAACAAAATATGTTTTGAAGAAGATTCAGATATACATATACACATACATAATGTAGATTTAGCTGGTACCTACTACCTTAAGCTGTCACATGACTTGATAGTGAAAACAATACAATTTAATGAATTTGATAATCTTGAAAGCATAGACATACAAAACTTTATGTCTGATTACACTTATTTAGATGGTAAATGGACACTGACATTATTTAATGAACAAGAAAATGTTTTTGAACTTAATTATACCGTTCTTTCGAAGCTGCTTGCAAAGGTTGCAGAGCCCATGTATTGTGAAGGAGAAAAAGTAAGCGCAGAAATATTTGCTAGTTCTAATTGTTTCTTTGTTGATAATAATTCTTCTGCATCTATTCAGATTGATGTGGGAATTGCTCAGATTGAAATTGAAGGAAATCTGATAAAATCCAAAGAACTTACGTATGAGGTTTTTAATACAAGAAGCGAATGCTTCCAAGAAATAATAATTAAGCCAGCGGTCTGGGGGATTCGATTACTAGACCACGAGCAAAATATTTGGCACTTAACTAAAGATGTTTTTTTAACATATAAAGCTTTAGATAAGTATGGGGTGTTTGTGTGTTCATCAAGGTTTCATTATCTTAATATAAAATGCAATAATCAAGTAATAAGACGTGAAATATTCGCTGGATATAATCGTGTGGGTATTAGGGGAATGTTTAGCGACTGGAAAGAAGCAAATCTCATATATTTCTTCGATGAACCTAATAGAAGGCAAGTGATTACTATTGCATTTGAACCATCGATGCAATATATAAATACTTCATTTGAAAACTCAATGATGGTATCAACATTACGCTATGAAGGAGCAATTAACACTGATATAATGATTAGGGCTTATGCAAAGGGGGAACTAATTAAGACGGTTTCTAGGATGGCTGAAAAAACTAAGTTCCTGATTCATTTTGTATTACTAGAAATTTATCGTTACAATAAAGAAGAGTTAACTTATGAAGTGAGTTTTGATAAAAGGGACCCTTTTACATTGCATAAAGTTTTGGTTGAATTAGTTGATACATCTGCGGAATTAATTTTATCAGAATACTGTAATTTTTATAAGTTGATCGATAGACATATTAGTTTAGTCAACAAAAGTGAGTGCACATCGATGAAAAACCTTAATGTACTTCAATTGATAGGAGGATACTAAGTATGGATTATTCTTTGAATAGATTAACAAAAGAACAAGTAACAGAATTATTTGATGAAATACCAGAGGGAGTACTTCGTGATTTCCTGACTAAAGGTCAAAAGCATTTTGAAAAGTCAAAGTATATTAAGGGTTATAGAATAAACAAGTTGCCTAAAGCTATCATATATAAAATATTTATTAATGAAATTCTATCAGTGCCTAATACAGCATTGGAACTCAATCTAATTGGTTTTATAAAGTCTAATTTCAAAGATACAAATATTGAAGCAATTGTTGATGCTTTTTCAAATGATGTGTTTAGTACTGCTTTTGCAGTAGAAAAAGAATTAATTACCAACGGCTTCACGGTATCACCAGCAATGATTTTGTTAATTACTAAGCATTCTATTACAGATGGCGAAAAAGCAATGATTGATAGCTATCATAAGTTATACCTTGAAACTCAAGAGAAGGCTATTAAAAAAACCAAAGAAGAGATAGAAGAGAATAGTAATCAAAAGTATAATACTTTACTTGATGAGTACAATAAAACAAAATATACCTTATCTATCGTAAGAAAAGAAGTCTCTTCTTTGAAAAATGATTTGTCTTCCATGGAAAGCATAGTTAAAAATGGAGAGCAAGAAGCTTCTGCTCTTACCTCTCGAGTAAAGGTTGTGGATATGGAAATAGATGAGTTGAAGAGAAGATTTGCTGATTATGGAGAAAAAGTACATATTATATCTGAACAAGCAAAAGAAATTAAATATTTAACTACACAAAATGAAGAATTGCAGTATGCAATTTCAAATCTCAGTGCCTCAGTATTATCACCGAATTGCGTTACTGAAATGTGTGCAGAAATATTAGATGACTTGAAACAAGAGTCTATAGGAGCTGAAGAATTGGTACGGCAAGCAAAAACGTTGTTTTCTGAAAGTGAATCTGTATTAGGCGCCTGGCTTAGATTATCAGATAAAGAAAAGGAAAACATGGAGCACATTGTTAGGCTGATGAACGAAAATACAATTGCTAATAACGACATTGATATCCTTGAAAATCTAGAAAGCTATATTCATATGAAATATATGATTGTAAAGAGTCTAATTGTAGTCTTCTATAAATATCTAGAACAGAATACTTCACAGAAAAAGTTATCTGGTAAGTTTGAAAGTCATAATAGCTAAACTAATGAACGGAGAAGACACTTAATGAAGATATTATTAATTGAACCAGATTATAAGAATAAATATCCCCCTTTAGGACTGATGAAGATAAGTGCCTATCATAAGCAAAAAGGTGATGAGGTTACTTTTTGTAGAGGTAAAAATAAAAATTTATGTGGTAAAGAGTGGGATAGAATATATATTACAACACTTTTTACATTTTACTGGAAGAAAACTGTAGATACTATAAAGTTTTATAGGAAGAGTGTGGATAATTCTGCAAAAATATATGTAGGTGGTATACTTGCCACATTATTGATTGATGATCTCAGAAATGAACCGGAATTAGGGGGAATAATAATCAATTCTGGTCTGCTAGACACTGCAGGAGTTCTAGGTGATGATGATATCATAGTAGATACAATTATACCAGACTACGATATTATTGACCCTAATGTAAATGAATTACTAGATTATAAATATGTAGTGGAGAACTCATATATAACATCTGTGACAAAGGGATGTATTCGCAAATGTGAATTTTGTGCTGTAAAAACGTTAGAACCTAAGTATAGTGGATACAGAGATATAAAAGAGTATATTCAACAAGTTGATAAAACATATGGTGTAAAGCGGAATCTTATGCTTATGGATAATAATATACTTGCATCTAAATCATTAGTACAAATTGTCGATGATTTGGTGGAAATGGGTTTTGAAAAAGGGAATAAAAACTATGAAAAAGTTTATAGGAAACGAGTGTTACACCAGACAAGATATATCGACTTCAACCAAGGCACTGATGCTCGTTTATTGACAGAAGATACTATGAAACAATTAGCTAGATTGGAAATTAGACCATTGCGTATAGCTTTTGATCATGCAGATGAGAATAATGTAAAAATATATAAGGCAGCACAACGCATGGCGGCTAAATATAATGTGAAAACACTATCAAACTACATTCTTTTTAATTTTGATGATACTTCTTTTGACCTTTATTACAGACTTAGGATTAATATTGACTTAAACGAGGAGTTTCGGGCTCAAAATCTCAATACAAACATATCGCCCTTTCCAATGAAGTATATGCCAATCAAAGGTGAACACTGTATGGATAGAAAATATATTGCAGAGCATTGGAATGCTAAGTTGTTAAGAGGGGTTCAATGTGTTCTAAATGCAACTCATGGTGTTGTTGTAACCTAAAAGGGCTTTTTTGAACATGCTTTTGGGAAAACATATGAAGAATTTATTGCCATCTTGTATATGCCGGAACAATTGATTTTGAGAAGAAAAGAGAACGAAGAAAATGGTAATATAACTAGATGGAGACAATTGTATTTTGCCTTGAATAAAGAGGAAATGGATATGTTTGTCCAGTTGATTTCTGGCAATAAATTTTGTCCAAAAGATATTGAAAATAAAAAGGTGCTAAAATTGTATAAGTACTATTTAAAATAAGGGTACAGTTGAAATACAAAATATACTTTCATCTTATAAAAACTAAATTAAGATATAATTGATGCAAATGATTTGGGATGCTATTTTTATCATATTTAAGTGTTCAAACATAATATTAAAGTTTTCAGATTTATCAGTTGAAAATACACAAAAGAATGAATCTTATCTCAAAATAGATTATGACTGTGAATGTAAAACTTTTTCGTGTTATATACTAGATCTACACTTTCAGTTTTTAACCTAAGAAGACTGCCTATAAAGATTATGATTTTTAATATTTTTTCTGTTACCTTGATTACTGTAGGTGCATTGTCACCAATATTTGCTGGAAGCGTTGAGCCTGAGCTGAGAGCTACTTGCCTGACCTTGTCTTCGGTAATAAACGGTTTTGCAGTTATAGTTATGGCGGTGTTTATAGATCCCTATTTGTCAATAATGACTGATGATGTGTTGGATGGCAAATGCAGCGAAACGGATTTCAATAACTGCGTAGCTGGAATGATAGTTACTAAGATAATTGGGACAGTATTGTCTTTTGCAGCACTTGTACCAGCAGCTTACATAATAGTCTGGATAGCAAGACTATTATGATACAAAGATAATGGTAAGTGCATTGTTTAAGAATAATTTGGTAAAATAATTGAAAGTTTGTAGGTTATGTTATATAATAAAACCGATATTTTGATAATATGGAGGATTACAATGAATCTTTTGAAACATGGAGAAATACAGCGTATAAAGAGGAAGATGAGCAGAATCGAAAAGCGTTTTGGGAGAACTATTTTAAAATTGAGGAATCAATATATGATATGCTTCTGACAGACGCTGAACAGACAACAGAAGGAACTATTAAGGAGCTGGCAGAGAAGTTTAACACAGAATCATTAACCTTTATAGGTTTCCTAGATGGCATAAATGACAGTCTACAGGAGCCATTGAAGCTAGAGGAACTTGAAGAGGATAGCAGCATCAGCTTTAAGATAGACTTAGAGAAGCTTTATTATAACATGCATGCAGCAAAAGCAGACTGGTTATATACTCTTCCACAGTGGGATACTCTTCTTACAGATGATAGAAGAAAAGAGATAACAAAAGAACAAAGACTTTCAGGTACTGTGATAAAAGAAAAAGTGCCAGGAAGAAATGATCCATGTTCTTGTGGTAGTGGAAAGAAATATAAGAAGTGCTGTGGAGCAAACTAGTTTTTTAGGATGTAAAAGACTCTAATCATGGGATTCCATAATTAGAGTCTTTTTTGGGAGTTAATATAAGTGAATAAATGGTAGGGGGATCTTTTGTATTTTATGGAGGATGTACCTCTCTTCCCACTTCCATTCTATGTACATGCCTTAAAATGGTTCCATATATTTTATGAACTATACTAAAGTTTTGGGGCTACCCGCTTGTTTACCGCTTGTTCGTAAGCATATGCTAGCTTAATAAGCTTTGCCTCACTAAAAGCTTCTGCTGAGAAGGTTATTCCAAATGGAGTGCCATCCTGACAATAACCTGCAGGTACTGCAACTGAAGGATAGCCAGCCTTTGCTGCTATGCTGACTCCAGCTGTGCTGGGGAACAACATTGCATCTAGGTTATTCTCTTGCATATATTTATCTATCCCCTCTGTCTGTGACAGGCGAAGGTCTTGCAGCTTTGCCTGCATATACTCAGGCTCCGTCAAAGTACCACTTGTTTTTTCACAGGCTATTAATATGGTTTGACCATATTTTAGGGTCGCTTCAGGGTGATCATGATTGAAATCTATTATATCCTTCAAGGTTTTTACCTTTGTGTTCTCTCCAAGAGAGCTTAAATAAGCATTCATATCTGACTTAAACTCATAAGTCAATACGTCATAGTTGTGTATGCTGTCATATACGTCGATATTCTTATCCTCTACAACCTCTGCTCCCAGCTGTTTTATTTCATCTATGCAGTACTGAATCATTTCCTTTTCATTTTCTTCCAGTTCCTTGTAGACATATTGAGGGATACCGATACGTGTACCTTTTAAGCCATTCCTGTCAAGATACTGTGTATAATCAGAAACAGTTTTCTCTTTACTTATGAAAGTGACAGGATCAGATGGATCAATTCCAAGCATGAAGCCTAACAGAATTGAAGCATC
Source organism: uncultured Eubacteriales bacterium (assembly GCA_963704785.1). GTDB lineage: Bacteria > Bacillota > Clostridia > Lutisporales > Lutisporaceae > GWB2-37-7. The sequence continues at coordinate 1,488,598 of OY969939.1, read as the reverse complement.
TTCTACTGTGCGCGCAATAGGCCCAGCAGTGTCCTGACTGTGAGCTAATGGGATAATGCCAGTTCTGCTTATCATTCCCAATGTAGGCTTTATGCCTACTATAGAGTTGCTGCAAGCGGGGCTTATTATTGAGCCTGAGGTTTCGGTACCCACAGAAACAGCACAAAGATTGGCAGCTACTGCAACACTTGAACCTGCACTAGAGCCACCGGTATCAAACTTACCTAATCCATAAGGGTTAAGAGTTTGTCCACCTCTAGAGCTGTATCCATTTGCCATATTATCTGTCATAAAGTTTGCAAACTCAGTAAGGTTTGTTTTAGCAAGTATTATGGCACCAGCCTCTCTTAGCTTTTCTACTACAAAAGCATCATAGGATGCATAATTCTCAGCTAAAGCTAGAGAGCCTGCACTAGTATGCATCTTGTCCTTGGTATTGATGTTATCCTTTATCATTACAGGTATACCATGAAGTATGCTTCTAGCTCCTGTCAATTCTCTTTCTCTATCAAGTGCTTCTGCTATATGTATCGCATCTGGATTTATTTCAATTACAGAATTTAGTTTTGGACCATTTTTATCAAGCTCTGCTATTCTGTTTAAGTATAAAAGTACTAAGGTTTTGAACTAAGAGTACCCTCTTTCATAGCAGCAGCCATTTGTTTTATTGTAGCTTCTTCAATATTGAAGTTCGCAGTATTTAACCATTCCATTATTTTGAACCCCCTCACTGTTTTAAACTATAAATTCTACAAATATCCCTTAAATCCTTTTGAAAAAATATTACAGAGCAAGCAATTATAATCCACATGCGCTGTAAGATTTTTTGTATATAAAAGATAGTTATAAGGCAGTATCAATTTTGTACAGCATCTGCTGGATTTGCTGTTTGTATGTTTCGTCATCACATAGTCTAATAAGACTCTCAAGAAAGTGCTTGCTTTTGCTTTTGGGAGGCTTCTTAGTAATAAGGAGCTTGATAATAACCATGCATGTATCATATTTCTGTACGTGAGTATGACCATCATGAAACCCTTTGTCTGTATTGTGTATAATAAAACCATCTTCAGACTTATACACCTTAAAATGAGTGTTTTGATAAATCTGCATACTCATATATTTACACCAGCCTATATATAAATTATGTAATAGCAGGCGAAGTCCTCTTATTACTTTAATATGTGGCAAGTGTTTATATATGATAGTGATTATCTCTTCCTGGTACATTATATGATGTAATAAAAATTTGGTTATTGTTATATTCAGGCTATAGTTATTATTTGAAAAAATATAGTCAATTGAAAAACTATGTATAATTATTATAAATTAATACTAATGTAAAATAATTGTAACTATACTGAAACATTTAGAGCATATTTATAGTATATATTATTAGTATAAGGATATTATGGGGTGATGATATGGATTTGATTGTTTTATGTATAATAATATTAGCCATGATAAGTTTAAATGGTTGAAAGAGGCACCTGAGATTATTTTCATAATTATAGAAATAATGGAATTTAGGGATTTACAATATTAATAACCCATGATATAATATTTGGAACTAGTGAGTGTACCTAGTGTTTACGAGCGGCACAGGGACTATCCTACACGTAGAATACTCTACGGAGTCACAGCTGTGATTTCCGTGGAGTTTTTTTATTTAAATTAAATAATTGGAGGTAATACTATGTATAATGGTGAAAAGGTAAGAATTAGAGCTTACAAAAGAGGAAGATGTGGCATTAGCACAGAAGTTTCTAAATGATGCTGAAACCAAGAAATTTTTAACCCCAGGGATTCCTTATCCATTTACTCTAGAAGAAGAATACAAGTGGTTTGAAAATCAATCTGCCTATAATGATGCATACAACTTTGCAATTGAGACCATTGAAGATAGCAAATATATTGGCGGCTGTGGAGTAAACAGGCTTGATTGGAAAAACAGTGTTGCAACAGTGGGAATATTCATAGGTGATAAAAACTTCTGGGGCAAGGGCTATGGTACAGATGCCATGAAGGTGCTTGTAAAATTTATTTTTGAACAAATGAATATAAATAAAGTAAAGCTTTTTGTTTATTCCTTTAATGAGAGAGCGGTAAAGAGCTATGAGAAATGCGGCTTTGTAAGAGAAGGAGTGCTTAGACAGGAAATGTTCAGAGATGGTAAATACAATGATGAATATGTAATGGGCATCTTAAGAGATGAATATTTCATGAAAAATTGCAAATAATAAGATTCTTCATTAATATTTTAAAAAGCATATATAGTGCCTAATATGTATATATTAATATAGGCTGGACACTTATATATGCTATTTATTTGCATATAATAATTTTGATAAAATTTGCATGGCAAAGTAATACTATAAGGTGTAAAATAATTATGGAAGTGAGTAAAATGGTTCCATTATGGCATTGGCATCAAATATCTTAATGAGGAGGAAGTATATGCAAAAAGTATTAAAAGGTTTGACACCTAACAGCTATTTTATGTTCTTTGAGGAATTAACTCAAATTCCAAGATGTTCAGGTGATGAGCAAACAATTAGTGATTATCTTGGTTAACTTTGCGAAGGAAAGAAATCTGGAGGTTATCCAGGATACAGCTTTAAATGTAATAATAAAAAAGCCAGCTACCAGTGGCTATGAAAAGGCACCTACAGTGATTCTTCAAGGACATATGGATATGGTATGCGAAAAAAATAAGGATATCGTACATGATTTTGAGAAGGATCCAATAAAGCTTAGAATAATTGATGATATGATTTATGCAACTGATACTACTCTTGGAGCTGATAATGGTATAGCAGTAGCTTATGCTCTTGCAATTCTTGATGCTAATGATATTCCTCATCCTTCATTAGAAGCATTGTTTACAACAAGTGAGGAAACTAATATGGGAGGAGCCAGGCACTGGATGGAACTAACATAAAAGGCAGACTTCTTATAAATATTGACTCTGAAGAAGAAGGCAGCTTCTTGTAAGCAGTGCTGGAGGTACAAAAGCGAAAATTGTAATGCCTATAACTTGGGAAACTGCAAAAAGCGGAATTTGAAGCATGTAGAATAAGCATTGGTGGTCTAAATGGCGGACACTCAGGCATGGAGATCAACAAGGGAAGAGGCAATGCAAACAAATTAATAGGAAGATTATTAAATGAGATAAAGAATGAAATAAATCTTCAAATAAGCGAAATAAATGGTGGAGCAAAATCAAATGCAATTACAAGAGAAGTTGATGTTGTTGGTTCAAGTAAGCCATGAGAAACTATAGTAAACTTGAAAGCAAAGCTGCTGAGTGGGAAGCAATATTTAAGAACGAACTTAGGGCTTCAGATCCTGATGTTTATATAAAGCTTGAAATAGAAGACAAGAAAAATTGAGAAGGTATTTAGTCAAGAAACTATGAATAAGCTTATTAGCATGCCTTGTTCTAGTTCCAAATGGGATACAAAGCATGAGCATGGAAATTGAAGGTCTTGGTAGAAAGCTCAACAAACCTAGGTGTTGTACAGACTGCAGGAGACAATATTTATTTGATAAATGAAATAAGAAGCTCGGTTAAAACCCTAAAGGAAAGTGTTACTCGAATACAGTTAAGCTTTTGGCAGAAACTATGGGCGCAGAATTTAGAATAGAATCAGATTATCCGGCATGGGAGTATAACCCAGATTCAGACATGAGAAAGACTGTTCCAAAGTGTATATAAGGATATGTATAATAAAGAAGCTGAGATAGTAGCTATCCATGCAGGATTAGAGTGTGGAGTTCTTGATCAAGAAGCTTGCCTGGATTGGATGCAATATCTTTAGGACCAAATATATTTCGATGTGCATTCACCGAAAGAGCATTTCAGTATTATCTTCAACAAAGAATGTATGGGAATATTTATTAGTTGTATTAAAGCAAATGAATACATTATAAAATAATAGGTGCGATAATCGCACCTATTATTTTTTAGGGATGACAAGTAGTTGCATCCACTACTAAGTCTATTTATAGAAAACGTGGTTTCCTATTCTCATTACGAATGTCTTGTTTGCAACAATCCATGAACCTGCGGATTTGTTTGGATTGAAGAAATATGTCGCTGAGCCAACAGGACGTTACTCCATCTAGTGCATCTTTAGCGGCTCTGATACTTCTGCTGATGGGTGTATTATAGATTGTACCATCTGCAACTGGGCTAAACTGTGGTATTCCTTGATAATACTCAAATATTACTCCCTTTACTGTGTTAGCGAATGCACCTAATTTACTCTGTTTATTACAACGTTACCTACCGCAACTTTCCTTATAAGGCTCTGCCTCTGCTTCAGCATGAATAATTCTTGATAGCCAGTATAAATCAGTGGCGGCTGTAGTTGTTGTACCTCTTGAGGTTGTTTGAGATGCTTGACATATAATAAAGATTGAGTTTGATTACCTGCTATACCATCAATTCTAATCCTTTTTGCAGTTTGGAACTTTATTACAGCGTTTTCTGTATTGTGACCGTAGATTCCATCTGCTGCACCACTTAAATAGCCCTGTGTTATTAAAGCCTCCTGCAATCTCATAACTGCTGTACCTCTGCTTCCATATTTTAGTAAAGGATAGGTTGTAGTCTCCGCTGCCAATACGCTGGTAAAATTCAGCATAACTAGCATTACTACAAGTAAAATACTTACAATTCTTCTTTGTGTATTTTTCATCAAAATACACTCCTTCCTATGTTGCTTCCGAAGTTAGCTGACGGGTGCGGGCTGAAGGCACCCTACCACAAATATGTGGATTAACCCCAAGTACTGGTTCCTCCGTACTCGGAAAATCCGAGATTCAGCATATGCTTGTACTACATTTGCAATTATACTATTAACACAAAGTTATGTCAACCTATGGAAAATTTTAACATGGAACTTTCTATTGGAATTTACGTCTTGTACGAAGAATTTTATCTATGAAAATTACTGTTCACAATGTTTTATGTAATTCTCATTTCAATTTGTTCATATGCTATATAAATAGGTAAATGGGAGTGATAATTGTGGAATATAATAATGTATATCCTTGTATGACAAAGGAATTTTTAAAATGCAAAAAGAACAATGAAGGTTAACGGACGAGGCACAGTTGAAGCATCGCCAGATATTGCGATTATATCTGCTGGTGTAGTTACTGAGGATAAAAATGCACAAAACGCACAAAATCAAAATGATTTAATTATAAACAATATAATCTCAGCATTAGTTAGAATAGGCATACCAAGAGAAGATATAAAAACACAGACTTATACAGTATATCCCAATTACGATTTTGTTGAGGGAAAACAGATATTAAATGGATATAGAGCTATGCACATACTTGAAATAAAAACTTACAATTTGGATAAAGTAGGATTGATAATAAACACACTTACAGAAAATGGTGCAAATCAGATAAATCAAATTAATTTTACTTTAGAAGACTCGGCTAAATATTATAATAGGGCATTGAAGTTAGCTATTGCTGATGCTACAGGAAAAGCAGAAACTATTTCTGGAGCTATTAAGGTAATGCTTAATGTAGTGCCAGTCAGTATAATAGAACAATCAACTTCTTTTTCTCCACTTGCAGAGAAAGGAGTTATGAAGCTTGAAGCGCTTGAAGTGGTTATGCCGGGTAAAATCAAAGTTACTGCCACAATTGAAGCGGATTATGAATACTATTGAAGTAAAAAAAATATTGTGGTAATATAAATGAGTTAATTAGTCAGTTCGTAACCATCCTGACTTAAAATAAAACTACGGAGGTAAAAAAATGAAAAACATAAGATTTATTGTACAAGCGGGACTTATAGCGGCAGTGTATTCTGGTATTAATGTTGAGCTTTGCTCCATTAACCTCGGGACTATTTCAATTAAGATTTTCTGAGGCTTTGACAATACTACCAGCCTTTACACCAGCAGCAATTCCTGGACTTTTTGTAGGTTGCCTTTTGGGGAATTTCTTAATAGGAAGCACTCCGATAGATGTGATTTTTGGCAGCTTAGCAACTCTTATTGCAGCATATCTCTCCTATAGATTGAGAACTGTAAAATGGCTGGTGCCAATGCCGCCTGTTTTGGTAAATGCAGTAGTAGTAGGCTTTATACTAAATTATCTAGGTGTTGCACCATTATTTGTCGCTATGGCATGGGTGGCTGCAGGACAATTTGTAGCATGTTATTTAATTGGATATCCTTTACTCACTATATTAAACAGATATAAAAAGGATATTTTTCACTTATAATAAAAATTCGATAAGTTAGAGTTATATAAAAATCCGGCAATGTGGTAATCAGCCGGATTTTTAATGCAATTAGCTCTATTTTATTATTTCAAAAACCAATTTTTAGTATTGAAAAAAACTAGTATATGTATTATACCCTGAGTTTTGCAGCAAAAAAGAGTAAAAAGCACCCGTTAGCCTAGTAAATACAAAGGCTAGCGGGTTTTGATTTTCATCAGAAAATCATAGCGTTACAAATCATTTTTTCGTAGCTGCTAAAATTTTTTTAATTTCGCCTAAGCTTCGTAGCTTTTTAGAATAATCTATGTTTGAAACAGCACCAATTTCTCTTAATATATCATTAAAACAATCAAATATATAATAATTCTGCTGAACATGGCTGCATTCAGCTTTTGCCAATGCTTCCAATAGCTTTGTTATACTATATTTGTGATCTGTTTTCATCTCAAGAATTCTTGCAATTACTAGAGATACGAAGCAAATTAAGAAATGTGCTTCAATATGATCTTTACTTGAGACAAATACAGGCCTAGCCTCAAGGTCGCTTTTGGTTACTCGAAAAGATTCTTCGATTCGCCACAATCCTCGATAGATATCAATAATTTTGTCGTCGGACTCTTTGTACTCGCTGGTGACAATTATATAGTAACCATCCAAAGCTTCCTCTTCTCTAAGCTTTTCAATGTCCAGTCCGAGAACTTGTGTTGAACTCAAAATCTCACCAGTTTCCTCGTTGAAATTAATATTTTTTACATATTTTGCAGCTCCATAGGAGGTGGCTCTAGTATATGAACCAGGGTTCGCTATCAAGTCCTGTGCCTTGGCTATGGCGGTAGCACGGTCAGACCTAGCGCGTACTGCATACTTTTCGCTGTAGAACACTACTTGTTTTTCATGAATGACCTTTTTTAGTTTCTTTCCATCAGCAGCCGTTACTTGGATTGTTCTTGGGTAGAGTCTTGATTTTCTTTTATATTCTTCACTGAGCCATTGATAGCCCTTTTCGTCCAGCACATACTCCTTCAATTCTTTGTCAGCCCCACGAACAGACATACTGAACACATAACCATCTTTTGTAGGTGTGTTAATAGTGTACCAGATGTTGTCTCCAGTGGTCATGCCTTTATCTGCAACTGTTATTACTCTTCCAAGATTGTATTCCTTCTTGATACGAGCAAAGTTAGGGCGATATGTCAAGCAATCGTTGGTATTCCCAGGAAACAACTCATAGGTTATGGGGAGTCCCTTGTTATCCATAAACAAACCCATTTGTACAATAGGATTAGGTCTATGTTCTTTGGAAACACCTTTCTTTTTAAAATCGTCAGTCTTGTCTGTTTCGAAGTAGTAATTGGTCACATCATAGTAAATTAGACTTGTATCTCTTCCATAGAGCTCTTTAATTTTATCATTGATCCAATACTGGAGATTTTCTTTATGTTTGGTTAAAAAGGTGAGGCAACGATATACATCATCAATAGAATAATCAATTTTTTCGAAGAACCAATTTCTATCTTCAAAGGTTTTCTTTTTAGATGCAGGTCTAAGAAGTCTTGAATAAACAAGAAGCTTCATTATGGTGTCAGCATCGAACTCATTCTTAGTGTGGCGCTGCCTATTGGTGAGGAAGGTATGGATACCAAGCTCGTGATAGATTTTGCTTAAAGCTGTGTAACCGAAATTTTTACGCAAGGTGGCATCACTTTCAATACTATCACTATCATGGAAAACAAAAGTTATTGGAGATTTCTTAAGCTTTTTATCTTCTTTTAACTGTTCAACACGTGCAGTGAAGAAAGCAATTGGATCATCATATTCCTTTTCTAATTCATCAAGAAACCCTAAAGATTCAACGGTTATTTGGCGAGAGCACTTTTTTTCTTTATCATAGTAACTGTCTACAATGGAAAGGCGAACCCGCCCATTAGTGGAAGGTGTTCTTTTTAAATACATAAAAATCATCTCCATGCGTATAATACTAATTATACCACAAAACGACATAAAGCGCTAGTAAAATATGACAACAAATTTAAAAAAATATTCCCGAAACCATTAACAAAATCAATGGTTTCGGGTTAAACTAATTCCAAAGTTGCTGCAAAACTGTGGATATAAAAAGGATATTTTTCACTTATAATAAAAATTCGATAAGTTAGAGTTATATAAAAATCCGGCAATGTGGTAATCAGCCGGATTTTTAATGCAATTAGCTCTATTTTATTATTTCAAAAACCAATTTTTAGTATTGAAAAAAACTAGTATATGTATTATACTAATAATAGAAATTTCGGAAAATAGTGAATTTTATTAACATAACTAGTTTAATATGAAATAAATAACATAGAAAAAAAGAAGATTCAATTTGACAAGTTCGCCTGACATAATACCTTTGTATTAATGATATTAAATATGCTTTTATTTATGAATTATATTGGGGGACTATGAAATACATTCTGCATTTGGGCACCTGGGATGTATTGAGTCAGTGGTGCAACCGACCCATTCATTTGTATATGAATAGGTTGGTTTTTTTGTTGCATTTTTTATGTAAACAATCACAACCACATTAAAATGTTACCCAATAATTATTTAATATAAAAGGAGGAATATTTATGTTTAAGAAATTTCTATCAGTTCTAGTAGTTGTTGCCATGCTAATTGGAACAACAGGCTCAGTAACAGCTGTTGATACAACAGCAGCAATTGCAGCAGATCAGTTGGCATACAATAGTAATGCTTACTATCAGTATGGTGGGCCATAGATTTTAACGTAGCAAATGAAGATAAGGTTATCGAGATGCTGAAAAAGTCAGGTGAGATAGACCCTAATGCTACATATGATGAAGCACATACTAAATTTGTAAAGCTTATGCAAAAACGTGCAAAAGCTAACCAAGGTGAACAACCATTAAAAATGGTAAGAGAAGAAAATGCTAAAAGAAATCAAAGAGTTCAAAAATACATATTTGATAACCAAACTGAAGACACAAATCCAAAAACAGTTAATATATTAGTACTTCTTACAGAGTATGCGGACTTTGATCATAATAGCATAACTTCAGATGAAACTGCAATGTATTATGATAGTTTTGAAGCTCAACACTATGAAGATATGTTATTTGGTGACAACGGCTATGTTGGACCAAATGGACAAAATATGATGTCTGTTAAGCAGTATTATAAGGAGCAATCAGGTGGAAGCCTAATATTTGAAGGTAATATCGCTGGATGGTATAAGCTACCAAAGAGTGCAGCATATTATGGAGCAAATGATCCTTCAACTGATAGTGACGGAAGACCAAGAAATGCAGTAGCTGATGCTCTTAAATTAGCTGCAAAAGATCCAAGTATAAATTTAGCTGATTATGATGTACAAGACATGTACGATATGGACGAAGATGGAAATTACAATGAACCAGACGGAATAATAGATTATCTAATGGTAGTACACGCAGGACTTGGCGAAGATGAAGGCGGCGGAGTACTAGGAGCAGATGCTATTTGGTCACACAGCTGGAATCTAGGTGGAATATATGCTATACCTGGAACAACTACTGATGTTGATTACTGGGGTGGAAAAGTAGCTGCTTATGCATATACTATTGAAGCTGAAAACGGAGCTACTGGAGTATTTACACATGAGTTTGCTCATAACCTAGGATTACCAGATGAATATGATACTAATTATACATCAGCATCTGGCGAACCAATATCTTTCTGGTCAATAATGTCCTCAGGTAGTTGGGGTGGAGCAATACAAGGTACAGAGCCATCAGCATTTAGCCCATATGCTAAACAATATTTCCAAGCTACATATGGTGGAAATTGGCAAAATGCTATAAATATAAACTATGACGAGATTTCGAGAGCTGGTGCAAGAGTAACTCTTAACCAAGCAAGTGAAACTGGTCAGGTTGTAAGAATCAACCTTCCTGAAAAGGAACATGTAATTACAACTCCAGCAAGCGGCGAGAACGCATTTTGGGGTGGCAAGGGACATGATGGAGAACCAATACTTACAAATATGACAACTAATGCTGACTTAACTGGTAAGACAGCAGCAGAACTTAACTTTAAGACTTGGTATGATATAGAAGCTGGTTGGGACTATGCATATGTAGAAGTTAGAGAGCAAGGTACAGAAGAATGGACTTGCATAGAAGGAAATATAACTACTACAGAAGGTGCTAATGGAAGAGATGTCGTTGTACCATATGGTATAACAGGCGCTTCAGAAGAATGGGTAGATGCAAACTTCGATTTGTCAGCATTTGCAGGCAAAAACATAGAAGTTAAGATAGAATACGCAACAGATGCATACAGCTTTGGAGCTGGTATATATGTTGATGATGTTCAAGTAATAGCAGATGGTAACGTAGTAGTTACTGATAATGCAGAAGGTGAAGCAGCATTTACATTAAACGGATTTGAAAAAAATACTGGAACAGTGTATGCTCCTCATTACTATTTAGTTGAGTGGAGAAGCCATAATGGAGTAGACAGTGGTTTAGCTAACGTTCCAGCAGCAGGCGGAACTACAATTGAGTACAATCCTGGAATGCTTATCTGGTATGCAGATGATTATCAAACTGATAACTGGACAGGCGTTCATCCTGGAGAAATGTATTTAGGAATAGTTGACGCTGACCAAAGTAATAACTTATGGGTTTGGGATGATTCAAGCCTTGAATCTTATCCTGCAAGCAGCAGATATCAAATGAATGATGCAGCTTTCAGTAAAAATGTAGAAACTCCATTTGCAGCTACTTATGTTCAGTATGATGCAGGAGCAAGAACAGTATCAGATATGAACTTAGAAAGAGAATATATTTTCTTTGATGGAGATGACTATACAAACCCAGAATTAAATACATTAGGAATAAATCTTCCTAACTATGGTCTTAAAATCCAAATACAACAACAAGCTAGAGATAATAGCTACGCTAAGATAATGATAAAGAAGTAAAGTAACATCTCTTTAGATGCAGTGAGAACTGCATCTTTTTTTTTATTCATTTATATGTTCTTTTAGCTTTAGGGAATTACATACGATAAAAGCATAGAAATAATAAATGAGATATATAATAGCTTATATATTGTAAGGATATTAAGGTATAATAGATGTATGAATATGGAATATTTATTATATATATTACTCTAATTATTTAATAGTAAAGAATTCCACATTGTTTAGTGTAAAACGCAAAAATATTTATAGGAGTGAGAACAATGAAATGCAAGACTTTAATTAATATTCTGGGGAAATACAATCATAGCAATATAGTAGCAGCGCTAAACCTAAAACCTGATAATATTGTTTATATAGGCTTTGAAAATGACAGGGAATACTATAGCAATGTTAAAGAGTGCGTGTCTAGAAAGTTACCTAATGTACAAACGGAGGAGCTCGTTATTAAAAATATGACAGAAGCGGATATACGTGAGGTTATTTATAAATATAATTATGAAAATACCTTCATAAATCTATCTGGAGGCACCAAGCTTATGAGCATACTTACATATAAGGCTGCTCAAGACAGTGATATGACTTTGATATATGTTGATAATGACAGCAATAAAATTTTAAAAATTGAGGAAAGCGTAGAAGAAATTGTACACATAGATTTAGAGCTATCTGTGGAGGATTTAGTTTGCAGCACAGGAGCTGAGATAATAAACAACTCTACAGTGCTATATGAGAAAGAAGAATTTAAGAAGTTGGTTGATTTTATGGTGAGTGACTATGTGGCTTGGAAGCAGGTTAAAGGAATTTTTAGAAACTCTCAAATTGTTAAGCAGTTTGAGCAGTATCCTATGGAAATTGAAATTATTACGGGAGGGCTTAAAACTGTTCAAATTAGGTATTTGAATGACTTCTTATCAGAACTGTCCAAAGGAAATATGATAAAACAGTATAGGCTAAACTCAGATCATGCAAGGTTTGAATTTGTAAATAAAGAGACAAAAACCTTTGTTATGATGGCTGGTTGTTGGCTTGAGGCTTTGACATATAGGTGTATAAAGGAAATAAAAGATATTGAAAATGTAATAAGTGGTATGTTATTTGTTTGGGATGAAGCTGTAAAGGTACGTAATGAGCTAGATGTAGTAGCCGCGGTAGGATCACATCTGGTTTGTGTTTCCTGCAAGGATACAAACAAATACGATGTAGATGAATTAAATGAGCTTGAGGTATATGCAGATCATCTCGGAGGAAACAGAGTAATAAAGATATTGGTGTCTACAGAAAAACCAGAGCGTAAGGATATGACATATCAAAGAGCGAAAGAAATGGATATACATATTGTAATATTTGAAGGAGATGTAAAAAGCTTTAAAAACAAGCTTTACAGCATAATTAACGAAACACGTACATGATGATAATAAGAAACCCTCGATCAAAAAGATCGAGAGTTTCTTGTTTAAAAGCATATAAATTCGTCTATTCTTCTTAAATCTATACCAAAATATACCCACCTGCGCCCATTCCATCTGTATCCTGCTACTGAGGTACGACCTACAAAGGTGAGCCAAGCCCAGAATTGACGACCGTTATTGAGTCTTATAAATACAAAATGGAATCTGCATCGTCTTATTGATCCTGGATCAACTGCAAAAGTTCCTATTCCCTGACCTTGGGAAAATTGAGGGGTAATGGATGGTGGAGGTGCCTGGAGGGAATTCTCCTTGGGGCACCATTGATGGTCTGCCACGGACCAAATGGCATTGTAAAGTCTGGTGAACGGAAATCTTCTTCGTCCTCATTATTTTGATTCATATAAGGACAGAAGAATGGCAATTGTGACATTTGTATCACTCCTTATAACGTGCTAATAGCATTATATGAAGTGGACAGGCTATTTGACCTAGTCTAAAAATAAATTTTATTTGCTAGGAGGGCATTAAATTTGCCAAAGGAAATTATAAATGAGGTAGAAATATTTTATGAGCTAAATGGAAGCGGTAGCGAGACTGTCGTAATACTAAATGGGATAATGATGAATACTACTAACTGGTATGATTTTGTACCTGTGTATACTAAGAGCTATAGATTATTAAGAATTGATTTTCGTAATCAAGGTCGATCTCAATATGTAAATGAGGATTTTGTTATTGACATTCATGTAGAAGACCTAAAGGCATTATTTGATAAGCTGAATATAGAAAAGGTACATATTATAGGAACATCTTATGGTGCAAAGGTAGCTATGTTGTTTGCTTTGAAGTATCAGTATATGTTAAAGAGCCTTGTGTTAAGTAATACTACTGCAAGAGTAACAAAGCATTTAGGAGCAATAGTGGACTCGTGGCATGAAGCTGCAAGACTGTATGATGGTGAGATATATTTTAAACTGACAATGCCCTTTATATACTCATCGGTCTTTTATGAGAATAATCGGAATTGGCTAAAAGGAAGAGAAAAAGCCTTTGGTAAAGTACTCAAAAAGTCGTGGTTTGATGCATTTATAAAGCTTCTAGGCAGCACCAGAAGCTATGATATACTAGATCAAATCCATGCAATAAAAGTACCTACCATGTGCATAGCTTCAGACTTGGATGTAATAACACCTATACAAGAGCTTAGAATGATACATGAGCGTATTGAAGATTCAAGCTTACTGATTATAAACGATGCAGGACATGCTGCTTGCTTTGAGAAGCAGGGGGAATTCAATAATGCAGTATTACGGTTTATAGGAGAAAACAATAAAGAATAAATAACATTGCCCCACCATACATTGTACTAATATACAACGAATGGTGGGATTTCTTTTGATAAATAAGATATGGTTTTTTATGATAGCTATAGCGGTGGCTTTTGCGGCTACAAATGGTAGGTTGGGGCTTTTGAGCGAGGAAATATTTCGTTCTTTGGGAACCTCTGTAGAACTGGCTCTTGGACTTGTAGGAGGTATGGTGCTTTGGTGCGGAGTGCTTAGGGTAGCAGAAAAGTCCGGCTTGGTAGATAAGCTTTCTTTAATAATTAGACCTGTGTTGAGATTGATTTTCAATGAGCTTCCATCAAAAGGCAATGCTATGGGTGCTATGGTTATGAACATTACCTCAAACATGCTGGGATTGGGGAATGCTGCAACACCTATGGGCTTAAAAGCCATGGATGAGCTACAAAGATTAAATACAAAAAAGGATGTTGCCACCAATGCTATGTGTTTATTTCTTGTCATAAATGCTGCACCTCCACAACTTATACCGGCAACAGTGCTGTCACTAAGGTCATCACTTGGCTCTACAAATCCAGGAATTATAATACTTCCTGCTTTGATAACCTCAATGTTTGCGCTTACAACAGGTATTATTGTATGCAAACTGTTAGAGAAGACAACCGGAGGTGATAGATGAGCTATATAATACCTTTGATAATACTTTTTATTTTGACATATGGTTACATAAAAGGTGTAAAGGTCTATGAGGTTTTTATAGAGGGAGCAAAGGAAGGCTTGCTGATTACATATAGGATTTTCCCATACATAGCAGCTATGCTTTTGGCAGTGGGAATGCTTCGACAATCCGGTGGATTAGACTTTATACTATATATATTAAGTCCAATAACCAATGCTTTGGGAATTCCAAAGGATATAATGCCCTTGGTAATTATGAAGCCTTTATCAGGAAGCGGTGCATTGGGTGTATTGGCAGATATATTAAAAAGGGTGGGACCTGATAGCTTTGAGGGTATAGTTGCAAGTGTCATAATGAGCAGCACAGAGACGATTTTTTATACAATTACTGTATATTATGGCTCTGTAGGTATAAAGAATATTAGGCATACATTGGTAGCAGCTTTGATAGCAGATTTAGCAGGAGTAATAGGTGCGATAATTGTATGCACAATTTTAATTAAATAAAATATCAGAATTATTGACAACAGCATGTAATTGGTGTATATTTTTATCAATAAGTTGGAAAATATATTAAAGGTAATGATGGGAAGAGTAAGTTGATTGAAATGTCCTAGAGAGCCGGGTTGGATTTTTTATCCTTGGTGAAAGCCGGTACACTTGATTGACCGAACATGGCCCCTGAACTGTGCTGGTGAGGTAATACTTAGCTAGCAACGGCAGCCACCGTTAGTAGGCAGGGTGATGCGCAGTAGCAAGTCACTTATAGAGATTTTTGCAGCGATGCAAATATAAATTTGGGTGGTAACACGAGGTCTTCGTCCCATGGTGGGGGGAAGCCTCTTTTGTTTTTTGAATAAAAAGGAGGAAAGAAAAAATGAGTAAACCAAAGTTTTATATGACGACTGCTATAGCATATACCTCAAGAATACCTCATATCGGAAATACTTATGAAGCGGTGCTTTCAGACTCTATTGCAAGATTTAAGAGATTGACAGGTTATGATGTGTTTTTTCTAACTGGTACAGATGAACACGGTCAAAAAATCCAAGAACAGGCAGAAAGTGATGGAATAACTCCAAAGGCTCATGTAGATAAGATTGCAGGAGAGATAAGAAGAATTTGGGACTTCATGAACGTAAGCTATGATAAGTTCATAAGTACAACGGACAAGGAACATGAGGTAGCGGTGCAAAAGATATTTAAAAAGCTGTATGACCAGGGAGATATTTATAAAAGCTCCTATGAGGGTTTATACTGCACTCCTTGTGAATCCTTCTATACAGAGTCACAGCTTCTTGATGGCAAATGCCCTGACTGTGGCAGAGATGTGCAGAAGGCAAGCGAGGAAGCATATTTTTTCAGACTGTCAAAGTATGCAGACCGACTTATAAAGCATATAGAGGAGAATCCTGACTTCATATGGCCTGATGCTAGAAAGAACGAGATGATAAATAATTTTATAAAGCCGGGCTTGCAGGATCTTTGCGTATCTAGAACCTCCTTTAACTGGGGAGTT
Source organism: uncultured Eubacteriales bacterium (assembly GCA_963704785.1). GTDB lineage: Bacteria > Bacillota > Clostridia > Lutisporales > Lutisporaceae > GWB2-37-7. The sequence goes on along the minus strand of OY969939.1, from coordinate 1,472,463 downwards.
CCTGTTAACTTTGATGATAAGCACGTAGTATATGTGTGGATAGATGCGCTATCCAGCTACATTACAGCTTTAGGCTATGATCCTGAGGGCGAGAACGGAGAGCTTTTCAAAAAGTACTGGCCTGCAGATGTGCATATAATAGGAAAGGATATAGTAAGATTCCATACTATATATTGGCCTATAATCCTTATGGCTCTAGGTGAAGAATTGCCTAAGCAGGTTTATGGTCATCCATGGCTGCTTCAGGGCAAGGATAAGATGTCTAAGTCAAAGGGAAACGTAATTTATGCAGAGGATTTAGTGAGATATTTTGGACTGGATGCTGTAAGGTATTATTTGCTTAAGGAAATGCCTTTTGCACAGGACGGAAATATGACCTATGAGCATATTATAGCCAAAATAAACAGTGATTTGGCAAACAATTTAGGCAATCTTGTAAACAGAACTATAACTATGGTTGATAAGTATTTTGATGGAGTAATAGCTGAGCCTTCTGCAAAGGAGAGCTTGGATGAGGAGCTTATCAATCTTACACTTGCAACACCAGGTAAGGTTGAGGAAAAAATGAATGAGTATAGGGTATCAGATGCCTTAGACGAGGTTATCACATTGCTTAAGAGAAGCAATAAATATATTGATGAGACACAGCCTTGGGTGCTTGCTAAGAATGAAGACAGCAAGGCAAGACTTGCAACTGTTCTCTATAATTTGTTGGAGAGCATCAGGGTAGCTTCAATACTTTTAGTACCTTTTATTCCTGATACAGCTGTGGAAATTCAAAGACAAATTAATGCACAGAGAACAGACTGGGATAGCATTAAGGCCTTTAACGGCACAATTGTAGGCAGCAAGGTAAATGAAGCAAAGCCACTTTTTGCAAGAATTGATGAAGCTAAGAAGCTGGCAGAAATAAGTGCTGATTGTGAGAAAGAGACTTTAGTTATGGAACAGCCAAAGGTTGAAGAGAAAAAGAAGGAAGAACCTACCTCAAATGATGGATTTATCACAATTGATGACTTTGATAAGGTTCAATTAAAGATTGCTAAGGTTTTAGAATGTGAAAAGGTTGAAGGTGCTGATAAGCTTCTTAAGCTACAGCTTGAGGTCGGGGAAGAAAAAAGACAGGTGGTTTCCGGCATAGCTAAGCATTATAAGCCAGAAGAACTTATCGGTAAGTATGTTGTGCTTGTGGCAAACCTGAAGCCTGTAAAGCTAAGGGGAATAGAGTCCAATGGTATGATATTGGCAGCATCTGATAATAATACACTTACTTTGGTAACTCCAATGTCTGAAATAAAGTCAGGAGCCGATGTAAGCTAGACGAAGGAAGGAATAACAATATGTTGTTTGATACACATGCACATTTAGATGATAGCAGATTTGATGAGGATCGCGACAAGGTTATCGGGCAGTGCAGAGATGAGGGTGTTGAGCTTATAATAAATGTAGGCTGTGACATGCGAACCTCTCTAAAATCTATAGCCTTGGCTAAACAATATGATTTTATATATGCTGCAGTAGGGATACATCCTCATGATGCAAAATCTATGGATAAAGATACGTTGAATGTAATAGGGAGCTTGGCAGACAATCCACGAGTAAAGGCAATTGGGGAGATAGGTCTTGATTATCACTATGATCTTTCACCTAGAGAGATACAAAAGCAGAGGTTTATAGAGCAGATTGACCTTGCAAAGCAGTTAAAGCTTCCTATTATAGTACATGATAGGGAATCCCATGGAGATGTAATGGACATATTTAAAAAGATGAATGTGAAAGGCATGGGTGGGGTGTTGCACAGCTTTTCAGGCAGTGTTGAAATGGCTAGAGAGTGTCTTAAACTGGGATTTTATCTATCCATTAGCGGTCCAATTACCTTTAAAAATGCAATGAAGACTGTTGATGTAGTAAAGGAAGTGCCATTGGACATGTTACTAATAGAAACGGATAGTCCTTATCTCACTCCTGTTCCTCATAGGGGAGAGCGAAACTACTCAGGCTATGTAAGATATGTTGCAGAGAAGATAGCGGAGATAAAAGGCATTAGCTTTGAGGAAGTGGCGCAGAAGACCTTAGAAAACGGTAAGCTGTTTTTTAACATATAAAGATAGGATATGTGTCACACCAATGCAACGAAATTTGCTCTATGTGTGTCACCTAAGACAAAATATATGGAATACCTAATCTGGGATATTTGTTGTATAATAATGTTCTTCTTGTTAATAATACATAAAAGACAAGTTCTATTAATATATTGTAATAATATAAACCTCATTAATATATCTAATTGTAATAAATAGTGAGATTTATATAAGTGTATTTTACAGTCTATAACGATGGAAGAAGACTGTAGAAATACAATATAGTGGAAGAAAATTTGACAATAAGAATAAAAGCAGTTAAAATTACTACAAGTTACCAGAAGGAGGTAAAGTAATGAAGATAAGCATAAATAATGGCAAAAGTATGATTTATGTTAAGCTTGCAGCCGTTATAATGGTTTGCTTAGTACTTACTACATCTTTGGTCTATGGTTGGATGAAAAAGGATATAATTGTATTCGATTCAGAAAAAGAAATTAAAATTAGCACTTTTAAGAATACAGTAGAGGATGCACTAAACGAAGAAAATATAAAAATTGGACCATATGATAAAGTTGATATTTCTATGACAGATAAGTTGGAAGACGGTTTAAGTATAAGTATTCAAAGAGCTAAAAAAGTAAACATTAAAACCAAGGATAGCAATATGTTCATAATGACAACTGCTACTACGGTTGAAAATGCACTAGACGAAGCTAAAGTTCTTGTTGGAAGCAAGGATAAGGTAGAGCCGGCAATGAATGCAGAAATAAAAGATGATATGGAAGTAAGTGTTATAAGAGTAGAAGAAAAGCTAGTAGACCAGAAAGTACAAGTTGACTTTAAAAATGAAGTCAAGAAGCTTGATAGCTTAGCAAAAGGTTTTGTTAATGTTGTAAGAAAAGGACAGCGTGGAGAAAAACAGGTTTCAATTAAGGTAGTTTATGAAGATGGCAAAGAAGTAAGCAAACAAATAGTTAGTGAGAAAATCATCAAGGAGCCCATAAATGGCATTATAGAGGAAGGTGCAAAGACAACTCTTATAACCTCTAGAGGGCAGATTGGTTTTACCAGAGCTATAAAGATGACTTCTACTGCTTATGATGTAAGCTATGAAAGCTGTGGTAAAAATCCTGGAGATTCACACTATGGTATAACATACTCCGGGCTTAGAGTTAGACCAGGTATAGCAGCAGTTGATCCTAGAGTAATACCCTTAGGCACATGGCTTTATATAGAGGGCTACGGTGAAGCATTGGCGGCAGATATTGGCGGTGCGATTAAGGGAAATAGAATAGACCTGTATTACGATTCTCCAACAGATGTAAGAAGGTATGGTAAACGAACAGTAAAGGTTTATGTATTAGATAAACCTAAATACAAATTTTAAAATCAATTATTAATCCACAGGAGAATATTCTGTGGATTAAATTTGGTTTGGGCAACATAAGGTAGTATTATTTAATAGAGATTATGTTATTAAAGGATAATGCGGGGGATAATATTGATTAAGGAATTAATTGTAGTAGAAGGAAAAAACGATGTTGCTGCTGTAAAAAAGGCAGTAGAAGCTGAGATAATTATTACAAGCGGCTTTGGATTAACTAAGCAGACTTTGGAGCTTATACGTAAGGCACAGCAAAAACAAGGGGTGATTGTGCTTACTGATCCAGACTTCATGGGTGAGAAAATAAGGAGGATCATTGCTAACAAGGTTAAGGGAGTTAAGCATGCCTTCATACCTGCAGAGGATGCAGAATTTGAAAATGACATCGGCGTGGAAAATGCTTCTCCTGAAGCGATACTAAAAGCTCTAGATATGGCAAAAGCAGAAAGCTCAGAAAAAAGGGTTGAGTTTACTATTGCAGATATGATAGAGTATGGGCTTACAGGGTTGCCAGAATCAGTACGAAGAAGGAAGCAACTGGGTGCGGCACTAGGACTTGGATATGCAAATTCCAAGCAATTTCTGATTCGGCTGAATGTATTTGGTATAAGTCGTCAGGAATTTGAAGCTGCCTATGAAAATATGTTTAATAAAATTGCAAAGGATGAAAATAATGAATAATGTTATTACTCCATCAAATACTAAGGAGCTACTAAAGAAATTTGAGTTTCGTATGAGCAAAAGATTGGGGCAGAATTTTCTTATAGATAAGGGTATTCTTGATGAAATTATAGAAGGTGCCGAGCTTACTAAGGAAGACTATGTTTTAGAAATTGGTCCTGGTATGGGATCTATGACACAAAAGCTTTGTGAAAGCGCGGGAAAGGTAGTAGCAGTAGAAATTGACAAGAAGCTTATACCTGTTCTTAATGTGACACTTTCTGGATACGACAATGTTAAGGTAATAAATCATGATGTATTAAAAGTAGATATCAAAGGTCTATTGGAAGAGCATTTTGGTAATAACACAGTAAAGGTAGTAGCAAATCTACCTTACTATATAACAACTCCCATAATAATGAAGCTGTTAGAGGAACGATTAAACCTAAGTAGCATAACTATAATGGTACAAAAGGAAGTTGGAGATAGAATAAAGGCGGCACCGGGAAGCAAGGTCTATGGATCTCTATCTGTAGCAGTTCAGTACTATGCAAAGCCTATTCAGCTTTTATTGGTACCACCAAGTTCATTTATTCCACAGCCGGAGGTAGATTCAATTGTATTAAAGCTAGATATACTGTCAAAGCCTGCTGTTGAAGTAGAGGATGAGAAGCTTTTTTTCAGAGTTGTGAAGTCTGCTTTTGGACAAAGACGAAAAACTCTTTTAAATGCATTGACAGCTGGCAATCTGGGACCTACCAAGGAACAGTTTAAGGATATACTTGCTAGTGTAGATATTGATGAAAATAGAAGAGGTGAAACGCTGTCTTTACAAGAATATGCAAATATAACAAACAAGCTTTTCAATAACTTTAGAAATATTTTATAAATAGGTTCACAAACAACCCCCTTGTTCATATATTAGTAATGACTATGTATAAAAGGGGGTTATTATGTGCCTTTAAATAATGAATATAAGAGATATTTTATTATACTTCAGGAAGACGATAAGGGATACGAGCTTGCTGCAGGAAAAATTCCAACAGGCTATGTAAAACTTGAGATTAAAAACGGGAAAGGGAAATTAACTGCTTATGCACAAAATGTAAAAAATAGAGACAGGGTTGAGTATCATATGCTTCTAATAGCTCCAAGTAAGAAAGCTGCTGTAGATATGGGAAGAATAATGGTTGACGGAACAGGCAGAGGAGAGCTGAACATAGAGTTTGATGCTGACAGTGTTATGAAAAGCGGTATGAAGATAACAGATTTTCTGGTTGCGGCAGTATCATCAAATACTGGTATTCCTTTATCTGGTTATACTGGGAGAGACAAGATACAATGGAAGAATGGATATAATATTATTAATAAGACCTATGATAGAATAGATAAGAAGACAGAGAAGCTTGAAGAGGTAGTAACACCTGTGCAGACAAAGCCTGTGGAGGTAGAGATTCCCATAGAGCAGCCTGTAATTATTCCTAAAAAAGAAGAGATAGTCGAAGAGGTTGAAGAAGTAATAATAGAGGAGCCTATTGTAATAGAAGAGCCTGTTGTAATAGAAGCTCCTGAATTAATAGAAGTACCTGAAATGCCAGAAATACCAGAAGTCATTGAAATTCCTGAGGTTGAAGAAGTACAAGAGCAACTCAAAGAAGAGATTAAGAAAAAAACTCAGTACATGGAGACTCAAACAGAGATAAAAGCAAAGTTTATAATTGAGTCTCAATCAGAACCAGAACCAAAGCAAAAACCAGTTCATTATGAACAAATTCACCATGATGAGTGTCAAATGGATTGTGTAGATATAGATTACAAGAATTTTTACTATGATGAAGATAGCGACAGAGATAGTGACAGCGATAGCGACAGTGATGACAGAGACAAAAAAGAATCATGAAAAAGATTATGATGAAGATAAACATTCCTATCATGAGAATCCTATGCATAGACGACTCATGAAGGTTTTAGGAAGATTGAAAAAATATGAGCCATTTTTGGATGAAGAATCCAGAGAAGAGTGGTTTAAGGTAGAAGACGATATATATCTTCTAAACAACGCAACTATTCCTTTCGTGGGTTCTATAATGCCGTTGGGTTATCCTTTTATGATGAATGACTGTGTTATGATGATAGGTAGAAAGGATTATATAATCGGAGTGGAATATGACCGAGAAAGCAGAGATAAGAAGTATGCAAAACATATTATGTTTGGAATGCCTGGCATGTATAATAAACAAGAGGAAAGATATTACAGCATGAGAGGCTATACCTTCTTCAAGCCGCATAAATCAAAGAGATATGGGTATTGGATAATGACTGTTGATTTAAGAACGGGTGAAATTGTTACAAAATAGCCTTGTACAAATAAATACTTATGCTAAAATCAATATATACAAATGATTCAAACATATCGCACTAAACAATTTATATTTATGAAATAGTGCGATATATGTAAAACAAAGGAAAGGTAATATATTATGAGATATAACAATATTGTAGATCACAAGCTTATAAGAAATATTGACTTTGGCATTGTTGTAATAACAGTAATACTAATAATTATAGGAATTATAGGAATAGCCAGTGCAACTCAGGCTACAAGCGGAGGAACAACTAAATATATAACGATACAAATGGTAGCATTTGTTTTAGGTATAATTGCTGTAATGTTTTTGCTGCTGATGGATTACAATAGCTTTGGAGATATGCAGACCGCAATTTATATAATTAATATTTTGCTGTTGATTTCTGTATTAATTATAGGATCTGAAAAATATGGAGCAAAAAGCTGGATTGACCTTGGCCCCATAAACTTCCAGCCTGCAGAAATTGTAAAGGTAGGCTTTATTTTAGCATTTGCGAAGCATTTGGAGACGAGAAAGGATAAATTAAATTCTATTAAGGATATTTCAGTCAGTATTATTTATATCCTTGTTCCAGTGGCTCTAATACTTATTCAAAATGACATGGGAACTGCCTTAGTTTTCTTATTTATTTCCGCCATCATGATATTTGCAGCTGGTATAAACTATAAGTATATTATTGGGGCTATAGGTGGATTCTTAGCAGGCTCTCCTTTGATGTGGTTTCTTTTACAGCCACACCAAAAGAGTCGTATACTAGTTTTTTTAAACCCAGAGTTAGATCCTAGAGGGAGTGGCTATCATGTTATACAATCAAAGACAGCTATTGGTTCTGGACAATTCTTTGGAGAAGGCTTGTTTAATGGAACTTTAAACAATAGTGGATTTATACCAGCAAGGCATACAGATTTCATTTTCTCTGTGCTTGGAGAAGAGCTTGGATTTATTGGAGCAGTTGCTATTATAGTATTATTTACTATATTGCTATTAAGATGTATACACATTGCAAAAGTGGCCAAGGATACTTATGGGATGCTTATTTGTGTTGGCATTACAGCAATGTACCTGTTCCACATCTTGGAGAATATAGGAATGACAATGGGTGTTATGCCCGTTACAGGAATACCACTACCGTTTATAAGCTATGGGGGAAGCTCACTGCTTACAAATATGCTGGCTATGGGGCTAATATTAAATATTGGCATGAGACGGCAGGTAATTAGATTTTAAATACAACAAAACTCCTCGTGCAAACGGGGAGTTTTGTTCTATTTAAAACTATTCTTCTGTTTTGCTTCCACAGTTGGGACAGAATTTTACTTCATCTTCAATATCTGTGTTGCAACCAGGGCATGTCTTATGTCCTTTTATTTTCATAACCTTGTTTCGAAGCTCTAAAATATTTGATTCTACTTGCTTTATTTGAGTGCATTTATCATCAACATACTGATCAAAATGCTCACCCTCAGCAAATTTTCCATAAATTTCGCTGCCTATTTCTATTAGCATTTTCTTTATTTTATCTTCCTCGTTGCCAATAGATAGATTTAGCTTCGTAACCTCTACTAATCCTTCTGACTTCTTGCTTACAGTTTTTGCAGTTTTACCTATTTTCTTACCTAAATCATTGAAAAAATCCATATCAATCCCTCCTTAAGAAATATTATACTATATGTATACACAAAATAGAATTCATTAAGAAGTTTTATAGAGCTATGGAAGCTATGATGTGAATAATACTAGTTTTACTGTATAATGAAAACATAAATTTGTTTTGAGTGAGGGGTTAAGTTGAAGAAAAGAGTTCTATCAAAGACTTTACTATGGGATATTAGCTTGCTCTTGGTTGCTATGGTTTGGGGTGGAGGCTTTGTTGTGACCAAGAATGCTTTAGCGCTAATGACTCCACTGTACTTTTTGGCAATAAGATTTATGATTGCAGGCATATTAATGGTAATTATATTTTTACCAAGAATAAGAAAAGCTTCTTGGCAGGATATAAAAAGCAGCTGTATAGTAGGAGCGTTTTTGTCCTTAGGCTTTATAACACAGACATTTGGAGCGCATCTTACAACGCCAGCAAAATCAAGCTTTATCACGGGTTTAAATGTAGTATTGGTACCTTTTATTATGATAATATTTACAAAGAAGTATCCGGGAACAAAGGCGGTTATTACAGCCATTATTGCTTTCTTTGGACTTTCTTTGATTTCAGTAAATGAAAATATTATAATTGGAGCTGGTGATTTTCTTACCTATTTATGTGCCATATTTTATGCTTTTCATATAGTGGCTATAGGACATTTTGCAAGTAAGATTGATACCTTTGTCTTAGCAACTATACAAGTGCTATTTACAGGCATAGTATGCAGTTTATTAGCTATTATTTTTGAGCCTGCGCCAGTTTTAACTGGTGTTAGTATATGGAGTGGAATATTGTATTCTGCACTTCTTAGCACATTAGCAGCTCTATTAATACAAAATCTTGCTCAAAGGAATACACCATCTACTCACGCTGCAATAATATTATGCTTGGAATCAGTATTTGGAGCATTAGCTTCGGTACTCTTTTGGCATGAGACAATGACTCTTAAAATGATTATCGGATGCTTAATGATATTTTCAGCGATAATAGCAAATGAAGTAGGTTTTACTGCTATATATAGAAAATTTCTTTGCAGGAGGTCAATATGACAAAATATGATTATTTAAAGCAAATAAGTATATTTACTCAGCTTGGAGAGGAATATTTACAAAAAATAGATGGTATATCGATGACAAGGGCGTATTCTAAGGGCAGGATAATTTTTATGGAGGGAGAGCCAGGCGAGGCATTTTTCTATATAAAATCAGGCATGGTGAAAATTTATAAGATTTCTAGTGATGGAAGAGAACATATATTACATATTTTAAATGAGGGACATGTATTCGCAGAAGTAACCTTATTTACAAATACAACATATCCTGCTACAGCAGAAGTGCTGGAGGATACACAAATTGGCATTATAAAGAACAGCGATTTAGAAAAGCTAATAGTTGAAAATCCTATGCTTTCTCTTGAGTTGATTAAATATCTAAACAATAGGCTGGTCGAGGCGCAGAACAAGGTAAGAAACTTGGCTCTTTATGATACCTTTGGAAGAACAGCTCAAGCTCTTGTGAAGCTTGCAGAGGAACATGGAAAGAAAACTGACCGAGGCATTGAGCTAGATATTAGAATATCAAGACAAGAGCTTGCAGATATAGTAGGTACTACTAGGGAGACTGTTATAAGAGTACTGGCTGCATTTAAGAAGGAAAAGTCTATTGAGCTAGAAAAGACAAACATAATAATAACAAAGATAGATAAAATAAAGCAGTGGTATAGTTAGATAAATACAAAATAGGACAATTTTCTTGGCAATTGTCCTATTTTTGTATAATGGCTTTAAGCCTATTGATTTTTACACCCATTTCAGAGAATTTCTTTTCGTATTCGGTCATCACATTATCTGGATCCTCAAGCTTATGCAAATCATAGGTTATTTCTGTTATTTCATAGCTAGATTCCTGGAATTCCTCGATAGAAAAGTCAAATAACTCTCTATTATCAGTTTTAAAAATTATTTCTGCTCCTGGTTTTAAAAGGTTTCTATATACATTTAGAAATTTCTTATGGGTTAATCTTCTCTTTGCATGTCTATCTTTAGGCCATGGGTCACAAAAATTAATATACAATGTATCTATTTCACCTTCACCAAAAATCTCAGTTATAAAGTCTATGTTTGTTGGCAGTATTTTAAGATTCTGCATAGGCATATCATTAGATAAAGCTCGTTGCATAGCAATCAATGCTACCTCGTTCTTTTTTTCTATACCGATATAGTTTATATTAGGATTTTTATTAGCATTTGTAGTAATAAATTGACCTCTACCCATTCCTAACTCTACATAAATAGGATTAGAGTTTCCAAATTGCTCTGCCCATTTTCCCTTATACAGGATAGGCTTAAAAAGCACTAGATCAGGATGCTCAAGCATATTATCAACTGCATAGGGCTTATGCCTCATTCTCATATATTTCCTCCTCAATGACAAGTTACTTTTTATATTATGTAGCATTAAGGTAAGCTTGTCAATTCTTATAGGATATTCTCTGGTTTACATTTATGTGCATAATTGGTATATTACATATATATAACATATTTTATACAATAAAAATTGAGGTGTATTTATGAAAAAGATAATTCCAGTATTTTTATTGATAAAGAGCATAATTTTACTTTATGGTTCGTATATAGGTATTTCAACTGAAGAATACTTTAAAATACTCAATTTTCAACTTAACAGCAAACTATATTACATTGGTTTTGTTGTAGGAATTATTTTTCTTATATGTTCTTTTGGAGTATATAAGTACAATAAACATCTGATCAAAATGACCAAATTTGTAGTAGCTGTGGATATATTATATTTAGCTTTTACTACATTATATACAGCTTATAGTTTTTTATTTTTGTCCTATATTACATTAGATATATCTCTCGTTATCTTTTTTATAGCTATGATATTAGGCTACATAGATTTTTATATTCTAAAACAAATTAAAGATATTAATTAGGAAATACATATAAAGTGCACTCCAAATTGGGGTGCACTTTTCATATCATGGGTCATCTTTATCTATTTTCCTATGAACATCTGAGTATAAGCGTAACTTCCATTTCCTTTTGGATAAAGACCAATACCTAACTCTGTAAAATCAGGATTTAATATGTTTTTCTTGTGCCCTTCGGAGTTCATCCATGCATTATGAGCTGCATCTGCATCTTTATTTATCGCAAGATTTTCCCCAGCATACATATAGCTTATACCGTAGGTTTTCATCATATCAAAAGGTGAGCCGTAAGTAGGCGACTGATGGCTGAAATAATTGTTATCAACTATGTCCTGGGACTTCATTGAAGCAAGTTTATTTAAATCAGTACTTGCTTTTAAAGGTTTTGCTCCCACCTTAGCTCTTTCTGCATTTGCTAGCTGTAAAATTCTTGAACCTTGAGATGAAAGTGTACCTGTTCCTGTAGCAGTCGGTGTGTTGGCGGTAGCACCGGTATTGTCTGCACCTGCTTTGGTTCCAGTATTTGCGCCTTGTGTTGTACCTATGTTGGCTGGAGTAGTAGTTTTAGGTATAGGCTTAGTCGCTGTCGGTTCTGTTGAGGCAGGCTGGGCAGAGTAAAGTTTTGCATAGTTTGGTGAAATACAACCTATCTTAGTTGTATTTGGTATATTTATAACATACCATCCATTAAGCTTTCCTATGACCTTCACCTTATCACTAGCTTTTAGAGTTGCAACTATATTTCCATCAGTACTAGGCCAGAACGTACATTTATGTTTGAAGGTATTATAGTTGCATAGCTATAATCAAGCTTTGAAAACAGTGAGGAGGTCTGGAAACCGTCATTTACTCTATTGTTATTATTGTTATTGTTTTGGTTGTTTTGTGCTGTATATGGAGTGTTAATGTTTAGGTTATTATTCCTATAGCTGTTTGTATCGTTGTTTATAGGCTTTCTTACTGGATTAGAAACACATGCAGATAAGCTCCATACAATTACTGTTAATATCACAAATAATGCAAATATTTTTTTGCTTTTATTCATTATATAACTCCTTTCAAAATAATATATTTAATAAACATAATGTTCTGTGCTTATTATCTATATTATTATTGTCTTTATTTTTATAAAAAATATAATAAAGATAATCTGGTATAAGTTACTACTTATAGAAAAGTGTTATTAATATGTAAAAATCATTACTAGATACAGCTCTTTACTATATAGGTTTTTATACAGTAAAATGAAACATATATGTTTTGCACATTTAGAATTCAATGTTTAATGTTTCTTGCATAACATTAAACTATAATAGAATGTATACTGGAGGATTAAAATGGATTTATTATTACAAGCTTTATTTATATTTTTTGCAAGAATCACAGATGTTTCCATGGGAACTCTAAGAACTATTTTGTTGGTAAAGGGACATAGAAAGGTTGCAACATTTATAGGTTTTTTTGAGGTTATGATATATTTAATAGTTCTGGGTAAGGTTGTAGGAAATATAGATCAACCTGTGCTTATTCTTGCCTATTGCTTGGGTTATGCAAGTGGAAACTTTGTGGGAAGTAAGCTTGAGGAGAAACTTTCTATAGGAAGGTTGCTTGTTCAGATAATAATAAAGGATCTAAATATTGAGATAGTAGAAAGATTGAGAGATGTTGGATTTGGGGTTACTATATTTGAAGGACAAGGCATGGAAGGAAGTAGCTATATGTTAAATGTAATATCAGAGAGAAAGAAGTTAAAGCAGCTACAACAGATTGTAAATGAGCAGGATATAGGAGCTTTCATTACTACCATGGATGTAAGGTCATCTCTGGGAGGATATTTTCAACCAAAGAAGATGTAAAGAGTTAATTGAATTATTAAAAATTTTATTGACACAATAAGCTTATGAGACTATAATAGTAATAATAAATTTCTAAAAGCTATGACAGGGAAAAGTAAAATTTATGCTACATTTAAGAGAGTCGACGTGGATATTTTATAATTGATTATAAAAGTCCTAGGTGAGAGTCGATATGAGCTAGATAAGAAATACACCCTTGAGCTGCAGACTGAAATAAAAGTAGGTTGTGCCGGAAGCTTCCGCCGTTATAGAGGAAGAGAGTATGTATGTACTCATAAATAAGTGGATTGCATCGATATAGATGTAGTCAATTAGGGTGGTAACGCGAGTCTTTCGTCCCTTTCGGGATGAAGGCTTTTTTTGTTTTCAAAAATAATTTAGGAGGTGCGTTATGAACAAAGTAAATGCTTTTGACGTTCTTAAGGAAAGAGGCTTTATACAACAAACTACACATGAAGATGAAATAAGAGAACTTTTAGGGAAGGAGTCTGTCACCTTTTATATAGGCTTTGACCCAACAGCTGATAGCCTTACAATAGGACATTTTCTTACAGTTATGGCTATGGCTCATATGCAAAGAGCAGGACATAGACCAATTGCCTTGATTGGCGGTGGCACAGGCATGGTAGGAGACCCGACAGGTAAGACAGACATGCGTAAGATGCTTACTAGAGCAGATATTGATCACAATGTACAATGCTTTAAAAAACAGTTTGAGAAGTTTATTGAGTTTGAAGATGGTAAAGCAATAATAGAGGACAATGCTAATTGGCTGCTGAAGCTAAATTATGTAGATTTTTTAAGAGAGATAGGGGTACACTTCTCTGTAAACAGAATGCTTACAGCAGAATGCTTCAAAAGCAGAATGGAGAAGGGTTTATCCTTCTTAGAATTTAACTACATGCTCATGCAGGGCTACGATTTTCTAGAGCTATACAGAAGATATAACTGCAAAATTGCAGCTGGGCGGAGATGATCAATGGTCCAACATTTTAGCAGGAGCTGATTTAATAAGAAGAGTTGAGGGTGCAGAAGCTTATGGCATGACCTTTACCTTACTTACTACCAGTGAGGGTAAGAAAATGGGTAAGACAGAAGCCGGTGCTATATGGCTAGACCCTGAGAAAACTTCACCTTATGATTTCTACCAATACTGGAGAAATGTTGATGATGCTGATGTAGAAAAATGCTTGGCGCTAATGACCTTCCTGCCTATGGAAGAGGTAAGACGCTTAGGTAGCTTGCCGGGAGAAAAAATTAATGAAGCAAAGAAAACTTTGGCTTTTGAAATGACAAAGATTATTCATGGCGAAGAAGAAGCAGTAAAGGCACAGCAAGCAGCAGAAGCATTGTTTGGCGGAGGCGGCGATTCTGAGTCCATACCGACAACAGATCTTAGTGAGGATCAGCTGGCAGGTGGTATTAATATACTTGATGCACTGGTAATGACAGGTTTATGCCCTTCTAAGGGTGAGGCGAGAAGACTCGTTGCTCAAGGGGGTATCACAATCAATAATGAGAAGATAGAAGCTATTGATTTTGTGATAACACAAAAGGATTTTGAAGATGGAAAGGCTATAATAAAAAAGGGTAAGAAGACTTACCATAGATTGAAGATTAATTAAAAAAAATCCCGAGTAATATTACTTAAATTACTCGGGATTTTTGATTATACTGGTTTTAGCTCTGTGACAAACCTATAAAAATCTTCATAGGTGCCTTTATAAGTACAGCAAATCTCGCTATCATCTCTTTTTATTATATTGTTAGTAATTAGATATGTATCCATGCCAAGCTTTCCTGCAACCATATCTTCTTCTACATCATTACCCACCATAATACATTCCATGGGGGTTTTACCTATATCTCTTAGCACTTCTTCATAAAATTGTATTTGAGGCTTGCAGTAATGATTGCTTTCATAAGAGGTAATATAGCTAAAGTCTTCCTCTTTAAAGCCAGCCCAATTTATTCTATGGATTATAGCTTTTCTTGGAAAAAGAGGATTGGTAGCTACTACAATATTATATCCCTTTTCTTTTAGAATATTAACTGTATCTTTTATTATTGGCAGTTTATTAACTGTATCCTTAACATTTAAAAAGCCTTCGTCATAGAATTTATCAAAACGCTTCTGGTAAACTTCGAAATCTCCACCTATCAGTTTACTGAAGGCCTCTATAAATATCTCTTCATTGGTTCTATGCTCAATATTTTTTACCATAGCTCCTGTTGCTTTCCATATGTTATCTACAAGCTGCTTGGGTTCAATAATATCATGAAATGCTTTTCCCATTTCATTAAAATAAGCATGCATAAATTTGTCCATGTCTAGTGGTAATAGTGTTCCATCAAGATCGAAAATTATAGTGTTTAGCAATTATTGTCCTCCTTACAGTATCTTTGATTTTTTCAAATCTATAAAATTTATTGTATATCATATCCCAAAATGTACAAATAAATATATTATTTATTTTATCATATTTTGTGTATTCTAACTAGTAATATGTGGTAGAATCTATAAAGGATGTCAAACTTGTAATAGGTCATTTTTTGTTATAATATAGATGGAAATGATATAAAGTGATATAAATATATTATATTACTAAAATTTTTGACTTTGTACAAAATAATTATGTAAAACAAACAGATTTGTTTATTATAGAAATAGAAGGTGATGAATATGGACAACAATATTGGTATGCAGGTAAAAAAATTAATAGAAATAGACCGTAAGGCGGTTGAATTAGCAGAGAAGCGAGATTTGGAGCTAAAGGATCTGGATAAAAATCACAAAGAAGATATTGAACGGATAAATAATATGCTTCAACTTGCTAAGGAAGAAGTAAAGAATAGTTATAATAGCCAAATACAAGATTCACAGAATGAAGTAGCTACCATGAGCTCCGAGTTAGATAATAGAATTATGAAAATAGAACAGGTTATGTCTCAGGCTGTAGAGGAGCTAACCGAAAAATTGTGGAGCAAGGTGTTGAGCAGCATAAAATAATATTTGTTTCGCGAGGTAATATGTATGAGCAATTTAGCAAGATTTGCGGCAGTGAATACTAAAGTTAAGACCTTGGAGGGAGAATTTCTTTCAAGTAAGGATTATAGAAATTTACTAGAGCAAAAGACAGTTGTTGATGTATTTAGATATTTAAAAAGTAATACTACATATGGAGAAATTTTAGGGAATGTTGATGTAAACAATATTCATAGAGGATCACTTGAAAGCTTAGTAAAGTACAGGATGCTTACTAATATTGATAAGATAGTACATTATTTCAATGGTGATTATAAAGGGTTTATAAATACCTTATATGCAAAATATGAGATTGAGGAGCTAAAAAAAATAGCAAGGGCTGTTTACAATGGGATGGATACAAAACAGTTTAGAAACAGCGTTTTTATTGGCAAATATAGCAAGGTTGACGAGGAAAAGGTATTTAATGCTAAACATATAAGGGACATAATAGTTGCCTTTGAGGGTACTGCTTTTTACAGATATTTGGAGCCGCTACTTGATAATAATACCGAAGAGAATCTTTTTAGATTTGAAATGGTGCTTGATGCTTCTTATTACGAAATACTGCAAAAACAATGGGAGAAGCTTGATAAACAGGATATTAAGGTGCTAGAGAAGGGACAGGGGATAATAGCAGATCTATTAAATATGCAATGGATATATAGAGGTATAAAGTTCTTTAAGCTTCGTCCTGATGAGCTACTAAACTATACTATTCATTTAAATAGCAGGTTAAGTGATGACTTTATAAAGCAGCTGTGCTATTCTAAAAATTTGGATGAGTTCTATGAACTCGCTGCTCAGACAAGATACAGCTTCTTGTTTAAGAAAGACGACACTACAGATATTTTTATGGGAAGACGTATAGAACGACATATGTTTTATGAGCTGAAGTCAGTCGAAAGAAAAAATCCCATGACAATAATGACTACATTTACATATATATCGCTTATAGAAATAGAAGTAAGGGACTTGGTTTCCATTATCGAAATAATCAGATATGGTATCTCACCTGCAGAGGCAGAAAAATACCTTATTAGGAAACTAAGAGAAGGGGTGTGAGCATATGTCTGTTGAGAAAATGAAAGTTATAAGCATAATAGGAAATAATAGTGATATTGATAGAGTTGCGCATATGATTGTTATTAACGGTAATATGCATATGCTAAATGCAATATCCGAGTTAAACAATAATTGTCTAGAGCTTAAGGCTTCAGAGGATAATATTGATGCACTACAGGAGCTTGTAGATATAAAGCCTTATTATTCTACTATAGATTTCTCTGAGGATGAGAAGATAATACAGTCCTTTCATTCTATTTTGGATTTAAAGCAAGAGATTGTAAATGAATATATAGATTTACCCTTTGATTATCATAATGTAATGAATGATATAAAGAATAGCTATGAGACAATAAAGAGTACAATTGAGACAGTAGATAAACTTACAAAAGAAATAGAATTAAAGCAAACCCAAATAGTAAACCTTCATTATACAAGAACTGAAGGACTAGACATAGGAGCACTTTTGGGACTTGAGCATTTTAAGTTTGATATGTTTACCTTGTCTAGAGAAAAGTACAAAAAACTTAAGCTAAATTATGAAAACATACCGTCAGTGATAATCCATTTGGGAGTTGTAGATGATAAAGATATAGTAGCTGCAATTACTCCTAAGGAATTTATAGGAGATGCAGAAAGAATTTTTATATCACTTAATATTATGAGGCTAGATATCCCCCAAGGCTATACTGGCAATACACAGAGTATTATTAATATTTTAGAAGATGAAATCAAGAAAGCTAAAAGCGATATTGAGGAGTTTAAAAAATCAGTTCAATCCAGTAGAGAGCAATATGAAGAGATTATTAAGAAATCCTATACAATGTTGATTTTGGAACGGAAGATTGAACATGTAAAATCTGAGATGGCTATTGGAAAAAAACTGTTCTTCGTATTTGGATTTATTCCTATAAGTGAGATAGATGAATTTAAGCATGATATTAATGATGCCATGAAGGATGAAGCAATAGTACTTACTGAAGCTGCAGAAAATAGGAAGTTCGGGCACTCACCACCTACAAAGTTGAAAAACAATGCATTCTTTAAGCCCTTTGAAACTTTAATAAAAATGTATGGGATACCTTCATATAATGAGAAAGATCCGACTGCATTTTTCGCCATCTCCTATATGTTAATGTTTGGTGCAATGTTTGGGGATGTTGGGCAGGGCTTTGTAATACTTTTGGGAGGATTAATACTAAAGTATGTGATAAAGAATGTTTCTTTTGGAGGAATACTGACTAGACTAGGCGTAAGCTCTATGATTTTTGGACTGCTGTATGGAAGCGTATTTGGAAATGAGGAAGTCATACCTCATCTTTTAATAAGTCCTATGGACAATATAAATACTATACTTATTAGTGCAATTGTGCTTGGTATAGTTCTAATAAACGTCAGTTACATTTATAGCTTATTAAATCTTTATAAACGAAGGGACTTAGAAGATGGTCTGTTTGGTAAAGAAGGGCTAGCTGGTTTTCTATTCTTTTGGGGAATAATTGCATTTATAGTGGATAAGCTGCTTAATGTATTTGGACTTCCCACTATGGTATACTTGATTATTTTAGCAATTCCGTTACTGATAATGGTGGTGAAACAGCCTCTAGCTCGTTATTTTGAGGGAGAAAAGGTGCTTTATGAAGAATCTCCTGGCGATTATTACATGGAGGCAGGTTTTGGAGTAGTTGAAACAGTACTATCAGTAGTATCAAATATAATATCATTTATAAGAATTGGAGCCTTTGCGCTAAATCATGTGGGTTTATATATTGCTTTTGCAACTATGGCAAAGATGGTTAATTCCTATACGGTTGGCATATTTATTCTTATATTGGGAAATATTCTTATAATCGGTTTAGAAGGCTTGGTAGTGTTTATACAAGGACTAAGGCTTGAATATTATGAACTATTCAGTAAGTATTACTCAGGCTATGGAATTCCATACAAACCAATTGGGTTAACATATAATGAAGACTAACTGAGAAACTATAAAATAAGTTATGAAAGAGTTACATAAGGAGGAGAAATAATGTTTATAATTTTTGGAACTGCAATAGCAATAGTATTATTTACTATAGGAGCAGGTTTTGTACTATTTAATTCAAAAGGTGAAGCAAGCCCAATTCGTAAAAAGATGGAAACCATGTCTAAGGTGGGCACAATTACGTTTGGAACTCTAGTTCTAGTTTTCCTATTCATGCTTATTCCTGACTATGTAAGCGCCTTAGCTGAGGAAACTCCAGGTGCAGGCTTTGCATTTTTAGCAGCTGGCTTATCTACAGGTCTTGCTACTATAGGTGCAGGATATGCTGTAGGATCAGTAGGTTCATCTGCCCTTGGTGCGGTCTCAGAAGATCCTAAGATACTTGGTAGAACCTTAATATTTGTAGGATTGGCAGAAGGGATAGCCATATATGGATTGATAATATCAATAATTATATTGGGAAGAGTATAAGAGGTGAGTCATGAGATTTTTTGTTATAAGTGATAACACAGACACTATAACAGGGCTAAGGCTTGCAGGTATAAAGGGAGTAGTTGTTCATGACAGGGAAGAAGTGCTTAAGGTTCTAGAGAAAGCGGCTTCGGATCCTGAAATGGGGATTATTATTATGACTGAGCTTTTAGCTGAGAAAGTACAAGAAGAAGTAAAAGCTATAAGGCTTGACAGTAGTAAGCCTATTATAACAGTTATTCCGGACAGGCATGGAGAAAGAAGAAGACCAGATTATATTACAAATTATATAAAGGAATCTATCGGTTTAAAGATATGAGGTGTTATAATGTCAGTTACAATTGAAGATAAAATCGGGCTATTTAATAAGATGATATTTGGAAAGATTGAAACGCATTCTTCAGAGAGACGTCAAGATCTTATAGGAAAATATAATGAAGAGTTATTAAAGCTTGAAAAAGAAATTGAAGAAAAAAGGGTTGAACTATTAAAAGCTGCAGATTTAAAGGCAGAGCGAGAAAGAATGAAGCTTCTTGCTCAGTTAAAAAGCCAAGAGCAGCGTAAATTGGTTGCAAGCAAACAAAAGTTTATAGACAAGGCTATGGCTTTGCTTTATAACTATGCAGAAAAGCTTACTACCACAGAAGATTATAAAGAAGTATTGAGTAAGGCTTTAGACAATGTAAGCAAGGACTTTAATGGTGCTAAACTTATTCATTTTTATGTACTGAAGAAGGAAAATGATATATTTTTACAGGTATTGCAGGATAATATTGAGAAGTTTGGTCATGATTTTAAATATGTCATTGAAGTGGCTCCTATAAATATACTTGGAGGATTTATTGCAGAAGATAGAGAAAAACTTTTGCAAATAGACCTCTCATTGAGGACTATGGTGGAAGAGTATAGAGATACAGTAGGAGCGGCTATTACTCGAAAATTTGAAGAGGTGAGCAGCCATGAATAATTCAAATGGGAAAGTAGTGTATATAAATGGACCTGTAATAAGAGCAGAAAATGCTCAAGGTCTAAAAATGAGAGAAATGGTACTTGTAGGACGAAAGAAGCTAATTGGAGAGGTTGTTTCTGTCCAGGACGCTGACGCAACCATACAAGTATATGAGGAGACCTCAGGGCTACAATGGGGTGAGGATGTAATATCTACAGGAAAACCATTGTCTGTGAAGCTAGGACCTGGAATAATCAGTAATATATTTGATGGTATAGAGAGACCTTTGGAAAGAATTTATGAGACTGGCTCTACTTTTATACCAGAGGGTATTGGCTTAATATCCATAGATGAAAATGAGCTTTGGGATGTCCATATAACGGCTAAAGAAAATGACTTTCTCGAAGCAGGTGCTGTTTATGCAACAGTACAGGAGACTTCTGTGGTACTCCATAAGATTATGGTACCTCCTAATGTGAGAGGTAAGGTCGTTTTTGCAAAGAATGATGGGAAGTATAATATAGAAGAGGTTGTTATAAGGCTTGAGACAGAAACTGGTGAACAGGTAGAGCTTAAGTTGTATCAAGAGTGGCCAGTAAGAACTCCACGTCCTGTTGGGAAAAAAAGAGGCATAGAAAAGCCACTGATTACAGGTCAAAGAGTAATAGATACATTTTTCCCTTAGCTAAGGGGGGCACAGCAGCTATACCTGGGGGTTTTGGAACAGGAAAGACTATAACTCAACATCAGCTTGCCAAATGGAGTGATGCTGACATTATAGTGTATATTGGCTGTGGTGAAAGAGGAAATGAGATGACGGAGGTTTTGGAGGAATTTCCGAGAATTATTGATCCTAGGAATGGGAAGTCTATTATGGAAAGAACTGTACTTATAGCAAATACCTCCAACATGCCTGTTGCAGCTCGTGAAGCATCAATTTATACAGGTATAACAATGGCTGAATATTATAGAGACATGGGCTATCATATAGCTATTATGGCTGATTCTACCTCAAGATGGGCAGAGGCTTTAAGAGAAATATCTGGCTAGACTAGAAGGAAATGCCTGCGGAAGAAGGATATCCTGCATACTTGCCATCAAGACTAGCTCAGTTCTATGAAAGAGCTGGTTATGTTGAGGCATTATCAGGAGATGAAGGCTCTGTAACCATAATTGGAGCAGTTTCTCCAGCAGGAGGAGACTTCTCTGAACCTGTGACACAAAATACTAAACGTGTCGTAAGTACATTTTTGGCTTTAGATAAATCCTTGGCATATGCAAGACACTATCCTGCAATCAACTGGCATAACTCATACAGTGGATATGTAAGCGATTTAAAAGAATGGTATGAGGAAAATATAGCTGAGGATATGATGGAGCTTAGAGGAAAAATGCTAAGCCTGTTGCAGGAGGAGAAGAAACTACTAGAGATAGTGAAGCTGGTAGGAGAGGATATATTACCAGATGATCAAAGATTGATTCTTGAGATTGCAAAGGTCATCAAGGTAGGATATTTGCAGCAAAATGCATATCATAAGGATGATGCAAATGTATCCCTTGTGAAGCAGTATAAAATGCTTAAAGGTAATAGCACATCTTTATGAAGAAGCCAATAAATGTGTTAAGCTAGGAGTTCCAATATCTAAGGTAAAAGATGAAAATTTATTTTATAACATAATAACTATGAAATATAATATAACCGAAGAAAACTTAGAGAAGCTGGACGAAATTACACATGAAATAGATAAATACTACAGCTCCCTTGAAAACAAATATACAAAGGGAGGAGAAAGCAATGAAGCTTAAATATTTAAAACTAGATAAAATTGATGGACCTTTAATCATTCTAAGTGGAGTAAAAGACGCATTATATGATGAAATGGTAGATATAATTGTAGCAGGGGTAGAGCATAAAAAAGGTAAAGTTGTACAGATAAATAGTGACGTAGTAGTTATACAAGTGTTTGAAGGCACATCGGGAATTTCCTTAAATAATTCAAGTGTAGCCTTTTCAGGTACTCCTATGAAAATAGCATTGTCTAAGGATGTCTTGGGAAGAACTTTTAACGGTATAGGAGAACCCATTGATGGTGCTGGCTTCTATGCTGAGAATAAATTTGATATTACTGGAAGACCTATAAACCCTGTAGCTAGAAGATATCCGAGAAATTATATAAGAACAGGTATTTCGTCAATCGATGGACTTGCAACTTTGATAAGGGGACAAAAGCTGCCTATATTCTCAGGCGATGGTCTTCCTCATAATGAGGTTGCGGCGCAGATAGTAAAGCAGGCAAAAATAGCTGAAGGCGAAGGATCAAACTTTGCTATTGTATTTGCTGCAATGGGTATAAAGCATGATGAGGCAGAATACTTTAGAAAACAATTTGAGCTTGCCGGAGTACTAAACAGAGTTGTAATGTATATAAATCTAGCTGATGATCCTATAGTTGAGAGAATTACTACTCCAAGATGTGCACTTACAGCAGCAGAATATCTAGCATTTGAACATGATATGCATATACTGGTAATTATGACCAATATGACAAGCTATGCAGAAGCACTGAGAGAGATTTCGGCAGCAAGAGAAGAGGTACCTTCGAGAAAAGGTTATCCTGGATATCTCTACTCTGACCTTGCCAGTCTTTATGAAAGGGCTGGAATGATAAAAAACTCAAAGGGAAGTATCACACAGATACCTATACTAACTATGCCAAATGATGATATAACTCATCCGGTTCCTGACCTAACAGGCTTTATAACAGAAGGACAGATAATACTGTCTAGAGAGCTTTTTCAAAAAAATATATATCCACCTGTAAACATTCTTCCTTCACTATCTAGACTTATGAAGGATGGTATTGGTGAAGGCTATACCAGAGAAGATCACCCTGATGTTGCAAATCAAGTTTTTTCCGCATATACACATGTACAGGAGGTTAGAGCTCTTGCTCAGGTAATAGGTGAAGAGGATATATCAGATGTTGATAAAAAATATATAGAGTTTGGTAAACAGTTTGAACAAAACTTACTTAACCAAGGCTTCGACATAAACAGAAGTATAGAAGAAACCTTAGATATAATGTGGGATATACTTGCGATTCTTCCAAAGGGAGAGCTGACAAGAATATCGCCAGAGCTAATAGATAGATATTATAAGGGGTAGATAATATGCAGGAAGATATGGTTTACACCAAAACTAATTTAATAGCAGCCAAAGCAACATTAGAGTTATCTACCAATGGCTTTGAACTTTTGGACAAGAAAAGAAATGTTCTTATCATGTCTATGATGGGCTTTATAGATAAAGCAGAAGAGATACAGAATAGGGTTGCTCTAGTTTTCGAAGAGGCATACGAAGCGCTAAAGACAGTAAATATCACAATGGGCATTAACAATATAGAGCAAATTGCTCAGTCCATACCCGAGACGCAGACTTTTAATATACTTGATAAAAGCATAATGGGGGTAGAGATACCAGAAATTGAGCATAGAAAGCTTGATATGGAGCATTATTATAGCTTCTTTCATTCCGATACAGCACTTGATGTTGCCTTTATGAAATTCCACGAGGTAAAGGAGTTAATTTTTGAGCTTTCAGAGATAGAAGATTCTGTTTACAAATTGGCTATGGAAGTAAAAAGAACTCAAAGAAGAGCGAATGCACTACAAAACATTCAAATACCTAAGTACAAAGGCATAGTAAGAGCCATAAGTGAAGTGCTGGAGGAGCGGGAGCGTGAAGATTTCTTCCGACTTAAGGTAGTAAAGAAGAAGCATAGTAAATAGATTTTTTAAGCCATCTGCAAAATGATATGCAGGTGGCTTGTTTTTATATGCTCTGTAAAGTGAAAATTAGATAGAGGTACGATGAAATACATCGAGCCTGGCACCTTTAGATGATTATTATACTTGAAATTATAATAATATATAGTATAATAATTATTGAGAGGTGATTTGAATGAAAAATTTTATTGATAGAGAACAAGAAATGCAGTTTTTAAATGATGAATATAATCGCAAAGGTTCTTCTCTTGTCATACTTTACGGTAGACGCAGAGTTGGAAAAACCGAATTGTCATCTGCATTTATGAAAGATAAAAATGCATTGTATTTTCTTGTAACCGAAGAAAGCGAACTACAAAATCGCAATGCTTTTAAAGATGTAGCAGCGAATTTTTGTGATAATGATTTGCTGAAAAATGCAAAGGTTGATAACTGGGAAATTTTATTCAAAACACTTTTAGAAAAAGCACAGAATGAAAAGTTACTTTTAATTATAGATGAATTTCAGTATTTGGGGAAATCCAATCCCGCCTTCCCTTCTATTTTTCAAAAGATATGGGATACAATTCTGAAAGATGATAATATAATGGTTATTCTTTGTGGCTCGCTTATATCCATGATGGAGAGTCAAACATTAAATTACACAAGCCCCCTCTATGGCAGAAGAACAGGACAAATAAAATTAAAGCAAATACCGTTTTTATATTATCAAGAGTTCTTTCCGAATAAGTCACACAAAGAATTGATAGAATATTATTCTGTCACAGGTGGAGTTCCAAAATACATTGAACTCTTTTATGATAGTGACAACATATATTCTGCAATCAATAAAAATATATTATCAAAACAAAGTTTTCTATATGATGAGCCAAACTTTCTGTTGCAACGTGAAGTATCCGAAGTGGGTAGTTATTTCTCCATAATTAAAGCCATTGCAGCAGGCAATCAAAAACTTGCAAAAATATCAGGTGCATTAGAACTAAAACAAACAGGACTTACAAAATACCTGAAAACTTTAAATGACCTTGATATACTGGAACGTGAAATACCCATAACCGAAGAGAAACCCGAAAAAAGCAAGCGAGGTCTTTATAAAATAAAAGACAACTTTATTTTATTCTGGTTTAAATTTGTCTATCCGAATTTAAGTTTTATTGAATCCGGTAACAGTGAGCTTGCAATGAAAAAGATAAAAGCGAACCTTGTAGACAATCATATCAGTTATGTTTATGAAGATATTTGCATGGAAGAAATGTGGAAGCTCAACGCTGAAGAAAAGTGGAATTTCACCTTTGATAAGGTTGGGCGATGGTGGAACAATGATACCGAAATTGATATTGTCGCGTTTGATAGCACAGGCAATGATATAATCTTTGGAGAGTGTAAATATTGGGACGGTAAAGTTGGAATTAATGTTCTGAACAGCCTTGAAGAAAAAGCAAAGGCTGTTGATTGGAAAAAAGAAAAGAGAAAAGAAAATTTTATATTGTTTTCAATAAGTGGATTTACTGACGAATTGATTGAGTTGGCAAAAACAAGAGATGATTTAATATTATATTTCTAAATTAACCTTTTGTGCTAGATTTTGATTTACTCCAAATTTAGCATGAAAAACTCAAACATATGAGTATGGTGGCAGACTACGTAGTTAATAAGCCATCTGCAAAATTAATGCAGATGGCTTATTATATTTTATCCTAGCATCTTTGCTAAATCTTCTTGTGCTTCTCCAGTTAGTTGTAGGTTGAAGTGCTGTTGTAGAACTCCTACTACATTTGATGTGAACCAGTTTGGAGCAGTTGGTCCAACGTATACGTTCTTAATTCCAAGACTAAATAATCCAAGAAGTATAGCTACAGCCTTTTGCTCAAACCATGAAAGCACTATGCTTAGTGGTAGGTCATTTACACCACAGCCGAAGGCTTCAGCTAAAGCAGCTGCAATCTTAACTGCGGAGCCTGAGTTGTTGCATTGACCAAGGTCAATGTATCTTGGAATGTTCGTTCCTGGCACTGTGCCGAAGTCATGGTCATTGAATCTAAACTTGCCGCAGGAGGTAGTAAGTAGCACACAGTCCTGTGGAAGTGAAAGTGCAAGGTCTCTAAAGTAATCTCTTCCCTTTGTAGGAGCATCACAGCCTGCTATAACAAAGAATCTTCTTATTTTTCCTGACTTAACAGCAGCTATAATTTCTGGTGCGATTCCAAGTACAGTATTATGATGGAAGCCAGTAAGTAAAGTTTCTTCTGATTGAAGGTTAGCTACTGGTAATGATAATGCCTTATCAATAATTTGCGAGAAATCATCTCCAACTATTTTCTTAACACCTTCTAAACCAGCTGTTCCATAAGTATAGAATCTTTCACTGTAGTTGCCTTTGATTGGCATTAAGCAGTTTGTTGTACCAAGTATAGCACCTGGGAATTCTTCAAATAATTTTCTTTGATCATACCAAGCCTTACCTACGTTGCCCTTTAAGTGTTTGTATTTATTAAGCTCTGGATATCCATGAGCAGGCAACATTTCTGAGTGGGTATATATGTTTATGCTCTTACCTTCAGTTTGCTTAAGCAGCTCCTCTAATGCAAACAGGTTATGACCAGTAACTACTATACAATGTCCCTCTATCTTGTTTTGTGACACTCTAATTGGTGTAGGTATGCCTAATCTTTCTGTATGTGCTCTGTCTAAAAGATCCATTACCTTAACTGCAGCAGTACCAACTTTAAGAACCATATTAAGATGCTCTTCTAAATTAAAGTTTGAGTTTGTTAAGGTCATATATAGGGCTTCGTGTGTAATTGCATTAACCTCTTCATCACTATATCCTAATTCTCTTGCGTGAGTAGCATAAGCTGCTATACCCTTAAGAGCAAAAATCATAGTGTCCTGTAATGCAGCGATATCTTCGTTTTTACCGCATACACCTACTTTTGTGCATCCCATGGATGGAGTTTGTTCACATTGATTACAAAACATATTTTGTCCTCCTTCGAATTCATATTATAAATATATACTACTGAATTAGTAGGAATAATGCTGTGATTTATATCACATTTCTATATGATTATAATCATCCACTAAACTCCATATTTAGCAGAAAAAAATATTAGTTCATGAAACAAATTTAATGTTTGTGCAGTCATAAACCATGTTATAATTGTTATGAAAGTAATTTATGCAGAAATATGACGAAAATGTAGACAAGCCATACCAAAAATAGTTGTGAGGTGCAATATGAAAAACAAAAGACTAATTCTACTAATAATTGCATTAATACTTGTAATTATTTCTGCAGTAAGTTGTAGATATGTTACAACGGCTTTTTTAGTAAGTCCTCAGCTTACATCGGAACAAGCGGGACAAGTCCCTGATGTGGAAGTAAAAGATCCATCTTCTATCGGTCAAAAGGAACAGCCGCA
The DNA here is from genome assembly GCA_963704785.1 of uncultured Eubacteriales bacterium. Taxonomy (GTDB): domain Bacteria; phylum Bacillota; class Clostridia; order Lutisporales; family Lutisporaceae; genus GWB2-37-7. The sequence continues at coordinate 1,444,814 of OY969939.1, read as the reverse complement.
AACAGAACCCATACAAGAGACTCCAAAGGATGAAAAAGAAGTTTTCATTAGTGCTAGCAAGCTTAATGTTAGACAAGAAGCACAAAAAGATGCAAGTATAGTAACTAGTTTAATGAAAGGTTCAGCAGTTACTGTAAAGGAAGAAAAGAAGGATGACAATGGAGCATCTTGGTATTACGTTAACTATGATACCGAATCAAAGGAAGCAAATGGCTGGATTGTAGCAGAACACACAGTGAAGGACAGAATGGAGCTTATGGATGAAAGCTTAAGAAATCTAGACCTTTCACCACAGGACAAAACCATTGAATATCCAAACAATCCAAGAGTAGAAGTAAAAGGAATATATCTAACTTTATATTCAGCTTCAGGAGCTAGATTAGACAAGCTAATTGAAATGTCAAAAAGAACAGAAATTAATACCTTCGTAATTGACGTGAAGGATGATAATGGAAATATGCTGTTTGCTACAGAGGCAGCAGAAAAATATAATCCTGATGCAAATAAGAAAGCAGCTGTCAAGGATATAAAGGCTTTAATGCAGAAGTTAAAGGACAATAATATATATACAATAGCCAGAATAGTATCATTTAAAGATCCATCTTATGCAAGAAAGAATCCAGATAAGGCCATTGTATTTAAAGGTACAAACAAGCCTTTTACAAATAGTGACGGACTTATATGGGTATCTCCTCATGATAGGAATTTGTGGGAATACAATATAGGAGTGGCTAAAGAGGCTGCAGCAGCTGGCTTTAATGAGATTCAGTTTGACTATGTAAGATTCCCTGCTTCAAATGGCGGTAAGCTGGATAAGTCACTTGACTACAGAAATGAAACTGGTGAGTCAAAACCCGAGACAATACAAAACTATCTTAAGGAAGCAAGAAAACAGCTTTCACCTCTAGGTATATATATATCAGCTGATATATATGGACTTGTAGGCTCGGTATCTGACGATATGTCTCTAGGTCAATACTGGGAAGCTGTGAGTAATGTGGTAGACTATGTATCACCAATGATGTATCCGAGCCATTATGCAAACGGAACATATGGTCTATCTATACCTGATGCTTATCCTTATGAAACAGTTTATAATTCTACAAAGGATTCAGTAAGCAGAAACAAAAATATACAAACACCTGCAATAATTAGACCATGGATACAAGATTTCACTGCTTCATGGGTTAAAGGGAATATAAAATATGGAGCTAAACAAGTAGAACAGCAAATAAAAGCTCTAAATGATAACGGAGTAAAGGAATACCTGCTATGGAATGCAGGAAACACATACTCTGAAGGTGCATTGCAGAAGTAAAATGTAAAAGAGCTGTCTCAAGTTAGATAATTCTAAGGTGGGACAGCTCTTTTGTGTGTACTTAAAAACCTTCTTATTGAATAGAATTTTAAAATATTGTAATATAATATTAGAGACAATTATAAGGAAAGCTATAATAATAAATGTGAGGTGTTATACATGGATATTGTTTACAGACCAATGCACTTAAGTGATGTGGATGCGGTTTGGGCGTTTCTTGAGACTATAAAGGTAGAGAACAGTCAAGTATCACTGGTTGAAATACCTGATAAAGAAGAGCTAAAGAGCTGGTTGGAAAATGAAAGCTTATTTTTTTACATAGCAGAATGCACAGACAAGGTTGTAGGCTTACTTCGAGCTACTAGGGGCAATGAGATTTACAAAAGACATTCTGTAAATTTATCTATAGCTGTACATCCGGAATATAGAAGCCAGGGCATTGCAAAAGAGCTTACAAATACAGGACTAGAAGACATAAAAAAAGATGGAATCACAATAGCTAGAACATATATATACAGCGACAATTTACCATCTATCAATACTGTTTTAAGACTAGGCTTTACATTTACAGGCAGTGTATTTATGCACCACTATAATATCAAAACAAATCAAAACGTGGATGATTTAATATTTCACAAAATACTATAAAAAATGAAACATAGGGAGATATATAATGAGTTTTTATGTAAGAGTATTTTCGTTGGCTGAGGACTTTCCTTCTTTAAATGCCATTTGTGATGAGCTGATGGAGGAAGGATACGAGTTTGCTACCTCGCCAGGTAAGAATGAGCCTGAGTTCCAAGTAGAAGATTGGAAGGAGATAGTTTTTCAATATAATGAAAGCAATAAGCCATTTATTTTAGAGAGAAATACGATAAATGACGCAGATTCTATTTTCAAGGAAGAGCAAAAAGAATTTTTGGATGATATAAAGGAGCTGCCTTACAGCAAGGATCAAAAGAAGGCAACTGAAATAATAAAAAACATAGTGCAGATATATGCCTTTGAGCTGGATGAGGATTTTACAGAGAAAGGCTGGGAATTTTTAGAATTCATACTTGATTTTCTGAGTGATGCCACTGATGGTTATGTTCAAGTAGATCAGGAAGGTATATATGACCAAAAAGGAAAATTATTAGTAGAAATGAACTAATGCGGGCTAATTATACATGCACCAATCGAGCTTTCGTTACATATATTTACAAGTGAGTTCGATAATTTGGGAGGTAGTATAATGCGAAACAAGCCCATGTGTCCAATGATGATGGCTCAAATGCCAATGCAGATGTATACGCCTATGTGTAAGCAAATGCCTATGATGGAGCAATTGACAATGCCCACAGAAATGCAAGAAATGCCTTACGACGATGATGATAAGGATGAGGAGTACTTCAAAAGTATGTATAGTGATACATGCCATGAGATGATGCCTTACGTAATGGGAACAGTAGATAGAATGGAACAAAAAGGTGATATGCTTTATGAAGACAGTCCTAAGAGAGAAATGATAGATAGAATGACAGACGAAGCATATAACGACTTAATCAGAGATATGCCAGATATGGCTGATGAAATGAGTGAAGAAAGAATAATAATACGTCCTAGAAGATTTGCAAGAGATCTAGTACGTATCCTATTAATAAACGAGTTAGTAGGTCGTAGAAGACGAAGAAGAAGACGCTATTATGATAATTATGGCTCTGATTATGATGATTATTACTATTTCCAAGACTAGAATAAGAAAAATAATATAGCTGGCATTATGCCAGCTATATTATTTTTCCTGAGATTTCGTCTACCTTTAGAACCTCGGTACCGAGATGTTTTATCAATACACTTCCATTGGTCCACTTGAGAAGCTCCTGCTGTAAGGTCTCAGATAACTGTGTTTCAGCTAGGATTTTCAGTGTAACTGTATCAAGATACTGCGTATCAGCAATAATATAATCCTTCTTATCGATTTCGTATTGCAGCTTGCTTAAAAGGTGGTAGTCAATTGTAGCTTTAAATATATCGTAGGTCTGTAATTTGACAATGCCAGCTACTTTTACAGCATCGGATACACCCTGCGTATATGCCCTAATGAGGCCCCCTGCTCCAAGTAAAATACCACCAAAATATCTGGTGATTACCACTACAGTGTTTGTCAGTCCCTCTTTGCGCAGTACCTCAAGCATAGGCATTCCAGCAGTTCCAGAAGGCTCACCGTCATCACTGGAACGCTGAATATTTGCAGTATCTCCTATAATAAAGGCAGAGCAGTTATGAGTTGCATTGTAATGCTTTTTTTTAATCGAGCTTATAAAGTCCACTGCTTCCTGCTCTGTATAAGCAGGAGATATATATGATATAAACTTAGACTTTTTCTCAATAAAAAAAGTCTCTGCATTTTCTTTTACCATTTTTAGTACTTTTTTCATAAAAACCACCCTATATGTCTAGTGCAAAATGTTTTCCTTAATTTAAATGTTACCAAATTATATATATTATACTACCAAGCGTTATTAAAAGCCATAGGATATAATCTACATTGGAAGTAGCGATTTTATATTACAGTATTACTAAAAATTAAAGGATATATATATTGTTGACCACGGGCATAATTAATACACCGATGTAAAAGTATTTACATAATATAATAATGAGTTGCATGAATTATTTACAGACAATTATATGTTTTACACTAAACATTTTATATTAATCCAAGATTTATAAACAAATGAATACATATAACTTGTTTCAATATGGAGGTTGTATGATTACGAGAGTGTGGTGTGAGTTTACAGCTCCAAAGGATGTATGTAAGGACTTTGTATTAGAAATTTTTAAGAAATATAATGTGATTCTTAATTATAAGCTTGAGTATGGAAATATTAACAGAGATTTTTTTGATATGCTTAAGGTTTATAATCAACATGATATCCCTGTATCAATATGGGCTACACTAAGTGATGATATGGGCTACTGGATAAATGAGGAAAATGCGCAGGACTTTGATGATTATATAAGAGAGCTGATTACTAAAATCGATGATGAGAAGCTTAGCATAAAAGGAATATGCATTGATATGGAGTCTCCTTTAAAGGATGTACAGAGACTATCAAACCCAAGGACAAAGCTGGACCCTATTTTATTGTTTGGGAAGGCGATTACTTATAATCTTAACAAGAACAGGTACAATAAAGCAAAAGAAGTACTAAAACAGACCTGTGAATTTATTAGGGCAAAAGGGTTAGAGAGTTATACAACCTGTGTAAGGCATTGTTATTATGACCTTAGATTTAACTCGGAAATAATGCAAAATGCGTTGGAAATTCCTATATTCGATATAGAGTGGGATAAGTATAATCTTATGTATTATGCAACTATGATAAGAGAAGAGCTTAAACCTATAAAAAGAGTAAATGTAGATTATTTGATTTATCACCAAATAAATCACCTCAAAGACAAGCTAAAGGATAAGCTAGCTGTATCAGTAGGTGTAACTAATGTAGGAAAGCTGGGTAACGAGAAATTTTATGACAATATGGAGGAGTTTTCTAAGGATATTGGAATACTAAAGGAATGTGGCGTTGAAGATTACTCCCTGTTTAGCCTAGATGGAATATTAGAAAGGGAAAAATTGGAGGAGTTCTTATCTGCAATGCAAAATGCAAAGCCAATAAAGCCTGAATTTTGTAGTAGAGTGCATCGTAATGAAGCTTTAACAGATATATTACTCATATTTGTAAAAATATATTACAAACTACTAAAATAAAGTAAATATTTGGACTTGAATCACTTTTTTGTTTATTCAAACAATAGGACGTGCTATAATAATATTATAATATGAAAAAAGGGTGATATCGATGAAAGTAATAAACATGTGGGCGAACATGTTAGAATCAGATATGATATTATATGAAGATGTTTACACAAATCTTGGAGCTCTAATATTGCCCAGAGGCACAGTTTTAGATAAAGATCAAATAATAAAGATTCTCATAAACAAAGTAGAAAAAGTTAGGATCATTGTACCAGAACAGAATGATAAAGGGACTGTGGAACCTCCCAATATTACAAGTGTATATGAAGGTCAAAGACTAAATACCTTCAAAACTAAATATACACAGAAAGTAGACGACGTAACAACTATTATTAAACAAATTGGACGAGGCACATCCATCAATATGACTTATGTAAAGAACATTAGCAGAAATATTATGGATGAATTCAAATCTCTAAATGATGTTGTAAACTATATGCACTTAGTAAAGCCTTTAAATGATTATACATATACACATTCCTTAAATGTTTCGCTAGTGGGGATAGCAATTGCAAAATGGTTGAATTTTAATGAACGGCAGACAGATGAAATCGCAATTGCTGGTTTACTTCACGATATTGGAAAAACAAAGATATCAGAGAAAATACTAAATAAGCCTAGCAAATTAACTACTGAAGAGTTTGATGAGGTAAAGAAACATACAACTCTAGGTTATATGATGGTTGAAAATTTACCACAAATTTCAACAGGTATAAAATACTCAATATTAATGCATCATGAGAAAGTTGATGGTTCTGGCTATCCTACTAATGCAAGAGAGAACCAGATACCTGTATATGCAAAGATAATTGCTGTGGCCGATATATATGATGCTATGACCTCAAGTAGGGCATATAGAGACAGATTGTGCCCATTTAATGTAATCAAGGAATTTGAGAGAGATACCTATGGTAAGCTAGATACACACATATTAACAGTTTTTCTAAAGAACATAGCCAATTCATATTTAGGAGATTATGTTGAGCTTAGCAATGGAGAAATTGCAGAAATAGTCTTTATAAATCCTAATAGAATATGGCAGCCTATTGTGAGGTCGGGATCAAATTATATAGACCTATCAGAACAATCTGTAAATGATATATACATAAAACATATAGTTTAGAAACAGCTTGAAGTTTATATAGCTCCAAGTTTTTTCTTTATTAGAGAAGCTTCGTGTAGATGTAATAAATGAAAGATTAATGCAGATAATATTACATAAATACGAAGGACGTGATAGTGTGAGAAAAAGAACTACTTTGTTAATATCAGGTGCACTGTTAATAATAATTATCATAAATGTATCTGCTTATTCAACTCTTACCAATAGCTCTGATATTGTATTAAATTTAATCAAAAGATTTAATTTTGATTACATCACTCCAAAAACCTATTTTGACATAGCAAACAAAATTCAGAAAAAGCCTATAGTACAAGACTACGATGAAAAGCAGATGGAAGATTTAATATCTGACAAGTCCTATGATTTTGTCATAGCTGCATTTGGAAGAGATGACATAAGGCTAAGACAATTGTTAGCCCCATCGGCTAAATATATAAAATCTAAGGATGGCTCTAGCTTCATAAGGTGTGTTGAAAATGGAACACATGTTGAGGGTTATATGGCTACAGATAAGATACTAAATAAAACGAACCAAAGGTGGCATATACAGGAGGAAGATCAGACCATAACCTGTAGTATGGAGGTTTACATAGAAAATAATAAATCGCCTCAGCTTTGGTATATACATTTTAAAAAGGTGCAGGATGATTGGAAGATATATATGCTGGAGAATGATATATAGTAAGAATATTGGACTCTTTACTTAATCGGGATAGGTGAAGAGTCTTTTTGTTTCTTATCCTGATTATAAAGGGAATCTATGGTACAATAATGTAAATAACAAAAAATTATATATCTTTAAAATGGAGTTGTAAAAATGGATATTTATAAAATAAGCAATAATGTTATGCAAAACATTAATTTCAAGGAGTTAAAAAAGGATAATGAAAATATATATTGGATTATTGCAACACCTGAAGAAATTTGTAAGCATAATGAATTTTTCAAATTTCATGATTCTACTATAGAAGAATGTAAAAACCAGAAGCAACACCCTAGGCTGGAGGTATATGAGGATTTCAGCTTTGGGGTACTAAATGTGATAGATGAGATAGATACAGAGTTTGAATCAAAAGAACTAAATTTTTACATAACAAAAAGATATCTTATTTTTGTTTCTAAGGAAAAAAATGAGCTAATAGAATACATAAAGAGTGAGCTGAATCAGAATTCTACGAGAACTTCTACATATACAATAAATTTGTCAAAGATTCTATATATGCTTTTGGATAAGCTGACTTCTAAGGACAACTTTAACTTGAAAGATATTGAGAACAGTATTGCCGAGCTAGAGGAAGAGGTAATTAATGGCATAGAAAGGGATTTTATAAAGGATATTATACAGCTTCGCAAACAGCTGTTGTATCTGAAACGTCACTATGAGCCACTTATAGATATAGCTGAGGGACTCGAGGAAAACGAAAATGAGTTAATAGAGGAAGGAACTATAAGATTCTTTTCTATGTTGGCTAATAGGTTAGAAAGATTGAACAGTAATGTAATCCATCTAAGAGATTATGTGACTCAGGTAAGAGATGCTTATCAAGCACAAGTAGATATTAAGCTGAATAAGACTATGAAATTCTTCACTGTGGTGACTACGATTTTCTTACCACTTACATTGCTTGTTGGCTGGTATGGTATGAATTTTAAATATATGCCAGAGCTTGGATGGGTTTTTGGGTATTCTTTTGTAATTGGATTGAGTTTGTTTATAGTAGCTGTGTGCCTTGTGTATTTTAGACGACATAATTATTTGTAGTATAGATAAAGGTGAGCTGGCAGTTGCAACAGCTCACCTTACTTTTATAATACTTGAAGTATGTAACATTTCAAATACAGCGACTCATTAGAACCTAGCAAAATCGGATGATCCTTAGCTTGAGTTCTAAACTCTACTTGACGGATAATTTTCTTTGCATCTCGTGCAGCATCCTGGAGCATCTCTTCAAATATGCTTGGGTACATGTAGTGAGAGCAGGAACAGGTGATCAAAAATCCGCCAGGTTTAACAATCTTCATGCCTCTTAAGTTTATTTCCTTGTAGCCCCTGTAAGCACCCTCTAAGGCTGACTTGGTCTTGCAGAAGGCGGGAGGATCAAGTATTACAACATCAAACTTTTCTTTATTAACCTGACATTCCTTTAAATAATCGAATACATTTGCAACAACACCTTTTACCTTATCCTGTAGACCATTTAACTCAGCATTTCTTTGCAGATATTCAATAGCATGCTCTGATATATCCACCGCTGTAACCTCTTTTGCACCATAATGTGCTGCATGAAGCGCAAAGCCACCTGTGTGAGTAAAGGTATCGAGCACTCTTGCATCCTTTACAAAGGGACGTAATGCAGCGCGGTTTTCTCTCTGATCAAGGAAATATCCTGTTTTTTGTCCGTTTTCAATATCAACCAGCATTTTTATTTCATTTTCTATTATCTCTACAGTAGTATCAAACTCGCCTAGAAGGAAGCCCTTCTTTTGCTCCAAGCCTTCCTTTTCTCTGATTGGAACATCATTTCGCTCAAATATGCCTTTTGGTTGTATGATTTCCTGCAAAAGCTCAACTATCATATCTTTATATTTCTCAATACCTAGGGCTAATGTCTGGATGCTTAGATAATCGCCAAATTTATCAACTATTAGGGCAGGCAATAAATCTGCTTCTCCAAATATAACTCTACAGCTGCTGGTATCTACAAATCTTTTGCGATATTCCCATGCATCAGTAATACGTTTCTTAAAGAATTCTCTATTTATTTCTTCTTGTTGTCTTGTAAGAATTCTTACAAGGATTTTTGATTTTGGGTTAATGTAGCCTCTACCTAAGAAGACTCCCTTAAAATCATGTACATCTACTATATCAGCTGGCTTATAGGAGCCTTCGACAGTTTTAACTTCATTGTCAAATACCCATGGATGTCCCATTTGTATTCTTTTCTCTTCGCCTTTTTTTAAAATAATCTTAGTCATTATAATCCTCCGTTTAGCATTTATCTTATGTATTATATATATCAATATGTTTTTGACCTGTCTTACATTATGTAGTATACTCTATATTTTGTCCAGTATTATATTATACAATGTATCAAGAATAAGCTTTGCGGCTTTATCAAAGGAGTATGAAATGCAAAGTCTTTCTGTATACTTATGTGCATCCTTACCTGAAGGTCCTATGTTTACAAAAGGTATATTAAGCTGGGACATAAGATTAAGCGGTATACTATATTTGTTTCCCCAAAGTGGGAAGTTGGAAGCCAAGGTAGATGTATCAATATCTCCTGGAAGCCCTAAATAGCTCATGTCAGAAAGACCTAAAAAGTATGGCTGTAGTAAAAGCTCCTCATTGAATTCAGCTTTAGCTCTTTTTATAACATCATCACAAATTTTTTCGACGATTTTATAGTGTTTTAAGCCATTACATGAGGGATAATAAGGCGGTGCATAAAACATAACTATCATAGGCTGTTTGTATGGGCTAAATTTACATAGTTCTATTACTATCTCGATTGAAAGTTCTCTGACATCTGCTGTTTTTGAATTTTTGATATAATCATCCATGTGTTGATTAACCTTATCGCCATGCTCTTTTACACAAAGCTCTAATAGTTCCGAATAGGTAAGGACAAGGGGACTTACTTTGGGCAGGTCTATCATATCACCTGTTAGAGTATACCATGAAGCTGCTTTTTCTTTTATATCACCTATGACCTCTTCAAAAGCTTCTGTTGCAATCACTTTTAGCTCTATGGATACTTCTTTGGGAGTTTTATTCAGGGTAATTATATTGAAATATGCATAAGCGGAGGTAGGAATTTGTACAGAATACTCATTTTTGGTATCTGATGCTTTTAAGCATACAGGAGCAGGCGAAGTACAGCCCATATCCATCTCAGATAACATTGGATTTTGCTCAAGTTTCTCTATAATCTTTGCTGTTAGGAGATTTGGATTTAAGCCTGAGAAAGGATCTCCAGCGTGTGTCTCTTTTCCTATGCAATAGAAGGCAGGCAACAGCTTGCCCACTGTTCCTGCATATATATATTTAGCTTGATCTCCTGTATATCTAGGAAAATATGGTTCGGATACTATACAGCAAGCATATTCAAGCTTTTCCTGTTGTTTCAACTTATAAAGAAATTCTACTGCTGCTAACATACCAGCAGAGTTTGCTTCTTCATCAGGAACAGACAAAAAAAGGACATTCCCCGGGAAATGTTCTAAGTTTCCCCACACATGATGCAAAATTTCGATATCAAGTGCTATACCAAACTTCATATCCATTGTGCCCCTGCCAAAAAGATAATCGTCGGAATCTAAGTCGGCTAGAGCATCTTGAGATAAAATATGTTTTTGCTTCTTTAGCAGCTCGGTATATTTTACAGGGTCAAAGGCATACTGTTTAAGAGACCCAAAATCTCCAACGGACACCACATCATGATGGCTGAGTAGTATCACAGTCCTATTACTGTTAGGGTTACCTCTCATCAGGGCAGCGACGAAGCACCTATTATTTAGATCGTTTTCTATAGGTATTTTATATAAGTATTGACTGTTATCTTTGAAATACTCTATCTCATTTAGCATATCAAATATTTCTTGGGACATTACAGCCTCATCTTTTGTTTCAGATATACTTGGTGTTTGGCACAATTTCAATAGTGTATTCATCATTCTTTCTTTGTTCATAGACAACCTCCATTCTATGATATAATTTTATTATATACTAATTGTGACATGTTTTTAATAGTTTATATATTGGAGGATGAAACTCTTTAAGCTAAAATTAAAATAAAATTTTTGAATTTCCCGACTTGAAACTTTTTACAGTCCTTCTTCGTCATAAATAGTGGGAAAAAAACTAACTGGGGGTTGTGATTTTGAAACGTATATTAAAAAACATTTTATTGATTGCTGTTGTAATATTATTTACTATGCAATCGTATACCTGTATTTTTGCAGAAGGCCAAAAGGATGCTTCAAAGATAACTCTAAATGTAGAAGTTGGCTTTGATGGATATTATAAGCTAGGCTATTATGCTCCGTTCTATTTTGAAATTGAAAATAATATGAAGGATATAAATGGAGAACTTCAGATTGAGCTTCCAGATGAATATGGTAACTTGACACTATATGCAATGCAGATCAATCTTCCAAACAATTCTAACAAAGAAATTTATAATGAATATACCTATTAATCGCTTCATCTCTAAGCTACAGGTTAATATTGTTGAGGGGAAAAATCAGAGTATTTACAAAGGCAGTAAAGGTAAGCCCTGGAGCAAATACCGAAACCTTTGGTATAGGTATTTTAAGTGATGATTATGAAAGTGTAAAATACATAAATAAAATACCAACAGGTAATAATACGCAATTTTCAACAAAAACTGTTAATTCACAGCAGATATGCTTTCGGATAATGTAGATATATTAAAGAATTTCAATGTAATAGTTATCAATAACTTTGATACATCAAATCTTACTCAAGAACAAGTATGAGGCGCTTAAGGCTTGGGTAACAGATGGTGGCATACTGCTTATAGGTACTGGACCATCCTATAGCAAGACCCTTGCTATATTTAAGGATGATTTTATTACAGGAGAAATAGGCGATGTTTCCACTATTTCAACAAACAGCTATATGGTGTAGCAGAAGGCAGCGATTCAGGTGAAACCATGCAGATTAGTGCACTTAAAATGGATTTTAAAGATGCTGTTCAATTGGTAAGGAGGGGGATATACCCTTAATAGTCAAGATAAAAAAGGGCAGTGGCAGTGTGGCTGTGGCAGCCTTTGATTTTGGACTAGAGCCTTTTGCAGGCTGGGTAGGAAGAACAAGCTTTTCTGAAAAGCTGATGCAAAAGCTTTTGCCAAACTTTATACAACCCCTATTACAGTAAAGATATTTACATGAATAACAATATGTATGCTATTGATAATAGCTTGAGAAATATACCAGAGCTTCCAAAAACAAAAACTACAAATCTACTAATAGTTCTTTTTGCTTATATCATCGTGGTGGCTCCTTTAGTTATTTTGTATTAAAAAAGAGGATAAAAGAGAATGGATGTGGATGACAGTACCTGTTACATCTTTAGCTTTTGCATTTGTAATTATTTATGCAACAGGCTTTGGAACAAGAATGAATGAGCCTATTGTAAATATTATAAATATTGTGGAGTTTGGAAGTAATGGAAATGCAACACCCAAAAGTTTCGCGGTGTATTTACACCAAATAAATCTAATATAAGAGTAGAAGCAGCTGATGGTACATGAATATTAAGCCTATTACGCTTAATGGACATGATCAATGTGGATGCAAACAAACCAACAGATGACAAAAAGCAAAAACAAGTTGTAACAAAGGTTACTGTATCACCTAAAACAATGATGGAGTTTTATAGAACCTCTGTATGGAGCATGAAAACGCTTTCATTAAGCGATAATGAAAATGTAACTGGAAATTTGATGTTAACATTAACCATTCAAATAATGCTTATCAGGTACTGTAAAAAATAATTCAGGTTTGATTTAGAGGAATGTTATATAGTAACATCATATGAAGTATTAGATATAGGACCAATTAAAAACAAAGAAACAATACATAAGGAGCAAGAAGGGCAAGTACTATGCTTATCGCTATGAAATGATAAATGCAATTTATAAGGATCCATATGCAGGGAAGAAATTCGATGAAAAAGTTTACAGCACAGGAAATTGATGAATTTCGGAAGAACATGCAAAAACGTCAGGTTATGGAGTATTATCTAATGAGCGGCAGCAATGGTATAAAAGAAGCTAAGCTTATTGGCTGGAGTAAAACTCCTATAGTAAAGGATATATTAGTAAATGGTAAAACTACAAAAAAATACGAAAAGAATCTTATTATTAGCAGATGCTTCTATTAGCTTTAAAACTGGTAATAGAGTTAGCTACCCAATGGGATATATTACAACCTAGTCATAACAAATAACAGTTAAACAACGGAAACTATGATGAATATGGAAAAGCTTTCTATGGAATAGGAGATTTGAAATTCAGTTCCAAATTGATAAGGAAATCGTTCCTGATTATGCAAAGCTCCAATATACAGTAAGTAATGGAGGACAGTCGCATGCAAAGCAGTTTATATGGAATGTTGAAAAGGACAGCTGGGAAGAAGGCAAGCTATTCTGCATTTTATATTGATGATGATAAGATAGCAAAATATATAGACAAAAACAATATACTAAAGCTTAAATTTGAAATGAATGATGGCAATGTTCACGCTTCCTCAAATCTCTGTGGAAGGAAGTGTGAAGTAATGCTGGAGATTAAAAATCTGAATAAAAGATATGGAAAGTTTTATGCTGTAAACGATTGAACCTGAGCATACCAGAAGGAGAAATATTTGGATTTGTAGGCCCAAATGGTGCAGGTAAATCAACTACCATGAAAATAATATGCGGCTTGCTTGCAGCAACCTCAGGAGAGGTATATATAGATGGGGTTAGTGCTCTGAAGAATAACATAAAGATAAAGGAAAAGATAGGCTATATGCCTGATTTCTTCGGGGTATATGATGACTTGAAGGTGTATGAATATCTGGACTTTTATGCTTCTATATATAAGATAAAAGAGAAGGATAACAAAAAGATCATCATCTGATTTATTGGAGCTAGTTGATTTAGGACACAAAAGGGAAGCTTATGTAGATAATTTATCTAGGGGTATGAAGCAAAGGCTTTGTCTTGCACGCAGTCTTATACACAATCCCAAGCTTCTGATACTTGATGAGCCTGCCTCAGGGCTAGATCCAAGAGCTAGAGTAGAAATGAAAGCAATACTAAGGAATCTAAAGGATATGGGAAAAACAATACTCATAAGCTCACATATCCTTTCAGAGCTTTGCTGAAATGTGCACTAGCATAGGAATAATAGACAATGGTAAGCTGGTTATAAATGGAACAGTATCAGAAATCATGCAGCAAATATATAGTAAGAAGTTATCAAGATAAAGGTAAATGACAAGCTTGATGATGCCGTAATGATATTAAAGGAATTCCCCTTTATAGAAAAAATAACAACGGGAGAAAATACAATACAAGCAGGCTTTGATGGCGGAGACGAGGAGATGAGCAGAGTTCTGACCACCTTAGTTAACAAATCTATTCCTGTGGTAACCTTTGCACAGCTAGATGGCAATCTGGAGGATGTATTTATGAAGGTAACAAAGGGGGAAGACGAAAGATGATTATAAATCCTGTACTTCTAAAAGAAATAAAGGTAAAAATGAGAAGCTGGAAAGCAGTAGCCATTATTGGGGTATATCTCTTAATATTAGCGGCTGTTGCGCTATTTATAACCTATACGAATTCTACTGACATGTATTCATCTACTATAAATCCTCAGTTTTCAATAGGTGTATATACATGGATAGCAGTAATACAGTTTATACTTATACTGTTTATAGTCCTGCTTTAACCTCTGGGGCTGTGGCAGGAGAAAGGGAAAGACAGACTCTAGACCTAATTCTATGCACGACACTTAGACCAAGCTCCATAATAATTGGCAAGCTTTTAGCTTCCATGAGCCATGTGATATTGCTAATTATAGCATCAATACCAATGTTCTCCATAGTATTTCTATATGGAGGAATATCAGTAATAGAAATAGCACAATTATTTGCTTTTTACATTGTTACTGCAATAATGACAGGCAGCATAGGAATATTTTTCTCTACCCATGTAAAAAAAACCATCTCAGCTACTGTACTTACTTATGCTTTGGGTTTGTTCATGTGTTTTGGAACTATATTTATTGCGATATTTTATTTAAGGATATTCTACAACAATAATTATCAAGGCTATTTTCCACTTTTGCATATAAACCCTTTAGCAGGTTTTAGCTCACTGCTTATAGAACAATTTGGGGGACAGTCTGGAATAATTAATTCTATGCTTGGAATTCAAAGCACTTCTGGATACAAAGGAACAGCCCCATGGCTAATTAATATGTATGTAGACTTAGGCATCACAGTAGTATCGCTATTCCTGGCATCCTATAGGATAAATCCTATAAGAAAAAACATATTCTCCATCCTAAAGAAAAAACATAGGGTATGACACAGACCCATGTGTCTGCACATGTAAAACAATAAATAAATGGAAGTGATTTATATGAGCAAGCTGGACAGAGAAATACTTCAAATATTTAAAAAGATAAAAGATAGAATACACAGCAACATAATATTGGATTATTCAATCAAAGCAACAGTTGCAGCCTTGATTATATCCATTCTGACAGCTTTACTGGCAAGGCTTATACCAATATATGCTGTATATACAAAGGTATCGGTGGGAGTTCTTATTGCCTCGCTACTCGGAGTCATATATGGAGCTTTTAAGGCACCTAGCAACAGAAAAGCAGCCCTAAAGGTTGATGGTCTAGGTCTTCAGGAACGCACACTGACAGCAGTTGAGCTTATAGGAGAGCAGTCCACCTTTGCAGTGCTTGAGAAGGAAGATGCGCTAAAACACTTAAAGAGTGTTAACCTCAAAAAATCACTACCTATAAAGCCAAATAAAAGACATTTAACAATATGCTTAGTACTTATGTCTGCACTGCTATTTTCTGCTTTTATACCAAATCCAATGGCAGATAAAGCAAGAGAACTAAACAAACTCAATCAACAAGTAGCTAATCAGCAAAAAAGGTAAATCAAATAGCAAAAAAGTAAACAAGAATTCAAAGCTGACAGCGGAACAGAAAAAGGAAGTAGAGAAAAAGCTACAGGAGCTAAGGAAAGAGCTTTTGGCAGCAAAAAGTCAAAAGGATATAGAAAAGGCACTGCAAAAATCAGAAAAAAAACTTGAATTTCTAAGCGCTAAATATACTGACAGTAAGGAAAAACTAGATAAACTTACCAATACATTGTCACAGAACAAAGCAACTAAGCCATTAGCTGACTTGATAAAAAAGAATGATGAAAAGCAGCTAAAGGAAAGTATAAAGCAAACTGCAGAGGCTTTAAAGAAAATGGATAAGGAGCAGTTAAAAGAGCTTGCTAAACAGCTTTCAGAGCTATCAGAAAAGGTAAAAGCAGACCCTAAGCTTGCACAGGCTCTAAGTGAATTAGCACAAAAGCTTGCTGACGGTGAGCTTGGAGATGTATCTGAGTCCTTAGAACAGCTCTCTGACAGTATATCTGATCTAATGTCTGATGCTAATATGAAAGAGGCATTAGAAGAACTTTCAAAACAGCTTGGTCAAATGAAGCAAGGACAGCAAGAGGGCGATGATGGACAAATAACTGGCAGTAATAAGGGGAGTGGACAGAGTCAAGGAAAGGGTCAAGGTCAGGGACAGAGCCAAGGACAAGGAAAAGGCAACGGAAGCGGAGCAGGCGACGGCACTGACATGGGTGAAGAAAATCCTACACCCATTGAACCGGGTACAAGTGGAGGAATACAGAAAAAGGATGGCTCTACCAAGAAAATGGGCGAGTATGAACAGATATTTACCTCCAAAACTCTAGGTGGAGAAGGAGAAAAGTCAAACCTTACAGGACAGAAGGATAAAGGTGGAAGCACAGAACAGATAACAACAGACAAATCTCAAACTATAAGGGGAGACTCTGTACCCTATAATCAGGTTTTGGACAATATGAGCAAGAAGCACTTGACAGTATGAATGCTACAGATATACCAGCAGGCATGAAGGACTTGGTCAAGGATTATTTCACCTCATTGGAGGAATAGTTTTATCCCGTTAATATAACCAATCAACAACATACACCACAGGAGGATAACAATGGAATTGAACGAGAATCAGATTCAAGGCTTAGTAGATACAATAAAAAACATTGAGAATGAAGTAGGTAAGGCAATAATCGGTCAGAAGGATATTGTAAGACAAGTGCTTCTATCTGTATTGGCAGGGGGAAATGTGCTTTTAGAGGGTGTACCAGGACTTGGTAAGACTCAACTTATAAAGACCCTGGCAAAGGTTATGGAGCTTTCCTTTTCAAGAATACAATTTACCCCTAGACCTAATGCCAGCAGACGTAGTAGGTACCAACATCATTGTAAAGGGTCAAGGTGGAGAAAGTAGATTTGAGTTCCAAAAGGGACCTATATTTGCAAACCTTGTGTTAGCTGATGAAATAAACAGAGCAACTCCAAAGACTCAGTCAGCACTACTAGAAGCAATGCAGGAGCAGACCGTAACAGTAGGCAAGACTACCTATACTCTATCACAGCCTTTTATGGTATTGGCAACCCAAAATCCAATTGAGATGGAGGGTACATATCCATTACCTGAAGCGCAGATGGATAGATTTTTATTTAAGCTCTCAGTTAAGTTCCCTACCTATGAGGAACTGAGGGATATAATTGATATAACTACTAGCAATGTTTCTATTGAACTAGAAAAAGTAGTGGATGGCGCAAAAATACTAGAAATGAGACAGATAATAAACGAGGTGCCCATAGCTAAGGCAGTGCAGGAATATGCTCTAAGACTTGTCATGGCAACTCACCCAGAAGTAGAAGGAGCTCCTGAGGCTTCAAAGAAATATATAAGGTTTGGTGCTAGTCCAAGAGCGGCACAGGCTATAATCAAAACCTCAAGAGCTAGAGCATTGATGGAGGGAAGATATAATGTTTCCTTTGAGGATATTAAATATGTAGCATATCCTGCCCTAAGACATAGATTCTTCCTAAACTTCGATGCAGTAGCTGACGGTATTACTACTGATGATTTAATAACAGAACTGCTAGAAGCAGTGAAAATAGATTAGCGGGTGTTTGTATGAGTGAAAGAATATTTGATACAGAGTTTTTGAAGAAGCTTGACACTATAGCCATAAATGTGAGAATGCTTATGTCTGAAGGTGGAGGCGGCAACAGGAAGTCTCGAAGCAAAGGAAGCTCTGTAGAGTTTTCTGATTTTAGAGAATACGCTATAGGAGATGACTTTAGACGTATTGATTGGAATGCATATGGGCGTTTTGACAAGCTGTTTGTCAAGCTATTTATGGAGGAGCAAGAAGCTTTGATAAACATATTTGTTGACTCCAGCAAATCCATGAGCTATGGCATTCCTAAGAAATCAGAGCTCTCTCTTAAGCTTGCAGGAATTCTGTCATTTTTGGCATTAAACAACCTTGATAGAGTATGTATTAATAGCATAAGCAGTGAAGCCATTAAGCAGTCCACTGCTGTGACAGGCAGAAGTATGTTTGACAGATGCATCACATTTTTGGAGAATATCAACTTTGCAGGGGCTACTGATATAAATAGCTGTATTAAGAAAAAGGATTTTAGAAGCAGAGGTATGTCAGTGATAATCTCTGATTTTTTCACTTCTGGAGGCATTGAGGATGCTGTGAAATACCTTCTCTATAAGAAGCAGGACGTGTTTTTGATTCATGTATTGTCACCAGAAGAGTTAAAACCAGAACTGGAGGGACAAGTCCGTTTACTGGATTCTGAGACAGGTAAGGTTATGGACGTAGCTATTACACCTGCACTTTTAAGGCAATATCAAGCCAAGCTAAGTGAGTTTAATAATCAAATAAGAGAGTTTTGCAGTAAGCTGGGAGCATCATATATCCAGGTATCATCTGCGGACTCCATTGAGAAGATAGTATTTGAGCAGTTTACAGAAGCGGGAGTTATAAGATAGTAAGCTCAAGTAAACTGTAAATCGAGAATAAAGGATGATTATATGAAACTATTTGCGCCATGGGCATTATGGTTTTTGTCAGCTATACCCTTAATCATAATGATGTATATATTAAAACAAAAATTTGAAGAGAAGGAAATCTCCAGTGTTTATCTTTGGCAGCAGGTGTTAAAGGATATAGAGGTAAATACTCCTTGGGAAAAGCTGAAGAAAAATCTGCTTTTACTGCTACAGCTTTTAACTGCACTGCTTTTGATATTTGCTTTAGCAGATCCTTTTTTACAGCTGCGAGGCACGGATTATTCAAATCTTATTGTAGTAATTGACAACACAGGCAGTATGAACGCAGTATATAATCAAAGCACTAGGCTTGCAAAAGCTAAAGACTTGGCAGCAGCTTTGGTAAAGAATTCAGCTACAGGGACTCAGATAACAGTTATTTCCTCAGGCAAGCAGCCAAAGGTGGAGCTAAACAATACAACTGACAAGCTGGAGGCTTTACGCAAGATAAATGCTATTAAGTCAACAAATTCAAGTGGTGATATAAATGATGCAGTATCTCTGGTAAAGGCATTATCAAAGCAAGCACTTACGTACAAGGCGGCTTTTTATACTGACAGTGGAGTAAACCTAGAGGGTATAAACGGAGAACTTGTCAGTGTATCAAAGCCTGTAGATAATGTTAGCCTTGATATGATTACTCATACCTTAAAGGATGGGAAGCTTAAGCTGCTTATCAGACTGACAAACCATGGTAGTACTGCTATAACGAAGGAAGTTACAGTTTATGGCAATGAAAATGTATTTGATATAAAAAGCTTGGAGCTTAAGGCAGGAGAAACAAAAACCTTTATGTCAGAGGGTGAGGGTAAGGCTGTGACCTATGTTTGGGCTGAAATAAACAGCTCAGATGGATTGCAAAGCGACAATATGGTGTTTGACATTGTAAAACCATCAGAGTTGCAAAAGGTAATGCTTGTTTCACAGAGCAATCTCTTTATAGAAAAAGCTTTTAGTATCATTAACAACGTAGAGCTTTATAAATCAAACCCTGGAGATGAAATTCAAGGGGAATATGACCTGTACATATATGACAGTAATATGCCAGAAAAACTACCTGCCAAGGGCAGTATAATGCTCATAAATCCACCGATTGGTACTGGTAATGGAATAGTTAATGTAACAGGTGACATAGCGGGTGGAACTGCAAAGGCAGAACAGCATTTGCTTACTAAGTATGTAGAGAGCACCAGTTTTGGAATTTCAAAGCTAAAGAGTATAGAGGTACCTTATTGGGCAGATAAGCTTCTTGATGTCGAGGGCAATGCCGCCGCTTTTGTAGGGCAGTCCAAGGACAGAAAAGTCGCCGTGCTGGCATTTGACTTACACAATAGTGACTTTGCGCTTACCCCAGAGTATCCTATTTTCATGCACAACATAGCAGGCTATCTTATAAATGTTTCGATGGAAGAAAATGCTGTGTACAAAAGCGGAGAGGCAGTAACTCTGAACCCTATGCCTGATGCCAAATCTGCCTTTGTAGAAAGTGCAACAAAAAAGACATATGATGTAGAGCTAAAATACCCAATACTTCCTTTTGAGAATACTGAGGAGGTAGGGATTTATAGATTGGTTCAGAAGCTGGAAGGTCAAGAGCAGCAATCTTTATTTGCAGTAAATTATCCCAGTGATACAGAATCAAATACATTGATACAACAAACCTCAGAGGATGGAACTATAAATGATGGCAAAGCTTTTATAACTGGCAGAAGAATAGCAGCTTGGTTGATTATACTGGTACTGCTGCTAGCTGCTGTAGAATGGGTGGTGTATATTCGTGGTTATTAATTTTCAAAAGCTTTATATGCTGCTTTTAATACCTGTAGCTTTGCTGTTTGTGTGGTATACCGTAAAAAAGCTTGCGAATATGTACAAGCTGAGAAAGAAGCTTATTGTGTTTTGCAGAAGCTTATTCATGATTTTGATGATACTAGCTTTAGCAGGTATGAGCTTTAGGTGGAATTTAGATACAACTACCACTATATTTGTTGCCGATGCCTCTGATAGTATGCAAGGTGAAAGGCTTTATATAGAGGATTTCATAAGACAATCAATAAAGGAGAAAAGCGTAAAGGATCAGATAGGCGTTGTATCCTTTGGAGATAATGCGCAGATTGAGAGCTTTGTATCTAAGGACACTATATTTGGCAAGATAGATAGTGAGCCAATAGGGCTATATACAAATATTGAAGGCTCAATAAACACAGCTATTTCCTTGATGCCTCAAAACAGCAAGAAAAGAATAGTGTTGTTAACTGATGCTGAGGAAAACTCAGGAAACAGTGCACGTCTTGCAGCTACACTACTTGAACAGGGAATTGAGCTTAAGATACATAAGCTTGAACACAATGTGGAGAATGAAGTGGCGGTAGAAAGCATTGTAGTACCACAAAGGCTTAGAATAGGTGAGCAATTCAACATTGTTGTTAATATAAATAGCAAAGTAAAAACAGGTGCAAAGCTTACTCTGATTAGCGGAAGAGAAAAGGTAGCTGACCAGAGAATAGAGCTGCAAAAAGGAAGCAATAAATTTGTTTTCAGAGACGTTGCAGATGTTGGAGGGTTCAAAAGCTACCGTGCAGTACTTGAGCCTGATGTGGATACTGACAATAGAAACAACGAAGTCTCTACCTTTACAAATGTTCTAGATGAGCCAAGAGTGCTTTTGCTGGAGGACACTTCAGGTGAAGCGGATGAAGCAGTCAAGATACTGCAAGCCTCAGGAATTGAGTACGACAAGGTTGATGCAAATTACGCTCCCAGCACACTAGAGGAGCTTTCTAAGTACAAATCAGTTATTCTTTGCAATGTATCCTCGGAGAACCTAAACGAGGGCTTCCTAAAGTCCATAGAAAGCTATGTAAGAGACTTAGGTGGCGGTATGATTGCTACAGGAGGGGAGAACTCCTTTGCTCTAGGGGGATACTTTAAGACCTCCTTAGAAAAGGTACTGCCTGTAAATATGGAGCTTAAGGGCAAGAAGGAAATTCCAGACATGGCAATTGTGCTGGTAATAGACAAATCAGGTAGTATGACAGAGGGTAGGGGTGGCATTACCAAGCTGGATCTTGCCAAGGAAGCGGCTGCTGGAACCCTTGATTCTTTAAGAGAGAAGGATACTATAGGAGTACTGACCTTTGATGATACAGTTTACTGGGTAGTAGAGCCTGTAAAGGCTACAGACCCAGAGGCTATAAGAGATGATATAGGAACAATCAGATCAGGAGGCGGAACCAGTATCATACCAGCCCTAGATGAAGGCTATCAAGCAATAAGAAAGGTAAATGCGAAGATCAAGCATATTATATTGCTTACAGATGGTCAAGCAGAAAGAACGGGCTATGAGGCACTGACTGAGGCAATGAAAAAGGAAAAGATAACAGTATCTACAGTTGCTGTTGGGCAAGGTGCTGACTCAGCATTATTGGAGAGTATTGCAAAGGCTGCTAACGGTAGATTTTACCAAACGGATGATGGTACCAATATTCCAAGAATATTTGCCAAGGAAACCTTCATGGCAGCCAAAGCGTACCTAAACAACAGAGAGTTTACACCTGTTTTGACAAACCAGCACAATATAATAGCTGATGTATCTTCACAGGGCTTGCCATCCTTGCTAGGCTATGTGGCAGCAACACCTAAAAGCACTGCAAGGGTGTTACTTGCTAGTGACCAAGATGATCCCATACTTACCGTATGGCAGTATGGTTTAGGTAAGACCATAGCATGGAATTCGGACATATCTGGAAAATGGAGTGCCAATTATGTAAGCTGGAGTGAAAACATTAAGCTTTGGCAAAACATAATAAACTGGACTATAGAAAAATATGAAAGCGAAGACTTGACAGCAGAAGTAGTACAGCAGGGTGGCAAGGGCGTAATTAATGTGACAGTTGATAATGAAACAGAACAGCTAGAGACTACAGCGGTAGTTGTTTCACCAGAAATGGAAAATCAAGAGATAACGCTTTATCCTACAGTACCTGGACAATACAGCGGAGCCTTTGAAATAAAGGATCAAGGAGCATATCTTGTTAAGGTACAGCAGAAGAAAAACGGAGAGACTGTGGGAGCGGCAAGCACAGGAGTATCTATCCAGTATTCTCCAGAGTACAGGCTGGATCAAAAGAATGATAACGTGGAAAGACTAGCAAAGGAAGTAGGAGCAATCTATATAGAAAAGCCTGAAGATGTTTACAAGGGTAAAATGGAGGATATTTTCGGAGTGGTGGATATTACACCTTTTCTGCTTATAGTGGCATTGATAATATTCCTTATAGACATTGCATTAAGAAGGCTAAATCTGCCACTAAACAAACTGGAGGATAAGCTGGCACAGCTAAAGTCAAAGCTTATGCCAGAAAAGAAGAAGCCTGCTTTGCTTACTATAAAGCCAAAGGTAGAGAAGAAACAAGAGATTGTGAAGATAGAAGAAGCAAAGGAGCAAGTAGAACAGTCGAAGGGTACTAAGAAAAGGGAGAAGCAAGCGGCGAAGAGTGAAAGTCTTGATACGTCTGCGTTGCTTAAAAGGAAGAAAAATAGGGATTTGTAATTTTGAAGGTGTCATAATTAAGTAGTTTCAAGGCTTTCAGATTTTTATCTGAAGCCTTTTTTGCTTCTTTTTATTCAAACAATATTATACCTCTACAGAATTTCTGCGGATATTATTGCTAATTGTTGTGCTGGTAATTTAAAACTATAATTAAAGATTAATACATGTATGGAATAAATATATAAAATGGATATTTATTTTTATACTCCTGCTGTCATAAACATATACTGCGTAAAATAATGAGCACATATTGAATAAATACACCACATATGTTATAATTTGCTATATTATAAGGTAAATAGGGGGATATAAATATGTCTGAAATCATAGGAGAAAAAATTACATTAAAGAGATTATTTGGAGATGAATACTATTTTAATATACCAGAATATCAAAGACCTTATTCTTGGCAGAAAGATAACTGTGATCAGCTATTTGATGATATTTATGAATCTAATAGAGATGATGAATATTTTCTAGGAACTGTAATTCTTCAGGAAGTAGGTGGAGTTGGTACTGGTATAAAGTATGACGTAATTGATGGACAACAAAGATTAACAACTATCCAAATATTATTAGCTTGTTTAAGGGACAAGGTAGCACAAGAGGAGTATAAGATTTCTATACAGCAGAAAATATATCAAAAGGCAAATCCTGTAGATGGGCTGCCAGAGATAGAAAGATTAAAAGTGAGAGAGCACGAGCTATTTAGGAAATTTGTGCAAGAAAAAGGTGGAACATTAAATATTGAAAACTATGACACTGATAATGATGCACAAGAGAATATAAAAAATGCAATTTGTATTTTTATTGACAGAATTAAAGACTTATCTCAACATGAAATTGAGTTATTTATCCAGCATATTTCTCAAAGATGTGTTTTTATCTATGTATCAACTAAAAATTTCAATGACGCATATAGATTATTTACGATAATTAATGATAGGGGATTGCAGCTAAGGCGTATTGATATATTAAAAACAAATAATCTTGAACCTAAAGTGATACCAGACCCGCGTGAAAGGAGAATGTACTCGAACACATGGGAATGTATGGAGAACGATTTAGGTGCGGATGAATTTGAGGATTTGATATCATTTATTAGAACCATTGAAATAAAAGAAAAGGCAAAAGAAGATATTTTAAAAGAGTTTAATAACTTAATATTTGATAAAGGAAAGATTAAGAGAGGTATAGATTTTATTGACTATGTTGTTCAATACAGAGACATATATCAAAAGCTTATTTTGGATAAAGATGTAAATCTAGGAGTAAATACAATTGCCTACAAGAATTTGATAAGTATAATGATAGAATTTTTACCATCAAATGAATGGATACCTTCATTACTATACTATTATAAAAAGTTTGGATTAGATAATTTATACGAATTTTTACTTAAACTAGAGAAAAAGTTTGTTTCAGATTGGGTAATTGCATTAACACCCACTAAAAGGACTGTAAATTTGAACTCTATTTTAAAAGCTATCGAAGAGATAAATTCATGTGACGAAATAAAAAGACATTTTGCTCTTAAATATGATGAACAAGCTTTATGTAATGAGCTTAATGAAAATATTTATAATAAAAGACATGCAAGATATATTCTTTTGAAGTTGGAATATCTAGAATCAGAGCATAATGTTGAGAGAAAATATAGTACAATAAGTGTTGAACATGTTCTTCCACAAAATCCATCTCCCAGTAGTAAATGGGTTACTAAATTTGACAATGAAAATAGAAATTTTTATACAAATAAACTAGCAAATTTAATACTTTTAAGTCATAAAAAGAATTCATCAGCAAGCAATTATGATTTTGAAGAAAAAAAAGAAAAATATCTAAGAAATAGAATAACAGACTTAGGAAGAAGCCAAAAAATATTAGGATATAATGATTGGACTCCTGAGATTTTAGAAAAAAGGCAAGTACAAATAATAGAGCTACTTAAAAGAAATTAGACACTTTAGTGAAGCAATGAGGACGGTTCTTTTTGCTTTTTAAGATAGGTAATATTTTCAAGAAGTCGATATCAGATATATGTGAGCGTTGCCCAGGGTTATCTAATGAATAATAATAAGCCTATTATTATAGTAGTTGATTGCATTGATTGTGCACTATGAAGTCAAGGAACATGCAATGGTAAGTAATGTAAATTATTTATATGTAAAGTAGATAGATTATACCTGTTTTACATGAATTTAAAAACAGTTAGGATTAATTTCCTGACTGTTTTTAAATTCATAACTTAAAATAAATTAAATTTTTACAATCAGATAAGATAATATAAATAGTACATTTATTTAGTCTTGACTACAAAGACCACATAATAGATAATTATGGAAAAAGAGTGAAAGGATAGATGATATAAATTTACTAACGGTTATATCATACAATGTGTAATATGAAAAAATACTTCTACAAGATAAAAAATGTAATAATAATTAAAATCTTAGCCGCAACTATTTCTATTGCAGGTATTGCAGCAATTCCATACATAACAAAAATGTTAATAGACTATGATTTCTCAAAAGGCAGTAAAGGTGTTATTATATTTATCTTAATGTATATGTTAGCAGCGACAGTAGGGATGGTTTTTGAATATATAAGTCAATTTCATGCATGGAAATTGGAAAGAAAATTTAATTTACTACTGAAAAGGGATATTTTTGATTCTATTATTAATTATGATTACACGAAGTTTGCTAATGCAGATATAGGTAATTATATATCCGTCCTAGATAATGATGTAAAGGTAATTGAGGGACAGTATATTGAAAGCACTGTAGCTATTGTACAGTCTGCTATACAGCTTGTAATATATGCAATTTATATGTTTATATTAGATCCAAGAATAGCAATTGTTATCATTCTATGTTCGTCATTAAGTTTTTTCTTGCCGAATATAACAAGTAAAACTATTTCCGAAAGAAAAGGTGAACATCTAAATGCTATAGCAGCATATATAGGTAAAGTAAAAGATCTTTTGGAAGGCTTTAAAAATATAAATTTACATACAAGAAGCAATATATTATATGAACATGATAAAGCAATGCTTGATACAGAGAATAAGCTTTTACATTATGGCAGATTTAGCACATTCACAAATGTTTTAAACGGCTCATTTATGTACTTGCTTGATATAGCAGCATTTGCAACTATTGCAGTTTTGTTATTGAAGTCAGAAATTTCAATTGGAACGGCAACAGCTACATTAGGATATATCACAAGCTTTATATACCCAATAAGGTATATTTTACAAGAATTAAGTAATATAAAGTCCACAAAGTCAGCTAGAGAAAAGATACTAAGTTTTATAAATAATAGTAAAATACCGCTAGGTGAGCTGAAAGAATTTAAGTCCTCAATTAAATTCTCCAATGTATCAGTTAAATTTGATGATTTTGAATTAAACAATATTAACTATACCTTTGAAAAAGGTAAAAATATGCAATTGTAGGGCATAGTGGCTCAGGTAAATCGGCTATTGTTAATCTTTTGATGAAGTATCTTAAACCTACCCATGGGAAGATACTAATTGATGGAATTGATATTAATGATTTTGAAATTGCAGGATTAATTGGGTGTGTAAATCAAATAGAACATATGTTTTCAACTGATTTTTTAAATAATATTACAGTATTTGGCGCATATACTGATAATACAGTAGGTAATATTATCGATTATTATAAATGTAACAAAATAGATTCAATTAGTAATAAAGACGACTGTACTAAACTTAGTGGGGGAGAAAAACAATTACTTTCCTTAGTTAAAATGATGCTAATTAATAGAGACATAATAATTTTAGATGAACCATTCTCAGCATTAGATATTCAGAATACTCTACTCATGCAAGATAAGGTGTATAGTTTACAAGATAAAACTATGATAGTTGTAACACATAATTTATCGAAAAATAATCTTAAATATTTTGATGAAGTAATTATAATGAATGATGGACGAATTGAAAAAATCGGCACTATACCAGAAATTATAGAATCTGAAGAATATAATAGATTAGTAAAAACCATTGCATAGTAATGGAAAGCACAGCTAGACCTACAAACTATTAAATCAACATTACATTCTACGTCTTCAATTACCTGAATATCAAATTAATTCTAAGTAAATATAGAGCAATAGTGTAGGCATGGTTTTGCAAGGCACTGGAATTATAAATGGCTCTGTATCAATTGTTGAGGTAACCCGACAACTGATACAGAGCCATAAATTATTGCTAAGAAGGATACATTCAGCTCTATAAACTCTGGTTTTTAAGCATGTTACTCATTAATTTCTCCTGCCTTCTTTAGAGAAACCTTTGTAATAGCAGGACCAATTAGCTCATAAACAAAGGTACCACTGAGAATTACTGCACGGATAGTTTGTCCATATTCGGGCATAAGTTGAGAAGCTATCAAAGAAAGACCAATAGCGACACCGGCTTGTGGAATAAGGGTAAAACCAATGTACTTTTTGACAGTATCCGGAGCTTTCGTAATTACTGCACCGATGTAGGCACCAAGCACCTTGCCTATTACACGACAAATTATATAAGTTATGCCTATAAATCCAACTTGTGGTAGGATGGTAATGTCAAGTTCCATACCAGAAACAACAAAGAACATCAAAAAAATAGGTGCTGTGATACTATCTACTAGTTTAAGAATATTTTCTCCTGAACTACTAATATTAACTAACATTGCACCCATGCACATACACAGTAATAATGGGGATAAATTGAGCATAGTAGCAAGTGAAGTTCCTAAGA
Organism: uncultured Eubacteriales bacterium; assembly: GCA_963704785.1. Classification (GTDB taxonomy): domain Bacteria; phylum Bacillota; class Clostridia; order Lutisporales; family Lutisporaceae; genus GWB2-37-7. The sequence goes on along the minus strand of OY969939.1, from coordinate 1,416,513 downwards.
ATACAAAGCCTACAGTTATAATTAACCTGTTAGAATCCTTTTTAAAATAGCGTAGCGGAATGGTGAACAAAAGACCAAGTAGAAATCCTAATAAAATAGAGGCAATAATCTCAATAAACGGTGAAACAATTGACATTATAACACTAACCTCACCTGGGTGCTTCAATGCATTTACTATTGCTACAGCAAAACCAAAAGCCATTAGTGCAACCGCATCATCAAGCGCTACAACACTAAGTAATGTTTCGGTTACAGGACCCTTTGCTTTATACTGCCTTACCACCATTATTGTGGCTGCAGGTGCTGTGGCAGCAGCAATAGCACCTAATAGTAATGCAATCTCAATTTTAACTCCAAAAAGAATCAATACTGTAGATACTAGTAATGTAGCTATTAATGCCTCGAAAATTGCAATTACTATGGGAGTCATTCCAATTCTTTTTAGATAAGATAATTTAAATTCTGATCCTATTGAAAAAGCAATAAAAGCTAATGCCATTTCTGAAATCAGTTCAAACTGAGTAACAAGATTAAAAGGAACTAGCTTAAAGCAATAAGGACCAATAATCAAACCTGCAATCAGATATCCTGTCACATTAGGAAGTTTAATAAACTTCACAAGACGACCAAAAATAAGTCCAGAAAATAATATTAAAGCTAAATAAAAAAACGTATTTAATTCCATTTCTATAATATGACTCCTTCCATAGATAGTACAGGTAAAGTAAACATTACAGCAGTATCTGGCTTTGACATATCTCCGACAACCTGTCGGATCACCTTTTTCGCTTCCTCGACCTGCTCTTCCTTAAGAACCATAAAAATAGTTTTACTCTCCTGACGGTCTGTGTCAATGAAAAGTCTAAGTGTCCCAAAAATCGGATAATCTTCATTGCTTTTAATAAGTTCTTTAACCATACCAGTACTATCAAGAATTGTTGCACCACAAATATTGTTTTCCATCAATTTTTCTAATAGAGTATTGAGTTTTTCAACTTTATTAAGTACCACTAACAAAAACTGCATATATCATCTCTCCTATTAACTAAATTTGACAATAATAGCTCAGATAATCATGTTACCTTAGTATATTTTGCCCTATGAATATATGTGAATTATAGCACTATTGAATTTATAACTCAAATTTCTCAAATACCAAAAAGTGCCAATGAAACCTGATTATTGCCTAGACGGTGGGTAGCATAGAGGTGGCATGAACTTAATATAGGCATTTGTACTCCATTAGTTAATTCTACTCATTATAAAAAGCTCGACATTTAGCCGAGCTTTTGTTTAACATGCACAGGGTGTAAGAATTTCCTGTTTTAATTTATCCAGAATTATTTGACTTAATTTAGAGACATCTCCTGCACCCATTGTGAAAACTATATCACCGGGTTGCGCATTGCTAACTATGAAGTTTGCTATTTCTTCAAAATCCTTTATATACATTGCATTGTTGCTTTGTTTATTGACTTCGTTTACCAAATCCATTATATGTATTTCTCCATTGTCTTTCTCTCGTGAAGCAGAATATATATCTGTTATTACAACATTATCTGCTTCATGAAAAGCCTGTGTAAAATCTTTAAACAAGGTTTTAGTTCTACTGTAAGTATGAGGCTGAAATACACACCAAACTTTTTTATGCGGATATTGCTTTGCTGCGTCTAAGGTTGCTTTTATTTCTGTTGGATGATGAGCATAGTCATCAATTACTGTTATATCATTTTGTGTACCCTTTATATCAAATCTTCGGTAAGTTCCTCTAAAGCCTAGAAGACTGGACTTGATTATGTCTGGGCTTATACCTGCATTTACTGCAATTGCAATAGCAGCCAAAGAATTAAGTATATTATGCTTTCCAGGTATATTCAATGAAAACTCATCTAGCTTGTTACCTTTATAATATACATCAAAGCTAGGGTGTCCAAGCGCATCGTATCTTATATTATTGGCTGTAAAATCAGCCGAAGCTTGTAGACCATATGTTATCACGTTGCATTTTGCTGTAGCTGCAATCTTCATTGTATTGTCATTATCAGCACAAGCAATCAAGGCTCCATCTTCGGGTATAAGCTTTACAAACTTGTAGAAAGCAGACATTATATGTTCTAAGTCCTTGTAATAATCCAAGTGATCCTCTTCGATATTTAATATTGCTCCTACATAGGGATAAAATTTGAGGAAGCTTTCTACATACTCACACGCTTCTGTAATAAAATATTTACTATTTCCTATTAAAACATTGCCTTTTATAGAATCCAACTCTCCGCCTAAAAGTATAGTGGGATCTAACAATGCATCTTTAAAAATCAATGATACCATTGAAGTGGTAGTTGTTTTTCCATGAGTGCCTGATACAGCTATTCCATATTGATGTCTTTTCATTATTATACCGAGGAATTCTGCTCTATCTATTATTGGTATTGAAAGCTCTCTAGCTCTAATAAGCTCAGGATTATCTTGCTTAACAGCAGCTGTATAAACTATAAGCTGGCTGCCTTCAACATTTTTTGACTCATGAGGAATTGTTATAATTGCACCCTTTTTTATAAGTTTATCGATTATTTTACTATGATTTAAATCTGAACCTGTAACTGTATAGCCGGCATTTAACATTATTTGAGCAAGTCCGCTCATGCTTATGCCGCCGATACCTACGAAATGAATGGTTTTGATATTATCCAGAGACGTCATGCAGGTACACTCCTTTATTCTTCATTTTAAAAGATTATAAATTCAATAAAATAACCATCCATAAACAACTCAAAACATAGTGTTATAATATGGTGATTACTCAGTATTATTCACATTTTATCAACTCTATATTTTACAGATTTAATAGAATACTGTCAATGGAAATAATTAAGTATCATACGTAAGACTGAATTATTTCTAATTGAATAAAACATGTCAAATCAAGAAAATCTATATTATACATAATATTATTATAACCATAAAAAGGTTACTGTATGAAAACAAGATATTATATAATTCGTGTGATTTGTACAAATTATGAATATAAGAAAATTATCTTGTACTATTATATTATACAAGATAATTGATTTAAACATATAGGTTATTTATATTATTAGATAGAATTTTGAATAATATAGAATCTTATTCAATAAGAAGGAATTATTCATTTTATATAGAATGAATAATAAACTTAAATTTTATAGAATTATTCGGATTTTGGGGGATAACATAGATGGAAAAATTCAAAAAAAACGAGAGAGTTGTAGCTCTGATTAAAATATTGACTGATAATCCAAATGAAGTACTGACGCTTAATCACTTTAGTGAATTGCTAAACGCTGCTAAATCGACTATTAGTGAAGATATTAGCGCTGCAAAAAGAATAATAGAATGTTTATCACTAGGTGAAATTGAAACAATTCCAGGAGCTCAGGGCGGGGTAATATACAAGCCAATACTTACAAAAGAGCAGAGCATTGCATTTCTTGAGAAGCTTTGTGAAAGATTAAAGGATCCAACCAGGATAATACCAGGCAATTTTATTTATATGTCAGATATACTTGGCGATGCTTCAATAGTTTCCACAGTAGGAAGAATATTTACAAGTTGTTTTAAGGATAAACATGCAGATTACATTGTGACTATAGAGACAAAGGGTATAACCCCAGCTATTATGACAGCAAGAGCTTTAAATATTCCTTTGGTAGTAGCAAGAAATGATAATAATGTGACTGAAGGATCTACAATAAGCGTTAATTATGTATCAGGCTCGAGAAGGATGCAGACAATGTCAATATCAAAACGCTCTATTAAGGAAGGCTCACGTGTAATAATAATCGATGATTTTATGAAGGCAGGAAGCACAATAAAGGGCTTGAGCGATCTAATGTCTGAGTTTAAGGCTCAGGTAGTAGGAATAGGTGTTATTATGAGTACCGCTGAGCCTGATCATAAGGTTATTGACAATTATGTATCGCTTTTAAAGCTTAAGAATGTTGATGAGCTAAATAAAAAGATAGATATTGTTCCTAATATAAAATAATTACTTGTTTTAAACTTTTTGTATATAAACTGGTAAAATGTGAGATATTAAACTATATAGAACGCACAAATTAATTAGCAACAAAATACATGAATAATTTCCATGTATTTTATACAAATGAAATATGTGCATATTTTTAACAGTTAAGGGTATACCACACTATTTTATAAATGAGAATTGTTTAGTGCGACATATATATAGCAGATTCAAGTAATTTTCTGAAAATTTACAAAAGAAGAAGGAAAAGCTTATTAAGTAGAGAATAATTATACAAATGACAAAGTGTATCGACGGAAGGTGGTGAGCTAAAATGGAAATAACTGACGTAAGAGTAAGAAGAGTTAATGCTGAAGGTAAGATGAAGGCTGTGGTTTCTGTAACCTTTGACAACGAGTTTGTTGTGCACGATATTAAGGTTATAGAAGGGCAAGAGGGCTTGTTTATCGCAATGCCAAGCAGAAAAACACCGGATGGAGAGTTTAAAGATATAGCACATCCGATTAACTCAGCTACAAGAGAAAGACTTCAAGCTGCTATTTTAGAAGGATACGAAAAAGCAAAGAGTGAGCAAGAATAATACTTGCCTAATTTCAAAGTAAACAAGTCAAGGGAGTAAATTATAAGCTACTCCCTTTTTGTTATGTAAAAAATTATAATCCTACATAATATTTTGTTGTTAATTACGTAACTTTCGTACAAATATAAATCATGTAAATACCAATAAATTGGAATCCATAATATAACAAGAGGTGAAAGCCTCTCCCTTGCGAATTTGTTAATTGTGCAAAAAAACAATAACGAAGGGGGTTTTCACCTATGAAAAGTATAACATTTATTACAGGTGAATTTAAACAGGAAAAAACTAGTGCTTGGTTGGTTACGTTTGTAAAATATGTTCAAAAGCTTGATTTTGTAAGTCTACTGGAGAAAGTCAAAGTTAAGATGAAAAAAGTAGATTATTCTGTTCAAGATAAGCTATTAACCATTGCAATATCTATAGCCGCTGGATGTAAATATACCTCAGACATCAATGAAAAGCTCGTTCCTGACACTGTCATTGCAGAGTTGATTGATATACCAAGGTTTCCTGATCAGTCTCAAATTAATGAACTTCTACGAAGGATGACAAAAGAAAACGTTGAGCAGCTTAAAAATGTCCATCATCAGCTGTTCATGCAGAATACTACATGCTTATCTACTACAGAAAAGATTGTTGTTGATATTGATCAATCAGGTCTTATTGCTAATGGTAAGACGTATGAAGTAGCACAAAGAGGTTATTTCTGTAAGAATAAAAACCAAAAAGGATATCAATTGTCTGCTGCATTTTGTGGCGATGATAATAGAGAAACTATTTCACTTTATCTTGATGCTGGAAATACCCATTGTAGTAATCGGTTTGACGATCTGCTTAACGATACATTATCAAAACTCAAGGATGTGGCAAAGGAAAATAGGCTTATTCTGCGGCTTGACAGTGGCTATGGCTCTAATGAAAACATAGAAAAACTCAAGGACAGAGTAAAGTTTGTAGTAAAAGGTTATTCCACTACAAGAGCATCTAATATAGCAAAAACCATTGCTAAAGAAGAGTATGAAGAAATTGACCGTTTTGTAGATACCTATGAACTTCCGAGTGAAGGCGACTTACGATTTATTATAGTGAGAACCTTAACACGTAAAGGTGATTTCATATATACTATGCTGATTTCAAACATTAACAAAGCTGAGATGTCAGCTCATGAGCTATTTCACTTTTATAACCAGAGACAAACCATTGAAGCTTTCTTTAAAACCTGCAAGAATGTATATCATATGAAAAATCTTCGTACTAGGAAGTTTGACGGCATCTATGCATTCTTGTGGATTGTTTTTATTACACACAATATTATTTCATGGATGAAGAGAACGATTTTTCATGAAACGAAGATGGAGAATGTAGGCATAGGAATACTGATAAACAAATTGGGAATGCTTGTAGCTGAAGTACGAAGAACAGCAGAAACCATGGAAATAGTCTTGCCTGAGATCAGTGCTCTTGGCAGAAGGTTTGTAGAATGCATACAGCAGAAGTCTAAATCGGTATGGCAGACTTAAACATTGTTCTGGAATAAATTAACATATTATCAAGTTTCCAAGATTCAGTATGGCTATCAATTGGTATATTTTAACTACATAAGATAATTATTGAATTTAGTTATTATTTTGGGTTATACATATCTCATTAAATTGGTATCATAGCCAATGTATGGATGGCAACAAATTTACAAATCGTGTTTTTCTGTTTGTACGAAAGTTACGTAATTAATTTGTGTGCTCTATATAAGTAATAAGTACAAGACTTTACCTATATATTTAATATATAGCACTATTTTTATAATGTATGGGAAAGTATTATTTTAGGAGGTAAAGCTATGCCAGATAAAAAGTTCGATGGTGATAAAAAAGAAAAGTTCAATAACATGGAAGAAATGCATCAAATGTGTCCTATGATGTATCAATGTCCTATGTCACATAAGTGTCCTATGGCTGGCAGACAAATGATGCAGCAAATGCCAATGATGCCAATGCAAAATATACCAAGTGCAGGGATGAGAATAAAGGATTGGGTTGACGAGTGGGATGAGTTTAGTGAAGATAGCAGCTTTGAGTTTGACTCTGATGATTTTGAATTTCCAGAAAAATATTATAAGAAGCTGCATAAAAAGTACAAATATCCTTTCTATGAACCTATGTTCTTCCCATTTTACAAATAAAAAATATAATTTTGGCTTATGTAAAAATATAATTGCTATTATGTAATTAATATTTTTCATAAGCCTTTTCATAATGCATTTCATAAAATATTTCATTAGTTTTTTGAATTTTAATACTGTCGAAAATGTTGATATATATTAGAAAAATAGGTAATATTAATAATTACATGCACATCAAATCTTATAATTGCAAGACTTTGTTAAATTTTAGTTAATGTTGAAAAGGCAAGAAATAAGTGATATATTCAAGTAAGAATACATTGGTTTTTTAGGGTATTTTTATATTTAACATAAAAAAATGTTTATGAGGTATTTAAAATGGAACAACAAAATTTAGTAGATGAAATAATTAGATTAAAGAAAGAAAGAAATGCTATAATATTAGCTCACAATTATCAAGTTTCTGAGGTACAAGAGATAGCTGATATTGTAGGAGATTCATTCGCTCTTAGCAAGCTTGCTGCTACCACACAGCATAAAGTAATAGTATTCTGTGGAGTACATTTTATGGCAGAAAGTGCAAAGATATTGTCCCCACAAAAAACTGTATTGCTTCCAGCCTTGGATGCAGGCTGTCCTATGGCGGAAATGGTTACAGCAGAGGGATTAAGAGAGATGAAGTCTAAGTATCCGGAAGCTGCTGTAGTATGCTATGTTAATACATCTGCTGAGGTTAAAGCGGAAGCGGATATTTGCTGTACTTCATCGAATGCTGTAAAAGTAGTTAGAAGTCTAAAGAATAAGCAAGTAATTTTTGCTCCTGATAAAAATTTAGGAAGCTACATAGCAAAAAAGGTACCCGAAAAAGAAATGATACTTTGGAAGGGTTTTTGTATTACCCACAGAAGAGTTAGAGTTGATGAGGTAAAGAAAATTAAGGAGCTATATCCAAATGCAAAATTGTTGGTACATCCTGAATGTGAGCCCGAAGTTCAAGATCTGGCTGATTTCTTAGGTAGTACTTCTGAGATAATGAAATATGCAAGGGAAATACCAGAGAAGGATATAATAATAGGTACAGAGGAGGGGGTTATTTACAGCATGAAGAAAGAAAACCCTGATAAGAATTTCTACCTATTATCTCCTGGACTGGTTTGTGCAAACATGAAGAAAACAAGATTACAAGACGTACGTGATGCACTTCTCTATATGCAACATGAAATTAATATTGATGAGGAAATTAGAGTTAAAGCTTTAAACTCCTTAGAGGAGATGCTTAAAATAAGCTAATTTTAACGATTGAATTTTACAAATGTTGCAGTTTGGGAGGTAAAGACATGCCTAATAGGTATTTAATTGATTTTGATTTACAAAAGCTTAATAAAGAAACATGTGATGTGATTATAATAGGCAGTGGAGTAGCAGGTTTATACTCGGCTATTAATCTTGATAGGAACTTAAAAATATGTATAATTAGCAAGGAAGCAATCGCTGAGAATAACTCATACCTTGCACAGGGTGGGATTGCAGCGGCTGTCGCAGAAGGTGATTTGCCGCTTTATCACTTTGAAGATACTATTAAAGCAGGAGCAGGTGAATGCGACATTGAAGCTGTAAAAGTTTTGGTTCAGCAAGCTCCAAATGACATAAAGCACCTTTGTGATATAGGAACTAACTTTGACAGGAATCCTGACGGTACTTTGACTACCACTAGAGAAGGTGGACATAGAAGATTTCGTATTGTACACGCACTTGGGGATGCTACAGGTAGAGAAGTTTTTGATTCCTTGCTCAGAGAATGTAGAAAGCGAAGTAATATTTCCATTTTAGAAAATTGCTTTGCAGTAGATATTGTTACAGATAATGAAAGCTACGCAGGTCTTATTATAAAATTGATGGGTGAGTACAAGTATATAGCCAGCAAAGCAGTTATTTGTGCAAGTGGGGGTATAGGACAAGTTTATAAAAATACCACAAATGCAACAGTAATAACAGGCGATGGCATAGCAATGGCTTACAGAGCCGGAGTAGAACTGAACAATATGGAATTTGTGCAATTCCATCCAACTGCCATGTACAATGCAGTAGATAAGGAAAATAAATTCTTGATTTCTGAAGCTGTAAGAGGAGAGGGCGGCATATTAAGGAATATCAATGGAGAAAGATTTATGCCTCAGTATCATGAAATGGCGGAGGTAGCTCCAAGAGATATTGTAGCACGTGCTATATTTAAAGAAATGAGAAAGACTGGTAGTCCTTTTGTATATCTAGATGTAACACATAAGGATCCAGAGTTTTTAAAAACAAGATTCCCCAATATATATAAGCACTGCATGGAAGAAGGAATTGACCTAACTAAGGACTACATACCTGTATGCCCTGTTCAACATTACTTTATGGGAGGCATAAAGACTGACTTATGGGGACATACAAATATCAAAGGCTTTTATGCTTGTGGTGAAGCAGCAAATACCGGGGTGCATGGAGCTAACAGATTAGCAAGCAACTCCTTGCTGGAAGGGCTGGTATTTGGACGAAGATGTGCTGAGCAGATAAATGAGACTATTGCAGATGTTCAAATTATTCAGCCTATACTGCAATGTAATAGTCACTCCAATGTTGAGATAGATACTTCAAACATCAAAATTAGTATAAAAAGCTTAATGAATGAATATGCAGGAATAGAGAGAAATGAAAAAGATATGAACATGGCTCTTAATAAAGTGAATGAATATATTACACAGCTGGAAAATAGCAGCTTAGATAGCAATGATGATATGGAGACTATAAATATTGCATACATCGCATCTTTGATACTTAAGGGAGCTATAAGAAGAAAAATAAGCGTAGGAAGTCATTATAGGATTGACTAAGAAACTGGAGGCTTGATTACTATGTTAGAAATGTTTACAGTAGACAAGATAATTAAAAATGCCTTAGAAGAGGATCTGGGCTGGGGAGATGTTACTACAGATTCAACCATTCCTTCATCAACTAAAATTGCTGGTAAGTTTATAGCGAAGCAGCAAGGTTTAGTATGTGGCATAGAGGTTTGTAAAAGGGTTTTCCAAATTCTTGATGACTCTATTAATTTTGAAATACTGATTGAAGATGGTAGTAGCGTTAATAAAGGTGATATAATAGCCAATATCAGTGGTTCTGCAAGAAGCATACTTAAAGGAGAACGTGTATCCTTAAATCTTTTACAGAGAATGTCAGGTATTGCTACTGCTGCAAGCAAGTATGCAGAAGCTGTAAAGGGTACCTCGACAAAGGTTGTAGATACAAGGAAAACAATGCCAGGACTAAGGATACTGGATAAATATTCTGTATTGATGGGCGGCTGCCACAATCATAGGTATAATCTTTCTGATTTGGTACTAATAAAGGATAACCATATAAAAGCGGCAGGTGGAATTACTCAGGCAGTACAAGCAGCAAAAAGCAAGCTCTCTCATGCACTAAAGATTGAGGTAGAAGTGGAATCCCTTGAACAACTTGAGGAAGCACTAAAGGCAGAGGCTGACATTATAATGCTGGACAATATGTCTTTAGATATGATGAGGGAGGCTACAAAGCGAGCAAAAGGAAAAGCTTTGCTGGAAGCATCAGGCAATGTGGAGCTTGAAGGTGAAAGAAGTGTTTATGCTATAGCACAAACAGGAGTGGACATAATATCAGTTGGAGCCCTTACTCATTCGGTGATAGCAATGGACATTAGCTTAAAATTTGTATAGATGAGTTTAATAATAGACATATAAAATGGTCTATTATTAAACTTTTTTTATTCAAAGAAAAAAAGTTTAATTTGCCCTAAGCTGACATATGTATTAAAATATAAATGATTTGATGATTAATTGCTTAGAATATATACATATATATCAAAAGAATATATAATAGAGGTGATAAATTGAATAATGTATACAATATAACAGCAGTTATATTAGCTGCTGGTGAAGGAAAAAGAATGTATTCAAAGCTACCTAAGGTTTTACATAAACTATGTGGACTTGCAATGGTAGAGCATGTTATAAATAGTGCAAAGGAAATAGGCTGTGAGGAACCTATAGTTGTTATTGGACATGGAGCAGATAAGTTAAAACAGACTATTTCAGATGTAAAATTTGTTATGCAGGAAGTGCAGCAGGGAACCGGTCATGCGGTTATGCAAGCAGATGATTATATAAATGATGGAGATATATTAGTGCTTTATGGAGATACTCCATTGGTATCATCAGAAAAGCTAAAGGAAATGTATCAGTTTCATAAGCAAGGTGGTTATGGAGTCACTGTACTTACAGCTGATTTGGACAATCCATCAGGCTATGGAAGAATAGTAAGGAACAGAGATGACCTTATTGAAGCTATTGTTGAAGACAAAGATGCAAATCAAGAAGTAAAGAGTATCAAAGAAATAAACTCAGGTATGTATTTCTTTAATGGCACTGAATTAAAGAAAGCCTTAAAAAAGCTAACAAACGATAATGCTCAAAGAGAATATTATCTTACAGATTGTTTACACATAATTAGAGCAGAAGGCTATAAAATTGCTGCTTTTAAGACAGATGACCCTACTGAAATTATGGGTGTAAACAATAAGCTGCAACTTGCAGAAGCCACTGAGATAATGAAGAAGAGAATACTTAAGTCGCATATGCTTGCAGGGGTTACAATAATAGACCCAAATAACACTTATATAGACAAGACAGTAAAAATTGCAAGAGATGTTACAATATACCCTGGCTGTATATTAGAAGGCAATACAGTAATTGATGAGGATTGTCTAATAGGTCCAAATACCAGAATAAGAGACAGTATATTGGATAAAGGTGTAAATGCACAAAATTCAGTTATTATAGAAAGTAAAATTGGGGAGGGTACTACAGTAGGACCCTTTGCATATTTACGTCCAGGCAATACAATAGGTAAACATGCCAAAATAGGAGACTTTGTAGAGATGAAAAACTCAAGCTTTGGAGACTACTCAAAGGCATCTCATTTGACATATGTAGGAGATGGCGATGTAGGAAGTCATGTAAATCTAGGCTGTGGAGTTGTATTTGTTAACTATGATGGCAAGAAAAAGTATAGAGCAACTGTAGAGGATAATTGCTTTGTTGGCTGTAACGTAAATCTTGTGGCTCCTGTGACTGTTAAAAAGGATTCATACATAGCAGCAGGCACTACTGTTACGAAAAATATTCCAGAAAGCAGTTTAGCTATAGGAAGAGCAAGACAAGAGAACAAAGAGGACTGGGTTAAAAAATTAAATAAAAATATATCTAAAGAATAAATTTTGGGAGGTTTCTAATAAATGAATGTACATGGTAAGAGCATTAAAATCCTCTGCTGTAATGCCAATAAGGAATTGGCGAAGGATATTGCCTTTAATTTAGGCTTATCTGTTGGGGATGCTCAGATTAGTACTTTTAGCAATGGAGAAATTGGAGTAAGCATTTATGAATCTATAAGAGGTGCTGACGTATTTGTAATTCAGTCCACCTGCACTCCTGTAAATGACAATCTTATGGAACTATTAATAATGATTGATGCTCTTAAAGAGAGCTTCAGCGGGAAGAATTAATGCAGTTATACCTTTCTATGGTTATGCAAGACAGGATAGAAAAGCAAAATCAAGAGATCCAATCTCTGCTAAGCTGGTTGCCAATTTGATAACTGCAGCAGGTGCTGACAGAGTAATAACAATGGATTTACATGCAGCACAAATTCAAGGCTTCTTCGATATTCCTGTAGACCATTTATATGCGGCACCATTAATTGTAAACTACTTCAGAAACAAGAAGTTAGATGATATAGTTGTTGTATCACCAGATGTTGGGGGAGTGACAAGAGCAAGACATATTGCAGGCTAAGCTTGATGCTCCTATAGCAATAATTGATAAAAGAAGACCAAAGCCAAATGTATCAGAGGTTATGAATATAATTGGTGATATAAAGGACAAAAACTGTATAATAATTGATGATATGATTGATACTGCAGGCTCTGTTGTAAATGCAGCTAAGGACTCTAAAGAGCATGGGAGCAAAGGATGTATATGTAGCCTGCACTCATGCGGTATTGTCTGGTCCAGCATTTGAAAGAATTGCAGATCCAGCCATAAAGGAATTGATTGTAACAAACACTATTCCAATATCTGAAGATAAAATAACGGATAAAATAAAGGTACTTTCTGTTGCTACGTTATTGCAGAAGCAATCAAGAGAATTTACGAAGGTCTATCTCTTAGCAAGTTATTTGATTAAGAATTATTTAGCTGAACATAATACTAAATAAGTAAAATATATATCACACTATTTCATAAATGCAATTTGTTTAGTGCGATATATATAATATGCCGGGGAACTTTATCCCCGGCTTAATGTATTATTATATAAAATTATTTGGAGAGATAAAAATGTATGTAATTGTGGGGCTTGGAAATAAAGGGAGTCAATTTGCACAGACCAAGCATAATATAGGTTTTATTGCAATTGATTATTTTGCAAAGCAACATGATATTAAGTTTAATAAGGTAAAGCATAAGGCAATAATAGGTGAAGGAATCATATCAGGCGAGAAGCTCATGCTGGTTAAACCGCAAACCTTTATGAATTCTAAGTGGTGAATGTGTCATGGATATCGTAAACTTCTATAAGGTACCGTTAGAAAACCTTATCGTTATTTATGATGATATTGATTTACCTGTAGGAAAGGTTAGCGTATTAGTCCTAGTGGCAGCTCAGGTACTCATAATGGAATGCGATAATATTATATATTTGCTAAACAAACAGGATTTTCCAAGGATAAGAATTGGTGTTGGCAAGCAGCCAGAATATATGGACTTGGCAGATTATGTCATGACGAAATTTAGCAAGGATGAGTTACCACTAATTGAAGAAGCTATCAAGAAGGCAACTCATACTGTGGAGGAAATTATCAAGAAGTGGTATAAGTTCTGCTATGAATAAATATAATAGATAATGTCCAGATGACTGACTAAAACTTTTAACTAATTTATACAAGCTTTTGAGCTTATGAGGTGGGATATTCATTATCCGACCTCTATGTTGTTTTGAAATATGAACAAGGAAGTAACACAGTAAACTTAAGTTTCTGTGAAAAACAAGGAAGTAATACAGCAAACCTAAGCTTTGTGTATTAGTAGGTGAAGGAATGAGCTTTCAAAATATTATAAGACCTTTAGAAAACATGCCAGAGTATAAGCTTACTTATGGATAATATAAAGGGCAGCAGAAAAAGTATCGAAGCATATGGGATATCTGAAACACAGAAATCCTTAATAGCAGCAGCATGTGAGCAGCAGTCTGAATAAAAGCTGTCTGATAATTACTCATAATGAAATTGTCGCTCGGAAGATATATGAGGACATAGGATTTCTTAATCCCTGATTCATGGCTTACTCCTTCACTCTGGCGAAATCATATTTCATAAAATTGATGCTAGAAGCAATGAAATAAGACAGCAAAGACTTCTACAATAAATGAACTATTGATCAGGAAAACAAAAGTAGTATGTGCCTCAGTTGAAGCCTTAATTCATGAAAATGATTCCTACTGGAACGATTTAATGAGATAAAGAGAAAGATAAGTACTTGGAGATACTGTAGATATAGGTGAGATTATAAGGCTCTTTTTCACTGGCAGGCTATGAACGAGTGGATATGGTAGAAGGAAAGGGACAATTCTCAGTCAGAGGTGGAATAATTGACTTTTATCCTTTAACCGAGGAAAATCCTATAAGAATTGAGCTGTTTGGTGATGAAGTTGACTCCATTAAGGCACTTTGATGTATTAACTCAACGTTCAATTGAAAAAATAAATGACCTTGAGATAAATGCAGCAAGAGAGCTTATTCTTAAGGAAGATGAGCTAAAGGCAGCTGCAGAAGCCTTAAAAAGCATCTGGAAAAGAGATTAAAATCTTTAAACACCTCTGGCAAGAAAAAGGATGCAGAAAAGCTACATGAGAATCATAATGAGAGGACATTGATAAGCTCAATCAAGGTGTATTATTTTGAAGGAATAGAAAGATATCTAAGCTTTTTTAAGATAGATTTTAAAGCATACTTGACTATCTTAAGGATTTCATAATTATTATAGATGAACCAAATAGGGTTAAACAAAGATATGACAAGCATCGAATCTAGAATTTCAGGAGCATTTTAAGCAGCTTTTGGCGACTAATGAAGTACTGCCTGAGCAATATGGTACATTATTTTACCTATGATCAGCTATTGTCAAAGTTCAAAGAATTCATAAATGCATAAGCTTTAATACATTGTTAAAAAGCAGTGCGGATTTCAAGACCAGATACTATAATAAGCTTTGTATCAAGATCTATGCATCCCTTTCATGGCAAGCTGGATTTCTGATGGATGAGCTTGCACTTTGGAAAAATAAAAGATATAAGGTGCTCATTTTATCGGGTACAGAGGAAAAGGGACAGCGATTGGTGCAAAGTCTGCGAGATCAGAACATCGAAGCTATGTATAAAATGCAGCTTGGATATTGAGCTTCAGGAAGGACATATTGTTGTAATGCCTGGCACTATAAACAGCGGCTTTGAATTTCCTTCCATTAAGTATGCTGTAATCAGTGACAGAGAAGTATTTGCAGCTCCAAAAGAGAGAGGCACCGAAGAAAAAAGGCAGGCTGATAAAGGTATTTACTGACTTAAGGTTAGGAGACTTCGTAGTACATGAAAACCATGGTATCGGGCAATATGTTGGCATAGAAAAGCTTACTATAGATGGACTTGATAAGAGATTATCTGCATATAAAATATGGCGGAAATGATAAGCTATTATATACCTACAGATCAGCTGGATATGATACAAAAGTATATCGGAGGAGAAGATAAGCTGCCCAAGCTGAACAAGCTTGGCAGTGCAGAATGGGTCAAAAACCAAGGCTAAAGCCACAAAATCCATACAAGCTTTGGCAATCGATTTACTTAAGCTCTATGCAGAAAGACAGCAGAATGATTGGGCTTCGCCTTTGCTGCGGATACAAGATGGCAAAAGGAATTTGAGGATATGTTTCCCTATGAGGAGACAGAAGATCAGCTGCGGTGCATAGAGGAAATCAAAGCAGGATATGGAAGATGAAAGAGCAATGGATAGACTGCTTTGCGGAGATGTTGGATATGGCAAGACTGAGGTAGCATTAAGAGCGGCTTTTAAATGTGTTATGGATGGCAAACAAGCAGCAATTCTTGCGCCTACTACTATTTTGGCACAGCAGCATTATAATACCTGCATACAAAGATTTGGCAGTTTTCCGGTTAAGATAGATGTGCTGTCACGGTTCAAAAGCTCAGCAGAACTAAAAAAGACTATACAGAATGTAAAAAACGGCACTGTAGATATTATAATTGGTACCCATAAGTTGTTGCAGGATAGTATTAAGTTTAAGGATTTGGGGCTTCTTGTAATTGATGAAGAACAAAAATTTGGAGTTGCACATAAGGAGAAAATTAAAAGTCTTAAAACAAATGTTGATGTGCTTACACTGTCTGCAACTCCAATACCTAGAACACTTGCATATGTCGATGATAGGCATTAGGGATATAAGTGTAATTGAAGAGCCGCCGGAGGAAAGATATCCTGTACAAACCTATGTAATGGAGCATAATGAGGATGTAATCAGGGATGCAATAGTAAAGGAAATTGCCAGGGGAGGTCAGGTATACTACCTTCATAATCGTGTAAGAAGCATTAGTAAGATTGCCGCACGAGTTAAGGAATTAGTACCTGAGGCAAGAGTTACCTATGCTCATGGACAGATGGATGAAAAGTTGTTGGAGGATACTATGCTAGATTTCTACAATGGTGAATCTGATGTCTTGGTATGCACTACAATTATTGAAGCCGGACTTGGATATACCAAATGTAAATACAATAATAATAACAGATGCAGATAAAATGGGACTTATCCCAGCTTTATCAGCTAAGAGGAAGAGTAGGACGTTCCAATAGATTGGCTTATGCATATTTCACATATCAAAAGGATAAGGTTTTAAATGAAGTTGCAGAAAAGAGACTGCAGGCTATAAAAGAATTTACTGAATTTGGTTCCGGGCTTCAAAATAGCCATGAGAGACTTGGAAATCAGAGGAACAGGTAATTTGCTTGGGAAGAGAGCAACATGGACATATGGAAGCCATAGGCTATGATTTGTATATTAAGCTTCTGGAGGATACCATGCGAGAACTAAAAGGCGAAACCGCTGTAAAGCAAGTTGATACCAGCATTGAACTTCAAATAAATGCTTATATACCGGAAACCTATATTACTGATGAAAATCAGAAAATAGAAATATATAAGAAAATTGCATCTATAGGAAGCCACAAGGATTTATTGATATAGAAGAAGAAATTGAGGATAGATTTGGAGATATACCTTCTGTAGTAAGAAATCTTCTATCTATAGCATATATTAAGCAGCTGGCGCAGAAATGTGGAATAAGTAACATAAGCCAAAAGAACAATAATATCATTATGAAGTTTAAGATCGGACAAATATATAAAAGCCCAAACTGCAATGGAGGTTGCAGCAGACTATAAAAGAAGAATTTTGTTTACTGCAAGTGAACAACCATATTTTACTCTAAAGATAGGAGATGAAAAGGTTGAAGAGCTTATTAAGTTAATTAAAGATATAATTGAAAAAATTAGTAGTTTGCATATTGCTGGAAATAAGATATAATTATATACTAGATTATTAATCATAAATTACCAATGGGTGAACTTCAACTCACCTAATAATTTCAGGGGAGAGATGAACAGTTGAAAAAAGTTAATAAAACAGCGATATTACTTTAGTATTGGTAATATCTATATCCTTTGTATTAGGCGGTTGCGGCTTAGTAAAGAAGAATCCTGAAGCGGATGCAAATTCTATTGTAGCAGAGATCGGAGAAGAGCAGATTAAAAAATCAGAATTCAACCAGATGTTTGAAATGTTTAAAGTTCAATATGAACAGCAGTTTGGTCGCAGAAATATGGGATAAGGACGTAGATGGAAGAAAATACATTGATGTTATGAAGGAAAAAGTTCTAGATATGCTCATTGATATAAAGATTCAAGAGAAAGAAGCAGCAAAGTAGGAATTACTGTAACTGATGAAGAAATAAATGCAGAGGTAGAAAAGGCAAGACAAGTATTTCGATACAGAAGAAAATTCAATGAATTTCTAGCAACACAAAAAATGACCATTGAATACTTAAAGGATACATAAGAAAAGATATATTAGTTACTAAGCTACAAGAAAAGCTTACTGGGATGTAACAGTAACAGATGATGAGGTAGTAGCATTACTACGACACAAAATCAAGGATCAATTTATGAGTATAAAAGCAAGTCATATTTTGCTTGAAGATGAGGAAGAAGCAAAGAAAGTGCTTGAAAGAGTAAAAGAGGGTGAAAACATCAATGAATTAGCACTAGAGTATTCAAAGGACCCAACTGCAAAAGAAAATAAGGGAGATCTTGGTTACTTTAGAAAGGGTAAATGGTAGAAGCTTTGAAACAGCAGCATTTGCACTAAATCCTGGTGAAATAAGTGAATTGGTTAAGACAGAATTGGGATACCATATAATCAAAGTTGAAGACAAGAAGTTTGACAAGCTTGAAGATGTACAAGAAGAACTTAAGGTATCAATGCTGAATGAAAAGAAGGGTAAGGTATATCAAGAACTTCTAACGAAATGAAAACTAAATTAGATATAAAGAAAAATTATAATAATCTATAATTAAAAGATGCTGTAACTGCAAGATACAGCATCTTTTTTACAAAATTGTGTATAAAATTATTAAGTTGGTAAAATAATAACATTACAAAGGAGATTATGTAAATTATTAAAAGGAGGATATGTAGGTGAAAGCAACAGGAATAGTAAGAAGAATTGATGATCTTGGAAGAGTTGTAATACCAAAAGAAATAAGAAGAACGCTACGCATACGAGAAGGAGACCCTCTTGAAATATTCACTGATAGAGAAGGGGAAGTAATTCTTAAGAAATATTCTCCTATAGGTGAGCTTAGTGAGTTTTCAAAGGAATATGTTGAATCGCTACATAGCTCAATGGAGCATGTTACTTGTATAGCTGATAGAGATACAATAATAGCGGTGGCAGGAGCTCCCAAAAAGGAGTTGCTGGATAAGAGAGTAAGTGCTGCACTTGAAAAGATAATGGAAGATAAGACAACTGCATTACTTAGCGCCACTGGGGAAAATAAGATGATAAATATTACTGCAGATGAAGAAGGTGCCCCAAAATATACATCAGGTGTTATAGCTCCAATAATTTCTCAAGGTGATCCTATAGGTGCAGTTTTATTGCTATCAAAGGAAGCAAATGTTCATATGGGTGAGCTAGAAAGAAAATTAGCGGAAACTGCAGCATCATTCTTAGGAAAACAAATGGAACAATAGTTTTACATATAAAGGCAGCATTTGCTGCTTTTATTATTTTTTGATTTCTCATAATGTATTCAGTTCTATAATGAATATACACTGTATATTTTAGCATTGAGATGTGCTAAAATATATAATGTTTAACAATCACTAGAAATACGCCTATAGGGCTTAGATAAGTTTTATTATTATGGAGGTCAAAGATGGAAATCAAGAAACAATCTTTTATTAAGGGTGCTGCTATATTGGCTATTGCAGGACTTATAACAAAATTTTTAGGCGCTATATATAAGCTGCCTTTAAACTATATTATTGGGTCAGAAGCCATAGGATATTATCAGGCTTCTTATGACTGGTATGTATGGGCATTAACAATATCAACCTATGCATTGCCAATAGCAATATCTAAGCTAGTGTCAGAAAAGATAGAATTGGGGAGACAGGATGAAGCTCATAAAACCTTTAAGGTAGCCTTTTCATTAGCTACTATTTTAGGACTGGTTGTATCCTTATTTTTATTCTTTAGCTCAAATTTTCTAGTAAGTATGTTTAAAAATCCAGGTTCCTATTTTGCAGTTGCAGCTATAGCACCAGCGATTTTCTTGGTTTCTATTAGCGCTGCAATGAGAGGTTACTTTCAAGGAATGCAAAATATGATTCCTAGTGCAGCATCTCAAGTTATAGAACAGTTCGGAAGAGTTCTTTTCGGCTACATATTAGCTATAATGCTTCTACCTAAAGGACCTCAATTGTCTGCTGGGGGGGCTTCCTTTGGAACCTCAATCGGGGGCTTGCTTAGTGTAATAGCTTTATTTTATATGTATAGAAAATACAGACCTGCAATATATAGTGGCATTAACAATTTGCCAAAAAGGAAGATGGAATCATCTGCTAAAATACTAAAGCGTATACTGGTGTTTGCTATACCTATAACAATAGGGGGAAGTATAATGCCAGTTATGGGTCTACTAGACTCGCTAATTGTGTTTGATAGACTTCAGGCAGCTGGTTTTGAATATAAAACTGCTGTGGCAATGTATGGACAGCTAAAAGCTTTGGCATTGTCCTTTATAAATTTCCCTCAAATTATAACGATATCTCTAGGTGCAAGCTTAGTTCCAGCAATTGCCGAGTCTATTACTAGACATGACTTTGATTCTGCAAAAAAGAAATCAGAGCTAGGCATAAGATTAAGTTTACTAGTTGGATTGCCTGCTGCCATGGGACTTTTTGTACTAGCTAATCCTATAATGATGATGGTAAGTCCTAAAGAATACATAGTAGCCGGTATAGCATTAAGGTATTTAGCACCTGCAGCAATCTTCTTAACCTTGGTTCAGACCCTAACTGGAATTTTACAGGGTATGGGCAAAGAAAGAGTACCTGTTGTGAATTTATTAGTAGGTGCTGCAGTAAAAATCATTGTCAGCTATACCTTGACATCCATACCCTCTATGAATATTAGAGGAGCAGCCTTAGGAACTGTGTTTGGCTATGCAGTGCCTTGTGTACTTAATTTAATAGCAATTATTAAATACCAAAAACAACATCTTGACTATGTAAGAACTCTAATTAAACCAATTATTGCTACAGGAATAATGGCGTTTGTAACATACAATAGTTATAAAATAATATTAACGTTGATGGGAAGCAATACTATAGCCACTATGATAAGTATTCTGCTTTCTATATTGGTTTATGGTGCGTCACTATTACTAATAAAGGGAATAACTATAGACGAGCTGAAAATGGCACCTGGAGGTAACAAATTGTCATCAACCCTAAAGAAAAAAGGTCTACTAAAATAAATATAATATATACCCTTCATAATACAAGGAGAGATGCAAATGAAAAAGATAATTATCATAGGCTTAGGTTCTGGTGATTATAAGCAGTTGACCTTATCCGCACTAGAACAGCTTAAATCCGCTGATGTACTCATTATGAGAACAGAGAAGCATCCTACTGTAGATTATATTCAATCCTTGGGCATTAGCTTTACTAACTGTGATGATGTATATGATACACAGCAAACCTTTGAGGACACATACAAAAAGATTTGCGAGAGAGTTTTAGAAAGCTGTATTGATGGAAAAACTCTTGTATATGCTGTGCCAGGACACCCGTTGGTTGCAGAAAAGAGCGTGGAATTAATTCTTGAGATGGCAAAGGAAGGCTTTGAAGTTGATATTGTACCTGCTGTAAGTTTTATTGACTCAATACTTACAGCTTTAAGAATTGACCCTGCTTATGGACTTAAAATTATAGATGGACTTAGCTTAGACATTCAAAAGCCTGATTTTAATTGTGGAAATATAATAACTCAGGTATATAGCAAGTTTATAGCCTCTGAAATAAAGCTCAAGCTAATGGAGCTTTACAAGGATGATACAGAGATTTGCATTATAAGAGCTGCCGGAGTTAAGGATTTAGAAAGAATAGAAAGGCATCCTCTCTATGAGCTGGATAGAATCGACTGGGTAGACTACCTAACCAGTGTTTACATACCACCTGTTACTGATGGAGCAAGATTTAAGACAATGAATGAGCTTGTTGACTTAATGGTGAGACTTAGAGGAGAAGGTGGCTGTCCGTGGGATAGAGAGCAAACCAGAGAAAGTCTAAAAACATATCTCCTAGAGGAGACCTATGAAGTGCTTGATGCAATCGAAAAGGATGATATAGATCTTCTGATGGAGGAACTTGGAGACTTGCTGCTTCAGGTCGTATTTCACGCACAGATAGCCAACGAAGCAGGAGAGTTTGATATACATGATGTAATAACAGGAATAGTAAAAAAACTTGTTGAGAGGCATCCTCATGTTTTTGGGGACGTAATAGCTACTACAGAGAGTGGAGCACTGAAAAGTTGGGAGGCTTCAAAACGAAAGCTTAAAGGCATAACTACATATACCCAAACTCTTACAGATATACCGGAAACTCTACCAAATCTTATGCGGAGCTATAAGATACAGGAGAAGGCTGCCTTGGTTGGCTTTGATTGGGATGACGTGAAGGACGCAATTGCAAAGATAGATGAAGAACTACAAGAAGTTAAAGAGGTATATAATACAGGAAATAAGAGCATAATAGAAGAAGAAATTGGAGATTTATTGTTTTCGGTTGTAAATGTTGCACGCTTTTTAAAGATTCAACCAGAGCTAGCACTAAAAACAACTATAGAGAAATTTATCAATAGATTCAGGTATATTGAAGAAACAGCCTTGCAAAATGGTAACAAAATTGATAAAATGACCTTACAGGAGATGGATAAACTCTGGAATCAAGCAAAAGATATAAAATTATTACAAAAATAAACAAAATATGAGCTTGAAAAGAAGGAGTTTTGGCAATTAAAGAGAATAGACTATAAGGAATTCATTATAAAAAATGGAGGGAATATAAAAAATGAATAAAGCAGAATTAATTACAAGCATGGCAGAAAAGAGTGAACTAACAAAGAAGGATACTGAGAAAGCTTTAAAATCATTTATGGAAAGCGTTCAAGAAGCTTTAGCTAAGGGTGAAAAAGTTCAATTAGTTGGATTTGGAACATTTGAAGTTAAAGAAAGAGCAGCTAGAGTAGGAAGAAACCCAAGAACTAGAGAAGAAATACAAATTCCTGCATCAAAGGCTCCAATCTTCAAAGCTGGTAAAGACTTAAAGGATTTAGTAAACAAAAAATAGTACATATTTAAGAGCAAAATCAGGTAAATAGCCTGATTTTTTTCTCTTTAATACATATGTTTTGCATAAAACATTTAATATAAAACTAAAATTATATAATATATAATTGGGAAGTGATGCTATGAGATTGGACAAATTCTTAAAAAACTCGAGACTGATAAAAAGAAGAACAGTAGCAAAGGATGCCTGCGAGGGTGAAAAGGTATATATAAATGGTAAGCAGGCAAAGCCAAGTACAACAATAAAGCTCGGTGATATAATAGAAATTGTGTTTGGCGAGAAATCCGTAAAGGCCGAAGTCCTTAATGTTGCAGACAAACCTAGTAAGGAAGAGGCAAAAGAAATGTATAGAATAATTGAATAATATCAAAAACCCACTGCATATATATAGTTATAGACAATCAGCTTATAAGACCGCTGAAGATGGCTTGAATATTATATAGCAGGGGGTTTTTTTATGGAAGAAAAAAGACTAAGTAAGACAAAACCTCACAATATATTTATAGAATCTAGAGAGAAGCTTAACATTACAGGAGTACTAGAAGTAATAAGCTTTGATGAAAATACAATAGCGTTAAATACAGAGCTGGGAGGACTAATTCTAAAAGGTACAAATCTACATATAAACAAATTGAATGTAGAGGAAGGAAGCTTAAATATAGAAGGCTATATACAAACCTGTAATTACACCGACAAGAATACTTCAAAGAAAAATGGAGGCTTCTTTAGCAACATATTTAAATAATATATATGATTGTTATATGAGTCTTCCTGCCTGGTATTATATATAATAAAAGTACAAAAAATCCTTAAGTAGAAAGCAATTTGGTATTTTGTTAAAGGCGATAATGCTGAGTAAATAATATACAAATTGCTTTAATAATATCTATATGTCTTACACTAAACATTTTTCATTATGATAAATCTTTTTCACAATATATCTATTGATGAATAATACTTTAAGTCATACATAATATATTGAAATAAGGTGGTGCATTTATGGAAACTGTAGAATTTCAAAGCTTTGTATTTATGTTTACAGTATACGGTGGTATAATTATAGGTATATTATATGATATTTACAGAGTCCTTAAAGGCTCCAGGAGGGGAGACAAGTTCATAACCTCTATATGGGACATAATGTTTCTGACTGCTGCAATGCTTGTGGTATTATGGGCAGTGTTCTCAAGCAACTATGGAGATATAAGAGCTTATGTATTTATTGGTTTTATTGTCGGTCTCTTTTTGTATGATAAAATACTTAGCAGGATCGCTTTAGCAGTATTTCTGTTTGTTAAAAGAAACATTGTGTTTTTCTTTAAGACTACAAATAATATACTTATACTGCCATTTAAGTTTCTTTTTAACTTGCTTTGGTATCCACTATCAAGGAGTTGGAAGTTCTTAAATCAAAGAAAAGTGAGAATATCGAAGTTTAAAAAACTACCAAAAATTTTGGTAGATGATAGTAAGAAATATTATAAGCTTGTGATCAAGAAAAATTATAAGAAACAATAAAGGGATTTATAGGGAAATGTCGAACTTATATAAAAACATTGTTTTTATATAAGCTTCATTTTTAACAATTTAATAACAATGTAGGTTGATGGTGCATATAATAAAACAGTAGAAATGTAAAGTATGAAATTTATATACGGAAGTGATTTTATGAAGGCTACGAAATTTAACTTTAAAAGATTATTAATTACTACTTTTATTTTATATGCGGGAATTACACTCATAAACCAAGAGGTTATTATAGGTAAGCTTACTAATGTTCAAAAGAAAAAACACAAAAAGTAGAGAGCATTAAGCTTCAAAATGCAAAGCTATCAAAAGAGATAGAAAATGCTGATACAGATGCATACAAGGAGAAAATGGCTAGGGAACAGTTAGGCTTGGTAAAGCAGGGAGAATTGATTTATATAAATCAATCAGAGGTTGAGGAGAAATTACCAGGTAAAGATAATTAGATATTATATTGACAGGTTAGTATAATTTGATATATTATATCACTGTTAGTTTTATTGTAAATTAAGGGAGGAGTTTTTTTAGTATGCCTATAGAGGAAGGTAAGGTAGTTGAAGGTACAGTTGCAAGTATAACGAGCTTTGGTGCCTTTATACAACTACCTGAGGGGAAAACTGGTCTGGTTCATATTTCTGAGATTGCTGATACTTATGTAAAGGATATTAAGAATTATATCAAGGAGAAGGACATAGTAAAGGTAAAAGTTTTATCAGTAGAAAAAGATGGTAAGATCAATCTATCAATTAAGCAGGCTCAAGAACGCAAAAAAATCATTAAACCTGTTGAGGTAGATTGGAATAATGAATTCAGAAAGAATCAAGGAGACTCCTTTGAAGATAGAATATCAAAATTTTTAAAGGACAGTGATGAAAAGCTACAGCAGCTTAAGAAGAGCACTGACTCTAAGAGAAGCGGCGGATATAGAAAAGGTGATGGATCACCAAAGTTTTAAGACTTGAGGTTTAAAAAGTTATAATAGAAAATAATAATACTGTCACTTGATTGGCAGTATTGTTTTTTGTATGGAGGATATTATGAGGAAAGTTGCTGCTATAGATATTGGTACAAATTCTATGAGACTGTTATTGTGTGACTATGATGGGGTCACTATTAAGAACAAACAAAAGCAGCTTATTGTTACGAGAATGGGACAAAACTTGTCTGCGAAAGGTGTTATTTCTACCGAAGCCATAGAACGAAATATAAACGCCCTAGAGATTTTTAATAAAAAAGCATTAGATTTTGGTGCTGAAAAAATCATAGCAATTGCAACTAGTGCAGTGAGAGATGCAAAAAATCGAGAAGTGTTTTTGGAAGCGGCCAAAGTGAGAACAGGTATCGAGATAAATGTCATAAGTGGAGAAGCTGAAGCTGAGCTTGGAATTACTGGAGTACTTAGTGAATTTAATGAGAGTACAGAGGATATACTTGTAATAGATATTGGCGGTGGAAGTACCGAGCTTGTATATGGAAACTTATCTGGCATCAAATATTCTATCAGCATAAATGCAGGAACTGTCAGAATGACAGAAGGTTTTTTTACAGAAAATCCAATAAAACAAAATGAAATTCAAAGCTTAAGAAAAAATTTAGATAGCTTATTTGAGGATCCTATAAGCAGATTAAAAACTTTAAAAATTGGGAAAGTACTGACTATCGGTGGTACAGCTACATCTATTGCTGCAATTTACCACAGCCTTAGTATATATGATTCGCAAAAGGTACATAATACTGTAATAGATATAGAATATTTAAAGAATATATTTGAAACACTAAAAAATATGAAAATAGAGCAGCGCTATGAAGTTAAAGGACTACAAAAAGAAAGAGCTGATGTCATACCGGCAGGAATATATATATTGCTATATTTGCTGCAAAGCCTTGATATTAGTAGATTTATTGTAAGTGAGAATGATAACCTAGAAGGTGCAATAATAAGATATATATAGTGAAGCATAATAGAGCATAAGATAGGATAGTTAACATAAATCAGCATAGTTCGAAAAAATAAAAAAAAAAGTAGTTGACGTATCGTTATAAAGAAGATATAATAATATTTGTCGCTGAGACATTGAGCGCCGAAGTGGCGGAACTGGCAGACGCACAGGACTTAAAATCCTGCGGTCCTTACCGACCGTACCGGTTCGATTCCGGTCTTCGGCACCATATTTATCGCGGGGTAGAGCAGTTGGTAGCTCGTCGGGCTCATAACCCGGAGGTCGTGGGTTCAAGTCCCTCCCCCGCAACCAAATCGCAATTATCATAGCCTGGAGTTAGTTAATAGCTATGGCTGTTAAATGGCAGACACTTGCATAGTAGTACGCTCTTAGAGTGGCAAATTGCAACAGGACAGGCCTTATATATATAATATAGACGTCAGATGCGAGTAAGACGAGGAAAGCAAATCCGAAATATTGCAAAGCAGATTACGTTTTTATATGGCGGTGTAGCTCAGCTGGCTAGAGCACTCGGTTCATACCCGATAGGTCGAGAGTTCAAATCTCCCCGCCGCTACCAAATGAATTTTAATCTCAAGTTGAAAAACTTGAGATTTTTTTAGTTTAATAAATAATCGACAAGTTTCTAGTATAACTGGAGGTTATAAGTTAGTAAATCTGCAAATAACCATCATGCTTCATATTATTTACATTTAAATGTCAAATCATAACTCAACTTGTCTAAAAGTTTTTTTTCTCAAAACCAAACCTGACAAATATTTCAAAGAAGCTGTGTTAGAATTCTATATGTTATTAGACATTGGTATATTTTAACACAAGCTTGAATATTATGTTAGGTGGTGGTTTGATTGGTAGACAGATCTGAAGTATTTCCCTACACTCGAATAAAACGCTCTATAGTACATGAAACAATTATATCAAGGGTGGATAGACTAAAGCCGCTAAAGGCCATTATAATAAATAATCAATTAAAGCTAAATGTTGCTTTTGGATTAATAGGTTTTTTGTTAGGTCGAGCAGTAGTCTTAGATTATTTAAGTCCCTTTGGACTTGCTTATCTTGCAATATATAGTCTTCAAGAATTGAATCTTGGCTTTGCACTTACAGGAGTTTTACTAGGTGTATTTACTATTGGAGAAAAAGAAATTCTACTAAAATACTTTATTTCATCCATCATATTTATCGTAGCTCATTTAGCGACCACAAGATGGAGGGTAAATCAAAAGGCTGTAGCAGCAGTTTGTGTAGCCATAGCGAATTTCGTTGCAGGATATTTTGTTTATTACATAAGAGATTATTACATATATGACATGCTTATGATAATAATAGAATCTCTTCTAATTGCTTTATTAGTATATGTTTATGACGGTGCTTTTCCAGTATTGAAAAACCTAAAAGCTAGAAAAACAATATCTGGTGAAGAAATTATATCTATTTCGGTGCTTTTAGCCTTTTGCTTCATAGGTGCGGATTTCTCAATTTATGGTCTATCAATTAAAAACATAAGCATGATACTCTTAATTATACTATTTTCCTTCTATGGAAGTGCAGGAACAGGAGCTGCACTGGGTATAATTCTTGGTATAATACAATCTCTATCAGGCTCCATAATTCCAGCAGCTATAGGCGTTTATGGCTTGTGTGGTCTCCTTGCAGGTATTGTAAAAGGCATAGGAAAAGTCGGTGTCGTTATAGCCTTTATACTGGGCAATGCACTTATGACCTTTTACATAAATGGCTCAACTGAGGTTTTAATAAAGTTCTATGAAATCCTAGCTGCTTGCATATTGTTTATTCTGATTCCAAATAGCTTTGTAAAAAAGGCTTTAACTAGCAAAAAGATATTTACTTCTGATTTGGTGAAGGACAAGGCTTATAACAAGAGATTTAAAGAATACACTACAGATAAGCTTTCTGAGGTAGCATCAGTTTTTGATGAGCTGGCACTGACCTTGAAGGATAGCGTTAACGGGAAGGAGCTTTACTCTCAGATTGATGCAGCAGAGATTCTTGATCAAGTTGTAAGTAAATGCTGTTCAAGCTGCGGAATGGTAAATAACTGCTGGAAAAGAGATTTTTATAAAAGCTATCAATATCTGTTTAGCTTTCTAACACAGATTGAGAATGAAGGCAGCATTAGGCTGGAAAGTATTCCAAATGCTTTTAGAGAAAGGTGTGTCAAACCAGAAGAGATGATAAGTAGTATAAGATACTATTTTGATCTATATAGAAACAATCTGAACTGGAAGAAAAAAATAAATGAGAGCAGAATGGTTGTGTGTGAACAGCTTAAGGAGGTCTCTACGGTGGTATCTGATCTTGCTCTCCAGATAGATATAGATATTAATTTTAACCACAGTTTGGAGGAGCTCATAATAGTGGCTTTGGATACTCAAGGAATCTATGTACAGGATGTATCGGTAGCTGAAGTAGGCAGTGGAATTCAGATAGAAATCAAGGTTCCTAGTTGTGGGGGGAGAAGGGATTGCATAAAAAATGTAATACCTATAATAAATAATGTAACAAAAAAGAAGTTTGTGAAGAAGGATATACAATGTTTAACGACAAACAGTAGTCAATGTTATATTAAGCTTAAGGAAGCAGAAAAGTATCAAATATTAACAGGCATTGCTAAAGCGACTAAGAGTGGTCCAGTATCGGGTGATAATTATTCCTTCATAGAGTTAAAGGACAGTAAGTTTATGCTTGCCTTAAGTGACGGAATGGGAACGGGATACAAGGCTTCTGTGGAAAGCGGAACTACTATAAGACTTCTAGAAAAATTCCTATATGCAGGCTTTGATAAGGATTTGGCGGTAAAGACAATAAACTCACTGCTACTAATGAAATCAAATGAGGAAACCTATGCAACAATAGATTTAACGGTAATAAATCAATACAATGGAGAGGTTGAATTTGTGAAGGTAGGAGCGGTTTCTACCTTCATAAAATATGAGGACCATGTAGATGTAATCAAGGTAGGCTCTTTACCTGTAGGAATACTTAAAAATGTTGAAATGGAATTTATAAAGAAAAAGCTTAATGATGGAGACTTTGTAATAATGGTCAGCGATGGAATACTAGATTCCAACCAAAGTGAAATCAATAAGGAAAGATGGATGGCTGATGTTATAGATAATATCAAAACCAGAAACCCGCAAAAAATAGCTGACGAAATATTGAGTACTTGTATAGAAATAAATGGTGGAATAGCTTGCGATGATATGACTGTAATGGTAGCAAAGATATGGGAAAACGTATAACATATTCCGTGCATAACAATCTTCTTGCCTGGCAATAATTACTAATGTAATGATTATGCAAGGAGGTTTTTTATGGATATGGAAAATGAAGATACAGGTGAAATTAGACAAATTATAATAATAACTGATGGAAAGTCAAATATAGGGATAAGCCCTATAGAGGCAGCGCGACAAGCCAATAAGGCAGGCATAGTAGTTAGTACTATAGGCATTATTAATCAAGACAGCGATGATGAAGAAAGAGACATTGAGGAGCTGGAGGGTATTGCAAAAGCAGGAGGTGGACTTTGCGAATACACTCACTTAGAAAACCTGGACATGACTGTGCAGGTAATGACACAAAAAACTGCACAAAGAACTATAGAACAAATAGTAAGCAGACAGCTTAAATCAATTGTCGGAGTGGATATCAACAATCTTGAGCCAAAATCTAGATATAAGATAATTGATTTCATTGAAAATTTTGGAGATGGTATTAACTTAAGATGTGCTGTTGTGCTAGATACCAGCGGAAGCATGAAAAATAAACTGGAAACAGCAAAAAAAGCATGATTGAGCTATTGCGAAATCTAAAATCAAGACGAGGGCATAGCAAAATAGCAGTTATAAAATACCCTGGTCTTAATAATGAGTATGCTAGTATTATTTGCAGCTTTACAGATTCAGAAGAATTTCTGAAGGATAGACTGGGCTTGCTTAAAGCAGGAGGTGGAACTCCAACAGGGCCAGCTATTGAAAAGGCTTGTCAGCTAATAATAAAAAGCAAGGATGATAAATTTGATAACAGCTCTGCATATGTAGAAACACAGGAAAGTGAAGTTATTGATAAATACTATGTATAATAATAAATATGATGAAATCAAAGGCATGTGGACAGGAAAGTCCTATATAATGCTAAAAAGGCTGGGAGCGGGTGGTGTCGGCGAAATATATCTAGTAGAGGATAAAGAGGGACGGCGGCTTGCTTTGAAGCTCAGTGACGACATGATAAGTATAACCAAGGAATTTAATTTTCTCTGTAAGCTAAAGGACAAAAAATTTATTCCTAAGGCATTTGACCTTGATGATTATACAAATCAAGGAAAAATCTATCATTATTTTACAATGGAATATATAGAAGGCAATAATTTGAAGTCGGTTATAAGAAACTCACAGTTGAGTTTTAAGACTAAGCTGGATATTATCAGTATTATTATTGATATAATTAGACAAATTAACGAAGTGGGTTACATATATACAGATTTAAAGCATGAAAACATAATGATAGACGAAAAAAACAAGTTGATAAAGTTGATAGATCTAGGTAGCTTGGTGGAAAATGGGAAGACTGTAAAGGAATACACGCCAATGTATGATAGGCTATGTTGGGAGAGAGGCAAGCGTATAGCTGATTTATCTTATCAAACCTTTGTAATAGCTATCCTTTTTATATCAATGCTGTTAAATAGGAGCCTGGATCCTGATAAAGAAAAACTTGAAATAGCAATTAAAAGTCTAAAGAAAAGAAAAGTGCCTACAAAGGTGTTTGAAATAATAACTGGATGTATTGAAGGAAAAATAAAGGACTGTGAAACACTATACAACGAGATAGGTTGTGCAGCAGAACAATGCAAAAACATCCTGACAGGCTTAAAATGGCATTAAACATATTAATATCAGTGTTGAGCCTTATAATAACTGCAACGATTTTTGCATACATATAGATAGCAAAAATCGTTTTTGCATTATATAAGTATTATATATATTGCACTAAACAATTTAAATTTGAAAAATAGTGCGATATATTTTCTGCTAATTAATTTGCATGCTTTATATAACAATATTGACAATATTAATATGTAATTATAGAATGTATTCTATACAAGTCTCGTCAAGAATATTGAATACATTACACAAAGTGTATTAGGAGTTTATTTTGGGAAGGGTTTTATGAAGGATTTTATTGACAATGTAAAAGCTGTTATTTTAAAACACAATTTGTTGAGCAAAGAGGATAAGGTGGTAATAGGTGTTTCTGGTGGTGCAGATTCTCTATGTCTGCTTCACGTCTTAAATACCATTAAGAATGAAATAGGCATCGAAATTTTTGCTGTTCATTTAAATCATCAGTTTAGAGGAGCAGAAGCAGATGCTGATGCAGAATTTGTTGAAGATATTTGCAGGAAGTGGGAGATACCATATAAAATTGCGAGCTTTGATGTACCTGCATATGCAAAACAACAAGGCTTATCACCTGAAGAAGCAGGACGAGAGATCCGTTACAAGCTTTTTAGAGATGTAAAAGAAGTTATAAATGCAAATAAGATTGCAGTAGCTCAAAATTCAAATGACAATGTTGAAACTATTTTGATGAGATTATTTAGAGGAACTGGACTGGAAGGCTTAAAAGGAATAGATATATTAAGAGACGAAATTATAAGACCTTTGCTTGAAACTGACAGAATAAGCATAGAAGAGTATTGTCGTCAGAATAACTTAGAGCCAAGGGTGGACAAAACAAACCTTCAGACGATATATTCAAGAAATAAAATTAGATTAGAATTAATACCATATCTGAAAGAAAGCTTTAATCCAAACCTTAACGAAAGCGTAACTAGACTTTCACAAATAATTAAAGAAGAAAATGATTATCTGGAACAACAGACTAATCACCTAATGAACAGCATCGTGCAAATTGAAGAGCAAAGACTTTCAATTAAAATCAATAATTTAACAGAACTTCATGAAGCAATGCAAAAAAGATTGCTTAGAAGAGCTGTAGAACAGCTTGCAGAGACATTGAACGGATATGAATACAAGCATTTTCAAGGCATTATAGAGCTTTTGAACAAAGGAACAGGTGCGGCATTGGAACTGCCTAAAAATATTAAGGCTTATATTTCATATGAAAATTTAATATTATGCAAAAAGATTGAGAACAAACATAAAAAATGCTATTATAAGTTAAAATATGATAATGATAATAAAATTGATGAACTTGGAGTTACAATAAGCATAAAACTATCAAACCAAATCCCATTATCAATGAAGCAAAAACTTACAAATACTATTTATATAGATGCTGCTAAGGTAAAAGAAGAGCTGGTATTAAGAAACAGACAACAGGGAGACGTGTTTTCACCAATAGGAATGATGGGAAGTAAAAAGTTAAAAGACTATTTTATAGATAGAAAAACACCTAGAGAAAAAAGAGACGAAATCTTTCTTCTGGCTGACGGAAATGAAATAGTATGGATAATTGGTGACTTAATAAGTGAAAAATATAAGATAACCAAACAGACTGAAAAAGTGATAGTGATATGCTATAGTATCCAGAATGGATTACATAAAATATAGAGGAGGGGCGCTCATGTACATGGAGAATGACATAAAGGAAATACTAATAACAGAAGAACAAATTAAGCAAAAAACGAAGGAGCTCGGCAAAAAAATTACTGAGCACTATAAGGGTAAGGATTTGGTAGTCATAGGAGTATTAAAGGGCTGCGTTATATTTTTATCAGATCTGGTCAGAGAGATTGACCTTCCATTGACTTTAGACTTTATGGTAGTATCAAGCTATGGAACGTCCACAAAATCCTCTGGAGTAGTGAGAATAATCAAAGACTTGGAGAAGGACATACAAAATAAGGATGTTTTAATTGTAGAAGATGTAGTAGACTCAGGTCTTACTTTAAGCTATCTAGTAGAATATTTAAAATCTAGAAATGCAAACAGTGTAAAGATATGTTCTATATTAGATAAGCCCGAAAAAAGAAAAGCACAGGTGGATATAGCTTTCCCTGGCTTTCAAATACCTGATGAATTTGTTGTAGGATATGGGCTCGATTACTCAGAAATATATAGAAATCTTCCGTTTGTATGTATTTTAAAACCTGAAGTTTACACAAAATAAAGACACTATATGTTTTACATCAGACATTTTTGAATAGAACTTAGTCATAGTTTTCAGTTTGAGATAAGTAATTCTAAGTTGTGTTTTAAAATTGCCTGTGATAAAATTAAAAATATATTGTAGATTTATCCAGTAGCTTTAATAACTTATGCGTTAATGAAGCTCTAAGGAACATGCGTTAAAGGAGGGCTATGTTTGAAAAAATTTATACGAGGAATTGGCTTTTATGCATTGATATTTATTATCATAATTTTGTTTATTAATTTTTTGATACCATTCAAGCAAGTAAGGACAAGATATCCTATACAAACTTGATAACAATGATACAAAGTGGGAAAATTAAGGAAATAACTATTTCGGATATGACTGGTGTAGCCACAATTACAGGAAAAACTATCGATAATAAAAAGTTTGAGACAAACTTTTGGACATCGGCTCTTATTGATACAGTTCAGCCGATGATAAGTGAAGGGAAGCTTAATGTAAATTTCAATACTAAAACGGCTTCTACTACATGGATTTCTATTATTCCTGTATTTTTAATCGTTATACTTCTTATAGTATTTTTCTTCATGCTTACACAGCAGACACAGGGCGGTGGCAACAGAGTAATGTCCTTTGGTAAAAGTAAGGCGAAGCTTCATCCTGATGATAAAAAGCAGATTACCTTTGCTAGATGTTGCAGGTGCCGATGAAGAGAAGGAAGAACTAGGTGAAATAGTTGAATTCTTAAAATCGCCTAGACGATTTATTGAATTGGGCGCTAGAATACCAAAGGGTGTTCTTTTAGTAGGACCTCCAGGAACAGGTAAAACATATCTAGCAAAGGCTGTAGCTGGGGAAGCTGGCGTTCCATTCTTCTCTATAAGCGGCTCGGACTTTGTGGAGATGTTTGTAGGCGTGGGAGCTTCAAGAGTTAGAGATCTATTTGAACAGGCTAAGAAAAGCTGCACCTTGTATTATATTTATAGATGAAATAGATGCGGTTGGCCGTCAAAGAGGTGCTGGTTTAGGCGGCGGTCATGATGAAAGAGAACAGACACTAAACCAATTACTGGTTGAGATGGATGGTTTCAGCATGAATGAAGGTGTGATTATTATTGCAGCTACTAATAGACCTGATATACTAGACCCAGCATTATTAAGACCTGGACGTTTTGACAGACAGATTATGGTTGGAATACCTGATGTAAAAGCTAGAGAAGAAATAATAAAAATTCATGCAAGAAACAAACCTCTTGCAGTTGATGTAGAATTAAGTGTACTAGCAAAGACAACACCGGGCTTTACACCTGCTGATCTAGAAAATGTAATGAATGAATCTGCACTTCTTGCTGCAAGAAAGAATAAGAGAAAAATTGATCTATTGGATATAGAAGAAGCTGTTATCAGAGTTATAGCAGGACCTGAAAAGAAGAGTAAGGTAGTCAGCGAACAAGACAGAAAGCTTACCGCTTATCATGAAGCAGGTCATGCAGTTATTCAGAAATTGCTTCCAAATGCAGATCCTGTGCATCAGATATCAATAATACCAAGAGGTAGAGCTGGAGGATACACGATATCCCTTCCAAAACAAGACAAATACTATATGTCAAAGTCAGAGTTGGAGCAAGAAATTGTAAGTTTACTTGGTGGCAGAGTTGCAGAAAAGCTTGTGCTAAATGACATAAGCACTGGTGCTAAGAATGATATAGAAAGATCTACAAACATAGCAAGAAAAATGATTACTGAGTATGGTATGAGTGATGAGTTTGGTCCAATTACCTTTGGAACAGATCATGATGAGGTATTCATAGGAAGAGACTTAGCACGTAGCCGAAACTATAGCGAAGAGGTTGCGGCACTTATAGATAAAGAAATTAGAGCTGTAATAGACAAGGGATATAACCATGCAGAACAGCTTCTAAAGGATAATATTAGTAAGCTACATGCAGTAGCACAAGCTCTCCTTGAAAGAGAAAAGCTTGATGAAAAACAATTTGAAGAGATATTTGCACAAGCATAAATAACAAAAAAGACCCGAAAGTGGGTCTTTTTTAAGTTTTCGATATAATAATATTGCATATTTAAATATAGAGAGGACTTACTATGAATTATAATGCAATAGTATAGATGAAAGTAGAGCTTATGGAGGAAAAAGCTACAAATAACAGGGCTTTTATAATTTATTGTTAAAAAATAAACAAAAAATTATATACCCATAATATAAAGAATATGATAATATATAAGTTGTTATGACGGAAAACTTGCAATCATAAATACAAAAATGAAGGCTAAAATTCATTATCAATGTTAATTACTATAATTGTATTACGCTTAATGATTTTAGCCTGAATAAATGTAATATATTATAATTATAAGGAGGGTAAATATGTTTGATAAGCAAAAAACTACAGAAATTAAGGTAGCTGCAGAGAAATGGGAAAACGGAGTAAAATCAAAGCTTGAAAAACAACCTGAAAGAAAATTGGTGTTTAAGACATCATCAGAAATGGAGATAAAGAGAGCATATACACCAGCTGATGTTGAAAATATGGATTATGCAGTAGATTTAGCACAGCCTGGACAATATCCATATACAAGAGGTGTACAACCTACTATGTATAGAGGTAGATTCTGGACAATGAGACAGTATGCAGGTTTTGCTACTGCTGAAGAATCCAATAAGAGATATAAATATCTTCTAGAACAAGGACAAACAGGCTTGAGTGTTGCTTTTGACCTGCCAACTCAAATCGGTTATGATTCAGATCATGCACTTTCTGAAGGCGAAGTAGGAAAAGTAGGAGTTGCCATAGATTCACTTAAGGATATGGAAATACTATTTGATGGCATTCCCCTTGATAAAGTAACTACATCAATGACAATAAATGCACCAGCCGCAGTGTTGCTTGCAATGTATATTGCAGTAGCAGAAAAGCAAGGAGTTTCGCCAGAGCAATTATCAGGAACAATTCAAAATGATATATTAAAGGAATATATAGCAAGAGGTACATATATATTCCCAGTAGATCCATCCATGAGATTAATTACAAATATATTTGAATACTGTTCAAAATATGTTCCAAAATGGAATACAATATCTATAAGCGGATATCATATCAGAGAAGCAGGTTCTACTGCTGCACAAGAAGTTGCATTTACATTAGCTGATGGTATTGCATATGTTGAAGCTGCTATAAAAGCAGGTCTTGATGTTGATGATTTTGCACCAAGACTATCCTTCTTCTTCAATGCACATAATGATTTACTAGAAGAGGTTTCAAAATATAGAGCAGCAAGAAGACTATGGGCAAAGATTATGAAGGAAAGATTCAATGCAAAGAATCCAAAATCCATGATGTTAAGATTCCATACTCAAACAGCTGGTTCTACTCTTACAGCACAACAACCAGACAATAATATAATAAGAGTTACAATTCAGACTTTAGCAGCAGTACTAGGCGGTACTCAATCCTTACATACAAATTCTAAGGATGAAGCTTTGGCACTACCAACAGAGGATTCAGTAAGAATAGCACTTAGAACACAACAAATTGTTGCTTATGAAAGTGGAGTAACAGAGACAGTTGATCCATTGGCAGGATCATACTATGTTGAAGCTATGACAAATGACATTGAAAAAAAAGCAATGAACTATATAAAGAAAATAGATGATATGGGTGGAGCTCCAAAAGCTATAGAAAGAGGCTACATACAAAAGGAAATTCAAGAAAGTGCATACAAGTATCAAATGGAAATTGAAGCAGGAGATAGAATAGTAGTAGGCGTGAATAAGTTCCAAATTAAAGAAGGAGCTCCAAAAGGTCTATTAAGGGTTGATCCAGCTGTTGGAGAGCTTCAAAGAAAGAAACTTGAGACACTTAGAGCAGAAAGAGATAACAATAAGGTTGAAGAATCTTTGAAGCTTTGAAAAAGGCTGCACAAACTGATGAGAATCTAATGCCTTTATATCTGGAAGCAGTAAGAGCTTATGCTACATTAGGAGAAATCTGCGGAGTACTAAGAGAAGTATTTGGAGAATATCAGCAATCAGTTATACTTTAAGATTTTAAATTTATATATCAGGGAGGTAATCAAAGTGGATAGACCAATAAGAGTTGTTGTTGCAAAGCCAGGACTTGATGGCCATGATAGAGGAGCAAAGGTTGTTGCAAGAGCTTTAAGAGATGCAGGAATGGAAGTTATTTATACAGGTCTAAGACAAACACCTGAGCAAATAGTTGAAGCAGCTATACAAGAGGATGCTGATTGTCTTGCTATGAGTATGCTTTCAGGAGCTCATAACCATCTTTTCCCAAAAGTAGTCAACATGCTAAAGGAAAGAGGAGTAGATGATGTACTTGTTGTAGGTGGAGGAGTTATACCAGAGGAGGATATTCCAGGACTTATTAGAAGCAGGAATAGCAGCAATATTCACTCCAGGAACACCTACATCAGTAACAATTGATTTTATATAGACAAAATATTAAAAGAAAATAATAAGGTGATAAAATATGGATATAAAGGCAGGCTTATTAAATGGAGATAAAAGAGCTGCTGCCAGACTTATAACCATGGTAGAAAATGGTGATGAAGAAGCTGTTGAAATAATAAAGAGTGTTATCATCTTACTGGTAAGGCCAGAATAATAGGAATTACAGGACCTCCAGGAGCTGGTAAAAGCACTGTAACTGATAAGCTTACAAAGCTACTGCGATAAGCAGGATAAAAAGGTAGGTATAATAGCTGTAGATCCTACCAGCCCTTTTACCGGAGGAGCAATACTAGGTGATAGAGTTAGAATGAATGATCTAAGTACTGATCCAGGTGTTTTTATAAGAAGTATGGGTACAAGAGGTGCGTTAGGCGGCTTATCAAAGGCAGCTCAACGATGCGGTTAAGATTCTTGGATATATTCGGAATGGATTATATATTTATTGAAACTGTTGGAGTAGGACAATCAGAAGTTGATATTGTAAAGCTTGCAGATACTGTGTAATGGTTATGGTACCGGGACTAGGAGATGACATACAGGCTATAAAAGCTGGTATAATGGAAATCGGAGATGTATTTGCAGTTAATAAATCAGATAGAGAAGGTGCTGAAAGAACAGCTACAGAAATTGAAGTAATGCTGGATTTAATAAAAGCTCAGATTATAGACCCAGTGTTGTTAATATAATAGCTAGAGATAATCAAGATGTTGATAAGCTGATTGAA
Source organism: uncultured Eubacteriales bacterium (assembly GCA_963704785.1). GTDB lineage: Bacteria > Bacillota > Clostridia > Lutisporales > Lutisporaceae > GWB2-37-7. The sequence continues at coordinate 1,377,822 of OY969939.1, read as the reverse complement.
GCCATTGAAAACCATTGGGAATATCTTAAGTAAAAACAGAAACTATGAAACACGTAAGAAAAATAACATAAGGACTGAAATAATAAGTCTGATAAATCAATATATAATCACATCAATACAAAAAAACAATGACAAGATAAATATAATCCAAAATATGGTGGAAAGTGTATACAGTAAAAAATTGGATCCATATAGTGCAGCTATTGAAATATTTCAAAGTGTTTCAGAAATTAATGTGAATGAATAATATAATAATAGATAAATCTAATGATGAAATGTAGAATTAATTATAATGGGGAAATTTTTGATAAACATATTAAAAATATCCCTATAAGTATGAGGGGAGGTAAGAGTGTGGTTAATAAAGTTGATCATATTGGTATTGCAGTAAGCAATCTTAGATGAATCCATAAAGTTTTATGAAGATGTTCTTGGGCTAAAGCTACATGGAATAGAAGTAGTTGAAGAGCAAAAGGTTAAAGTTGCATTTTTACCTGTAGGAGATACAGAGGTAGAACTTTTAGAATCAACATCAGCAGATGGACCCATTGCAAAATTTATAGAAGAAAAGGGGCAAGGAATTCAGCATATTGCCTTTAAGAGTAGATGATATAGAAGAAGCATTAGAAGAAATGAAAGCAAAAGGAATAAGACTGATAGATGAAAAACCAAGATATGGAGCAGGCGGAGCAAAGATTGCATTTCTGCATCCAAAGAGCACTAATGGTGTTTTGATAGAACTCTGCGAAAGAAAATAAGGTAGGATTAGAGCTTATGTCAATTGATAAAATCAATGATTTGCACTCCAGACTTGAAACAATTATATGCAGGTGGCGGTGAAAAAAGAATAGAAAAGCAACACAAATCCGGAAAAATGACAGCAAGAGAAAGAATTAACCTGCTTATGGATGCAGGCAGCTTTGTAGAGCTAGATGCATTTGTGAAGCACAGATGCACAGAATTTGGCATGGAGAAGGAAGAAACTCCAGCTGAAGGTGTAGTTACAGGCTATGGTACAGTTGATGGCAGATTAGTGTATGTATATGCCCAGGACTTTACTGTATCTGGTGGATCCCTTAGGTGAAATGCATGCAAAGAAAATATGCAAGGTATTAGACCTGGCAATGAAAATGGGAGCACCAGTAGTTGGAATCAATGATTCAGGCGGAGCAAGAATACAAGAAGGTGTTGATGCTCTTGTCAGGCTATGGTCAAATATTCTATAGAAATACATTGGCATCAGGTGTAATACCTCAGATATCAGTTATCATGGGACCATGTGCAGGCGGAGCAGTTTATTCACCAGCTCTTACTGATTTTATATTTATGGTAGATAAAACAAGTCAGATGTTTATAACAGGACCTCAGGTTATAAAGACAGTTACAGGAGAAGAAGTTACTGCAGAAGAGCTTGGTGGAGGCATGACTCATAATAGGATAAGTGGTGTAGCTCATTTCATAAGTGATAATGAAAAAGCTTGTATAGAAGAAATAAAGAGACTTTTAAGTTTCCTACCATCAAACAATATGGAAACAGCTCCTATATTTGAATACTCAGGATGATATTAATAGAATAGAAGAAGCATTAAATACAATAGTTCCTGATAACTCAAACAAGCCATATGATATGAAGGAAATTATAAGAACATTAGTAGATAATGGAGATTTTTTGAAGTACAGCCATATTATGCACAAAATATAATAACGGCTTATGCAAGAATAAATGGAGCAAGTATAGGAATAATTGCAAACCAACCAAAGGTACTAGCAGGATGCTTAGATATTAATGCTTCTGACAAAGCAGGAAGATTTATAAGAACCTGTGATGCTTTCAATATTCCAATACTTAATCTTGTTGACGTACCAGGCTTCCTGCCAGGAACAAATCAAGAATATGGCGGAATTATAAGACACGGAGCAAAGATGCTTTATGCATATTCTGAAGCAACTGTGCCAATGGTTAACTAATTATAAGAAAAGCATACGGCGGAGCATATCTTGCAATGTGCAGCAAGGACTTAGGAGCAGATATGGTATTTGCATGGCCAATAGCAGAAATTGCAGTTATGGGACCTGAAGGAGCAGCTAATATCATATTCAAGAAAGATATTGAAAATGCAGAGAATCCTGCACAAGCTCGTGCAGAAAAGATACAAGAATACAGAGAAAGATTTGCAACACCATATATAGCAGCAAGCAGAGGCTATGTTGATGATGTTATAGAACCTTCAACAACAAGACAAAGACTTATTAGTGCCTTTGAAATGCTGGCAAGTAAAAGAGAAACCAGACCGGCGAAGAAACATGGCAATCTACCAGTATAGAGATGAGGAGTGATTATAATGGAACTCTTTACTTTATGGATTGATAGTTACCCTATTTGGAATGACTATAGTATTCCTAGTACTAATAGCACTTATGGGGGATTTTAGCGATGATGAAATTATTATTTGGCGGAAAGAAAAAACAAAAAAATGGCAAAGACATAAATCAAAATAGCTGCACGCCTGCTGTGGGCAACATTACAACAGCACAAGCAGATACCGAGGATGATGAACTTATGGCAGTTATAACGGCTGCAATTAATGCTTGCCATGGGAAGTCAAAGCAACCTAGTAATAAGAAATATTACCAGGAGTTGGAGATCAACACTCCTGTATGGGGTAAAATAGGTAGACATGAGCAAATGATAAATAGATTTTAAGGAGGATTAATTATGAGAAAATTTATAATAAATGTAAACGGTAAGTCCTATGAGGTTGAAGTTGAAGAGATAAAAGACGGTGTAACTGCTAGCTCCAGTTGTAGCATCAGCACCAGCTGCTCCAAAGGCAGTTTCAGCACCAAAAGCAACACCAGCTCCAGCACCAAAAGCAGCGCCAGTTTCAGTACCTGCAGGTGCGAACACTGTAGCAGCTCCAATGCCAGGAACAATATTAAGCATAAATGTTAAAGCAGGAGATACAGTAAAAAAAGGTCAAGTTCTTTGCATACTTGAAGCAATGAAAATGGAAAATGAAATAATGGCAGGTGATAGATGCAACAGTAGCTTCAGTAGCTATAAATCAAGGAGATTCTGTAAATACAGGACAGGTATTAGTTGTTTTAGGATAATTAGTACTGAAGGAGGATATATCAAATGTCATTTATATATTGGAGAATTGTATGGAGTTGTTTCAAAGTACAGGATTTGCAGTAATAACATGGCAACAGAGTGTAATGCTGATTGTATCCTGTATATTATTATATCTGCACTTAAAAAAGGTTTTGAACCATTATTATTGGTACCTATTGCCTTTGGTATGCTTCTGGCAAATTTGCCAGGAGCAGGACTTATGAATGAACCATATCATATGAGATCCGATTAATGGAGATATACATAAAATGACAGGACTCTGGTGGGCTTCTATACTGGCTTTATCAAGGAGTTAAGCTTGGAATATATCCTCCACTAATATTCTTTGGAGTAGGTGCTATGACTGATTTTGGACCATTGATAGCAAATCCAAAAAGTATACTTCTAGGGGCAGCAGCTCAGCTTGGAATATTCACTACATTTATAGGTGCACTGCTTTTAGATCAAGCTTCCTGGATATATACCTTTACATCTACAGGAAGCAGCTTCTATAGGGATTATAGGTGGAGCAGACGGACCAACAGCTATATATCTTGACAGCAAACTAGCACCACATTTATTAGGACCTATAGCTGTAGCGGCATATTCATATATGGCTTTGGTACCATTATACAGCCACCTATAATGAGAGCTTTAACAACAAAAAAGGAAAGAGAAGTAGTGATGGAACAGCTTAGACCTGTATCTAAAATAGAGAGAATAATATTCCCGATACTGGTTACACTGGTTGTTTCTTTGATACTTCCTTCAGCAGCATCTTTATTGGTATGCTGATGTTTGGAAATCTTATAAGAGAAGCTGTTGACTTACAAAGTGTATTGAACAGACTTTCTAAAACTGCTCAAAATGAACTAATGAATATATTGTAATTTTCTTGGAACTACAGTAGGAGCAACTGCAAATGGAGAATTGTTCCTTCAGTACAAGACACTTGCTATAATAGTTCTTGGGCTTGCTGGCATTCTCAGTGGGGACAGCCGGAGGAGTACTGTTTGGTAAGATAATGTATAAGTTAAGCGGTGGGAAAGTAAATCCTCTGATAGGTTCAGCAGGAGTTTCTGCAGTACCTATGGCAGCAAGAGTATCACAGAAGGTTGGACAAGAAGCAAATCCAAGCAACTATCTGCTGATGCATGCAATGGGACCAAATGTAGCAGGGGTTATTGGATCAGCTGTTGCGGCAGGTGTACTTTTATCCATGCTTGGAAAATAATTTATAGCTAAAAAAGCAGATGCGAGAGCGCATCTGCTTTTTTAATACTTTTGATTAATCTATTAAAATATATTATTATATAGGAGTGGTTCAAATAAATTTAGTTATTCATCAAATTAAGGGGATAATATCATGAAAGACGAAATACTAAGAGAACTGAAAAATCACACAGAGAATTATTTATCAGGAGAGGAACTGAGCATCAAGCTTCAAGTTTCTAGGACTGCTGTCTGGAAATATATAAATCAGCTAAAAGCTATGGGCTATGTTATAGACTCTCAAACTAAGAAGGGTTATAAATTGTTAAAAAGCCCTGATAGCTTATTGCCATACGAGATAAAGGAAGGACTAAAGACTGAGTTTGTAGGTAGTAAGATTATTTTTCTGGAAAAGGTGGACTCAACAAATCTATATGCAAAACGGATAGCAGAGCAAGGTTTTTGTGATGGAACTGTTATACTTGCTGATGAACAGCTTAAAGGCAAGGGAAGATTGGGACGTACATGGGTATCACCAAAGGGTAAGGGTATTTGGATGACCATAATTCTAAAACCTAATATTAACCCTTCTCAAGCTGCTAAGGTGACACTTTTGACTGCCTGTGCTGTAAACAATGCTATTCTGCAAAGTTGTGGGATAGATGCCAAAATAAAATGGCCAAATGATATAGTATATAATAGTAAGAAGCTATGTGGAATTTTAACAGAAATGAGTGTAGAGTTAGATGAGGTAAATTATTTAGTAATCGGAATAGGAATAAATGTAAATCTTGATAAAGAAGATTTCTCGGAGGAATTGCATTCTACGGCAACCTCTATTAAAATAGAAAAGGGTATTAATGTTTCACGGAAAAACTTAGTAAAAGGCATATTAAATAATTTTGAGACTTATTACAAAGAATTTCTTAAGAATGGGAGCATAAGCCAATTTATCTCAGAATATAGAGAAAAATCGGCTGTTATAGGGAAAGAGGTAAATATAATTAGCAGTAAAGCACAGCTAAAAGGTAAGGTTCTGGATATTTCGGAAGAAGGACAGCTGCTAATACAACTTGAAGATGGGACTATTAAGGAAATTATATCTGGAGAGGTATCTGTAAGAGGCTTAGAGAGATATATATAATTTAATCGGAAGGATGAGTAAAATGATATTAGTAATTGATGTTGGCAATACCAATACTGTTCTTGGTTTGTATAGAGAAGAAAAATTGTTGGATTTCTGGAGAATATCTACGGACACACAAAAAACATCTGATGAATACGGTATGCTGATAAAACAGCTTTTTGTGCACCAGAACTATAGCTTTGATGACATGGAAGCACTGATAATATCATCAGTTGTTCCAACTATAATGTATACCTTGGATCATATGACCAGAAAGTATTTAAAAAAAGAACCTCTTATAGTTGGACCAGGAATAAAAACAGGCATGAACATTAAAATTGATAATCCAAAAGAGGTAGGTGCTGATAGAATAGTAAACGCAGTGGCAGGCTATGAGATATATGGTGGACCTCTTATAATAGTTGACTTTGGTACTGCAACAACCTATTGTGCTATCTCTAAATCTGGCGAATATCTTGGCGGAGCTATTTCACCGGGTGTAAGAATTTCCATGGACGCACTTTATGAAAAAACCGCTAAACTGCCTAGAGTTGAGCTTATAAAGCCTGAAAGTGTAATATGCAAGAACACTATTGCAAGTATTCAATCAGGTGTAATATATGGATATGTCGGACAGGTTGATTATATAGTTAGAAGAATGAAAAAGGAACTAGGAGCAGATAACACAAAGGTAATTGCCACAGGTGGTTTTTCTAAGCTTATTGCTTCTGAGTCAGAAACAATAGATGTAGTAAACGGGTTACTTACTTTGGAAGGCTTAAGAATAATATATGATAGAAACAAATAATCTCCAAACAGAGGTTGATGCAATACAAATAGGAAAAGTAAAAATCAAGAATAATGTTTTCTTAGCACCAATGGCAGGAGTAACAGATATGGCGTATAGAGCCATTTGCAGGCAGTATGGATGCGGGCTGACATATACAGAAATGGTAAGTGCAAAAGGAATGTACTATAAAAGTGAGAACACAAAAGAATTACTAGTTTTAGCTCCAGAAGAGCAACCTGCAGTTATACAGATTTTTGGAAGTGATGCGGATATAATGGCGAAATAGCCGCAGAGATACAGCAAGCAGGAGCTGACATTATTGACATTAACATGGGCTGTCCAACACCTAAGATTACTAAAAATGGTGATGGAAGCGCATTGATGCAAAAGCCAGAGCTAGTTGCCGAAATAGTAAGCAAGGTATCTGATGCAGTATACTGTCCCGGTAACCGTTAAAATACGCAAAGGCTGGGATGCCGACAGCATAAATGCTGTTGAAATAGCAAGTATAGCTGAGCGGAACGGAGCTCAAGCAATAACTGTACATGGAAGGACTAGAGAGCAGTTTTACTCAGGAGCGGCAGATTGGGACATAATTAGAGAAGTAAAGCAAGCTGTTAAGATTCCTGTTATAGGAAATGGAGATATATCAACACCTGAGTATGCAAAAGCAATGCTTCAGCAAACAGGCTGTGATGCAGTGATGATAGGAAGAGGAGCAGAGGGTAATCCATGGATTTTTAAAAGGACAGTGGAGTATTTAAGAAGTGGAAAACTTTTGCCGGAGCCAACATATAAAGAAAAAATAGAGATGGCTTTACTGCACATGGAAATGACTATTCAACTAAAAGGTGAAGGCATAGGAGTAAAGGAAATGCGAAAGCATCTAGCTTGGTATTTAAAGGACATGCCTGGCTCTTCTAATATTAAGAGTGAAATTTTTAAGCTAGATAAAGCCTCTGAGGTACAGTCCTATTGTATAACTATCTAACATATTTAATAGAGCTTAAATAGGGCAGCAGCTCTATCAAGGACTTGCTTTGTATATGAAAAGCAAGTCCTTTTAAAATGCACTCAATAAAAAGTGCGATATATATAGAAAAGTTTATACATAATGTTGTATGCATATGTATTTAGATGTAAAATATAATTGAACACAATATTGTGCACAAAGTCTGCATAAATATTATTATAGAGGTGTCTTATGGATTTAATTAGAATAGGTGACAAGGTTATAAGCAGAAAAAAGATTGAAAACAGTATAGATGAGATAATCAGACTGCGGAGCTTGGGTTTTTCTCAAGCTGATACTGGTGAAAAGATGAACATTGAGAGAACCTTTATTTCGAGGCTTGAGGGCTTAGGAGAAATAAGAAAAGGACAAAGCATAGCAGCAATAGGATTTCCTATCAAGAATAAGCAGGAAGTAGAAAAGATTGCTTAAGGAATATGGAATTGAGTATTATATGCTTATGTCAGAGGATGAAAGAAATAAATTTGTAAATCGACTTTACAGGCAAGGAACTTATAAACTACTTGATGGAGCTTAATAAACAAGTTTAGGGCTTTGACACTGTTATAGTTATGGCTTCTGACTATAGAAATAAGATAATCAAAGATATGGTGGACAACCAAATAATAGAAATAGATATAGGAAAATCACCACTGAAGGAAGATGTACCTGTAAATATTGACTCATTAAGTGAAATATTAAAGATATTAAAGGGGAAATAATATGAAACATATTGTAAGTGTAAGTATAGGATCTTCTACAAGAAATCACAAGACGGAAGTAGAGATACAAGGCGAAACCTTTATAATTGAGAGAATAGGAACTGATGGCGATATAAATAAGGCTATTGAAATAGTAAAAGAGCTTGATGGTAAAGTAGATGCTTTTGGTATGGGGGGTATAGACATTTATTTAAATGCAGGAAAAAATAGATATAAGATAAAGGATGCGCTTCCTATAAGGGATGCTGCAAAAAAGACTCCGATAGTTGATGGTTCAGGACTTAAGATATCGCTAGAAAAGCAAGTACCTCATTTTATAGATGAAAATATAGAAAGTTTAAAGGGAAAGAAAGCATTTATACTGCCTGCTATCGATAGATACGCAATGGCTGAAGGCTTTAAAGAGGTAGGCTGTGAACTTACCTTAGGTGATTTAATGGTTGCATTGGGAATTAACATCCCTATAAAATCCTTGAATGTACTAGACAGGATTGCTAATATTATAGCTCCTATAGCCTGTAGACTTCCTTTTGAGATGCTTTACCCTACAGGTAAAGATCAAAACAATGATACAAGAAAAACAGGTAAGATAGATAAGTTCTTTGAAGAAACTGATATAATAGCAGGGGATTTTCATTATATAAAACAATACATGCCGGAGAATATGCAGGGTAAGATAGTAATTACAAATACAGTGACAAAAGAAGATATTGTCTGGCTTAAGAAATGCGGTATAAGACTTTTGGTTACCTCTACTCCCAATTTGGAAGGAAGATCCTTTGGTACAAATGTTATAGAAGCACTTTTAGTAGCCATAATAGGAAAGCCAGCGGAAGAGATAACTGGTGATGAATATTTATCTTTACTGGAAAAGATAGACTTTAAGCCAAGGGTTGAGTATTTACAGCAAGAGTCAAATGAAGATATAGCTACAAGCTAATAATACATTTTGCAGCATATAAATCAAAATAAAATGTTTAGCGCAAAACGTATAATATGTAATATTGAGCAACTTCGTATAATATTATAATTAAGACAACGTATCTTAATTAAATTATATGGAGTTGTTTTTATATGCAGTCATTAGGAAATGCAGGAGTAATAGTATATCGGGACAGCAGGCTGCCACAACTACTTTCATCTTTTTCAACACCCAAAGTGGAAGAAAAAATTATAATAACTGTTGATGAAGAAGAACACACTATATTTATTTTACATTGCCCTACAAACGGAGATAAGCTTGACAAGAAAAGATATAGATTAATGAAGGAGCTGATAGACAAAAATAAAATCAAATTTCTAGTTGAAAGATTTGAAGCTAAGGCACTTAGTAATGTACTCAAGCATAAGAATGAGATTCATTATGCTGAATCTGCTGCCAGAGATAAAAGCTATTAAGCAGCTTGCAGTGCTTTTGAAGAAAAGTCAGGACCATGAAGAAAACCTATTAAAAGGTAATGTAGGCTTTATCATGGGTGAATTAAATAATCACAAAATTGATTTATTATCTGAAGAGGCTGAAAATATAATGCTTTATGAGAGCCCGTACATAACCGAAAAGCTCAAATTGAAGCTGCACAATGATTTAATGGAAAAAAAAGGAATATCTATAATTTTTACAAAAGATATTGCAAAGATTATAGATGCCTCAGACATTTTATCTATTGATGATAAGGTTGATTTATATGCTTACAAAGATAAGCTACAAGGTAAAATAATATTAGGCAAGAGCAACCATGAAGACATTAAAGGTATAAATGATATTATACTATGGCATAAGGATTTGTATAAAGACACAGACTTTGAAGTATTGATAAATTTTAATGATGAAATTTTGTCCATAATTAGATATTTCAATATTAACTTGGATATAATAGACTTTATCAAAAATCTGCCGTATATTTATTATAAATAATAAGGATTAACTTAAGAGTGGCAAGAATGCACATATTATACACTATTGACATTAACATGACACTATTTTATAATTAACAAATAAGTTAATCAAATACAGCTCCTGCATAAGATTGCAGGTGCTTGTTTGTATAAGTCATAGTAACGCTTTGACGTGTTATAGAGTGGGAATATATCCCCCGAATAAAAATGACTATTGAACATATATTATCAATAACAATTACATAAATCTTTACTATTGATACTTATTGCGGATAATAACTAAAAATTCATAATGAGATTTCAGTATAATAGAATTTAAAATTGCCCAAGGGGGTTTCTACAGTATTAATTTAAGAAACAAATAGCAAATCAAAACTAGTAGGAGGCGCACAACAATGAATAAGCAAAACATTTTAACAATAGAAGGGTTAACTAAGCTAGAAGATGAATTAAACTCACTTAAGAATAAAAGAACTGATGTAGCAGAAAGGATAAAGCAAGCCTTAGCATTTGGTGATATATCAGAAAACGCTGAGTATGATGAAGCTAAAAAAGAACAGGCTTTTGTAGAAGGACGAATTCTACAAATAGAAAACATTTTGAGAACAGCTAAGGTAATCGATGATGATGATATACTAACAGATATGGTTAGTGTTGGTTCCAAGGTTATGCTAAAGGATATAGAGTTTGGAGATGAAGTTGAATATACAATTGTAGGTTCAGCAGAAGCAGATCCAATGAATTTAAAGATATCTAATGAATCTCCTGTTGGAAAGGCACTAGTAGGTAAAGCAGTAGGAGAAAATGTTGAGATTTCAGTCCCAGATGGAATTATAAGATATGAAATACTAAAGATAAGTAAGTAGGGGGAAGTCGTATGTCAAATGAAGAATTAAATCTTAGTGAACAGCAAAGGATTAGAAGAGAAAAGCTAGAGAACTTAAAAAGTATAGGAAGAAACCCTTTCGAGGTTTTAAAATATGATGTAACACATCATTCTGATGAAATATTAAATAATTTTGAGGAACTAGATGGTAAAGATGTTGCTATTGCAGGAAGAATAATGTCCTTTAGAGACATGGGCAAAGCATCCTTCTGTCATATCCAAGATAGAAATGGTCAAATACAAATTTACGTTAAGGCAGATGAAATAGGACAAGAGGAGTATGAACTCTTCAAAGTCTTTGATTTAGGGGATATAGTAGGTATTAAAGGCTTCGCATTTAGAACAAGAAGAGGCGAAATATCTATACATGTTAAGGAAATAACTCTTCTTACTAAAGCACTTCAGCCATTACCTGAAAAATGGCATGGACTGAAGGATACTGATTTAAGATACAGACAGAGATATTTGGATCTTATAGTTAATCCTGAGGTTAAGGAAAGTTTCATTAAGAGAACTAAAATTATCAAAGCAATTAGAAGATTCTTAGACGATAGAGACTTCCTGGAAGTTGAAACACCTATGTTAGCAACTATAGCTAGTGGTGCTGCAGCAAGACCCTTCGAAACACGCAGTAATGCTTTGGATATTGACTTATTCTTAAGAATTGCTACTGAGCTTCCACTTAAGAGACTTATTGTTGGTGGCTTTGAAAGAGTTTATGATATGGGTAAGAACTTTAGAAATGAAGGTATAGATATCAGACATAATCCTGAATTTACAATGATAGAACTTTATCAAGCTTATACAGACTATCATGGCATGATGGAACTTCTTGAGAGTCTTTGCGAATACGTATGTATGGAAGTGCATGGTACAACAAAAATAAACTATCAAGGTACAGAGATTGAATTCAAAGCTCCATGGAGAAGACTTACAATGAACGATGCGGTTAAGGAATATGGCGGAGTGGACTTTAGTCAGGTTAAGTCAAATGAAGAAGCTAGAGAGCTTGCTAAGAAGCTTCATTTAGAAGATGAGCTAAAGAAAAAACTCCAAGACTGTTCAAAGGGTGACATATTAAATGCAGCTTTTGAAAAATTTGCTGAAGAGCATTTGATTCAGCCTACTTTCTTAATGGACTATCCAGTGGAAATTTCTCCACTTACAAAAAAGAAGAACGATGATCCTACAATGACAGAAAGATTTGAAGCCTTTATTTATGGCAGAGAACTTGGAAATGCGTACACCGAATTAAACGACCCAATAGATCAGCGTGAGCGTTTTGATCAACAAGCAAAAGAAAGAGAACTGGGTGACGATGAAGCCTATACATTAGATGAAGACTTCATGAATGCTTTAGAAGTAGGTATGCCTCCAACAGGAGGAATGGGAATAGGTATTGATCGTCTAATAATGTTACTTACAGACGCGTACTCCATAAGAGATGTTATACTATTCCCAACCATGAAACCAATAGCATAATAGAATTAATTAAGCCAGTTGATTTAAGTTTAAATCAACTGGCTTTTTGAATATTTAATAACTTAAGTAAAATACTTTATTGTATATATTAAGTGTAAAACATATACAATAAAGTTGAAAAAGTTATTTTAGAAGATTAAAATCTATATAATATACTATAAATATAGTGGGGGCGTTTACATGAGAGATGTTATAATATCAATGATAGATGTAGCTATGGGTAGAGTCAAGGCGCAGCTTGTATTTAAAAACATTAACATAATTAACGTATTTACAGAGGAAATATATAAGGCCGATGTTGCCATACATGATGGCTATATTGCAGGAATTGGCGAGTATAGTGGTGCTATAGAGCTTGATATGAATGGTAAGTACATATGCCCAGGCTTTATTGACGGACATGTGCATATAGAATCCTCTATGGTTACTCCAGCGGAGTTTGCAAGAGCTGTTATACCTAAGGGAACTATGACAGTTATTGCAGATCCACATGAAATTGCCAATGTAAAAGGAATAGCTGGTATAAAGTATATAATAGAGGGCTCAGAAAATTTACCTCTAGATGTATTTATCATGCTTCCCTCATGCGTACCAGCAACACCTTTTGAAAATTCTGGAAGCGTGTTGAAGGCAGAGGACTTACTAGAGCTTATTAATCATCAAAGAGTACTTGGCTTAGGAGAGCTAATGGACTTTACAAGTATAATTACCTGTGAAAAAAATATAGTAAATAAGATTGTATTAGCTAAAAATGCTCATAAGATGATGGACGGTCATGCACCTGGAATCACTGGCAAGGAACTAAACGCATATATACTGCCAGGAGTAAGGACAGAACATGAATGTACCACGGTAGAAGAAGCAATTGAGAGACTACGTCTAGGAATGTTTATAATGCTTAGAGAAGGATCCGCTGCTAGGAATCTAGTAGAACTTATTGCCTGCTGTTAATGAGGTTACACTAAACAGATGTCTTTTCTGCACTGATGACAGACAATCAGAGGACATAATAAAAAATGGTCATATAGATAACAATGTCCGAATCGCCATAAAAAATGGGATGAAACCTATAAAAGCTATACAAATGGCTACGATAAATGCTGCAAGATGCTACAACTTACAAAACATAGGAGCTATAGCACCGGGATATAAAGCTAATCTCTTAATACTAAACGATTTAGAGAGCATAGATATTTATCAAGTATATAAAAAGGGAAGACTGGTAGCAGAAAATGGGAAATCTCTTTTTAACACGAGAAGTATTAATGACTCAAAAATGAGAAACTCAGTTAATATTAAGGAGCTTGAGAAAGAGAACTTTAACTTAGATGTTTCTGAGGGAGAAACTAGCGTTATAGGCTTGCTGCCTCATTCCTTAATCACAAAGAAACTTAGACTAAAGGTAAAGAATGATAAGACCTCCTATATAGATGAAACAGGGGATAAACTTTTAAAAATAGCAGTTGTAGAAAGGCATCATAAAACAGGTAATATCGGTCTTGGATTGGTAAAAGGAATGGGGCTGCAAAACGGAGCAATAGCCTCAAGCATAGCCCATGATTCTCATAATATAGTAGTAATCGGTGACAATGATATGGATATGCAGGTAGCAGTAAACCACTTGAAAAGCATTGGCGGTGGGATTTGTATAGCATCTGAGGGTAGTATAAAGCATTCTCTTGCACTACCTATAGCGGGGCTTATGAGTGATTTAAGCCTAGAAGAAGTGGATAATAGACTTAAGGCAATGCTAAAAGATGCATATTCTATGGGAGTGTCAGAAGAGTATGATCCTTTTATGACTCTTGCTTTTTTAGCTCTCCCTGTAATCCCTGAATTAAAAATTACAGACCTTGGATTGTTTGATACAACAGAATATAAGTTTGTAAAATAATATACAAGAAATTACATATTGTATGATATAATAGAAGTATAGGAAATGAAGGATTTAGTCTTATGGAGGACTATATGCTAAATAGAAATCAAATATTGGACAAACTAAAAAGTTTAAATTTTTTTCAGAACCAATACTGCGTGATGACCGGTGCGGCACTAGTCTTACATGGAGTGAGACCAGAGACTAATGATATAGATATAGGCTGTACCTCAAAGCTGTTTAAAGAACTGTTAAATAAAGGTTTTGAATTAATTAAAAAAAATAAATTTGAAGCTATAGTGATTGATGGATGTATAGAGATATTTGAAGATTGGGTACCAGACAATATAGAACTAATTGAAGGAATACCTGTAGCTGATATTAATAGTATCCGTGTTTATAAAGAAAGACTGGGCAGGGAAAAGGACTTAAAAGATATAGTGCTTATAGACAGATTTTTAGAACAAAAAACAATATAGAGATTAAATTGAAAGATGAGGAACTGATAAATTGAAAAAAGCTATAGTAATATTATTAGTATTGGTATTATGCTTAAGCTTTGCAGCCTGTAAGGGTGAAAAGGTGGCTGAGGATAAAACTGAACCAGCATTGAAAATTACTGAAACAGAAGAAAACATTCCAGAATCGACCACTCAAAAAAGCGATGCTCTAAAGCTAGCATATGAAGGCAAAATTACAGATCTTTCTATAAATATAGGTTCAAAACTACAGGACGTTATAGCACAATATGGAGAACCTATAGGACTTGATAATTTTGAGGGAACCTCCTATATAAGTTATGAAGTAGTAGATATAATTTTAGATAGAATTATTGAAGACACTAAAAGTGAAGCTAATGTATCGGGCATTATAGTATCTGAAGGATATAGCCTCTATGGTGTAAAGGTGGGAATGAGTCCAGAAACAATCAAGCTATATCTTGGAGCTCCAAGCAAAGAAGTATTTGAAACAGACACTGAAGGTGAAATGTGGAAAATGGACTATGACTGTGGAGAATATATTTTAAGCTTTTATAGTGCAAACAAGGACTCAGCTACTTTATCTGCTTACCTAAGTAAAAAGCAATAGGTTATGAAAGATAAAAAAGCGGTGAAAGTATGATAGTAAAAGCATATAAGGTAAGCTCCTTTGCTAATAGAGGTAATGGAGGAAATCCAGCAGGAGTGGTATTAAATTCCGATGAATTGACTGAAGCACAAATGCAAAATTTAGCAAAGATAATTGGATATTCTGAGACTGCTTTTATATCAGAATCAGAGGTGGCTGACTTTAAAGTAAGATTTTTTACTACCAATGCAGAGGTGGATTTATGTGGACATGCCACTATAGCAGCCTTTAACCTCATGCAACAAAAAAAATTGATTAAGCAAGGCTCTTATACACAAGAAACAAAAGCTGGTGTTCTTAAAATTAACATAAAAGCTTCTACGGTTTATATGCAGCAAACACTGCCGAGATTTTATGAAAAAATTTATGCAGAAGAGCTTTCGGATTGTTTAAACATAGCTTGCACTGATTTTGGCACAAGGATGCCTATACAAGCTGTATCAACAGGATTAAAAGATATACTAGTACCTGTTAAAAACAACAATATTTTGGAATATTTAAAACCTGATATGAAGAAAATTGAAGAAATCAGCAAAAAATATCAAGCTACTGGTATTCATGTTTTCGCATTAAATAATGACCCCAAAAGTGTAGCAATATGCAGAAATTTTGCACCACTATATGGAATATCTGAAGAATCTGCAACAGGTACATCAAATGGAGCATTGGCATGCTATTTTATAAATATGGATATCTTAATACTAACCATGAAGATATTGTTATTGAGCAGGGAAACTTTATGTACAAGCCATCTATTATTAAAGCTGCATTGAAACTTAAAGACATGAAAATAGAAGAGGTTTGGGTAGGCGGAGAAGCATTAATAATAGGTGAAGAAGCTTATGAAATATAAAATCAAATAATATATAAAACGTGGTCATATTAATAAAACTTATTTAAATAATGAGAGGAGTTTATCAATGAAAAGTATTCAAAAAGAAATTTTGGGGTGGATTATTTCTTTTGCAGTAGCGGCGGCTATCGCCTTAATAATAAATTTATTCGGAGGTACTGCTATAGTAGAAGGCTCATCTATGCTTCCTACCTTATCCAGTTCGGACCTTCTTATTAGAGCAAGATATATAGGAACTGAGCCTATGCAAGGAGAAATAATTACATTTAACACTCAAATGCCACATCCGTGGAAGATATATAGAATGCTTGGAGCAAAGAAGGCTCTAGTAAAAAGAGTTATTGGTGTTCCGGGAGATAAGGTTGTGGTAATTGATGATAATGTCTATGTAAATGATCAAAAGATAGAGGAGCCATATTTAAATGATGGGATTACGAATGGAGAAGTTGATGTCATAGTACCGGAAGGACATTTCTTTGTAATGGGTGACAACAGGTTAAACAGTAATGACAGTCGAAGTGGCATTGGATTTGTAAGTAAGAAAGATATAATAGGAAGAATAGTTTATAGAATCTACCCATTTAGTAATATTGGCACTGTAAAATAATATTTGTAGAAAAAGTACAATGCTATATGTTTTATATAACGCATATAGCATTGTACTTTTTCTAATTTCACGTCTATGTAGTGACTTTAAAGTGATTATCTATAATAGCTTCTGCTGTTCTCTTATATGCTTGAGCTTGAGACGTGAGCAGCATAGCAGTTGCGATAAGCTGTACTTTATTTTTTTCATTTTCCTCAAGATTTGCTCCCACCTGTACAATTAAATCCTCATTATCCTTCAACATTGCACTAACATTTTTTACATTATTTATTTTTGCTTGAAGATACGTACAATATATATCCTCAATTAAAGTTGAATTATCCTCTGAAGCATGGAAAAGTGGGGTAAACAAATCCTCGATATCTCCTATTGAAAGTATTTGTTTTAAGTAATAAATCAAAATAAGCTGAATCATTTGTTCTTTATTATATTTTTTATTTTTTGAAGGAGCAAGTATTTTCGCTTTTGAATAATTATTAATCATTGTTTTAGTAAGAAGCTTATCCTTTTTATTTCTTTTTTCACTTCCTAATTTATTGTCTATAAAGGTCGTAACCTGATCCATATATAAATCGATATCGGGTATATCTGATGGCTTAATTTCAGTAATATCAGATATTACATTCAAAATTGAACTTAAATCTTCAATTCCCATTTAATCACCTCTATTATATTATATAGTAATAAAACCTAGCTAACAACATATTCGTACACATATCGCACTAAATATGCAGAATTACCTTTAAAAAAAGGGGAAAAATAAAATGTAAATTAAAAATATTCTGCTTGCATATACATATATTATATAGTAATATAATATACATCAAGTAGTAATTGAAACTACTTGGTGAAATATTATAATTTGAGGTGATTATATGGCAAAAAAATTGCGTGAACCAGTTAGTGGAATAACTCATTTAATAGGAGCTATACTTTCTATAGTAGGATTAGTATTGATGATATACTATGCAATAAGCAAAGGAACAGTATGGCATATTGTATCCTTCTCCATATTTGGGGGAAGTATGATACTACTTTATACAGCCAGTACACTCTATCACTTACTATCCATTTCAGATAAGGGTATAAGAGTTTTTAGAAAGATAGACCATATGATGATTTTTATATTGATAGCAGGAACCTATACCCCGATATGTCTGATTCCTTTAAGAGGTGGCTGGGGTTACAGTATGTTAGCTATAATATGGGGAATTGCATTAGCTGGTATAATAATGAAGTTTTTTTGGTTCGATGCGCCTAGGTGGTTATATACAATTTTTTATTTGATAATGGGCTGGCTAGTAGTAATAGCTTTATGGCCAATGGCAAAAACAATACCTTTTTCAGGTGTTATGTGGATGGTTGCAGGTGGTTTGTTCTATACTGTTGGTGCAATCATATACGGAACAAAATGGCCAAAGCTGAAATTTAAACTGTTTGGATTTCATGAAATATTTCACTTATTCGTGATGTTTGGAAGCTTCTGTCACTTTTGGTTCATGATAAGATATATTACATATTTGAGATAGTAATAGCAAAGAAGCATAACGCAAAACAAGTTGCTTAAACATTTGAGCAACTTGTTTTGTCGTTTCACTCATTATAAAGGATAATATAATCGTATAAAATACAAACAATATATAAATATAGGCTCAATTTCGCACTATTATTAGAATGTAAGATGGTTAGTGTAAAAAATATGTATATTTTTAGGCAAATATGCATATAGATATTAATGGACTTGCTCCTATAAAGTAGAATAAGCGAGTATATAGGAGTTATTTTTGTATAGAAACAATATAACCGAATTAGAACCACACATTTATACTTTACAGTCTTCATAACACATGATATATTATATAGGCACCAAGGAAATAGACAAACAAAACTAAGTGAAAAATTTCTAGTTGACAAGATGCTGCAAAGCATGATAGAATGAAATTCCTGGCTAAGTCAGGGAAACAAAACAGACAAGATAGTAGAAGACATAAAGAAAAAATAAATAGAAAAATTATGTTGACAAACATAACATAATTTGATATCATAGTAAAGGTCGGCGCTAGACGCTGACATGGTCCTTGAAAACTAAACAGTGTAACGAAACCAAGTAAATTAATTCTTTTGAGTAGGTTCAAACAATTAGTTGAAATCACAGAGATGTGATTAAATATTTAACTTAAGAGTTTGATCCTGGCTCAGGACGAACGCTGGCGGCGTGCCTAACACATGCAAGTCGAGCGGAGATACTAAGTAGCTTGCTACGAAGTATCTTAGCGGCGGACGGGTGAGTAACGCGTGGGTAACCTGCCTTACAGAGGGGGATAACAGTGCGAAAGTACTGCTAATACCGCATAACATTGCACTATCGCATGATAGAGCAATCAAAGGAGAAATCCGCTGTAAGATGGACCCGCGTCTGATTAGCTAGTTGGAGAGGTAAAAGCTCACCAAGGCGACGATCAGTAGCCGATCTGAGAGGATGAACGGCCACACTGGAACTGAGACACGGTCAGACTCCTACGGGAGGCAGCAGTGGGGAATATTGCACAATGGGGGAAACCCTGATGCAGCAACGCCGCGTGGAGGATGAAGGTCTTCGGATTGTAAACTCCTGTCTTTTGGGACGAAAAAAATGACGGTACCAAAGGAGGAAGCCACGGCTAACTACGTGCCAGCAGCCGCGGTAATACGTAGGTGGCAAGCGTTGTCCGGAATTATTGGGCGTAAAGGGCGCGTAGGCGGCGTCTTAAGTCAGATGTGAAATCCCCGGGCTTAACTCGGGAATAGCATCTGATACTGGGACGCTAGAGTGCAGGAGAGGTAAGTGGAATTCCTAGTGTAGCGGTGAAATGCGTAGATATTAGGAGGAACACCAGTGGCGAAGGCGACTTACTGGACTGTAACTGACGCTGAGGCGCGAAAGCGTGGGGAGCAAACAGGATTAGATACCCTGGTAGTCCACGCTGTAAACGATGGATACTAGGTGTGGGAGGTATCGACCCCTTCCGTGCCGCAGCTAACGCAATAAGTATCCCGCCTGGGGAGTACGGCCGCAAGGTTGAAACTCAAAGGAATTGACGGGGGCCCGCACAAGCAGCGGAGCATGTGGTTTAATTCGAAGCAACGCGAAGAACCTTACCAGGACTTGACATCCTCTGCATTACTCGTAACTGAGGAAACCCTTCGGGGCAGAGAGACAGGTGGTGCATGGTTGTCGTCAGCTCGTGTCGTGAGATGTTGGGTTAAGTCCCGCAACGAGCGCAACCCTTATCATTAGTTGCTAACAGTAAGATGAGCACTCTAATGAGACTGCCGGGGATAACTCGGAGGAAGGTGGGGATGACGTCAAATCATCATGCCCCTTATGTTCTGGGCTACACACGTGCTACAATGGGTAAAACAACGGGAAGCAAGCTAGTGATAGCAAGCAAATCCCTAAAAGTTACTCTCAGTTCGGATTGTAGGCTGCAACTCGCCTACATGAAGTTGGAGTTGCTAGTAATCGCGAATCAGAATGTCGCGGTGAATACGTTCCCGGGCCTTGTACACACCGCCCGTCACACCATGGGAGTTAGAGGCACCCGAAGCCGGTGACTTAACCGTAAGGAGAGAGCCGTCGAAGGTGAAGCTAGCGACTGGGGTGAAGTCGTAACAAGGTAGCCGTATCGGAAGGTGCGGCTGGATCACCTCCTTTCTAAGGAGCATTACAGACTGAAATATGTTTGTATATCCTATGGTCGATAGTCACAAATCGAAAGAGATGTGCACTATATATTTTAAATAACCTGACCAAAAGAGTTAAGGTTAGTTACACTGATTAGTTTTGAAGGACTATGTAAGGAATTTGCATTAGTGTGAATTCCTTGTTAGTTACTTCTTGTACCTTGAAAACTGCACAATACATTGAAAAGATCCAGGGTAATTAATCTCGAAAGAGATTAATTAAACACAATAACGCTGAGAAAGAAAAAAGAGTTCAAAAGAACTTCTTAGATCAAGCTAGTAAGAGCGTATGGTGGATGCCTTGGCACTAGGAGCCGAAGAAGGACGTGACAAGCTGCGAAAAGCTACGGTGAGCCGCAAATAGGCATCGACCCGTAGATATCCGAATGAGGAAACTCACCTAGAGTAATGTCTAGGTATCCTATGATGAATAAATAGTCATAGGAGGGGAAACCCGGGGAACTGAAACATCTAAGTACCCGGAGGAGTAGAAAGAAACATCGATTTCCTAAGTAGCGGCGAGCGAAAGGGAAAGAGCCCAAACCAGAGAGGGTAACTTCTTTGGGGTTGAGGACTGACATTTAGTATATGAAGCTTAGCTGAATAGAGTTGGAAAGCTCAACCATAGGTGGTAAAAGTCCAGTAAGTGAAAAGCTGAAATATATGAGTCAGAATCCAGAGTACCACGAGACACGTGAAACCTTGTGGGAAGCAGGGAGGACCACCTCCCAAGGCTAAATACTACCTAGTGACCGATAGCGCATAGTACCGTGAGGGAAAGGTGAAAAGAACCCCGGAAGGGGAGTGAAATAGAACCTGAAACCGTACGCTTACAATCGGTGGAAGCCCTATGTAGAAATACAGGGTGACCGCGTACTTTTTGTAGAACGGACCAGCGAGTTACGTTAGTCAGCGAGGTTAAGCACTAGAGGTGCGGAGCCGAAGCGAAAGCGAGTCTTAATAGGGCGAATAAGTTGGCTGATGTAGACCCGAAACCGGGTGACCTATCCATGGACAGGGTGAAGTTGGAGTAAAATCTAATGGAGGCCCGAACCCACCGGTGTTGAAAAATCGGGGGATGAGCTGTGGATAGCGGAGAAATTCCAATCGAACTCGGAGATAGCTGGTTCTCCCCGAAATAGCTTTAGGGCTAGCCTCAACACAGAATACCGGAGGTAGAGCACTGAATGGGCTAGGGGCCTTATCGGTTACCGAACCCTATCAAACTCCGAATGCCGGATATTTGATTGTTGGGAGTCAGACTACGAGTGATAAGATCCGTGGTCAAGAGGGAAACAGCCCAGACCATCAGCTAAGGTCCCAAAATTTAGACTAAGTGGGAAAGGATGTGTGACTACAGAGACAACCAGGATGTTGGCTTAGAAGCAGCCATACATTTAAAGAGTGCGTAATAGCTCACTGGTCAAGTGGTCATGCGCCGAAAATGTCCGGGGCTAAAGTCTAATACCGAAGCTATGGCATCGCAAGATGGGTAGGGGAGCGTCCTGTACGGGCAGAAGCTATACCGAAAGGAGTAGTGGACTGTACAGGAGAGAGAATGCTGGTATAAGTAGCGAGAGTGAAGTGAGAATCTTCACCGTCGAAAATCTAAGGTTTCCTGAGGAAGGTTCGTCCGCTCAGGGTAAGTCGGGGCCTAAGGAGAGGCGTATAGCGTATCCGATGGACAATCGGTTGATATTCCGATACCACCTAATATCGTTTGAAGGAAGCAGTGACGCAGGAGGATAAGATAAGCACGGCGTTGGTTGTCCGTGCCCAAGCACTAAGGCTTGTATGTAGGAAAGACCGCATACTAATAGGTTGAGGTGTGATGGGGAGTGAAATTAAGTAACGAAGTATCTGATTTCACACTGTCAAGAAAAGCTGCTAACGAGATGTTAGGTGCCCGTACCGTAAACCGACACAGGTAGATGAGGAGAGAATCCTAAGACGAGCGAGGGAAGTGTTGTCAAGGAACTCGGCAAAATGACCCCGTAACTTCGGGAGAAGGGGTGCCTCAGAAATGAGGCCGCAGTTAAAAGGCTCAAGCGACTGTTTATCAAAAACACAGGTCTCTGCTAAATCGAAAGATGACGTATAGGGGCTGACGCCTGCCCGGTGCTGGAAGGTTAAGGGGAAGTGTTAGGAGTAATCCGAAGCATAGAACTTAAGCCCCAGTAAACGGCGGCCGTAACTATAACGGTCCTAAGGTAGCGAAATTCCTTGTCAGGTAAGTTCTGACCCGCACGAATGGCGTAACGACTTGAGCGCTGTCTCGACAACACACTCGGCGAAATTGTAGTACTAGTGAAGATGCTAGTTACCCGCGATTGGACGGAAAGACCCCGTAGAGCTTCACTGTAGCTTGACATTGGGTTTTAGTATTTCATGTACAGGATAGGTGGGAGACTGAGAGATAGGCACGCTAGTGTTTAAGGAGTCGACGTTGGGATACCACTCTTGAGATACCGGAATTCTAACCAGTGGCCATAAGCTGGTCATGGGACATAGTCAGGTGGGCAGTTTGACTGGGGCGGTCGCCTCCAAAAGAGTAACGGAGGCGTTCAAAGGTTCCCTCAGAATGGTTGGAAATCATTCGAAGAGTGCAAAGGCAGAAGGGAGCCTGACTGCGAGACAGACAAGTCGAGCAGGTACGAAAGTAGGACTTAGTGATCCGGTGGTACCGAGTGGAAGGGCCATCGCTCAACGGATAAAAGCTACCTCGGGGATAACAGGCTTATCTCCCCCAAGAGTCCACATCGACGGGGAGGTTTGGCACCTCGATGTCGGCTCGTCGCATCCTGGGGCTGAAGTAGGTCCCAAGGGTTGGGCTGTTCGCCCATTAAAGCGGCACGCGAGCTGGGTTCAGAACGTCGTGAGACAGTTCGGTCCCTATCCGTCGCGGGCGTAGGAAATTTGAGGAGTGCTGTCCTTAGTACGAGAGGACCGGGATGGACGAACCTCTGGTGCATCAGTTGCACTGCCAAGTGCATAGCTGAGTAGCTAAGTTCGGAACAGATAAGCGCTGAAGGCATCTAAGCGCGAAACTGGCTTCAAGATAAGATTTCCCACAGCGTAGGCTGGTAAGACCCCATGTAGACTACATGGTTGATAGGTCGGAGGTGTAAGTGCAGTAATGTACGTAGCTGACCGATACTAATAGGTCGAGGGCTTGATCTAAACCAGGTTTTACAGTTAGAAATTCTCTTTTGTGGGCTGTTCATCCATGAACAGTGTAGCAAAAGTTCATAGAATTTCTTAGTGGAAAACCGTAGAAAACATCGATAAAACCTAAGAACATATTCAAATGCAGATATGCTTTAGCTTATCAGGGCATTTGATATAGAAGGTCTTAGTGAATAATCGTAAGTAACACAAATTCAGCGTTACTAAAATAGATAAATTAAATGTATTGTGCAGTTTTGAAGGTGCAAAAACATCTTCATAACAAATCTGGTGGCAATAACGGAGAGGTCACACCTGTTCCCATACCGAACACAGAAGTTAAGCTCTCCAGTGCTGATGGTACTTGGACCGCAGGGCCTGGGAGAGTAAGTCGTCGCCGGGTAATGCGGACTATTTATTTAGTCCGCAATTTGTTCCTCAATAGCTCAGTTGGTAGAGCATGCGGCTGTTAACCGCAGGGTCGTTGGTTCGAGTCCAACTTGAGGAGCCATTTTTATTTTTTGAATAAATAATTTTTTAATTATGTATATAAAAAGCTAAATAACAAAAACTATAATTATGGGAGAGAAACATTTGTTTTTCTCTCTTTTGTTTTTTTGTTGTTCATATCTTCATGTTTTGGTATTATAAGAGAGTAAAATATGTTGAAATTCGGGATATAAAGATGAAAAAATATCATAAGGAGATGATTAATGGAAATGATTAGAAGGCGAGCTTCATTTAATAACTTTTTATTTTTAATAATAGTAGCTATTGCACTAATGATTTCTATGGTTAGTGCAGAAGAGGAAATAAATAAAAATAATCATACTATAAGTTCAAAAACCCAAGACTATTTAGAACAGACTTCTCCAAATTGGGATCTGATGAAAGATAATACTGAAGTAAGAGGAATATATATGACTGGTCATACAATAGCTGACAAGGAAAAGTTTGAGAAGCTGGTAAAGTTAATTGATGAAACAGAGTTAAATGCTGTAGTTATAGACGTAAAAAGTGATGAAGGAATGGTATTGTATAAAACTAATTTGGAAGATGTACAGTTTTGTGGTGCTAATAATAAAATAATAATAGAAGATATAGATGCTGTGCTTAAGTATTTAAATAAGAAAGAAATATATACTATTGCAAGGATAGTTACTTTTAAAGATAATAAAGCATCAAGTAAATTTCCGCATTTAGCAGTAAAAACTACAAGTGGTACTGTTTGGCGTGATAGAAATAATCAAGCGTGGTTAAATCCATATAATAAACAAGCATGGGATTATGTCTTGAATATTGCAGAAGAGGCAGCTGTAAAAGGATTTAGTGAGATACAGTTTGATTATGTGCGCTTTCCCACAGATGGTAACATAAGATTAATTGATTATGGGGCTTTGAAGGACAAAAATAAGGCACAAGCTATCGGAGATTTTTTAAAGTATGCAAGAGAAAGATTATCTAATAATGGTGTTGTGACTTCTGCAGATGTATTTGGATTAGTCACTACAGCACAAGATGATATGAATATAGGTCAACAGTTGGAATATTTAGCAGACAGTGTAGATGTAATTTGTCCTATGGTTTATCCTTCACACTATGGAAAAGGGAGTTATGGAGTAGCTGAGCCGGATTTTGAGCCATATAAAATTGTTAATTATAGTATGAAAAAGGCGAATGAAAGATTGAGTAAGGATGAAAAATCAATTGCAAAGCTAAGACCATGGCTACAGGATTTCTCTGCAACTTACCTTCCAAGATATAAGAAATATGGAGGTGCTGAAGTAAGGGCTCAAATTAATGCAACCTATGATGCAGGGGTGAAGGAATGGATATTGTGGAACTCTGCAAACAGATATACTGTGAATGGATTAAATAAGAAATAAAAGTATAAGAGAGGTAACATATGTGTTGTCTCTCTTTAAATTTTTATAAAAATTAATACCAATTATTTTTAGAATGTCACATTTTACTTTACCCAAGTTATCCTGTGTGATACAATATATAGTATAAAAGGTTGACCGTGAGCACTAAATGTTGTTACTAAGTGACCTCAAGACCTTTATATTACTAGCTTTATAACATGTTGGAAGGGGAGGTTTATGATTAAGGTAGTAAAACGTGATGACACAATTGTTAAGTATGAGAAGAGCAAAATAAAAACTGCTATTGAAAGAGCTATGGAAGAAACAAAGCTTAGTGTTGATTCTATACTAAGTGAGGAATTGGTAAAAAAAATTGAGACCAAAATTAGGCAGTTAGATTCACCTGTTCATGTAGAAGATATACAAGATATTGTAGAATTCGAACTAATGGAAAGTAGTAGAAAGGATGTTGCTAAGCAGTATATAATATACAGAAATGAACAATCAAAAACTAGGAATTTAAGACAAATAAGTGATGACAGAATGTTGACAGATGAATTTATAAGTCGATATAAGCATAAGCCATCACCAATGAATCAATTAGGTAATTTTGTTTATTATAGAACATATTCAAGATGGTTGGAAGAGGAAAAAAGAAGAGAGTATTGGTGGGAAACAGTAAGACGTGCTGTTGAGTATAATTGTAGTCTGATACATTCCAAAAGAGATGAAGCTGAGGAGCTATTTGATAACGTATATAACCTAAGACAGTTTTTGTCTGGAAGAACCTTCTGGGTAGGAAATACTCATGTTGCAAAGAATTATCCAATGGCTAACTATAACTGTTCCTTTCAGATAATTGACAGCTTTGAAGCCTTCAGAGATGTATTTTATCTTTTGATGATTGGCTCAGGAGTTGGTGTTAGAATTTTAAAGGATGATGTAGTAAAGCTTCCTAAAATCCGTACGGATTATGAAATAATACATAAGGATTATAGCCCTGTGCCACGTAAGGAAAGAGAAGATAGTACAAGTTTGGAATTCTTCTATAAGAATACAGCTAAGATAACAATCGGTGATAGTAAGGAAGGCTGGATACAGTCTTTGGATTTTATGTTCAAGATACTCTATAGTAGCGAATATAGAAATGTAAAATCTATTATTATGGATTATGATCATGTGCGACCAAAGGGAGAAAAGCTTAAGAACTTCGGAGGCACTGCTAGCGGTTATACAAGCTTGAAAAATATGTTTCTGAAGATTGATAAGGTTATTAAGAAGCGTGGTACTCTAGATGATACTAAGAGAGTCAGGTTAAAACCTGTAGACTGTCTTGACATAGCAAATATTATTGGTGAAAATGTCGTTGTGGGAGGGGTAAGGAGAACTGCTGAAATCGCGTTGCTCGATTGTGACGATAGAGAGTCCTTAGAAGCAAAATCTCATATTTATAAGCAGGTTGATGGACAATGGGTAGTAGATAAGGAAATAATACATAGACAGATGAGTAATAACTCAATATACTATACCAAACGACCTACAAGAGATATGCTTCACTGGCAGATTGAACAGATGAGATATTCCGGTGAGCCGGGATGGATAAATGCTGAGGCGGCTTCCAAGAGAAGACCAAATATGAATGGCGTAAACCCATGCGGGGAGATTCTTCTTGATTCAAAAGGGTTATGCAACCTAACAACTTTAAATATGTTTGCTTATGTTAAGTCAGATAAAACATTAGATATCAATGGTCTCGTAAGAGCACAAAAGCTATCTGTTAGAGCAGGTTATAGAATGACTTGTGTTGAGTTAGAGCTTCCACTTTGGGATGCTGTACAACAAAGAGATAAACTTTTAGGTTGTTCTTTGACTGGATGGCAAGATATGGTAAACGCAACGAATATGACAAAAGAGGAACAAATTGACCTTCTGAAGCTTTTAAGGGAGACAGCTCATAAGGAAGCAGAGAGCTATTCAAGGGAATTAGGCAGCAAAGCTCCACTGCTTTCAACAACTGTAAAGCCTGAGGGTACCTTAAGTCAGCTTCCTACAGTATCTAGTGGAGTGCATTATTCTCATTCACCATATTATATAAGAAGGGTAAGAATAAGTGCAGACGATCCATTAGTAAAGGTGTGTGAGGAGTTAGATTATCCTGTATTACCTGAGGTGGGTCAAGATTTGGAGACTTGCTCAACAAAGGTTATAGAGTTCCCTGTAAAGGCACCTGAAGGCAAGACTAAATATGAAGTTAGCGCTATAGAGCAGCTTGAGAACTATAAAATGTTTATGGAGTATTATGTTGACCACAATTGTTCTATTACAATTCATGTGAGAAATGATGAATGGGATATAGTAGAACAGTGGGTATGGGATAATTGGGATGATGTGGTTGCACTTTCCTTCTTGTCCTTAGATGATAATTTCTATAAGCTGCTTCCATATGAAGCAATAGATGAGGAAGAGTATACTAGGAGAAAAAATGTAATGAAGCCTTTTGTTTCTTCCTTAATTTCAAAGTATGAAAAACAGGAAATTCTAATAGACATTGGCAATGACGGCTGTGAAAATGGAATTTGTCCTGTAAGATAAACGATAAGGCTCTGCATTTATTATGAATGTAGAGCCTTATGATATAACAAATTTATATATGTGTGTGAAATAAAAATTAATAATTTCGAAACAGTACAAGTATTTGATTTTATATTATAGGTAATGTATTTTTTACAACATATGAATCAAGAAAAATGTTTAGTACAAAATATATAGATAAAAAGCAAGGAGGAATAATTTTGGATTATAACAATATTTTAATTGATGCAAGAAATACTATTGGAAAGAAGTGCAGAGTATGCAAAGAGTGCAACGGAATAGTCTGTAGAGGAGAGATACCTGGTGTTGGAGGTAAGGATACGGGAGAAGGCTTTTCAATAAACTATGCAAAACTAAAGGATATTAAGTTAAATATGGATACTATATATGAATTTAAAGATATAGATACTTCAATTGAGTTATTTGGCAAAAAATTTAAATATCCTATTTTTGCAGCACCAATTGGTGGTCTTAACCTGCACTATAGTGAAGTATTGAATGATGAGACTTATTCAAGAGCTATTGTTACAGGTTGTAAACAAGGTGGGACTGCAGGCTTTACAGGAGATGGAGTTAAGGATGAGTTTTTTGACCTGCCTCTAAAAGCTATTAAGGAGGTAGAAGGCTGGGGTATTCCAACTATTAAGCCATGGAAAAAGGACGAGATACTTAGAAAGGTAAAGAAAGCAGAAGTTGTAGGAGCTTTAGCTGTGGCTATGGACGTTGATGCTGCAGGACTTGCTATTTTGGCAGCAGCTGGCAAGCCAGTAAGTCCGAAGTCAGTAGAAGAGCTTAAAGAGATTATAGGATCAACTAAGCTTCCTTTTATAATTAAGGGTATTATGACTGTTAAAGGTGCTATGAAGGCGTTGGAAGCAGGTGCATATGGTATAGTAGTATCAAATCATGGTGGCAGAGTTTTAGATCAAACTCCTGCGACAGTAGAGGTACTGCCTGAAATTGCTAAGGCTGTCAAGGGTAAAATGAAGATATTCATTGATGGTGGTGTCAGAACGGGCATTGATGTGGTGAAGGTGTTGGGGCTGGGTGCTGATGCTGTGTTAATCGGAAGACCTTATGCAGTTTCTGCTTATGGTGGAGGTGCTGAGGCTGTTAAGATTTATACAGAAAAGATAGGCAAGGAGCTATATGATACTATGATAATGACAGGCTGTAGTAAGTTATCGGATATTGATGAGTCTGTGATTTATAAAGCAAATAAATAACACAAATAAGTCCCAGTTCTACTTAAGAGCTGGGACTTTGATATTTATTTAATTTTTATTTTGAAATCTCCTTTAATTCGAGAAGGATAGTCGTCGATTGTAAGACTTAGCGGATTTTTATAATGAAAATTCTTTGGTAAGTTTACAGAAACCTCTTGATTTAAACCTGAACCAGAAGTCTCTAGGCTGCAATATCCATTTTCAACGTCTTCTGCATCTTTTATTACTTGTCTAAATACAAAATACGAAAATTTATCATCAAGCTTTTCATCAGCTTTAAGGAGAAAGCTTAAAGTAGTACCTTCATCAGTTTTGATAACATCATGTAAGGAAATATTTTTGTCGGGAGCTTTTAGTAATTGCTTTTTCTCAGTATCTACAATGATTTCTAGCTTATCCTTGTCAAGTGCTCTTATGCTGCTGCCTTGTAGAAAAAGACTCTGCGGCTGGGAAAAATAATTGCTTTCAAAATATAAATTTACATGGTTTTCATCAGGAATTGTAGAGGTAACATCATTTATGATAGTAGCTAATGACTCCCCCTTTTCGTTTAAAATTTTAAGATTGTCAAACCTTAGAATTTTCTTAGAGTTCTCTTTTGGGAACTCTAATTGAACCTCTATTCTAGTAGGGCACAAAATAGCTTTTTTAAAAATTATCTTTTGGTTTTCTATTTCTATTGTCTGATCAAGATTATAAACTTCCTTAAGATTTTCAAATTTGCTTTTATCAATAGGAATATCTACCTGCCATATATAAGGCAGCTTAACTTTATCCATTGAATCGGGATTATCTTTGTGGTGTAGTTCTAGCTCAAAATGTATAGTATCGGGTATATCAAAATTTTCTGGGAAGCTTATATTAATGTTATTTTGTATATTACGCTGTTCATCATTATTACTTAAAAAACCGTAGCCAAAGCTTGCTTCAAGATTTTTTCTGGTTTCATCAGTGAATTTAATTGTTTCTATGTCCAAAAGATTATAACTGCTGTTGTTTTCAAGGGTATAAAAAACTATCATTCTTGCTTGATCAATAATTATATTGTCAATAGTGAGCTTGATGTCACCATGTTCATCCGAGACTCCAATATTTTGTATGAAATTGTTATCTATAGCGGACTTGAGCCCTTTATCATAGTTAACCAGTTTAACAATATACTTTAGTATAGGTACATCATCTAGATAACTAGCGAATACTGGTGATATGCGGATTACTGAGGCTAGTAGAAACAAAGTAATGACAGCTGCTGTGCTAATTGATAGTAAGGCTGTTCTAGTTTTTTTAACCTTACCTTTAGTTTTGAGTCCTTTTAATATATAGTCATCAATATCATCGGGTATGTGTATATTGTCATAATCAGTCTTTGACATTAATAGCATCTTTTCTTCTTGGCTTTGCATTATCGCACCCCTCCTCACTAAGAATTATTCTCAATTCGTTTAAGGCTTTATTAAGCCATGTTTTTATTGTGCCTACGGGTTTCTCCAAAATATAAGCTATATCATTAATTGTTAAGTCCTCAAAGTATTTTAGAATTATAATGCTTTTATATTTTGAATTCAGTTTAGATATCGCACGGCTAATCTCTAACCTATTATCAGTATCTTCAGCTTTATTGATATCCGAACTGATAGGAAGCACTATTATCTTCTTTTTTCGTTTGTTTTCATCTATACAATAGTTAATAAGAATCCGAAATAGCCATGTCTTGAAATATTGCGCTTGTTTTAGTTTTTGCAAACTATTGAAGGCCCTATAGGTAGTCTCTTGTATAGCTTCAAGAGCATCCTGTTCATTCCTAAAGTAGGAATATGCAATCTTGTACATTTGTATTTTGTGTTCGCAAATTAAATTATAGAATGCATTAGAGTCGCCTTGTTTTGCAAGTTTAATAAGCTCTAATTGATCCAATCCTATCACCTCGATTTTAATGGTTTCATAAATTAGACTGTAATATATGGTATTTGGTTTTTTATTTAATTATATATAATATTAAGCATTATAGTAGATGTTTTATCAAAGATTCTCATTTAATAAAACTTTATTAAATGATTTTTTTACATAAGAAAGCCTTTGACAATAGCTTATACAAATAGTAAGCTTTACAGAGGAAAACAAATTCACAAAGGAGGTCAGAGTATGAAAATATTAATATTAGGCACAACTATTTCAAGATTATTAAACATATATTCCGACCTGTGCATTATTGTCTAAGTAAGATGTAGATATGTCCACGGGTCTCACATAACCCGTGGCTTTTTATATTTTTGCGGTTGTAAGTCATGGTGTGTCCTACGGGGTATAACATGACTTGTTTTATTTGGAGGTGTTAACATGGGAAGTTTGTATTTAAAAATTAAAGGGATAGTATTAAAACTATTGGAGCCTTATATTGGTCTTCCAAAGGAAGTATACATAATATTTATATCAAGGATTGTAAATGCTATGGGTTGTTTTGTGGGACCTTTTCTCACTTTTATACTTACGGTGAAGATTGGTCTTAGCAGTGATGTGGCTGGTATATATATGAGTGTGGCAGGACTTTTATATATGCCTGCTACAATAATCGGAGGTAAGCTAGCAGATACTTTAGGTAGGAGAAAAGTAATAATTATTTTTGATGCCTTGTCAATTATGGTTTATTTGATATGTGGTTTTGTACAGCCTTCTATGACGATGGTATATCTAATTATGCTAGCTGGAATGTTTATGTCAACATCAGGGCCGGCTCACGATTCTCTAATGGCAGATTTGACTACTCCTGAAAATAGAAATGGAGCTTATGCTCTAGCATATATGGGCTGGAATTTAGGCTTTGCGGTAGGACCACTTTTGGCAGGTATGTTATTTGAAAATCATTTAAATTTAATATTCATTGGAGATGCACTTACAGCACTTGTTTCTTTACTTTTGATAATATTTTTTGTCAGAGAAACTATCAATGATACAAGACAGGATACTTTAGATGAAAGCAGAGTAATGGAACGCAGAGAGTCAGGTTCAATTATAAGTGTTTTACTCCGAAGACCTGCACTGATTATATTTGCTATAGCTATAATTGGATATAATTTTACTTATGCACAATGGGGTTTTATGATGCCAATGCATATAGGACAAAATTTTGGTAAAATGGGAGCTACTTATTATGGCTACTTGGCTAGCTTCAATGGTATAGTTGTTATAGCTTTTACTCCAATTATTACTTGGCTAATGAGAAGAATAAATCATATTAAGAAGATTGCAATAGGAGGCATACTATATTCTGTAGGCTTTGGTATGCTAGGAGTATATAATACTCTTACAGCTTTTTTTATCTCTGTATTTATATTTACTGTTGGGGAGATTGTACTTTCTATAAGTACTATGCCTTTTATTGCAGATAACACTCCTATGTCACATAGAGGCAGGATGAGTGGAGTACTGGGGACAATATTTGGCTTTGGATACATTATAAGTCCTATGGTAATGGGTATAGTTATTAAAACTACAGGTATTGAGCTTGGCTGGATCATTCTAGGTATATATGTGGCTATATCCGCATCATGCATGGTGTTTGTGAAAAGGGCAATAATGAAGCAGAAGAAGTTAATTGAGGTTGAAGAGGTATAAATTAAATTTTATCCCATTAATTGACGTATGTGTTTATATATTGATATACTAATAGAGATATTATAAATTTATAAAGCGAGGGGACAGAATGGTAGCTAATCAAGAGTTAAATAATAATGATGAGGTTGAAGTCAAAGAAAAGCTTTGGACGTGGAATTTTTTCCTCCTGTGGCAGGGGCAGCTGGTATCAGCATTAGGTGATGTTGCATATAGCATAGCTCTAGGCTTTTGGATATTACAGAAAACAGGTTCTACTGCACTTATGGGTACTCTTATGGCTTGTTCAACAATACCAAGGCTAATCATATCACCTTTTGCAGGAGTATATGTTGATAGAGCTAATAGAAGAAACATACTTGTTGTAGCAGATGCGATTAGAGGAATATTTGTAACTCTTGTTGCTATTGCAGCTTTTACCGGACATATACAGGTTTGGATGGTGTTTGCTACATCTATTATATCAGGAACATGTGCAGCTTTCTTCAATCCCGCAGTAGGATCATCTATACCAGATTTGGTTAAAAAATCTAAGCTTATGAAAGCTAACTCAGTGTTTTCTATGATATATGCAGGTTCTAGCATTGTAGGGAATTCTATAGGTGGAGTACTGTATAATTTGTTGGGTGCCCCAATTATGTTTTTAGTTAATGGTATATCATATTTGTTCTCGGCAGTAACTGAAATTTTTATAAAAATACCTAAAGTAGAAAGACCTGCTGTAGAGAAACATTTTATGATTGATATGAAGGAAGGTTATACATTTGTATGGAAGTTTAGGGGCTTAAGAGATCTTCTTTTTGTAGCTGCTTTTCTTAATCTTTTTTCTAGTATGGCAATAGTATTATTTCTACCATTATTTCATCAAACAGAATCTCTGGGACCTATTAAGTATGGTATTGCAATGGCTTCATTGACAGCAGGAATGATGGCAGGTATGCTGTTTACATCTGTAGTTGAAATTTCAACTTCAAAAAGAATGCCTGTTTTGTTAGGATGCAGTTTTATGTCATCTATACTTTTTGCAGTGCTTCCTTTTAATAATAATATGTTAATAATAATGATATTGCTATTTATAAGTGGTGCATGTAATTCAATACTAAATACAATTATAAATGTATCAACACAATTGAGTGTACCTCAGAATATGAGAGGTAAGGTATCTGGACTATTGCAGACTGTATTTATGGGTTTAACCCCCATTGGATATGCCACGGGAGGCATCTTAGCAGAGTATTTTCCGATAAGATATGTAATCTCAGGTTGCTTTATAATTTCCATATTTCTATTTATTCCTTTTATATTTATGAAGCACTTTAGAAGATTTATAAACTTTGATCCCAGTAAACAGACCTTAGCGGATATTATGTAATAGATTTGTAAGTCATAAGCCAGTTCTTGTAATAAGAATTGGCTTTATATATTGACAAATATTTAACAGACCTTATATAATAGCTTATTTGGAAGAAATATAAAGTTGTGGTTAGTAGTCAAAAGTTATAAAATATAAAAAAACTTATTGAGAGGTAATATGTATGGCTAAAATTCTAAAGGCTGATGGTATGAACAAGTGTATAGGCTGTTTCAGTTGTATGCTTGTTTGTGCTAGTGTAAATAAGCAGGATCATTCACTTTCAAAAAGTGCTATTAAAATAAAAACTAGAGGTGGGCTTAAAGGGAAGTTTGTTTCTATAGTTTGCCTGGGTTGTAAAGAGGATATACCATGTGTTGAGGCATGCCCTTCGGGAGCTTTAGAGCCGAGGGAGGGTGGAGGAGTATTACTAAACAAGGATAGATGTATAGGCTGCAAGAGGTGTGTGACTGCTTGTATAGTTGGAGCAGTGAATTTTGATGAAGTTGAACATAAGCCGATTATCTGTAAGCACTGTGGAGTATGCTCTAAATTTTGTCCTCATGAATGCTTGAGAATGGAGGATTCAGAATGATATATCAAGATTATATAAGAGTTTTATATATAAATTTAAGTTCTGAAAAGATAAAGGTGAATCACAGAAAGGATCTGTGTGATTATCTAGGTGGAGTTGGAGTAGCCTCTAAGCTTTTAGAGGAAAACATGAGAGCTGATCTAGACCCTCTGGATGAGGAGCAGCCGATTATATTTGCCATAGGGGCGGCATCAACTGTTTTTCCAGTAATAACAAAAACTGTGGCTATGTTTATATCACCTTTGACTGGGGAGCTCGGAGAGTCCTATGCAGGAGGAAGGCTTGCTCTAACATTGTTTATGGCTGGATATGATGCAGTTGTAATTACAGGCAGGGCAAGTAAGCCTGTTTATATAACGGTTAATAGGAATAATGTGGAGTTTAAGGATGCACGGTTACTTATGGGGATTATCCTCTGATGATGTAGGTGGTTTTATTAGAGAAAATGAACCTGGAAGCGGCAAACGCAGTATACTTCGTATAGGACAGCAGGTGAAAATCTAGTGAGCTATGCAAGTGTATGCGTAGATACTTACAGACATTTTGGACGGCTTGGTCTGGGAGCAGTTTTCGGCAGTAAAAATCTGAAAGCTGTTACTGTAATTGGAGATAGAAGTGTACCAATCAAAAATTTTAAAGATTATTTTAGGGTATATCAGGATATATATAACAAGGTTACTGATACTGAAATAATGGAGAAATATCATGATATAGGTACTCCTATAAATTTAGAGCCTTTAAATGATATGAATTCTCTTCCAACAAAGAATCTTCAAAATAGCAGCTTTGAACATATTGAGGCTGTATCAGGAGAGGCTTTTACAAGAAATAATCTTGTAAGGAAAATGGCATGCACAGGCTGTCCTGTAGGATGTATTCATATAGGTCAGTTCCGTCGTGAGTTTGATAGAGGCTATGAGTATGAAGCAGTTAGTGTAGGCTATGATTATGAATTGATATTTGCCCTTGGTACCTTCCTCGGAATAAGGACATCAGATGAGATTCTTCAGATTATTGAGGTGGTAGAGCAGCTAGGAATGGATGCCATGTCGTCAGGTGTAACGCTAGGATGGGCGACAGAGGCATATCAAAGGAGTATAGTATCTGATAAAGAAACCATAGTGCCTTTGGAATTTGGTAATACTAAAAATTATATGAAGGCTCTTCAATATATATCCAAAAGGGAGAATGAGTTCTACAAGGCTTTAGGGAAAGGTACAGCGGTGGCATCAGAGCTTTATGGAGGTACGGATTTTGCAATGAATTTTGCAAAGAATGAGATGCCAGGCTATCATACGGGTTATGGAGCTATTGTTGGAGCTGTTACAGGTGCGAGACATTCTCATCTCTGCAATGCAGGGTATTCAACAGATCAGGGCAAGGGGGATTTTGATAAAGAGAAGGTTGTAGATGCATTGTTTAAGGAAGAACTGGAACGATGTATGTTAAATTCCTTAGTAATATGTCTTTTTGCTAGAAAAGTATATGATAGGGCTACTATAATTGCTGCCTTAAACTCAATAGGCTATAAGCTTAATGATGATGACTTAACTGCAATTGCAGAAAGAGTATATAAGACTAAGCTAAGGATTAAAAAGGCTCTAAATTTTGATATGACAAAAGTAAGATTAGCAAAAAGATTTTTGAGACACCTACTTTAAATGGGGTGTTGGATGAAAAAACTGCTTATGAAATGATAGAACTTTATAATAATAAAATCATTACTTTTATGAAGGATTAAAAAGTCGGAGCAATGCTTCGACTTTTTAATTTACATAAATAATGCAGTAAATATACATACTTATAATATAAATGTAACAAAACAAATTTATAAACTAGGAGGAGCTAAATGAAAAAGATAATAATATTTGTCCTTGTTATAGCATTAGTTTTTAGTTTAAGTGGATGTACATACAGAGCCGCAAAACCAAATACTGGAGTAACTACCCCGACAGTAAATTGGAAAGATGGCACTTATGAAGGCAGAGGCGATAAATGGAAATATGGAAATGAAGGTGCTACGGTTATAGTATCTGATAGTATGATAGCAGAAATAACTTTAAGAAAATTTACTAATGAAGATGAAGAGGTTATCTACGAGGAGTGGACTGGAAATGAGTTTAAAGAAGATTTAGCTCAAAAGGTATTATTAAAGCAAAGTACAGAGGTTGATGATATATCAGGAGCAACAATAAGTAGTAAGAATTGGAAGCTGGCTGTAGAAAGAGCATTAGAGCAAGCAGAAGTTGAGTGAAATGCATTTTAATATTTTTTACACAAATCAATAAATTATAGTATTATTAGAGGAATTTTCTATAGTTAAGAGAAATTTAATATATTATTCTAAATTTAGCATATATACTATAAAATGTTTAGTGCAAAACATATAGATAAGTAGGGATAAAAAACGGAGGGATTAATAGATGCATCTTGAAGTAAACAAAAACTATCATGGGTTTACCCTGAAGCAAGAAAAACAGATTGAGGAGATAAATTCAAAGGGTAGACTATTTTATCATGAAAAAAGTGGAGCAAAGCTGATACAACTTGAGAATGACGATGACAACAAGCTTTTCTCAGTCAGCTTCCGTACTCCGCCTGAGGACAGCACAGGGCTACCTCATATATTGGAGCATTCAGTCTTGTGCGGCTCACGGAAATTTCCTTGTAAGGAACCTTATGTTGAGCTTGTAAAGGGTTCCTTAAATACATTTCTAAATGCCATGACCTTCTCTGATAAGACTATGTATCCTATTGGCAGCAAGAATGATAAGGATTTTTATAATCTAATGGATGTTTACATGGATGCTGTATTTTATCCTAATCTTTATAAGTATAAGGAAATATTCATGCAGGAAGGCTGGCATTACGAGCTGGAAAACAAAGAGGACGAAATTATCTACAAGGGTGTAGTTTATAATGAGATGAAGGGTGCGTTTTCATCTCCTGAATCAATATTGTCAAGGAGGGTTCAATCGACATTGTTTCCTAATACTTCTTATGGCGCTGAATCTGGTGGAGATCCTGATGACATACCAAAACTCACACAAAGGCAATTTGAAAAATATCATAAGAAGTATTATCATCCGTCTAATAGTTATTTCTTCTTGTATGGTAATGGCAATATAGAGGAGCAGCTAGAGTTTATAAACAATAATTATTTGAAGGATTTCGACAAGCTAGAGATTGATTCAGAAATATCTATTCAACAGCCTATTGGACAGTTGAAGAAAATTACTTTTGATTACCCGATTTCAGATGAAGAAAGTGATAAAGAAAAGGCGTATATGAGCTTGAATTCTGTAATTGGTACATCAAAAGATCCTGAGCTTTATCTTGCTATAGAAATACTTGAATATTTGCTCCTTGCATCCCCTGCAGCTCCATTAAAGAAGGCATTAATAGAGGCAGGGATAGGAAAGGATGTATTTAGTGAGATTGATAATGGAATACTTCAGCCAACTTTTTCTGTAATAGTTAAGAATACTGATATTGATAAGCAGGAAGCATTCAAAAAGGTATATTTCGATACTTTAAATAAGCTTGTAAAGGAAGGAATTGATAAGAAACTTATAGAAGCAGCAATTAATATAACAGAATTCCAATTGAGAGAGGCTGAGTATAGAAGCTACCCTAAGGGTTTGATATATAATATAAAATGCTTAGATAGCTGGCTTTATGGTGGAGATCCATTTATACATTTACAATATGAGTCTGCTCTTAAAATAGTAAAGACAGCACTTACTACAAATTACTTTGAAAAATTCATTAAGCAGTATTTAATTGATAGCAAGCATAGTTCTTTACTTAGCTTGAGGCCCAAGAAGGGACTTTCAGAGGAAAAATCAGAAAGTCTAAGGGTGAAGCTTGCAGAGTATAAAAAAAGCTTAGATGAACAGGAAATTGAACAAATAATAAATCAAACTAAAGAGCTTAGGGAAAGACAAAATACTCAAGATCCAAAAGAGATTCTTGAAACAATACCAATGTTGGAGCTTAGTGATATAAATCCTAAGACTGAGAGGTTATCTTTAGAAGTAAGAGAAGAAGCGGGACATAAAATACTTGCATATCCAATATTTACAAATAATATAGGCTATGTGCAGATGATGTTTGATACAACTTCGGTTAATCAGGGTCAGATACAGTATATTGCATTGTTATCAAATTTACTTGGTAAAATTAGCACTGAAAAATATAATTACTCAGAGTTAGCAAAGGAAATTAACATACATACGGGGGATATTAGTTTCGTTATGCAGGTATATGGAGATAAGGATGACTATAATAAGTATTATCCAAAGCTTACAATACATGCAAAAGCTTTGATGGAAAAGCTGCCTAAAATGTTTGAGCTTATAGAGGAAATAACAGATAGAACTAAGCTTGATGAGAAGAAGCGGGTAAAAGAAGTAATAAGAGAAGTAAAATCAAGACTTGAAATGAGATTAATAAGCGAAGGACATATTACTTCCGCAAGGAGATTAGCATCATATTTTAATGATCAAAACAAGTATACAGAACTTATAGCAGGTATTGATTATTATAAGTTTTTAGTCGATATTGAGAAGAACTTTGATAGTAAGATAGATGAAGTAATAGGAAATCTGAGAGAAGTTTATAAAAGTATTTTCAATGTCAATAATCTTCTTACAAGTATTACCTGCAGTGAAGAGGACTATAATAAGTTCTTACAAGATTATAAAAAATATGTAAGCAGCTTGCCTACAGAAAAGACTAGCAACAATACTTATCACTTTGAGCTGTCAAATAAAAATGAAGGATTACTGACCCAAAGCAATGTTCAGTATGTGGCTAAGGGATATAATTTCGTTGAGCTTGGATATAAATATAGCGGAGTTTTACAAGTGCTAAGAAGTATTGCAAAGTTTGACTATTTATGGAATAATATCCGTGTAAAGGGCGGCGCATACGGGGCTATGGCAGGCTTTGAAAGAAGTGGTAATCTGTTCTTTGTATCATATAGAGATCCAAACCTAAAGGAGACCCTAAAGATATATGATGAGTTTGAAGGATATCTTAAGAATTTTGAAGTAGATAGTAGAGAAATGATTAAGTATATCATAGGTACCATAAGTACTGTGGATAGGCCACTTACCCCTTCTATGAAGGGTGAAACTGCAGTAGAATACTATATCAGAAATATAAGCTTTGATGATAGACAAAGAGAAAGAGATCAGATTCTAAAGGCTAAGCAGGAGGATATTAGGCAGCTTGGCTTGCTTATAGGTGATTGCATGAAGCAAGACAGACATTGCACTTTAGGAAATGAAGCAAAGTTGAAGCAGAATAAAGATGTGTTTGATGAGCTTGTATTTGTTCTAGAGTAACTAAAAATGTATAAAGGGATGACTGTGTCATCCCTTTAAGTTTAGTTTCAAATCTTATTCAAAGTCAAAGGTATATTGACTTAAATTTAATTCCTTTTTGAGCTGTAAAACTTGCTTTTGTAGTGCTTCGTTCAGTGGTACACCTTTATCCTTGCGTTCTAACCATGCAAGATACTCTTTTTCTCCGGCGGTATATATTCTGTCACAGCCAGGTGCTTTCTTAGAAGCTCTTAGTTCACGTAATATTTCTCCAGTAGTTTTCTTGAAATCTTCCAAATCTATAAATGCACTGATATCAATAGCCATAAAGAAATGACCTAGTTTATATGGTACGTTCTTACCATTCTCAATGCCAAGCAAGCCCTTCATGAAAGCTCCTTGTTGAAGTGCAGCTGAAAGTATTTCTACTACTGTAGCGTAACCATAGCCTTTGTAGCCTCCAGTTTCTTCACCTATTCCTCCTAGTGGAGCAAGAGCTGCTGTACCCTTTACTAACTCTGTCAGAACCTCTGAAGAATCTGTTTTAGGCTGTCCATCTTCGCCAATTACCCAGCCTTCTGGTAAAGACTTGCCTTCTCTTGCGTAAACTTCTATTTTACCTCTTTGAGTTATTGAGGTTGCACAGTCTATTACAAAGGGAAATTCTTCATCTGTAGGCATTCCAAATACTAAGGGGTTGGTACCTAGCATGTTTTCTATTCCAAAGGTAGGAGCAATAGATGGTCTGGCGTTTGTGCCTGTCATACCTATCATACCTTGTTCTGCAGCCATCATAGCATAGTAGCCTGCAATACCATAGTGTGTGGAATTTCTAACTACTGTCATACCCATACCATATTTCTTAGCTTTGCTGATAGCAAGCTCCATAGCTTTTTTAGCTATTACATGACCCATGCCGTTGTTTCCGTCTAGCACGGCGGTTGTAGGTCCTTCTTTTACTATATCAAGCTTTGTAATAGGATTTTGAATTCCCAGCTTGATTCTATCGTAATATATAGGCTTTAATCTTCCTATTCCGTGGGAGTCTATACCTCTTTTGTCTGCGGTTATAAGTACATGAGCACATATTTTTGCATCCTCATCTGGCACTCCTACACCTTTAAAAACATCAATAATAAAGCTTTCCATAATATCAAAGTTTACCCAGATTGTTTCGCCTTTCATAGACTTACCTCCCATCTATATTTTAGCTACACCACTTTTTATGGCAGCTTTTCGTACTGAATCAGCTACTTGCATTTGTACTTTTTTATCAAATGCTTTAGGTATAATGTTTTCTTCATTTAGCTCATTATCAGGGATAGAATTTGCTATTGCATAAGCTGCTGCAACCTTCATGTCTTCATTTATTTCTCTTGCTCTTACATCCAAAGCACCTCTAAATATTCCAGGGAAGGCTAATACATTGTTAATTTGGTTTGGATAATCTGAGCGTCCGGTACCAACTATTCTTGCTCCACCTGCTTTTGCATCCTCAGGGAATATTTCAGGGGTAGGGTTTGCCATTGCGAATACAACAGCATCCTTGTTCATAGTCTTTACCATTTCTTTTGAAAGTACATCTGGAGCTGATACTCCAATAAATACATCGGCATCTTTAATAACATCAGCTAAACTACCTTTAATGCAATAGGGATTTGTCAGCTCTGCCATAGTCTGCTTCTCTGGGTCACGTTGCTCCATGCCATTATAAATAGAACCTTTACGATCACATAGTATAATATTAACTACACCAGAGGAAAGCAGAAGCTTTGCAATAGAGTTGCCTGCTGCACCTGCTCCGTTTATTATAATCTTAAGGCTGGATAGAGGCTTTTTAACTACTTTCATAGCATTTATTAAGGCTGACAATACTACAACTGCAGTACCGTGTTGATCATCATGGAAAACAGGAATATCTAGTCTCTCCTTAAGTCTTTTCTCTATTTCAAAGCATCTTGGAGCTGAAATATCCTCAAGGTTAATACCTCCAAAGGTAGGGGCTATTCTAACTATTGTCTCTATAATTTCATTAGGGTCCTTTGTATCAACTAAGATTGGGAAGGCATCAACATCGCCAAAGGTCTTAAAAAGCACTGCTTTACCCTCCATTACTGGAAGGGAGGCAAGTGCGCCTATATCTCCTAGACCAAGCACTGCAGTACCGTCTGATACTATTGCTATAGTGTTCCATTTTCTAGTATATATATAAGCTTTATCAGGATCTTTTTGTATTTCAAGACAGGGCTGAGCAACTCCTGGGGTATATGCTAGGCTCATACTCTGTGAGGAAGTCACCTCTACTCTTGATACTACTTCAATTTTACCCTTTGCCTCTTCATGAAACTTAAGGGACTCGTCGTATATACTCATTTTATTCCTCCTTATACAATGTAAACATAAATATGAACGTATTAACTAGAAATATTCTATTCTTATCATTTTTAGTATAAACTTTAGAAATATATGTTTCAACATAAATTAATTGAGAGTATAATTTTATCAATATATAAGAATATGTTAATACATGAATCTTTTTTAGGATTTACACGTTATATATATGTTCGCACTAATTACTTTCATGGTAATATGCAGTATGATTTATATAAATGATATCAAAATAAAAACAACATGAATTTTGGAGGTAACAGCATGATTGAGATTAAAAATGTAAGTAAGAGCTATAATGGAACTGTGAAGGCTGTAGATAACTTGACTATTACAATTCCTGATGGAGAGATAGTTGGATTTATTGGGACCTAATGGAGCTGGGAAGACAACAACCATAAAAATGATTACTGGGGTTTCAAAGCAGGATAACGGAAGTATAACTATAAACGGAGTTGATATTAAAGAAAATGCTTTAGAAGCTAAGAGACAGTTTGGATTTGTACCAGACAGTCCTGATATGTTTTTAAGGTTAAAGGGAATAGAATATCTGAACTTTATGGCTGATATTTATAATGTAGAAAGTGATATTAGAAAACAAAGAATTAAAGAACTAGCAGAGAGATTTGATATGGAAAGTGTGCTTTCAGATCAAATGCAAAGTTATTCTCATGGTATGAGGCAAAAAATAGTAATTATGGGAGTGCTGGTTCATAGCCCTTCTGTTTGGATTCTTGATGAGCCAATGACAGGGCTAGATCCTAAGTCCTCTTTTATACTTAAGGAAATGATGAGGGAACATGCACAAAATGGTAAGACTGTATTTTTCTCCACTCATGTCCTTGAAGTGGCAGAGAAGCTTTGTGATAAAGTTGCTATTATAAATAAGGGCAAGCTACAGTTTTATGGAACTATGGATGAGATGAGAGAGCACTTTAAATCAGATGATTCCCTTGAAAAAATATTCCTGGAGATGACAGAAAATGAATAATTATTTTGCATTAACAAAGATACTTCTTAAAAACTCACTTAGCTCTTTTGCTAACGGCAAGTCAAAGGGTAAGATAGGTAGCAAGGTTAAAAATATAGCTTTTATGGTACTAATAGCTATCGCTATGATGCCTATAGTATCTGGAATCGCTGTAATAGTATGGGGTTCTTATGGAATATTTAAAGCTATAGGACAAGAGGGCTTGATTTTGGGCTCGGGACTTTTATCAGTAGGAATGCTGGTGCTATTCTTTGGAATATTCTATATTATGAATGTATTCTATTTTTCAAAGGATGTTGAAAGCTTACTACCCCTGCCTTTAAGACCTTCAACTATTATGGCTGCAAAATTTAGCGTAACCCTGATATATGAATACGTTACAGAGCTTTTAGTGTTGGCACCTGTCTTAGTTACCTTTGGAATTGTTAGTAAAGCTGGCATAGTATATTACTTATATTCTGCTTTAGCATTTTTGACTTTACCTATTATACCCCTGGTATATGCAGGGATCTTAAATATAATACTTATGAGAGTCACAAATATAAGCAAGAATAGAGACCAATTTAGAATTATTGGTGGAATACTAGGTATGTTTGTTGCTATATTTGCAAATGCAAAGATTCAGGGTATGGTTAGCAGTGCATCAGAT
Organism: uncultured Eubacteriales bacterium; assembly: GCA_963704785.1. GTDB lineage: Bacteria > Bacillota > Clostridia > Lutisporales > Lutisporaceae > GWB2-37-7. Next base: position 1,333,633 of record OY969939.1, on the reverse strand, counting down.
CCAAAGGTGCTGAAGAGTATGCTGCTGAATGGTGATAACTCGCTAATTAATATGATGACTGGTATTTTTCCAGCAAATAAGTTTCTTACCCTTGCTCTAATAAATAGTCATAATCTAACGGGTATTATAAACATAGCTATATATGTTGCAATATCTGTTCTCTTCGTAAGCCTGTACCTGAGCCTTGGTGAGTCAATGTACTTTAAAGGATTGCTTGGAATATCAGAAAGTAAGTCGAAGAGAAAGAAGCTTACCAATGAGCAGTTTGATAAATCAGTGGTAAAAAGCTCAGTTGTCCGTTCTTATACTATAAAGGAGCTTAGACTTCTTGTTAGGACACCTGTATATTTTATTAACTGTGTTATGATGAATTTTTTATGGCCTATAATGTTACTTATACCTATGTTCACGGAGTCAGAGGGGGTGAACCCACTCTATGAATTGCAGTCATATATAAAATCTGGTACATATGAAGGGATAATTTTAGCTATTGCATTTGGAGCAATATTATTTGCAAGCGGTACAAATGGGATAACAGCTACAGCTATATCAAGAGAAGGAACAAATATTTTTATAAACAAATATGTACCTGTTAGCTATACTGAGCAAATAATGGGTAAGGTAATGGCAGGTGTATTTTTGGGTATATGCGCTTTACTTAGCATGCTCATTGCGGCAGGAGTGATTCTTAAACTGCCGCTATATCTAATAGTTCTTATAGCGATTATTGGGCTATTGGGAGTATTCTTTACATCATTTGTAGGAATCTTTATAGACTTGAATTATCCTAAATTATACTGGGATAACGAGCAAAAAGCAGTAAAGCAAAATATGAATGTCATAGTATCGATACTTATCTCTATAGTAGTAGCTGCGGCTGTAATAGCGCCAATTGTAATCTTAAAGCTGAATGTTTGGATGGCTTTTGGTTGTATATTACTGGTATTTGGATTTGCTAATGTTGTACTATATGGGTTGGTAAAATCAGCTGGCGAAAACTTATTTAAAAATATAGAAGTGTAAATAAAAGCTGCTGAGTGAACAGCAGCTTTTGTTTATGTAGTTAGATGCTCGTGGGCTTCTTTGAGGTGTTGTATAATCGGAAGTTTCTGCGGGCATTTTGTTTCACAGGCACCGCATTCTATACAGCTTGCAGCACTCTTTTCTAATTTTATAACTCTATTGTAGGAGCTTTTGGACTGTTCATCTATGTTGTAAATGACAGCTTCGTTATACATACTAAAAATGTCGGGGATAATAACGTTTTGTGGACATGGTACGCAATAGCTGCAACCTGTACACTTGACTCTTGTTTTGGCGTCGTATATATCTCTAACTCTATCAATAAGCTTAAGCTCATCCATTGATAAATTATTTACTACGGCTTTATCCATTATTTTGAGATTTTCCTTTACTTGTTCTATATTGCCCATTCCACTAAGAAGGAGAGTTATTTCAGGATGGTTAAGTACCCATCTCAAAGCCCATTCTGTAGCAGTTCTATTAGCTTCTACCTTACTAAATTCTGATTTTATTTCAATCGGCTGATTGCCAGCTAGTTTACCCCCTAGCAGCGGCTCCATTACTACAACGGCAATGTTCTTAGAAGCGGCGTATTTGATTTCATCTTCCCAGCGTCTATCTTCCATGTAGTTGAACTGTATCTGGCACATTGCCCAGTCATAAGCATCAAGCATTTCTCTGAAAAAATCTATTTCCTCATGGAAGGAGAAGCCTACTTGCTTTATCTTGCCCTCTTTTATTGCTTTATCTAGGAAGTCAAGGATGCCTAATTCCTTAACGGTATTCCATCTTTCCTTGTTCATTGCATGAAGGAGATAGAAATCCACATAATCCACTTCAAGTTTTTGAAGCTGTTCATTAAGATATTTGTCGCAATCTTCAATTGTTTTAATCATCCAAATTGGCATTTTGGTAGTTAACTTTACTTTTTCCCGATAGCCGTCTTTTAGTGCTTTGCCAACTAATACTTCACTCATTCCACCATGATAAGGATAAGCAGTATCTACATAATTTACTCCATTATCTATGGCATGTCTTATCATTTCTATTGCTTGTTTCTCATCAATTTTCTTCATATCGACTTCTCCACCTGGATTTTGCAGTGGTAAACGCATACATCCAAAGCCTAAGGATGAAACATTAAAATCTAGCTTTCCAAACTTTCTATATTGCATTGTATTTTAACCCCTTTCTATATGTTTTGCACTAAACATGTTCTTTGGTTTATATGTTGTGAAAAATCATTACTGATAATACAAAAGCATAAGCATCTGCTTTTATAAATAATATATCTTTATTGCGATATATATAGGCTTATCTTTAATTTTATTTATTCAATAGAATAATTAAATTCCCTGCAAATAGTTAAAAAAAAAGCTTCATAATAGAAGCTTTTTCAATAAATTACTTATTTAAACTCTGCAACAAATTTTTCAAAAGCAGAAATAGAGTTTTTAATCATATCAAATTTTACACAATAAGACATTCTGAAATATCCTGGATATCCAAATCCGCTTCCTGGAACAAGCAGTAAGTTATATTTCATGGCTCTCTTTACAAATTCTACATCATCATCAATTAATGCTTTTGGGAAAAGGTAGAAAGCTCCTTGAGGTTTTATACATTGGAATCCCAATCTGGTCATGTTTTCATATAAAAAGTTTCTTCTTTGCTCATATCCACTAATGTCAACCTTTGCATTTAAAGCATCTCCAACAACCTTTTGAAACAATGCCGGAGCATTTACAAAGCCTAAAGTACGGTTGCAGTAAGCACATGCTTTTGTAAGAGTGTCAACATTTTCAATTTTACTGCTTGCAGCTATGTAGCCGATTCTTTCACCTGCAAGACCTAAGGACTTACTGAATGAATTTATTATTATTGCATTATTAAAAATAGAAAGCATGTTTGTGATTTTGATATTATCATAAACGATTTCACAATATGGCTGATCTGAAAGTACATATATTGTGCTGCCAAATTCCTTTTGCTTTTTTATCAAGATATCTTCGATTTTTCTAAGTGTTGATTCACTATATACTATACCGGTTGGGTTATTAGGATTATTGATTATTATAGCTTTTGTTTTTGCAGTAATACTTTTCTCAAAGGCTTCTAGGTTTGGTTCAAGGGTTGAAGGGTCTGGTTCTACTATAACTGTTCGACCTCCGCCGTTTTCAACATAAGCATTATATTCAACAAAATATGGAGCAAAAACAATAACCTCTTCTAAAGGGTTAAGAAGGCATTTTAGCACAACATTTAATGCCCCTGCAGCACCAACCGTCATGACTATATTATCAGCTGTAAGCTCAACCTTACTATCTTTTTCTAGTTGCTTAGCTATTTTTTCTCGAACATCTGGATAACCTGCATTGCTCATATATCTATGCATTCCCTTTTCATCACTTAATATATATTTTTTAAGTGATTCCATAACTTCTGCTGGAGGCTCTGCATAAGGGTTACCGATACTATAATCATAAACTTTATCTGCCCCGTATATTGCAGCAAGTCTTGTGCCTTCTTCAAACATTAATCTTATCCAGGATGAGTTACTTAGATTTTTTACTATTTCCTCTGAAAACATAAAATTACCTCCCTATTTTACTTATGCTTATAGAGCACACAAATTTTATTGATTTACCTAACATGAAAATAGGTTATATATTTTGTTGTTAATTAATTTATGCGTTCTATATAACTTTATAATTGATATTTATAATTAAATGATATAATATATAGAAAATATTTCATATAATATAATGAAGGAAAAATCGTTAAATTACATTAATTATGAATAAAAAAGTATATAAATCATTGCAATTTGGAAGGAGAAACACTATGGATGAATTGGATATTGAATTACTTAGGCTTTTACAAGAAAATTCACGTATAACTATAAGTGAACTATCAAAGAAAATAGCACTTAGCAGACCGAGCATTACTGAACGAATAATTCGAATGCAGGAGAAAGGTATTATTGAGGAATTTACTACAAGAGTTTCACTATCTGCAATTAACAGAGGTACAATTTTATTTATTCAACTTAGTTCTTTAAAGGTACATAATAGTGAATTTGAGAAAATGATTTTAGAAGATGAGGATGTATTAGATTGCCACCGAGTAACAGGAAATACGTCCTATTTTATAAAAGCGGCAGTTAAGGATATGATCAGTATGAAATTATTAATAGATCGTTTAATGCCTTATGGTGATATTAATACTAGCATTGTCTTAGAATCACCAGTGCCGTATCGTCATATAGTGCCTAAAATCAACGATTTATAAACATAAGTAATATTTCGCATAATTTAGTATATTGATGTTATATAGAGTATAAAAAATTAGACGAATAAGAGCATAAATTGTCGAATTGTTTGAATGTTTACAATTAATTAACAATTTGGAAATTTAGTCTTTACTTTTAAAACTTGGAAAGTTAAAATTGATATAAAGCGGTATATAAAGAAGTTTGAAATCTACTAAATATGGGAACAATAAACAAAAAAATACAAGGGGGAATTTTCTATGAAAGATTACAAAACCGAAAATCTTCGCAACATTGTTCTTATCGGTCACGGTGGTTCAGGTAAGACGACCATAGCAGAAGCTATGCTGTTCAATACTGGAGTATTGGATAGATTCGGTAAAGTAGATGATGGTACAGCAACAACTGACTTTGACCCTGAGGAAATTAAAAGAAAGATTTCAATTAGTGCAGCAACCGCTCCATGTGATATGAATGATGTAAGAATAAACGTTATTGACACTCCAGGATATTTTGATTTTGTTGGTGAAGTTATAGCACCTTTAAAAGTTAGTGATGGAGCAGTTATAACTGTAGATAGCGTATCTGGAGTAGAGGTAGGGGTAGAAAAAGCTTGGGATTCTGTAGATGAAGCAAAGATGCCTACTATTTTCTTTATTAATAAGATGGACAGAGAAAATTCAAACTTCTCAAAGGTTGTAAACCAGCTTAGAGAGGTTTTTGGAAATAAAATTGTTCCTATAATGATTCCAATAGGTGCAGAAGCAAATTTTAAAGGCGTTATTGACCTTATCGATATGAAAGCTATATTATCAGAAAATAATAAATGCATTGATGCAGATATACCATCAGGCTTTGAAAGTCAGATTGATGAATACAGAGCTATGATAATAGAAGCAGTTGCTCAGACAGATGAGACCTTGATGGAGAAGTATTTTGGTGGAGAAGAACTTACTTCCGACGAAATACTGATGGGATTTAGGCTAGGAGTAGTATCAGGAGACGTAATTCCTGTACTCTGTGGTGCAGCATCGAAGAACCTAGGTATACAGTCACTTGATGAATACAATAAGGTCACTTTATGCCTTCACCTTCTGATAGACCAGGTATAACAGGAACTAACTTAAAAACAAATAAGAAAGTAACCAGTAAAGTTGATGCAAATGTATCATTTAGTGCGCAAGTATTTAAAACAGTAGCTGACCCATTTGTAGGTAAGATTTCTATGTTCAAGGTTATTACAGGCATTTTGACACCTGATATGGAAGTATTTAATGTAAATAAAGATAAAAAGGAAAAGCTAAGCAACTTATTCCTGCTTAGAGGAAAGAAACAGATTCATGTAGATAAACTTGTTGCAGGAGATATTGCTGCCGTTGCAAAGCTTCAATTTACAAATACCGGAGATACTCTTTGTGATGTAAACAATCCTATAATATTTGACAATATAGAATTCCCGGCGCCTACAATAGCGATGGCTATTGAACCAAAAACTAAAGGGGATGAAGATAAGATAGGAAATGGACTTCATAGATTAGTTGAAGAGGATCTAACTCTAAAGGTTGATAAAAACGTAGAAACTCACCAAACTCTTATACATGGAATGGGTGAACAGCATCTTGAAATAATTACTAAGAGACTTGCTAACAAGTTTGGAGTCGAAATAGTTTTAAAGGATCCTATAATACCCTATAGAGAAACAATAAGGAAGTCAGCAAAAGCTGAAGGTAAGCATAAGAAGCAATCTGGTGGACATGGTCAATTTGGTCATGTTTGGATAGAATTTGAGCCTATAACTGATGGAAGTGTAGATTTCGAATTCGTTGATAAGGTAGTTGGCGGTGCAGTACCTAGACAGTATATACCTGCAGTTGAAAAAGGCTTGAGAGAATGCATGGTAGAGGGAGTTTTGGCAGGCTTCCCAGTTGTTAATATAAGATGTAGCTTGTATGATGGATCATTTCACCCTGTAGACTCTGCGGAAATGCCATTTAAAATTGCAGCTGCATTAGCTTATAAAAAGGGTATGGCTAGTGCAACACCTGTATTATTAGAGCCTATATATCATGTTGAGGTTGTTGTGCCAGATGAGTATATGGGGGATATAATTGGTGACTTAAACAAGAAGAGAGGAAGAATTCATGGTATGGAACCTGCTGGTAAACTCCAAAAGGTTACAGCAGAAGCACCTCTAGCAGAAATGTTCAAGTATGCCACTGACTTAGATCCATGACTCAAGCACGAGGAAGCTTTAGCATGAGTTTCTCAAGATATGAAGAGGTTCCTGCTCAATTTGCACAAAAATTATTGATGCAGCAAATGCAAATAGAGAAAAAGAACAATAAAAAGTTTACAAAATACGGCAAATATTGGATTTGCCGTATTTTTATTTACAGGCATATTTATTTTAATGCGTCATAAACTAATGAAGGATAATCAAACGATAACAGTAATCTTATCATATGAATAAAGAACAATTTTTTGCTCACTTTGATTTATGCAACTGTTTATACTGTTTGGTTATCTGACATGAATTCCCCAATATAGGAGGGACACGAATGTTTGAGAGAATATTATCAATGGGAGATTACCTGTCTATAAACGATGTGAAAAGAGTAGTAACAGCAGCAAAAGAGATGAAGGAAAATGAAGAATTAATGATAACAATGAATTCGCAGGAATCGGACAAAGTGGAAAATATTTTCTCAGTACTGGAGAAACATAATTTCGCATGTTCAACAAAAGGCGGACATGACGGAAAAAATTATTATATAATCGCACGGAAGAAATATCTTTAATTGGGGGAATGATTTATGGGACATAAAATTAAAGAGAACAATGAAATGAATGACAGATTAAACGAGGATAACTTAAATGACACAAGCATGTATGGAGAATTTGTATCAACCTTTCACCATTGGGTAAGCTCAGAGGAGCAACATGCCAAAGGCGAATATTTGCAGGATTTAGGTAATATTAAAGGGTAAAGAAAAGACCTCTCAAATTTAAGTTTGAGAGGTCTTCTATGTATATAAACTATTAAAATACATTAAAATTCCATTATAAGATATATGTAGAAATAATGATAGACTTTTACATATGTCGATAATGTAGTATAATTAGTGCTAGTATAAATATCTACGAACAAGTATTTACAAATTTTATTTAGATTGAAAGGGGAATATAATGAGTTTTACAAGAAAAAAATTTATGTTATTAAGTAGTATTGTACTGGCACTAATGTTTGTATTTTCAAGTGTAACAGTGTTTGCAGCAGGGGGGGATACTTGGACCACTAAGGCACCAATGATTACTGAGAGATATGGGCATCAAGTAGCCGTGGTAGATGGAAAAATATATACAATAGGCGGTTTTAACGGTAGCTACTTAAACTCGGTAGAAGAATATGATCCAGTAACAAATACATGGACTACTAAAGCATCAATGACAGTTGGAAGAATGCGATTTGAAGCCGCCATAGTAAATGGGAAAATATATATTATAGGTGGCAATAACGGCAGTAGTGGTCTAACCTCAGTAGAAGAATACGATCCAGCAACAAATACCTGGACCACTAAGGCATCAACGACTACTGGGAGAGGTAATTGTGGAGTAGCTGTAGTAGGTGGAAAAATATATGCGATAGGTGGCAGTAACGGCAGTAGTAGTCTAACCTCAGTAGAAGAATATGATCCAGTAACAAATACCTGGATCACCAAGGCATCAATGACTACTGGGAGAAAAGAGCATCAAGTAGCTGTGATAAATGAGAAAATATATGTTATAGGTGGCAGTAACGGCAGTAGTAGTATAACCTCAGTAGAAGAATACGATCCAGCAACAAATACCTGGACCACCAAGGCATCAATGGTTAATGCAAGAATTAATTATCAAGTAGCCGTAGTAAATGGGAAGATATATGCGATAGGTGGCGGTAGCGGTAGTACTCTAACCTCAGTAGAAGAATATGATCCGACAACAAATACTTGGATCACCAAGGCATCAATGGTTAATGAAAGAGCTTTCCATAAAGTAGCAGTAGTAGATGGAAAGATATATGCGATAGGTGGCTATAACAGTAGCGGAGCTATAATAAACTCAGTGGAAGAATATAATCCTGCAATCAATACTTGGACAACCAAGGCATCAATGGCGGATGCAAGACAAGAACATCAAATAGCTATGATAGATAGAAAAATATATGCAATAGGTGGCTATAACAGTATTGGTAATTTAAACTCAGTAGAAGAATATACTCCAGTTGTATACACTGCTCCAGTAGCTCCAACAAATCTTAACGCTACAGCAGGTAATGCTAAAGTTGATTTATCATGGACAGCTGTAACAGATGCAACAAGCTACAATATAAAACGTGCAACAGCGACTGGTGGACCATATACAACAATAGCTAGCGGTATAACAAATACGACATATACTGACACAACAGTAACAAATGAAACTACATACTATTATGTCGTATCTGCAGTTAATGAGGGTGGAGAGGGTGCAAACTCAAACGAAGCTTCTGCTACTCCTAAAAATCCATCTGCAATACAGGGTAACAGGGCAATTCTTGAAATTACTATGATAAACGGAGTTGTGAAGGAATATGATTTAGCGGCTATTGATATAGATGCATTCCTAAAATGGTATGATGATAAGGATAACGGGGTTGCAGGAATAAAATCATATTTTGCTATAAACAAAGAATATAATGTAAAGCCTTTTATCACCAGAAAAGATTATATTATTTTCAGTAAGATTCAGGACTTTGAAATAAAAGATTACAATTTATAGACATTAATTAGTTTAAGGGAGCATCTAGAATATCTAGATGCTCTTTTGTATTTTATTTTTATCAGTATCGGGTAATATTACAACATTAGGAGATTATCTTTAATATTTTGACAATTGAAAGGAGACAAAATAGGAACAGTTATTTTGATGGATAGGTGGTAAAAAATAACTTATGAAGGAAGTTACAAATACAAATTATTAAGGATTATAAAGATGTAAAGATATGTATAATATATATAGAAGTATAAAATTTAATGTTGACTAATCATTTAAAAAGTAGTTAAAAAATTGACAAATAACGTGAGAATTTTTGACATTTTACTTGAAAATTTCTATAAATTATATATAATATAATTAAAAGTCAAAGAAAGTCAAAGTCAGAGTGGGAGGTGATATGTTGAGAATAAGTGATATTATAGAAGAATTTATTAACGAACGAATGGAAAAAAGCAAGGGTACCATAGAGATACAGAGAAATGATATGGCAAATTATTTTAAGTGTGCTCCTTCTCAGATTAATTATGTGTTAACCACTAGGTTTTCCTCTGACAGGGGCTATATTATTGAATCACGCAGAGGTGGAGGCGGGTTCATTAAAATTATGAAAATTGATATAGATGAGAATGATTATCTACTAAAGATGATTGCAGAAAGAATAGGAAATAGTGTCAAAAAGGAAGGTGCTTTTGAGCTATTAGAGATATTATTTAAAAAACAGCTAATTGATCAAAGAATTAAGAATATTATCAAGACTTCAGTAGATGATAATACCTTGAACATTATTAGCAAGCCTTTTCGAGATATAGTAAGGGCAGAGATACTTAAGGCATCAATAGTGGCAGCTTTGATGGAGGATTATTAAACAAGGAATCAACACAGCAAACTTAAGTTACTGTGATAATAGGAGGTAATTATTATGCAATGTGATGAATGTGGAAACAGACCTGCAACTGTTCATATTACTAAGATAGAAAACGGAAAAAAAACTGATAGGCATTTGTGTGAGCAATGTGCTGTTGAACACAATGCCCTAAGCATAAATACAACCTTTTCTATAAATGATATATTGACAGGTCTAATGAAATCAGGAAATGTACTGCCAATCAAGGTTGATATACAAAAGGATATTAAGTGTGATGTATGTGGACTAAGCTACAACACATTTAGAGAGACTGGTAGATTTGGATGCAGTCATTGCTATAAGGTTTTTGGTGATAGACTAAATCCGCTTTTTAAAAAGCTTCATGGTAATACAAATCATACAGGAAAAATTCCCAATAATGCAGGCAGTCGAATGAAGCTTGCAAGAGAAATTGAGAGGCTTAAGCAAGAGCTGAATACTGCAGTAAGTATTGAGGAATACGAGAGAGCAGCAGAATTAAGAGATCAAATAAAAGAGCTTAGCAATAAGGAACAGGAGGAAGCGTAATGGGTTGGATAGAAGGCGGAGGCATGGAAAACAACATAATATTAAGCAGTAGAATTCGACTTGCCAGAAACATAAACGATACTCCTTTTCCTACTATGCTTGATAAAGTAGCGGGAATGAAGGTAGTTAACAGTATATACAATGAAGCAACTAAAAATGATGTTTTTGATGGATTCAAATTCTATGATATGCAGAACACAGGCTCTGTAGAAAGATATGTGCTTGTGGAACGACATTTAATAAGCCCTAATCTTGCTGCTAATGGTTCTAAGGGAGCTGTATTAATTGATAGAGATGAAGTAATAAGTATAATGCTTAATGAAGAGGATCATATTAGAATACAGACCTTACTTCCTGGTATGCAGGTAAGAGAGGCACTGGAAAAGGCAAATAGAATTGATGATGTGTTGGAAAACATGGTGAAATATGCTTATGATGAGAGATTAGGTTATCTTACAAGTTGTCCTACTAATGTAGGAACCGGCATAAGAGCTTCTGTGATGGTACATCTTCCCGGGTTAAATCTTACCTCCAATATAAGTAAGATTTTACATGCTGTTTCACAAATAGGTCTTACTATAAGGGGAATATATGGAGAGGGAACAGAGTTTATTGGCAATTTGTTTCAGATATCCAATCAAATTACATTAGGAAGATCTGAAGAAGAGATTGTGGAAAATCTTATAGCTATACAAAACAAATTATAGACAAAGAAAATGAATCAAGAAACAGCCTGATTGAAGAACAATAGGCTGAAGCTTGAGGATAAGATATGGAGATCTTGGGGTATTATTAGCAATGCTCGTGTTATAAACGGTACTGAGAGTATGAAGCTTCTGTCCGATATCAGACTGGGAGTAGATTTAGGAGTTTTAAAGAATATTCCTGTTTCAGTGTTAAATGAAATAATGGTAGATTTGAATAATGCAAGCTTACAGTATAACATCGACTACAGAATTAAATGCCGTACAACGGGATATTATAAGAGCAGACGAAATAAGAATGAAGCTAGCTTAGTAAATAAGAAAGGAGAACATTATGGGTATTTTTGATAGATTTACAGAAAAAGCAAAAAAGTCATGGTTTTTGCTCAAGAAGAAGCAATTAGACTAAATCACAATTATATCGGGACAGAGCATATATTACTTGGACTTTTAAGAGAAGGTGAAGGAATAGCAGCCCAGCTGCTTAATAAAAAAGGTATCACCTTAGAAATAGTAAGAAATAATATTGAGGAGCTCGTAGGCAAGGGCAAAGAAAGTGTTCCTAAGATTCTAGGTTATACACCTAGAACAAAGACATTACTTGAATATAGCTTAAGCGAAGCCCAAAATCTTGGACATAATTATATAGGTACTGAGCACTTGCTTTTAGCATTTTAAGAGAAGGTGATGGCATAGCAGCCCAGCTGCTTAAGGGAATGGGTTTAAGCTTTGAAGGTGTAGCTCAGGAAATTTTACATAATATGAATGAAGAGCCAAAAGCTAATAAACAGGCTAAAGTCGCAGTCTCAGAATACCAATACACCTACTTTAAATCAATTTGGCAGAGATCTTAACTGATATGGCTAGGGATGGTAAGCTAGATCCAGTTATTGGAAGAGAAAAAGAAATTGAAAGAGTAATTCAGATACTAAGCAGAAGAACTAAAAATAACCCTGTGCTTATAGGAGATCCTGGTGTAGGTAAGACAGCGATAGCAGAAGGTCTTGCTCAAAAAATTTATGAAGGCAATATACCTGAAATTTTAAAGGATAAAAGAGTTGTAACTTTAGATTTGTCCTCTATGGTGGCTGGTGCTAAATATAGAGGTGAATTTGAAGAAAGACTTAAAAATATAATGAATGAAATTAGAGAAGCAAAGAATGTAATACTTTTTATTGATGAAATGCATACAATTATAGGAGCTGGAGCGGCAGAAGGTGCTATTGATGCTTCAAATATTTTAAAGCCTGCCTTAGCAAGAGGTGAAGTTCAAGCAATTGGTGCAACAACTATTGATGAATACAAAAAACATATAGAAAAGGATACTGCTTTAGAGAGAAGATTTCAGCCAGTCACTAGTTGGAGAACCAAGTAAAGAAGAAGCCTTGCAAATATTAGAAGGTTTAAGAGATAAATATGAAGCTCATCATAAAGTAAAATTACTGATGAAGCACTTAATGCAGCTGTGGAGTTTTCTGATCGATATATTACAGATAGATATTTACCAGATAAAGCAATTGATTTGATCGATGAAGCAGCTTCAAAAGTAAGAATTAAGACTTTTACTGCACCTCCTGATTTGAAAAAGCTTGAGGATGAGTTGGCAGCTGTAGAAAAAGAAAAAGCAGAAGCAATAAGCCTTCAGGATTTTGAAAAAGCAGCAAAGCTAAGAGATAGAGAAAGAGAAATCAAAAAGCAACTGGAAGAGTCAAAAGAGAAGCTGGTCAGATAAGGCACAATCAACGGATACATGTAGTAGGTGAAGAAGAGGTAGCGAGCTATTGTATCCAGTTGGACAGGAATACCTGTTACAAAGATGGCTAGAAGAAGAATCACGAAAGACTTTTAAACTTAGAAGATATACTTCATGATAGAGTTATTGGGCAGGAAGAAGCTGTAGCATGCTGTTGCAAAAGCTATTAAGAAGAGCAAGAGTAGGACTGAAAGATCCAAAAAGACCTGTAGGTCTTTATATTTCTTAGGCCAACAGGAGTTGGTAAAACAGAGCTTACAAAAGCCTTAGCAGAAGCATTGTTCGGTGATGAAGGTGCATATGATAAGAATTGATATGTCTGAATATATGGAAAAGCATACTGTATCAAGACTTATTGGCTCTCCTCCAGGATATGTAGGCTATGATGAAGGTGGACAGCTGACAGAAAAAGTAAGAAGAAAGCCATATTCAGTAGTATTTTGGATGAAATAGAAAAAGCTCATCCAGATGTATTTAATATTTTGCTTCAAATACTTAGAAGATGGAAGACTGACTGATGGTAAAGGCAGAACAGTAGACTTTAAAAATACAGTAGTTATAATGACCTCTAATGTAGGTGCACAGTACAATTAAAAAACAAAAGACTCTGGGTTTTACTTCTGCAACTGATGAAAAGGAAAGTGCTTATGAAAAGATGAAGGAAAATATAATGGAGGAGCTAAGAAGAACCTTCAGACCAGAGTTTCTTAAACAGAATAGATGATATTATAGTGTTCCATCAACTAGATGAAGAAAATCTTAAAGAAATAGTGAAATCATGCTTAAATCCTTGGTTAAGCGAATTAAGGAAATAAATATAGAAATTGAAGTATCAGATGAAGCTAAGAGTCTATTGCTGAAAAAGGCTTTGATCTAGAATATGGAGCAAGACCTCTAAGAAGTGCAATAACAAAGTTGGTAGAGGATCAGCTTTCTGAAGAAATTTTAAAAGGGAATGTAAAATGGGTAGTAAGGTTAAAATTGATGAAGAAGAAGAAAAGTTGATATTTAAGACAATTTAGAAATTATTAATTTTGAGGTAAAAATTTTACTGGTTTGATAATAGTCTGTTTGTTAAAATCCTCTGCTGAAATTATTTACAGAGGATTTTTTATTATATAAAAATCCTAGCCTCAAATGAAATATAATTAGTGCTTCTGTTAGATTATATAGTATAATAGAATTGAAAAAAACTGTACAAATTGGATTAATTATGATTAAATATGTTTATTTTACAAAGAATAACAGATAGAATCTTTGAGAAGGGAGGTATGATGGTGGCAAAAACTAAGACAAAGTTTGTATGCGGAGTATGCGGCTATGAATCACCAAAATGGATGGGAAAATGTCCTGAGTGTAGCCAATGGAATACCTTTGTTGAAGAACTGGAGCAAAAAACTCTTCGGGTATAAGATTAGATGAAGGAAACATATCTAAACCTATATCTTTAAATGATATTGAGATAACGGCTGAAAATAGAATTAGAACAGGTATAAATGAGTTGGACATAGTTTTAGGAGGCGGTTTGGTAAAAGGTTCTCTTGTGCTAGTGGGTGGAGATCCAGGTATAGGGAAGTCAACATTGTTGCTCCAAATGACAGAAAATCTAGCAAAAAGGGAATGAAGGTACTTTATGTCTCTGGAGAAGAATCAGCTTCACAGATAAAAATCAGAGCAGAAAGAATGGGAGTTAAATCTCCTAATATATATCTTTTAGCAGAAAACAATATGGAAAGCATCGCTATTAATATAGCAGAAACTGAGCCTAGCATATTAATAATTGATTCCATACAAACGATGTACAATCCTGCCCTTACATCAGCTCCCGGTAGTGTAAGTCAAGTAAGGGAAGTAACATTAAACTTAATGAGAATGGCAAAAACTACAAATATTGCTGTTTTTTTAGTCGGACATGTGACCAAGGATGGCTCAATAGCAGGGCCTAGAGTACTAGAACATATGGTAGATACGGTGCTTTACTTTGAAGGTGAAAGTCATTTATCCTACAGGATGTTAAGGGGAGTAAAGAACAGATTTGGTTCTACTAATGAAATAGGTATTTTTGAGATGTCTGATATAGGACTTCGTGAGATAGCCAACCCTTCTCAGATGCTTTTGACAGGAAGACTTAAAGGGGTATCGGGAAGCAGCGTTATTGCAGCAATTGAAGGAACAAGAGCTATGTTGGTTGAGGTACAGGCACTTACTAAGCTACACGAACTTTGGAGTGCCTAGAAGAAATTCGGCAGGAGTAGATTATAATAGAGCAATACTTCTTATGGCAGTTTTGGAGAAAAGAGTGGGTATGCAGCTTGGAAACTCTGATGCATATATAAATGTGGTAGGTGGCATAAAGCTTACAGAGCCAGCTGCGGATTTAGGTATTATCGCAGCTATTGCGTCAAGCTTTAGAAATAAAGAGATAGATGAAGGTACAATTATTTTTGGTGAAGTAGGTCTTGGCTGGAGAAGTTAGAGCAGTTAATTTTATGGAGAAAAGAATAAATGAAGCGGCAAAGATGGGATTTAAAACCTGTATTATACCTAAAAACAATATGGCAGGCTTAAATGATAAATTTAATGTTAATTTGGTTGCAGTAGAGAATGTAAATGAGATGCTAGATATAGCTTTGGGAGGGAAATAAATGAAAGGCGACGGTTTGAAAGAAGATATACTGATTAGTTCACTTAAAATGCTTGCCCCGGTACGTCGCTGCGCGAAGGTCTGGAAAATGTCTTGAAAGCAAAAACTGGCGGACTAATAATAATTGGTGACAGTGAAGAGGTAATGTCAGTTGCAGATGGAGGCTTCCATATCAATTGTGATTGTTCTCCTGCATATCTTTATGAGTTAGCAAAAATGGATGGAGCAATAATACTAAGCGGAGATGGTAAGAAAATAATATCAGCAAATACTCAGCTTATACCTGATGCTTCAATACCTTCTTCGGAGACTGGAATCAGACATAGGACAGCAGAACGAGTAGCAAGACAAACAGGTGAATTAGTAGTTTCAATTTCTCAAAGAAGAAATATAATTACTATATATAGGGGATATATGAAATATATTCTAAAAGACAGCAACATCATTTTGTCAAAGGCAAATCAAGCTTTGCAAACTTTGACAAAATATAAGTCGGTTTTGGACAAAGCTCTAACCAATCTTGGAGTTGCAGAATTTGAAGATATGGTTACAGTACATGATGTGGCTACAGCAATTCAAAAATGCGAATTTGTGATAAAAATTGCAAGTGAGGTAGACAGATATATATATGAGCTGGGCAATGAGGGCAGATTAGTAAGTATGCAGCTGGAAGAGCTAATTGTAGGAGTCAAAGAAGAAGAAATTCTTCTGATAAGAGATTATATGCCAAAAGATGAAGAGAAGAGCTATAAAGATGTAATAAAGATTCTTCGGAATCTTTCCTCAGATGAGCTTTTAGAGCTACCTGCTATAGTACGAGCAATAGGCGTAGGCAGTAGCGTAGGTACTCTTGATATACCTCTTTTTCCAAGAGGCTTTAGGATGATGAGTAAGGTACCAAGATTGCCTATAAACATAATTGAGAATTTAATAATTAAATTTGAAAAATTTCAAAACATATTAAGTGCTTCAATAGAACAACTTGATGATGTTGAAGGCATAGGGGAAGTAAGAGCAAAAACAATTAAAGATAGCTTAAAGAAGATATTTGAGCAAATTCATACGGAAAGATATCTATAGGATAGTAAATATTTAGATAAATCTAGTAACAAGGAGTGTTGTAAACTACTTTAAGTAGTGAATGACACTCCTTTTTGTATTGCATGGATTATATGGCTTATCACATTATGAACCATATATGTATAATATAATATAAAATTACATTATATGTTTGACTCAAATATATAATGGATATATAATAAATAAGTGGTTTGGAATATAAATAATTGAATATAAACCATTATATACTAAATAAATACTAATTAAAGGTAGTTGATGATTATGTTTGTCATTTCCACAATTCAAAAAAACATTATTAAGCATTGGAAGAAGAGTTCCTTGTCTATAGTGATATCAGCTATGATTGTGTTATTTCTGCTATTATATATCGGAGATATAGAAGGAAATAAGGAACAGCTATTAAAGCTTGGGGATACAATTCCAGTTACAGGGAGAATCTGTAATATGGATGGCAGTCAGGATGTTGGATTACAGATTGATTTTGAGAAGCTAAAAAAAGTTTATGATACTGATTTGGTAAAAGATGAAGTAATTACAATGCAAATGTATGCTGATTTGACAACTAGAGCTTATGAAGGAAAGTCACACCGACCTAAGTTCAGCTTTGTTAGCTCAAATGTTTTGTCAGCCTTTACAGCCTTTTCACCTGAAGATGCTATTTATATTAATAATTATGATGAAAGCTTCTTGATGGGGAATGAGCCTGTATGCATTATTAGAGAAAAATTTATGAAAGAGCAGAAGGTTAATCATGGAGATGAACTTGAGCTTATTGTATATGCACCAGAATATGATGAAAATGGAATGGACGCATTTAAATACAAAAAAATAAGGAATGTGAAGCTAAAAGTAATTGGAAGCTATCATCCTCAAAATAAGGGTATTTCTGATGAATTGCCAGATATCATAAGTCCTATTGGATTTGCTACTAGTATTTATGAAGGAACAAATATTAAGCCTTATGCAAGCTCAGGCAGATTTACTTTAAAGGAACCACTTAAGCTTAATGAATTTAAAAGTAAAATACAGGAAATAGGATTTTTATCAGTAGACATACAGGCAGGTTCTTCAAGAGTGGGACAAGCATTAACTATGAATGATGAAACCTTTATTATGTCAGCAACACAATTAACAGAAAGTCTCAATTTACTCCAAAGCTTTGCACCATTGATTTTTATAATCGTTGCTGGTATTGGCTTTATATCGTCTTATTTGTTAATGCAAAGCAGAAGGAATGAATTTGCGATTATGCGTTCTTTGGGGACAAGCAAGAAAAAATGCTTCATAGTCATATTTTTAGAAAGCATGATACTTGCACTTATAGGAAGCTTACTTATGACAATCTTATCTGCTTTCATTGTAAACATTGAACTTATGATGTTTGGATTCGTTTTAGTTACATTCTTGGGATTCTATATGCTGGGGACAGCAATTGCGTTATTTCTATTAAATAGATTTAGCGTAATGGCAATACTATCAAAAACAGATTGATGGAGGATATTATGAGTATATTAACAGTAAAAGAAGTAAGTTATACCTATAAAAGTAAATATCAAACTGTAGAGGCAGTATCAAATGTTACATGTTCCTTTGATACTGGTAATGTATATGCAATAGTCGGTCATTCGGGCAGCGGAAAGAGCACATTACTTTCACTGCTGGCAGGGCTTGATTTGCCGACAAAGGGTGAAATCTATTTGCAGAACAAGCCTATGAGTAAGCTCGACAGAGATAAATATAGGAGAGAGACGGCATCGGTTGTGTATCAGTCCTTCAATCTGTTTCCACTTTTGACTGCTCTAGAAAATGTAGCTTATCCGATTGAGCTTAGAGGAATATCTTCAAATGAAGCAAAGAAAACAGCAAAAGAACTGATTTCTAGCGTAGGGCTTGGAGAGAAGATGTACAATAAACTACCTCTTATGATGAGTGGAGGAGAGCAACAGAGGGTTGCAGTTGCAAGAGCACTTGCAACTGGTGGGAAAATTCTTCTTGCAGATGAACCAACTGGAAACCTTGACACAGCCAATGGAGAAATTGTTATAGAATTACTGGAAAATCTAGCACATGAGCGTGGATATGCAGTTATTATGATTACACATGATTTAGGTATGGCTGAACGTGCAGATATTGTTTATACCATGAAAGATGGTAAGCTGACGATATAGGAAGGAGTACAATAATGGAACAACAAATCAAGCAACCAAAACCACTAATCAATCATTTTAAAACTCCATTAGGATATTATTTCTATGAAACAAATAGAAATGAAATAGTGGTAGTGAATGAGAAATTATACAAATATATTGATGCTATTATGAATGATAATGAGAAAGAAATACAGCAAACTGAGCATGAAATTGTTCAGCAGTATAACGATTTAGTGGACTGTGGATATTTTTCTACACATCGTGTAAAAGAGATTAAACATCCTGAGACAGATAATTTAGAGCTACTCTTGGAACGAAAAATCGACAGTATTACTTTACAGGTTACACAGAATTGTAATTTACGTTGCTCGTACTGTGTATATTCTGAAAATGATTATACTAGTCAAAGAAGTCATTCAGAAAAAACTATGTCTCTTGAGACAGCAAAAAAAGCAGTCGATTTTTTCTTTGCACATTCTATAGATACAAAGAAACCAAATATTAGTTTTTATGGCGGTGAGCCTTTTCTTAGTTTGGAATTAATAAAACAATCTGTAGATTATGCAAAAAAGTATTTGAAGGACGAAAGCTTACTTTTACAACTACAACAAATGGCACATTATTAACTGATGAGCTTATAGATTATCTTGCAGAAAACAAATTCAATCTTATGATCAGTCTTGATGAGCCGAAGAAAATACAAAATCAAAATCGTGTTTTTGCTTCAAATAAGCAGGGCTCATATGATACTGTGATAAAAAATATCAGGAAACTATGGGAGCGACAGCCGGATTATGCACAAAAGGTATCATTAAGTATGGTAATCAATCCGGAAAACAGCTATGAAGAAATAAATAGTCTGTTTAATAACAAGTATATAAGGAAAATGAGATGTAACCACTCGATTGTTGAGAAAGATGATTATGAGAATGTGCACCATTCAGAAGAGTATCTGAATGATAGCCTTTATAATTACTTTTTAGGCACAATATTATCAACAAAGCAATTTAGAAAAGATATAGTCAAGAGAACAACAATCGATGAAATTGGGGGAATGCTACAGGAAATAAAGAAAATCAAGTATGGAGTTTTAGGTGATGTGTCAGCCCCAGGACGAGCCTTGTTTACCTGGGAAGGCGAGATTATTCGTAGATTATAAAGGAGATTTTTTTCCATGTGAGAGAGTCAATGAGACATCTTCATGCATGCACTTGGGAAATTTGGATACGGGCTTTGATATGGGGAATACCAATTCTATACTAAACATAGGAAAATTAACAAAGGATGAATGTAAAAATTGCTGGGCGTTTATTCTGTGTACCATATGTGCAAAAAAGCTGACAAAAAAGGGTCATTATCAGTAGAAAAGAAAAGAAAGAATTGTCAGGAGTCAAAAGCAATTGCTTTTTCGAAAATACAGTATAAAGTGTTACTTTTTGAGTTGAATAGACACTTGTCAAGAGTAGCAAAGATATGTGGAGATACATCAAAATAACAAGAAAGGCAACCCATTTGATATTATAATACAGCCATTTATGATTTGAAAATCAGATAATTATTGAATGTGAATATAATATACTATACGAGGAGAAATAGCTATGAAAAAACTCAATGTATGTGCTGTACCCTTTTCAGAAGAAGATATCTCTGTTATTACATATCTAACAGAGTTTGTCCCTGAATATGTAATTGGCGCTGTTGTTACACCAATAGGACTCGGATTGGAAAAAAAGGATATAGGAGCTATTGAAAATAGGAATAGGTTTGGATACATTGCTACATCAAACCTAGAAGATAGTATCAAATTGTGCGATACTGTACTTATACTATCAAAAGACAAATCTAGCCCACTATATGATTATTCTATCAAAGCAATAGAAGAAGCAATCAAGCAGAGAAAAGATATAATCAGTCTAACAAAGTTTGATAAAGAAGATATGAAGCATTATAGAGAAATCTGTGATAAGCAGAATATTAGCTTCCGTTGTTTACTTCAAGACAAACTTCCTCAAATTTCATATGAAGACACTTCTGAACCTCTATATCGTCCATATGCACCTGTTATTTTTATTGGTGAGTTAGCAAAAGATGTTCAGGGATATGAGGTGTTCTGTAATTTAGTAAAAATGTGTAAGGCTCAGGGATTAAAAGTGTCTGCAATTGGTCCTGAAGCAGCGAACGGTCTATTTGGTTTTCATACAATTGATTTTTCGAATACAAGGGGTGAGTTAAGTCGCCATATCTATAGGATTAATAAATATGTCAGGAATATAGAAGAACAAGAGAATCCCAGTATTATTATTATCAAACTGCCTAAGCCAATGATAAAGTTTGATGATGATGTCAGATATGATTTGGGACTATCTGCATACATGATTTCTCAGGCCATTACTTCGAGCTTTTTTATAGCCTGTAGTCCATATGGTTTTTTCTCTGGTGAATTTTGGAATTCAATGAGCGATAACTTCCAATCAAAGTTTGGATATGGAATAGATGCAATTCATATTAGCAATAAAATAATTGATAACACAGATGCGATGGATAAGAACAATCTAAGTTTTGTTCATATGTCTATTCAGCAAGCTCACGAAATCATTGAGCAAGTATCTATTGAGTCTTCATTTTTATTGGGTTGTCTTACTGATTCAAATGATATGAAAAGTGTTATCGAAGAAATAAAAAGAGGTTTACTCCATGCACCATATGGATTAATTATATAGGGGGTACTTATGAGTAGGGAAAAAATCATTGACACCTTAAAAGGCATTTTATGTAAGTATTTTGATATAACAGAAGAATTTAGAAAAGAAAACTTTGACAGGACATTAATAACGTATTTTTCTTTTAACTATGTAGATCTTGTGTATCTCTATATACTGATTGAACAGACATTTAATATCACTATTGACAGGAGACAATTAAAAGGATGCAAGTTTAATACTATCAATGGTATTATAAAAGTAATCATGGAATCCGTGTTAGTGTAGTATTTCATTTTAATGTGTTTTAAACAAAAAAGAGGTGATCAACATGAAAAAAATTCAAAAGGTAAATCATACATCTGCACAGTCAGTTTATTCTTTTTATTGCCCATGTAGTGGAATCTGTTTACCAGAGTGTGGCTGCGTTGGTTGTGTGCATACAAAGTTGGTTCCACAAGGTTATCAACTGGCACAATATAATCCGCAAGCAACAACAACAACATAATATTTAAATAGTGATAAGATAAATAAGTATATATGAGATGCATTGATCAAAATACGAGAGCCATTTACTATATCGTAAATAGCTCTCGTTCATTATTGGAGGGGAAAGGTGAGAGATATGCTTCTGAAAAACAGTTTAAAACAAATAGGAAGGACAAAGACAAGAACACTTGTTTTCCTAATACTTACAATACTGGCAATTATGTTTCTATCTCTGGGAGTGAATCTTTGGCAGATTGGTAATGTAAATATGAAGGAGTATGAGAAGGCCTTCATGACTGTTGGCGTAGTCAATCAAAAAGAGAATGCTATGGAGGTCAGAGAAATCTGGGATGCTTCGACTAAAGAATTTACTTATTGGGATAAGCCTGTTTATGATTCTGTCCTACCAATCTCCCTGCTTGATTTTGAGGGCGCAAATTATATTAATAGACCAGAACAGAGACCATATTACGGAGCTTGTTGCTCAGATATTAAGATTTGGCCGTCTGATATGGAAGAAAGTAAAATAATAGGTTGGGGTGCTATTATTAAAATAGTGCCATATGAAGATTGTATTCCAAACAAACCAGTGAGAGTAAAGGTAAAAAGAGTTCTTTGGGGTAAAAGAGAAGAAGGGGTAGATATATGGTTTTGTGATCAGTATAGTGAGAATACCAAATTGCTAAAGGCAGGAAAAACATATGTAACAGCAATCCAGTCGGGTCCCAATCCTTTTAGAGATGCAAATTACGAGATATTATCATATTCGGTGCCATATAATTCATCTTTTTTAATTCATAAAAATAAAAGGGGAGAAAAACTTGCTATTTCTTTAGAAAATTGGGCAGAGGTCACCGATAATTTTTATGAAACTGAGGAAGGTAAGAAATGGGAAGCATATGTGGAAGCATTTGATAGATTTACAAAAAAGACCATTCCTGTTATTCCAACAAGTAAAACAAAACTCCTTATGGATTTTAATCAAGGAAATGTAGCTATCACTGTTGGACGTGATATTACAGATGAAGAGTATAAAAAGGGTGACAAAGTGTGTATTATACCTCAGAAACTTGCAAACATTAACAGCTTTAAAATTGGTGCTAAGCTTAACCTTCAGTTGTATTTTTCAGATTATGAAAGGTCAGCAAGTCAAGTATATTTTCCATCTGGAGGAATGATAGTGGATTTTTGGTTACTAAATGCTAAAGGAGAGACATATCCAGTATTTGAGGATAGTGAGTATGAGATTGTTGGTATATACAATGGCTCTGACAAAACAAATCAACCCACAGGCTATGAGATGGGATATAATGCTGTGGTTATTCCGTCGAGCTCAGTGAAGAACAGTGATGAGAATAATATTGTTGCTTATGGAGCCTATGAAAGGATATACTACTTCCTTCCAAATTCCAAATGGGACAACACGAGAATATATGGAAAAATTTAAGGCATTAAGTATTAATAATCTTGAAATCAATTTTTATGATGGCGGATATGAGAAGCTAGCTTCAGGTATGAGAAATCTGAAAATGGTGGCTATGATTCTAGTAACTGTAAGTGCGGCAACAACCTTAGCAATACTTTTCTTCTTTGTATTTTTGTTTATTTCAAAACAGAAAAAGCGTACAGCCATAGAACGCTCCCTTGGTATGAATAAGAAGCAATGTATTTTATCAATGCTTTATGGAATTATTGGAGTTATATCTATAGGAGGAATAATAGGAAGCTTTACTGGTTTCATTCTAACTAGGTTTATAATGTTAAGTTCAATGGATACGGGTGGAGAGCTATATAGTACAGCCTTTAGTAATTGGGTAAACAACTCAGATAATACAATGGCACAAGGCTTAGGTAGTATATCGGTAAGTCCGCTTATTTCAATTATTCTATATTTTGTTGTGCTTCTTGTAACTCTTATAATAGCTTTGCTATTTATTAATAACAACTTAAAGGCAGAACCGCTTGAACTTTTAAGTAAAAATGAAGAATAAGCAAGAGTATAGGTATATTTATGGAAATACGTAAATTCAAAATCGCAATTATTGATGATGGGGTTAATTTAGAGCTGTTGTATAAGCTAATGAAAAGGAAAATTAATATTACTTGTCTGCAAGCTCTTGATAATGCTTATGTTACACAATATATAGAATCATTACAAACAATCAATCATGGAACAATATGTACATCAATTTTGTTGGAATACTTAGAGAAGATGAGCATTTTGGATTTTGTTGAGATTGTAAGTATTTCTGTATTAAATGAAGAAAAGCAGTATGATCTCCAAAAACTAAGTGAGTCGATACAATGGGGGATTGATCATAAGGTAGATTTGATTAGTCTTAGTATAGGTTCAAAAGAGTTTATTTCTGCGGATAAGTTAATTGAGACATCAAAAAAGCTAAAGATAAGAATACAATTATAGTTGCAGCTGGAGCAAATGATGGAAGAATTACTTATCCTGCATGCTTGTCTTCTGTGATTGGTGTAAAGGTAGCTGTAAGTACGTTACAAGAGGAATGTATTTATGGCAACCCTTTGGATGGCATTGATATACAATTAAATATGCCTAAATTAGAATTGCTGAAAAGGCTAGAACATAATTTTAACTATTATTTGCCGGCAACTAATAGTCTTCTAACTCCGATTATAGCTGCACAGCTTGCAAGCATTATATTAGAACAAAATAGAATGCTTGATATCGAGGAAGCAAAAGAATTGTTTGCAAAGAAAAAAAAATTAAAATTTATTAGAGATAATTACATATATCCATGCTTAATGAAGAAAGCTGAAGAAATACAAATTCCAATTATAGCTATTGAATACCATTATCTAAATAAGAATATTATAGAGAATTTGGTAGAAGCAACACAACAAGCTTTTATAAAAAATGAATATAGCTGCGCATGTATTAGTGATACAGTTCTAATCAACTCTTATGAGAAAAATTGGTTTAAACTTTCCTTAGATAATGTTAAAGAATGTATAAGGTATTATGCATATTTTTTAAATACTAATATCATTATTATTATCAGTAATGAAGAAAAATTTGAGTCAATCATATCATCTAATTTTATTGATGCAATTATTTCAGAGAATAACAGGTATATTGCTTGTCCTTTACATCATCTGAAATTAACAGATATTGAAATGATACCAGATAGTCTTTTTAAATGGATTATTGAATTATTTAGTGCTCAAGATGAATAAGAAAGGCAGCGTGAAACTGCTCATGAAAAAGCAGAAAAAAGATTTTATATTAATAAAAAGAATATTGACATATTTAACACCATTTAAGACCAGGCTTTGGATTATCATAGCCTGTCTTGTTCTATCAACAATTGCAGGCTTCTTTCAGCCGCTTGCAATTAAAAGTATTACTGACAATGGTATGGTAAATAAGAATTTACAGGTTATCATCTGGTCTGTGCTTATTCTGCTAGGATTAGTTCTTTTAAATAAGCTTCTTGAGATAATACAAACAAATCTATTTGCTGATGTTCACAATGAGTCTGAGTTTTTACTTTCACATCAAGCGTTTAGTAAGCTTCTGCATCTTAAAGTTGAATACTTTGGTGATAAGAATAATTCTGAAATTATAAATAGTATACAGACGGATGTGAGTAATGTATCGTCTATAACAGAACGATTTATGGTGATTAATGTATTCAATGTATTCAAGGTAATCAGTGGAATAGCTGGACTGCTTATCATTAGCTGGAAGCTTACTATTGTAGTTCTTGCAATGATACCAGTTAAATATTTTATGGTATTAGCACTTTCTAAGCGTAAGGAAAAGAAAATGGGGGAGTTAATTGAGTGCCACCGTGATTTCTCTGCATGGTTTGATGACAACATTGGTGGAGTGAAAGAAATAAAGCTCTGGAATCTATATAATCATCGTTACGAAACTTTTGAAAGGAAGCAGAGAAACATTCTAAAGCTTAATAAGGAAAACACTATGTTAGATACATGGAATGTGTTCTATGAAGTTATGCTTGAATGGTCTGTGACAGGGCTTCTTTATATTCTAGGAGGATTATTGATTGTTAATGGCTCGCTAACAATTGGTGGAGTATTTGCGTTTCTCTCATATAGCAACTATGTCACTGGGCAGATTTCATCAATACTTAATATAAGATATTTCCTTTCGAGAATTCTTCCGTCTGCAAAAGACTTTTTCTCATTTCTCGATTTGAATGAGGAATCAAATATTGAAAATGATAATAAGGTTAAAAAGGTTAAAAAGGAAAATAAAGGTATTGAATTTAAGAAGGTAGCTTTTTCATATGAAGATAACAGAGAAGTTCTAGGGGATATTAGCTTTACTATTTCAAAAGGAGAGAAGGTTGCTATAATTGGAGCAAACGGTAGTGGCAAGACGACTATATTGAAATTACTATTACGGTTTATTGAACCAACAAGTGGTGAGATAGATTTTCAAGAGAAAAATATAAACCAAATCAGTACAGATAAGTACCGCTCGCTATTTTCTGTTGTAAGTCAGGAACCTTATCTTTTTAATGATACTATTTATAACAATATTAATCTTGATGGTAATTCAAGCAAAGAAAAGGTGAAAAAAGCTTGTAGACAGAGTGGAGCTAGTGAGTTTATAAATAAGCTGCCTAATAAGGAGGATAGTAAGATAGGGAGGAATGGAGCAAGACTTTCTGGTGGAGAAAAACAAAAGCTTGCAGTTGCAAGGGCACTTTTGAAGGACTCGCCTATTGTTATATTGGATGAAGCAACTTCGGCATATGATATAGAGTCTGATTCATATCTTCATAATGTACTATTTAATGAGTTTAAGGAGAAATCTGTAATTATGATAACTCATAAATATGATAATTTAGAAGGCATGGATAGTGTATATCAATTATCAGAAGGAAGATTAGAGAGGATAGATAAAGAAGAAAAGCTTAACTATAAAAACATTAGTGGTTAATCTTCAATGAGACTAAAATTGAAGGGAAAAGGTGAGGGATATGCTACTAAGAAACAGTTTGAAACAAATAAGAAGAACAAAGACAAGGACAGTTGTTTTTTTGTTGCTGATGATGTTAGCAGTTACATTTCTGTCCTTGGGAGTGAATCTTTGGCAAGCATGTAATGCAAATATGAAGGAGTATGAGCAGGCTTTCATGACGGTTGGTGTAGTCAATCAAAAGGAAAATGCTATGGAAGTAACTGAACATTGGGATGCTTTGTTTAATGAGTATACCTATAGGGATAAGCCTATTTATGATTCTATCCTGCCGATCTCTCTGCTTGATTTTGAGGGTGCTAACTATATTATTAAGCCTAAACAGAGGCCTTATTATGGAGCCTATTGCCCAAACATAAAGATTTGGCCAGCTGATTTAGAAGAGATGCTAATAAGAATGTGGAGTTCTATTGTAGAGATAGTGCCATATGAAGATTGTATACCGAATAAGCCTGTAAAGGTGAAGGTAACACGTGTTTTCTGGGGTAAAAGAGAAGTTGGTGAGGATATATGGTTTTGTGATCAGTTTAAAAAGAATCCAGGATTGTTTAAAGCAGGAAAAACATATATAACAGCAATTCAATCAGGGATAAATCCTTTTAATGATTCATACTATGAGCCATTAGCATATACAATTCCATACAATCCAATTGTTTCAACTCAACAGAATAAAAAGGGGGAATTATTTGGAGAGAAAGCTATAGCTTTTGAAAACTGGGCAGAGCTAACTGATAACTTTTTCGATACTGAGGAAGGCAAGAAATGGATAGCAATGGTTGAAGTAAATGAACAGTTTATTAAAAGTACTATTCCTGTTGTTCCCACAAGTAAAACAAGACTGCTAATGGATTTTCATCAGAAAAATGCAGATATCACTGTTGGACGTGATATTACAGATGCAGAGTATAAAAATGGGGATAAAGTATGTATTATACCACAGAAGCTTGCCAACAAAAACAATTTCAAAATTGGTGATAAGCTTAACCTTCAGTTGTATTTTTCAGATTATAAAAGGTCAGCAAGTCAAACATATTTTCCAT
This sequence comes from uncultured Eubacteriales bacterium, assembly GCA_963704785.1. GTDB lineage: Bacteria > Bacillota > Clostridia > Lutisporales > Lutisporaceae > GWB2-37-7. Next base: position 1,305,570 of record OY969939.1, on the reverse strand, counting down.
CTGGAGCATTGGTATTAGATTTTGGGTTGTTGAATGCTAAAGGAGAAGCATATCCAGTTTTTGAGGATAGTGAGTATGAGATTGTTGGTATATATAATGGCTCTGGTAAAACAAATCAACCAACAGGCTATGAGATGGGATATAATGCTGTGGTTATTCCGTCGAGCTCAGTGAAGAACAGTGATGAGAATAATATTGTTGCTTATGGACCTATGAAGGGATATACTACATCCTTCCAAATTCCAAATGGAACAACAAGACAATATATGGAGAAATTTAAGGCATTAGGTATTGATAATCTTGAAATAAGCTTTTATGATGGTGGATATGAGAAATTAGCTTCAGGTATGAGAAATATGAAAATGGTAGCTATGATTCTGGTAGCTGTAAGTGCGGCAACAACCTTAGCAATACTTTTCTTCTTTGTATTTTTATTTGTTTCAAAACAGAAAAAGCGTACAGCAATAGAACGCTCACTTGGTATGAATAAGAAGGAATGTATGCTATCAATGCTTTATGGAATTATTGGAGTCATATCCATAGGAGGAATTATAGGAAGCTTTGCTGGTTTTATTATAACCAGATTTGTAATGTCAAATTCTATGAATACTGGTGCAGAGCTATATAGTACAGCCTTTAGTAATTGGGTAAACAACTCAGATAATACAATAGGACAAGGTTTAGGCAGTGTATCAGTAAGTCCGCTTATTTCAATTATTCTATATTTTGTTGTGCTTCTTGTTACTTTTATGATTGCTTTGATATTTATTAACAACAACTTAAAGTCAGAACCACTTGAACTATTAAGTAAAAATGAAGAATAAGCAACAATAATAGAAAAATCCTTCATGCCAGAAAATTAGCATGAAGGATTTTTCTATGTCATATTAAAAACTCCTAATGTTTTAATCTTCTCATCCTCTTTAATCATTACATCATACATATTTATATCAAGAAGATTACATAGTGCTGCCATATAAAACATGTTGTTTCCTAGTTCCTTCTCAATTACATCTTTGCAATTTTCACAAAGACCACCTTTTAAATGGGTATCCAAGAAACTCTTAAGCTCTTGTAAGGAAATTTCACCTGAAAAGTTCTGCTTTTTTGAATGAACTTCGATACATCCACAGGTAGTAACAGCTTTAACAACTGCTCTATTTACGCGAGTTTGAGACTCTTGAAACTTACTAAGTACATCCAGTATACTTTTGTGTCTGATTAAAAGCTCATCTACGCTATCCTGGAAGTGTTCAAATAGTAATTCTTTCATCAACTATCACTCCTATATCTATGTAAACATAAAATGTATTATAGAACATCACTTACAATTTATAGCTTTATTTTTTCCTAGACTCACAAATAAATGCCTGTAAGATTATGTGAAATCATAAGCTATAAATTTTCTATATAATAATTATAAGATTACATATATACTATGTCAATTCAATATTGTTGTTGAACCATTAGTTTTATGTGAGCGAATACGCCATAATTCGTCAATTTTGAATAAATCAATTAACATTATATGTCAGCATAACAACTAATCATAATCAGGAGGTATTTTATGTTTAATATAGGTGATAAGATAGTTTATCCAATACATGGTGCAGGAATAATTGAGTCTATTGAAGAAATAGAAATATTAGGGAATAAAAATAAATATTATATAATGCGTATTTCTTTAAATGATATGAGGGTTATGATTCCGTTAGATAATATAGATACTTTAGGTATAAGAAGTGTTGTTGATAAAGAACAGGCAGATAAGGTTTTTGATATATTATCGCAGGTTCCGAGTGAAATGAACAAGCTTTGGACAAAGAGATATAGAGAAAATGAAAATAAGATTAAAAGTGGGAATATTTTAGTAATAGCTGAAATAGTGAGAAATCTCATAATTTCAGATAGAATCAAGAAGCTTTCGGCAGGAGAGAAGAAAATACTTTCCAATGCCAAAGGTATACTTATAAGCGAATTGATGCTTGTATTGGATATGAGTAGAGTACAGATAGAAGAAATTATGGAAAATATCGTAAAATAATTAAAATCAGACTATTTTCTTATATGTTTAGCTTAATAAATTTGTTATAATATAATATATATGTTTTAGATTAAACATTTTACTTGACACCTATGCTTTTGCTTAAAATGTAAAATTTATGGATATACTTTATAAAGGAGGTGGAGATTGTGATAAAAAAAATATTTAGATGGATTTTAACATTGATAGGAGTTGCAACTGGAGGTGAGCTTAGTTCAATACTGATAAGGAATTTTGGGATAACAAATATGCTTGGCTATGACATAAAAGGAATAAACCTTTTTCTGTCCGTAATAATAGGTGGGTTAATTACAGGAATTATAGTATTTTTAATATCACCTTGGATTATTAATTTAATCGTTCGAATAACTTCAAAAGCAGAAAAGTTGCTGCAAAGTACTCCTACAAATGAAATTTTTGTAGGTATACTGGGGTTGCTTATAGGACTTGTGATTGCTTACTTGATAAGCAGTGGACCTATTAACCTGATACCCGTTGCATGGTTGGCAATTACTCTTTCTATTTTATTATATGGACTTATGGCTTATTTGGGAATAAGCCTGGCTATTAAGAAAAGAGATGATATCTTAAACTTAGCCAACTTATGGAGAAAAGGTATACAGAAGGATAAAGACAAAACAGTAAAACAAGAAAATAGAGTGAGACCTAAGATATTAGATACAAGTGTTATAATTGATGGAAGAATAGCAGATATATGTAAGACTGGGTTTGTTGAAGGGCCATTAGTAATACCAGCCTTTGTATTGGAAGAACTTAGACATATAGCTGATTCCTCTGATTCACTTAAACGTAACAGAGGTAGAAGAGGTCTTGATATTCTGAATAGAATTCAAAATGAACTGGAAATACCCGTTGAAATTATTGAGAGAGACTTTGAAGAGTTGTCCGAAGTAGACACAAAACTTTTGAAGCTTGCTCAAGTAATGTCAGGTAGTGTTATAACTAATGACTATAACTTAAACAAGGTAGCAGAGTTCCAAAGAGTGTCTGTTTTAAATATTAATGAACTTGCTAATGCTATAAAGCCTGTAGTACTTCCTGGTGAGGAAATGGTTGTACAGGTAATAAAGGACGGTAAAGAATCAGGCCAGGGAGTTGCGTATTTAGATGATGGAACTATGATAGTAGTTGACAATGGTAAAAAGTATATTGGAGAGACTATAGGGGTAATTGTAACCAGTATACTTCAAACTGCAGCAGGCAGAATGATATTTGTAAAGCCTAAATCTGCAATAGATAAGGTATCATAAGAATATAATTGAAAATGAAAGCCAATCTACTTAATAAGTAGTTGGCTTTTTTTCTCATAAAAAGCAAAAATCTCAAAAGAGGTGAGAAAAATTAATACAGCGATTATTTTGGCAGCAGGTAAGGGAAGCCGAATGAAGTCAAACATAAACAAGCAGTTCTTGATGCTTAAGGACAAGCCTATAATAGCATACACTATTTTAGCTTTCGATAAATGTGAAGCCATTGATGAGATAATAGTTGTTATATCACCGGAGGAGTTGGATTTCTTTAAGACTAATATTTTACGAAGCTATAGCTTTAATAAAGTAAAAAAACTTATACCTGGGGGAGCTGAAAGACAGCAGTCTGCCTATAATGGTATAAAGGCTGCAAACTTAGAAAGTAACATAATACTCATACATGATGGGGCAAGACCTTTTGTGAAAAACCAAACAATAATAGAATGTATAGAACAGGCAAAGCTTCATGGTGCTGTCTCAGCAGGAATGATCAGTAAGGATACGATAAAGCTTGTTGATGAGAAGAGTATGGTTTTATCTACACCTGATAGAGGAAAGGTATGGCTGACACAGACACCTCAGGTATTTAAGAAGAGTATCATCACTAATGCACATGAGTATGCACTGGAAAAAGGTATAAAAGGCACAGATGATGCAATGCTTGTAGAACTAGCGGGGTATAAGGTTAAAATGGTAGCTGCTTCTTATGACAATATAAAGATCACCACCCCGGAAGATATTGATATTGCTGAAATATTTATTGAGCATATTGAAGAGAACTTTGGATAGGAGTACGATATGATAAGGATTGGAAATGGATATGATGTACACCGTTTGGTGGAAAATAGAAGCTTAATAATAGGGGGAGTCAGTATTCCATATTATAAAGGGCTATTAGGGCACTCAGATGCTGATGTATTGGTACATGCGATAATGGATGCATTACTTGGAGCATGTGGTGAAAGAGATATTGGGAAGCACTTCCCGGATACAGATGACTCTTATAAAGGTATATCAAGTCTTAAGCTTTTGAAAAGGGTAAAAGAAATAATAAAAGAAAAGGGTTATAGAGTAGGAAACATAGATAGTATTATAGTAGCACAAGCTCCTAAAATGGCATCTTATATAGAACAAATGAAGAAGAACATTGGGGATGTATTGGACATAAGTGAAGAATGTATTAATGTAAAAGCAACCACTACAGAAGGACTTGGGTTTGAAGGAAATGGAGAGGGCATTGCATCTTATGCGGTTGCTTGTCTGTATAAGCTATAGTACTTAAGAGAAAATTATATGAGTAGATTATGAGGTGGATTATGCTAAAGAGACTTAATAAAAAAAGTGGAAACAAATATACCATAATATCCATAATAATTATTATACTTGTGTTATATTTTTTCAAGCTTTCATCTGGAGGAAGCGGAGAAGAAAACTATCCTCAAGATGTTTATTATGGAGACTATAAATATAACTACAGCCAAACTATAAACGAGTCTTCTTTTAAGTTTGTACGTAAATATGGTATGAGCTATGAAGGACACATATTTCTGCTAAAGCGTGGAGAAAATGAGAAGACAGCACCAAGTAAGGTATATATTTTTACAGGCAGGAGAAAATACAGAGAATATGAGTTAGTACAAAATTAAGGAGTTTTTAGAAAAAACTATTGACACTACGAGCTCTTAAGTAATATTATATTGTATAATAACAAATTGGAAATAATAAATGCAGTGATCGGGAAGAGTAGCTAATGCAAGCTCACAGAGAGAAGTCTTCAGCGGCTGAAAGGGACTTTGAGATAAACAAAAGTGAAGTGCATCCGTTAGCACCGATGAGGAAATTAGTATTCATCGGCGGTAGTTTATACCGTTATCAAAGTAAGTATCAACAAGAGTGGAACCGTGGTTTGTAAAGCTACCTCTTTATTTAGAGGTGGCTTTTATTATTATAGGAGGGTGATAATATGAAGCTATACAATACAATGACTAGAAAAAAAGAAGAGTTTAAGGCATTAAATGTAGGTGAGGTAAAGATGTACTGCTGCGGACCGACAGTTTATAATTACTTTCATATTGGTAATGCAAGACCTTTTATTATTTTTGATATATTAAGAAGATATTTTGAATATAGGGGCAATAAGGTAACCTTTGTTCAAAACTTTACTGATTTAGATGACAAAATAATCAGAAGAGCAAGGGAAGAAAAGGTTAGTGAAAAGGAAATATCCGAAAGATTTATAAAAGAATACTTTAAGGATGCTGAAGCTTTAAGCATTAGAAAGGCAACATATCATCCCAAGGTAACAGAGCATATACCTGAGATAATTGATATAATAAAGAAGCTGGAAAGCAATGGTTTGACTTACATGCTGGCTGGTGACGTATATTACGACACAGCAAAGTTTGAAAGATATGGCAGACTGTGCAAGCAAAATTTAGAGGATCTTGAAGCTGGAACAAGAGTTGAGTTAGCTGAAGGAAAAAGAAGTGTCAATGACTTTGTGCTATGGAAAAGCCAAAAGCCTGGAGAACCTGCATGGGAAAGTCCGTGGGGCATGGGTAGACCGGGCTGGCACATTGAGTGCTCTGCAATGTCTATGAAATATTTAGGCGAGACAATTGATATTCACGCTGGTGGACTAGATCTCATTTTCCCACACCATGAAAATGAGATAGCACAGAGTGAAGGAGCTACAGGCAAGGAGTTCGCAAGATATTGGCTGCATAACGGCTTTTTAAACATTAATAATGAAAAAATGTCAAAGTCTCTAAACAATTTCTTTACAGTACGTGATATAGCAGAGCACTTTGATTTGGAAGTGCTTAGAATGTTCATGCTGTCGGCTCACTACAGAAGTCCTATTAACTTTAGTGATGATTTACTTGAGCAAACTAAGAATGGCTTAGATAGACTATATAATGCCAAGAACAATTTGGTATATTTGATGGATATCACAGTAGAAAAAGAATCGTCCGAAGAAGATCAAGCATTGATTGGTAGATTAAGTCAGTATAAAAATCAGTTCATAGAGGCTATGGATGATGACCTAAACACAGCAGATGGGTTGTCGGCCATCTACGAGCTCGTAAGAGACATAAACAGCAGCATAAATGGTGAATCATCTAAGGCAGTTGTTAAATCAGCCTATGACATGCTTATGGAACTGTCAGCAGTACTTGGATTGCTTGATAAGAAAGAAGAATCCATAGACACTGAAATAGAAGATCTTATTGAAGAAAGACAAAAAGCCAGAAAAGAAAAGAATTGGGCGCTCTCTGACAAAATAAGAGATGACTTAAAGGCACAAGGCATAGTACTAGAAGATACTCCCCAAGGAGTAAAGTGGAAAAGAATATAAGTAGCTAGTAGGGGCAGACCTGTGTGTCTGCCCTTTAAATTTATAATATCCAAACATATGTTTCATATGATATAATTAGTACATTCTATATATATTCCACTGTTTATAAAGGATGGTAGTGCTGATGGATATACTTATTATAGTTATTTTACTTATTTGCATAATAAATTTTGCATTATTGGTAATTTTATTAACAGGGAGTTCTGCCAGTAAGCTTATTAAGCTTGAGAGTAAGCTGGAGTCTATTGACAAAGGACAGGAAAAGACAGAGCGCTCGGTGCTTAACCAATTGATGGAAATATCAAACATGCAGCAGAATCAACTGGATGCTTATTCTAGGCAAATTATGCTATTCTCACAATCTAATGAAAACAGACTGGATAAAATGCGTGAGACAATTGAAATAAGTATTTCAAGACTGCAAGAGGACAATAGTAAGAAACTAGATCAAATGCGTATGACAGTCGATGAAAAACTAAGTGCTACCTTGGAGCAAAGACTAGGTGAGAGCTTTAAGCTGGTTAGTGATAGACTCGAAATGGTGCATAAGGGCTTAGGCGAAATGCAAAGTCTGGCATCGGGGGTAGGAGATTTAAAGAAGGTACTAAGTAATATAAAGACTAGGGGAATATGGGGAGAAATTCAACTAGGAAATATATTAGAGCAAATGCTTTCGCCTGAGCAATATGAAAAGAATGTTGCGGTTAAAAAGGGTAGCAGCGAGAGAGTTGAATTTGCTGTAAAACTTCCTGGCAGAGGTGAAGGAGAAGACGATTATATTTGGTTGCCTATAGATGCAAAGTTCCCTCTGGAGGATTACCATAGACTGGTAGATGCCTTTGAACAAGCTAATCCACAGGCTGCAGATGAGTCGGCAAAAGCTTTGGAGCTGCGTATAAAAGCAAGTGCTAAGGATATTAGAGATAAATATATTGACCCACCAAACTCCACGGACTTTGGGATAATGTTCCTCCCAATAGAAGGCTTGTATGCTGAAGTTTTAAGAAGACCAGGCTTATGTGAAACTCTACAGCTTGATTATAGGGTAATAGTTGCCGGACCTTCAACTCTCACAGCCTTATTAAACAGCTTGCAGATGGGCTTTAGAACCTTAACTATAGAGAAACGTTCTAGCGAAGTTTGGGTGTTGCTTGGAGCAGTCAAGACGGAATTTTCCAAGTTTGCTGATATACTGGAAAAGACACAGAAAAAATTGCAGGAAGCAAGCAATACAATAGATACTGCGGCGAAAAAATCAAGAACTATACAACGAAAGCTTAAAAATGTACAGGAGCTTTCTGTTAATGAAGCAGCATGTTATATTGAAGAAGCAACAGAAATTGAGGATGTAGAAGCTGAATAACAAAAGAAAATGGCGGTAAAATAATGAGCGAATTTGATAATAATCTAAACGACTTAATGGACAAGACTAGAGAGCTTACTATAGGAAATAGCGGGTTAAGTGTATCTGATATAAGGATGTATAATCCCTTGGTGCTTGCTTATATAGGTGATTCGGTTTATGATACCTTTATCAGAAGTATGCTTGTGTCGGCTGGTAGTATTCAAGTAGATAAGCTTCACAAAAGAGCTATTAAATACGTACAGGCAAAGGCACAGGCAGAAACATTAGCTAAGCTGCATGATACACTTACAGAGGATGAACAGGATATTGTCAGAAGAGGCAGAAATACAAAATCAAACTCAGTACCTAAAAATGCTGATATAAATGATTACAGACATGCTACTGGCTTTGAAGCCTTAATAGGGTATCTCTATCTTATCGGTAACACAAAAAGGCTTATGCAATTATTTGAGTTAATAAGACAAATGGATATATAAAATACAACTAATAGATAGGCTCTATATAGTGACAAAATAAAGACATAAGTAAAATTTATAAATTGATTTGTGAGGAGAATCGATATGAACTTAAAGAATGTTGGAGAAGGCAAGGTTGAACTAATTGCAGGTGGAGGAAAAATATACACTGATATTGCAGCAAGATTTGTTAGATATGAAAGAACCCTTGAAGATATTATTAGTTCACCATACGATAAGAAGATAGTAAATAATATAATCAATAGTGGACATAAAGCAGCTGTTGAATTTGATTATTTTATATTTGGGGTTGAGGGATATTCAAGGGTGACTGAGGTTCAGCTAGTAAGAAAAAGAGTAGCTTCGTATATGATTAAAACAGGTAGAGCAGAGAAAAACGGAGTACGTTCTTTTGATGTTGTGATTCCAGAGGATATTAGGAAATTTTCTGCTCATTACCAAGGTATTAATGCAAGGAATGTAGTGCTTCCTAATGGAGATACTGTTGCAGATGCATTAAATGTTGAAACAGTTGGACTAAATTTTGATGCTATAGATATTCTTAATATGATGGAAACATGGTATAATACCGGAGTTGACAATGGAAAAAAAGAAGAAGAACTTAGGTATCTGAAACCTCAAGCAACTGAATTTAAAGCTTTAATCGGAATGAATGCTCATGCATTATTAGATTGGTTTGCGATTAGATGTTGTATGAATGCTCAGACAGAAATCAGAGATTTAGCTAACAAAATGATGGCTTTGTGTAAAAGTGCAGCTCCAGATATTTTGAAAATGCAGGACCTAGCTGTAAGATATTGGGATATTGTCCAGAAAACAAATTACAGCATAAAAATTGTAGAGAAAAAATATTAACAAAAGATAATGCGCTGAAGATATTGAAAGAATATCAAAGTGAAGGTGGCAAAATTGGATAAGGATACCTTAAAAAGCATGTTAATATTTTAAGAATAAATAACCATAATAATAATAGGTTCTATGACTTATTAACTTTTATTTTACAAAAGAAAAATGTGAAGGATGATGAAAATGGCTAGAGTAAACATGGGAAAACCAACAGGTAAACCAGGAAGAAAATTCGAAGATAGAAAAGGTCCAAAACAAGGAGCAACAAGATCCACAACAAAAGGCCCATACAAAGGCACTGGAGAAGCAAAGGGACCATATAAGGGTACTGGAGCTGCAAAGGGTCCATTTAAGGGCAATGTGACAGCAAAAGGTCCTTATAAAGCCGAGACCACTACAAGAGGCTTTAAGAGGGATGATAAACGAGTACCAAGAAATAACGCTGTTGAACCAGGAATCTATGATAATGATAGAGAAGAGGACAATATCAACTTAATAGAAGGTAGAAATCCTGTATTAGAGGCATTAAAATCAGGAAGAGAAATCGATAAGATGTTTATACAAAAAGATGCAGGAGAAGGATCTATTAGACAGATTATTGCAATGGCAAAAGAAAAAAATATTTTAATCAAAGAGGTAGACAAAGCGAAACTTGATGGTTTATCTACCACAAAGAATCATCAAGGGGTAATAGCTTCTGCTGCTATGTACAAGTACTATGAGATTGAAGAAATATTAAATATTGCTAAAGAAAAAGGACAAGAACCCTTCATCATAATATTAGACGAGATTACTGATAACAATAATTTAGGATCAATACTAAGAACTGCTGATGCAGCAGGAGTACATGGCGTAATAATACCAAAAAGACGCTCGGTTGGACTTACACCTGTAGTTGCAAAGACATCTGCAGGAGCTGTGGAATATGTCCCTGTTGCCAAAGTAACCAATATCAATCAAACTATTCAACAGCTAAAAGATGCAGGACTTTGGATAGTTGGAGCAGAAATGTCCGGTGATACATACTACGAGAAGGATATGACAGGTCCTATTGCACTTGTTATAGGCAGTGAGGGCGAAGGAATAGGAAGATTGATTAAGGAAAATTGCGATTTTCTTGTAAAAGTTCCAATGACAGGCAAAATATCCTCCCTAAATGCTGGCGTATCAGCGGGTGTAATAGCCTTCGACATATCTAGACAAAGACAGTTAAAGTCGCTTAAAGGCGGTATACATTAATTTCAGACAGGTATATCAAGGTGTATGGATGAAAACCATACACCTTGATAATATATAAAATTTTATTTATTTACTATGCAAAGGATGAGTTGATTGAAGCAATACCTTTTAGTTGATGGCTACAATATTATAAATGCTTGGAATAATCTAAAAGAAGAAAGTGAACTATCACTTGAATCAGCTAGATGGAAGTTGATTGAAATAATGATTGAGTACCAGACTTACAAGGACATAAGTGTAATTATTGTGTTTGATGCACATTTTGTAAAAAACAGTATGGAAAAGCATGAATTCTATAATGACTTGGAAATTGTTTTTACAAAGGAATTTGAGAGTGCAGATAATTACATAGAAAGATATGTAGCAACTCTTCCAAGGGATTACAATGTAAAGGTAGCAACCTCTGATATGACAGAACAATTTCTCGTTCTGGGGCTAGGCGCGGCAAGGGTTTCAGCAAGAGAGCTAAATAGCGAAGTAATAGAGATGAAAAGAAGCATGGATAAAGATTATATAAGTAGAAATGAATATAATAAAAACTTATTAGGGCATAGTTTAGATTCTGATATACTTAAAAAGCTTGAAAAATTAAGACGTAACAACGATAAAGCTTGACTACAAAAACCTCTGTAAGTTATAATGAGACTATGGTTTTTTTATTATAGAAAGTCTAAGAACTATTTTACAAAATATGTAATAAGCTTAATGTTATAGCTTGGGGGAGATAAAGTGGATGTAAACTTAAACAAAAGAAGTATTAATTTTGAAAATGTACTAGATGAAGAACTAGTTTTATATGCACACGAAGGTGATATTGTAGCATTAGAGCATTTAATCAACAAATATAGAAATTTTGTTAGAGCAAAAGCTCGTTCTTACTTCTTGATTGGGGCAGACAGAGAAGACATTGTTCAGGAAGGCATGATAGGTCTTTATAAAGCTATCAGAGACTTCAGAAATGACAAGTTGTCATCCTTTAGAGCCTTTGCAGAGCTTTGTATCACAAGACAAATAATAACTGCAATCAAAACTGCTACCAGACAAAAACATATTCCACTAAACTCATATGTTTCCCTTAATAAGCCCATATATGACGAAGAATCAGACAGAACTCTTCTAGATATTCTGACTGCAACTAAAATTACTGATCCTGAAGAACTAATGATAAGTCGTGAGGAATTAGCTTCTATAGAATCAAAGATTGGAGAGATTCTTAGTGGACTTGAATTAGAGGTTTTAATGTCATATTTGCAAGGTAAATCTTATCAAGAAATTGCCTGCGATTTGGACAGGCATGTTAAGTCAATTGACAATGCTTTACAAAGAGTAAAAAGAAAACTTGAAAAGTATTTAGAATTTAAGGATGAGTAACTATAATCCCGTATAAGCGGGATTTGTTTATGATGCATAGAAAAGTATAAACGCACATAATTTATATGCGTTTAATAAAAAAATATTAAATTTAATGCTTAAATAAAGGCTATTTTACGTTATACTTAGCTTAGCTAAGCATGAATTATTAGTCACATTTGGAAGAGAAAGCCTATTGACAAAGTATAGCATAAGCATTATAATACCATAATAGTAATGGGGAAATTCCCGAGCGGCTAAAGGGGGCAGACTGTAAATCTGTTGTCTCAGACTTCGATGGTTCGAATCCACCTTTCCCCACCAAAATTCAAATTTGCCCATGTAGCTCAGTCGGTAGAGCATCACCTTGGTAAGGTGGAGGTTACCAGTTCGATCCTGGTCGTGGGCTCCATATATGTGTGATACACACGGATGTGTTTTTTATGGACTTAGGGTTGTATTCTTAAGTATAAGGATATAGCCTAAAATATATGTTATGTAATGTACATAACAAAAACTATAAAAATATTAAAGGAGGAAAAAACAAAATGGCAAAGGCAAAATTTGAAAGAAATAAACCCCATGTAAACATAGGAACAATAGGACACGTTGACCACGGCAAGACAACACTAACAGCAGCAATAACAACAGTATTGTCAAAGTTCGGTGGAGCAACAGCAACAAGATATGACGAAATAGACAAGGCACCAGAAGAAAAAGAAAGAGGAATAACAATAAACACAGCACACGTTGAGTATGAGACAGCAAACAGACACTATGCACACGTTGACTGCCCAGGTCACGCTGACTATGTAAAGAACATGATAACAGGCGCAGCACAAATGGACGGAGCAATATTGGTATGTATCAGCAGCAGATGGTCCAATGCCACAAACAAGAGAGCATATACTATTATCAAGACAGGTTGGAGTACCATACATAGTAGTATTCCTAAACAAGGTAGATATGGTAGATGATGCAGAGCTAATAGAATTAGTTGAAATGGAAGTTAGAGAACTTCTTACACGAATATGAATTCCCAGGAGATGACACACCAATCGTACCAGGATCAGCATTAAAAGCATTAGAATGCGGATGCGGAAAAGAAGACTGTGAATGGTGCAATGGAATACTAAAGCTTATGAAGGCAGTAGATGAGTATATACCAACACCAGAAAGACAAATAGACAAACCATTCTTAATGCCTGTAGAAGACGTATTCTCCATAACAGGAAGAGGAACAGTTGCAACAGGTAGAGTAGAAAGAGGTGTAGTAAAGGTATCAGACACAGTAGAAATCGTAGGACTTGCAGAAGCGCCAAAATCAACAGTAGTAACAGGCGTAGAAATGTTCAGAAAGCTTCTTGATCAAGCACAAGCAGGAGACAACATCGGAGCACTATTAAGAGGTGTACAAAGAGCAGACATTGAGAGAGGCCAAGTATTAGCAAAGCCAGGATCAATAAAGCCACATACACATTACAAAGCACAAGTATACGTATTGACAAAAGAAGAAGGCGGAAGACATACACCATTCTTCAATGGATATAGACCACAGTTCTACTTTAGAACAACAGACGTAACAGGAGTAATAGATCTACCAGAAGGCGTAGAAATGTGTATGCCTGGTGACAACATAGAAATGACAATAAAGCTAATAACACCAATTGCGATAGAAGAAGGATTAAGATTCGCTATTAGAGAAGGCGGAAGAACAGTAGGAGCAGGAGCAGTTGCTTCAATCATAGATTAATAATTAAAACAATTTATGCTAAACATTTAATATTGTTTAAATAGCACGAAATTCATATTTAATTATAAAACAAAAATGTCTCTTAAACATGATGCTTAAAGGACTAGGAATACCTAGTCCTTTATAAAGTATTAAAAGTTGCATATAAGGTTATAATTAATTTAAATTACTTGATTTTACTGATTTTGTCTATTAGTAAACATAGTAAGTAAGGTAATTAAATATTGACATGACAGTAAAATTATGATAAATTTTATAAAGTAGCCTTAAACTGCTATAATACTGTGATAATCATAAGTTTTCAATATAAATGAACTCAATCGGCGGGAGGTGTAGATGATGAGGGTTAAAATCACTCTTGCATGTAGCGAATGCAAGCAAAGAAACTACGATTCAATGAAGAATAAAAAGAATAATCCAGAAGAATGGAAATGAACAAATACTGCAGATTCTGCAGAAAGCACACTGCACATAAAGAAACAAAATAGGCTGTAAAGGAAGTGTAATAAAATGGCTGGAAAGCAAAAAAATTGATATCAGTAAATTCTACAGAGAAACAAAGCAGAATTAAAAAAAGTATCTTGGCCTAGTAGAAAAGAGTTAATCCAGCATACAGAAGTTGTTATAACTTCTATTATTATTACTTGGTTCATTTATTGCATTGGCTGACTTTGCATTTGGGAATATTACATCGCTTGTTTTGAAGAAAATGTAGTTTGAATGGTCAAAGGCTATAGCGAGTATATTATAAATTAGCTCGTGTCAACAAAGAAAAAGGAGGAAAAGCCTTAGACAACAAACTAAGGTTTATACATCTATGGAAGAAAGAGGCAGATGGTATGTTGTTCATACCTATTCAGGATATGAAAATAAGGTAAAGGCCAACATTGAGAAGATCGTTGAGAATAGAAACATGCAAGATGTTATATTTGAAATTAAAGTACCAATGGAAGAACAGGTTGAAATCAAAAATGGTAAGAAAAAGATTATCAGAAGAAAGATTTTTCCTGGCTATGTGCTTATGAAAATGCTTATGACTGATGAATCATGGTATGTAGTTAGAAATACCAGAGGAGTTACCGGCTTTGTAGGACCTGGGTCCAAACCTGTACCTCTAACCGATGCAGAAGTAAAATCCTTAGGAGTTGAAAAGAACCTTGTTAAGCTTGATGCTAAACTAGGTGACAATGTAAAGGTGATTTCCGGGCCTTTTGAAAATTTTATTGGCGTTATTCAAGAAATTAATAATGAAAAGCAAAAGGTTAAGGTGCTTGTTTCCATGTTTGGTAGAGAAACCCCTGTAGAACTGGAATTTACACAAATAGAAAGATTCTAATTTACTTGCATTAATACACTTTAGTGTAGCAATCTTGAGAGGAGGTGTAATTATGGCAAAAAAGGTAACAGCAATGGTTAAACTACAAATTCAAGCTGGAAAAGCAACACCAGCACCACCAATTGGTCCAGCTTTAGGTCAGCATGGTGTAAATATCATGGGATTTTGTAAGGAATTCAATGAAAGAACAGCTAAGCAAGCAGGTTTTATTATTCCTGTAGTTATAACTGTTTATCAGGATAGATCATTTACATTTATTCTTAAAACACCACCAGCATCAGTACTTATAAAAAAAGCAGTAGGTATTGAAAGCGGTTCAGGTGTACCAAACAAGACTAAGGTTGGTAAGATTTCAAAGGCAAAGATTAGAGAAATCGCTGAGCTTAAAATGCCTGACTTAAATGCAGCAAGCATAGAAACTGCTATGAGCATGGTAGCTGGTACTGCAAGAAGCATGGGCATAATTGTAGAAGAGTAATTCGAATAAGTGGGAGGATAAATTCCGCTATTACCACAAGGAGGTATATTTAAATGTTTAGAGGAAAAAATTATCAAGAAAGTGCAAAGCTTATTGATAACATAAAGTTTTATGATCCAAAAGAAGCTTTGGATTTTGTTCAAAAGACTGCAAAAGCAAAGTTTGATGAGTCTGTTGAAGTTCATGTAAGACTTGGTGTTGACCCAAGACATGCTGATCAACAGGTTAGAGGAGTAGTTGTACTTCCTCATGGAACAGGTAAGACACTAAGAGTGTTAGTATTTGCTAAAGGCGATAAGGCTAAAGAAGCTGAAGCAGCTGGTGCAGATTTCGTAGGAGCAGAAGAACTAGTTGCAAAAATTCAAAGTGAAAACTGGTTTGACTATGATGTAATAGTAGCTACACCTGATATGATGGGTGTTGTTGGTAGACTTGGTAAGGTACTTGGACCTAAGGGCTTAATGCCAAATCCAAAGTCCGGTACAGTTACATTTGATCTTGAAAGAGCTATTAAGGAAATTAAAGCTGGTAAGGTTGAATATAGAGTTGACAAAACATCTATAATACACGTTGCTATAGGTAAGGTTTCCTTTGGTACTGAGAAGCTTGGTGATAACTTCAAAACACTTATGGAAGCTATTGTAAAGGCTAAGCCATCTGCAGCAAAGGGAACATACTTAAAGAGTGTTGTGGTTACAAGCACAATGGGTCCAGCTATAAAGGTTAACCCAGCGCGTGTAATTAGACTAATATTGCTATATTGACAATTGCACTTGCAGCTGTTAAACTAGCATAGTAAAAATAGAATATTTACCGTAGACAGTAGGTATTGCAATATAGCATGTAAAACCCCTACCGAGGTTTTATCTAATAAATAAAACATGGCCTCTCTATGTCTACGGAGAGGTCTTTTATAGTTAAAAGACCTTGAAGGAAAAGAAGATAAAGAGAAATTTCTTGTAGATGATGAAACTAAAGGTTTCATAATGAGGAGGTGTAAGAATGGCAAAAAATCATGATGTTAAAAGTAGTTGTAGTTAATGAAGCAAAGGAAAAGCTTGAAAAAGCAAGTTCATTTGTATTAGTTGATTATAAAGGTATAAACGTTGAAGATGTAACTGAATTAAGAAAAAGATTCAGAGATGCTGGCGTTGATTACAAGGTATATAAAAATACATTGTTAAGAGAGCAACTAGTGAAATTGGTCTAGAGGCAATTCATGAACATTTGCAAGGTACTGTTGCTATTGCTTTTGGATATGGCGATGTTGTAGCTCCTGCAAAGGTGCTAAACCAATTCGTAAAGGAACACCCAAAGACCACTATATCAGTTAAAGCTGGTGTGGTAGAAGGTAAGGTTATGGATGCTAATCAAATGAAAGCTCTTGGTGATTTACCATCAAAGGAAATATTGCTTTCAATGTTACTTGGTGCATTACAAGGTACTATCAGAAACCTTGCATACTCATTAGATCAAATTAGAGAAAAAAAGGAAGCGCAAGCTTAATAATAA
Source organism: uncultured Eubacteriales bacterium (assembly GCA_963704785.1). Lineage (GTDB taxonomy): Bacteria > Bacillota > Clostridia > Lutisporales > Lutisporaceae > GWB2-37-7. The sequence continues at coordinate 1,288,541 of OY969939.1, read as the reverse complement.
TTAGGAGGTAATATAAAAATGGCAAGTGAAAAAACTATAAAGTTTATTGAAGAAATAAAAGGTATGACAGTTCTTGAATTATCAGAATTAGTAAAGGCAATCGAAGAAGAATTTGGTGTAACAGCAGCAGCTCCAACAGCAGCAGCAGGTCCAGCAGCAGCAGCTACAGCTGAAGAAAAGACTGAATTCGACGTAATTCTTACAGCAGCAGGTGCAGAAAAGATAAAGGTTATAAAGGTTGTTAGAGAAATAACTAGGTCTTGGATTAAAGGAAGCAAAGGAATTAGTAGATAATGCTCCAAAGCCAGTAAAAGAAGCAGTTTCAAAGCAAGATGCAGAAGACATAAAGGCAAAGCTAACAGAAGTTGGCGCAACAATAGAAATAAAGTAATCAAAGTTATTTTAGAAGAGTCGTTATATTACGACTCTTCTTTTGTTTTTTGAATATTTTCATATAACTACATATGTAAAAATAATCCCATATAAGTAAAGTATGAAATAAAATACACAATGGTTGTATTTCAATATTATATATAATATACTATAAAAGTAAAATATATACATATATTAATAAAAAATACATTGCAGCAATTATTATGATAAAAAAAATTAATTTTAAGGTACTTATGACATTTCTAATGGTATCTATACTTACGCTCACAACCTTTACACCTGCTTTTGCAGATGATGGTGCTGTAGCATTAGATAAAAAATTAGCAAAAATGGGCGTGCCTGCTGAGCTAATTAGTAGTATGAATATAGATATGAAAAAAGATATCACTAAAAATTGTATTAAATTTGTTGGTTATGCAAAAAAATCGTATAATGAAACAAAACCAGAAAATACTTCAACAACGGGTGATGTTATAATGTATGGTACAATACCTTCAACTGATATGTATCAATATATACAAATTTATCAAACCACGAATTCTTCTGATAATAGAGAAAGATATGTTATATATGATAATTTTGAATGGTTAAACGTTCCTTATTTTCGACTTTCTGATCCCTTTGGTGTTTCGTGGAGCAATAATTGGAGAGCAGTGCCAGTTACTTCATTATACAGATATTATTATGATGATTCATACACAGATGAAATAAATATTGTAGAAGATACTGCACTTGCGTATGCAGATTCAACTGGATGTGGCTGGAATGCAGATTTATCTATCGATGCTCTGGATGTTTCATATGGATGGGGAAGAATTACTATTGAATCAAACACTATAGGTAGCGTAAGTGGTAGTGACCAATTAGCAGGCAGATATGCTCACGTATATGGTACTGGCTCAATTGGTCTGACTATTGGAGTAGTAGCTATAAACTATAGCGGTTCAGCTGCAGCTGATACACAGGGTATTTATTTAAATTTTAATTACTAAGAAATACATAGTATAATATATAATAGAAGTAAGGATTCTGTGGTTCTTACTTCTATTACTACTAAGGGGGTATAGGATTATGTTTAAATTTAATAAAAAAGCTTATATAATTATTATCATGGTATTAATAGCAACTTTTTATATACTTACAGATGGTACTATACATAATTCAACTGGTTCTTCGGGATATGTAATAACCAAGGAAAATGAAAATAATCGTAGATATTATGTGAATTTCCGAACATTTTCTACACAAGGGGGAGCCGAAATAGAAGAAGTGAAAATTGAGATAAAAGATATAAATATATGGAACTTAATAGAAGAAGATAGGACATACTTTGTTAATTATTCATGGAAAAACAATAATACACCTATGCTAGAACAAATTGAAATTAATGATAAATTCAAAGATCTTTATGATAAAAATTTGAAACCTATACAATAGAACATATACCTATAAGCAAAACGAAATATCTAACTCTAATGTAAAGTATACAAATTTCATAATACTCAAAAAACTTAAATATGTTGAATAAACAAGCCTTTCAGTTAGTTTGTAAACTGAAAGGCTTGTTTATTAATAATTATATTATGTTTTTATTCGTATTAAGTTTAATATTAATATATATATTTCTCAAAACGAAAGCAAAATGAAATTTAACAAAATATATTCCTTTTCATATCAATTAGTGATATAATGTCCATTAATGTTACATTAAATTACATAATTCGACAATAGGAGTGTATATGCTTGGACTTGTGGGTTAGAACGATATTGTTAATGACTCTTGTCATATTAGCTGTAGTCAATGATTTACGAAGTTATAAGGTAAGAAATGAAATAACTCTCACATTTGCGAGTATAGGAATAGTATATAATATTGGTTTTTATGGTCTTCAAAGCTTCTATACATCGATATTAGGGTTAATAGTACCATTTCTAATACTACTACCACTCTATGCACTTAATATGCTTGGAGCAGGAGATATAAAGCTTTTTTGTGCTATTGGGGTTTTTATAGGGTTTAAATTAATATTAATAAGCATAGCATACAGCTTTTTTGTAGGTGCAATTATAGCTGTTTTTATTATGCTGATTCGAAAGAATGCTTTTTTGAGATTTAAATATTTTTTCACATATATAAAGTCCTGTTTACTGAGTATGAAGGTTCTGCCATATACTGAATTTATAGCACAGCAAGATGGGACTAAAATGCATTTTACGATTCCTATAGCATTAAGTACTATGATAGTTCTTTTGACATAGTTTGAAATCAAGAATCGGGGGGGAAGTTATGAGTACTATTAGTGTTGTTATTGTTGATGAAAATCAAATCTATACAAAGGCTCTTTCTGAATACTTAGAAAATGAATATGGACAGGTGTTTGAGATTAGCTGCTTCACAGGTATAAAGTCCATAGAGGAATATTTAGTTAATAAGCTAAATACTGATATTATGCTTATAGATAAGCAACTTTATAATGATTCCCTAAAAAAATATAAAGTGAAAACCACACTGATATTAACAGAGGATAGTCAAGAACGCGAATTAAAAGGCATATTAACTTTATATAAATTTCAGCTAGGAGACAAGCTTGCCAAAGCTATATTGCAGAACTATGATTCCTCGGAAAGTAAGCAATTTAATATACATACAAAATCTACGGAAGCAAAACTAATCACGGTATATTCCCCAACAGGAGGCTCTGGTAAGTCGACTATAGCTTATAATATTTCGCGTCAATACGCAATACAAGGGAAGAAGACACTTCTTATATCAATGGAGTCCTATGCAGCTTTACCTATATTTAAATCTGAAGCTGAATCAAAAAATCGTGGATTATCATATCTAATGTATTTAATTAAAAACAAAGCAAATAATCTACAAGTAAAGCTTGATGCAATAAAAGAACAAGACGCAAATACAAATATACATTATATTCCTAGGGACAACAATGCTCTTGAGTATAAGGATATTGGTATGGAGGATGTCGCAGACTTACAGGAGTTTTGAAAAGCCAGAGTGGGTATGATGCTGTTATATTTGATACGGACAGCACTGTTTGTGAAAAAACTTTGAGTTTATTAAAATATTCTGATGTAATTTTGTGTGTTGTTGGTAGTGATATTGTTAGCAGAGAAAAATATGAAAGCTTTGATAAGCAATTAGAGCTGCTTAATAATCTGTTAGATGTCAACCTAAATGATAAAATAATCACAGTTAACAACAAAGCTACAAGTCAGTACAGTGAAAACAAAGGGGATGCTATTAGTAATGCAAACATAGCCGATATTCCCTATATGAAAGAAAGTACTTTTTCAGAAAATGGGTATTATCCGGGGCTAACTCATTTTAAACAGCTTTATGATATTATAGAAAGCTTCCTTACAGATAAGAGGATACAAGTATGAATAAGGCTGAACTAGTATCTGAAGTAGAATATATAAAAAACTTAGTAAGAGAAAATTTGGACTTCAACAAAGACTTAAACGATGAAGATATATTGGGATTTATTACAGATTTAGTTTTCGATTGTTCCTCCCAAAGTTATATAAGTATAACTGAGAAAAAAGAAATCATTGATATGGTTTTTAATTCTATAAGAAGGCTTGATGTGCTTCAGCCTTTACTAGATGATTCCAGTATAACTGAAATTATGATAAATGAACCTAAAGATATATTTATAGAAAAGGATGGTAGAACTTTTAAAGTTGAGACCTCCTTTGAAAGTAAGGAAAGACTGGAGGATGTTATTCAGTCTATAGTAGGAAAGGTAAATAGAACAGTAAATGAAGCATCACCTATAGTAGATGCACGTCTTGCTGACGGATCTAGAGTAAGTGTAGTACTTCCGCCCACCGCCTTAAACGGACCTATTCTCACTATAAGAAAGTTTAGTGAGGAGCCTATAACTATAAAAAAGCTTGTTGAATGGGAATCTATAAATGATGAGGCAGCAGAGTTCTTGAATATTTTGGTTAAATCAAAATATAACATTTTTATATGTGGTGGTACAGGCTCGGGAAAGACAACACTGCTAAATGCATTGGCACAATATATTCCAAATGATGAACGTGTTATTACAATTGAAGATTCTGCGGAGCTACAAATAAATAATATAGATAACATAGTAAAGTTGGAAACTAGAAATGTAAACACAGAAGGCAAAGGCGAGATTACAATACGTGATCTTATAAGAGCTTCTCTAAGAATGAGACCTGATAGAATAATTGTTGGAGAAGTAAGAGGAGCAGAAGCACTAGACATGCTTCAGGCTATGAATACTGGTCATGATGGTTCAATCTCAACAGGTCATGCAAACTCATGTATGGATATGCTCAGCAGGTTGGAAACCATGGTGTTAAGTGGAGCGGTTTTACCATTGGAAGCAATACGACAACAGATAGCCTCAGCCTTAGATATAATTATACATCTATCAAGAATAAGAGATAAATCTAGAAGGGTGTTGGAAATATCAGAGATTGTTGGCTACAAGGATGGACAAATAATTCTAAACCCGCTGTATATATTTAAAGAATCAGATGACAGCAGCAATGATAGGGTATCAGGTAATCTATGCCTAACAGCTAATAAACTTATAAACACTCAAAAATTGTCTATGTCTGGTTATAAATTAAATACTTGAGGTGATAACATAAATGGACGTACTTAGTATACTGTTGATTGTCGTTATATTAGCTTCAGCGATTGGTATTTTGCTTATCTACTATAAGGACAAGCTTTTGACCTTTGTTTATGATAGGAAAAGGATAACTGAGTTAAGGGATAATGAATTTGAAATTATAGATTATAATGTCTATGTTATAAAGCCTTTAGAACGTTTTCTGTATATATTGGGCGCATCTTTAGCTTTAATAGCAGTAGGCTTAGTATTTTATAGAAACCTTGCCATGGCGCTTCTATTGACACCAGTGTCCTTATATTATCCCAAAATAAGAAGACGGCAAATTATAAACAAGAGAAAGACTGAGCTTAAGCTTCAATTTAAGGATGCACTACAGTCTCTCTCATCCTCATTACATGCAGGAAGATCCTTTGAATCTGCTCTTAAGGGTTCAATATCAGATTTACTAATACAGTATGAGCCTGACTCATACATAATAAAAGAGCTTAGTATGATCGTAAGAAGGCTGGAAGCAAATGAAACTGTTGAAAGTGCCTTTTTAGAGTTTGCAGAAAGATCTCATATTGAGGAGATAGAAAGCTTTGCAGAAATATTGGATATATGTAAGCGTACAGGAGGCAATCTTATAAGCGCTATAAAAAGTAGTACAGACATAATTTCAGATAAAATTGAAGTAAATAGTGAAATACAAAGTATAATATCTCAGAAAAAACTTGAGCAAAAGATACTGGCAGTAATGCCAATAGCTATAATTATAATGCTATCAACATCTGCTATGGATTTTATGTTACCAGTATTTACAGAAGTGATAGGCAGGATTGTGATGACGTTTAGCATGGGCTTATTTGTAATTTCATATCTCATATCAGAAAAGATAACGAACATTGAGGTGTAATTATGCGAGTTTTATTAGTTGTTGAAGTGGCTTCGCTACTAATACTTTATATTTTATCAAGAGGCAGATATAGTGAGCAATTAAAGGCACCTGAGTGTAAGGAATACAGCTTTTTGTTTTTAATGCCACTTTCAATGCTGGTGCTTGATGCAGTTAAATATAGGTACATTAACAAATACGACAGAAAAATTATAAAGATTATATCAAGCGTCTATGGAATTAAGAGTTCGAGTATGCATACTAAGCTTTATTATAGTGGTAAGCTGGCAGTTATGCTATTAATTTTGACTGTATTGACTTTCTTTGGAGCAATTGCAGAGAAGGTAGAGCTTACATATGTTATTTTTACATTAGCGTCACCATTTCTGGTGTTTTACCTTTATGATAAAGAATTAGTGAGCAAACAAAATAAAAAATATGCCATGATAAGGGCAGACTTTCCCGATATAGTGAGTAAACTTATATTACTTGTAAATGCAGGAATGACCTTAAGCAGAGCGTGGGAAAAGATATGCACTGATACAAAAAAGGATACACCCTTATATAAAGAACTGAAAATTACATACCAACAGATACAGGCAGGAAAACCTGAAATCGAAGCTTATGAGGATTTTGCCAAAAGATGTAGAGTAAAGGAAATAACTAAATTTATTATGCTTATTATACAAAATTTAAAAAAGGGTACAGATGATTTAATTCCACTACTCAAGCTTCAAGCGGATGAATGTTGGCAGTTACGCAAGGACAGGGCAAAGCAGCTGGGAGATGAAGCATCAGAAAAGTTAATAATTCCTATAATGATTATGTTTATAGGGATATTAATTATAGTAATTCTTCCTGCGGTTTTACAATTAAGCAGCTTATAATAAATTGAATTTAAGGAGGTGAGATAATGCTTAAAATATTAAGAAATTTTATTAAAGATGAAGATGGAATGAGTACAGTAGAGATTGTTGTACTTATTGCTATACTTGTTGGTCTTGCACTTTTGTTTAAGACCTCCATAATAAGCTTTGTAAAGAAGATATTAAATAGCTTTTTGGATGTTGATGTAGATCCATCTAGTATTGAGGGTCAGGCACCAATTGCCAAATAAAAAAGAAGCATATATACAAATATATGCTTCCTCCATGGGAGGTATCATGGAAAAAGGAAGAGTCAATCATCGCAAAGGGAGCATAACCGTAGAAGCTGCGGTAATAGTGCCTATAGTAATTATAGCAGTAATGGTAGTTTTACATATTGTGCTCATTATATTTCAGAGCTGCATAATGCACATAGTTGCAAACAATATATCAGAGAGAGCAGCAGCTGTATGGCAAAAACCGTATATTTCTTTTGAGACTGGTAAGACCACAAAATCTGATATTGCAAAGCTTGGGCTCTATAGACGTTGGGATTTCAGTAGTTCTGTGGATCAAGGTGAGCTTCAGGAGCGTGGGATAAATATGTTAAAAAAGGCTAGCATTCTTAAAAGTGAAGATGTAAGTGTTGATATACAGTATCAAAACACAGTGATTTCACAAAAGGTTATCGTTAAGCTCTCTGCAGGCTATACTAATCCTCTGGGAGGATTAACAAGGGCTTGGGGTCTAGGCAGCAAAACACAATTAAATGTACAGTCACAATCAGTAATTGATGACCCTGTTGAATTTATTAGAAGTTCGGATTTTATATTAGAAACTGCTTCTAAAGTACCCTTGATTAGTGAATTTGAAAGCAAGTGGAATGAGATAGTAAATAAAATTGTTAAATATATAAATAGTCTCAACAAAGGAGAAAAGACAATTGATTGATAGAAACAGCAAGAGAGGTGCTATAACGGTATATTTAAGCATTATATTATCTTCTGTAATACTGCTTAGCGGCGTTCTTATGGATATAGTCCGAATCAAAGCATCTGAGGTTCAAGTAAGAAGAGCGATCAATACAGCGACTGAATCAGCCTTAGCAGGCTATCATACTAAGCTTAAGGAGGACTATGGACTATTTGCATTACATAACAATGATAGCTCTCAAATTGAAGGAGTTGTTAAAAGTTATTTGAGAAAAAATCTTTCGATAGAGTCTGAAGAAAAAAGTGGAGATGAACAAGTCTATGATTTTGTAAAGAGTATAGTTATTAATGATGAGTATAAGAATGTCCATTTTACTGATATTTATGACTATAAAATTGAGAGCATAGAAGTAATACCTATATATAATCTTACAGAAAATGAAATAACTAGACAGCAAATAACTGAGTATATGAAATACCGTGCTCCTGTCCAATTTGCTGATAATTTCATGAATAAAATTGACTATGTGAGCAGTACAGCAGAGCTTACAAATAATTATAGGCAAAAAACTGTAATAGAAAAGAAGCTGGCAAAGGTAGAAAAAGCGTTAATAAGACTTCAGAAACAAATAGATACACTAAATAAGTTTGATAAAAATTATTTTGACAATAAGCAAGACTCTAATAGTCTTGTTAAAGCATATATAGAATTTGATGTGCAAAAATCTGTATATAATGTGTACAGCTCTGTTCATCTAGAAATATCAGAGGATAAAGAAGATAACGAAGAAAAGAAAAGGGCTGAGGAGCTCAGAAAATATACCACAGAACTTTATGATAATTCAAAAGGGAATGCAAAGGTTACATATGATCAGTTGGATGAACATATATCGGACTGTCTTACAGCAGCGAAAAATGCAGTAAGCGAGATAAAAGATATGCAAGCTTCGATAGACTCTGCAAGAAATGATATAAAAGCTCTAAAAGACAATTTAAAGGATATGAAGCAGGATGATAAAGGTAATAATTCTAAAGTAATCGAAGCACTAAGACAAGATATAACTAAATGGGAGAAACTCCTAGATAACAGTGATTCTAACAGTATACTAAAAAAACTTGAGAATAATACAAATATATTAAACAGCATAAATGAGAAGCTTCCTAAAATATTAAGTATTACAGCAGCACAATCTTGTAATCTGATGTCTCATGGCTAAAAACAACATGGAGTCAGCACTTCTTGATACTGACGTAGTTTTGGATATATCTGGTATGAAAGAATATAAGACAGTAGTAAGTAAAGTTTTATCAGCAGCAGATGTGCTAGAAATTGCTAAGTCTGCTAAAAGCTTTAAAGTAATAAGTGATGTAACCCAAAAAAGTAATAAAACAAAGGATAAGGATCCAAGAAAATCTATTGTAGATAGTGCGAAGAAAATAAGAAACGAAGTATCAGATGTGGAAAAGAAAGCGAAGAAAATAGAAGAGCCAAAATTTTTGCCTTCATATAGAATAAATGGGACTTATCCAAATAAAATTTTTAGTGAGGAACTTTTGAATACAGATCAAACTGGAGCAGGTGAGGCTTCTGTGATAGAAGATTTTAATGTGAATTTTGAAGAAGATAGCAGCTTCTCAGAAGACACATTCGGATTTATTACTGACTTAGCTTCAAAACTTGAAAAGTATGCAAAGAATATGAGAGATGAGATATATATAAATGAGTATATACTAGCTACTTTTAAGGATGAAGTAGAGATAAAGGATGCAAGCTCAGATAACAAGATAAAAGATACCATGTTCAACAAGGGAGAGGTTGAATATATTTTGGCTGGAGATTCTAGTGAATCCAAAAATCATGTAATAATAAAGGGAGAACTCCTTCTTATTAGATTTGGCATGAATACTCTGTATGTTTATTCTGATTCCAATAAAAGATTGCAGGCTTTAGAAATTGCGACATCAGTTGCTGGATTTACAGGCTTTGGTATTCCAGTAGTGCAAAACATGATTATGTGTGCTTGGGGTATGGGAGAAGCAATTGTAGATATAGGAGATTTATATAAGGGGAAAAGAGTTCCCTTTATAAAAACTGCACAGACATGGAAGACAGACTTAATATCAGGTGGGTATAGTGTTAAAAATGATGTACAAGAGCAGGGAAGCATGATGGATTTTGATTATCATGATTATCTTAGATTGCTGTTACTTGTACAAGACAAAGAAGTAAAAATGAACAGAATTGAAGATTTGGTACAGGTTAATATGCAGAAGAGTAATCCTGAGTTTAAGCTAAGCGGCTACAATACTTATATAAAAATCAATGCTCAGGTCTCTATAAGATATTGGTTTTTGACTGGAATTTTTGTTCCTTCCAAGTTTAAGACATCAGATGGCAGACACAGGATAAACATAGAAGCATGGAAGGGGTATTAGCTTATGATTAAGAAAAAAAGATTAAGTGGCTCCATAACAGTAGAAGCAGCTATTGTACTACCTATTTTCATATGCGTGGTAATTAGCCTGGCAATGTGTATTAAGCTAATTTATATACATGATGTGATGCAACATGCTATTGATGAAGCTGCCAATGAATTAGCTGCTTATTCTTATATCTATCATGTTAGTGATCTACAGGAAATTGATAACTCCGTACAGGACACAATAGAAGATAATGCTGCACAGGGAAGTAAACATACGGAAACCTTTTTTGATGCCTATGAGACTATGGAGAAAACTGTTCAGGCAGGTAACGATACAGTAGTGGATATTAAAGAAATATCAAGCTCTCAAGGTAGCTTTGATAATAAGGCAGAAGAAATACTAGAACAAGCTTCAGAAATTAAAAGCACGGGTGAACAGCTTACAAAGGAAAATATGCAAAGCATAAAAGCACTTGAACAGGTATTTAATGAAGCGGGGAAGGATACTAGAAAAGAAGCTGAAAGTATGGCATGGATGCTATCTAATGGTATTTATAGTGACGCTAAGACTATCATTGCAGTTCCTATTATAAAACAAACAATAAAGAAATATTTAATACAGGATGGCTATAACAATGTAGATATTAGACTTAAGAAGCTAAATATTTGTGGGGGCTTCAATGGTTTGGATTTTTACTCCTCTACTTTTTTTAAAAACAATCAAGATATTGATATAATCGTCAAATATAAGGTAGAGCTGCCTTTACCTATAGAGCTGCTTCCAGATATATATATTGTACAACGAAGCACTGCCAGAGCTTGGCTTGAGGGCGGAGATGGGACAGTCTTAGATGAAATGGATATTTGGGCTTTGTCAAACAAAAAGCGAGGCATGAAAATCGAGGAAATGAATGGTGGAAATTTACCCTTTGAATTTCCAGTAATTGACATATATGATGAAAAAACCAAAACTGGTACATCAATAAAAAGTACGAATTTGAATTCAAAGACATATAAGGACAGTGCAACTCTAAAAAGGAAGCTTAAATCATACGTTGATGCATTGAAAGATAGAGATTCTATAAGCTATGAGGGGAAAAACTACAGCTTACTGAACAAAAAAATAATTTTGGTTATACCTAAGGAATCGACTAATGAAGATAATAAAGCCGTAATAGACCAGATAATTAGCTATGCTAAGGAAAATGGGATACAGATAACAATAAGTGAATTATAGCAGGAGGGTGCTAAGGTGATAACAGGACTTATTTACTTTTTCATGGTGGTTGTTTTACTCGTAATTTCAGTTATAGATGCAAGAGATAAGATTATTAATGCTAAAGCCTTAATAATACTGCTACTAGGTGGACTTGTAGCTATATTATTAAACAAGGATTTAACCGTAATAAACGGGGCTTTTGCTATGTTTATGGTTTTTATAATAATGTGGATAACATATTACCTTTCAAAAGGGAGTATAGGTATGGGAGATGTTAAGTTGTGTGCAACATTAGCCTTATACTTAGGTGTAGAAAGAGCGTTTAGTATGTTATTTATGTCAATGCTTATGTGTGGAATAACGGCTTTAGTATTGATTATTGTAAACAAAGACTATAAAAATAAAAGTCTACCCTTTGCACCTTTTGTTACAGCGGGTACGATAGCATTACTTCTATTATGATATTTTGGAGAGTGAAAATATGAATTTAAACAGTGAGGAATACAACGTTACCTATCAGAACGATACTATACATAGTTATATGGTGTTGAGACTTAAGTCACAGGACAAGCTTATTGATTATCAAATTAAAATAATTAAGGATAATCCTACACAAAATCTTTTGGCTTTGCATAGAAAGCAATTTGATGATGCGGTTTTTATACATTATGATATTACTTCTAAGATCACCATGGAACAGTTTTTGGTTAGAAGAAAGTTAAGCAGACATGAGTTCCTTTCAATGGCGAAGAGTATAATTAAAGGATTGCAGACGAGTAAGCAATACTTACTTCAAGGAGGAAAATATATTCTTGATATTAAATATATGTATATAAATCCCTCAACTTTAGAGGTTTCACTTGCGTATATGCCAGTTGACATAACCACTAATATTAAGGAAGATTTAAGAGTTTTTTTTATTGACTTAATAGTATATAAAACAATTTTTGAGCATCCTGAGGAAGGAAGCTTTGTATATAAGCTGTTAAATCTCTTAAAGAGTGAGGCATTTAGTTTAGAGCAGCTAGATAAACTTGTCTTTGGCATTGCTGTAGAATATGAGCAACCCAAAGAGATTAATGCAAGCAATATACAAAGTAAGGAGCCTGCTTCAATTGAAAATAATATATCAATAATTGCGAAAACAACTCAAGGTAAAGAAAAAAAACAGCAGTCCAAAGTTTCTATATATAAGAATAAGCTTTATATATTAATGCTTGTTCAACTGCTGTTTGTAGCACTAGCAACCCTTCTATTACGATTTTTGATTAAACAAAACCCTAAAGTGGATATATATTCAATAATTGGAGCTTTGCTATTGGCTATATCAGTAGACTTCTTAGTTGTAAAAAGACTGGGCTTATTGAAAAAGCATGATGATGAGGAACTGTCTCAAAAAGAAACCACAAGAAGTTTACATGAACCTTTGGATTTAAGGAAGAAGCATGAGAGGAAAGGCAAACAGCAAGAGGAGAGTCAAACGCGTAGTAAGGAGAAGTCCGATATAGCTGTAGACTATCTAAAACCGGGAGCGTTCGTTGATATGGAAACCAGTGTGATAGGGGATAAGGGAATGTCTTATGCATATCTTGCAGGGTGCCAAGAAAATTCACATGAAAGGATTTGCATAAATAAGTCAGGATTTATCATAGGAAGGATGAAAAACCAAGTAGACTATGTATCACAAAACAATGTTGTAGGAAAAGTACATGCTGAGATTATTATTAAAGAGGGTGTTCACTACATAAGGGATTTGAATTCAAGGAACGGTACTTATGTTAATGGTGAAAGAATTGACAGTAATGTTCTACATGTTATCAAGAACAATGACAGAATTGCCTTTGCAAACAGTGAATATAAGTTCATATGGAAAGAAAATTAAAATATTCAAAGGGGATAGTATCAATGATAAAATACATATTTCTTGCAATTGCTATGTTTACACTTTTTCTCAATATACTTTTGACCTATTATTTAATACGAAATAAAGTTGTCGGAGGCAATAACTATACAACAAATACAGAAGTTGTCAGCTTTGACTTGTCATATAATAAAACAAATACGGAAGAAGCTGAAGCTACGGCTATTTTAGATACAGAAGCTATAACAACAAGTAATACAGAATTACAGAGGATATAAGAGTGGAAGGAAAACTATTAAAAAGTAAATATAGAATAGAAAGAAAAATAGCAAAAGGTGGTATGAGCACTGTCTATTTATGTACAAATATCGAGCTGGGAAGCAAATGGATAGCAAAGCAAATTGAAAAGAAATATTCTAATTATATATATGAAGAAGAAATACTAAAGAGACTTTATCATATTAATTTACCTAAAATAGTAGATATTTGTCGAGATGAAACAGGGACTTTTATTATAGAAAGCTACATAGAAGGAATTTCTTTATTGAAGCTGATGACAAATATCGGAGTTTTAGAAGCAGATAGGATAATTGATTATTCACTGCAGCTATGTGATGTGCTGATGTATTTACACAATATGAAGCCTAAACCTATAATACATAAAGATCTAAAACCGTCTAATATAATTGTTACCGAAGGGGATAAGCTTGTATTAGTTGATTTTGGTATAGCAGAGGAGCAAGGTGGTGACTTGATGGGATTAAGGGCAGGAACAAATACCTATGCTCCGCCTGAACAGCTTGCCAATGGCGGTATTTGTGATACAAGAGGGGATATATACAGCTTTGGTATTATCTTAATCCAATTAGTTACAGGACAGCTAAAAGGACTGACATATGGAGCAAAAGAGTTGAATATCTCTAATATTCATAAGAAGTTATTGGATATAGGAGACAAATGTACTGTTTTTCTCCCTGAGGATAGATATCAGAAGGCTGAGGAAATAAGAGAAGACTTAATTGAAACAAGGGATAGATTGATTGCAGCTAAAGAAAGCAAGAAGATTAAGCAAAAACTAGCTATGATATTAGGTAAGCGCTTAATAAAAGAGTGCCTTACAAGCTACTCCTCAATATGGGATAATGCATCCAAATAAGATTTTAGACCTTTTAGAGTTTTTCGACTCTAACCCCAAAGTCTAAATTTCTAAAGGAGGTCATCCCAAATGGATCAAATTATGAACGCTAAAGCTGAATTCAAATTAAAGCAATGGACTAAAATCATCCAGTCTTGCCAAGCAAGCGGTATGACTGTTGTTGGCTGGTGCAGCCAAAACGAAGTAAATGTAAAATCATACTACTACTGGCTAAGGAAACTCCGTGTCATGGCATGCAATGCTGGAAAATTGTCGGTGCACAGAGATGAGCATCCAATTGTACCACTGACATTCACACAGACAAAGGTGTCCGAAAGTGCAGTCATCACAGTACATCTACCTTCTGTTTCCATCGATATACAAAACGGAGCATCTCAGGCAACCATAGAGGCGGTTCTGGCTGCCTTAAAAAATGTATGTTAGGTGATATATCTAAGGCAGAAGATATCTATGTTGTTTGTGGATACACAGATATGCGTAAGTCCATAGATGGTCTTGCCGCCATGATAAAACAATCCTTTGGCATGGATCCCTTTGCTTCAAGTCTTTTTCTGTTCTGCGGTAAAAGGAGGGATCGACTCAAGGCACTATACTGGGAGGGTGATGGTTTTCTCCTCTTGTATAAACGTCTGGAAAATGGAAACTTCAAATGGCCTCGAACTCCAGAGCAGGCAAGACACCTTTCAAAGCAAGAATTCAGGTGGCTTATGGAAGGACTTGCGATAGACCAGTCGAAGGCAATACGAGAAGCAAAACATGGTGATATTTACTGAATAAAAAGTGCTGTGAAGCATTCAATTTACTGCATTTTAGCTGGATTTTTTCTGTCAAAAATGGTATAATAGAACCATAAATTGATAGGAGAAAAACAGCTTTATGAATAACAAAGACGCCTATATAGCTCAGCTTGAAAATACAATAAAAAACCTTGAACGGCAAGTAAACAATCTTACCGAGATGGTCATTCTATTGCGTAAGCAAAAGTTTGGTAGTTCCAGCGAAAAGACTCCTAAGACTGATGACGGAGTTCAATTAAACATTTTTAATGAAGCCGAGCTGGAAGCATCTCCAGAGGCACAAGAGCCTGCCGCAAAGAGGGTTGATGGATACTACCGTAAAAACTCTAAAACAAAGCGTGAGGAGCTTCTTAAAGATCTTCCTGTTGAAGAAATTGAGTGTGATATTGCAGAGAATGAACGTATATGTCCCAACTGTAAAACAAACCTTGTTCTAGTTGGTAAGGAAGTCGTTCGGGAGGAACTAGAATATATACCAGCGCAACTAAAGATCATTCGGTATGTTCGCCTTGCTTATGGATGTTCCAAATGCAAGCAGAAAGGCACGCCATATATTGTAAAAGCATTAACTCCAACTTCACTGATGAACCATTCCCTTGCATCTCCCACAGCGGTAGCAAATGTTATGTATCAGAAATATGTAAATAGTATGCCACTCTACCGCCAGGAAAAGGAATGGGAGCAGATGGGACTCGCTTTAAGCCGTGCCACAATGGCCAACTGGATTATCCGGTGCTCACAGGACTGGCTATCTCCAGTAGTAGATATACTGAAAAAGGAACTGCTTAAACGTGATGTCATCCACTGTGATGAGACTCCAGTTCAGGTGCTGAAGGAACAAGGGAAGGCACCACAAACAAAATCCTACATGTGGTTATACCGTTCTGGTGTGGATGGTGAACCTTCCGTCGTTCTTTATGATTACCAACCTTCTAGAGGCGGCAAAAATGCAGCTGAATATCTGAAAGGCTTCCACGGATATCTACAGACGGATGGATATGCAGGATATGAAAAAGTGGAGGATATCACCAGATGCGGCTGTTGGGCACACCTGAGAAGGTATTTTGTGGAAGCCATCCCCGATAAGAAGGCAAAGGATGCACCACTTACAATTGCAGAAATCGGAAGAGATTACTGCAATCAGCTTTTCGAGATAGAAAAGGATATTGCCAACCTTTCATCTGATGAAAAAAAAGCTGAACGCCACAGGCTGGAAAAACCAGTCCTGGAGGCTTTTTGGAGTTGGCTTTATACTTTGACCCCTTTAAAGGGATCCCGATTGGGCAAGGCAGTCACTTACGCTCTTAATCAAAAACCATACATGGAGAATTATCTTCTTGATGGTAGATGCTCCATATCGAATAATATCGCTGAGAACAGTATAAGACCGTTTACTGTTGGTAGGAAAAACTGGCTGTTCAGTGACACCCCAAAGGGAGCAGATGCCAGTGCTGTAGTTTACAGCATTGTTGAAACAGCAAAGGCCAACAACCTAAACGTATATACATATCTGAATTATTTGCTCCTCTATATGCCGGATATGGACTACAGGAATTATCCAGAAGTCATGGAGGATATGATGCCATGGTCTGTACGGGTACAGCACGAATGTAGAAAGTGAATTTGTAAAGACACTCTGATATTAAGCGCTTACGATATTAGTAGTAATCTTATCCCTTTTCAGTTATATAATTTCAATAATTGGAATGATAGTTTTTTAGGGGATGATCTTCATAGACTGTCTTTTTTATTGTATAATTACGAATAATATATATTTTAGACAATATAAAATATTTTGGTAAGCAATAGCATAAAAAACTTGACAAGGATTATGTGTTGTGTTAGCATTATATATTGCATTGTAGTAACTAATTTTACAAATTATGCTATGGTACTGTATATAAAAATTTAATAAGGCAATATTAAAAGTATGTATGCTTTTAATTTTATAACACCAAGAGCAATAAATAAAAAAATGATTTATCAGTATTGTTTGTAGGTTAGGAAAGTGCTATACTAGTATTTTTTACAAGCATAGCGCTTTAAAAAAGTTTTTTGCTTTTGGATATTTTACTTTATTTAAACTAAGGGGTGAGTGACTTTATGGTACATCCAATCTCTGTTGGCAAAACTCATAGGATGAGCTACTCAAAAATTGATGAAGTAATGGATATGCCAAATCTTATCGAAGTCCAGAAGAACTCCTATAAATGGTTCTTAGAAGAGGGCTTAAGAGAAGTATTCAATGATGTTTCTCCAATTCAAGACTATACAGGCAATCTGATACTTGAATTTGTTGACTATTCATTAGATGGAAAACCCAAATATTCAGTTGAAGAAGAATGTAAAGAAAGAGATGTTACATATTCTGCTCCTCTTAAAGTTAAAATTAGACTTATTAACAAAGAAACAAACGAAGTCAAAGAGCAAGAAGTGTTTATGGGTGATTTTCCACTTATGACAGATAAATGGTACTTTTATTATTAATGGAGCTGAAAGAGTTATAGTAAGTCAGCTTGGTAAGATCACCAGGGGTTTACTATGCTGAAACAATTGACAAGTCAGGAAAGCAGCTTTATTCAGCAACTGTTATTCCTAATAGAGGTGCATGGCTTGAATATGAAACAGATTCCAATGATATCCTTTGGGTAAGAATTGACAGAACAAGAAAGGTACCAATAACTGTACTTTTAAGAGCTCTAGGATTTGGCACAGATGAAATGATTGAAAACATACTTGGTGAAGATGAAAGAATTAAAGCAACTATTCAAAAGGATAATACCAAGACATGAAGAAGAAGGTTTAATTGAAATTTATAAAAGATTAAGACCAGGTGAACCTCCAACAGTTGAAAGTGCAAAATCACTTGTTGGATGTATTGTTCTTTGATGCTAAGAGATATGACCTGGCTAAGGTTGGAAGATACAAGTTTAATAAAAAGCTTTGCTTAAGTGCAAGACTTGCAAACCAGAAGGTTGCTGAAGATATAATTGATCCTAGAACAGGAGAAATCTTAGCAGAAGCTAACGAGAAGATCACTAAGAGAAAAGGCTGTCAATATTCAAAATGCAGGTATTAATGAAATCAATGTTATTAGTTGAAGGCAGAAGTGTTAAAGTAATTGGAAACAATACAGTTAATATAAATGAATATGTTGATTTTGATATTTCAGATTTGGACATAAAAGAGTTAGTTAGTTTAAGTGTTATTAAAGATATATTAAATAAATTTGACTCAGAAGACGATATAAAAGAAGAAATTAAAACTAGAATTAATGATCTTGTTCCTAAGCATATAGTTATTGATGATATTATTGCATCAATTAGCTATAATCATTAACTTATCCTATGGAATAGGACATACTGATGATATTGACCATCTTGGCAACAGAAGACTGAGTTCTGTAGGAGAATTGTTACAGAACCAATTCAGAATAGGTTTGTCAAGAATGGAAAGAGTAGTCAAGGAAAGAATGACTATTCAGGATATTGATGTGGTAACACCACAGCAATTATTAATATAAGACCTGTTGCAGCTGCCATAAAAGAATTCTTTGGAAGCAGTCAGTTGTCACAGTTTATGGATCAGACAAACCCTTTGCTGAGCTTACTCATAAGAGAAGACTTATCTGCACTGGGACCTGGTGGTTTGTCCAGAGAAAGAGCAGGCTTTGAAGTTAGTGACGTTCACCATTCTCACTACGGCAGTATGTGTCCTATAGAAACACCTGAAGGTCCAAACATTGGTCTTATAGGTTCTCTTAAGTACATATGCCAGAATTAATGAATATGGTTTTATTGAAGCACCATATAGAAAAGTTAGATAAAGAAAATGGCGAAAAGTTGTTACTGAAGAAATTGTATATTTAACTGCAGATGTAGAAGATGAATTATGTTGTTGCACAGGCAAATGAGCCTTTGGATGAAGAAGGAAAGTTTATTGACAAAAGAGTAACATGCAAGAGCAAGACATGAAATTGTTATAGTTCCAAATGCAGAAGTTGAATTCATGGATGTATCGCCAAAACAGGTTGTATCAGTTGCAACATGCAATGATTCCTTTCCTTGAAAATGATGATGCTAACAGTGCTTTGATGGGTTCTAACATGCAGCGTCAGGCTGTTCCTCTTATAAAGCCTGATTCACCAATTGTTGGAACAGGTATGGAATATAAAGCAGCAAGAGATTCAGGTGTTGTTGTACTTGCTAAAAATGACGGTGTAGTTGAAAAAGTTACTGCTAATGAAATTATTATTAAAACTAAACAGGTGAAAAAGAAAGATATAAGCTTCTTAAAGTTTATGCGATCCAATCAAGGTACCTGTATAAATCAAAGGCCTGTTGTTAGACAAGGGTGAAGTAGTTAAGAAGGGTGATATATTAGCTGATGGACCTTCAACTGATCTTGGAGAAATTAGCCTTAGGAAGAAACATTCTTATCGGCTTTATGACTTGGGAAGGTTATAACTATGAGGATGCTATTCTAATCAGTGAAAAGCTTGTTAAGGAAGATGTATTTACATCTATTCATATAGAAGAATATGAAGCAGAAGCAAGAGATACAAAGCTTGGACCTGAAGAAATTACAAGAGATATTCCCAATGTCGGCGAAGAAGCCTTAAGGATCTTGATGAAAGAGGCATTATAAGAATAGGAGCAGAAGTTAGAGCTGGAGATATTTTGGTTGGTAAGGTAACTCCAAAGGGAGAAACAGAGCTTACTGCAGAAGAAAGATTCTTCAGGGCTATATTTGGTGAAAAAGCCAGAGAAGTAAGAGATACTTCTCTTAGAGTTCCTCATGGTGAATCCGGTATAATTGTTGATGTAAAGGTATTTACAAGAGAAAATGGAGATGAATTGCCTCCGGGAGTAAATCAGCTTGTAAGATGTTATATAGCTCAAAAAAGAAAGATATCAGTTGGAGACAAGATGGCTGGAAGACATGGAAACAAGGGTGTTATTTCAAGAATGCTTCCTGAAGAAGATATGCCATTCTTGCCAGATGGTACTCCACTTGAAATTGTATTAATCCTCTGGGTGTTCCTTCTCGTATGAATATCGGACAGGTGCTTGAAGTACATCTTGGGTTATGCTGCTAAAGCTCTGGCTGGAAGATTGCTACACCTGTATTTGATGGAGCAAACGAAGACGATATAATGGAAACTATAGAATCAGCAAATAAAGTATATTCAAGTAAACAAGAACTTGAAAATAGCTAGAGAAAAGCTGATAACTGAGAAAACAGAAGGTATCGAAGAAAAAATAGCAATTGTAAACGAATTTATCAAAGATGATGTTTTCAAAGTTGATAGTAAACTGGCAAAGATTAAAGAAAAGATAAAATCCTCTGATTTATATAATATTGAGGCATTAGAGTCAATAATTAAAATGTTTGCTGAAACACCAGTTGATGAGATTGAATTAAATCCTACAGGGAAAATACAGCTAAGGGATGGACGTACCGGTGAATACTTCGATAACAAAGTTACAGTAGGATATATGTATATTTTAAAGCTTTCGCATCTTGTTGACGATAAGATTCATGCAAGATCTACTGGACCATACTCCTTGGTTACACAGCAGCCACTTGGAGGTAAAGCACAGTTCGGAGGACAGAGATTCGGCGAAATGGAAGTTTGGGCATTGGAAGCATATGGAGCAGCGTATACTCTTCAGGAAATACTGACTGTTAAGTCAGATGATGTTGTAGGTAGAGTGAAAACCTATGAAGCCATAGTAAAGGGCGAAAATATTCCAGAACCAGGAATTCCGGAATCCTTTAAGGTATTGATTAAAGAACTTCAAAGCTTAGCTTTGGATGTTAAGGTATTAAGCGAAGAAAACGAAGAAATAGCTATAAAAGAATCAGTTGAAGATGATGTTGAAGATCTAGGCGTTGAAATTGAGAATAGAGAAGATATGGACTTCACAAGTTTACCGTATAATGGTGAACAACAAACCGTAGAAATATTCGCAGAAGAAGTAGAGGAAATAGAAGAAGTAGAAGAATTTGAAGATTTTGAAGGCGAACTAGAGTTTGACGAGATACTGTTACCTAAAGAAGAAGAGAACTTTGAAGAAGACGAATTTTAATCTTAAATAATTAAAGATGAAGGGAGAGATAACTCCTTGTTTGAATTAAATAATTTTGATGCATTAAAAATAGGTTTGGCTTCTCCTGAGAAAATCAGAGAATGGTCAAGGGGTGAAGTTAAAAAACCTGAAACAATAAACTATAGAACTTTAAAGCCTGAAAAGGAAGGATTTTTCTGCGAAAAAATATTTGGACCTACAAAGGATTGGGAATGTCATTGCGGTAAATATAAGAGAATCAGATATAAAGGTATTGTTTGTGACCGTTGCGGTGTTGAAGTTACGAAATCAAGGTTAGAAGAGAAAGAATGGGGCATATTGAACTTGCTGCTCCTGTTTCTCATATTTGGTATTTCAAAGGTATACCAAGTAGAATGGGTCTGATACTTGATATGTCACCAAGAGCCCTTGAAAAAATATTATATTTTGCTTCTTATATAGTTATTGATCCAGGTGATACACCTCTATCAAAGAAACAAATGCTTGACTGAAAAGGAATTCAGAGAAAATATAGAAAAATACGGTAATAGATTTAAAGCAGGTATGGGTGCCGAAGCAGTTAAGGAACTTCTTGTTGAGCTTGACTTAGAAAGTCTTTCAAAGGAATTAAGAGCTGAGCTTAAGGATAGTACAGGACAGAAGAGAATTAGAACCGTTAAAAGACTTGAAGTTGTTGAAGCTTTCAGAATATCAGGCAATAAGCCTGAATGGATGATTCTTGATGTAGTTCCAGTTATTCCGCCAGATTTAAGACCTATGGTTCAGTTGGACGGCGGAAGATTTGCCACTTCTGATTTAAATGACCTTTATAGAAGAGTTATAAACAGAAATAACCGACTTAAAAGACTGCTTGATCTTGGAGCACCTGATATTATTGTCAGAAATGAAAAGAGAATGCTGCAGGAAGCAGTTGACGCACTTATTGATAACGGCAGAAGAGGAAGACCTGTAACAGGTCCTGGAAACAGACCACTTAAATCCTTAAGTGATATGCTAAAGGGTAAGCAAGGAAGTTTCAGACAAAACCTACTTGGAAAACGTGTTGACTATTCTGGACGTTCTGTTATTGTTGTTGGACCAGAGCTTAAGCTTTATCCAGTGCGGTTTGCCAAAGGAAATGGCACTTGAGCTGTTTAAGCCTTTTGTAATGAAAAAGACTTGTTAATGATGGACTTGCACATAATATAAAAAGTGCAAAGAGAATGGTTGAAAGAGTTAAGCCAGAAGTATGGGATGTTCTTGAAGAAGTTATTAAGGAACATCCTGTATTGTTAAACCGTGCACCAACTCTTCATAGACTTGGTATCCAAGCCTTTGAGCCGGTATTGGTTGAAGGAAGAGCATTAAAGATTCATCCGTTGGTATGTACTGCATATAATGCAGACTTTGACGGAGACCAGATGGCAGTTCACGTTCCATTGTCAGTTGAAGCACAAGCAGAAGCAAGATTCCTTATGCTTTCTGCAAACAACATTTTGGCGCCTAAGGATGGAAAACCTGTTGTGAGTCCTACACAGGACATGGTTCTGGGTATCTATTATCTTACTATTCATGTACCTGGAGAAAAGGGTGAAGGAAAGGTATTTTCCAGTATTGATGAAATGCATAATGGCATATGATGTTGGTGAAGTAGCACTTCATGCAATGGTAAAGGTAAGACTAGAAAGAGAAATTAATGGAGTTAAGAAGCATAAACTAATTGAGAATACAGTAGGAAGACTCATATTCAATGAATCAATTCCTCAGGATTTGGGTTTGGTAAAGAGAGATACAGAAGACAGTTTATTCGAACTCGAGGTTGATCCTAAAGAGTCGGATGGCAATTTAAAGCCTATAGACAAGAAGATGCTGGGTAAGATAATTGACAAGTGTTTTAGAAGTTCATGGAAACACAAAGACAGCTATAGTTCTAGATGAGATAAAGAGATTGGGCTTTAACTACTCAACTAAAGGTGCTGTTACAATAAGTATTTCAGATATGGTAATCCCAGAGGCTAAGAAAGAGTCTTCTATCTAAAGGAGACGAAAGAGTTGATAAGATAGAAAAGATGTATAGAAGAGGACTTATATCAAACGAAGAAAGATATGAGCAAGTAATAGAAACCTGGAAAACGATTACAGATGAAGTAACAGAGGCCTTGATGGACAAACTTAGATAGGTTAAACCCTGTTTACTATGATGGCTACATCTGGAGCAAGAGGTAGTATTAACCAGATTAAACAGCTGGCAGGTATGAGAGGTCTTATGGCGGATACCTCTGGTAAGAATCATAGAAATTCCTATCAAGGCAAACTTCCGTGAAGGACTTGATGTTTTGGAATTCTTCATATCCACTCATGGAGCCAGAAAGGTCTTGCAGATACAGCACTCAGAACAGCAGACTCAGGTTATCTGACTAGACGTCTTGTTGATGTAAGTCAAGATGTTATTGTAAGAGAAGATGACTGTGGTACAGAAGAAGGCTTGAATGGTTGTTGAAATAAAAGATGGAAATGAAGTAATAGAAAAGTTAGTTGAAAGATTAGATGGTAGATATGCAATGGCAGATATAGTTCATCCTAAAACCGGTGAAGTAATGGTTAAAAAGGATGAATTGATTTCTGAAATAATGCCAATAAAATTATTGAAGCAGGTATAAAGAAGGTTAATATCAGATCAGTACTTAACTGTCATTCAAGACATGGTGTATGTGCAAAATGCTATGGCGCAAACCTTGCAACATGGTGAAGACTGTTAATGTAGGTGAAGCAGTTGGTATTATAGCAGCACAGTCCATAGGTGAACCAGGTACTCAGCTTACTATGAGAACCTTCCATACAGGCGGTGTTGCCGGTGATGATATTACACAGGGTCTTCCAGTGTTGAAGAACTTTTTGAAGCAAGAAAGCCAAAAGGACTTGCAATAATTTCTGAAATTACTGGTACTGTTAAGATTAGTGAGATCAAAGAAAGAAGAAGGAAATAGTTGTAACAGGCGAAGATGGAGATGCAAGAACTTATCTATTCCATATGGTTCAAGAATTAAGGTTACTGATGGTGAAGTAGTTGAAGCTGGTGATGAAATTACCGAAGGTTCTGTAAATCCTCATGATATTTTGAAGATTAAAGGAATGTACAGGAGTTCAGTCATATCTGCTTCAGGAAGTTCAAAGAGTTTACAGACTGCAGGGTGTTGATATTAACTGATAAGCATATAGAAGTTATTGTAAGACAGATGCTTAGAAAGGTAAAGATTGATGAAGCAGGGAGATACAAATTTGTTGCCTGGCGGTTTAGTTGATATGTTCGACTTTGAAGAAGAAAATGCAAAAGATAGTGCAAGAAGGCGGCGAGGCTAGCACAGGGAAAAAGAGCACTTCTTGGTATTACTAAGGCATCTCTTGCTACTGATTCCTTCTTGTCAGCAGCTTCCTTCCAGGAAACTACAAGAGTACTGACTGAAGCAGCGATAAAGGGTAAGATTGATCCGCTGGTAGGCTTGAAGGAAAATGTAATAATTGGTAAACTGATACCTGCTGGAACCGGATTAAAGCGTTATAAGGATATTTCAATAAAAACATTAGAAGAGACAACAGAAAACGCTTGACAGAAAAATACATCTAGTGCTAAAATGATTTAGTGCGTATGAGAGCAATGGAAGCATAAGCTTGAAATTTACTCTTTAATGTAAGGAGTGATTGTATGCTAAACATAAAAAACTCTTCAAACATAATCATTGGGCTGAAACAAACACTAAAAGCTATTGAAAATGGCCTGATGATGAAGATATACTTAGCTTATGATTGCGATGATTTTATAAAAAAATCAGTAGTCGAGGCATGTAATAAAAAAAATTTGGAAATTGTATATGTAAGTACAATGAAGGAACTCGGAGAAGCATGTGGTATAGATATTGGTGCTTCAACGGCAGCTGTTATATTAAACTAGCCTAGTATTTCAATAAAAACAGTAATAAGATACCCCTTCATAAGTGAAGGGGTATCTATATATTTTTTATATTTGTTAATCATGTTAAGAACAGATAAATATTAATTTATCTTGTTGTTATATATACACAAATTAAAGGAGGTGCAATCAAATGCCAACAATTAACCAGCTAGTAAGAAATGGCAGAGAAAGAGTTGAGTATAAATCAACTGCTCCAGCACTGAAGGGAAGTCCACAAAAAAGAGGCGTATGTACAGTTGTAAAAACTACTACACCTAAGAAGCCAAACTCAGCTTTGAGAAAAATTGCCAGAGTTCGTCTTACAAATGGTATAGAAGTAACTGGATATATTCCTGGAATAGGACATAACCTACAAGAACACTGTGTTGTTCTTATCAGAGGCGGTAGAGTAAAAGACCTACCAGGCGTAAGGTACCACATTATAAGAGGTACACTTGATACTGCTGGTGTTGCTAACAGAAAGCAAAGCAGATCAAAGTACGGAGCAAAGAAACCTAAGAAATAATATGTGCGAATGTAATTAACAGTTTTTTTTAACTGTATAAATATATATTAGCGCACAACGGTAGCTACAATGCTACCGAGTACCGATGAGATTCAATTTCGTATTAAGGAGGGAAGTAAAGTGCCAAGAAAAGGTTATATTCCAAAAAGAGATGTTTTACCAGATCCAATTTATAAGGATAAGATTGTTACAAAACTTATCAACAACATTATGTATGATGGAAAGAAGGGTGTTGCACAAAAGATTATATATGATGCCTTCGATATCATAAGAGAAAAGACTGGCAAAGAGCCTATGGAAGTTTTCGAAACAGCTATGAACAATATCATGCCTGTTCTTGAAGTTAAAGCAAGAAGAATAGGTGGAGCAACATATCAGGTTCCTATTGAAGTAAGACCTGAAAGAAGACAGGCTCTAGGTATGAGATGGTTAATTGATTATTCAAGAAAAAGAGGCGAAAGAACAATGAGAGAAAGACTCGCCGGCTGAAATTATGGATGCTGCAAACAACGTAGGTGCTAGCGTAAAGAAGAAAGAAGATACGCATAAGATGGCTGAAGCCAATAAGGCATTTGCACATTACAGATTCTAATTTAGTAATGAGCAATAAGCATTTTTGTATAAACAATTTGATTTTTACGCAGAATATTAGATTATTAGGTCACTTAATTTGTTATTTAAGCAATAGAAAGGAGGATAAATGTGCCTAGGCAATATCCTTTAGAAAAAACAAGAAATATAGGAATTATGGCTCATATTGATGCAGGAAAGACCACAACAACAGAAAGAATTCTGTTTTATACAGGTAAAACTTATAAGATAGGTGAAGTACATGAAGGTACTGCAACTATGGACTGGATGGAGCAAGAGCAGGAAAGAGGTATAACAATTACTTCTGCAGCAACTACTGCTGAATGGAAAGATCATAAGATAAATATTATTGATACGCCAGGTCACGTGGACTTTACTGTTGAAGTTGAAAGATCATTACGTGTTCTCGATGGTGCAGTAGCAGTGTTCTGTGCAAAGGGTGGAGTTGAGCCTCAATCAGAAACTGTATGGAGTCAGGCTGATAAATATAATGTTCCAAGAATGGCTTATGTTAATAAAATGGATATTATGGGTGCAGATTTCTTAAGAGTTGTACAGTATGATGAAAGAAAGATTGCATGCCAATGCAGTACCGATTCAATTTCCAATAGGTAGCAGAAGATAATTTTAAGGGTATAGTTGACCTTGTTACAGATGAAAGCATATATCTATAAAGATGATCTTGGAAAAGATATTGAGAGGAGTCTGAAATACCAGAAGACTATGAAGGATGTATGTTGAAGAATACAGAGAAATAATGATTGAAGCAGTTGCTGAACAAGATGAAGAATTAATGATGAAGTATCTTGAAGGAGAAGAATTACCGAGGAAGAAATAGAAAAGGTATTAAGAATAGGCAACTATAAGCGTAAAATTGATTCCTGTAATATGTGGTTCATCATATAAGAACAAGGGTGTTCAGGAAATGCTGGATGCTGTTGTCGACTATATGCCATCACCACTTGATATTCCTCCAATAGAGGGTATACTCATGGGATGGCGAAGAGAAGATAGTGAGACAAGCAGATGATAAAGAACCTTTTTCTGCTCTTGCATTCAAAATCATGGCTGACCCCTTTGTTGGAAAGCTTTGTTTCTTCAGAGTTTATTCAGGTAATATTCAAGCAGGCTCTTATGTTTATAACTCAACAAAGGGTAAAAGAGAAAGAATTGGAAGAATCGTGCAGATGCATGCTAATCACAGGGAAGAACATGAAGGAGTTTATACTGGAGATATTGCAGCAGCTGTTGGTCTTAAGGATACGACAACAGGAGATACACTGTGAATGAGGATAATCCAGTTATACTTGAATCAATGGAGTTCCCTGAGCCTGTTATCAATGTTGCTATTGAACCAAAAACAAAAGCAGGTCAAGATAAGATGGGTATTGCACTTTCAAAAGCTTGCAGAAGAAGATCCTACCTTTAAGACATATACTGACGAGGAAACAGGTCAGACTATTATTGCAGGTATGGGTGAACTTCATCTTGAAATTATCGTTGACAGAATGCTTAGGGAATTCAAGTGAAGCAAATGTAGGCAAACCACAGGTTGCTTATAAGGAAACTATTAGAAGAAAGGTACAAGTCAGAAGGCAAATTTGTAAGACAGTCAGGTGGTAAGGGACAATATGGTCATGTATGGCTGGAGCTTGAACCAAAAGAAGCCTGGAACAGGCTTTGAATTTGTTAATAAAATTGTTGGTGGAGCTATTCCTAAGAGAATATATCGCTGCCAGTTGAAGCCGGTATAGAAGAAGCTATGAAAAATGGTGTACTTGGTGGATATCAGGTTCTTGATGTTAAGGTTACACTTATTTGACGGTTCATACCATGAAGTTGATTCTTCTGAAATGGCATTTAAAATTGCTGGTTCAATGGCTTTTAAGGATGGCATGCGTAAAGCAGATCCAGTACTTCTTGAACCAATAATGAAGGTTGAAGTTACAGTACCTGAGGAATATATGGGTGATGTAATGGGAGATGTGAACTCCAGAAGAGGTAGAATCGAAGGTATGGAAGCAAGAATGGGTGCTCAGGTTATCCGATCCTTCGTTCCACTTTCTGAAATGTTCGGTTATGCAACTGACTTAGTTCAAGAACTCAAGGTAGAGGCGTATATTCAATGGAAATGCATCATTTCGAAGAGGTTCCAAAGAGCATTACAGAGAAGATTGCAGGAAGCAAGTAATTAAGTAATAATATAAACGGGCAGACAATGCTCTGCCCGTTAAATATATAAAAACTGATTGCTAAAGAGTAACAGCATTTATATAGGCCTTTATAAAGATTTGATATTAAAGGAGGAATAAATAAAATGGCAAAGGCAAAATTTGAAAGAAATAAGCCTCATGTAAACATAGGAACAATCGGTCATGTTGACCATGGTAAGACAACATTAACAGCAGCAATAACAACAGTATTGTCAAAGTTCGGTGGAGCAACAGCAACAAGATATGATGAAATTGACAAGGCACCAGAAGAAAAAGAAAGAGGAATCACAATTAACACAGCACACGTTGAGTATGAGACAGCAAACAGACATTATGCACACGTTGACTGCCCAGGTCATGCTGACTATGTAAAGAACATGATCACAGGCGCAGCACAGATGGACGGAGCAATATTGGTAGTTTCAGCAGCTGATGGCCCAATGCCACAGACAAGAGAACATATACTATTTTCAGGACAGGTTGGAGTACCATACATCGTAGTATTCCTAAACAAAGTGATATGGTAGATGATGCAGAACTTATAGAATTAGTTGAAATGGAAGTCAGAGAACTTCTTACACAATATGATTTCCCAGGAGATGATATTCCAATCATAACAGGATCAGCATTAAAAGCATTAGAATGCGGATGCGGAGAAGAAAGCTGTGAGTGGTGCAGTGGAATACTAAAGTTGATGAAGGCAGTAGATGAGTATATTCCAACACCTGAAAGAGCAAGTTGACAAACCATTCTTAATGCCTGTAGAAGATGTATTCTCCATCACAGGAAGTGGTACAGTTGCAACAGGTAGAGTTGAAAGAGGTGTTGTAAAGGTATCAGACGACAGTTGAAATCGTAGGACTTTCAGAAGCACCAAAATCAACAGTTGTAACAGGCGTTGAAATGTTCAGAAAGCTTCTTGATCAAGCACAAGCAGGAGACAATATCGGAGCACTATTAAGAGGTGTTCAAAGAACAGACATCGAAAGAGGACAAGTATTTGCAAAGCCAGGTTCAATCAAGCCACATACACATTTCAAAGCACAAGTATACGTATTGACAAAAGAAGAAGGCGGAAGACATACTCCATTCTTCAATGGATACAGACCACAGTTCTACTTCAGAACAACAGACGTAACAGGAGTAATAGAGCTTGCCAGAAGGCATTGAAATGTGTATGCCTGGTGACAACGTAGAAATGACAATCAAGCTAATCACACCAATCGCTATGGAAGAAGGATTAAGATTCGCTATCCGTGAAGGCGGAAGAACAGTAGGAGCAGGAGCAGTTGCTTCAATCATAGCTTAATAATTAAAATGATTTGTGCTAAACATTTAATATTGTTCAAATAGCACGAAATTCATATTTAATTATAAGACAAAAATGTCTCTTAAACATGATACCTAAAGGACTAGGAATACCTAGTCCTTTAGGATTATGTTTACCTAGAAAAAAATATTTAAAATTTTAAAAAAAATTGTGCTAATATGCTTGCAATCTGTCAAAATATATTATAAAATATATAAGGTTGTGTAATTAGCATACGATGAAGTAAGAGGTTGCAGTGAGTGTTACTCATGCCATTGGGAAAACAGATACTGGTTAATTCTTATGGAGTAATGTCCGATTTTAAACCGGGCGACCTACTGCATTACGTATCAGAGATTGTGTTGTGTGTCAAAAGGCACACAAAAATTAAAAATAGAACACACCCGGATAAGTGTATTGCAGAATGCGGTCGTACGTAAGAAAAATAGCGTGCGATGAAAAGGAGGGAACAAAATGGCAAAGCAAAAAATCAGAATAAGATTAAAGGCATATGATCATGCTTTAATTGATCAATCTGCTGAAAAAATTGTTGAAACTGCAAAGAGAACAGGAGCAAAGGTATCAGGTCCAGTTCCGCTGCCAACTGAGAAGGAAATAATTACAATTCTTAGAGCGGTTCATAAGTATAAAGACTCAAGAGAACAGTTTGAACAGAGAACTCATAAGAGATTGATTGATATCTTAAACCCAACACCAAAGACAATTGATTCACTTATGAGAATTGATTTACCAGCAGGTGTAGATATTGAAATTAAACTTTAATTGATAAAGATATGAATGTATCCTAATCGATTTAGTATGATCACTTAAAGGTGATCCGCTGTAAATTATGGAGGTGGAACAATGAAAAAAGCAATACTTGGTAAAAAAGTAGGAATGACTCAAGTGTTTGATGGCGAAGGCAGGGCATTGCCAGTAACTGTTATTGAAGCAGGTCCAAACGTTATAGTGCAAAAGAAAACTGTTGAAAACGACGGTTATGCAGCAATACAGGTTGGATTTGTAGATACAAAAGAAAGAAGAGTAACAAAGCCATTAAAAGGTCACTTTGCAAAAGCAAAGGTAGCATTAAAGAAGTATTTAAGAGAATTTAGACTTGAAGGTACAGAAAACTTTGAAGTAGGTCAAGAATTAAAGGCTGATGTTTTCCAAGTGGGAGATAAGGTTGATATAAGTGGAGTTTCAAAGGGTAAAGGATTTCAAGGCGCAATTAAGAGACACAACTTCTCCAGAGGACCAATGTCTCACGGTTCAAAATACCATAGACAAGCAGGTTCTATGGGAGCATCATCTGACCCATCAAGAACATTTAAGGGTAAGAAGCTTCCTGGACATATGGGCGATCAGCATGTTACAGTTCAGAACCTAGAAGTAGTAATGGTAGACCCAGAAAGAAACGTTATATTGGTTAAGGGCGGAGTGCCTGGTATTAGGGGTTCATTAGTTATGATAAAGGATTCCGTAAAGGCTTAATATACGTTAAGAGAAAGGAGGATATGTTATGCCTAATGTAGCGGTATATAACATAAATGGAAATCAAGTTGGTGAAATGGAATTAAACGAGAACACGTTTGGTGCAAACATCAACGTAGAAGCAATGCATCAAGTAGTAAAGATGCTTCTTGCTAATAGAAGACAAGGTACTCAATCCACTCTTACAAGAGCAGAAGTAAGAGGCGGAGGAATAAAACCTTGGAGACAAAAAGGAACAGGCAGAGCAAGACAAGGTAGCACTAGATCTCCACAATGGAGACATGGTGGTGTCGTATTTGCTCCAAAGCCAAGATCCTACAGATATTCAGTGCCAAAGAAAATAAAGAGAATTGCTATGAAATCAGCTTTGAGCTCAAAGGTAGTGGATAACGAAATTATCGTTGTTGACGAACTTAACTTTGCAGCACCAAAAACAAAGCAGGTTGTTAGCATGCTTGATAGCTTAAAGGCTGAAGCAAAAATCTTATTGGTATTGGCAGAAAAGAATGAGAATGTAGAAAAATCAGCAAGAAATATAGAGGGTGTTAAAATAGCCCTTGTGAACACATTAAATGTATACGATATCCTAAATTGTGATAAGTTCATAATAACTAAAGAAGCTGCACTAAAGGTTCAGGAGGTGTATGCATAATGAATTCTTATGATATAGTAAGAAAGCCTGTTATAACAGAAAAAAGCATGAACGAAATGGCTGATAAGAAATACACCTTTATTGTTGATGTAAATGCAAACAAAACCGAGATTAAAAAAGCTGTTGAAGAAATCTTCAAAGTAAAGGTAGATAAAGTTAATACAGTAAGAGTAATGGGAAAAATGAAGAGAATGGGTAAAAGCGAAGGAAGAAGACCTAGCTATAAGAAAGCAATGGTAAAGCTAACTGCTGATAGTAAGGGAATCGAATTCTTCGAAGGTCTATAAAAAGACAACTTGAAATGACAGTAAACTCGTTACAAGAAAAGGAGGAGAAACAATGGCTATAAGAAAGTATAATCCGACTTCTCCGGCTAGACGTTTCATGACAGTTTCAACCTTTGAAGAAATTACAAGAACTGAACCAGAAAAGTCTCTGGTTGAAATATTGAAAAGTAAAGCTGGTAGAAATAACTACGGTAAGATTACTGTAAGACATCAAGGCGGAGGACATAAGAGAAAATACAGAATTATAGATTTTAAAAGAGACAAGATGGATATACCTGCAAATGTAACAACAATAGAGTATGATCCAAACAGATCAGCTAATATAGCTCTTATTACTTACTTAGATGGTGAAAAGAGATATATAATAGCTCCTAATGGATTAAAGGTTGGCGATAAAGTTATCTCATCTGCATCAGCAGATATAAAAGTAGGTAACTGTTTACCACTTAAAAATATACCTGTTGGTACAATAATCCACAACATAGAACTAAAGGCTGGTAAGGGAGCACAACTTGTTAGAGCAGCAGGTAATTCAGCTCAGCTGATGTCAAAAGAAGGCGACTACGCTCAAGTAAGACTTCCATCAACCGAAGTTAGAATGATAAGAATAGAGTGCAAAGCTACAATCGGTCAAGTGGGCAACTTAGACTTTGAAAACATTAGACTAGGTAGCGCAGGAAGAACAAGACACTTAGGTATAAGACCTACAGTAAGAGGTTCTGTAATGAATCCATGCGATCACCCACACGGCGGTGGTGAAGGTAAAGCACCAGTTGGTAGACCAGGTCCAGTTACTCCTTGGGGTAAACCAACACTTGGTTACAAGACTAGAAATAAAAAGAAGTCTTCAACAAAGTTTATTGTTAAGAGAAGAAATACAAAGTAATTCAATTTTAATAAAAAATTCAAAAAGCAAATTTCGAGTAGCATAAAGCAGGAAGGAGGCAATTTAATGAGCCGTTCAACAAAAAAGGTCCTTATGTTGATGAAAAACTGTTGGCTAAAATAATAGAAATGAACGATGCCGGTAAGAAGACAGTAATAAAGTCATGGTCAAGAAGATCAACAATATTTCCAGATATGGTAGGACACACAATTGCTGTTTATGATGGAAGAAAGCACGTTCCAGTATATATGACTGAAGATATGGTTGGACATAAACTTGGTGAGTTTGCACCAACTAGAACTTTCAAGGGTCATGGCAATCATACTGAAAGGTCAACAGCATTAAAATAAGATAACAATAGACAAGACAATCGAGTTTGGAAGGAGGTATATCCTGTGGAAGCGAGAGCACACGTTAGATATATAAGAATGTCCTCAAGAAAGGTTAATATAGTTATAGACTTAATCAGAGGTAAAAGAATAGGAGACGCGTTTGCAATATTAATGCATACTCCAAAGGCTGCTTCTCCAATATTGGAAAAGCTATTAAAGTCAGCAGTAGCAAATGCAGAAAATAATTACGAAATGAATGTCGATAAGTTGTATGTAGCGGAAGCTTATTCAACACAAGGGCCAACTTTAAAGAGGTTCAGAGCTGCTTCAAAGGGCCGTGGCGTTAGAATTTTAAAGAGAACATGTCACATGACATTAGTAGTTAAAGAAAAAGAATAAAGGAGGTAATCTTAGTGGGCCAAAAGGTAAATCCACATGGAATAAGAGTTGGTATTATAAAAGATTGGGATACTAAGTGGTATGCAAATGATAAAGATTTTGCTAATTTCTTAGTTGAAGACCATAAAATAAGAGAATTTTTGAAAGCCAAGCTTTTTATAGCTGGTGTATCAAGAATCGAAATAGAAAGAACTGCTGCTAGATTAAGAATCAATATACATGCTGCTAAACCAGGTATCATAATTGGTAAAGGTGGTTCAGGAATTGAAGCTTTAAGAAAGCAAGTAGAAGCAATGGTTGCTAGTAAGAATATCAATATTAATATAACTGAAGTAAAAGTTCCAGAAATGGATGCACAACTGGTAGCTGAAAACATAGCTGCACAGCTTGAAAAGAGAATTTCCTTCAGAAGAGCAATGAAGCAAACAATGCAAAGAACAATGAGAAGCGGAGCTAAGGGTATAAAGACAATGTGTGCTGGAAGACTTGGCGGAGCTGAAATTGCTAGAAGTGAATGGTATCGTGAAGGAACTATTCCTCTCCAAACTTTAAGAGCCGATATTGATTATGGTGTTGCAGAAGCACATACAACATATGGCAGAATAGGAGTAAAAGTTTGGATATACAAAGGGGAGGTTCTTCCAGTAGCTAAAGCTAAAAAGGCAGTAGCTGAAACAGTTGTGGAAGGAGGAGAAGCATAAATGTTAATGCCAAAAAGAGTAAAGCGTCGTAAACAAATGAGAGGCAGAATGACAGGTAAAGCTACCAGAGGTAACTTTATAGCTTACGGCGAATACGGAATCCAAGCATTAGAACCTGCTTGGATAACAAGCAATCAAATAGAAGCTGCTAGACAAGCAATGACAAGATATACTAAAAGAGGCGGTAGTATCTGGATAAAGATATTCCCAGATAAGCCAGTTACTGAAAAGCCTGCAGAAACACGTATGGGATCCGGTAAAGGTTCACCAGAGTACTGGGTAGCAGTAGTTAAACCAGGCAGAGTACTTTTTGAGATGGCTGGCGTAAGTGAAGAAGTTGCAAGAGAAGCTATGAGGCTTGCTCAGCATAAACTTCCTATAAAGACTAAGTTTGTTACTCGCCAAGAAACTGAGGAAATGGTTGGTGATGTAAATGAAAGCTAATAAAATGCGAGATATGTCAATAAGTGAATTAGAGCAAAAATTAGTTGAGCTTAAGGGTGAACTATTCAACTTGAGATTCCAAATGGCTACTGGTCAGCTGGAAAATCCGTTAAGAGTTAGAGATGTTAAAAAGTCTATAGCTAGAATAAAAACCATCCTTAGAGAAAGAGAACTCAAATCAGTTGAGGCAAAGTAAGATAGGAGGTTTATGTTATGCAATCAGTTGAAAGAAATGATAGAAAAACCAGAATCGGTAAAGTAGTAAGCGACAAGATGGATAAAACAATTGTTGTTTCTATCGAAACTTTGGTTCGTCACCCATTATATAAGAAGTCTGTTAAGAGAACTACTAAGTTCAAAGCACACGACGAAAACAATGAGTGTAATATAGGTGACACAGTAAAAATTATGGAAACAAGACCTCTAAGTAAGGAAAAAAGATGGAGACTTGTTGAGATAATGGAAAAAGCTAAGTAAAATTCCGGAAGGAGGGTTATAAATGATACAACAAGAAAGTCGTCTAAATGTAGCAGATAATTCCGGTGCAAAAGAATTGTTGTGTATCCGTGTTATGGGCGGTTCAATGAGACGATATGGAAATATTGGTGATATAATAGTTGCTTCTGTTAAAGATGCAACACCAGGCGGTGTTGTTAAAAAGGGTGATGTAGTAAAGGCTGTTATTGTTAGAACTATTAAGGGTTTAAGAAGAGCAGACGGAAGTTATATCAGATTTGATGATAATGCAGCAGTAATTATAAAAGATGATAAGCAGCCCAAGGGCACTCGTATATTTGGACCAGTTGCGAGAGAACTTAGAGATAAAGAGTTCATGAAAATATTATCCCTCGCACCAGAAGTGCTTTAATAGGAGGTGGCAAATATGGAAGCGAATAAGCTACACGTAAAAAGAGGAGATTCAGTAGTTGTAATCTCTGGTAAAGATAAAGGTAAAAGAGGTAAGGTGCTAGTTGCATTACCAAAAAACAGTAAAGTAATAGTTGAAGGTATTAATGTGAGTACAAAGCATAAGAAACCTTCAAAGACTGTTCAGCAAGGTGGAATTATACACCAAGAATCACCATTGTTTAGCTCAAAAGTTATGATTTGGTGTGATAAGTGCAAAAGGGTGTTAGAATAGGACACAAAATGTTGAATGATCAAACTAAAGTAAGATACTGCAAGAGCTGCGGAGATGTATTTGATAAATAATTAGCTCTGAATGGAGGTAGTAAATTTGAATAGACTTAAGGAAAGATACTTGAAAGAAATAGCTCCTGCATTGAGGCAGAAGTTCCAATATAAGAGCACAATGCAAGTACCAAAGCTTGAAAAGATTGTTGTAAACATGGGCCTTGGTGATACTAAGGATAATGCAAAGGGATTAGAATCAGCTGTAAATGACTTAGCAATGATTACAGGTCAAAAGCCAATAATAACAAGAGCTAAGAAATCAATAGCTGCTTTTAAGGTTAGAGAAGGCATGAACATAGGTGCTAAAGTAACCCTACGTGGAGAAAAAATGTATGAGTTTGCTGATAGATTGTTCAATGTTGCTCTACCAAGAGTTAGGGACTTTAGAGGTGTTTCAACAAAGGCATTTGATGGCAGAGGTAACTATGCACTAGGAATAAAAGAACAGCTTATATTCCCAGAAATAGAATACGATAAGGTAGATAAGGTTAGAGGAATGGACGTAATCTTTGTAACTACTGCTAAGACTGATGAAGAAGCTAGAGAATTTTTAAAGCTTCTTGGAATGCCATACACAAACCAATAGATAGGAGGGGTTAATTTGGCTAAAAAAGCTATGGTACTAAAACAGCAGAAGACTCCAAAGTTTTCTACGCAAGCATATAGTAGATGCAGATTGTGCGGAAGACCACATGCTTATCTAAGAAAGTTTGGTGTCTGCCGTATATGCTTTAGAGAATTGGCATATAAAGGACAAATACCTGGAGTTAAAAAAGCTAGCTGGTAACGCTGGATAATATACATCCTCATATAACAACTTATACAATAAGGGAGGTTATGGTTTAATGGTTATTTGTGATCCAATTGCTGATATGCTAACACGTATTAGGAATGCAAACACTGTCAAACATGAAAAAGTAGATGTTCCTACTTCAAAGATGAAGAAAGCTATAGCAAAAATACTATTTGAAGAAGGCTATATAAAAGACTTCGAAATTTTAGAAGACGGCACAAAAAGTAATATAAGAATCACTTTAAAATACGGGGCTAACAAGTCAAAGGTTATAACAGGCCTTAAGAGAATAAGTAAGCCAGGCTTAAAGGTTTATGCAGACAGGGAAGAAGTACCAAAGGTATTAGGTGGATTGGGTATAGCTATTCTGTCAACATCAAGAGGCATAATGACTGACAAGACTGCTAGAAGCCAAGGAATAGGCGGAGAAGTTTTAGCCTACATCTGGTAAAATCTTTTGAACAGGAGGTGCAAGAATGTCAAGAATAGGTAGATTACCTGTAGCGATTCCTGAAGGCGTTGATATAAAAATTGCTGAAGAGAATTTAGTTACAGTAAAAGGTCCAAAAGGACAATTAGAAAAGAAATTGCATAAAGATATGCTTATTACTATAGAAGAAGGTAAAGTAATCGTTAGAAGACCTAGTGATGAAAAAGCTCACAGATCTTTACACGGACTTACAAGAGCTCTAGTAAACAACATGGTAGAAGGAGTATCAAAGGGATTTGAGAGAACTTTAGAAATCAACGGTGTTGGTTATAGAGCACAAAACAAGGCAACAAGTTGGTTTTAACAATTGGTTACTCACATCCTGTTGAACTTGTAGATCCAGAAGGTATCACAACTGAAGTTCCAGCACCAAATAAAATAGTTATTAAAGGTGCAAATAAGGAATCAGTTGGTCAACACGCTGCTAACATCAGATCTGTAAGACAACCTGAGCCATATCTAGGTAAAGGTATTAAATACAGCGACGAAGTAATCAGACGTAAAGAAGGAAAAACAGGTAAGAAATAAAAAGGGGTGAAATAGGGTGATTACTAAAGCAAGTAAAAATGTTGCAAGAAAAAAGAGACACTTAAGACTCAGAAATAAAGTGCATGGTACAGCTGCAAGACCACGTTTAAATGTGTTCAGAAGCTTAAACAATATATATGCACAAGTTATAGACGATGTATCAGGTGTAACTTTAGTATCAGCCTCAACTTTAGATAAAGATGTCAAGGACCAAATTGGTCATGGCGGCAACAAGGAATCAGCAAAAAAGTTGGAGAACTGATAGCAAAAAGAGCCCTTGATAAAGGTATTACAACAGTAGTGTTTGATAGAGGCGGATTAATATATCACGGAAGAATTCTCGAGCTTGCAAGTGCAGCAAGAGAAGCTGGATTAGAATTCTAATCAAAGGAGGGAAATAAATGCAGCTAATAGATGCAAGCAAGCTTGATCTAAAAGAGAGAGTTGTTGCGATAAACAGAGTTGCTAAAGTTGTTAAAGGCGGAAGAAACTTTAGATTTAGTGCAATAGTAGTTGTTGGTGACGGTAACGGATATGTAGGCGTTGGTACTGGCAAATCCGTTGAAGTTCCAGAAGCTATAAGAAAAGGCGTAGAAGATGCAAAGAAAAATTTAGTAAAGGTTCCTATGGTTGGAACAACAATACCTCATCAAATCACTGGTATAGCTGGTGCAGGTACTGTATTGTTAATGCCAGCAGAAGAAGGAACTGGAGTTATAGCTGGTGGTCCTGTACGTGCAGTACTAGAGCTAGCAGGTATAAAGGATATAAGAACAAAGTGCATTAGATCCAATAATCCAAGAAACGTAGTAAACGCTACAATACAGGGACTTTCTACTCTTAAAACAGTTGAACAAGTAGCACAATTAAGAGGTAAATCTGTAGAAGAGATAAGAGGTTAAGGAGGGAGAAACCTTGGCTAAATTAAATATAAAACTAGTAAGAAGTATAATAGGCAGAAAGCAAGATCAAGTTGCTACTGTAAAAGCTTTAGGACTAAAGAAGCTAAACAGTGAAGTACAACAAGAAGATACACCTCAGATAAGAGGTATGATAAATAAGGTTTCACATCTGGTTGATGTTAAGGAAATATAACAAGGAGGTGTAAACTATGAAGTTGCACGAGCTAAGACCTGCAGAAGGTTCAACAAAGAACAAGAAAAGAATCGGTAGAGGAACAGCTACTGGACAAGGTAAGTCAGCAGGCAAAGGTCAGAAGGGTCAAAATTCTCGTTCTGGCGGTGGAGTTAGAATAGGCTTTGAAGGCGGTCAGATGCCTTTATATAGAAGACTTCCAAAGGTTGGCTTTACAAACATATTTAGAAAAGAATTTGCCATTGTAAATCTAGAGGATTTAGATATATTTGAAAATGGCGCGGTTGTTACACCAGATAATCTTAAAGAAGCAGGACTTATAAAGAATATGAAAAGCGGTGTTAAAATACTTGGCACTGGCGAAATATCTAAGGGCTTAACAATACAAGCTCATAAGTTCAGCAAAACGGCAGTAGAAAAAATAACCGCAGCAGGAGGAAAGGTAGAGGTGATTTAAAGTGTTAAACACTTTACGAAATGCTTGGAAGATCCCAGACTTAAGAAATAAAATGGTATTTACCCTGCTAATGCTTTTAGTTTTCAGAGCAGGTACATTTATATCGGTACCGGGTATGGACATTGAAGCTATTAAAAACTTGGTTGGAACAGGTGGATTACTAGGTTTCTTTGACGTAATTTCGGGTGGAGCATTCAACAACTTTTCGATATTTACAATGAGTATATCACCGTATATCAATGCCTCTATAATAATGCAGTTACTAACAATTGCTATTCCTAGCTTAGAAGCACTTTCAAAAGAAGGCGAAGATGGCAGAAGAAAAATCGCACAATATGTTAGATACGCAACAGTTGTTTTAGCATTAATTCAAGCTATAGCTATAAGCTTTGGATTAAGATACTATTTAGTAGAAAGAAACTTATGGACTTACGCAATAGTAGCTCTTTCACTAACAGCAGGAACAGCATTCCTAATGTGGCTGGGTGAGCTTATAAATGATAAAGGAATAGGAAATGGTATTTCCCTACTTATCTTCACAGGTATAATTTCTAGAATTCCTGGGGGAATCAACAGTCTTTATACCTCATACTTGTCAAAGTCTGTAAACATTTTGACTTTGACTATCTTCTTGATAGCTGCATTAGCTATAATAATGGCTATTATATACATTCAAGAAGGTCAAAGGAAAATACCAGTACAGTACGCAAAAAGAGTTGTTGGTAGAAAAATGTATGGTGGACAAAGCACACATATTCCTTTAAAGGTAAATCAAGCTGGTGTTATGCCAGTAATATTTGCAATGTCCCTTATATCTTTCCCGACTCAAATAGCAAGCTTTTTCCCAAATTCAGGCTTCTATATATTTATGACTAGATACTTCGATTGGGGTACTATAGGACATTCGTTATTGTACGCAATTTTAATAATAGGATTTACATTCTTCTATACAGCAATTTCATTTAATCCTATAGAAGTATCAAACAATATTAAGAAGTATGGCGGATTTATACCTGGTATTAGACCTGGTAAGCCAACAGCTGATTTCATAATGAAGTCACTAAACAAAGTCACTTTAGTAGGTGCTATATTCTTGGCAGTTATTGCGATAGTTCCAATATTATTACTAAAAGTAATTAATATACCTGTGTACTTTGGTAGTACTTCACTTCTAATTGTAGTTGGTGTTGCTATGGATACCGTAAAGCAAATAGAAGCACAAATGATTATGAGAAATTATCAGGGATTCCTTAAGTAGAAGGAGATATCAGAAATGAGGATTATACTATTAGGTTCTCCGGGTTCGGGTAAAGGAACACAAGCATGCAAGATTATTACTAATTACAATATTCCACACATATCAACAGGGGATATATTTAGAGACAATATTAGGAGAAGCACATTAATAGGAATAGAAGCCAAAAAATATATTGATAAAGGCTTATTAGTTCCTGATGTAATTACTCTTAAAATAGTAGAAGATAGATTTGATCAACCTGATTGTATTGCTGGATTCTTGCTTGATGGTTTTCCAAGAACTCTTGTTCAAGCAGAAGCTTTTGAGCAAGAACTAAAAAACTCCGGTAAAAAGTTAGACGCAGTTGTAAGCTTAGAAGTAAATGATGATGCAATTATTAAAAGAATGACTGGTAGAAGAGTATGTAGTAAATGTGCAGCAACGTACAACTTGATGTATAACAAACCTATAGTTGATGAAATTTGCGACATATGTGGAGGTAGCCTTTATATTAGAGACGATGACAAGACTGAAACAGTAGCTAATAGATTAAAGGTATACAAAACAGAAACTCAACCATTAATCGACTTCTATAAAAATAGAGGAATTTTAATTTCAGTAAATGGGGAACTTGATGCTGAGGTTGTTTTTCAAAATATTTCTAAAGCATTGGAGCAGTTTTAATGATTAATATAAAATCAACTAAGGAAATAGAACTGATGCGTATTGCAGGAAGAATAGTTGCTGAAACGCATGAGATCCTAAAACAGGTAATTAAAACAGGTATTACAACCAAAGAACTCGATATAATTGCAGAGGAGTACATTATAAAATGTGGTGCACAACCTGCGTTTAAAGGTTATTATGGATTTCCTGCAAGTATATGTACATCTGTTAATAGTCAAGTAGTGCATGGAATACCAGGTAATATAGTTCTAAATGACGGAGATATTGTGGGCATTGATATAGGAGCTACATATGAAGGCTACGTTGGAGATGCCGCAAGAACTCACGGAATAGGAAATATAAGTGATGATGCTCAAAGGTTAATTAAGGTTACTGAAGAAAGTTTCTTTGCTGGTATTGAGTATGCGAGGGAAGGGTATAGACTATCGGATATATCCCATAACGTACAAAAATATGTTGAAACCCACGGATATTCAGTAGTAAGAGATTTTGTAGGTCATGGCATTGGAAAGTTGATGCATGAAGATCCACAAATACCTAATTATGGACTGGCAGGGAGAGGCCAAGATTAGCGGCTGGGATGGCACTAGCAATTGAACCCATGGTAAACCAAGGTAAATATGCTGTTAAGACATTAAGCGACGGTTGGACAGTTCTGACTGCTGATGGAAGTCTCTCAGCACACTATGAAAATACTATTATAATAACAAAAGATGCACCTGAGCTACTTACTTTACTGTAAGTTTATATAGAAGGTGAATGTATGAATGAAGCTAAGTTAGGACAAATGGTCATTGCAACAGCTGGTAGAGATGAAAACAAAAAATTCCTTATAACTTGCATAATTAATGACCAGTATGTCTATATTTCAGATGGGGACACAAGAAAACTTGAAGGCCCAAAAAGAAAAAACTTAAGCACATAAGACTGACCAAGCATATCTCACAAGAGATATCGCAGAGGCTTCAGCAAAATTTAACAGTAACAAACAATGATATATGTAAATATATTAAATCCCTTGATTCGTATCGAGAACAGGAGGTTTGATTACCCGATGTCAAAAAATGATGTAATAGAAGTAGAAGGTAAAGTTCTTGAAGCTTTACCAAATGCAATGTTTCAAGTAGAATTAGAAAATGGACATAAAATATTAGCTCATATCTCAGGCAAGCTTAGAATGAATTTTATAAGAATATTACCTGGAGATAAAGTTACAATCGAATTATCCCCATACGATTTGACTAGAGGTCGTATCACATGGCGCGGTAAATGATTAGGGAGGGTTTAAGATGAAAGTTAGACCATCAGTTAAGCCTATTTGTGAAAAATGTAAAATTATCAGAAGGCATGGCAGAGTAATGGTGATCTGTGAAAATCCAAAACATAAACAAAAACAGGGTTAGCCACAATCAAGGCGCGGCTGCACTTTAGGAAAATCCTATGAGTGGTCTTGATTACTAAATAAATATTACTGTAAGAGCATATTGGAGGTGTAAAAACGAATGGCAAGAATTGCCGGTATCGATTTACCAAGAGAGAAAAGAGTAGAAATAGGGCTCACATATATATTCGGTATTGGAAGAGTAACTTCCAATAAGATATTAGCTGAAGCAGGCATCAATCCTGACACAAGAGTTAAGGACCTGACTGAAGCTGAAGTAGGCAAGTTAAGAGAAATCATCGATAGAAATCATAAAGTTGAAGGTGACCTGAAGAGAGATATCGCTTTAAACATAAAGAGATTAATAGAAATAGGTTGCTATAGAGGACTTCGTCATAGAAGAGGTCTACCAGTAAGAGGTCAAAGAACAAAGACAAACGCAAGAACAAGAAAAGGTCCAGAAAAGGACATCTGGTTCAAAAAGAAAATAGAAAAGGAGGTTTGCAAAATGGTAGCAAAGCCAAAGGCTAAAAAAGCTAGAAAAAGAAAAGAAAGAAAAAATGTTGAAAGAGGAGCAGCACACATCCAGTCAACATTTAACAATACACTAGTAACTTTGACAGACCTTCACGGTAACGCACTTTCATGGTCAAGCGCTGGCTCATTGGGTTTCAGAGGATCAAGAAAGAGTACACCGTTTGCGGCACAAATGGCTGCTGAAACAGCTGCTAAGGGAGCTATGGAGCATGGATTAAAAAATATCGAAGTATATGTAAAGGGACCTGGTTCAGGTAGAGAAGCTGCTATAAGAGCTCTACAAGCTGCAGGCCTGGAAGTAAGCTTGATAAAAGACGTAACTCCAATACCTCACAATGGCTGCAGACCACCAAAACGCAGAAGAGTATAATATATAGGAGGTGTTGTATTAAATGGCAAGATATACAGGTGCTGTATGCAAGCTCTGTAGAAGAGAAGGCATGAAACTGTATTTAAAGGGTGACCGTTGCTACACAGACAAATGTTCTGTTGGTAGAAGAGCTTATGCTCCAGGTCAACATGGTACAGGTAGAAAGAAACAATCCGAATACGGACTACA
Organism: uncultured Eubacteriales bacterium; assembly: GCA_963704785.1. Lineage (GTDB taxonomy): Bacteria > Bacillota > Clostridia > Lutisporales > Lutisporaceae > GWB2-37-7. The sequence continues at coordinate 1,244,568 of OY969939.1, read as the reverse complement.
ACTAAGAGAAAAACAAAAAGTTAAGAGAATATATGGTATATTAGAAAATCAATTCAGATTATATTTTGCTGAAGCAGCAAGAGAAAAAGGAGTAACAGGTGAAAACTTGTTAAGACTTTTAGAGTTAAGACTTGATAATGTTGCTTACAGAATGGGCTATGGCGAATCAAGAAAAGAAGCAAGACAACTAGTAAGACATGGTCACTTTACAGTAAACGGTAAGAAAGTTGATATTCCTTCATATAAAGTAAAGCTTAATGATTTAATTGCTATAAAAGATACAAGCAAGAAGTCAGAGAAGTTTAAAGCATTAACCGAGAATGCAGCTGCAAAAACTGCACCACAATGGTTAACAATAAATACTGATATGATGGAAGCAAGAGTAGTAGCTCTACCTGCTAGAGAAGATATTGACATTCCAATAGAAGAGCACTTAATAGTAGAGTTGTATTCAAGATAATAACGATATAGTTTTATTTTATGAATCAGTTACCCTCAAATATCTAATATTGATATAAGGCATTATATATAAGTATAAAGCATGGCTAGCTTTTTATGAAAATATAATGCCCAGTACGGTAATCAGCTTAATAAGGAGGGTTTAATAGGATGATAGAGATAGAAAAGCCAAAAATCGAATGTATAGAAATGTCACCGGATTTTACCTATGGCAAGTTTGTAATAGAACCACTAGAAAGAGGCTTTGGAATAACCCTTGGTAATTCCTTAAGACGTATTCTGCTATCGTCACTTCCAGGTGCAGCGATTACATCATTAAAGATAGATGGTGTTCTCCATGAATTCTCAGCAGTTCCTGGGGTTTCTGAAGATGTAATTGATTTAATTCTGAATATTAAAGGTTTAGCATTAAAAATGCACGGAGATAATACTAGAATAATCAAGATTGATGTTCAAGGCGGCGATGAAGTACTAGCCGGAGATATCATTACAGATGCGGATATTGAGGTATTAAATCCGGATCACCACATAGCATTCCTAGGTGATAACAGCAGATTCTACATGGAAATGACAGTAGAAAAAGGCAGAGGCTATGTAACTGCTGAACGTAACAAGCAGTCTGGTCAGCCTATTGGTCTTATTCCAATAGATTCAATCTTTACACCTATTAAAAAGGTGAACTATGTAATTGAGAGTACCCGTGTAGGGCAGATTGCAGATTATGATAGATTGATTTTTGAAGTATGGACTAATGGTACTACAAAGCCAGATGAAGCTATAAGTTTGGGCGCAAAAATACTTAGTGAACACTTGAATCTGTTTATAACTCTTACTGATCATGTTGGTAATGTTGAAATCATGGTAGAAAAGGAAGAAGATAAGAAGGAAAAGGTTCTTGAAATGACAATAGAAGAACTTGATCTTTCTGTAAGATCCTTTAACTGCTTAAAGCGTGCTGGCATTAACACTGTTGAAGAGCTGACACAAAAAACTGAAGATGATATGATGAAAGTAAGAAACCTTGGAAGAAAATCACTTGAAGAGGTACAGCAAAAGCTTGAAGCACTGGGACTAAGCTTAAAGCCAAGCGACGATTAATAAAGTTTTAAAGGAGGTGCTGACATGGCAGGATACAGAAAACTAGGGCGTCCTACTGACCAAAGAAGAGCGATGCTAAGAAATCTTGTTACTTCATTTTTAGAGCATGACAAGATTATGACAACAGGAACAAGAGCAAAGGAAACCCAAAGCATAGCTGAAAAAATGATTACTCTCGGAAAGAGAGGAGACCTGCACGCAAGACGTCAGGCATTAGCATATATAACTAAAGAAGACGTTGTTAAGAAGTTATTTGATGAGATAGCTCCAAAGTACAAGGAAAGAAACGGTGGATATTCGAGAATTATAAAGGTTGCGCCAAGAAGAGGCGACGCTGTAGAAATAGTTGTTCTTGAATTAGTATAATAGGGTACAATAACTGGGATTAAGTTTTTACTTAGTCCTATGTTTTTATGTAAATAAATACTAAGGACAGTTATATGTTTGCCCTTAGTATTTATAGAATAAAATGATATAATTATTATTGTGATTAAGAACACAATAATAAAGCAAAGAAGGAATAATATGACTAATATTATATCTGCACAAAATGTAGTTTTTGAATATTTAGGAAATGAAAATCATAAAACACTTGCTATAAATGATGTAAGTATAGATATTAATAAGGGTGAATTTATTGCTATATTGGGTCACAATGGTTCAGGTAAATCAACCTTGGCTAAGCATTTCAATGCACTGCTTTTACCGAGTACGGGCGCAATATATGTTAAAGGCTTAGATACCAGAGTTGAAGAAAATACTTGGAGCATAAGACAAACTGCTGGCATGGTCTTTCAAAATCCTGACAATCAAATTGTTGCAACTGTTGTTGAAGAGGATGTTGCCTTTGGTCCAGAAAATTTAGGAATTGAACCTTCAGAAATCAGAAGAAGAGTTGATGAAGCTTTAAAAGTAGTTGAAATGAGTGATTATGCAAAGGATGCTCCTCACTACTTGTCAGGTGGGCAAAAGCAAAGAATATCAATTGCTGGAATAATAGCAATGAAGCCGGAATGCATAGTACTAGATGAACCGACAGCAATGCTTGACCCTTCAGGTAGAAAAGATGTTATTGAAACTATAATGAAGCTTAATAAAGAAGAAGGAATTACAATAGTTTTAATAACACATTATATGGATGAAGCAGTAAAAGCAGATAAAGTTTATGTAATGCAAAATGGAAGCCTTTTTATGCAAGGAACACCAAAGCAAGTGTTTGTTGAAATAGATAAGCTTAAGGGAGTAGGCTTAGATGTGCCTCAAATCACCGAACTTAGTAGCAGACTACACAGAGCAAGTATAAACATTGCGCCTGATATATTAACGGTGGAAGAAATGGTGGTTGAGTTATGCCGATTGAAATAAAAAATCTTTCTTATACATATATGAAAGATACTGTGTTTGAACACAAAGCTTTAAAAGATATTAATTTAAGAATAGAAAATGGTGAGTTTATAGGTCTCATTGGCCATACAGGCTCAGGTAAATCAACATTAATCCAACATTTAAATGTACTGCTTAAGCCGTCAGAAGGTCAAATAATTATAGATGGAATTGACATAACACAAAAAGGAGTTTCTTTAAAGAAAATTCGTCAGATGGTTGGACTTGTATTTCAATATCCAGAGCATCAGCTTTTTGAAGAAACGGTATATAAGGATGTTGCATTTGGACCGCAAAACCTAGGACTATCTCCGAAGGTGATAAAAGAGAGAGTAAAAGAAGCTTTAGGCCTAGTAGGCTTAGACTATGATAAAATAAAAGACTTATCTCCTTTTGAGCTTAGTGGAGGACAAAAAAGAAGAGTAGCAATAGCTGGAGTGCTAGCTATGCAGCCACAGGTGCTTGTATTAGATGAGCCTACAGCGGGATTAGATCCCAAGGGGCGCGATGAAATATTAAGCGAAATCAGAAGACTTCATGAAAAACAAAAGATAACTGTGATATTAGTTTCACACAGTATGGAAGATATAGCAAATTTAGTAGATAGAGTTATAGTAATGAGCGAAGGCAAAATTATATTGACCGATACACCAAGAAATGTTTTTAAGCAGTCTGATTTGCTTTGTAGTATTGGACTTGGAGTGCCACAAGTAACTATGCTTGTAAATGAGTTGAGCAAAAAAGGGATAATAATAAAGGACTGTATATCGGTAGATGAGGCTTATGATCAGCTTATTAATTATCTAAGGAGCAATTAATATGATAAATAATATAACCATAGGACAGTATATACCAGGGAATACATCTATACACAGACTGGATCCTAGGGTCAAGATACTTGCAACTATAGCATATATATCAATCTTGTTTTTCATAAAAGGGTTTTTTCCTTATATTTATGTACTTGCATATTTAGGTATTATAATTTGGTTATCTGAGATATCTGTTAAAACAATTTTAAGAAGCTTAAAGCCACTAGCAATTATAATTATTCTAACAGTAGTATTTAATATATTTATGACACCAGGCGAAAGATTATTTGGATATGGCTTTATTGTCGTTACAAGAGAAGGTTTATATCAAGCAATCTATATGGGCTTGAGATTAATGTTATTAATTACGGGAGCATCTCTTTTGACTTTAACAACCTCACCAATAGCCTTGACAGATGGAATCGAGAAGCTTCTAAATCCTTTTAAGAAAATAGGTGTCCCCGCCCATGAACTTGCAATGATGATGACTATAGCTTTGAGATTTATACCAACTTTATTGGATGAAACTGATAAGATTATGAAGGCGCAAATGGCAAGAGGTGCTGATTTCGAAAGTGGAAATTTGTTCAACAGAGCAAAAGCTATGATACCTCTTTTGGTACCTTTATTTATCAGTGCATTTAGAAGAGCAGAGGAGTTGGCTTTAGCTATGGAAGCTCGCTGCTATAGAGGCGGAGAGAATAGAACAAGAATGAAGCAGCTAAAACTTCAAAAAATAGATTTTGCAGCTACTTTGATAACAATTTTATTAGCTGCCGGAATTGTATTTACAAGATAATAATATATTTAAAATAAAAGGTGCATACTATGAGAAATATAAAGCTGGTAATTGAATACGAGGGAACAAACTATTGCGGCTGGCAATCACAGAAGAATGTAATCTCTATTCAGGATACAATTCAAGATGCAATTTTTAAGATAACAGGCTCCAGGGTAGAGCTTATAGGCTCAGGTAGAACAGATGGTGGCGTTCATGCACTTGGTCAAGTGGCAAACTTTATAATTGATAGCGAGATAAAGGCAGAGAGATTTGCTTTTGCCTTAAATTGGATATTACCACATGATATTGTAATTAAAAACTCATGTGAAGTGGATATGGATTTTCACTCGAGATATTGTGCAGTTGGAAAGCAATACAGTTATCTTCTGTTAAATAGTAGGCAGCCCACAGCCTTATATCGAAATCTGGCTCATCATATAAGTTATTGTGATAAGCTTGATGTCAGCAAAATGGAAGATGCAAGTAAATATTTTATCGGGACATATGATTTCTCAAGTTTTATGTCGAAAGGTAGCAGTATAAAAAGTACAGTAAGGACAATATATGATGTTAAAATTGTACAGAACGAAGAATTTATAAAAATTATTTATCATGGCAATGGATTTTTATATAATATGGTAAGAATAATATCAGGTACTTTGTTGCAAACAGCTATTGGTAAAATTGAACCAATTAATATTCCAGATATAATACAGTCAAAGAACAGACAAAGAGCGGGAATAGGACTACCTGCACATGGAGTATATTTGGAAAAAGTGTATTATTAAATGTTGACACGCACGGGTAAATGTATTAAAATATATATGTTGTAAAAATTGATCCATTGCCCCGGATCATTATATATAAGCGACACAAAATCAAGATCGCACTTAATGAATTACATGTAAATATTGTGGTATATTGTGCATGAATAGATTTAATCTGCGAGTAGTTGACAAATACGAGGAGGGTAAGATATGAAATCATTCATGGCAAAGCCTAATGAAATAGAAAGAAAGTGGTACGTAGTCGATGCAAACGGCAAGGTACTTGGAAGAGTTGCAAGTGAAGTTGCTAGCATATTAAGAGGTAAGAACAAGCCTATTTATACACCGCATGTTGATACTGGAGATCACGTAATTATTATAAACGCTGAAAAAATTGTTCTTACTGGTAAGAAGCTTGACCAAAAAATGTATAGAAAGCACTCTTTATATCCAGGCGGACTTAAGGAAACTCCATACAGAAAGATTATGGCAACAAAGCCAGAGCTAGCTGTATACGAAGCAGTAAAAGGTATGCTTCCTCATAACAGCTTAGGCGATCAAATGCTTAAGAAGTTAAGAGTTTACAAAGGAACAGAACATGGACATGAAGCTCAACAACCAGAAGTTTTAGAGCTAAACATATAATCGGAGGGAGGAAGTTACTGTGGCTAAATTACAATATTTTGGTACTGGTAGAAGAAAAAGCTCTGTTGCAAGAGTCAGACTTATTCCAGGTGAAGGAAAAATAGTAATCAATAAGAGAGATATAGATAATTATTTTGGATTAGAAACATTAAAACTAATTGTAAGACAACCATTGGTTTTAACAAATACATTATCAAGTTATGACATTATTGCTAATGTACACGGCGGTGGCTATACAGGTCAAGCTGGTGCTATTAGACATGGTATTTCAAGAGCACTTCTTGAAGTAGATAAAGAAATGAGACCTCAATTAAAGAAAGCCGGCTTCTTAACAAGAGATCCAAGAATGAAGGAAAGAAAGAAGTATGGTTTAAAGAAAGCAAGAAAAGCACCACAATTTTCAAAGAGATAATTATATGGTCGATTTGGAACTTCGGGAAATGGCTTATTTACTGGGTTTTAAGAGATTTGGGTTGATGTGAAATGTGCTTAATATGAGTGGATAAGTAACACACAAGTATCAAGCAAGTAACGCAAAAGCAACTTAAAAGACACAAATATTAGAATTTTAATAGGATGTTTTTCAGATGGAATTGTCTATCTGAGAGACATCCTTTTTTAATGCAAAAATAGTCATTTGATAATGACCTCTCTGTCAATGCAAAAAGCGTATAAGTAACAATAGCTTCCTAAATCATGTTAATCGCTTTCACTAATTCTTTGGTATTCATATATTTGATTCCAATAAGAAGTATGATCTTTAGGAACAGAGAATTGCCATCTATTATAAAGCTGGATATTCCAGAAAAGAAGATGTGAAAAGAGATTACAGAATTCTTAATGATAGTAATATTGTGAAAGACAGATTGGAAGAACAGAGAGGTAAATTGGAGGTCATTATGGAGAAGAATTCGGCGGAATACGTAAGAATCTGGATGTTAAGGATTTGGATGATTTTGTTAGAGAACGTTCTGCTATCCGTCCAGTGGCAGAAGCAGAGACTAGAAGAGCATTGATGGAATTGTATGGGGGAGAAGTATAAGGAGTTGACGTTTCAGAAGGCAGTGGAAGTGGTGGATAAGAAGCTAGCGGGGGATAATCGTGAGTTAAATAGGTTGAGTGAGATTGGTGTTAACCATATTAGTAGAAAAATGACTAATGCAAATAAATATCGCTTATAGATAATTTTTAAGGACAGACATATGCTGTCCTATTTATAATATTAAAACTAAAATTATTATAAATAGTGGAATTAAAAAGAAATCCATAAAAAGAAAGATGTGCTCCTTGAGTAAATAAATATGAATAATTATAAAAAACATTGGATATAATGATATAAAAAGCAACATATATTAAAAACATATTGATATAAAATATGAAAGGTGGTAGTATAATAATGGAGGTGATAAGAATGTTTACGTATATTAAATTAAAGAATTTCTTGTCATTTAGCGATGTTGAATTTGATTTTAGGAAGGGAAATAAAGATTATAAAAAATTTGTTGCTATTTATGGGGAAAATGGAAGTGGAAAGTCAAATTTTGTTTCAAGTATAGATTTTTTATGTAGAACAGTAAAATCTATGAATATGATTAAGGATATGGAAGAAATAAGAGAGGCTATGCTTAAGAGTGAGAAAAAATTATCTGAAGATATAATTGATATGATTCTTTCAAGTATCGATATATCTAAAATAATGGCGAAGAGTAGAATGATTGAGTGCAGTGAACCTACTTATGCGGAATATGGATTTTCATTAAATGGATATGAAGGGTATTATGTAATTGAATTTGGAGATAAATTTCAATCAGAAAAATTATATTATTTTACAGGTAAACAGAGAGGTGAAATTTATAGCATAAATAGTATCGATGGTAAAATAGATATGCATTTCTCAAACAATTTATTTTTATCTAGTAAAGTAGAGAATGATTTTAGAAATGAAGTTTTAAAGTTTTGGGGCAAACATACGTTTTTAAGCATTTTACAAAAGGAAAGTAGCGAAAAAAACGAACAATATATTTCGGAAGTAATTCTTAAATATGCAATAGATGTTGTAGATATGTTTAAAGATATTTCTGTTGTTTGTAAGAATTCTAATGGATCAAGGAGTGGCATAGGTTGTGCAAAACCCTATAATATATTAGATGATTTGTCAGAAGGAAAAGTAGATGATAGTGAACTTTTGATGTTAGAGAAAACAGAAAAAATATTATGTGACTTTTTTACACAGTCATATGCAGATATAAAAAATGTTTTTTACGAGAAAAAAAATGTAGATAAAAAAATAGAATACTGCCTAATAATTCAGAAGATGTTGGGAGGTAAACTAAGAAATGTTGATTTTAAAAATGAATCTGCGGGTACACGACAAATTCTAGAAATTATTCGTTCAGTACTAGGTGCTATTTGTGGTGCAACTGTAATTTATGATGAAATTGATGATGGTATTCATGATTTATTATTAAAAAGCATTATTGATTCGATGAAAAATGAAATAACTGGACAGCTAATAATAACAACTCATAATACCTTACTTTTAGAATCTATAGATATAAAATCTGTATATGTAATTAACGTGGATTATTTGGGAAATAAAGATATAAAATGTCTTGATAAATATCCGAGAATACAAGGTTCAAATAATCCAAGGACAATGTATTTAAAAGGATTGTTTGGTGGGGTACCTTTCTGTGAGTATATTGATTTTGATGAAATAGTCGATGCACTTAATAAAAGCACGGATGTAGAAAATGGGGGAAAATAAATATGCCTTCATATAAAATTAATTATACTCAATGTGTAGTTATAGTACATGGAAAGTCTGAGTTAAATATGGTCCAATATATTAAATCAAATTTACATTTGCCGATAAAGATGTACTCGAAGGATAATGGAAGAAGTAGCATACAAATAAATGGTTTGACAAAATTATTGAACAGTGGAAAGTTTAAATCAGTTTCAGAATTTGTTGATGAATATACAGTCGAATACGATAAAAAAACTAAATCACTAAAGAATTTCAAGTTGTTTATCATAATGGATACGGATGACTGCGATGATATAACTAAAGATAAATATATTAGTAGTCAATTATTTGATTCTTATTGGCTGAAGCCATACATAGTTCCCATATATAATATAAGAAATATTGAAGACGTTATGATAAAAGCAAAAATTATGGTTAAGCGAATTAGTGAGGCTGAAAAAGGTACGTTTTATTCCAAAATATTTCCGATTAATACGAAGCCATTAAGTTACGATACCGTTAATGAAGTAAATACATTTAAAAATTCTTTGCAGCAGGTTAAAGAAACTAATCTTTGTGAATTTATAGATTTTCGTTTATGCAGAATTGAAGAATTTTGAAAAAAGTAAAGGTTAAGTAATTAATTGGTCATAGTGAAAAGAGTTACATCTAACATTTATACTTAAAACAGTGAATCGAATAGAGATAGGGTTTGAACAAGAAGTTCTAGCTAGCCCTAAACAGTCCTGAATAATATACCAACAAGTAACATTAAAAGACGAAACTCCAGCATCCAAGCCACTTCCAGTCCGGCGTTCTCTTCTCAAAGAGATAATTATACAGTTATTAAAAGTTCCGAAAACAAAGCGTTTCGGAACTTTATTTTTTTGAATTCTAAGCTAAATTTAAGTGTAATTGGCAAAATTTATTTTAATATATCATTGACAAATATATCAGCTGATGATATATTATATATATCGTGAATCGATATATTGGAGCGTGATAGGTATGGATAAAAATTTGCCATTAACAGAAGCAATATTTTACATATTACTTGCTGTAAGAAAGCCCAATCACGGATATGGAATAATTCAAGAAGTGTTGGAGATAACAGATGGTCGATTAAATTTAGGTCCAGGAACCCTTTATGGAGCAATTAATTCCATGCTAGAAAAGGGATGGATAGAACTCTACAGTGAGGACAAAGAATCCCGTAAAAAAAAGGAATATTTGATTACAAACAAAGGTAAAGAAATCTTTCAAAACGAAGTAAAGCGTCTAGAAGAGCTAGTTGAAAATGCAAAGCAAATGGAAATATTGTTGGGGGTGAGATAATGTTAAAATTCAAATTATATTTTGATAAAGATTTAGAGGAAACTTGGTTAAATGAAATGTCAAAAAAAGGTTGGGCATTTAAGAAATTCTTTCTTGGCTTTTATACCTTTGAACTATGCGAACCAGGTGAATACAATTATCAGATTGATTTATTGGATAACTGGAATGGAGAAAAAAAAGATTATGCTTTCTTTATGGAAGAAAACGGAGTAGAAGTGGTTTCACAATGGTATCGTTGGGTATATTTACGAAAGAAAGCGTCAGATGGTTCCTTTGAAATGTACACAGATTCAGAATCTAAAATAGCTCAATACAGACGAATCCAAAGGTTTTTCCTAGTAGGACTATTTATTGAAATGATTTGTTTATTTATTGAAATTAAGGCAGCTGTAAGCTCTAGTTCTGTATTATTTTGGGGATTTGTAGTTTTTATAGGGATTATAGTTTTGACGTTTTTACGTATGGTTTGGAAATGTAAGTGGAAAATTGATCAGATACAACAAGAAAAGATCTGAAGTGAAATGAAGGTACATCATTAGGTTTGGCTATAAATTTGTACAACAATGTAATTTTACAAAGAGAGTGCATATTTAGAATTTTAATATAGCACTCTTTTTTTATATATATTTCTATGAACTTCGACAATTTGGTATAATATATATAATAGATAGAATGCACAAATAAATTAACAACAAAATACACGATCTATTTTTATGTATTTTACGCAAATTAATAAAATTTATGCTCTTGTGAGCAGGAGGAACGCTATGCAATTTATACAGGGGCAACTGATAATTATATTGGCACCATTTATAGATTACGAGACCTATGCTATGGTAAAGCATTTTGATGATAATACAGTAGTGCTTGAGGTTAAAACAAATAAAGAGGTACCAATAAATAAGGAAGTACTATGTATTGCAGTCAATGATGATAGCATGTTTGAATTTTATACTCAAATAAGTTTTAGAAATGAAGATATGATTTTTATAAAAAGACCCCAGCAAGACCAGTTAAGTGTAATAGAAAAAAGAAACTTTAGCAGGATAAACTCTAATATTGGCTTTGTGGCTTCTCCTCTTTCCATAAGCAATAAGACAATGATAAATAGCGATAAAAAGTTCACAGGTCTTATCTTAAATATAAGTGGAGGAGGGATTCTAACAGAAACCAATCTTAACCTGCCAGTTAGTATGGTGTTCGGTTTTAAGTTGAAGCTTAATGCTTTCATTGATTGCAAAGTTATGGTGAAAAGAACTATTGCTTCACCAGAATCTAATACGTTTCGTTCGGGCTGCCAATTTATTGATATGGATATAGAAAGTGTGAAAGAAATATCTCTTTACACCTTTAAGGAACAACTAAAGCAAAAAAGAAAAGATTTAAATAATATTAGAATGACTCAAGGGGTGAAAAACAATGGATAATAAGATTAACATTAACTCAGAAAATATCAAGTATAAAAGTATAAGTCTTCCACGATTAAATAATCTGCGACCAAACATTGAATCTACCGCTCTAAAGCTAATGGAAGAAGCGGGAGAATTGGCACAGCTTATAGGCAAGTTTAGATGCCTAAATGGCGAGAAATTACAGATGGAAGAAAAGGAGGTAATAGAGCGGATTTCAGAGGAATTACTAGACGTAGCACAAGTTGCTGTATCAATGATGTTTGTGATGGAGGAAACCTATGAGGTTGATATAGATCAGAAGGTTAACCAACATATTCATAAGCTAATAAGGAAGGGCTATATAAAGGAGTAATCAAGTAGCATTAAATAGAAATACAAGTCAAATAAATATTAAATTGAGAGGTATATTATGGATAAGGAAAGAATTGAAAGAGCAGTTAAAGAAATTTTATATGCAATTGGAGAAAATCCTGATAGAGAAGGTTTAAAGGAAACTCCAGCAAGGATTGCACGTATGTATGAAGAAATATTTTCTGGAATTAATGAGGATCCTAAGGAGCATGTAAAGGTTTATTTTCAAGAAGAGCAATATGAGGAGCTTGTCTTAGTTAAGGATATCCCTTTTTACTCAACTTGTGAGCATCATCTAGTGCCTTTTTTGGCAAAGCCCATGTAGCGTATTTGCCAAAGGAAGGAAGACTATGTGGTTTAAGTAAGTTGGCTAGAATTGTAGACTCTGTTGCTAAAAGACCACAGCTACAGGAAAGAATAACGGGTACTGTAGCTGATGCGTTGATGGATACCTTAAAGCCTTATGGAGTTGTAGTAGTATTGGAAGCTGAACACATGTGCATGACCATGAGAGGTATCAAAAAGCCTGGGTCTAAAACTGTAACCTCGGCTGTAAGAGGTTTATTTAACAAGGATGTTAAAGCACGTGCTGAGGTAATGTCCTTAATAAACAGCGGAAAGTAATCATGGAGGAAATATATGAGAAATATTTTACATAACATTCATCGCAAATGGCCTATTAAGGCAGGACAGCATACTATTAATATAGGAGAAAGAACCTATATCATGGGAATATTAAATGTAACACCAGATTCATTCTCAGATGGTGGTGATTTTGTAGATATTGACAAAGCAATAGCCCATGCAAAGCAGATGGTGGATGATGGTGCAGACATAATTGATATAGGTGGAGAATCTACCAGACCTGGCTTTGCAGAAGTGAGTGAAAAAGAAGAAATACAAAGGGTTATTCCTATTATAAGTAGACTTTCTAAGGAAATTAACGTCCCTATATCTGTAGACACATATAAGGCTAAGGTAGCTGAAAAGGCTATACAAGCAGGAGCGACTATAATAAATGATATATGGGGTATGCAGAAGGAGCCAGACATGGCTAAGGTGGTTGCGACATATATGGTGCCTATAATATTGATGCATAATCAGCTAGGTACAGAATATAGCGTGGATATTATGGAAGCAATGTGTATGTTTTTTAATAAATCTATTGATATGGGACTAAAAGCGGGAATAAAACGTGAAAACATGATGATAGATCCAGGTGTAGGCTTTGGTAAGACCTCTGAGCAAAATGTAGTAGTAATGGCAAGACTCGGTGAGCTAAATGACTTAGATTGTCCAATACTTTTGGGAACGTCTAGGAAGTCTTTCATAGGTAAGATACTTGATTTGGAGCCAAAGGAAAGAGTAGATGGCACTGTAGCTACCACAGTGATGGGTATAATCCAAGGAGCTGATATAGTAAGGGTACATGATGTAAAAGAGAATGCAAGAGCTGCAAAGGTTACTGATGCTGTTGTGAGAGGTTGGAAGAGTAATGGATAGGATAATTTTGAAGAACCTATGCTTTTATGGCTATCATGGAGTTTTGGAAGAGGAAAACAGGCTAGGACAGAAATTTATAGTTGATGCTGTGCTGCATGTGGATTTGGAAGAAGCCTGCAACAGTGACAATGTAAATGATACTGTGAATTATGCAGAAGTATATGAAATAATAAAATATCACTCTACTATAATGAAGTATAAGCTGATTGAGTCGCTGGCACAGAATATTATAGAAGAAATATTTAAGAAGCATAGCAAAGTGAAGGAAATAGAAATAACAATAAAGAAGCCTGAGGCTCCTGTAAATGGTATATACGATTACTTTGGAGTTGAGATAAGGAGAAGCAGACATGCCTAAGGCATATTTAGGCTTGGGAGGCAATATAGGTAATCGGAAGAGCAATATAAATGAAGCCATACGTCTCCTAGAAAGTCATAGCGAAATAAGTGTGATTAAGCGTTCATCCGATTATGAGACTGAACCAGTAGGCTATGAACAGCAAGAGTGGTTTCTAAATGTAGTAGTAGAAATAGAGACAACACTTCCTCCTTATGAACTGCTTGCTCTGTGTAATGATGTGGAACAGCACTTAAAAAGAGTAAGACTAATAAGATGGGGTCCTAGGACAATCGACATTGACATATTGATATATGAGGGCTTTGAAAGTAAAGAAGACAGGCTAATCGTTCCACATCCAAGAATGACTGAAAGGGCATTTGTAATTGTACCTTTAATGGAAATAGCTCCAAATTTACTTATAAACGGACGAGATATAAGGGAAATATCAAAGGACATATGTAATCAAAAGATAAGGAAGCTTAAATATGATTAAAGTAGTAGCAATACATGGAAGTCCAAGAAAAAATCATAATAGCGATACTCTGCTTGCTGCAATACTTGATGGCATAGGAGAAACAGCAGAAATAGCACATATATATACCTCAGAAGAGAATATAAAGCCTTGTACAGCTTGTCATGCCTGCTATAAGCAAGGAACTTGTATAATTAACGATTATATGCAGGAGGCTTATGAGCTACTGGATGAAGCGGATATAGTTATAACTGCAACCCCTGTGTTTTTTCATACAGTAACTGCACAATTAAAAGCATTTATAGATAGGACTCAGGCAGTTTGGGCAAGTAAGTACATATTAGATAACAGCTCAATAAGCCGAAAAAGGCGTTTAGGCTTTGCTATATGTACAGGACGAACTAGCAGAAGAGAAAAGCTATTTTGACTGTACTCTAAAGGTACTTGATATATTTCACAAATGTATCAATGCTAAGCTGATAGGCTCTATGACTGTAGCAGATGTGGATAAGCATCCTGTAAAGGATAGAGAAGATGTATTGGAGCAAGCTAGGCAAGAAGGATATAAGATTTTTGATATGTATATAAACAAGTAGGGATAATTTGTGTATCTATATTAATTTTAGGAGGTGGGAAAGGCTCTAAATAAGAGCTTAGTGCTTATGGAAATCTGTGAACAAAGAACAATGACTACAAAAGTATCAATACTAATATTTATCCTTATATGCTCTATAACTTTGACCTGTTGCACAAATACTAATAAAATATCAGATAAACCACAATCCATATTATTAAATATAGGTGAAAAACAAATAAATATACAGGATGAAACGGATGTACTTAATATATATTCAATTATTCAATCCATGAAAGTATCTTCGCAAATTAACCAATCAGAACAAGGCATTAAAGGAGAACTAATATTTAATCAAAATAACAAACAAAATATATCATTTAGTGAAAACTATATAATTCTTGACGGTAAATCATATGAAGGAATTGAAAAATGTATTGCCATTAAAAATATACTAAATAAATATATATATGACAAAAAATATCTGATTGAGGCTATTGAAAAATCTGACATTATACAACTACTAGCAAATGATATTTCAGGTGAAAGGATATTTATAGATAAGGAAAAGAATCAACTTATTACAATATTAAAAAATATGGATATAAAATATATAGAATCAATTGATGCACCAATAATATCTGATTTTCCTGATTATAGCTTACAGCTATGCAGTAAAAATAAAGAAAACGTATATACAACTATAAATATACCAAATTCAGGCTTGATAAATGTTGTAAGTGATACCATAAATATCTACAACACTGATGGGAATTTGTGGGATATGACAAGTTCACTTATAATACCACAAAAAATCATCGATAAAGATAATCCTTCCTATCTATTTAACGCAAAAAAGGTTGAAATAAATGACGGTCTAGAATATGGTTTGGGCAGTGGAGAATACACCAGCAGATTATTATGGATTGTTCGCCTATTAAAAGAGGGTGAGCTTGATACTAAAAACGCTTCTGAAAATGAAAAACTAACATTAATATTTACTATAGAAAATGAAATTTATAAAGTAATAGTATATAAGGACGGCTTTATTTATAACAATAAATTTTATAATAAACCTAATATTTTGGATAAAATTATAAGTGTGTTATTAGCGGGTTAATATCTTATAAGATTATGCATATAAAGATGGTATAGATTTAAAATAGTTGAGAATCGGTTTATATGCCGACCTCAACTATATATTTTACCTTATATTACAAATTTTCCATCCTTATATATCAGTTCTCCATCAGCGTAAATCTCTCCGCCATCCTTCATGTCACAAATCATATCCCAGTGTATACTAGACTGATTTAGACCTCCTGCTTCGGGAAGTGAAGCACCTACTGCCAAGTGGATAGTACCGCCTAACTTTTCATCAAATAATATATTCTTTGTAAATTTCTTTATATTGTAGTTTGTACCAACTGCTATTTCTCCTACCATGCTTGCACCTTCATCAGTAGCCAGCATTTTCTTTAAGAACTCTTCACCCTTCTTTGCTGTAGCATTTACAACCTTACCATCCTTGAAGGTAAGGACTATATCTTCAACCTCATTACCCATATGAATTGCTGGATATGTAAATCTTATTTGACCATTCACTGTATTCTCGATTGGAGAAGTGAAAATCTCACCATCTGGGAAATTCTCTTTACCATCGCAGTTAATCCATTTACGTTCGGCAACATCCATTGTAAGCTGGGTGTCCTTTGACTTAAATTCTAAATGCTTCTTTGTATCTAGAATATCAACAAATCTTTGTTGTATATCATGCACCTTTTTCCATTCTGCAACAGGGTCATCACTGTTTAAGTGGCAAGCCTCAAACAAGAATTCTTCGTATTCCATAAGCGACATGTTTGCATCCATTGCAGCAGAGTGAGTAGGAAACTGAGTGCCACACCACTTCAACTCTTTGTTTCCCATTTTTTGAAGCATTTGTTCAAACAATTTATGGTTTGCTTTTGAACGCAGGCTTATTTTTGCAGGATCAACATTTATAAGACTTTTTGTATTTGATGAACCCCATATGGAGAGAGAAGCATTTACATTGTCCATTAAGGTTTTTTTAATAGGATTTACAAAGGATATTTGCTCATCACTGCCTATCTTTAACATTATTTCATCTATACCTTCCAAGGCAGTATAGATTAATGGATTTGCACCTAATAATATAGCTTCTTTGTAAACTTCTTTCATTAGAGGCTCTGAAATAGTGGTACCCTCGATTAAAAAGAGTTCTCCTTTTTTTATGTCTACACTGTAATTTACCAATACCTTTGCAAATTTTGAAATTCTGCTATCTACCATTTTAACCCTCCTAAATTTTTAATAAGAAATTATTTAATATTATATACAAATTAATTTCTATAAAGTTTCATACTATATTTATAATACCATAAATTAGTAATCATGCATATTGAGCTTCTAAGTAAAATATCAATAAAATGAATACTTAAATGAGGTGATGTGCTTGAAGCTTTTTCTAATAAATAAGAGCTTTTTCTCTCGTATAATGTATAGAATAATGTTACTTTTGATATTTGCTGCTTGTTTTGCCTTTGCTTCTCAGGAGGCTATTAATACAGCTTCTATTTCTATGAAAAATATGGTGGTAATAATTGACCCTGGTCATGGGGGAAGAGATAATGGCGCTATCGGAGGGGTAGGAACACTAGAGGATGATATAAATCTCTGCATCGCTCTAAAGCTAAGGAGACTCATAGAGCAAGCTGGAGGGGTAGCATTGACTATAAGAGAGGATGATACAGGTCTGTATACTGAAGGTAAAAAGACTGGAAGGAAGCTAGATGACCTCCAAAATAGGCAAAAAATGTTTACTGGAAGTGAAGCAAATATAGCCATAAGTATACATCTAAACAGCTTTCCACAAAGTCAGTACTATGGTGCTCAAACCTTCTACAAGGATGGCGATGAAAGAAGCAGAAAGCTGGCAGAGTATATACAGGCAGAGATGATTTCTATAATGGATAGAGGTAATGACAGAAAGATTAAGCCTAAAAATGATGTTTACTTGTTTAAGGGCAATGATATACCTGGTGCCCTTGTGGAATGCGGTTTTCTCTCAAACCTTGAGGAGGAGCAGCTTCTAAAGCAGGATCACTATCAAGAGAAGCTTGCTTGGTGTATATTTTGTGGGATAGTTAGATATCTTGAGAAAGAAGACAATACACAAATAAAACAAGAAATCGTGAAATAAGTGGATGGATTCAAGGTAGAGTTTTAGATTTTAGCCAACTTTTGTTGGTTCTTTTTTTGCTGTGGTATAGTATGATATGATTTATATAACTTACTGTTGTATAATAAAGAAAAAACTTGGAATAATTCGAGTTCTATATGAATGGAGTACATAGATGCTTAATTTGGGTTTTAATGATCGTAACTTTTATAATAAAATGTTTGCAATAGCAATTCCTATAATGCTGCAAAACCTTATTTCTTCAATGTTAAATATGGTTGATACTGCTATGGTTGGTGCTCTTGGAGAGGCGCAGATTGCAGCAGTAGGCTTGGCAAATCAGGTATTCTTTTTGTTCTACCTTCTTATTTATGGCATTAACAGCGGCTGTGGAATATTTATTGCACAGTATTGGGGCAGCAAGGATGAGGAAAATATAAGAAAAACATTGGGCTTTTCTTTAATAGTAGGAGTGGTAGTAGGTTTTATATTCACTCTGATTGCATTATACCTGCCTAGACAAATTATGCAGTTGTTTACAATTGATGAAGCAGTTATAGAATATGGAGTAACCTATATGCGCTATGTTTCTATAAGCTATGTTATGACCTCTATAAGTGTTGCGTACAGCTTTGCAGGTCGTAATATTGGAGATTTAAAAATGCCTACTATAATAAGCGCTGTATCATTGATTGTAAATGGAGTATTAAACTATGTGCTTATTTTTGGATTCTTTGGTTTCCCAAGACTGGAGGTAGAGGGTGCAGCAATTGCAACTGTTATAGCAAGAGTTGTAGAAGCAATTGCAATTGTCCTTTGGGTTTATGCAATAAGAAAAGATAAGGTACTTTTCACAAGACTTAGGGATATAAAACGACTAAATGTAGGCTTTATCAAAAATATACTTATAACTGCAATACCAGTTATATTTAATGATATGTTTTGGGCTTTAGGAATGACTATGTACAGCGTGGCTTATGCCCGTATCAGCACTACTGCTATTGCCTCAATACAGATTGCAAACACTGTACAGAATATTTTTATGGTCATAGCTATAGGCTTGTCGACGTCTTGTTCTGTTATGATAGGCAATAGAATTGGATCAGGAGATAAGAAAAATGCAATTCTATATGGAAACAGATATATTAAGATAGGAATCTTAGTAGGCGTAGCATTTGGTTTCATCTTAATACTTGCTTCGCCTGTGATACTTTTAATGTTTAGTGGTACTCAAGCAGTACAGCAAGCAGCACAGAAAATTATTTTGATAATGGGAGTTTTTCTCTGGATTAGGTTTCTAAACTATATATTGGTTATAGGAATCTTAAGAAGCGGAGGAGATACAATATTTTCTATGATTTTAGAAACCTGTACAATTTGGATTGTAGGTGTACCCTTAGCCTTTGCTGGCGCACTGTGGTGGCACTTTCCAGCACATATAGTATTTATACTTATATCACTAGAGGAGCTTATAAAATCATATTTTGCAATTAAAAGAGTAAGGGCAAATAAATGGGTTAGAAATATTATATAAAGGTAAAGGGGGAGCATTTTTACAGATGCTCCCCCTTTTACTATTATTTCTATTCACTCTTTTCATTTTATTCCATCCTTCAAAATTCTGTGCACATTATCTTACGTAGTTTCTAAACATGTCAAACTGTATCCCGAAGCTGTTTTGTACTTTATTTTTCTTACCAAACTCCAGGGATTCATAAACCGAATATCCGTAATCATTTTTTGTAAAAGCCGTATTTTTGGTTCTTAAATCTTTATACTCCTTGCTGTCATCGTATATATTTACGATATTTAATAATCCCATAGCATTACCTCCTTGTATCAAAGCATTTTGCAACTCTTTCAATTGTCCACCCCTAAAATAATATTCAGTGCATTACATAAATGACACAAATATTTTTTTGCATTAAAAAAGACCATAGAATATCCATGTTCTTAAGCATAAGTATGCTAGCTTTAAGCAATATAAAAGTCACGGATAGTATTAAGTAGAAAAGTGTGATGCTGCTTATTATTTTAGAGCCAATGTTAGTATATTCAGTAGTTACAATTTTATGACAAAAAAATATAGGCAATGTCATGGACACTGCCTATATTTTTTATATTCTATGCTCTAAACTGCTCAAGGTATTCATCGTAGGTCATTTTTTTATCAATTACAGCCTCAGGAGTTATATCTATTATTCTGTTTGCAATAGTCTCTATAAATTGATGATCATGAGAAGTAAATAGTATGTTGCTGACATATGCTTGTAATCCGTTGTTTACTGCTGTTATAGATTCCAAGTCTAAATGGTTGGTTGGTTGATCAAGTACCAGCACATTGGCACTGCTAAGCATCATACGTGAAAGCATGCAGCGCACTCTTTCACCTCCTGATAACACATTTACTTGTTTTAGTGCTTCCTCTCCGGAGAATAGCATTCTGCCTAAGAAGCCTCTTACGTAGGTTTCTGTTTGATCAAATGAATATTGGCGCATCCAGTCAACTAGACTCAAATTGCATTCATTGAAATACTCATTGTTATCCTTAGGGAAGTATGCTTTTGTTATTGTTATACCCCAACGGAAGCTACCACTGTCTGGCTCCATTTCACCCATAAGGATTTTTAGCAATGTAGTGTTTACTATTTCGTTTTCACTTACAAATACAATTTTATCACCTTTAGTAACTGTAAAGCTTACATTGTTTAGAATAGTTTCACCATCTATAGTCTTACATAGGTTTTCAACTATAAGTATATCATTTCCTACTTCTCTTTCAGGCTTGAACCCAACAAAAGGATATTTTCTATTTGATGGTTGAATATCATCTAAAGTTATTTTATCTAGCAGCTTCTTACGTGAAGTTGCTTGCTTTGATTTTGACGCATTGGCACTAAATCTTGCGACAAACTCTTGTAGTTGCTTTATTTTTTCTTCTTTTTTCTTATTTTGATCCTTCATCATCTGTTGAGCTAGCTGGCTAGATTCATACCAAAAGTCGTAGTTTCCTACATAAAGCTTTATTTTGCCAAAATCTACATCAGCCATATGAGTACAAACCTTGTTTAAGAAATGTCTATCGTGAGATACAACTATAACTGTACCTTCAAATTCAATTAAAAACTCCTCAAGCCATGATATTGACTTTATATCAAGATGGTTTGTAGGTTCATCCAATATCAATACGCCGGGTTTACCAAACAGTGCTTGCGCAAGAAGTACCTTAACCTTTTCTGAGTCCATAAGTTCAGATACTAGCTTTTCGTGAAGCTCAGTGCCGATTCCTAAACCTTGCAACAGCATTGCAGCTTCTGAATCAGCTTCCCAACCGTTAAGCTCTGCAAACTCGCCCTCTAGCTCGGCTGCTTTTATACCATCCTCATCTGTAAAATCAACCTTTGCATACAGGTCTTCTTTTTCCTTCATTATTTGATATAGTCTTACATTTCCCATTATTACTGTCTCTAAAACATGCATATTATCATATTCAAAATGATCCTGCTTCAGTACTGAAACTCTAGTGTTTGGAAGTACACTCACATCTCCTGTATTTGGCTCTATTTCACCAGACAAAATATTCAAAAATGTAGTTTTGCCTGCTCCATTTGCACCTATAATACCATAGCAATTACCTGGAGTGAACTTCAAATTTACCTCATCAAATAGTTTTCTTCCACCATATCTTAAGCTTACATTAGTTACAGTTATCACTTTATTACCTTCCTCTATCAAAAATTACACAATCTTTTATATTGTAACACATGTTCGTTTGTTTTTCATCTGTATAAAAAAGTAACTGACTACTAAATATATATATAAATATATATATTTGATAAGAATAAAAAAACAATTAGCATTAGTTAAGTTTATTGAACACTTACAAAAATTCCAGTTTACATATTGACAATTGTGAAAAATATACGAACAATATGTATATTTATGTCAATAAATAAGTTTTCAAAAATTAAAACATTAATTATTATGTAAGGTATAAATAAACCTAACACGTGAAAAGAGAAAAGTAAAGGAGGAACGAACATGAAAAAAAAGCTATCTCTAATTATTGCAATCATAATGATATTATCTATTGTTATGATTGGTTGCGGACAGCAAGCTACGACTAATGAACCCAAGGAAGATGTAATAAAAATAGGTGTATTTGAGCCATTAACAGGAGCTAATGCAGCAGGTGGGGAATTGGAGCTTGAAGGTATTAAGCTTGCCAACAAATTATATCCAACAGTATTAGGGAAAACGGTTGAATTAGTTATACTAGACAACAAATCAGATAAGGTTGAAGCGGCTAATGCAGCAACAAGACTTGTAGACCAAGACAAGGTTCCTGTTGTACTAGGAAGCTGGGGAAGTGGATCTTTCCATAGCAGCTGGTGCTGTTTACAAGGAAGCTGGTGTGCCAGCAATTGGAACTTCCTGCACAAACCCACTAGTAACCTTAAACAATGATTACTATTTTAGAGTTGCTTTATAGATCCTTTCCAAGGTAATGTAATGGCGAACTATGCTTTTAATCAAGTTAAAGTAAAAAAGGTTGCTTTCATAATTGAGAAGTCAAATGACTATTCAGTTGGCTTGCAAAATACTTTAAAGATACTTTTAAGGAATTGACAGGTGATGATAATGCTATAGTTTATACAAGTTACTACAACACAGGTGATCAAGATTTTACAGCTCAATTGACTGGTATAAAGGCATCTGGAGCAGAGGCAATATTTGCACCTGGTAACTTTACCGAATCGGCTCTAGTAATGAAGCAAGCAAAAGAATTAGGAATTACTCTTCCAATGCTTGGTGGAGACACATGGGAAACACCTGATGTTATATGACTATAGCGGGCTGCAGCAGCAGAAGGAATTGTTCTTTCAACCTTCTTCGATGTAAATGCTAAGCTTACAGAAGAAACAACTGAATTCCTTGAGGCTTATAGTAAGGAATATAACAAAGAGCCTGCTGCTGTTACAGCTCTTGGTTATGACGCTTATATATTAGCTTTAAATGCAATAGAGAGAGCAGGCAAAGCTGAACCACAAGCAATAAGAGATGCATTGCTGCAACAAAGGATTTCCCAGGAGCAGCTGGTTCAGTTTCCCTTGATGCTAATGGAGATGCTGTAAAGGCAGCTGTTATAAAGACTGTTAAAGATGGAAAGTTCACATATTTAACAACTGTTGAACCATTAAAAAATAATAACCCATATGTTTTGCTTTAAACAAGTGAATGGACTTCCTTAAGGAAGTCTATTCACTTTATACCATATGCTATATATCAAATTAATCAATTTAAATTTACAAATACTGACAAACAGATTTGGGAGGGAATTTATGAGTATTCAAACATTCTTACAGACATCTAGTAAATGGTATTTCGCTTGGCAGTTTATATGCACTGCTAGCTATAGGGTATACTATGGTTTATGGAATTCTAAGACTTATTAACTTTGCTCACGGTGATATTTTTATGCTAGCAACATATATTGCATTCTATAGTGTAATTACATTTTTACTTCCATGGTGGGTCGCATTTTTAATTGCAATTATAATCACAGCTTTATTAGGGATTATTTTGGAAAGAAGTGCATATAGACCTCTTAGAAGTTCACCAAGAATTTCTATAATGATATCTGCTATTGGTGCTTCCTTCTTGATAGAAAATTTAGCTATCGTAATTTTTGGAGGAAGACCAAAGGCATTTCCTATACCAGATTTATTTTCTCATGTTCTAGTTATAGGAGGTATATCGATTTCTATTATTACAATTATAATTCCTGTTGTTACAGTAGTTGCCTTAGTGATACTTAATTACATTATAAATAAGACAAAAACAGGCATGGCGATGAGAGCAGTATCAAAGGATTATGATGCAGCAAAGCTAATGGGCATAAATATTAATACATAATATCCTTCACCTTTGGTACAGGCTCAGCTTTAGCAGCTATAGGAGGAATAATGTGGGGACTTAGGTATCCGCAGCTTAATCCTTTGATGGGTGTAATGCCAGGACTTAAATGTTTTATTGCAGCAGTTATAGGAGGAATAGGAAATATTAAAGGGGCAGTATTGGGAGGCTTTATACTAGGCCTGGGAGAAATTGCAATTGTTGCATCATCAGCTGCCTTATCAGGATATAGAGATGCATTTGCATTTGTGCTTTTGATTGTAATACTTTTGATTAAACCCACTGGCTTGATGGGTCAAAATACAGCAGAGAAGGTGTAGAGTATGAAGAATAAGAAAGTTATTGAAGCACTTATATCTATAGCAGTTGTAATTGTTCTGCTAGTTATTATTAACAGATTTTTGAGTTCGTTTCAGACAAGAATATTTAACCTTTGCGGTATTTATGTTATATTGGCCATTAGTATGAACTTGATTAATGGTTTTATAGGATTATTTTCTTTAGGACATGCAGGATTTATGGCAGTTGGAGCATATACAAGTGCTTTGCTTACAATGTCTACAGAAATGAAGGAAATGAACTTTTTCCTTGAACCTATAGCACCTTGGTTATTAAATGTACAGTTGCCATTTCCTATAGCAATTATAATAGGGGGATTAGTTGCAGCTCTAGCTGGGGCATATAATTGGAGCACCTGTTTTAAGATTAAAGGATGATTATTTGGCTATTGCAACCTTGGGTTTTAGTGAAATTATAAGAGTTATATTTACAAATACTCAAAGCATAACTAATGGAGCCTTAGGCTTAAATGGTCTTCCCAATATAGGGATAACAGGTAGACCGTGGGAAGCATACTGGTGGATTTGGGGCATAGTTATAATAACTGTGGTATTTATGGTATTGCTTATTAATAGTACCTATGGCAGAGCATTTAAAGCAATAAGAGAAGATGAAATAGCTGCAGAGGCTATGGGAATAAATCTCTTCAAACATAAAATGATGGCTTTTGTTATAGGTTCATTCTTTGCAGGTGTAGGTGGTGCACTACTTAGGACATCTGATGGGTACAATAGATCCATTGCTGTTTAGATATCTATTGACCTTTAATATTGTATTAATAGTTGTTCTTGGAGGTATTGGAAGCATTACAGGCAGCGTTATTTCAGCTATAGTAGTTACAATAGCAATGGAAGTCTTAAGAGTACTTGATGGCACGAATTAAGCTAGGCGCATTGGTTATTAATGGAATACCTGGAACACGTATGGTTGTATTCTCCTTACTGCTTATGATAGTAATACTTTTCTATCAACGAGGACTTATGGGTACTAGGGAGTTTTCCTTGGATTGGTTTAAGAAAAGCGAAGCTTCCATTCAAATCAAAAAAAGTATAGATTAGCTAAAGGATGTGAGAATATGGCTCTTTTAAAAACTGATAAATTGACAATAAAATTCGGAGGTCTTACAGCTGTATCAGGTCTGGATTTAATAATAAATGAAAATGAAATAATAGGACTTATTGGTCCTAATGGAGCAGGTAAAACGACCAGCTTTAACATGATAACTGGTGTTTATACTCCAACTTCAGGGAAAGTAATCTTTGAGGGCAAGGATATAACAGGTATGAAAACGCATGAAATAACTAAGCTGGGAATAGCACGTACCTTTCAAAATATTAGACTTTTTAAAGAGCTATCTGTTTTGGAAAATGTTATAATAGCTAATCACATGCGATTTGGCTCTAATTTGTTTTCGGCTATAGTTAAAACTCCTGATTATCTAAGACAGGAAAAGAAGGTATATGAAAAATCAATTCAGTTATTGAAGGCTTTGGGCTTGGAAAATTTAAAGGATGAAAAATCTGCAAACCTGCCCTATGGAAAGCAAAGAAGGCTGGAAATTGCCAGAGCCCTGGCTACAGATCCTAAGCTTCTGATATTAGATGAGCCTGCAGCTGGTATGAACCCTCAAGAATCCATAGAGCTTATGGATTTTGTCAAAGAAATAGGAGAAAAATATAAATTATCTATATTAATGATTGAGCATCATATGCAGGTTGTTATGGGAATATGTGATAGAATTTATGTTTTGGATTATGGAGTAAAGATAGCCGATGGTATACCGAGCGAAATTCAAAACAATAAGAAGGTTATCGAAGCTTATTTGGGGGTGGATTAATGTTAACTATTAACAATTTGCATGTATACTATGGAGGAATTCATGCTATAAATGGTATAAACATAGAGGTTCCTCAAAATAAGATAGTGACTCTTATAGGTGCCAATGGCGCTGGCAAAAGCTCCACCCTAAAAAGTATAATGGGTTTGGCAAAAGCCTCTGATGGTAGTATAAAGTTTAATGGACAAGAAATTATAAACAAGTCGACAACTCAGATAGTATCAAAAGGAATCGCATTGGTACCCGAAGGAAGAAGGATTTTTCCTGACCTTACAGTAGAAGAAAATATTTTGCTTGGAGCATATATCAGAAATGATAAAGAACAGATAAATAAGGATATAAAATGGGTTTATGAGCTATTCCCAAGATTGAAGGAAAGAGTCTGGCAAAAGGGCGGAACCCTATCGGGTGGAGAACAGCAAATGCTTGCAGTAGGTAGAGGCTTAATGTCAAAGCCAAAACTTATGATGATGGATGAACCATCCTTAGGTCTGGCTCCACTAATTATTAAAGACATATTTAGAATTATAAAGGAAATACACAAAAACGGCGTTACAATATTACTAATAGAGCAAAATGCAAAAGCAGCGCTTGAAGTAGCGGACTATGGTTATGTATTAGAAACAGGAACTATATCATTAGAGGGAGCAGGTCAGGAGCTGCTGACAAATGATGAGGTGCAGAAGGCTTATTTGGGAGAAACGAAATAGAATTTAATTATTGAGTTACAACAATAAAATAACCTTTTGCTTTTCTGGAAGAAGAAAAGCAAAAGGTTATTTAGTTCAAAAACACCATTTTACAGTTATTAAAACAATTACTTACTGAAATACCTCTTCAATAATCCAGCAAATGCCATTCCATGTCTTGCTTCGTCCTTACACATTTCATGTACAGTGTCATGTATTGCATCATAGTTAAGCTTCTTAGCTAGTGTTGCAAGATCCTTCTTGCCTTGGCAAGCACCATGCTCTGCATCAACTCTCATTTCAAGGTTCTTCTTTGTATCAGGAGCAACAACCTCTCCTAAAAGCTCTGCAAACTTTGCTGCATGATCTGCTTCTTCAAAAGCAATTTTCTTATATGCTTCAGCTATTTCTGGATAGCCTTCTCTATCTGCTTGACGACTCATTGCTAAGTACATACCAACCTCTGTACATTCACCAGTGAAATTAGCTCTTAAAGCTTCGATTACTTCTTTGTCAACATCTTTGGCAACTCCGATTCTATGTTCATCTGCCCATGCTAGATTTCCTTCGTTTTTTTCAATAAACTTTTCTTTACCTGCCTTGCATACAGGGCATTTATCTGGTGCCTCTGTTCCCTCGTGGATATATCCGCATATTGTACATACAAACTTTTTCATTATTAATCCTCCTGATATACATAAATTATTGGTATTAATTGCTGCTATATATTACATTTATTATTATATAATAATTATTATCCATTATCAAGTCTTTTTTGGAAAAAATTAATAAGTGTGCAAAAATATTTTAACTTATGTTTGGGTTGTAACAGAAAGATTCTAAATTATAGCAATAGCTGTAGTAGTAAAATTCACATTGATACTTTGTTGTACAGAGGTTTTTTAAAGAAAATCTTTGAAATCAGGTAATAAATTATAATACTGATAACTATTGATAACACAGTAAGAAAAATTGTTGTAAAATATGATTTGTATAATCCGCTTTTTAACAAATAACGAGATAAACTCGATAGAACTAAAGGCTCGTGAAAAAGATATATAAAAAATGAATACTTTCCGAGAAGCTTTAATATATAGTTATTCTTAATCAACAATGCAATATAATAATATGTAATCACAGATACTGGAATGAATAATAACTCGTAAATTAACCTATTACATAAGGGTTGCTTAACGGTGAATACGATAATTAATAGGAATATATATAATAGAGTCAAAATAATAGGCGTTATTTTTGAAGTTTTGTAGCAATAGAAGATGCATCCAAGCTCATATATAAAAAAGTAGTATATAAATCTGAGGGGATAAGGATTATTTGATATGTATGGTATTCGCATGGAAACTAATATTTCCCAAACTATTGCTAGACTAATAAAAAATATAAATCTCAAATATGAGTTTTTAAGATGTTTATAAAAGAAGGGATATGAAAGACAAATAAATAAATACATAGGTATATACCAAAATTGATATGCAAAGTTGTAACCAACAAACATTCTCATAAAACCTATTACGAAATGTTGAGCGACATATTGAATATCATATACACCAGTATATATAAAACGAGTTATAAAAACTTTTGCCCAATAATAAGATAGATAAAAAGTACTTATGATGAAAAAGGGTTTAAAAACATTTTTCATTTTTTTCATAAAATACTTAATATATGTATCTTCTTGGTTATTCATCTTATATTTATACCCAGCGATAAAAATAAACATAGGAACTGCTATGTGAACAATTTTATCAATAAAATTAAGCCATACTCCACCTTCAATATATGAACTTAGCTTCAATACATTTGCTAGATAATATGCATTGCTATGTAATATAACAACAAATAATATCGCAATCCCACTATATATATCCAGTTCAGCCCGGTACTTATTTAACATAATATTCTCACTTTCATCAGATATTTAAACAGCACTTGGATTATCCATATATAGCACACTAAACAATTTACATTTATAAAATAGTGAGTTCTACATATAAAAAATTACCGTCTGAGAATATTAGTATAAAATAGTATTATTAGGAATTCAAGAAAAAACGACTGTCAAATTTCGACATAGTTTTTCCAGAGTATAGTTCTAAGATACATATAATTGTGGGCAAAAATAAAGGTTCGGGTGTCCCCGAACCAGCCGTATTGCATATTATTAATATTTTGCAGCCTGTTTTACTGCTGCTTGGTGCTTTGTGTCAACTTTGTTTGTACCATGTGTTTTGCTATTTAGAAAATGAATATCCATATGACCACTCATGCCATTGTTTTTAATCCTGTCCAAGTTTGTGCCTCTAGAATAGCCACCGCTTCTCTGACTAACATATGTATTAGCGGGCTGACTATCTACTCCGGCATGGGGCATTGCTGCCATAGAAGCTGCAATTTTCCTGCCATCTACTTCTACTACAATAGGTCTTCTGACCCAGCTCCAGCCACCCCAGATATCTTTTATAATATTACTGTCTTTTGCAGTAAGTGGCTCAACATCTGCATGGTTTGTACCATAGGTTCTCATTATATTAAATGTCTTACCTGTTTTAATGTCTGTAACCTTTGCTACAGAACCTTTGAGGAATATCTTACTTGCACTTTTCCACCAGTCTAGCAACTCAACACCGTGCTTTGACGTTGTTGATGTACTAGCGGTAGTAGTTGTAGTAGTTTTTGCTGTAGTTGTGCTTGGTTTTGCTGCAACTGCTGCCTGTAGTTTGCTTTTTGTAGAAGCATCTACAACTCCATCGGCAGTAAGCTTATTAGATATTTGGAACTTTTTAATTGCTGTTTTCGTCTTACTTCCTGTAACACCATCAACTGTGCCTGTGTAATAACCTAACTTTTTTAAAGCAGTTTGTATTTCTTTTATGCTCATGGCATTACTTGAAATACTAGTAGTATTTGTAGTTTTATTAGTAGCTGCTTGTAAAATCTTAGCTGTACCATTACCTACAATTCCATCTGCTGTTAGCTTATTAGTTTTTTGGAACGTCTTAATAGCGTTATCAGTATTACTACCCGAAGTGCCATCAATAGTACCTTTATAGTATCCGAGTTTCTTCAAAGCAGTTTGAATATCTTTAACACTCATAACATGCTTTGTGTCACTGCTGGATTTTATGCTCTGCTTAGTTGCTGTACTTGCATTTTCAAATAGATATTTATAGGTACTATTACCTACAACTCCATCAGCATGCAAACCACGTTTTAATTGAAATCTTTTTACTGCTGTCTCTGTTTGCGATCCAAAGTAGCCTGAAGTTTCGCCTTGGAAAAAACCAAGTTTCTTTAGCTGTTGTTGAATTTCTACAACAGCTTTGCCTTTGCTACCTTCTTTATAAGTTTCCGAATATGCTACAGAGAACAATGAAAAAGTCACTAACAGTAAAAATATTAGTAGCTTTGCTTTTTTCAAATTTTTTCTCCTCTCTTGCGCCTACGAGGTTAGTTGACGGATTCGGACTGAGAGTTAGCCCTAAACACTGCTTTTGCAATATTATTCACCCCATTGGTATCCCCCGTTCCCTCATCAGGGATTAAGCATGTAACACGGCTTGTTTATAGTTTAGCCTATTTAAAAGGCTTGTACAATAGTATACAGGAGCTAAATCGTCCAATTCTGATGTAAAAAATATGGGATAAATGTATAAGTTTATATTATTAAGAATTTGGAGGGATAGAATACTCGAATTTAATTGATTTGCATAAAATACATGGAAATAAATCAAGTATTTACTGTATAATTTCTAACTGTTATAATTACATATATATTGTGGAAAGAATATCGTATATATTGCTATGATGTGGAGGACAAAAAAGTGAACTTTTTTTATCAAGTCAAAGAAAGTGTTATAGATTTTCATTTTTATAGGAAAATAAAAGACAATAGGTTTGGCAAAAGCTTTTTGTATTTAATTTTGCTTTTTTGATAATATATTCAATAATAACACTGAGAAATTTTATTTATGTTAAAACTAATATGGAACAATATGCCTATAAGCTAAGCGAAAGTATGGTAGAATTTCAGTTGAAGGATGGTAAGTTTTCCTTTGAAGGAGAGATGCCATACTATATAAGTAGCAGTACTGATGAGCTAATCGTAATAGATACTACGGGTTCAGTACAACCCAAGGTTTTAGATAATGTTATTACAGGTGTGCTCATTACTGAAGATAAGGTTTATATGAAGATTAATAATAGTTCTAAGGAGATTGATTTGGCAACGTTAAAGGGGACAGAGATAAACAAGCAGATGTTGATTGAGTTTCTGCCTCAAATAAGCTGGCTGGTGCTTATTGTAATGATGATAGCTTTTGTGTTTGAACTTGGCTTTAAGCTATTAAGCGCTATAATATTGGCATTGATGGGCATTTTTATAAACTCTATGTATAAGACTGATTTGAAATATAAGCAAATATTAAACTTTAGTATATATTCACTTACTTTGCCAATGCTTATTAAGCTGGGAATAGATCTTACAGGCTATGTTATTCCGTCGTTCTTTATAATATATTGGGCTGTATCTATTACTTATTTATCTTTGGCAATTAGGACATATAGGGACGGCACGAGCAATGCTGACAGAGACGAAGATAACTACAGTATATTTTAATAAGTGTTGAATTTTTAAAGTTATCATCAATAGGAGCACAGTAAACTGTGCTCCTAATACTGTAATAGTATATATAGCACTAAACAATAGAAAAATGTGCAATTTTGGAGGGTATATGAAAATAGGAGTTATATCTGATACACATATTAATAATCCTGCCAAAACACTACCCAACGAGGTTTTTGAGTTGTTTGAAGGAGTAGACTTGATTTTGCATGCAGGAGATATACTTATAGAAGAGGTGTTGATAGAGCTTGAAGCAATAGCACCAGTATGCGCGGTAGCAGGAAATAACGATGGATATGAGATGTTAAGGAAATATGGCAGCAGAAAGGTGATTGAGGTTGGGGGTAAGAGAATTGGATTAACTCATATGAGTGCTTATGTGGAGTTTATTGATGACAATGTAGACTGTGTTGTTTATGGACATAGTCATATTCCTCATAATGAGATATCTAACAATATACTGTTTTTCAATCCTGGTTCAGCAACTCAAAGAAGATTTCAACCTAGACATTCCATAGGAATTTTATATATTACTGAAAAAATAAAAGGAGAAATATTTTACATAGAATAACTTACATGTGTTTTGGTAATGGATAATACAAAGTACAATGGTAAAATATCATATAATAATATATAATGAAAGTATTGAAAATTTCCGAGTTGCAGTATCTAAAGGAATAACCTATGAGGCTGTAATCGATGGGTATAGTGAGAAATTTCTATGCCTCCCTTTTGGAAAGGAAATCGTAAGCTTTGATATAAGAAGCAATCCTTTTCGGGTTGCTTTTTTGTTTGGATTTTATACATATCTTTATGAGATAGGAGAACAAGCTATGGATTATATACTGCAAGGCTTTGGAGAAGCTATTAAGCTGTTGTTTTCTTTTGATAGTGGTATATATGCCATTATATTTTTGACCTTATATATCACATTTATGTCAACAATTATATCAACAATAATTGCTGTACCGATTGGAATACTTATTGGTTTAAAGAACTTTAAATTGAAGAAGGCTATAATCAGACTACTTTATACCTTAATGAGTATGCCTCCAGTTATCGCAGGCTTGTTTGTATTCCTTATATTGTCAAGAAGAGGTCCTTTAGGACAGCTAGAGCTGCTTTTTACACCTACAGCAATGATTATAGCACAGGTTACTTTAGTAACTCCTATTATAATGGGAATTGTATATAACAGTACAAGAGATAAAGGAGAGAGCATAAGGCAGCTGGCATATACTATGGGAGCAGACAGGAAACAATCACTTTCACTGCTAATATTTGAGATGAGAGCTGATATTTTGGCGGCAATTGTATCGGGATTTGGAAGAGCAATTTCTGAGGTTGGAGCTGTAATGCTGGTAGGTGGAAACATCAAGGGGCACACCCGAGTAATGACTACCTCAATAGCTATGCTGCAAAGTATGGGAGACTATTCTCAGGCTATTGCTTTAGGTTTGGTACTGCTTCTTATATCCTTTGTAATTAATAGCATTCTGTATAATAGTCAGCAGGTGAATTAATATGAATATAATGATAGATAAAATAACAAAAAGCTATAGAAAAAAGACGGTGCTGAATATAGGAGAGCTGGAGGTAAAAAGCAACACTATTACAGGCATCATAGGCCCCAATGGCTCAGGTAAAAGCACACTTATGAGAATTATATCAGGCATTGAGAAGCAGGATAGCGGAACTATAACCTTTGAAGGTATGGAGCCTACTGAAGCTGTCAGGAAAGACATGACAATGGTTTTTCAGAGACCTTACCTGATTAACACAAGTGTTTACAATAATATTGCTTATCCCTTAAAGCTCAGGGGAAACAAAAGGGATGATATAAATAAAAAGGTAGATAACGTGATTGAATTGCTTGATTTATGTACAATAAAGCATCAAAATGCTAGGACATTGTCAGGGGGAGAAGCGCAGAAGGTAGCTTTAGCAAGAGCTATAGTTTTTGAGCCAAAGCTGCTACTTTTAGACGAACCAACTTCTAATATTGATCCAAATTCTATACTCACTATGGAAAAGGTAATAAGACACATAAACGAAGCTACTGGAGCTACAGTACTACTGGTAACTCACAATGTTAAACAGCTGCAGCGGTTATGCAGTTATGCGGCGTTTATGGAGAATGGCTCTGTAGAAGCACAGGGGAATGTAGAAATATTATTTAATAATTTAGGAAACACTTCATTAGGAAGATTTATATCTGAGGAAATGTTTATCTAGCATTTAGGGAGGAATAATACAATGAAGATGCTTAAGGTTGATACTATCGAACAAGTATATGGAAAAATGGATAACTATTTCCAAGACTTGAAGCTTAACATAGAACTTATAAACATTGAGGAAGCAATGGGGAGAACTGCATCAGAGGATATTGCATCAGAGGTGAATATACCTGATTTTAACCGCTCTACTGTAGATGGTTATGCCATAAAATCAGCAGATACCTTCGGAGTAAACGAGAGTATACCTGCTTTCTTAGAATTGATTGGCAGTGTAGAAATGGGAAGTGCTACAGATATTATTATAAAAAGCGGCAAGGCGGTGTATGTTCCTACAGGGGGGATGATACCAGAGGGTGCAGATGGTATGATAATGATAGAATATATTGAAGAGATGGATGACCATACTATTGCGGCTTATTCACCTATTGCACCAGGAGAAAACATCATCAAAATAGGTGATGATGTTTTAAAAGGAGAGAAGCTAATAAGTAAGGGCAAAGTGGTGAGACCTCAGGATATCGGCACATTGGCAGCCGCTGGAGTGCGTCAAATAAAGGTTTTGAAAAACCAAGGATAGCAGTCATTTCAACAGGAGATGAGATTGTAGACCCCTTTGGGAGTAAAAAGCTAGGTCAAGTAAGGGATATAAATACATATACATTGTCAGCGATGGCAGAAGAACTGGGAGCAAAGGTTACAGTAAAGCAAGTAATCAGTGATGAGTATGAGCTTTTAGAAAAGGCTGTAGAAGCGGCACTAGTTGATAACCATATTGTACTTGTATCTGGAGGAAGCTCTGTTGGCAATAAGGATGTCACAGCCAAAGTAATAGCAGCTATGGGAGAACCGGGGGTATTTGTACATGGAATAGCAATAAAGCCGGGGAAACCGACCATAGTTGGCAAGGCTAAGGGAAAGGCATTGTTTGGATTGCCAGGTCACCCAGTATCTGCACTAATTGTTTTTAAGGTGCTTATAGAACATTTGATAGAAAAGCTAATGAGCAGAGAAAATCAAAAGCTTCACTTGATAGCAGAATGTGCCAGCAACGTCCATTCTTCACCGGGTAAAGAAACCTTTCAAATGGTTGAGCTGGAGAGTACTCCTAATGGTTATCTTGCAGTACCCCTGCATGGTAAGTCAGGTGCGATATCTCTTGTATCAAGATCACGAGGCTTTATAAGAATATCTAATAATAAGGAAGGTTTAAGCAAGGGAGAAATAGTAAAGGTAGAATTGCTATAAGAAAAGAGGGTATAAAATGAGTGTAATAGATCGAAACATATATATTTCTAACATGAAATTGGAAGATGCCTTAGAGCTATATGGGGAAAAGCTTAATATTAGCATGAAGCAAGCAAAGGAGGAGACAATAAGTACAATAGAAGCGATTGGAAGAGTTACATCTCAAGCTGTGTTTGCATTGGTGTCCTCCCCAAACTATAACGCATCTGCCATGGATGGGATTGCAGTAAAGGCAAAAATTACCTTTGCTGCCTCTGAAACTAACCCTGTAAAGTTGACAAAGGAGAAGGATTTCATTTATGTAGATACAGGAGATCCGATTCTTGACCCCTATGATTCTGTAATAATGATAGAGGATGTTGTTGCAATTGACGAGAATACTGTAGAAATTATAAAGGCGGCTTCTCCGTGGCAGGATATTCGACCAATCGGAGAGGATATAGTAGCAAATGAGATGATAATACCCTCCAACCACAGTATAAGACCTGTAGATATAGCTGCTATGCTGGCAGGAGGGGTAAATAATATACCTGTTTATCAAAAGCCAAAGGTGGGATTGATACCAACAGGTACAGAAATAATAGAACCAGGTGTTACCTTAGAGCTTGGCAAGATAATAGAATCGAACTCCAGAATGTTTGAAGGGCTAGTGATCGAGTATGGAGGTCAACCTACAAGATACAAGCCTGTGATAGATGATTATCAGCTTCTAAAAGAAGCTATAAAAAAAGCAGTGCAGGAAAACGACATGGTGATTATAAATGCAGGCTCTTCAGCAGGCTCAGAAGACTATACAGTATCACTTATAAGGGAGCTTGGAGAGGTTGTAGTACATGGAGTTGCTACAAAACCGGGCAAGCCTGCTATACTAGGAATTGTACAAGGCAAGCCCATAATTGGAATACCAGGTTATCCTGTTTCAGCATATTTTGTGTTTGAAAATTTTGCAAAGCCTGTAATAAAAAGCTTTCTAAAACAGCCGCTTCCTGTAAGAGATACAGCTCAAGCTGTGCTGTCCAAAAGAGTGGTTTCCTCGTTGAAGCATAGAGAATATGTACGAATAAAGCTTGGTATGGTAGATGGTAAGCTTATTGCTACACCTCTAAGTCGTGGGGCAGGTGCGACAATGTCGCTGGTTAGAGCTGATGGAATATTGGTTATACCGCAAAACTCTGAGGGCATTGAAGCAGGAGAAAAGGTAGATATTGAGTTATTAAAGAATATATCAGAAATAAAAAGTACCATAGTTTCAATAGGAAGTCATGACATTGCAATGGATATTATGGCAAATCTTATACATCATAAGAACTCTGCTTATAGTCTTTCCTCTGCACATGTAGGAAGCTTGGGAGGAATCATGTCTCTACGTAGAGGTGAAGCGCATATTGCCCCTATACACCTGCTGGATGAAAGCTCTGGAAACTATAATATAGAGTATATAAAGAGATATTTGCCAAACACTGAAATGGTACTTATAAAAGGAGTTAAAAGGATACAGGGTATTATGGTAAGAAAGGGTAATCCCAAACAAATAAGTGGCTTTAAAGACCTTACGAGAGAAGATGTACAGTTTGTTAATAGGCAAAGGGGAGCAGGTACAAGGATACTTTTGGATTACAAGCTGTCTTTAAATGGAATTTCACCTGAAAATATATTAGGCTACCAAAGAGAAATGACAACGCATATGGCGGTAGCAGCAGCTGTAGAATCTGGCAGTGCTGATGCAGGTCTGGGCGTTTCGTCCGCCGCGAAAGCAATGAATTTGGACTTTATACCTGTTGGTGAAGAGGATTATGATTTTGCTGTACCACTTAGATATTTGAAACAGCCTATGATAGAATTGTTTATAGACATACTAAAATCTGAGGAGTTTGCAAGAGAGCTAGATAATTTAGGTGGATACACTTTGGAGTCAGCGGGAGAGATTATTTATATATAATATAGAGTGGGAATGGTGTGGAAAATGAAGGATACTATAGGAAGAAACATTAATTATCTAAGAATTTCAGTTACTGACCGATGTAATCTTCGCTGTATGTACTGTATGCCAGAGGAAGGCATTTGTAAGAAGGGGCATCAAGATATATTATCCCTAGAGGAAATATTTGAAGTGGTAAAGTCATGCTCTGAGCTTGGTGTAAATAAGGTGCGCATTACAGGAGGAGAACCTTTAGTAAGAATCGGACTCACAAATCTTATTGAGAAAATATCAAAACTTGAGAATATAAAAGATTTAGCACTAACCACTAATGGCATACTATTAGAAAGGTATGCAAAAGAGCTAAAGGAAGCAGGACTTAAGAGAGTAAATATAAGCTTAGATACCTTAAATGAAGAGAAATATTCCTACATCACAAGAGGTGGAAAGCTTGATGATGTTTTGAGAGGTATAAAAGCGGCAGAAAGGGTTGGAATGAAACCTATTAAGCTTAATACTGTTCTTATAGGCGGCTTTAATGATGATGAAATAGAAGATTTTATAGACCTTACTATAAAAAGTTCTATTGAGGTAAGGTTTATTGAGTTAATGCCCTTAGGACAAGCCTCAGTCTGGGCTAAAAAGCACTTTGTATCCAATAGTGTGATACTTGACAGGGCTAAGGAGCTTGAACTGGTGACAAGCGATGACCCTAGCAGTCCTGCGACTTATTATAAGCTACCGGGAGCAATGGGCAAGGTAGGACTTATAAATCCAATAAGTCATGCTTTCTGTGGCAACTGCAACAGAATAAGGCTTACTGCTGACGGAAAGCTTAAGCCCTGTCTTCACTCAGATGAAGAAATTGATGTATTAGATGTCATAAGAAACAAAGGCAATCTTAAAGACACTATAGTTCAAGCTATTAATCAGAAGCCTGTACAGCATAGCTTAAATTCTAAGGATAGTAATCCAATAAAGAGAGATATGTATCGAATAGGCGGATAAAATATTTTTGGAGGAATAAACATGGATTGTAAAGTAATAGCAATTAATATCAGCGAGAAAAAAGGCGTACCAAAGAAAACCATAGAAGAAGGTGTTTTCAAGGTGGATCACGGCTTAGTAGGAGATGCTCACGCAGGTAACTGGCATAGACAAGTAAGTCTGCTCGGAATAGAAAGTATAAATAAAATGAAGGCATTAGGTATAGAAGGACTATGCACAGGTAAATTTGCAGAAAATATTACTACTGAGGGCTTTGAGCTTTGGAAGCTGCCTGTTGGTACTAAGCTTCAAATAGGAGAAACCATACATGAGGTGACACAAATAGGTAAGGAATGTCATGTCAAATGTGCAATATTTCAACAGATAGGAACCTGTGCCATGCCTACTGAGGGAATATTCACCAAAGTTCTAAAGGAAGGAACCATAAGACCAGGAGATATAATTAGTATAGTTGAATAGATTATATTGTATAAACCTCTGCAAAATGACAAGAATATCAAACAGAGGTTTATTATATTTTATTAAAGGTCGGTGATAGTATCAATATACTATATCTCATTATAAGTACAATACTTATTATTATCGGCTTAGTAGGCATATTTTTACCAGTACTACCGGGTACCTGGCTGATTTTTGCAGGCATATTGATTTATGCCTGGAGTACTAATTTTCAGGTAATTACCATAGGATATCTAGTCATATTTCTTATTTTAGCTGGTCTTGCTTCGGCAGTGGACTATTTGGCAAGCTTTATAACAGCAAAGAAATATGGTGCATCCAAATATGGTATTATTGGCAGTGTGTTGGTAGGAATTATTGGCATGATACTGTTTAGCGTGCCGGGGTTGATAATTGGGCAGCTGACAGGTATAATTTTAGGTGAGTTATACTATGGTAAAAAAATGAAGAGCGCAGTGAAATCAGGAATAGCTGTATTCATAGGATATCTTCTAGGTAATGTTATAAAGGTTTTTATTTGTAGTATAATGGTTGTAATATTCTACTATAAAGCTTTAACATTTTAGATATAATAATTATGATTTATAGGAAGTAAGAAAAATAAAAAAAGTATATTATAAAAACTCATTGACAAACTATATGCAATTAAATATACTAATTAGCAATAACTAAATTTATTAACTCATATAAATTCGAAGAAATGGTTCGAAGGTTTCTACCGCACAGCCATAATTGTGCGACTATGAGTGACTTATTGCTATCAAGCGGCGTAATTCACTTATGCTGCTTTTTGTTTAGATAGAATACACAAATTACTTAGTAACAAAAACATGATCTATTTTCATGTATTCTATAAACAGTGAAAAATATATCTCACTATTTTATAAATGTAAATGGTTTAGTGCGATATATATAGATGACTATTTTTTATATTAATGCACAAATTAACGTGTATATACTTAAACTGTAAATCATTTATTTTTTATTTTAATAAATTTTAATTTTTATAGAGGAGGAAAAACAATGGAAAAATTTTTAAAGGAAGGACTTACCTTTGATGATGTGCTTTTAATACCTGCTAAATCAGAGGTGTTGCCTAAAGACACTGATGTAAGTACATATCTTACTAGAAAGATAAAGCTTAATATACCTCTTATGTCAGCTGGAATGGATACTGTTACAGAAGCTAGACTTGCTATAGCCATTGCAAGAGAAGGTGGAATAGGTATAATTCACAAGAATATGTCCATAGAGAAACAAGCTATGGAAGTGGATAAGGTAAAAAGATCTGAGCATGGTGTCATAGTTGATCCTTTCTATCTTTCACCTGATAATATTATATCTGATGCCATGGATTTAATGGAGAGATATAAGATATCTGGAGTACCTATAACAGATAAAAAAGGCAAGCTGGTAGGCATACTGACAAACCGTGACTTAAGGTTTGAGACTGACTTTTCTAGAAAAATAGATGAAGTTATGACTAAGGAAAACCTTGTAATAGCACCTGTGGGAACAAGTGTAGCACAAGCAGAGGAAGTACTTAAAAAGCATAAGATAGAAAAGCTTCCCTTGGTAGATGAGCAGGGCTATTTAAAAGGACTTATTACTATAAAGGATATCGAAAAGACAATTCAATACCCACATTCTGCTAAGGATTCAGGTGGTAGACTATTAGCTGGTGCAGCGGTAGGTGTTACTGCTGACGTAATGGATAGAGTTGCTGCATTAGTGGCAGCAAAGGTTGACGTTATTGTTTTAGATACCGCCCATGGACATTCTATGGGTGTAATGGAAACAGTAAAGAAAATAAAGATAAATTATCCTGACTTACAGATTATTGCAGGAAATGTAGCAACTGCTGAAGCAACAAAAGCACTTATAGAAGCAGGAGCGGATGCGGTAAAGGTTGGTATAGGACCTGGTTCAATTTGTACAACCAGAGTAGTAACAGGAATTGGAGTTCCACAGATTACAGCAGTTTATGACTGTGCGCTAGAAGCTAACAAACATGGAGTGCCAGTAATAGCTGATGGTGGGGTAAAATACAGCGGAGATTTACCAAAAGCAATCGCTGCAGGTGCTAGTGTAATAATGATAGGAAGTCTTTTTGCAGGTACTGAAGAAAGCCCTGGAGATACAGAAATATATCAAGGCAGAAGCTATAAGGTATATAGAGGTATGGGTTCCCTAGCAGCTATGTCAAATGGCAGCAGAGATAGATACTTTCAAGAAGATGCTAAAAAGCTGGTACCAGAGGGTGTAGAAGGAAGAGTACCATTTAAGGGTGCACTGTCAGAAACTATTTATCAACTTATTGGTGGACTTCGTGCAGGTATGGGCTACTGCGGTACAAAAACTATAGATGACTTAAAAAAGAATGGTCAATTTATAAGAATTACTGCAGCTGGACTAAGAGAAAGCCATCCCCATGACATTCAAATAACTAAAGAATCTCCAAATTACAGTCTGTAATTTGAGGAATAAGGAGAATATATAGATGGATGATAAGGAATTAGTACTGATTTTGGATTTTGGTGGTCAGTACAATCAGCTAATAGCGAGAAGAGTAAGAGAGGCAAAGGTATACTGTGAGGTAGTACCTTATGATATAACTATAGAGCAAATAAGGAGCAGGAATCCAAAGGGTATAATTTTTACTGGCGGACCTGCAAGTGTATATGAAGAAGGAGCACCAAAGTGCGACAAGGATATATTTGAGCTAAATATCCCGATACTTGGTATATGCTATGGCGCACAGCTAATGTCCTATATCCTGGGAGGCAATGTAGCAAGAGCAGATAAAAGAGAGTATGGTAAAGCAGAGATGAATGTTAAGCCATCAGATATCTTTAAGGATGTACCAAATAAGAGCATTTGTTGGATGAGCCATACAATATATGTAAGTGAAGTGCCTGAAGGCTTTGAGATATTGGGAGCCACTGAAACCTGTCCTGTAGCGGCTATGGGAAATAAGGTAAAGAAGCTTTATGGGGTACAGTTCCATCCTGAAGTAGAGCATACACAACATGGAAAATCAATAATTAACAACTTCTTATATGAGGTATGTGGACTAAAAGGCAATTGGACCATGGATAGCTTTATAGATGAGAAACTTGCTGAGATAAAAGAGAAGGTTGGCAGTAAAAAGATATTATGTGCCTTAAGCGGAGGAGTAGACTCCTCTGTAGCTGCTGTACTGGTACATAGAGCAGTGGGAAACCAGCTTACCTGTATATTTGTTGATCATGGACTGCTTCGCAAGGATGAAGGCGATCAGGTTGAAAACATATTCAGAAAGCGATTTGATATGAATTTAATAAGGGTAAATGCAGAGGAAAGATTTTTAGGTAAGCTTGCGGGAGTCGCAGAACCAGAGAAAAAGAGAAAGATAATAGGCGAGGAATTCATAAGAGTATTTGAAGAGGAAGCTAATAAGCTAGGAGACATTGATTATCTAGTACAAGGTACAATTTACCCAGATATCATAGAGAGCGGTACTAAAACCGCAGCTACCATAAAGTCTCACCATAATGTGGGAGGACTGCCAGAGGACATGAAGTTCAAGTTAATTGAACCTTTAAATACATTGTTTAAGGATGAGGTAAGACAGGTCGGACTTGAGCTTGGTATACCAGCAGATCTTATTTGGAGACAACCCTTCCCAGGACCAGGACTTGGAATCAGAGTACTCGGTGAAATAACTGAAGAAAAGCTTACAATAGTAAAGGATTCAGATGCAATACTGCGAGAAGAAATAGCAAAAGCAGGACTTGATAGAAGTATATGGCAGTACTTTACTGTACTTCCGAACATTAGAAGCGTGGGGGTAATGGGCGATGAACGCACTTACTCACACACTATAGCTATTCGTGCAGTAACCAGCTCAGATGCTATGACAGCCGACTGGGCAAGCATCCCATATGATATTCTGGAGAAAATATCAAACAGAATAGTAAACGAAGTGGAGCATGTTAACAGAATAGTATATGATGTAACAAGTAAACCACCGGCAACTATTGAGTGGGAATAATGCTGGTGGCTTAGCACTAATAAAAAAAAGTCTTTGACTCAGGTCAAGGACTTTTTTTTTATAAGGGGGGAGACTACATGAAATGGGAACTACGGTCGCTCTAGGTAGAATGCAATATAACTAATTTATCTCAATAACTGACTAACTGATGTATCTGGCACTTAAAGATCTCGGTTATGTAAGCAAGTCAAGTGACTATATTGACGGATAAATGAATAATTGATACAATAATTATATCAATTAGCAAGGCGAGTGATAAAAATGAATATAGATTATTTTACAAACGATAAGTTTAAAGTACTTAGTTGTATGGCAGATCGACAAATCGAAGTATCTGGTTTAGTTTATGCACCACTTTCACAACGGCAAGTTGCCGATATTACAGGTATAGCCTTTGGTACTGTTAATACAATAATTAAGGATTTGAAAAATAATGGATACATTGAATATAATGGAGCATCTACAAGAGGTAAATATTCTTTGACTGATAAGGCAAGGACGGTAATAAACCAAATAGGGAAAGAATGAGAAAATCATGATAATTAAAGGCGGAAAAGTTATAGTATTCTAGGATAAGGAATCGTGACAAATAGATAACAGTTTCATCTAAAGGAAGATGTTTGTCAAACAATCTAAGAATGCTTACTCATGGGCATAAGTATTTTACAGAGCTAGGAAAATAAATTTTTATGAGGTGTATTATGGAAGTTATACTACCACTACAGGTTTTAGATATTGACGTTGAGAGTGTTGAGTATCGTCTAATAGGCACTGAAGGTAAACA
The DNA here is from genome assembly GCA_963704785.1 of uncultured Eubacteriales bacterium. Taxonomy (GTDB): domain Bacteria; phylum Bacillota; class Clostridia; order Lutisporales; family Lutisporaceae; genus GWB2-37-7. The sequence goes on along the minus strand of OY969939.1, from coordinate 1,201,578 downwards.
TTCTGTCATGTGGATTAAAGCAGATGAAGAACCTGCAGGTGAAGATTTTAGGTTAGAAATTGAAACCGACAAAAAAATGAAAAAAATTACCAAAATCGTTATGGGTGCAAGGATAGAGACAACCGAGCAAGACATTAAAGAAGTCTTTTTAGCCTTGCTTTTAGAAGCGGAATTTAATAGGCAAACAGATGAGGCTGACGGATTTGAACATACACATGATATCAAGAGTAACTTTAGCTCGAAGGAAAACAATCCATACGATCCTAAATTGATTCGTGTAGATACAAAACCTTTTTCAATAGAGCACGTTTGTAAGCTGATTTTCTCAAAGAAACTTGACATTTCACCAGATTTTCAAAGAGAATTTGTTTGGACAGAAATAACAAGAAAATCAAGACTCATTGAGTCTATTATGCTAAGAATACCAATTCCAGCATTCTATTTGTCGCAAGACGTAGATGGGAATTATCAAGTAGTTGATGGAATACAACGCTTAACCGTTATTAAAGACTTTGTAGATAATAAATTCAAGTTGAAGAATCTTGAGTATTTAACTACTTTAGAGGGAAGATGGTTTCGCAATCCAAGTAAACCCTCCAGTCATAGCATTTCTGCAATGTATTCCGGAAGAATAGAAGATACCCAGTTATTCTTCAATATTATAGATCCAGCGACTCCTGAACAAGTAAAATATGATATTTTCAGGAGAATTAACACTGGAGGAAAAACACTTAATGCACAAGAAATTCGCAACTGTCTTTCAAGTGTAAAGACTCGTCAATTATTAAAGGACATGGTCGAACTGGAATCGTTTTTACAGGCTACAAGGCGCAGTGTTAATCGTACTCGTATGGCTGACAAAGAAATGGCTTTAAGATTTGTAGCATTTTATCTACTTGATACACATAAATTAAACGCATTGGAATACAAAGGAAATATGGATGATTTCCTTGATCAAGTTACCGAAGTAATAAACAAAGCAAACGACAAACTTCGTAGCGATATTATTAATGCCTTTGATAATGCTATGAACAATGCATATACTTTATTTGGCGACAATGCTTTCAGGAAGGTTTCGTTTATTAACAAAGCGCTATTTCTATCTTGGTCTCGTCAACTTTATAGAATTGACAGTACGGTGCTTAAAAATGCTCCTCGTGTTAACTTTGCAAAAGCTATATTAGACAAAAAAATTAGCAACGATTTGGAATATAGCCGATCAATCTCTACGGGAACTAATGATATAGGGAGCATTAATAAAGCCTATATTACTGCAGGTGAAATATTGAAGGAGATACAAAATGTTTAAACTATTAAAAATAGAAAATTTTAAGTGTTTTTCAGGCAAAACTTTCTATTCCACTTTCAAAATTAACCGTTTGCACAGGAATGAATTCTGTTGGAAAGTCAACACTGATTCAAGCATTGTTATTATTAAAACAAAGTTATGAAAGTTTAGGGAAATTCAAAGATTCAAATGTTTTGCTAAACACAGACGCATTAAAATTAGGAAGTACTAATCAAATTATGTTAACAGACAAAATGGTTTTATCTCTTGATGCGGACTGGATTGAATATTCTGCTGGAGATGATAAACTGTCCTTGGTTATTGAAAAAATATCGTCTTCAGGTGACTTGATTGATATGTTTGATGACGAACTCAATAATGATGATGTATGGTTAGACCGCATAGATCAAAATGAATTTTACTATTTGAATGCGGAAAGATTAGGACCAAGAAATTACCAAGAAATGAAAAGTCATGATGTACTGCATTGCGGTTATCACGGTGAATACGCGTTTGATGTTATAGAGAAAAATCCATTATTTATTGTATCAGAAAACCGTAAATTTAAGGGTGATTCTGAGAAGAAAATATCGGATATTAACAAGCAAATCGACTACTGGATGAGTTACATCGTAAATGGAGTAGAAGTAAATTTTTCCTCTGATATTACTACTCAATTATCACAAATGAAGGTTAGACAAGCAGCATTAGATACACCTTTTAATTCACCTTATAATTTTGGATTTGGAATATCTTATGTCTTGCCGATTATTGTAACGGGCTTAATTGCAAATACGAATTCGATTATAGTCGTTGAGAATCCAGAAGCTCATCTTCATCCAGCAGGTCAATCAAGAATTGGTGAGTATCTTGCCCAAATGGCTACAGATGATTTGCAGATTGTCATCGAAACACATAGTGAACATGTTATTAATGGAATTAGAAAATATGCGTTGAAAAATCAAATGTCTGCTGAGGATATTTGTATAAATTATTTTAATATCGAGTTAGGTAAACATACTGTTAGTAGATTACCCTTAAACGAAAGAATGGATATATTAAAATGGCCAGATGGTTTTTTGACCAAGAATCTAAAGATTTAAGAGAATTACGAGAGCTTAGGAGTGTGAAAAATGATTTGTAACGGATTATTTTCAAAACACTTATCAACTGTAATAGACACTAATAATTTTGAAACTAGCATTTCAAAAATTTTGAAAATGATTGAGTATTCTAAAACACATAATACAACTTACTATACTCATGAAGATTCTGTATATGCAGGGTATGTTGAAGGAAAAGATTTTGCAGCTTGGGTGTATGATTTCTCGGATCCGTGTTTGCGTGATATAAAACAAGAGCTTTCGATAGAAATAAGTAGGGCACAAACACTTGATTCAAAAACCGATTTGTCTGCTTTCATGGGAGAAGAAGCTACATTTACCGTCGGTATTACCGATAATTCTAAGATAAAAGATATATTTGATTATCTGCAGTTTAAACAAAATCGTTTAAAGAGTATTTCAAACAGATCTTTTTTTGCTCAAGAGTTACAGGAATGTTATTACTATATTCATTTTGACGTTAATGTTCCATCAACTTTAAGTACACTTAACAATGCATTTTCAAGCATTATAAATGAGATAGTTATGCATTTGAATCAATTGGATTTATTTTGCAGAAAATACCCTGAAAGATTGAATGAAGGTTTTAGTAATGAGAATTTTTCGAGAGAATTTAAAAATTTTTCTTGCATTGACTGTTCTCCACAAAGTGATAGAAAATCAGTGTATAAGCTGAAAAAAATTTATAATAATGCATTGACAGGAGAACAAGAGCTTTTACTTTGTGAGTTGCACACAAAATTTAGTACCTACAATCGAGATGTGACTAAGCAAGATAGAATATATTTTCACAAAGGGAAAAAAGGGATTTTGGAAGATAAACTAATTGTGATACATATTGGTGATCATGCATAATATTTGAGTTCATATTGAGTACAAAAAACTCAGCAAAAGAAAAATACTGACACCAAAAACAAAATTAACAATCTTAACACACACGAAATTAAGAGAAAAACATTAATGCAAAGTCCCATGAGACGAGTTTGAATAATAAACAAAGCCTCAAGAATGGCGTATTTACGCAGTTCTTGAGGTTCTTTCTTTGGGTTAAGAGTGCAACATTGCAAAGCATATGGTATTGCAATATTGATTACCATTAAATCTTTGGAAAGGAAGTATAAGCTATGAGCGAAAAATCATTATTTGAAAAGTTAGGTGTACAGTATCAAGGAATAAAGGGTATTTTTATCCTCTTTTATTCGTTACGACAGAAGAAAAGCAGACCAGTGATAAAACAATACTTTGGATAAAAGAGCAGGCATTGATTAAGTGGCGTAGGTTGCTAGGAAAGAATCTAATAAAATATGTTGACATGGAAATGTATAGTTAGGTGCAGGATTTTTGCTATGAGAGTAAAACAAAAGGGAAAAAGTAGTAGTATTATCAAATCTTGTACGGTATAATTATGTACAAGTGATAAAAATATATGCGTTAATTTAAAAAGTGCAAAATTCAGCACTGAGTGAGGAAAAATATGAGCGAAAAAGGTTATGTTCCACCATATACAATAACAGATAAAACAGTAAATTTAATTTCTGCTATTACTGAAATAATAATCAAAATCACGATAAATGATAACATGAGCAATAATCCAAGGCTTAGAAGGGATAATCGTATCCGTACAATTCATGCCTCTTTAGCTATAGAAAATAATTCTTTATCATTGGATCAGGTTACCGACATCATCAACGGCAAGCGAATTCTTGGAGCACCAGATGAAATATGCGAAGTAAAGAATGCATTTGAAGCATATAACAGACTTTTAGAGCTAAATCCATATTCTGTCAAAGACATGCTGTTAGCCCATAAAGTATTAATGAATGAGCTGACAAAGGAAGTTGGAACGTTACGAAGTGGTGGCGTAGGAGTCTTTGCAGGGAAGCAGCTGGTTCATATGGCGCCTCCAGCAAATCAGGTACCACATTTGATCAAAAAATTGGTAGATTGGGCAAAAAAAGCAGAAGTTCATCCATTAATAAAAAGTTGTGTGTTTCATTATGAATTTGAATTTATTCATCCATTTGCTGATGGTAATGGAAGAATGGGGCGAATGTGGCAAACTTTATTGCTTTATAAATGGAAGTCCTTATTTGGATGGCTACCAATCGAAACATTAATCAGGGAACGACAGGAAGAATATTATAAAGTTCTTGGAGAATGTGACTATAGTGCAGATTCGGGAAAATTCGTTGAGTTTTTGCTAACAGCTGTTTATGATGCATTATGTGAAATAGCAGATACCGAACAAGCGACCGAACAAGTCAGGAAGTTGCTTGATATCATTGGTGATAAAGAATATTCAACCAAGGAATTGATGGAGTTAATAGGACTAAAACATAGACCATCATTTAGAGATAATTATTTATTGCCGGCTTTAGAATTGGGGTATATTGAGATGACAATACCTGATAAGCCAAATAGTAGTAAGCAGAAGTATAGAAAAGTGAAGAAATAAAAAAAGTGCAAATAAGGGTTCGTTATAAAGTGAAGAACAAGTGCCACGCACCAAACATAAGAACATATTTGCAAAACACACATCTTCTGCTAAAGTGGTAGTAGGAGGTGTGTTTTCTTATGGGAAGACCTTGGAGAGAAGAGTATAAGGGTGGAATATATCATGTAATTGCAAGAGGCAATAATAAGGAGTATATTTTTAAGGATAACATAGACAAGGAATACTTCTTAAAGGAAGTAAAAGAGATTAAGAAGGGGTTAGAGTTCAATATATTTGCTTATGTATTAATGGATAACCATTACCATTTTATAATACAGGTCTTTAAAACTCCTCTGCAAAAGCTAATGCATCAGATAAACAATAAATATAGTAAGTACTGTAATGGTAAATACAACAGGATAGAGCATGTTTTTCAAGGAAGGTACAAAGCGGTTTTAGTACAAGATGAAAGATATTTGCTATCTCTGATAAGGTACATACATCATAGCATATATGAGCACGAAGGTAGAGGAATACAGATGGAGTAGTGATTGTTACTACAGAAGCAATGCAAGCAGCTTTATAAATATAGATGTACCTCTTAAAATGCTATCAGAGGATAGAGCGAAAGCATTGAAGCAGTATAATACATATATGGATGAAAAAGAAAATGAGGCCTATGACAGCAAAGCTGCCATAGGTGATGAAGCATATATTGTATTAGTACGACAGACACTGCCATAAGAAACTTGTTTAGCAGGAATAAATAAGTTCTTATGTTCGGTGCCTGGCACCTATGCCTTATGGCACCTATGCCTTCACAAAAATAGTTAGATAAACTTACAAATCATATTAAGTATCTGATAAATAAATAAAAAATAGATTAAACATTAAGTTTAACCTACCTTTAAAACAATATTTAACTTATATTAGAGTCTCAATATTAACTAGTTTAGGTTCACTTCCAGCAGGTGTTGCTGCAACATATATTTTTGCTAGTCCAGTCTTTGGTGTTAATGTTACTGTAGTGTATTTAGCTATAAATAGATAGTTAACTCCATTTACAACTTGAGTAGCAACTGCTATAGGTTCATAAGTACATCCTACCAATCCTGTTAAAGCAGTTTCAAGTACCTTTTTATTCTCATCGCTAACAGGTACTTGAACTGTCCAACCTCCACAACAATTTTCCATTTTATTTCCTCCTTCATTATATTAGTTAATCTAAACAAAATAACATATAGTGGATAGATTACCAAAAATAGATTACCATAAAAATATATGAAATGTCAATATATATGTACTAAAAAATTACAATAATAGCTATGAGATGGTGTCAAAACGACATTTTCTGATATAGTCTATTTATTCAAAGCTATGTGGATGGCGCATTTTTGATTTATGAATTAAATAAGAGATTGCCTTTATGAAATAATTAATGCTATTGTTAAAAAGTAATAATATTTTAAGGGGTGGTATTAATGTAAATTTATTGCATGAGGATGATACAACTTTATTTGTCATGAAAGATAAAGCTGACTTATTCCAAAAGAACAAAATAATGTTTCCTGTATTATCTCATGCATAATAAGTATTATTCTTATTATGCAATTATATAATATAACGATTTATTTGATATATTTTGACTATAATGAGGTGAGAAAATGAATATTTGTATAGAAACAGAAAGACTAATATTAAGACAATTTTCAGTAGACGACGCATCAGAATTACATAAAATATGCAATGAAGCATATATCTTAAAATGGATGCCTGACTGGGAATGTCCTTTAGAAAGGAGAAAAGCTTGGATAGGCTGGGTAGAAAAACAGTATTCTTTAACAACGAAGGACACTGCAAGAGTAATGCTTGCAGTTACGCTTAAAACCAGCGGCAATATAATTGGAATGGTAGGAATAGGTAATAAAGAAGAGGTAGATAATGAAATAGAAATTGCATACTTCATTTCAGAAAAATATAGCAATAATGGGTATATAAGCGAAGCGGCAAAAGCTATGACAAAGTGGACTTTTAGCAGTTTGGATATTGATTACCTGATAGCAATAGTTGAGCTAGACAATTATCCATCACAGAAGGTTGTTGAAAAATGTGGTTTTACAAAGCTTGAAACAAGAATGATACTAAACTCTGGGGAAGCTGAGGAGAAGCCTTTTTATTACTATAGGATATATAATAGCATTAGTGAGAAGTCTTGACATGATAAAAACAACCCCCTAATCGTAGCATATAAATAAACTACGGTTAGGGGGATTTTTTCTATTGTGCGAGTATCTCTCTTAAAACATCTCTTCCGTGTATAATACGCAACAATTCATCTTCCGTTCTTATCATGTCATTCCTTGTCTTGAAGTACCTATTTACTTTCATCGCAAGTTCCTTCGAATCTCCGTCAATCGAGGAGATGAAATCAGTTACACTTTTGCCTTCATATACGGCGTAAAGAAACGGGGCTACGATGTATTTCACGTCGCAGAGAATAGAGTCCTCCACCCAGAAGTCTACATGAGGGAGGTTTATCTTCTTCTTCATGAGCCTTGTATACAATTTCAAACCATCTCCACTAGATTCCCAGAAGTCTACATACACATAGTCGAACTGATTTAGGAACTCTTCATTATAGTAGTCGAAGGCATCGCCGTGAATGATTTCAAGCTTCTTATCGGTTCTAAACTGTGGTTTGATGTACTTTTCAAATAAATCGATGACGTCTTGGTTGAATTCAACTATCGTTACACTTTCTACCTCGTCTTTCAGAAGCCAAAGATATGGGAGGACTCCGATTCCAAGTCCCATGGTCAGACATTTCCCATGTCCTTTTTCAATTCCGTCTCCCATGCTCTCTATTTCGCTGATGGCTGGAGACATCCATACCTTATTGCATTCTTTAAGGACTGGCATATCAATGTCTGTTTCAAAGTATCCGATGGGATGATAGTGGAACAGGTATTTTCCAATGGGCTTATGGAAATTCATACTCAATTAAAGTTCTTTTCTTGATGGTGGATATCTCATAATTAACAGTGTCGGAATCCACGCTGTCAAGTTTGATGTTCTCGAAATACGGATTCTCGGTCAGAACTTTTGAGTCGTATTTCAAGTCTTCATGAGGAATGTTATATTTTTTTAATATTTTTATCAGTTCTTTTTCCTTCTGCGGAGTAAGAATTTTTTCCGTATAGTTCAGAATAGTTGTGATGTAGTCATTCATATCAACCATTGAGCATATGAGGTTCTTTATTGCTATATTTAGTTCTGTATTTCTTTCAAATCTAATCATATATTACCTCGATTCTACGTGAATTATAATTAACACTTTTATTGTTTATAATATCATATTTTCCACATTCAGTGCCAATGAAATGAAGATGTAGTTTAGAAGATACGTTATTGAGATGCATAGCAAACGCTATTTTCTGGACTCAAATATATCACCTGCCACTTGCCGTCAGCAGTTTTTTTATACTGAGCTACCTCCACATCTGTATCATTGGTAAGCTGCATAAACTCAATCATGTAGTCGTTACCATCAGTGCCTTTAAAGCTTATTAATTTTACATACCCCTCTTGCTTTGTAGGGTATTTTTCCTTTATGAGTTTGCACCAATCTCCATATCTAATAGCTACATTGCTTTCAGCATCATGGTACCATCCATGATAAGGTGCACATAAGAAATCTTCTCCATACATTATCATATCTGATATTAAATACTTTTCACCTTGCTTTTGAATATAAATAAATCCATAGTAATATGCAAAATAAGTGACACCCTTGTCAGAGCCTTCTATAGTCTCAATTTCAACAAAATATCTCATATCCTTTGGGTTACGTAGATCAGGTGATAGTTTTCTAAGCTTGATAAGGTTTGTGTGTCCAATACCTTCAAAGGACTTAAGATATTGATTGAAATTTACTTTCTTTTGATACTCGGGAGTCAGAAAGTTGTAAGCTATAGGGAATGGAGCCTTTGCAGAGCCTACAGAACCACAGCCTCCGGATTTATCCGTTGTAAGATTTTCTGCCTCTCTAAGGAAGCTAAAATAGTATATTATGGATTCTTCGGGACTTTGTATTTTGTAGGTGTCAATAGGTTCAACACTTATAACTTGAGGGTTTAATATAGGCAGCTTTGAGGGCCGAAAATACTTTTCGATATCTGGTTTTAAAGGGGCTTTAGCATTTGGCTCAAGTTCATAGTCTTGACTTAGAAGAGTTGCTCCCATAACAAGTTTTGCTGTATGTGAGTCTGTTGGGCTAGAATATAACAGTCCCAGTATAATTACAGCTATGACTAAAATAGCCAAAATGAATATAGATAGCCTTGTTCTAGAGAATAGATAAAATTTGATAATAATCACCTTCCCAGTATTCATAATATATGCAATATTAATATTCGACAAAAATTAAAAAATCACAAAATACTAGCATTTAAGATAAATATTCTAAAATGCAAATGTATAGGACTTGTAAATCAGGCGAATATTCGACAAAAAAGGTATTCGGAACTTAATAAAATATGCTAAAATATTACAAATTTTGCGTTAAATTTAGTATAAATACGAAGAAAGTAAGTATAAATATGAAAATTTTGTGATAAGTTATAAAATAACTGTCATTTTTGTCGAATATAAAGTATTATAAAATTATACTAATGTGTTTTACATATAAAGGATATTATATTATTTATGCAGAGGTGATGAGGTGGAGTTAGTCATAGGTGCTTGTGATGAATGTAATCCTGGACATAGTGTTTTTAAATATTAAAAGAGCTAAATGGATTACAGACAGAAAAAATTACAGACAGGTATTCTGAGAAAGATTAGTTTGATTTTTATGAAAATACGGACAAGCTGATAGATGATTGGATATGGAGCTATTTACATAATAAATTATCAAAGGTGTTATATATATCACACTAAACAATTTGCATTTATAAAATAGTCTGATATATATTCTGCTGTTTACAGAACACACAAATATCATTAATTTGCGTGTTCTATATAGAGATAAAAATGATGATATTTATATAAGAGAAATTGATAAAACAATACCTGTAAACAAAAAAGCTAGATGTGCTGAGTAATTTAGAAATATATTTTTTGGAGGGGTATTCATGATATTAAACATGACACTGGAATGTTTGACCACTATAATAGATGTGTCGTTGGTTTTATTTTTCGTTAAGAGATTTTTACGGGATGCTAACACAGATAGGAAGCGTACTTATTTTGTAGTTATAGCTCAATCAATTATTAACACTGCAATTGGATATATATTTGGTAGCGGGGCGGCAGTAGGACTTGTGGTAATGATTTTAACAACAGGAATATTATATAAGCTGATATTTAAAGAGAACATATTCAGCATTTATATGTATATATTTCTTGCTATGATCTTAACGTTTGTTACAGAGGGAATCGGGGTGCTGGTTGTATATTTACTTGGAATGACACCAAATGAAATACATACTCAAATTCTTCCTAAAATTATTGGAGTTTCAATATCGAAATCATTGTATTTTATTATTGTATGGTACTTTATACCTAAACTAAAATTTAAGAAGAGTATAAACAGAACGGCTTTGTACCAAATTATACTAGTATGTGTTTTTAATATAATAATTATACTGATGGCATTATGGTTCTACAGGAATCTGGAGCTACTTTCATTAAAAGTGAATAGCACAAGTTATATTGTTTACACTACTATAGGTGCTATTATATTCAGCGTATGTATCTTGGAAATAACTAAGGGTATAATAAATCAAAGCCAGAAGGAAGCAGAGTGGCAAGTAAAGGAGCAAGAATACAAAAGACAAGTGTTTTATGTAGATAACATACAGGCTATGCTTAAATCTATGAATTCACAAAGACATGATTTTAACAATCATATAAATTGCTTATATGGACTTTTAAGATTGAATAAAGGAAAAGAAGCAGAAGAATATATTGAAAGATTGGTAGATGAGATCAATGAATTCAATATTGTTGTTGATACGGGAAATCCCGTTCTTACTGTGTTGTTAAATACTAAGCTTATGATGGCACAAAAAGATAAAATCTATATGGAAATTGATGCGGATATACCAGAAAAAATGGGTATAGAATCCATAGATCTTTCAATTATTGTTGGTAATTTATTAGATAATGCATTGGAAGCATGTAAGGGAACAGAACGGGAAAACAAATATATTGAATTTGACATGAATATACAAAATAATAACCTTATTATTAAGTTATGCAACTCAAAATCAAGTGCAATTAAAGTAGAACTATGCGATGATAAAGCAAATTTTACAAGCAAGAAAGACTCTTCAAATCATGGTTTTGGGTTGAACAATATAAGACAAGCTGTTGAAAAATATGAGGGCATTGTAAATTTCGAGGATAATGGAGAGTGCTTTATTTCAAACATTTCCATTCCAATATCGATATAATATTAAATATTTATAATTAAAAAAAGAGCCCAAACATGGACTCTTTTTTTAAAAAATATACCATTTATTATATAGAGAATTATTAATAATAAACATTTTGTTATATATAAGGCTGCTAGTTATTAGAAGAGGGTGGGTAGGTTGATTGATAGATTATCTAAAAAAATAACTCAGAGGCTGTTAGATAAACAAATAATTTCCTTTGATGATTGGGAAGTTTATATGTATGGGTTACAAGTGATAATATCAGGAATTGCTAAGTTTACAGGATTAATGATTATTGCATGGGTACTTGGGTGGATTATAGAGGCAATAGTGTTTATTACTGCCTTTAGTCTATTAAGAATTAATGCTGGAGGTTTTCATACAGATACATATTTGAAATGTTTTTTAGTAACATCAGTGATAACAATCTTATCAATATGGATAGTAAAGAATTATTTTATAAGTAGTCTATTTATTTATACAGCTATAATATTGTTTTCAGTAGGGATTTTGGTTTTATTTTATGCACCTGTTGATACACCAAATAAAAGAATGGTAGGAAATGAAAAAAAAATATTTAAAATGAGAAGTATAATTGTATTGATGCTGGAAATATCAATTATAGTTACTACATACTTTATTAATCCCATGCTATTAGTTTTCTGCAATATTGCGGCTATGGCAATGATTTTTGAGGGTATTACCTTAACTCCACTTTTTATAGGAAATTATATACAGGATGAGAGGGGGGGACTATAATGAAGTTTGAAGAAATAATATTAAGTCTTATTGCTGCACTCGCATTATTGCTTGCTAATGCAGATGCAAATATTAATTCTTATTTATGGATGCACCAACCTAAGTTTCCAGAAAAGTTAAGAAAAGGATAAGAGATAATAGCTTTGGTTGATTATGGTATAATAACATAAGGAAATAATTCTTAATTATATGGGTAAAATTGATATATATAATAGCGCGTGCGGAAATATAGGTGATAGAATGAATAATGATGAAAAAAAAGACATAAGGGCATCTCGAAAGGATGAGCATATAAAGATGTTTCTTCAACATCCTAATGAAAACCATAATTTGTTTTGTGATATTGTATTACAGAATAATGCTTTGCCCGAAATTGACTTTGAGGAAGTAAGTACCAACCATATATTTTTGGATAAATCAATTGACCTGCCTATTATGATTAATGCAGTTACAGGAGGCACGGATTACACAGCAGGGATAAACGAAAAATTAGCTATCCTAGCCCGAGACTTTAATATACCTATAGCAGTAGGTTCGCAGACCATAGCAATACAGAATAAGCAAGCTGAGAATAGCTTTAAAATCGTAAGAGAAATAAATAAAGAAGGAATAGTGATAGCCAATATAAGCGCCAACAATAGTTATGAGGATGCTTGCAGGGCTATTGATATGATACAAGCAGATGCGTTGCAGCTGCACCTAAATACACCACAAGAGATATGTATGCAGGAAGGCGAAAGGCACTTTAAAGGTACTTTGGCAAACATAACTCAAATAGTCAAACAAACGAAGATTCCTGTAATCGTTAAAGAGGTGGGCTTTGGGATTTCGTATGAAGTTGCCAGGAAGCTACATCAGGTAGGCGTGGAATACATTGACGTAGGAGGTAAGGGCGGAACAAACTTTATAGCCATTGAAGCTGGACGTAACAAAGAAATTGACTATTCATTTTTGAAGCAATGGGGTATACCTACCGCACTTAGCCTTTTGGAATGTAGGAAATCCTCATCAAATATGAAAATAATTTGCAGCGGGGGCATAACAAAAGCTGAGGAAGTGGTTAAAGCAATGTGTATGGGTGCAGCTATATCGGGTATAAGTGGTTTAATACTAAGAGAACTGCTTGATAATGGATTTGAAGCTGCAACAGCTACTATTTTGAAGATAAAATATGAGATTAAGGTTTTTATGCTGCTATTAGGGGCACAAAATGTTGAAAAACTCGCCAAAACGCCTTATCAATTAAAGGGTGAGCTATACCAGCTCTACAAACAGAAGTTTTTGTAAAGATTATAAAAGGGAATATATCATACATATATTCCCTTTTGGGTTGTTTTTATATAAGCAATACTAATAGTATTATGTAGAAAATTTAATATCTAATTTCTTTGACAGTCAGTCTTTATTCATAGCATAATATATATATCTATTAGGATGTGTTTTTATAACATATGATAAGGGAGGATTTATGATGAATAATAAGAAATGTTTAGTAGTCGGCAATAACTGTAGAGAGGCTACTATGGCATATAATTCTAATGAAGAATGGTTGTATAGTATACGCTGTTTTATCCCATGAAAATCCAACTATAACCTCAATTGTTAACCAGACAGGAGGTAAGTATATTGTAGGAAATCAAAAGGATGGTCTGCTAGTTAGCAGTTTTGCAGTTGAACACAAAATTGATATTGCTATAGTAAGCAGTGATGCGATACTTGAAGCGGGTGTAGTAGATTGCTTACGAGAAGCTTCTATACCAACCTTCGGTGCTACAAAGGAAGGTGCAAAGATTGAGTGGAGTAAGACTTATGCACGAAATGTGGTAAACGAAGTTGATCCTTCATATAACCCTAAACATGCTGTTATCAATTCAGATGATGAGCTTAAACAAGGCTTTGACAAATTTGTTGGGCAAGAAATAGTGGTTAAGCCAGATGGACTAACTGGAGGAAAAGGCGTAAAGGTAATGGGAGAGCATCTAAAAAGTGTAGATGAGGCATATCAATATGCAGAAGCTATACTAAAAGATGGTGGAAATGTCTTACTGGAAGAAAAGATTGAGGGCTTTGAATTTACAATAATGGGTATTACTGATGGACATAAAATAGTAGTAGCACCTGTTACATATGATTATGCATATCGATTTGATGGAGATGAAGGACCTGGTACAGGAGGTATGGGCTGCTTCACTCAAGACACAGGATTGTTGCCTTGTCTGACACAGAATGAACTAAATGCTTGCCAGGAATTGATGCAGAAAGTATTAAATGAACTGAACAAAAAGGGTATTATATTTAACGGTGTACTAAATGGAGGGTTCTTCAAGTTAAAAGATGGTTCTCTAAAATTAATGGAATTTAATGCGAGATTTGGAGATCCAGAGGTTATGAATGTACTAGCAGTATTAGAAACACCATTTATAGATTTAATTGAAGCTTGCATTAATGGAAGCCTATCGCAAGAAGTATGTAAATTTAAGAAGGAAGCATCAATTGTTGTTTATGCAGTATCCAAAGATTATCCTTCAAGTACATCTAAAGCTCAGGTGGAATTTGGTGTAAACATAGATGAAATACAAAATCATGGAGCTAATGTCTTTTTGGTTCTTGTATAAAATCAGAAAATGGCAAATATTTATCAGTAGGTACTTCTAGACTTGTAGCTGTAGTAATGGCAGGTAATAGCTTAGAAGATATCAGAAATAAAGTCTATGAGCTTGTAAAGAAATATGTTATAGGAGATTTAGACTGGAGAAATGATATAGGAAGTAAAGAAAAATTGGCTGAAATGGCAAAGTATTCTATAAAAGTTATTAGAAAGGTGATATCTATTGTAAAAAATAGATATCACCTTTTATTTATGATAACATATTGGGCAATTGATACTAAATAGTTTACATATGTATAATTTTACAATATTACATATATATGAGATAATAAATAAAAAAAGGTGGTTGATAAATTATGAACAAAAAAATCATTATTATTATTTTAGTAGTTGCAATAATTTTTACGGCTTCATATTTTTATATTAAAGATAGAAGTAAAACTGTAGCTATAAATAATATAGACACTATTTTAATTAACAATGTTGTTGAACTTGAGAAAAATCTTGTATTAGCACAGTTCCATAAAATTTCATTTGAGGATTTTAAGGACAAAAATAATAGCTTTATTCATCCATATTATAGTAATGAGTATTTTGAAGTATTAGAGAAAGATTATAATAACAATATTATGATGACTGCTTTAACTAACGCACCTTTTTCTGAATATATTTCAAGGGTGTATACCAGTGAGGATGGAGCGAATAAATTTATTTTTGTAAAAATAGCAGAAGAGGGCATTGGAAATATAGCTGCTGTACGGTATACTTTTATAAAAGATGAAAAAGATGGTGAGTGGAAAATTAGAAACAGCGAAAGCTATGTTTTGTCGCTTGATATGAAAAAACCAATAAAAGATGTTGAAACATTTACAAACTTTAACGGTATGCAAATTGAATATGAGTTAACAAAGATTTTGGATAATTTATAAGAGGATAAGACTTGTATTGTTAAATCAAAGAAATGCGTAGCATTTAATTTATGAAAACTTAATAAGGAAAAGAAAACCTCCTTTGTGTTTAGAATTATTATTAATATCACACCAAGGAGGTTTTTATTTACATTTTGTTAAGTAATTTATACGGAATGTAAATACAAAAGCATCTCTAAAAACTTAACTGCTGCAATAGATAGAGGAAAGTTTTTATGAGTCACTACTCCCATATATCTTTCAGGCACATTTTCATTTAAATTTAGTATATGAACTTCACCTCTTGAAACAGCAGTCTCTACACATACATCAGGCACAAATGCTACACCAAGACCGATTTTTGCCATATCGATTAATACGTCTATACTACCTGACTCTACATCAGGGGTTATATTTATTTCATTGGTGTTCATAATACTATCAAAGTAATCTCTGGTTATTGTGTTTTTTTCAAGCACCAACAAAGGCAACTGCTCTAAGTCCTTAAGAGATAAATGCTTATCCTTCAAGTGTGAATAATTACTGCCTACAACAAAAACATCCTTTACTGCTCTGCTTTTTTTGAACTCTAATTGAGGAAAATCAGTATTATCTGGGATATTTATTACACTAAAATCCACACTGCCATTTTTTAGCAGTTCAATGCATTTTGGAGAGGTTCTGTTTGTCACTTTTATTTTAATACCCGGATATTTCTCATTGAAACGTTTAAAATATGACATAAGATAGTATTTACATATAGTATCACTGGCGCCAATCTTTATTTCTCCGGAAACAAGGGAATTCATATCCTCTAATCTCTTTTCTCCGGTCTTTATAAAGTTAAAGGCTTGTTCAATATAGGTAAATAGAGCCTGTCCTTCATGAGTAAGTCTAACCCTTTTAGTATTTCGGAAGAACAATGCACAGCCAAGCTTTTGTTCTAGCTGCCTTATAGATTGACTGACTGCGGATTGAGAGATAAAAAGCTTATTGGCAGCAGCTGAAAAGCTTTTTTTATAAGCTACAAAATAAAACACCTTATAAAGCTCAAAATTAATATCCATTGATAAGCACTCCTTATAATAAGTATTAAAAATATTAATTATAATTATCAATTATACTATGTTAAAATTATGCTGTAAAGACAAGGAGGGGTGAAACCCATGGAAAATAAAGTCAGAAGAATATATGTAGAGAAGAAACAGGAATATGCCGTAGAAGCGAAGAATTTATACCACGAAGTTAAGGAAAACCTTTTGGTTAAGGGTATTAAAGAAGTAAGAATTATTAATCGATATGATGTAGAAGGACTAAGTAATGAGGAATACAAGGAAGCTAGCAAGCTTATTTTCTCCGAGACCAATGTAGATATGGTATATAACGAGGAATTAGCTATAGGAAATGACGAGAAGCTATTTGCTATTGAGTACCTCCCAGGACAGTATGATCAACGAGCTGATTCAGCTACTCAGTGTATACAGATACTTACACAGAAGGAACATGCTATTGTTAAGACTGCAAAGCTTATTGTGCTAAAGGGAGATATATCAAAGGAAGAGCTAAATAAGATAAAAGCTTATTGTATAAATCAGTCTGACTCAAGGGAAGCAGCTATGGAGAAGCCTTCAAAGCTAGATATGGAGTCCTTTGAAGCAAACGATGTAGAAAGCATAAGAGGATTTATAAGTTTAAATAAAGAGCAACAAAAAGCTTTTGCACAGGATTTAGGATTGGCAATGAGCCTTGAAGATTTAGCATTTTGTCAACAATATTTTAGAGATATTGAGAAAAGAGACCCATCTATTACAGAAATAAGTGTTATAGATACATATTGGTCTGATCACTGTAGACATACAACCTTTCATACGGAAATTCAAGATATTACCATAAAAGATAGTATTTATAATAAGGGAATAGAGCAAGCCCTAGATTTATATAAACAAGCAAGAAAATATGTTTATAAGGATTTAAAAAGAGATATAAATCTTATGGATATAGCCACTATTGCTATGAAGGAAATGCGAAAGCAGGGACTTTTAAATGATTTAGAGGTATCTGATGAAATAAATGCATGCAGCGTCGTTGTTGATGTTGATGTAGATGGTAAAACAGAAGAATGGCTGTTGATGTTCAAAAATGAAACTCATAATCATCCTACTGAGATAGAACCTTTTGGCGGAGCGGCAACTTGTTTGGGAGGAGCAATAAGAGATCCTCTTTCAGGCAGATCATATGTATTTGGAGCTATGAGGGTAACAGGCAGTGCAGATCCAAGAACAACTATAGAAGCTACAATACCAGGAAAGCTTCCTCAAAGGAAGATTACTACAGGTGCAGCAACAGGCTACAGCTCCTATGGAAACCAAATAGGCTTAGCTACAGGACAGGTAGCAGAAATATATCATCCAAACTATGTAGCAAAGAGTATGGAGATTGGGGCAGTACTTGGAGCAGCACCCAGAGAAAATGTCATCAGGGACACTGATAAGTAGGGGATGTAATTGTATTGCTTGGCGGCAGAACTGGGAGGGATGGCTGTGGCGGTGCTACAGGCTCTTCTAAGGAACATGACGATAAATCCATAATAAACTGTGGAGCAGAGGTTCAAAAGGGAAATCCTCCAGTAGAAAGAAAAATACAAAGATTGTTTAGAAACTCTAAAGTTAGTAAGCTGATTAAAAAGTGCAATGACTTCGGAGCAGGAGGAGTTGCAGTTGCTATAGGAGAACTAGCTGACGGACTTGTAATAGATTTGGATGCAGTTCCTAAAAAATATGAAGGACTAGATGGAACTGAGCTTGCAATTTCAGAATCACAGGAAAGAATGGCAGTATTGCTTAATCCAAAGGACTTAGGTACCTTTATTAGTTATGCTACTAAGGAAAATCTGGAAGCAATAAAGGTGGCTGAGGTTACTGAGCAAAAAAGACTTGTGTTGCAGTGGAAGAAAAAGACTATTGTCGATATAAGCAGAGAATTTTTAAATACAAATGGAGTTAAGCAAAATACTAAGGCTACAATAGAAGCACCAGAGCAGATAAGCTATTTTGAGAAAATAAAGCAGGATAATGCTAACATTAAAGATTTAAATAGCAAATGGATAGAAAATCTAAAGGATTTAAATATATGCAGTCAAAGAGGATTGGTAGAGCGTTTTGATAGCAGAATAGGCAGTGCTACTGTACTAATGCCTTTTGGCGGAAAGTATCAAGCTACTCCTACTGATGGATTAGTTATGAAGCTGCCAGTACAAAATGCTGATACAAATACAGCAGCTGCTATGACCTATGGCTTTAACCCATATCTATCTACCTGGAGTCCTTTTCATGGAGGAATGTATGCTGTTGTAGAGGCAGCAGTAAAAGTAGCAGCCTTTGGCGGTGATTATAGCAAGCTTCGCTTACCCTACAGGAATACTTTGAAAAGCTTGGCAAGGAGCCAGAAAAATGGGGCAAGCCATTAAGCGGATTGCTGGGAGCATTTTATGCACAGTCAATGCTTGAAATACCTGCAATTGGTGGAAAAGACAGCATGTCAGGCACCTTTAAGGATATAAACGTGCCACCTACCTTAGTAGCCTTTGCAGTGGGAACAATGGATGTAAATAAGGTTATATCTTCTGAATTTAAAAAACTCGGAAGCAATATTGTAATGCTTTGTGTAGATAGAAATAAAGAAGAAATACCTGACTTCATACAACTTAAGAAAAACTTAGATAAGTTAAGTTCACTAGCAGGAGAAGGAAGAATCCTATCTTCAGCAGTTGTGAAGCATGGAGGAGTAGCAGCAGTTATAAGCAAAATGTGCTTTGGAAACATGATAGGAATGAGCATTGCAAAAGACATGAAGCTTGAAGAACTGTTTACAGATGATTATGGCAACGTGATTTTAGAAATAAGTAATGAGTATGATGTTAAAGCCTTACTAGAAGGGTTAAACTATAAAGTATTAGGAGCAACACAGTCAAAGCCAGAAATAAGCTTATGGTGAAATCATAGAGCTTGAAGAAGCACTAAATGCATGGCAGAATCCTCTTTCAGAGGTTTTCCCAAGCAGTCTTACAAGGATAAAGAGTGAGAAAGCTACAAATCACAGTTCTATAATGTAACAGCAAAAACACATGCAGGCATTAAGCTTGCAGCACCAAGAATTCTTATACCAGTATTCCCAGGAACAAACTGTGAGTATGATACTGCAGCAGCCTTTGAAAGAGCTGGAGGTATTGTACAGACTTTAGTTATTCAGTAATATGAATCAAAATGATATTGAGGATTCAATAATAAATTGGTAAATGGAATAAACTCATCACAAATAATTGCATTACCTGGAGGCTTTAGCGCAGGAGATGAGCCTGACGGTTCAGGTAAATTTATAGCTACAATGTTTAGAAATCCAAGAGTTAAAGAAGCAGTAATGAGAATTATTAAAGCATAGAGATGGACTGATGCTTGGTATTTGCAACGGTTTTCAAGCATTAATTAAGCTAGGACTTGTACCTTATGGGGAAATAAGGGATATCGGATGAAGATAGTCCAACTCTTACTTATAACACCATTGGAAGACATATTTCATGTATAGCAACGACTCAGGTGGTATCAAATCTTTCACCTTGGTTTAGCAATACAAAGCCTGGAGATATTCATAGTATACCAATATCCCATGGAGAAGGTAGATTTGTAGTTAGTGACGAGCTTTATCAATAATTTATTGAAAAATGGTCAAATAGCTACACAATATGTAAGCATTAATCCAAATGGTTCAATGCACAATGTAGAAGGAATAACAAGCCCTGATGGAAGAATACTTGGCAAGATGGGACATTCAGAGAGAAGAGGCAACAGAATTGTCATAAATATATCAGGAGATAAAGAACCAAGGCTTATTTGAAGCAGGTGTAAAATATTATTTATAAAATTATAAAAGGAGGAAACCATATGGAAAGTAAAAGCCCTAGAGGTAGCAGTGATAATGGGAAGTGACTCAGACCTTCCTGTTGTAAGAAAAGCAATAGATGTTTTAAAGAAATTTGGAGTTTTGTATGAGGTAAGTGTCATATCTGCACACAGAACACCAGAGATAGCAGTGGAATATGCTAGCAATGCAGAAGCAAAAGGCTTTGATGTAATTATTGCAGCAGCAGGAAAAGCAGCTCATCTGCCTGGAGTTTTGGCAGCATTTACTACGTTACCTGTAATAGGTATACCAATTAAATCATCAACGCTAGATGGATTGGATTCACTTTTGTCTATTGTGCAAATGCCATCTGGGATACCAGTAGCTACAGTAGCGGTAGATGGAGCAGAAAATGCAGGAATTCTGGCAGTTCAAATATTAGCGTTAAAATACGATGAGTTAAAGGAAAAGCTAAAGCAGCATAAAGAAGAAATGAAAAGAACAGTAATAGAAAAAGATAAAAAGATTAAACAGGAGGTTTTTTAAATGAAAAAATTAGATATGTTGTATGAAGGAAAAGCAAAGAAGGTCTATAAGACAGAAATAGCTGATCAATATATAGTGGAGTACAAGGATGATGCAACTGCTCTTAACGGACTAAAAAAGGGTACAATAGTTGACAAAGGTATAATGAACAACACTATATCATCAAAGCTATTTGAAATTCTTGAAGCCAAAGGAATTAAAACGCATTTTATAAAAAAACTAAATGATAGAGATATGTTGGTTAAGAAGGTGCAAATAGTTCCTATAGAGGTTTTGGTAAGAAACTATGCCGCAGGCTCACTTTCTAAGCGTTATGGAATTGAGGAAGGCACAAAGCTAAACACTACAGTTTTAGAATTTTGCTATAAAAATGACGAGTTGGGAGATCCATTTATTAACGAATATCATATAAAGGCTATGGAGTTAGCAACAGAAGAGGAAATAAGAATTATAGAAAAAGCTTCTCTAAGAATTAATGAGATACTAACTGAAGTAATGAAGGAAAAAAATATCGACTTGGTTGATTTTAAACTAGAGTTTGGTAAAACACCTAGTGGAGAAATCATTTTTGCAGATGAAATATCACCAGATACATGCAGATTGTGGGATGTAACAACTCATGAAAAGCTTGATAAGGATAGATTTAGAAGAGACATGGGTAAGGTAGAAGAAGGTTATATGGAAGTAGTAAGAAGAATTTGTGGATAAAAATCTACATTTCAGAAATGGGAGTATAGCGATGCAAAATATAAATTTATATGATGATGACAAGCCAAAAGAAGAATGCGGTGTTATCGGGATTTATGAAAAAAATAATATTAACACATCAGTACTTGCCTACCACGGCTTGATTGCTCTTCAACATAGAGGTCAGGAAAGTGCAGGTATAGCTGTAAAAAATGATGGTATAATAACCTGCTACAAGGAAATGGGCTTGGTTTCGGAGGTTTTTGATGACAAGATATTAAACCTTCTTAAGGGTGATAGCTGTATAGGTCATGTGAGATACTCCACTACAGGAGAAAGCTTCGTAACAAATGCACAGCCTTTGGTAGTTAAGTACAAGAATGGGACAATAGCGCTTGCTCATAATGGCAACCTTGTTAATGTTCATGCATTAAGAAGAGAGATGGAGGATCAGGGAATGATTTTTACCACCTCTATTGACAGTGAGATAATCGCTTGTCTCATAGCAAAGAATTATAAGGGTAATATTGATGATGCTATAACAAGAACTATGGATTTAATAAGGGGCTCTTATTCCTTAGTCATCATGACGAATGATAAGCTTATTGGAGTAAGAGATAAGCATGGCCTACGTCCTTTGGTGTTAGGTATGCTGGGAGAAGGATATGTACTGGCATCAGAAACTTGTGCGCTAGATACCTTGGGAGCAAAGTTCGTAAGAGATGTGAATCCAGGAGAAATAATCATTATTGATGAAAAAGGACTAAGAAGTATTCAAACTGAACCAGAAGAAAAAGCCACTTGTATATTTGAATATATATACTTTGCAAGACCAGACAGCATTATAGATGGTATTAGCGTATATGGTTCAAGAGAAAATGCAGGCAGAATACTTGCTAAGGAACAGCCTGCAGATGCAGATTTAGTCATCTGTGTGCCTGACTCTGGAACACCTGCTGCTATTGGCTATGCAAAAGAATCAGGGATACCTTATACAATAGGTCTAATAAAAAATCGATATATAGGTAGAACGTTTATTCAACCCTCTCAAGAGACTAGAGAGCTGGGTGTAACACTGAAGCTTAATCCTCTAAAAAAGCAAATTGAGGGTAAAAGGATAGTAATGGTAGACGATAGTATTGTTAGAGGTACTACCAGTAAGAAAATAGTCCAAGCTCTAAGAGATGCAGGGGCAAAAGAGGTACATGTTAGAGTAAGCTCTCCGATGGTTATACATTCCTGCTATTTTGGAATTGATACTCAAAGAAGTAATGAACTTATGGGAGCAAGTAATTTATTAGAAATGATAAAAGAAAAAATAGATGCAGACAGTCTAGGATATTTAAGCTATGAAGGCTTACTTGAATCAGTATCCAGTAAAGGTAAAGGTTTTTGTACAGCTTGCTTCAATGGGAAATATCCTGTTGATATTACAGAAGACTGTGATAAGCATGTATTTGAAAGAAGGTAGAGCAATGAGCGATAAAGAAATTCAAAGAGTAACCTATAAAAGTGCTGGAGTAGATGTAGAAGCAGGTTATGAGACAGTAAGACTAATAAAGGAACATACCAAAAGAACAGAAATACCAGGCGTAATTGGAGGTCTAGGAAGCTTCGGAGGTTTTTTTGAGATAGATACAGAGAAATATAAGAAGCCAATTTTAGTATCTGGTACTGATGGAGTAGGAACAAAGCTTCAGTTAGCTTTTATGACAGGTAAACATGATACTATTGGTATTGATTGTGTTGCAATGTGTGTAAACGATATAGTATGTCATGGAGCAAAGCCACTATACTTTTTAGACTATATAGGTACAGGAGTGCTAGAGCCAAAGGCAGCTTCTGATATTGTAAAGGGCGTATGTGATGGCTGTGTTGATGCTGGTTGTGCTTTGATAGGCGGAGAAACAGCAGAGATGCCTGGCTTTTACAAAAGAGGAGAGTATGATGTAGCAGGCTTTGCAGTAGGTATTGTAGACAAGGATAAGGTTATAAACGGTGCCAATGTATCAGAAGGTGATGCAATAATAGGCTTGGCTTCTAGTGGAGTCCATAGTAATGGCTTCTCTCTTGTAAGGAAGCTATTCTTTGAGCTTAATAATTATACAGTTGATTCAACCTTTGAAGAACTTGACTGCACATTAGGAGAAGAGCTCCTAAAGCCAACTAGAATTTATGTAAAAACTATACTAGAACTTATAGAAAGAGTTAATATAAATGGAATTGCCCATATCACAGGGGGCGGTTTTATAGAGAATATACCAAGAACTATTCCAAAAGGACTAAAAGCAAAAATAAACCTATCAAGTGTACCAGTATTGCCAATATTCAAATTGATGCAAAGACTGGGCAATATAGAACAGAAGGAAATGTTTAATACCTATAATATGGGAATAGGTTTAGTGTTGGTAGTGGATAATAAGGATGTTGATAAGGTAATGTCAGAGCTAAAATCCATGAATGAGAAGGCTTATTTAATAGGAGAGGTAGTAAAAGGCGAGGGAGGCATTGAGTTGTGTCAAGGTTAAATATTGCAGTTTTGATATCAGGAGGCGGCAGTAATCTGCAAGCATTGATTGACGCAACTCTGCAAGGCACAATAAATGGTAAGATAGCTGTAGTAATATCGGACAAAGAAAATGCATATGGACTTCAAAGGGCAAAAAACCATAATATTGAAGCTATTGCTATTAACAAAAAAAGCTTTGACACTAAGACAAGCTTTGATGCAGAAATGAGTAAACAGCTTAAAGGCAGAGATATAGATCTTATAATTCTTGCAGGTTTTTTAAGCATTCTGCCTATGGATATTATCAAGGAATATGAAGGACGGATTATAAACATCCATCCATCTCTCATACCATCATTTTGTGGTAATGGTTTTTATGGGGAACGGGTACACAAGGCTGTTATCGAATACGGTGCGAAGGTGTCTGGTGCGACTGTACATTTTGTAGATGAGGGAACTGATACTGGTGCTATTATACTACAGTATGCAGTAGCTGTTGATGATGAAGATAACGCAAAGACATTAGCAGCTAAGGTTCTTGAGGTTGAGCATCAGCTGATTGTAAAAGCGACTGCACTATTTTGCGACGGAAAGCTTACAATACAGGATAGAAGGGTAAAAATTCTATAAGAGGAGTGATACCATGATAAAAAGAGCTTTAATAAGTGTTTCTGATAAGACGGGGATAGTAGAATTTGCAAAAAAACTAGTGAAAAATGGAGTAGAGATAATATCTACTGGAGGTACAGCAAAAGCATTAGAGGAAGCAGGGATTAAGGTTATCGGAATCTCGGAAATCACAGGCTTTCCTGAGTGCTTGGATGGTAGAGTAAAGACACTTCATCCTAGAATACATGCAGGATTGCTGGCTACGAGAGATAATAATGAGCATATGAATACCTTGAAGGAATTTAATATTGAAACTATAGATTTGGTAGTAGTTAATCTATATCCTTTTAGAAAGACTATAGAAAAACAAAATGTAGCTTTGGATGAAGCAGTAGAAAACATTGATATCGGCGGGCCATCCATGCTTCGGGCAGCTGCAAAGAATTATAAATATGTTACTGTAGTAATTGATCCATCAGATTATAATAAGGTGATTGATGAGCTGGAACAACAAGGTGATGTATGCTTAGATACTAAATTTAATCTTTCAGCAAAAGTATTCTCACATACTGCAAGCTATGACTGCTTGATAGCAAACTATTTATGGGACAAAGCTGGACTAGAACAATATCCAGAGGTTGTTACTATGACATATGAAAAGCTGCAAGACTTAAGATATGGCGAAAACCCACATCAAACAGGAGCTTACTACAAAGAAATGCTGCCTGCAAAGGGTGGTTTAGTCAATGCGGTACAGCTTCATGGGAAGGAACTTTCCTTCTGTAATTTAAATGATGCTAACGGTGCGGTGCAGGCTGTAAAGGAGTTCAAGGAGCCAGCAGCAGTAGCATCAAAGCATTCCACCCCATGTGGCGTAGGCGTTGGAAATGATATATATGAAGCTTACATAAAAGCATTTAATGCAGACCCTGTATCGATTTTTGGGGGAATAGTTGCATTAAATAGAACTGTAGATGTAAAAACTGCTGAAGAAATAAATAAAATCTTTATTGATATTGTAATTGCACCGTCATATAGTGGAGAAGCTTTGGAAATACTAAAAAGAAAGAAAAATATTAGAATAATGGAGCTTTCAGATATTGAGCATATAGAACAAGGTAAGCTTGATATAAAGAAGGTAAATGGAGGCATATTACTGCAAGAAGAGGATCAAAATGATTTTGATATGCAGGATATAAAGTATGTTACTGAACAAAAGCCAAGTGAAGAGGATATGAAGGATTTGATGTTTGCTTGGAAGGTTGTTAAGCATGTAAAATCAAATGCCATTGTAATTGCAAAGGATAATACAACATTAGGTATAGGCGGCGGTCAGGTTAACAGGATATGGCCTACAGAAATGAGTATTGAAAGAGCTGGAGAGAAAGCAAAAGGAGCGGTACTAGCATCAGATGCTTATTTTCCATTCAATGATGTAGTTCAAGTAGCTGCAAAAGCAGGAATTAGGGCAATAATTCAACCAGGTGGCTCGGTGAGAGACCAAGATTCTATTGATGAATGTAATAAGCATGGAATTGCCATGATATTTACAGGAATGAGACATTTCAGACATTAAATCATAAAGATATAACTAGTAGTGGCAGACCTATGGGTCTGCCATTTTTTAAAATATTTTTCTTTTTGTGATTAAAATCACATCCAAAACTTCGCAAAGGCTTTATAATGATATTGTGATTGAACATAATAAAACATTTAATATAAATTTTAAATTTGGAGGTAGTAAGAATGGCAATGAGAAAAATAGTTAATATTAATGAGGATAAATGTAATGGCTGTGGAATTTGTGTTCCATCCTGCGCTGAAGGTGCTATAAAGATAATAGATGGCAAAGCAAAGCTTTTATCAGACAATCTTTGTGATGGTTTGGGAGCATGTCTAGGTGAATGTCCTCAAGGAGCAATTGAGATAACTGAAAGAGAAGCTGACGAATTTGATGAAACAGCAGTAAAAGAGCATGCTCCTCAGCATGGTGGCAGTTGTCCTGGAAACAGAATAGTGGAAATAAATACAAATACCTATAAGCAAAATTCAGTTAGTGTATCTTCTGAGGATATTGAAGTAAAAATCAAGTCACAATTGTCACATTGGCCTGTTCAATTAATGCTAGTACCAGAGAAGGCATCTTACTTTGCAGGAGCTGACTTGCTTATAACAGCAGACTGCGTACCCTTTGCTTACTCAAATTATCATTTGGACTTATTGAAAGGTAAGGAAGTAGTAGTAGGTTGTCCAAAACTAGATGATATACAATATTATATAGAGAAGCTTACCAGGATTTTAAAAAATAATGAAATTAAAAGTGTTACAGTAGCATTTATGGAAGTGCCATGCTGTGGAGGTATTGTAAGAGCGGCAGAACAAGCAATAATGGATTCTGGCAAATATATTCAGCTACACAAGGTGAGAATAGATATGAATGGAGATGCACAGAGATTAAGTTAAAAAAACAGAGACAAAATCAGATATGGATTATCCATATCTGATTTTTTTTCTGTTAATATTACCATATTTGACATTTTTGTTTACTATATTAGCAATATATGTTAATATGAAATAAATGCATACTAATGTATAAAATGTATAAAAATATTAACAAATAATTCTTCACTAACATAACCATATTACTAATTTTAATGTATTTTACGCAAATTAATAAAATTTGTGCAGTCTATAAACAGTGTAAAATATATATCTCTATTTTACAAATGTAAATGTTTAGTGTGATATATATAGTCATAGTTAATAAATAGTAGCGAGGGGTGTAAGTGTGAGTACGAAGAGTTTTATTTTTAACAATGGATTAGACATGGTAAGAGATTTATGCAAAAAAATCGAAAGTCAAACAAGCGATACTATAGAGGTTTTATGTAAAGAGCCACTCAAATTAGTAAGTGAAGCTTTAGATTGCAGTACTTGCGGAGTATTTGAAATGAACACATCTGGAACCTTTAACTTAATCAATGATTATAAAAAACAAAGTATTCCTCATATTAAGGAGCTACTAAAAAATACTTATTATTTAGCTCAAGCTACGATGCAAAAGCAACAAACAAATTATGCTGATATCAAGTCTTCGGATTTTATATATTATGTACCAATAAAGAGTCTTCAACCCTCTTTTCTTTTAATGCTTTGCTTTAAGGAAAAGTTGGATTT
The DNA here is from genome assembly GCA_963704785.1 of uncultured Eubacteriales bacterium. GTDB lineage: Bacteria > Bacillota > Clostridia > Lutisporales > Lutisporaceae > GWB2-37-7. The sequence goes on along the minus strand of OY969939.1, from coordinate 1,173,593 downwards.
AAAAGGAATAGAACTTTTAGAATCCATTGCACAAGTATTTTCTACTACTGTTGATAAGATACTATTTAGACAGCAATTGCATGAACAGTACTTATGTACTGTTAAGTCTTTAGTAAATGCAATAGAAGCAAAGGATGTTTATACACAGGGACACTCAAGGAGAGTTGCTGATTACTCCAAAACTATAGGCAGATATTTGAATTTGAATGAAGAGGAAATAGATGAACTGGAAATCACAGGACTTGTACATGATGTTGGCAAAATAGGTATAAGTGACAATCTGCTTACTAAACCAAATGTCTTAACTGAACTAGAATTTAATTCTATAAAACAGCATCCGGAAATAGGAATTAAGATTCTTAAGCCTCTTGGAGTTTCAAAAAATGTAATTATGGGAACGCTGCTTCACCACAAAAGATACGATTTAAAAGGCTATCCTAATAACATGGATATAGATAAGCTTCCGCTTGTTCCTGCTATTATAGGAGTGGTTGATGCATATGATGCAATGACCTCAGAGAGAACCTATAAGAAGACGATTTCCAAAAGTGATGCACTACTTGAATTGAAAAAAAACAGTGGTACACAGTTTGATCCTGACATAGTAGACATAGTAGAAGAACTACTTAAATCAAATATTTTTTAGAAATAAGGGAGCAAGAGCTCCCATTTATTCTGGATCAACATTGTTATATATCTTAGTCTGCAAGTGATTCTCTATAGCATCTACTATTCCCTCTGCTTGCTGTTCTATATTATCAGGATCATAATTATCAGGAAAGTAATATGCATTGTAATCACGTTCTATTATTGGATATTTTGCTCCATTATAGGTATCATCAATAATTTTCATGACTACACCTCTTTACCTTTTTTCTCAAAGTTTTGATTTAATAAGGAATGTTTATTCATTCTACCAGTATACTTCAGCTTTGCTACAATCAACTCTGTATCTGTAATTGGTATTATCATAGCATCTGGCATAACATTAGGAATTTTGCTGTTTCTATCTTTCATATCAATCTCCATTCTTACTTTTATTATTATTTATTTTTTGTATAACTGAAGAATATATTCGCCCAAAAAATGTAAAACATAATGTTGTCAATATAATGGAAAAGGAAAAGTATACATGTTATAATATATTGACTACTAAGCATAGCTTAAGAATTATATGAAAGGTTGGGAAATGCTATGATGATAAAATTATTATCACCAATAGATTCGCGTTACGGAAAAGTAACAAATAAATTAAATGAGTATTTTTCTGAATGGGCACTTTTAAAGTATAGAGTAGAGATAGAAGTAAGATGGCTCTTGAGGATGTCGTCAATTCCATATTTTAAAGAAGTTCGTAGCTTTACAAGTGATGAAATAGACTTACTCATGAGCTTAATTAATAACTTTGACGATACTTCTGCAACAAAAATTAAAGAAATAGAAAGAACAACAAACCATGATGTTAAAGCAGTAGAATATTATATCAAATCTGTTCTTCAAGACACAACGTTAGTTGATGTCATGGAATTTGTACATTTCGGATGTACTTCAGAGGACATAAACAATCTTTCTTATGCATTGATGTTAAAGAATGGTATAGAAAATGTATGGCTTCCAAAAGCAGAAGCTCTAGCTCAAATAGTTGGTGAATTGGCAGAGAAGTACAAAGACATCTCAATATTGTCTCATACCCATGGACAGCCTGCTACACCAACAACAATTGGTAAGGAACTGGCGATATTTGTATACAGATGGAAGCGACAGCTTAAACAAGCGAAAAATAATGAGTATTTGGGAAAATTCAATGGCGTTGTTGGAAACTTTAATGCGCAGAAGATTTCCTATCCAGATTTACCATGGGAGGAAATAGCACAAAAGTTTGTTGAAGACCTTGGCATTACATATAATCCTTTGACCACACAGATTGAATCTCATGATTATATGGCTGAATGTTTCCATGTGATCACTAGATTTAATAACATTCTAATGGATTTTAATAGAGATATGTGGTTATACATTTCGATGGAGTATTTTAAGCAAAATCCAATAGAAGGTCAAGTAGGTTCATCGACAATGCCACATAAGATAAATCCTATAAATTTTGAAACATCTGAAGCAAACATTGGCTTAAGTAATTCAATATTGGGTCATTTAGCTGATAAACTTGCAGTTTCAAGATTACAGCGTGACTTGAGTGACTCATCTGCTCAAAGAAATATTGGTTTAGGAATTGCCTACTCATATTTATCAATACACTACACTCAGATAGGTCTAGCACAACTTTCTATTAATCAGAAAGGAATTGATAGAGATCTTGATAATTCTTGGGAAGTACTAGCTGAGCCAATTCAAACAGTAATGAGAAAATGCGGTTATGATAAGCCTTATGAAAAACTTAAAGAATTGACTCGTGGAAAGAAAGTAAATAAAGAAGATATCAGTAAATTTATAGAAAGCTTAGAATTGCCAGAAGAAGATAAACAGAATCTAATGGCATTAACTCCAGCAAAATATATTGGTATAGCACCAGAGTTAGTAAGACACATTAACGACTAAAATTTTATAATCAATAGTTTGTTTTAAAAAGCTTTAGGCTAAAATTCAAAGAATCAAAGATCTGTGAATTTTAGCTAAAAAGCTTTTTGTATTGTGAAAACATTTTCAATACAATTGAATACAATTAGCAGTTGATATAAAATATAATATAGGAAAAACAATTAGTCCCAAGAAAATCGGAGGTACAAATGGATTACTTAGAAATGCTAAATCCCGAGCAAAAAGATGCTGTTCTTCATACTGAAGGACCGGCTACTGATTTTAGCTGGGGCAGGATCTGGAAAAACAAGAGTTTTGACACATAGAATTGCATATATGATTGAGGAAAATGGCGTAAATCCTTGGAACATATTAGCTATTACTTTTACGAACAAGGCTGCAAAGGAAATGAGGGCTAGAGTAGGAGACCTTATAGGAAGCACCAAGGATATGTGGATTTGTACCTTTCATGCAGCATGTGCAAGAATTCTTAGAAAAGACATAGAAAGACTAAGTGACTACAAGAAAAACTTTGTAATATTTGATACAAAGGATCAAGAAGCCGTTGTTAAAGAATGCTTGAAAGAATTAAATCTAAATGAGAAGAACTTTCCTTTTAAGTCCGTTTCTGCAACGATTTCAAATGCAAAAAACCTGTTGGAGGATCCAGCAAGATTTGCTCAAAAAAGCATGCAGGATATTAGGCTTAGAAAGATGTCGGATATATACACCCTGTATCAGAAAAAACTAAAAAAGAATAATGCACTAGATTTTGATGATATACTTTTTAAAACTGTTGAATTGCTAGCTAACAATCCTGATATTTTAGAGTATTATCAAAACAAGTTTAAATACATACTTATTGATGAATATCAAGATACTAACTATTGCCAATACAAGCTTGTAAGCTTTCTAGCAAGAAAGCATAAGAACCTATGTGTTGTTGGTGATGATGATCAGAGCATCTATAGCTGGAGAGGTGCGGATATAGGCAATATATTAAATTTTGAGAAGGATTTTCCGAGTGCTAAGGTAATTAAGCTTGAGCAGAACTATCGTTCAACACAAACGATACTAGATGCAGCAAATGCAGTAATTAAGAATAATTTTGGACGAAAAAGCAAAAAGCTCTGGACAGAGAACGAAGTTGGCGGCTCTATTTTATTTTATAATGCTTTAGATGAATGGGGTGAAGCTAATTTTATAGCCTCGGAAATAAAACGTATGGAAGTTACTAATGGTAAAAAGCTAAATGAATTTTCAGTACTATATAGAACTAATGCACAATCTCGTGTTATAGAAGAAGCCTTTATGTCTAGTGGAATTCCCTATAAAATTATAGGAGGCTTTAAGTTCTATGATAGAAAAGAAGTTAAGGATGTAATTGGGTATTTAAGACTTATACAAAACCCATATGAAGATATCAGTCTAAAAAGAGTAATAAATATACCCAAAAGAGGTATTGGAAATACATCTTTAGCAGCTATAGAAAATTACGCTCGTACAAGCAATGATTCACTTTTTGGGGCGCTAATGGAGGTAGATTCTATATCGGGTTTGAGTAAAAAGGCAGTAAGCAATATAAAGGAATTTGTAAAGCTGATTTCAGGGCTTATGGCAGCTGCAGAGGTTAAGATGCCTTCAGAAGTACTAAGGGAGCTTCTTGATAAGTCTGGCTATATTGATTCACTTCAAAAAGAGGGTGACGAAGACTCTCTGACCAGAGTAGAAAATATAAGAGAACTGTTGTCTGCTACCATGGATTTTGAAGGTAAGAATCCAGAAGCTAATCTACAGCAGTTTTTAGAGCAAATGGCACTTATGTCTGATTTGGATAACTTGGAAAATGAAGTAGAAGCTGTAGTGTTAATGACACTGCACAGTGCCAAGGGCTTGGAATATCCGGTGGTGTTTATGTCAGGTATGGAGGAAGGAGTTTTTCCTAGTTCACGATCATACTTTGAAGAACATCAGATGGAAGAAGAACGAAGACTAATGTATGTAGGTATAACAAGGGCTAGAGAATGTTTATATTTGACATCTGCATTTGAAAGAACCTTGTATGGTAATACTACTTATAATATAGCTTCTCAATTTATAAAGGAAATACCAAAGGAATTGATTATAAAGGTATAACAATATAAATATAAAAAAAGGGGCAGAAAGAATGAGTTTTGAAATGTCTAAGCAGAGAATACAGGAACTAACCAAAGAAATCAATAAACACAATCACAACTATTATGTTCTAGATAATCCTCAAATAAGTGATTATGAATATGATAAGCTCATAAGAGAGCTAATGGAGCTGGAGGAGCACTTCCCAGAGCTAAAATTGCCTGAATCTCCCACACAACGTGTAGGTGGTGAGGTACTAAAGGGCTTTTCTGAGGTCGTACACAATACGCCTAAGCTTAGCCTTAGCAATGTGTTTAATGAAAATGACATAAGAGATTTTGACAACAGAATACGGAAGGCATTGAATCAGGATGTTGAATATATATTAGAGCTAAAAATTGACGGACTTACAGTTGTACTTAACTATGAAGAAGGGATTTTTGTACAAGGAGCTACTCGCGGCGATGGTATAAGAGGAGAAGACGTAACAGCAAATTTGAAAACAGTGAAAGCTATTCCTCTCTCTTTGCCTGAAAGGTTAACTTTAGAGGTAAGAGGGGAAGTATATATGCCCAAAAAGGCTTTTGAAGAACTGAACATAAGAAGAGAAGAACTTGAAGAACCCTTATTTGCAAATCCGAGAAATGCTGCTGCAGGTTCAATGAGACAGCTGGATACCAAAGTTACTGCTAGAGGTCTTTGGACATATTTGTTTTCAGTCTTGAGACTATAGAAGAAAAGGTTTTTGATTCTCACTATGAGTCACTGGAATATTTAAAAGCACTAGGCTTCAAAGTAAGCCCCTATTTAATACTTTGTAAAACAGCTGATGATATAATAGAACAATGTAAGCAATGGGCAGATAAAAGAGGTGAGCTGCCCTTTGAAATAGACGGATTAGTAATTAAGGTAAATAATTTGGAGCAAAGAGAAGTTTTGGGCTATACTAGCAAATCTCCTAGATGGTCAGTAGCTTATAAGTTTCCTCCTGAGAAGAAACGGACAAAGGTAAAAGATATTATTGTTCAGGTAGGAAGGACAGGAGCTATAACACCAACTGCCGAGTTTGAACCTGTGAGATTGGCAGGATCAATAATTAGTAGAGCTACTCTGCACAATGAGGATAATATAAAAGAAAAAGACATAAGAATAGGCGATACTGTAATAATACAAAAGGCTGGTGATGTTATACCGGAGGTTGTAGAAGTTGTAAAGGAAGAAAGAAATGGTAATGAAATAATCTTTGAAATGCCGAAGTATTGCCCTGTATGTGGTTCTGAAGCTGTAAGAGAGCAAGGTGAAGCTGCTACTAAGTGTGTAAACATGTCTTGTCCTGCACAAATAAGAAGATCTCTATTTCACTTCGTATCAAGAGATGCTATGAATATAGAAGGAATGGGCCACAAATAATAACAATGCTTATGGAAAAGGGCTTTATAAAGGATGCAGCAGATATATATACATTGAAGGATAAAATAGTAGAACTAGCAGATTTAGAACGAATGGGAGAAAAGTCTGTAACTAATCTTATAGAAGCAATAGAAGTCTCAAAGCAAAATCCGCTGGAACGTTTAGTATTTGCATTAGGCATAAGGATGATTGGGCAAAGAGCATCAAAGCTTTTGGCACAAAACTTCAATGATATTTATGAGCTCTTTGAAGCAAGTGTTGAAAGACTGGATACAATACCTGAAATAGGTGAAAAAATGGCTGAAAGTGCGGTTAAATTTTTTCAACAGACTCAGAATAAAATGCTGATAGATAGATTAGCTGATTTGGGAGTTAATATTCAAAGCGCAAAAAAACATATTATTGAAAAGGAACAATTTATAGGTAAAACCTTTGTTCTCACAGGTTCATTAATCAGTTTTACTCGAGACCAGGCAAAGGAACTAATCGAAGGCTTTGGAGGTAAAGTAAGCTCTAGCGTAAGTAAGAAGACAGATTGTGTATTAGCAGGCGAAGAAGCAGGATCAAAGCTTGTTAAAGCACAAGAACTAGGTGTACCAGTCATTGATGAAGACATATTTAAAAAGTGGATAGAATAAAAATAATAAAGTGATGTACATAGTCACAAAAAAATTGGTATTAAAATAGCGAACAGCTTATATATTATTAATGATTGTTTTGTGAATATTTATTCTGATTTGATATATTGTATAAAAATGAATTTTATGATTTAATAAAGAGAAGGATTTATATAAATCTAATTAGTGTACAAATAATAAAAGTTTTTTAACAATTTTAACAATATAAATTATTGAAAATATAATACCATTAATGATATAATGTATTTCGTAGTTAATTTTTAAAACTATTCTTTAGTTATTAACATTTAAGAAGCTGACGATATACAAACAGATGATTTTCTTAAAGAATTAAACAGAAAATATCATGTTTATAGTAAAGCTATTGACTATGCAATTTAACAGACAAGCGTTTATTGGTACAGTTCTAAAAGTATTACTTCATTAATAATAGGTGACATGAATATTGAGAAAGATACTTTTGGTTGAATCAACTAATATACTATTCTACTTCATAAAAGTAATGTCCGAATTTTGTATATACTAACATTCATAATAAATTAAATAGTTTTTAATTTTGCTGATGAAGGTATATGAAAATATACCTTCATCTAGCTTTAACCCCAATAATGTAGGTTTGTTCAAAATTATTTCACAGATTGTTCAAAATTGAAAAAAATGAAGGAGGTAAAATAGTTGACAAAGTACATTTTAAAAAGGCTTCTTATATCATTTATTACTATTTGGGTACTTATAACAGTAACTTTCTTTCTAGTTAGATTAGTACCTGGCGATCCATTTTCAAGTGATAAACTAACTCCCGAAATTAAGGCTAACATGATGAAGTACTATGGCTTGGATCAGCCGTTATACAAACAGTATGTTAACTACTTAGGACATCTAGTTCAGGGAGACCTGGGTAACTCATTAAGGTACAAGGCTCGTACAGTAAACGAAGTTATAGCAAACAACTTCCCTGTATCTGCAGATCTTGGAATAAGATCATTAATATTTGCTACTATTGCAGGTGTTGCACTTGGTATAGTTGCAGCACTAAATCATGATAAAGGGTGGGACAGATTTAGTATATTTATAGCCGTTATAGGTATATCAGTTCCTAACTTTATTATAGCAGGACTTATACAGTGGCTTTTCGGGGTTAAGCTACATTGGTTACCAGTTGCTACCTACAAGACATTTGCTCATACAATAATGCCGGCTTTTGCTTTAGGACTTGGTACATTGGCTTCTTTAGCAAGATACATGCGTACAAGTATGCTTGAGGTTGTTGGACAAGACTACATTAAAACTGCAAAGGCAAAGGGGCTATCACCTGTACAGGTTACAGTTAGACACCAAATAAGAAATGCATTGCTACCGATCGTTACAATCCTAGGCCCAACTATAGCAGGCGTACTTACTGGTGGATTCGTTGTAGAATCAGTTTTCGCTATTCCAGGTCTTGGACAATATTTCGTAAGATCAATGCAAAATCTAGATTATCCAATGGTAATGGGTACAACAATATTCTATGGTGCATTCTTGATACTAATGAACCTTGTTGTTGATATAGTATATGGACTAATTGACCCAAGAATCAGAGTAGATAAGTAGGGGGGGGAGTAAAGATGGAGATTAAGCAAGAACAGTTTAAACACGTCGGAATCAATGAAGAGAAATCTCAAGCGATCATAAGACCAAGTATGACTTATTGGCAAGATGCTTGGAGAAGACTTAAAAAGAATAAAATAGCTATGCTTTCATTATTATTCCTAATACTCTTAGCTGTTATGGCATTTGTAGGTTCACTGATATCACCCTTTGATTATTATACAAACGATCTTACTAATGGAGATAAGTGGCCAAATGCAACACATTGGTTTGGTACTGATGGACTTGGAAGAGATTTATGGGAAAGAGTATGGGAAGGTGCAAAAGTCTCATTATTTATAGGTGTAATAACTGCTGTTTTAAATAGTATTGTTGGTACTTTAATCGGTGGAGCTTCAGGCTTCTTCGGCGGTTTACTAGATATGTTAATAATGAGAACAATAGATGTTCTTATAGCAATACCAGGACTAATCTTAACAATACTAATAATGCTATACTTAGGCTCGGGAATAGTGCCGATAATATTAGCTTTTGTTATTACTGGGTGGTTGGGACTTGCAAGACTTGTAAGAGGTCAAGTTTTATCACTTAAAGAGCAAGAGTTTGTATTAGCTGCAAAAACGCTAGGCGCTAGCTCCTCAAGATTAATAATAAAACACTTAATACCAAATACACTTGGAGTAATTATAGTATCATTAACATTTGCTATACCAGGTGCGATATTTGGTGAAGCATTCCTAAGCTTCATAGGATTAGGAATTCAAGCTCCAAAAACAAGCTGGGGACAATTATCCTCCACAGGTATTGCAACAATGCAGGTATATCCATATCAAATGATTATACCATCAATATTAATCAGTTTAACAATGCTAGCATTACAATTACTTGGTGACGGATTAAGAGATGCACTTGATCCAAAATTAAGAAAATAGGGGGGTGTGTAGGTATGGAAAAAGAAAAATTATTGGAAGTCAAAGATTTACATGTATCGTTTGACACATATGCCGGTGAAGTTCAAGCCGTTAGAGGAGTAAGCTTTCATTTAAACAAAGCAGAAGCAATCGCCATAGTTGGTGAGTCTGGCTGCGGAAAGAGTGTTACAGCTCAATCTATAATGAAGCTAGTACCTACGCCTCCAGGAAGACTTAAAAGCGGTAATATAATATTCAATGGTAAAGATATAACAAAATTCAGTGATAAGCAAATGGAAGCAGTTAGGGGTTCAGAAATGGGTATGATATTCCAAGATCCAATGACATCCCTAAACCCTACAATGCACATTGGTAAGCAAATTGCTGAAGGACTTATAAAGCATCAACATCTTTCAAAGAAACAAGCTCACGAGAATGCAATTGAAATGCTTAAGACAGTTGGTATTCCTAACCCAGAAAAAAGAGTTAATCAATATCCACACGAGTTTAGTGGTGGTATGAGACAAAGAGCTATGATAGCTATAGCACTATCATGCAAGCCAAAGCTGTTAATCGCAGATGAACCAACAACAGCTCTTGACGTTACAATACAAGCACAAATTCTTGATTTGATGAAAGAATTAAAGAGTAAGCTGGATACATCCATCATATTAATAACTCACGACCTTGGAGTTGTTGCAGGCATGGCAGAAAGAATAATAGTTATGTATGCAGGTAAGGTTGTTGAGAGCGGATTATCAGATGATGTATTCTACAATCCTAAGCACCCATACACATGGGGACTATTAAAATCAGTACCAAGACTTGATGCAGAAAATAAGGAAGAACTTATTCCGATAATAGGTACTCCTCCAGACTTGTTCTGTCCTCCTGTAGGCTGTGCATTTGCAGCTAGATGTGCATATGCTATGGAAGTCTGCTATAAGCAGCAACCAGAAGAAACTATGTTAGAGAATGGACACAGTGTATCATGCTTCTTGCAGCACCCACTTGCACCAAAGGTTGAAAGACCTGTAGGTATAGGAGGTACAAGATAATGGCGGAAAAGAAAACTTTAATAGAAGTAAAAAACCTAAAGAAATATTTCACAGTAGGTGGCGGCGCAATTCTAAAAGCTGTTGACAACATAAGCTTTGCTATAAAGGAAGGCGAGACATTAGGTCTTGTTGGAGAATCAGGCTGTGGAAAGTCAACAACAGGAAGAACAATTATAAGACTTTATGAAGCTACAGGTGGGGAAGTAATATATAATGGTAATAATGTCCATAAGCTAAATAAAGCAGAGAAAAAGGATTTTACAAAGAAAGCACAAATGATATTCCAAGACCCATATGCATCACTGGATCCAAGAATGACAGTAGGTGATATAGTAGGAGAAGGAATAGATATTCATAACCTGTACACTGGTAAAGAAAGAACAGAAAGAATATATAATGTTCTAGAAACAGTTGGATTGAATAAAGAACATGCAAGCAGATTCCCACACGAGTTCAGCGGCGGACAAAGACAAAGAATAGGTATAGCAAGATCATTAGCAATTGAACCACAGTTCATAGTATGTGACGAGCCTATTTCTGCTTTAGACGTTTCAATACAAGCTCAAGTAGTAAATCTGTTGATAAAGCTACAAAGAGACTTAGGTCTGACATATCTGTTTATAGCCCATGATTTAAGCATGGTAAAGCACATATCAGACAGAGTTGGTGTTATGTATCTTGGAACAATGGTAGAAATGGCATCTAGTGTTGAACTATATAAGAATCCATTACATCCATATACACAAGCATTGTTGTCAGCGATTCCGATTGCTGATCCTAAAATAGAAAAGTCAAGAAAGAGAATTCTACTTGAAGGTGATGTACCTAGTCCAATAAATCCTCCACCAGGATGTAGATTTAAGGCTAGATGCAGATACGCAAAGGATATATGTAGTCAAGAAATGCCAGAGTTTAGAGAAGTAGCTCCAGATCATTTTGTTGCTTGTCATATAATTTAATAAAAAAATAAAAGCCTAAAAAGGCTTTTATTTTTTTGCTAGTAATAAGTATATATAGTTCACAGATATTTCACAAAAAAACAGTACGAATTTTCTAGAAATTACTATATAATATAGCTATTAGTATAAAATTTTGGGAGGCAAATAATGAATAGAATCAATAAGAATAAATACTTAATTGCGTTTATAATGCTCTTGTGCATAGTTTTCCTGACAATTTTTTTATTACATAGTTATTATAATTTAAAAGATATAACGATGGTTCCTTCAGAAAATTGGGGTAGGACAACATCCTTAGTAACTGCAGAACTATATAAGAAGCAACCTTCAATTATAGTAAATGATAAATATACAGAATTGCTAACTGCAAATAAGAGCAACTTCACAAATATAAGAATAGACAGAAAAACAAGAGAAGTCGCATATGATACTTTTAGCATTAAGGGTGTTGAATCTTATAAGGTTCAGAAATTTGAATGGGATACTAAAAATATTTATTTTATTGAGAATAACAACTTATATTTTGCAACTAAGAATCCATCAGGAGGCTATTCAGCAAAGTTAAAAATTGCAGATGAAATAAGTGATTTTGAAATACTAGAGGTGGATGAGAAAACTGCTATTATAGCATCTACAAAAAGATGGAGTAGCTATATATAAGCAGGATAAAGAAACCTTTGTATTACAGGGAGAAGTATATAATATAAATAAATTAGACAGTGTATCAGCTGTCCTAGATAATAAAGGCGTAATACATGTAGCTGCCTTTGCAGAAAATAGTAGTATTGAATTTCAAATATACTATTTGGCTTTTACTCAAAACAAATGGACAATGCTTGGTACTAAGATAGAAAAGTCTTTATCACAGTCATGGGGTATAAATGATATAGATATAGGTATAGACGATACAGATGTTTATATATTCTATGAAATGGTAAAGTATGAACAAGCCAGTATGGCAGCAAAAATGTATTATTCTGCTGCTCCCTTGAACTCTGGAAATGTAGATTTAAACTTCAACAGAATATATTTTACAAAGGATGATACATGGGATCAAATGTTCTACCTTAACGAAGCAAATATTATAAAAACACAAGACAATGAGCTGAAATTAACAGTAGTAAAAAACTCCTACGATAAAAAGTATTCTAATGGGTTCTCTAGTTATATCATGACTATGGATAATGGACAAATTAAGGATATTACAAGAGCTACCCGCAACCAAAGACTTGTCACTAACACTGTCTATTCAAACTACAAAGGCAACGACATAATTGTTTATTTAGATGCTGCAGGTGGATTTAACTATGAAGCCTTCTACACTGAAACTGGTAAAGATTATGTACTCAATGCTTCAAAACCTACAAGTGAAGATTACAAAGTTGCAATGATGAATACAATACCCGGCTATGTAAGTACGTTTATATTAATGATAATTAAATTTACTATATATTTCCCTGCTATCTTATGGGTTTTAATGATTGAGTTTTTTGAAATTAAGAGTCTAAGAGATAGACCGAAACTAAGCTACTCCATAGGTTTTCTTATATATTTAGTAGTAAAATTGATTTCTTTTGGCACATACTATACTCCGTTGTCAATATCTCAAATGCCTGCCATATTGAGTTTTACTGGAGCTAAGTATTTATACGCAGTAGGTATTGCTTTCTTAGCTTTAATTTTACAAAAGCTTTTGAAGAAGCATAATCCTTATATGAATATTATAGTAGAGTATATTATATTTGCAATGATTGATATTCAAATTACAAACTCACTTTTTGCTACATATTTGGTGTAGAAGGTCGAAATATTTCCGAGGAAATAAAAGAATGTCGAAGGGGATAATGATTTAAACTTCATTATCCCCTTTTATTTTGATCGGTGCTTCCTTATAAAACTCACAGCCTTTATTGGTAGTGTTGGATAAGTATGAAACATTGTTCAGAGTGCACATTCCATCCTTTTGATATAAACAATTATCAGTACAATTTATTAATATCAGAATAATACACCTCCGTATATATTTTGCACAAAAATCATAAAACTAATGTATACGTATTGTACATATATATAAGTGATTTTAGAGGTGATTATAATTTTATTTAGAGATTATACAGAGACAAAGCTTGTGTATCATGTTGTGACTCTTACTGACTTAGAAAAAACATTAAAAAACGGTATAAGCTTTGATGATAAAAAGACTTACAACAGCAAATATAACAATTTCCATAGATTTATTGATAAATACAGGACTGAAAGCATTCCAAATTGGGTAATAAGAAATAATGCAATTTTTAGCAGCATGAATTTTAATCATAATCATATATGGCACTCTCATAGCGCCATTTTAAGTATAAAAATTAATGAGGACATGTGCTGGGTGTGCAATGAAAATATAGCAAACTTTCTATATGAACCTTTGATATTACAAAATATTAAAGATTTTGAAGCTGCTGCAAAATTCATGATAAGAAATGGGCAAACAATAGCAGAGGATTATTGGATAAACTCATGTAGCTTCAAAGATAATTTAAAGGCAAGGAAAGATAATGAAGAGGGGTATGATGCAGAAATTTTAATAATGCATCATATCCCACCTGAAGATATAAAGGTTTTATATATTGTATCTGATCATAGATACATGGAGGTAAAAGAGTGGGAAGAGTTCTTCGGTAGTAATAATATTAAGTACAGTAAATGCTGATATTATTTAGTAATAGACTACAGGAGGACATTACATAATCAGCTCTGAATACATCTGAATCACAATAAAATTTAGCTTTACTGATTTTATATTCAAAGGCTTTATTAAATATAGGAGCAGTATCTTTGACTGCTTCTATGGAAGTCAAAGACTCAATTATATTTTGCTGAATAATAGGATAGGTTTGATTTACAAATATTTTAGACCTAACAAGAGCTATTTCATAAAAATTCTTTATTTGTTCTTCTATTTGCTTTTTTAACTTTGAATCATCAACTATGCAATAGAAGGACAATAACGCTGCTATAATTGAAGAGATATCCTTAATTGAAAATAATTGTTTGTTTGAATCCTTAATTATGAAAATATTGTGCTCTTTATTCCATGTAGAATTAAGCCTGTTATAGATTTTTGTACAAGCTTGGTAGCAAGCCTTATCACCAAACATATAATAAAACTGTGACAGTAAATTTAGACAATTACATAAGGTGTAAGTTGAACTTTTCTCAATCTCTAATTTGGTTCTTGTTATCGCACCATTCTCATCTATTCGTTTTTTCAGTACTGTACATATTCCATCTAAGACTTTAAAAGAAGCCTTGGACAGAATATCAGAATTTACATAGATTTGGGTTATACATAGTCCTATATTTGCTAACTCTCTAGACTTAATTTCTTCAATATTCCCTAGTACAATAGAATAAAGAGGAGCAATAAGAGATATATCTTCATCAAATTTATTCTCATTAAACTTCATATATGGAAGATTGTAATTATTGATATGATTTAGAGCTGTAAATGCTCTAAGCACACAAAGCTGAGAGGTGCTTTCAGGGTTCTTTGATGCTATTTGTATATGAAACTCTTTTGCCGCATCGTGAGAGACATCTTCTCCACAGTAATAAATGTCGCCTATTTTAAGATATTTTTTTATAAATTCTGCTTGATGAAGCGCAGTCTTAAATAGTATAAAAGCAACAAACTGATTATTTTCCAATTGTATTTGGCTTGTTATAAGTCTTTCAATAATACTGCAACAGTTAATGATAGAAAAAGCCATTACTTCAATATCTATGTCTTTTTTTCTTTTCAAATCTAGCCATTGATAGCTTTCAAAGTCATAGGGATTCTTAATTTCCTTTGCATATAATGGAGTATTTCTTTTGTACAAGCTATTCATAAACATCACATTATAAGGTTTTTGATTTGGGGGCATATCCTTACAAAGCTCCTCAATTATATCTAAATCGTGAAGACTTGGAGAAATAATAGTCCCACTCCCTGATAATACGGAGAAAGACACAACATTAAAGTATACCATTATATTAAGCTGTTTAATTATATCGTTAACTGTGCTAATCAATATAAACACCACCATTAAATAAAATATTCCTTAATATATATATGACATAAGAGCACACAATATTAATGTTTTACAAGTATATGACCTTATTATGTAAAAGTTTTGGCATGTGCTATAATATTACATGATATATTGTTTGCATGGAAAGGATGAATTAATATGGAAGAAGGTAAGCTTCCCTCTGAATTACTTAGGGAATTGGTTTTTAATAATATAAAAGTTAAAAATGCGGATGTAATCTTAAGACCTGAGATAGGTGAAGATTGCACAGCTATAGAATATGGAAAATATGCTTGCGTACTTTCTACTGATCCTATAACTGGAGCGGAAAAAGGTACAGGATCTCTTGCTGTACATATATCCTGCAATGATGTAGCCTCTAGTGGAGTCAGACCTATAGCACTTTTAATGACTATAATGGCACCAATAGGAACTACAAAGGAAGATATTAGAATAGTTATGAAGGAAGCAGGGGTTGCGGCAGCTGATTTAGGTGTAGAGATAGCAGGAGGTCATACCGAAATAACCTCTGCTGTCAACAAAATTATTATATCAACTACAGCAATTGGCAAGGTTTTGAAGCACAAGCTTGTAAAAACTGCAGGTGCAAAAGTCGGCGATGATGTTATAATGACAAAATGGGTTGGATTAGAAGGTACAGCAATACTTGCTAATGATAGAGAGGCAGAGCTTAGCTCACAGTTAACTCCAGAAGAACTAGAGAGAGCTAAGACACTATCTCGGCACATATCAGTTGTAAATGAAGGTGTGCTGGCGGGAGAATTTGGTGTTAATAGTATGCATGATGCTACGGAAGGTGGTATATTAGGTGCTGTCTGGGAAGTAGCCGAAAGTTCAAATACAGGTATAGATATATATATAGAAAAAGCACCTATACTTGAAGAAACCAAAAAAATATGCGAGTTTTACACCATCAATCCTTATAGACTAATATCCAGTGGTAGTATGATTATTACCTGTTGCAATGGAGCAGAATTGGTAAATAAGCTAAAAGACATTGGGATTCAAGCTGCTATTATAGGAAAAGTTACAGCAGAAGGCAGGTATTTGGTGGAAAAGGGGAAGAGAACTCTTCTTATGCCACCAGACATAGATGAATTATTTAAAACAAAAAGGAGCAAGTGATTTAGTTCACTTGCTCCTTTTTCCACATAATATATCTAGAATATTCCATAGAATTTTGTAACAGATGATGTAAAATGTACATCGTTTAGTGCAATATATTTAGATAAAATGGCGCTTTTGAAACAAAACTGTAATATAAACGTCAAATTTATATAATAAAAATACGGAGGTATTTGGTGGTATTAGTCGAATGTATTTAATATCATGCAAAACAGGAGGAATTTTATGAAAAAAGTACTAGTATTTATAACAGTATTCTGCTTAATTATAACTATGTTCGCAGATACAACAGAAGCAGCTAGCTACAGCACAACAAAGCCTCCAATATCCATTCAGATATTTGGTAAGCAGATAACACCCACACCTATTCTGTATAAGGATAAAGTGTTTGTTCCACTAAGAGCGGTAGGAAAAGCTTTGGGTTATCGAGTTAATTATAGTGATAAAGTTAAAACTATGGACTTGATATCAAATACCCATAATGTGACTGTTACAGTGGGTTATACATATGCAAGGGTGAACGGTGCTTCAGTAAAGCTTGATTTAGCACCGGTACTAAGTAATGACAGTCTTTATGTACCGTTGACATTTATACAAAAAAACTTTAAATATGATGTAAATTTTATTTCTGATAAAAACATGGTTGTAATTGACAAGGCAGGCACAAGCGATACTTCAGTAAAAGTTCCACCTGCTGAGCAAGTTCCTCCGGTGACTCAAAATTCCTCTACTGCATCCAATAATATTTATGTTTTGGATAAGAAAGTAAATAATCAGGAAAAAGCACTTACTAAGAATGGTATAGTATATATACCTATCAGGCTTGTAGGTGAGGGGCTGGGGTATAAGATTAACTGGAACTCGACATCAAAAGCTACGACTATAGTAAAAGAAGGTTTTAGCGTATCTGTTATACCAGGTAAGATAACTGCTAATGTTAATAACCAAGATGTAAAGTTAGACGGAATACCATATCTTTCAGATGGAAAATTGTATGTTCCATTAAGTATGATTAGTAAGAACCTTGGATATGTCACAGGCTATGATAAGAGTAACAACAGTATAACAATTAAAAGTAAAACTGACACTAAACCTGAGCAGCCAAGTACACCAGAACCAAGACCTGACTTAACTAATATAATTAATATTGCTTATGATGATAACGGTGGCTTTCCACAGATAAATATTACAGCCGATAAACCTATAGCTTCCTTTAACAATTTTATTGCCGTAAAACCAAACAGGCTTGTAATCGATATACCAAAGGCATTACTTAGCAATGAAGTTGGAACAACAGAAATAGGAAAAGAGGGTATTGACAGAGTAAGAACAGGTATATTAGGACCGGAGCTTGTTAGGATTGTTGTGGACACGAATTCACAAAAATCTTACAAAATAATACAATCTGAGGATAAGAAGACAATATCCATTCTGTATGCTAATATAATAGATCCTGTGACTTATAGTAAAGAGGGAGATTTGGATGTCATTACAATTAAAGGCTCTACAACTATTGATGCTAGTCACATGCAAATTGAGAACCCAGATCGTATCGTATTGGATGTAAACAGAGCGATATTTAACAATCCACTTCAAGAAATTTCGGCTTCATCTGAACTATTGAAAAGTGTTAGAATTGGTCAATATGAAGCAGGTACAGCTAGAGTAGTCTTGGATGTAGTACCAAACACATACTATAATGTGAAAACAGCAGGAAACACTACAAAAATATATATATCAAACTATCCCTTTGAGTTTGTAGGATACAACGCATACTATAATACAGGGGTAGTAAACCTAAGTCCAGGCAAGGAAGTAAACTATAATGTCACGGTTGATTCTGTGACCAACAGTGTAAATGTTGTGATTCCTCAGGACTTAAAGCTTTCAAGAAAAAGAATAGATATAAACGATAATCTAATTAAATATATTGATATAGATACTGAATATCAAAATGGCAGTAAGGTAACTACTGCTGCTATAAAGATGCAGGACTCTATAGAAAGTGAAATTATTTCTCCTGCATCAGCAAAGCTTATAAAGATAAGGTTTAAACGTAAAATAACTAGTTTAAATCAACTGACGATAGTTATTGATCCGGGTCACGGTGGAAAGGATCCAGGAGCGGTGGCAAGTGATGGAACTAGAGAAAAGGATCTTAACCTAGATGTTGCATTAAGGCTTGAAAAGCATTTAAAGGCACTAGGCTTCAATACTATTATGACCAGAACTAATGATACCTATGTAGAGCTTGGCGGAAGGACAGACATAGCAAACAACAACTATGCTGACTTTTTCATGAGCATACACTTTAATGCTTTTAATAAGACTAGCAAAGGTATAGAGACATTGTATTATCCAAACTTAATAAATGAAGACTATACAATAAGCAATAAGAAAATTGCGGATATCTTCCACACCGAGATATTAAATGCTCTTAATAGAACCTCAAGAGGGATAAATGCAAGACCAAACTTATATGTGCTGAATAAAACAAAAATGCCAGCAATACTTGCAGAACTAGGATTTATAACAAATCCTGAAGAACTTGCATTAGCTAAAACAGAGGATTATAGAGAAAAAGCTTCAAGAGCATTAGCGGTATCAATACTAAAATACTACAGAGATATTCAAGGTGTAAACATAGATATTGATATAAACTCAATATATGCATGGCAATATCCGGAACAATTAGTGCAACAGACACCACCTGAGCAGTTACAGGAACCGGTGCTAGATGCAGCTGTACAGCCATAAGATGAATATAAACTGAGTCGAGACTACTTAAGTCTCGACTCTAATTTTTTTAATCATTAATTTGCTTCATTGGTTGTTATAGTGCTTTAATAGGAGCGTTTTTATGAATATAGTTGAAACCCTTCTAATATAATATATTGATATTAATTATTGAGGGGTGAAATTAATGAAGAGAAAGTATGCAATATTTTTTGCACTTTTATTATGTTGCACTTTAGTTCTTACCAGTTGTAGCAATCCGCTTGCTTCAATCAGGGAATTTTTTAACAAAGAAACAGAAACTGCAGAAAATACAGATGCGACAGTAAATGAACAACAAAGCTTAAGTGAAGTAATTGCAGTACAGCCTGAAAATGCAAGACCAACAGTAATGTATTATAAAGATTCTGATAATTTACTTGTGCCCATAATGAGATATGTATCCAGAAGTGAACTCGGCATAGCAAAGTCAACACTTTCCGCATTAATCTATAGTCCAGAAAAATCAGAAGATTTAAAACAAACAGGTTTAAATCTAACACTACCAATGGGAACTAAAATTAATGGTGCTGTTATAAAGGAAAATGGGCATGCTATTGTAGACTTTTCAAAGGAATTTCAAAATTTTACAACTAAAGAGGCTGAAGAAATTGGAGTAAAGGCAGTCATATATACTCTTACAGAATTTGCCAATGTAAAGACCGTAGAAATAAGAGTAGATGGTAAAACTGTAACAGAGCTGCCACAAGGCACAAAGCTAAATTCAGAAATGAAAAGAACGGAAATTAATCTACAACCATCTGAAAATAAAGATGATAAACTTTCAAAGGTTATGGTATACTATCAAAAGAAAGGAAAAGCCAATTATTCCTATTTTGTGCCAGTAACAAAACTTGTATCGGGTACGAATAATAGTGTAGAAGCGGCTTTAACAGCATTGTTAGAAGGCCTGTACAGCAGGGTGCGGACTTGTAAATCCATTTCCAGAAGCAACTAAATTAATAGAAGTAAAGGTAAATGATGGAGTAGCATTTGTAAACTTTACTGAGGATGTTCTTAAGCTTCAAGGTAATAAATCTGCTGAAAGAGCTATGATAAAGGCGGTTTCTTTGACACTAAGAGAATTTCCGACGATATCCAAGATAAAGCTATTTGTAAATGGAACTGTAGTAGAGAACTCTGATGGCATCGGTAAAAATGAATATATAGATGTTCCTGTATTTGTAAACTTCTACGAATAATTTACATAGCAATTAATATAACAGAAGGAAGTATACTTCCTTCTGTTATATTAATCTTAATAAGTTAAAATACGTATTACTAAAGAGAAAAAGTCATGCAAAAAAGGAAGGATGATAACATGGAAAGAATAGACGGAAGACAGAAGAATCAAATAAGACCTGTAAAAATTACAAGAGATTATCTAAAGCATGCAGAGGGCTCAGTACTTATTGAAATGGGAGATACTAAAGTAATTTGTACAGCTTCACTGGAGGAAAGGGTACCACCATTTTTAAAAGGGCAAGGTAAAGGCTGGATAACAAGTGAATACGGAATGCTGCCTAGATCTACAGAAGTAAGAAAACCGAGAGATTCAACAAGAGGTAAGGTTGACGGTAGGACTATGGAGATTCAAAGGCTTATAGGTAGAGCATTACGCTCTGTAGTTGATTTAAAGAAGCTAGGTGAGCAGACAATTTATATAGACTGTGATGTAATACAAGCAGATGGAGGTACAAGAACAGCCTCTATAACAGGTGCTTATGTAGCTTTAATTGATGCTTTGGGTAAGAGCTTAAAGTCAGGCAAGATAAACAGTATACCTGTTACAAATTATGTTGCAGCTATAAGTGTTGGAATAAAAGACAGAGAAGTAATTTTGGATTTTAATTATGCTGAAGACTCAACCTGTCAGGTGGATATGAACATTATAATGACAGAAAATGGACAGCTTGTTGAAATCCAAGGGACAGGCGAAGAAAGCCCATTTACAAAGGAAGAGCTAAATGAAATGCTAGAGTTTGGAGAGCTAGGTATAAAGGAGCTAATAAGCATACAGAGACAGGTACTTGGAGAACTGGGAGAAAAAGTAGGTGTTACAAATGATAAAAATGCTGGTAGCAACAAATAATAAGCACAAGCTAGAGGAAATAAGGGATATACTAAAAGAGATAAATATTGAGGTAATATCCTTACAGGATGCAGGTATTGATATCGAAGTAGAGGAAACTGGTGAAACCTTTATTGAAAACTCATTAATAAAGGCAAGAGAAATAAGGAAATATACAACTTTACCTGTAATCTCAGATGACTCAGGACTTGAAGTTTTTGTACTAAATGGTCAGCCTGGAGTAAAATCAGCTAGATACTCAGGTGTAGAAAGTGAGCAAAAAGATAAAAAAAATAATGAAAAACTATTGATAAATCTCAAAAATATACCAGATAATCAAAGAGGAGCACGTTTTTGCTCTGTAATTTCAGTAGTTTTCCCTGATGGTAACGAAATAACCGCCGAAGGCTTTGTCTATGGGAAAATAGGCTATGAAGAAAAAGGCAAAAATGGATTTGGATATGATCCACTTTTTATCGTAGATAATTATAATATTACTATGGCAGAGATAGAATCTAAGGTTAAGAATAAAATAAGTCATAGAGCAAATGCATTAAATATCTTAGCAGAAAAATTAAAAAAATTATAAATTTATAAGTGCAATATACATATATGATTACAAAGTGAGTGAAACTGTCGTTTTGCCCACTTTGTTTTTTATATATAAATAAAATTATAAAAGAAAGGAATAATAAATAAAGAGGAGCATATACGAGTTATCAAGTGCTAGTTTAAAAATAAGAAAAAAAATTGAAATATTTGGTGTTGACATAATTTAAAATTTTTATTATACTATTAATTGTCTCTTCAAGACGGTAATGGCTACAATATGCTGATAAATTAAATAAAAACATGTTGACAAACGAAGATGTGTTTGATATAATTTATGAAGTCGGCGGTTGTTATAACACATGCGGGTGTAGTTCAATGGTAGAACTTCAGCCTTCCAAGCTGATTGCGAGGGTTCGATTCCCTTCACCCGCTCCATAAAAATTGCGCCTGTAGCTCAGTTGGATAGAGCAACGGCCTTCTAAGCCGTGGGTCAGGGGTTCGAATCCCTTCAGGCGCACCATAATTAATATGGTGGGTATAGCTCAGTTGGTTAGAGCGCCAGATTGTGGCTCTGGAGGTCGTGGGTTCGAGTCCCATTATCCACCCCATATATATCAAATTACATATTGGGATGTCGCCAAGCGGTAAGGCACCAGACTTTGACTCTGGCATTCGTTGGTTCGAATCCTGCCATCCCAGCCATTATACATGATCCACTAGCTCAGTTGGTAGAGCACTTGACTTTTAATCATGGTGTCCGGAGTTCGATTCTCCGGTGGGTCACCATTATAATATATGCGGAGTGTGGCGGAATTGGCAGACGCGCTAGACTTAGGATCTAGTGTCAACGACGTGGGGGTTCAAGTCCCTTCACTCCGCACCATTTTATTTAAATAAATAATAAGCTGCGGAAGTGACTCAGTGGTAGAGTGTCACCTTGCCAAGGTGAAAGTCGCGAGTTCGAATCTCGTCTTCCGCTCCAATACATGAACATATCTAAAGATTGATTTGGATTTTTCTTTTTTTAAATTGAATATACATATTATTGCTTCTTATGGCAATAATATAATAAATGCGCCTGTAGCTCAGTCGGATAGAGCAACGGACTTCTAATCCGTGTGCCAGGGGTTCGATTCCCTTCAGGCGCACCATTTATTTTTTGTAATAATTGTTGACTTGTGAATGTAGCTTTCATATAATAAAAGTTGAAAGTATATATGCGCTCTTAGCTCAGCTGGATAGAGTACCTGACTTCGAATCAGTGGGTCGTGGGTTCGAATCCCTCAGGGCGCACCATATTTAAAATATAAGCCGTAGAGCGAGTGCTCTACGGCTTTTTGCATCTGACAAACACCAAGATTACTTAGTATTTGTCGGATCTGCATGTGAGACAATATAATAGATATGTTATAATATATGTATAAATTTTTAAGAAGGTGAAAATATGGCGGATATAAAATATGATGTGAAAGAAAAGCTAGGTGTTCTTTCAGAATCAGCTAAAGGCTGGTCGAAGGAATTAAGAAGCATTAGCTGGAATGGTCGCGAGCCAAAGTATGACATAAGAGAATGGGCGCCCGAGGATGAAAGCATGGGAAAGGGAGTAACCTTATCAAAAGAAGAGCTGAAGAAGCTTAGAGATATTCTAAATGATATGGATATAGAATAAAAGGTTATAATATATATTACATATGATATTATTCAATATTTGGAGGTACACATAGTGAATAAGCTTGATACTACAATTGAACAACTTATTGAAAAGAAAAATATTAAGAACAAATGGTCGGAGCTGGAATGTCACGGAGCAGTTGAATTTGTAAATCTGATTTTTCAGGAGCAAGCTGAGTATGGAAGTGTTGCTAATTCTATAATAGTAGAGAATAATGTAGTTTGCATGAGTTTGTTTGATGGAGTTCCTTATAACGCAGAAAATGAGCATGAGAACATAATCAAAATATATATTGATGTAAATGAAAATATTATATTTCAAAGTATAAAAGGCAGTTTGTATATTTATGAGACAGAGGGAGTGGATGCTGAGGATCTGCGTAACTCTTACGGTAAGGATTAATAGAAAATTATGATTTTTAGGGGTTAGATATATGGGTAGAGCTGTGAGAGAAAAGTTTGAAAGCAGTGGTATGAAATATATATTGATAATGGTGCTAACTAGTATACTTTGGAGTAGCGGGGGCATCCTTATAAAGCTAGTCAATGTACCACCTCTTGCAGTTTCGGGTTTGAGGAGCTTGATTGCTGCGACAATAATATATATTTATCTAAGAAAGCCTAAATTTACGTGGAGTCTATATCAAGTATTGGGAGGAGTAGCTTATGCCAGCATGGCAGTATCTTTTGTGGCGGCAACTCGTTTAACTACTGCGGCTAATGCTGTTATGCTGCAATATACTGCTCCAATCTACGTTGCGATATTGGGAAGTGTAATCTTAAAAGAGAAAGTAGTTACTAAAGATATAATTGCGATAGTAATCACATTTGCTGGGATTATAATGTTTTTTGCAGATTCTTTTGAACTGGGTAGACTCGGGGGTAACATACTATCTATTGTAAGTGGCTTTTGCTTTGCACTGTTCATAGTTTGTACCAGACAACAAAAGGAAGCTTCTCCGATGGAGACAATATTACTAGGTAATATATTTACAGCTATACTTTGCATTCCTTTTACAGTGGGAGTACAATATGACTTTGGCAGTATTGCTGGCATAATACTGCTAGGCATAGTACAGTTTGGAGTACCATATGTGCTATATGGTGTTGCAATCAAGCATATACGTGCCATAGATGCAGTGATGATAGCAGTTATTGAGCCTATACTAAACCCGCTCTGGGTGTTTTTATTTATGGGTGAGATGCCTGGCGGATGGGCTGTACTGGGTGGTATAATAGTGCTATTAGCTATAACCATTAAAAGCCTACAAACATTAACTGAAAGAAACTAAAAACCGTCTAGCTTTCATTATTATTTTCTCGAAGTCTCAGTAAAGCCAATTCTTTTTGCTTACACTCCAACATTATATCAAAATCATCCTCTGCAAATTTTAGGGCGGTCTCATAATCAACCTTATTGATATAATCAGCATGGTGACGATCTATAAAATTAGTCTTACCACTGCTTAAATGCATTTTAGGTTTTTTGCCCTTCCAGGTAGTTATAATTCTGTCTCTAAGTTCAAACAAGTTTTCACCCTCGTTTAAACAATTATAATGATGAATATCAAGAACCATAGGAATACTTAGAGTTTCACAAATCCATAGTACTTCTTTTACATTAAAGCTCTTATCATCATTTTCTATAGCTAGCTTGTTTTGTATATCAGAAGATAACAGCCTGAAATTATCCAAGAACCTTTGTAGAGCATTTTCTTTACCTCCTACGGTACTGCCGATATGTACAATAAGAATTTTGTTGCCCACTAGATTTGACAATTTATTTAAATGCTCTAGAATTCTGATACTGTTTTGTACAACCTCAGGACGGTTGGAGTTTAGCACGCAGAACTGGTCAGGATGTAAGCTAATCCTTATACCGCTTTCTGTGACAAAAGCATTTATTTTAGAGCACATATTAAGTATGTCACTGTTTTCCCACCAATGCCAATCCTCTTTATAAGTTGCTAAGGGTATCAAGTCAGAGCTAAATCTATACATAAGTATATTGTTTTCCTTGCACCATTTAAGTATTTGCAAGGTGGTGTATAGATTATCAACAGCTAATGATATGAGTTTTTTAAGCTTTTCTTCCTCATTTAGCTTTGATAAAGTTTTTACTGTAACAGTTCTAAAGCTTCCATTATCCTTTAATGTATTGCAGATACAAGCAAATCCAATCATATTACAAATCCTTTCTTAATCTTAATAGCTTTATTTTTCTCAGCAAATAAGTATATATGTATAAAGAATTTTGCAAAAAAAATAACCGAACACACGGTTATTTTTAGATAATTTATAATTAATACAATGGCATATTGCTGATGACTGCAGCTATTACTACTATATAAATTATTATAGCAAGTATACTCATAATAATGCTTACGATATAGTATATACCTTGAAGCTTAAAGAATCCTGTTGATTCGCTTATTAGACTATTTAATCTTTCATTGAATATTATAGGATCTTCAATACCAGCAAGCTCCACCGCTGCCTTTTTAGCATTTAAAAGCTTAACACCTGCTATTATCATTAAGACACCAGGAATAGCACCAACTATGAATGCGATTACTCCAGCTAAAGCTGCTAGAGCTCCTAAAATAATACTTAAAATAGCTACTATATTTGTCCATTTAATAAAACCTTTTATATTTTCTTGATTTATCATTGTGTCACCTCCTTCTATAATATTAATCTAAATTTTAACAGAATACAATGAATTTAAAAACATTGTATTTTAATTATGATGAGTTTTTGTTATTATATGTTTATAATATAATTTTTATATCTTATAAGTTTTATAGAACACATAAAATAATTAGGATGAAAATATTTTACATATTTTTATATTTTTTCGTAACATAACTATAAACAGTGGAGAATATAGAGTAAAATAAATTTGTAAATACAATTTATGGAGGATTACTATGTATCTGAAATTTATCGGTAGTGGAAGCGCTCTCAATACTTCGTTGGGCAATAACAGTGCTTTCATAAAAGAAGGTAAATCCTTACTACTTATTGACTGTGGCAGTACAACTTTTTCAAGAATGCAGGAATTAAGCTTGCTGGATGATATAAATAATATATATGTACTAATTACTCATCGTCACCCTGATCATATATCTTCTTTGGGAGATCTTATATTCTATGCAAATTATACATTAAGAATTAGTATTACAATACTCACTCCTGAGAAGAATAATATCACTAAGCTTTTAAAATATATGGGAGTAGAACGAGGTTTATATAATATTATTCAGCTTACAAAGCAATATAAATTAATAAATGAAGACTTTGAAGTAGAAATCAGCTTCGTCCAGGTTTCACATGTTTCATATTTAGAATGTTATGGATATATTTTAGACTATAGAAATATTAAGATATATTACAGCGGAGATGCCAACGATGTACCAAAAGAAGTGCTTAATGAATTTTATGAAAAGAAGATTGATTACATATACCATGATGTCTGCAGCTACGAATATACTGATAATCTACATATGTATATTGAAAAGCTTTCTACCTTTTTCAACAAAGAAAACAGGAATAGAGTATTCTGCATGCATTATGATGAAGGCTTTGATAAACAGAAGACACTTCAACTAGGCTTTATGTTGGTTAAAAATTTTGAGGTGCAAATTTAAAAAAAATTATAATTTGATATGTGAATCATGTTTGAAAATGTCCCATTTATTCCAATTTCCTTGTTGACAACGAGCCTCTAGCCCTTAGAAACCCAAGTAGATGCCCAGATGTCAATAAATTCAATAAAACAGCCATCTGGGGCACTAGCATATCTAATGGCTCACTCATTATCAACAAGTTTTCTCGGCATAAACGGGACATTTTCTTTTGTAGCGAAATGGGACATTATCATAAATGAATCATAAAATTTAAAAAAAATTATAATTTGATATTGACTTTATGTTAATACTCTTGTATAATAAATAAGTCGGGTGGCGAGCTCGACATAATACAGATGGGTGTGTAGCTCAGTTGGTAGAGCAATTGACTCTTAATCAATGGTGCTCGGGGTTCGAGCCCCCGCACTCCCACCATTTTATTTATGAATATAAACCTTTTGCAAATGCAAAAGGTTTTTTATATTACAAAATAAAATATTTTTTAAATGAACGAAAATCATGAAACAAATGAGTATAAAATCAATAGGAATATTTAGGATATCACTGATAATTGGGTATAATACAAACAAAATGCTAGTTAACGCGAATATATAGGTATATTTATACATTGTAATTACTAAATATAAGAAGTATTATAATAATGTAACAATCAATTACTAATTATAATCTTCGTATCAAGGCACAGTCCTCAATGTTTTGCTCACATATAATTGATGTAAATTTAAATGTGAATTATCACTTGTTTTTAGTACATAATGAGAAAAACTAAGGAATGTGTCGATTAACGAAGAAAAAAGAGGGGGACAAAAAAATGAAAAAACTATTGTTACTGTTACTAGTTGTTAGCATGGTAGGCTCACTAATGCTTGCTCCAGTAGTAAGCGCAGATCCTAATGTGAATGTTGACAACGCACACAAATTCCTAAAGGTTAAATTTAACCTAGAGAGTTCAGAACAAAATTTTAAGACAATGAAGGTAAAGACAGACGAGTTAGGTTACACACATGTTAAGATGCAACAAATGGTTGACGGAATGCCAGTATTCGGAAATGAATACATAGTTCACTTTGACAATGACAACAATGTATACACTTCAAATGGTAATTTTGACAACAAAGCTAACAACTACAAAAAAGGCGCTTTCATAAATGCTAACAAAGCAATTGAAGTTGCAAAGAATGAAGTTGGCTATGCAAAGGGCGCAGAAGTAAACCAAGAAGACGTATTAGCAGCTGAATTATACTTATATGAAGTAGCAGGCGAATATGTACCTACATATGTAACAACAGTTAATTGGGTACATGAAGATTCATTTGGTAACTGGTTAGTATTTGTTGATGCAACAAATGGAGATATAGTTAACAAGATTGACTATATACAAACAGCAAAACCAAGTACAGGAGTACCAACAACTGGAACAAATTCAACTGGTGCAGGTATAGGCGTTTTAGGTGATTCAAAGACTGTAAACACATTACTATCAAATGGAACATATTACCTAATTGATAAGACAAGAGCAACAGGTGGCATACTTACATACAGCGCAAATAATGGAACAAGCTTACCTGGAACTATTTGCACAGATACTGATAATACATGGAATACAGAAACACAGAAAGCAGCAGTAGATGCTCAATTCTATGTTGGTAAGACATATGATTACTACATGAACAACTTCGGCAGAAACAGCATCAATGGTAATGGTATGGCTATAAAGTCAACTGTACATTACAGCAGAAGCTATGTAAATGCTTTCTGGAATGGTACACAAATAGTATTTGGTGATGGCGATGGAGTACAATCACTAGCTTTATCAGGTGGACTTGACATAATTGCTCACGAATTAACTCATGGTGTTACTAGCTATGAAGCAAACCTAGTATATCAAGATCAATCTGGTTCATTAAACGAAGCTATGTCAGATATAATGGCTACAGCAGTAGAGTTCTATGCACAACCAACAAAGGCTGACTGGTTGGTAGGTGAAGATGTATGGACTCCTGGTACACCAAATGATGCACTAAGAAGCTTAGCTAACCCAACACTATATGGATGCCCAATCATATGGATGACTATATAAATACAACACAAGATAACGGTGGAGTTCATTATAACTGTGGTATAATAAGCAAAGCAGCTTATCTAATCGGTTCAAACATCGGTACAGATAAGATGGGTGCAATATTCTACAGAGCATTAACAACATACATGACAAGCAGCACTAACTTTGCAGGCGCAAGAACAACATGCTTACAAGCTGCTACAGATTTATATGGTGCAGGTAGCACTGAATACACTACAGTAGCAAATGCATTTACTTCAGTAGGTATATACTAGTATTAATTCCCCAAAAACAAACAATAACAATAAAGAGGCATTCGGTATACCGAATGCCTCTTTAAATTTTTATTCAAAGGAAAAACAAAATTTACTTTAAACAAGCATAATTATACATATTGCCAAAAGTGTAAATTTATGCAATAGAAGTATTTTTTTACTTTCAAATGAACGAAAAACATGAAATAAATAGGTATAGAATATTTAGAATTATCTAGCATTTTTGCGATATTTGGATATAATATAAAAATATACACCACTAATCGAGTATTTATACGTTGTGGTTCATAAATATAAGATGTATTATGTAATTGTAACAAAAGATTACAAAAAATCTTAGAATCGAAAAATAATCCTCTATTATAAACTTTTATATAGACAATGGTAATAGCAAATATGAATTGCTGGCTGATATTATATGTATGTTTGTAGAATTAAGGGGATATGTGTCGATTGATAAGGAAAAAAAGGGGGACAAAAAAATGAAAATGAGAAAACTATTGTTACTTTTACTAGTTGTTAGCATGGTAAGCACATTAATTCTTTCTCCAGTGGTAAGTGCAGATCCTAATAAGGATGTTGACAATGCAAACAAATTCCTAAAGGGAAAATTTAACCTAGAGAGTTCAGAACAAAATTTTAAGACTATGAAGGTAAAGACAGATGAATTAGGTTACACTCACGTTAAGATGCAACAAATGGTTAACGGAATGCCAGTATTCGGAAATGAATACATTGTTCACTTTGACAACGAAAAGAATATATACACTTCAAACGGTAATTTTGACAACAAGGCTAAGAACTACAAAAAGGGTGCTTTCATAAATGCTAACAAAGCAATTGAAGTTGCAAAGAATGAAGTTGGCTATGCAAAGGGTGCAGAAGTAAACCAAGAAGATGTATTAGCAGCTGAATTATACTTATATGAAGTAGCAGGCGAATATGTACCTACATATGTAACAACAGTTAATTGGGTACATGAAGATTCATTTGGTAACTGGTTAGTATTTGTTGATGCAACAAATGGAAATATAGTTAACAAGATTGACTATATACAAACAGCAAAACCAGGTACAGGAGTACCAACAACTGGAACAAAATCAACTGGTACAGGTATAGGCGTTTTAGGTGATTCAAAGTCTGTAAACACATTACTATCAAATGGAACATATTACCTAATTGATAAGACAAGAGCAACAGGTGGCATACTTACATACAACGCAAATAATGGAACAAGCTTACCTGGAACTATTTTCACAGATATTGATAATACATGGAATACAACAACACAAAAGGCAGCAGTAGATGCTCAATACTATGTTGGTAAGACATACGATTACTACATGAACAACTTCAACAGAAACAGCATCAATGGTAATGGTATGGCTATAAAGTCAACTGTACATTACAGCAGAAGCTATGTAAATGCTTTCTGGAATGGTACACAAATAGTATTTGGTGATGGCGATGGTGTACAATCACTAGCATTATCAGGTGGTCTTGACATAATTGCTCACGAATTAACTCACGGTGTTGATAGCTATGAAGCAAACCTAGTATATCAAAACCAATCTGGTGCTTTAAACGAAGCTATATCAGATATAATGGCTACAGCAGTAGAGTTCTATGCACAACCAACAAAGGCTGACTGGTTGATAGGTGAAGATGTTTGGACTCCTGGTACACCAAATGATGCACTAAGAAGCATGGCTGACCCAACTATATATGGAGATCCAGCTCATATGGACAATTACTATAATACAACACAAGATAACGGTGGAGTTCACTATAACTGTGGTATCATAAACAAAGCAGCTTATCTAATCGGTTCAAAAATCGGTGCAGATAAGATGGGTGCAATATTCTACAGAGCATTATCAACATATATGACAAGTAGCACTAACTTCGCAGGCGCGAGAACAACATGCTTACAAGCTGCAACAGATTTATATGGTGCAGGTAGCACAGAATACACTACAGTAGCAAATGCATTTTCTTCAGTAGGTATATACTAGTACTGATTCTCCAAAAACATATTAAATAACAATAATGCGGCATTCGGTTTACCGAATGCCGCAAAAATATATAAATGAGGGGGAGGAATAAAAAGTATTTACTTTTTATTTTATAATATTATTATATCCCCAATAGTGTGTTAAATATATATGACTTAATAAGTTGTTACAAATTATTTACATAAGAACATTTTTAGAGTTATCAAATACATTAATTTTAACTATTTTTGGATTCATTTATCGCTTATCCTAAAACACTATCCAAACTGCTTAAAACATTTCTGACTGTTCTATCTTCTTTTAATTATTTCGTTGCATTTTCTTTTTCTATAATCTTATAATTTATCATTATCATACCCCAAATATCCATTAAGAATCATAATGGTTTTGATTATTTTTACATCTAATACATTTTAAGTACTTAAAGGAATCTAACAAGATTTGGCGAAACTAATATGAATATACAGGTATTACAGTAAGTATTTTAAGTTTTATTGAGGAAAATATTAAATATCAATATATTTGTTTTGTGCTAAACATTTTCACTATATAGAAAAATTCTGTTCTAATATGTGTTTAATATATTAATTACGTAACTTTCGTACAAATATAAATCATGTAAATACCAATAAATTGGAATCCATAATATAACAAGAGGTGAAAGCCTCTCCCTTGCGAATTTGTTAATTGTGCAAAAAAAACAATAACGAAGGGGGTTTTCACCTATGAAAAGTATAACATTTATTACAGGTGAATTTAAACAGGAAAAAACTAGTGCTTGGTTGGTTACGTTTGTAAAATATGTTCAAAAGCTTGATTTTGTAAGTCTACTGGAGAAAGTCAAAGTTAAGATGAAAAAAGTAGATTATTCTGTTCAAGATAAGCTATTAACCATTGCAATATCTATAGCCGCTGGATGTAAATATACCTCAGACATCAATGAAAAGCTCGTTCCTGACACTGTCATTGCAGAGTTGATTGATATACCAAGGTTTCCTGATCAGTCTCAAATTAATGAACTTCTACGAAGGATGACAAAAGAAAACGTTGAGCAGCTTAAAAATGTCCATCATCAGCTGTTCATGCAGAATACTACATGCTTATCTACTACAGAAAAGATTGTTGTTGATATTGATCAATCAGGTCTTATTGCTAATGGTAAGACGTATGAAGTAGCACAAAGAGGTTATTTCTGTAAGAATAAAAACCAGAAAGGATATCAATTGTCTGCTGCATTTTGTGGCGATGATAATAGAGAAACTATTTCACTTTATCTTGATGCTGGAAATACCCATTGTAGTAATCGGTTTGACGATCTGCTTAACGATACATTATCAAAACTCAAGGATGTGGCAAAGGAAAATAGGCTTATTCTGCGGCTTGACAGTGGCTATGGCTCTAATGAAAACATAGAAAAACTCAAGGACAGAGTAAAGTTTGTAGTAAAAGGTTATTCCACTACAAGAGCATCTAATATAGCAAAAACCATTGCTAAAGAAGAGTATGAAGAAATTGACCGTTTTGTAGATACCTACGAACTTCCGAGTGAAGGCGACTTACGATTTATTATAGTGAGAACCTTAACACGTAAAGGTGATTTCATATATACTATGCTGATTTCAAACATTAACAAAGCTGAGATGTCAGCTCATGAGCTATTTCACTTTTATAACCAGAGACAAACCATTGAAGCTTTCTTTAAAACCTGCAAGAATGTATATCATATGAAAAATCTTCGTACTAGGAAGTTTGACGGCATCTATGCATTCTTGTGGATTGTTTTTATTACACACAATATTATTTCATGGATGAAGAGAACGATTTTTCATGAAACGAAGATGGAGAATGTAGGCATAGGAATACTGATAAACAAATTGGGAATGCTTGTAGCTGAAGTACGAAGAACAGCAGAAACCATGGAAATAGTCTTGCCTGAGATCAGTGCTCTTGGCAGAAGGTTTGTAGAATGCATACAGCAGAAGTCTAAATCGGTATGGCAGACTTAAACATTGTTCTGGAATAAATTAACATATTATCAAGTTTCCAAGATTCAGTATGGCTATCAATTGGTATATTTTAACTACATAAGATAATTATTGAATTTAGTTATTATTTTGGGTTATACATATCTCATTAAATTGGTATCATAGCCAATGTATGGATGGCAACAAATTTACAAATCGTGTTTTTCTGTTTGTACGAAAGTTACGTAATTACGTAACTTTCGTACAAATATAAATCATGTAAATACCAATAAATTGGAATCCATAATATAACAAGAGGTGAAAGCCTCTCCCTTGCGAATTTGTTAATTGTGCAAAAAAAACAATAACGAAGGGGGTTTTCACCTATGAAAAGTATAACATTTATTACAGGTGAATTTAAACAGGAAAAAACTAGTGCTTGGTTGGTTACGTTTGTAAAATATGTTCAAAAGCTTGATTTTGTAAGTCTACTGGATAAAGTCAAAGTTAAGATGAAAAAAGTAGATTATTCTGTTCAAGATAAGCTATTAACCATTGCAATATCTATAGCCGCTGGATGTAAATATACCTCAGACATCAATGAAAAGCTCGTTCCTGACACTGTCATTGCAGAGTTGATTGATATACCAAGGTTTCCTGATCAGTCTCAAATTAATGAACTTCTACGAAGGATGACAAAAGAAAACGTTGAGCAGCTTAAAAATGTCCATCATCAGCTGTTCATGCAGAATACTACATGCTTATCTACTACAGAAAAGATTGTTGTTGATATTGATCAATCAGGTCTTATTGCTAATGGTAAGACGTATGAAGTAGCACAAAGAGGTTATTTCTGTAAGAATAAAAACCAGAAAGGATATCAATTGTCTGCTGCATTTTGTGGCGATGATAATAGAGAAACTATTTCACTTTATCTTGATGCTGGAAATACCCATTGTAGTAATCGGTTTGACGATCTGCTTAACGATACATTATCAAAACTCAAGGATGTGGCAAAGGAAAATAGGCTTATTCTGCGGCTTGACAGTGGCTATGGCTCTAATGAAAACATAGAAAAACTCAAGGACAGAGTAAAGTTTGTAGTAAAAGGTTATTCCACTACAAGAGCATCTAATATAGCAAAAACCATTGCTAAAGAAGAGTATGAAGAAATTGACCGTTTTGTAGATACCTACGAACTTCCGAGTGAAGGCGACTTACGATTTATTATAGTGAGAACCTTAACACGTAAAGGTGATTTCATATATACTATGCTGATTTCAAACATTAACAAAGCTGAGATGTCAGCCCATGAGCTATTTCACTTTTATAACCAGAGACAAACCATTGAAGCTTTCTTTAAAACCTGCAAGAATGTATATCATATGAAAAACCTTCGTACTAGGAAGTTTGACGGCATCTATGCATTCTTGTGGATTGTTTTTATTACACACAATATTATTTCATGGATGAAGAGAACGATTTTTCATGAAACGAAGATGGAGAATGTAGGCATAGGAATACTGATAAACAAATTGGGAATGCTTGTAGCTGAAGTACGAAGAACAGCAGAAACCATGGAAATAGTCTTGCCTGAGATCAGTGCTCTTGGCAGAAGGTTTGTAGAATGCATACAGCAGAAGTCTAAATCGGTATGGCAGACTTAAACATTGTTCTGGAATAAATTAACATATTATCAAGTTTCCAAGATTTCCAAGATTCAGTATGGCTATCAATTGGTATATTTTAACTACATAAGATAATTATTGAATTTAGTTATTATTTTGGGTTATACATATCTCATTAAATTGGTATCATAGCCAATGTATGGATGGCAACAAATTTACAAATCGTGTTTTTCTGTTTGTACGAAAGTTACGTAATTAATAAAATGCATTGTGAAGAGAATAAAATTTAATAAATATAAATTATTTAGTGGGATATATAGTATATATTATTATAAAGTTGATTGGAGGAAAATATATGCAGGAATACATAAAGATTACCTTTTCTGATGGCATTGAGAAAGAGTATCCAAAGGGTATTAAGCTGATAAATATTGTACGCGAACATCAACAGTTTCATAAATTGGAGATAGTAGGTGCAATAGTAAATAATGAACTAAAAGAACTATGGAAAAAATTGATGGATGATAGTAAGATTGAATTTATAGATCGTGCTACATCCAATGGTCATAGGTTTTATTCTAGAAGCCTCGCGTTTTTATTTATTATAGCAGCAAAGGAAATATTTAAGGGGTGCAAGGTAACAGTTGAACACTCTTTAAGTAAGGGCTTCTATTGTGAAGTACATAAAAACTTAGATAATAGTATTAAATTATCTGAGGAAGACGTAAATAAGTTAGAGGAGAAAATGCATGAACTGGTGCAAATGGATTTACCCTTTGAAAAAACTAGAATGAATAATGAGGAAGCATCAGAGTTATTTAAGAAAAATGGTCAGTATGACAAAATAGAACTTCTAAAATATAGAGAAAAGAAGTATATGAATGTATATAGCTGTTTTGGATATCATGACTATTTTTATGGGTATATGGTTCCTTCAACAGGCTATTTGAAGTTATTTGAGCTTAAGTACTATTCTCCTGGAGTAATTCTGCGATTTCCAGAAAAAAGTAATCCTGACATTATCCCTCAGTTCGTAGAACAGAAAAAGCTTTTTAGTATATTCAGAGAGTTTGAAAAATGGGGTAAAATTTTAGAGATAGAAAATGTAAGTCATTTAAATGATGCTATTACAGAAGGTCGTTTTCAAGAACTTTTAAATATAGCGGAAGCATTGCATGAGAAGAAAATCGCTCAGATTGCTGATATGATAACAAATTCTCATGATAAGAAAAGATTAGTGTTGATTGCAGGCCCTTCTTCGTCGGGAAAAACAACCTTTGCACAAAGGCTTTCGGTACAGCTTAGAGTAAATGGAATAAAGCCAATTGCGATTTCTATGGATGACTATTTTAAAAATCGTGAGGATACTCCTGTGGATGAAAATGGAGAATATAATTTTGAGACAGTGGATGCCATTGATATTAATACCTTTAATGATGTAATGACTAGGCTTATTAAGGGTGAACTGGTGGAGGTACCATCTTATAATTTTCATACCGGCATGAGAGAATGGACGGGTAAAAAGTTAAAAATTAATGATGATCAAGTAATAATTGTGGAAGGTATACATGGCTTAAATGAGACACTTACTCAGGATATTCTGAGGGAGAAGAAGTTTAAGATATATATAAGTGCTCTAACTCATCTAGAAATAGATAATCATAATAGGATACCTACATCAGATTTAAGACTGATCAGAAGAATTGTACGAGATTTCCAATTCAGATCTGTAGATGCACTTTCTACAATAAAAAGATGGGACTCTGTACGAACAGGAGAGGATAAATATATATATCCATATCAGGAAGAAGCAGATATAATGTTTAATTCATCTCTGGTATATGAACTTTGTGTACTAAAAAAAGTTGCATTTTCTCAGCTTTCAAAAATTAAAAATGATGTGCCTGAATATATTGAGGCAAAGCGTTTAATTAAATTTTTGAATTATTTCCTTCCTATGGATTCAAATGGAATACCAAACAACTCAATTCTGAGAGAATTTGTTGGTAAAAGTTGTTTTTTTTAAACAGTAAAATCTAACATATATAACATAAGAAAATATTAAATGAATTAAGGAAACAGCGTTGATTCATAGGATTCTATGGATTAATACTGTTTTTTTAAATGTTTAAATAGGAGAAATTGCATAAACTTAGTTTAATATTAACATTGAACTTCGTAAAAAATAATAATGCAAATGCTAAGTTTAAGTATTTGTAAATATTATTAATTGTGGAGGAACTGCTGATGACAAAAAAAATTATATTAATATTTTTATCCTTTATCCTTGTTACAGCTTTGATTTTTACAGGTTGTACACCAGCAAGAAGAATATATGATAATACAAATCAGGATAATAATTTGAATCAAAACAATGGTCAAGGTAATAATGTTAACTATCGAGAAGATGGAATAAATTATGGAACCAATTATGGAACTAATGTTGGAACAAATAGTAGAACTAATGGTTTGACAAATAACAATCTTGCAAATAATAACATGGGTAACTATATGAATACAAATAATAATACACTTAATGCAGATAAAGTGGCTACAGCGGTTAAGCAAGTTAAAGGCGTAAAGAATGCAACTGTAGTGGTAACAGGAAATACAGCATATGTGGGAGTAAGCTTAGATAATAATGCTACAACAGTCAATCAAAGAGATATAAAGAAAGAAATAGCACAAAGGGTCAAAACAACTTTTAATGAAATCAATACTGTATATATAAGCACAGAGGTTGGCTTTGGAGATAGATTAAGAAACATAGGTGAAGGTATTAGAGGTGGAAGACCTATAGATGCTTTTACTACTGAATTAAATGAAATGGTAAAAAGAATAACACCTGCAAGCTTATAAGATAAATGCCCCGTGATTCGGGGCATTTGTATATATATAGTTGTTTTGCGCACTATTTATAGTAAAATTTTTTAAATTATCGTATAATTTATGTATACAAAAACTAATCGCATTATTTGTATAGTATAGGAGGAATAGAGTGAAAAATGAAATAAAAGGAGCTATTTTAGTTCTAACAGCTGCTTTTTTCTGGGGATTTGCAGCTACTGCTGCGAAGTTTATTTTCAATAATAATATTGATCCCTTTAAATTGGTAAACATGAGGCTAAACCTAGCTTTTATTATATTGTTTATTTATTTTGTGATTTTTGACAGAAAAAAGCTAAAAATTACAAAGTATGATATAAAGAACATAGCAGCTCTAGGGATAGTAGGTATTGCGGGTGTACAAACTACCTATTATTATACGATGGCTACCTTAAACGTATCTATGGCGATATTCTTGCAGTATTTAGCACCTGCTATGATTGTTTTATATAGTATAATTTTTAAAAAGGAAAAACTATCAAAAGCAATAGGAATCTCGTTATTAATATCCTTACTTGGAAGCTCCTTTATAATATTTGGAAGAGAAGTCTCGGGTGTAACTCCTTTTAAGAGCATAGGAATAATTACAGGTATAATATCAGCTTTTTTCTTAAGCTTTTATACATTATTCTGCAATAGATGTACTGTAAGATTAAATGCATGGACTGTTTTGCTATATGCTGTAGGCTTTGGTGCATTAGTGTACTGGTTTGTGTCACCGCCATGGATACTATGGAGCGGAATAACACTTAAGGAACTGGCTTTTGCTGTTTACATATCGATATTTGCAACTATAATACCTTTTGGACTATATATTAGTGGATTGCATTTTCTTACACCCTCCACAGGAAGTATTTTATCTATGCTAGAGCCTGTGATTGCAACAGTCTCTGCATATTTACTATTACATGAAAAAATGACAGTTATACAGATGCTTGGAGGGATAATGATTATTATTGCGGTAATAGTAATAAATGTGTATTATATGAAGAAGGAAAATATTTAGCAAATTAATGTTTACATAGTAATCTGAAACTAAAAAGGATATCATATATACAAAGGATGAATAAGAACCTTGAAACTTGGTACAATTAAAGCTGATTAAGCTTTAACCTATCGCAGGTTTTTTTAAATTTATTGATATTGATATTGATATTAAATATGTTATAATATAGTGGATTAAAATTTTTGTAAAATTGGTAATAATGTTATATGTAAGAATAATAAATTTATAGTATTATATATTTATTTAATTCATACGTTAACCAATTTTTCATTTTTATTTATATATGTTACAAAAAGATTTATAAATTACAATAAGGTAGAAACATCTGCTTTTGTAATATCAGTAATTTTTTTCGCAACATATGGATCAAGGAATTGTTTTACACATTTTTAATTTCAATCTTTAGTGTAAAACATCTAGATAATATGCAAAAGATAGTTAGGAGGATATAAATGAGTTCAAAATTGGAAAAAATGGAAAATAACAAGGTGGTACTGGAGGTTTCAGTATCTGCTGAAATGCTTGAGGAAGGCATGGAAAAATCATATCATAAAAATGTAAAGAAGTTTAATATTGCAGGCTTCAGAAAGGGTAAGGCACCAAGAAAGATAATAGAAAAATTCTATGGTGAGGGCGTTTTATATGAAGATGCAATTAATGAAATTTGTCCTATAGCATATGATAATGCAGTTGTGGAGCATAATCTTGAGCCGGTTGACAGACCAGATATTGATATAGTTGAAATTGAAGGTGGTAAAGGCTTAGTATTTAAAGCTGAAATTACTGTTAAACCTGAAGTAACTCTTGGTGATTACAAAGGAATAGAAGTATCAAAAAAGAGAACAATGTAACTGACCAAGATATAGACAAAGAAATAAATACTTTAAGAGAAAAAAATGCAAGAATAGTTGAAGTTAACGATAGAGCTGTTAAGAACGGTGATATTACAATAATTGACTTCATGGGTTTTGTTGACGATGTACAGTTTGAAGGTGGCACTGGAGAAAATTATAAGCTGGAGATTGGCTCAGGTCAATTTATACCAGGCTTTGAAGATCAGCTTATTGGTGCCGAGATTGGCAAGGAAATTGATTTAAACGTAAGCTTCCCAGAAGAATATGGAAATGAAGAATTAGCAGGCAAACCTGCTATATTTAAGACTACAGTTAAGGAGATTAAAGAAAAGCAGTTAGTAGATATAGATGATGAATTTGCTAAGGACGTAAGTGAATTTGATACTTTAGAAGAGTTAAAAGCAGACATCAGAAGTAAAAGAGAGCAGGAAAGTCAAAAGATTGTCAAACAGCAATATGAAGACGAACTGCTGAATAAGATAGCTGAAAATGCAACTATTGATATACCTGAAGTTATGATAGAAACTCAAATTAACATGATGATTAGAGACTTTGATTACCAGTTAAAATATCAAGGACTAGATTTAGAATCATACATGAAGTATATGAACCTAGATATGG
Organism: uncultured Eubacteriales bacterium; assembly: GCA_963704785.1. Classification (GTDB taxonomy): domain Bacteria; phylum Bacillota; class Clostridia; order Lutisporales; family Lutisporaceae; genus GWB2-37-7. The sequence continues at coordinate 1,133,134 of OY969939.1, read as the reverse complement.
AAAAGCTTAAGGAGTCATATAAGACCACAGCTTATAATAGAGTAAAAACACAGCTTGTTCTTGAGAAGATAGCTAAAATTGAAAATATCACAATTACAGAAGAAGAGTTAGATTCTGAAATAGAAAAAACAGCAAAGAAGTATAACCAAGATGCAGAAAACTTCAAGAAGTCGTTAAAACCTGAAGACATTAATTATATAAAAGATGGCGCTGAAGTTCAGAAAACTATTGATTTTCTTGTTACTAACAGTATTGAGAAATAATTTTAAAAGACTTAAGTTTGTACTTTGTGAGGACTTGAGTAATAAGGAGGATATTTATGAGTTTAGTACCAATGGTAGTTGAACAAACCAATAGAGGAGAACGTTCTTATGATATTTTTTCTAGATTATTAAAAGATAGAATTATATTTTTTGGAGATGAAGTAAATGATGTAACATGCAAGTTTGTAGTAGCACAACTGTTGTTCTTAGAAGCAGAAGATCCTGATAAAGATATAAGTTTATATATTAATAGCCCTGGTGGTTCAATAACTGCAGGTATGGCTATTTATGATACAATGCAATTTATTAAACCTGATGTATCAACAATTTGTATAGGTATGGCAGCAAGTATGGGAGCTTTCTTATTTGCATGCTGGAGCAAAGGGAAAAAGATTTGCACTTCCAAACAGTGAGATAATGATACATCAACCTTTTGGTGGAGCTAGAGGTCAAGCAACAGATATGATAATACATGCAGAAAGATTGTTAAAATAAAGAAACATTTAAACAATATTTTAAGTGAAAAAACAGGTCAACCGATAGAAAAGATAGAAAAGGATGTAGAAAGAGATTACTTTATGTCAGCAGAGGAAGCTAAAAATTATGGTATAATTGATGAAGTTATTAGTCAAGAGAGGATAGTGAGGTGTAATAATGGCAAAATTTGAAGATAAAAAGCAACTGAAATGTTCTTTTTGCGGTAAAACTCAAGAACAGGTTAGAAGATTAATTGCAGGTCCTGGTGTTTATATTTGTGATGAATGTATTGAATTATGTCATGAAATAATTGACGAAGAATTTGAAGAAGAAGTTGATGTAGAGTTAGATGATATTACCAAAACCGATGAAATAAAGGAATTCTTGATCAATATGTTATAGGTCAAGAACGAGCCAAAAAATCATTGGCAGTAGCTGTATATAATCATTATAAAAGAATAAATTCAGATTATAAAGTAGACGATGTAGAGCTACAAAAGAGTAATATAGTGCTTTTAGGTCCAACTGGTTCAGGTAAAACATTGCTTGCTCAAACCTTGGCTAAAATACTAAATGTACCTTTTGCTATTGCTGATGCTACTTCTCTTACAGAAGCTGGTTATGTAGGTGAAGATGTTGAAAATATACTTTTGAAACTTATTCAAGCTGCAGATTATGATATTGAAAAAGCAGAAAGAGGTATTATCTATATTGATGAAATAGATAAAATTGCCAGAAAATCAGAAAATCCATCAATAACAAGAGATGTATGTGGTGAAGGTGTTCAGCAAGCATTCTGAAGATTCTTGAAGGAACTGTAGCCAGTGTACCTCCTCAAGGAGGAAGAAAACATCCTCATCAAGAATTTATACAAATTGATACAACTAATATATTATTTATATGTGGTGGAGCATTTGATGGTATTGATAAAATTATAATGAATAGAATAGGCAAGAAGTCAATCGGATTTGGTGCAGATATTCAATCAAAGGAACAGAAAGATATAGGAGATATATTAAAAAAGATAATGCCTGAAGATTTGTTAAAGTTTGGATTTATACCTGAATTTGTTGGAAGACTTCCTATAGTAGTTACTCTAGAGTGCTCTGGATAAGGAAGCACTTGATGCAGATACTAACAGAGCCAAAGAATGCTTTTGTTAAACAGTATCAAAAGCTGTTTGAAATGGATAATGTAGATCTTGAATTTGAAAATGAAGCATTGGAAGCAATAGCAGAGAAAGCTTTGGATAGAAAAACTGGTGCAAGAGGTCTAAGAGCAATATTTGAAGAAATAATGCTAAATGTAATGTATGAAATTCCTTCAAGAGAAGATGTAGATAAATGTGTGATCAAGAAGGGTACTGTTGCTAATAATGAAGAGCCTGAGCTTCTTCTTTTGGAACCAGGCGCAAAAAAAGCAGTTAAGAAGACGACACGCAAAGGTACAAAAAATAAAAGAGGCACTGCCTAAAAACAAAAAAATAAAAGAGGCTATCTCAGAATGACTTTATAGGTCATTTTAGAGATAGCCATTTTTATTCAAAGTCGATATTATATTTAGCTTTGTGTGGAAGTTCATTTGCTTTATCTAAATAAAGATAAGCTTTTTCCCATTGCTCATTGTACTTAAATAGTTTACTTAAGCCTGTAAAGGTATAAGCAATAAATTCAGATTGCATAGGATTTTTTTCTAAGGCTTCTGCATCACTAAACATTTTTAAGGCTTCCTCAATTTCGTTATTCTCTAGAAGACATACTCCCTTTATAGAAAGTAAATCAGGTTTATTTCTAACGTTGAGATTTCTGTCAATTAGGAGCTCATTAAGATATTTCGTAAAGCTTTCATCTCTTTTATTTGCCAGAAACAGAGTCTTGACAAATTCTGACTTAGCATTTAGTGATTCTGTAGTTTTCTCAGTATATTCAAAATACTTTTTCGCCATTTCAAGATACTTTGATGAGCTTTCATAGTCGTAAGATAATCTGTACCATATGCCTAAATTTATATAACATTTATATTTATTAGGTTCATCATCGCTGAACTGGAAGAATTCTATAGCTTTTTGAGTACAAATTATAGCTTGATTGTAATTATAAGTATATCTATAGGCTACTGCTATAAGCATTTTTAATATTCCATAGTTGTGGAATATCTTATATTTATTAGAGTACTTAAGATTATCATCTACAAACTTAATAAGTTCTGTATATCTTTCCTGTCTCATATAAAGATAAGCAATATTACATGTAATATTTAGCTTGTGCATTATATTATCCAGATTTACGTTGGTAATTAAATTATTTGCCTTTGAGAGATAGTAATCTGCTTTCTCCAAATCATCTTCAACATCATATATTATCCCCAAGTAGTTACATGATCTACTTAAATACCATACTTTATCTGTTGATTCCAAATATCTTACGGCTTCCAAAAGAATTTTCTTAGCCTTAGATTTATCAACAATAAAATAAGCATTCCCTAGTAAAGCATATATGCTACCTAGTAAGTCAAACATGGTATTGTCATTCTGACTATTAATATCTTTGAGAAATTCCTCAATCTCAGAAATAACCTGAGTATACTCCCCTGCTTCTAAAAGAGCTTCTGCTTTGGTTATAAGTTTCTGGCATTTATGCATAGAGAAATCATCATCTGATAAGAAATATGCCATAGGCACGTTTAGTCTGCTTGCAAGAAACTCCAGTGTAGATATTGATGGATTATTTATTCCGTTTTCAATAAGACTTAATTGATTCCTTGTGATTCTATCAGCAACTAATTCAGCCTGTGTAAGTCCTTGTTCTTTTCTAATTGATTTAATTTTTTGTCCTAAAGTAAGCATAAAATTTCACCCCTGCCTAATTGTATACTACTTATAATTATAACACAAATATGAATATAAATGTAAATATAATTATTTTTATATTTTTAAAGTAAAACTGCAAAAAAATGCATGTACTAATTGTATGAAATATTTTGACAAATAGGTGATTTTTTATTAATATCCCGTATTTGACACTTGAACGAAATAAAAATCCTGTAACGCCTTGAAGCAGAAGGCGTTGCAGGATTTCGTGTTTTGGTAAAAAGTGCGTAATGTTTTTTATTTTTTCGTATCTTTTAAAAATTTTTTTCATCATACTCGAAGTAACAATTTGATAATCCGTACGAAACCCAAAAGCTTCATGTAATGCATCGGTAAAATCAGTTCTTGTGTAGGTTGGAACGTAACCTTCACCTTTAATTTCAAAGAATTCCATATCCTTAAGTCCAGAAATAATCTCATGACAGGTAAATTTCTCGTCGAGTCGCTTTTCAAGCAATCTATAAATAATTAGCGATATAAAGCAAGTGATGAAATGTGCTTCAATCCGGTCATCGTTGCTTAGATATACAGGACTTGCCTTGAATTCACTTTTCATAATCCTAAAGCATTCTTCAATCTCCCATCTCCTGTGATTTACCTTGATGATTTCAGAAACGTCATCTTCAAGGTTTGTACAAACTCCATAAAAACCATCAAATGCTTCTTCTTTCTGGATGAGAGTAGAATCAATGCTGTATATTTCTTTATCTGCAACTTCTCCATCGGGAGTACAGCTTGTTTTATTAATAAATCTTTTGTAATCGTTAGCATTGCATTTCTTTATTTTTGTTAGGGTTGTTTTCTATTGCCTTTTGAGCACGTTCTATTTGAGAACTACGGATTTTACGCTGATAATCCCTGTATTTAATAGAATATGTTACAATAAGTCTTTGTTCAAAATCGTTTTCTTTGATCCAGCGTTCTTTGTAGAATACTTTTGTTCGTATTTTTGCCTTATCTTCAGGAGTAGCTTTATCTATCATTTCATCAAGTTTAGAAATGTCATAAGTTTTCTCACTGCCTGGAAGTTTCCAGCCATCTGAAGCAAGAGCCCATTTTTTCAGGTGTTCTTTTAATTTTTTGATAGATTGTGTAGTAATAAAATGCCCGACCATCTTTGTCATTAAACTTTCGATTATCTTCTGAAGCCAGTCCTGCATCTGTACAGACAACAAACCTTGAAAGCTCAAAATCGGATAAAATTTTCTTTTCCAATGGCTTTAATGTCAGCTGTTCATTCATGTTTCCTTTGTTTATACTAAAAGCAAGAGGAATGCCGTCTCCGTCCATAAATAACCCCATTTGAACGATAGGATTTGGCTTGTGATCTTTTGAGGTCCATATTGTTTATCGCCATCCTCCTGTTCGATTTCAAAAAAGTAATTGGTGCAATCATAGTAAAGTACACCAGTATTTCTTTTTGAAACTTTTAAGCTGTTTTCGTATAAAGAGGATTGAATAAAATCAGTTTCTTTTGCAAGGACTTCAAGAGCCCTGTATATTTGATGTAAATCAAAATTGGGCTGTTCAATAAACTTTTTTGAAAGTTCATATGTTGCAAGCTTTGAAGAAGGAAAGATTACTCTACCGTAAATTAATCTTGAAAGAATTGAATCCAAGTCAAAATCGAATTTGTACTTTTTGGAAATTTCCTTGCAAATCTTATGTAGTCCAAGTTCATGGTATATTTTTTGAAGGAATAGATATCCACCGTTGAAGGAACGCTGTTCACCTTTGTTGATAAGCTTTGAGGGAGAATATTTAACGAGCACTTCGCGTTTTTCTTCTTTTTCTTTATTGTTAAGTTCTTTAATATATTCTTTTGCCCATTCGTATGGATCTGCACCATTAAGTTTTTCTCTAAGCTCAGCTTCGGTTCCAAGTTTTTCAACAATCTTGGAATAATTTGATTGAGTTTTACTGTTGTAAACGGATTTTATTACATATAGCGAAGCCGCATTTTTCGATTTGGTCACATTAAGTCTCATTTTTAGCATCCCCTCCTCATCCTTATATTATAACACAATGCGATAAAATGCGCAATATCAAAATGCAAAATTTGACAAAAAAATAAGCCTATATCAAGGCTTTCGGGATTTTTTCTTTATTCAACTGTCAAATACCCGACAAATATGAATATAAATGTAAATATAATTATTTTTATATTTTTAAAGTAAAACTGCAAAAAAATGCATGTACTAATTGTATGAAATATTTTGACAAATAGGTGATTTTTTATTAATATTATACATAGAATATAGTAGATGTGTTTCCTAATAATTAATAAGGAGGAAGGTTCTATGAAAAAACTTATGTTCGGATTGTTAATAGGACTGCTATGCATAGCTACAATAGCAGGCTCAACAGGAGTATTGGCTTATGTTGAGGCCCAATAATGCCACCACAAGGTATAATAAACCCTATTGATTTGGCTTATGTTGAGGGTCCAATAATGCCACCACAAGGAATTATAAATCCTATTGATTTGGCTTATGTTGAAGCTCCAATAATGCCACCACAAAGCATTATAAATATTAATGCTTAGTTGATTTAAATTATACATAATTACACAAATTAGAAAATGCTATTGTGTGAATGATTAAGGAGTATTATCCTCGGTATAATACTCCTTCTATTTTTCAAAACCTTTTCTGGAGCATAAAGAAGTATAACCATCTTAAGTTAAGAAACATAAAATGTATTATATAGATGCTTAAAATAGAAACTATTTCACAATATTTAACAAGGAGATGTAAGACTATAAGTTATAATAGGAGAAATACTTTATTTAGACTGATAGCTATAGTATTTTCAAATATAATAGCTAATGTGGCAGCAATAGCAGGCTACTTGTTATATAAAGATATCTTTAATAGCGCGGAATATTCAAACTGGCTATTTTATGCTTCTATTGCATATTTCGCTTTGGCGGTCATTCCTATATATGATGTGTTGACAACATCAAATGATATCTCAATTAGATTTGGAGAGTTTGCTATAAAAGGAAAAATAGATAATCAAAGTAGAATAGATGACATGTTATCCAAAAAAATTACAGGTTTACCATTTTAATGATCGTTGTAAGCATTTTTCTTTTTATAATCTCAGCAATCACAGATAGATTTTTCTAAGAAATTATTCTTAATATTTTAAAAAGCTTGAAATTATAGTATAATGAGCATATAATTTCAGGCTTTTTGTATGTAAAAACTTATACAGTATAGAATTTGTAATTGCTAATTCGGAGGTTATATAATGAAAATATTGATTAAGAAAATAAATATAATAGTAGTAATTGCTTTGTCATTATTAATTATTATATTTACAATTTTTATCTTTCAAAATAATCTAATATTTCAGAATCAATATAAGGGCGTTATGGGAAAAACAATGGTATTTGTTAGGGATATACAAAGTCCGCAAGGGCTAACTATGGGAAGAGATAGTAAGCTTTTTGCTCAATGCTTCTATGATGGCAAAATTTCTACTATAGATAGAGATGGTAAAGCTTTTGATTATATATATTTGGATAACTATTATGGTAATGGGATTGATATTGATGAACATAATAATATATTAATAGCTGCATACAATGAGGTTATTAAGGTTGATAATAATGGAAATGTATTGAAGAACTATAAGGGTTTTAAAAATGCTTATGATATAGAGGTTGCACCTGATAACACAATTTTTGTTTCTGATAGTAAAGAAAATGTCATATACAAAATTTCATCTCAAGGTGAAATTACTGAGTTTACTGTCCTTGGTAATAGAAAATCAACTAATCTAGCAAATGTGACAGGTATATGTTTTGATAGAAAGTTCGAAAATCTTTACGCAGTGAATATGTATACAGGAAGTTTGTATAGGATTAGTTTAACTAATGACTATGAAGTGAAGGAGATTGAGATTATTACTTCAAGTCTAAAAAGCCCTAATTTTATAGATATTGATGGAGAGGGAAATCTATATGTAACCTGTTTAGATGAAAATACTGTAGTGAGAGTAGATCAGAATAGCATATTAGAAGTTATTGAAAGTCAAGATAAGCTATCTGATCCTAGTGGTATAGTAGTTGTTGAAAATAATAATGGTTCAAGTACTCTTTTTATTGCTAGTAAACGTTCGGACAGTATATATAAAATAGATTTAGATACAAAAAATAAAACTAAGAAATGAATTTATATATGATTAATACCACCATACCAGTTATCAGATGGTATTTCTATAATACATACATTAATATCTTTAATGTTAGTTTTTAAGATTTTGCTTACTTCTTCTACCAAACCTTTTATTAATGAGGTTTTCATTTCTTTTGTTCTTCCAGAATACATAAGTACCTCTATAAAGACAAAGCTATTACTTCTATCAGTATGTATTGCCCTATGCTGAGGAAGTGCTTCATAAAGTAAAACCTGCCCGATTTTTTCATCAAGCTGTAAGCGTTCTATCATAATTTCTCGTAATCTTTTTGTTAATAATAATTTGATCGCAGGCATTTCTGTCTGGCATATATGAACTTTTATTAATGGCATTTTGATACCTCCTAATTAATTTGTGTGTTCTATATATTTATAGGATAAAAAAATACCCCAAGTAAATAATAATATTGAGTTTACACTATTATTATAATTCAATATCAGTGTATTTAACAGTATTATAGCTGTATTTTACATAATTGTTATTTACGCTTTTTAATAATAGGCATCATGTAGAAGGAGGCATTGATTATGTCAGAGGTATTTTTTATTGTACAATTTTTCTTTGCAGTTATAATAGGTTTATATTTTTTAAACCTTTTAAAGAGCCAGCAAGGCAGTAAGGTAGTAGTGGAGAAGGAATCAAGAAAAGAAATGGAAAAGCTTCAAAGGCTAAGGGATATAAAGCTTACAAAACCATTGTCTGAGCTAACAAGACCTGCAAGCTTCGAGGAGATAATAGGTCAACAAAATGGAATAAAAGCACTTAAAGCCGCAATATGCAGTCCAAATCCACAACATATAATAATATATGGACCTCCAGGAATTGGGAAAACAGCAGCTGCCAGACTTAGTATTAGAAGAAGCAAAGAAGATATCAGGCTGCCCTTTTAGAAGTGATGCAAAATTTATAGAAATTGATGCTACCACAGTACGATTTGATGAAAGAGGCATTGCAGACCCACTTATAGGCTCTGTACATGATCCTATATATCAAGGTGCAGGTGCTATGGGTGCAGCAGGAGTACCACAGCCAAAACCAGGAGCAGTAACAAAAGCTCATGGAGGAATATTATTTATTGATGAAATAGGAGAACTTCATCCAATCAGATGAATAAGCTTTAAAGGTATTGGAAGATAGGAAAGTGTTTTTAGAAAGTGCATATTATAATTCTGAAGATACAAATATACCCTATCATATACATGATATATTTCAAAATGGGCTGCCTGCAGACTTTAGACTTAATTGGAGCAACAACAAGAGGAGCTGAAAGCATACCACCTGCCTTACGGTCCAGATGTATGGAAATTTATTTTAGACCGCTTAACCCACGATGAAATCAAGCTTGTAGCTGAGAATGCAGCGAAAAGAATCAATTTTGATATGGAGGAAGGCGTTCTGAGGTTATAGCAAATATGCTACCAACGGAAGAGAAGCAGTAAATATGATACAAACAGCAGTTGGTATTAATATACTAGAGCAACGCAGATAAGATATTGATTAGTGATATAGAATGGGTACTGAACAATGGTCAATACAGTCCAAGACCAGATAAAAAAATTAATGATGAAGCTCTGAGTAGGCTATGTAAATGGATTAGCGGTATATGGACCCAATATAGGTACCTTGTTAGAAATTGAAGCAACAGCAACTTAGTGTAGGCATACGAAAAGGAAAGATTAATATTACTGGTGTGGTTGAAGAAGAAGAAATAGGATCTAGGGAAGGCAGAACAATTAAAAGAAAAAGTATGGCAAAAGGCTCTGTGGAAAATGTGCTAACTGTACTAAAAAAATATTTGATACTGATCCTTCAAATTATGATATACATTTGAACTTCCCGGGGGCACCCTGTAGATGGGCCTTCTGCAGGAATAACAATTGCAACTGCCATATATTCCGCAATTCACAATATACCTATAGATAACAAGATAGCAATGACAGGAGAAATATCTATACGAGGAAAGGTGATGCCTGTTGGAGGATAGTTGCAAAGGTAGAAGCAGCAATGCAAGCAGGAGTGGAGAGGGTAATAATACCCAAGGACAATTGGCAGCATATTTTTAAAGATTATGCTATTGAGGTTATACCAGTTGATAATATAAATGAAGTTATTAATTTGGCATTAGGCTACAAAAGCTCAAACAAGTGCATAATTCATCTTCAGCACTGTAGATATAGGAGTGCTCACTGCACAAGCAATATCAACTGCTAACCGCTATTCAAGTTAAAAGCAGATAATGCAAATAGAAATCAAATGTTGATTAAATATATTATAAAGATATAATTATATACAAAGGTTCAATAGAAGAACAATACATTAAGGAATATTAATGCAAAAGATGAATCACACAGCAATCTATGTTTCTGTATATTTATTGCGTTATGTAACAGGATTCGCAATAAATATAAAACTAAGCTGTACTGTGTTAATAGGAGTGATAAGAATGAGCAAATAACAAATGAAAAGAAAGAAGAATACCTCTATTGCCCTTAAGAGGATTAAGCATATTTCCATATATGGTTTTACACTTTGATGTTGGCAGAGAGAAGTCTAGTAAGAGCTTTAGAAGAAGCAATGATAAATGATCAGCTGATATTTCTAGTGACGCAAAAAGATGCACAAACAGATCTTCCGCTAAAGAAGATTTTTATGAAGTTGGAACGATATCAAAGTAAAGCAGCTTTTAAAACTGCCTGGAGATACTATAAGAGTACTTGTAGAGGGTATATCTAGAGCAAAAATAGAAGAAATAATATCTGAAGAGCAGTTCTTTTTAGTAGATGTTACAGAGCATGAAGAAACTGAGATAAAAATTGATATAGAAATAGAAGCTTTAAAAAGAAGTGTTATTAACGTATTTGATGAATATGTTAAAGCAAATAGTAAAATAGCTCCTGAAACCCTAGATAACCGTCTCTGAAATAGATGATATCTCAAGATTTGCAGATGTTATTGCATCCAATCTTACAATTAAGATTGAAGATAAACAAGAAATACTTAGCAGACATTTGATGTTAAAGAAAGAATGGAGCTTAATATATGAAATAATTTCAAAAGAACTTGAAATACTAGAAATTGAGAGAAAAATTAGTTCTAGGGTAAGAAAGCAAATTGACAAATCTCAAAAAGAATATTATCTTAGAGAACAGCTTAAAGGCTATACAAAAGGAATTAGGCGAAAAGGAAGGAAATGAAGAAGACATCGATCAATATAGAGAAAAGCTTAAAAGCTTGAGCTGCCTGAAGAAGTGTCATACAAAGATTGAGAAGGAATTAGATAGACTTTCGAAAGTTTCACCAGGATCTCCTGAAGTTGGTGTCATAAAGACCTATTTGGATTGGATATTTGATTTACCATGGAACTACAGAAACTACGAAGATAATTTAGATATAAAGCATGCTAGAGAAATATCTAGAAGAAGATCATTATGGTCTGAAGAAGGTAAAAGAAAGAGTGTTGAATACTTGGCGATAAGACAATTATCAAAGAATATGAAAGGCCCTATACTTTGTCTTGTAGGACCTCCTGGAGTAGGTAAGACTTCTATAGCAAAATCTATTGCAAGAGCTATGGATAGAAAGTTTGTCAGAATGTCTCTTGGTGGAGTAAGAGATGAAGCTGAAATAAGAGGACACAGAAGAACATATATTGGTGCTATACCAGGTAGAATAATTTATTCTATGAAACAAGCAGGTTCTAGGAATCCGCTGTTTTTGCTAGATGAAATAGATAAGATGTCAAATGATTTTAGAGGAGATCCTGCATCTGCAATGCTTGAGGTATTGGATGCAGAGCAAAATAAGGATTTTAGAGATCACTATCTTGAGTTGCCCTTTGATCTTTCAAAGGTGATGTTTTTAACTACAGCAAATTCTTTAGATACTATACCTGGACCTTTGATAGATAGAATGGAAATTATAAATATTTCTGGATATACAGAGGAAGAAAAACTGCAATATTGCTCTAAAATATCTAATTCCTAAAGCAGATTAAAGAGCATTCGTTAAATGAAGAAAATATCCAGATGTCTGAGGCAACTGTAAGAACCATTATAAGTGGATATACAAGGGAATCAGGTGTTAGAAGCTTAGAACGTGAAATTGGCAAGTGTTATAAGAAAAGCAGCTGCAAATATTGTTGAGCATAAAAAGGATGTAGTGAAAATTACACCTGCTAATCTAAATAAATATTTAGGTATGGTGCGATATAAGTATGATAAGATAAATCAAAAAAATGAAATAGGAGTAGTAACAGGTTTAGCATGGACGTCAGTAGGTGGAGATACATTGTTTATTGAGGTTTCGGTTATGCCTGGAACAGGAAAACTTGAGCTGACAGGTCAGCTTGGAGATGTAATGAAAGAATCAGCTAGAGCAGGTTTAAGCTATATTAGATCAAGGTGTGAAGAGTTTAAGATTGACAAGGATTTCACAAAAACTATAGATATTCATATACATGTACCGGAAGGAGCGACTCCCAAGGATGGCCCTTCAGCTGGAATCACTATGACAACAGCTATGATATCTGCTTTAACCAAAACACCTGTTTACAGGGATTTAGCAATGACTGGTGAAATAACTCTTAGAGGAAGAGTACTACCTATAGGTGGTTTAAAGGAAAAGGTATTAGCTGCGAATAGGGCAGGTATTAAGAAAATAATAATACCAATAGAGAATGAAAAAGATATTGAAGAAATACCTCAAAATGTAAGAAAAAATATTGAATTTGTACTTGCCAGCAATATGGAAGATGTGTTAGAACATGCTTTGGCAAGGGGTGAAGATTATGATTATAAAAAGGTGTGATTTTGTCACTAGTGCTGCGCAAAAAGATCAGTATCCAATATCAGATTTGCCTGAGGTTGCTTTTGCAGGCAGATCTAATGTTGGGAAATCCTCACTTATAAATTCTATGTTAAATAGAAAAAGTCTTGTTAAGGTAAGTTCAAAGCCTGGAAAGACGAGACTTATAAATTTCTTTGTAGTAAATGAAGAGCTTATGCTTGTAGATTTCCAGGTTATGGTTATGCGGCAGTATCTCAAGCAGAAAAGCAAAAGTGGGGAATGATGATTGAGGACTATCTCACTATTCGAGAGAATTTAAGATGTGTAGTTCTTTTAGTTGATATAAGACATAAACCAACAGGCGATGATAAGACTTATGTATGATTTTATTAAATACTATAGAGATAAGGCAATAATAGTAGCCACAAAGCTTGACAAAATTAAAAAGAGTGAGCTTAAGAAGAATCTTGAATTAATAAGAAATACCTTAGAACTAGACCCGGACGATATTCTCATTCCCTACTCATCTTCAACTCATCAGAATAGAGAAGAGCTATGGGATTTGATTGTTCAATCCTTCTAGATTATTTGGGAGTAACTATGATAGAATATCTTATAACTTTTTTTCTTATTATTGGTTTTAATATACCTATATATAGAAGTGTACAAGCATATTCTAAGCATTATTTGGTGCTTATATGTATGACAAAAATGGTATTTTGGAACTGTAATACCTCATGGAGTATCTAATGGACTTACCAGGTTATTTTTATAATGTATTGGATGTGAGAGTATATGGAATTGGAATTTAAAATAATTGTAATAGATGCCTTGACTGAGGCACTACAGCGTAAAGTACCTGTATCCATAAAAAATAATACAAACACAGGCGTAATAGTAATTACAGCTACTGATGGTAAGATTATACTTTCTCTTAGTAAGATGCCGGGCATGCAAGATGAGCTTGTGCATATTTTATCGGATGCTCTAGGCATAGGACCTGATTTAGTATATGATAGAGTTAGCATAATAAAGGAAGATTTTGTGATTTATTATGTGGTTTGGATAAGCGATAAGGAAGAAAGCAGAAGTTTTATTGAGCAAGAATTCAAAGTACCTCTAAATCATATAACGTATATGAGTTCTAAGGCGATTTCAATAATTAAAGATGCAGATTTGCAATCTTAATACTTAATTAAGCAATTTATCATGAAAAATTGAGCAATATTGATAAATAACAAGATAATTTACAATAATGAAAGCTATAGTAGCATAAAATTATAATATTAAGGTCAAAATTTGTATAATAGCTTTTTAAAGTGTTTATATCAATGTTAACAAATGGTATCATAATAGGTGTGTTAAATCAGTATAAATTGAGTAATTTATATTAGGGGGATTTTAAGGTGTTAGAAGATATGTTTAATGGCATTTTCCTTATACTACAAGTAATATTTTGGACGATTGGCATATATTATACAGTTACATCGTTTTTTGGACTAATAGCAAAATTCAGGGATAAGAATGAAAAAGTCTATATTGCTGAAAAAAAGTTTGCTATATTTATTCCTGCATATAATGAAGAAGTTGTAATCACAAGTATTATTGAAAATCTCAAGCATGTTAATTATCCAAAAGAGCTTTATGATGTTTTTGTAATAGCTGATAATTGCATTGATAATACTGCCGATGCTGCAAAAAGAGCCGGTGCTAAAGTCCTTGTTAGAGTGAACAAAGAGGAAAGAGGCAAGGGATATGCATTGAATTGGGCTTTTGAATCAAGTGCTTTTTAATGATAATAGTAAATATGATGCAGCAGTAATATTTGATGCGGACAACTTGGTTTCAAAGGACTTCTTATTAGAGATGAATAATAAGCTTTGTGAAGGACATAAGGTTGTACAAGGTTACATAGATAGCAAAAATCCAAGCGACTCTTGGATTACTATGGGTTATTCCATTTCGTTTTGGAGTGTAAACAGGCTTTTCCAATGTGCGAGAACCTATTTGGGATTGAGCAATGAAATTGGAGGTACAGGTTTTTGCATGGATATAAAGGTTCTGAAGGAAATGGGCTGGAACGCGATTAGCTTGGCAGAAGATTTAGAGTTTACTGCAAAACTGGTGCTTAACGGTATAAAAGTAGGATACGCACCAAAAGCAATTATATATGATGAAAAGCCATTAACTTTAGCTCAATCATGGAAGCAGAGAAGAAGATGGATGCAGGGCTTTGGTGATGTTTGCTCTAGATATTTCTTCAAGCTCATTGGAAAGGGATTAAGAGATGGCGATTTTGTTGCAATAGATTGTGCAATATACACATTACAGCCTTATGTACTGATATTAGGCGGTTTGATGATGATACTTCCGATTTTTAATATATTTTTGTTTGATGAGAAGCTGTTAATGATTACAAATAGTGTAACGCCTAATTTTTTCTTCTATATAGGAGTAATTCAACTATTGCTTCTACCTATAAGCTTAATAGTAGAAAAGAAATTTACTTGGAAAATGGTTCTTTATTATCCTTCTTATATGTTTTTCGGCTTGACATGGGTACCAATAGCTATAGAAGGCATAATAAGAATGAAGAACAAGGATTGGAGTCATACACAGCATAACAGAAGTTTATCTATACAAGAAATAGAATAACACAAAAGACGTTTCTGATAATTATAAGAAACGTCTTTTGTGTTAGGGATGATACATAGGTCATCCTTGCTTTATTTCTTGTAATGCATGATAATTCAAAATATAATTGTATTATAAATTTGAAATGGGGGCATATTATGGAAGTTAACAACATAGTTGAAACAGCAACGGTAAAGAATTTAACGATGGGCGAAAAGTTTAAATGTTTTTTTACTAACCCAAATAAATTATTTGAGGATTATAATACTAATCCAACATGGAAGCTAAAGTTTCTAATTATTATTGTTGCTGTCACTTTACAGGCGGTACTGAGTAAGATATTTACTTTTGAAGCACAGTTTGATAATATGCTACAGAGTATGCCGAATTTGTCAAAAGATCAAGTTCAGGCTGTTGTGGAGCTTATGAATGCACCTTGGATGACTGCTCTTATTGCAATATTTGCAGCTATAATGGCAATTGCAGCTGTTTTATTAGTCACGCTAATTTATTGGGGACTTGTATCACTGTTTGGTGGTAAAACAACATACAAGAAGCTTTTATCAGTATATTCACTTGCATACATTCCAGTATGCATAGGTTCTTTGGTAAGTCTGGCAATCGCATATTTTACTAATAATTATGGAAATACACTAAACCCTAATATTGCAGATGCACTTTTAGGTAGAGTGGATTTGTTTGTTATATGTCAAGTCTTGCTACTTGTGTTTGGATTCTCAAAGGTAGCAAATTTAAAGCTTAATAAGTCTGCTATAATGGTAGGTATTATGTGGTTGATTACAACATTAGTAGTAGTTATACCAAAATTGTAATAAATACACAATAATGATAAATCAGACATTATATTGAGATATAGACAAACCAGCACCGAATATTGATGCTGGTTTTCTTATTTTTTATAAAAGAGCTATAGATACTTCTTGGCTAACTGTATCAGTGTAGCTCTACAGTTTAGCTCAGGCTGTTCCAATACCATATCAAATAGCATTTTGAGCACAGTACCCAGTGTCTTATCTTGTTTAAAGCCTACTGCTATAAGATCATCACCGCTGACAGTCAGGTCTTTAATAGTTAGACACTGCTTATCAGCTATAATCTTCTCATATATAGCCTTTACCCTGTCAAGCTCAACAAGTCTTTCTCCAGCTTTTTCAGAGCACTGAGCACTTATATCGGCTTCTTTAACCTGTAGCCAAGCTTCAAATAAATCTGTTCCGATCTCAGCAACTGCTTTTCTTACACTTTTTTCACTCTCTCCGAGCTGTCTGTCGTGACGAAGTATTAAATGCTTAATTTGATTTATTGAAGAATTATCAAAGCGTAAACGTTGCATAATACACTCTGCTTTTTGAACGCTCACTCTCGCATGGTCAAAAAAGTGATTTATGCCTTCACTATCAACACTTATTGTATCTGCCTTTCCAATATCATGAAGCAGCATAGTCCAGCGAAGTATAAGGTCATGAGCTGTATTTGCAGCAGAATGCAGACTGTGAAGTGCAACATTGTATATATGATATGGATTATGCTGCTCTATACCAAAGCAGCAATCAAACTCAGGCATAATCTGCTTTAAGAGTCCTGTAAAATGAAGCAGTTTAAAGGCTAAAGGGTCTGCCATAAGAGTCTTAGTAAGCTCTTCTCTTATACGTTCGGCACTAATATTATTTATAAGCAAACTATGATTTTTTATAGCCTGTAAGGTAAGAGGCTCTATATCATATCCAAGCTGGGCACAAAAACGTACGGCTCTTAGCATCCTAAGAGCATCTTCTTCAAATCTATCCTCTGCATTGCCTACAGCTTTTATCATTTTGTACTCAATAGAAATAAGTCCATTGAAGGGATCAACTAGACCTCGAGTCGGGTTATAAGCCATTGCATTTATAGTAAAGTCTCTTCTACTCAAATCCTCATCTATATTATTAATAAAGTCTACCTTTTCGGGCTTTCTGTTGTTTATATATTTTCCTTCTGTTCTGTAAGTAGTAACCTCGTAGGCGGTATTATCCACTAATATAGTGACTGTACCATGTGCAAGTCCAGTATCAAATGTTTTATCAAACATAGCTTTTACATCATTAGGCTTTGCATTTGTTGTTATGTCCCAATCCTGAGGACTTCTGCCTATAATGGAATCTCTAACACAGCCTCCAACTATAAAAGCTTCAAAGCCCTTTTGTTGAAGCTGCTCAATAATATATATTACTTGAGGAGGAAGTATAATTATCATATTTTTATCCAAAACCATCACCTCATAATAATATTTTGCACACTTTGAATTATATGTAAAATGTGAAGTGCAAAATATATAGCATATATAGATTATACCAAATCTTTATATGCTATTATACAGCTATTAACCTCCGAGTGTGACATCCTGGTCTTGATACCATTCTAAAGCTTTGTAAAAATGCTCTGATTTAAAGTCCGGCCACATATCGTTTATTACATAGAAATCGGAATATACTGATTGTATAGGAAGAAAACCGCTTAATCTATATCGACCTCCCCATCTAAGAATAAGGTCTATTTTTGAGATATCAGAAGAAGCTATTTTACTATGAAAATTATTGCTGTCTGCATCAGAATGCATGTGTGCTTGATTTAGGGCCCAGTTCCAGCCATAGTTCACTAAGAAGTTTATCTTAATTATGCCTTTACCAAATGTAACTCTGTTGGTGTATGGCAAAAGCTCTTTTGGAAATAATGGAGAATCTGTATTCCCTATAACCATAAGATTTCCATCTCTGTTAGAAAGCTTACTTACTGCATCAATACATGCCTTTGTAAAGGCTTCTGTCTGCTGGCTAGGTCTCTTGGTGTTATCCTGAGTAAAGCCATAGAAGGTTATCTCTTTGACACCGTTTTCTATACAAAGCTTATAAAGCTCAAAGCCTGGATCAATTCCATAGTCATAGCCGTCTTGCTTATTCATACCATTTGCAACTGCCCACCTTCTATTGCCGTCTGGTATAATGCCTATGTGTTTTGGCACTCTCTTAAAAATGTTCTTGTTCATGTAGCTACCCCCATATTACTTTTTAAATATTATTTACTGTTAGGAGAAAAAATAAACATAAACTTAGTTATAAAATGCTTCTGTTGGCTCTAAATGTAAGCGAACAGATATGCTATAATATAATTGATAGTAAACAGTTGATAGTAAGTAAAGGAGTTGAGTGTTAATGAAGCAAAAATTACTGATATTGATAATTCTTATAATTATATTTACAATTTCAATCACTGCTTGTCAAAAGGATAATACAAAAGATATTCAAGGTGACAGTCACTTAGGGAATACCTCAGGTAATATTAGCAATGGTGGGACTGTAGCTTACAAGAATGAATGGATATATTTCACTAATGAGCTGGATAATCTGAACGTTTATAAGAAAAGGTCAGAATCTGATGAAGCTGTTAAAGTAAACTCGGATAGATCAATGTTTCTAAATGTATCAGATGAGTGGCTTTACTATAGTAATATAAGTCCGGATGCAAATGGAGAAATTTATAAGATTAAGCTTGACGGTTCAGAAGAAGTTAAGCTTAACGATCATAAATCTAGCTTTATAAATGTTGTTGGAGATTGGATATATTATAGCAATGCTTCTGATGGAAGAACAATATATAAGATGAAAACTGATGGAAGTAATAACACAAAGCTAACAAAGAGTTTTTCCTCATACCTTTCTATAGAGGGAGATTGGATATTTTTTAGTAATGGAACTGACAAACAGTTGCTATATAAGGTTAAGACAGATGGGAGTGAAGCAACTAAAATATGTGATGATGAGGTTACATTTGTTAATGTTCAAGAGGATTGGATATATTATTGTAACAAATCTGATAATAGTAACCTATACAAAATTAAAGCAGACGGCAGTCAAAGGACAAAGCTTTTTGACAAAGCTGTTAATTATATAAATGTAAATGGGCAGTGGATATACTTTTCAAACAAAAATGTAAATGGTAAAATATACAGGATAAAGCTTGATGGCAGTGATGAAATGATTGTAAATTATAGTAAATCAAGTTATTTGAACATCGCTTATGATTATATTTATTATATAAATGAATATAATAAGTTGAACAAAATAAAGCTTGATGGTGGAAAATCAATTCCAGTAATTAAATAGCATATAGTAGGTGAGCATAGTTGAAAATTAAGAGAGATTTTAGTTTATTGGATATAAAGCTTGAAAAGGGAACTAGTGAACCTCTGTATATACAGCTATATGAACAAATGAAGAGCTTGATACAGCAAGGCATTATTCAAGAGGATTATAAGCTTCTGTCTATAAGGAATTTTGCAGAAGTGCTAAATGTCAATAGCGTGACTATAGTAAACGCATATAAACTTTTGGAGGACAGTAAGCTCATATATAAGAAGCAGGGTAGCGGTTCCTATGTAATGCCTTTAAAGGAAAGGCTAAATATTATATCTGATAACATTGAAATAGATGAAGAATTAGAATATAGCTATAACCAGGAGGAGGACTATATAAATTTTACTATAGCATCCCCTGACCCTAAACTTTTCCCCATGACTGAGTTTAAAAAGGCTATCAATGATGTGATTGAAAGAGATGCTGGGACTGCTTTCATGTATCATGACAGCAGGGGGTATCTGCCATTAAGAAGCTCAATAGCGGAGTATTTGGCAGATCAAAATATTGTCTCAAAAGCAGAAAATATTTATATTATATCAGGAGCACAGCAGGGAATCGATATTATTTCAAAGGCGTTACTGTCGAATGGAGACTATGTTTTTGTTGAGAGCCCTACATATATGGGAGCTGCATCGCTTTTTAATTCAAGAGGTGCAAGAATAGTCGAAATACCAATGCTTCCTGATGGACCGGATATGAATGAGCTTGAAAAGATGTTGCGCATGATAAAACCTAAGTTTATGTATACAATGCCTAACTTTCAAAACCCCACGGGCAACAGCTATTCAGATAGAAAAAAGAAGCATCTTATGCTACTTTGTAAGAAATATAATCTATTGATTGTAGAAGACGACTATTCGGGAGATTTGAGCTATACTGATAAGCCTGCGGTGCCACTGAAGGCTTATGATAAGGGCGATAGCGTAATATATATAAAAAGCTTTTCAAAGATATTTATGCCAGGTCTTAGAGTTGCATTTCTTTTAATACCAGAGCATATAAAAGGAAATATCGCATCCGCTAAGTATATTACTGATATTTCCACCTCGGGCTTTATGCAGCGCGTATTAGACGTATACTTAAAAAGAAACATATTAAAAGAGCATATTCAGTACATTCAAAAGGAATATAGCATAAGGTATTTGGAGGCAACAAGAGCTGTAAAAAAGTATCTTAGAGGGGCATCCTTCAACCAACCAAACGGAGGGCTAAATCTTTGGATAAAGCTGCCTGAATATGTCACTGCCAGCAGTTTATATGAGCTTTGCAAGCAAAATGGGGTACTTTTTACGTCAGGGACAAGCTTTTTGAAAGGTCAGGAAGGTGAAGAACATATAAGAATCAGCTTTGCAGGGGTAGATGTGGGAGATATAACAAAGGGCATAGCAATCATAGGCAATGCAATTGAAGAAATTAAAACAAACAACAGATTAAGTAAGAGGTAATTTGCTGTTTATATTTATTGTTTTTTTAATATAAAAGTAAATGATATTATACTTTGTTTTATAGGATTATATAATTTTAATGAACTATATTTTTTGGGGGGGAATAAAATGCAAAGTCTACTTGATGATGCAATAAAGTATGGAAGCAAATACACAGCACAGGGGAAGTCTGCATCCTATATACCTGAGTTAAGTAAGGTTAATCCAAAGCAATTGGGAGTTGTAACTGTTAATATAGATGGTGAATGCTGGTATAGTGGTGATTATCAAAGTAACTTTACTATACAAAGTATATCTAAGGTTGCTACGCTTATATTAGCTGTAATGGATAGAGGAGAAGAATATGTATTTAGTAAGGTAGGCATGGAGCCGACCGGTGATCGGTTTAATTCAATTATAAAATTGGAAACTATGAGAACTGCAAAGCCTTTTAATCCGTTGATTAATGCTGGAGCAATAGCAGTTACTTCTATGATAGCAGGACAAAATACTGAAGATAAATTAAATAGGTTGATTGGCTTTGTAAAGGGTCTTTGTCATAACAATAAAATTTGGTTTGATGAAGAGGTATATAAATCGGAAAGCGCAACGGGATATAGAAACAGAGCCCTTGCAAATTTCATGAAGGATGCTGGAATTATTGAGGGTGATGTAGAAGAAGTTTTAGATCTATACTTTAAGCAATGCTCCATAAAGGTAAATGCAGTTGATATTGCAATGATGGGGGCCGTATTGGCAGGAGATGGAGTAAGTCCTATTACAGGAGATAAGCTAATGCCAAGAAGCATTGCCAGATTAGTAAAGACCTTTATGGTTACCTGTGGCATGTATGACGCTTCCGGTGAGTTTGCTGTGAGAGTAGGTTTACCTGCAAAAAGTGGAGTAGGTGGCGGGATTATGGCAACGGTACCTGGTAGAATGGGGATAGGTGTTTTTGGACCTGCCTTGGATGACAAAGGAAATAGTGCAGGTGGTATAAAGGTATTGGAATATATCTCTAACAAACTGGATTTAAGCATATTTTAAAGTTTGGCTAATACACTAAAAAGGGGAGGGGTTGTTTTGCGAAAGCTTATTGCTATATTTATTATATGTGTAACTATACTGTATGGAGTTATAGTTTGCTATGCAGGCGAAGAGAACAGCAAGCAAATTGAACTACCCTTAGCATCAAAGTATGAAACCAAACAAGCAGAGGAGCAACAAAATTCTTTTATGACAGAAGTGTCAGGGGTTCTTGCAGAACAGCAACTGAATTTGAATTTGCTGGAATGCTTTTATTATCTGGGCTATGATTACACCAGAAGCTTCGATGGCAAAAGCTTAGATAGAGCGATGAACTGGAGCAGGGACTACAAAGCTGATGCACCTATTTATCAAAGTGAAATTTACAAAGGGTACTATAAAGATAGAACAGAAAAGCGGTTAAAAAAATATAGTAATACTTACGTATTTGATAATGCTGCCTTTACGAAAACATCAAGACAAGAATTTGATAATTATATAAAAGCAACAATAAAAAATGAAAACACAAGGAAGCAGCTGGTGATATTATTGCAGGAAAGGCTAATGGATAAGCTTATTGAGCTTGAACCAAGCAAACGGAAGACTGTACTTGACGAGATATATTCACTGAGGCTGCCAGCCAATATTAACCTATGCAATGATTGCATATATCAAGTTTTTGAAAGTCAGGTAAGAACAGAGATTTTAAGACAAATGATTGATATAAATAAGGAGGAGCTTACTAAGCTTACTCATAAAGTTGCAGTGTGCATAACTGTAGATAGAAGCGGTACTCTACAGCTTTTATTTGAAGATTCAGAAGGAAAAATAGAGAAACTTCAGATTTTGAATGTAATAAAGGACGATGATAGCTATAGAGGACTGAGTACACTATATGAGCTATATAGTAAACAGGATTGCAGCTTGGTTTTTACAGACAATGACAATAAAGAATATAAAGTTGATATAAATAAAGCATTAGCTGCAATAAGCTTAGACGAAAAGGGATATCTTCAGTTGAAGCTCGATAGCTTACTGGAGCAGACAGACACATATATAGAGGGCTCAATCCAAAACGAACCAGTAGATACAAGTGACAAAAATTCTTCTGAGGAACAAATGAAGGTTTTAGAGACCTCGTATTTAAGCAAAGCATCAGAAGCACAGGTCATTGTAAAGGAGCTCAATAGATATAGCATGTATTTGGAGCTTAAAAATAATAGTATAAACAATTATTTTACCAGAAAGTTTGAGACTGAGAAGAAAACTTGGAAAGTATCCATGGATCAAAAGTTAAACAATTTTGGACCTGGAGGCATGGTTGATTTTGCAGCATATACAAAGCAGTTTGTTCTGCTAAGCAGAAGTGAGCTTGGACAGTCAAAAAGAGGTAAGATAGTTGTAGCTAAATTTAGAAACTCAGTAGTACAATTTAGACAACCCAATGAAAGCAGCTTATGGATAACAGAAATGCTTTACAACTTAAAATATATGAAATAAAAAATGTGTTCTCATTAAGGAAATTTTTAATGTTTGGTCATATATTCGTTTCATCAGTAATAATGTTATATAAGAGATTAAGATGGGAGGGATAATTATTAGACCGAAAATTATTATAATTACCAAGAGACAACTTATGATTTACGCGGCAATACTTCTAATTCTTATAATAGCAGCACTCCTAATGTTTACAATGAGTAATAGCGGGGTGGGTCTTCCTTCCTCAGGATATACATACCTGAAGTACAAGGATGGCACTTATATAGGAAATGAAAAAACTGAAGCTGGAAACATTCGGGCAGAGGTTACAATCAAAGAGGAAAAGATAAAAGATATTAAGCTTACAGAGTTTCCACCTAAATACATGAATGAAAACCTTACCTTAAAAGATGAGATACCACAGCATATATATGCTATTGTCCAAAGCCAAGATTTTGTGCCTTCTGACAGTACAAAACCAACAGCATACATACTTAATAAAATAACAAAGTCTGTTAGAAATGCAGTTGATCAATCGCTTATAGAATAGATAAAAAGGCTCAAGACGAGTAACAACGTCTTGAGCCTTGTAATTATTTTTTTATGCAGGATGGACACTTCCCATAAAAATATAGCTTTTGTCCTATTATATCATAGCCTGTTTTATTAGCTACCTGCTCTGAAAGATTGAAAAACATATCATCGTCAACATCATCAACCTTTCCACAATCAATACACATAATATGGGGATGTTGCTTTACATTGGCGTCGTATCGAAACTTATCTTCTCCAACATTCAGCTCTTGTACCAAGTTCAGTTTCTTAAAAACCTCTAGGGATTTGTATACAGTCGCTAAACTCATAGTAGGGTACATAGGCTGAAGTTTATTATAAATACTCTCAACAGTTGGATGCTCTTTAGTATTTGTTAGAATATCAAAAATAGCTATTCTTTGCGGAGTAACTTTAAACCCTTTTTCTTTTAGTATTTGTACTATTTCATTCATTTCTATTCCTCCAAAGCAAAACAATATACTATATAAGACACTAACTTAAGGTATAATTTGTTAGTGCAATGCTGTATTGTTAATTAATAATAATTACATAAGACTAATCGTTATTGATTAATATTTTAGCATATATATTTTTTATTGTAAATATCATATAAAGTATATTAATATATTTATATATAGTATAAAATCTATAATATATATCGCACTATTTATAAATATAAAATGTTTTGTGAGATATATAGTATAATAAATATAAGGAGTGTGGGTATATGAAATATCTAGTTAGACAACGGATTATTAGCTTTGGAGATAATTTTACTATTAAGGATGAAATGGAACAAGACAGAATATATAGTTAGAGGTAAGGTATTCAGTATTGGTGATAAGCTTAAATTAGAAGATTTAAATGGCAATGAACTATTTTTTATAGAACAGCAGGTGTTCAGATTTTTGCCGGAGTATTACATATATGCCGGAGGACAACAGGTAGCTTCTGTTAAGAAACAACTGACCTTTTTTACACCCAAATTTGTTATTAACAGCACTTATGGAAGCTATGATATTGAGGGCGATATTTTTGGATATGACTTTCAAATTAGCAAAGATGGGATAACGGTAGCAACAATTAATAAGAAGTGGTTTTCTTTCAGCGATAGCTACGGTATTGAGATTGTAGATGGAGAAGACCATGCTTTTCTTTTGACTCTGGCTATAGTAATTGATCAAGTACTTCATGATAAGAAAAAGAGGTAGAATGCACTACATATGAAATGACACCTTCCAATTGTTGAAATTTTCGGATAAAATGCTATAATATAATTAGTAGTTCAATTTTAATTAGACATTATTGTATATATTGCACTATTTTATAAATGTAAAATATTTATTGCGATATATATAATATAAGCAGAATAGATAATTCATAGTATTAAATATTATATTTATATGTTTTTTTTGTTGGGGGGATTAAAGGTGAAGAATACTAGAAAGAGTAGGGTATTTAATTTTTGTAAGATTATTTTTGTTGTTTTAATGTTTATTTTATTTTCTAATTTAATAGTTATCGCACAAGATAATGACAAATTGTCTGTCCAGTATATAAAGGACTTACAATCCACTGATTCGGGAATAGATACTTTAATAGAAATGTTCGACAATGATGAAGCTTATCTTAAGTCAACTAAGCCATTCTATTATCATTATATGATGGCTACAAAGTATTTATATGCTGAATCAGACTATAAAAAGGCAGACAAGCAGTATAGACTTGCCTATGATGAAGCAGTAAGGAATGGTGAATTATACGAGCAAGCACTTGCTAGCAATAGTATCGTTAATGTCAATTCCTCCTTTGGAGATACTGCTACTTTAATAGAATATGGAAGCAAGATAATGGATATAGGGAAGCAGCTAAATGATAGTGATATGATAAGCATAGGTTATTACAATATTGCATGGGGACACTATTTTATCTATGATGATCAGGTGGCAAAAGAATATATTGAGATGTGTTATGAAGAAGCTAAAAAAACAAATAATCAACAAATGCTTGCTCAATATTATTTAAGTAGGGGGTCAATGAGCATTTCTTCAGAAAAACTTGAGGACGTGAGATTTTACTATAATAAGGCAAATGAGATATTAGATAAACAAGACTTAAGTAAAAGAACATATAGAGATTTAAATGCTAGAGCTAAGGGTAAGCTCTTAGTTATGGATAGCAAACAAGGTAAGTCAACTGATAAGACCATTGCGAAAATGAATGATTTAATACTTAAGGTTGAGAAAGAGCATAAGTATAATACAGAATTATTGATAACATTATATGAATGGAAGGCTGATATTTTACTGAACTTTGGAAAGTTAGAGGGAGCTATAGAGAGCTATGAGAAATCCTTAGAATTGGGACAAAAAGTTGAAAGTGTTTTAAATGGATATGATCCCTTTGAATATAGTAAATTACAGCTGGCTGGAACATTTTACCGTAATAAAGAGTTTAAGAAGTCAGCGGATACTTATAATGCACTAATAGAAAGCATGAATGAAACAAGAGACTACAAGAAATATGAGGAAAATATAGAGAAGGTTAAAAATCTTTCTGAGGGACAATTAAACCAAAAAATAGAAATGCTGAATGCTCTGAAAAAAGCGGATGATGAGAAAATTGCTGCTCAAAATAACTTTATAAGAGCTTCTATATTAACTATTTTACTATTTATAGTTGGATTTATACTAATAGCCATGGAGTATAAACGTATATTATCCTTAAAGAAAACCATTTATAATCAATCAATTACTGATAGCTTGACACAGATTTATAATCGTGGAAAAATAATAGAGTCCATGGAAAATGATTTAACTGAGGATAGTATGGTTGCTTTAATTGATATCGATGATTTTAAGCAGATTAATGACAATTACGGACACATGGTTGGAGATGAAATTCTTGTTGGAGTTGTTGATGTTATTAAAAGCTCAATAAGAATAAATGATGTATTGGGACGTTATGGTGGAGAGGAATTTATACTTATCTTAAAGAAAACTGATAAAGCTGAGGCTATGAAAATTATAGATAGGGTACGTAAAAACGTGGAAGATATTGAATGGTCATATGAACAAGTTCATACCACAATTAGTATCGGTATGATGAAGAAATGTAATTTGAACGTTAATTCACTTTTTGTAGAGGTAGACAACTTGTTATATGAAGCAAAAAGAAAAGGCAAGAATTGTGTTGTATACAAAGAATGTATTAACTAATAAACATATATAATAACAAAACGTCCAGTTGGACGTTTTGTTATTATATATTGTAAAGTATTACATAGAGAGTTTTTTAAGCTAACTTGCATATAATATTATCAAGCAAATTTTAGGAGAGATTAGATTGAAGAATATAAAGTATTTTTTTAACTATATACGAGATAAGAAAGTGCCTTTTTATAAGAAGGCAATGATACTTGGAAGCCTTCTGTATTTTATATTACCAATTGATATAGTACCTGATTACATTTTAGCGCTGGGTTGGTTGGATGATGTTGCGGTTGCTGCTTTTATATGGAATGCGTTGAGAACTGAAATCAATGAGTATATAACGAAACAAAAAATTACTGATAGTAAGGTTATAAGTTTTGAGGAAAAGAAAAATAGAACTAATAAATAAGACTCGGCAAATGCCGGGTCTTTGCTTTGTAGATTCAATATGTAATATAATATTTGTATTGGAAATCTATAACTATACATTTATACAAAAAATATGGAGAAATGTTTATGAATGGAATTAAAGAGCTCTATGAAAAGGGCAGACAAATGGAAAAGAATAAGAGCATAAGCGATCGTAAGGAAAGAGGAATTTTCTATACGCCTATAGAGGTTGTAGATTATATGAGTATCAATATAGTACAAAATGTGAACCTCATAGAAAATCCCTATATTAAGATACTGGACATCTCATGTGGTGCAGGTTATTTCCTGCTTAAGGCTTATGAGCTGCTAAAAACAATGTTTGAGCATCATTTAGAGGATATATTAAATAAACATACTGAGCTGAAAGGTACGCTGAGCTTTGATACCATAGGAAAATTTATAGCGGAAAACAATATTTGGGGTGTTGATATAGATACAGAAGCTGTTAGCTTTGTAAAAGCAACCTTACAGGAAGCAGCAGGCAAAAGCTGCAATACCAACATTATCTGTGCTGACAGCTTGTTATCGGGTGTACAAAATGGGGAGCTATCATGGTTTTGGAAGCAGGACTTTGATATCGTTATAGGAAATCCTCCCTATATTGGTCATAAGGCAGTAGCTAGGGAGTATAAAACAGAGCTATATAAGTATTATAAGGATGTGTATAGGGATAAAGCGGATATATCGTACTGCTTTTTTAAACGCGGTATTAATCTCTTGAAGCAGGAGGGAATCCTATGTTTTATAACCTCTAGGTACTTTATTGAAGGACCATCTGCTTTGGGACTTCGTGAGTTCTTAAGCGAATATAGCATAGATGAGATTGTTGATTTTGGGGACAGTAAGGTATTTGATGATGCAGGAGTGTCAGTCTGCATTATCAGCATAAGAAAAGGTGAAGGTTCAAAGCTCGTCAAAGTAAAGAAGCAGCCGGATAAACTAGATGTTAAGCCGGACAATTTACTTATAAAGGGCTTGGAGGAGTTTAATATCTCTAAGGATTTTCTAAAAAATGATGGATGGGTATTACTACAACCAGAAAGACTAAAAGTATTTCAGTTGATTGAAAGGATTTCTACCCATACTTTGGATCAGGTATTTGATAGCTATCAAGGAATAATAACAGGCTGTGATAGAGCTTTTATATTAAATCAGGAGCAAGCCGAAGAGCTAAAGATTGAGAAGGATCTGTTAAGACCCTGGATAAAAAACAGCCAGGTGGAGAAGTTTTTTGTAAAGCCTTCTAACAAGTTAATTATATATTCAAACTCCATTGAACAGCCTGATATGTATCCCATTGCCTTAAGCTTTGCAGAGAGCTATAAAGCTAAACTTTCACAGAGAAGAGAATGTCAGAAGGGCTCTAGAGAATGGTATGAGCTACAATGGGGAAGAGATAGGAGAATATTTGACAGTCCCAAGATTATATACCCGTATAAGGCGGCAGCAAATAGATTTGCTGTGGACAGGAATAGCTTGTATTGCAGCGCTGATGTATATAGCCTGATTTTGAAGGATAAGTACAAAGAAGAACTTTCTTTGGAATATTTTGCTGCATTATTAAATTCTAAGTTAGTGGAGTTCTATTTTAAGTGTTATGCAAAAAAATAAATACATCTCTTTATGATTATTATCCAAATACAGTGTTGAGGATAAAGCTAAAGCTTGATATTATAAGTAGTGAAATTGCAGACTTGGTAAAATCCTTAAAGAACTATCAGAATACAGCAGATAACAAATGTATTTTACAAGCTATAGATAGGGAAGTATATAAAATGTATAACTTAACGGAGAAACAAATAAAAGTCGTAGAAAATTCGGTAGGGGAGTGATGATTATGATGCTTTTAATAACTGCTATTGCTCCATCTCTCGCATTACTCTATTATATCTACCTAAGGGATAAATATGAAAAAGAACCGCGTAAGCTGCTTTTTAAGGCATTTGTCTTAGGCAGTATTGCTGTAGTTCCTATAGTGATAATTGAGCTAAGACTAGATTTGTTTGATATGGCAACAGAAAGCTTAGTGGCTGCTGGATATACTGCATTTGTAGTAGCGGGTTTTGTGGAGGAGAGCTTTAAATATATAATTTTCTGGTTTTTTATATGGAGAAATAAGAATTTTAATGAAAGGTATGACGGCATTGTTTACAGTGTTTTTATATCTTTGGGATTTGCTACTACGGAGAACATTGGATATGTGATGTTAAGCGGCTTTCACACTGCATTTATTAGATCTCTTACAGCAGTTCCTGCTCATGCACTGTTTGGAATTATAATGGGATACTATTTTGGCAAAGCAAGATTTTCTGAGGATAGAATACGCAAGAAAAGTCTGATTTTTGCACTGATAATTCCTATAGTGCTGCATGGATTTTATGACTTTATTCTTTTCTCTCGGAGTACAGCATTGCTTATAATATTTATACCATACATGCTATATCTTTGGAAAAGAGGTCTTAATAATATTGATGAGCTTTCTGAACATCCTTACTCTTCATTAAAAAACAAAAAAAATAAGGGACTGTTGCACCAAACATAGTAAATAATTAGTTGTGCAACAGCCACTTTTTACGCTAGTATTCCATAAAACACAATTCCTAACACTCCGGACATTACTAAGGCTAGTATGGGATGTACTTTAAACTTATAAACTCCAATGAATACAAGCACTGCTATAATTACACTCTTTATATCAACAATAGAAACAATTCCTATATTGTAGCAGGCAGCGGCGATAAGTCCTAAAACAGCTGGTCTTATACCCTTTAGCACCCAGTTAACTTGTTTTATGTGCTTGAATTTATTGAAATATATTGATACCAATAAGGTAACGGTAAATGGAATCAATATGACTCCCAGAGTTGCAAGAACAGAACCAAGAAAACCACCCAGCTTATAGCCTACAAAGGTGGATGAATTTACAGCTATAGGGCCTGGGGTCATCTCTGCAATAGCAACGATATCTATAAAACCTTTGGCAGTTATCCAATGATTATTCTCTATAATCTCTTTTTGGATAAAGGTTAATACCGCATATCCACCGCCGAAGCTAAAGGCTCCTATCTTTAAAAAGGCAATAAATAATTTTAAAAGCATATGGGTATTACTCCTTTCTGTTAAATATTAATAGACCTGCTAAACCAGCCATAATTATTACAAGGATGGGATGCATATTAGCAACTAGTATTAATATAAGTGCTACTATAGCAATTATCATGTTTATTTTGTTTATACCTACTGACTTAGTAAGCTTAACTAAGGCATAAACTATTAGCGCAACTACAGCCGGTCTTACACCTGCAAAGATTTGTTCTACCACAGCATTGTCAGCAAAATTGCCAAAAAACATTGCAATAACTAAAATTATCATAAAAGATGGAAGTACTGCGCCCAAAGCAGCTACCACTGCACCCGGTATGCCTGCTGTTTTATAGCCTACAAAGGTTGCACTGTTTATAGCAAGTGGACCTGGTAGACTATTTGTAACAGCGATAGAGTCCATAAATTCATCATCCTTTAACCACTTTTTGTTATCTACTACTTCCTTTTGGATTATAGGAAGCATGGCATAACCGCCACCTAATGTAAAAGCTCCAATCTTAAAAAAAGTTTTGAAAATATCAAATAACATTGTTTCACCTCTTAAAAATAATTATTTATTACAGATTATAATGCCTTTTTCTGTAACAATGCAGTCAACGGGTATATCAAAATCATCATTTGGAACCTCGTCAACTATTTGGAAAGAATAAGCTAAAGCAACCTTATATATTTGCTTGTTTGTATGGGCATAGAACTTATCATAGTAGCCAGCTCCATAGCCTATCCTATAGCCATTTATATCAAACACTGCACCAGGCATAAGGGCAATATCTAAAACATTTCGGTCTGAAATCTTTATAGTCTTTGGAGATGCTTCCTGTACACCATAGCTTGAAGTTATAAGCTCAACATTCTTATCATACAAAGAAATAATCATTTCCTTGATATCATCATTACAGATAGGTATGTAAACGTTTTTTTCATTTTGCTGGCAGTACTTAATTATATTTGGTGTAGGGACTTCACTTCTAAAGCTTAAATAGCAGAAGACATTCTTTGACTTCATAAACTGCTCTAGCTCCAACAAATTATAAATTATAAGCTTTTCAGCTTCAATAATCTCTTGTGATGTTAGATTGTTTCTTATTTTAAGTACAGAGTTTCTGATTTGCTTTTTTTGCTCCTTGAATAAAAATAACACCTCACTTTGATAATTATTATAGCATAATATTGGGTACATATAAAATTTGCCCAACAAAGTTCTAATTTATCAGACATTAGAAGTCATAAGACGTATATTGCTATGAAACAAAAAAAGGAGGTAGCTTAAATGAGAAACTCAAATATGGTTAAAGGGGCGGTATTTATTGCAGTTGGATGCATACTGCTACTGTCTAATTTTGGATATATTAATTTTTCTTGGGATTACATATGGCCTTTGGCATTATTGCTGCCAGGAATATATCTACACTTTGCATTTTTTACCAAAATTGATAAAAACCCCGGTAACTTAGTACCTGCAGGTATTCTTACTACTTATGGCTTAATGGCATATGTGATTGCATTTTTCGGATGGGGAACAATGGCAAACTTGTGGCCTTTTATACTTATCGGTGTAGCAATAGGTTTGTTCGAGCTATATATATTTGACAAAAGAGACAAGGGCTTACTTATTCCCATTGGAATATTAGGTGGCATAGGGCTTATGATTTTAAGCAAAACATATTTCCTAATGAGTATGAGGAAATACTTGATACCAATTATACTTGTTGCTATAGGATTAATGATAATTTTTAAGCGTGATCATAAACAGTAGGATTATAAAAAAGGTTAAATAATATATTCAAATTATGCGAAACTTGCAGAGGAACTATTGAAATCTAAACTGATAATATTTGATAATGCTATAATATGTTTTTATTTATAGCATTATTTTTTTGTTCAATAAATTTTTTGAAAGAGAATAAGTAATAATGTTATAATAATAAAGTGACTAAAAAACTTATATTTTGTTTTGTTGAGGGGGTACTATATTTTGAATAAGATAAGAAGATTTATTGCTTACTATAAGCCTTATAAGCGGCTGTTCTTTACTGATATGCTGTGTGCATTGGCAGTATCAGGGGTGGATTTGATATTTCCTTTATTGATAACCAATCTACTTGAAAAGGGAATAAAGAACGAGATGGGCGTTGCAATTGATTTGATAATGAAAATTGCAATTATAATGATTACATTAAGGATTATTGAATATTTCTGTCAGAACTATATTACAGCTTGGGGACATATAATGGGTGCCAAGATGGAATTTGATATTAGAAGTGATCTTTTCTCGCATCTACAGAAATTATCATTTAATTATTTTGATAACACCAAAACAGGTCAAATAATGTCTCGAATAGTTAATGACTTGTTTGATATTACAGAGCTAGCTCATCATGGACCTGAGGAAGTTTTCATTTCTGTAATCAAAATTTTTGGAGCATTTGTAATACTAATGACTGTAGATATTAAACTAACGCTTATAATATTTGCTTTTATACCTTTTATGTTGGGTTTTGCATATTACTACAACAATAAAATGCGCTCTGTATTTAAACGCAATAAGCAGAAAATTGCTGAAGTCAATGCACAGATAGAGGATAGCATAGCGGGAATAAGAGTAGTACAGTCCTTCTCTAATGAAGAACTGGAAAAGGAAAAGTTTTATAGAGGTAATAGTGAATTCCTAGATACAAAGACAGAAAGCTATTCCTATATGGGTAGGTTTTTTAGTGGTATCAAGCTCTTTGATGGTATCATCTATATAGCAGTAGCTATAATTGGAGCATTGTTCATTAAAAGTGGAGCTATAGGAACTCTTGAATTGGTTACTTATCTGCTTTATATAAATACTTTGTTAATCCCAATTAGAAAGCTGATTGATTTCACTGAACAGTTCCAAAAAGGTATGACTGGCTTTGAAAGATTTTTGGAGATAATGGACATTGAGCCTGATATAAAGGATAAAGAGGATAGTATAGAGCTTGGAGAGGTACAAGGTGAGGTTGTTTTTGATAATGTTTCCTTTAAATATGATGAAGGAGTACATGTTTTAAATGGGGTAGACCTTACTTTGAAGCCTGGTGAGACCGTTGCATTGGTTGGACCATCTGGAGGAGGCAAATCAACTATCTGCAATCTTATACCTCGTTTCTATGATGTAACAGATGGAAGTATAAAGATTGATGGCATAGATATAAGAGATATTAAGCTGGAATCTCTAAGAAAAAGTATAGGTATTGTGCAGCAGGATGTTTATCTATTTGCTGGTTCAATAATGGAAAATATTAGATATGGAAGACCAGATGCCACTGATGAAGAGGTTATTGAGGCATCAAGAAAAGCAAATTCAGATGAGTTTATTGAAGCTTTTGAAGTTGGATATGACACTTATGTAGGTGAAAGAGGTGTAAAGCTTTCAGGTGGACAAAAACAAAGAATAAGTATAGCAAGAGTATTCTTAAAAAATCCTCCTATACTTATACTTGATGAAGCAACCTCTGCTCTTGATACGCAGAGTGAAAAAGTTGTGCAGCAATCATTAGGGCGACTATCTCAAAGTAGAACGACTTTTGTAATAGCGCATAGATTATCTACTATAAAGAATGCGGATACCATTCTTGTTTTATCTGATAACGGAATTGAAGAACGGGGAACGCATGAAGAACTTCTAAGCAACAATGGAATATATGCTTCGTTATACAATGTACAGTTTGATGAGATAGGTGAGTTAAAGGATTTTAATGAATAAGTAGTTTTGTTAAATAAAAATGAATTAAAATAGTATCTTTCAATGAGCTTCCTAATATGAAGAATGGCATCATATTAGGAAGCTTTTTATATCATACACCACTTTACAAGTAATCAAGCAACATCGTTTTTACCAAGATAGGTAGCCATAGAGCTTCAATAATCCCTTTCCTTTGAAAAGTTAAAGGATTTGTAATTAATCTTATATTGCATTAATCTTGAATCTTATCTGAAAAGTTACATAATTACGATAATTGAGTTGACATGACTTGTATTGTATTGTATTATATTGTTATATAAAATGATGAATAATAGGGGTGCTGAAAATGAATAAGAAGTTTTTACTTGATGCATACGAAAAAATGAGTCGTATTAGACAGTTTGATATGTGGATTCACGAAAATTTTCATAAACCAAATTCCCTATTGATGGGACTTATGCATTCTCATATTGGTGAGGAAGGCTATTCATCAGCAGTAATTTCACAGCTGAGAGCTGATGATTATTTATCAACA
The DNA here is from genome assembly GCA_963704785.1 of uncultured Eubacteriales bacterium. Taxonomy (GTDB): domain Bacteria; phylum Bacillota; class Clostridia; order Lutisporales; family Lutisporaceae; genus GWB2-37-7. The sequence continues at coordinate 1,098,227 of OY969939.1, read as the reverse complement.
ACCTATCGTAATCATGCACACAGTATAGCTCGTGGCATTTCCCTTAAAGAGCTAGCAGCAGAGCTCTACGGAAGAGAAACAGGGGTGTGTAAAGCTAGAGCTGGTAATATGCATGCTGTTGATCAAAATTTAAATATAATAGCGGGCTTTGGTATAATTGGTGCTGGATTGCCAGCAACAGTTGGTACTGCACTCGCTTCCAAGTATAAAGGCACTGATCAGATTTCAGTTGCATTCTTTGGAGATGGCGCAGTTCCACAGGGTGCTTTTCACGAGGCTATGAATCTAGCTGCAATCTTCAAGCTACCTGTACTCTTTGCAAACAACAATAATAAGTATGCAATGTCAACACCATCTACCTACAATCTAGCAACGGATTCAACAGTGAATTATGCAAAGGGATACGGAATCCCAGCTGTTTCAACCTGTGGAATGGACTTCTTTAAGGCACATGAAGCAGCCCAAAAGGGTATAGAATACGTTAGAAGTGGAAAAGGACCTTATTTTATAGAATTCAATTGTTATCGATATCATGGTCAATGGGAAGGCGATGCTCAGAACTATAAGCCTAAGGAGGAAGTTGATTACTACAAAGCAAATGACCCATTAGTATTGTTCAGAAAAGGTGCAGTAGAACGTGGTTATCTTACTGTAGCTGAAATTGATTCAGTAGATGCAAATGTAGCAAGACAAGTTAATGAGGCATTTTCTTATGCTGAAGCTTCTAAGATGCCTGACTTTAACGACATAATGACTGATATCTATGCAGACGTGTACTAATTGGGAGGGTAAGAATATGAATAAAATAATGAATATAAAAGATGCTATAAATGAAGCGATTAGACAAGAGATGCGTGAGGATGAACGTGTTTTTATAATGGGTGAGGACATTGCAGGAGGAGCAGGACATAAGGGTTTTGAGAATAATGAAGGCTTAGGAGGAGCATTTGGTGTTACTAAGGGCTTGGCTAGTGAATTTGGCAGAAAAAGAGTAATAGATATGCCTATTTCTGAGACAGGATTTTTAGGGATGGGGATAGGAGCTGCGTTTGCAGGTCTACGCCCGATTGTCGAAATAATGTATGTTGATTTTATTGGTGTATGCTTTGATCAGCTATTCAATCAAGCAGCTAAGATGTTTTATATGTATGGTGGAAAAAAACCAGTGCCAATGGTATTAAGAATGGCTTGCGGTGCAGGCTTTAGAGCAGGAGCTGAGCATGGACAGACACTTTATCCTATGTTTACAGCAATACCTGGATTAAAGGTGGTAGTACCATCAAATGCATATGATGCTAAGGGCCTTATGATTCAAGCCATAAGAGATAATGATCCTGTTGTATTCCTTGAACATAAAAGATTATATATGAGTGAATGTGAAGTTCCAGAGGAAAGCTATGTGATACCTTTTGGAAAGGCTGATATAAAAAGAGAAGGTAGTGATGTAACGGTCATTGCTATTCAGAAGATGGTTGAATATTCTCTCAAAGCAGCTGCGGAATTGGCAAAAGAGGGTATAAGTGTTGAAGTTATTGATCCTAGAACATTATCACCTTTGGATCTAGATACAATGTTAAAATCAGCAGAGAAAACTGGTAGAGTTGTAATAGCTGATGAATCTTATCCGCGATGTGGTATGGCGGCAGACTTTGCAGCACAAATAGGTGAGAATTTATTTGGTAAATTGAAAGCACCAATAAAGAGAGTTATACCACCACATGCACACATTCCATTTTGTGCTCCACTAGAGGATGAATGGATTCCGAGTTCGGCTAGAATTGCTAATACAGTTAGGGAAATCTTGAAATAATGAGGTGGAAAATATGGATATAAGCAAAGACAGTTCAACACCGTTGTATTATCAAATTTATAACTTTGTCAGAGAGAAAATAATAAGTGGGGAATATTCTATAGGTTCATTAATGCCAAGCGAAGCAGAGTTTCAGAGTAAATTTGCAGTTAGTCGTATAACTGTGCGTAAGGCATATAAACAGTTGGTTGATGAGGGTCTGCTCCATACTATTCAAGGTAAAGGAACCTATGTGAGTGATCTTTATTCAAAAAATTGGACATTGATGAAAAGCTTTTCATCAGAGGTTGAAAGCTCAGGACATATTCCTTCCACCAAGATAATCAGTTTCAAGCGAATTAAGGTAGATGATGAAATAGCATCTATACTGGAAGTAGAAAAAGGAACATCTTGCTTTTGCATTAAAAGACTCAGAATGATAGATGATAAGCCCTTTTGGCTTACTGAGTCCTTTGTTCTCTGTTCCGTTGCTGAGACTCTAACTAGTGAATATTTCTCTAGACGTGGTATAGGACAATCTTTATTCAATGTACTCACGGATAATTTTAATATTAGATTTAAAGCATATCATGAATTGGCAGGATCAAGTGATGTAACTAAACTTAACTCTGGGCTTTTAAGCTTAGACAGTAAAGATGAGGTGCTTTCAAAGTCGGCACTTTATAGAAATACGGATGATATTCCAATTGTATATGAACGAACAATTTTTGCCAAGCATAGCCATGTATCAAAAACATGTGACTAAAATGTTATTGATTGCATGGAATTTAAAAGTAGTACTTACTTCTATAAAGGGCAGCTATGTTAATATTTACCATAGCTTGTAATAGGAATATTTGTCTGTAGTTAGAGAAGCATATATCTTAATACAAGCAAAAATATTGGTATAAAACTGCCTATTGGTTAATTAATGGAGGAATCGCTATGATAAACAACGTTAAGACAATAGAATTACTTAAGTTAATTACAGACACCTATGAAGACAGAAAGGTGGAACTATCAAAGTATGACTCCTTTATAGGAGATGGGGATCATGGCTTTAGCCTGGCAAGAGGTTGTAAAGTGGCATATTCTTCTATTTTGGCTTTGCCAACTAGTTCTGATATTCATGAAATTTTTAAGGTTTACGGTAGAACTCTTACTGCTGAGATAGGTGGTGCCATGGGACCATTATTTGGCTTGTTGTTTACGGAAATTGGGAAGGCTTCCATGGGTTCTGAGTATTTTGGACTTGAGCAGCTGGCAAATGGGTTACAAGCAGCATGCAATGAAATAATGGATCTTGGAGGAGCAAGGGTAGGAGACAAGACAATGGTAGATTCATTAGTTCCTACTGTATATGTTTTATCCAACTCAAAAGGTGCTGGAGAAAAATTTAAGCTAGCACTTGATAAAGCTCTTATAGCAGCAGATGATGGTGTAAAATCTACTATTCCTCTACAAGCCAAAAGAGGGCGTTCCAAGTATTTGCATGAAAAGTCTATTGGTCATCAGGATGCTGGTGCAACCTCCTTCTATTATTTTATTAAGGCAATTAGAGAATATGTATACCTGGAGGAATAGAATATGAAAAAATTTATTAACAGCGTAGATACAATTGTAAATGATACTGTTTCAGCATTTGTGGATGTATATTCTGATAGAGTAAAAAAGCTATCAAATGCAAATGTTGTAGCGAAACTAGAAAAGGATATAGGCAAGGTTGGAGTTGTAATATGTAATGGTTCGGGGCATGAACCTGCATGTATAGGCTTTGTTGGTAAAAACGCTTTGACCTGTAACGGATATGGTAATCTCTTTGCAGCACCAGGACCAAATACGGTATTGTCAGCAATCAAGGAGGCAGATACTGGTGAAGGAGTTGTGGTACTTATCTCAAATCATGCTGGAGATATACTCAATTCAAAAATTGGTGTTAAATGGGCTATAGGGGATAATTACAATGTTAAATATGTTGTGTTGTATGATGATGTGTTATCTGCACCAAAAAATGAGCCTTTGGAACGAAGAGGTACTGCGGGTACTTTCTTTAACTACAGAATGGCAGGAGCATATGCAGCTGAAGGGCACAGTATAGCTGAGGTAGTAAAAATGGCTGAACGAATCAGAGATAATACTCGTACAGTTACTATTGCATCTACACCAGGTATTTCACCAATAAGCGGAGAGAAAATGTTTGAAATAGCTGATGACGAGTATGAAATTGGCATAGGGGTTCATGGTGAAGCATCAGCTTATGTTTTAAAAACTGAACCTGCTTCAGAAATCACAAAAAAGATGTGCGATATTCTTATAGAGGATGGCGAATATAAGTCAGGAGACGAGCTTTTGGTGCTTGTTAATGGATGCGGTCAAACCACATATATGGAGCTTATGATTGTTTTCGGGGAGGTCAAAAAATACCTTGCTTCAAAGGGGATATCTACATTTAAGCCTGCTGTTGGAAGCTTTATAACAACTCAGGAGATGGGTGGAATAGCTCTTGCATTTTGCCGTACAGATGATGATATAAAGCGTCTATGGACAACACCGACAGATGCTCCAGGGTTTCCTAAAATAGTTTAATGAAAGGTGACTTATAATGAAATACTCTAAGACTAAAAATATGCTTAATGAAGCCTTTAAAAATAAATATGCAGTTGCTGCTATAAACATAAGTAACATGGAGACAATTGCAGCAGTTTTAGCAGCGGCAGATTCACTCGATGCACCTGTTATTGTACAAGTATCTCCGTTGCAAAAAAATATTCAAGCTTTTGAGTATAGTGAGATTGTAAATATGATTCATATGATTGCAAAACGGTTTAATAAGGGAGAATATTCAATACATCTGGATCATTCATGTTCTTACGAGGATTGTTTAGAGGCAGTTAAGGGTGGTTTTGAATCAATTATGTTTGATGGTGCTGCATTACCATATGAGAAAAATATTGAGCTGACTGCTCTGGCAAGAAGGATTTCACCAGATATTACCCTTGAAGGGGAGCTTGGAGAACTTGGAGGAGCAGAAGGAGAACTGTCAGGAACGGGTGAAAACAATTATACAAATCCCAAGCAAGCAAGTGATTTTATTCGTTGCAGTGGTGTGGACAGCTTAGCAGTATCCATCGGTAATGCCCATGGTATTTATAAGGGTGAGGTCAGAATTAATCTTGACATACTATCTGAAATAAACAAAGTAGCAGGAATTCCTCTTGTATTACATGGAGCCTCAGGTATTCCAGCTGAAACTATTCGTGAATCAATAAACAGAGGAATTTCAAAAATAAACTTTTTTACTGAGCTTGATATGGTTTTTAAAGCTGGACTGAGAGAAAAGCTGGATGAAAATAAGTATATGATGGAAGCTTGTCGAAATGCACAGGATAGAATGACTCTGGCAGCAATAGAAATAATTGATTTATGCGTAGGAGGTAAAAGTGCTTAAAATAGGATTAATATCAATTGGATTCCCAAACTTTAGATATGACTTGGCTCAAAAAAATCTTGATAAAACATTAGAATATATGCGTAAAAAGGATGTTGAATTATTTTCCTGTGATAGAGTACTGATTTATGAAGAGGATATTGAATCAGCTCTTGATGATATATCAAGCAAGGGTGTGGACTTGTTTATACTTGAGCTTGGGACATATTCCTATGGCAGTGTATTGATGTCAGTTCTAAATAAAATAAAAGGTGCAGATTTGTTGATGTGGGGATTTCGTGAACCGATAGTGGAGGGATATTCAGGGCTTCCGCTTAACTCTCTGTGTGCTTTGAATATGTATACTTCTTTTTTAAAGAAAATAAAGAGAGATAAATACAGCTATATTTACGGAGATATTGACGAAGAACAGACACTCATCAAATTTGATGCAATAATAAAGGCAGCAGAGATTAAGAAAAATTTGGCTCAAGCAAGGTTTTGTATTGTAGGGGGAAGGGTACCTGGATTTTATCTCTCTAATGTTGATGAGCTTAATTTCAGGAAAGAAATTGGACCGGAAATAGTTTACTACTCTATAGCTTCACTTATTAATGATGCACAGAGAATATCCGATGCTGAAGTTGCTGCTGATATAGAAAGAACAAAGGCATTGGTTGCTAGGGTGACCACAACGGAGCAAGCACTTGAGCGTTCCTCAAGAATTTACCTTGCAATAAAGAAATTTGCCAGAGAAAATAACATTTCAGGATTTGCAATAAAGTGCTGGCCTGATTTTCAAGAAATTTATAATCTTGCAGTCTGTGGTGTTGTATCAAGGCTTAATAATGAGGGCATAACTACAAGCTGTGAAGGTGATATTACAGGACTTACTACAATGTATATTCAAAAGCATTTGACAAGCTTACCAGTGTTTTTAACTGATCTTGTCAATATATCTATGGGTAATGTAGTAAAGCTATGGCACTGCGGTGCTGCTGCTCCTTTACTTGCTCATAACCCAAGCAGTACCTCATACGAGGAACATCCTACTATCAAAAATGGAATAGGAATGGCGGCAAATTTGGAACTTCGTCATGGAAAGATAGTAATGTGTAAACTGGTTGAGGATCAGCCTTATAAGATGCTTTTGACTGAGGGTGAGATAATTGAACCCGACAGGGAACTTATCGGAAATCAAGGGGATGTAGCTTTTAATTTTACAGGAGAACAATTGTTGGAGGTTGTGGCTAGAGAGGGTATAGAACATCATTATTCAATTGCATACAATGCTGATGCAAGTGTAATAAGGGAACTATGTAAGCTTATGGGTGTGAGAATAATAGAGGTGAAGTAAAATATTTTGTACTTTTGAGTTCAATGTAAATTGTTTAGTGCAAAATATGTAGCTTTAAGCATTAAAGTTTTGGGGGTAAATATATGATAAGAAAAGAAGCAGAAGTTGTAAATAATTCTGGGTTGCATGCAAGACCAGCAAGTATTTTTGTGTCAGCAGCAACGAAATATTCTTCTAAAATTATGATTGAAAAAGATGGTAAGAAGGTAAATGGTAAAAGCATAATGGGGCTGCTAACCCTAGCAATAGGTAAAGGTTCAGTAATAGCTATTGAGGCAGAAGGTGATGATGAAGAAAAGGCTGTTAATGAATTGGCAGAGCTGATAAAAAGTGGCTTAGGGGAAGAATAGTATCAAATGTATAAATTAAGCACATTTTAAACACAATAAGTAGATGAGCTTTGAGGAGGTAGAACTGTCTTGCTAAAAGAATTGCTAACAGTTGACATGATTGAATTAGGAGTTAAGGTTGATGATTGGGAAGATTCTATAAGAAAAGCTGCAAGGCCTCTTATTAATTACAATAAAGTGGAAAACGCATATGTAGAAAATATGATAAAAGCTGTTCATGAATTGGGACCATATATAGTAATTATGCCAGGTATAGCCTTTGCACATGCTCGACCTGATGAAACTGTTAAGGAGACATGTATGAGTATGATTACTCTTGATACCCCTATTAACTTTGGGAGCGAAGAAAACGATCCAGTAAGCGTAGTGTTTGCATTCGGAGCTGAAAATGGGAATGATCATTTAAAGGCTCTGCAAGATTTGGCAATGTTTCTTACTGTTGAAGAAAATGTTGAATTTTTAAAAAATGCAAAAAACAAAAATTTAATACTAGAAAAAATCATTAATAATTAATAGAAAGGATGTGAAATGATGGGAAAGAAACTTAAAATATTAGCTGTATGTGGATTTGGTGTAGGAACAAGTCTTATTCTAAAAATGAATATTGAAAAGGTGTTAAAAGTGAATGGTATTGCTGCGGAAGTTGAAAATGCAGATATAACAACAGCAGGGTCTGTGAATGCAGACGTAATTTTTACATCAAAAGAGCTTTATTCTGTGCTTATATCAAGCGTAAAGGTACCTCTTATTCAGATTTCTAACTTTTTAAGTAATGCTGAAATAACAGAAAAAGGTATACCTATTATCAAAGAATTAATGAAATAATTATGGAGAAATTGATATTTTGAGAATTGTTAAAGTGGAAAGGTTATTAATACATTAGTTATTTGTAATTTCATAACCTTACCCTAATTTATCCCGTACAAATAATTTTTGGTTAGGTTATGAGATTCTTATAAAAAAATATATAAGGGGGTTTATATCGATGTCAATTATCAACTATCTAGCGTCAAATGTTTTTAAACAACCATCTCTATTTATCGGGCTTATTGCACTTGTTGGTCTTATAATGCAAAGGAAGAGTATTGGGGAGACCATAAAAGGAACTTTTAAAACAATTATTGGGGTTATAATTCTTTTTATTGGTGTTAACTTAATCTCAAACGCAGTATCACCACTGTCTAGTGCTTTCTCCACATTATACAACTTACCAGAAGCGAATAAATTTAATCCACAAGCATGGCTTGATATTCTCGGAAATTATGGTTCAACAATTGGTATTGTTCTTGTATTAGCATTTATCATAAATCTTGCTGTAGCTAGATTTACACCAATTAAGAACATATTTTTAACAGGACATATTTTCTTTTGGATGGCATATATTTTCGTAGCTTCAGGGGTTCAAGGTGGATTAAAAGGTACATCCTTGGTTATTTTCGCAACAGCATTTCTAGCCTTGTATATAATCGTTGTACCAGCATTACTTAAGCCTTTTGTTAAGAAAGTCACTGGATCAGATGATTTTACAATTGGACATACAGCAGCAATATTTTGTTTATTAGGTGGCTTGATTGGTAAAGTAATTGGTAATAAGGAAAAGTCCACTGAGGACATTAATATACCTAAGTCCCTTGACTTCTTTAGAGATACAACAATTGCTACATCACTAATTATGTTTGCAACATATATTTGTGTTGGCTTAATTATCGGAGCGGATGATAGAATTAAGGTTTTTGGTTCAGCTGTTGGCGCTATCAATACTATACCTGGTATGAAATATGATTTATTCACATTTAGTTTGATGGCAGGATTAACATTTGGAGCAGGCTTAACTATTCTATTAACTGGTGTACGCTTAATGCTTGGAGAACTAATACCTGCATTTAAAGGTATATCAGATAAACTTATTCCAAATGCTATACCAGCGTTAGATATACCTATGGTATTTGCTTATGCACCTAATGCACTGCTTATTGGATTCATAGTAAGTATGGTTACAAGTATCGGTACAATTCTATTGATGGCTACAACTGGATCTTTGGTATATGCAGTTATACCTTTGACAACTGCCTGCTTCTTTGATGTTGCTCCTGGCGCTATTTTTGCAAATGCAACAGGTGGTAGAACTGCAGCAATAATTACAAGTGTTATTGGTGGTATCCTTATGGTATTCCTAATATCAGGATCTATAGGAGTTTTATTTAATACTGCAGCTGGGTTTAATCAATTGTTTGGAGGAAATGATTTCTCTGTTTGGTCAATTATAACAGGTTTAATAAGCAAGCTTATTGGAGCTTAATTTAAAATGAAAAGTATATGACACATACTAAAATTTGTGTCATATACTTTTAAAAAAATAAAAAGGTGATTATTATGAAATTTGGAATACATTTATCCACATATACTAAAACATGGTCAGAGGACATATCAGAATTTATAAAACTATCCAAGGAACTTGGTTATGATGGTGTGGAATTTCCACTTGGTGATCCTGATAATTTCATGTCGGAAAAACTAAAACCTATTTTGAAGGATAATCAGTTGATGTGCACCTGTGGTACTGGCTTGAATTTAAATCGTGATATTTCATCACTTGATAAAAATATTGTAAAAAATGGCATGGAACATTTGAAAAAATGTATCAATATCTGTAATGAGATGGAATCAGATTGTCTTGGTGGTGTCCTATATGCACCATGGGGACAATGCATGACAAGAGAAGATGGAAAGAAAAACATTTATACTAGCTTAGAAAACTTGAAATTATTGGGAGATTATGCTAAGGATAAAGGTGTCGTTTTGGCACTTGAAATGTTAAACAGATATGAAACATATTTTCTTAATAACGTTAACGAAGGCAAAGAATATTTAAGTCAAATTAATCATTCAAATATCAAACTACACTTTGACACCTTTCACGCTAATATTGAAGAGAAATCTCTTAAGGAAGCGATAATTGAGGGCGGAAGTGATATTTATCATATACATTTCTGTGAAAATAATAGGGGCATTCCAGGAACAGGACATATTAACTGGATAGAGATTAGGGAAGCTCTTAAATATATAAATTATGATCGATGGATTACAATAGAAAACTTTGTTATGCCGGATTGTGAAGTTGGTAAAGACGTATTTATATGGCGCTTAATAAATGAAAGTGGAACCTGTGCGGCAAAAGAAGGTATAAAGTTTATGAAAAAGCTATTTAAAGAGTAGCTTAAGGAAAGAAGGCAAGAGTATGAAAAGAGATGAATTAATTTATGCTGCTGGATATTATCCATTGATGCATGATAAGAATGATTGGGATAGAGATTTAAAAAGAATGAAGGAGGCTGGAATAAGGTTAATTAGAACAGCTGAACTATTCAATTCATGGGATAGAATTGAGCCTGAAAAAGATGCGTTTAAATTTGAGTTTTTAGATGATTTCTTTGACCTCTGTTTAAAGTATGGAATAAAAGTAATGCTTGGAACAGGTACTGCATCTCCGCCCTACTGGATACATGAAATGTATCCAGAGGTTAATATTGTTAATAATCACAATGAACAATACCCAAATAATGTTTCATATAGCTGGGCATGTGTTAATCATTCAGGCTATTTAAAAGAAGTTGAAAGGTATTTGACTGTTCTAGTCAATAGATATAAGAACCATGAAGCATTATTTGCATATCAGATTCATAATGAAATAAGCATGCCCTTTATGCCTCTAAAGGATGGAGATGTGGACATATATTGTTACTGTGAAAGCTGCATAAATAAATTCAGGGAATGGGTAAGAAATAAATATAAAACGCTTGATGAATTGAATTATGCTTACAGATGGGGTGCAACAAATACTTTCCACACAAATTGGAATCAAGTTATTCCACCTAAAACAAAACCAACAAGTTGGTCAAGCATCACAAGGTGGTTGGACTGGCGTCTTTTTGCAATGGACAGCATGGTTCAATTTGTAAGTTGGCAGAATCAATGTATTAAAGCCTTAGATAAAAATCATATTACTACTACTAATATATTTTTTCTGAAATCTCAGGATATGCTTGGTGTCATAACTGCCCTTGATCAATTTGAAATGGCAAAGGTCGTAGATGTTATAGGTTATGACCTGTATCCAGGCAGTGGAGATAAGTTAGAGAAAAATCCAGAGTTTTCATCTATGTTTTTAGATATGGCAAGAAGTACCTCCGAGAGCATTGGAAAAGAATTTTGGTTATTGGAAACCGAAAGTGGACCAATTAATGGTTGGGTTTTAGGTCTTAGCAGAAATGTTAAGGACTTTGATTTGGTAAGAAATGTTTTGAAGCCATTGGGCATGATGCGAAACTCACATTATATCAAGGATGGAGAGAGTGGGATTTCCAACCACTTCATTGGGGTGCTATTGTTGACTTGGATGGAAACGACACCGAACGGACAGAAGCAGCTGAACATATTGGAAAGCTAATAAATGATAACAATAAACTATTTGCACAATCAAAGTCACCAAAAAGTAAAGTTGCAATTATGCTTTCAAAGGAAAATGCAATTATATTGAATGGCATGGGTCAAGAAAAATTCCTGATTAAAGCCTTAAGAGGTGCATATAGAGTCTTTTGGGAAATGAATTATAAGGTTGACTTTATTACACCTGAGCTAATGGAACAGGGACATGGTAAACAATATAATTTAATTTATATGCCTTTCTTAGCACATATTACTGAAGAGTTATCAAACCATTTATCAAAGTATGTTAAGGATGGTGGTATATTGATTGGTACTGCCAGATGCGGTATGTTAGGTCAGCATGGATGGTATAATCATCAAATGCCGTGTTTTAGCCTAAAGGATGTATTTGGCATAAAGGTAAAGGATGTATATAGCAATACATCCCCCAACATAACATATAAAAAGAGAAATTATAAGGGGCATTGGCATAAAGAAATATTGGAACTTGAGAGTGAGTCAGTTGAAATAGCTGCTAGGTTTGATGATGATCAGCCTGCTATCACCATAAATAAATGTGGTAAGGGGAAGGCAATATATTGTGCATCACATATTGATGTGGCTTACTTGGAAGAAAACTCTTATTTAATATGGGAACTATTAGCAAATATTATGAATGAAGAAAAGCTTATGCCGGAAATAGACTTGGATTATACCAATAGACGTACTAAAGAAATTGATGCACATCTTTTAGAGAATGAAAAAGGAGCTGTATTGATTATAACGAATTATGTAAACAAAGAACATATCGGCTTTTTCAATGATAATAAAAAGAAAGTAAGGATAAAAATTAACACAGATAAAAGCTACGGATGTGCAACTGATGTAGAAACCGGTGAGAATATAGCCATTACAGCAAGGAATGGGAGCTTGTATTTTGAAATAGAGGTTATCAAAAATAAGACCAAGCTTCTAAAACTTCAATATTAGCTAAAAGACTTGATTTATAAACAGTTTGTACTTGAAGTGCAAAGAAAGGAATAATAGTTTAAATGAAACGATTATCAGATATACAATTTTTTTTACTGGATATGGATGGAACATTTTATCTTGGAGATAAATTGATAGATGGTTCAATGGATTTTCTACACACACTTGATGCTCAGGGTAAAGGATATGCTTTTTTGACAAATAATTCTTCAAAAAATAGATATGCCTATCAAAAGAAGCTAGCTAAGCTAGGATGTCATGTCAATGATGACCGGGTTTTTACATCAGGTGAAGCTACAACGATCTATCTAAATAAGATAAGTCCAAAGGCTAATATATATTTGTTAGGTACACAATTATTAGAGGAAGAGTTCACCAATTCTGGTTTTAACATAATTAATAACAGCAGTATTCAACCTGATTTTGTTGTATTGGGCTTTGATACAACATTAACATATGATAAATTGTGGAAAGCATGTGATTATATAAGGGAAGGTGTACCTTATATTGCAACTCATCCGGATTTTAATTGCCCGCTGGAAGGCGGTAGGGTAATGCCTGATGCAGGAGCAATGATTAGTTTTATAGAAGCGTCTACGGGCAGAAAACCACATATTGTAGGTAAGCCAAATAAGGATATTATTGATGCTGTATGTGAAAAATATGGACTTGAAAAAGAGAATGTAGCAATGGTCGGAGATAGACTATATACAGATATTAAAACAGGTGAAAATGCCAACATTATTTCTATTCTTGTGTTATCAGGTGAAACCACAAGAGAAGCTTATGAAGCTTCTGATATAAAAGCAGATCATATCCTTCCATCTCTAAAGGAATTGGGAGAAGCAATTCTGTAGGAGGCAGGAAATAGAACTTGTGCTAAACTATAAGAAAAATAATAGACAAATTAAAATTCAGGGTAAATAGGGGTGAATGATGTGTATGATGTTGCTATTATAGGAACAGGAATTGCAGGAACCTGCATAGCAAGGGAATTTTCTAAATATAAATTAAAAATTGTTATGATTGATAAGGAAAATGATGTAGCTAATGGTACTACTATGGCCAATAGTGCAATAGTTCATGCAGGTTATGATGCAAAAGCAGGTACAAAAAAAGGTGAATTCAACGTCAAAGGCAGTGAAATGTATGAAGAACTTTGTACAGCACTTGGAGTGTCATATAAAAGAATTGGTTCTCTTGTTGCAGCATTTGATGATGAGGATTTAGAGACTATAAAAAGATTGTATGATAATGGTTTAGCAAATGGTGTTAAGGATATGCAGATACTCAAGGCTGAAGAAGTAAAGGAAATGGAACCAAATTTAAGTGAGAACATAATTGGAGCCTTGTTTGCTCCATCTGCTGCAATTATTTCACCATATGAAACAGCTATTGCATTAGCTGAAAATGCAATGGATAACGGTGTTGAGCTTATGCTGAACAAGGAAGTGCTTGATATCGAGCATTTAGATGAGGGCTATAGCATTCTCTTTGAAAGCGGCTTTGTAGAAGCTAAATATGTGATTAACTGTGCAGGTCTTTATACAGATAAAATTCACAAAATGGTATCAAAGCCATCCTTTGAAATTACACCTAAAAAAGGCGACTATTTTATTTTGGATAAAAATACCGGTAACTTTGTAAATCATGTTATTTTTCAGTGTCCATCTAAAAGGGGAAAGGGTGTATTGATTACACCTACTGTACATGGAAACTTACTGGTAGGACCATCTGGTTCATTTGTAGAGGATAAGGATGATGTATCAACAACACAAGAGGATTTGGACTTTATTCATAAGTCGGCGTTAAGGGTGAGTGAGAAGATACCCTTCAATAAGACAATAAGAACCTTCTCTGGATTGAGAGCTTCAACAATAACAAATGATTTTATTATAGAAGAGGCTGCTAAGGGCTTTATAGATATAGGAGGATTTGATTCGCCGGGTTTATCAGCTGCACCTGCTGTGGCTCAGTATGTTGTAGAAAGCATTGTTAATAATGATCATTCAATTGTAAAAAAGGATGATTTCATAGAAACAAGAAGAGCTTATACTTATTTTGAAGGATTAACTCCTGAGGAAAAAGAGGCTATCATTCAAAAGGATAAAAGATATGGTAAAATAATTTGTCGTTGTGAGATGATTACGGAAGGTGAAATCGTTGATGCAATTCGCAGAAATGCTGGAGCAACTACTGTAAAAGGCGTTAAAAAGAGAACTAGAGCAGGTATGGGAAGATGTCAGGGTGGTTTTTGTGCTCCAAGAGTTGTAGAAATTTTAGCAAGAGAACTAAAAAAAGATATGAAAGAAATTGTTTTGGATAGTAAAGATTCATATATCTTAACTAGTAAAACAAAAGAAGTGAGGTAGACTTATGCTTTTATTTGATTTAGTTGTAGTTGGAGGCGAACCTGCCGGCTTGGCTGCTGCAATTGAAGCTAAGAGGAATGGGGTAGACTCTATACTTGTTATTGAAAGAGATAGAGAATTAGGTGGGATTTTACAACAGTGCATACACAATGGCTTTGGTTTGCACATTTTTAAAGAGGAACTAACAGGACCGGAATATGCGGAGAGATTTATAGAACAGCTTAAGAATGAAAATATCTCATTCTTAACAGATACTATGGTAATAGACATTGAAAAAGATAAAACACTACATGCAATCAATAGCTTTGATGGATATATTACTATTAAGGCTAAGGCTATTGTCCTTGCAATGGGATGTCGTGAGAGAACCAGTGGTGCTATTAGAATTCCAGGTTCAAGACCATCAGGCGTATTTACAGCTGGTGCTGCACAAAGATATATAAACATTGAAGGTTATATGCCAGGTAAAAAAGTATTCATATTAGGCTCAGGCGATATTGGACTTATTATGGCAAAGAGAATGACTTTAGAAGGTGCAGAAGTTATTGCAGTAGCTGAGATTATGCATTATTCAGGTGGACTTGCCAGAAATATTGCTCAGTGCTTAAACGATTACAATATACCGCTTTTATTATCTCATACTGTAGTTAAAATAATTGGAAAAGACCGAGTTGAAGCAGTTGTTGTTGCAGAGGTTGATAAGAATAGAAAGCCTATAGCTGGAACAGAGAAGAAATATGAGTGTGATACATTGCTTCTTTCGGTTGGATTAATACCGGAAAATGAACTATCTAGTCAGGCTGATATATCACTTGACCCAAATACATCAGGTGCTATTGTTAACGAAGCAATGGAAACTTCAATTGAAGGTATTTTCGCTTGTGGTAATGTACTACATGTACATGATTTAGTTGATTATGTTACTGAAGAAGCTCGCAAAGCAGGAAAAAACGCTGCTATGTATATTATTAATGGTAGCAAGACTTCAGAACACCATATTAAATGTGTGCCTGGAATTGGCATAAGATATGTAGTTCCTCATATTATCAGAAAAGAATATTTAAATGATAAACTGGACATATTTATGAGAGTTACTGATATTTATAACGATGCCTCTTTGATTGTAAAATCTAAGGATACCGTCATTAAAAGGATTAAGAAAAAACACGTTGCACCTGGTGAAATGGAACGTATAACCTTAACAGAAAAAGAATTGAATAACATAGATACTGAAATCTCCATATATATTGAATTGGAGGGACAATAATATGACAAAGAGAACAAATATGATTTGTATTGTATGTCCAATTGGATGTCATTTAGAAATTATAGAGGATGAAGCAAATGGAGTAAGTGTGTCAGGAAATACGTGTAAACGGGGTGAAGCTTACGGCAGAAATGAGCTTGTAAATCCAACAAGAGTATTAACCTCAACAGTTAAGATTAATGGAGCACTTTTTCCAAGACTGCCAGTTAAAACAAATGGTGCAATACCAAAGAATAAAATATTTGAAGCTATGCAAGTTATAAACATAGTGGTAGTAGATTCGCCAGTTCATTGTGGGGATATTCTTATTAAAGATATCCTTGGATTAGGTGTTGATATCGTTGCAGCTCGCAGCATGTAAATCAAAGCTGCAAGGAATAGCAGACATTGACTTAATATTCCAATAGCTTAAGATGAAAGCATCTCACTTTAGGTCGATACTATTAAAAACTTAAGGAGAGATGTTTTTTATTCCGATATGGTATCAAAGATTCAAGGAGATTTTAATGGTAGACAAAGAGAAGATTGTATTAGAAGCTGTAGGAAGTTGAATAAGGTGTTTGAACAAAATAGAGAGCAACAGGAATGATTTTTAAAAAGAACTGACTAATTATGCATGGAGGGATAATATGTTAAAGGGAGTACCTGCATCCTCAGGAATTATGATGGGAAAGGCTTTTGTTATTAATGAAGCAGAGTTTGAGATTGTTCAGAGAGAAATAGAGGGTGTTGACGGGGAGAAGGAAAGATTCCATAGTGCAGTTAATATAGCGAAGGGACAGCTTGTTAGGATTAGGGATGTAGCTGAGAAAAAGATGGGCAAGGATAAGGCTGAAATATTTAATGCTCATATTATGATGCTTGATGATCCTGAGCTTAGTGCTGAGGTAGAAAATCAAATTGAGCGTAATATGAATGCGGAGTATGCTCTTAAAATGACTGTTGATATGTTTGTTTCAATTTTCGAGGGTATTGATGATGAATACATGAGGGAAAGGGCAGCAGACATTAAGGATATAGGTAAAAGGCTTCAAAACATTTTGCTTGGAATAGAAAATCAAAATCTATCCGAAATAGATGAGGAATGTATAATAGTTACAAAGGATCTTACACCTTCAGAGACTGCGCAGCTAAACAAGAAAAAGGTATTAGGCTTTGTTACTGATATTGGTGGAAGAACCTCACACTCTGCTATTTTGGCGAGAACTCTGGAGATACCTGCAGTTGTTGGACTCAAGGAAGCTACAGGTATAATAAAAAACAATGATTTCCTTATAATTGATGGGGATGAGGGCATTGTTATTATTAACCCTGAGGAAAAGGTAATTGAGAGATATAGGATTAAGCAAAAGGAGCAAATTGAATATAAAAAGGAACTCGTAATATTTAAGGATAAAAAATCAATAACAATTGATGGAAGAAGAGTGGAGATAGCTGCTAATATAGGTAGTCCTGAGGATGTTGAGGGAGTGCTTAGAAATGGTGCTGATGGAATAGGACTTTTTAGAACAGAGTTTTTATATATGGACAAGACATCACTTCCTACAGAGGAGGAGCAGTTTGAAGCTTATAAAATAGTACTTGAGAGGATGGAAGGAAAGCCCGTTGTAATAAGAACCCTTGATATTGGAGGAGATAAGAAGCTTCCATATTTAAAAATAGAAAATGAAATGAATCCATTCCTAGGTTATAGAGCAATAAGGCTTTGTCTTGATAGAACAGACATATTTAAAACTCAGCTAAGGGCATTATTTAGATCTTCAGTATATGGTAACCTTAAAATAATGTTCCCTATGATATCAAGCCTCAGTGAATTGAGGGATGCTAAAAAGGTTGTTGAAGAGGTAAAGGAGGAGCTTAATAGTGAAAACATTTCATTCTCAGATAAGGTTGAGATTGGAATAATGATTGAGATTCCATCTGCAGCAATAATTTCAGATATACTAGCAAAGGAAGTTGACTTTTTCAGTATAGGAACGAATGACCTTATTCAGTACACTATTGCAGTAGATAGAATGAACGAGAAAATATCATACCTTTATGACCCTTTTCATCCAGCGGTGTTAAGACTTATAAAGATGGTTATAGACAATGGTCATAAGGAAGGAATATGGGTTGGAATGTGTGGAGAGATGGCAAGAGAGCTTAAGGCAATTCCGATACTTATTGGAATGGGGTTGGATGAATTAAGCATGAGTGCATCATCTGTACTTAAAGTTAGAAAAGCTGTAATTGATCAATTGCGGACATCTGTTGATTGAGAAGTACAGCTATATATGTTGCGAAAAAGATTTATCATACA
Source organism: uncultured Eubacteriales bacterium (assembly GCA_963704785.1). Lineage (GTDB taxonomy): Bacteria > Bacillota > Clostridia > Lutisporales > Lutisporaceae > GWB2-37-7. Next base: position 1,079,948 of record OY969939.1, on the reverse strand, counting down.
CAAAAACAGTAGAAGACTCTGCTTTTGTATTATCAGTAATGTATTCTTCTCAACATATAGATAAGCTTTCTGACTTGATAACATGATGGAATATATGCATCCTTGTATAATGCACAATTTGAAGGAATGTAATAATAGAAATAACCGGGCACACCGGTTATTTTTTTATCTTTAAAAAGCAATTAAAAATAAAATCTTACAAACTTTATAGAATAAATGTCACATAATAACAAGTCATCTGTTTCTACTTCATTTATGATAATATAGCTTATTCCTACATCTACTAAAGTACCTTCTCTGTCTACCAGCATGTTTGTACCGATAAGAAATTCTACTTTGACTTTTTTGCCTATTTGAGTTCTTAAGTAGCCTTGAGTATATTCTGTATCCATTATAGGATTTTCAACCATTAGAGGGGGAACTGAAGCTATATTAGTTGGCATATCCCCTGTTGTTGTACCTAGGGGAATGTCTGTTGTCATAATAGGTTGCATTGGCATAGTAGGCATTTGGTTGAAGTAGGGTTGCTGGGATGGGGTAGACATGTCTTGTTGTCTGAAATAGTTAAAGGGATTGTTACAATACATAAAGCTCTCCTTTCTATTTTGCTTCTTTATATTAGGTTAAATAATATAGGTTGGTAGGGTTGAAGAAACAGTGAGCACCTATTCTAACTACGTAGTAGCCTGATCCATTAGGGGGAAAGGTTCCAGGGCAGCTAGGTACAAAAGGATTAAAATACCATAAGGAATATCCAGTCATAGGAAGTCTGTTCCCTGCTATTGCCCAATCTGCTATTTGATAATGTATTTCCTCAGGAGGGTTTGCCCAAATTGTTTGAGGATTTGGAACGCCTCTAAGTATTGAGGTAGCGCAGTCGAACTGACCTGCTTGATTTATTATATTTCGTATACTTCCTTGACCTATACGCTGGTATTCGCCGTTTGGAACTCTAACTCTATTCATAACTATATTTGCAACAGCCTTCATGCCGTTGTCTCCTTCGCCTCCTGCCTCGCACCTTATTATTCTAGCGAGTAGCTCTCTTTCTGAAAATGCCACCTTTTTTCACCTCACACACAGTGATAATATCATAATATGTATAAGTCTTGTAAATGACACAAGTTTTTAGAGCTTTAAACAAATTTTAGTATATTAAGAATATATTTCATATTATTATTCTGATATACTATATATATCGTACTAAATAATTTACATTTATAAAGTTAACTGGGACGACATATGTGAAGCAGAAGAAAGATGGCAAAGGTCTTCACCACTTATTGCAGTATTATTTCCAGAAACATCAGCTCAGCTGGGAATAATTGAATCGCCACTGGTTGCAATATACTGCTTTAATAACATATTATATTCATATAGTATGCTAGACACGATGCTATTGTTTGCTGAAGCAATTAGTATTTCGTTTATGCTTGCTATAGGAAGTACTTTTGGGGATGTGCCAGTAATGAACGCACCCTCTGCGTATTCTAGCATTGAGAAGGGGATAGGCTGCTCAATTACTTCAAGCTTCAGGTTATTACAAGCTTGAAGAATGTACTTTCTGGTTATGCCTATAAGTACGTCTTCTTTTGAAGCAGTGTATACCTTACCAGCTTCAATAAAAAACAAGTTGGAGCGACTGCCCTCGGTTATTTCACCTCTGTTGTTGACCAGCAGCGCTTCGTAGGCATTTTCTTCTTTAAGCTTTATATTTATTGTTTCTCTTAACTCGTTATTGATTATTTTTGCATTTGGATTATGTCTTTCTGCATGAAATAAAATTGTAGGAACGCCTGCGGTGTATTGTTCCTTAGTAGGATAATTGCTATTTATAAAAGACATTATATAATCTGGAGTGGTATTGTCCAAATTGTATACTACAAGCTTAATGTTTTTTTCAGGATTGTTGTTAACTTTTATAAGCTCACTAATATCTAAAGTGATATTAGATATTATACCTTGAACATTTATATTCAAGGAAGCGGCAGAGGCTTGCAGACGAACTAAATGATCCTCTAAAAATAAGGGTACTCCCTCTATAACTCTTATTACTTCATAAATTGTTGGTTTAGAAATACAAAAATCAACAATTTGAGTTGAGGGATATTTCGAGCCATTGCTCATAAAATAATTTTCTATAATTTCTTTGTTCATAAAAATGCACCATCCTATAATAAATTACATATTTCTCACGATATATTGTAAAACAGTTAGTTTTATTAAGCTTAAGTTTTATAACTATATATATTATATCAAAATAATATGCTATGGTGAAATATAATACAAAATAATACATTTGTTATATTATATATTTGATCAACATAAATTAGATAGAAATAAGCCAAAAAAGAGGTGTGTCGTAAGTGGTAAACAATTATGAAATTTTGATAAGACTTGCATTAGCTTGTATACTAGGTGGCGTAATAGGTATTGAGAGAGAACGAAACAGACATCCAGCAGGCTTACGAACTCATATACTTGTATGCGTAGGAGCTACCTTAGTAATGCTATGCAATATTTATATTTTTGAAGAATATAAGGAGATTGCCAATATTGACCCTACAAGAATGGGTGCACAGGTAATCAGCGGCATTGGCTTTTTGGGAGCAGGTACAATTATAAAAGAGGGTTTAAGCATCAGAGGCTTGACTACAGCGGCAAGTTTATGGGCAGTTGCTTGTCTGGGAATTTCGATAGGTATAGGCTTCTATACAGGAGCCATAATTACTACTTCTATCGTGCTGATAATACTAGTTTTTTTCTCGAAATTTGAGTACTTATTTTATGGTAAAAGTGGTAGAACAATAATTTTGTTAAAAATGCAAAATGTAGATGGTCAGATTGATTTAATAAGTAACAAGCTGCAGGAGTTTGAAATGTTCTCTAGTAATATTTCGATAGAAGCAGCAGAAGATAATTTTATAACTGTAAATATAAAGACAGTAACAAACAAAAGCATATCAAATGCAAAACTCGTTCAAGAGCTTTATAAAATTAATGGAGTTAATTATGTACAGATTAGTGACTAAGCTAATTCTATGATATAATATTATGGAATTTAAATTAAAGGGGTGTTTCTTTGAAAAAGTTTGATTTTGTTTGGGTTGGAATTTTGTTGGCAATAGGTGCGTTTTTAGCAGTAGAGGATACTAGATTGTGGTTTGAGGCTACTACAGCAGCACATCCCTATATTATGGCATTTGTTAAGTATTCAATTCTAGCTACGATGGGTGAGCTGTTGGCTGTAAGAATTCTAGTAAAGGATTGGAAAAAGCCTGTAGGCTTTATTTATAAGGTATTGATTTGGGGCATGTTAGGTATGGTCTTTGTTATAATATTTAAGATATTCAACCAAGGTGTTATTGCAGCACAGAAGATTCATTATCTGCCAGCTTTGGAAGCAGGTTTTGGAGCTGCATTCTTGGTTTCGTTGTTGACAAGCACATTTATGAACGTGTTTTTTGCACCAACCTTTATGGCATTTCACAGGGTAACTGATACCTTTATAGACTTAGGCGAAGGAAAGCTTTCAAAGATATTTAAAGTTAAGCTTAAGGATGTAGTGGACAAGATAGATTGGAATAGCTTTATCAGCTTCGTAATTATAAAAACTATCCCATTATTCTGGATACCTGCTCATTCAATAACCTTCATGCTACCAGAAAACTACAGAGTGCTATATGCCGCTTTCTTATCTATAGCATTAGGCGGAATACTGGCATTTGCGAAGAAAAAGACACCAAAAGCTGCGTAATAGCAGCTTTTGGTAAGGGTACTATGTGAACCATACCCCATCAACTGAATACGAAGGGAAAGATTAGATGATTTATAGTGTCTAATCTTTTTTTATGCAATCTAATTAGTGTAATAGCTCAAATGGTTTGTATTGGAAAATAGAAATTAAACGTGTATAATAGAATTATTTAAGATATATTGTCATGATTTTATTATGAAGTGAAAATAGATGGGTATTAATTATAAAAACTATCGATTATTCTAATTGAAAGAAATATGATAAAATCAGAGTTATGAGAGTTAACAGGGGTTAGTGATTACTAATTGGAGGATTTAAATGAATTATTCTACGATAGAACTTTTTGCAGGTGCTGGGGGTTTAGCTTTGGGAATGGAAAAAGCTGGATTTGACACACTTGCATTGATTGAATTTGATAAAACAGCATCAGAAACATTACAAAAAAATAGACCTTTATGGAACGTTATTCATGATGATATAGCAAATATTTCATGTTTGGATTTATGTCATTATTTTAATATAAAACAAGGTGAGCTTGATTTGTTATCAGGTGGTGCTCCTTGTCAAGCATTTTCATATGCTGGAAAAAGACTTGGGCTTGATGATGCAAGAGGTACTCTTTTTTATCACTATGCGATGTTTCTTGAGAAACTACAACCTAAAATGTTTCTATTTGAAAACGTTAAAGGACTTTTGAGCCATGATAAAGGAAGAACATATGATGCAATGCTGAGTATTTTTTCTGATGCTGGATACACCATTCAGAAAAAGGTTTTAAATGCGTGGAATTACGGGGTTGCTCAAAAAGAGAACGACTTATGACAGTTGGAATCAGAAATGATTTAGTAGAGAAAACAAGTTTTAATTTTCCAACATCATATGAGTACAAGCCAGTTTTAAAAGATATTTTAAAAGAGGTTCCAAGTAGTGTAGGAACACAGTATTCTGAGGTGAAAAAGAAAATCTTTGAGTTGGTACCTCCAGGAGGATATTGGCGAAACATTGATACTGAAATAGCAAAAAATATATGAAAAGTTGTTGGCATATGGGGGGGGGAAGAACTGGAATACTAAGGCGGTTAAGTATGGATGAACCTTGTTTAACAGTTTTGACATCACCCGCTCAAAAGCAAACAGACCGTTGTCACCCACTTGAAGCACGACCATTTACAGTTAGAGAAAATGCAAGGATACAAAGTTTCCCTGATGATTGGGAATTTTGTGGAAGTGTTGGACAGCAATACAAACAGGTCGGAAATGCAGTGCCAGTAAATTTGGCTTATGAAATAGGATTAGAAATCAAAAGATCATTATTGGAGGTTAAGTAAAATGGATAATACGTGGAATTTGTCTTTTATTTCAAAAGAAGATTTTACATCACATATAAAAGAAACTATCAAAAAATATGGCGAAAAATTAGAACCATTTAATTTAAAAAAGTTCAATAGTAATATCATAGATCCAGTAAAACTTGCATTTGATAAAACTGTTTACCATGCAGAATGGGAAGATATCATAAACAACGAGATTTTCAGGCAAAGAGATAAGTCTAACAATAATGATATTGGTTATTTTCATCAAAATATATTCAAATATATTAATGGTTGCGATGTACCAGATACTGGATGGGATGTTATTTATAAAAATGCAAATGGGATACAAATGACGGATGGAGACATTGTTCATACCGTTTATGTCGAAATGAAAAATAAGCATAACACAATGAATTCTGCTTCATCGGCTAAGACATACATAAGAATGCAAAATCAACTACTATCAGATGATAATTGTGCTTGTCTGCTTGTGGAAACGATTGCAAAGAAATCTCAAAACATTAAATGGATAGCTTCAGTAGATAACAAAAATGTACAGCACCGATTAATTAGACGAGTGAGTATGGATCAATTTTATGCTCTTGTTACAGATCAGCAAGATGCTTTTTATCAAATGTGTAAAGAACTTCCACTTGTTATCGAAGAATTAGTAAAATCTAATAGTGTTCCTGTTGTGCATCCGGACACAGTAATTGATGAACTTCGTAAAAGTAATCCGGATATGCTGATGGCTCTATATCTATTGGCATTTAAGACTTATGAGGGGTTTAAAGAATTATAATGATGATAGCAACAGCATCCAAAATCAAAAGATTTTACTCTCTGTGCTAGTGATAGTGAACCAAGCCAAATTTCATGAGATATTTAAAGGGAAAAAGTTCGCTTATGATTTTGACACATATTTATTGCCTTTTATAAAAAATCTCCAAGGCATGAGAACATATTCCTTTGCATAGTCAATATTAATACGTGGAGAGGCTTGTACTTCAAAATCATTATATCCGTTATCATATACATATATATCATCAATTCCGTTTTTGCTGCACATATCAACTTTATTCTGCTCTTTACCTATTTTCATTGCCATGCAAAGCTTACCTGAGCCATTTGTCAAACCTTTGAGCTGGGCCTTACTTAAGTCTGTATAGCTCAGGTTGAATCTATTCTTTGCCATCAGATTAAGCCTCCTATAGGCTCCAAAGCTCTAATAAGCACTGCTTGAGGCTTATCGACCTTTTCTGTGACTATATTGAAGCATTGATACATTCCATATATAGTAAAAACATAGCTGTATCCGCCCTCACTGTACATTATCTCAACTCTAGGTGTTTTCTTTCCACCATATGAATGAGCAGCCTTATCCAGAGGGCCCATATATGCCTCTACTTCAACGATTCTACCAGCAACACTGTACTCCTTTGTTTTATGTACCAGAACCTTCCCTAACAGCTCCTTAGACACTGTAATAGTATCTCTTGTATAAAATTCTCTTTCTAATAAAATCATGTACCCTCCAAAAGCTACTTTTGTATGAACCCATTATATATGGTTATAGTTATTATAGAGCAATAAGTAAAATTTTACACCAAGCTGCCTATATTATATAATAAATAATAAGTAAACAAGCAAGAGGAAAGATAAAGAAGGTCATACTTATAAGTGAAGTATAAACTAAGGAGGAAGTACAATGGATAGAGAAAGAGCAATAGAAATATTAAATAATTATCTTGTATCAGAGCATTTGATTAAGCATTCATACGCTGTAGAAAGCGTAATGCGAGAGCTGGCAAAGCGATTTGAACCTGATAAAGAAGAGCTGTGGGCTTTAACAGGGCTAATGCATGATTTGGATGCAGACATAGTTGATTATAGAACTTATCCAGAACTGCATGGCAAAAGACAGTGGAGCTATTGAAGGAGAATAGCTTTGGTACAGATGAGATGTATCACTCCATATGTGCTCATAATGAAGAATCGGGTGTACCAATTGAGACAAAAATGGATAGAGCAATTTATGCAGCTGACCCCATAACAGGCTTTATTACTGCAATTTCTTTGGTCTATCCTGACAAAAAGGTAGGCAGTGTTAAAGTAAAATCCATAACAAAGAGGATGGGTGAGGTAAGATTTGCAGCAGGTGCAAATAGAGATGCAATGAAATCTATAGAGGAGCTAGGAATCAGCTTCAATGAATTTGCAGAGCTCGCACTAAAGGCAATGCAGGGAATTTCGGAGCAATTGGGGTTATAATATATACAAGAGGTGTTTTGTTTGGAGAAGAGTACGAGAAAAAAGAATGCATTGAGAATTTTAGAAATTGTTGGGGTATTTGTTTTTGTTTTTTTACTAAATGCTGTTTGGACAATAATGAGTACATTAGTATATGCTATTGTAATTGCTATTAAGGGAGGAAATGTATCAGATCCTGTAGCACTAACTGAGGCCTTGTATAGTGCGCCAGGCTTTTTGATGACAGCATCGATGTATAATTTATTAGCAATAGGTGCAGTGGTTCTTTGTTGGAAGTCAATTGACAAACAAAATATAAAAGAGTTGGGTTTTGCACGAACAAACAAGGTACTTCATCAATTATTATTGGGAATACTGGCACCGATTGTAGCAATTGCAGCAATAATAATTTTTGGCTCATTATTCAAAATTATAAGTTTTAGTGGTTATGGACTGACAATATTTGGTACAAAACAGGTTATATGGGCTTTAGTGATAGGTATAATAACCTTTCTCATGGTCGGTTTTGGAGAAGAGGCAGTCTATAGATCATATATTCAAAATCATTTGGTTAAAATGATAGGAAGTAGATATGGAATTATAGTAGGCGCTTTGATATTTGCAGCCGCACACTTGTTAACATATTCTAAATTTTTAGATTTACTTGATGTGTTTCTAGCAGGTATAATATTAGGCTATGCTTTCTTGATGACAAAATCTATTTATCTGCCAGCTGCATTTCATTTTATGTGGGATTTTTTACAGATAAATATATTTAGAATGCAGGATTATTCATATTATAAAGGACCTGTAATTGCGATATTTAATAATACAGGAGATTTGATTATTAAAAAATATAATTTTGGCAATCAGCTTGAAGTGATATTTATAATAGTTGAGATAGTTATTCTAGTGCTTATGTATATTTATAGGAACAAGCTATCTAAACTCTCAGAAGAAAGTAAGGGATGACCTAAGTGTCCTCTCTATACAAAAATATAGAACTCAAGCAAAAGCTTGAGTTCTATAAAAAGATTCCCAAAATGCCGTATATCTACATTTTGACACCATAGCATTAGCTAGGTGGGTATCCTGACTTGGTTTCACGCCTTCCTCTGATAATAAATATGAGGTCTGACCCTACGACAATGTACAAAGATTCCCGTTTTAAATCTGTGGGCACAAAATTGTAGATTTTACAAACATTCTAGGTAATCTTTAGCAGCAATTACTCACTGCTATTTTTATATTTCCCTAAAGTGTTATCTATTATTTATATATTAACATAATATTTTTTGTAAGTCTAGACGACATAAGTGGCTCTATACCTTGTAACAGGCGATATAGGCTAATTGTGTGGGAATATTAGGAATTATCTGTATATTTCCACATTAAAATGCTATATTTAATTATATATAATTTATTTAGAGCTGAGCTTGTTCAATATTGAATTATGTGAGGAGGAAGTTGCTTGAAGCATACTGTAATTGAATTTGATAAAATGCTAGAGACGGTAAATAAGGATGGTCGGAAGCACGAATATAATATTGATGAGATTGTAGTATATAATAATTATCTTCACTATAAAAGAAAATATATTAATCATCCCTATCATCAATATATTGAATATTATTTGTTTCCTGAGGAAAACATAGGGATATATTCGTTGACACAATACAAAAATGTCAATTTTGATAAATCTGATATTTATAAATATTATGTAGATATGGTGAGTGTAAATAGAGAAAATGAAAAATGGATAATAAAAGACTTGTTTCTTGATTTTATCATAAAATGTGACGATAAATACTATGTAGTAGACGTTGATGAGTTTAATGCCGCTATAAAAGAGATGCAATTGGACAATAGCGATATATCCTGCGCATTATCGGGCTTGGATAACATTCTAAAGGGCTATTATAAAAATTTTGATATGGATGGATTTATTAATTCGTTGATATTAAAGTATACTAAAGGAGAAATCTTATTTTCACAAATTAAAAGGAGGAATACATATGGAACTTAAAGGAAGCAAAACAGAAAAAAACTTAATGGAAGCTTTTTCAGGAGAATCTCAAGCAACAAACAAGTATACATACTTTGCAAAGGCTGCTAAAAAGGAAGGCTATGAGCAAATTGCTGCAATATTTGAAGAAACCTCAGGAAATGAAAGAGAACATGCTAAGCTAATTTTTAAATTTTTAAAAGGAATTGGAAATACAGAAGAAAACTTAAAGGCTTGCATTTCTGGTGAAAATCATGAATGGACTAGCATGTACAAAGAATTTGAAGTAGCTGCAAAAGAAGAGGGCTTTACAGAGATAGCCACTTTCTTTAAAAATGTTGCTACTGTAGAGAAAGAGCATGAAGAAAGATATGCTAAGCTTTTAGAAAATCTTCAAGGTAATAAGCTATTTGAAAGAGATGAAGAAACAGCATGGAAATGCAGAAATTGCGGTCATATTCATTATGGCAGCGTAGCACCAGAAACATGTCCTACTTGCAAACATCCACAAGCTTACTTTGAAATAGCTGCTGACAATTATTAAAATTTAAACAAAATAAATATGCTTGGTAATCAGTGAAATGATTGTCAGGCATATTTATTTTGTTTTGTAAAAAACTAAACTCGAGCCATTAAAAAATTCTAAGACTTTAGATTGTGGTTCACATAGTAAATCAAAGCTTTTGCAGGTTATTGGTTAAATGTGTTTATAGGAGGGATAAAAATGGATAATAAGATAAGAGAAGGACTTATTCCTACGCTTTTGGGAACCGCGGTTACAGCCGCAGGGCTTGCTGCATATGCGGCATATCCTATAACTGGAGCAGGAGTCGCAGGGTTTGGACTGGCACACTTAGTTTTAGGAGGCATTGACCTTGTAACACATGACAAACATGAGGATAACGAATAAGCTTAAAGGTTATAAAACAGAAATGCTGTCAAATAAGACAGCATTTCTGCTAAAAAAGCCTATCAAGGAGAGCAATCACAAGCTCAATAGCAATAAGTATTATGACCATCCACTCCAGAACATTTCCTCTTTTCTGATGAGTCAAGGTTGAAAAGACTTCTGTAATATCCATAAGAGTTTCAGACTTAGCTTTTATTTTGTCATATCTATCATGTAGCTCAAACAGCTTTGAAAGATCATTATATAGGGTTTCTGATTCTTGATTTAGCCATGTTATACCAGGTTTATCCAAAAGCATTAAATAGGATATGGTGTTAAATTTATACTTCAATATGTTTGCAGCAGTTTTGGCTAGCTTTGAATCACTGATTACCAGCTTTCCTTTTTCGAGCTTTGTTATAATTACTTCCATTTCGTCCAGCAGACTATCAAGACCTTCTTCTATTCTTTCCAATGCAACAGATTTGGCAAGTATAGTTGCTAATATATTTAAATGATAATCCTCATATTTATTAACACTCATGTACTCAAAGTGTATGGTTGGAGTTTCATTATTTATTACAATCTTATAATCTTCTTTGTATTTATAGCTGGCATTTACTAGGCTTTTTTCAATTGTCTTCAGATAGTTTACAAAGTCTACAATCTCATGGTGCTCCATATTTACAAAAACAACTGACCCAAAGTAAAATAATTTAGCTATCTTACCCTCTGGCTCTCTTACTATACCCTGTAGCTGCTTGTTATCCAATGTGAGATAATCTTCCCATTTGAATTTTTTACTTATTCCAAAATGTGTTGCAAGCTTATTGAGATTTATTTCATTACAGAGGGAGAAAACTTTGATATTCTTCATCAATGTCAATCTGCTCCTTAGAAAAATTATGAATAACATACTTATATTGTGTAGAAATCAAAAAATTATTTATTCATGCATTTTCTATATACTTCTAAAGTCTTCTTGGCTGTTTTGTCCCAAGAATATTCCTTTGCTTTTGCCTGACCTAATAGGCTATATTGTTGCCATAGACTTTGATCTGAGAGAAGCTTTTGTATTTGCTCTGCAATTTCATTTATGCAATAAGGATTGGCTAGTAAGGCAGCATCTCCAACAATTTCAGGTATAGACGAAACATTTGAGGTTACTACAGGAGTTCCACATTGCATAGCTTCTAAGGGTGGCAATCCAAAGCCTTCATATAGGGATGGGTATACAAAGACATCAGCTCCATTATAGAAAAATGGTAAATCTTCTGTGGGTATAAAGTTTAAAAACTTCACATTATCAGTCAGATCTAACTTTTCTGCAAGACTCCATAAGAATGGATAGGAACGAGAATGTTCACCTAGTATAAGTAGGTCTATAGGCTTCTCATAGTTGTTTTTTACTATTTGAAAAGCCTGTATCAATCTTGCTATGTTTTTACGTGGGCTAAAGCCACCTAGATACAGTATATAGCGTCTGTCTACACCATATTTGTTAAAGATTACATTTCTTGCTTTTTCTTTATCCATAGGTTGATAGATGTCATCAGCAGCCAAATGTGTTACTGTGATTTTATCATCACTTACCCCGAAGTACCTTTGAATGTCACACTTTGAGTAATTTGATACTGTTATTATCTGAGTAGCATTTTCAACTATATAGGGGGTGTTTTTTAAAGTATAATCCAAATGAGCTCTGTCAACGGTTTCAGGCATTACATAAGGAATAACATCATGGAGTGTAACTATATTGTTACATTTTAGATTTGTCGGCAAGCCTATTCCATTTACTGTGTTATGAAAAAAATCTATAGGGAAGTCGAGCTTCCACTGTATCTGATAAACCTTGTTCCAAAAATCTGAACGTCTTTCTCCGGTAAGCATGCTCTTGGGAATACTGTTGATATCAAACAAGTCTGTCTTGTTATCATAGGGATAAAACATAAATATGCTATTTAAGTCATTATGTTTTTGTATATTTGTTAGCAGGTTGTTTGTATAGGTTGAAAGACCTGATCCTATATGCCAGGTTATAACCCTTCCGTCCATGCCAAGAATCATAATATAACCTCCAGCTCTTGATGCTTATGGTAAATTTATAAAAGTACATAGAAATAATCATCTATATATATTATGAAAACCTATGATTATTGTTACATTAGAAATTTATTTTCCTTTTTCAATGTACATTGTTCATATCACAACTGAATAAAGTTCCTAACTACGTAACTTTCGTACAAATATAAATCATGTAAATACCAATAAATTGGAATCCATAATATAACAAGAGGTGAAAGCCTCTCCCTTGCGAAATTGTTAATTGTGCAAAAAATAATAACGAAGGGGGTTTTCACCTATGAAAAGTATAACATTTATTACAGGTGAATTTAAACAGGAAAAAACTAGTGTTTGGTTGGTTACGTTTGTAAAATATGTTCAAAAGCTTGATTTTGTAAGTCTACTGGATAAAGTCAAAGTTAAGATGAAAAAAGTAGATTATTCTGTTCAAGATAAGCTATTAACCATTGCAATATCTATAGCCGCTGGATGTAAATATACCTCAGACATCAATGAAAAGCTCGTTCCTGACACTGTCATTGCAGAGTTGATTGATATACCAAGGTTTCCTGATCAGTCTCAAATTAATGAACTTCTACGAAGGATGACAAAAGAAAACGTTGAGCAGCTTAAAAATGTCCATCATCAGCTGTTCATGCAGAATACTACATGCTTATCTACTACAGAAAAGATTGTTGTTGATATTGATCAATCAGGTCTTATTGCTAATGGTAAGACGTATGAAGTAGCACAAAGAGGTTATTTCTGTAAGAATAAAAACCAGAAAGGATATCAATTGTCTGCTGCATTTTGTGGCGATGATAATAGAGAAACTATTTCACTTTATCTTGATGCTGGAAATACCCATTGTAGTAATCGGTTTGACGATCTGCTTAACGATACATTATCAAAACTCAAGGATGTGGCAAAGGAAAATAGGCTTATTCTGCGGCTTGACAGTGGCTATGGCTCTAATGAAAACATAGAAAAACTCAAGGACAGAGTAAAGTTTGTAGTAAAAGGTTATTCCACTACAAGAGCATCTAATATAGCAAAAACCATTGCTAAAGAAGAGTATGAAGAAATTGACCGTTTTGTAGATACCTACGAACTTCCGAGTGAAGGCGACTTACGATTTATTATAGTGAGAACCTTAACACGTAAAGGTGATTTCATATATACTATGCTGATTTCAAACATTAACAAAGCTGAGATGTCAGCCCATGAGCTATTTCACTTTTATAACCAGAGACAAACCATTGAAGCTTTCTTTAAAACCTGCAAGAATGTATATCATATGAAAAACCTTCGTACTAGGAAGTTTGACGGCATCTATGCATTCTTGTGGATTGTTTTTATTACACACAATATTATTTCATGGATGAAGAGAACGATTTTTCATGAAACGAAGATGGAGAATGTAGGCATAGGAATACTGATAAACAAATTGGGAATGCTTGTAGCTGAAGTACGAAGAACAGCAGAAACCATGGAAATAGTCTTGCCTGAGATCAGTGCTCTTGGCAGAAGGTTTGTAGAATGCATACAGCAGAAGTCTAAATCGGTATGGCAGACTTAAACATTGTTCTGGAATAAATTAACATATTATCAAGTTTCCAAGATTCAGTATGGCTATCAATTGGTATATTTTAACTACATAAGATAATTATTGAATTTAGTTATTATTTTGGGTTATACATATCTCATTAAATTGGTATCATAGCCAATGTATGGATGGCAACAAATTTACAAATCGTGTTTTTCTGTTTGTACGAAAGTTACGTAACTAATAATGCCGAAATAATAATTAACGAGGCTACTATTTATAAAGGAGATGATCTTATAGATATAGCAGCATTGTCAATCTCTATGAATCAAGCATCTCTTAATCAGCAAGTAGGTATTGCCCTAACAAAGAAAGTTATGGATACTTCTATAGAGAATGTTCAAGCTTTAACAGAAATGATGGAACTTAGCGTTAATCCTAACCTCGGAAAGAATATAGACATATCAGTCTAGTAGTATGTTGCCTTGAAACTTATGCTTCTGGGCAACTACTATTTTGGGGTGAATATTATTATTGTATTGCGTATTAAAAAATACCGCATATTCAGTTTTTAGAATAATACGGTATTTTCAATAATTTGTTATTTAATTTAATAGATAACTTAAACTTGGTTAAATAAATTTCTTTCTAGAACTCTTGTAATATCATTACATTTTAAATGTAGGAATACATAATTTAAATTTCCTTTACCTCAAGTACTCTATAGCAAGCGCAATTAGTGATAAACAACGATTGAAAAAATAGTCGTAATAACGCTCATCTGTAATCTCAATCTTATTAGTTTCATGATGTCGTATACGATAGTTATTCCCAATATTTGTTAACTCCTTAAATTCATTATCAAATAAATTATTAAAGTCACTATTTCCATTTGCCATATCATTCACTATTTTTTCTATTGACTGCCTCTTATTTAATGTTGTGTAGTAAGTTTTTAGACGTTCAAGCGCATCCCATATCTTTTCCACTGAATCTTGTCGTGCGGTAGAATTAGGAGTCTTGTATAATGCAACAGCATCTTTCAACAACTCTTTTGTACCTACCTCACTTACTGCTGCAAAATTATTTTCAATTTCTTTTGTAAGTGGACTGTTCTCAACAATTCTTTCTATAATTTTTTCATCAGTTAGTTCATAAAGTAATCCTGCCTCGCTAAATATATCATTTATTGCTTCTTGGAAATTTTTAAATACATCCGAAGTATTAAGGCAGTCTATTGTTTGATAGTTTTGGTAACTATTATTCCAATGTTCATAGATATCCTTAATATTTTGTGCAAAATACTCGATAAGGTCTAAAAGTGCATACTGGTCATATTCATCGCAATCCGTCGGTGCAAAAATCCTATCATACTCATCCCGAAAAAGAGCTGGTATTCTTATTTTAATTCTAGTTATAAATCCTTTTTCATCAAATGCAACATAGTCACTATCTGTAAAGTCATCATGACGGTTTAAAGTGAAAATATGTGTTAAATTTTTTTGATATCTTTTGCAGCAATCTAAAAGCAATGAATACATATCTATATTAATAGAATATGTCTTTTCTTGTGGTGCTCTTATACCACGTCTTTCAGTATATAATTTCATAAGTCATCTCCTTAACTTCTAATTTATTAAGTAGCTTAATATCAAACTAATTCAATAATTCAATAATTCAATTATATATAAATTGTACCATAATTTGCATATAACTCAATACCGCATTATTTAATTTTCAAAGATCTCACTTTATTAATTGCTTCGCAATATTTACAAATTGTCCAATAATTTTCCTCCATTCACATTACCATATATGATAAATCTTTATCCAAATATATTTATTTTGTATTGCTGATAAAAAATTGATAATATAATATTAAATACAAAAATAAAGGGGTGTCAACTAATGAAAGAATACAGAACAATAATGAAAAAAACAACTGAAATTATGAAATCAAAAAACATAAAAGCAATGGTGTTAAGCCCCTCTTCAAACATGTTTTATATGACAGGCTTTAACACGTTCTTAGGTGAGAGACTATTGATAAATATCTTAGTAAATAGCGGAGAAAGTGTGTTCATAGTACCTAAGCTATATGAAAGTGAAGTAAAAGAGAAAGCAGAATATGATGAAATATACAGCTGGAACGATAATCAGAATCCACAGGATATAATAAAGCTTGTGGCGGAAAAGTATTGCTTACAGGATTGTACTGTGGCTATTGAAGAAACAATGTGGTTTACAGCCTTTGATAAGATATTTAGTTCTTTAAAGGGAGTTAAATATGTTCATGCCGCAGAAGTAATAGGAGAGCTACGTCAGTGTAAGTCAAGCATTGAAGCGGATAAAATGAGGAAAGCTTCACAGATTGCAGATAAAGCACTAAGTAATATTTTGAACAAAATTAAGTCTGGATTAAGAGAAACTGAGGTAAGAGATATGCTGGAGGGAGAAATGAGAGCACTAGGTGCTACAGGCACATCCTTTCCAACTATAATTGGCTCAGGACCAAATAGTGCATTACCTCATTACGATACAGCAGATAGAGTGCTTAAGGAAGGCGATGCTGTAGTAATGGATTTTGGTTGTATAGCTGACAATTATTGCTCTGATACAACAAGAACTATTGTAATAGGTCAAGCTTCTGAAAAGTATAAGAAGGTACACGAAATACTTAAGAAAGCTCAACAGTTGGCAATAGACAAGGTAAAGCCTGGAGTAAAGGCTTGCGAGGTAGATTATGCCGCAAGAAAGCATATTACTGATAATGGATATGGGGAGTATTTCTTTCATAGAACTGGTCATGGAATAGGTCTTGAGGTACATGAAATGCCATTTATAACAGAAACTAGTGAGGTAATACTAAAGCCAGGTATGGTTTTTAGTATTGAGCCGGGAATATATCTAGAAGGTGAATTTGGTATCCGTATAGAAGACTTGGTAATAGTCACTGAAGATGGAGTAGAGGTATTAAATCACTTCACTAAAGAGCTGGTGGAGGTATAGATAAAAAGATTTACAAATCTTAGGTAAAAAGTGAATAATCTAGCAGATAAAATCAATACTATTAATAGTAATATAGAGTTGTAAATAATTTATAAAATTTAGAAAATTGAGAAGGTAATTAACTGCAATTATAGAATATAGAACTAAGAACTTAATTATTACCAAATCCCAAATGATTTACAATCATTGGTTCTAAAGTAAATTATTATTAATAATTATTAACATGAAGAAAACTTTATCTTTATTCTTTGCAATTCATGTTCTAAAATCTCGGACAAAGTTCCGGGATTAAATACAACTTAATATGACTAAAACAATAGACAGGGGGTAATAAAAATGGTTAAGTTTATTATCGGAATTAAGGGTTCAGGCAAAACAAAAAGAATGATTACAATGGCAAATGAAGCTAGTAAGGCTTCGGATGGTTCAGTAGTTTACATTGACAGGGACAAAAGGCATATGTACGATTTGGACAAAACTCTAAGGTTCATTGAAACAGGTCAATTCAATATGATAAACTTAAAGTCTTTTTATGGTTTCATCTGTGGTGTAATATCTCAAAACTATGACACTAAAGAAGTGTATGTAGACGGTCATAAGTTAATATCAGAAGCAAAAGATGAGTGCCTTCAGGATTTTATAAAAAACTTAGAAATGCTTGCAGAACAATACAATATAGACTTTATAATAAGCTGCAGCAGAAGTAAAGAAAGTATACCAAGCTTTGTACAACCCTACGTGATTTAGAATTAAATAGAAAGTAATATATATTAATATATCAAAGGCTGAATAATTTATTCAGCCTTTGTTTTGACGTATAGTTTATTATGCTAAAATAAAGGTATATTGTAATTTTATTATCGGAAGGAGCTCAATTTTACTATGGGATTAACAGATGGTTTACTAGACCTGAAAGGCTTTGAAAATAGAATAATCGCAGAAAAGACAATTCCTGCAAAACAAGCTTTGCTGGCGGATTTTCCAGCTAACCTATCAAGCGAGCTAAAGGAGCTTCTAAAGGGTCAAGGGATAGAACAGCTTTACTGTCATCAGGCAGAGATGTTTGAAGCAGCAGAACAGGGCAAAAACATAGTTATAACTACCTCTACCTCTAGCGGAAAGACCCTTAGCTTTTTACTGCCTGTAGTACAAAAGATACTAGAGGATCCAACCACAAGAGCAATATTTCTATATCCTACTAAGGCATTAGCTCACGATCAGTATAGAAATCTGATTCCAATACTTGAATATTTTGGACCTAAGAGGATTCAAGCTGGAATATATGATGGGGATACCCCTAATAATGAACGCTCTAGAATTAGGAAAAATGCCAACATCATACTTACGAATCCTGAAATGTTAAACAGCTCCTTCATACCAAACCATAGCGTATATGGCTTTAATCATATATTTTCAAGATTGAACTTTATAATAATTGACGAGCTTCACTACTACAGAGGAGCCTTTGGCTCTCATATGGCAAACATAATGCGAAGACTCCGAAGAATATGTAATTACTATAAATGCAGTCCACAGTTTTTATGCAGCTCTGCAACAATTGCCAACCCAAAAGAGCTTGCAGAGAACATATCAGGAGAGCCTTTCGAGGTAATTGACAGAGATGGATCGCCATCAGCTGAGAAGACAGTTGTGTTTTGGCAGCCGCCTTTAGTTCGAGATACACAATATAGAAGATCTCCCGAGGCAGAAGCTTCTGAGTTTATACCCTCTCTGGTGGAACAGGGAATTAAGTTCATTACCTTTTGCAAAACCCGCAGAGAGGTTGAGGTTGTACTAAAGGAGGTAAGAGATAAGCTCACAGACATGGACAATAAGCCTACCTTGGGTCGTAATTTGTCTCACATGGTAAGTGGCTATAGAGGAGGTTACACTCCTGAAGAAAGAAAGGAAATAGAAAACAAGCTTTCAAGTGGCAAGCTGGCAGGAGTGGTATCCACAAATGCTCTTGAGCTTGGCATAGATATTGGAAAGCTGGATTTGGTTATTTCCGCTGGATTTCCAGGTACTAAGGCATCCTTTTGGCAACAGCTTGGAAGAGCAGGACGACGTGGGGGCAAATCGTACGGTGTGCTTATTCTGGACGTTACACCAAATGATCAGTACATGGCAATCAATAAGGACTGGCTTTTTGAAAGCGGAGTGGAGAACGCTGTAATAGATAAGAACAACCTTTTTATACAGCTAGCCCATGTTAGAGCTGCTGCGGCAGAACTGCCACTGAGTCTGGATGATGCGGCAATTTTCCCTGACTTAGGAGAAATAGTTCCTGTACTAATAGAAGCAAAAGAGCTAAAAAATGATTGCGGAAGGTTTGTTTGGATTGGTAATGAATTCCCAGCTGGAGATTACAGTCTGAGAAATATAAATAACAAAACCTATAAGGTTGTAAATAAAATGACAGGCACTGTAATAACAGAAATGGATGAATACCTAGCTTTCCATGAGGTACATCCAAAGGCAATATACATACATGACAGTATGCAGTATATGGTGGAGAGTCTTGATATAACCAACAGAATAGCTCACGTATTCCCGGTTGACATGAACTACTTTACAGTTCCCTTTGTGGAAACTGATGTTAGAGTTATAAGAGAATTTAAGAGTCAAGAAATTGAGCGTACACAAGTAAGCTTTGGAGATGTAAAGGTAAAAGAAGCAGTACCAGCATATAAAATGGTGCAGTTCCATAACCATCAAAACCTAGGCTTTGAAAGGATTACACTGCCATTATTCCAAGAGCTGGAGACAGAAGGTATGTGGTTTACAGTGGATGATGAAGTGGATAAGGCGTTCAATTCCTATACTCAATATAATTACTACAACGGGTTAAAGCACAGCCTGTTAAATGCCGCTATGAGAAGAACAATGTCTACCTTGGAGGATATGTCAGGAACGGTATTTAACACAGAAAATGAATGGGGAGAAGTAAAAAAATCCCATATTTTACTCTATGACTTATACCCTGGTGGGTTAGGTTTTACAGAGAAGGCTTATGATTTAAGCAGAGAGATAATAAATGATGCAATTACACTTGTACAGAATTGTCGCTGTGAAAGTGGCTGTCCTGCTTGTGTAGGTGATTATCATCTTGATAAGAAGCTTATAGATTGGGGCTTAAAGTGTATGCTGGAAAAAGCAGATGCCCCAAAAGAAATAAGGAAGCCAGAAAAGGCACCAAAGGTAGTAATCGACTATATGTGCAAGCTAAATGAGCTGCCAGCAAGATGGCAGGAGTTTGTTAACTATCTGCGTGCTCAAGGAGAGTATTTGAACAGTTTTTTGAGCACTATACAAAATGTAGAGGTTCAAGGGTCTGTGCTAGTTTTTATGACAGATTTTAAATTCTATGAGGATTGGATGCTAGACAGCTCAAACAAGAATAGATTAGTTAATGTGATTAAGAGATATGTAGAGGCTCCCAAGGGCTTTGATATAGCTGTAAAAACAATTGGAAATGCAAATGGCGATATTAAAGAAAAACTTATGAGGAGATATGATGAATTGGTAAAGTAGGTGAAGTACATGCTGGAGAGCTTATATTGCAAACTGAAGAATAGCTGTGATGACAGTGAAAAGATAACTTATGAAGAGCTGGACAAAGAGTATGAAAGGCTAAATGAGTATCAGAAGGCGGCAGTAATAGATCGCAGCAATGCGTTGCTGGTGAATGCCCATGTAGGAAGCGGCAAGACTACAGTGCTTATAAATAAAATAATGTATCTCCACTTTGTAAAGGGCGTAGCATTACAAAGCATGGCAGTGCTTACTTTTACAAATAAGGCAGCTGCTGAGATAAAGGAGCGTCTAAAGAAACTAGATAGCAATGTGAAGGATGAGGATATGAAATTTTTTGGCACCTTTCACAGTGTTGCAAGAACTTTACTAGCTAGTGTACTTCCTATTCATAAGCTAGGCTTTACAAGCAATTTCTCTGTAGTTGATACTGATGAGGCACTAGAGTTATATGACCGCGTTATAAATGAAAACAATTTTTCTGTAAAGTACAGAAACAAGCTTCATAAAAGATTGGATAAGCTTAAGCAGGGCAAGCTGTTGTATGGAAATATGAAGCATGATGATGACCTTGGAGAGTTTTATAATGTGCTAAAAGGCGAAAAGGTAAAAGCAAATGTCATGGAATTTGATGATCTTATAGAGTATTCAATAACCTTGCTTTCAGAATCACCGTTTCATTCGGAATGGATAATAATAGATGAGTATCAGGATTGTGACAATGTACAGCTTGATTTTATAGAGGTGCTAGGGAAGAACAAGGCAAAGCTTTTCGCTGTGGGAGATCCAAACCAGATAATATACTCTTGGAGAGGGAGCAATGCAAGCTCTTTTGAGGTTTTTAAGAGTAAATATAACGCTAGAGAGCTTACCTTACCCATAAACTATAGATCAACCTCAAATATTCTAAATGCGGCAAAAGCTTTGCTGGAGAACAGTCAGGGTCTTGAGGGCATTAGGGATGCAGGAAAGCTTATTACAATAAAAAAGCACTATAACACCTTTAACGAAGCCATATACCTATGTGAAGCTATAAATAAGCTTGTGGCTGATGGTTTAAGGTTTAGTGATATTGCAGTATTCTATCGCAAGCAAAAGAATGCTGAGGTATTTAGAGATGTATTCACTAAAGAAGGTGTTCCTTATGAAGTGTCAATTAGAAAGACTCTAAAGGATGTACCTGTGCTTTATTGGCTTGTGCGATTGCTTAAGTCGGCAGTGAATAATAATGACCGTGACAGCTTAATATTTGTACTTAAGGAAAATAGGTATGGATTAGGTATGACGGATAAGCAGATAAACAAACTAAGTCCAAACAGTGAAGCTTCAAAGCTTATAAGTAGCATAACAAGCTTCAAAGAGTGGTGCAGCAGCAAAGAGGTTATTTTACCAGAAGAGCTTTTTGATTACTTTGACTTAAGCTTATATCTTATGCCCACCTCTATTACTTTTAAAGAGGATTCCGAGCTTATCATGTCATACCTTAAGGAAATCTGGAAATACATTGAGTTTCGAGGCTCGAAAATTTTTGAAGGCATAAGAGATTTTGTAAATACTTCTTCTTTATATGGCAGTCAGATTCTAAGGGAAACAGTGCATAAGGAAGAAGATTCTGTAAAGTTTATGACCCTGCACGCCTCTAAGGGCTTAGAATTCAGTCATGTATTTATTTCTGGTGCTAACATGGGTAATATTCCACTAGCAAGAAATGAAGAGGAACAAAAGGAAGAGCAAAGATTGTTCTTTGTAGGAGTAACAAGGGCAAAGGACTATCTGGAGATATCCTATCATACTTCACCTGAGGACTTTGGAGTTTATGGAGTACCTAGTCCCTTCCTAAGACTGATACCAAAGGAGCTGATACAAAGTGAGGATTATGGAAGTCGTGCTTCTGGATTGACAGCTCTTAGAAAAGAAATTAAGCAGAATATAGACAAAAAGAAACAGGAATTTGTCGAAGCACCACAGAATATTAAAGAGGATATAGAAAGCCATGGGGTATTAGTGCAGCATGATAAGTATGGGGAGGGAAGAGTTATTAGGGAGGACGATGACAATATAACTGTCTTTTTTGAGACTTATGGAGAAAAAACCTTCTCAAAACTTTTTGTCAGTTGAAATACAACCAAGGCTAATAACATGAATTTGAGGGGGTAAACATGAACGATAGAATTAGAGTATTTAGAAACATGAATTTCTTAAAGCTATGGGCTGGTCATGGAATTAGTACATTTGGGGATATGATAACCTTTCTGGCAATACCGATGATAGTATATAATCTGACTGGAAGTAAGTCAGCTCTGAGCTTGTCAGTATTGGTTAGAGTAATACCTGTTATACTAATTGGACCTTTTGCAGGGGCTTTGGTAGATAGCTTGGATAGAAAAAAAATTATGATTTTCTCAGATTTGTTAAGAGCAATACTTACTATAGCGCTAATACTTTCACCAGACAAATATCTATTAACTATGATTTATATAGTAGTCTTTCTTAAATCGCTTATAGGAATCTTTTTTGCACCTGCATTTAACTCATCAATACCAGCTATAATTAAAAAGGGAGATTTATTGTCAGCAAACTCTATATTTGGGGTTACTGGTAATATACTGCAATTTGCATCACCGTTAATTGGAGGTGCATTGATAACACTTTTGGGGCTAGGTCTGTATTGATGGTTGATATGGTTTCTTTTATAGTCTCAGCAATAGCAATATACTTCATAAATATACCCAAGATAGAAGAAAGTGCAAGAAAGCTTATTACACCAGGACTTTTACTTAAAGATATCGGAGAGGGTCTAAAGTTCATGGTTAACTCTAAGTATTTAAAGATAATTATGATTACAACTATGATAACGCAGTTTGGACAGGGCTTTATTAGTCCACTTTGGCTTCCATATGTAGTAGAAGGACTCCAAAGACCATCGGCGGATTTTAGTAAACTTGTTGCAATGCAAGGTCTTGGCAGTGTTATTGGTACTACTGTGATTTTACTTATTGGAATTAAGAAATCAAAGTCATATAAGCTGCTTTACAGTATATTTACACTTATGACAGGTGTCACAATATTTATGCAAATAACAACACTGAATTTTAATATATTTATAATGTGGGGAACCTTAGTTGGAGTCTTTATATCAGGAATGGGTATAAGTACGCAGACAATAACCCAGCATGTGGCTAAACATGAGATATTGGGAAGAGTAAGCAGCACAATGAATATAATAAACCAAGTATTTATGGCAGCAGCAGTAGCTATAGCAGGTATTATGGGAAATCAATGGTCTACTAGGATACTTTTCATTATGGCTTGCAGTATTTGGCTGGTAGGCTGTGTTATAGGCTCAGGGCTTATGATGAGCAATAAAGAAGAAATTGTAGATGGCGAAGATCAAGCACAAAAAGATATGCAAAGTTAAATGGGAGGGAGCTTATGCAAAATAAATATATATTAGCCTTAGATCAAGGTACTACAAGCTCTAGGGCTATACTTTTTAACCATGAGGGATGCATAGTAAATGTAGCACAAAAAGAAATTACTACAGATTTATCCCAAAGCAGGCTGGGTGGAGCATGATGCAATGGAGATATGGGGTACCCAGATAGGTGTTGCCAGGGAGGTTATGGAGACAGTAGGAGTAAGACCTGAGCAAATCGCAGCAATAGGCATAACTAATCAAAGAGAAACTACTGTTATTTGGGATAAAAGCACGGGGAAGCCTATATGCAATGCTATAGTATGGCAATGCAAAAGGACTGCTGATATGTGCAGTGAGCTGAAGGATAGAGGGCTAGAGGACTATGTAAAAGCAAATACTGGACTTGTAATAGATGCATATTTCTCAGCAACAAAGATAAAGTGGATTTTGGACAATGTGGAAGGGGCGAGGCAGAAGGCAGAAGCTGGAGAGTTATTATTTGGTAATATCGATACATGGCTTATTTGGAACCTTACAAGAGGTAAGGTTCATGTGACAGACTACTCAAACGCTTCCAGAACTATGCTTTTCAACATAAAGGATTTAACTTGGGATGAATATCTCTTAAAGGAGCTTTGTATTCCAGCTTCTATACTGCCTGAGGTAATGCCCTCCAGTATGGTTTATGGGTACACTGATGCCAATGTATTTGGAGGAACCATCATTCCTATTGCAGGAGTCGCAGGAGACCAGCAAGCAGCGTTATTTGGACAGGCTTGTTATCAACCTGGCATGGCAAAGAATACCTATGGTACAGGCTGCTTCATGCTTATGAACACTGGAGCGGATATGATTCAGTCAAAGAGTGGCTTGATTACCACTATAGCGTGGAAGGTGGATAACAAGCTGGAATATGCACTAGAAGGCAGCATCTTTATGGGAGGCGCGACTATACAGTGGCTGAGAGATGAGCTAAAGCTTATAGATGAAGCGGCAGATAGTGAATATTATGCTACAAAGGTGAAGGATAGCAATGGAGTATTTGTAGTACCTGCTTTTGTAGGCTTAGGAGCTCCTTACTGGGATATGTATGCAAGAGGAAC
The DNA here is from genome assembly GCA_963704785.1 of uncultured Eubacteriales bacterium. Lineage (GTDB taxonomy): Bacteria > Bacillota > Clostridia > Lutisporales > Lutisporaceae > GWB2-37-7. The sequence goes on along the minus strand of OY969939.1, from coordinate 1,055,061 downwards.
AATAACAGGTCTAACAAGGGGATCAAACAGATATCATATAATAAGAGCTGCACTGGAATCAATAGCATATCAGACAAGAGATGTATTGCAAGCAATGCAGCAGGACGCTGGAATATCTCTAAAGGAGCTAAAGGTAGACGGCGGAGCAGTAGCAAACAATTTCCTTATGCAGTTTCAATCTGATTTATTGGGAGTGCCTGTAAAAAGACCTCAGATAACTGAGACGACAGCCTTGGGAGCTGCTTTTCTTGCAGGCTTAGCAGTGGGCTACTGGAGCAGTAAACAGGAGCTTTCTGATATATGGATCATAAATAGAAGCTTCTCGCCCAAGATGCAAGAATCAGAACGAGAACGACTATATAAGGGATGGAAGAAAGCAGTTTCCAGAGCTTTAGCTTGGGAAGATGAGGAGTAAATATGTTTGGATATATAATGCCAGAAAAGCAAGAGCTTAAGATAAAGGAATATGAGATGTTTAGAGCATATTATTGCGGAGTATGCAAATCTATGGGCAGAAGCTTTGGCTTTATGTCAAGGTTTGCACTAAACTATGAGGCAGTGTTCTTAGGACTTTTACTTGCGGCAGTGAATAAAGAAAAACCAACACTAAAAGAAGAAGTATGTATTGCAAATCCACTTAAAAAGAAATGGGTTGTGAAGAATAATAAGTATGTGGATTTTGCAGCAGACATAAATGTTATTTTAACGTATTATAAGTTGATTGATAATTGGAATGACGAGAAAAACGTCATATCACTTGGAGCTAAGCTCATGCTTAATAATGGCTATAAAAAGGCTTCAAGCAGGAATCCTAAGACAGATATAACAATAAAAACATCACTAGAGAAGCTTAGCAAGCTGGAAAAGAATAAATGCTGCTCCATAGACGAAGCAGCCGAGCCTTTTGCGGAGATGATAAGGGAAATACTGCTTGTTGGAAGTCAGGATTGCAACAAGGACACAGCACGCGCTATGGGATGGCTTGGATATAATATCGGTAAGTGGGTTTATACTATTGATGCTTATGACGATATAGAAAAAGATATGAAAAGTGGCAGCTATAATCCTTTACTGCTCCAATACAAGCATAAAAATGATTCAGCAGAGGAATTCAAGATAAGTATAAAGTCTGATATAGAAAGAGACTTAATATATACTCTGGGTCAATCAGCTGGCTCAATAGAGCTTTTAGACATGTATCATAAGGGTATAATAGAAAATATAGTTTATTTGGGTATGAACAGTAAAACAAATAAGATATTGTGCAACCAATGTGAACAACACAATTGTAAGGGAGTGAATATAAGTGAAGAATCCATATGAGGTATTAGGGGTACACGAGGGAAGTAGTATTGAGGAGATAAAAAAGGCATATAAGGATTTGGTACGCAAGTATCATCCTGATCAATATCAAAACAATCCTCTTTCTGACTTAGCCAATGAAAAGCTAAAGGAAATTAATGAGGCTTATGATTCCTTGATGAAAAGCTATGAAAACAGTAATACAGGTAGCAGTAGCTACAATAACGGATATCAAGGTGATGATGGCTCACTTTCTCAGGTAAGAAACTATGTAAATACAGGCAACATAAATGCAGCAGAGCAGCTTTTGGACAGAATCGGAACTAGGAATGCAGAATGGTTTTATCTAAAGGGTATAATCAGTATGAGAAAGGGTTGGTATAACGAAGCCTATACTCATCTTCAAACTGCGGTAAATATGGAGCCAAGAAATCTTGAGTACAAAAATGCATTTAACTCAATAAATAATACAAATAAAGGATACCAGGCATCCGCCTATAATAGAAGAGGCAATAGCAACAACTCTGACATGTGTGATTTATGCACCTGTCTTTATTGTACAGATTGCTGCTGTGAGTGTGGCGGCGGAGACTTTATAAGCTGTTGCTAAAGGAAGGAATAATATGAGTAGGAAAGTAGCTTTTGGGGGCATTTTAACAGCCTTGTGCGTGGTTATAGTATATATAGCAGCTTATTTGCCTACAGGTAAGCTGGGTATGTATGCCATATCCTCATTAATTATAGCCTGCGCTGTTATAGAGCTTGGGGTAAAATGGGGAATGGTAACCTATGCAGCATCGGCAGCTTTAATATTTTTACTTACAGGTAATATAAATGCATTCTTATTATTTATCCTATTTTTTGGTGGATATCCAATTATAAAGTATCATATAGAAAAGCTGAGCAGTGTCATATTAGAGCTTGTGCTTAAGCTTGTTGCAGTCAATGTACTGGCAATAACAGGTTATTTTATTTATAAGCTGTTGCTTGTCATTTCTCCAATAAATATACCAGGTATTTCCACAGGGCTTGCAATAGTATTGATTATTGCAGCTCAAGCGGTATTTCTTGTATACGACTATATTTTATCTAGACTAATATCTTATTATATGGACAAAATACGGTTGTTAAAACCTTGAATTATAAAACTAGGAGTGGTAACATGGAAAAACAATTTGTAGAGGTACAAAACAAAGCAGAAGATTATTTCAACAGTGGCTATAACTGCTGCGAGTCAGTCGTTCTAGCGATATGTGAGTATATGGGCGTTGATAAAGAAATGCCATTAAAAATTTCTACTCCATTTGGTAGTGGAATGAGTAAAAACGGAAGTAACTGCGGTGCATTGTCAGCTGCGTTTATAGCCTCAGGCATGACAAAGGGAAGAAAGAATAACGAGGAACCAAGAGACCCATCTTATATCCCAGCGGATGTAATTTTCAATAAGTTTAAGGAAAAGTATAATTCTGTTACTTGCCATGACATAACTGAGCTTGATTTGAAAAATTCTGAGGTAATGGCACAGAACAAAGAAAGAATGCATAAAGAAATCTGTGGTCCTATTGTGAGACAGGTTACACAATGGATACTTGAAGAACTGGAAAAATAGAATATTTATATACATTAATTAGGGGGCAAAAGCTATGATACAGGGAAAAAATATAAATTTGAGATATATAGAACAAGATGACTTGGATAAAATAATAATGTTACAAAGCGATGTAGCTCAAGCAGGAGAGTTTCTACCTCCAAGAATGATGAATGGAGTAATGTACAAGAAGGATTTTCAAGAGACAGGTTTCTGGAAGCAAGATTTTGGCATCCTACTAATTACTAATAAAGAAGGAAGAATTCTGGGGGATATTTCTTTTGGAAAAGGAGTAGAGTATTTGCCAGGCTTTGAAATAGGCTACACTATATTTAAAAGAGAGGATAGAGGTAAGGGTTATACCTCTGAGGCTCTTAAATTATTCTCTGCATATTTATTTGAGCTTAAGCCTATTCATAGGCTAGAGGTACATGCTGATATGAAAAATATAGGCAGTCGCAGAGTAGCAGAGAAGAGCGGCTTTACATTTGAGGGAACTAAGCGTGAGGCGGTTTTCAATAGAGGGATATATAGTGATTTAGCAATATATTCTATGCTAAGACAAGAATGCCCAAGCTTTAGTGAGATGATTAAAGGTGATATATAACAGAAGCCAATCACAATAAATTGGACAGGGCAAGCTCATTAGGTTACTGACTGATAAAAATATATGAAAACCAGCTTTAGTTATTTATTATGATTGAAGTTGGTTTTTTTATTTAAACCCATTTTTCTAAGAGATATTTAAGCTATAATAGTAATTAAGCTAATTAAAGAAAAAGCTTTGATGCTATGTGTTGCGTTTGCTAGCCAAGCATATTGATACTTCTGAGAAAAGAGGATGTTTAAGCATGATAGTTATGAGACAGCATTCAATACAAATAAAACTCGTATTTTTCTTTTTTATACTTACTATTGCTTTGTTTCTATCTGTTGGTTTTTTATTTTTCGGGAACACTCATACGGTTATAATAAATGCTAAAGAAAAGGAACTTATGACCTTATCGAAAGAAACTTCAAACAAAATAGAAAGGTTTCTTTTTGAGAGATATGGCGATATAGAGGTCATGGCACAATCACCAATATTGAAGGATATGGAATCTAGCAATAAATTAAAATTTGATTATTTAGAAAGTGTTCGTATGGCATATAAAACTTATGACAGTATATTTGTTGTAGATGCTGCCGGAAAAATAGTAATTTCCTCAGGGAAAATTGATAACAGTCAGGATTATACAGAGCTTCTTCAAAAAGTAAAACAAGGCGAATTAATTGAATCAGAATTTATTTTGTTCCAAGACAGACAAACATATAGAGTATACTTCGCAGCACCTATTAAAAGTAATAAAGGTGATGTTATTGGTACAGTGGTCGAAAGAATGAATCTAGATGCTATTGAGAACATAGTATTGAATGTACATCCAGGAAGAGCAGGATATGCTTATTTAATGGATAGTAAGGGTAAGACTATTTTCTTTCCAGGATATAATAGTATTGACGGAGTTATAGATATAAATCAACAAAAGGAAGAAGTTATATATTTCCAACGTGGTGAGCAGAAGCATGTAGCAGCTATTTATGCAATAAATGGCTATAAGATTGATGAGAATCAATTGTATTTAGTAGTGGAGGAACCTACAACGGAGGCATTTGAGGTTATGAGCCAGCTAAGAAACTATACTATTTTAGTTGTATTATCTTCTATATGCATTTTGTTTATTCTATCAATTATAATGTCGCAGTCTATTACAGGACCTATAAAGAAACTGGTAGTAGAAACACAAAACGTAGCAGAAAGCAGTTATTTACAAAATATAGAAATAAATAGCAACGATGAACTGGGAACTTTGGCGCGCTCATTTAATACTATGCAATCAAATTTGAAATCAATGATGCAGCAGGTTCTGATAAAATCTGGAGAAGCAGCATCTTTAGAGGAGATTAGACAATATGCAGATAAAATTTTTGAGAATGTGCCAATTTCAGTATTAACTGTTGACAATACAGGAAAAATAACTACATTTAACACAGTTGCTACTAAGCTGACAGGACTGAAACAAGGGGATATAGTCGGGGAAAGTATAAAGAAACAATTTCCTGAGAGCATTAGCCCTATAATAAAGCTCTTGCAGGATAGTTTAGAAAGAAGAGTTATTTATATAAAACATATCACGAATATCATAAACGCATCTGGAACTGTTATCCCAATTTTAATTGACACTTCTGTTCAAAAGGATAGTCAAGGAAAAATAATTGGGGCTATTGGAGTTTTTAGAAGCATTAAAGAAATTCAACAATTTGAAGATAGTATTACAAGAGCAAAAAATTTAGCATCCCTTGGTGAATTGTCTGCAGGTATGGCTCATGAAATAAGAAATCCACTTACTACTATCAAAGGTTATGCTCAATATATAAAATCAGAATTGAACCAAAATTCGGAATTGATATCTGATGTATCAACAATTGAAAGCGAAGTTGATCGGTTGAATGGAATTATAGACCGTTTCTTAATTTTTGCCAGACCAAATCATCCAGAACTTCAATCTGAGGATATTAACGGTTTGTTAAGTAGAGTTCTGAAATTATATAAAAGAGAGCTTCCTAGTAATATTTGCGTAATAACAAATTTTGAAAAGCTACCCTTTGTCTTATTAGACTCTGATCAAATGGAGCAGGTAGTTCTTAATATGCTCTTAAATGCGGTACAAGCAATGCCAGATGGTGGAGAATTAAGTATAAAGACAAGATACTTAAAGCAGTTTGAGCTTGCTGAAATAATTATAGCTGACACTGGTCTGGGGATTTCTTCACAAAATTATGATAAGATATTTGAACCCTTCTTTACGACAAGAAATAAAGGTACTGGATTAGGGTTGGCAATTTGCTCTAGAATTGTAGAGAATCATAAAGGATTTATTGAGGTGAACAGCACACAGGGAGAAAAAACAGAGTTTATAATAAGACTGCCAGTAAGAGAAGGAGGAGAAATATAACTTTATGAACAAGATTTCTATTTTGATTGTTGATGATGAACAAAATGTGTCTCAGCTTTTAAAAAAGGTTTTATCAAAGAAGGGATATAAAACTTATGCGGTGTCTTCCGCTTTAGATGCACTAGATATAATTAATGCTTATCATATTGATATAGTTATTACTGATATAAAAATGCCGGATATGGACGGTATAGCACTATTGAAGGCTATAAAAGAAATGGATTCCTCTATAGCAGTAATTTTAATTACTGCCTTTGCTACCTTGGAAACCGCAGTTGAAGCTTTAAAAATAGGGGCTAGAGATTATATTACCAAGCCATTTAATTTGGAAGAGATATGTTTATCTATAAGTAATATTGTTGGAAATAGTAATTGTGAGCTTGAAATTGACTTGCTAGAAGCAAATGAGAATACTGTAAACGATTATTTAACCGCCAAAAGCCCTGCTATGCAGCACATGCAGAAGCTACTAAATCAGGTGGCAGATTGCAATGTCACAGTCATTCTTTATGGAGAAACGGGCACAGGCAAGGAGATTGCTAGCAGAACGATACATGATTTAAGCGGAAGGAAGGATAAGCCATTTATAAAGGTCAATTGTGCTGCAATACCAGACGCTCTTCTGGAAAGTGAGCTTTTTGGATATGAAAAGGGAGCTTTTACAGGTGCTGTAACCAAGAAACCAGGCAGATTCGAATTAGCGGATGGAGGTTCAATATTTTTGGACGAAATTGGAGATATGCCGCTAAGCATTCAAGCAAAGCTTTTGAGAGTTTTGCAGGAAAGAGAATTTGATCGCTTGGGAGGAATAAAAACCATTAGGGTTGATGTAAGAATAATTGCAGCGACTAATAAAAATTTAGAAAGCCTTGTAGAACAAGGAAAGTTCAGGAAGGATTTATATTATAGGCTAAATGTAGTTCCTATAGAAATACCACCACTTCGTAATAGAAAAGAGGATATACCAACACTTATTGAACAGTTCCTCTATAAGTCCTCTAGTATTTCTAAGAATACAACTAAGAAGATATCATAATGAAGTAATGCAGAGGCTTATTAATTATGAATGGCCAGGTAATATTAGAGAATTAGAAAATATTATTGAGAGATGCATTGTAGTGACATCTGGAAATCTAATAACTCTTGAAGATCTACCAGAATATATAGCTAAGCTAGATATGGAAAATGCAGTTTGCTTAACAAAGGAAAATACACTGGATGAGACAATTGATAATGCAGAGAAGAACGCAATAATAAAGATTCTACGAGAATGTGACGGAAATCGTACTCATGCATCCGAAAAACTAGGAATTAGTAGAAGATCATTACACCGAAAAATTTTAAAATATGAATTAGAGGACTAAATACATTAGTAAAACATGTGACAGGTTTGTCTCTATGAGACAAGTCTGTCACATGTTTTACTATATAGCCACAATTTGGTCTAGGATTATTTGATAGTTAGTTTATGACATAAAGTATTGAAATTACTGTATTTAAGAACTCATAGTTAAATATTCTTAAAACAGAAATTTATAGGCATGAGAATTGCTTTATAAATAATAGAAATATTTATTGTTATAAAAAGGAGGAAATTATAATGAATCAAGTAAATTCTGGAGATACCGCTTTCGTATTAATAAGTGCAGCTTTGGTTTGCCTTATGACTCCGGGACTGGCATTTTTCTATGGTGGATTAGTAAGAAGAAAAAATGTGTTAACTATTATGATGCAAAGCTTTATATCCTTAGGCATAGTAACAACTATTTGGGTATTTGGCGGATTTAGCTTAGCTTTTGGAACAGATATAGGTGGAATAATTGGTAATTTTAAGTACTTTTTATTAAGTGGAGTAGGTATAACTCCTAACCCAAGCTATGGATCTACAATTCCATTCCTTGCATTCTTCATTTATCAGGAAATGTTTGCAATAATTACTCCAGCTCTTATTACTGGAGCTTTTGCAGATAGAGTTAATTTTAAGAGCTATCTAAAGTTTTTAGTATTTTGGAGCATTCTGGTATATATCCCACTTACTCACTGGATTTGGGGCGGCGGTTTCTTGCAAAAAATGGGAGTAGTAGATTTTGCAGGAGGTATTGTTGTCCATGTAAGTGCAGGTATGGCAGCTTTGGCAAGTGTATTTTTCGTAGGGAAAAGAAAGCTTAAGCACGGTGAAAAGCTTGCACCCCATAATATTACATTTGTAGCTTTAGGAACAGCCTTGTTATGGTTTGGCTGGTTTGGTTTTAATGGGGGAAGTGCTTTAGCTGCAAACGGATTAGCTGCAACTGCCTTTGTTAATACGGATATAGCAGGCTCTATTGCAATGGTAACTTGGTTACTTATATCTTGGATACATGAAGGAAGACCAAGTATGGTAGGCGCTCTTACAGGTGCAGTAGCAGGTCTTGCTACAATAACACCCTGCGCAGGCTATGTTCCGGCTTGGGCTTCTGTAATTATTGGCATCTTGGCTGCTGTTGTATGCTATCTGGCGGTACAGCTTCGTATTAAGCTGGATTGGGATGATGCCCTTGATGTTTGGGGAGTACATGGTGTAGGAGGCATTTTAGGTTCTATACTAGTAGGTGTTTTTGCTTCCGCTGCTATCAATAGAGTAAGTGGATTAATAGAAGGCAATATACATCAATTGTTGATTCAGTTCTCGGGAGTAGTCATTACTGGAGTGTACTCATTTGTTGTAACTTTTATTATATTAAAGGTTATTAATCATTTTGATCCTGTAAGAGTAAGTAATGTAATAGAGGAAATCGGATTGGATGAAACAATTCACGGAGAAGCGGCATATGATTTTGAGGATAAATAATTTATGATTAAAGAATAATTAATAAAAATGGCTTAAAGTCTTCTGACTTTAAGCCATTTTTATGTGGATTTTTAATCTATTACAGCTTATTACTGCTACCCAATACATCTCTCATCTTATGAGCAACCATGTTCTTTATTGCTTCTCTGGCAGGCTTTAGATATTGTCTTGGGTCAAAATCCCCTGAGTTCTCATACAAATGTTCTCTTACAGAAGCTGTCATTGCAAGTCTTAAGTCTGTATCAATATTTATTTTGCATACACCAAGCTGAGCTGCTCGTCTAAGTAGGTTCTCAGGAACACCCTGTGCTCCTGCAACGTTTCCACCATACTTATTACAAAGCTCAACAAATTCAGGTAGAACTGTTGAAGCTCCATGAAGAACAAGCGGATAGTTTGGAAGCAACTTTGTGATTTTCTCCAGTCTTTCAAAGTCAAGCTTTGGTTCACCTTTAAACTTGTATGCACCATGGCTGGTACCTATTGCTATAGCAAGAGAGTCAACTCCTGTTCTTTCCACAAACTCGACAGCTTGATCAGGGTTTGTGTATATAGCATCCCTAGCATCAACCACTACAGCATCCTCTATTCCTGCAAGCTTACCTAGCTCTGCTTCTACTACTACGCCTCTTTCATGAGCATACTCTACTACTCTTTTGGTTATAGCTATATTTTCCTCAAAGGAGTACTTAGAGCCGTCAATCATAACTGAAGAGAAACCGCCATCCACGCAGGATTTGCAGATTTCAAAATCTTCACCATGATCTAAGTGAAGAGCTATTGGAAGACCAGTGTCTTCTATTGCTGCTTCTACAAGCTTCATAAGATAAACATGCTTTGCATACTTTCTTGCTCCAGCTGATACTTGAAGTATCACAGGCGATTTCTCTTCCTTAGCAGCATCAACAATACCTTGGATTATTTCCATATTGTTAACATTGAATGCACCTATTGCATAATTGCCTTCATAGGCTTTCTTGAACATTTCCTTAGTTGTTACTAATGGCATTTCAATACCTCCTGATGATTATAAATTACAGCATAGCTGTATATGAAACATATGTACTATAACTATTATACCAAAATATTAGCAATAGGTTACATCAAAAAGTATAAAATATATAATATTGCCTTTCATAAACTACTGTGTTAAAATTGAGGAAACTGAATAATAGTTTAGGTGGCGCTACAAATAAAAGCGCCTTAATAGGGAAATGGGTGTAAATCCCATGCGGTCCCGCCACTGTAAAGGTGAGCAGTCTAGAGATACCACTGAGGAAGTAAAGATGAAAGTCTTGTCCTTGGGAAGGATTAGATATGCAATGAACCCAGCCAGGAGACCTACCTGAACTAGTACTATGCAAACCTACGGGAGATGGGGAGGTGCATTTGCCAAAACACGGCAGAGCTTTTATGATTCCTTCTTTTTCGAGAAGGAATTTTTTGTTTTAAAAATAAGCTTAAGGTGTGATACGTAGATTGTGTGTAAAAACTAACAGTTTAAAAATCATCGTTAATTTGAGAGGAGAACAAGAATTGAAGAAAATATTAGCATTAATCTTATCAATAGTATTAATAGTGGGTTTATCCGCCTGTCAGGCACAGCAGCCTGCAACAACAACTCCAACAGAACCACAGGTAGCAGATACAAAAATTGAAATTACTGATCTTAAGGGAAGACAAATAACCTTCGATAAAGTACCAGAGAGAATAGTATCACTGTCACCAGCAAATACTGAAATACTTTATGCAGTGGGTGCAGGAGATAAAGTTGTAGGAGTTACAAGCTTTTGTGACTATCCAGCTGAGGTTTCCAATGCCGAAAAAATAGGTACCTTTGATGGTCCAAACCTAGAGCTTATACAAAAGGCAAAGCCAGATGTAGTTTTAGCAGGTGGATACATACAAGAAGACTTAATTGCAAGTCTTGAGAAATTAAATATACCTGTAGTTTCTACAGAAGCAACTGACTTCAACGGCATTTTTGATTCAATTGCACTTATAGGCAAGCTTAGCGGCAATGATGAAAATGCAGCGGAAGTTGTAAAGGGTATGAAAGATAAAATAGCAGAAATTCAAGATAAGGTTAAGGATAAGACACCAAAATCAGTTTTCTATGTAGTATGGACTGATCCTTTACAACAGCTGGATCAGGTACTTTTATAAATGATGTTATAAAGGCAGCAGGGGGAACTAATACAGCAGAGAAGGTTCAAAATTGGGCAAAGTATAGTATGGAAGAGCTGATAAAGGATAATCCAGAATATTTGATATCATCAATACATGCGACCAATGAAGGAATTACAGCAGATTTCTATAAGGAAAGCCCACTTTTTAAGAATCTTGACAGCGTTAAGAATAACAAGATATACTTAATGAGCGACGATAACGTTGTATCTAGACCTGGACCAAGAATAGTACAGGCAATTGAAGAAATCGCAAAGGTACTTCACAATATAGAATAAATTTTAAATGATAGTGCCAGCTGACTAGATTCAGCTGGCATATATAATATATGCAATGCAATAGAAGGGCTTGATATAAATGAATTATCAAATCAGTATAGAAAATTTAAGCTTTGGATATGACAGCCAAGATGTTCTTAAGAATATAAATCTTAAGTTTCCTCAGGGCGAGTTTACAAGTATCGTCGGATCAAATGGTTCTGGAAAAAGTACCTTGCTAAAAAACATAAGCGCAGTGAATAAACCTAGACAGGGCAGGGTTGCTTATCAATGGTATACAGTCCTTGCTTCCATGCACAAGAGGGATATTGCACAGCTTATGGCAGTAGTACCACAAAATACTGCTTTAGAATTTGATTATAAGGTATTTGATGTAGTGCTTATGGGCAGATATCCCTATATCAGAAGATTTAAAGGAGAGACCCCTAAGGATAAAGAAATAGCAATTCAAAATATGGAGTACACCAATACTTACCACTTAAAGGATAGAAGCTTTAATGAGCTTAGTGGTGGAGAACGACAAAGAGTTATTTTGCACAGGCTCTTACACAACAACCCAAAATACTTTTACTAGATGAACCTATTTCTCATTTGGATTTACAGCATCAAATAGAGATATTGACCTTGATTAAGAAGCTGTCCATGGATCAAGAGCTTGACAGTTATAGCTGTGCTCCATGACTTTAATATGGCAGCAAATTACAGTGACCATATAATAATGTTAAAGGATGGAGAAGCAGTATATCAGGGAACCCCGAAGGAAGCTTTGACAGTAGAAAATATAAAAAATATTTTTAACATAAATGTTCATGTTGAGGTTTCACCCTTGACAAATAGACCTTATATTTACTCAAATTTGGCACCTGAGATAAAGAAAAATAACATCAAGGTTCATGTTATTTGTGGTGGGGGCAGTGGCAATGAGATTATATCAAAGCTTCACAACTCAGGCTTTGAGGTTAGCAATGGTGTAGTAAATATTGGTGATTTGGACTGGAAAATATCAAAGGATTTGGATTTAGAGACAGCTGAGGGTGTGCCATTTAGCAGTATATCTGATGCAGAGTATGAGACAAATAAGAAGCTTTGTGAACATGCAGACTACATTCTTCTGACAGACCTATATATAGGAAAGGCAAATTTACGCAACCTTCGGGTGTTGTTAGAGAAGGAGCTTTGCTCAAAAAAAATACTTATTATAGGTGATGAAAGCTTTGAGCAAAGAGATATTACAGAGGGAATTGCAGCGGAACTTTATAATCAAATCAAAGCTAGACAATCTTCAATAACTATGTCAATTGAAGAAATGTATAGTATATTGAACAAGGCAGGAGAGAGCCATGACTAATAGATTTAAAGATAATATTTTATTGATATTATTATTTGCTGGTCTTGCTTTTGCAGTAATTATTGCAGTAGGAGTAGGAGCAGTAAATATATCATTTAGTGAATTTATTGATGTGCTTTTACTAGGTAATGAGACTGAAAATAGCGCTATATTGATGCAAATAAGACTGCCTAGAGTGCTTATGTGCCTTATAATAGGAGCGGGACTGGCAGCTGTTGGCGGAGTAATGCAAGGAATTTTCAAGAACCCTTTAGTTGACTCCTATACCTTGGGAATGTCCTCAGGAGCAGCCTTAGGTGCTGTAATATCAATTGTAACAGGAGTTAGCTTCAGTATTGCAGGGATATCAACAACAGGAGTATTTGCTTTTATAGGAGCAGTGACAACCTTGATGTTGGTTTACAGCCTAGCTCATAAGAAAAATAAGATATCGGTAAATTCCTTGCTTTTAGCAGGGGTAGCAGTGAGTTATTTTCTTAGCTCTGTAATATCATTTATGATGTTGCTTAGCAATGATAACATACAACACATTGTATTCTGGACTATGGGCAGCTTATCCTTGACATCATGGAGTAAGGTAGCCTTTTCATATATTACTATTATTCCTGGTATATTGGCTTTGATGCTATATACTAGGGAGCTAAACATATTAACAATGGGTGATGAATCTGCACAATACCTTGGAATAGATGTTGAAAAAATAAAGAGGATATTATTGCTAATATCCTGTATTATAGTGGGCAGTGTTGTATCTGTCTCTGGCACTATAGGTTTTCTTGGATTGGTTGCACCTCATATAACAAGAATGCTTGTTGGCTCAAATAACAGAAAGGTTATCCCATACTCAGCGATTTTGGGTGCTATACTGCTTATATTAGCTGACACCCTAGGTAGAACTTTGATACAGCCAGTTGAGATACCAGTCGGAGTTATGACCTCCATAATAGGAGGACCGTTTCTTCATATTTTTACTTAGGAAGCAGAAATAATATAGGCTCACAATTTTTTACCCTGTCAATGCAAATCATGGTATACTTTATATGGTAATAAGATAAACAGTTATATAGGGGAGGAAGAAATTTGAGAGCGATTGAAGATATAATAATAAACAAGGTATATTTTTGTGCATTAGACAAGGAAAACAATGCTCTAATGCTTTCGGATAATGAATTGACGCTAAATGAAGAAACCTACGCATACGTTGAAAAGCATATACTTAGATGCATTAAGGATGACGAAGCCAAGACTGGTAAATTTGATGGAGCTGTAAATATAACCAGAGAGCTATGTAAGGAAATATTTGAGGACAATGACAGCTTTGTAATAAATGCAAAGAAGCTTTCACAGTACATATTTAAGTGCATGGGTAACGAAGACAAAGAACCCTCAGGGGACTTTGCAGTATGTCTTTGCGACAGTCAGGAAGGCACACTAATTGCACTTCTAAAGCTAAATTATGCAAATTCATATATTCACTATATGAAGCAAGAGGAAGAGACATTGACCATTGATATAGGAATAAACAAGACAGGACTTCCAGGATTAGGACAAAAGCCATCTAAAGCAGTCTTTGTAAGAAATTCTTCTCCTGAAGCTGAGTATGACTTTCTTGTTTTAGATAAGCAGCCAGAGTTATATTTCTCCCAAGCCTTCATAAAAGTAAGTCCTGTGAGAGATAAAAGAGAAAACACAAGAATAATCCAAAAAACCTCAGAAAGCTTTGCACGCAAAGCCTTCAAGGACAATGCACAGGAAGCCGAAGTTTTCCGTAAGAAGCTTTCAGAAAGCTTGACACAAGACGAGCACTTTAATGTTGATAAGCTAGCGGAAAATGTACTAAATACAACAGAAAGAAAAGCAGAGTATAAGGCGGCTCTTGTAAATCAAGGCATCAGTGAGACTGAGGTGCCAATTGATAGAGATTGGGCAGAGAAGAAGCTAAAGAGGAAGAGGCTTAAGGTAGATAAGTCGATAGAGCTATATATAGATGATGAAGCTTATAATGACAAGGACAAGTTTCAGATAAAAAGAAATGGTGATGGGACTATTGATATTATACTTAAGAATGTGAAGAATTATATTGAGAAGTAGATAGATAAGAAGCATGATTTTGCCATTTGGCGGATTGTGCTTCTTTTTATTTACGCGGAATATGTCGAAAAATGGTACACGAAATATAGGGAAGACTGGAAAATTGTAGAGTATAATATGGTTTAGGGACAAGCTTATTTGGGATAGTGAATTAGATGCATAGAGCGATAAAATCAAATTATGAAGTCATTTTTGGACTAGGGGGAAAAGCAAAAAGAACCGTCGCTTTTGATTATAGTAATCCTTGATCTTTAACTAGGAGCAAAAAAATTTAGGAGGTTTAGTGTATGAGTGAAACTACGATTCTTAGTAACAATCTTTTTCATCAGTATTTTAATAGTATAACAATGGTTCAAGGAATTGATTATTGTATGTTGGATGTTAACGACGAATTAGCTGTACGGGAAGCGTCAGAATGTCTTGCTGAAGCTTTTTCTGGTGTGGAAATAAAAGGCACTAGAGTTTATGAGCCAATGGTTTATATAAGTAATTTATCTCAAAAAAGCATATTCAATTTTACATTAGAATATATTCAAAATATTGCAGATCAAGGTTTTTGTTATATAGCAAGAGATAGAGCAACACGAAAAGTAGTTGGAGCGATTGCCTGTGAGAGCTTTAACCCTGAAGAGAAGCTTCCAGTTTTTGAGGGCGAACTGCTTCCAATGAATAAAATAATATCATTCTTAGCTGAACTAGATATGAGATTCCTAGATACTATACATCAAAAGACTGGAAGCAAAGTATCAAAGAACGAGTACATACATGGGTTTATGTGTGGTGCTAGAAATTCCAAAAACAGAGGAGCGATTGTTGTAAAGCTTACTGAGCTTTTGATGGAAAAGGCAATAAAACTGGGTTATAATGGTTTCTTTGTAGAGGCTACAAATAACAAATCAAGCAGAGTCATGGTTAATAAATTAGATTTTCATATTGTCTTCGATAAAAATATGGAACCGATACTTTCAAGATATGCTGACTATGATGAATTCAAAACAATTCCTCCTTTAGTGTCAGAGGATTGTAGAATATTATACAAAGCTTTAAAACCTGAGTTTGAGTTATAGGATATGTGCCAGACAGTGCGTCAAGATAAGGGCGTATCATATAGTGGGTGGAATGCCTACTGAGAAAGGTTTAGCAAACCACTCATAGCGAGTCTTGAACATCATCGGGTAACTTATGATGTTAAGCGTGAAGTTGAAGGGATTGAGCCTCGAAATACATATCGGGAAGGTTAATACTGTTGCCTGAGTAGAAAACAATATCTGTATATTCGATAAGCGAGAATATACAGGCTTCCCCGGGGTCGGTGACCATCGCATGCTATATATTGATATGATACAGTCAACTTGAGAGACCCTGAATGCTCTTCACACAGAGGGAGTAAGACTAGACCAAGCAATAACAAAGTAAGGAACTCCAATGCAACAGGGAGTCGGATTACTGCATAATACTGTAGAAGTAGGGTAATGCCAATGAAGGGAAGTAGTTACACAACATCAACAATGGAGTGAAGAGACGTGTGCATTAATAGTGCAAGCACGGTTCTGGTGTGCCACGAAAGGCACAAAGGTGATGAAGGAAGGTCCTTCGGTGGGGGCTATACAGGTAGACCCACCAAACAACCCTATGCTGCTGCGGTCAAAAGCCATGGTAGTGAACAACTAGGGAAAAGGCTGTCAAAACAGTCATGTGAGTTATATGAAGATGAACGAAAGTGAACCACTGACGAAGTATCGATAGCGTGAATGCTGTCAAAACCTATCTTTCAGAACTGGGTAGGGACAAGAATAGCGGTAACCTGAAAAGTTGGCTATTTGACAGACGGTATGAAGGTGGCATGAGCATATAATAGGCACCATTGTGAAACGTGGGAACCTGTATCATAATGCAAAACGAAAAAGCACAAGCCACAGAAAGGTAAGGCTGAAAGTAGTGATGTATGGTACAGGGGCGGAGACACTTGTAGTAGTGATGAAGTTATTGTAATGGTAATGGAGCAAAGGGGTGTCGTCATTCAGCTTAAAGTGGATAACAACTGGAAACAGGAGGATTTGATGCAAGAGAGCAAGCCTTATAATATACCTAAGAAGGTAGTAAAAGAAGCCTATAGACGAGTAAAAGCCAACAAAGGAAGTGCTGGAATTGATGGCATGGATTTTGAAGAGTTTGAAAAACATCTGAAAAATAATCTGTACAAAATCTGGAACAGGATGAGTTCGGGTAGTTACTTCCCATCCCCTGTGCTTGCGGTAGAGATACCGAAGAAAGCAGGAGGAACAAGGAGATTAGGAATACCAACAATCTATGACAGAATCGCGCAGATGGTAGCCAAAATGTATATTGAGCCAGTGGTAGAGCCAATGTTCCACGAAGATTCCTATGGATATCGTCCTAACAAATCTGCTATAGATGCAATAGGACAGGCAAGAAAAAGATGTTGGAAGTATGATTTTGTCTTAGAACTGGACATCAAGGGACTGTTTGATAACATAGACCATGAACTGTTAATGAGAGTGGTAAAAAGGCATGTTAGAGAACCGTGGATACAATTGTATATTGAAAGGTGGCTGAAAGCACCATTTGAGCTAAAGGATGGTACAACCATAGAGAGAACTTCTGGAACACCTCAAGGCGGTGTGATTAGTCCAATTCTTGCGAATATGTTTATGCATTATACATTTGATGTGTGGATGACGAAACACTACCCAGAAGCACCGTTTGAGAGATATGCAGATGATGCTGTAGTGCATTGCAGGACAGAAGGAGAAGCAATGCAGATTTTGGAATCTCTTAATGAAAGGATGCAAGCCTGTTTATTAGAACTGCATCCAAAGAAAACCAGAATTGTGTACTGCAAGGATAGAGACAGGAAGAGGGAACACCAAAATACAGAATTCAACTTTCTAGGGTACACATTCAAAGGAATATTCATTAAATACAAAAATGGTAGCACAGGTGTAAACTTTATAGCATCGGCTAGTAAGAATTCAAACAAGGCTTTTAGAGATAAGATAAAATCGCTAGAGATACATAAGAAAACAGGGTGCAAAATAGATATGATTGCCGAAGTGATGAATCCTATCGTTAGAGGATGGATCAATTATTTTTGCAAATATAATCCACAAGCAACCAAGTATTCATTAGATTGTGTAGACAGACGGTTAGTCAAATGGGCAATGTGTAAATTCAAAAGGTTTCGAGGACACAGAAAGAAAGCGGAAATGTGGCTATCTGAAGTGAAGAAGAGAGAGCCCAATTTATTTGCACACTGGCAATACCGCAACAGGAGTGTTGTAATGAGCTGAATGATAAGAGCCGGATGAAGGGAGACTTTCAAGTCCGGTTCTGTGAGAAGCTGAGGGTGAGAATCCCTTGGCTTACTCGACTGAGGGGCTGAAATTGCAAGGTTTCGCCTACTCGACCGACAGATAGTTAATAAGCAATATATTATAGATAACTGTCTAACTGTCGTTTACAGCACCTTATTGTTTTAAATTATAAAAAATTCCCTGCAAAAAAACAGAAGGCATAAAACCTTCTATAGGGTGATGGGTTTACTTATTTATTGGATTTATCATGCATGAATGGTATGGATCACTACCATCTCCTGCATTTACTTCTGTTGGAATTACTACCAATACAGTAACTGCAAATAAAATTGCGATTATAAAATACTTTGATATTGTTTTAAACTTATTCATTGTATGCCTCCTTTTTACTTATCTTTATTCTCCTTATATATGAGTACAAAGCATCTTTATTACATAATTATCTGCACAACAAGGTGCCAGGCACGACATATAGACAGTTAATAAACAATATATTATAAATAACTGTCTAACTGACTAGCTTGGCACCTTGTTATTTTTTTATGTATTCTTTTTATACACAATAAGGTGATGGGTTTACTTATTTATTGGATTTATCATGCATGAATTGTATGGATAGCAACCATCTCCTGCATTTACTTCTGTTGGAATTGCTACCAATACAGTAACTGCAAATAAAATTGCGATTATAAAATACTTTGATATTGTTTTATACTTATTCATTGTATGCCTCCTTTTTATTTATCTTTTTATGTATCCTTCCTATGCATGAGTACAAATCATCTTTATATACATAATTATTCGTATTCTCTTCTATATAATAAATTACATTATATAACTCATTTAATAGAATAACATCCTCTATATAGTTTGTTATTCTAATTATACTATTCTTTATATTTTTCTTATCAATAAAAGTATCAATTGTTTTCTTTAGAAGATTAAAATATTCATAGCAGGAATACGTATCTCCAACCATTAGATTTATTTCAGCATAGGTTTCAGCAACTAATAAATGTCTCTCAGTAATACTATCCTTATCTAATAGCTCCATTGCTGCTTCGATGTATTTAATCGCTTCGTCATAATCCTTAAAAATGCAATATATGTCAGCAATATTATTAAGAGCTAATGACCTACCATTTATATCTTTTTCGTGGAATTCTAGTAAAGACATGAAGTAGTATTCTTTTGCTTCTGCATACATTCTCTCTCTTTTATACGTAGACCCTATAGCCAAATATGCAGCCCCTTTATCGCTATTTAACTCAGTATTGTCACCTGCATACACAATTGACTTCTCTATGTAGTCTCTTGCCTCAGAGTGCCTCCCCTCCTCTGCATTTAACATTATGCCTCTTTTAAAATAATATTTATACAAGGCTGAATTACTAACCTTCTCAGATTTATCAATGTAATTCTGAGCTTTTATAAATAATCTTTCTGCCTCTTTAACTTCTCTCTCCATATAATGATATTCTGCCAACTCAACCGTTAAAAATATTAATGTATCAATATTTTTCTTATCAACGAGATTTAAGGCTTCATTATAATATTCTAAGGCTTCGTTATAATATTCTAAGGTTTTGATAATATCATTTCTATAGTAGAAGTGTTTTCCAAGGCACCTTATCATTAAAGCAGTTTCGTTTATAAGTCCAAACTTAACACACAATGCTCTTACTTTTTCCAGCAAAACATAGTCCTTAGCTTCTTTATAGAGCATTATATCTCTATAAATTTTAATTGCGAAATTTTTGATTTGTCCAGCATCATCACATATTAGCTCGTCCCAGCCTTCATCAAGCGTTCTAAGCATTATGCATTTAAAGGTTGGTGAAGTAATTTTGTTATAACCACAGTAATTTCTCACACCCTTGAGAGATAATTCAGTTATCTTTTCTGTTTCATAAAAATCTTTTATAGAACCATACTTTTCTTCAATTTTCTTTTTTATTTGTTGCCCCTCATTTAAAAATTCTATGTCTTCCGGCATTAACTTTTTTCCCATATGCTCACCCTCAAACCAATTTTTTTGTCTATTAAAAAACTCTGTAATTATCTAGCGGAAATCCGTCCGTTCTTTGTCAAATAAAATCATACATATAAGATAAGGATTGTTTTTACAGCTCCTGTATGTAAAATTGAATTATACTAATTATTTGATTTATATCTATAATTAGAATAACATGGTTAAATATTCAATTCAATCTTTATTTATGGTTTAATTGTAATCAATAAGTGTCAGTCACAACACATAGAAGCAGAAGGGACGGTTCTTTTTGCTTCTGAGGTGCGGGAAATGGCAGCCCACTAAGTCAATCCTATAAATCAATGGGAGCCATTGGGGTATTGGATGGCAGGTGATGAAGATTTATCTGCAAAAGCAAGATCAAAAATTGCCGAATATGAAGCATAATGTTAATGCGAGAGACTTAACGGCTGCGTAAAATGTGAATTTTGAAAATGATAAGGGTATGTATAACGCTTTTATCAACTCGGATGCAAGAATGGAACAAATACTTGATACCCTTAAAAATAAAGACAAAGATACTTTGAAAACAATGTTTTCAAAGAAAGCTTTGTCGGAAGCTGATGATTTTGAAGGGCAAATAGAATACTTATATGTGGCTTTATCGTGGCTCAGATGATGGACTACTTATCATACTGTATGATTATCAACCATCCAGAAATGGTGATCATTCAGAGAATTACATAAAGGGATACAAAGGGTATTTAATTTGTGATGGATACTCTGCATACAACAAACTGGAGGATGTCACGAGATGTGGTTGTTGGGTATATGGTAATTAATCGATTACCTTACATCAGCAGCTACATTTAATTCCTTTTTCTTCTTTGTATGAGAAATCATCAAATATACAGCCGTAAAAATTAACACAAATGTAGTAAATAATGCAGGCATGTAGCCAGGAAGCTTATCATATAAAAAGCCAAAAAATATCTGACCTAAAGGGATAGCGCCCATTGCAACAGCAGACCAAACAGAGATAACTCTTCCGATAAGCTCATTTGGTATTTCTTTTTGATTCATTGTTGTCATAGCAATATTGATTACTGAAACACCTGAAATAATTATCATACTTATAATCGTTAAAGTAATAAAGGGTATAACATTACTCGGGAATAGATTTAAAAATACCGAAGCTGAGCACAAGGCTATTAAGCTAACTAAACTTCCACAAAATAGAAGCCCTGAGTAAAATATTTTTGTTAATTCAAATTTCTTTGTTATTTTACCCACCAGTAGAGTACCTATTAAAGAACCTGCCACAAGTGCAGTCTGTAATACTCCAAACTGCAAATCTCCTACCTTCAATATCATTTTCGATATAAACATTAACCCAATAGAAAACATTGGATTAAAAGCAAAATTGATTATAAAAGCACATATCAATAGCTTAGATAAAATACTCTTGCTTCTAATATATTTTATACCTTCACTAAAATCTGTCTTAAACTTTTCATAAGAAATATCCTCTTTTGATATATTATTGTTATGTAAATCAATAAACATTTCAGAAATTGCAGATACTATAAAGCTTATACCATTTAATAAAAGTGTAATAGGCAATCCAAAGATCCCATATATTATGCCAGCAAGCATAGGAGCTAAAAGATTCCCTAATGTCATAGTCATTGAGTTTAAAGAATTTGCCTCTAAAAGCTCTTCCTTTTTCATTATACTTGGTATTGCAGATGAAATCGCTGGGTTAAACAACGATGAAATAATCGACATAAGAATTACAATAATATATACATGAATCAGCTGAACCCCTACTGTAATAGAAATTATGTATAGTCCAAGGGTCAAAGTTCCACTTAAAAAATCCAGATATACTATTATTTTCTTTCTATCGAACCAATCTGCAAACACTCCACAAACAGGACCAAATATCAATTTAGGAATAATAGATACTGCCATAACAGAAGCAAAAATACTTCCAGATCCAGTAATCTTTAAAACATATAAGGATAGAGCAAAGCTCTGCATTACAGAGCCAATAAGAGAAACAAATTTGCCTAATATAAGTAGTGTAAAATTTCTATTTCTTAATAATTTGAAATTCATACACTACCAACTTCCTTATTAGTTTCTTGTTGTAAATCGCTATAATAATGCAGCTTAATTCTATCTTCTACAGTTAATCCATCTGGCACAGCACTATTGCATATTTCATTGTCTACGTACATAGAATACTTGCATTTACCCATACACATTGGAAGCTCGATACACTCCCTACACCTCTCACGTTTAAGTGCTGAAACTGTCTTCAATTTAAAATACAAGGCTGAATTTTCAAGTACAAATTTGCCATTATCATCTAGATATCCAAATGATAATCCTTTTTCTGCACAAGGTGAGCAAGGCACTATTCTTCCCGTTGGTTCGATTGCCATTCCATTTTTACTGCATAATTCACATTGTACTAATTTGTTTATTTTGTTTGAATATATATAGCCTTCATCAAAAGACTTCCTATATATTTCGTATACATTAATTTTTTGAGAATTTTGAAACAGATTCGCTATAGAAATACGTATATTGCCTCTATTTTCTTTTGGTATTAATTTAAAAACATCTGATATATGACTATAATTTTCTTCATCAACATTTACCCTGAAATTTATTTTAATATTCTTATTGGATAACTTTATAATATTTTCCATAACTTTATCAAAAGTACCTTCTCCATTTTCTAAAGGACGCTTTTTGTTATGATATTCACGACAGCCATCTAAAGTAATTTGAATATATTTTATTTCCAATTCAGAAAGTTGATCAATTATTTCATCTGTAAATAAATAACCATTACTAGCCATATTAGCTTTATATTTACAATTATTTTTTTCACATATTATTTTAAATTTAGCTGTTAATTGAATTATTCTATCTATTTCTAACAATGGTTCTCCACCAAACCAAGATATCTTCAGTATATTGACCTTTTTTGATATGTTATCTACAAATGTAAGGATTTTGTCAGCTGTTTGATCGTCCATTGTAATTTTTGCGTGTTTTTCATAACAATATGTGCATCTAAAATTACAATCAAGAGTAGGTTGTATTATTAGACTAAAGGATTGATCTTGAAATCTATACTTGTTTTCTTCAAACTCTATATAACTTATTTCATCAAAATCATCATCTATTATCATCATGTTTCTAATAAGTGAATCTAATAAATTATTTTGATTATCAGTTTTTTGTTGAGAATTTGGTTCTTTCAATAGAGAATAAACTGCATTTTGTGAACTACTATCAAGTATAATATACTTTCTTGTAAGCGTATTATATAGTAGCTTCTTATCATCTTCAACTGAAACAAATATATTATATCTAGATGCTTTCATATGACAGTCTCCTTTTATTAAAGAAAGGGATTATGTATTCACACAATCCCTTTCTTTATTTACTTTTCTTTTTTTACCAGTGCAAAGTTATACTAACATTAACAGCACGCAATTTTCATGTTATCATCATCTGCTAATACTCCGGCTTCTTCGTCAACGAATAATTCCAAAGCATAATTTTGCATTGCGTTTGCAAATTTTTCTTCTCCAATGTTTTTCATTACTAATCCCTCCTTATATAATTTATTTGCTCTATTGTAAAACCATGTAACCATTTAATTTACAAGGTTTTATGAGTATATCTTGAAGGAATTCCCCCCACTCTTTGTCGAATATTGTACGTATCACCACACATAATCGCACTAAAAAGGGGGAAATTTCCTTGCAAGCTAAATAGTTAAATTTCTCGGATATTTACTCCGCGCTAAATGGTCATCCTAGAGATTACTCTTCTTATTAATATTCTTAACTTATTTTTAATGTGTTTTGCAATCACCTAATATGATTATTAAAGGTTATATAGTGCCAATATACGGATAAAGCCATAGGTTTATGTTGCATTGAAATCTTCTAGCTATTAATATTTCTGATTTACAAGTTTTTATATAGTTTTTTATTATTACTTTTTATCAGGTATTTTGCCTTACTATGTAATAAAACAATATCTTATATACTTATTATACTATCTTATATAATATTTATCAACAAAATTAAGTTAATTAAACTTACATTTACTATCATGCTAAAAATCAAAAGCAGTGGGGACGGTTCTTATTGCTTCTAAGCAAAAGAGATGGGACAATAAGGTGCCAGGGAAAGTGCTGGTGCGTCTGGGAAATGGCGAATAATTTAGCAGGTGGAAATCCTGTCTGATAAGACTAAACCAAGTCATCAGTAGCGAGTCATGGATAGGTAAGAGTAATCTTGCATATTAAGCGTTGACAGTTAGGTAGCAGGCTTGAAAGTGATTAAGCCCCGTTAGTCCCAAATAGAAAGGTCGATGATTTCAGTGGTTCAGAAGACAATATCACATTGAGCGTTAAGGTGAGTTCAATGTGACTTTCTCGGGGTCTGAGAGCCAAGCATGTTATACAATGATTATACGGCAACCCAGGAGACCCTGAATGTTCTTTACGGAAGTAGAGTATGGCAAACAACTTTAATACAGGAGAATGTCAAAAGACAATCAGGGAGTCGGATAGTCCAATAGTACCAATGAAACAGGGTAATGCCAGTGGAGGGAAGGGGACTACATATTATCGCCCTAATTAATGAAACATTAACTATGCACAGGAATAGGAGAATTAATGGAAACGAAGTTAATTAGGATAACAGAAATATCAAAAGAAAAGCCAAAAGAGGTATTTACATCACTTTATCATTATCTAAACAAAGAAATGTTAACTAAGTGCCATAAAGAGCTTGCCAGTAATAAAGCAGCAGGCATTGATGAAATGACAAAAGCAGAATATGATATGAGTTTGGATGATAATATAAACAAGCTAGTAGAGAAGCTAAAGAAGCATAGCTACAAGCCACAAGCGGTGAAAAGAGTATATATACCCAAAGGTGACGGTAAAGAAAAGAGACCACTAGGAATACCAGCATATGAAGATAAGATAGTACAAAGTGGACTAAACAAAATACTACAAGCAATCTATGAACCCAACTTTATGGAATTTTCCTATGGATTCAGACCAAATCGAAGTTGCCATGATGCACTAAAGAAACTAAATACGTAACTTTCGTACAAACAGAAAAACACGATTTGTAAATTTGTTGCCATCCATACATTGGCTATGATACCAATTTAATGAGATATGTATAACCCAAAATAATAACTAAATTCAATAATTATCTTATGTAGTTAAAATATACCAATTGATAGCCATACTGAATCTTGGAAATCTTGGAAACTTGATAATATGTTAATTTATTCCAGAACAATGTTTAAGTCTGCCATACCGATTTAGACTTCTGCTGTATGCATTCTACAAACCTTCTGCCAAGAGCACTGATCTCAGGCAAGACTATTTCCATGGTTTCTGCTGTTCTTCGTACTTCAGCTACAAGCATTCCCAATTTGTTTATCAGTATTCCTATGCCTACATTCTCCATCTTCGTTTCATGAAAAATCGTTCTCTTCATCCATGAAATAATATTGTGTGTAATAAAAACAATCCACAAGAATGCATAGATGCCGTCAAACTTCCTAGTACGAAGGTTTTTCATATGATATACATTCTTGCAGGTTTTAAAGAAAGCTTCAATGGTTTGTCTCTGGTTATAAAAGTGAAATAGCTCATGGGCTGACATCTCAGCTTTGTTAATGTTTGAAATCAGCATAGTATATATGAAATCACCTTTACGTGTTAAGGTTCTCACTATAATAAATCGTAAGTCGCCTTCACTCGGAAGTTCGTAGGTATCTACAAAACGGTCAATTTCTTCATACTCTTCTTTAGCAATGGTTTTTGCTATATTAGATGCTCTTGTAGTGGAATAACCTTTTACTACAAACTTTACTCTGTCCTTGAGTTTTTCTATGTTTTCATTAGAGCCATAGCCACTGTCAAGCCGCAGAATAAGCCTATTTTCCTTTGCCACATCCTTGAGTTTTGATAATGTATCGTTAAGCAGATCGTCAAACCGATTACTACAATGGGTATTTCCAGCATCAAGATAAAGTGAAATAGTTTCTCTATTATCATCGCCACAAAATGCAGCAGACAATTGATATCCTTTCTGGTTTTTATTCTTACAGAAATAACCTCTTTGTGCTACTTCATACGTCTTACCATTAGCAATAAGACCTGATTGATCAATATCAACAACAATCTTTTCTGTAGTAGATAAGCATGTAGTATTCTGCATGAACAGCTGATGATGGACATTTTTAAGCTGCTCAACGTTTTCTTTTGTCATCCTTCGTAGAAGTTCATTAATTTGAGACTGATCAGGAAACCTTGGTATATCAATCAACTCTGCAATGACAGTGTCAGGAACGAGCTTTTCATTGATGTCTGAGGTATATTTACATCCAGCGGCTATAGATATTGCAATGGTTAATAGCTTATCTTGAACAGAATAATCTACTTTTTTCATCTTAACTTTGACTTTATCCAGTAGACTTACAAAATCAAGCTTTTGAACATATTTTACAAACGTAACCAACCAAGCACTAGTTTTTTCCTGTTTAAATTCACCTGTAATAAATGTTATACTTTTCATAGGTGAAAACCCCCTTCGTTATTGTTTTTTTTGCACAATTAACAAATTCGCAAGGGAGAGGCTTTCACCTCTTGTTATATTATGGATTCCAATTTATTGGTATTTACATGATTTATATTTGTACGAAAGTTACGTAAATAAGATATTAGAACATGAAAAGATTAACTATATAGTGGATGCAGATATAAAGGGTTTCTTTAATAATGTAAATCATGAGTGGATAATAAGATTTATCGAATTGCGAATAAAAGACCCAAATATAATAAAGTTAATAAAGAAGTTTCTAAAAGCAGGAGTCATGGAAGCTGGAATAATAATGAAAACTGAAACAGGAATGCCTCAAGGGTCGATAATATCTCCAGTACTCTCAAACATATATCTTCACTATGTATTGGACTTATGGTTCAAAATAAGAGTGAGCAAAGAATGCAAAGGTCAGGCTAGAATAGTAAGATATGCTGATGATTGTGCGCCACGAAGGCGTGTCCAAGTAGCGTAGCTACTTGAAGACAGCTATGCTGTACAGATGATGGCGGTAGGCTCGCCGAAATCGCCATGCAGGTGGAGGCTTCAAACTACCTTAAGGTGCTGTGGTCAAAAGCCATGGTATTGAGCGTTAAGGAAAAGGCAGTGATAAAACTGTCAAGTGCGTATTAAGGAGATGAATGAACAAGTGAACCACTTACGAAAATGTCGAAAGCGTAGAGATTCCATCAAAACCAGGGGGTAGTCGTTAATCTGGGATAAGTCTAGGGGAAACCTGTTTACTGCCTAGATGGTGGGCGGCATAAAGGTGGCATGAACTTAATACAGGCGTCTGTACGGAACGTGGGAACCCACGGGCTGATGTTAAGGGAGTATATCAAGCGGAAGAACCGTAAGATAAGAGTACCAATGCAGTCATGGGGGCAGATTGGGTTGTAATAGTGATGAAGTTTCTGTAATGGGAATGGAGCGAAGAACCCGAATTATTCAGTTTCAAGAATAAGTCAACTTTGAAAGGAGGAGGAACTTATGCAAGAAACAAAGTCATATAGTATTTCCAAAAGAGCAGTAATTACTGCTTATGAAAGAGTGAAAACAAATAAGGGAACATACGGAGTTGATGAGCAGTCTATTGAAGATTTTGAGAAGAAGCTAAATAATAATCTCTACAAGATTTGGAATAGAATGTCGTCAGGAAGTTATTTTCCGAAACCTGTAAAAGCAGTAGCAATACCAAAGAAGAATGGTGGAACTCGTATTTTAGGAATACCAACCGTAGAAGACAGGATAGCGCAGATGGTGGCGAAGTTATACTTTGAGTCAAGTGTGGAATCGATATTTTACGAAAATTCCTATGGGTACAGACCAAACAAATCGGCAATACAGGCAATAGAAGTGACAAGAAAAAGGTGTTGGAGAAAAGACTGGGTGTTAGAGTTTGATATCAAGGGTCTATTTGATAACATCAGACACGATTACCTAATGGAAATGGTAAAACGCCACACGAAAGAAGAATGGATTCTTCTTTATATACAGAGATGGTTGGTTGCACCTTTTCAAATGGAAGATGGAATAATTGTTCCAAGAAATTCAGGAACGCCACAAGGTGGGGTAATCAGTCCTGTACTTGCCAATCTATTTTTACACTATGTATTTGATGATTTTATGGTAAAAGAGTTTCCGAGCATCCCGTGGGCTAGATATGCGGATGATGGAATTGCACACTGTGCGTCTTTGAAACAGGCGAAATATTTGCAACGTAGGCTACAGGAACGATTTGCATGTTTTGGATTGGAGTTAAATTTGGAGAAGACAAGAATTGTGTACTGTAAAGATGATGACCGTAAAGGTAATCATGAGTATACGTCTTTCGATTTTCTGGGATATACATTCAGACCGAGACACGCAAAGGATAAGTATGGGAAGTTCTTCACCAACTTTCTACCAGCAATGGGAGAAAAGGCAAAGAAAGCCATACGAAAGGAAGTTCGTGGTTGGAAGTTGCAGTTAAAGCCGGATAAAGACCTATGGGACATAGCAAATATGTTCAACAAACAGATACAGGGATGGATTAATTATTACACGCATTTCTATAAATCAGAAATATATGAGGTTCTAAGATACATTAACGGACGTCTTGTTTATTGGGTTCGAAGAAAATGCAAGAAACGAAATTCAAGACAAAGAGCCGAGTACTGGCTAGGAGAAATAGCAAAACGTGATAGGAAATTGTTTGCACACTGGAAATTTGGGATACTACCATCGGCTGGATAATGGGAGCTGTATGAGCTGAGAGGTTCACGTACAGTTCTGAGAGAGACTTAGGGGGAAGTTCCCTAGGTCTACTTACTATGTATGCTGTTTTCAGTATGATGAAGATGCAAAAGGATTTTATGAGAAGTTAAAAGACAGGCTGGCAAAGTTCAATCTTGAAATAGAAGAGAATAAAACTAAAATAATAATGTTTGGAAGATTTGCAGAAGAAACAAGTAAGGCAAAAGGACTAGGCAGAGTTAAAACATTCGACTTTCTAGGATTCACACACTATTGTGGAAAAAGCGAAAACGGAAAGTTTAGAGTGAAGAGAAAGACAAGTAAAAAGAAATTCAGGGCAAAATTAAAAGAATTTAAGATTTGGATTAAGGCAGTCAGAAACTTGTATAATATTCATGAAGTCTTTGAAACCGCTAAGGCGAAACTTAGAGGACATTTTCAATACTATGGAATAACTGATAATGGATATATGATAAAAGAATATAAATACCAAATAGAATTATTACTATACAAATGGCTTAACCGAAGAAGTCAGAGGAAAAGTTTTGACTATAATAAATTCAACCTATATCTTAAAATAAATCCGTTACCGAACCCCAAAAAGTATGTAAGTATCTATGAATAAATCGAATACAATATATTCTGTAAGATGATATGAAGAGCCGTATGCCTTAATTGGGCTCGTACGGATCCGTGAGGGGCTGGCGCTGTGAGGTTCCAGTCTACTCGACATAAACTAAATTTCATAAATAAATATGCAAACCTGATAATAATTATACAATATATTCAATTACCGTGTTATACCTCTTTAATTTTAATATAATACTTAATTTATTATACAATATATGGTATAATAAATATATGTAAAGCATTGAAATTACGGGGGTTTAAGGATATGTTAGGAAGAAAAAATGGACAAATTGATATATTCAATCACATGATATTTGAACAACTAGTACCTAAGGATCATTTACTTGTTAAGATAGATTCAATTATAGACTTCTCATTTGTTTATGACATAGTAAAAGATAAATACAGCGATATAGGCAGAACATCCGAAGACCCAGTAATGATGTTAAAGATATGTTTATTGCAATACCTATACACTCTATCAGATAAAAAAGTAGTAAATAGAATTCAAACAGATATTGCATTCCGTTGGTTCTTGGGATTATCTCTAGATGACAAAGTGCCTGACGATACAACTGTTTGCGCCTTTAGAGTAAACAGAATAGGAGAAGAATGCTTTGATGAATTTTTTAATGAAATAGTAAAAAAGTGTATTGAAATAAACATAGTTAAATCCAAGAGATACTTAATAGATACAACCGATGTAGCTGCAAATGTTAACTACCCATCAGACAAAAAGCTAATATGCAATGCATTTCGTAAAGTAATAAGGGAAATACATAAATTCAATGAATCTCTTGCAGAACAACAATTGATACAATTCGAAAATGAGATTGAAGAAGAATACAAGAAGGCTGATAAAGTAAGTGTAAAAAGATACCTGCAAATAGCACAGAAATATGCAGCATACCTTTATCTAAAGACATATGATGAGCTCCAATCAAATGAGAGTTACAAAGATGCTTTTTGCATACTATGTGACATAATAGACCAATATTCAAATGGAAAAAAAGATAAAATAGTAAGCGTTGTAGACCCTGAAGCCAGAATAGCTCACAAATCACCTGGAAATATAAAAAGAGGCTATAAAGACCATATCATAGTAGATGAAGACAGCGAGATAATCCTTGCATCAGTGCAAACCCCTTTCAATGTAGGTGATGAAAAAAAGCTTGTGGAGCTAATAAAGAAAACCGAAAAGAATCTTGGATTAAAACCAAAAGAAATCACAGCAGATAAAGTATATGGAACAATAGATAATAGAGCATATTTAAAGGATAATGAAATCATTTCCAACATAGCATTTTACGAAGAGTCCAGCAGGGAAGTAAACTTTTATGGAATAAAAGATTTTAAAATAACAGAAGACTTAAAGACGGTCACCTGTCCTAATGGAATAGCTACAGAAGAATATATTAATAGTATCGATAAATCTAATGGCAAAGAATATAAAGTATTCAAATTTGATAACAAGATATGCAAACAATGCCCATTACAAGAGCAGTGTATCTATAGAGATAAGAATGGAAAACGTCAAGGAGGAGGAAGAATAATAAAAGTTCCAGCCAGATATGATGCTGTTCTAAATGATATGAAACGAATTGAAACAAAGGAATTCAAAGAAGCCATCAATAAGCGTTTTAAAGTGGAAAGAAGATTTGCGACAATGGTGAGAAATCATGGATTGCGAAGATGTAGGTATCTTAGAACAGAGCGTGCAAAGATACATATCACTTTAGCAAATATGGCATGTAATATGGTCAGGGTAGTAAATCTACTATGCCAGCCTAGCGTTGCTATGTCCAAAAAATAAAGAGTTCTAAGAAAGGAACTCTTTAAAGTATTGGTATTACTCAAATGTGCGAAATAAATGCAAGTGTGTTACCATATTAAGGTAATCTTTGGATAATCTCTTGAATAATCATTCAAGACGACAAATAAACTGTGTTTTTTATGTGCATTTATCAGCGCTTTCCCAGGCACGACACATAGACAGTTAATGACCATTGAAAGTCCTTCTTATAGTATAAGAATCTATCTACTATTAAAAGGACTTTTTCAACTGATACCAAAGGACAAACAACAGTTACTTATGTGTACCCAACATAAGTGACATACAAAATCTATTGTATAGGACAAAATTACTACAAAAAATAGTAAATTTGCCCTAAATTTTCTTGCAAATTTCTACAATACGTTAATTGAAATTGTAACTTCCGCTTTTTTCAACACGTTGAGCGTGAAGGAGTAAGTGCCGTTTTTTCTATATGTTTATACTAGCAAAAACATCAAAAAGGTATATATTTATAGCAGATAACGGAAATTTATCAGATTTTGTGCAGGATTAACAAGCCACCGGAAGGACATTGTTTGAGTAACTTCCGCTGACCATCTTTATGCAAGATTAAATTCCGTCGATATCCGTCCATATTTTCGTTATTCTATTTTTTTAGAAGTGCTGGTTTTAGATGAACTTCATCTGCTGATATAAGCTTTAATGAAAGTTCCTCTATCAGCACATTATCCAGCAGCATCTGGGCTAGCTGGAATGGGCTACAACCGTTTCGACTAGCCCTTGCTGTACTGTTTATGTGATTCATCATAAGCGTTACTTGCTCCTGAGTGAGTTTATCAAAGGATTTCCCTTTGGGTAATATGTAACGTATATATTCATGATTCTTTTCAATATGTGGCTTCTAATATGATGCCATAGGATTACAATAAAATAGCTTAGTTCGTTGCTTTCCACAGTCGTCGTACTCAAGAAGCTCTGGAGCTTTAAACTCCGAACCATTATCGGTCAGTATTACTGAAAAGGTTCTCTTAAAAACATCAGCACCAAGTCTTTCATAAATGTCGTCTATAGCTTCCTTAACACATTCTTGTGTGCAAGCCTCCAAAAGAAAAGCGATCATTAAAGAACAGCTGCGGAAGAAGAATGTAAGAATAGACTTTCCGCCTCGATTTCCATGTATAGTATCCATTTCTACCACAGGTATATCTGGGTTTGCTTCAAGAAAAGCGCTAAACTCATCATATGTTCTTCCTAAACGATGAGTGGGAACCTCTTTAGGAAACGATGCTTTCTTACGAGATTTATACTTCACCTTTCTTGGAAGATCAATATTTCTAGCTGTAAAAACATTATAGTCAAAATACTTATATAGCGTTCTCTCTGAACAACTGATTTCTGTTTTGTGATTCTCATACACATGTGAAATAGATTGACCTTTTAGTATTAGCGGAGATATTAGGCTATCCAGTTGATTCAGTTCCCCTGGAGTAATATCTAGCCCTTCTCTTGACGACTTTAGTAGCTCTCTATAGTTTGCATCAGCTACTTTTGCACGATAATGATATTTTTCTATATGGCATACTATTGTTCTGCTACAACCATTACACACATATGGATAACGACTGAGGATACTGCACTGCTTTGTAGTATAATCTGGGCAGGTTCTGTAACAGTTTATAGTAGGACATTTTTTACAAAGTCTATTACATTCACTAGAACAGATATTCTTTCGATTACAAGCCTTCTTATTATTACAGGTTATGAATTCGCGTTGACCTTTTCTGCTACTAACAATTCTATTTCTTTTAATTTCCTTTGAAATAGTCGTGGGGTCTTTCCCTAACTTAGCAGCTATTTCTTTAAGAGTGTATCCATGGCTCAGCGCATCTTCAATGTACATTCTATCTACTAGAGTAAGGTGCTTTCCTTTATTAGATGAAAGATTCGACATAATTTTACCTCCTGATATACTCAGGACAGATATCTAATTAATTATATCAAATCTTCTGTACCACTAACTTCAGTTTCATCAATAAAAACGGAAGTTACAAATTCATTTTAGGAATTTCTACAATAATATATATAATCTAACTAACCAATTACCAATAAAGTAAAAATATAGGCACAATAACAAATATATTAATAATAGAAAAGGTAAACTTATCGAAAGGTAAGGACACAAAGCCACGGGTCTAAAGCAAATGCTATGACAGCCAGGTTGCCGAAGTAATGGCGAATAAACACCATGTCAAGCGGCACGGTGTTTTGTTGTTTTCATAACTATTTAAGGGGGGTACCAAATGTATAAAATACATCTAAATAGACACATTTCAATGATACTATCCATTGTTTTAATCTTAAGCACAATAATAAGCTCTAGTACAGCAGTGTTTGCAGACTATAGCGGGGACATGCTCTCCTTCTTAACACCCGAAGAAATACTAGGAAGCATTCCTAAATACAACGGAGACCCATTTACACTACCGAATCCACTAAGTGGCATACTCCCAGCTTCTCCTGCAACAAATGGTGGCTCAGACCAACCCCCACAAGCACCAGGTGAAATTGAAGCACCAAATATGCCAGAACTCAACAATAATGTAAATCACAACGTAGCTCCTGCAACAGGAGCACTAAGACTACAAGAAACAGACATAAGTCTACCAGGCAATGGAATGGGCTTCAAGCTGGAGAGAAGCTACTCAACCCTAGTCACTGATACAGGAGCATTTGGAAAGGGCTGGGATCACAACCTTACCTCATACCTGCAAATGTACAGTGAATTTGCAATAGCAGAAATAAGCGTTGACGGAAGTGTGCTAGTATACAACTTTGTCAAAGATGACCCCAATGCTTTTGTCATATCCTATGACGGAGACAACCTTATCAATTATGACCTAAGCAAAGGACACTACGAAACAGCAGAAAATGGCAATACCCTTACAAGGATAAATGCTGATGAATATATAGTAACCAGACCTGACGGAAGCAAAGCAACCTACAAAGGCTACATAGCACCCTGGCGCACCAACCAACCCAAAACAGCAGGCTTAGTTACAAAACAAGCTGATAGATACAGAAACGAACAAAGCTTCACCTACAACAGCGATGGTACAGTAGATAAAATAACAGACACAGCAGCACATGTTATAGACTTTTCATGGACAAATGGAGTAATCACAAAAGTTAGCACAGAAGAAGACTATGAAGTTATATATCAATATGATACAGAAAAACATCTAAAGAAAGTAACCCTACCTGATGGAGGTATAATACAATACGGCTACGACACCACAAACCGAATAAACTCCATAACCAATGCAGAAGGTGGAGTAACAACCTACACCTACAACAGCGACGGTAAAGTTAAAGACATAACAAATGCCTTAGGCAATAAAACACATGAATTTACCTACCAAACCAACCAAACAACAATAAAAGATGCACTAGATAATACAAATATCTTCAAATACAACGACAAAAAGCTAATCACACAAGAAATAGATGCACTAGGAAATACTACAACCTATGAATACAATGACAAAGACTTCTGTACGAAAATAACAAGCATAGAAGGTACTATCACAAGAGAATATGACGACAAAGGACACATCACCAAAGAAATAGGAATAGATGGAGCAACACAATACTATGCATACCACCATATATGGGGTTTGCCAACTAGAGAAGTATATGCAGATAACTCAAGCATAAGCTTTGAATATGACAACAAGGGTAATCTGATAAAGAAAATTGACCAGCTTGGCAATGTCACGAACTTTACATATGACACCAAAGGTAATCTACTTACAATGTCTATAGACAACAACACAACAACCTTTGAATACGATACACAAGGTAACCTAACCAAAAAAACAACTGCTGAAGGTGACATTACACAATACATTTATGACGGAATAGGACAACCAATAAAAACAATAGAACCAAATGGCGCAACAACTGAAATGAAATACAACAAATCAGGAAAACTCACAGAATTCAAAGACGGACTAGGCTACATTACAATCTATACCTATGACAAAGAAGGCAAGATAAAAACAATAGAAAATCCAGCAGGCTACACAATAACATATGAATACAACACTGCAGGCTGGCTTACATCATATAAGGACGAGCTGAATAGGAATACAACTGTTGAATATGACACAATGAGCAACCCAATAAAAATAACCGACAGTATGGGACTTACCACAGAATTTAATAGAGATAAGCTAGGAAGACCAACAAAAACAAAGCTTCCAGATGGAAGCTGCATAACATACGAACAAGGAACCTATGGCGTAACAAAAATAACAAGCATAGAAGGAACCTTTATATACACCTACAACCAAAACAAACAAGTAACCTCAATAACAGACATGTTGGGAAGAACCACAACAATACAATACGACATAATGGGAAGAACCACAGCAACCATAGACCCAATAGGCAGAAAAACAACACTTGAATACGACGCAGCAGGCAACCTAACAAAAGAAATACTACCCAACGGAAATGAATATAAATATGAATACAATACTTCAGGAAGAATAAACAAAGTTACTCACCCTGACGGAATTGAACTCACTGCAACATATGACAAAGACAACCGACTAACCTCCAAACCAGACAGAAACGGAGGGACAACAACCCTCACCTACTATGCAGGAGGAGCCTTGAAATCAGAAACAGAT
Organism: uncultured Eubacteriales bacterium; assembly: GCA_963704785.1. Classification (GTDB taxonomy): domain Bacteria; phylum Bacillota; class Clostridia; order Lutisporales; family Lutisporaceae; genus GWB2-37-7. The sequence goes on along the minus strand of OY969939.1, from coordinate 1,019,124 downwards.
CCACAAGGCAACAACACAAGCTACGAATATGACGCAAATGGAAATGTGATTAAAGTAAACAATGCCAATGGTGGAACAACAATATACACCTACGACAGCCTAAACAGAACAACAATTACAATAGATCCAGAAGGTGGAAAGACAATATATACATATGACCCAATAAGCAGACTAATACAAAAAGTAGACGCAAAAGACAATAAAGAATACTATATCTATGATGACCTTAACAGACTAACACAATACACTGACCGAACAGGAAGAATAAGCAAATGGGAATATAACATAACAACCAACCAAGCAAAATACACACAACCTGACGGAACTGCCTACACCTTCACCTATAACAAAATGAATAAGCTTATAGAGGTTACAGACCCAAAAGGCAGCACAACAAAAGTAGACTATGACCAAGCAGGAAGAAGAACAACAATATACAACCCAAACAATGACACAACAAAATGGGAATACGACCAAGCAGACAGAATTAAAGCTGTAACTAGCATTCTAGGCAGTAAAACCACCTATGAATACAACACAATGGATCAAATAACAAAAATGGAAGACCCACTTGGAAACACCACAGAATACACCTATGATAAAATAGGTAACAACATACAAATAAAAGATGCAAAGGGCAACATAACAAAATACCAATACAACAAACTAAATCAACCAACAAGCCAAATAGATGCACTTGGAAACGAGACCAAATGGGAATACAACAGTATAGGACAACTAATAACAGAAATTGACCCAAGAAGCAATCAAACAAAATACACCTATAATTCAAATGGACAAGTACAAACAATAACAGATGCTAAAGGTGCTAAATGGCACATGGAATACGACAAATCAGGAAGACTAACAAAACGTATAGACCCAATGAGTCACACAATACAGCTTGAATACAACAAGCTAGGTGACCTACTTAATATGAAAGACCCAAAGGGCAATATAACAAGCTATGAATACGATGCAAACCAAAGAATAATAGAAACAAAGGACTTAACAGGCACTAACACCAAATATGAATACAACAACAATGGACTGGTAGCAAAAGTAATTGACGCAATAGGAAATGTGACCACCTACAATTACGACGAAGCAGGCAGACTAATTGAGCAAATTGATGCAATAGGAGCAAGCTATGGCTTTACCTACGACAACCTAGGAAGAGTAATACAAGCCAAAGATCCCTTAGGCAACAAAACAACCTATGAATACGACGCAGAAGGCAGAAAAACAGCTGAAATTGACCCACTAGGACACAAAGCCACCTACAACTATGACGCACTAGGGCAACTAATATCCACACAAGACAAAAAGGGAGCAATAACAACCTACACATATGACGCAACAGGACTAGTAACGGAGATAACAGACGCACAAAATAACAAAACAACCTACCAATATGACAACCTAGGAAGAATAACAACTGAAACAGATGCCTTAGGAAGAACAAACAAATACGAATACAATCAAATAGGACAAATAGCAGCAATAACAAACCCAGAAAACTACAAACAAAACTATGAATATGACCAACTCGGCAGAATAACAACCATAAAAGATGAAAAAGGCAAAAAGAATAGCTACACCTACGACACACTAGGAAACATGACAGAAGAACAAGACAGCATAGGACGCACCACAAAATATGAATACGACAACACAGGAAATCTCACAAAAGTTATAGACCCCAAAAACTCAAAAACAGAATTTACATACAACCTAAGAGGACAAGTTACAACCATGACCAATGCAGTTGGTAACAAATATACCTACACCTACGACCTAATGGGACGTGCAATAAAAGAAACTGACCCAATGGGAGCAGAAATTAAAAACAACTATGATGAAATAGGCAGACTAATAGCAACTATAGATGCAGAAGGAACAACAACCAACTACAAATATGACCTAGCAGGAAGACTAACAGAAGAAACAAATGGATTAGGAGCAACAACAAAATATGAATACGATGCAGCAGGACAATTAATAAGGTCAATAGACCCAATGGGAGCTATTGTATCAGCAGAATATGATGCAGTAGGAAATATAACAAAAACAATAGACCAGCTTGGCGGTACTAGCACTATGAACTATGACCAGCTTGGCAGACTAACAGAAACAATAGATGCTTTGGGCTATAAAAACAAATGGGCATATGACGTAGTAGGAAACATGATAAAATACACAAACTCCCTACAAGACACATGGCAATACACCTACGACAACATGAATAGACTCACAAACGAAAAAAGTCCACTGGACAGAACCACAGAATACACCTATGATAATCAAAACAACCTAACAAAACAAACTGATCCAATGGGAAGAGAAACAAAATATACATACGACACAGAGAATCAGCTAATACAAGTACAAGACACACAACAAAACAAAACAGAATATAAATATGATGAAGCAGGCAACCTAACAACCATTACAGACACAAAAGGCAACGAAAGAACCTTCAAATATGACACAACAGGCAAGCTTGAAGAAGAAACAGACGCACTAGGCAACAAAACAAGCTACACCTACGACGAAGCAGGAAGACTATCAAAAACAAAAGATGCAAAAGAACAAACAACTACCTATACCTACAATAAAAGAGGACAAACAACAGAAATAAACTACAACGAACAAGAAAGTAACACCTATGAATACGATGCAATAGGACAAATAGTTAAGGCTGTATCACCATATTCAACAGACACATATGAATATGACGCAAATGGCAGATTGACACTGCAAAGCAACCTAACAACAGAAAAGCTGCTAAAGTTTGTATACGATGCAGCAGGAAATAGGACAAGCATAACAGATGTAGATGACAGAGAAACAACCTACACCTATGATGAAGATAACAGAATAAGCACCATGACAGATTTCGACGGCAACATAACAAGCTTTCAATATGATTCATTAGGAAGAGAAACAGCAAGGAAAATGTCAAACGGAATAACAGAAGAAAGACAATATGACGAAGACGGTAAGCTAATCACAATCACAAACAAGAAACAAGATGGAACAATAATATCATCCTACAAATACGAATACGACAAAGCAGGAAACAAGATAAGCCAAACAGAAGAAGACGGAGCAATTACCACCTATAGCTATGATGAAATGGATAGACTGCAAGAAGTTAACTACCCAATAGCAAAAATTCAAGCTATAAGGGATAAAAGCTTAAAGCTGCCAGAAAGATACAGACCACTTCCAAACTTTATGGAAGGAGTGGAAGATGAAAGCAGTACTGATGAAAAAGATAAGGAAAATGGAAAAGATAAGGAAGTAAAATCAGCCAGTGCACAGCTGACTATACAGACTCTAACATCTAACTTTATGGTAGCTGCTGATAAAGCAAAAGGAAACGATAAAGACAAGAATAAAGATAAAGACAACAATGGAAATGGCGGAAGTAATGGAAATGGTAATAGCAATAAGGAAAAAGAAAACAACGGTAACGACAAAGAACATGGCAAGGAGAAAGATAAAGACAACGGAAAAGACAAACAAAAGAAACTGAAGCCATGGCAGTTGGAGATAACAGACGAAGATTTTGAGCTTGGATATATTACCTATGAAGAAAAGCCTGATTATCTAATAGACCCAACCTCAAAAGCAACATACAAATATGATGCAAATGGTAACAGAATAAATTATGTAACTGACAATGAAGCACTGGATTATGAATATGATGCAGCTGATAGACTACTCTCTGATGGAAATGACAGCTACAGCTATGATGCAAACGGCAACATGACAGGGGTACAAGCAGGAGAAGATACAGTAGAGTATATATATAACGCAGCAAACAAACTGACCGAAGTAAAATACCCAGATGGCACCTATGTAAAGTATGGCTATGATGCCTTTGGACGTAAGGTATCAAGAGAAGAAGCATACTGGAATAAAGAAGCTGGAGATGCACCAGGTAAATCAGAATATGCACCAGGACAGAACAAAGAAAAGAGTAACAATGGTAATAGTAATGGTAACAGCAACAAAAAGGAAAAGAAAAATCCACTAAAGCTAAAAACTGATACCACAACCTACCTGTATGATGGCTTTACAAATGCCATAACTAACGAATATACAGGAAACGGTAGCCCACTAAGTCAATACAACATGGCAAATGACAGAGTAGTTAGCAAGAAAACCTTTGGCAATCATGGACAAGTAATACCAGGCAGAGAACCATCACTAAAAACCAATGGTGGACTTATGTACTATAGCTATGACGAAATGAGAAATGTAACAGAGCTAACAGACCGACATGGAGACAGCATAGAGCAATATAGGTATGATGCGTTTGGAGGATTATATACAGGAGTAACAGCACCATACAACACAAACAGCTTCGCAGGCAAGAATTATGATGCAAAGGCAAACCTTATAGATATGAATGCTAGATGGTACGGAGCACAAAACGGACGTTTCACCACAGCAGACCCATATACTGGAGATATATTGACACCATATACCCAGAACAGATATGCTTATGTTGGGAATAACCCTATAAATCGATGGGATCCATTGGGGTATTGGGAATCTGGAGATAGTGGCTTATCTTCAGCAGCACAATCTGATATTAGATATTTAACAGATTTATACTATGCTACTGAAGATGAAGATGAGAGAGCAAGTATACATGAAGCTGCTAATGAAATCAGAAGTCTTGATAGAGATAGATGGACTACTGAGGATGAACGTAAAATTGGTTCATGGAGTGGTACGCCCGATATCGATTATGATACTTCGATTAAGCTATCAGATGGATGGAGAACAGATTGGACTAGAACTAATAGGTATTACGAAAAGTATGAAGTGACTAGACAGCGACATACAGCTTATGCTGGGGTAATCTCAACCACAGTTTCTGTTAGGACAGACACAACAACTACAATTACAAATGGTTTTGATTTTAGAGCCTTTACTCCATCAGAGTGGTATCAAGAGAACAAAGCAGTACTACGACAATATGATATACCTATTTCACAAGTTAACAGTTACTATGAGCCTAAAGATGCTTACTCGAAAACTACTTCTAGTTCAAGGTCTATAACTAGTACGGAAAAGATAGTGTCAAGAAATGATAATAACGATTTCAAAAATGGTATAATATCACAGGGGTTAGAAGTAGCTGGGGTGTCTGACAAGATTGCGGGTATTGATAAGGATAAGGGGACGGGCAACAGTGCAGGTCAGGGTATTGGAGTCTACATTACTGCACCATCTAAACCTAATGAAATCCAAATACTAGCTACAAATGATATAAAAAGCTATTTAGACATTGCATTCAAAGAAAGTGTTTATATATACTATATAAGCAGTAGTTCAAGTCCATATGCTGTATCTAAAGATAAATCTTATACAGATAAATATAATGAAGCGGCACAAAATAATACAAATGAAGACCTTATATTAGATGCCATAGATTTATTTATTAGTTTTTATAACAAAAGTGATGAAAAATACTTACCTACTAGAGCAATAAATTCAGTAGCAGATAACAAATCATCGCCCGGGTTAAATGATGCTATTGACTTATTCGGGAGAAAAGAAGACGAGACCAAACTAGAAATGAATATTGTAAACAACTCACAATATAAATATCTAATTAATGGTCCCACTGAGAGAAAGGAATTTATGAATAGATTGGAAAACTTACAAAATATGATTTCTAATAAAAATTATGAGATTTACGATAGTGAGGTAGATAATAAAAAGTACAAAGAGTATATGTTGAAAAATGTAGAATTTATAATAGAGATGAACTCAGACTATAAAAAATCAAGTGAAGAATTAATTAAGTATATTGAATTTATGAAGAATATCTCCAAATAGTTTGTGAGTATTAAGGTATAACGAATAAGGGGTGATTATTATAGAAAATAAAAGAACTAAGATAATTTTGATGATTGCATTAATATTAGTTGCATTATTAACAAATGCATGTAGTGCTAGTGAGAACTATGATAATGATGAAAGGCAATTTAATAAACTATATTTAGAAATTGTTAATAATATTGATTACAATGATACTCAAAGCTCAATAAAAGCCCTGCAATCCACTGAGAATAAGGCAAAGATTGAAGAACTAAAAATACTACTAGACAATATGGAGAATTATCTTATTAAAGAAAAGAAAGAAGTATACAATGTTTATCTGAAACAATATATGAGTCTAAAATTCCTATCCGAACTAAAAAAAGAATGGAAGGACATGTCGGTAGATGAAAGAAGCCGAGCAACAACTGAAATAGGAATTATTGAATTAAGTAAAATGATTAAAGATAATAAATAGTTTTGTATTAAAACATGTGCGTAAACAGCACAATACCAAGAAGTATTTACAGTAAATAGAAACAAAGGTTACATAGTTAATCTGATATGCTCCCCTTGTGGTAGACAGTTTAAATAATAAAAACTGTCTACTACAAGGAAGAGCATATTTTTATGGGACGAAAAGTTAAATTTTCAGCAGAAGAGAAACTAAAATACGTTCTTAGATGCATAGAAGGAATGGATTCTATCAACCATACTGCCGATGTGATTCGACAATCATGGGTGGTTATCCAGTTATTGACCAAGAGAAACCCTCTTACTAATATAGTGTTAATGATATTAGCAGGAGGGTTTAATGTAGCAGGCAAATTATCAAAAACCCACTAAAGAATAATACTACAACCTATCTATATGATGGCTTTACAAATGCCATAACTAACGAATATACAGGAAACGGTAGTCCACTAAGCCAATACAACATGGCAAATGACAGAGTAGTTAGCAAGAAAACCTTTGGCAACCATGGACTAGTAATACCAGGAAGAGAACCATCACTAAAAACCAATGGTGGACTTATGTACTATAGCTATGACGGAATGAGAAACGTAACAGAGCTAACAGACCGACATGGAGACAGCATAGAACAATATCGATATGATGCAAAGGCTAACCTTATAGATATGAATGCACGTTGGTATAGAGCACAAAACGGACGTTTCACCACAGCAGACCCATATACTGGAGATATATTGACACCATATACCCAGAACAGATATGCTTATGTTGGGAATAACCCTATAAATCGATGGGATCCATTGGGGTATTGGGAAGATGGGGATAGTGGCTTATCTTCAGCAGCACAAGCTGATATTAGATATTTAACAAAGCTATATAATTCTACTGATGATAAAGATGAGAGAGCAAGTATACATGAAGCTGCAAATGAAATCAGAAAGCTTGATAGAGATAGATGGACTACTGAGGATGAACGTAAAATTGGTTCATGGAGTGGTACGCCCGATATCGATTATGATACTTCAATTAAGCTATCAGATGGATGGAGAACAGATTGGACTAGAACTGATAGATATTACGAAAAGTATGAGGTGACTAGACAGCGACATACAGCTTATGCTGGGGTAATCTCGACCACGGTTTCTGTTAGGACAGATATGACAACGACAGTTAAACATGGTTTTGATTTTAGAGCATTTACTCCATCAGAGTGGTATCAAGAAAACAAAGCAGTATTGAAGCAATATCATATACCTATTTCACAAGTTAACAGCTACTATGAGCCTAAAGATGCTTACTCGAAAACTACTTCTAGTTCAAGGTCTATTAGTAGTACGGAAAAGATAGTGTCAAGAAATGATAATAACGATTTTAAAAATGGGATAATATCACAAGGTCTAGCCGTGGCTGGGGTGTCTAATAAGATTGTGGGTATTGATAAGGATAAGTGGACTGGTAATACTAATATTAACAACATTAAAGAAACTCCTGCACCTATGATAGTAGCCACTACAGCATTGCCCTTGGTGGTGCCTACATTTAAAGTGCATAAGGATAATCTAATTCTTACATTGGCTATTAGTTTTACTATAGTAGTGGCTGTAAGTGATAAAGCTGGCAAAGCAGTCGTTGATTATTTTACACCTGATGTGATTGGTTATGGAGATTTAACTGAAGCTGAAGTAGCGGCAAATAAAGCTAAAAACGAAAAAGACCAGAGGTTTTATGGAAATCCAGGTGATATAAATACGCAAGGAAATACTGATACACTAATAGGACCTGATGGAAGTGCTCAAACTGAAAGGCATAATACAACACATGGAAATCCCAAAATTCATTCAAATCCACATGATCATGATATTACTTGGGATGAAAATGGTAAACCAAATTTTAGTAAACCGAAAAGTTATTGGGATAATCCAGCACCTCCATTAAAGTAATAGGTTTAAATAGAAAGGATGATATTATGGATATAAAAAATAAATATGATAACTTTGACTCAATTCTTGAATTTTATGATAACTTGAATAGAGGTGGAGAAATTGAATTTAGATACGAAAATATAAATTATTCTATAACTCACTCCGAGGAGGGAATTCATTTTATCGAGGCGTATAACGAAGAAAGCGAAAAAATATTTAGTAGTCCAGAAGAGTTAGGAGAACTAGAAATTAATGGTAGAAAAATAGTAGATATTATAATAGAAGTGCAGATAATATTTAGATGTTTTTAAATATTTAGAGTGATAAACTAAAATATAGAATAAGCACTTCTATCCATTAAGAGAACCTGCAGATATGTGCCTGCTACCGAAGTTAACACGAAAATAGATTTATAATATAGAAAAATCAGCGGTAGTAGTTAACTATTTTCATTGCTGGTTGTGATTCGACAATCATGAGTGGTTATCCAGTTATTGACCAAGAGAAACCCTCCTGCTAATATAGCGTTAATGATATTAGCAGGAGGGTTTAATGTATCAGGCAAATTATCAAAAATCCACTAAAGCTAAAAACTGATACCACAACCTACCTGTATGATGGCTTTACAAATGCCATAACTAACGAATATACAGGAAACGGTAGTCCACTAAGCCAATACAACATGGCAAATGACAGAGTAGTTAGCAAGAAAACCTTTGGCAATCATGGACAAGTAATACCAGGCAGAGAACCATCACTAAAAACAGATGGTCGACTAATGTACTACAGCTATGACGGAATGAGAAATGTAACAGAGCTAACAGACCGACATGGAGACAGCATAGAACAATATCGTTATGATGTTTTTGGAGGACTGTATACAGGAGTTACTGCACCATATACGCAGAACAGATATGCTTATGTTGAGAATAACCCTATAAATCGATGGGATCCATTGGGGTATTGGGAAGATTGGATTCTATTTAGTATAGGAATATGAAAATGATTCCATTAGATTTATTTGATTACTCTAAGCATAGATTGATAGATACTAAAGTTATGAAATACGTTAATTATAATCTAGCATCTATAGTACGTGTTGTATTTAGATATGCTAAATATCCAAAATTAGGGAGTGACTCAATATGTTAAAACTTACTAAAGGTAAGAATTTTATTGATTGTAGGAGAATAATATGCAAAATAGATATGTTGGAGATATAGGAGATTACGGAAAATATGCTTTATTAAGAAGTATAGCAGAAACTGGTTTAACATTAGGTGTAAACTGGTACTTAACTCCCGACGAAAATCATAATTCTGATGGTAAATACACCTCATATCTTCACAAGAAAAACTTTAGTGACTACGATAATGAGCTTTATTGTATTTTGAAAGATATCGTTGAAAACGGTAGAAGAAATGTGTCTAGTGTACAAAAATCTGGAGTTCTGCCACTAAATACCATGTATTATGACAGTATATTGGATTTAACCGGAGAACCTAACCCCTTGAAGCGCCATATGCTTAGACAGTCTTGGCATAATGCTGCATTGAGTAGCCTGAAGGATTGCGAGATAGTTTTTCTAGACCCTGATAACGGTTTACAAGTAAAAAGTGTTTCACTGACGGGACAGAAGGGCAATAAGTATATTGGCTTAGATGAACTAAAAGATTATTACAAGCTTGGTAAGAGCGTTATATTCTATAACCATAGGGAGCGTAAACAAGAGGAAGATTACCTGGAAAAGTTCAGAAAGCTACAGGTTGATTCGAATTTTAAAGGTGCTGAGTGGCTTGGCTTAAAGTTCTCTAAGGGTACAACTAGGGATTATATTTTTGTACTTCAGCCCAGACACTTTTACCAAATAAAGGCTCAATGTGAAGCGCTGATAAACACTGCATGGAAAGAGAATTTTTCATTGCTATGTCTTTAAAAGTTTACAGCACCTTTTTGTTAAATTTGTTAGTTAAAAATATAGCAAGATGGCGGTAAAAATGGTACAATTACAGAAGATATTCGAGAGCATCTTGAATTATGGTTAGGAATTCAAGTTATAGAAATATGAAACTATTGCTATGTATTTTGATTGGGGGAGAGTTATGAAAATGAAGTTTAGGGGTTTGGGTTCTAAGATATTTATAATGACCAGTTTAGTAGTCTTTGTCACGATATTATTATTTATAGGAAATGTAGTTTTTGCCTTTAATAGCCTTATGAATGAAAAAAGAGCTGAAGTATTGGAGATATCTAAACAGTCTGTTGATGTGATAGATGGGGACAAGCATGTTAAGTTAGTTGCCTCAGGAAGTATGTTGAGCACTGAATACATGGAATTGAAGCAGGAAATGGCAAATTTTAAGACGGATAAAAATGTAACCTATTTCTATACAGTTTATATGAAGGATAACAAGAGCTATTATGGAGTGGATGCGACCTTTACTGATTTTGAAGAGCTTAGTTCTGAAGGCTTTATGGATGAGTATTTGCCTGCAGCACTTGAGGGTCAAACTGTTGTAACAGCATCTCTTGATGAAGAAAATCTATTGTCAGCCTATTCACCTATAAAGGACAGCAAAGGAAATATAGTAGGTGTGGCTGGACTTGATATAGATTTTAGCAGCTTGGTAGATATTAAGAATAAGATTATAGGCGATTCAATTGTTTTGGCAGTTGTAATAATGATATTATCTATAATTGCAAACTTCTTATTTTCTCAGGGAATTACAAAAAGAGTGGGAAAAATAAGAAGCAACCTCAACAAAATGTCAGAAGGAGATCTGACAGGAGAACTAGCTATGAATGGCACAGATGAATTCAAACAAATCTCAGATGATTTGAATACCCTTACAACAAAAACAACAGATGTACTAAGGGATGTAAAGAGTACATCTAATCAAGTAAGTAAATATACACAAACTTTGTCAGCAGTATCTCAGGAGATGGCTGCAGCATCAGAGGATGTAACACAAACTGTAAATAATATGACAGATGGCATAAACTCTCAGTCTGAAGAGATTATTGCAGCACTTGGCATATTGAAGGAGTTTGGAGGCAACATTGATAGTGCTCAGCAATCTATACAAAATATAAATGGTGAGGTTGACCATGTAAATGTAGAAGCGGATCGAAGTTCAGCTCAGCTTTATCAATTGGAAAGCTCAATCAAGGATGTGAATATCTCATTTGAGCAGGTAAGAAATAGAATTGGTAGCTTGGAAGGAAATATATCTCGTATCAGTGAGATTACGGATCTTATTAATTCTATAGCGGATCAAACGAACCTTTTGGCACTTAATGCAGCCATCGAAGCGGCAAGAGCAGGGGAGGCAGGCAAAGGCTTTTCGGTAGTAGCTGATGAAATAAGGAAGCTGGCAGAGCAGTCAAAGAAATCTTCCTTGAGTATAAACGGAATATTGGATAATATAACAGTTGATAGCAGACAGATTATAGAGACTTCTGACAGCATGGATGTCAAGTTGAACAATCAAATAAAAACAGTAAGAGAATCTATAAAGTCCTTCAGAAGTATAATCGACAGCATTGAAGCAATGCTACCAAAGGTTTATGCAGTAAACAGCGATATGCTCAATGTAGACAAACAGAAGGATATCATAATCAAAAAATTGATACTGTATCCAGTGTAGCAAAAGAATTATCTTGCTCTGCAGAAGAGATATCAGCATCCATGGAGGAAATGAGCGCCTCTTCACAAAATGTAGCGGAGACAGCTCAGAATCTAAATGATATGACAGAAACCTTAATTCAAGCAACTGAAAAATTCCACATAAAGTAAATAGGCTGGAGGACACTGTTAGGGAACTATTGATATAATACTTAAGAATGTGAAGAATTATATAGAGAAGTAGTAATTAGGCTAGATAAACAAGGTTGAGAAGAAGCATGATTTTGTCACTTGAAATATTGTGCTTCTTTTTGTTGTGCAGAATATGTCGAAAAATGGTGGACGAAATATAGGGAAATGTGAAAAATTGTATAGTATAATATATTTTAGAGATAAAACTTATAGAAGCAAAAAGAACCGTCCCCCCTTGCTTCTGTTTGGTCAATAAAATTGAAGAACTAGTTTTTCAATGCCATATTTTATATTCCCATTTTTTAAGGGCATTTTTACATATCATATATTGAAATTTATTGTATTTATTGTATTTATTGTATTTATTGTATTTATTGTATAATTAGGTATATAGTTAGTATGTGCAACAATTTTTGTCATAATGAAAGAAGGTGGTTAAATTGTTAGGAGAACTTGCGGTATCAATTATTCGCTCTGCTGTATATGATTCTTTAAAAGCTGGTTTACGTTATATCAAAAGAGATATTTTTGAGGAAAGTGTTCATTCTAAAACAGGCAAAGGGAGTATTAGCTCGGATGAATTTAATGAACTATATATTGTAGCAAATGATATATTAAACGAACTACAATCGCAACAGAGAAATTCATTTACAAAAGAAGAATTTCTAGCAATAATACGAAAGTATCTACCTCCAAACAATAAAGAATTCGAGCAAAAAATTTATAATATCGCTTTGCAAAAAGCAGAATGTTATTATGATGATTCAAATTATGATAAAGCTATAAAATTCTATGATGAAGCAGAACTGTATCAAAATAGTGAAGAAGAATATTCATATATACTGTGGAAAAAGTTCTTATGCTATCTTAATATAGAAAATTATTATCAATATATTGTGGACTATAAAGGAACTTATTGTGATTTACAAAAAATATATAATTATTGCGATTATAATATCAGTAAGACTGTTTCCACTATTAGTTCCCAGCTAAGAGTAAGCAAAATAGATTCGGAAAGAATTTTAAATTATATGCTAAATAAAAGAGAATGCTCTTTAGTAAAGAGGAAATTTGCCATTAAAGAGAGTCAATTTAATATTGGCTTACGAGCTTTAGAATTGACAGTAAGTAATGATTTAAGACAGAATCGCCTTAATATTCTTGATAACTGTTTAATTATTAGTTGATATGGAATTGGTATTATATGATTGTAAAGATATTAGTAAGATTAATAATTTATTATCAAGAACATGCCCCAAGGAGAATAAGGGACTCGTGTTTATTTTTCCCATCATGTTCTGATTATATGATTTTGTCATTGAAAAAGTATGGTATATTTTACGGTATGTTCAAGGGTTTTAAACGAATTTTAAGATGCCATCCTCCTAATGGAGGAGAAGATTTTCCATAAAAAAGAGGTGATAACTTTGAAAGAATATAAATGCATTCCTGCATCAGTAGGATTAGTAATTGATTCAAAAGGCAGCTATAATAATGCAGTTAATTCATACGCCAACCTTATTAATCAAGAAACACAAGGTGGTTGGCAGTTAGAACTTATCCAGAGTGTGCCAATTACTAAAAGGGCTGGTTGCATAGCAGGCTTGTTTGGTGCTTCTGATGTAACTACATATTTTAATATGCTTGTGTTTTCAAAAGAAAAGTAATTTTATAAATAATATAAAACTATGCCCTTGTTGAATCCGTAAACTAATAGATGAGTCTTGCTATCAAATTTCCCAATTTGTGCAAGACTTATTTTGGAAGCGGTAGGGACGGTTCTTTTTGCTTCGGATAATCCACATCAAGGATTTATAATCAATACTAATAACGACTCTAGCATAGTATCAATTTAATCAAGCAATCATATTATTGCTTATTTAAATTGATACACGTCATGATGAATTAGATTGGACAGGTGATGAGTAAATATCTACATCTAATCCATTCATTAGATAGAAAGGAAAACAAAAATGAAAAAAAGAATAGGTGTAGGTATATTAATCTATGTTATATGTGTCATTTGCTGGCAAGGAAGTTTTATTTTGTTACAAAGAAGCTGATGGTACAAATGTTATGAAACGTAGTATATATGAAAATAACACATGGATACATAATGAAGTGAAGAAGAGCGGCGAAAAACCTGCAAAATCGAGATTGAACAATAAAACTTCATAAGTCATAATGATTAACTGTTGAGTTTGTCTCCTTTCGATATATAATATGTAAAGAATCCCTAAAATTAAGCTAATACTTGTATATCTATAAATTTTATGCTATTTTATAACTATTGGGGGTGAAATGATGAACGCATATTCAATTAACAATTTATTGGATAGATTAAGGTATTCTGTTGCTCGTATTTCAGCAAAGAAAGTTACCCAAGGGGGAAGTCTATCCAAAATTAGATATTGTTAGTTGAGCAGATGAATCATCACTTTCATATAAATGATATTAATACCTGGGTGATTCTATGCCTGGGTTTTGTTTTATATATTTTTATATAGAAAAGTAAATATAAGCTTGATGTAGCCTGGGCAGGAGAGAATCCATCTGCCCAGTTTTTGTGCTCGGATAAATATTTGCTTTGTATATAGAGGAGAGATAATTATGATAAGTTTTTCAGTAAATGAATTAAATAAATACTATGGAGCCAACCATGTGTTAAAGGGTTTGAACTTAGAAATATTTGAGGGTGAAAAGGTAGGACTGCTAGGTAAAAACGGAGCGGGTAAATCGACCTTGTTTAAAGTATTGGCAGGAGTAGAGAGCTATGAAAGCGGAAGCGTTACTATACCTGACACAGTAAGGATTGGGGTATTGGATCAGATTCCAGAATACCCTGATGGCTATAAGGTCGTAGATGTTTTGATGACTGCCTTTGAAAAGCACCTTGCTTTAAAAAAGGAAATGAGCAATTTAGAACATAATATGACTGCCAACTATACCGAAAAGGTTATGAAGCGTTATGGAGAAATACAATCACGCTTTGAGGCTATGGGGGGCTATACAATAGAAAGTGAAATAGCAAAGGTATGTAATGGACTGCAAATAAGTACAAAATATGCAGAATCAAGAGTTTATGCTGCTAAGTGGTGGCGAAAAAACTAAGATAAACCTTGGCAGGATATTACTTCAAAATACCAATGTGTTGTTGCTGGATGAGCCTACAAATCACTTGGATATTGATTCTACAGAGTGGATTGAGGAATTCTTAAAACAGTACAAAGGAACAGTATTAGTGATTTCTCACGATAGGTATTTTCTTGATAATGTGGTCACAAGGATAGTTGATATAGTAGAAGGTGAAGCAGAGCTATATCAAGGTAACTACAGCTTCTATGCAGTTGAAAAGGAAGAGCGGTATTTGCAGAAGCTGGCTCAGTTTGAACAGGAACAGAAGAAAATCAAGCAGCTGGAGGAAGCGGCTAGAAAAATGCATGAATGGGCAAACAATGCAGACAATCCTGCTATGCATAGGAAAGCTTTTGCTGTAGAAAAGCGTATAGAAAGAATGGAAAAAACAGATAAGCCTCTAAAAGAGAGAGCTATTTCCGCCTCTTTTGGTCAAGAAAGCTTCTCAGGTAAGGAAATTGCTGTTTTTAAGGATATATCTAAGAGTTACAATAATAATAAGGTTCTTGATAATATCAGTATGACATTATTTAAGGGCGATAGAATTGCATTGTTGGGCAAGAATGGATGTGGCAAAACTACACTTTTGAAAATCATTACAGGAGAGGAAGAAGCAGATACAGGTACTGCAAAACTGGGAGAAAGTATAAAATATGCCCTTTTACAGCAGAATATTGTTTTTGAAAAGCCTGAGAGAACTGTTTTGGATACTATAAGCTATGATTTAGAGCTTGCTGATAAAGAAGCAAGAAATATGCTGGCGGCATACAAGTTCAAAGGCAATGATGTGTTTAAGAAGATTGAAGCTTTATCAGGAGGAGAAAAAACAAGATTAAGATTATGCATACTAATGCAAAAAGATGTAAATATGCTGATTTTAGATGAACCTACAAATCACTTGGATATAGCTTCAAGAGAGTGGATAGAGGAATGTGTTGAAGATTTTAGCGGTACTATACTTTTTGTATCCCATGACAGGTATTTTATAAATCGTTTTGCAGAAAAGGTTTGGGAGCTGGAGAATGGCAAAATAACTGAGTTTGGTGGCACTTATGAAGAGTATAAGGAATATAAAGAGAAAACTAAGACACTTGATATTGTAAAACCTGTAGCTAAAGAAAAGCCAAAGCTTCAAATTAAGCAAACTAAGATTGATGAACAACAAATCCAGAAGCAAAAGCTAAAGCTGGAAAATGAAATATTAGAGCTTGAAACAAATATTAAAGCTATAGAGTTGGAGGTAGACCAAGCTGGCTCTGATTATGTGAGACTGCAAGAGCTACTTGGAGAAAAAGAAAGCTTGGAAGCCAAATTAGAGCTGTTGTATAAAAAATGGATGGGGTAATGAAAAGGGATGACGCCTATGTGTCATCCCCTACTTTATTACATTAATTCTTTGAGGTAGTTAATAGTAAAGTCTATATCTTCTTTTGTTACATCATTGTTGGTTACAAATCTGTATTCTCCATTTTCTACACCATTAGCTTTTATGCCTTTTTGATAAAGCTTTTCGATAAATTCTGCATCAGACATTTTGAGATTTTCTATAGTGAAAAATACCATGTTTATATGGATGCTTTCTAAGTCTAGTTTTACTCCAGGTATTTCTAATAGTCTGTTTGCAAGGTACTTAGCATTATCATGGTCTATGTGTAGTCTCTTTGTCATATCCTTTAGTGAGATTAAGCCAGCAGCTGCAAGTATGCCTGACTGTCTCATGCCGCCACCTAATAGCTTTCGATTTTTCTTAGCCCTGTTTATAAAAGCTTTGCTGCCTGCTAATATGGAGCCAACTGGTGAGCAAAGTCCTTTTGATAAACAGAACATAACAGAATCAGTATAAGCAGTTATCGCCTTTGCTTCTACACCTAAATATGCAGCTGCATTAAAAAGTCTTGCACCATCTAAATGTACAGACAAATTATGTTTTTTCGCAATATTATATATATCCTTCATCACAGCTAAGGGTACTACTCTGCCATTTGACAGAGCATTTTCCATGCATATAAGTGTTGTCTCAGGCTGATGTATGTCATCCTCACGGATAGCTTTTTCAACATCCTCTGGTCTCATAACACTGTTTATGCCTTTTATTGTTCTCATATTTACACCAGATAAAACAGCTACTGCTCCTACCTCATGTATTACTACATGACAATTTTCTTCAACAATTATTTCGTCGCCTCTTCTAGTGTGAGTCATTACTGCAAGCTGATTGCCCATAGTTCCACTTGGTACAAACATAGCAGCTTCCTTTCCAACCATCTCCGCTGCCAGCTTCTCTAGCTCTGAAACTGTTGGATCATCTCCATATACATCATCTCCGACGATTGCTTCTGCCATCGTCATTCTCATTTCCTTTGTAGGCATAGTAACTGTATCACTTCTAAAATCAATGTATCTCAATATTTTTACCTCCCTGAATGTTATATATCTAAAGATAATTATACAATACACATCAAAAAAAGTCATATATATAAACCAATCTAATACAGTATAATATAAACTTTTTCACGATGAATATTCAGTAAAAAGGGTGATTTTAAGTTATAAATAAGCTATGCAAGGGGAGTGTGCGATGAAACTATTTATTGTAAAAAGAGCTTTAGTTTTTATTATTGGGATTATTATACTAGCATTGTTTATTGGATCATTATACTATGCTTTTAATCCTATAGCAGAAACCTTTAAGAATAGCATTGAGTACCAAAAGGCAGAAAGGCAGTTCCTAAAGAAATATACAGCACTACAGGATAAATTTGAGTTCACGCTTCCTTCAAACTGGTCTACTATAGAGCAGGCATTTAGCGGAGGAGAGATAATATATAATTTAGCTTTCATGTCCGAGGATAAAAAGATCCATGGTTTTGTGCAGGTATGGGATATAGATAAGCCTCTAAAGCAGTTTATTGATGAATCTAAGAAGTCAGCTGTCGGAGTAGTGGACTTTAAGTACTACAGGGTCAAGGAGATTACATCAAACCAAAACAAGGGCTATCTTCTAGACTACAGCAGACGGACAAATCAAGATAAGTATATCAGAGCCTATGAGACATTTATTGAGGGTGCAAACAATAGAATTTATAGGGTTAGCTTCTTTGTAAACGAAGATGACTGGAAGCCTCAATACCTTATATTATTCAACAGAATAATAAGATCCTTTGATATCAAGGAATAAAAGACATGCTGTCGCATTATGTTATAGCACCGACTTATTTCCTGGGAAATTACGACAATGATATAGAGATAATTCGACAAGGGGCGAATGGTGGAAAAAATTGAAGGTACAATGAAAAATTAGGTAATTACAAACCTTTCTAAATAATATTTTACAATAGAGGAAAATATATGTATTATGTTGAATAATACAATGACAAATTGAGGGGGGGTTAATTATGGGTTATAACAATAATAATTTATTTAGATGGATTGGAAGCATTGTGGCATCTATAACGCTTGTATATCCATACTTGAAGAATGGGGCAAACATCAAATCGGTTTATCCACCGAGTATATTGATAATATCATTGATATTCATAAGCTTTATAGTAATTTATAGTAGAAAAAGTAAGGGAGGTATGGACGCTAAAAGTGAACTGTTTGTGTTTTTAGTGGACTTAATATGTCTTGGTACAGCTATATATAATAAGCTGCCGATTATACCATTCATACTTTTTTGGATTATTGCATTTAACTTTAAAACGATTGTAGCAGGGGTATTATTTATATTTTATTGGTTTGCTATTCTATTCATAAACTTTCTTGAAAAAAAACCAATTTGTAAATTAAGTTCCATTTTCGATTTCGGTTCTATTAAAAATCTAATATTAATTAGAGATGCAAAGAATGAGGTAACTAATACAAAAAATCCACCAGTTATTTATGCAAATAACTTAGATATAATAAAAAACTGGAAAGGGTATGCATTTAATATCTTACTCCTAAAGGGTGAACAAATTGAGTTACAAAAGGAAAAATACAGTGGCACTAAAGGTAAAGCAAAATATAATTTCAAATTAAAAGTAGATTATACTTCAAGTAAGTTTGGTATATATAGTAATGCTGGAAAGCAAGTAATCAGAAATTGGAATCAGAATTCAGCTAAAAAGCTAACGAAGGATTTTGAAAAAATAGATAACTTTTTTAGAAATGATGATATGACTCCCATAAAATTATCTAATGATGTATATTACCGTTGGTCATCTGGTGGAGTTTTGCCAATAGTAAAATACAATAATGAAACTTGGTATGTATTTTTTGTTAGAAACATTAACCCTGTTGGGTTAAATATTGCAAATGGAGCCTCAGAATCTAAAGAAGAACATAATAATTTACTTCGGCTTGCTGTAAGAGAATTTAATGAAGAAACTTGTGTTGTAGAAATAGGAGAGAAAAAAGGGGACTATTACTCTGGAATTCAAAAGGAGTTCAAGCTTCCAAGTGATTTTTATCCCAATAGAAGGATTAAAGAAGAGATGGACAACGAATTAAAAAGTAGAAAGTTTATTTCACATCAAAGATACAAACGTAATCAAGGAGAGTTTAATAATAGGCTTAATCTTGTTAAGGACTACATAGAAGTATCTCAAGTAACTGGAACAGGGTTTTCAATAAAAATTAATGAAGGAAAACCCGAGTTGGAAGAAACTATAAACAATGTGATATTCAATATAAATCCTTATGAGAATGGAATCGAATGTGTGAAGCTTTTTAAGTTTAATTTGGAAGAAACTGATACTATACTTTATGGGGAAATATCGGAGATGTCAGATAGTTTATTAAGGGAAGCCGTTGTATTAATATCAGCAGAATATTTAAAGACATACTTTGATACGGTCGGATCTCTAGGTACTCACTATAAAGAAAGTCCTTATCGTGATTGTAAATATATAGAATATTTGCCAGATGAAGCATATCATATATTTGGTTTTGATATTGATGAACGACAAAAAATACATGAAAAACTGAAAAAAGAACTTAAAAAAGATATAGTAGAAAACAATGGAAAAGAAGAAATTAAGGGAACTATAAGAAGATTAATAAAGAAGAAAAAATTTGAAGAATACAAATATCATAGAGACTGGATTGAGAAGAATAAAATTTGTTTCATAAAAGATGATAAGATTGAAGGAGAATATAAGATAAATAATAATTATAAAAATGAACATAATGTTAATCCATTAAAATTTTTATGCCCAGTATCGTGGAAAACTATAGAAACAATATTGAAAAATGATTTAGAAATATACTTAGATAGGGATGCCAAAGACAATAATATTGTAAATGAAAAAAGAAAGTTTTATAAAGAATATATATCCAAGTACATAGAAAAAGAAAAGAAAGCTTCGGAAGAAATTGCATCTAGTTAACAAGGGGACTTGTCTATCCCCTTGTTACCTTCTATTTCTCGTTCAAATCCCAAACTGGTACATTCATCCTAGCCTTGTTATCAAGCATGATTATATCCGCATTATCTTTGTTTGAATCTAGGTCTTCAATCCAAACAGGACTATTCCTATAAAACACATCAATATTATCCTTTGAATTAAGAATCTCTTCTGCACGTTTAAGCTTCATCAAATCAAATCCTTTTCTTTTTTATCTTAGTATCCTTTTGTCGTTAAATTCTATACATGTAAAAACATATAGCTTATAATAATTAATAAAAATTAGAATAATAATCAATATGAATAAAAAATTATTAAAAGTAAGAATTGATTAGTGCGTAACATATTGTATAATACTTATATGACAGGAAATTGTAGGAATAGAAATATTACCACAAAAGAGGAGAAATATATGAGCAAAATAGAATTAACAGCGCCATGCAATTTTGCATTAGAGGCAGTGCTGGCAAGAGAAATAAGAGACTTAGGTTATGAGACTACTGAGGTAGTGGATGGAAGAGTTAACTTTGAAACTGATGAGTATGGAATTTGTTTGTCAAACCTTTGGTTGCGTACAGCAGAGAGAATATTGCTAAAGGTTGGTGAATTTCACGCAGAAAACTATGAGGAGCTGTTTCAAAATACAAAAAAGCTGCCTTGGCATAAATGGATACCTAAAGATGCGGAATTCCCTGTAGCTAAGGCTTCCTCTATCAAATCTAAGCTTTTTAGCACCTCGGATATTCAAGCCATAGTAAAAAAGGCTGTAGTGGAAAGCATGAAGCAAAAGCATAAGCTGGATTGGTTTCCTGAGAGGGGAGCTAAATATCCTATCCATGTGTTTTTAAATAAAGATAAAGTAATTCTTTATATTGATACAACAGGACATGCACTACACAAAAGAGGATATAGAGAGCTTGCTAATGAAGCTCCGATTAAGGAGACCTTAGCAGCCGCAATGGTAATGCTTACTCCGTGGCATGCAGACAGACTTATGATTGATCCTTTCTGCGGTTCTGGTACAATACTAATTGAAGCGGCAATGATAGGTTTAAATATTGCACCGGGCTTAAATAGAGAATTCACAGCAGAAAGCTGGGATATTACACCAAAGGCACTCTGGGATAAAGCAAGGACTGAAGCTAGACAGAAAATTAAAACAGATGTAAAACTAACATTGCAAGGCTATGATATAGATGATAGAGCGCTTAAGATAGCTCGTGATAATGCAAGACTCGCAGGAGTAGAAAATCAAATACATTTTCAAAATAGAGATGTTAGAGAATTAAGTAGCACTGATAGATATGGCTTCATAGTAACAAATCCTCCTTATGGAGAGCGGTTACAAGATACCAAATCCGTAGAACCCCTTTACAAGGACATGGGGAAAGTATTTAAAAAGCTTGATACTTGGTCATTTTATATAATCACTGCCCATGAAAGCTTTGAGAAGCTGTTTGGAAGAAGAGCTGACAAGAAACGTAAATTATATAATGGTATGTTAAAAACTGATTATTATCAGTTTCATGGTCCAAAACCACCTAGAGTAGAAAAAGAGATATCGGGGGTATAACCTCGATATCTTTTTTTGTTAATTCGCTATATTAAAAAAAGTTCAAAAAAATTAAAACAAACTATACTTGTTTTACGTATATATAATAAGTATGATTATATTATACAAAACAGGTATTGTGATAACTTTAAATAATATTTGATTTTGAACGGGAGTGGATGATATTGAGGCATGGTAGGTTTGACAATAATTTTGATGAGTTTGGAAAAGGTGGATATAATAGGAATAGAGGTTTTGGAGGACCATTTGGAATATTGGATCTTGTTTTTTCAATGGTTAACTTGGGTTTCAAAATAGCATTTGGTGTGGTAGGCATTGTGTTTCAGATAATTAGCGGCATATCAAACAGCAGAGCAGCCGAGAGTAAGAGTACAAACTCACAAATGCCTCCAAAGCAGGAAGAAAAACGCAGACCTGAACAGACTGAACCAACTGAACCAAAAATAAATGTGAAACAGAGCAAAACAATAAACAAAGAGAAGGTGGAGGAAACCTCCAAACAACCCAAAAATGAAAATACTTCCGACTGGAATATACTTTTGTTTGTACTTACACTTATTCCAGTAATAGTAACTTTAGCTGCTAAGAGACTAGATCTTACAGCACTTATAACAGTTGCTGGGTTGACCATTATTATTTTCTACAATATAGTTCGAAATGCGATTATGAGGGCAAAACAGCATAAAAAACAAAATGAAGATGTTGTAAAAGTGGTTAAAAAAGAAGATAACGAACTAGAAAGAGTAATAAAGGAAGCCTTTGATAAGATATATGCAATTAGAAAAGAGCTTCATAAAGTAGAAAATCCGATTATAGAGGCAAAGATAGAAAGACTATGTGATTTATCAGAAAAGATAATAGGAGAGGTTAGGGCTAATCCTGAGGTTTTAAATTCTGTGAGGAAGTTCTTCTATTATTACCTTGATACATTTACTGAAGTTTTTACAAAGTACCTAAAGCTTAATAATTTTGGTGAATCTTCTGAAGAGCTTCAAAAGCTGCTTATAGATACAGAAAAGTCTTTTAATGATATGGAAGAGATATTCCAAGAAATGTGTGGAGGCATGATTGAAAACGATATGCTAGATCTTAAAGCTACCATAAATGTACTAAAGAATAGTAATTATACTAACTAAATAAAAATAAAAACCAGGAACTAGCTTCCTGGTTTTTATTTGTCTTACCTGACTTTTTAAATATGAATAATATTTAATGTTAATACAGAAAATTATACTGTAAATATTCCGCTGATATGCGTAAAAAATATGCATATTACTGATTAGGCTTCAGCAATATGCACGTTGACTGCTTTGTTTATTTTAATACACGTTTTTTGACAGAGCGTCTAGGAATTACAAGCTTTATTTTGGATGGCTGCTTCAAAAGCTCCATTGCTGTAAAACCTGCAATAATAGGAAGTGCTATGTATATCCATAGACGCATGCTTTTAGCAAGCTTTAATATTATAGCTTCAACTAAAAGAACGATTGCACATATAATTGAATTTCTGCTAATAGAATTCATGCTCACGCCTCCTTAGTATTTTATTTTTAGTATAGCAGATATTTACTTTATATGCACCATGAATGTATTTATACAGAAAAAAATATGTTGTTATAAATATACTTAGGGAGTGATTTGCTTGAACAAAGGATTGTTATATAAGGGTATGATTTTAATACTTGCTTTGCTTTTTATTGCTACTACTGCTCTAGGCTGTACTGCAAAGAAGTCCGAGGCTCCTGCACCAGTACCAACACCGTCTGTAACGCCAACAGTGGAAGAAAAAGACATAAGTCTGTATATGCCTATGAAGGTAGGCTACATATGGGAATATGAGGGGGAGGGCAATGAATATGCTTCCTACACTTTGAGAGTAGAATATGAAGAAGAGAACAGATATCAATTGACTAGAGATAATGGAGGTACTGTAATATCAGATATCTATGAGGTTAGGGAAGATAGCATTGTGCATGTTTATATGTCTGGTGAAAGCTATGATCACACTAATCTATTAAAGAAACAAAATAATCTGGAGGATACAGTACTTAAACTTCCCATTGAAGTGGGAAACAAGTGGATCAGCGAAGAAAATTCCTATGAAATCATTGACATAAAAGCCTCGGTTATCGTTCCCTATGGTACTTTTAATGATTGTGTTGTGGTTAGGCGTACCTATAAAGACGGTAGTGAGGAGTATATGAATTATAAAGAAGGAGTGGGAATGCTTCAATCAGAATTTAGAACAGGAGATTTTAAGGTTTTTTCTCGATTGAAGAGCTTTTCTAGTAAATAATTGCTTTTAAAAAATGTATTGATTGCCAAGTTTATGGAAAGAATTAAATAAAATAAATGGACAAGGCGGTCAATATGAAAAAGATAATGATTTTAGTACTTATGGTATGTCTTACTGCAATAAGTTGTACAAAAAGTCCGGGAGGTCAAGAGGTTGCAGCAAATGTTCCTATAAAAAGTCAAAGGTATATAGGAAGCTTTAAAGATAATATTAATATATACAGGAAGCATGGAGATATTATAGAGCTTCAACGTGAACGTGAAGATAGCTTTGATGTGTATAGGTTAGATATGAATACAGGAGACATGAGTTATCAATACACTGGCAAAGATGATCAAAGCCTGCTTTTCTATAAGCAAATATATGCAGGAAATTCTCTAGAAGTAAAAAGGTTGGGAAATAGTGAGGAAGATAATATACTGGTGCTTAAAGGTAAAAATGAAAAAGTCATAGGGAAGAATATTGCTTATTCAGAAGGGGCACTAATTTCTACTTCGCCTAGTGAAAGATACGTAATATATTGCGCTGCAGAATCTATAATAAATCAATATGGTTTGTATGTTTATGATATAGAAAAAGGTAGCACGCTGCAGTTGATTGGTACTGCAAATGAAGAACTGTTAAATGATATGGAATGGAACATTAGCTGGTCTAAAGAGGAAGAGTATATAACTGTTTCAAATAAACTGATTTTTAACATTTCAGATGGTTCACTAGTTGGAGAAATAAATGCATCTGCAATAGCATGGTCTCCAACTTGTAGTAAAATTGCATATATAAATAGCGAAAGAACCTTGTGTATCTATGATATTACAGAAGGCATAAATAAGGAAGTTTTTGTATCTGATGAGAAGGAGTATATACCTGGATATATTGTATGGAACCAAGATGAAACAAAGCTTGCAATAGTAACTTCCAGTCTATATGAAAAGGAAGCGAATGATGATATTTCTACATATAAGTCAATATATAGCTTGAATTTGATAACCAAAGAAGCTATAAGAATTGATACACTACTACAGCTTAAAGCAGAAACTGTTGCTCAGATAGAAAATATAAGTTACAACATCTCTGGAAAGCTTATTGCTTTTACTTGCTCATACTCTGAAGGCTCAAATCTGTATGTTTATAATATAGATTCATCTGTCTCCAAAGTTTTTATGGATATAGAATATTTACACTATGAAAATAATGAAAGCTATGTATGTAGCTCAAAGGATAAACTATATTTTATTTTAGATGAAGGTCTTATAGAGCTTAAGGAAAGCATGGAGATAGATGTTATAAATAGCTCCGACGGAGTTATTGACGATTTTTATATATCGGAAGACGGTAATACTATGATTGTTGCAGAAAACCAAGAAGAAAGCTTGGTTTTGACACAAATAACCAATTTTAATAATCTCATGAACTGAAAATTACACTAGTCATATGTCTGGTTGCTATATAAACTACACTGTGTTTTTGAAAGTAATATGCCTGAATATTAGAAACATTTGTATTCCATAGGAGTACATACGTATAAAGATGTATTTAATATTTGCACAAAACTATTTTTTATTCATAAAATAGGTGATATAATGTAATTGAAAAACAATGCTAGATAGAACACAAAAATAAAATAAAATATTTTATATCAGACTGGAGGATTTATAATGAAAAAGATATTAATCACAGGTGCACTAGGACAAATTGGTTCAGAGCTTATAACTTATATGAGAGGAATCTATGGCACTGAAAATGTTGTTGCCAGCAATATTATAAAGATGGGTGATGAAACTCTTATAGAATCAGGTCCATTTGAACTTCTAGATGTTGTAGATGGAAAAAAATTTGCAGAAATATGTAAGAAGCATGATATAAACCAAATTATACATTTAGCAGCAATTCTTTCAGCAACTGCAGAGAAGAACCCTCAAATGGCTTATAATATCAATATGAATGGTACATACAATGTGCTTGAAGTAGCAAGAGAGCAAGGAATATCAGTGTTTCAACCTAGTTCAATAGCAGCCTTTGGAGCAAGCACACCAGCTGATAATACACCACAGGATACGATTCAAAGACCTTCTACTATGTATGGAGTAACTAAGGTTGCAGGAGAACTTCTTTGTGACTATTACCACAATAGATTTGGATTAGACACTAGAGGGGTAAGATTCCCAGGTATAATTTCAAATGGAGCACTTCCAGGTGGTGGAACTACAGACTATGCTGTACATATTTATTATGAAGCACTAAAGAATAAGAAATATGCTTCCTTTATTGGAGCTGATACATACATGGATATGATGTATTTGCCTGATGCATTGAAATCAATCCATGACCTAATGGAAGCTAATCCAGACAAACTAATACACAGAAATGCATTTAATGTAACTGCAATGAGCTTTGACCCTGAAATGTTGGCTGCTGAAATTAAAAAGCATATACCAGAATTCGAGTTTACATATGATGTAG
The DNA here is from genome assembly GCA_963704785.1 of uncultured Eubacteriales bacterium. GTDB lineage: Bacteria > Bacillota > Clostridia > Lutisporales > Lutisporaceae > GWB2-37-7. Next base: position 992,216 of record OY969939.1, on the reverse strand, counting down.
ATCCAGTAAGACAGGCAATTGCAAACAGCTGGCCTAATTCATTAGACGACAGCGCAGCGAGAGAAGAATGGGGCTGGAATCCTGAATATAATCTTGATCCATGACAAAAGATATGTTAGAAAAGCTAACAGTAAAATTAAACATTAAAAAATAAAAATTAATAATATGGAGGTAAAACAATGGGTATTCATGATTTAGACTTTATAACCGAAAAGTTAAACGAGCTAAAGGAACAAGGTGTATACAGAAAGCTTACTGTATTAGGCAGTGCATCAGGTCCAAGATGTACAATAAACGGTAAAAAGGTTATTAATCTTTCTTCAAACAACTATCTTGGCTTTGCTAATCACCCTAGACTAAAGAATGCTGCAATCAAAGGTATAGAAGAGTGGGGAGTTGGAGCAGGAGCAGTTAGAACAATTATAGGCAACATGACAATACATGAGCAATTGGAAGAAAAGCTTGCAAAGTTTAAGCATGTTGAAGCTGTATTGACATTCCAATCAGGCTTCACTGCAAATGCAGGCTGTATACCTGCGGTAACTGATAAGGGTGACGTTATCATAACTGATGAGCTAAACCATGCCAGCATAATAGACGGCTGCCGTCTAAGCAAGGCTGATGTAGTTAGATTCAAGCACAGCGATATGAAAGACCTTGAGAGAGTAATTATTGAAGTTAAGGACAAATATAAGACAAAGATGATCATTACAGATGGCGTTTTCAGCATGGACGGTGATATTGCAAAGCTTCCTGAAATAGTTGAATTAGCAGAGAAGCATGGCTGTATAACTTATGTTGATGATGCACACTCAAGCGGAGTATTGGGAAGCAATGGTCAAGGCTCGGCACATCACTTTGGCTTATGCGATAGAGTAGATATTCAAATAGGTACACTTATCAAAGGCAATTGGTGTTGTAGGCGGTTATGTTGCAGGTAGAAGAAACCTAATCGAGTGGCTAAATCACAGAGGCAGACCATTCCTGTTCAGCACAGCAATGCCACCAGCAGCAGTAATGGCATGTATGGAAGCAATAGACATTCTTTCAGAAAGTACAGAGTTTACTGATAAGCTATGGGATAATGCAAAATACTTGAAAGCAGGCTCTAAACAATCTAGGCTTTAATACAGGACACAGCGAAACACCTATTACACCTGTAATAGCAGGCGAAGACAAATTGGCAATAGAATTAAGTAAAAGATTGTTTGAAGAAGGTGTATTTGCACAAAGCATAGTATTCCCAACAGTTGCAAAAGATGGTGCAAGAGTTAGAACAATAGTAACAGCTGCACATACTAAGGAAGACTTAGACGAAGCTATCGCTGCTTTTGCTAAGGTAGGAAAAGAATTAGGCTTGATAAAGTAATATAGATATAATAAGAAGAGCATTCCCAAATTATGAAGTGGAATGCTCTTTTTTTACGCTCATATATATAACATGAAAAGCTTTTATAATAAGCAAATGTTTATATGGTTTCTATAATATTAGTTTAGTTTAATTATATCAGTTAATCTTGTAAAAATAATACACCATGAGTACACAATACAGTAGTAGTTGACCATACATAACCGCAATTTGGACAAAGTATTTGAACTTGGTCATATCCATTTTCTAGGCAAGTAGTAACTCTATCGCAACCGTAACCACAATTTGGACATAGTGGCAATGCAAATACAGTTGTAGTAAGAGCTAATAATAACACAGTAACCAAAAGTAACATTACTATTCTTTTTTTATTCATAAGTACCTCCTATGTATTTAGAAACCATATAAACAATATTTTGTCGATATCTAATATATATAAAATACCACATTAATTAAATAAAATCAATATTAGATTACACAACGTAAGATAAGGTTACTATATACAGAACGGGTTATAGTGTTAGTCAATACAGTAACCAAGAGAAACAGTGCTATTTATATTTCCTAATGCACACTTTATCCAACTATTATATAATAAAAATAGTAATGTTAAAAAAACTAATATAAGGACAAGAGTGACTATGGCAATTAATCAAATAAAACTCTCGGTGCGTCAAATGGTGGAGTTTGCACTAAAGTCAGGCAGCTTAGATGACTCCTATGTTAGCAATAATCGTGCAGTATTAGGCACTAATGCTCATCAGAAGCTTCAAAAACAACGGAAGTTGGAGCTGGGCGATAATTATATAAATGAACTTAATCTGAGCCTTCCCATAGAAAAGGATGGCATTGCTTTCTTGATAGAGGGACGTGCAGATGGGATTATACTAGCAAAGGATAGTACGACTATTGAAGAAATAAAGAGCACATATCATTCCTTAGAGAATATAGATAAGGATTTTAATCCTATGCATTGGGCGCAGGCTAAGGTGTATGCATATATTTATGCTGTTTTGAATAGTTTAAGCTTAATAGCATTACAAATCACCTATTATAACTTGGACAGTGAAGAGTATAAGGTCATCGCTGCTAACTATGACATTTTGGAGCTGCAAGTTTTTTTGAAGAAATGTTGGATAAACTTTGGACTTGGTTTAGCTTTATACAAGCTAATATTGAGGAGAGAAATCAATCCATTGCAGAGCTTCAGTTTCCCTTCGAGAGCTACCGTAAAAATCAAAGAGAGTTCGCTGTAGCGGTGTACAAGACTATATATGAGGGCAATAATATTTTTGCACAGGCACCTACTGGTACAGGAAAAACAATCTCAACACTTTTTCCTGCTGTCAAGGCGTTAGGTGAAGGTCATATTTCTAAGATATTTTATCTTACTGCCAAAACAATAACCCGTCAAGTGGCTGAGGACACTATAAAAGTGCTTATGAAAAGTGGACTATCGATAAAAGCAGTAGTAATAACAGCCAAGGATAAAATTTGTTTTGAGAAGGAAAGTAACTGTAAAGCAGAGAATTGTAATTATGCAGAAGGTTATTATGATAGGATAGATGATGCTATCAGAGATATTTTAACCCAGGAAAGCATTCAAAGTAGAGACATAATAGAGCAATATGCCAGAAAGCACAGAGTATGCCCATTTGAATTTTCTTTAGACTTATCCCTTTGGGTAGATATAATAATCTGTGACTATAACTATGCTTTTGATCCTAGAACACACCTTAGGAGATATTTTGGTGATGGAAATGAAAACAGCGCAAATGATAGACAATATGCTTTGCTAGTGGATGAGGCCCATAACTTGGTGGACAGATCAAGGGCAATGTATACAGCGACTATAAGTAAAAGCTCAATACTTGAGCAAAAAAGATATTTTAAGAATATAAACAAGCATTTATATAAAACTCTAAATGGAGTAAATAAATATTTAATAGAATACAAAAAGAAATTGAAGATAGACTTTTAGTGAAAAATGAACGTCCAAAGGAGTTGTGTAAGCTGCTTAGAAGGTTGGCTACTGACTTTGAGGAGCTTTTGCAGCAAAACAGTGGAGCTTTTAATGAGTCTGCACTACAGCTATATTTTGATATTTTGTTTTTTTTAAAGATTGCTGAGCTTTTTGATGAGCATTTTGTATGCATCACAGAAAACAACAAAGATTTAACTATAAAGCTTTTTTGTATAGATGCCTCCCAACTTTTGCAGGAGAAGATTAAGAAGGCTAAATCTGCTATGTTTTTCTCAGCTACACTTATACCCATGAAGTATTATATTTATATGCTGGGAGGCGACGAAAGCTCATATAATATGAGACTTCAATCCTCGTTTCCAAGAGAAAACTTAGGACTTTGCGTTGCAGATAGAATCTCTACTAGATACAAAGATAGAGAAAACAGCAAGGCTGAAGTAACCGCCTGCATAAATGCAGCCATAATGCACAAAACTGGAAACTATATTGTATACTGCCCTTCATATTGCTATATGCAGGACATACTAAGTGGATTTGAAGAATATAATCAAGATTATAATATAATATTTCAAAGCCCTGACATGGACGAAGAGAGCAAAGAAATATTTTTAGATAGCTTTAAACTGGGCAACGAGAAGACGTTGGTAGGCTTTGCTGTTATGGGCGGTATGTTTTCTGAGGGGATAGATCTTACAGGAGATAGATTGTTAGGAACAATAATAGTAGGAGTTGGATTGCCGAAGCTCTGTACTGGAGAGAGATATAATAATGGAATATTTTAACAAGCTAAATGGCTCTGGCTTTGATTATGCTTATAAGTTTCCTGGAATGAATAAGGTGATGCAAGCAGCGGGTAGAGTTATAAGGACAGAGCAGGACAGAGGTATTGTGGTGCTTATTGATGATAGGTTTGGGCAAGTAGGGTATAAGAAGCTATTTCCTAAGGAATGGGATGCTCATACAACTGTAAAAGGAGTTTCAGATTTGAGGGAATATATATACAAGTTTTGGAAATAATTAATGAATGGGGGACTATAAGTAATGGATATGAGTAAGGTAATAATCAAAAACCTTGATAGAGAAAATCTAAATGATATTAGGACTTTTTTAGATGATATTTACAACAACGAGAAACTGAAAATTAGAATACCGGAGCATGTTATTGAAAATATTAATACTCAAGATGAGATGAGAGCGGATATGTTTTGGCATATTTAGAAGATGAAATTATTGGTTATGCTGGCTGCATGAGAAATAGATTAGATTCTAAGAATGTTTTCATTCAAGGAGTTATTCACCCCAATTATAGACAACAAGGTTTGGGCTGTAAGCTATATGATATGATTTTAGATTGTTCAAAGAAAAATGATACAAAAGAAGTTGTAACCATTGCAAAGGAAAGCATGCCCCAATCTACAAAATTTTTACAAAACAGAGGCTTTGAAATAGACCATTATATGTGGGAAATGGATTTAGATATTAAGGATACTGATTATAAAAAAATTCCTGCTGAGAAATGCAACATAAGAGTTGTAACTATTGAGGATAATAAGGATTATGTTGATATAATGAATTCAGGCTTTAAAAAAGAAGGAGAAGAGCTTTATAATGAAAATAGTTTCATTATGATGTTTAAAAAAGATAATAAATATGTATTTTTTATTGAGCAAAATAGTAAAATTGTAGCTACTGCTGCTATAAATATAGAAAAAGATAGAAATAGAGGATATATTACTAACCTAACTGTATATAAGGATTTCAGGGGAAAGGGTTTTGGTGAAATTACAATTAATCACTGTATAAATGTTATAAAAGAAGCGGGTTTACAGAAAGTAGCTTTAGGTGTTAATGAAAAAAATAGTAATGCATTAAACTTATACAAAAAGTTGGGCTTTGTTAGAAAAGGTACTGATATAATATTTAAGAAATGTATATAGAATCCATGTAAAAAATATTATGGATGATAACCCAATATGTTAAAAATTCATATAATCAAGACAAATGTCTGAAAATTATAAAAGTATAGGCAACACTATATGTTAATATGTTTATATGGTTTCTTAAACATTTGTTTAGCTTATTATAGCTATTAGTGAGTGCACTCTACATAATATGTATAAATTGCACCACATTCATAACATTTATAAACAATTTTGTCCCATCCATCATTAAGGCAGGTAATAGTTACATGTACTCCTAATTCACCACAATCAGGACACAGAGCTCCTCCTGCAAATACATTTACAGCACAAGCCAATAACAACACGGTAACCAAGAGTAAAATTACTAATCTTTTTTTACTCATAATACATCCCTCCTATTTATTTAGAAACCATATAAACATAAACTTATTCACCCAATATATACAAAATAACACAATATGTAGAAATTATCAAGAATATATTTCTAATAATGTAATAAAATAACTTGCGTGGACTATCGATAAAAGCAGTAGGTAATAACAGCAAGGATAAAATTTGTTTTGAGAAGGAAAGTAGATGTAAAGCAGAGAATTGTAATTATAAACAATGCGATATATATTCCATTGTTTACAGAATTATAAAAGCTAAAAGTATAAAGAGAGTTAAATTACACTGTCGGGAGAATCAATATGCAGGAATTATTTATAAAGGATATTAGGTATTTTGCCGAAACGTTAAATGAGTTGCATGGAGCTTTTTTTGCAAAATATCCAATTTTAAAGCCATTACATATAAGATTTTTTATAAATGAAAGCTCAAACTATGGATTAATAGTGACTGAAGACAAAAAGGCCATAGGAAAATATACAATTTATCAAAGTAATGAAGGGCTTATTGTTAAAAGTAATATTAGAGATGCAATAAATATAAAGTTTGTATTAGAAATTAAAGTTATAAAGGATATAATATCAAACAGAAATGCTTATTTAGAAAAGCCATTAAAGCTAATGAAATATCTTCCTATGCTATTTAAATCAATGACAGTTGTTGATGAAGACTGGAATTCAAAATTGCTTCTGGGAGAGAAGATATGTCTCCGTCCCTTTGATGAAACAGATATGCCTTATTTAGTTAGATGGTATAATGACTATGAGTTGAACAGACTTGCGGGATGGAGCAGTGGAAAAGTTAGTGCTTCAAAGCTAAAATACAATATGATTCATAACTTTGGCTCAGATCCTATGAATCTTATAATTGATAATCTAGAGGGCAAGCCTATAGGTACTATCCAGCTTTATGAAGTAGATTGGCAAGACAAAAGCTGTAAGCTTGGAATAAGGATAGGAGACAAAGATTACTGGAGTAAAGGTTACGGGGCAGATTCAGTTAAAACTCTGGCGGAATATGCGTTTATGAAAATGGGATTATATAGAGTAGCTCTAAGAGTGTATGAATTCAATGCAAGAGCCGCAAGATGCTATGAAAAATGCGGCTTCAAATATGAGGGAAGATCTAGAAAATCTGCATATGTCGATGGCATATACTATGATGAAATTCTGATGGGCTTATTAAAAAGTGATTTTTTAGTAAGAAATGAGTAATAAAAAAGGATTGGGAGAACCCAATCCTTTTTATCTTGTTGCCATCTCTTTCAAATCTTGTACAAAATCTGCTACTCTAAAATAAGTGTTTCTTGAAGAGCGGGATATTTTTTTTCTTGTTTTTGAGTTTAATACAGGAACAAGCAATAGACCTGCTAAGGTTCCAATTGCACCTATTTGTATCATACCTCTTGATTGTTTATGCATAATCACAATCGCTCCCTTCGTGAAATGAATTTTGATATATATAGGTTTTGTTTTTTAAGCTTTATTAAACATGTAAAAACTAGCATTGTTAAAAATAATAACAAGGAATAAAATCTAAAAATTAAATATAACAGGGGTTGTTTATTTTTACCTTGTCATATTAGCTTTTAATTTCATAAGGTGTTAAAAATTATAATGAATAATCAAAAATGTTGTCAAAAAAGCAAAAATAAAGGAATTACAGTGTTGTTATAGAATATTTAAATATTGTTTATAAGTAAGAATAATATTTAAATATAAGGGTGTGTGTTCAATGGAGACACAGGAGTTATTATTTTCAATGGATATAGGAACTAGGTCAGTCGTAGGTATAATAGGCTATCAAGATGGGGATAAGTTTATTGTTTTAGCCCATGAGATAGAAGAACATAAGCAAAGAGCAATGTACGACGGACAGGTGCATGATATTGAGTTGGTTGCAAATGTTGCTTCTACAGTTAAGCAGCGTTTGGAGGAAAAACTAGATATTAAATTGAAAAATGTGGCAATCGCCGCTGCGGGTAGGTCACTTAAGACACATAAGATTCTTATAGAACGCAAAATTGACCCAAATATTGAAATAGATAGCGGTACGACTAGTAGCCTTGCCATAGAAGCTGTACAAAAGGCACAAATGGAAGTTGAAGACAGGTATAATGAAGATGGATTGTCATATTATTGTACAGGATATGCAGTAGTAAATTATTATATGCAGGGAAACATAATTGGAAATCTGGAAGGACATAAGGCAAGTAGCATCGGAATAGAGGTATTGGCTACATTTTTGCCAAAAATTGTAGTAGATAGCTTGTATGCTGTTGTATCTAGGATAGGACTTGAAGTATCCAGCTTGACGTTGGAGCCTATAGCAGCTATGAATGTAAGTATACAGAGCAGTCTGAGATTGTTGAATATTGCCTTGGTTGATATAGGCGCAGGAACCTCAGATATAGCAATAACCAAAAATGGAACAGTGGTTGCTTTTGCAATGGTTCCTAATGCGGGTGACGAGATAACAGAAAAGCTATCAGAAATTTATTTAGTCGATTTTGAAACAGCAGAAAAAATCAAAAGAAGTCTTTGTAAAAAAAGTAAAATTAAATTTAAAGATATTATGGGAATATCATATCAAACAACCAGCGTAGATATTTTAAAAGCTATAAGTCCTGCAGTGCAGCAGTTGGCTCGGGATATATGTAATAAGATAGTTGAGTACAATGGTAAATCACCTAGTGCGGTTTTTATGATTGGTGGGGGCAGCTTGATTCCAGGCTTGAATGAGTTGATTGCGGAGTTTTTACAAATACCTGTAGACAGAGTAGGTGTCAGGAAAACTACGCTCATTAAGGATGTTATCATAAATGATAAAAAGCTGACAGGGCCTGAATTTATTACACCTATAGGTATAGCAGTCACTGCAAGCATAGACAGGCAGAAGGATTTTATAAGTGTATCGGTAAACGATAAAAATATCAAGCTGTTTGATTCAAAATCTCTTACAGTTGCAGATGCCTTGATTTTTGTAGGCTTCAATCCGAGGAGCTTAATAGGAAGAAGAGGAGCTCCACTTACTTTTACCATAAATGGAGATACCCAAACAGTAAAAGGTGAATCGGGAGAGTCTGCACAGATTTATGTAAATGGAGTTAAAGCCTCCTTGGACAAGACATTGTCTAATGGTGATAGAATAGTTATTGATCCTGCTGTTGATGGCAAAAGTCCTGAAATATATATTAGAGATTATAACAGTCTCATAAAGGGGAAAATTGTTTATGTAAATGATGATGAACGAGTACTAAACCCTATTATAATAGTAAATAATTGTCAGAATAGCATAGATTATAGAATTAATGAACAGGATATAATTGAAATAAAAAATGTAAATACAATTGAAAAATTGCTTAAGCTATTTGATATCGACACCAACGATATTTTTATTACTAACAATGGTGATAATGTGGATTTATCAAGTATAATAGGTAATGGTGACCGCATATTTATTGAGTATAACAATAAACCCGCTGTTCAAAAAGCGCCTGAGTTAGTTTCAAATGGAATATATATAACAGTAAACGGTAAACAAATAAATATTGATCAGACCAAGGACAATATGATGTTCCTTGATATATTTAATTATATAGCTATTGATGTAACAAAGATAAAAGGAATTAATTCAATGAAATTAAATGGAAGCAGTGCAAATTATACAGATTTAATTAAAAGTGGAGATATTATTGATCTTGATTGGGAAAAATAAGTTCTTATGATTTTATTGGGCATTCATATATAAATTGGAGATGAAAACAATGAAACATTTTATACACAAGCTCGTCTATATATATACAGTAAAGGAGGTAGTTGAATGAAGGGCTATAAACTAAGTAAGGTTGGTCTATATTTTATAATTATTTTTTTAATATCTGCAATAATTGTAGCCTCAGCAGTTGCTATTTTAAGCAATGATGTCATTCAGCCTAATATATCAATTAGTGGAATTGATGTGTCAGGACTTACAAGGTATGAAGCTGAAAATAGATTAAAAGGAATATATGAAGAGAAAATTGGCGAAGCCTTTATTTTATTGAAATTTAAAAATAAAGAATGGAAAATTGGTTATAAGGACTTAGACTATTCATATAATATTGAGGAAGCTGTTGATAAAGCTTACGATGTAGGGCATAGTGGAGATGCATTTAAAAGACTTACTGAAACAATAAATACAAGGCTTAATAAAACGCATAGCTTTGAGGTAGAAAGTAAGTATAATACAGAGCCAATAAATAAGCTTATTGACCAGATTGCAGTGGAAATAGATCAAGATGTAATAGATGCAACTATACGATATAAGGGAAAAGACTTTGAAATTACTGATGAAAGAATAGGAAGAATATTAGACAAGGAAGGAACTCTAACTACTGTAACTAATCAACTTCAAAATGTTGAAATAGGTTTTCTAGAGCTTCCTGTGGAGATAATAGAGCCTATTATAAAAAGAGCAGACTTAGCTCATGTTCAGGATAAGTTGGGAGAATTCTCGACTAAGTTCAATGCAGCGGATGTTGACAGAAGCATAAATATCAAAGTGGCAACAAGCAGTGCCTCTAATGTGCTAATAAGACCGGGTGAGGTTTACTCTGTAAATGAGACAATAGGTCCAAGATTAGCAAAGTATGGTTATAAGGATGCAAAGGTTATAATTAACAATGAACTAGTTCCAGGTATAGGAGGTGGCGTTTGCCAGGTATCCAGTACCTTGTACAATGCAGTATTAATATCAAATTTGAAGATAATTGAAAGACAGAATCACTCTTTGACGCTTTCTTATGTAGAATTAGGACGAGATGCAACAATCTCGGGAGATTATATTGATTTCAAATTTATGAATAATACAGATTATCCTATATATATTTATGGAGAGGTTAAAGGAAGCTGGGTGAAGTTCACTGTGTTTGGCAAAAACCAGCATCCTGGCAGAACTGTAAAAATAAACAGTGAAATTGTAAAGACTATACCTCCAGAAATAAAGATTATCAAAGATGCTACAATGCCAGTAGGAACAGAAAAAATAGAAAAGAAAGCTCATACAGGATATGTGGTTAAAACGGAAAGAATAGTATATGAAAACGGTAAACAAATTCTAAAAGAAACTTTGAGCAACTCTAATTATAGAGTAGTAAATGGAGTAAAAAGGGTAGGAACAAAGCCTGTAGCTCCTCCTGTAGTGCCTGATGATACTACAGTACCAACATCTCCTAAGACAAGAAGTTTGTAAGAATAACTATGGTGCTGAATATAAACCAATACGTTTGGTTATATTCAGCCTTTTTTACATCAAATTACATTAATTTACACAAAAATACAAAAACATTGATTATTTTATTAATAATATTTAATATATAACTATAATATAAATTTATGGAGATAAAATATGAGTGATGTGTTATATGAAAAAGAAGTTAAATGTCCAATATGTAATAACAATTTTTCCAGCAAAAAGCTTAGGATGTCTGCTTGCGTTGTAGATAAAAGAGATGAAGACTTTTGTGTATATTATAAGAATTACAACCCTATGTACTACGAAATTTTTGTTTGTCCGCATTGTGGTTACGCGGCTTCAGAGAACTCCTTTGACAGTTTAAATTCCGTTGAACTGAATAAAATTAAAGAAATGCTATCGGGAAAAACTGTAACTAGAAGCTTTTGCAATGAAAGAAATATTAGCGATGCAATAGACAGCTTCAAGTTAGCGCTTTTCATTGCAAACTCGAGAGATTCAAAAAATAGTATAATAGCTGGAATATGTCTAAAGCTTGCATGGCTTTATAGAGAACAGCAAGATGAAAAGGAAATAGGTTTTCTTAAGTATTCTTTGGAAAACTACAGTATTGCTTATGATAAAGAAGAAATGCCTATAGGAAATCTTGATGAGATATCTATGCAATATCTATTGGGAGAGCTTTCAAGAAGGTTAAAGAAGTTTAAAGATTCGGTGTTTTGGTTCAATAAGGCAGTAAATAATCCCCAACGTGTAACTAATCCAAGAATTGAGAAGCTTGCAAGAGAGCAGTGGATAGCAGTAAAAGAACAAAGCAAAAGGGATTGATAAAATTTAGACAAGAGAAACTTTTTAAAACCTTTCTTCGTTATAAATAAAAATGAATGGAGGTTTTATTATGAAGAAGATTGGAATATTCATGATATTAGCAGGCATATTGTGTATACTAGCTTTTGCACTTTATACAATAGCTTTGGAACCTGAAATTCCGATTCTTATAAAACTTGGTATTTCGGTTGCAATAATAGGTTTAGTAATAGTTATATTTGCATTAATTTTTGAACGTTCATATAAAAATAGAAAGGGTGATGAGGATGATCTTAGTAAATATTGATCATATTCCAGGTATGAGGGTTGAAAAGGTTTTTGGAATGGTTAAGGGAAGTACAGTACACTCAAAACATATTGGTAAGGATATAATGGCAGGACTCAAAACACTGGTAGGAGGAGAAATAGAAGAATACACACAGATGCTTGATGAGGCAAGAAAGATTGCAGTCTCAAGAATGGTTAAAGAGGCTGAAGGTTTGGGAGCAAATGCAATTTTAAATATTCGTTTTGCTTCAGCTTCGGTAATGCAAAGTGCTGCAGAGATAATGGCGTTTGGAACTGCCGTATTTGTAAGTGAAGAGTAACTGCTCATAAAAGAGCAGTTTTTTTTTAGTTAATAAAAAGTTTTATTTTATGCAATAATTAGATGACATGTGAAGAAATGTTAATATATAATTCATCATTAATTAATTGAATAGTAAGACAATTTCAAATACAATAAGAATATATTCTGCTGTTTATGAAACACACAAATTTTATTGTGTGTTTCATCTAAAGTCATTGACTTTTTATACATTTAAAGTAAACTAAAAAGTAATGATATGGTGTATATGACATATAAATTCCAATTAATATATGAGGAGGAATATACATGAGCGCAATCAAAAACAAACTCCCAGAAGTAATTAATAATGTGTCAAAGGTTATTATAGGCAAGAAAGAGGTTACTGAGAAAATCATGGTAGCACTGCTTAGTGGAGGCCATGTCTTAATTGAGGATGTACCAGGTGTTGGAAAAACTACACTTGTAAATGCTATAGCAAAGTCAATTGGCTGTAGCTTCAAAAGGATACAGTTTACACCTGACTTGGTGCCTTCGGATATCACTGGACTAACAATATATAATATGAAAAAGGGAGAGTTCGAGTATAAACAAGGTCCTATAGTCTCAAATATTATATTGGCTGATGAAATTAACAGAAGCTCACCAAAGACTCAGTCCAGTTTGCTGGAAGCAATGCAAGAGAGACAGATAACTGTTGATGGAAGTACATATATGCTGCCAAAACCTTTTATGGTACTTGCGACACAAAATCCTATAGAGTACGAGGGTACATTTCCACTTCCTGAGGCTCAACTAGATAGATTTACATTGAGAATAACTATGGGATATCCTAACTTCTCAGAAGAGAAGAAGATATTGGCTACATATAAAGAAGAGAATCCCCTAGATAAACTTCAAGCAGTTATTACTGAAGATGATATAGCCATTATGCAGCAAGAAGTACAGAAGGTGTTTATAGATGAAAGCATACAGGACTATATTATACAGATAACTCAGTTAACAAGAAATAACAACGATATATATTTAGGCTGTAGTCCTAGAGCTACACTGGCTTTGTTTAATGTTAGTAGAGCTTTGGCATATGTAAGAGGAAGAGAGTATGTTATACCTGATGATATAAAAGAGCTTGTATATGAAACTTTAGCCCATAGATTGATAATTAAGTCTGAAGCTAGAATTCAGGGGAAAGAAGAAGCTTCTGTACTGGAGGATATTATAAAGTCTGTCCATGTACCAGTGGTAAAGCTAAATGCTTAAGGTCAGTAAGCGGCCATTTATTTTATTGATAATATTGTTTATTGCTGCACTTTTTGTGGGGGGAGTATTCATATACAGTTTAGTAACAGCTCTATTGTCCATAATTGTACTTTCTTATTTTAGTGGAAAAAGTGTTTATGAAAACATTGTAAATATACTTTGGAAAAACAGCGATAGAGTTCAGGTAGGTGAAGAGGTTAAGCTAGAACTGGAGTTTTATAACTCGGGCATCTTTCCCATTCCATACTTTAGTGTAGATACTCACTTCTCAAAAAGAATGACGGGAGAACAAGAGAGAAAAAAAATCTATTCCATAATGCCCGCTTCTAAGACCTTCATAAAAAAAGAATTTGTATGTAAAAACAAGGGGATATATCAAATAGGTCATATAGATGTGGAATTTGGAGATGCTATGGGCATTTTCAAGTGGAAAAAAAGCTTTAATAATGATGTATCCTTATATGTTTATCCCAAGGTTTATAATCTAAAGAGCCTTATAATACCCTATAGGCAAAACTTTGGTACTGTACCTGTAAACCATAGTGCCTATGAGGATTATGCAAGTGTTAGAGATATAAGAAAATATGCAGTAGGTGATAGTCTAAAAAAGATACACTGGAAGGTCACTGCTCATAAGGGCGAGTTTTACGTAAAGAACCTGGAGCTAAATGCGACAGCAGATTTAAATGTATTTTGGGATTTATATCATAAAAGCTATGCAGGCGATTTTGCAGATGAAATTGAGGAAATAGGTGCAGAATGTGCTGCTTCAATTCTGAGATATGCGCTAAATAATCATATGGCGGCAAGTCTTTATGCTAAGGATAAGAACTTTGTTAAGCTTTCGGGTTCGGGCATAGGAAGATTTCCTGAGTTCTTAGACCAGATAACCAAGTCTGAGGTTACTGGGGATACACCGATTTGGGAGCTACTAAAGAGAGAAGCACAGAAGCTTAGTCTAGGCGCGACTGCTATTATTATCACTCCACAGATTGACGAAACGGCATTAGAAGTGCTTTTTAGCTTCAAAGCAAAGGGTATTGAGTTTGCTATTATCTATTTATGTCGAAACAAAGAACTTGTAAATTCTAATGTTGAGGCTTTAAAGCAACGTGGTATAACAGTTAACACTATATCCCTTGCCGATAATATAAGGCTTGCACTGGGAGGTAGTTAGAATGAATAAGAAATTTTATGAGATGATATTTTTTATAGTTTTAATAACTATTATGGTTATGAGCCTAAACTTGGCTATATTGGACTCCACTGGGATGACAATTAAGCCTACAGTATTGCTATGCTATTCATTATTAATTGTAACCGTAGCAGCAATCCTAATTAAATATCCCAAAACGCTTATAGGAGCTGCAATACTTACAGTCGCAGGTGGAATATACGCCTATGCCAAGCAAATATTAATTCCTGAAAAGTTTATTAGTGAGGCAATAGATTTTTTTGTCTGGCTTCCACAATTTATAGTTGGATATGAAGCATTTGAGATGAAATACTCTGTTTTATTTTCTGTTCTGTATATAATTTTTATTACCTTGATTATTTCTTTGCTAGTTTTTAATAAAAAGGGTTATGGATTACTTATTGTTCTAGGAACATCGTCCTTCGCATTTTTCTGGTTCATATATGTAGTCAATGCAAGACGTTATCTTTTATACTACCTATTTGCGGCACTAGTGCTGTATTCGTACAATGTATATAACAGAAAAAGGACTGCATGGATTAAAAGTAATAGTAGCATAGATGATAATATAGATGTGAAATGGGTATTTAACTCTCTGATAATAGTATTTATATCTATACTTATATCACAGTTTGTAGTATTAGACCTAAAGCCAGTACAATTCAATTGGCTAAATGAAAAGGCGACTCAGGTATTTCCATTTATAGCAAACTGGAGAAATGATAACATTGATAGCAGCAATTTTAGCTTTAGTTCACGATACGATATTAGCAGAGTAGGCTATGAAACAGCAAAACTTGGAGGACCTGTAAAGCTAAGTGACAAAATAATGATCACTATAGAGACAAATGCGACGGATGACATATATTTACGAGGCAGAATCAAGGATTTATACACTGGCAACAGCTGGAGGAAAACCAAAAGAGTGATGTCAAATATAATTCTGACTCGGATATAGGATTAAATTTTCCTGATAATATAACTGTTTACGAGAAAGAAATAAGAGTTACCCATAAAAATCTCAGAACTTCAACAATATTTGCACCCAACAATTTAAGCAGAGTGGAGAGCAAAATAAACAAGTATTCAGTAGATGAAGACATGGAGAGTTATTTCTCAAGAATACTTGCCCCAAAAGATAGTTATACAGTAACAAGTGAAATACCTTATATAAATATTAATACCTTAAGGCAAACTGATACATCAAGTCTGGCACCCGATATATATAAGCAATTGCCAGAAAATATTACAAAAAGAGTTAGACAGCTATCCTCAGAAATTACTGAACAATACAATAATGACTATGACAAGGCAAAAGCTATAGAGCAATACCTAAGAAAAAACTATAAATATTCTTTAACACCAGATGAGGTGCCTAAGGGCGCTGAGTTTGTAGACTACTTCCTTTTTGAAGGCAGGGAGGGCTATTGTACCTACTTTGCTACATCAATGGCTGTAATGCTTAGATCCTCTGGGATACCTTGCAGATATGTTGAAGGCTTTCTAGGGGAGTATGACAAATCTTATGTTAGAAACATACCGGGTACTAATGCACATGCTTGGGTAGAAGTTAATTTTGGTTCATATGTATGGATAGTCTTTGAGGCTACTCCTGCATATCCACTGCAAGGCTTCAGAGTGCAAGGAGAAGTGCCTACTGAGCCTATAACGAAGGTAGAACCAAATGATCCGATTACTCCGACAACACCAATACAAAGCACAAGCAGAGATAAAAACCTTGAGGTCGAAGATGATGGAACAGATACAGATTTAAATCAGAAAAAAGAAATTTCATTAACAATGAGAATAATTTTGACATTAATTGCTATATTATTAATGAGAGTCCTTTATTTGTTAGCTAAGAGGGCATATATAGAGCTAAAAATAAAGAAAGCATCAGATAAACATTACTCTATCAAATACTTTAAAGATATACTAAGATATCTTAAGAAAGTAGGTCTAAAAATAGATAATGAAGAGACTATGCGAGAGTTCTGGTACAAAGTAAAATACACCTTAGAGGAAGACTACCAAGATGGGGATGAAATCCTAAGACTTATAGAACAAGCTAGATATAGCGAAGATGCAATTACTGAGCAACAACGAAAGCAGCTTGAGGAATACAGAAAGATGCTAAAAAAATTCGTTACAACAAGATTGGGAACAGTAAAAGCCTTCATAAGCTATTACATTATTGGTTTTTAAATTTTAATTGAAAAGTCTTCTTTAAGATGATATACTATTTCATGTAGCAAAACTAAAATGCGCGAGTGACGGAATTGGCATACGTATACGATTCAGGTTCGTAGTTTTGTGGGTTCGACTCCCATCCCGCGCACCAATTTATGTTTTAACACGCCTGTGATTTATAAGATCACAGGTTTTTTTGATTTGTTTTACTATAGATAAGTGAGTATTATGGAAGTGTACAATACTATATGCAGGAGTGTGTTATTATGGATAACTGGATAACTACGGTTCTTGGGAAACCGCTTATAAAGTCGTCACATTTGAAAAATCTACGTTTATTGGGAATAGTAAATCATTGCTTGGTGTAATAAAATCCTATATAGCGTATTGTAGAGCTTAAAATTTTAAAATGTTAGTTTTTAAAATTTTAATGTGGTGTTTATCAGCGTTTTCCTTGGCACATATTCTATTATTTATAAAAACATTATGATATAATAAAAAATGGAAACTACTTGATAATAATGAAAAATATTTAATAGGAGGTGATAAAATGGCAAAATATGAAGAACTTACAGGTTTTGTTGCATTAGAAGAACTTACAATCGAAGCAGAGGAACTTCTTGATGTTACAGGTGCGGGTTACGCAACACCTACAGGGGTTTGTCCGGAGGTTATCGCAATAGGAATGGGAATATAGTGTTATTATAAGCTATCAGCCTTATTATTGTTATTTTAAGCATTTTGTAGTATAGATAGTTTATCATTATATTTCAAGTAGTTTCATTTTATTATTGAGGTAGGTATGAATTGTGAGAGTAGACAATAATCAAATTATTGATGAGATTATAAATCATAACGATGGAATATTTGACGAGGTTTACAGACAATATATTTCATTCTTTATTGATGATTTAAGTAAACAACTTGATAATTTTGAGCAACAATTTGATAAGATACTAATCAATAAGTATAGTATCCTGCTATCGAGTGGGTACGCCATAAAGAAGAGTATTACAGATATTTGTTGCAAGACACTGATATCTGAATTATATAATAATAAAAAGCATCTGTATCAAGATACACCAAGTGAAAGGTATAATGAATTTATTGGCTGGTTTATTGAAAATAGATATAATGAAGTTTTTGGAAAAAATACACTGATTAATTCTATTATTAATAATAAAATTGATTTGACAAAGAACTTTATTCTAGAAATCTTACGAAGATTTTACGTGGATATTCATTTAATAGAAAATTTAATTAGAAAACAGATTGATGAATTGTCAGGAATTGAAATTAATTATGGTGATACGCATAGTAACGGTAGAACTGTGGCTGTACTAACGCTCAATAATAATGTAAAGGTTGTTTATAAACCGCATTCGTTAATCACAGATGTTATCATTACTAAGGTTTATGAGTTTCTAAACAATTATAATACACAGTATAACGAAATGAGACATCCTTGCACAATTGATTGTAGTGACTATGGATGGCAAGAATATATATGTTTTTCTGAATGTAACTCTGAGCAACAGGTACAAGAGTGCATGTATCAGTTGGGTATTATGATTTTTGTTGCATATTTATTAAATATTACCGATTTACATCTACATAATCTTTATATAACTGGTGAACATCCTTATATTATTGATACTGAGACTATGTTTTATAATATATATTTTATGGATGGATTATATTCAGATAATCTTGGTAGCTGGGATTACTTGGTAAGGTATTCTGTCTTATTTTCTGGCTTACTTCCAGAAAGATTTGATAAGTTACATAAATATGATTTGCCTGATCTATGTGGGTTACTTGGAGGGCATAATAATATGACGTATGAATATCAAACGATTATTGATAATGGAACTGATAATATACGGTTTTGTAAAAAGGAATTCAAATTAAGACAAGGTCAGAATATTATAAAACTGAATGGAAATGTTGTTAGCATAGGTGATTATATGGAACAAGTATGCTCAGGTTTAATAACTAGCTATAATATTGTTCTAAATAACCAAAAAGATTTTCTCACCCGCATATCAAAAATGCCTCTTGAGAATGGAAGGTATAGACAAGTATTTAGACGGTCAGAACTATATAATAAATATTTAAGTGCTTCGTATCATCCAATTTACATAATTAATGATGAAACATGGGAAAAGGTGTTCTTATGTATTAAGGGTAAAAATTATATATCTACATTACATGAATCCTTAGTTGTGAGTGAAATACGTCAGTTGAAAAATCTAGATATTCCGTATTTTTATGCAAATTATGATTCGCTGGATTTATTTACATCTGATGGTAAGAACATTTCAAATTTTTATGATAAAACCATAAGACAAGTGTTTCAAAATCGAATTAGTAAATTATCTAAAGATGATTTACAAGTTCAAAATTACATTGTTAGGTGTATGTTAAGTAATAATAGAAATAATAATTATACAGCAAAATATTATTTACTGCCCAATGATGTTGTGAATACTAAGAATATAGCAGATTTTATATACAATTTTACTCATTGGATAGCATACTACATTAATACGATTCACTCACTTCGTGAGAAAAATACTAGTTATAAACTGTATTATAATATTATAGAAGATACTCCATGTTTACTTGGAACTACTAAGCCAACTCTGTATGACGGTATTGGAATAGCTTTTTTTTATTTATGTATGTATTGTACTTATAAGGAAGAAAAATTTTATGAAGATGCATACAAATTAGCATATACACTTGGAGACATGAATTCAGAATTAATTGACCAAGGGTCTTTTGAATATGGAGTTTTTGATGGATTATGTTCTTTGCTATATTTGAATTATAATGCATGGAAAGTATTAAAAGATGAGGTGTTTTATAATCGCTATATTGAAATTCTAAATAAGTTGTTGATTGTGGATATTGATAACTATAATAGTGCAGATGTTATAAGTGGGTGTGCAGGAATTGTTATTTTATTGCTGAATATCTATGAGAAAGAAAAAAGTCAGGATAAGTTAAAATATGTTGCCAAGCGTTTTGGGGAAAAATTATATTATTTGTATTTAAGTGATAGGATACCGAGCCTAACTGGTTTTGCACATGGATATGCTGGAATAGCTGTTGCTTTTATAAAACTATCAGAGGTTTTTAGTAATGAGATGTATTATCAAGCATCAATGAAATTAGTCAAACTTGAGAATCAGTTCTATGATGAAGAGCTAAATAATTGGCATCATAAGGAAACTGATACATCTGATATGATCGCATGGTGTTATGGCGCACCTGGAATATTTGTAAGTAGAATTATTATGAAAAATTATACCAAAAATGAAGATATAAGAGTGATTGATAGTGATATTCAAAGATGTATAAAAAAAATCCATGAGTCTGGATATAAAATGAAATCATATGATATATTATGTCATGGAAATGCTGGAAATATTGATGTTATGCTAAAGTATTATTATGGTCAGTATAGTAAAAGTTATATTAACGCTGTAGAGCATATATTAATTGATCTTATTGAGAACGTTAGGGAAAATGGATGGAGATATACGAACACTGCAGATGTAATTAATATATCATTCATGACAGGAATATCTGGATTAGGATATTTATTTCTTCGTTATATTTGCCCTGAAATACCTTCTGTACTTTTTTTAGAGTCATATTAAACCTGAAATTATTAATATTTTTATTATTGTTTTTTGGCATGAAAATATATAAGTCAGATAGTATATAAGATAGGAATATTTATAAGCATAATGGGTAGAAATCGTTAGAAAGGAACTGGATATTTTGATATAGAGAATTATGATATTTCAGTGATTGGTATATTAACAAGGTGAGGCAAATAGAATACATACCACAACTAATAAAAACAGAATGTGCTTTGTGTTGCATTGCAATGCTTTCTAGGTATTATGGACACTATGTCACGCTTAATGAACTGCGAGATTACTTACCTCCAGGCAGAGATGGAATTAACGCAAAGCAATTGTGTGAGGTACTAATAAGAATTGGACTTGAGTATAAGATTTATAAAGGCTCTGTTGAAACAGTTTCGCAAATACAATTACCAGTAATTTTATATTGGAACAAGCAACATTTTGTTATTTTGGAAAAGTGTAAAGGTGAAAGTTATTATATTGTTGATCCAGCTTTGGGAAGAACAATATATACAAAAGATGAATTCAAGGGAAGTTTTACCAATTATATAATTTCTGCAAAACCAAAAGATACTACACCAACTAGAAAAAAAGCAAAGCCAATATGGCTAAATTATTTATCTTTGATGTTAAAGCATAAATTGCTGGTATTATTAATTATAATACTTAGCTTTATTAACTATTTTTTATCATTAATGTTTCCATTATTAATACAAAAGATTATAGATGATGTGAATGTTTTTTCAACTAAATTACTGGTGGCAGCAATACTTGTTATTTGTGCTTTTTGTATGAGTATTTTTATTTCATCGTTTACAAAAGTAATATTTAAAACAAAATTATATCAAGATTTAACAAAAAAAGTTTATGAACATCTTACTAAAATATCTTATAATTTTTTTGAATTACGGTCATACGGAAATCTTTCTTTTAGTTTAGAAAGTATACGAATAATAAAAGAATTGTATGCAGAGGAAATGATTAATGTAATTGTTTCATTTGGTGCAGTAATTGTACTTCTTATTTATATATATATAGTAAATGTTTCTATTTTTTGTATTATAGCTTTATTATTAGTTTTTGAAATAGTGATGCTTCAATTATTGAATAAAAAAATATTGCAGTTAAATCAGATTGAGATAAGTAGCTTAACTAAACTGAAGGAAGTCCAAACGGAGTTTATATATTCTATGCTTAATATTAAAATAGCGGGTATAGAGAAAGAAATATATAAATATTGGGAAGGTAATTTTGATTATTCGATAAAAAAAACAAGAAAAAAAGATACATACTATAGTTATTATCTATCTATATCATCTGTGATGCAGATAGTTTTTCCATTCATTCTTTTGCTAATATGCATTATTTTAGTAAAAATGGATTCTATGACTCTAGGTATGGCAATATCAATATATACAGTTACAAATTTATTAATATCAAACTCAGTTAGTACACTTAAATCGCTTAATTCATACAAAGTAGCATCTCATTATCTAGATAGGATAAATGATATTATTAGTCAGAAAATTGAAGAAGATGGAGATATATTTATTAATGAAATAAATAATATTTCATTGCAGAATGTTTCATTTCAGTACAATGCTTATTCCAAAAAGATTTTAAATAATGTCTCTATGAAATTTAATAAAGGAGAAACTATAGCAATAGTTGGCGAATCAGGATCAGGAAAGTCAACCATTGCAAAGTTACTACTAGGATTATATCAGCCTAGTGATGGTAAAGTATTGTATAACGGTTATGATTTTAATAAACTAAATAAGCACAATCTAAAGAAATTAGTGGGAATGGTTCCTCAAGACAATGTGTTATTCAATAAGACTATTCAAGAAAATATACAGATAAACAGACAAGAAATAAACATAGATGATATAAAGAAAGCCTGTCATATTGCAATGATAAAGGATGAAATAGAAAATATGCCTATGAAATATGATACACTTATTTCTGATAGGGGAATGAATTTATCTGGGGGACAAAGACAGAGGATAATAATTGCAAGAGCTATAGTAGGTAACCCTCAATTGCTTATTTTTGATGAGGCTACGAGTTCTCTTGATACAACAAACGAGAGGAAAATAATGAATAATCTTAATGAAGTTGATTCTATTAAGATTATAATTGCCCATAGGTTATCAACGATTAAAGATGCAGATATGATATATGTTATGAAAAATGGTGAAGTGGTTGAAAGTGGCACGCATGATGAATTAATGAGAAAAGGAGGAAGCTATTCTAAATTATACAGGAATCAATTAAAAAATACATGATATCTAGGAAGGAGGCAACATTTTTATGAAGGCGAATTATCATACACATACTTTGCGTTGTAAACACGCAGAAGGAGTGGATCGCGAATATATAGAAGCTGCTATAAGCGCTGGTATCAAGATTCTTGGTTTTTCGGATCATGTTCCTCATCCATTTAAGGATGACTATGTTTCGCCAATTAGAATGGAAATAAAACATTTAGAGGACTATTTCAGTTCCTTAAGCGCATTAAAAGCCGAATATAAAAGTGAGATTGAGATTTTAATTGGATTTGAAGCAGAATATTTTCCATCGTTATTTGGAGAACTTATAGATATTTTGCATAATTACAATTATGATTATTTAATTCTTGGTCAGCATTTTATTGGCGAAGAGCCTGAAGGCAGGCATAGCGGCAGAAAAACAGATCAGGACAAATATCTGATCAACTATGTAAATCAATGTATCGAGGCAATAGAAACTAATTGTTTTACTTATATTGCCCATCCAGATATAATTCACTATGTAGGTGAGACAGCCACTTATTTGAAGCATATGAAAAGGCTGTGTCAAGCAGCAAAACAGGCGTCTATGCCTCTTGAATTTAATTTAGCGGGATTGCAGGAAGGTTACCATTATCCAAGTGAAGTATTTTTTAAATTAGCTGCTGAAATTGGGAATGAGGTTATATTGGGTAATGATGCTCATTGTCCAGAACAGTTAAAAAATGCAGAGCTAGAGGAAAAAGGAAGAGCTTTTGCAAAGAAATGTGGCTTGAAGTTAATTGATTCTCTCTTACTCAATCTGAAGTAGATAGAGTTGAAAGCATGGTTATGGTGCCAGAGAAACCACCGAAAAACACGTCCAAATAAATTATTTTTGCAAATAACTGGATAACTTTGATGCCTGGCACATATCCTTCATAAAAATTCTAATATCATTGAAGCTGCAAATCCTTGTGCCTTTGCAGCTAAGCTAAGAGATGATGATCATTATTGAAGGATTGCTAGGAAGTATTATGACAGTCTGATTTATTTTGCACATAAAAAGGATTGTGCTACAACAAAAAGAAGTTATTATTATGTGCTTGAATGTAAAGACGCTGATTCAGTTATTAGAAAAATGATAGCGAGCAAGATAAAAAAGAAACTACCATTTGATTTACATAAAAGTTTTAGTGATATATCATACAATTTAATAGATAATTTTGCGGTTGTGAATATAAAAGAATGGAATAACATGTTTCCAGATTTGAAATTTGAAGAAATAGTATGATTTTCTTTATGAACATTATATACCTTGAGGGTTCGAGTCCCTTCTTGCACACCAACCATTGAAATAACTACATTTTAGTAGTTAGAAGTATAAAATAACTGGATAACTTCGATGCCTGGCACATATCCTTCTAAAGAAGAATACCTTCTACAAGCTAGTTAAAGAGTTTGAAACTGGTAATAATGCCTATTCAAAGTAAAAGCCTAACTATATTGTAAGCGCTTAATAAAAGAGTGCCTTACAAGCTACTCCTCAATATGGGATAATGCATCCAAATAAGATTTTAGACCTTTTAGAGTTTTTCGACTCTAACCCCAAAGTCTAAATTTCTAAAGGAGGTCATCCCAAATGGATCAAATTATGAACGCTAAAGCTGAATTCAAATTAAAGCAATGGACTAAAATCATCCAGTCTTGCCAAGCAAGCGGTATGACTGTTGTTGGCTGGTGCAGCCAAAACGAAGTAAATGTAAAATCATACTACTACTGGCTAAGGAAACTCCGTGTCATGGCATGCAATGCTGGAAAATTGTCGGTGCACAGAGATGAGCATCCAATTGTACCACTGACATTCACACAGACAAAGGTGTCCGAAAGTGCAGTCATCACAGTACATCTACCTTCTGTTTCCATCGATATACAAAACGGAGCATCTCAGGCAACCATAGAGGCGGTTCTGGCTGCCTTAAAAAATGTATGTTAGGTGATATATCTAAGGCAGAAGATATCTATGTTGTTTGTGGATACACAGATATGCGTAAGTCCATAGATGGTCTTGCCGCCATGATAAAACAATCCTTTGGCATGGATCCCTTTGCTTCAAGTCTTTTTCTGTTCTGCGGTAAAAGGAGGGATCGACTCAAGGCACTATACTGGGAGGGTGATGGTTTTCTCCTCTTGTATAAACGTCTGGAAAATGGAAACTTCAAATGGCCTCGAACTCCAGAGCAGGCAAGACACCTTTCAAAGCAAGAATTCAGGTGGCTTATGGAAGGACTTGCGATAGACCAGTCGAAGGCAATACGAGAAGCAAAACATGGTGATATTTACTGAATAAAAAGTGCTGTGAAGCATTCAATTTACTGCATTTTAGCTGGATTTTTTCTGTCAAAAATGGTATAATAGAACCATAAATTGATAGGAGAAAAACAGCTTTATGAATAACAAAGACGCCTATATAGCTCAGCTTGAAAATACAATAAAAAACCTTGAACGGCAAGTAAACAATCTTACCGAGATGGTCATTCTATTGCGTAAGCAAAAGTTTGGTAGTTCCAGCGAAAAGACTCCTAAGACTGATGACGGAGTTCAATTAAACATTTTTAATGAAGCCGAGCTGGAAGCATCTCCAGAGGCACAAGAGCCTGCCGCAAAGAGGGTTGATGGATACTACCGTAAAAACTCTAAAACAAAGCGTGAGGAGCTTCTTAAAGATCTTCCTGTTGAAGAAATTGAGTGTGATATTGCAGAGAATGAACGTATATGTCCCAACTGTAAAACAAACCTTGTTCTAGTTGGTAAGGAAGTCGTTCGGGAGGAACTAGAATATATACCAGCGCAACTAAAGATCATTCGGTATGTTCGCCTTGCTTATGGATGTTCCAAATGCAAGCAGAAAGGCACGCCATATATTGTAAAAGCATTAACTCCAACTTCACTGATGAACCATTCCCTTGCATCTCCCACAGCGGTAGCAAATGTTATGTATCAGAAATATGTAAATAGTATGCCACTCTACCGCCAGGAAAAGGAATGGGAGCAGATGGGACTCGCTTTAAGCCGTGCCACAATGGCCAACTGGATTATCCGGTGCTCACAGGACTGGCTATCTCCAGTAGTAGATATACTGAAAAAGGAACTGCTTAAACGTGATGTCATCCACTGTGATGAGACTCCAGTTCAGGTGCTGAAGGAACAAGGGAAGGCACCACAAACAAAATCCTACATGTGGTTATACCGTTCTGGTGTGGATGGTGAACCTTCCGTCGTTCTTTATGATTACCAACCTTCTAGAGGCGGCAAAAATGCAGCTGAATATCTGAAAGGCTTCCACGGATATCTACAGACGGATGGATATGCAGGATATGAAAAAGTGGAGGATATCACCAGATGCGGCTGTTGGGCACACCTGAGAAGGTATTTTGTGGAAGCCATCCCCGATAAGAAGGCAAAGGATGCACCACTTACAATTGCAGAAATCGGAAGAGATTACTGCAATCAGCTTTTCGAGATAGAAAAGGATATTGCCAACCTTTCATCTGATGAAAAAAAAGCTGAACGCCACAGGCTGGAAAAACCAGTCCTGGAGGCTTTTTGGAGTTGGCTTTATACTTTGACCCCTTTAAAGGGATCCCGATTGGGCAAGGCAGTCACTTACGCTCTTAATCAAAAACCATACATGGAGAATTATCTTCTTGATGGTAGATGCTCCATATCGAATAATATCGCTGAGAACAGTATAAGACCGTTTACTGTTGGTAGGAAAAACTGGCTGTTCAGTGACACCCCAAAGGGAGCAGATGCCAGTGCTGTAGTTTACAGCATTGTTGAAACAGCAAAGGCCAACAACCTAAACGTATATACATATCTGAATTATTTGCTCCTCTATATGCCGGATATGGACTACAGGAATTATCCAGAAGTCATGGAGGATATGATGCCATGGTCTGTACGGGTACAGCACGAATGTAGAAAGTGAATTTGTAAAGACACTCTGATATTAAGCGCTTACACTATATTAGTAGTTAGGCTTTTACTTTGAATATTTAATAATAGAATGGGTTACTGGGATTTAACTTGAGCAATGGGCCTTTAGTGGGAATAAGGGCAAGGAAATTCTTGTCGCTTATAGATTTTGCACCACCAAAATTAGAATATTTTCTGCCACGCATGTCATAGTATTCAATTTCCCAAGTAAGAGCTATTTCTGGGTATACTCCTAATTTAGAAATAATTACTTCAATGTGAGACTCTGATGCAATTAATTGTTTATTATTATTTTCTTCAATTACCCAAGAAAACTTCTCTCCATTTATATTACACTTAGTGTGAAGAAAGTCACCGGAATTAATAACTCCATTAACTTTTACCTTCCATGAAACAATATCGCTTCTTCCACGATTGTCTAGCTTCAGAACAAGGTATTTCTCTCCTGTTAAAGCACTTTGAAGATTATTTTTTAAAATATCGTACCATTTTTTATACATACTCTTTGATTCTATGCAATCAAATTCTCTTAGGTCATCCCTTAATGAGCCTTCTAAGCTAGATGTTACTACTAGAAAGGCTTCGCTTTGCAGTTCTGTTTGACGATGAATTTGTCTAAAAGTCTTGATTGTATAATAAACATATACACCCCAAAGTAATATATTTAAAGCGTCTAGTATTGGTTTAAAATCAGTACAGAACTGTAGTGTTTTAGCCCACATTGTCCCAGCCCCCAATCATCAGATTAGTAACATAGTTACTAAATTCTTTTAGATTCGCTATGCTTTTCTCATTTGTAGCCACATATGAAAAACCTGATTTAGAAAGATCTAGCGCTAGTTTGAAACTTCCATTTTCTTCGACTGTATTAACTAAGTGTATCGCGGATACTTTAATGTAGTATATATTAATTTCATCATTTGTAGCAGTCAAATCATATATATAATTGCCTGCATGACAAGCAAATTCAAATCTTAGCTTGTCATTATTTTGAGTTAACTGATAGAAGGATTTCTTGATTTCATGTTTTATTTTACTAATGCTATTAATAGTCCTTTCAATAGTATCTTCACTTAAATATAATTGGGTTAAATGTCTTATATTTTTATACATTTTCTCCATAAATTTACCTCCATGCAATCAAAATTTGTCATTTTATTAACTTATTCTACAAATAGTAATTAAATCCTTCATTAGTAATTAGATGTAAATAGTTTACATATATATTAGTGAAGGATGAATTTTAATTAAGATTGCTAAGTTATAGTTAATGAAATATAATCCCGTATTTGACACTTGAACGAAATAAAAATCCTGTAACGCCTTGAAGCAGAAGGCGTTGCAGGATTTCGTGTTTTGGTAAAAAGTGCGTAATGTTTTTTATTTTTTCGTATCTTTTAAAATTTTTTTCATCATACTCGAAGCAACAATTTGATAATCCGTACGAAACCCAAACGTTTCATGTAATGCATCGGTTAAATCAGTTCTTGTGTAGGTTGGAACGTAACCTTCACCTTTAATTTCAAAGAATTCCATATCCTTAAGCCCAGAAATAATCTCATGACAGGTAAAATTCTCGCCGAGTCGCTTTTCAAGCAATCTATAAATAATTAGCGATATAAAGCATGTGTTGAAATGTGCTTCAATCCGGTCATCGTTGCTTAAATACACAGGACGTGCCTTGAATTCACTTTTCATAATCCTAAAGCACTCTTCAATCTCCCATCTCCTGTGATTTGCCTTGATGATTTTAGACACGTCATCTTCAAGGCTTGTACAAACTCCATAAAAACCATCAAATGTTTCTTCTTTCTGGATGAGAGTAGAATCAATGCTGTAGATTTCTTTATCAGCGACTTCTCCATCAGGGGTACAGCTTGTTTTATTAATAAACCTTTTGTAATCGTTAGCATTGCATTTCTTTATTTTTGTTGGGTTGTTTTCTATTGCCTTTCGAGCGCGTTCTACTTGAGAGCTACGGATTTTACGCTGATAATCTCTGTATTTAATAGAATAGGTTACAATAAGTCTTTGTTCAAAATCGTTTTCATTGATCCAGCGTTCTTTGTAAAATGCTTTTGTTCGTATTTTTGCCTTATCTTCAGGAGTAGCTTTATCTATCATTTCATCAAGAGTAGAAATGTCATAAGTTTTCTCACTTCCTGGTAGTTTCCAGCCATCTGAAGCAAGAGCCCATTTTTTCAGGTGTTCTTTTAATTTTTTAATAGATTGTGTAGTAATAAAATCCCGACCATTTTTATTATTAAACTTTCGATTATCTTCTGAGGCCAGTCCTGCATCTGTACAGACGACAAACCTTGAAAGTTCAAAGTCGGATAAAATTTTCTTTTCCAATGGCTTTAAGGTCAGCTGCTCGTTTGTGTTTCCTTTGTTTATACTAAAAGCAAGAGGAATGCCGTCTCCGTCCATAAATAACCCCATTTGAACGATAGGATTTGGCTTGTGATCTTTAGAAGGTTCATATTGTTTATCGCCATCCTCCTGTTCGATTTCAAAAAAGTAATTAGTGCAATCATAGTAAAGTACATTAGTATTTCTTTTTGAAACTTTTAAGCTGTTTTCGTACAAAGAGGATTGAATAAAATCTGTTTCTTTTGCAAGGACTTCAAGAGCCCTGTATATTTGATGTAAATCAAAATTGGGTTGTTCAATAAACCTTTTTGAAAGTTCATATGTTGCAAGCTTTGAAGAAGGAAAGATTACTCTACCGTAAATTAATCTTGACAGAATTGAATCCAAGTCAAAATCGAATTTATACTTTTTGGAAATTTCCTTGCAAATCTTATGTAATCCAAGTTCGTGATATATCTTTTGAAGGAATAAATACCCACCATTGAAGGAACGCTGTTCACCTTTGTTGATAAGCTTTGAGGGAGAATATTTAACGAGCACATCACGCTTTTCTTCTTTTTCCTTATTGTTAAGTTCCCTAATATATTCTTTTGCCCATTCGTATGGATCAGCACCATTAAGTTTTTCTCTAAGCTCAGCTTCGGTTCCAAGTTTTTCAACGATCTTAGAATAATTTGATTGAGTTTTACTGTTGTAAACGGATTTTATTACATATAGCGAAGCCGCATTTTTCGATTTGGTCACATTAAGTCTCATTTTTAGCATCCCCTCCTCATCCTTATATCATAACACAATGCGATAAAATGCGCAACATCAAAATGCATAATTTGACAAAAAAATAAGCCTAAATCAAGGCTTTCGGTAATTTTTTCTTTATTCAACTGTCAAATACCCGGGATGAATTTTAATTAAGATTGCTAAGTTATAGTTAATGAAATATAATGAAATTAGTAAATAATAAACCGTACCTTTGAAATAAAGGTTAATCGTATATGAAGAGTTTAATTTCAATGCTTTATGCTAGTTTGTTGGAATCAGACGATTCAGGTTTGTAGTTTTGTGGTTCGAGTCCGATCCGCGCACCAAACCGCTTAAGATACTACTTTTTAGTAGTTTAAAAGTTTATAGAGTGTTGAAAAACCGCTTGCGATTAATCACCTAATTATAGGGTGGTTAATCGTAAGCGGTTTTTTCGTTGAGATTTACAAGTTATTTGGACGTATTTTACAAATAAATCTTAAAGGGGTTAGGGAAATACGTCAGAAAATGGGATTAAAAAGTAAAGACAATTCAAAAATATTTAAGGAGGATTTGAGGAATTTATTCTACATTGCAAAGTTAAAAACTTAAGTGAGTATACTATAAAATACTATAACAATATAGTTAGAATTTGGGAAGGTATTTTGATGTTGATAAACCTATAAGTAGTATTGCTTTATACATTCCTGCTTATGTGAAGTAAAATGCATGTGCGAGAACATTAAGTTGCATAAGCAGGAAGTAATGTTACATATGCGAGAACAACGCATTTTTATATGCTTAATACTACGCAAAAGAACTGCTGTTATAAGTTATGAAGTCGAATGCTATTCTATAGTTTTAGACCATTGAAAATACAGCATTGTATAATTGTATTCGAGTTTGTTCGAAGAAATAAGGAATTATATATTTAATATTGTATAAATAAATATTAAATGGTTGGTGATAAATATTGGGTAATGAAATAAATAATAGATTAATAGACAAATTGGAAGTAGCGGGATATTATAATAAAAGAATATTGGAGGTAAAAGAAGCACAAATTGAAGACTTAAAAACAATCTTTAAAATAATTACAGGTATAAGTGATTTTCGTGGATGTGTAAATTATATAATTCATAAACAAATATCTGAGGGTTATTACGATGAAAAAGTTAATAGTATTTTGCTAAATAATCGTTATTATTTTATAAAACCGAGTGATTTTATAAAAACATATATTATAAAAACAATTGATAAATATAATGAACAAATTTTTAAAATGAGTGAAGGAGTTTATAAACCATTAAATTCAAATCTAAGTAAAATTGAGGAGCAAATAAATAGGAAACTTGGGCTTAAAGAGATTTACTCGATTAACGAGATAATTGATTGTTATATAAATAAGCCTCATGTTACTCATTGGAGATTAAAAGATTTAAATAAGGAGGTATTAGATGCAATTAATGAACAGAATATAGGAATTGAAAATACTAAAGAAGGTTATAAATCAAGAATTATAGCTGAAAATTCTATAGATAAAATTAGGGATATTTTATTAGCAAAAGAAGTAAATAAGTATGCGAAAGTAATTGAAATACAAAAATTTCTTCGTTTACCTAAAATTAAAAATATGGAAGAACAAGAAGCTTGTAATAGAGCGGTTAAAGAATTATTAAATGAGTATGGGTATTCCAATATTCTTACTACAGAAAGCAAAATAACTGCGTTAGAAATAAGATGTCAAGAGAAGTATCACATAAGCTTAGAAGAATACATACAAAAATGTTTAGAAACACAAACAAGGGATCTAGAAGAAATCCGTAAAGTCCTAATTATCTCAGACGGTGTTTGGAAAGCTATTTTGAAAAGGTATGATATAAAAAAGGGAAAAGCACAACGAACAGAAGAAGGACAAACAGTCGATAGTGAAGCTGAACTGAAAATTGACAATATATTCCACCGATATAATATACCTCATGTAAAAGGAGTAAAGTTTGTTAATAATAGCGGAAATAAAGAAAAGATGTATATTGCTGATTGGTTAATAGATGGGAAAATAATAGTAGAATATTTCGGTTGGCTCGACACAAGCTATGTAAATTATAAAGAAAAAACCAATAATAAGATTAGGTTTTATAGCAACTTAATAAATAGAGGAATTTACTTTGTGCCATTGTATTTTGAAAATTTAGAAGATGTTAATTGCTTGCTATTAAAGTTAAATCAGTTTACAGGTTCAAACTTCTCTCATCTACCTAAAATACCAAACGTACCTAATTTTGATAACATACTAAAGTGATGAAATAATTATATAAGATTTATATAAGGACATGCAGTTAGGAAAACTAAGCAAGAATTAACCTAATAGAAAAGATTTTACAAGGATGCAGAGTATAAGGACATCTATATAACAATATGAAGCATTAACTATAATTTTCGCTGTAACTTAGGTGACTGGGAAAGTGCTGATAAACACCACATTAAAATTTTAAAAACTAATATTTAAAAATTCTAAGCTCTACAATACGCTATATAGGATTTTATTACACTAAGCAATGATTTACTATTCCCAATAAACGTAGATTTTTCAAATGTGACGACTTTATCAGCGCTTTCACTGGCACATATCCTTTTATAGATGGGTTTAGGATGGACATTTGAGGGCTCTTGACAGAAATGAAAAAAAGCTGAAATTGACACAAAAAAACATAGGTATTAGAATTATATCATTGAAAACTATATAGATAAAAACAGCAGAAAGCTCGCCTTAATTGGCGGGCTTTTTCTTTTGGAGATGATAGTATTGGATGATTATAAAAAGCATAGATGCGATAAATGCATTTGGAGTACTTGGACTGGATTAAGCTTTTATTGTCCATTCATACAGTGCATGAAGAAGTGATTGCTTGGGGGCTCAGCATATTCCTCCGAGCTGGGTCTTATAATTTAGCAGGGGTTTCTTTTTGTTTGTCGAATATGGCAACTGAAAGGAGGTGAATGTATGTTCAATGAGCTTAAAGAAGTATTTTATAAAGTCATAGCGCTGTCGGAAGAAAGAAATAGAATTTATATGGAAAATGCCAAAGATGAACTAATCACTCTTAATCTATTTGACATAGATAATGAAAATGAAGAATATGTAAAAATAGATAATCAGTTAGATGCCTACATGATAGAGCAATCATTTGAGACTATCAAAGTGATTCAAACAGTTATGTATATAGGTAGAGATTATATTCCTACAGATGAAGAGACTGGTGAAAAGATAAAAGAAAATCCACAAGATATTTATAAAAGTTATAGGAGTGCATTTGATGCTAGAGGATGGAATGAGAAGGAAATTGAGGCATCTCAAATGACCGATAAACTTCCATTAGGAGAATATCTCATAAGAGGACTTGAAGTATTATCATTCTAAATTAAGAGACTTTGGCTCTTTTTCTTTTGGAAACGGCAGGATTATCCCATTGATTGCAGAATATGGTAGTTAAAGGGGGCGAAATTTTGAATTATTTTGAGTATACAGCAAGAACTAAAAACTTTGATTGTTATGGTTCGGTAGAATTTAACCCAGGAGATAGCAAGATTGAGAAAGTAATAATAGAAGTAAATGATAAAGATTCTATTAGCATTAAATTTGTTTTTAGTGATTTAGTTAATGCGAAGATTGAAGAGGTACACGATCATATTGAAAAAAATCTACTAGACTCATTAATAAACAAGATTATTTTTAATACTCATAGTACTGTAATATCAGATGTATCAATAGACAGGCTTGTATATAGAGGTAACATAGAAGTATATGGTGGTAAAGTTGATATTAATTGCAAGGCTAAAATTGTTACGACATATGACATTAACAATCTAAAACAAATATTTGAGTCAAAGTATGTTAATAATAATGGCTGGTACAATATGTATCGTGTTGTGCACTCAATTAAAGACCCTAAAGCAAGGTACATGCTTTTATATGGAATAATAACCTTAATGCACAATAATTTAAAACAATGGAAAATTGATAAAATCATTAATGCGGTATGTCAAAAGAATAATATTCCTGTTGAGTATAGAGACAACAATAAATATAAAAATAACGAGGATACAATTTATACTTGGTTAAGGAATGAAATTGGTCATCCAGTGCAAGCGACTAAACCTGAGGAAGTCTTTAAAGAAATAGAAGTCTATGTTGAACATTTATCTCAAATAGTAAAAATAATAATTAAAGAAAAAACAAATAAGTAGTACAGAGCCAATAGGCTCTTTTTCTTTTGAGACATAAAAATACAACACATTAATAGTGCTGTATTTTTATATTATTCATGCATTGTGGGTAGAAGCAGGTATAAAAATACCTGCTTCTAATATATAAAGCCTATTAGACTGTACATAATGCAAGTGTTTATAGGTGAGTCAAAATATGAGGTTTTTGTTATTCACAACTTAATATGACAGAAATATGGTATAATTGGAATCATATAGAAAATTAGTTTAGGGGGTGAAATAAAGTGATTGGATCATAAAGTATTTGAGAGGATTTTTATAGTATTGGTCATTGCTATTGTTTTAAGTATTGCATCAGTGAAATATTATGGCTCAAATGCACCTCTAGAGGGTGAAAATATGGTTGATATTGGAGGGTATTCATTATTTATAAAATCAGGAGGAAAAGGAACACCAACGGTAGTGTTTGATAATAAACCAGGTGGAACTTCAATCGATTGGAATCTTGTTTCAACCGAAATACAAAAGTAAAGTTATAGAAGTACCTAATGGAATTCCTTATATGGCATATGAAGAAACAGACTTAATCATTCAAGAGATTTTAGAGATGATTAATAAGGTGAAGGAATAACTCAAGATATAATTCTTGAGTTATTTTTTCATTTGTTTCACCATAAATAAGTGGGTATAATAGAAGTGTACAATACGATATGCAGGAGTGTGTTATTATGAATAATACTAAATACAAAATGCTTGTAACAGATATGGATTATACCTTATTAAATAAAGATAAGCAGATTTCTGATAGAAATAAGAAAGCTCTAAAAGCTGCTATGGACAAAGGTGTTCATGTTATTGTTGCCACAGGAAGAATATATACCTCGGCACTTTATTATGCCAAGCTATTGGGAATCTCTACACCTATTATAGCCAGCAATGGTGCAATAATCAGGGAAGAACATACAGATAAGACTTTGTTCCAAGGAATACTTAGTGAGATTGCTATAAATGAAATGATAAGATTAACTAAGGAAACAGGACTGTTTTGCCATTTCTTCAGCAGAGACACAATATATACAGAACGTTTAATAAATGTTTCAGTTAATTATATGAATTGGAACAAATATTTAGCAGAAGAAGACCAAGTAAAAATAAAACTGCTAAATAGCTTTGGAGATATTTCAGAATACGAAAGAAATGGAATTTTTAAAGCAGTTGTTATTGATGATGACAAAAGTAAGCTCCAATATTTAAGAGAAGAAATAATAAAAACAGGGGTTGTAGTTGTAAGTCAATCCTTAAAGGACAACATAGAAGTGATGAGTAAGGAAGTATCCAAAGGAAATGCAGTAGCAAAACTGGCGGAGTTTTATAGCATCAAAAGAGAAGAAATCATCACCATAGGCGATAATGAAAATGATATAAGTATGATAGAATATGCTGGTCTGGGAGTAGCGGTAGGTAACGCTGAACAATGCTTAAAGGAAAGAGCTGACTATATTACAGATGATTATATGGAAGATGGAGTAGCAAAGGTTATAGAAAAATATATTCTATAATTTAATGCTGTTAAAGCATGCATTGTTTCTTGCATGCTTTTTATATATTAAATATTTATTAAATTTAGAATATTTTGTACAAGCTATTGCTGATTTATGTTAACATGAAATCATACTACAAATGTGAGGGAGTGGGAGCATGAAAGCAACAGCTTTTATTACAGCAGCTTTGATTTTTATACTGTATATGACTAGCGGGTTAGGCTACTTCGATATGTTAACTAAAACAGCAGAACAAAATGTTTTTGCATATAGCAATGATATTTCTGATAATAATATACAATTAAAGCCTATTTCCAGGAGTGATGTTATGGAAAGAAGAGAACAGGATATAAAACTAAAGCTTATGACGTACAATATGCATAGGGGAATAGGAAAAGATAGGAAGCTAAATCTAAATAATACTGAAGAGGTAATAAAAAATAGTGATGCTTCAATAATCTCATTACAGGAGGTAGAGAGACACTCTATCAGAACAGGCTTTAAGGATCAAATAAAACTGCTATCGGAAAAGCTTAATATGAATTATGCCTATGGAAAAAGTATTAATGTATTAAGTGGACAATATGGTAATGGAATTCTAAGCAAGTATCCTATTGAAGAATATAAAGCATATGATTTACCCTCATATAGAGAGCAAAGGATAATGTTGAGAGCTGTAATAAATATTGATGGCTATAGGTTAGCTGTGTATAATACACATTTGGGGCTAAAGGAAGCAGAACGGAAGGAACAGCTGGAATTCATACAACAGATGATGGGAGATGAAACCTTAGATTACTTATTAATGGGAGATATGAACTGTAAATCATCTAATTTGACTGTAATTACGGGAACCATGAAAGATAGTGCAGAAGGAAGCTTAAAGCTTGACCAAAGCACCTTTGAGGAAAATGATGTACAAGAAAGAATAGATTATATATTTGTTTCACCTAATATAGAAATTACAAGCTATGATGTAATATTATCGGAAGCATCAGACCACTATCCTGTGATAAGCGAGGTAGTAGTAAAGGAGTAATCAAGCAGTTTTACTATATAATTTAAACAAATTATTGTATAATCAAAATAGCTTGAATAATATCTTAGGCTTCTTTTGATGGAGGTACAAAATGAGTAAGGTGCATATAACTAGCTGTCAGGATTATGACTACCAAAAGGTTGAAGCTGCTGTTTTTGAATGCTTCGAAGCAATGCCTGAGCTTAGGGAAAAGCTTTTTAAAGGTGCAAGAGTATTGATAAAAACAAATCTTGTAATGAGAAAAAGTCCTGATGATGCTGTAACTACACATCCTACTGTAGTTGAAGCCATTGTCAGATATCTTCAAGGTCTTGGCTGTATACCTATAATAGGCGATAGTCCGGGCGGTCCTTATAATGAGTGGAATTTAAAAGGCGTATATAAAGCTGCGGGAATGACCACTGTTGCAGAAAATACAGGCTGTGAGTTAAACTATGATATTGGCGTAGTAGAGGTAAAAAATGATAAAGCAAAGTTTTTAAAAACAATGCAGCTTATAAAAATTGTTAATGATGTTGACTTTGTAATATCAGCTGCTAAGCTAAAAACTCATGGTATGATGACATACACAGGTGCTGTTAAAAATTTGTTTGGAGTGATTCCAGGGGTTACCAAAGCAGAATATCATTTCAAGATGAACAATACAGAGAATTTTGCAGAGCACCTGCTGGATATTTGTGAGTATGTAAACCCGATTATATCAATTATAGATGCTGTTGACGGCTTAGAGGGAGATGGTCATTACCGCAGGAAAAAAGAGACATGTGGGGCTTATGATGGCATCAACTAGCCCTTATGCATTAGATGTAGCGGCAGTGAAGATAATGGGTATAAACATAGGAATTGTGCCAACTATAGTTGCTGCTGAGGCTAGAGGCTTGATGAGCTCTAATATAAAGGATATAGACATAACTGGAGCTAACATAGAAGAGATTAATATTGAGCCTTTTATACTACCAAAGTCAATTAATGTGAACTTTGTCGGAGGCAAGATACCTAAGTTTTTAGAAAAGTTTGTGACAAACACATTTAGACCACAGCCTGTCTTTGACCATTCAAAATGCATAGGCTGTGGGGATTGTAAAAGAAGCTGTCCGCCCGATGCTATCAAAATGGTCAACGGTAAGCCGGTACCAGATTTGGATATATGTATCCGATGCTTTTGCTGCCATGAGTTATGCCCAATAAAAGCAGTAGAAATTAAGAAGCATTGGATTCATGAAAAGTTGTTTGATAAAAATTTATAAAATTTTCTTGGGGCTAATTTTGACAAAATGCAGGATAATCTGTCGTTATGTAGAATATACAATTAAATAGAATAATATGTGTAGTTACTATAGGAGGCGTAGCAATGGATGTAAAATACATTAATCCTTTTATTAATGTTTCGATAAACCTTATAAAACAAATATGCAATGTAGAGGTAACAAAGGGTCAGGTTTTTGTTAAAAATTCACCCTTTAGTGCTGATAAAGTAGTAATAATAATAGGTATAGCAGGAGATTTTAGAGGACAAGCTTTTTTTGCTATGGATGAAAGCACTGCCTGCAAGATAGCATCTGCTATGATGTTTGGTATGGAAGTACCTGCATTGGACGAGATGTCCAAAAGCGCGATTGCAGAGCTTGGCAATATGATAATGGGAAATGTTTCAACTGAGTTTTATAATACAGGAGTGAAGATTGATATAACTCCACCTACAATATTGGTTGGTACAAACATGAATATTTCTACTAAAGGAGTACAAACTAT
Organism: uncultured Eubacteriales bacterium; assembly: GCA_963704785.1. GTDB lineage: Bacteria > Bacillota > Clostridia > Lutisporales > Lutisporaceae > GWB2-37-7. The sequence goes on along the minus strand of OY969939.1, from coordinate 953,701 downwards.
ATGTGTTCCGATTGAAATGGCAAATGGTGGGAAAATAGAGATAGATGTAGCGGTTGCAAGCTAACAAAGAATAGTAACTGGCATTAAAGCAGTTTTATAGGATATTTCTGAAATATAGATATATTCAATAAGATTGCTTTTTTTATCATGTATAGGTAATGCATTATAGGAGGCGATGACGGTTGCTTGAAGACGATGTGTTAGTAAAGCGTTTTAAAGGCAAAGATCTGAAGGCCTTTGATGAGATATTTACTATATATTATAAACCAATATATTTTTTCATTTATAAGATGGTATATAATGCTGATACAGCAGAAGATATTACACAGGATACCTTTGTAAAGATTTATAAAGGCTTATCAAAGGTAGATACTAATATAAAGCTGTCACCATGGATTTATAGAATAGCCCATAATGCCTGTATTGACTATATAAGAAAACATAAAATCACTTTTGAACTCATTGATAATGTAAATTATGAAAATGATATAAAAGAAATCAAATGGGATAACAACCCTGAAGCTAATTATCTAAATACCGAGTTAAGAGATAAAATAAATAAAGTAATAATGAGACTAAACGACCGTTATAAAACCGTAATTATACTTAGAGATTATAATGATTTGTCATACAAAGATATAGCAGAAATTTTGAATTTATCGGAAGCTGGTATAAAATCGCTTATTCATAGAGCTAGACTGGAGTTTCAAAGATTATTTAAGGAGATGAGCGATAATGAACTGTGAGAAATATGAGAAACAGATTTCTCTATATATAGATAATGAGCTTTCGGATGAGGACAAAGGAATTTGAGCAACACATAAAAGAGTGTAAAGAGTGCAAACAGCAACTTCAAGCAATCAATTATATGAGAGCTATTATGGGTAGCACTGAGGATAATACTATTAAGTCTCCTATTAAAATGAAAAAGAAGATATATTTTAAAATTTATAGAGCCCTTTTGCTTATGTTTATTGGATTAGTTATAATAATATCAATGGTAGCTGTTTCTGGTGGGTTGGCACAGATGCTGATATTTCATAAGATACCCGCTGGGATAAAGATTATTTTTACTTTGGGTATAACATTATTAATAAGTGGTCTCATGATTCTTTTATATGATGTATTTATTGATATGTTTAAGATTCTTACAAAAAAATAGTTTATACACTTAAATGGGGGATATGAATAATGAGTTTAAATATTGTTTTGGTTGAACCAGAAATACCGCAAAATACAGGTAACATAGCTAGAACTTGTGCTGCAACAGGTTGCAAGCTTCATCTTGTTAAGCCTTTGGGTTTTTCTACAGATGATAAGCAGTTAAAGCGTGCAGGCTTGGATTACTGGCATCTACTCAATATTGAGTATCATGAAAGCTTTGAGGCTTTAAAAGAAGCATATCCAGAAGGGTTATACTTTTATTCTACAACAAAGGGTAAGAAAAATCATGCAGAAGTAAAGTATGAAAAAGATTGTTTTATAGTTTTTGGTAAGGAAACTGCAGGTCTTCCTAAAACTTTGTTGGAACAAAATAAAGACTATTGTATTAGAATACCAATGATTAATAATGCTGATGCTCGTTCTTTGAATCTATCTAATTCTGTTGCAATAGTGGTATATGAAGCTTTAAGACAAATTGGTTTCCCTGATATGAGATAGTAAAAATTGGAGGGATTGTTATGTCTGTTAGAATAATTACGGATACAATGTGTGATGTTCCTGAAGCTTATAAAAAAATGTATGACATAAGAGTAATGCCCTTGACAGTACACTTTGGAAATGAGTCTTACAAAGACGGTCAAGATATAAGTATGGAGGAATTCTATGCCAAACTGCATGTATCCGAGAATCTTCCAACTACCTCTCAAATACCTCCTGTTGAGTTCATGGAAGTATTTAAAAAAGAACTGGAGAGAGGAAATGAAATAATCTGCATAAATGGTTCAAGCAAAATGAGTGGCACATATAACTCTGCAGTTTTGGCTAAAAATCAATTGAATAGTGATAAAATTCACATAATTGATTCTGAAGGCGTTACTCTAGGATCAGGTATGTTAGCTATTAAAGCTGCTAGACTTGCAGAGCAAGGAATGGATGACAAAGCTATCGCAGTTGAAATTAGAAGTAGTGTAAAAAGAATGAAATACTTTTATATAGTAGACACATTAAAGTACCTCCATAAGGGAGGCCGAATTTCATTATCAGCAAATATTTTAGGCTCTATACTAAACATTAAGCCAATATTAACTATTAATGATGGAAAACTGGAGCTATTAGAAAAAGCTAGGGGTATAAAGAAAGCCTTGACTGTAACGTTTGATATTATAAAGGATAACGGTTGGAGCCTTGAAGGTAAAGTAGTAGGCATTAACCATACAATAACACCGAAGAATTTCAAGATGCTTGAGGAATGCCTAGTCAGAGAATATAATGTCAAGGAAATAATAAGGGGAGAGGTTGGCTCAGTAGTGGCTACTCATGCAGGTCCAGGAGCTGTTGCTCTCTACTTTGAGGTATAGAATTTGATATCTGTACAAGCTTATAAAACAGAAAATGTTCATTAATAAAAAAACTATAGAAAAAATCAATATATTTTTAAAAATGTATTGATTTTATTATTATTATGGTATATCATTAAAGTAGCGAAAAATTGAATAATTTGGATGATGGTTTACGGGAGAGACTCGTTAGAGCGCCGAAGGAATAAGTTTATTAAAGTTATAAATGAAGCTCTCAGGCAAAAGGACCGTAACCGGACAGACCTCTGGAAAGCGTATGCACCGAAGGATCAATTTGATATAACTAAGTAAAGTTATATTATGAAGAATATCTCAGGTTAATAACAGAGGTAAAGTCGAGGGACTTTACCTCTGTTATTTTGATGTCATTTTTTATGAAAAATCGTAAAAAATGTATTTTTCTGTGACTTATGAATTAAAGAATATGTGTGGAATTGTGAGGGGATAAAACTGAACAAAAATATTTTAGTAATTAGTAATAATCCTGAAGTTTATGAGGTTTACAAAACAAAATTTAATATAGAGTTCCTTGATAGCAATTATTATAGTGTTTTGACAAAAGTTAGAGACTATGTACATCAAGGATATGAACTGATTACACATCCACTAATGGGAAGCGTTAAGCCAAATGAAACTCCATACAGAAGTATAATTATAAAAAAGGGTAAAGATATGAATTTACAATCTCTTGAAATTATAGAGAACAGCATTACAACATATGAGAAGTTTGACAAGATGAAGCGTACACCATGTTGTATCCCAAAAGTGCTGGAGGACTTTCAGGTTGTTGATTAAAGATTATTTGAAAGCTCTTTAGATAATACTATTTTATATACATAGAAGCACAAATTAATTAGTAAAAAAATTATATAATATGTAATGAAATTAAGGAGGAAACTATGAGTAAAATTTATGATGTAGCTATAATTGGAGGAGGACCTGCAGGACTATCCGCGGGACTTTATGCATCTAGAGCAAAAATGAGTGCAGTAATAATTGAAAAAGCAAAATGGGGTGGACAGGCGGCCACTACAGAGGAACTGGAAAACTATCCTGGCTCTATAGAACATCCAACAGGACCTAAATTAATGGAAAGAATGAAAATTCAAGCAGAGGCTTTTGGAACAGAGATGATAAAAGAAGAAGTAGCTGGATTTGACTTATCAGATAAAATAAAGACAATTAAGCTTTCAAAAAGCGAAATACAAGCAAGAACAGTAATATATGCAACAGGTGCACAGCCAATGCTTTTGGGTGCTCCAGGAGAGAATGAGCTTAGAGGAAAAGGAGTGTCCTATTGTGCTACATGTGATGCTGATTTCTTCACTGAGCTTGAAGTTATTGTCATAGGCGGTGGAGATGCAGCGGTTGAAGAAGCAATATATCTTACAAAGTTTGCAGATAAGGTAACTATTGTTCATAGAAGAGAAGAATTTAGAGCTGCAAAATCAATAGTAGAAAAAGCTATGAGCAATGAAAAGATTAATGTAATATGGAATAGTGTTGTAGAGGAAATTTATGGTGATGGAATAGTCGAAGGCGTTAAACTTAAAAATATTAAAACTGGAGAAACTACCGATTTTAGAACTGATGGTGTCTTTGTATTTGTTGGCACAAAGCCTATAACAGACATAATTAAAGGACATGTGGAATTGAATCCAAAAGGTTACATCATGGCTGATGAAGAAATGAGAACCTCAGTAGAAGGTGTATTTGCAGCTGGAGATGTAAGAGTAAAATCATTAAGACAAGTAATCACAGCTTGTGCAGATGGCGCTATAGCCGCTGTTAATGCAGAAAAATATATAGAAAATAATTTTATAGAATAGAACTTCCTGATGCCAAAAAAGGCTGGGAATTTAATATAATGACGAAGTTCTGTTACAAAATCTTAAAGGAGGTGAAATTATGTTAGAACTAAACAAGGATAATTTCGATGTTGAGGTATTGCAAGAAACAGGTGCAGTATTGGTAGATTTTTGGGGTGCAAAGTGTGAACCTTGTAAAGCATTATGCATGATGTTCACAGATTAGCAGAACAATATGGAGACAAAATAAAAATAGGAAGTTAAATACAGCTGAAAACAGAAGACTTGCTATTAGCCAAAAAGTTCTAGGCTTACCAACTTTTATAGTTTATAAAAATGGTGAAAAGATCAAGGAAATCAGTGGGGCAGAAAACTGTACTCCTGATTCTATAGAAGCTCTTATAAAAGAATTTATATAGAGATAGTCGACAAACGATAATTATTAGGGGAGGTGAACTTTTTGCGTCTAGAGCTTGGAAATATATTCATTAAAGATATGCAGTTTGGAAGCCAGACAAAGGTTGAAAACGGTACTCTTTATATAAACAAGGCTGAGTTGTTAAACGCCATTGGTGGAGATGATAGAATTAAAAGCATTGAGTTAGATATCGCTAAACCAGGTGAAGAAACAAGAATTATGCCGGTTAAAGACGTTATTGAACCAAGAGTTAAGGTTGAAGGACCAGGAGGAATATTCCCAGGTGTGATAAGCAAAGTAGATGTAGTTGGATCAGGAAAAACAAATGTACTTAAAGGAGCCGCTGTTGTTACTACAGGTAAGATAGTTGGTTTTCAAGAAGGTATTATTGATATGAGTGGACCAGGTGCTGATTATACTCCTTTCTCAAAAACAAATAACCTTGTAATAGTATGCACACCAATTGATAATCTACAACAGCATGAGCATGAGCAAGCTATAAGATTTGTTGGTTTAAAAGCTGCAACTTATCTAGGAGAAGCAGGTAGAAATGTAACACCAGATGAAGTAAAGGTATATGAAACATTACCATTTGCAGAAGGTCTTAAAAAGTATCCAGATCTTCCAAAGGTAGCTTATGTTTATATGCTTCAAACTCAAGGCTTAATGCATGATACTTATGTATATGGAGTTGATGCAAAGAAAATAGTTCCAACAATCATATATCCTACTGAGGTTATGGATGGAGCAATACTAAGTGGTAACTGTGTATCTGCATGTGATAAAAACCCAACATACAATCACTGAACAATCCAGTAATTGAAGACCTATATGAAAGACATGGTAAGGATTATAACTTTGTAGGTGTTATTATAACAAATGAAAATGTTACACTTGCTGGATAAGGAAAGATCCTCAAACTGGACTGCAAAGCTTGCAGAATTCTTGAATCTTGATGCAGTTATTATTTCTGAAGAAGGTTTTGGAAATCCTGATACTGACCTTATGATGAACTGCAAGAAAATAACAGCTAAGGGTATAAAGACAGTACTTATTACAGATGAATATGCAGGTAGAGATGGTGCATCACAGTCTCTTGCAGATGCTGATAAAACAGCTGATGCAGTTGTTACAGGTGGTAATGCAAATGAAGTTATTGCATTCCTGCAATGAAGAAGGTTATAGGATATCTTAGAGCCTGCTAGATACAATAGCTGGGGGATTTGATGGAAGTTTAAGACCAGACGGAAGCATAGTAGCAGAGCTTCAGGTTATAACAGGAGCAACAAGTGAAATAGGCTTTAATAAATTATCAGCAATATGAATTATAATCAAATAAAATATATAATAATAGAAAGGATGAAAACTATGTTAAAGGATAAAAAGGTTATCATAATTGGCGACAGAGATGGTATTCCTGCTCCTGCAATTGAAGAGTGCGTAAAGACAACTGGCGCTGAAGTAGTATTTGCTTCTACTGAATGCTTTGTCTGAACTGCTGCAGGAGCAATGGACCTGGAAAACCAAAAAGAGTTTTGGATCTATCAGAAAAATACGGCAAGGAAAATGTTGTCGTAGTTCTAGGAACAGCTGAAGCTGAATCTGCAGGCTTACTGCTGAAACAGTTACAGCAGGAGATCCAACTTTTGCAGGTCCTTTGGCAGGAGTCTCGTTGGGACTCAGAGTTTATCACATATTTGAATTAAAAGATCAATTTGATTCACAGGTATATGATGAACAATGCGGTATGATGGAAATGGTACTTGATGTTGATGCTATTAAAGAGCGAAGTTAGCTCAATGAGAGAGCAGTTTTCAAAGTTTAATGATAAATATACTTATGTTTATAAGACAATAAGAGAGGAGGGAAATATAGACATGATTAAGAGTTGTACATTATATAAATCAGTTCTTCGCTGGTATTGGTGGCGAAGAAAAAGCTGATATAAACCTGAAGTTAGAGAAGGCATTGTTGGTCCTGGTATGGCATTAAAGGCAGCTTTGGGAAATGAAGCTGAAATAGTTGCAACAGTTATTTGCGGAGACTCATATTTTAATGAAAATCTTGAGAAGCTGCTACAGCAGAAATATTAGAAATGGTTAAAAAATACAATCCAGATTTATTTATTGCTGGTCCAGCATTTAATGCAGGAAGATATGGAGTAGCTTGTGGCACAATTTGTAAGGCAGTTCAAGAAAAATTGAATATTCCAGCTATATACAGGTATGTATATAGAAAACCCAGGAGCAGATATGTTTAAGAAGGATATTTATATAGTTAGTACAGCAAATGCTGCAACAGGTATGAGACAGGCGGTTCCTGCTATGGCTAAATTGGCTCTTAAAATAGCTAACAAGGAAGCAATTGGAACACCGGCAGAAGAAGGATATATCCCAAGAGGAATCAGAAAGAACTATTTCAAAGAAGAAAGAGGTTCAAAAAGAGCTGTTAATATGCTAGTAGCAAAGCTTAAGAGATGAAAAGTTCGAAACTGAATATCCAATGCCTGACTTTGACAGAGTAGCTCCAAATCAAGCAGTTTTGGATTTAACAAAGGCAAAAATTGCACTTGTTACTTCTGGAGGTATTGTTCCAAAGGACAATCCAGATAGAATTGAATCCTCAAGTGCTTCAAAATATGGTAAATATGATATCGAAGGAGTTAATGGATTTAACTGAAGAAACTTATGAAACAGCTCATGGTGGATATGACCCAGTATATGCAAACCTGGATGCAGACAGAGTATTACCTGTTGATGTATTGAGAGATATGGAGAAGGAAGGCATAATTGGAAAACTTCATAGATATTTCTATACAACAGTAGGTAATGGTACTTCAGTTGCAAATTCAAAGAAATTTGCTGCAGAGATTGCAAAGGATCTTATAAATGATGGAGTGCAGGCAGTTATACTCACTTCGACCTGAGGAACTTGTACGCGTTGCGGTGCAACGATGGTAAAAGAAATTGAAAGAGCAGGAATACCTGTAGTTCACATTTGTACAGTTGTTCCAATTTCCTTGACAGTTGGTGCTAACAGAATAGTTCCTGCTATAGCAATACCTCATCCATTGGGAATCCTACTTTAAGCATGGAAGATGAAAAGACAGCTTAGAAGAGGTATTGTGCTGAAGGCTCTTAAAGCTCTTCAAACAGAAGTAACTGAACAAACTGTATTTGATAAATAATAATGATTATCAATAATTGATAAAATTTATAAAACAATGAATTATTAAAGTTGGCAATTGATATATGACAAATTATTTTAGATAGACTATTGTCATATGGAAATTGCCAGTTTTAATGAGAACACTAAGTTGGAGGTGTAATAAATGACATTACCAGTAGTAAAAGCGGCATCATATATATTTGTTCATACCCCTGATATGATAATGCACTATGGTACAACTTGTGCATCAAGAGCATGAGTCAAATCCAGATTCAGAATTTTTAAGAAAGGTTCCTGAACATTTAAGAAGCTTTGAAGAGGTAGTAAAATATGCTCCAAATCAAGTATATATAGGAAACATACTTCCCGATGACTTAAACAGACTTACCAAAGACCATGGTATAATAATCTTATGCAAGATGCGACAGCAGAAGGAAAAATGGGAGAAATAGTCTCACAGGAAGAATTCTTGTTAACTTTAAAGATTAGTGATGCTTTTGATCTTGTTATGCTTGAAAAGGCATTCGTTGAGAAGTATAAAGGCAAAGCTTGCTAGAAAAGAAATCTATATACAGAAGATGAGCTTGCATAAGCTTAAAAGAAGGCTTTGATATAGTCTGAAATTGAAAATAAGCTTACAAGATAGGGCAGAACCACTGCATTTGGATAATAAGCTTGTTGGCTGTGTAAAAGCTGCCCATGATAAGGATAAAAATCTTACAGCTCATATAATGGTTGAAAATCTTGTGGTAAAAGCCTCAGGGGTTATTGCACTTAAGAACTTAATCCACAAAAATAATATATCCTGCTGATTCTATTGAGTATGTTATTGAATGCTCTGAAGAAGCTTGCGGTGATATGAATCAAAGAGGCGGAGGCAACTTTGCAAAGGCTATAGCTGAAATTGCAGGAGCTAGTAAGTGCTACCGGTTCAGACACAAGAGGCTTTTGTGCAGCACCAACTCATGCACTTATAAATGCATCAGCATTAGTTAAGTCAGGAGTTTATAAGAGTGTAGCCATAGTTGCAGGTGGAGCAACTGCAAAGCTTGGCATGAATGCTAGAGACCATGTAAACAAGGGTCTTCCTGTACTGGAAGATTGTCTTGGGTGGATTTGCAATACTTGGTTACAGAAAATGATGGCATCAGCCCAATACTTAAGAACAGATATAGTAGGAAGACATACAGTAGGAACAGGCTCATCACCACAAGCTGTTATGGAAGCACTTATAACAATGCCTCTTAGATAAGGTAGGCTTGAAAATTACTGATATTGATAAGTATTCTGTAGAAATGCAGAACCCAGAGATAACAGAACCTGCAGGAGCAGGAGATGTTCCTTTGGCAAACTATAAGATGATTGCAGCCCTAGGAGCAAAAAGGGGCGATATAGAAAAGACAGCAATGGCTAGCTTTATCAGTGAATCATGGTATGCCAGGCTTTGCACCAACTCAGGGACATATTCCTTCAGGAGTGCCATTTGTTGGAGCTAGCAAGAGAAATGATTTTAGCAGGTAAAATTAAAAGAGCTATGATAGTTGGAAAAGGAGCTTGTTCCTAGGCAGAATGACAAATCAATTTGATGGTGTATCTATCGTAATGGAAAAAAATCCTGGCAAGGAAGAGGCAACTCAAGTCAGTATCAAAAGAAGAAATTAAAGGAATGGTAGCAGAAGCTATGAAAGAATTCGCATCCTTCTTACTTAGACGGAAAGTAGGGGTGAGATTAAATGGCAGATAATAATATAAAAAATATGATTGGTGAAGTATTTAACGAAATTGCTGATGCCATGAAAACAGGCAACTTCGGTAATAAGAGTAAAAGTTGGTTTAACTACTCTTGGAAGTGAGCATGGGACTGCAGAGCTTGTAAAAGGAGCAGAAATGGCTGCCAAGAAGTACAGTGACTTTGAAATTGTACTTATTGGACCTAAAGTTGATACTACTCTTAGAATAGTTGAAGTAAATAACGAAGAAGAAATGCATAAGACAATGGATGCAATGCTTGAAAAGGGTGAGCTAGATTCTGCAGTAACCATGCACTATAACTTCCCAATAGGTGTTTCTACAGTAGGTAGAGTTATAACTCCAGGCTTAGGAAAAGAACTTATTAATAGCTACTACAACAGGCACTTCATCAACTCATAGAGTAGAAGGCATGGTTAAAAATGCGCTGTACGGAATAATAACTGCAAAAGCACTTGGAATTAAAGAACCAACAGTAGGAATTCTAAATATTGATGGAGCAAGAAAAGTAGAAGGAGCTCTTAAGGAACTTAAAGTCTAATGGCTATGACATAAACTTTTCCGAGTCAGTTAGAGCAGATGGCGGCAGTGTTATGAGAGGCAATGACTTGTTAGCTGCTGCTTCAGATATAATGGTAATGGATTCTCTAACAGGCAATCTAATGATGAAGATTTTCTCATCTTATACAACTGGTGGCAGCTATGAATCACTTGGATTTGGCTATGGACCTGGAATAGGAGAAAACTATGACAAGATAATATGTATATTATCACGAGCCTCAGGTGCTCCTGTGGTATGTGAAGCACTAAGATATGCAGCCAGCTGTGCACAAGGCAAGCTTCAACAGATTGCTAAGGATGAGTTTGCAAAAGCAAGAAAAGCAGGACTTAATGAGATACTTCAATCTTTAACTGTTGATAGTAAGAAAGCAGCCCCTAAGCAAGAGTTCAAAATGCCAGATAAGAAAGTTGTAACAAAATCTATTGCAGGAATTGATATACTTGAGCTTGAAAACGCAGTGCTAACACTTGGTCAAGCAGGTATCTACTCAGAAAGTGGCATGGGTTGCACAGGACCTATTGTTTTGGTTGCAGATGGTGATTATATTAAGACAATAGATATTTTATTGGAGAATAAATATATTATAGAAGACCACTAGACTGCCATTGCTAGTATTATATATAACCTTTGGTAAAGGATGACCTATGTGTCATCCTTTTATATTTTTTGTTCAACTGAAATAGTTTTGTAAAATATATAAAAATAAATTCTAATAATGTTGAAGGTTTAATTAAAATTGTGTAGAATTATAATATGTTGTAATACAGTAAAATACTAATATATAAAGCGAGGGGAAAGATTGATGAAAAAATCAATAGTACTATTATTAGTTGTTGTAATGGTAATGTCATTGTTTGTTGGCTGTGGAACAAAAGATGAGCCAGCAACACCAACTCCAACACCAGCAGAACCAACACCAGCACCAAAGAGCTACTTTTGGTATGGTTACAGACGTAGGTGGTCTTGGAGACAAGTCCTTCAACGATTCAGCTTGGGCAGGTCTAACAAAGGCTGGACAAGAATTCGAAGTTGAAGTCCAGTATTCTTCAATCAACAAAGCAAGATGATTATGAACCAAACCTAGGCAACATGGCACAATCATGTTGATCTAACAGTAGGTGTTGGTTTCTTATTTGAAAACGCTATGAAAGCAGCAGCTGACCAATACCCAGACAAAAAATTTGGTATTAGTTGATATGGTAGTTGACAAACCAAATGTTATGTCAGTAGTATTCAAAGAGCATGAAGGTTCATTCCTTGTTGGCGTTATAGCTGGTCTTACAACTAAATCAAATGTTATCGGTTTTGTAGGAGGAATGGAACTTCCTTTAATAAAGAAGTTTGAAGTTGGCTTCAGAGCAGGTGTTGCATCTGTTAAACCAAATGCAAAGGTATTAGTAAACTACACAGGAGTTTTCGATAACCCAGATAAGGGTAAAGAAGTTGCATTAGCTCAATTTGCTAAGAAGGCTGATGTTATATTTCATGCTTCAGGTGCATGTGGTATAGGTGTTATCACAGCAGCTGACGAAAAAGACTTCTGGGCAATCGGCGTTGACATGGATCAATCCGCTACAATCAAAGAAGAATAAAGTTCTTGCAAGCATGATAAAGAGAGTTGACACTGCTACTTACACTATGGCTAAAGCTATTGTTGAGGGTAACTTTGAAGCTAAAGGTACTAGACCTTGGCATTAAAGAAGAAGGCGTTGGCTACAGTGATGGGGGAAACAATGTCCCAGCTGAAGTTAAAACAGTTGCTGATAAATATAAGCAAGCAATAATAGATGGAACAGTAGTTGTTCCAAGTACAGAAGATGAACTAAAGGCATTTATGCCAGTTACAATTCAATAGTAAATATTAAATGCTTAAAAAGCTAGAAGCAAAAGCTTCTAGCTTTTTATTTTTAATTCATGATATAAGTTAAATAATAGTAATTGATAAATTTAATTGATTAGCAATTATTTTATAGGTATAATATTCTTAGTATTTATATGTAGCTTTATATATAGCACTAAACAATTTGATTTTATTACTTATCAATTTGTGCATTTTATATAGACTGCTGATGTTAATATATTATTTTTTAATCCAAATAATATAAGAAGGTGATAAGATTGTCCACAGTAATTGAGATGAAGGGAATTAGTAAATCATTTCCAGGTATAAAAGCCAATGACAATATAAATCTTTCAGTAAATAAAGGTGAAATACATGTTCTTTTAGGAGAAAATGGAGCAGGTAAATCTACTTTAATGAATATTCTATATGGTCTATATCAACCAGATGAAGGGCAAATTTTTATAAAAGGAAAGTCTGTTAGAATTTCAAATCCAAATGTAGCAATATTTGCAGGAATAGGAATGGTGCATCAGCACTTTATGCTGGTACCAACCTTTTACTGTAGCAGAAAATATTGTTTTAGGATTAGAGCCTACGAAGGGCATTATCTCTAGATTTAAAAAAGGCAATAAAAGATGCTGAAGAGTTATCTACTAAGTATGAGCTTAAGGTTGATGCAAGATCAAAAGTTAGTGATATTTCAGTAGGTATGCAGCAAAGAGTTGAAATATTGAAGACTCTTTATAGGGGTGCTGAAATATTGATTCTTGATGAACCCACAGCAGTATTGACACCACAAGAAATCGTGGAGCTAGGTATAATACTAAAAAGCTTAGTAAGTCAAGGAAAGACAATAATACTAATCACTCATAAGCTTAAGGAAGTTATGTCTATGAGTGACAGAGTAACTATTATAAGAAGAGGCAAGGTTATTGATACTTTAAACACTAGTGAGACTAATATTGATGAACTAGCAGAGAAGATGGTTGGACGTAAGGTAAACCTTCATGTTGAAAAATCAACTAGAGAAGCTTCTACTCCAGTTTTGGAAGTTAAAGGACTAAAGGCTAACGATACTAGAGGCTTGGAAGCAGTTAAGGGTGTTGATTTTCAGGTGAAAAGTGGAGAAATTCTTGGTATTGCAGGTGTAGATGGTAACGGACAAACTGAGCTTTTAAAAGCATTAACAGGTCTTCAGAAACCAACAGCTGGAGAAGTACTGCTAAATGGCAAGGAGATAACTTCACTTCCTGTAATGGATGTAATAGAAAGCGGTGTTTCTCATATACCTGAAGATAGACATAAAAGAGGTCTGGTTCTTAATTATTCTCTAACAGAGAATTCTATATTAGGAAGTCATCACAATAAAAAGTTTAGAGGAAGATTTGGACTTAACTATCCTAAAATAAGAGAGCATGCAAGAAGACTAATTAAGGATTATGATGTTAGAACTCCAAATGAGGATGTAGAAGCAAGATCACTTTCTGGTGGTAATCAGCAAAAGCTTATTGTTGCAAGAGAAGTGGACAGAGATCCGAGCCTATGTATTGCAGCACAGCCTACAAGAGGTCTGGATGTAGGAGCTATAGAATTTGTACATAAAAAACTGGTAGAGCTTCGCGACAATGGAAAGGCTGTTTTATTGGTTTCTTTAGAATTAGATGAGATAATGTCTCTATCTGATAGAATTGCGGTTATGTACGATGGAAAAATTGTAGGAATAATGGATGCAAAGGATGCAACGGAGAAAAAGCTAGGCATAATGATGGCTGGCGGTAAAATAGAGAATGAAGAATAAGGGGATATGAAATGGAAAACAAAATGAGTAGATTTAGAACACTTTTAATGACTAATGCTAAAGCTATTGCATATCCTCTTATTGCTATATTTATTTCCTTTATTGTAGGGGGTATTGTTGTAGCGGTTTTTGGTTATGATCCTATGGTTGCGTTTAGTGCTATGTTTAAAGGGAGCTTGGGCAGTTGGAGCAATTTCGGGGAAACATTAGTTTCAGTTACGCCACTTATATTGACCGGTCTTTCCGTAGCTTTTGCCTTCAAATCTGGATTGTTCAATATTGGTGCTGAAGGTCAGTTTATAATGGGATCTATTGCTACCATATGGGCAGGCTGGGCATTTAATGGTCTTCCCGCTATATTCCATATATTAATAGCATTGTCTGTAGGTGCTATTGCAGGAGGTATATGGGGAGGCATTGTAGGTTGGCTCAAGGCAAAAGTAGGCTCACATGAGGTTATAAACAGTATAATGATAAACTATATTGCAATGTATTTTAGTAACTATATTGTTATGAATCTGCTAAATGAGCCTGGTAAGGCGTTCTCCTTTGCTATTGCTGATACAGCAAAGCTTTGGAAGTTTGCCGAAGGTTTACAGGTATTTAAAGGATCTAGAGTTAACATAGGCATATTTGTTTCATTGATAGTTGCTGTGTTTGCCTATTACCTTTTAAATAAAACTGTAAGAGGTTATGAGATTAGAGCAGTAGGTTTAAACCCAGATGCAGCAGAATATGGCGGTATAAACGTGAAGAAAAATCTTGTACTTACAATGTTTATTTCTGGTATGTTTTCTGGTCTTGCAGGGGCATTAATGGTAAGCGGAGTACAATTTAGGGTAAATAATCTATTTGGCTTTACCAGTTATGGTTTCGATGGAATCGCAGTAGCCTTAGTAGGAAATAGTAATCCATTGGGAGTAATACTATCTGCCTTCTTATTTGGGGTGCTGCAAAAAGGTGGACCACTTATGCAGATAAGAGGAATTCCAAAGGAAGTAGTAGGGATAATACAAGGTATAATAATACTATTTGTTGCTGTAAACTTTGTTAAGGTAATGGTTGAAAAATATACAGATAAGCAAAAAATTAAAAAAAGCTTAGCAAAAGGGGAGGGAAAGTAGCATGGATTTTTCAGGATTTTTAGTAGTGTTAGGCATAATAATTCCCGCCGCTATAAGATCAGCTACTCCTTTGATGTTTGCTGCTTTGGGTGGTAACTTTTCTGAGAGATCAGGGGTAGTTAATATAGGTTTGGAAGGTATTATGACTGTAGGTGCATTTAGTGCAGTATATTTCTCATACTTGACTGGTTCTCCATGGTTTGGCTTGCTTGGTGCGATAGTTGCAGGCGGATTATTTGGATTGCTCTTAGCATTTTTAAGCATTAACTTTAAGGCAAACCAAGTTGTAGTTGGTACTGCAATTAACATTTTGGCAGCCAGCCTGACAACATTTTTGCTAGTTGCAGTATGGAAAAGACCTGGACAAACTGACACAGTAAATTCATTTTCAAATATGGGTCCATTTAACATGTTTACTTATTTAGCGTTTGCTTTAGTAATAATATCATATTATGTAATGTTTAAAACTCCCTTTGGATTAAGAATAAGAGCAGTTGGGGAGCATCCAAAGGCAGCGGATACTCTTGGTGTTAATGTATATACTACAAGATATATATGTGTTATACTAAGTGGTGTTTTAGGCGGAATAGGTGGAGCTTCACTATCAATTGGTTCTTTAAACTTGTTTAAGGAAGGAATGATAGCAGGTAAAGGCTTTATTGCTTTGGCTGCTTTGATATTTGGTAAGTGGAACCCAATTGGAGCCGCAGGAGCTTGCTTATTTTTCGGATTTGCAGTAGCGCTGGAAACTGTATCTAATAATCTGCCAATACCGAGAGAATTCATATTCGCTATGCCATATATATTGACAATGCTGGCTGTTTCGGGCTTAATAGGTAAGTCGATAGCACCTGCGGCAAGCGGTGTACCTTATGAAAAAGGTGAGAGATAAAACAGTTATAACTTTAATAAGCATGTACAAAAGGTCGGTATAATTACCGATCTTTTTTTAATACTTAGTCAAAATAATCCAATGTGTATACTTGTATTGATATGGTATAATTAACATAACTAATAAACTGCTTCGGCAGAGGTGATTTTATGAAAATGGGATATGAGTTAACAATTGAACAACAGCAAAAACTTGTTATTACACCTGAACTTAAGCTAGCACTTAAAATACTTCAGCTACCATCTGTTGAATTAGAAGAATTTATTCAGCATGAGCTTGAAGTTAATCCTGTTCTTGAGTTGATTGAAGAAAATAAGGATGAAAAAACACTTGCTGAGCAAAAAGAAAAAGAAGAGCAAAAAGAAAAAGAAATTGATTGGAAGGAATATCTGCAATTTCAAGGCAAAAGCTACTATTCTGAAAGCTTTGAAAGTGACGATGCCTCTGAGGCAAGCTATGATAACTTGATTTCTTATTCTAGTACCTTGAAGGATCATTTGCTGTTTCAACTTAATTTTTCTTTATTAAAGGATGAGCTTAAGGATATAGGTGAATTAATAGTTGAATCCTTAGATGATAATGGATATCTTAAAACAGATATAAAAGAACTTGCAAGTATAATGAATACAAATGTAAATACAATAGAAAAGGTACTTGAAGTCATCCATACCTTTGAACCAGTGGGAGTTGGTGCCAGAGACCTTAAAGAATGTTTAATAATACAATTAAATATAAAGGGTCAACTAAACGAAAAAACAGAAAAGGTTGTAAATCAGCATTTAGATGACATTGCATGCAACAGGCTAAACAACATATCAAAATCACTAGGTATTTCAATAGATGAAGCACAAGATGTAAGTGATGTTATAAAGGACTTGGAACCCAAACCTGGGAGAGCTTTTGAGAGCAATACTTCAACCAAATATATTGTTCCTGATGTTTATATAGAAAAAGTAGGAGATGAATATATCGTTACAATTAACGATCATTATAATTCTTCTTTGAGAATTAGCCAATTTTATAAAGGCTTGCTTCAAAACGAGGACAAATCCTCTCAAACCTCCATATTTATAAACAAAAAGCTTTCCTCTGCACTATGGCTGATAAAAAGTATCGAGCAGAGAAAGAGTACCTTGCTAAATGTCATGGAGGCGATTGTAGAATATCAAAGAGAATTTTTTGATAATGGAGTGATGCATCTAAAAATTATGACTTTGAAAAATATTGCAGAGGTAGTAGGGGTACATGAGTCAACTGTAAGCAGAGCTATAAATGGTAAGTATGTTCAAACCAATAGGGGAGTTTTCGACATAAAATACTTCTTTAAAAGTGGAGTTGACAGTCGAAGCGGAGATGCAATATCCTCAGAAAGCATAAAGAAAATGATTAAGAATCTTATAGATAAAGAAGATCATAAGCGACCAATCAGCGATCAGCTTATAGCAGATGCCTTAATAAAGGAAGGATATTTAATATCTAGACGTACAATAGCAAAATACAGAGATGAGCTAAGAATTCCTGCATCTTCAAAACGAAAGAGATATTAGAGAATGTATTTATATACATTCTTTTTTTGTTTTTGGACATAATGAGTTAAAATGAATATTGCACATTACGATATGGTGTAATATAATAAAGTCAATGGGACTAATATTGACAACAGGGACGATAAATGTCCAGAAAGGGTTATATGAAAGATTTGATACAATTGCAAAAGAAAATTGCTCCTGAAATAATCGACATAACTGAGAAAAGGTATAGCATTTTGCGTACAATTGAGTTTAATCAGCCAATAGGCAGAAGAGCTCTTGCTTCAATTTTGAACAAAAGCGAGAGATGGGTAAGAAGTGAGCTGGATATTTTAAAAGAACAAGATCTTATTGATATTCAGACAGTTGGTATGACAGTTACAGATGATGGGAAAAATATAATCAGTAAATTTAGAGGTTTTATTTCAGAATTAAGGGGTATTACTAGTTTAGCTGATGAAATAAAACAAGCACTTGGAGTAAAGGATGTGATTATTGCTCCAGGAGATACTGATACAGATTGTGAGACCTTGAAGGATATGGCAGGTTTAGCTTTTGAATATGTAAAAAAGCATATAAAAGACTCATATATAATTGCAGTAAGTGGTGGATATTCATTACTAGCTGTAGCAGAAAACTCACACAAGCTAAATGCAAAAAACTTGATAGTAGTTCCTGCGAGAGGGGGAATTAAGGCAGATTTGGAGAGACAGGCAAATATAGTGGCAGCTAAATTAGCTAACAATATAGGATGTAGCTATCATCTGCTTCATCTGCCTGACAACATAAGCGAAGATATGCTGAATAATATGATGCCAGATCCGGATATTAATAAAGTAATACAATACATAAAACAGGCAAATATATTTATTTTTGGGGTGAGCTCCTTAGAATCAATTTCTAAAAAGAGAAACCTTACAGTTGAAGAACTGGATGAGCTAAAGCACCTAAAGGTAAAAGCAGAGGCATTTGGATGTTATTTTGACAGCACAGCAAAAATTGTACAAAAGACAGGCAGTATAGGTATAAGACCAGAAGATTTGAAGAATATAGAATTAGCAATATGCATAGGTGGAGGAAAAACAAAAGCAGAACCTATAATATTAGTCAACAAGGGCAAGAATAATCAAGTTATAGTTACAGATGAAGCTGCTGCCCATGAAATATTAAGAATACTAAAGGAGGACAATTAAATGACAATTAAAGTGGGAATTAATGGTTTTGGTCGCATAGGAAGGCCAGTTTTTAAAATTGCAAAAGAGAAGTATGGTGACGATATAG
This sequence comes from uncultured Eubacteriales bacterium, assembly GCA_963704785.1. Taxonomy (GTDB): domain Bacteria; phylum Bacillota; class Clostridia; order Lutisporales; family Lutisporaceae; genus GWB2-37-7. Next base: position 935,007 of record OY969939.1, on the reverse strand, counting down.
AGATTGTACTTATAAATGATTTGACAGATCCTAAGACTCTGGCACATTTATTGAAATATGACAGCACTTATGGTATATATGATAAAGAAGTAAAAGCAACTGAAAACTCGATTATTGTAGATGGAAAGGAAGTTCACATTTCTGCTGAGACAAATCCCGAAAAAATTAAATGGGGTGAGTATGGGGTAGATGTAGTAATAGAATCAACGGGAAGATTTACTAAAAAAGAAGATGCTATGAAGCACATTGCAGGAGGAGCAAAAAGAGTAATAATAACTGCGCCCGGTAAGAATGAAGATATTACAATAGTTATGGGTGTTAATGAGCACCAATATGATCCGGAGAAACATCTTATTATATCAAATGCTTCCTGTACAACAAATTGTTTAGCACCAATGGCAAAGGTAATACATGAGAAGTTTGGTATAGTAAAAGGTTTGATGAATACAATTCACTCCTATACAAATGACCAAAGAATACTTGACCAACCACATTCTGACTTAAGAAGAAGTAGAGCCGCTGCGCTATCTATTATACCAACAACCACAGGTGCTGCAAAAGCAGTTGCATTAGTATTACCAGAACTTAAGGGTAAGCTGACAGGTTTATCTCTAAGAGTACCAACTCCTACTGTTTCAGTAGTTGACTTAGTTGTAGAATTAGAAAGGGAAGTCACTGTAGAGGAAGTAAACAGTGCTTTTAAGAACGCCTCGGAGAATGAACTAAAGGGTATACTTCAATACTGTGATGAGCCTCTAGTATCTGTTGACTTTAAGGGAAGTGCATATTCTTCTATAATTGATGCATTATCGACGATGGTTATACAAGGAAACATGATAAAGGTAATTTCTTGGTATGATAATGAATATGGGTATTCCAATAGAGTGGTTGATTTGATAAAATATATATCAAATAGATAGAATTTCCTGTCCAGACTGCACAAATTGCTGTAGACTGGACAGAACTTTGTGATTACATGCATGGGAGGGTTATTTTTGTTAAATAAAAAGACTATTGAGGATTTAAACTTAGAGGATAAGAGGGTATTAGTTCGAGTAGATTTTAATGTTCCACTAAATGAACAGGGTCAGATTACTGATGACCGAAGAATTACTGAGGCTTTACCAACAATAAAATATCTTCTAGAGCATAAGGCAAAGATAATATTGATGTCTCATATGGGCAGACCTAAAGGAAAGTTCAATGAAAAGTACTCCTTAAAGCCAGTGGCAGAAAGACTTCAACAATTAATAAACACAAAGGTTACACTAGCAGCAGATGTGATAGGCGAAAAAGTTAAGCAAGCAGCATATTCTTTACAGCCAGGCGAGATACTGATGTTAGAAAACGTAAGATTTTATGAACAGGAAGAGAAGAATGATGCTGAGTTCGCAAAAAGCTTAGCAGAGCTAGGTGAGTTATATGTAAATGATGCCTTTGGAACAGCTCATAGAGCCCATGCTTCAACAGCGGGAGTAGCAAACTATCTTCCCTCAGCTATAGGCTTTCTGATTAAGAAAGAAATTGATATAATGGGTAAAGCACTGACAGAGCCAGACAGACCATTTGTGGCTATATTAGGAGGAGCAAAGGTTTCTGATAAAATTGGAGTTATTGAAAACCTGTTGGACAAGGTTGACACTCTTTTAATCGGGGGAGGTATGGCATTTACCTTCTATAAAGCAATGGGTTATGAGATTGGCAAGTCCATACTCGAAGCTGATAAGGTTGATTTAGCAGGCGAAATACTTAAAAAAGCAGAAGCTAAGAAGATAAAGCTATTACTTCCAATTGATATAGTCGTTGCTCCTGAATTTAGCAAGGATGCTACATACTCTACAGTTGATGCAAATAAGATACCAGAAGATCAAATGGGCTTAGATATCGGAGAGAAGTCTAGAGAGATATTTGCAGAAGCAATAGTGCAAGCCAAGACAGTAGTATGGAATGGACCAATGGGTGTATTTGAAATGCCGAACTTTGCAAAAGGAACCTTTGCTTTGGCAGAAGCAATGTCAAAGTGCAAGGGTGCAACTATAGTAGGTGGTGGTGATTCTGCAGCAGCGGTAGAGCAGCTGGGATTTGCAGATAAAATCACTCATATATCTACAGGCGGCGGTGCTTCCTTAGAGTTTTTAGAAGGCAAAATATTGCCCGGTATTGACATAATCAACAACAAATAGTGAGGTGAATTACATGAGAATACCACTAATTGCAGGCAATTGGAAAATGAATAAAACGCCAAAGGAAGCAGTAGAATTGTAAATACCTAAAGCCTTTGGTACAAAATGCCGCAGCAGAGGTAGTAGTATGTCCGACTTTTGTTGCACTAAGTGATGCAATTAAGGTTGTACAAGGTAGTAATATTAAGGTAGGGGCTCAAAACATGCATCATCAGGACAGTGGTGCTTATACAGGTGAAATATCCCCTGTTTCTTTACAATCAATGAATATTGAATATGTAATTTTAGGACACTCTGAAAGAAGACAATATTTCAAAGAAAGTAACGAAGAAATAAATAAGAAGGTTGAAGCAGCTCTAAAAAATGGGTTAAAGCCTATACTTTGTGTAGGTGAGACATTAGATGAGCATGAGAATGGAACAACCTTTGATATTATAGCAGAGCAAGTAAAAAAATGTCTTATTGGCTTAGAACAGCATAATATAGAAAATTTAGTAGTCGCCTATGAACCTGTTTGGGCTATAGGCACAGGCAAAACTGCAACAAAGGAAGATGCCAACGAGGTTATTGGATTTATTAGACAGCAGTTAAAAGAGGTTTTAAATGAAAAGCTAAGCTTAAACACCAGAATATTATATGGAGGCAGTGTTAAGTCATCTAATATAAAAGAGCTTATGGAAATGCCTGAAATAGATGGTGCTCTGGTGGGTGGTGCAAGTTTAAATGCAGTAGAATTTTCTAAAATAGCTGTTTATTAGTTATAATATAATCACATTATATAAACACATTTAGAGGAGGAAAAAATATGACAATTATTACTGACATATTTGCAAGAGAAATACTTGATTCAAGAGGAAATCCAACTATGAGGTTGAAGTTGAACTAGAAGGTGGAGCAATTGGAAGAGCAGCAGTTCCTTCAGGTGCTTCTACAGGTGCTTTTGAAGCTGTAGAATTAAGAGATGGAGATAAGTCTAGATACTTAGGAAAAGGTGTATTAACAGCTGTTAGATAATGTAAATGAAATAATAGCTGCAGAAATTATAGGAATGGATGCATTTAGATCAAGTTGCAATAGATGAAAGCAATGATAGAGCTTGATGGAACTCAAAATAAGGGAAAACTAGGAGCAAATGCGATATTAGGTGTATCTTTGGCAGTTGCACATGCAGCAGCTGAAGCTTGTAGGACTTACCACTATATCAATATATAGGTGGAGTAAATGCAAAGACTCTTCCAGTTCCAATGATGAACATAATAAATGGTGGGGCGCATGCTGATAATAATGTGATTTACAAGAATTTATGGTTATGCCTGTGGAGCAAGTAGCTTTAGAGAAGCTTTGAGAATGTGTGCTGAAGTATTCCATAACCTTAAGAGCTGTACTTAAAGTCAAAGGGCTACAACACTGCTGTTGGTGATGAAGGTGGTTTTGCTCCAAATCTTAAATCAAACGAAGAAGCAATACAAGTTATAGTAGAAGCAATAAAAAAGCAGGATATAAACCAGGAGAAGATATCTTTATAGCAATTGATGCTGCTGCTTCAGAATTTTATCAAGGAAGATGGTAAATATCTTTTAGATGGTGAAGGCATTGTATTAACACCTAGCTGAAATGGTTGATTTCTATGAGAACTTAGTTAACAAATATCCTATTATATCTATAGAAGATGGTATGGCTGAAGAAGACTGGGAAGGCTGGAAGCTTGCTAACTGAAAAGATTAGGCAAGAAGATTCAATTAGTTGGAGACGATTTATTTGTAACTAACACTGAAAGACTTGAAGAGGTATTGAAAAGGGAGTTGCCAACTCAATACTTATAAAGGTAAATCAAATTGGTACTCTAACAGAAACTCTTAGATGCTATAGAAATGGCTAACAGAGCTGGATATACAGCAGTTGTTTCTCATAGATCAGGAGAAACAGAAGATACTACAATTGCTGATTTGGTTGTTGCAGTTAATGCAGGTCAAATTAAGACTGGTGCTCCATCAAGAACTGATAGAGTTGCAAAGTACAATCAACTTTTAAGAATAGAAGAAGGTTTAGGTTCAATGGCAAAATATCCTGGAAAGAAAGCATTCTTCAATTTAAGATAAAAATATATGAAATACTGCTTGCTTATAAACAAGCAGTATTTCACTTATAAAAAATAACTTTATTATATGCAATTATTGTAATTTGTACAGGTTTATGTTAAAATGCAATTATATGCTTTTATTAACACGAATTGAAACTTATATTGAACGAAATATAAGCTTTTCATAAATATAGAGGGAGGTGTGGATTACTGTGTTAAAGATTGTACTCTATGTTATTCAACTTTTAGTATGCTTAACTTTGATAGTAGGTGTTCTGTTACAGCCAGGTAAAAGTGCTGGTTTATCAGGATCAATAGCTGGTGGAGCAGAACAGCTATTTGGCAAGAAGAAGGGTAAAAGCTATGAGCAGTTTGCTGCTAAAGTTACAACAGTTGCAGCTATTGTGTTCATGGTATTATCTGTAGTATTACTTCTTGTACGATAATTTAAATTTTAGATAAGTTAGCCTAACAGTTGTTAGGCTAAAATTATGCGCACTTGTAATTATTTCACTGTTCATATAGTATAAGTATAGATGAATAAATTAAGCTATGTATAACTTGATAATATACATAGCTTATGTTTTTGTATATAGGAGGATTTTATGAAGTATTTGTTAATATATCTATTAGCAATCAACATAATTGGCTTCACCATAATGGGAATTGATAAGTCAAAGGCAAAAAAAATAAATGGAGAATTAGTGAAAAAACAATTTTTGTAATAGCTTTACTAGGTGGTTCTATAGGAGTAAAGATGGGAATGCAACAGTATAGGCACAAGACCCAACATAAGAAGTTTGTATATGGAATACCTAGCATAATTATAATTCAATTGATTGTGGCATTAGTTGTAGCATATTTTTTATTAATAATTTAAACTGTAAGCATTAAATTTAATCCTGTAGACATAAAATAGCCAAACTGTGACATAATAACACCAAGTATAATCTGTACTATGTGTGTAGAGGTGATAGTTTTGGTGAATATTTCTGACAACAATACTGGTATATTGCTTATTCATGGCTTTAACGGCTCACCAACTGATATGGAGTATCTTGGTGACTATCTTAAGGAAAAGGGATTTTGCATAAGTAATGTGCTATTAAATGGACATGGTACAGCACTAAAAGATTTGAGATATACTAATCATCTGGATTGGATAAAATCTGCAGAGGAAGCATATCAAGAGCTATCCAAGCATTGTGAGGAAATATTTATAGCTGGACTATCTATGGGCGGTGCAATAGGACTTCAATTAGCACATAAATATAACATCAAGGGAATAATAAGTTTATCTACACCTATGAAAATATTATACAAACAGTACTGCATTGCTTTTCTTGTTAAGCATGTAAGATTCTTAGCAGAAAAAGAAGCAAAGGCTATAATACAGAAGGATTCTTACATTATAAGCTATGACAGAACTCCTTTAAAAAGCTTGGTAAACTTGCTTCAGCTAATTAATATTGTCAAATGAAGTTTGCATAATATGGATAAACCGATTTTGATTATGCAGTCCTACAGGGATGGAAAAGTGCATCCCTCAAGCGCGAATTTTATATACAAAAGGGTAGCTTCAACAGATAAGAGTATAATATTTCTACATAAAAGTGGTCATATAATAACCTGTGACTGTGAAAAGGAACAGGTTTTCGAAGAAGTATACAATTTCATCAGTAAAAGATGCAGTACATATAAGGAAAGTAAATACAGCTCATATTCTGAAACAATGGAGGTTTAAGAAATGGTAGATTTAACAGAAATAAAAATCAAAATATCAAATTTCATGCGAGAGGATGCATACAGACCTCTGAATTATGAAGAGTTAAAGCAATCAATGGAAATTGATGAAACAGAGGTTAAGCAATTTCATGATGCGCTAGAGCAACTAGAACAGCATGGAGATATAATTCAAACCAAAAAGAAGAAATTTGGGTATCACCGAGAAAATGAACCTTGTACTAGGAAGAATCCAAGGAAATAAAAAGGGCTTTGCCTTTCTGATTCCTGACAATAAAGACATAAAAGATATGTTTATACCTGCAGAAAACTTAAATGGTGCAATGAATAATGACAGAGTAATAGTAAGATTGACATCAGGGGAGTTAAACACTAAAAAAAGTGAAGGCGAAGTAATAAGAATACTGGAGAGAGCCAATGAAAAGAGTAGTAGGACTATTTGAATCAAGTGCTAAGCTTTGGCTTTGTTATTCCAGATGATCCAAGAATATATCAAGATATTTTTGTACCCAAGACTGAGTTCAACAGTGCAAAGAATGGGCATAAGGTAGTTGTAGAGATAACAGTATGGCCTGAGACCAAGAGAAATCCTGAGGGCAAAGTAATTGAAATACTTGGACATAAGGATGAAGCTGGAACTGATATATTATCCATAATAAGAAGCCACAACCTGCCTGAGGAATTTCCTGATGATGTTGAAGTTCAAGCAAACATAATATCTGAAATAGTACAGGAACAGGAGATTGAGTACAGAAAAGATTTGCGAGATAGGATAATAGTAACAATTGATGGTGAAGATGCAAAGGACTTGGATGATGCTGTAAATGTTGAGAAGCTATCAAATGGCAACTATTTACTTGGCGTACATATAGCTGATGTAAGTCATTATGTGACTAAGAAGAGTGCACTAGATACAGAAGCGTTAAAGAGAGGCACCAGTGTATATCTAGTAGACAGAGTTGTACCTATGCTGCCAAGAAGACTATCAAATGGCATATGCAGCTTAAATCCTCAAATAGAACGTCTTACTTTAAGCTGTGACATGGAAATTGACAGTAAAGGTAAAGTTGTAAGATATGAAATTTATGAAAGCTGTTATTAAGACCAAAGAAAGAATGACCTATAAAAATGTAAATAAGATACTGACAGACAAAGATCCTGAGACTATAGAGAGATATAAAGATCTTGTACCAACCTTTGAGGCTATGCATGAGCTTATGGAGATATTGGGCAAAAGAAGAACTAGCAGAGGCAGTATTGATTTTGAATTCCAAGAAACCAAGATAATTCTGGATGAAAAGGGCAAACCAATAGAAATCAGACCTTATGACAGAGGAATTTCAGAGCAAATAATTGAAGAGTTCATGCTAGTTTGCAACGAAACAATTGCTGAGCACATGTTCTGGAAGGAAGCACCCTTTGTATACAGAGTTCACGAAGATCCAGCACGCAGAGAAAATTGAAGTCTTCAACGAATTCATATATAATTTTGGCTATCATATAAAAGGCGCAGATGAGATTCATCCCAAGGCATTGCAGCAATTGATGGAGAAGATAAAAGGTACAAGAGAAGAAAGAATAATAAGTACCTTGATGTTAAGATCCTTGAAAAAGGCGCAGATATACAAGCTCTAACCTAGGACACTTTGGTTTAGCGGCTAAGTATTACTGCCATTTCACATCACCAATTAGAAGATATCCTGACTTAATAATTCATAGGATTATTAAAGAGGATTTGCACGACAAGCTAAATGGCAAGAGGCTCACAGAGCTTCACGGTAAGCTGGAGGAGATGGCAGATCAGTGCTCTATAAGAGAAAGAGCAGCAGAGGAAGCAGAACGTGATGTTGAAGATTTGAAAAAGGCAGAGTACATGAAGGATAAAATAGGCGAGGAATATGAAGGTATAATATCAAATGTAACCTCCTTTGGTATGTTTATAGAGCTGGAGAATACCATTGAAGGCTTAGTCAGAATAAGCAATATAGATGATGATTATTATATGTTTGATGAGAAGCATCATACATTGATAGGAGAACGCAGCAAGAGAACCTTTAGAATCGGTGATGTCGTAAAGATAAGAGTAGATAAAGTAGACATTGCAAACAGGAACATAGATTTTGTACTGGTATAAAAGCATGTAAAACGCATAGGTTAATATATAGCTTATGCGTTTTTAATTGTAAGAAGAAGATTGTTAAAACAGAATTTTACATTGTTATTACAAATGCTATAATGCTATACTAAATGAGTTGACACTTTAAAATTAGGTGCTATAATAAATATACAGTACATTAGTCTAGGTGGTAAAAATATGGCAAAAGACAGTTTAAAAACAATTGCAAAAAATAAAAAAGCTTGGCATGAGTATTTTATTGAAGAATCCTTTGAAGCTGGCATTTCACTTATCAGGAACAGAAGTCAAATCTATAAGAAATGGCGGAGTAAACCTGAAAGATAGCTATGCCGCTAGTAGAAAAAGGTCAAATTTTTGTTTATAACATGCATATAAGTCCATATGAAAAAGGAAACATATTTAACAAGGATCCACTTAGAACAAGAACACTTTTGATGCACAAAGGCGAAATCAACAAGCTTATAGGATATATACAGCAGAAGGGTTATACTCTGATACCACTTTCTGTTTATCTAAAAGGCAGCTTGGTGAAGGTTCAGCTTGGTGTAGCAAAAGGTAAACAACTCCATGACAAACGTCATGCAATAGCAGAAAGGGATGCAGAGAGAGACATCCAAAGAGAAATGAGAAACAAAGATTATTAAACTCTCTATTTAACCTGGGGGCGTAAAGGTTTCGACGGGGGTAGTAGAGATTGAGGCAGCGAGCGGTGGTCCCAGCGGCACTTTAAAAAGCTGGAAAAATTAAATTAAACGCAAACGATAATTACGCGTTAGCAGCCTAAGGCTGCTCGTCTTACCTTTAGTTACCGCACTTTAGGATAAGGCGTCATTTAGCGGTGAACGTCACTTTCAAAGCTTTGAGATAACTGATGTATTATGAAGCTACTAAAGCTGTAAGCCTGTCAGGCGGCGTGCAGCAGAGGGAATGTTAAAATGACTGACTGCGCTCGGAGAAGCTTTGGTTGAAGCACTTTCGGACAGGGGTTCGATTCATAAGAGTCGCCTTGTAAAGTGATCTACAAGTGAAAATCTGGCTTTATCGGTGAAACCGTAACGTAAAGACGACGGCAATACCGAGGGGTATGAGGAGCAATCCAACAGCCCTGTATCGACTCATAGGCAGCCAATTTGGTTGTACTAGGATAGAAGCTTACCAACAATAATATGGCTTCTATAATACGCCAGAGGACTTCCAATAAGGAAGTTCATGATATAGTCAGCACCATTGGAGACAATGGAACAGGCGTCCCCTCGCCTCCACCATACATAAAAAGAATATGATGTTATATAGGAAAGTCTGTGATTGTGGAATCATGGGCTTTTTGTTTTATAGAGATATGAATTTTTGGTAGAAGGCTTGTTTTTGTTGTAAGAGTTCTTCTGAATATCTTCCGTTTCTTGGGGTAACATTTTTGTAGTCAGATAGTATCAACTCTGCTCTTTGCTTTTTAATAGAAATTACTAAATAAGGCGTTATGTCGTTAAGCAATTCAATTGCATTATTATATTTTACTGTATATACATAGGAATCTTGATGTTTTTCTATATTGTAGTTCTTCTTTGACTTAATGTCTCCATATCCTGTCTTATCTTTAATCCATATAAGTAATTCCAGTGAGGTAGATGCTATGCTTATACATGGAGATGGGTGTTAATTTTTATGGAATTTTGTAAGCATTATGCTACCTTCACCATCAATTATACCTGCAATATAAGCTTTATCTATAGCTTGCATAATTAATCCTCCTTAATCATTGAAGAACGCATGTTCTGTGTTAAATATAACACAATAAAGCAATATTATACAATGAATTTTGAAGGTATTTAATATAATATGTAGAATATTAGGTAATAGTTGGTGAATTTTACTTATTAGTCTATAACATGTATTTTTAGTTTTAAGGATAGATATCCAAATTTTGTTATAGATACTTATTTAATAGAAAATATTCTTAATTGAACAATTATGGTGCATGGCTCATATGGAACATTATGGGAAAAAATTAAGAGAAAGAGACAGGTTATAAAAAATCAAGTTTATTTAGATGAGTTGATTAAAATCTGATAAAGGATAGTAGGTTAACCCATAGGCAGATTGCAAATCTTTTAGAAATAAGTAATAGTGCAGTCCACAAAGTCAGCTTGAAGGAATAACTAAGCAAAAAGAACCGTTCCTTTTGCTTTATGGAAAAGTTTAAATTTTTGTCTGACCAACAGGTTGCAGATAGAGAAAAATCACAGCAACTTAATATATCTGGATATGATGTTGTAAAAAATGTGTGGCTAAAATTTAACTCATATAATTTTACGCACTGTGCTTTTACCAAAGAAGATATGACATCGTTACTGGATTTGTTAAATACATTGTCCGTCCACACCGAGTTGGTGGATAAAGTGGACGAAATCGTATATAGAATAATTAACAACAATTGTGATTTGGTGTTGCCGAAGGAAAATTTACTTGGATTGTAAGTTGAAACGCATATATTAAATTTCTAAAACTACTTGCGCAAGAATGGATTATGGTGCAACCAGATAGTCGACAAGTAACTCATCACTAATGGAGCGGAGGGAAGCTAATGTATATACAGAGGATTTCAATAAAGAACTATCGTAATTATATGAATTTCACCATGAAGTTCCATAAGGGGCTTAATGTCATAATTGGTGCGAACAACTCTGGCAAAACAGGGCTACTTACTGCTGTGAAATTGTTGCGTGAGCCTTCTATTTGTGCCGATGATTTCAATAAAAATGAACTGCTTGGATTTGGAACAAAATACCGTGAGGATGCTCCACAAATCACGATTGAGTATACCATTTGTCATACTATTTCTGAGGAAGACACAGAAGACGAAAGCATTATCAGATTGTTGCCATTCTTGGGCATGAATGAGCTTACTGAATTTCAACAGGAAGCTGATGGGATAACCAATTACAATATTACCGCTAGCATCAAAGCTGTTTGCACCCTTGATGAAAAAGCTCTTAACGAATATAAAGGGGAAGTTGCCAAGATAGCCGATAATGAATTTGGAAAATATATGACCATTCTAAAATCATTCGAGCATCGCTATTCGTGGTCTTATTACAACGCAGCCAGTAACACCATTGCTGATAAGAAAGAGGCTACCGAAATATTTGATATTCGCTTTATCGGTGCGGAGCGCACCAGTGATGATGTTCACAAGGAAACCAAGCGTGAAATTGATGCTTTCGCAAAAGATCAGGGAAATGCTACCGCGATTGCACAATTGCGGGACACCGTAGCTACTGATATGAAAGGGATTCTTCAATCTGTATTGGATAAGTTAGAGAAGTTATTTGAGGGTGAAAATAATGATATTGGGCTGTCTCGAGGAAATGTGTCGATTTCTCAAAATCTTCGTCCGAATGTATCCGTGGGGGATTCATATATTACAGAAGTAAGGGATACGAAGACGGACTATATTGTCCCACTTGCTTATAACGGATTGGGCTACAATAACCTGATCAATATTTATATGCTGATAAAATTGACGGAAATCCGTCCAGGCAAGGACTTCCGAATTTTACTTCTTGAAGAACCCGAAGCACATTTACATCCTGCTTTGCAGTACAAGCTGTTCAAATATCTGCGTCAGTTAGATCAAGAGAACAATCTGAATCAGCAGATATTTGTTACTACGCATTCAAGCAACATTTCAGCCGTAGCGGGCATAGATAATATGTTTATGATTGCCTATGATAGGAATGGAGATTGTGCTGATTGTAAAGAACAGAGTCTATCTGAGCAGTTTACAGACAGCGAGGACACAGAAAAACACAAAGAAAAAGCCAAAAAGCATTTAACGAAGTTCCTCGATGTCACACGTTCAGATATGTTATTCGCCGATAAAGTGATACTGGTTGAAGGCATCGCTGAGAGGCTTTTAATGCCTTTGTTTATGGAGAAGTGTGGCTGCTCTTACGAGGACGAGCATATCGCAGTGGTTGAAATTGGTGGCAAGCATTTCGAGCATTTTGTGGAGTTATTTAACGGAAATGCAGTAAATAAAAAAGTCCTGTGTATAACTGACTGTGATTTTGCATGGCTGGCAGACAATAAAGTTGCAAAGTTTGAGGAATATAAGACGACGGTGCCTGAACATATACAGAAACTAAAGAATCGATTTCCGATTGATAATTTTCACATATCAACACAATCAGTTGGCGGGCGCACATTTGAAGATGAATTGCTACTTGCTAACTTTAACAACGCAGCGGTCTTATTAGAGCTTTTCAAGATACCAGCAAGTCAGGCTATATCTGAATTTGTTGAAAAATATGATTTTAACTTTACTGAATGGGAAGCGCACCTATCCGAATTAGACGGACGCTCAAAACCGCTTGTAAAGAAGCGACTGGATGCGTATAAGCAAGCAATCAAGAATGATGCTGTCAACAAAGAAGAGTATGAGAGGCTGCTTTTTTCAAACCTGTTTTTACATTATGCGAAAAGTAGTAAAGGCGATGTTGCTCTTAATATACTTGTAAATGAAGAATTGGCGAACACCTTGATTGTTCCTGACTACATACAGGAGGGGCTGAAATGGCTATGTCTATCGGAATAAACTCAAGTGATCTGCTGACGCCGGAACAGCTTGATAGTCATATCAAGGTATATGCCGGGCCGGGTGCAGGGAAAACACATTTTCTTGTGGAAAACGTGAAGAATATTGTTACTACATATCCTCTCGTTGTGGAAAGCAAAGCGAGGAAGGTTCTTTGTATTACCTACACAAATGCGGCGGTTGACGAGATTAAGCGTCGTCTTGATCGGTTTTCCGCATCCGTGGAAGTTCATACGATTCATGGGTTTATAATTGAGCATATCATCAAGCCTTTCCAAGAAGATTTGCGGCAAATTATGCAAGAGGACTTTGGTATTATCGTAAATGGAAAAGGTAAGATTACGTCACAAGTCGAGGGAGTGGGTATCCTTCATGGCATAGATAAGACCGATATATTTGAGTTCATAAAATCAGCAATCAGGGATAGCGAAGAATTGTCTTACAGTAAGAAAATATTGGGGGAAGTCGAGGTCGACATTGCTGCATACCTTGCTGACGAAACGGTAAAGTTGCGGGCATCAAGGCAGATTAAGGATAGTCACATCATTCCCATCAAGCAATATACTTGGTCAAAGGCAAGAAAGCTAACCCATAACGAAATCCTCTACTTTGGCTATCGTATACTTCAGCGCAACCATACTGCGCTTTATGCTACGAGAGTCAAATTCCCATTTATCTTTATTGATGAGTTTCAGGATACAAATCCTTTGCAAACCTTGCTAATCAAGCTGATTGGAAGTAAATCAACGGTCATTGGAACGATTGGCGATGTTGCACAGTCTATATATAGCTTTCAAGGCGCAAAGCCCTCACAGTTTTTAGCCCTAAATATAGATGGAAACCGGGCTTTATATGAATACGTAATTAGCGGTAACAGGCGTTCAACTGCTAATGTAGTTAATCTATGTAATTTTCTGCGCAAATTGGATTCAACTGTAATTCAGAATAGCGAAAAGTGCTATAACAGCGATGAGGAAAAGCAATCGGCAGAGAAGACAAAAATTCATATTATTTCCGGGGAAGAGGCATCTGCCAAGCAATTGATAAACTCCGCGATTGTTGATAGGGCTGTAGTACTTACCCGCACTTGGGCAGCAGCGTTTTCCTATATACAGGGCATAAACGAAGAACAAGAGAGATGTTTAAGAGCAATTTATAATGCCTATTATACTTCACCGATTGATATACGAAGCGACATTGTCGAGCATAACTATGTGACTTGGGTACGGGCTTTCAAATTTATTTTTAGGCTCTGGAATGGGTATAAAACCGGTGCTCTTATTGAAATAATGGCTGCGCTTACGCTTATAACAGATTTTGACACGAAGAAACTAACACCCAAAATCCTTACGCAATTAAAGCGGCTGACAGATGAGGTGTTTAGGGATCTTTCTGCAGAGGCTTTGACCGTTGATATAATCAATGGATTCAGTTCACAGTTAAACGAAGAAAAGTATACCGAACTTGTATCGGTTATTGGAGAGAATCAATTTACCGTTCCGATTTTCGACGATGAAGATAGAGATGAGATTAAAACTAACGTTTCTTTACTCAGTTGGTACACATCGCATAAGCTCTTCACAGAAGTCTTTTCTGAGGATAGCCGCTATATGACCGTCCATCAAGCGAAAGGACGTGAATGGGAAAAGGTCATTGTCAGTCTTGAACCCAATAGCCGTAGGGATAGAGATAATACTACGTTAAGCAGCATGTTCTCAGACCCACAACTTCTTAATGAGGAGAACGCAGAGGAATTTACAAGAATGTACTATGTTGCATGCAGTCGTGCAAAGGTAGACTTGTATATTCACTTGAAAAAGTTTTCGGATGTAACTGCGTTACAAGTGGCGTTGGATAATTATAATAAAGCTCATGAGGATAATCGAAGAATTGATTATGAAATACTCCCGTTGTGATCAGGGAAATGTTGCAGCAATAACCATATACTGCCAAGACAAAGGTTTGACAGTATATGGTATTAAATGTTGTTTCAGATGATGACAACATGGGAAGAGTAAAGATTCCACGTATTATAACACCGCAGATTATGGAGCTATGCCAATCGATATCTGTATATAAACCTGTATATGTTGCAGAATGAATAACGATAAGCAGGAATTTAATTTACATGTTATAGCTGTAGATTATTTATAAAATGCATATTAAGGAGACCAAATATGGAAAACAACAAGCAATATAAAAACTGTCTTGTGATTTTTATCGATATGTTGGGAACACAGGCCAAATCGGATATAAACGACATCTATGCAGATTATTGTATTTTTCACACAACGATACTTAGTAAAGATGGTAAATATATTACCGATGGGAGGGATGGCGGCATTTCCTCAGGTAGAAGAATATGTATGCATGCTCATACTTTTTCTGACTGTGCATATATGTTATACCATTATGAAGATGAAGCCATTGAAAATGAATATGATAAAGGGATTCTTATCGAAAACTCGTTATGTCATTTTGAAAGAATAATTCTCAAATTACTTGGCGATGCAGTAGTTTTTAGGGGCGGGGTGTCGTATGGAGAAGTATTTTATGAACAACAAAAAAATATACTTTTCGGCCCTGCCGTTAATCATGCATATCAATTAGAAGATAAATGTGCTAAAAACCCACGGATTTTGGTTTCTTCTGAAGTTGCAAATGTTTATAATGAATACTTCCAGAAATGTGTAGAAAAATTTGAGAATCCGACTGATGACTATGGCAAAAAAATGAAGGAAATCTTGCAGCTTGAGGGAATCAGAAATCCGAAAATAGAGCAAGGTAGGATTATAGTAAATGACAACTATGATAATAAATATATTTTTAATTACTTAAATTCTGTAAAAACCGTATTATACATTGATTTGCCTGAAATAAAAACATATTCTTCTGACTTTTCAAAAGCACTTTTTTTATATGTACGAGAACAATCAAAAGAAGCAGCATTGAAAAATAATCCGAAAGTAAAAGCAAAATATGATTGGCTAATGGATTATGTTTTGAAGCTTCAAAATGGATAAATACATTATAAAGTAACAATATTGAATGTAGTTAATAAGAGCATAATCTATGCTCGCAGTATAAGCATAATGTGTAGAAGCAAGGGGGACGGTTCTTTTTGCTTTAGCTATGGAAAATTGATAAAATGCTTATGGGAAACAATAGAGAAAATATTTTTAGTAAAGATAAGTAAAAAAGATTATTCCTTGACTGTTTTAAAAAACAAGAAGAAGAGCAATTAATTGAGGTTGCAGCTTATTGTCTTATGGATAACCATGTTCATTAAAGCAAAAAGAGCCGCCCCTTTTGCTTTAACACAATGAAGCTATGAAAATACCGGATAACTGGAAATAGTCTTTACCTAAAAATCATTGGACAAGGAATAAGAATTTTGAGTCTGAACTACAGGCTACGAAAGTTAAAGATATATTAGAAACATCAAGCAATACATTAGAAAAATACACAATAAAATGTATTGAATTGCGTAGTATAACAGTAAATTTTATCGTACGTTCTAATAAGAAAGACTATGAAGCTATTAGTAGTGTATATTGCTTAAAAGATGATAAAGAAAATGAATTGAACATTATAGAGTTAGAGAAAGGTCAGAAAATTGGCTTGGTTTTCTTGAAAGATGAAAATAGTATTCCTTTTGATATTTCAGAAAAGGAATACTACTCTTATATGATTGGAATGTATAACTTCGTTATGGCATATTCTGAGGATACTAGTATTGCTACGATTTTGGAAAATAACATTATAGCGAAAGAAAAGGGAATAACAAAACTAATTATCGGAATCGATAATGTATGATTTATATATACAATTATTGTTAAGTAAATAATAACTTAAAGGAGAAATGATTATGAATATTAACACTGACCTGATTATAGGAGTATTAATGGGACTAGCTGGTATAATAATATCAGTCTTTTTGCCGCAAAGAAAAAAGTGCTTAAAAATATGTTTAACCCGAAAAAGATTGATAATAGTACGATTTCATTTACTAATAATCATGTAGGAGACACAACCTATAAAAATACAAAGGAATAAGGTGAGGTTATGTTTGATTGGTTCCAGAAGATATTAGGTAAGAATCCAAAGGATACTGATGTTGAACAACAAAGCTTAAAAGAGTATAAAGATATGTTTAACCCTAATAATATCAAAGATTCAATAGTTGAATTTAAGGATAATCATGTAGGAGACAAAAACTATTATTTCAATATTAGTATTACTCCTGAATCTGTTGATAGAATTGAAGAAACTGCAATTGTAGAAAAAGTAAGAGATATTGAAAAGCTTATTGAGAAGCATAAATACATTACAGCTATAGGCATGTATAAGGATTTATTAGAAGACTATGCATTAAAATCACTATCAGCTAATGATTCGTTTTATATATTTAACGGAATATTAAATTGTTATGTAAATATTAATGATAAAGCGAATACAGAAAAATACATAACCAAGATTAAAGCACTGGGAAATGTAAATGAGATTCATAAATTTCATTTTATTTGTGCTGTGTATTATATTAACCAAAGGGAATCAAATAAAGCACTTGAAGAAATAAATAAGGCTGTTGCATTTAAATCTGACTATTTTAAAGCTATATGCTTAAAGATTTTGATTGAGTTTGAAAATAATATAATTGATGCTGAGACAGCTAAAAGACAATTAGTTGATGATAATGATAAGCCTATAACAGGGAACGGTGAAAACAAAGAAAACGCTTGTATTTTTAATATATTAGGAGATATTTACTTACTATCAAGGGAATATGAGAAAGCTATTAAGTATTACAGTAAAGCTAATGAACTTATACCTTCCCCCTTTGAAAAAATGCATATTGGTTTAGCTGTTTTCTTTGATGCTGTAAAGGATGCAAAAGTTGGTGAAGTTATTGATTCGAAAGATGTGGATTTCAAAAAGCTTAGAGAAGCTAATTCTATTTTAGATGAACTTTATAATTATGATGATGAAGAAATAAGGAATGTAATCAGAAAACATATTTCCTCGTTTTATATGAAATGTCTTTATATATTAAGAGATACAACGAGAATCAATATGATTTTTAATGAAGTTAAAGACTATTGTCTTAATGAGAAAGAGGAAATATATAGACTTAAAGCTATATCAGAAGCCATAGCTGGAGATATAACAGATGGGACATTTAGAGAACTAGGTGAAGAAGATAAAGCTTGGATTCAAATATTCAAGATGATGGAAGAAAAGAAGTATGATAGGGTAATTAGCGAAGTCGAACCATTCATTTGGGCGAAATACAAAGACATAGAGAAGTATCATTACACATTGCTTGAAGCTTATTTACATCAATCTACTGATGAAAGCTATAGTAAATTTGAAAAGCATTATAAGCAATTAGTAGACTTGGGCAAGAAATTAGACTATATAATGTTTCTTAAGGGGCAATATTATGAATTTAAGGGTAATATTGCTAAAGCAGAATTCATAATAAAAGAGGTAGCAATTAATACATCTGATTTTCACTTGTATTTTGAGTTAATCACTTTTTATGAAAGATATAAATTAGAAAAGGAACTCGGAGAGTTATTTAATGAATTAATAGATAACAACCATAAAATCATTGAAGCCGAAAAAAATATCTTCTACAGAAAATACTTCTTATATTTATTTAGAAATAATATGCTTAAAAAAGCTGTAGAAGTATATTCAGCCCTTGATAGAGAAGGTATAAATGACATTACATATAGCTTTATTACTGCTGAATTATATTATTTGGTGGGTGATTTAAAAAAATCTGACTTATAGCATTTGAACAACACTATGAACTAACTAAAAACAAAGAATCACTCTTTAAGGCTATGACACAGTATATTGGCTGTAACAACATAGAAAAAGCTGATGAGATAATTAGATATTTACTTCATAATGAGTATCCAAGGAAAGCTATTTTATATGCTATTTATAGTAATCTTGAACTATTGAAGAATAATACAGAAAAATCCTATGAGTATGCGAAAATGGCACTAGAAATTGATAAAGATAATCCGAATAGCGAAATTCATCAATTTTATGTTTCAAGAAGTATACGTTGTAACAAAGAAGAGGGGACGGCATATATTCCTGAGTACGCAAGCCTTTTCCCTAGGCATAATACGTGGCTTAAGAGTGTAAAAGCACTTGAAACTGATGAGGACGGTAATGAAGTTCTTACACAAGAGATTAAGGATTTCTTTACTTCATCATCTAAAAGATTTAACACGATTCTTACAGGTTATTCAAATAGAAAAATAGGTATTTCAATTCTTGCAAAAATGCAGAATCAGAGTATACCTCAAATTCTTGATTGGAGAAGTATTTATGGTATAAAGGCTATGGTTTACCAAGGTTTTATACAGGAAATCTATAAAGAGGTTAATATATTCTCTAATAAAATTATTGTTGATGCATTTACAATGTATATCTTAGCTGAGATAGGCTATTTAAGAATTCTTGAAAACCTTGAAACTGTCTATATCACATATTCAACAATAGAATCTTTGCAACAAGTAATTCTTACAAGGGAAGATGGTAAAGTAAGAGATGTATTGAATTTTATTAATCAATCTTTGAATGTTGAGATTGTTTACCCAGACTTTGATGAAATATCAAAGATAGATGTGAATTTCTTAGATTTTTTCTTCAAAGACCAGCTTGATAGTTCAATTTATTCGTATTCGAATAAAATTCCTTATCTCTATAGTGATTATTTTGTAAAAGGTAGTATGGCAGAACGAAATGAATATTTTATTGGGCTTGTTGCTTTCATTAGGGCATTATTGGGACAATCTATTATAAACAAAGAGACTTTAAGTGATTTCATTTATAAGTTAAAAAAGAATCAATATGAGTTTATCAACTTCGATTCAGAAGATATTTATAATGCAGCAAAAAAATCGAATTTCGTGGTTGAGGATGATATTAAACTATTTTTTACTATTGACAAATATAGTGAATTCCCTAGTTTCGCAATAGCTTATGTTGGTTTCTTAAGAAAAGTATATGGAGAAATTGAAAGACATAAATTTGATGCATATGTTGATTTGTATATTGAACTATTTGATAAATATATTAGAAAAACTCGGTACTACTTCCAAACACTAGAGGTTAAGTTCCCTGATTTTGAAAAGGAAATGGACAGGTATGGGAATAAGAACTCACTTTCGAGTATTATGCTGTTTGAAGAACTTGGGTCTGAGGTATTAATGAAAATAATCACTAATACTTATGAGTTTATCAGGATTAAAGCTATTTTAGAAGGTACGGATGGTGCCTTAAGATATTTCTTATATATGTTCAAAAATAATGATGAAGAATATGAGTATTATAGTCAGAAGGTAAGAAAACAATGTATAAACTTTTTCCCTGAAGAGGTGGAAATAATTATTAAGCAAACTAAAGAGTTTGATTTAGCTAAAATGATAGAATCACAGAAGGAAGAAAAAAACTAAGGCAAATTGTTCTAAATGTTTGTAAATATACTTAGAAGAAAGAGCGTGCAGAAAGCAAGGGGGATGATTCTCAATGTCATTAAGTTAAGAAATTGAGACTATAGGCTTAGAACAGGGTATATTTAAAAATACATACCCTGTTCTTTTTTTTATATAATTTTCAGCAAAATCTCCCAAAACACTTGACAAGTAGTAGAAAAAATGTGGCGAAGCACCTTAAATATATAGATTTTTAAGGAGGTTCGCTCATGAACGAATATGCAGATTTCATAAAGGAAAAATTAGACACAGTGTTAACTCAAATGCATGAATCCTCGTGGCTGTTTGTTAATGACCCAGAGAAGGATTTTACTCGAAAACGAAAGCTGGGTTTCAAAGATATGCTGAGTATTTTGCTTTCAATGGGAGGTAATAGTCTAAGGCTTGAACTCATGAAATATTTTTCTTATGATACTGAAACGGCTACTTGCTCAGCCTTTGTCCAGCAACGTGAAAAGATTCTTCCAGAAGCACTTGAGTTACTCTTCCATAGATTTACTTCATTAGCAATCAACCCAAGTTTTTATGATGGCTATCGAATGTTAGCTGTTGATGGTTCAGATTTATGTATTGCACACAATCCAAACGATGCCGATAATTATTTTCTTGTCAAAGATAATGCGAAAGGATATAATCTTCTACACTTAAATGCCATGTACGATTTATGCAGCAGGGTATATGTTGATTCAATTGTTCAACCAGGTAGGAAAGAAAATGAATTTCAGGCATTAACTGATATGGTAGACCGTTCTGATATTAAAGAACAAACTATAGTAATAGCTGATCGTGGTTATGAAAGTTACAACGTTTTTGAACATATAGAGAGGAAGGGCTGGAACTATGTTATAAGGGTAAAAGATATATGTAGTAATGGAATCACATCTGGACTCTCTCTTCCTAATCAGGAAATATTTGATATAGAGTACAGCACTTTATTGACTAGACGACAGACGAACGAAATAAAGGCACATCCGGAAAAATATAAGTTTATGTCAGCAAATCAAAAGTTTGACTATCTTCAAGTTGGCGATAAAGGAATTTATCCAATAAACTTTAGAGTAGTTCGCTTTGCTATATCAGAAAATACCTACGAAGTTATCATTACAAATCTTAGTGAAAAAGAATTCTCTGTAGAGAAGATTAAAGAGATATATCACATGCGCTGGGGAATTGAGACATCATTTAGAGAGCTGAAATATGCCATTGGACTAACAAGTTTTCATTCAAAAAAGACGGCCTGCATCATACAAGAAATATTTGCAAGGCTCACCATGTATAATTTCTGCGAAATAATCACAACGCACGTGGTTATACATCAGAAAGACAGAAAATACAGCTATCAGGTCAATTTCACCATAGCTATATCAATTTGCTTGCACTATTTCAAATGTAGGAATGCAGTATCACCGCCTAATGTAGAAGCGCTTATCCAAAAGAATATATTACCTGTACGAAATGGTAGAAAAGACCCTCGCAAAGTCAGAACCAAATCGGCAGTTAGCTTCATATATAGAGTAGCATAAATAATTACTAATAAAAATGTTTTTTGACAGAGAGATGTCTCTGTCTTGTTTGTGTATAAAAAATTAGAGTTGGAATAGAAAAAAGTCAATTGAAAATATGAATGCTTTCAATTGACTATAATTCTATTTTTCTCAATATCATTAACTTAATGACATTGGGATGATTCTTTTGCTTTACACAGGGTGTAGTTTAAGCAGTGTTTTATAAGTATAGATATATGTATTACTATAATACGAGTTTGAATTGATATGATGATGTATCTTGGTTCTATAATAGAGATTTTGGTTATGGACCATGTGCTGTAGCTAAAGCACCTATATACACAGTTAAGAAGTAATGTATATGAAGCATGGGTCTATAGCAGAAGTTACAACGGAACATATTAACAGTTTATTACTGACCCTATTGGATAGCCAATAGGGTCAGTTACCATAATTAAGTTATGAATATTATTATGTTGTGAGGATGAATAATGAAGAATAATAAATATATACTAAAATTATTTTTGATATGTATTATAAATCTTATTATATTGATGACATTGAGTTCTTGTACAACAAAACAAATACCTGACATCAATGAAAGCTTTGCTCAAAATAACAAGGAATTGAACGAATTAATAGTAAATACGTAACTTTCGTACAAATATAAATCATGTAAATACCAATAAATTGGAATCCCGGGTCTTTGACAGTTGAATAGAAAAAAAATCCATTAAAGCCTTGATATAGGCTTATTTTTATGTCATTTTTTTATTTAAGTATTGCGTACTTTATCGCAATGTGATATAATATAAGGATGAGGAGGCGATTCTAAATGAGACTTAAGGTAACCAAATCTAAAAATGCAGCTTCACTTTATGTAATCAAATCTGTTTATAATAGCAAGACTCAATCAAATTCGTCCAAGATTGTAGAAAAACTTGGAACCGAAATCGAACTCAGAGAAAAACTTAGTGGTGCAGATCCATATGAGTGGGCTAGAGAATATATTAGAAATTTAAATGAAAAAGAAAAGGAACAAACACGAAAAATACTTGTTCCTTTCGAGCAGTCTAAAATTATTTCGAAAGACGAACAGCGTTCTTTTAACGGTGGGTATCTATTCTTGCAAAAAATATACCATGAACTCAGATTGGATAAGATATGTAAAGAAATTTCCCAAAAATATAAATTTGAATTTGACTTAGATTCAATACTTTCTAGATTAATCTACGGAAGAGTTATTTACCCTTCTTCCAAGCTTGCAACCTATGAGCTTTCTAAAAAGTTTATAGAGCCGCCGAATTTTGATTTACATCAAATATACAGAGCTCTTGAAGTTCTTGCTAAAGAAACAGATTTTATTCAATCCTCTTTGTATAAAAACAGCTTGAAGGTTTCCAAAAGAAATACAGGTGTTCTTTTCTATGATTGCACCAATTACTTTTTCGAAATAGAGCAGGAGGATGGCAAAAACAGTATGGTGCCGTCAAAAGAACACAAACCAAACCCAATTACCCAAATGGGTTTATTTATGGACGGTGACGGTATACCGCTTGCATTTAGTATTAATAGGGGGAATATGAATGAGCAGCTGACTTTAAAGCCTTTAGAAAAGAAAATAATTTCTGACTTTGAGCTTTCTAAATTTATCGTCTGCACAGATGCAGGGCTGGCTTCTGAAGACAATCGAAAGTTTAACGACAAAGACGGTAGGGCTTTTATCACCACGCAATCTATTAAAAAATTCAAAGAACACCTTAAAAAATGGGCTCTTGCTTCCGATGGTTGGAAACTCCCTGGAAGCGAAAAAAACTATAACATTTCTAAGCTTGATGAAATGATAGATAAAGCTACTCCTGAAGATAAATCAAAAATACGAGCAAAAGTCTTTTTTAAGGAACGCTGGATCAAAGAAAATGGTTTTGAACAAAGATTGATTGTAACTTATTCTATCAAATACATGGATTATCAGCGTAAAATCCGTAACTCTCAAATAGAACGTGCTCAAAAGGTTATATATACAAATCCAACAAAAATCAAGAAATGCAACGCTAACGATTACAAAAGGTTTATTCATAAAACAAGCTGTACTCCTGATGGTGAAGTCGCAGAAAAAGAGATATACAGCATTGATTCTGCTCTAATCGAGAAAGAAGAAGCTTTTGATGGTTTTTATGGAGTTTGTACAAACCTTGAAGATGATGTATCTGAAATAATCAAGATAAATCATAGGAGATGGGAAATAGAAGAATGCTTTAGAATTATGAAAAGCGAATTCAAAGCTAGACCTGTGTACTTAAGCAATGATGACCGAATAGAAGCACATTTTACTACTTGCTTCATTTCATTAATTATTTATAGACTGCTTGAAAAGAGACTTAATGAAAAATATACATGTCACGAAATTATTGCAGGATTAAAAGATATGAATTTTCTTGAAGTGAAAGGAGAGGGCTATACACCAACATACACTAGAACTGATTTCACCGATTCGTTACATGAAGCATTTGGCTTCCACACAGATTATGAAATTATAAATACAAATCAGATGAAAAAAATTTTTAGAGAAACAAAAAAATAGAAAACATTACGCACTTTTTGCAACAACATCAAAGCCTGTAACTCCTTTATTATCAAGGAACTACAGGCTTTTTATATTCACGAAGTGTCAAACTCAGGAATATATACTAAAATTATTTTTGATATGTATTATAAATCTTATTATATTGATGACATTGAGTTCTTGTACAACAAAACAAATACCTGACATCAATGAAAGCTTTGCTCAAAATAACAAGGAATTGAACGAATTAATAGTAAATACGTAACTTTCGTACAAATATAAATCATGTAAATACCAATAAATTGGAATCCATAATATAACAAGAGGTGAAAGCCTCTCCCTTGCGAATTTGTTAATTGTGCAAAAAAAACAATAACGAAGGGGGTTTTCACCTATGAAAAGTATAACATTTATTACAGGTGAATTTAAACAGGAAAAAACTAGTGCTTGGTTGGTTACGTTTGTAAAATATGTTCAAAAGCTTGATTTTGTAAGTCTACTGGATAAAGTCAAAGTTAAGATGAAAAAAGTAGATTATTCTGTTCAAGATAAGCTATTAACCATTGCAATATCTATAGCCGCTGGATGTAAATATACCTCAGACATCAATGAAAAGCTCGTTCCTGACACTGTCATTGCAGAGTTGATTGATATACCAAGGTTTCCTGATCAGTCTCAAATTAATGAACTTCTACGAAGGATGACAAAAGAAAACGTTGAGCAGCTTAAAAATGTCCATCATCAGCTGTTCATGCAGAATACTACATGCTTATCTACTACAGAAAAGATTGTTGTTGATATTGATCAATCAGGTCTTATTGCTAATGGTAAGACGTATGAAGTAGCACAAAGAGGTTATTTCTGTAAGAATAAAAACCAGAAAGGATATCAATTGTCTGCTGCATTTTGTGGCGATGATAATAGAGAAACTATTTCACTTTATCTTGATGCTGGAAATACCCATTGTAGTAATCGGTTTGACGATCTGCTTAACGATACATTATCAAAACTCAAGGATGTGGCAAAGGAAAATAGGCTTATTCTGCGGCTTGACAGTGGCTATGGCTCTAATGAAAACATAGAAAAACTCAAGGACAGAGTAAAGTTTGTAGTAAAAGGTTATTCCACTACAAGAGCATCTAATATAGCAAAAACCATTGCTAAAGAAGAGTATGAAGAAATTGACCGTTTTGTAGATACCTATGAACTTCCGAGTGAAGGCGACTTACGATTTATTATAGTGAGAACCTTAACACGTAAAGGTGATTTCATATATACTATGCTGATTTCAAACATTAACAAAGCTGAGATGTCAGCTCATGAGCTATTTCACTTTTATAACCAGAGACAAACCATTGAAGCTTTCTTTAAAACCTGCAAGAATGTATATCATATGAAAAATCTTCGTACTAGGAAGTTTGACGGCATCTATGCATTCTTGTGGATTGTTTTTATTACACACAATATTATTTCATGGATGAAGAGAACGATTTTTCATGAAACGAAGATGGAGAATGTAGGCATAGGAATACTGATAAACAAATTGGGAATGCTTGTAGCTGAAGTACGAAGAACAGCAGAAACCATGGAAATAGTCTTGCCTGAGATCAGTGCTCTTGGCAGAAGGTTTGTAGAATGCATACAGCAGAAGTCTAAATCGGTATGGCAGACTTAAACATTGTTCTGGAATAAATTAACATATTATCAAGTTTCCAAGATTCAGTATGGCTATCAATTGGTATATTTTAACTACATAAGATAATTATTGAATTTAGTTATTATTTTGGGTTATACATATCTCATTAATTGGTATCATAGCCAATGTATGGATGGCAAAAAATTTACAAATCGTGTTTTTCTGTTTGTACGAAAGTTACGTAAATAATAGTTCGGAAATTGACTATACAAAATATTTACGAATCGAAATGAAAGATAGTGAGCTAGTTTTTAATAAAACAACAGAAAAACAAGAAGTAGATAAGGATTTTTGCAATCTTAAATATAAATATAGTTTTTATAATATCTCTAAAGAACCAATAAAAATAAATTATAAGATATTTTTTCCTATAGAAATGACAGAAGGTATTATTGTAACTAATGCATCAGCAATAGATCCCAAAAAGGAAGATGTAGTATTGCAGCTCAAAGAAAGCACAGGTGGTACTATTGGAGCGTTAATGGTTCATTATGATAAATTGGATAGAAAACAAAAAGAAGTGTTTGATAAAAATAAAAGTATCTTATATATCGAGATGCATATAAATGGGAAAAAGGCTTATATAAAAGTTCAATCATAAATAGGTAGAAAAATTATAGAATGAGTGCAAGGAAAAGTGCTGGTACGTCTAAAAATGGCGAACAATTTAGAAGCAAGAGGGACGATTATTTTTGCTTTGATTATGGCAAAATCATATAATGCTTAGAGGAAAAATAGAGAAAATATTTTCAGTAAAGATGAGCAAAAAAGATTATTCCTTGATTGCTTAAAAAAACAAGAAGAAGAGCAATTAATTGAGGTTGCAGCATATTGTCTTATGGATAACCATGTTCATATTGTAGTTAAAGCAGAGTTGAATAATTTGGTAAAAGCTATTAAGGGAATTAATATAAAGTACGCAATGAGCTTTAATTTGCAGCAGAATATGTAGAAGCAAGGGGGACGGTTCTTTTCGCTTTAGTTATGATAAAATGATATAATGCTTCTGAGTTGATATAAATGCCCAGACAGGCTAGAGTTCAAAGCCCGACAAACTATTATCATATAATGCTTAGGGGAAACAATAGAGAAAGTATTTTTGGTAAAGATAAGCAAAAAAGATAATTCCTTGACTGTTTTAAAAAATAAGAAGAAGAGCAATTAATTGAGGTTGCAGCTTATTGTCTTATGGATAACCATGTTCATAAAAGCGAAAAGAACCGTCCCTCTTGCTTTTTATAATTATGAATGGTGGTGCAACATTCGAAAACTAAAAAAGGGAGAAGCAGTATGGATTTTGAGAAGATACAAAATGCTTTAAATAAGGTAGAACCTGGTATGAAAAAATACCTAAGCATAATGAGTAAAATCAGAGAAACTGATGTTTCAAAAGATACTTTGTTTCAAAAAGAATACAATGGATTTTATAGAATGCGTCAGCGTAAGCCAGAATATTATTCTGACTATTTCGAATTTATGGAGAAGTATAAGAATCAGGATTTATCATATAAAGAGGTATTGAAACATTTCAATGATAAATTCGGACGAATTGAAGCTTCGTTTAGTAGTAAACTTTTAGCTTCAATTAATCCAGGTATGCCAGTCTGGGATGAATTTGTATTACAAAATCTCCAATTAAAAAAGCCGGCTCAATATGATAAAAACAGATTAGATAAAACAATAAATCTATACGATAGTATTTGTAATTGGTATAGTGAGTTTTTATATACCGCAGAAGCAGATAAAATGATTTCATTATTTGATATAATGTATCCGAAAAATAACTTAACAAATGTTAAGAAAATTGATTTAATCCTTTGGCAAATGCGTTAATAAATCAAATAAGAGAAGAGGGATCATAATGAATAGTGTACATATAGCAATAGCTGAAGTGCTATTTGAAATGCTAAGAGACAATCCCCAAAATGCACTAATAACATACGGTGATTTGGCTGAAAAAATAGGTAGTATAGTTACAGCAAGAAACACAGCAAGTTTTTTAGGGGATTTGTCATCTAGGGCATATGAGGAAGGTGCTCCTTTATTATCTGCACTTGTAGTGAATAGCAAAGAATACATGCCAGGGAAGGGCTTTTTTGATTTATATACAGAATTATCAGGTATAAAAGTTGCCGATAGAGATAAGGTTTTTAAATCTGAACTTAAAAAGGTAAGAGAATATAAAAATTGGGACAAATTTGCGATAAGTCTTGGTATTGACTATGTATTTTAAAATATGACTAAGGATGATGAAGCTTTATGATAGAAAAAATTTACATACAAAATATTAAAAGTATTGGAAAATTGGAAATGCGATGTAATATTGATTTTAATGTTATAATAGGTGAAAACAACATTGGGAAAACGAGTATATTTAAAGCAATTCATTTATGGAAAACATGCTTTAATGTATAAGATTGACTATTTTGGGAGAATCAAGAAAATAGTGCCTTTTTTAAAGCCACCGTAAGATTTAACCTCATCACAGCAATTTTCACAGTAATGGTAACCATCAATTGCTTTTGGAGTGTAAAAATATTATAATTAATGTATAAATTATAATATTTTTCATAAGTTGAGCATAAGAATCAAAATGTTTAAACTTGGGGGAATCATAATGGTAAGAAATTCAATTGCCTATTACTTATATATATTTAAAATTAAAAGGCTTGAGGTTATAATCTTTATAGTGGATTGTATCTTTTTTTTAGTATCTACCTATAGTCTGATTACCCAATGGCAAAGCATCTTTAATGAGGCAGATACAAATTGGAGCTTTATAATCATTATTTTAGGTAGCATTTCGAAGTTTACCTACGATCTATATAGAATGATTGATGAAGTTAAACAAAATATGGATTTAAGATATGGTGAACTTTTTCCTGGGGGAATCGACTTAAATGAAGCTAAGATTGAATCGCATGATATAAAAAGATATAACTACAAAATTATAGAATGCAAAGTTAATTGCAAGCAAACAGATAAAGTCATAAATTCAAAGGTTATAGATGATTACTTAATACATAATAACTTAAAATTAAAAGAAAGTTCAGAGATGGAAAAGCAGGTGTTTCAAGTTATTAAGAAGAACTCTTCAAATCTTTTACCATTCTTAAAGTGGCAATATAGATTGTCATGCTTTTATGGAAAAATGTTTTATAATGAAAAGAAACTTTGTTTATCAAAGGATATAAATATTAATGAAGGTATAGCATACTGCCATAAAGGTACATATTATGATACTTTTTTGACTAATATAACCAATGGGAAGCTACTTAGGTCAAATCGGGATAATTCTATTATTGCCAGTGCAGAAGACTTTCTTCCTGTTAAAATAAGTGGTAATGAAATATTTATAAAAGATATTACAAGTTCTATTGTTAATAACGAGATAGGTATATCTACATTAGCTATAACTTCAGATAAGTATCTGGTAATTTGGACTCAAAACAGACGAGCACAATCTAGTAATGGATTGCTTGTTCCAACTGGAAGCGGATCCTGTGATTAGACTGATAAAATCGGCAATAGTTTTAGCGAAACAATAAAAAATGCAATGAAAAGAGAGTTATGGGAAGAAAGTGGTGCATTCTGCAAAAATTATAAAGATATCGGGGAAACATTAATCCTGGGTTACTTTAGATGGCTTGTTAAGGCTGGTAAGCCGGAGTTTGTGGGATTGACAAAGGTAAAGTATGATTTAGTTTCTTTTTTAGAAGATAAGAGAGAAGTATTTGGTGGGCGAGAATATTATATTGATAGCATAGATGATATAAAAACTGTAATTGAAAAGATTAAAGAAAATGATAATATTTCAGTGCCTTTATTTATGAATCTGCTATGCTTGGAAAGATATTATAATGAAAAAAGAGACGAACTCGCTAAATTTATCGGTTTTCAGAGCGCTAACCAGAGAGGAAATATATTCAGGATTAACAGATGTAAATATCACAAAATCAGACAGCGATGCAAAGTGGATTATAAATCAAGAAAGAATAAATGAAGAATAAGCCCCAGGGAAACCGCTGGTGCGTCTGGAAAATGGCGAATAATTTAGCAGGTGGAAATCCTGTCTGATAAGACTAAACCAAGTCACCAGGAAAGCAAAAGGGACGGTTCTTTTTGCTTTAGTTATGGGAAAATGATATAATGCTTGTGAGGTGATATAGATGCCCAGACAGGCTAGAGTTCAAAGTGTGACAAACTATTATCATATAATGCTTAGGGAAAAGGGATTAAGAGAAAGACGACAGGTTATAAAAAATCAAGTTTATTTAGATGAGTTGATTCAAAATCTGATAAATGATAGTAGGTTAACCCATAGGCAGATTGCAAATCTTTTAGAAATAAGTAATAGTGCAGTCCACAAAGTCAGCTTGAAGAGAGAAGAGGAATAAAGCGGGATTGAATTGCGTGAGATATTGGGCTGAAGATTATAAAACTATTACCGATTGAGTTGCAGATATGTGACTTGGTCGGTATTTTTCTTTATAATTTACATAAATACCTTTGAATATAAAGAATATTGGGATATAATTAAAGTAAATTATAAATGTGCTTTATTATAGACCTAAAAACCTGTATATATAAAGAAAATTAAACGAAAATTAAAGAGGTGAAACTAAGTGGTTGGCTATGCAGAACTTTCTAAAATGAATACTTTTTCGATGGCAGATGTCAGTAATCTTGTTGGGAATAAGAAAACAGCATCTTCACTAATATTAAGGCTTTCAAAAAAAGGATTAGTAAAGAGAATAAAAAATAATCTTTATACTTGTGTAAATGTTGCAGATGGTAGTGTTATTGCTTCGAGGTATCATATATCTTGTGCCATAAATAATACTGCATATTTATCGCACCATTCTGCGTTTGAATATGCAGGAATAACAAATCAAGTGTTTTATGAGATGTATGTATCCTCAAGCATAAGGTTTACTGATTTTGAGTTTGAAGGAATAACCTATAAGTATGTTGCATCAAAATTAGATGATGGTGTTGTTGCACCAAAAAATTCTCAAGGAATACGGGTCACATCAATAGAACGAACGGTTGTTGATAGTATAAAGGATTATGAGAAAATAGGTGGACTTGAGGAGCTTTTAAATTGCGTATCATCTGTCCCTTATTTAGATGAAAAACAGTTAATAGTTTTTTTGGATGCCTATAACATTCAGTTTCTATATCAGAAGACAGGGTTTATTTTGGAGCACTATAAAAAGGAGTTGCAAATATCTGATCAATTTTTTTATTATTGCAAAAGTAAAATAGGCAAAAGCACTCGATATTTAACAAAGGATAGCGGTACGTATTGCACTGAATGGAAATTGGTTGTTTCGGATGGTTTGTTTGGAATGACTGAGCAAGGAGGCACTCCACTTGTATAATTACGATAAGAATTATATTGCAAAAAGAGCCGCAGAGCTTGGTTTTATAAGAGATACTTTGGAAAAAGTATACCGTTTGGCAGATGTTTTAGAATATTTGAACACAAACCCAGTTTTAAAGAATAGTTTAGCACTAAAGGGCGGTACAGCAATAAATCTTACTGTTTTTAATTTACCGAGGCTGTCGGTAGATATTGACCTCGATTACTTGGGTGATGATAGTAGGGATGAAATGCTTAATAGCAGAGAAGTTATTAATCTGACCCTTTCAAAGTTTATGTTGGCGAGTGGCTATTCGCTTAGTCCTAAGACAAAAAATCCGCATAGTCTTGATTCATGGGTTTATGAATATGTTAATGCGGTTGGAAATAGAGATAATATTAAAATTGAAATCAATTATTCTATGAGAATGCATATTTTCTTGGTGAATGAAATGAAAATTATTACCGAGCATTTTGTCAGCGAATACAAAGTAAAATGTTTAGCTGCTATTGAAATATTCGGAAGCAAAATAAATGCATTATTGAGTAGAGCGGCAGCAAGGGATTTATACGATGTTTACAATATGATAAAGTTTGGACTGTTTGACGAAGAAGAACAGGTACTTCTTAGGAAGAGTGTGGTGTTTTATGCAGCAATTTCAGCTAAAGTAATCAACAAGAATTTTGATACTAGGGCTATTGATAATATTACAAAATACAAGATTAGAACTGACTTATACCCTGTTATTACAAAAAGAGATGTCTTTGATTTAGATAATACAAAAAAATCTGTAAAGGATTATATCTCAGAGCTTATGGTGTTAACACCACGAGAGCAGGAGTTTTTATACAGGTTTGAAAATAAAGAATATATGCCGGAGTTGATCTTTGATGATGAAGAAATTTTAGGCAGAATTAAAAAGCACCCAATGGCGTTATGGAAAGTTCGAGAGCGAGAATGAAGTGTAGAAAGCGAGGGGGACGGTTCTTTTTGCTTCGACTATTAAAAAATGATATAATTCTTCTTAGGTGATATAAGTGCCCAGACAGGCTAGAGTTCAAAGTCCGACAAACTATTATCATATAATGCTTAGGGGAAACAATAGAGAAAATATTTTCAGTAAAGATAAGCAAAAAAGATTATTCCTTGACTGTTTAAAAAAACAAGAAGAAGAGAAATTAATTGAGGTTGCAGTATATTGCCTTATGGATAACCATGTTCATATTGTAGTTAAAGCAGAGTTGAATAATTTGGTAAAAGCTATTAAGGGAATTAATATAAAGTATGCAATGAACTTTAATTTACAGCAGAATAGAATAGGACATGTTTTCCAAGATAGATATAGAAGTGAGATTATTACAGATGATAAATATTTATTACAGGTTATTAGATATGTTCATAACAAGTATGTAAAGCAAGGAGGACGGTTCTTTTGCTTTCAGAAATATTTTATAAATAATAAAGAAGGAGAATCTTCACAGAATGAGGGTTCTCCTTCTTTATTATTTTTTACTATAAGGATATAGCTAGCTACGTAACTTTCGTACAAATATAAATCATGTAAATACCAATAAATTGGAATCCATAATATAACAAGAGGTGAAAGCCTCTCCCTTGCGAAATTGTTAATTGTGCAAAAAATAATAACGAAGGGGGTTTTCACCTATGAAAAGTATAACATTTATTACAGGTGAATTTAAACAGGAAAAAACTAGTGTTTGGTTGGTTACGTTTGTAAAATATGTTCAAAAGCTTGATTTTGTAAGTCTACTGGATAAAGTCAAAGTTAAGATGAAAAAAGTAGATTATTCTGTTCAAGATAAGCTATTAACCATTGCAATATCTATAGCCGCTGGATGTAAATATACCTCAGACATCAATGAAAAGCTCGTTCCTGACACTGTCATTGCAGAGTTGATTGATATACCAAGGTTTCCTGATCAGTCTCAAATTAATGAACTTCTACGAAGGATGACAAAAGAAAACGTTGAGCAGCTTAAAAATGTCCATCATCAGCTGTTCATGCAGAATACTACATGCTTATCTACTACAGAAAAGATTGTTGTTGATATTGATCAATCAGGTCTTATTGCTAATGGTAAGACGTATGAAGTAGCACAAAGAGGTTATTTCTGTAAGAATAAAAACCAGAAAGGATATCAATTGTCTGCTGCATTTTGTGGCGATGATAATAGAGAAACTATTTCACTTTATCTTGATGCTGGAAATACCCATTGTAGTAATCGGTTTGACGATCTGCTTAACGATACATTATCAAAACTCAAGGATGTGGCAAAGGAAAATAGGCTTATTCTGCGGCTTGACAGTGGCTATGGCTCTAATGAAAACATAGAAAAACTCAAGGACAGAGTAAAGTTTGTAGTAAAAGGTTATTCCACTACAAGAGCATCTAATATAGCAAAAACCATTGCTAAAGAAGAGTATGAAGAAATTGACCGTTTTGTAGATACCTACGAACTTCCGAGTGAAGGCGACTTACGATTTATTATAGTGAGAACCTTAACACGTAAAGGTGATTTCATATATACTATGCTGATTTCAAACATTAACAAAGCTGAGATGTCAGCCCATGAGCTATTTCACTTTTATAACCAGAGACAAACCATTGAAGCTTTCTTTAAAACCTGCAAGAATGTATATCATATGAAAAACCTTCGTACTAGGAAGTTTGACGGCATCTATGCATTCTTGTGGATTGTTTTTATTACACACAATATTATTTCATGGATGAAGAGAACGATTTTTCATGAAACGAAGATGGAGAATGTAGGCATAGGAATACTGATAAACAAATTGGGAATGCTTGTAGCTGAAGTACGAAGAACAGCAGAAACCATGGAAATAGTCTTGCCTGAGATCAGTGCTCTTGGCAGAAGGTTTGTAGAATGCATACAGCAGAAGTCTAAATCGGTATGGCAGACTTAAACATTGTTCTGGAATAAATTAACATATTATCAAGTTTCCAAGATTCAGTATGGCTATCAATTGGTATATTTTAACTACATAAGATAATTATTGAATTTAGTTATTATTTTGGGTTATACATATCTCATTAATTTGGTATCATAGCCAATGTATGGATGGCAACAAATTTACAAATCGTGTTTTTCTGTTTGTACGAAAGTTACGTAGCTAAGATAATTAAAAACAAATTTGCAGTTTAAGTTTGTGAATTTAAAAGCGACTTCACCTATTGTTTTTTCTTAAAATAACATAAATAAGGTACACATTTATGCAAGATGAATATTATAGTAGTGGAAATAGGTATGCACAAGTCTATTTCTAAATTTAATTAAAAAGGAGTGAATTTATATGTCAATGCCAGTTATTTCCCCATCTACAACTTCGCCATGTCAAGCAATTACCGATTTACTTGAGTCTATTGCTCTTCAGGAAGCAGGTTTAGCTCATATAATTAATGCTGAGGGTGAAAAAATACAACAGGCTATAGCAATGGCTCAAGCTGAAGGTTCTCCTGTTACAATTGCTGACTTGATAGCCGTTAACCAATCTGTTTCAGATGCTTTAACTAAAGTTATTAAGATGGAAATGGTGCTTGAATTTAAATTGGAGGAAATTAATAGATTAGATTGTCCTAGCTGTCCTCCATGTCCTACAACTCCTGTATAAAAATTATTAGGGGATATGGTTTAATCGCCATATCCTTTTTTAGTAACATGGGGTTCACTGTAGAATTTCATGCTACACTTGTAATGTCATAGGATTTTGTATGAGAGGTGAAAATTATGGCAAGTTGTCCCCAGGCCGTTACTTTTTATGTTCCTCAAGCCAATCCTACCGCAACCTATACTATTACTTTTCAAGGTAGGACTGTAGAAGGTGGATATTCTATTTGGTGCTATAGTGTCTCAGTTACAGGGAACCCTGGTTTAAGCCACTGGGTACTTGGTGTCTTCGAACAGTGCCAGGAGCTTCTTAGAGAAAAGCTGCTTTCAGTTACAAGAAACGGAGTTGAACTAGAAGAGGAGGAAGAGCAAGGCGATGCTGGTTATGTACTTGGTACTTCAGATGGAGTTAGCGGAATTAAATTTAATGTTGGTGTAGAAGCAAATGAGAGTCCAGTATTATATTGCATAACATTACAGGGGGTCTATGAGCAAACTGCTGTTGATGTAGCTGTAAAAGGCGGACCAACTCCTGCACAAAAAACCGAGAACGCTATATGTGAACCATCCTGCATTTTAGAAATACTACAACCATGTCAAGCAATTACCGATTTACTTGAGTCTATTGCTCTTCAAGAAACAGGTTTAGCTCATATCATTAATGCTGAAGGTGAGAAAATACAACAGGCTATAGCAATGGCTCAAGCTGAAGGTTCTACTGTTAACATTGCTGATTTGATAGCCCTTAATCAATCTGTTTCAGATACTTTAATTAAAGTCACTAAGTTAGAAATGGTGCTTGAATTTAAGTTGGAGGAAATTAACAGATTAGATTGTCCTAGCTGTCCTCCATGTCCTACAACTCCTTTATAAAAATTACTAGGGGATATGGTTTAATCACCATATCCTTTTAATTATATGTATAAAACGAAAAGACTAACCAATAGTAATAATAGTCTAAGGAAAAAGATGGTCTACGTTATAGTTGTTACGGTGAGTTGTATCATAAGTAAATGAGTTTATTTGCCTTAGTCATTGATATTGCTTGGATAAGGCTATTTTTTATTTACCATGTTTGTTTTCTTGTTCACAACATTCGGTTAATCCTAGTTCTTAGCTTCCTCAATTGCACATTTTATTCAATATTGACATGAGAGAATCGCCTCATTCTGAAAGGTTTGTAGAAGCAAGAGGGACGGTTCTTTTCGCTTCTATCATGGGAAAATGGTATAATGCTTGTGAGGTGATATAAATACCCAGACAGGCTAGAGTTCAAAGTCCGACAAACTATTATCACATAATGCTTAGGGGAAACAATAGAGAAAGTATTTTCAGTAAAGATGAGCAAAAAAGATTATTCATTGACTGTTTAAAAAAACAGGAAGAAGAGCAATTAATTGAGTTTGCAGTATATTGCCTTATGGATAACCATGTTCATATTGTAGTTAAAGCAGAGTTGAATAATTTGGTAAAAGCTATTAAGGAAATTAATATAAAGTATGCAATGAGCCTTAATTTGCAGAAGAATATAATAGGACATATTTTTCAAGATGGACAAAGCAAAAAGAACCGTCCCTATTGCTTCGCAATATAAAAAGTTCCGACCTGCATTATATCGGACGTGCTGCCAAACGAGCAGGAATCGCACTGAAATGCCCGTTCTTCGATACATACATCTACGCCAAGAAGTTTAAAGACTCAAATGACTGGGATAATGTAAAACTTGAATATCTTTCAGAACAGTTTGGAATTTCTCAACCGGATGCGCATAGAACATGGTGTGCTGCCGAGGCAAACGTCGGTGTATATTTCAAGCTGAAAGAAATGTGAGTGATTTCATATACAAATCCATGAAAGAAAATTTGACAAAAGCAATGAAAGCGCGATTTTATTATCAGGTCATTTATGCTATCATTGAAGATAGATGTACATCAGCACTTAAACACGCTGGTGTTAAATATCTTGATAGCATTAGGAGTGAAATTAAGCTTGTAGAGAAAATCAATAAAATGAAAGGGCATCCATCGTTTACTACTCCATTTGTGCGGCAACGAATATCATTAGAACTACTTGACGATATAACGGAGTGGAAGCGACAGCGCTGATCAGCTCATTCATGCACTTGTGAAGATCCCTTATGATGATGAATCAGTGAAAGCAATAGCGACTTATGGTCAGACACTTGTAAAGATATTAGATAATAAAGTCAGAAGTATAAACAATCATTTTTTAAGGAGTAACACTTTAAGCGATTATAAAATAAAAGGGGATGCTATTAATGGCAAATTTAGTTCAATTTGAGATGCGGGTAAAAGGAAGCAAAGAGGCTTGCAAAACTGTATATAAAACACAGCATTTTGCAGAATGTTATGAAGCTAAAGAAAAAAGAATTAATGGCAGTGATTACATGTTTATCTCAGGAGAATGCAAGGGCGGAATTAATTCGTATACTTCTGAGGACGATGTTTTAGAAGGGTTTGATATTACTAATATTTCTGAATCTGATATTGAGACTATTTGTCAAATGAATATACAGACAAAGTCTGCGCTCCTGCAATGTGAGATAGAAGCATTTAGCTTTTATGATGACAGTTATGAAATATGGCATTGTAGATATAAGAATGGTGAAGAATTAGCAAATGAGGAATTGTCATTAGAAGATGCAAAAGGTGTAAAGTTTGATCCTGAGACCTACGCTTTGGATTGTTCAAAAGCCTTTTCACTTGGAAGTAAAGATGAATCTATAAAGAAGCTTTCGCCTGTTTTAAGTCAGGATGATAAAGAAGCAGAAGAGGAAGATATTGCAAATTTTGTTATAGAAGGAGATACATTAAAATATTATTATGGAAAATCAGAAAAGGTAATTATTCCACCGGGAGTTAAGGAAATTGGAATGAATGCATTTGAAGGTAATAGAAATTTAGTTACTATTGTTATTCCAGAGGGAGTAACCTCTATTGCTGAATATGCTTTTTCAGGATGTTCTAATCTTGAGAATGTTATTTTGCCAGATCCAACAATTGGAATTGACGAAGGAACTTTTGACGGCTGTAAGGCGTTAACGAAGGACAACTTTGTTGTTGTAGGTAATATGATTTATGAGTATTGTGGTAAATCGGCTGAAGTGATTGTTCCAGATCATATTGAAGCTATTAGTGGATATGCTTTCGCAGGTAATAGTAAGATAAAGAAAGTAGTATTGCCAGAGGAAGTGTATTGGATAGGAAAATCGGCATTTGATGGCTGTACAAATCTTGAAGAAATAAATGTTTCTGATGGAGCAAAAATTGGTTATAAAGCATTTAGCGGTTGTGAGAAACTGGCTTCTGATGATGGTTTAATGATTTTTGGCGACACGTTATTCGCATATTTGGGACAGGAAGAGCAAGTGGAAGTGCCTTCTGGAGTAAGGATAATAAGTACAGAGGCGTTCAGTGGAAATGCAACTTTAATTAAAGTTGTTCTCCCGGATTCATTAGAGGTTATTTCTCAGGGTGTATTTAAAAATTGTAAGTCACTTAAAGAAGTAAATTTTCCGCATAAATTAATTCGGCTTGATGTAGAGGCTTTTAAATCGTGTAAATCGCTTAAGAATATTGTGCTTCCGGAAGGATTGGAAGTAATAGAATATAATGCATTTGCAATGTGTGAGTCCTTGGAGAGTTTGATTATTCCAAAGACTGTGAAAAAAATAGGTGGGGATGCATTCCTTGCATGTAGAGGATTAAAGAAAATAGAGGTTTTAGGTGAAGATACAGATATTTCATCTACTGCGTTTAGAAATTGTGAAAAGGATAAGATACCTTTTGTGGCTGAATAATTTTTTAATATAGTAATGATTGGTATCAGATTTACAATTTTCTTGCTTGTTGAAGAGTTATTCTATGTATTGTCATTAATACGCAAGAAAGAAAAAACTCCAGAGCACCCTCTCCAAAAGTCATGCAAAAACATCTGCTGAGGATTTAGTACAATTAAAAAACAGCCATGTGGTAACTTCCTCATTACTACATGGCTGTTTTGAATCAAGGGGGACGGTTCTTCTTGCTTCTGAGGTGA
Source organism: uncultured Eubacteriales bacterium (assembly GCA_963704785.1). Taxonomy (GTDB): domain Bacteria; phylum Bacillota; class Clostridia; order Lutisporales; family Lutisporaceae; genus GWB2-37-7. The sequence goes on along the minus strand of OY969939.1, from coordinate 895,911 downwards.
TATAGATACCCAGACAGGCTAGAGTTCAAAGTCCGACAAACTATTATCACATAATGCTTAGAGGAAACAATAGAGAAAGTATTTTCAGTAAAGATGAGCAAAAAAGATTATTCCTTGATTGCTTAAAAAAAAAAGAAGAAGAGCAATTAATTGAGGTTGCAGCTTATTGCCTTATGGATAACCATGTTCATATTGGGGTTAAAGCAGAGTTGAATAGTTTGGCAAAAGCTATTAAGGGAATTAATATAAAGTATGCAATGAGCTTTAATTTGCAGCAGAATAGAATAGGACATGTTTTCCAAGATAGATATAGAAGTGAGATTGTTACAGATGATAAATATTTATTACAGGTTATTAGATATGTTCATAACAATCCTGTAAAGGCAAAAATAGTTAATTCTCCTGAAAATTATATATGGAGTAGTTATACAGAGTATATTAAAGAAAATACAATAATTAAATATCAACAAAAAAAGTTTATACTAGGATATTTTTCAGATAATCAAGACCAATTTGCTGAATTTCATAGGCAAAAAGATGATAATGAGTATATGGATATGAAAGAGGATATTGGGAAAGAGAGACTTGATAGGGGACAGGAAATTATAGAGACATATTTTAGGGAAAAGGGATTAAGATAAAGACGACAGGTTATAAAAAATCAAGTTTATTTAGATGAATTGATTCAAAATCTGATAAAGGATAGTAGGTTAATCCATAGGCAGATTGCAAATCTTTTAGAAATAAGTAATAGCGCAGTCCACAAAGTCAGTTTGAAGGAAGATTGAAGAGAGAAGAGGAAAGAAGCAAAAAGAACCGTCCCCATTGCTTTTGGATAAAAATATTGAATAATGGTCACACTATAAGTTAAAATATATTTATAGCTTAAATTTCTCGAATGGAGGAGTATACCATGAAATATGAAAATGCCGGCCAGATGAATTTTCTCTCGGAAATGTCAGAACGTCAAATTTCAGCACGTGAATTCTTTGGTAACGTTCTGCTGGATTCTCTGGATAGAAATTTCGGCTTAGAAAGGGTACTGATTTCGTTCTTTGATACGCATGGAAAATTTCTTTCATGGGTAAATTGGAATGGTATTCTGGTCGACTGCGAAGAACATCCATACAGGAAATTTATCGCGAACGATGTAATCAAGCATTTGATATATCAGGATGCGGTTCGTGACCATTTGACTTATTTTAATGTCATTCCCAGACTGTACAAATCCACAGACATAATCAATCCCGTTGATTATGATCACTCTGCATATGTCCGCTTTATGGAGGAAAACTTTCAGGCACATTACAGTGTGACTATGGCTTTTGGCATCAATGCTTACATCCAAGTTATTTTTTTTAAATGTTTGGAGAATGGTGATTTTACAGATGAAGAAATTGAAGAACTGAATAAAATCTATGTTTATGTGGCTAATTCCTATAAAAATTTCAAAAAGCATGAACAAGCAAAGATAGTCTCAAACATTCAGAGCGAAATTATTTCGTCAGGTGAAAAAGCTTATCTTGTGACTGATGACTTCATGCATATCATGAGCTCTAACAATACGGCGCTGAGTTATTTGAAAGATATTCTAGGACCAACCATCGCCGAACAGATTAGTAGCACAAGCCCTTGCAGCTGGCTGCCTTTTCTGCTGGGAGGAGAGGAAGATAACATTACCGAAAACCGTGTTCAGACACGTATTATCAAAAACTATATTTTTAAAATATACACCTTTGATCAGAGTTATTCAAACGGAATCATAGACAGATATCACTGGATTACTATTTCCAAGAGGGAGGAAGGAAAGGTTTCGGACAATTTAGGGACAAAGCTGTCGCTGACACAGGCAGAACATAGAGTGGCGGAGCTTATGTACAATGGTCTAACCTACAAGGCAATCGCAGATGAACTTGTGGTTAGCTACCATACCGTTAAAAAGCATGTACAAAATATATATACCAAGTGTGGAGTAAAAAGTCGTTTTCAATTATATAAATGGCTCGAGAACACAGAACAATAATTGCTATATCCGAGCTATTCTTGTCTTTGACAGCAAAAAATGTAAAAAATGCCTGAGAACGCTTCAAAACAGCGAATTTTCAGGCATTTCTTTGTGTTTAAAAGGGTGCATATTATTTTCTTTTTGTTTGACTTCAAAAATTTCCTCATTATTAATCCCTTCTTCATTCTATCCATCGGTCTCCATATGTATTAAACCTCCGATTGTAAAAAGAAGCCAATCCTGCGTCAGTGAAGACGACAAACTTTGAATTTTTATATCCGAGCTAGTCTTACAATAAAAAATAGGGAACATTCCCTATATAAGATAGTATGGATGCCTAATTTTTTTAAAATATCGAGTTTGATATACTTTTAACATACAAATTGTTCCGGAACGATTTGTGAAAAAGGGTTCGAGTAATTCATTAGTATGTGTACTTATTTTTTAAAAAATGAATATTGGGAGGAGGGAATCAATTGTCACAGCAAGGAATTATCTTCAATATTCAACGCTTTACAATCCATGACGGACCTGGTCTCCGTACGGAGCTGTTTTGAAAGGGTGCCCATTAAGATGTGAATGGTGCAGCAATCCCGAGAGCTGGATGGCTTATATACAGCCTGGTGTATATAAAACCAAATGTATTTCACATAAAAAATGTGGTTTGTGTGAGGAGGCTTGTCCTGAAGAGGGCATACTGAATTTTACTCACGGTAAACTTACTTTTATAGAGCGTAGTAAATGTACGAATTGCCTTGCCTGTTATGATGCCTGTCCTTCCGAAGCAATCAAGCAATGGGGTAAGTCTATGTCCACAGAAGAGTGCATGAAGGAGATACGCAAGGATAAAGGATATTATGAACGTACCGGTGGCGGTGTTACGGTTTCAGGCGGAGAACCTCTGCTTCAAAGTGACTTTGTCACAGAACTTTTTAAGACTTGCAAAGACGAAGGAATTCAGACTTGTTGTGAATCCAGTTTTTATGCTGACTGGAAAGAAATTGAAAAAATCTTGCCTTACACAGATATTATGATTGCAGATATAAAACATATGAATACAAATATCCATAAAAAATATACTGGAGTGCACAATGACAGGATCTTGGAAAATCTGAAGAGACTGACAAGTGAAGAACGAGAGCTTATTTTACGAATTCCAGTTATTCCAAATGTAAATGACGATTTGGATAATATAAAAGCCACTGCTGATTTTATCCTCGATGAGCTCGGCGGTCGTGTCAGAACGCTGCAGCTTTTGAGCTTTATGCGTCTTGGTGAAGAAAAATATCATTCATTGGGTATGCCTTATAAAATGGAGGATGTCAAGGTAAACAGAAAATCATTTCAGAAGCATGTCAATGAGCTTGCAAAATATTTTAATAGTAGAGGCATCCATTGCCTGGTAGGCACGAAAGAAAAAGAGTAAAACAATTTTATATTTAGGAGGGATTTAAATGAGTTTTAACAACACAAATGCGTGTGGAACACAGCCTTATGATCAGACTTACAGTCTGGGCTATCAGGTTCATCATGAAGATTGGTCTCCATTCCCACGCGTAAATCATCTCAGACAGAAATTCTTGGACAGACCATATGAGGTTGATGTGGAGAGATTAAGATTAGTTACCGAGGCCTATAAGAAACATGAGGTCTGCTCACGCAAGCTTCAGTGCGCGTATGCTTTTGAAAATATCCTTCTCAATTCAACACTGCACATTTATGAGCAGGATCTAATCCTTGGCGAGATCGCTGCACCAGCTAAGGCATCGCCGATATATCCGGAGTTCTCTGCAAGCTGGATAATTGATGAAATACTACATTCCCCATTTGAGGAGCGCGCAAATGATCAGTTCTATATAAGAAACGATGAAGACAGAAGAGAAATCGTAGAGCTTTGCAGATATTGGCAAGGCAGAACAGTTGAAGATCTTATCAATTCAAGACTGGAAGAAGATCAGACTAAGGGTTCTCAATTAGGCAAGAAGATCTTCCAGACGAACCTTTACCATTATGCAGGTGCTGGCCATTTAGTTATCGATTATGCGAAGTTGATGAAAGTTGGCTACAATGGCTTGATTGAAATTGCCAAAAAAGGTTATGAAAAGCTGGATAAGAAGGACCCAGAATATGGTGATAAGAGGGACTTCTACCAAGCGATGATCATTATGCATGAAGCTGCTAAAAAATATATTGAGCGTTATGCAAAGCTAGCTGAAGAGTATGCTGCAAAAGAAGAGGATACTAAGAGAAAAGAAGAGCTTGAAAAAATGGCAATTAACTGCTATCAGATAGCAGGAGATGCGCCAAAGACTTTCTGGCAGGCACTACAGTTATTTAATTTTGCAACAACACTAATTCAGGTTGAAGGTAATGGACATTCCATTTCCTACGGACGTATGGACCAGTGGCTGTATCCATACTATCAGGCAGATATGAAGAGTGGTACTATCACTAAAGAATTTGTTCTTGAGCTTATCGAAGTTGAATATGTTAAGATGAACAATCCAACCAAGCTGAAGGATAAAGGTACTGTACTAGTACGTAACGGTCGTGGCTTTGGCGGTGAGAGCCTTACTATCGGTGGAGTAGATCGCGATGGCAATGATGTCACTAACGATTTGACTATGCTGATGTTAGAAGGTTCTGCACATACACGTATGATGAATCCATGGGTTTGTGTACGTATGCATGAAAATACACCTTATGAATTAAAGATTAAGACAGTTGAGTGTATCCGCGCAGGTTACGGGCATCCAAAGATTTTCACTGATGCTACAGCTATCAAAGGTATGATGAGGAAGGGAATGACTCTTGAAGAAGCAAGAGACTATGCAGTTGTAGGTTGCGTAGAGATTGATCTTCCTGGTAAAGAATATGGTTGGCATGATGCTGCTTACGTGAATACAGCGAAGATGATGGAAATGGTACTCAATGGCGGACGTTGCCTGGATTGTGGCTCCTCATTGTGCAAGATGGGAAAGTTGTGGAGCTATCGGTAAGCAACTTGGACCCAATACCGGAAGTCTGGAAACTTACAAGAGCTTTGATGAGGTTCTTGAGAGCGTTGACAAGCAGTTCGCTTACTGGTGCGATCAGATGTGCAGCAGTCTGAATATTATCGACAATGCACATAGAGCACTAAAGCCTGTTCCATATGTTTCTGCATTTTATGAAGAATGTCTTGAGTCCGGTAAGGATCTGACAGAGGGTGGTGCTAAGTATAACGGCATTGGACCGCAGGCCAGCGGTATGGCTACTTGTGCAGATACTCTGGCTACTATAAAGCAGCTTGTGTTTGATGAGAATCGTTATACAGGTGCAGAGTTGCTTCAGGCAGTTAAGGACAATTGGGTAGGTCACGAAAAAATCTATGCTCTTGTAAACAGCTCAAAGGTTCATCACTATGGTAACGATGACGATTATGCGGATGAACTGTTCAAGTACATGTTCGAGTGTTACTGTAGAAATATTAAAGGAAGAAAAACTCCTAGAGGCGGTGAATACAGTCCTGGTGTATATTCTGTAAATGCAAATGTAGCTATGGGCTTGAATACTAACTCTTCTCTTGATGGACGTAAGGCGCACGAGCCTATCTCTGATAACATGGGGCCAGTTCATACTGATGGTGGTTCTCACGATATTAGTGGACCGACTGCCGTTGTAAATTCCTTGACTAAGGTTGATCACAGTCTTGCGACCAATGGTACCCTTATGAACCTTAGATTCCCGCAAGAAGCTGTTGCTGGTGTAGAAGGAAGAGACATTCTGGTAAGCTTTATTGATGAGTATATTGCTAAGCAGGCAATGCATGTTCAGTTTAATATTATGAGTTCTGCAACGATGAGAGCTGCACAGAAGAAGCCAGAAGATTACAAAGATATGCTTGTACGTGTCGCTGGATACAGTGCGTATTTTGTAGAGCTTGGCAAGCCATTACAGAAAGATTTGATTCAACGCACAGAGCTTCATTTTTAATTACATTTATCCTAATCACAAATTACTGCTCCCTACTTGATTCTAGCGAGCAACGAGCCAAGTGGACATGTCCACAGCAAGTTCGCGAACATATAGGAGAACAGTTATGATTTACCAAGTGTTCTGAAAAAAAATATGTAGGAGGGAATATTATGAACTTTGATTTTAATTTTATACTTGTTGGTTTAATGCAGATTATTGGCTTTTTTGTTCAGGGATGCACAGGATTTGGCTGTACCGTTATCGCAGCTCCTGTTACAAACGGTTTACTAGGAACAGCTACGGGTGTGCCATATGGTACGCTTATTACACTCCCTTTTCTGTACTTTCTGGGAGTCAAAACGTTTCGTGAGGTTTCTTGGAAAGACTTATTGAAAATTATAGTCTTATGTGCACCAGGAATCTTATTAGGAAATTATTTGTTTTATAAAATTAGTCCCACTACTGCGAAAATCTGTATTGGCGCAATGGTTACCTTTATTGCATTAATAAATATTTACAAATATATCATAAAACCATTGGTTCTGAAAAAAGTAGAGACAGAAGAAGTACCAGACACAACAGTTAAAAAGCTTTTACGCTACGGATGCCTCATATTAGGCGGCGTTGTTCATGGTGCATTTAACATCGGCGGTCCTTTAATCACTGTATATACAATTTCAGCAGTAAAGGAAAAAGAAAAATTCCGTAATACCATGAATATGGTATGGATTGTTCTCAACACATATAATGCTTTTAATCAGTACTTAAAGGGCGCATGGACTCCTCGTTTGTTTAGCTCACTGGGCATTGGTCTTCCTATGGCCGCTATTGGATTCTTCGTTGGTATGTCATTCCTGAAAAAAATTAACCGTGAGCAGTTCTTACGTATTGTATATTGCGTATTATTGTTTGTTGGTGGTAGTATGTTAATAACCAATCTGATGGCAGTTTTATAAAAAAATGTTTCTTTATCAAAAGTAGGGGTAAAATCTGAAGATAATTTATATAGGTTCCATGGGTGAACTCCCATCTGGAAAGTTCACCCATTTTTAAGGAGGAGAAGAATAATGAAAGATTTTCGCTTTAAGATACCACAGAATATTGAATTTGGAATGGGAAGTTTAAAAAAACTTCCAGAAATACTGAAAGAGAATCAGTCAGAACATGTTTTTTTGATTTCTGACCATGGTCTGGAAAGTATTGGCGTTGTAAAGAAAGTTCAGGATATTATTGAAGCTGGAGGAATCAAATGCACAACTTATCTTGAAGTAAAGCCGAATCCAACAGTAGACATTGTAAATGAAGCTACTGCACTCTATAAAGAATGTGGCGCAACAAGTGTTGTCGCTCTTGGTGGAGGAAGTCCAATGGACGTGGCAAAAGCCGTAGGAGTACTTGCTAATTATGGCGGAAAAATTACAGATTATGAAGGAAATTATAAAGTTCCAGGATCAATTGTACCGATGATTGCAATTCCTACAACTGCAGGAACAGGAAGTGAGGCAACAGCTTCTGCCGTAATCACAGATGAATCCAGAAATTATAAGCTGTCAGTATTTAGTTATGAAATTCTTCCTAAATATGCAGTTTTGGATCCAGAACTGATTATGACAGCACCCGCATCAATTGCTGCTTCCTGTGGTATAGATGCACTGATTCATGCAATGGAAGCATATATCTCAACAAATGCGTCTCCATTTTCAGATGCAATGGCTGAAAAAGCAATGGAATTAATCGGTGGAAATCTCCGTCGGTTTGTAGCAAACAGAAAAGATGAAGAAGCTGCATGTGCAATGATGGCAGGATGTAATTTTGCAGGAATCGCATTTGCATGGGCAAGACTTGGGAATGTACATGCCATGAGCCATCCAGTAAGTGCATTTTTCAATGTTCCACATGGTGTTGCAAATTCCATTCTTCTTCCAACAATTGTTGAGTATAATGCGCTTGCTGATCACGGACGTTATGAAGTGATTTATAATTATATTCGTGAAGGTAATGAAGTATTAGTTGGTTTTAAACCAGAGATGCTTGTGGAAGAAATCAAAAAGTTGAATGCAGATTTGGGAATTCCAAAATCACTTTCAGAAGTAGGAGTCAAAGAAGAGCTGATTCCAGATATGGCAAAGGATGCTATGAAGAGTGGTAACATACCGGCAAACCCAAGACAGTCGAATCTGAAAGATATTATCGAACTTTACAAGAAAGCATTATAAAACAGGCTTGTTATATAAGACATCCTAGATGTTTAGGAGATTTTCTAGACATCTAGGGTGCATTTTGGCTCAAGGATTGACAAAAAAAAGACAAACTGTACAAGTGAGATATGTGAGGAGGAGATGAGAAAATGAATACTAGGGTAGATAAGAAAAAACTGATTGGTTGGCTAATGAGCATATTGATTCCGGTAATCATTGCTTTTGTTCCGGTTTCGGGAGATTTTACAGATAGTCTGAAGATGTTTTTTATGATTTCTTTGTTTGTGATTCTGATCATTGCATTTGAGCTACTTCCGTTGCTGGTTTCAGCTATTCTGCTTCCGTCATTATATATGATTAGTGGAATTGTTCCGATTGCAACCGCTTTTGGGTCATGGACAAGTACAACGGTCTGGATGGTTCTCGGTGGACTTATTTTTAGTAATGTATTAGATGAGTGCGGTCTGTTGAAACGTATTGCCTACTATGTAATAAGTAAATGTGGTGGAACCTACGGCGGTGCCGTATTCGGATGTTTCTTTATTGGAATTATTCTGAACATGATTACATTTTGTTATGGATGGCTTGTTGCCAGTGCACTGGTATTTGGTGTGTGTAAAGCGATGGATCTGAAACCTTCAAGGGAATCGTCTTTGTTGTGCTTTGCTGGAACAATAGGCGCAACTGGAGCTACAATATTTATGTATTATCCAGGCTATTACGCTATCATTGAGACATCAATAAGAAAGTTTATACCGGATTATAGTATGACAATGCTCTCAACATTTATATACAATGGATTTAGTGTTGTCTTGTATGGCCTGACCCTTCTTATTCTTATGAAAGTTTACAAAACAAAGAAAATGGATATGAAGTTCGGCAGAGAGCTTTTTGATGAAAAATATAAAGAGCTCGGAAAAATGAGCAGCAAAGAGAAAAAAGCAGTTGTAATGATTGTGCTTTTACTTGTGTATCTGTTTACAGCAAGATTTACCGGACTTCCGGCAGCATATGGATTTATGTCCATTCCATTTCTGATGTTCATGCCGGGAATTGAGCTTGGTGACAACAAAACAATCGGAAGGCTTAATTTCCCCATGGTTTTCTTTGTGTCAGCCTGCCTTGGAATTGGAGTTGTTGGTGCTGAGGTTGGATTCGGAGAGTTTCTGACGAATATCGCCGTGCCGATGCTTTCTGGAAAGAGCCCTCTGGTTGCATGCATCGCATTCATGCTCTTTGGAATAATTGCCAATTTCTTTATGACACCGTTTGCAATGTTAGGTGGTCTCTCACTTCCATTTGCACAAATGGCTGTGTCATTAGGAATTAGTCCGATAGCTGTGGTTATGATTCTGTTGTTCTCATGTGAAATATTAATATTACCTTATCAATCAGCAGGAAACCTGATTATGTATTCATACGGCATGATGCCAATGAAAGATTTCGTCAAGCAGGAAGGTTTAAAAGCTTTAATTATGATTATTGGATTTATTGTTGTGATGTATCCTTTATGGAGTTTATTTGGATTAGTGTAACAAAGAATGAAATAAAATATAATTAAACCGTTTGTCGCCACTAAAACTGTACTCAAACAGATTTAGTGGCGACATTTAAAAGCAAGGGGGACGGTTCTTTTTGCTTTATTCATGAAAAAATGATATAATGATTCTGAGGTGATGTAAATGCCCAGACAGGCTAGAGTTCAAAGTCCGACAAACTATTATCATATAATGCTTAGGGGAAACAATAGAGAAAATATTTTCAGTAAAGATGAGCAAAAAAGATTATTCCTTGACTGTTTAAAAAAACAAGAAGAAGAGCAATTAATTGAGGTCGCAGCATATTGTCTTATGGATAACCATGTTCATATTGTAATTAAAGCAGAGTTGAATAATTTGGCAAAAGCTATTAAGGGAATTAATATAAAGTATGCAATGAGCTTTAATTTGCAGCAGAATAGAATAGGACATGTTTTCCAAGATAGATATAGAAGTGAGATTATTACAGATGATAAGTATTTATTACAGGTTATTAGATATGTTCATAACAATCCTGTAAAGGCAAAAATAGTTAAGTCTCCTGAAGAGTATGTATGGAGTAGTTATACAGAGTATATTAATGAAAATGTATTAATTAAATATCAACAAAAAAAGTTTATACTAGGATATTTTTCAGATAATCAAGACCAATTTGCTGAATTTCATAGGCAAAAAGATGATAATGAGTATATGGATATGAAAGAGGATATTGGGAAAGAGAGACTTGATAGGGGACAGAAGATTATAGAGACATATTTTAGGGAAAAGGGATTAAGAGAAAGACGACAGGTTATAAAAAATCAAGTTTATTTAGAAGAGTTGATTCAAAACCTGATAAAGGATAGTAGGTTAACCCATAGGCAGATTGCAAATCTTTTAGAAATAAGTAATAGTGCAGTCCACAAAGCCAGCTTGAAGGAAGACTGAAGAGAGAAGGGAAAGAAAAGCAAAAAGAACCGTCCCTTTTGCTTCATTAAAAAGCATAGCAATAGGATTAATTAGAGGAGGATACGTTATGAAAATTTCAAAGAAAGATGCGTTGATATGGTTTGATTTTTTTTCACAATTGCCTGAGGAAGAGGAGATTATGCACAAAACATACAAGAAATCATTTACTCTACCTTTGCACAAATTGAGGCAGCGATCGATCATAGAAATGATACGTTAATGTCGGAAATTAGAAGTTTGAAAACTTTGGAGAATAGAACTTTTTTTGTGGGAAATGAAAACAAATTCCCAAAAGGATGTCGTTCTTGTCTGTTGGGCACTGGTTTGAGTGCAATTAGGAAAACGAACAAATGTAACTTAGAGTGTAAGTTCTGTTATAATTATGGAGAACTAGAAGATATTCCTCCAGTTGGCGAAGGTATGTGGGAAATTGGGGGCACAAAATTTTATGAGAAGGATATTGATTTACTTCTTTCCATCCACCAGAAACCCACTGGCATTTCCTACGTTTATTTAGAGCCATTCATGGAAATTGAAAAATACTATTCGGTTATAAAGAAATTTAGTGATGCTGGGATTCATCAACATCTATACACAAATGGCACTTTAGCTACGGAAGAGACATTGAAAGCATTAGGTGAAGCCGGTCTTAACGAGATACGTTTCAACCTGGGTGCTTCTAAGTGTTCAGACAAAGTTATTGAAAATATTGGAATAGCGAAAAAATATATTAAAAATGTAGGTATTGAAACTCCAATGACTCCTGAGTTTTTCGAAGCATTTTTTAAGAAAAAGCAAGCGATCTTAGAGACAAAACTCGATTTTATCAATTGTGCAGAATTACATTTAAATGAGAATAACATAGACAATTATTATGGGGAAAACATGTATATTTCCAGACATGGCTATATATCTCCAATTTGGAGTAGGGAATTAACTCTGAAATTCATGAAAATAGCCGATGAAGAAAACTGGGATTTAGCAGTTCATGATTGCTCAAACTATACAAAATTTGCTAGAGATTTAAATTTGAGCAGCAAAGAGGGTAAGTGGTTCGGAGCCAGTAATTATGCCTGTGAGTTTTCCAGGATTCCATACGAAGTATTTTTACCAATACTGAGTGATGACAATTTCAAATTTTTAAGTGAAGAAGAATTGCCTGACGACTATAAACCAGTATTGATATAGTGCCAGGCACGACAGATAGACAGTTATTGACACATGTAAGCTCTTCTGATAGTATAAGAATAAACGTACTATCAGGAGGGTTTTTTTATGGGTAGACCTTGGAGAGAAGAGTATAAGGGTGGTATATATCATGTTATTGCTAGAGGTAATAACAAAGAGTATATATTCAAAGAAGACATAGATAAAGAATACTTTATAGAGCAAATTAAAGAGACAGTTGAGGGAATGGGATATCGGGTTTATGGTTTTGTACTTATGGATAATCACTATCATATAATCATACAAACAATGGATAGAAAGCTTCAAGAGATAATGCATCAGATTAACAACAAATACAGCAAATACTACAACTCAAAATATAAAAGAATAGGTCATGTTTTTCAAGGAAGATATAAAGCGATCCTGGTGCAAGATGAACGGTATTTAGTAGAATTACTTAGGTATGTACATCAGAATCCAGTTGAAGCACATATATGCAAAACTGTAGAAGAGTACAAGTGGAGCAGTGACATATTTTACAGAAAAAACCTCAATGGATTTGTCAGTACTAATGTAATATTAGATATGTTAGATAAAGACAGAGAAGAGGCAATAAAGAAGTATAGAGAATTAATGCTAGAAAAGGTAGAAGCAGATTATGAGAAGGTAAAAGTAATAGGGGATGAGGCATACCAGCTAATGTGTTCAAGTAAGAAGAAAAGCATTGAAAGAAAAAGGCTTGACGAGATTTTAATCGATACAGGGATAAACACAGAAGATTACCAATTAGTAAAAGAAGGCTCAAGGAAAAGGTCTTTGACTTCATATAAGGTAGAGTATGCAAGAGCTGCGTTAGCTTTGAAGTATACAAATAAAGAGATAGGAAATAACATAAAAACAACAGAAAGTGCGATAAAAGAAATGATAACCAAGTATGGCAGATAAATAACTGTCTATCTGTCGTGCCTGGCACCTTAAGGAGGATTCATATGTATATTAAATCAATTATATCATTACTTCTCTGTTTGGCACTGGTAATCGGTGCGATTCCTGGTGCACTCGTTTGTTCGGATGTTTTTGCGGCGGAAAACTCGGCGGATGGCAAAATGATTATTGTGCCGGAATGTGGGCTTTATTCTGGAGGGCATACCTACGTTGTTTTTTCGGGACAGGATTCTTCTTGGAATTGGGAACGTCAACAAGCATTTTGCGAAGGACTTGGATTTTCGGCTGGCGTTGATGCCCATTTGGCAACCATTGAGAACAGTATGGAAAATTCTGCAATATTGAGACTGATGGCAATGAGTAAAGATAATGGTGCAGGCTTTGCGATTGGTGCTAGTGAAACAAATGGTACGTGGAATTGGGTGGACGGTAAGATTTTGGGGAGTCAGTTATATATATATGATGAAGAAGGGAATATCAACGGATCACAATATTTAGCATTAGGTTATGATGGTTGGTGTAACGGAGCTCATAACGGATACGATCATAGCGGGAATGGACGAGAGCCAAATATTTGGCACGGTCGATATTGCGATCAACACTATGCATATGCGTCAAGTCAAAACTGGCATAATGAAGTAGATTTTAGCGGCGGACCGTTTATTTGCGAATTTGATGGGGAAGTAAGCTTTGCTTACGCGGAATTGAATTATGACATGGATTATTCAGTATTTCAGGATATTTATCAGTACAATCCAGGCATCTATCTTGATCTTGGTGATGGGTACAGTGTCGCAAAGCCGATGAAAAGAAGCGAAGCACCCAAATCACTTGCAAAGCAGAATGTCAGAGAGTATCCCGTGCATCCCAAAATGCATTTCAATTTCCATGGCTGGGCTTACAAAGCAGTCGATGGGCAGACGGAGCTTTTCGGGCATCAAACGGAAGAGCCTATGAAAATATGGGATTATAACAGTGCTGAGCCGCTTGCTACATGGGAAAGTGAACCGATTCTTATCCTACATGCAGTATGGGAGGACGCGGATGATTGGAATGAGTCGGATAAGAATGAGTCTGAAACTTACCTTGCAATCTCTCAGTTCGTCTATATGCTGAGTGCCGACCCGGAAGGCCCTTATAGAGGAATGTCTGTGGGTGAAGCCATTAAGGAATTCTATATTCGTGGAAATAACACAAACGATTTGGAGAAAAAGTTGCCGCACCTGAAGAGCGGAGAGAATATTACCGTGGCAGATTTTATCTACGCGTCTGTTGGAGGTTGGAGAGTTAAAAACTATTCAGGGATTGACAGCAGTTCTTGGGACAATGAACTTAAGCCTTGGGATGGTGCCGTTAGCCCAGAAAGTGGAACTGGCTGGTCGTTTTTTGCAGCAGCAGTAGAGAATAATAAAGGAGCAAATGCTGTGGCGTACAAGGGGACAGATCCGAATGTGAATGACAGTTTGTACACAGATGCTCTTTTTGGAGTAAAGGGAATTTTGAACACCCAATTCCGGCAGGCACTGAACTTCTTTAGGGATAACCATGATGGACGCACGTTTGTCGTCGGGCATTCGCTTGGCGGTGCGTTGGCGAGCCATGTGGCTTTAACATTCGGTGTAAAGGCGCACACAATCAACAGTGCGGAGGGTTGGACAATCCCGCTTACAATACGTAAAAACTATCTGACCCATGATTTTGCAGGAAATGATAAGTTGGATAATCTTGACCCTTGGATTCATATGAACGATCAATTAGTAGGCAAGCATTCCATTTCTGTTAGAAGTCATCATGAAATTAATATGCCCAATAGTTCTTTAGAAGATCACGCGATAAGTCGATCCATAGTCTACGAGAATGGAAAGTATTTCATCGGACCATCTGAGTACAAATCATATAAAGGGGCGTGGGAGTATTTCGTAGGGCATGGGCTTGCTTTGAGTGAAGAGAATCCGAATGCATCTGATGAAGAAATTTATCTGGGGACTTCTGGCAATGATAACTATGAATATATGAGTTTAACTGGAGGTGTCATGTTTGGCGGTGCTGGAAACGATATTTTAAAGGGCGGTGCCCGGAAACGACATACTAATTGGTAGCACTGGCTATGACATACTAAAAGGTGGTCTTGGTGAGGATACATATGTTATCAGGAGCAATCCGGAAGGATCTGTCAGCATTGTAGATAACTATCCCTCATTGAGCCGCATCAAAATCGTAAATTTGGATGTTGTAGAAATAAATATCGGAGTTGATATGTTAAACGAGGACGGAACAGCCAATAAGGGTTGTGTCATATTGCTATCAGACGGTCAGAAAGTGATATTGGATTCAAAGACAATGAAAAATGCCGAAATTTATCTAGTTGACGCGCCGGATGCTGTTGTTTGGGGAGAAGAGCCAAAAGAGAAATTAATATGGTCGTCAGAAAATGAAGTGCAGACAAGTAACAAATATATACCATTTGTCGATGTGCCAGTTGATGCGTGGTATGCAGGGGATGTAATGTGGGCTTATAAAAACGGTCTGTATAGTGGTACAAGCGAAACAAAGTTCAGCCCGAATCTGGCAATGACGCGAGGTATGCTAGTAACGATACTCGGACGACTTCATAGAGCCGATTTGAGTGGCTTTACAGGGAATGCGTTCAGCGATGTGAATGTCGATTCATGGTATGCACCTTCAGTTGAATGGGCAAAAGACAAAGGTCTTGTAAGCGGCACAGGCGACGACAAGTTTTCCCCAGACGTGGAAATTACCCGTCAGGACTTGGCTGCAATACTGATGCGTTATGCCAAATTCGCAGGCAAGGATATTGCGACACCACTCCAAAACGATTCGTTTGCGGACAACGAGGACATTGTAAACTATGCAAAAGAGTCCGTTGCCGTACTTCGCAACGCAGGAGTGATAAGCGGCAAGCCGGGCGGTGTGTTTGACCCTCACGGCAAAGCAACACGGGCTGAGGTAGCCGCAATACTGTATCGGTATGTGGAAAAAATAGTAGAATAGAATTTTTGAGAACAATATGCTTTAAATAACTGTATAACTGCTGTGCCTGGCACTAAATGATTTATAACGAATATTTTATAAATATAAAAAATATGAAGGTATATAGAATAATATGTCGAAAATAGGAAACGACTGGTATGTTTGGATTATTATATACAAAATACTAGATTATAATTATTTTAGAAGTAGAAAGAGAGGCGTAATAGTATGAAAGAACAATTATCAACTTCAACGGATTACAAGGGAGAACCAGATATGGTTTGTGTAGGAAGTGACAAAATCATGACTATTTTGAAAGATGTTTCAATGAGTGTTCTAGATAAGGGAATTGGTCTTATTTTAGATAATATTAGTGAAACGGCAGGTGATATGTTAAGTGGTACCTTGCTATCAGCATTACAAGACCCATTAGAAAAATCATTAGAGAATATTTCACAACAAATTACTGAAACTCAAGAAATGATAAGTACATTACAAACTTCTGTTAATGACTTACAAAGCACTGTGGATGCATCGTTTAAAATCATTAACCAAAAGCTTAGTAGATCAGAGTTTAATAGATCAATGAGTCTGATAAACTCTACCTTCAACACTGTTGATAGTTTACAAACTCACTACAATGAGATTATCAACATGTGTTATGATGATAACAATATTAAAAAAGAATTGTCAGATTACGACAAGGCGAATCTTGATGATAAAATAAAGGTGTTTATTCAAGCAATAGAATCAGCAAATATAGAAGATATAATTAATGATTTAAACTCGCAGACAAATCCATCTTATGGAGATTCTACATATTATATAGCAAACGACTATTTTATAAATTACTATCCATTTGAGCATCAAACCTATAGAGACATGTACAATGTTTTCAATCTAATATCAAATATCCGCACAATAGCTTTGCATTTATACAAAGAGTATCAGTCATATAACTGGAAAACAAGTGGCTCTATTCTTACGCAAGAAGACTATTTAAATAATCATTATATCAATATTTATAATAGTGCAGTAAACTCTATTAATAAAGAGGTCGAAAGTGAACCAGCATTGAACGAATTGTCAACAAAACTATTAAATGTTCAAATAGAGGATAAAATTAAATATCTAGAGGATTCAATTAATATTGATTTTACATATGCTTATAACGATAATTTAGGTGATGTGTATAAAGTAAAGGCATATAAGGTTAAAGTAAATAGCTCAAACAAGAAAAATTGCTTTGTTATTCTAAAAGAATCATTGAAGCTTAAATCCAGTAGTTGGCAGACTTATTATAAACACCTTAAGGATACTGTAACACAATATCATAATGGTGTTGCTGACCCTGTGTCAATTGATACTACATATATTTCCGCTGATTCACAAAGCCTGCTAAAAGAATTATTAGCCAATAATTCAGGTTGTAATCAAACCGATTTTCTTGTGAATAATATACCTGGTTTAGATCCCTCTACAAATGGTTTTGCATTAAAAGAAGATGCAGATGAAATGGAAACAAGTAAAAATAATTCGAATTATATGGGTGTGTACACAACTTGTTATAAGTATTTAAATCTTTTGGATGGCAGAAAATTTGATCCAGCAGTCTCAAATATAAATGATTACATTTTGAAACACAAAAAGGGAGAAGGCGCAAAAGGGATGAATGGAAAAAACGGACAACGTATTGATACTTGGGATATAATCCTTAATGAACCAAATGTAGACTTTACAACAAGTACAGGTGCAACGGTAACTTCAAATCTACCAGATGCAAAGTTCTTTGTGATTTTCAAAGACAACAATATATAGTAATAGGAGAGTATGGTGCCAGGCTCGACAGATAGACAGTTAATAAGTAACATGCTTTAAATAACTGTCTAACTGACGTGCCTGGCACCTTTAGTTATCTTTTACCCATTACAGCTTCGATATCTTCTATACTTCTAGGGGTGATTGCAGACAGATTTTCACATCCAGCTTCTGTAATCAAGCAATTGTCTTCCAAACGGAAACCAATGCCCCATTCTTCACAGTAGATACCAATGTCTACACAGAAGATCATTCCAGGAGTTAATGGCATGGTGGAGTCTACCAAATCATGGACATCGTATCCTACATGGTGAGCTCCGCCGTGCCATATATATTTACCAACATCTTCATAGTTATTGCATAGACCAATAGCCTTTAACTGTTCAAAATTGTATTTACGAGCCATTAAATCCACTTCTGCCATAGGAATACCAGACTTTAGTGTACGAAACATGTATTCAGAGGTTTCATATGCACATTGATATAGTAATTTCTGCTTTTCATTAAACTTACCATTACAAGGCCAGCCTCTAGAGACATCGTTGATTTCATTGTCCCAGCAGGCTCCTACATCATTTAAAATCATGTCTCCATCCTGTGCTTGCCCACGATAAGAATAATAGTGTATACAGAAATTATTTTTGCCAGCAGAGATGATGGATGGGAATCCAGGGTTGAGCACACCATGCTGTGCAAGGGCATAGTCAAATTCTGCCTTGTATTGATATTCGTACATACCAGGTTTGGAAGACTGCATCATAGCAAGAATACCTGCTCTGGTGATTTTTTCTGCTTCCTTCATGGCTTCGATTTCACAAGGTTTTTTGATAGTACGTTGTTTTTTTAGCTGTGGTTGAATGCTTTTTAGTATGATGAATGGATATGTGCTTTTTATGTATTCTGCTAATTTATAGGCATCACTATCTGGTTCATCAATCTTTATTTTGTCAAAATCCAAATAGATTTGTTGAATTTCGTTGGAAGCTATAGTCCGATTCAGGAAGTTTTTAAACTCGTCTAAATATTTGATTGTCTCTATACCTGAAGCTTCATAAGCCTCTGTTACTGTAAGTCTTTTTCCATTCCAGCGTTCTGCGAGAATATCAGATGGAAGTAAGAATAATACTTCTTTTGTTTCATTTTTCTGAACGATGGATAGGAGTATACTGTGTTGCTGCTCTACACCAGTCAAATATACAAAATTACGGTTTGTGAAGAAGGGATAGTCTTCATCACCAGTTTTTCTTGGTGCTCGTCCGCTAAAAAGAATGGCGAGAGAACCTGCTTCTAAGTTTTGGTATAGTGTTTCTCTGTTTTCTTTGTGAAATAGTTTCTTCATAATAGGGCTTACCTCCTTTAATAAGGTGCCAAGCATGACAGTTAATAAGCAATATGTTTTAAATAACTGTACAACTGCTGAGCCTGGCACTAAATGATTCATGTATTATACTTTTTAGCATACGTCTTTTTTATATAAAACACCATGGTAAATTAGAATATAATTTTCCTCTTTCAATACGAACATATGTTTGGTACAATTAAATAAAAAGTATATGGAGGGATATTATGAATACTGTAAAAATGCCCGTTGAGTGTATATGTGAGTTTGATATGAAAGGCAACATCAAGCCTACAAAAATTAAATTTGGTGATACAGAGGGACAATACGCAATAGATGTAAAAAAAGTGTTAGAAAGGGATATGAAAGGTGGCATTGGTAGCATACTTGGTAATACAGTGAATGTACATAGTTTTAAATGTCAAAGTATCGTTGAGGGGATAGCAATACAGTATAAATTGCAGTACGAGACTAAGGATTGTACTTGGATTATGTTTTTATAGTAACTGTATATTTAGTAAATAAATATTTTTAGCATGTCTTATAAATTATAACAATTATGTGAATATTGTGATAAAATACATATGTATTATAAAATAGAAACGAAGGGACGTGATTACTGTTTATGAAAGGTTTATTTTTAGTAGAACATAACAAAACAGAACTGAGAGAAGTGGAAAGACCAAGTATTAAGAGTCCTACAGATGTTATAATCAAAGTATCACTGACTACAATTTGTGGAAGTGATATTCATTTAATTCAAGGAATAATACCTTCTACCCCTGGATATGTATTAGGTCATGAATATGTTGGGGTAATTGAAGAAATTGGTGATGAAGTAAAAAACTTTAAAAAAGGAGACCGAGTAATTGGACCACCTGCTCCTTATTGTGGAAAATGCCCTCGCTGCAAAACAGGGTTTTCTTCTCATTGTGTTAATGGAGCAGTTCATGGCTCAGGAATTGAAAAAGGTAATTTACCAGGCACTCATACAGAATATATACGGGTTCCATTTGCAGATGCTTGTTTACTCGCTGTACCAAGTGATTTAACTGATGAACAAGTAATCTTTATATCGGATATATTATCTACAGGATATGCGTCTCTTTTAAGTAGTAATTTTCAAAAGGGAGAAACCCTTGTGGTTTTTGGTGCAGGTCCAGTAGGTCTATGTACTATAGCATGTGGTAAGTTATTAAATGCAGGTAAGATTATTGTTGTAGGAAGAAAAGATAAATTTAGATTAAGTATAGCAGAAAAATTAGGTGCTACACATATTGTTAATGCAAGTGAAGAAGATGTGCTTAGTAAAATAAATGAAATTACAGAAGGAAGAGGTGCAAATGTAGCAGTGGATGCAGCAGGGTCTCAAACCACAATTGAACAAGCTGTTCGATGCGTAGGCGTTGGAGGGAGAGTATCCTTAGTAGGAATTGTAGGAACACCTATTACAATTCCAATTAATGAAGTTTTCTTTAATAATGTCAGTATAAATATGGGACTTTCAAGTTTAGATAATAAAGAAGTACTAATGAGTTATGTCCAACAAGGGAAAATAGACCTAAGCTCTTTAATTACTCATAGAATGTCTTTAGATGATATTGAAAAGGCTTTAAGTATTTTTAAGGATAGGACAGAAGATGTAATTAAAATCATGATAAAACCCTAATAAATAGGACATGCCTTTAAGGCAATTGCCTGTAATCGTGATATGAATTATTATAAAAGGATATGTGCCAGCTAGTGATACGAGCAATATCAATATGATATAATAGAATAGTTAATTATATAGTTAACGATATATTTTGCATGGAGGAACAAAATGAAGAGGTTTTTTAAAAGGTATAAGATGTATTTACTAATTATAGCTGTAGTAGCTTGCACATTACCCTTATATTTTTATAATAATTTTAATAAAAAAGTACCACCTATTGTTACGTCAACAACTTTTGTAGATAAGGTTAGTAAGTTTAATTCATTAGTTCCTGGAGTGGTTATATTAAACGAAAATGGTGAGGATTATGGAGCCATAGGAGCCATGTTCTCCTGTGTTGGTTATGACGTTATAGAAGGAAGCTTTGAGGATTATAAAAAGCTAGAAGAGGGTAATTATATCTTCATAGTACCTGAAAACGAGGCAGAGAAATTAAATATAGAAAATAGTGAATATATAGCTGAAAAAATTAAAGCTGGACAGAAGACTATAACTTGGGGTAAATCATCCTTAAGTGAAAACTTGGGCATAACTTTCTTAAATAGAGATAAAGATATTGATAGCTATACATGGAAGGATAAAAGCGATATACCTATAAACTTTAAGGATGTTTCAAGCCTTGAGCTGTTTTCTTTTAAAGAAAGCTTTAAGGTGCTTGCAGAAGATAGAGATAAAAATCCTGTAATGATTTCAGGGAGCTATGGTAAAGGAACTTTTATATATTCAGGCATACCGATTATAAGCAACAGAGGATTGAGCTATGAATACTTTCCATTTATGATGGATGCTGTTAAAGCTCAGTTTAATATGACACCTGCTTTTGTAAGGGATGACTTAGCTTTTTATGTAGATATTGCATTTCATCTAGAAGATAGTCCTGCGCAGCTTGCCGAAAGAATCAAAAGCTATGGAGCAGATCAAATTAACTTAAGTGCTTGGTATTCGACCGAAGAATATGGAAATACATATAAGGAAATTATAGAAGAATGCCATAAAAGGGGAATTTCAGTTTATGCATGGTTTGAATTGCCTTTCGTGAGCGTTGATTTTTGGGACAAACATCCAGAGTGGAGAGAGAAGACAGCTTCTGGCGAAGATGCATATATTGATTGGAGACGTTTGATGGCACTTGGTAACCCAGAAGCTCTAGAGGAAATAAAAAAGCATACAAAGGATTTTGTTAGTAGCTTTGACTGGGATGGAGTGGATATTGCGGAAATTTACTTTGAGTCTCCAGGGCAGGGATTTGAAAAGAAGGATAAGTTTACACCAATGAATGACAGCTTTAGAAAGTCTTTTCAAGAAAAGTATGAAGTTGACCCCATTGAAGTCTTTAATCCACTTTCTAAGTACTATTGGAGATATAATGAGGAAATGAAACAAAATATAGTTGATTACAGAGTAGAGCTAATAACAAAGCTTCATGAAGAGTTTTTATTGTTATGTGATGATCTAAAGAAAGAAAAGCCTTATCTTAGTACTAGCGTAACAGTGATAGATAGTATAGCAGATAAAAACATGAGAGAGCATATTGGGGTAGATGCAGAAGCTATTGCAAAACTGCAAGATAAATATCATTTTATGCTTCAAATTGAAGATCCATTTACTCTTTGGAATCTTGGACCTGATAGATATAAAGTTATTGGAGAGGAATATCGTAATATTATGTCTAGTGGAAATGAGCTCTCTATTGATATAAATGTTATTGATAGAGGCGGAAAGGTATATCCGACTAAGAAGCAGCGAGGTGTGGAGCTGTATCAGCTTATTAATAATGCCAGCAAGTATTCTGATAAGGTAATACTGTATGCACTAGCTACTTTTGAAAAAACTGATATGGAGCTTGTGCCATACACTACAAGCAATGATATTAAGATTCAGGAAATATCAAAGAATGAATATATTATAAAGTCAGATAAAAGGTTTATTTGGAATACGGATATAGAGGGAAAAACTTACTACATAGATGGAGAAAAGTGGCCTTTTGTTTCTATGCAGGGAGTTATTATACCTGGTGGCGAACATAGACTTAAGGTACAAGATATAGAAAACAACGCTAAACTGTTTATAGAGAGTATAAATGGTGAAATATCAGATGTATCTCAAGGCAAGGGTATTAATTTTAGTTATTCAAATGAAGGAAGGTTTTATATAGTAGTAAATAAAAAACCTTCGCAAATTAAAGTTGATGGGAATATCTTCAATACAGAAATTAAAGAGAATAGCAGTAATTATACCATTATTTTGCCCGAAGGTAAGCATGAAGTGAATTTATATTAATAAGAAATAGAAATCGCCACCACGTTTGTGATGGTGATTTTTTAGTTTTTAGTGATTTCGATGGCATATACTCATATAGAGCAAGTAAGCAAGAATGAATTTAACATATTTTTAATTAATACATACTAATATTCTGTCGAAAATAGTAGAAAAATATAGAAAATTGTTATATTATTGTATATATTCATATAATTCTGTCGAAATATGCAGAGTTAAAATTACCTATTTGGTGGAATAAAATATATGGGAGGGTGAATAATTAGTGAGAAAATTTTTAAATGAGGGTATTACTTTAGAAAGTTGTATAAGGAATAGTACTGCAATAGAGTTCTTTCCAAAAAGTATGAATTTTACCATTAATGCTTCAATTGCAAATAGAATCAAGGCAATTGCAGAAAAAGACAAGAATTCAGTGAATGACTTTTTGTTTACTGCGTTTAATTTTTTATTGTTTAAGTATACCCGTGAAGAAGAAAGTATTATTGAAAATATAGTTCAAACTGAGGATTTCAGTGATCAATATAGTTATGCTTTTATTAAGAGTACGTTAAATGAAAAAGAAACTTTTAGAAGTGCAAGTATGAGGACAAGCATTCAATTTACTGAATTGTCCAGTGGCTTTAATAAGCAAGACAACTATCACAATATTATTTTTGATACTGTGACTATGTTAAATGAAATTCCTTTGTTAAAAGAATTTAAGTTTGGTATATGGATTAGACTTAATGAAACGACCCAAGGAATAAATGGAAGAATAGAATTTAATGCTAGGCTTTTTAATAAAAATGAAATTGAAAAGTTTGGTGAGTATTTTGTGAATATATTAAATGTAGTAACAGAAAATCCAGAAATAAAGCTATGCGAAATAGACATGCTTTCAGAGGAAGAGGAGAAGGGAATATTAATAGACTTCAATAACAATAAAGCAGAATATCCTAAAGACAAAACTATATACGAGTTATTTGAGGAGCAAGTTGAAAGGACACCGGATAACATAGCCGTAGAGTATGAAGAAAAGAAGCTAACATATAAGGAATTGGATACAAAAGCTAATAGTTTAGCGTTATTATTGCAGAATAAAGGTGTTACAGCAGATACTATTGTAGGAATAATGCTTGATAGATCCTTGGATATGATAATAGGTATAATTGCCATACTTAAAGCTGGCGGTGCATATTTGCCAATAGATCCAGGATATCCGAGTGATAGAGTAGAATACATGTTGTTCGATAGCAATACCCAAATATTACTTACTCATTCACATTTGCTAAAAAATATAGAGTTTGATAGAGAAACTATTATAATAGATGAAGTAAATTATGATGCCGAAGAAAATAAAGTCATAAAACATAGCAATACTGATAATTTGGCATATATAATATACACCTCTGGAAGTACAGGAAAACCAAAGGGTGTAATGATAGAACACAAATCGACAGTTAACTTAATACACTCACAAATAAGTAAATTTAAGATTAATGAAAGTGAGAAAGTGCTGCAATTTTCAAGTCTTTGCTTTGATGCATCAGTGGAACAAATATTTATAGCACTATTAAGCGGAGCAACATTAGTATTGGTAAGTAAAGATACAATATTAAATATACAAAAGTTTGAGGAATATTTAATAAAGCATGAAGTAACACACATACATGCAGTACCTTCATTCTTAAATAATATTAAATATAGAAAAGAATACAAGATAAAGCGTGTAGTAGCAGGCGGAGACATATGCTCAGTAAATTTAGCAAAATATTGGAGTGAACACTGTGAATTCTATAATGAATATGGACCAACAGAAACAACAGTAACCAATACAATGTTACTAGCTGATAATATTGAGGAAGAAGCTAATAATCTATCTATAGGTAAACCAATTAATAATGTAAAAATATATATATTAGATAAACATCAAAACCCTCAGCCAGTGGGAATACCAGGTGAACTACATATAGCAGGTGATTGCCTTGCCAGAGGATATCTTAATAATAAAGAAATAACATCAGAAAAATTTATAGAGAATCCTTTTATCCTTGAACAAAAGATGTACAAAACAGGAGATTTAGCAAGATGGTTACCTGATGGCAACATAGAATTCTTAGGAAGAATAGACCACCAAGTAAAGATAAGAGGCTTTAGAATAGAGTTAGGAGAAATAGAAAGCCAGCTATTAAAATACGAGGGCATAAGTGAAGTAATAGTAATAGCAAAAGAGGATAAGAATAAGAGCAGCTATTTGTGCGGATATATATGCGGAGAAAGAGAGTACAGTATAAGTGAATTAAGAGAACATCTTTCAAAAGAGCTGCCAGACTATATGTTACCAGCATACTTTATACAACTGAATAAATTGCCATTAAATATAAATGGAAAGATAGACTATAAGGCGTTACCAGAACCTGATGGTAATATAAACACAGGAATAGAATACATAGCAGCAACAAATGAGATAGAAGAAAAACTGGTAAGCATATGGAATGAAGTTTTAGGTGTAGAGAAAATAGGAATAAATGATAACTTCTTTGAATTAGGAGGACATTCATTAAAGGCTATAAAAATAGTGTCAATTATACAAAAAGAGCTAATGGCTGAAATATCCGTAGGTGATATATTTAGCAATCCAACGGTAAGGCAGCTAGAAGAATATATAGGAAAAACTAAAGAAATTGTGTATTCGTCTATAGAAGCTGTAGAAGAAAGAGAACTATATGAAGTATCCTCAGCTCAAAAAGAATGTTTGCCTTAAATCAGTTTTCTAAGGAGAAAACAAATTATAACATACCATTAATAATGATTTTAGAAGGCAAACTAGATAAAAGTAAGGTAGAAGCAAGCTTTAAAAAGCTTGTAGAAAGACATGAAGCCTTTAGAACATCCTTTGAATTAGCAGGCGATGAGATAATGCAGAGGATTCATAAAGATGTTGAATTTAACTTGGAATATCAAGAAATAAACACGAACTCAGAAGAAATAATCAAGTTTGAAGCAGAGAAATTCATAAAGCCCTTTGATTTATCAAAAGCGTCCTTATTAAGGGTGAAGCTTATAAGACTTGAAGAAGAAAAGCATGTGTTAATGCTTGATATGCACCACATAATATCAGATGGTACTTCTGTGAGCATTATTATGGGAGAATTCACGAAGCTATATAAAGGTGAAAACTTAGAAGAGCTAAGAGTACAATATAAGGATTATTCTGCCTGGGAGAATAAAATACTAGCTTCTGAGGGTATGAAAAAACATGAAGAATACTGGACAAAAATGTTCGGTGATGAGATACCTGTATTAGATTTACCAACAGATTATCCACGACCTAGCACTCAGAGCTTTGAGGGAGAAAGCATTGGATTTACACTGGACAAGGCTTTAACTGATAAGCTAAAGGAAATAACTAAGGCAAACGGTGCAACCTTGTATATGACATTGCTCACAGCCTACAATATATTGCTTTCAAAGTATAGTGGACAAGCAGACATAATAGTAGGCTCAGCAGCAGCAGGCAGACCTCATGTTGATCTATACAATATGGTAGGAATGTTTGTAAACACCCTTGCCATGAGAAACTACCCTGAAGGAAAGAAGAAATTTGACGAATTTCTACAAGAAGTAAAGAAAAATGCATTGAGTGCATATGAAAATCAAGATTACCAATTTGATAAGTTGGTAGATAAATTGAATATCAGAAGAGATTTAAGCAGAAATGCGTTATTTGATACTATGTTTGTGTTACAGAATACTGATACTAAAGAAATTGAGCTTCTAAATACAAAAATAAGAGATTGTGAGTTTAGAGGCAAAGAGTCTAGGTTTGATATAACTTTAGAAGCAGAAGAAAAAGAGGAAGAAATAAAATTCAATTTAGAGTATTGTACTAGGTTATTTAAGAGAGAAACTATAGAAAGAATGATTGAGCATTATAAAAATATATTAAAAGAAGTAGCAGAGGATTCAGAAATAAAACTATGCGAAATAGATATACTTTCGGAGAAAGAAAAAAAGGAAATATTAGTAGATTTCAATAACACTAAAACACAATATCCTAAGGATAAAACAATATATAAGCTGTTTGAGGAGCAAGTTGAGAGGACACCAGACAATATAGCAGTAGTATATAAAAATCATAAGTTAACATATAAAGAGCTAAATGAGAAAGCCAATAGCCTAGCCAGAAGTTTAAAAGAAAAGAGTGTAATGGCGGATAGTATAGTAGGAATAATGGCAGAAGGCTCAGTAGAAATGATGATAGGAATATTAGGAATATTAAAATCAGGAGCAGCTTACCTTCCAATAGATCCTAAATACCCTGCTGACAGAATAGACTACATGCTAAAGGATAGTAAAACAAGAATATTATTATCTGACTTCCAGCCAGAAGAAAAGTTGAATAGTGATGCAGAGTTAATACTGCTAAAGGATGAAGAGCTATATAAGGGCGATAGCAGCAACTTAGAAATAATAAATACACCAGCAGATTTGGCATATGTAATATATACCTCTGGAAGTACAGGAAAGCCAAAGGGAGTAATGATAGAGCATAGCTCCTTGGTTAACATGTGCAAATGGAATATTGACTATTATGAAGTAACAGAAGAAGATAATATCACAAAATATGCAGGCTTTGGCTTTGATGCATCGGTGTGGGAGATATTCCCTTCTATAATAACAGGTGCAGCAATACACGTAATAGATGAAGAGATAAAGCTAGATTTAAAAAAATTAAATGAATACTACAATGAAAACAACATTACAATAAGCTTCCTACCAACACAGATAGCTGAGCAATTTATGAAGCTTGATAATAAGTCGCTCAGGTACTTGCAAGCAGCAGGAGATAAGCTAAAATACTTTGAAGAGAAGAGCTACAAGGTAGTAAACAACTATGGACCAACAGAAAACACAGTAGTAGCAACATACTTTGAAGTGGACAAGGAATATGACAATATTCCAATAGGAAAATCTGTAGCAAATACGCAAGTATATATTCTAGATAAGAACAACAAGCTGCAGCCAATAGGGATACATGGAGAGCTGTGTATAGGTGGAGAGAGCTTAGCAAGGGGATACCTGTACAATACCGAGCTGACAGCAGAGAAATTTATAAAAAATCCATTTGCAAAGGATCAAAGACTGTATAAGACAGGTGACTTGGCAAGATGGCTACCTGATGGAAACATTGAGTTTTTAGGGAGAATAGATTATCAAGTAAAGATACGTGGTTTCAGAATAGAGCTAGGAGAAATAGAAAGCAGCTTATTGAAGCTTACTGGAGTGAAGGAAGCAGCAGTAATTGACAGAGAAGAAGAAGGCAATAAATATTTATGTGCTTACTTGGTGTCAGAGGCAGAATATAGTGCAGGAAAGTTGAGACAAGAGCTTAAGAAGAGCTTACCAGACTATATGATACCAGCTTACTTCATGACTCTTCTGGAAATGCCATTAAATCAGAACGGAAAGATAGATAGAAAGTCTCTTCCAATGCCTGATGGAAACATAGAAACAGGAGCAGAATACATTGCAGCTACAAATGAGATAGAAGAAAAACTGATAGCCATATGGAGTGACGTATTAGGTGTAGAAAAAATTGGAATAAATGATAACTTCTTTGAATTAGGTGGACACTCACTAAAGGCTATAAAAATGGCAGCAATTATACAAAGAGAGTTAATGGCTGAAATATCCGTAGGTGTAATATTTAGTAATCCAATGGTAAGACAGCTAGGAGAATATATAGGAAAAACTAAAGAAATTGTATATTCGTCTATAGAAGCTGTAGAAGAAAGAGAGCTATATGAAGTGTCCTCAGCTCAAAAAGAATGTTTGCCTTAAATCAGTTTTCTAAGGAGAAAACAAATTATAACATACCATCAGTAATAATTTTAGAAGGCAAGCTAGAAAAAAGTAAGGTAGAAGAAAGCTTTAAAAAGCTTGTAGAAAGACATGAAGCCTTTAGAACATCCTTTGAACTAGCAGATGATGAGATAATGCAGAGGATTCATAAAGATGTTGAATTTAATGTAGAATATCAAGAAATAGAAGTAAACTCAGAAGAAATAATCAAGCTTGAAGCAGAGAAATTCATAAAACCCTTTGATTTATCAAAAGCGTCCTTACTAAGGGTGAAGCTTATAAGGCTTGAAGAAGAAAAGCATGTGTTAATGTTTGATATGCATCACATAATATCAGATGGTATTTCTATGGGCATTATTATGGAGGAATTCACAAAGCTGTATAAGGGTGAAAGCTTAGAAGAGCTAAGAGTACAGTATAAGGATTACTCTGTCTGGGGAAATAAAATTCTAGCTTCTGAGGGTATGAAAAAACATGAAGAATACTGGACAAAAATATTCAGTGGTGAGATACCTGTATTAGATTTACCAACAGATTATCCACGACCTAGCACTCAGAGCTTTGAAGGAGAAAGCATTGGATTTACACTGGACAAGGCTTTAACTGAGAAGGTAAAGGAAATAACTAAGGCAAACGGTGCAACCTTGTATATGACATTACTCACAGCCTATAATATATTGCTTTCAAAGTATAGTGGACAAGAAGAAATAGTAGTAGGTTCGCCAATAGCAGGCAGACCTCATGTTGAGCTATATAACATGGTAGGAATGTTCGTAAACACCCTTGCCATGAGAAACTACCCTGGAAGAAAGAAGACTTTTAATGAATTTCTACAAGAAGTAAAGAAAAATGCATTGAGTGCGTATGAAAATCAGACTTATCAATTTGATAAGCTGGTAGAAAAATTGGATATCAAAAGAGATTTAAGCAGAAATGCATTATTCGATGCTATGTTTACAATGCAAAATACTGAAAATAAAGAAATAGAGCTTGAAAATGTAAGTATTAAACAGTTTGAATTTGAAAGAGGAGTATCAAAATTTGATATAACTTTAACAGCAGAAGAAAAAGGGGAAGAAATAAAGTTTGATTTAGAGTATTGCAGCAAGCTATTTAAGAGACAAACTATAGAAAGAATGATTGAGCATTATAAAAATATATTAAAAGTATTAACAGAGGATTCAGAAATAAAACTATGCGAAATAGATATGCTTTCAGAAAAAGAGAAGAGTGAAATACTAGTAGATTTTAATAACACTAAAGCACAATATCCTAAAGATAAAACTATATGTGAATACTTTGAGGATCAAGTGAAAAATACACCGGACAATGCAGCAGTAGCATATGAGGGTAAGAAGCTAACCTACAAGGAGCTAAATGAGAAAGCAAATCAATTAGCAAGAGTGTTAAGAGATAAAGGTGTAAAAACAGATACAATCGTAGGAATAATGGTGGAAAGATCACTTGAGATGATGATAGGAGTCATGGGAATTTTAAAGGCTGGAGGAGCATACTTGCCAATAGCTCCAGACTATCCTGATGACAGAATAAAATATATGCTTGAGGATAGTAAGACTACCATATTACTGACACAAAAACAGCTTTTGAATACTATAGAGTTTGATGGAGTTGTTATAGATTTAGAAGATAAACAACTATATCAAGAAGATAAAACTAATTTAGAAATAGTAAACAATCCGAATAATCTTGCATACATAATCTATACCTCAGGTTCAACAGGTAAACCAAAAGGGGTTATGATACAGCATGGAAATGTTATTAATCTTGTTACAGGATTAGGAAAGATAATATATGACAGATATGTTGCGCCTTTAAATGTAGCTTTGATTGCACCATATGTTTTTGATGCTTCAGTAAAACAGATATTTGCAAGCTTGCTAAAAGGCAATTGTCTATATATTGTTCCAGAAGATTATAGAAATATAGGGGAAAAACTTGTAGAATACTATATTGATAATTCTATAGATATTTCAGATGGAACGCCGTCTCATTTTAAATTGATATTGGGTGATAACAGAGAAAAAATTAAAGATATACCAGTAAAGCATTTTATAATTGGTGGAGAAGCCTTACCTGTTGATGTAGTTCAAGACTTTTTAGGATTTTTTAAAGAAAATAAACCTAATATAACTAATATATATGGACCAACCGAGTGTTGTGTGGATTCCACAGCTTTCTTAGTTGATAGTGATCATCTTAGTATATTAAATGCTATTCCAATTGGTCGTCCTTTGGTAAATTATAGCGTATATATCCTAGATAAAGATAAAAAGCTTCAGCCAGTAGGGGTGGCAGGAGAGTTATGCATAGCAGGAGATGGACTGGCAAGAGGATATCTTAATAAACCCGAGCTGACAGAAGAAAAATTTGTAGCAAATCCATTTGAACAAGGTAAGAAGATGTATAAGACAGGTGACCTTGTAAGATGGCTATCCGATGGGAATGTAGAATTTTTAGGACGTATAGATCATCAGGTAAAAATCAGAGGTTACCGTATTGAAATAGGAGAGATTGAGTCTGTAATTAAGAGTCATCCTTCAGTTCAAGATACAATAGTAATAGTTCACACGGATAACGCAGGTGAAAAAGCATTGGTAGCATACATAGTTTCAAAGACAAACAGTGATGAGAAATATAGTGAAGCGAGCTTAAAAGAATATCTAAAGAAACAGCTTCCAAAATACATGGTTCCTGCTATATTTGTCCAGCTTGAAAGTATGCCATTAAATACCAATGGCAAGATTGACCGTTTTGCACTTCCTAAGCCTGATATGCAGCAAAGGGGTTCAGATGAAAGCTTTGTAGAGCCAAGGAACAAGGAAGAAATTGGAATGGCTAAAATATGGGCTAAAACACTTGGAATCGAGAAAATAGGAATTGATGACGATTTCTTTGATTTAGGTGGTGATTCTTTTAAAGCAATTAAGCTAGTAAGAAGCATTAGCAGTAATTTAGGGGTAATGGAGTTGTTTAAGAACCCAACGATTCGTGAGCTTACAGCTTATTTATCAAAAGATGTTTTGCGTAAGAGAACTATGCTAAATGAACTTACAAAACCAATTGATGAAAAAGATAAAGTTGCATCACTTATTTGCTTCCCTTATGGAGGAGGAAGTGCGATTTCTTATCAACCATTAGCCAATGCCTTGCCAAAAAATTATTCGCTTTATTCTGTCGAGCTTCCAGGCCATGACTACAGCTGCCCTGATGAAGCATTAGCGTCAATTGAGGATTGTGCATCTAATTGTTTGAAAGAAATCATACAAAATGTTAAGGGACCTATAGTTCTTTATGGACATTGTTTAGGTGCCACTATGGCAGCATTTCTTGCTTATAAGCTAGAGGCGACTGGTATTCAAGTTGACGGAGTTTTTGTGGGGGCTATGTTCCCATCACCACGTATTACTAATAAGTTTTTCAATATTTGGGATAAAATATTCCCTAGCCAACTAACAGACAAGGGCAATAGAGACATGCTGAAAACTCTTGGAGGGTTGAATAGTGATATTGATCCTAAGGAAACAGAATTTATTCTTAAGAATTTGAAGCATGACTCAGTGGAATGTGAAAGATGGTATACAGAAACTTATAATGATAAGGAAAAGGGAAAATTTAAGGCTCCAATGACATGTGTAATTGGAGAAGGCGATAGAGTTACAGAGTTCTATCAAGAAAGATATAAGGAATGGGAATATTTTAGTGATAATGTAGATTTAAAGACAATTAAAGATGCAGGACACTTTTTCTTCAAAAATCAAGCAGTGGAACTAGCAGGGATTATTAAAGAAAAAATTGACTTATGGCAGGGTCGTACTATAGCAACGCCTGAACCTAAGAAAATGGAAGAAGTCAAAGAAAATACAGTAAAACTAAAAATACCTGCGAAAAAGCAAGTAGTTCCAAGTATGAACTTATTTTTGATGGTTGCTATTGTACAAATAATTTCTGAAGTAGGCACAATATTATCTACTTTTGGAACAGGTATATGGGTATATCAGCAAACCAATGCATTATCGCAATTTGCTATGATGTTGCTTTTTGGAATAGTTCCTACAATTTTGATTCTCCCAATTTCAGGTGCCATTGTTGACAGGTTTGATCGACGTTTAATTATTATTGCCGCTGATATACTTTCAGCTATATGTGCTTTAAGTTTAATTATATTGTTATATAATAACAGTCTTCAAATTTGGCAGGTTTACATGTTTACAGCTATAGCATCTGTTTCAGGCTGTTTTAGGCAACCGGCTTATATGGCGGCAGTTACACAGATTACGCCTAAGATGTATCTGACACAAGCAAATAGTGTTTCTCAATTTTCTGTCGCAATAGGAGGAATACTTGCATCAATTTGTGGCGGTTTATTTATGGATTCTATAGGTCTTAAGGGACTTGTCACCATTGACTTAATAACATTCATAATATCCATAATTGCATTGATTTTTATCAGATTTCCAGATACCATGTTTACAAGATCAGAGGAACCTATTCAAAAAGAGTTAATAGGTGGTTGGAATTTCATAATTAGAAGAAAAAGTATGGTTGCGATGGTTGCATTTTTCTTAGTAGCTAATTTCTTAGGAAGCATTTTTGATGTTACTATCACACCACTAATACTTTCATTCACTAATCCATCAGTGCTTGGAATTATAAATGCATTTTCAGGTATTGGAGTTTTGAGCGGAGCCATAGCTATGTTAGTAACTGGTGGTGCAAAGAAAAGAGCAAAAGGCATGGTTGGTTTTGTAATTCCGTTAGCTATTGCAATGTTTATTGCAGGAATAAGACCACTACCTGTTTTTGCGGCTGTAGCTCTGTTTGGAGTCGCATTCTCAATAACCATTGTAAATGTTCACTGGCAGTCACTAATTCAGGTTAAGGTTGGACTAGAATTACAAGGACGTGTATTCGCAGTAAATAGGATGTTAGTAGCTATGTTAACACCAATCAGCTATATTAGTGCAGGTGTATTAGCTGATAGGGTATTTGCACCTATGATGCAAAACAGCTTCTTAAATTCATCAATCGTTAACTTGATTTTAGGCACAGGTGCAGGACGTGAAATGAGACTTAATCTGTTAATTGCAGGAGCAGTATTATTTGTTTGGGGCATACTAGGGCTTAGGTATAAACCATTAAGCGAAATGGACGATATACTCGAAGATGCAAATCCAGGCGAAGTTATTATAAAGGATAAGGATAAATTACAAGAAATATATGATGGTAAAATTAAAGTAGGTATGTAAGTTTAATAATGACAGCCATTGAGTTTTTGAAAACTCAATGGCTGTCATATATTTTTCTTATGTAATATTAAATGGGGAAAGAAGACAACATTTATCTACTAGATTAGATGAATTGACAATTATAAATTCTATCTTTTGACGCTCTTTTTTATGCTACATTTGGCGTTTTGATCCACACTAAATTAAAATAGGAAATTTTGTTCTAGAATAATTATAAAAGCTTAGATATTACACCCAATTTATAGTATAATTAAGCTTGTGGCTCAAACCAACCAAAATGGAAAATCCTTCATACTAATATAGCGCACCTTAACGCTAGAAAATGAATGGCCTTTCCGAATATTTGGTTATACCAGTTTGGGTAATATAAGATTACCATACACAAATAAAATGTTTTTGCTATGAAACACGGTTAATCACGAGTTCTAATTTTAAATTACAAGGAGGATAACTATGAAAAAAAACGAAACATGGAAGAAGTTATGTTATCTTGGAAGAGATGTATTAAAGCAGGAGTAATGAACAATTTAGAAAAACCTGCATTACTGGTAGATGCAAGTTCTTTAGAAGAGATACTTTTAAAGAATTCAATGCAGATATCTGTATTTAATCAATGTGTTGAAAGTATAAAAAAGGTTCTATCTAACGATTATACATTTTTGCTCGTAGATGCTTCGGGAGTCCTTATAAAAAAAGCGAAGGGAGCAAAAAGTGATAATTTTAAGTCCTTTGTAGAAGGAATGTCATTTCTAGAAGAAAGCATTGGTAATAGTGCTGTTTCTATATCAATCGAAACAAAAAAAACATTTTATACAATTTCCGAATATCATTATTGTTCTTTTTTAAAAAATTCAGCGTTTTACTCTATCCCATTACCTATAAATTATAAAGATTATTCATATCTTGTATTGATTTCGAGTTGTGGATACATTAGCAATGAAATGATTGTGATATCAGATTTGCTTAGTCGTTTCATACTTAATGAATTCAATCAACATATAGTTAATAAGAATATACAAATATTAAATCCAATAATAAACTTAAATCAAAGACAGCTAGAGGTGCTACAGCTCTTAGCAAAGGGGATGCCAGATAAGATAGTGGCTGCAGAAATGAATTTAAGCGTTGACACTATCAAGTATCATAAAAGGAATATTTTTAAGAAATTAAACGTGACATGTACTATCGAAGCTATCTTGAAGGCGATTAAGCTTAAAATACTGACAGTAGAGCAAATACAGATTTAGTAAGTTATTAATTGAGAGATATACTACCTGATTAGGTAGTATATCTCCTTTTTTACTTTACTACCTAACAATGGTAATGTATACATGTAACAATATGTAATATAATGGTTGGTGTGTAAAGATTTAGAATGTAATTATCGAAAAATAGAAAAAGGAGGGAAATAAATTATGGCAAAATATTACTCAGTTAAATGTGCATATATTAATTCACAATTCTATCATAGAAAACAATCAGTTCATAATCATGATGAGCAGGAAACATTTGTTACTGATGCCAAGGCGAAGGCAGCAACATTATGGAATACAACTGTAAATGACATAGATACTACACAACTCCAGAGCAATATATCAGACCCACATGTAAACTCAATAGAAATTTAAATGGAAGGGA
This sequence comes from uncultured Eubacteriales bacterium, assembly GCA_963704785.1. Taxonomy (GTDB): domain Bacteria; phylum Bacillota; class Clostridia; order Lutisporales; family Lutisporaceae; genus GWB2-37-7. Next base: position 860,262 of record OY969939.1, on the reverse strand, counting down.
GAAAAGACAAATGATAGATATATCTACCCAAGCATATCTTAAAGTTAATTCAAATAATATTATTTATTGGGGCGATACCGAGCAAAATAATAAATTTTATCTATGGCCTGAAGCACCTCGATTTAGAAGAGATGAAAACGAAAATGGCAAGCCGGTATTCTCATTTTATAAGTATACACAAAATAAAGAAGGCGCCGATGGTGAAATGAAGGGTGGGTATTTGACCTTTGATGCAGAATTTGCTCTTGATGCTAGTGTTATAGATGCGGCAAAATTGCAGATTGCCAAAGATAAAAAATTCCCGGATGGTACCGAGATTATAATCGGAACAATTCCTTATACTGATGGAAGTGTGCATTTTACAGTTCCAGATGATAAAGGATTTGTTACAAAGATTAATACTGATGCTAAGCCCTCACTGTCTGGAAGAAATATTGCTACAGTAGCAGTTGAATTAACTCCTTCTGGAGCGACCTTGTTTTATGATGCTTTAACTGGAAAGACAAGCAGTATTTTACAGGTAGCATATCAACTAAAATTTAACACCTTGTTGCCTGCTGCTACAGTTAACCTGAAATACTCAGCCAGCAGAACATTCAGTTATTACCGTGATGCTCAAGTAGATACACACTCATCTAAAAAAGGCAATGACTATCATGATACTATCACACAGGATGTTATTGAAAAATCTGGTGGAAAATGTGATGTTGAGTTCGGAAGCGGTGTAAGTGAAGACCTTCAAAAACAAGTACGTGAGTGGGCATTAGCTACATATAAGGACATGGCTCAGAAATCAGTATTTGATGCTTTAAAGGAAATGGGTGATGACAAGCCTGGTGCTGGAGATAAGGAAAAAATATCAAAAGCCATAAAAAATTCTAAGGATTTTGATATGAACTATAAAGAAAAACAGACAATCAATTACTGTCTAGAGCCTAAGGGTACAATCGAAAATTTACTTACAATAAAAGGTAACGACGGCACTACATTCAATATTGATAAATTCTTTAAGGTCATAAACCTAGATGATAATTTCTTTGATTACTTAAATGTTAAGCCAAATGTTCATGGTCTTGACTGGAATCTTACAAAGTTAGCAGATATCAGCGTTACACTAGATTATGGTAAAGACCAAAATGAACGTCGCAGGACATATGGCTTTGATACTCAGGGAAATCTTATAAAAACTGAAGAAAATCCTTTTCCATTTACAGCATCCTTCATGCACGATAGTAACAATAAGCCAATATATGATTACTATTATTCAATAGCGGCTAACTTCAACGGCAGCATTCCATCTTTTAAATCAGGTATGTTGCAATCAAAAGAACCTAATCTTAGCATAGGACCTTCAGATCTTAACTTCCTATGTGTAAGCTTGCAAACATCTAGCCTAATAGATTGGGATAAGATTAAATCGATTAATTTTGACATAGAATGTCAGGGCATCAAAGTACCTACAATTGAATTTAATAAGAATGTCACAAAAAAGGATATTGCCTACCCTATAGGAACTACACCAGCAAAAGGCAATATCTATGAATATACATATACAATAACCTATAACATGAGCGAAGGTACTTTCAAAGCTTCAAATACCAGCAATCAGTATGATTTGATAATCCCTGATTTTGCTAGTGAAACTATTACATACACCTTTATAGCTGACGAAGACCCTACAGTTCATAATATTTTTCTTACACTGGAATATGAAGACAACAACAACAAGTATAAAAAGAGAATAGACGATATAGATATTTATAAGTGTGAGAATAAGGAGTATAATTGGAAAATTCCTGTTATTGATGTAAACGGCGGCGATATGTATTATTCAGGAGACATTTTATATAACGATGGAAAGCCAATAAAACAAATACCAAGAACAAAAGCATCAAGCCATCGTGTACAGGTATATCAGGGCGCTCCAAAGCTTGTGCTTGAAATTTACTCTGATCTCATTAACTGGACTAAATACCAGATGGTAGTAATTTCACTTGAATATATTGACGAAGTTAATAACGTACATCAAAAGGGAAGTAAAAAATTCACCAGCAGTGTGGAGAATAATACTTGGGTTATCAACATAGTAGACTTAGATAAACAAGAATATAGTTGGTCTGGACAGTTTATAACCAAAGATCAAAAAGTATTCAAAACATCACCTGTAAAATGTAGTGATAATCCACTGCTTATTGTTCCACCTCAAGTATAATAATTAAAAGCTTGAAGTTTAAAGCAGGAATTATCTATATTCTTATGATATAAACTCTACTCAAATTATAAGGGCATACCCATAATTATTAATTAAGGGTATGCCCACATAGCAAACTATATCAATACTAACATTTAATTGTAGGTGGTAAAAATGGATATCTCTTGCTCAGAAAAAACAGTATACCAAGACCCCGAGCTTAGTATACTTTGTGATTTCAATAATAAAAATATTTTTTATTATCAGCCATTAAAACCAAGCATAGTTAAAAATGATGGCGAGCCAGTAATCAGTCTATTTATATACAGATCTTTAAAAAGTATTAATGGGGGTTATCTAGCTTTTGATGTGGAATTACCGATAGATGAGAAATCCTTGGATAAGGCAAAAAAGTACTTGTTAGAGAAAACAGGACAGTCTGATATAGAATTAAGACCTCTTCAGATTAATGATTCTTCTAAGGTGCACATTGACTTTATCGGAAGCCCGCTTGGAGGTTATACAAGCTCCTATAATCTAGTTAAATCAGTCCAGTCTACATATCGACCTTCTGGGTACGGCAGTAACCGGGTTTCTTTTGCGATTTCATTGGACAAGTATGGAGCGGTGCTTGTAAAAAATTGTATTGAAGGTAAATTGCCTCTAATAGGCATAACATATGAGCTTTCATACTCTGCTGTAAGAAAGCACTATTCATTTAAGGCATCAATAGACTGGTCAAGGACTGCACATTATTTTGAAAAAAGTTTTTCGCTAGGACTTATATTTTTTTCGATAAACATATCTAAAGCATATAAAGAGCTTGTTGAAAATAAAACCATTATTATTGAGAAAACAAATTTTGACCTATGTCCTGATGAGGAACTAATTGCTGAAAGGCAGCGATTTGAGGAGGATATAGTATCGTTTCTATGCAAAAGCTTTTTTAACCCTGTTACAATACCTAATTGCAATACCACTCCTGTATTGGGGTATTCTTATAAAACGGTTGATGTAAAGGAAGTAGAAAGCAAATTTAGCAGCTATACCAGTGAAGAAAGAGAGGTTGTGGATAGAGTGATATATCCACAGACTTTCCTAAAAAATATTGCTACTGATGATAATTCAAAATATATAAAATATGTTGATCTGAATGACCCCTTTTTCACAGAAAAAACCTTGACCATAATAACTAATGCTAATTTTGATTCTGACAACATTCAGTACATACAAGTTGAACTTTATTTTGCTGATAAGCAGCGTAAGAGTATTATCCTAAATAAAGATGATGGCTTCAAAAAGTTATCATGGACACCATCAAATGACAATGATGACAAATTAGATAAAAGCATTAAGTATTCTTTTACAGTGCTTTTTAAAAACAACTCTTTGATTTGGACAGGAAAAGTCAGCAGTGGTACTTTCTCAGACCAATCAGATGTAATTATTATAGATCCACATTTAGTATATTCTATTAGAAGGATTGAGTTTTGGTCTCCTTCTAAAGCTACATGGGAAAAATATACAGATATTGTAGTTGAAGTATATTGGGAAGAAAAAAGCCAGCCAGAGAAATCATTTGCCTTAAACAAAGATGCTCCTAACTGCATATGGACCATCTCTTAGAATGATCGACGACAGTAAATATTACAATTACACGTTATATTATAAGGAAGTCAACAGCGACAGTTTTAAGGTAGCTAAACAGCAAAAGTCCTTTGAGGATAGAATAATTATTACAAATTTGTTAGTATAATAAAAGATTGGAGGATACTTACGTGTTAAAATTGGAAAGACCACAAATAATTAGTGGAATAAATGTTTATCCAGACCATGAGGACACTAACCTTTTTTATTTCCTTCCTGGTTCAGTATCACTAGCACAAAATCAGCAGTCCAAAGAGAAGGTATTCCACATTTGGATGTATCGAAAGGATGCTGGAAGTGAAAGTGGAGACGGAGGCGGATTTCTAAATTTTGAGGTTAACCTAGATCTTGGAGAAAACATTAAAAATGATATAATATCAGCTCTAAAAGCTAGAGGTATCAAAAACCCAAGGCTTTCTACGCCTAATTGGAGTGAAGGCAAAGTGCATTGTATTGGACTTGATATAAACTCTGATAAAAAAACATTTGTAAAAACAATAGATGCTGCCACAGTTCCAAGCCTTGAAGGCAATAATGCGGCTATATTTAGCTTGTCTTTATCAAAAGATGGAGCTGTACTTGCCAAAAATGCCTTTGCTTCAAAAACTTCGCCTATAGGTGTTATATATGAGTTGAAGTATACTGCATTACGCCCTGCACTTGATGTTAAAGTAACAGGCTCCTACAAACAAATTTATAATCACTTCAGCGCTAGTTTAAGCATGCAGTACGAGTTTATCAAAGGTGATATTGATACTGGATTTGAAAAGCTTATTAAAGACAAGGTTATTAAAATTGAGGTTGCAAACTATATTCCTGATGATAAAAAGAAAGAACAGGAGCAGTGGGCACTGGAGCTTTTTAAAGCACAAATTGTAAGCCAATGGTTTACGCCAACTCTTACTCCTGGAGATTTTAAAGGCGGATTTGCTAAGGCTGAGAATCTTGATGATATAAAGAATAGAGGGAAGAAAGAAGATACTGGAGGGAGTAAAGAGACACCTGTGAAACCTGATATACCAAGCAAGATTGATCTTTCGGATGTTGAGGAACTGGCAGCCGCCGCATCAGGTATGCCTATGGCTTCACTGCATCTTAAGTATATGCATCAGGAGGAACTGGGAGAAATCAATATGAGCTACCACTCAGAAGATGCCGAGACTAGAACCTGTGCTCCACAGGGATTCCTTGGGCTGTTTGTAAATAATCTTGATATGGCAAATTACGTAAGTGAAATAGATCTGAATGACCCATTCTTCAAAGCTATGGAAGTAGACATAGATGCTCCTTTTGATTTTAAGATAAATTCCATGTCTAGTGCAACAGCATCTATCTGCTATAGCGGTGATGTCAAGGGACCATACACCTATAGAACAAGCACTGATACACCTACTAAGTATTTTACATATTTGGAAAAAGGAAACCGAAACTATACTTATGATTTAAATTTTTCATTTATGCCTGATGAAAAATGGGATGGGGAGTCTCTCCAGTACAATTTTGACAAGGTTCCATCCGAAGCCACGGTACTTCATATTCAACCTAATCAATATATATACTTTAAAACCATTAAGGCATCGGTTTCTTCCTCACTGTTTAGAATGAAAAATGTCGATTATGTTGAAGTAATATGTAATTATAAGAATCTAAACGGATGGGAAGCAAAAGAAAAAAGATTTATCTTCAAACAGAATGAAAGTGATGCCCAGCTATGGAATTTGAGAATGGGTAAGGCTTCAGACTTAAAATCCTCTGAAGATAAAAAATATACTTACCAGATAAACTATTTTCTTACTGATGGGGAATGTATATCAGCTAACAAAGTTTCAACGGATGCTGGCGAGATAGTTGTTGGTTTTCCTAAGGAGTTGCCTTCTGTCTTATTCTCTGCTGGAGATATAAAATGGGATAATTATAGGTCAATACATATATTTATAAAAACTGGAGATAGTGAGCTGCACATCCAATTTGATGAGAGAAACTCAGATGATCAGATAATATTTCTGAATAATACGAAAGAGAAAGATTATAGTTGGAGAGCAGTGATTTATGGTAAGGATAAAGGTAAATTCGAATATCCAAAACAAGACCCTGAAAGCGAAATTGTCTGGGATGTACAGAACGTAAATAATCTGCCCCAGGTTTATCTGGATTATTATATATAGATATCAACCCACCAAAAAATATTTCCAGCCCATTCCACAGGATTCTGGCGGAATGGGCTGGAAACATATATGGCTAAGTGGTGGCTGCAAGAGTATTTATAGCTTTCTTAATTAAGGAGGTAAGATGCAGATAATGAGAAGGGTATCCATATTTTTAGTTATAATATTTATTATAAGTACAGTGTGTATGCCTATAACTTATGGTGAGACACAAAATATAGCTTTAAAACAAAATAGAACTGTATGGGGCTGTGGAATAAATGAGTACAGTCAATTAGGTAATAGCACAACAATAAATCGAGTAAAGCAAAACATGAACTTTTGTGAAAGTATTACAGTTATCCCAACTGTCCATGGTATTGACTGGAAGCAGGCAAAGCTCGACAGTATTACTGTAACAATTATTTATGGTAACGAGGTACATGAGAAGCGAAAGACATATAGCTTTGAATATGATGGAAATATAATAAAAACATGGGATAAACGTCCCTTTAAAGTTCCACTCCAATATGACCAAAATAATAAGCCAATATATGAATACAGTTACTCTATTGTTGCAGAATTCTCAAACGGTATACCAAAATTTAATTCAGGTTTGCTAAAATCCTCGTCTACTATTTTATGTATTGGCCCATTGAATTTAAATTTGCTTTGCGTAAGCATCCAGGCATCAAGCACAATAGATTGGGAACAAATAAGGTCAATTAGTATTGATATAGAATGTCAAGATGTTAAAGTTCCATTGATTGAATTGGATAAGAATAATACCAAAAGGGTTATTGAATACCCCATAGGTTATAAACCTAATGAGAATTCAACATATAATTACAAATATACAGTAACCTATAACATGCAGGATGGATGTTTTAAAACCATAAGCAATTCCAATCAGGTGGAGTTGGTTATACCAAGCTTCACTAATGAAAAGGTCGTCTACACTTTTATGGCGGATGAAGACCCTACAATCAAAAATATCTTTTTAACATTAGAATATGAAGATAATAACAGTCAATATAGGAAGCAGCTAGCTTTCATAGACATCTATAATTGTAAAGACAAGCAGTACAATTGGGTGATTCCTGTTATTGATTCAAGAAGCGGAGATGCATTTTTCTCAGGAAGTATTGTATATAATGACGGAAGTCCTATCAAACAAATTCCACGTACGAAGGCTTCTACAAACCATATATTGGTACACAAGAGCACTCCGAAATTCGAGCTTGATATAATACCCTTGCTTATTGATTGGAATAAATTTGTGATGGCAATTATTACATTGGAATACAAGGATGAAGATAACAAAATCTACTATAGGACAAACAGGAAGTTTGTGAAAAACAGCAGAGATCAAAAATGGGTGATAAATATAGCGGATAAGGCAAAGAGTAAATATACATGGTCAGGTCAGTTTATTACTGCTGATCACAAGGTGTATAAGATAGAGCCTTCAACGAATAACAGTGATTATCTTCTTATTATACCACCTCAGATATAAGTAACTCCTGTTAAATAAAAATCTTAAATGAAAGGAGCGGTTTTATGTATTCAGCTCTAGAAAATATATTGTACCCCCTTACCTCTTATCAGAGGGATATATGGTTTGAGCAAGAACTGCATGCCCAAAAGCCAATATATAATATTGGAGGGTATGCGGAGGCAAAAGGATATGTTCATTATGAAACTCTGCAAAAAGCTCTAGCACTTTTAGTTAGTGAAAATGATGCGCTTAGAATAAGCATTGTTGAAAAAGAGGGTGAGCCTCATCAAATGATATTGCCAATGCTAGAATATACAATCCCTTTTATTGATTATTCTGAAGAAGAAAATTCCTATGAATTATCGATAAAATGGATGGAAACTGAATTTGCAAAGCTCTTTTCATATAGTGAAAGCAGTGCTTTGTTTCAATGTGCATTAATCAAAGCCAGAGATGACCTGTTCTTTGTCTTTTTTAAAGCACATCATATAATTACTGATGGGTGGGGATATTCCCTTTTGTATAATCGAATTATTAAGAACTACAATGAACTGACAAAGTATGGCTATACCCAAGAAAAAATTATTTATTCTTACATAGATTTTATAATTGACGATACATACTATGTGAAATCAGAAGCTTTTTCTGATAGTATAAATTTCTGGAAGCAGAAATATATTACACCTCCAGAGCCCTTGCTAAGCAAGAAGAACAAAGCAATTCATCTTTTGGATGAGTCACTTTCAAGTGGTAGAGAGTCAATAAATATAGATAGGCATTTTTATAATAAAATAGTAAAATTTTCTGAAGAAAATGGCTGCTCAACCTTCCATTTTTTTTTAGGAATACTATTTCTTTATTTTAATAAAATTTATTCAAAGGATGAAATAGTGATAGGGGTGCCTATTTTAAATAGGAGAAAAACAAAATACAAGCAGACTATTGGGCATTTTTCCAATATAATACCTCTAAAGCTTGTTATATCTGGAGAATCAACGTTTATCGAATTAATGAATGATATTCAAAGAGAGTTGAAAGTCTGCTACAGGCATCATAGAAGTCCTGCTGGAGAAATATATAAAACTGTATTTGGTACTAATTTATATGAAGATAATCTTTATGACATATCCTTATCTTATCAGAAGAATGACTATTATGAGAACTTTATAAATACAAAAAGTCGTGCATTAACAATATTTAACTATTGCGAAAGAAATCCTTTGGCTATATATGTGCGAGAATTTAATGAGGACAAAGATGTTCAGGTAAATTTTGATTACCAGTTGAGAATATTTGATAAAAATTTTCATATAAAAAATATGGTATCACATTTTATGCATTTAATGAATGAGATTATTGAGAAAGAAAATAAAAAGATATCTGAAATAGAAGTCATTATTCCCCAGGAAAAGCAAGAAATATTATACAGATTTAATAATACAAATGCTGACTATCCAAAGAGTAAGACTATCCATGAAATATTTGAAGAGCAGGTAGAAAAAACTCCTGACAATATAGCTGTGATTTTTAAGGATGCACATTTAACTTACAGCCAGTTAAACAAAAAAGCAAACCAACTTGCAAGATTGCTTATAGAAAAAGGAGTGAAGCGAGGCAGTATAGTGGGTATAATGGTGGAGCGTTCAGCTGAGATGATGGTGGGCGTAATGGGCATACTTAAGGCAGGAGGAGGGTATTTGCCTATATCTCCACAGTATCCTGATAATAGGAAAGAATACTTGATAAAAGATAGTGGCTTAAGCTTACTTCTTACTCACAGGCAAAAAGAACAAGCGAATCTAGCTTCCATTTTGGATACAGAAATAATATATATTGATAATGAGAGATTGTATCAGGGTGATGACACCAATATCTCAAAGACAGCTGCCTCAACAGATATTGCTTACGTCATATATACATCTGGCTCTACAGGTGAGCCAAAAGGGGTTATGATAGAACATAATTCGGTAATAAATAGAATAAGCTGGATGCAAAAAGCATATCCAATAGATCAGCATGATACTATATTACAAAAAACTAGTTTTACCTTTGATGTATCTGTATGGGAATTGCTATGGTGGTCATTTACAGGAGCAAAAGTTTGTTTCCTTGCTCCAGGGGAAGAAAAAGACCCAGGTGCTATTGTGGATGCAATTTGGAAAAACAATATAACAGTAATCCATTTTGTACCTTCCATGTTGAATGTGTTCCTTGGCTATGTGGAAGATGGAGCATGCATAGAAAGATTAAGAACCCTTAAGTATGTATTCTCCAGCGGAGAAGCTTTAACTTTACCGCAGGTAGAAAAATTCAACAGCCTACTATACAAAAAATATGACACACATTTAATAAATTTATATGGTCCAACGGAAGCGGCAATTGATGTGTCATACTTTGAGTGCTCTACAGGTGAGGAGCTTGACCTAATACCTATAGGAAAACCTATTGATAACACACGTCTATACATAGTGGATAAGTATAATAAACTTCAGCCTCCTGGAGTTCCAGGTGAATTATGCATATCAGGTGTTGGATTGGCAAGGGGATACCTGAACAAACCTGAACTAACGGCACAAAGGTTTATAGAACTTGAAGATGAACAGCTTAGCGAACGATTAGTTTACAAGACTGGTGATAGAGCTCGTTTACTAAGTGATGGAAATATTGAGTTCCTAGGAAGGTTGGATTATCAGGTTAAGGTCAGGGGCTACAGGGTAGAGTTAGGTGAGATAGAAAGTCACATTTTAAAGTATGAAGCAGTAAAAGAAGCGGTGGTAATAGACAGGGAAAGCTCACACGGAGACAGACAGCTCTGTGCATACTTTGTTGCAGATAAAAAATTATCACTAGAGGAATTAAGGAAATACCTGCAAAAAGAGCTACTCGACTACATGGTACCTTCATATTTTATACAGCTTGAGGAAATTCCCCTTACAATTAATGGAAAGATAAACAGAAAAGCACTTCCACAGCCATGTGAAAGTATAAGTACAGACATAGAGTATATTGCACCTTCGGATATGGTGGAGGCACGGATTGTCTTATTGTGCCAAAATATTCTTAAGGTAAATAGGATAGGTATGAAGGATAATTTCTTTAAACTTGGGGGAAACTCCCTTGATGCAGCAGTACTTATATCAAGGATAGCAAAAACATATGATGTAAAAATTCAGCTTATAGATATATTTAGAAATCCCATTATAGGTGATATAGCAAAATTTATAAAAAATATATGATGTAAGATCAAGTGAAAAGATATTTCACATATAAAACCACTGTATTTTAATAAAAATACAGTGGTTTTTATTTTGCAGTTTAATCTCTAAAAAAATATATGGTTAGGGGTTTGCGCAGTAATAACTCATTGAAAGCACACATAAATATATAAACATACAAATCAAAATTATTCACGCTTGTTTTTTAAAAAATTCTATTTTATATGCTTGGGGAGTAATTTATGAATCAAAGGTCACTCAAAAAGCTTTTACCAATATTAATTTTAGTAAGCATAATATTTGTGACTTATATTGAATTAAAAAATAATATACAGCAAATAAAGACTGAACATATGAGAGGTCAACTTAAAGAGACCAGCAACAGCGGACAAGAATCAAATAGTAATGAGGAAATAGATGAATTTGATATAAAAAGTATTAATACATTTAAAAAAGTGATACGTGAAAATGAACGAAAAAATAATAAAGATTTCTGGGAATCGGTTGAAAGAGAAGAAAGTTATAATAATGAGCTACAGTTTTATAGCAAAAATAATGTAGTTATTAAAGGAAATACTATTGAAATTACTTCAAAAAAAGAAAATGTGGGAAAAAATATGTACACATCAGGACTAGTAGAAAGCACAAATGTATACAAATATGGTTATTTTGAATTTACTATACAGATTTCTGAGGGAAATGGCATATTTCCAGCAATATGGCTTTTGCCGTACAATGGCAATCCACTCCCAGAAATAGATATATTTGAAATGATAGGAAGCGAACCATATATCTTCTATGGAGTAAACCATTTTCAAGAAAAAGGTGCTCAGCATTCAGATAGCTTTGAATATAAAGCCTCCCCAAAAGAGCAATACACTGTTGCTCTAAATTGGAATGCTAAATTATTGACTTGGTATATAGATAATAAAGAGATATATTCTACTGCGGAGGGCGTACCACAGGAATATATGTATATAATAATAAACCAAGCAATTGGGGGAAATTGGCCGGGAAAGCCTGACGATACAATTTTTCCTACCCATTTCAAGATTCTTGATGCAAAGATAGAGCCAATTTTTAAGAAAGGCAGGAATTAAGAAATGGCAATTTACTTAGTTCTTTTCATTAGTACTTTTTTTTCTATTTTTCATCTTATAAGTTCATTGAAATTTAAGGATATTAAAGTTTTGCATAAAGTTAATCAAAAGGGCATATCCATATTAGTACCCTGTTACAATGAGGCTCCAATTCTTAGGTACACCATCGAAGGTCTATTAAAGGTTGATTATGATAACCTTGAGGTAATCTTTATAAATGACGGTTCAAAGGATGACACTTTTGAAATTTTAAGTGAGTGTTTGGATTTATATTTTTGCAAAACTATGACTGATGCTCCAGCATCCAGTGAAGTAATTGGGACATTTAAATCAAATAAATATCCATTTATTTATGTGATTAACAAGCATAATAGCGGAAAAGCAAATAGCTTAAACATAGGAATTTCATATGCTCAAAAAGAATTGATTGTAACTATGGATGGGGACTGTGTCTTGGAAAAAAACGCGTTAATGAGTATGAATAAGATATTTGATGATGAAGATATAATTGCATCAGGCGGCGTAGTTCATGTTATACAAATGTTTAAACTGGATAAAAAGCTTACAATTATAGTTTTAATGCAAGCTTTAGACTATATAAAGGGGTTCTATTTTTATAAAGCATCACTAGCTTATAATGATGCTTTAAGCATAATTTCTGGGGCTTTTGGAGTGTTTAGAAAGGACATTATTATTGAAATTGGTGGATTCAAAACAGGTTTGGGTGAAGATATTGATATAACCTTGCGATTTCAGGAATATGCAAAAAAATATAATAAAAAAGTAGTTTACAATAGAAATGCTATCTGCTATACAGAATGTCCTGAAAGCTTAACAGAGCTTATTAGACAGCGAGTACGATGGCAAAAAGGTTTTATAGATGCTATTTTAAATAACAAAAATTACCTGTTTAACAACGTATTCAAGTGCAATGTATGCTTCTTACTTATAATTGATGCCCTACTTAGTAATTCATTTGCCACTATGATATTTATCATAAATGTTTTTTTGATATTTATGAGACTGATTTATGGTTATGCAATATATATATTAATCTATTATCTAAATACAATAATATTTAATATTATATGTTCGGTTATAGCTATAAAATTAGCAAAGAAAGATATGCCAAATTTAAAAACGAATTTGCTTTATTTAATGATTGGTTTTGATATGATGTTTTTTCAATTTTTAAGAATATTCTTCTTTTTAGCAGGTGCAGCTACATACTACTTTGACAATAAAAATTGGTATAAGGTTAGCAGGGCAAATAACAGTTATAAGATATAAGCAGGGAGGTGATTTACTATTGATAAGCAGGCTAGTATAAATAGATACGAAATAAAATATTTTATTTCAAAAAGACAAGCTGCTGAATTAAGACTTTATTTAAAAAACAATATGAATATAGATTCTAATGCAGATGATACAGGCTCTTACTGGATTAGAAGCTTATATTTTGACACTATAGATAGTAAGGATTACTATGAAAAAATTATAGGTCATAATATTAGAAAAAAAATACGATTGAGGATATATAATTTATCTACTGATAATGTAAAGTTGGAGATAAAAAATAAAGCTAATAATTTTATTAATAAAGAAACTGTCATCATTTCATGTGAAGATGCAAAAAAACTTATAAATGGAAACTGTAATACCTTACTAGATTACGATGAAATGGCTGCTAATAAAGTATTTGCTTTTATGCATAGAGACCTTTACCGTCCTACAGTTATTATAGACTATCAAAGAGAAGCATATCTCTATCCTTTTCAAAATATTCGTGTAACCCTAGATAAAAATCTTTGCGCTTCTTTTAATGCATACAATCTATTTAGAGATGATATATGTATGATCCCAGTATTTAATAATGATGTATTTGTACTAGAAATAAAATATGATCATATGATACCTGCCTGTTTGCAGAAGCTTTTATCTACTTTTACAATAGAAAAATCGCATATTAGCAAGTATTGTTTAGGAAGAAATATACTAGGAATATAGGGGGGATTTTGATGAATGAAGAAATCTTATTTAATTTATTTGGAGGCACAGATACTTTTACTATTGAAAGTATTATTTTTAGTATATTTGCTGCGGTACTTTTAGGTCTATTTATATATTTTGTGTACAAAAAAACTTTTTCAGGTGTAATATACTCTCAGAACTTTAGTGTAACGATTGTCATGATTTGTGTAATTACTGCTATGGTTATGATGTTAATTGGAAATAATATGGCATTATCACTTGGTTTGGTAGGTTCTCTTTCTATTATTCGCTTTCGTACCGCAGTAAAAGAGCCTAGAGATATTGGTTTCTTATTCTGGGCAATTGCAATGGGATTAGCTGTAGGAACAAGTGAATTTTTGATTGCTATTATAGGCAGTATTATGATAGCTCTTTTACTATTAATATTTAATAGGGTTATATATGTAGACTATTGTTATCTGCTTGTAATAAAAGGTAGTGATATAGAATCCAAAGAGATAGTAAATATTTTAAAGGAATATGAGATACCATTTAAGCTACGTATGAAAACTACCAATAGTATTTTTGTTGAGATCACTTATGAAATCACTCTAAAATCAGTGAAAGAAGATACACTAATAAAAGCGTTAAAGTCAATTGATTATATAGAAGAGGTACATATTGTCTCATATAATGGAGAGGTTAGCGGGTAGTATGAGTGAAGGGTGATTATAATGAAGCAGTCCTGTAGAAAGCGTTGTATATTCCTAATTGTGTGTACAATTATTATGTTATATTTGGGCTTCAAGACAGATAAGTTATCATTATATGCAGGGCGAGAAGAACAGAAATATGACTTAATTATAAATGAGGTAATGAAAGATAATCGAAATAGCATAAAAGATGAGGATGGTGACTTTGAAGACTGGATTGAAATCTATAATAAGGGAGACACAGCAGTAAGCTTAAAAGGATTTGGACTTTCTACTGACTCAAAGCAGCCATTTCTTTGGACATTCCCTGATATAACAATAGAACCTAAAGCTTTTGTTATTGTTTGGGCATCAGAAAAAAATATAGAACAGTTAGGCAGCTCACTACATACAAATTTTAAACTAAAAAACAAAGACAATGTTTTAATACTTACTGCACCAAATAAAAGCTGGAATGACATTTTTGTGCTTGAAGCTATGGCAGAAAACATTTCATATGGAAGAGTACCTGATGGAGGCACTGAGCTATATGGATTTGATGGTGGAACACCTGGTGAAGCTAACATATGTGAGAAACTGATTGAAGGTTCAGAAACTAAGAGATTAGATAGCCCTGCTTTCTCTCATAATGGGGGATTTTACACACAGGAATTTGATTTAGTTATAAAAGCAAATGATGCTGATGCTGAAATATACTATACCTTAGATGGATCTGTTCCAACTAAGGAATCAAAGCGTTACTTAGAACCAATACCAATCATAGCAAAGACAAATAAGGCTTCTGTAGTTAGAGCGAGGACATATAGGGAGGGCTATCCCAAGAGCGACATTATTACTCAGAGCTATTTTGTTGGAAAGGATATTTACAGCTCTTATAACATTCCTGTTATTTCCTTGGTAACAGAACCTGAGAATTTATTTGACTATGAAGAAGGAATTTATGTATCAGGGAAGGTTTTTGATGAATGGGAAGTTAACTTACCGATTATAAAAAAGCAGCAGTTTAAACCAGGCAACTATAGCGAAAGAGGTAGAGAATGGGAGAGAGAAGCCAGTATAGAGCTGTATGAACCTGATGGCAGAATGGGTGTGATTCAAAATATTGGTATTAGGATTTCAGGAGGTAGTTCAAGAGCAAATATGATAAAATCTCTTTCGCTATGGACTAACAGTGATTATGATGATAAAGAATATTTTATATATGATTTCTTTGATGGCAAAGCAAAAAATATAGTAAATGACAGTGAGATAAATAAGTTTTCGAGACTGCTGCTTAGAACTTCAGCTACTGACAGTGAAAGCTCCTTTTTTAGAGATGCTTTTATGCAAAGCTTAATTGAAGAACCAGTGATTTTGGATACACAAAGCGCGAAACCCTGCATACTTTATTTAAATGGAGAATACTATGGAATTCGCAACATTAGGGAAGGTTATGATAAAAGCTATATAAGCAATCATTACGGCATAGATGAAGAAGATGTAGTTATTGTAAAAAATCCAACAGGCTATACAGGGGTCGAAATTCAAGAGGGTTTTGCTGGAGATGAGATGCATTATAATCAAGCTATTGCTTACATAAAAAATAATGATATGAAAATCAACAGCAAGTACAATTATCTAAAAACTCAGATTGATATTGATAATTATATTGAATATAATGTGTTACAGATTTACTGCGATAATAGTGATTGGCCAGGAAATAACGTTCGTGTATGGCGTAAAAGAACAGAAAGTTATAAACCAAATGCACCATATGGACATGATGGTCGTTGGCGTTTTATGGTCTTTGATTTAGATCATGGCTTTGGACTTTTTTATGGTGTAGAAGCAGCCAAGGTTAATTCGTTAAAAAGAGCTACAGCAACGAATGGCAGAAGCTGGCCTAACCCCCCTTGGTCAACTTTAATGTTAAGAACTTTGCTTGAAAATAGTGAGTTTAAAAACCAATTTATTAATACATTTGCAGATAGACTCAACACAGCTTTTTTACCGGGAGTTGTAATAGATAAGATTGACACTATGAAACAAATTTATTATCCCAATGTTGAGAATCACATCATAAGATGGAACTTACATGATAATAAGGTTGAAAATTGGCTAGATGAAATTGAGGTAATGAAAAGCTTTGCTGCAGAACGACCTGAATATATGCGTCAACATATAGCTGAATACTTTGAAATTAGCGACACATACGAAATTATAGTTGAAATGAATGATGGCGGAACTGTAAAGATTAACTCTATTAATATAGGACATAATGATATACCTTGGGAGGGTATATATTTTAATGATATTCCTATAACAGTTGAAGCTATACCAGAACCAGGATATATATTTGTTGGATGGGAAGGCAGCTATAAGTCACAAGCAAATACTATAACAATAAAACCATCACAAACAATATACTTAAAAGCGTTTTTTAAGAGCGCAAAAAGCATATAGGTTGGAGCAGGAGAGGGTTAACTTGAAAATAAATATAAAATTGATTATTTTGTCTATTTTTATTGCTATATTAATGTATCCTAGGACTATGGAAATTTTTATAAAATGTTTAAATGATAGCTTAACTGCAAGTAAAATTAACAATAGCACTATACAAGTAAATAATACTGATATTGATCCTGACAAGGCTAAAATAGTATTTATGTTTGATGGTGGATGGTCAAGTGTTTATATTGATGCATATGAGTTAATTAAAAAGTATAACTGTAAAGCGAGTATATCAGTTGTTCCTTCAAGAGTTAATGAAATAGGATTTATGTCATATCAGCAGCTAGCTGATTTATATTTGCAAGGCTGGGACTTACTAAATCATTCATACTCGCACAAAGAAAATGCTTATGATGATACAGATTGGCTCCTTTCAGACTTTAATAGAGCAAGACAATGGATGAAAAATAGATATATAGATAATTATAGCGATATGCTTGTTACACCCATTGGAGAGATAAACCCATATCTAATTACAAAACTTAAAGTTGCTGGGTATCGCAATATTAGGACGGCTGAAAATATTATTATATTGGACGAAGATAAAATTGATTATTATCCAGTCATGACAATAAATTTATTAACAGATGTAACTGTAGAAGAGGTCGAAGACATGCTTTCAAATATTACAAGTGAACCAAAAGTAGTTATTATTATTTTAAATAAAATAGCGGACAAAAATGATGGCTTTGATATGACATATAGTAAAGATAAGTTTGAGCAGATAATTATGTACATTAATCAGCATAGTGATGAATTTCAAGTAATAACCTATTCTCAATTGTTTGAATAAGGATAGTGCGTATCATATAGTTAGAATCTCATCCCCTATATGATACGCACTTATGTTTGAAGAACTGCATTACTCTTATATTATATTAAGATAACTTTCTGCTTCTTCTATATTTAGAAATATATTTTTATTACTACTGTGTATAGTACTATTATAAATCTCGTAAGATTTTTCGCCAAGAACTAAAGCATGTGCTTTGAATCCTCTTTTGATCCATATTCTCTAATAATATTAAAATTGTCACTACTATCTAGTATTGCACTGTCACACGATGATAGATCTGCAAGAACAGTAAACCCTGTCTTTGAATTATCTATTAAATCTAAAATATTATTTTTATATGTATTAAATTCAGCTTCAGACAATACTCCATTGAGTTTTATATATATTCTATTTTTTTCTTCAGAATATCTAATCGTAAACATTTTTACTTACCCCACTTCAAAATAGCAACTGCAAAGTTTTCGCCTGCTCCAGGAGATAATAATAAAAGTATATCATCATCTTTTAATTTACCAAGCTCTCTCGCTTCAAAAAGGTTAACAGGTATTGATGTAGATGCTAGATTCCCATATCTGCTAAAGCTTTCATGTGATTTTGAAGCAGGAAGACCTAGTGCATCTCGCCATGCGGTATGTGCCCATGGTGATGGTTGATGGGTTATCAAAAAATCAATATCATCAGTAGCTATGTTTGCTTTATACATAGCATCATTAATAACAGGTGTCACATCAATAATAGAGTTTTTTCCAACACATTTTAATAATTCAGCATTAGTAAAAAATTGAAGACCTGGTTCTACTCCGTCTTCAGTTGTTATACATACCTCGCTCACAGTAAAAGCATCATGATATTCCCCTTTAGAATGGAAGCTTGAAGAAATAAATCCTCTGCCCTCTGAAACACGTCCAACTACTACTGCTGCTGCTCCATCCCCAACTATTGTACTTAAATAATGGGTTGGTGAAACCATTCTTGAATGCAACACAGAGGTTACTATTACTATGTTTTTACATGTTCCCATCATAATTAAGTGAGATGCTGTTACTAACATGTTTACAAAACTAGAACAACATGTATCCATATTCCATGCACCAGCATTCTTAAGGCCAAGTTTATACTGTATAAGGCACGCATTTCCTGGTATGATTTTATCCTGAAGCATAGAATGAGTCATTACTAGATCAATATCATCTAGCTCTAACCCTGAATCCTCAATTGCTTTCTTTGCAGCAATTGTTTCAAAATCTGAGGGTGGAATATCTTCTGGAAAAGCTCTTCTTTCTTCAATTCCTTTAAAAAGACTGCTTTTTTCCTTTGGAGAATTAACTATTTCGATGTCATCCCAATAGTTATTTGTAATAACCTTTTCCGGCATATTAAGCCCAATACCAATAATTCCAGCGCTGTAGACTTCTCTTAACATAATCACATCCTCCTTTATTTCGATTGTAATTTTATTCTACGTGACATTAATATACAATCTATACTTAATTATATGTATATTACATATTAAAGTCAAAATTCATTATTTATCAAAATATATATAAAAAAGGAGGATTTTCAGATATGTTGTAGAAATAACAGTTATAAGAATAAATTTGATATTATAGGGGGAAGAAAAAATGTTAATTAAAGATGTAAATGGTAAATATGAAATGGATGTAAATACTCAAAGAGGTGTTGTGTTTGAGAAGATAGAGGGATTTTGGAACGAAGAAGATCTTCAAAGACATCATCAAGACTATGTTACAAAGATTATTCCAGCATTGAAAAATAAAAAATGGGCAAAATGTAGTGATGTAAGGACTTATAAAACATCTACTATAACTGATGAACTTAATAAGAATATGGCATTGTATGCTCAGAATGGACTTGTTGGTGGAGCAATCGTTGTAGACAGTGCAATCGTTAAGATGCAATTAAATCGAAGCTCAAAAAGTATAGGACTTGAACCAGAACCATTTACTAGTTTAGAGGATGCCGATAAATGGCTTAAGTCACAAGGCTTCTAATATCTAAGAATATTGATATACATAATATGTAAACGGCTTTTGGGCTGTAAAAAACTATGTGTAAAGGTCTCCTCCTTGGTAAGAATTTTTATATTGCTAAGGTGGAGATTTTTATTTTGTCAATAATTGTTGATTTTTATTTTTAAAATGTTATAATAAAAACAAATCTTTGATTGGGGATAGTATATTTTGAAAGCTTTTCAGAGAGTCTGCGTAGATTTTAATATAAAATCTTTGGTGAAAGCAGATATAGCATTCATAATTGAATCGGCCCATGAGAGCAGCCTGAATTATAGTAGGAGCTGACGTTATTTGACTACGTTATAGGTCAACGAATATACTAGTATTCGGAACAAGTGGATTGCAT
The DNA here is from genome assembly GCA_963704785.1 of uncultured Eubacteriales bacterium. Classification (GTDB taxonomy): domain Bacteria; phylum Bacillota; class Clostridia; order Lutisporales; family Lutisporaceae; genus GWB2-37-7. The sequence continues at coordinate 840,118 of OY969939.1, read as the reverse complement.
ATGCAGTCAATTTGGGTGGTACCGCAGGTTATACTCCTGTCCCTTATATAAGGGATAGGAGTTTTTGTATTGGATTAAAATATAGCTAATAATATATTTAGCATTATTTAGTAGTAAATAAAAATTAACATATAGGAAGGGGTAATATTATGGATAAAAGAAAAAGAATTTTAACTGGTGATCGTCCTACAGGAAAGCTTCATTTGGGACATTATGTTGGTAGCCTACAAAACAGAGTGGCGCTACAGGATAAGTATGAAACCTTTATAATAATTGCAGATGTTCAAGCCTTGACTACTAACTTTGACAGACCAGAAAAGCTGAAGGAAAATGTTATAAATGTAGCCTTAGATAATCTTTCGGTAGGGCTTGACCCCAATATCGCTACTTTATTTGTACAATCAATGATACCAGAGATTGCAGAGCTTACAATCTTCTACAGCATGTTTGTAACTGTAAATAGCCTGAGACACAATCCAACCATAAAGACTGAGATGCAGCAATATGGATATGATGATATGATGTATGGCTTCTTGGGTTATCCTGTGAGCCAGACTGCGGACATTACCTTCTGTAAAGCTGATTTAGTACCAGTAGGAGAGGATCAATTACCACATATGGAGCTAAGCAGAAAGATAGTAAGAAGATTCAACGAGCTATATAAGCCAGTATTGGTAGAACCTGAAGCACTAGTAAGTAGAGTTTCTAGATTGGTAGGACTAGATGGTAATTCAAAAATGGGCAAAAGCTTAAATAATGGTATTTACCTATCTGATGATGCAGAGACAGTTAGGCAAAAGATAAATATCAGCAGTAACTGACCCTGCTAGAATAAGGGTTACTGATAAGGGTAATCCTGATATTTGTACTGTATATAAATATCACCAAGCCTTTAATGAAGGAGAAGTAGAAAACGTACAAGAAAGCTGTAGAAACGCTGGAATAGGTTGCACTGCATGTAAGGCTAATCTGACAAATCATCTAAATCAAATACTTGATCCTATTAGAGAGAGAAGAATAGCTTATGAGCAAAAACCAGAACAGATACGAGAGATACTAATGACAGGAACTGATAAGGTTAGAGGTGTAGCTAAAGAAGTAATGAGAGAAGTAAGGCAAGCTATGAGCATAGATTATTTTAAGTAATAAAGGGAATGCTTTTATTGAGAAAAAAGAGTATAATAATTTATACCCTGTGGGGGTAACTATATTAGATAATAATCTGAAGGAGGATTACTTATGGGCAAAAAGGTACTTATAATAGGCGGTGTGGCAGGCGGAGCATCTGCTGCTGCAAGACTTAGAAGACTTGATGAACATGCAGAGATAATAATGTTTGAAAAAGGACAATATATATCCTTTGCAAACTGTGGATTGCCGTACTATATAGGAGGAGCAATTAAAGAGAGAAGGAATCTTCTGGTACAGACTCCGGAGGCTATGAGAGCACGTTTTAAAATTGACGTGAGAGAGCTTTCAGAGGTAACTAGTATAGATAAAGAAAACAAGAAGGTAACCGTTAAGGACTTAAAAATAGGAAATACCTATGAAGAAAGCTATGATGTATTAGTTTTATCACCGGGTGCAGTTCCGATAAAGCCTCCAATTCCCGGAATTGATAATCCTGGTATTTTTACAATCAGAGATATTCCTGATACAGATGCAATAAAGGAGTTTGTAGATAAAACTATTCAAAGTGCAGTAATCGTAGGTGGTGGCTTCATAGGTCTGGAAATGGCTGAGAACCTCCATGAAATAGGTATAAAGGTTACCATAGTTGAAGCAGCGGATCAAGTTATGACCCCTATAGACTATGAGATGGCAGCAATACTTCATAACCATATAAGGGACAAAGGCTGTGAGCTTTATCTTTCTGATGGAGTCAAAGCTTTTGAAAGGGAAAATGATAAGAATGTTGTGATACTGCAAAGTGGTAAGAAGGTAGTAGCAGACATAGTTATATTGTCTATAGGAGTAAAACCAAATAACCTGTTGGCGAAGGAAGCAGGACTGGAAATTGGTGTTACAGGAGGAATAAAGGTAAACAAATATCTAGAGACTTCTGATAAGAATATTTATGCCATAGGTGATGCTATAGAGGTTACTGACTTTGTAAGCGGTAATCCTGCATTTATTGCATTGGCACGGACCAGCAAACAAGCAGGGAAGAATAGTTGCTGATAATATAGCTGGAAGGAAGTCAGATTATAAGGGAACCCAGGGAACTGCAATAGCCAAGGTATTTGACATGGTAGTAGCTTCAAGTGGGAACAATGAAAAAACCTTGAAGAAGCAAGGTAAGGATTACTATACAACCATAACTCATTCAGCCTCCCATGCAGGCTACTATCCAGGTGCTAACCAAATGGCAGTTAAATGTATATATACTAAGGAAGGTCAGATACTTGGAGCACAGATTGTGGGCTTTGAAGGTGTAGATAAGAGAATGGATGTGCTTGCAGTAGCTATTAGACATAGAATGGCTATGCAGGATTTATATGAGCTTGAGCTATCCTATGCTCCGCCTTTTTCATCAGCAAAGGATCCTGTTAACATGGCAGGATATGCTGCATCAAACGTATTAAACGGAGACATAGTGACAGCCAATTGGGATAATGCAATGAACGCAGATATGAGTAAAACCTTTCTTCTTGATGTTAGAGAGCCTTTTGAATATGAAGCAGGACATATACCAAATGCAGTAAATATTCCTCTTAACCAATTGAGAAGCAGACTAAGTGAGCTTCCGAAGGATAAGGAGATAATAGTAAATTGTCAGGTCGGCTTGCGCTCATATATAGGGGTAAGAATACTAATTCAAAACGGATTTGACAGTGTAAGGAACCTAAGCGGCGGTTATAAGACTTATAGCTTAGTAGAAAAAGATATGAAGGCAAGAAAATAATTATTTACTACAATAAAATGGACGCTGACATGGCGTCCATTTTATTGTAGTAAATTTTATCGCACACAATCCTTCTTTTGCATAGTATAATATAATTAGAAAATATTTTGGAGGGATTGCTTTGCCAAAATCTAAAGCGATTATTGTAAAAAGTGTAGTGCCTCTGATGAAAAAACCTGATAATGACAGCGAGCTAGCTGATGAAGTGTTGTTTGGTATGCAAGTTGATATACTAGAAGATGAAGTCGAATGGCTACATATTAAGACACAGTACAATTATATGGGATATCTCCATAAGGATGCTGTGATAATAGATGAAAATAATACTTGGGAGCAGTATGATAAGCATTTCATAATTGCAGCTTTTGCAGATGTGCAATCAGAGTCAAAATATTCGGCAGGGACTATTATTACTATACCAAGAGGTTCTAGCGTGGTATTGGTTGGTGAAGAGGAAGAGAAATGGACAAAAATAATACTTCCAAATAGAAAAATAGGCTGGATTAGAAAAGAGGCGTTGCTAAGCCAGAAGAATGAGTCGGGATCAGCACTTAGGCAGGCTATTGTAGATACCGCATTGTTATATTTAGGCACTCAGTATCGATGGGGAGGAAAGAGTCCCATGGGCATAGATTGCTCTGGCTTGTCATCAATGGCGTATATGTTAAACGGTATAATGATTCCAAGAGATGCTAATATTCAAATAGATTTTATGAATAAGGTAGAACGGAGACAAAGTAAGCCCGGTGATTTGCTTTTTTTTCCAGGACACGTTGCTATTTATATAGGAGAGGATAAATTCATCCACGCAACCGGAGCTGATGCTATTGTTAAAATAAACAGCTTGAATAAGGATAGTAAGCTTTATAGAAAAGATTTAGACGAAAAATATATTTGTACAGGTACAGTTTTATGATTTTTTTACCGATAAAATAAATGAAGATAAATTGGTTCTGTTGTTATCAATGAAGGGAGAAAAGATGAAGGAAATTAAATTTGAAGATAACATTATTAAAAAAAATAGAATACCTATACTTATATACAACCCTGAATGGATACAGCTTTTTACCAATTTCAGTTCTAAAAGTCTAAGAAAGTCTGTCGAGGGATTGGAACAGCTTCTGGAAAAAGAAAAAGCTTATGAAGCAGAACAAAAGGAGCTAGAAAAACGAAAAAAGGTTTTGATGAACAAAATATTATATATTTCTAAAGAGATTAACGAAGACAAACATAATGAAGCAATTCCCAAGATGGAAGAGGCACAGAGGGAGCTTTTGCTGATAAATGAAAGACTTCCGCAGCTTTTAGAGGAGCTTGAAATGTTACCTTCTTTGATTAATCAACAGAACACTGTTGTTCTAAAGGAAACTATAAAAAGAGCCTATGACTTGATTCAGGAGAATAAGGATGGAGCAGAAAAATATCAGGACGAGGTAAATAGTATAAGACAGAAACTAGGAGAATTAATAAAAAGAAAAGTGGATATGGAGGAAAATGTAAACAATTTATATTCTTTCATACATGGAATGGTCGGGGCAGATGAAATGGAGAAACTGGATTTCAGTTATCTAAAAAAATATGATACAAGATGAGTAAGGATAATCAGCTTTTATGCTGATTATTTTTGTGCGTGAAATAAGCAGGATTACCATATAAATTGTAGAATAATATCATTTAATGCTGATAGTTTTATTGATTGAGAAAGAAAGATTTATTCTTCCTAGGCATTTAAATATGAATTTCACATACAATTTTAAATATAGCATAAAACATTAGTTACTTTAAGGGGGGAATACACTTGAAAGGTGTTAGACTTTTGCTATTTTTTTTAATTGCATGTGTTATGTTATCAGGTTGTGGAACAAGCTCTGCAAAAAAGCCCCAGGATGTGCAGAAATTTATTATGAAGCTGAAATCTTACAAAAGTGATGCAATTTATGCAGTGACAAACAATAAAAGTACAAATGTATATAGAGCAAAGCATATATATAAAGCGCCAGATAAATATAGGATAGAAATTGTTGAGCCAGAGGAGCTTAAGGGACAAACAACTATATATAATAAAGATAAGGCATATATACACCATCCGCTGATAAATACTTATATGGTTACAGAGAATTTTAATAATTCAATGGAATACAGTACCTTCGTCGGAGCTTTTGTAGAGTATTTTAAAGACAATGGGGGAGCCAGATTTAAGCTTGAAACCTTAAATGATATACAATGCTATGTACTGGAAGTACCATTAGGCAATGCTAACTCATATAGAGCTATAGAAAAAATTTGGATAAATGCAGAAACTGCTATTCCAATAAAAGCAGAGATATTAGATAAGAACAAAAATGTAAATGCACAGGTTTTGTACGAGAATTTTGAATTAAATCCAACCCTTGAGGATTCACTGTTTGAGATACAAGATAATAAGTAGCATCCGTACATTTATATAATGCATAAGAGGAGGAAATCAATGTACGATTTGAAAAAAGTAAGACCTGCATGGGCTGAAATAAATTTAGATAATTTAGCTCACAATATCAGAGAGGTAAGAAGACTGGCAGGAGATGAATCCCAAGTAATGGCGGTAATTAAAGCTGATGGATATGGTCATGGAGCTGTAAATATTGCACAAACTCTTTTAGACAATGGAGCAGATAGATTTGCAGTAGCTGTACTTGATGAAGCAATAGAGCTTCGCAACGCAGGATTTAAGGTACCTATATTTATTTTGGGCTATACACAACCTGAAAGAGCAGCAGAGGTTGTAAAATATGATTTGGAGCAATCAGTATATTCTTTTGAAGTAGCTAAAACTTTGTCTATAGAAGCAATTGCTCAGGGCAAGACTGCACAGCTGCACATAAAAGTAGACACAGGTATGGGGAGAATAGGCTTACAGAGTAATAATGAAGCTATTGATATAATCAGCAGTATACATGCTTTGCCTGGTATTAATATTAAGGGAATATTTACACACTTCGCTGTTGCAGACGAAATAGATAAAAGCTATACAGAGCTTCAGTTTGAGAAATTTAGATGGATTTGTGATGAATTAGAAGAAAAAGGCATAAAAATTGAAATGAAACACTGTGGAAACAGTGCTACTATAATAGATTTGCCAGAAATGCATTTGAACACAGTAAGAGCTGGTATTATGATTTATGGGTTGGCTCCTTCAAAGGAAGTAATGTTAAATAAGTTGGAATTGAAAGAAGTAATGTCATTAAAAGTAAAAATAACCCATATAAAAGATATAGAAGCAGGTCAAAGCGTAAGTTATGGAAGAAAGTTTATTGCTGATAGAAGAACTAAGATTGCATCACTGCCCATAGGCTATGCAGACGGTTATACAAGAATGCTTACAGGTAAAGCAGAGGCTTTGGTGAAGGGCAAGAGAGTGCCGATTGTGGGAAGTATATGTATGGATCAATGTATGATAGATATAACGGGAATTGAGGATATAGTAGTAGGAGACGAGGTTGTACTTTTTGGAGAACAGCTTGGAGGCTTCATATCTATAGATGAAATTGCTGAGAAATTGGGAACAATTAACTATGAAGTTGTTTGTATGATAAGTAGAAGAGTACCTAGGGTATATGTAAAGGATGGAGAAGTTATAGAGGTATTGAATTATCTATATTAGATAAAATACACAAATTACTCATACCATTATTTAACATATACACTTTGAAACATTTGGTATATAATACAGTATATATGGATACCTTAAAAATATAATATGTTATGTAAGCTGTTTCATATAGTGTGAATAAGCTGCATAATAATATAATGTACTATATGGTGTGAATAATAAATTTATTAACCTCATACATAAGTAATATTATGTCATAAAACAGGAGGTGCTAGTGTGGCTGATTCAAAAGAATAGTAGTTAATGTGCCAGATAGCCTGCTAAAGGAAATTGATGATGTTGTATGTATTGAATGTGGCAATAGAAGTGAATTTATCAGGAATGCTGCTAAATTTTATCTAAAGGAGATTAAAAAGATAAATATGGTTGAAAGAATGATGAAGGGCTATATGGAAATGGCTGACATTAACGCGACACTAGCTGAAGTGGGACTCACCGCAGACAATGAAACTATGGCTATATATGAAACAAGACTTGCGGAGCGTGAATAATGTGGTAGTAAAAAGAGGGGATATAATATATGCAGACCTTAGTCCTGTTGTTGGTTCGGAACAGGGTGGAGTAAGGCCTGTTTTAGTTATACAAAATGATATCGGTAACAAATACAGTCCTACTGTAATAGTTGCTGCAATAACCTCACAAATATATAAAGCGAAGCTTCCTACTCATGTGGAGCTTGCCGCAGAGGAATATGGGATTACTAAAGACTCAGTAATTTTATTGGAGCAGATAAGAACTATAGATAAGAAACGACTTAAGGAAAAAATCGGTCATCTATCAGATGAATTGATGAAGAAGGTAGATGAGGGTTTACAAATAAGTTTCGGACTATTAGAATATTTAGTATAGTAGCAGAGCCATATATTATAGTTATGGCTCTTTTATTTGGCATAAAACGAACAAATATTACAATATTGTTAAGTACACAGGATTTTTAAAGTTATTGACGAATTATATATTATAGATAAAATGTTTAGTTTTTTCAAGGATAATAACACTTGTTTTATATGTTGAAATCAATGAGAAAAGGGAGCGTTAAAATGAAAGTTACATTAAACAAAAAAGTTGTCTCAGCAGTAGTAATAACAACAGTTCTTTTAACTGCACTATTTATAAACGGTTCAGCGGAAGGCACTACGCCAGGATCTGAAGCAGACCCTGTAGTGACTCAATCCTATGTTGAGTTAAAATCAGAGCAAACCAAGTATTATATAGATAGCTTGATTACCAAAAATAATCAAGAGGTAGCAAGTCTTAAAACTCAGCTTTCGGAGCTTACACAAAAGGTTAATCAATCATCAGGCTCAGGTAGCGGAGCAGCTATGGAGTCAGTGCTTATTGTTAAGGGTAAAACCCTACTGACAGGAGCAGGAACTGAGGTTATTCTAAGGACAGGTGCTGCAACTGCATTAAAAGGTGTAGGTGGAGGTATAGCAGATGTAACAAAAGGTAAGGATCTTATAGCGGGAGAAATAGTGAGCTTTAATCACCTTCTTATATCTGCAAAGGAAGACGGAAGAGGAATGAAGATTACTCAAGATGCATACGTGATGATTAGAGGAGCATATACAATAAAGTAAATATAAATAATATGTACTCAGTACATATTATTTTTTTGCCAAGTATCAATAATATGAAGGGCTTAAACCTTTACATTATTTAGAAATAATAATATAATGATAGGAATTGAGAAATTGATAATGAGTTTGATATCCAGAGACAAAATCTGTTTATAGAACGCACTATTTTATCAATGAAAAATGTTTAGTGCGATATATATAGATAGGGAGTGATTTAGTGGAAAATAGTATTATTTTAAACTTTTTTGTACATATATTCTTACGGTTAAAGAGCTATTATAACCAAAGCTTTATAAAGGTATTGCTTGAAAAAATTCAAAGCAGCTTTAACAGAAACAATAAAGAAAGCGTGATAATCAGCACTCTTTCAGCTAAGAGTAAGCTTCATAAGATTTGGCAGGATAGTTTGTTTTATAGGATTATTTTTTATCCTTTTGTATTATTAAGAAGGCTTATTAATAAGAACTATAATTTCTTAGAAACCATAGTTATGCAAAGTAGTATTTTGTCTAAGACAAAGCTTTTACTGTCCAATTTATTTAGTTACAGCATTAGGAGCTATGGGATACTGATATTTGCTTTGTTCACTACTGAAGCAACTCTTTGGGTGCTGCTTCAGGTAAACGATATCAAGTATCTTGTCTTAAGAGCCTTTGTTATTCTTCTTTCAGTGATTATGCTATTTATTAATATACCTGTAGCATCACTATTTAAAGGAAGCTATATATATGGACTTATAGAGGGTGCTTTTGTAGACAAAGCAGAGCAGTATAACTTCAAAAAAGACATCTTTCTAAGAGTTTGCTTCTTCCTTTAGTAATAGGAGTAGGGTTGGGGCTATTTGCATACTTCTTACCCCTAAAGGCAATAGCTTTGGTAGGAGCGGGTATACTAGCTGTACTGCTTGTGCTGTGGAGATTTGAAATAGGAGTGTATATGGCAGCAGGTTTTGCGGCTTTGATACCAACAACACCTTTACTTTTAATAATTAGTCTTACGTTAGTATCTTTCATATTTAAGTGGATACTAGGAAAAACAGGAAAATATAAGGCAACCCCTATTGATGCACTTGTTATAATGTTTTTTACTATACTTATATATAGTACAGGAACCTCATATTTTATAAAAGATAGTGTAAGTGTTCTGGCAATACATAGTTTGTTTATAGCCTTATATTTTGTTATTACACGAACTGTAAATACAAAGCATAAGCTGTATATATTGGTGTTACTATTGATAATAAGTGCAGCTCTAGTCTCGCTTTACGGTGTATATCAGTACTATACAGGAACTGTAAGCGCAGAGGCTTGGATTGATAAGGAAATGTTTGAGGATATTAAGACGAGAGTGGGATCAACCTTCAATAATCCCAATATATTGGGAGAATATCTAATCATGGCAATACCTCTTGCTTTGGCGATGCTGTGGTACAAGAAAAAGCCTTTTTATAAGTTTATATTTATAGGAATGCTGGCTCTTATGGGGATATGTATGATTCTTACCTTCTCACGAGGAGCATGGCTTGGACTAATACTAGCCGTAGCAGGTTTTTTTGTGATAAGAGACAAGAGATTTCTGGCATTAGTACTTATAGGTCTTATGATTATGCCTTTTGTACTACCAGAAAGCATAATAAGTCGTTTTACTAGTATAGGGAATTTGCAGGATACATCTTCTTCATATAGAATGTCCATTTTAATGGGATCACTTAGAATGGCAAAGGATTATTGGATTTCAGGTGTAGGACTTGGCTCGGAAGCCTTCAAGGCAATATATCCTAAGTATTCACTAGCCGCGGCATATGCCCATCATTCACACAACATATATATACAAGTACTACTTGAAATGGGTATTGCAGGAGCCTTAGTATTTGGCTTGATAATAATTGCATTTATTAGAGCTATGCTGGCGCATCAAGGAAAGGCAAAGGACAGATTCTTATCTACAATAATGATTGCTGCTTGTACAGGAATAGCCGGTTACTTATTGCAGGGTGTAGTGGAAAACGTATGGTACAACTACAGAGTTTTGCTCACTTTTTGGGTAGTACTAGCTGTAGGTATGTGTGCCTTGAAAATTGATGAAGGGGAGATAAGCATAGATGATTAAGGCTATACATGTTATAACAGATATGAAAATTGGTGGAGCTGGCAAATGGCTGTTAAATCTCCTGCGAAACTATGATAAAAGCAAGCTGGATATGATAATAGTAGTTCCTGAAGGTAGTATGCTTAAGGATGAAATAGGTGAGCTTGGGATAAGAACTATTGAAATAAAGGGTATTGGAGACAAATCTCTAGACATGAACAGTATAAATGCCTTTTATAAATTATTCAGATTGGAAAAACCGCAGATAGTGCATACTCACGCTTCTCTGTCAGCACGAGTAGCTGCCAAGCTTGCTGGTATTAATACTATAATACATACAAAGCACTGTATTGACAGTCCAAAGACAGGTATTAAGAAATTAGTTTCTGCCAGCATAAACAAACAGCTTAGCAGTAAGATAATAGCGGTATCAAAGGCTGTAAGACAAAATCTACTGGAGACGGGTATACCTGACAACATGATAAGAGTTATATATGGTGGAGTAGATAAACTTGAAAAACTTTCTCTTGAAGAGATTAATGAAATAAAGAGAGCCTATGGCATAGGAGAAAAGGACTTAGTTTATGGAGTGGCTGCAAGACTTACAGAGGTAAAAGGTCATAAATATTTAATAGAAGCGGCTGAGCTTGTACTAAAGAAAAACAGCAATATTAAGTTTGTTATAGCAGGAACAGGACATTTGGAAGCGCAACTTAAGCAAAGAGTAAGAGAAAAGGGGCTAGAGCAAAGCTTTGTTTTTACAGGCTTCATAAGAGATATTGGACGTATATACAACATACTCGATGTAAATATGGTATGCTCTGTATCAGAGGCGTTATGCTTATCATTAATAGAGGGTATGTCTATAGGAAAGCCAATGATAGGATCAAATGTTGGCGGAGTGCCGGAGGTAATAACACATATGGAAACAGGTTTGCTGGTACAGCCTAGAAACCCTGAAGAACTGGCAAAGGCAATACTTAAGCTAGCAGAAGATGATGAGTTAAGGAATTCAATGGGTGAAAAGGCAGTTAAGCTTATGCAAGAGAAATTTTCTGCTTCGATAATGGCGAAAAATATTTTAGAGTTATACTATGAAGTGGTGAGATAGGAGGGAGACTTATGAGCAAAAGTAAAGGTAAACTATTTGGTATATTTAACATTTTAGATATGGTTATACTAATAATTATCGCTTTAATTATAGGAGTAGGGATATATGCCTATGGAAATTATAAGGACAATCAAGAAGCTGACATGCAAACTGTTGAGTATGAGGTAGAAATCAAATCAGTTGACGAAAAATTTATTTCAGCTATAAAAAATGGGGATTTTATACGTGAAAGTGTTAAGGGCAACAATTTAGGTCGAGTAGCTGGAACAGCCTATACACCCGCCACAAATGTAAATTCGGACTTTATTAACGGTAGATATGTAATTGCAGAGATGCCAGGAAAGCTGGATCTGGTTTTAAAGCTTACTGCTGATGCTAAAGTAACAAGTAGAAGCGTAACAGTTGGAGGCTTGGAGATAAGAATAGGACAAAAAATCTACTGTAAAGGGTAAAGGCTATGCAGGTGAAGGCTTTATTCTTAACGTGAAGATAAAGGAATAGGGGGATTTCCTATGTTTATAGATCAAAAGGAAGATTGTTTGGGAAAATAAATGTAATAGATTTGCTAGCAGTTTTAGTAGCTGTTCTTATAATAGTTGGCATATTATATAAGTTTGTATTAAGTGAAAACAAAGGTGTTGGAAACGATGTTTTAATACAATACACTGTCAGCATAACTGATATAAGAAATTTTACTGTTGATGCTGTTAATGTTGAGGATGATATCTATGACTCAAAGACAGATACTTACATGGGGAAAGTAATTAGTAAGGAAGTAAAGCCTTTTATGGATTATATTACAAAAACAGATGGAACAATTGCTTTAGCAGAAAAGCCAGGGAAATTTGAATTATTGCTTACTATACAAGTGCCAGGAGTAGTAAACGATTATAGCTATTTGGCAAGTGGAAATAGAGATGTAAACAATCAATCTAAAATTTATTTGGAAAATCGAATTGCAGGAATACAAGGTACGGTAGTAGATGTACTGCGTGTCACACCATAAAACATTAGATACAAAAATACGGGATGACCTATGTGTCATCCCGTATTTTATATATCCAGTAAACTCACTGCAATTTCTGCATTTTGAAGAGCTTTATCTACAAACATTTGTTTTGAAGCTGCAAGCTGTTCTTTCACTTGCTGTCTGTTGTTCCATACACTTTCAATTATTTCTAATAGTCTATCATAATCTAAGCTCTCAACATTACCTGCAGAAGGCTGATTGATATACTTTAGAAAATCTTCAACCTTTGGCTCATAGGGCAAGCCCACGACGGGTACCTGTAGAGATGCTCCATATATAAGCGCATGAAGTCTCATTCCTATTATCATATCCATACTTTTGATAATGCCTAGGGTTTGAGGTACATTGTATTTATGATTTATAATATATGGTTTATGCTTCATCATTGAAGCAATTTCATTGTTAATCTCTATGTCATGTGGATAATGCATTGGTATAAGTACAGAGTTTATGCCATATTTCTCATATAGATAGTCTGCTGAAGCTGCAATCTTCTGAGAATATACCTCGTGTCCTCGCCACTTCCTTGCAGATATACCAATCAAAGGTGTATCCTTTTTTATTCCCTCAGCATCAAGTATGGTTGCTGCTTCAATGTCTGTACAGGGCTTTAAGGTAAAGGCAGGGTCTGCTGTTACCAAGACCTTGGGTTTAACCACTGACAGCCTTATTACTTCTTGAAGTGAAGCTTCCTCTCTAAGTGTTATTATATCTGCCTGATTTATAATTTTTGAAGTGATTATTCTGTTTACACTTTTATCTATTGGACCTATACCATTTGAATATAGCATAATCTTTAGACCAAGCTTCTTAGCTAGCCAAATTGTACTAAGGTAGTACATTAAAGAGCGTGTACTGGTATCGTCTTGAATAAGATTTCCACCGCCATTTAAAAATACCTTTGAGTTTCTCATAGCTTTAACTACTTCACAAATACTAAATCTGTTGGCAGCATCCACACCATATATTCTTTTGGTTTCTTCTGGCTTCTTTGACAATACCAACACCTTAATATCTTTCTTGTAAGTACGCAGATTTTCCAGAATCGCCATGAGTATTGCATCGTCTCCGCTATTTTCAAAGCCATAGTATCCGGATATTAATATATCATACATAAAAAATTTCTCCTTAGTAAGCTTATGAATTCTGTAGAAGTTGTATATAAACTTCCATGTTGTCAGCTACCATTTTCTTAATGGAATATTGCTGTGAAACAGTATTACGACAGAAGCCTCCGAGCTTTGCACGCTGTTCCTTACTCATGTTAACTACTTCTAGTATGTCCTTTAAGAACCTATCGCTGTCTACCATGTCCTGACCCCTGCCGGAGAAATTGGTTTTTATTGCGGTTTCAATGCTTGACTCATCTAAAAGACCTATATAGCCTTGATTACCTGCTATTATTGCCGGCTTTGAGGACGCCATACCTTCTAGGGCGGATCGACCAAAGCCTATGAACAAATCCGACATTGCTGTAAACTTGTTTATATCTGTACGAGGACCTGTTACTATAATAGCATTTCTTCTTAAATCTCCGTTTAAGTTATGAGAGGCTTCTTTGATAGTGTGCAGTATATTTCCGCCGCCTACAATGAAAAAATTCAAATTATCCACCTCAAAGATTAACTGTGAAAGTACTTCTAAAATACTTTGAAGTATATGCTGTCTGTCCTTGTCAATTCTGCTAACATACACAATATTGAAGCTATCATTTGGAATATTGAACTCCTTTTGAAGACTGCTCCAATCTACATCAGGTGAAAATTTTTCTGTATCAATACCATTTATTGTTACCGTTATATTGCTTTCATTAATACTATAATTATCGAGAAGATATTTTTTTACATCCTCACTGACTGCAATTGTTTTTTGTCCCCACTTGGTTATATACTTTAGACCGCCACCAGTTTTCCATGTGCCGTGAGCTGTGGTTACAAAAGCAAATTTAAGCTTCTTATGTAAAAGATTGCATATGAAGCCTGGTATTCTAGCATGAGCATGTACCAAATCTATCTTTTCTGTCTCTATGATCTTTTTTAACATTTTATATGCTTTAAATACATTATTCGGTTTCTTGTTATTCAAGGGTACTTTGTAGTGTTTGATTCCGCTGTTTTCTAAATCCTTCTCGAAAATACCTCCGCTAGATGCAACTACAACATGGAAGCCTTCTCTTTTTAGTCCCTTTGCCAATTCAACTATATGAGTCTCAGCTCCTCCGATATCAAGACTCATAGTGGTAATTAATACATTAAAGATTGCTTGCATTTATAAGCCTCCGTTTTTTTTGCTAATCTACATTTACACGATGAATCTTTGCTCCAATTTTAATCAGTTTATCCTCAAGCTTTTCATAACCTCTATCAATATATTCTATATTGCTTATTTCTGTCCTACCTTCAGCAACCAGCCCTGCAACGACCATAGCTGCACCTGCTCTTAAGTCTGTAGCGGAGACTGGAGCTCCCGAAAGCTTTTTGACACCTTCAATTACAGCTACTCTGCCTTCTACATTTATTTTAGCACCCATTCTCTTTAGCTCATCTAAGTATTTGAAGCGGGATTCAAATATGCTTTCAGTTACAATTGAAGTACCATCTGATATGGACAACAATACACTGATAGGCTGCTGCATATCAGTAGGAAAGCCTGGATAATATAGTGTCTTAATATTTACAGCTTTTAGTCTGCTATTGTTCTTTATTCTTATGCTGTCCTCATATTCTGTTACCTCAACACCCATTTCTTTTAACTTAGCAGTGATAGACTCTAAGTGCGTAGGTATTACATTCTTTATTAATACATCACCATTAGTAGCCGCCGCCGCCATAAAGGTTCCTGCTTCCATCAAATCAGGAATTATTGTATGCTCACATTCATGAAGAGCTTCTACACCTTTAATTTTTATCACGTCAGTACCTGCACCTCTGACATTTGCCCCCATAGCATTTAAAAAGTTTGCTGTATCAACAATGTAAGGCTCTTTTGCTGAATTTTCTATTGTAGTTGTACCTTTCGCCGTGCATGCTGCTAACATGATATTTATTGTAGCCCCTACACTTGCTATATCAAGATATATTGATGCACCAATAAGCTCTTTTGCTGTTGCTTTTATAATGCCATGAGAAACCTCTATTTTTGCTCCCAAAGCTTCTAAGCCTTTAATGTGTAAATCTATAGGGCGAACGCCTATGTCACAACCACCTGGGAAAGGAACTTCAGCCTTTTTAAATCTTCCCAATAGTGCACCGAGAAAGTAATAGGATGCTCGCATTTTTTTTGCCATTTCAAAATCTATACTGAGCTTGTTGACACTTGAGGTGTCTATAATCATAACGTCTTTATCTGATGTAATATTAGCACCCATCTGAAGTAGAATATCCTTTAGAAATTCTACATCTTTTATTTCAGGGAGATTTTTTATAGTACATTTGGAGCCTGACAGTATAGCAGCAGGCATAATAGCTATAGCAGAGTTTTTGGCTCCGCTTATTATAACCTCACCAGCTAAACGATGTTGACCCTCTATAATAATCTTTTCCATTTTTTCGACCCCTTACATATTCAGTTTATCTGAAGATTTTTTTATTTAATATTTTGATAAATACATTATACCAAACTTTATATAACTTCTGCCAATACATGACACAAATTATGTACAAAATTTGTAACATTTTATAACATTATTAATTATAGCTTAAAATATGAACATAGAAAAACGTTTTTTCGCTATTTTTCGGATTAAAATGATAATGCAAAATATATAGTTGAAACAAATATGAATATATATTAATATAGAAAATTAGGATTGTTAATTTGTGCATTCTATATAATCGTAGGGCTAAAAGCAAATATATGATATAATTTCTAATGTGAAATTAGACAAAACATTAAGTTATTAGGCGGTGAAAATATGAGAAATACAATAGAAATAGTAGGGGTAAAGGTTGATAATGTCAACTATATTGAAGCGGAGAAAAAAGTAGAGGAGTATCTAGAGGGAGATAAGCTAAATATGATATTTACTCCAAATGGAGAGATGCTTCTAAATGCGGTGAAAAATAGAGAGTTTGAGAATGTGCTGAATGAAGCTCAGCTTGTTATACCAGATGGTATAAGTGTGGTAATAGCATCTAAATTCTATGGTACTCCACTAAAAGAAAGAGTTACTGGAGTAGATCTGACTAACGGGATATTAGCCATAGCAGCAGAAAAGGGTAAAAAAGTATATATGCTGGGAGCTGCTAAGGAAGTAGTTACGGCTGCAGCTGACAAGGTTAAAGAGCAGTACAAGGGTTTAAATATAGTAGGCATTAGAGATGGATATTTCTCTGAGGACGAGGAAACAGAGATAATTGAGGATATAAATAATAAGGAAACGGATATATTGCTTGTTGCTCTTGGAGTACCTAAGCAGGAGTTCTTTATTTATAACCATAGAAATGAGTTAAAGGTTAAGCTGGCTATAGGTATTGGAGGTGGCTTGGATGTAATATCGGGGCGACTGAAGAGAGCACCGGAGTTTTATCAAAAAAAGGGACTTGAATGGCTTTACAGACTTATACAAGAGCCAAGCAGGCTTAAGAGAATAATGAATCTGCCAAAGTTTATAATGCTGGCACTATATGATTCTATATCCACAAAACGTTAGTAATATTATTTGATATGATTATTTGGAGGTTAACATGAATTCTGTAAAATCAGCATCAACACATAATAAAAGATTAGAAACCAAAAATGTATTTTTCTCATATTTTGGTATTGCATTAGGATCGGTAATAATGGCTTTTTCCATGATATTATTTTTAAAGTCAAACAAAATAATACCTGGTGGTGTAATGGGTATTGCCAATATAATTAATTATAAGACAGGCTTTCCTATTGGTATGACTACCTTGTGCTTTAGTATTCCTATCTTTTTTATAGGTGTTTTTGCACTAGGTAAAGAGGTAGGTATAAAGACTATATATTGCAACATAGTTTATGCAGTTGTTGTTGATATAATGGATACATATATGGTAGCTTTGACGGATAACCTGTTTCTTGGTTCTGTATTTGGAGGAGTATTGATGGGTACCGGGGTGGCATTTATACTTGGGTTTGGAGCAACCTTTGGCGGTACTGATTTAATAGGTAGAATAATTCATAAATATATACCATCTATACCGACCCAATGGATTATGTTTGCCTTTGACTTTTTAGTTATTTTATCAGGCGCAATTCTATTTGAACCAGAACTGGCACTTTTCTCTATAGTAACTATATTTGTCTCTACAAAGCTCATTGATATAATACAGGAGGGTGTAGTTAGCTATGGTAAGTCTTTTTTCATTATTTCTGAGAAATCAGAGGAAATTGCAGAAGCAATATTGAATGATTTAGATAGAGGTGTAACAGCTCTGAATGGAAGAGGTATGTATACAAAGCAGAACAAGGATGTGCTTTACTGTATTGTGGCAAGAGGACAAGTTATTCATGTAAAAAATAAGATATTGGATATAGATTCAAAGGCATTTATCACAATTGGTGATGTAAGAGAGGTAGTAGGAAAGGGCTTTGGAGATAAGAACTTTATGAAATAGATAAGTCAAAGTTGAGATGTTTTTATAAGACTTTGTATAAATATAATATAAGGTACATATTAATTATTACTGCATAGTGAAGGGAGTGGTTAGGTTGACTAATTACAAAGAATTGGAACCGATGGATTTGAGAAATATCTGTCATGGGGATAAGCTGGGTTTTGAAACTACTGCGGAGCTTACATCCTTAGAGGGTATAATAGGACAGGGCAGGGCATCAGCTGCAATGGAGTTTGGACTAGCAATCAAAAGGGCAGGTTACAATATATATGTTTCAGGGTTAACGGGTACTGGAAGAAGCAGCTACTCTAAAACTATAATCAATAAAATTGCTCAAAATGAGAAAACTCCTGATGATTGGTGCTACATATATAACTTTAATAATCCTGATAAGCCTATAGCCTTAAGCCTTCCAGCTGGAATGGGCATTAAGCTTCAAAAGATATGATAAAGCTTGTGAGGAACTTGAAAACAAATGTTCCTAGATCCTTTGATAGTGAGGAATATGAGAAACAGAAGAATGAAGTAATTCAGAAATATCAAATGCAAAGCTCGGAGTTGATGGAGGGCTTTAATCAATTTGCAAAGCAAAAGGGTTTCATGCTAAAGAAGAGCGAGCAGGGGCTGCTTACAATACCAATCAAAGATGATAATCCTATTGGGGAAGAGGATTATATAAAGCTGAGTGCAGAGGAAAGAAAGAAGATTGAGGAGGATTCATATGTAGTTGAAGCTAAACTGCTTGAAACTATGAATCGCATAAATGAAGCAGAAGAGAATGTCAAAAACAAACTGAATCATCTTGAAATAATGGTAGCACTTGTAACTATAGAACAGCCTATAATGGAACTTAAGGAAAAGTATAACGAGTATGAAAATGTTCTTTTGTATCTACGTTCTGTGCAGCGAGATATAATTCAAAACATAGAGGATTTTAGAGAGCCAGATAAAGGAGAAACAGAGGGTTCTATACTAGAAGAAAAGGATAGAGGCAAAGAGTTTTGAAAAAATATCAGGTAAATCTGATGATAGACAATCACGAAACACACGGCGCTCCAGTAGCACAAGAGACAAATCCAAAGTATTATAACTTGTTTGGTAAAATTGAATATGAGAGTAATATGGGAGCTGTCACAACTGACTTTACTAAGATAAAGCCAGGTTCTTTGCATGCTGCCAATGGCGGTTATATAATTATAAACATGTCCGATATTATGCGTAACCCAGAAAGTTGGGATGCACTTAAGAGAGCAATGAAGACAAATAGTATTTCTATAGAAAATGTATATTCAGTAGCTGGTGTAGTATCCAGTGGCATGAAGCCTGAGCCTATTCCTCTGAACATAAAAATATTATTAATAGGCAGTGCTCAGCTTTATAATATGCTCTATAATCGTGATGAAGATTTCCGTAAATATTTTAAGATAAAGGCAGACTTTGATATAGACATGATATCTGATGATGAAAACATCATGAAATATGCCAAGTTTATCAGTAGCCATTGTATGAAGAAAAATCTATTACACTTTGATAATACAGGTGTTGCTGCGGTAGTAGAATACAGCAGAAGGTTGTCTGAGCATAAGCATAAGCTTTCAACAAGATTTAATGATATAATTGAAGTTTTATATGAAGCTGATGCATGGGCGAGAATAGATGGTGCACAAATTGTAACAGCTGCCTATGTAAAGAAGGCAATAAAAGAGAAATATTATAGATCCAATAGAATCGAAGAAAAGATTCAGGACTATATAGATACAGGATTTACACTTATATCTACTGAGAACAAAGTAATTGGTCAGGTAAATGGACTTTCAGTAATGGATTTTGGGGACATTTCCTTTGGCAAACCATTTAGGATAACTGCTGTAACTTATGCAGGAGAAAAGGGAATAATAAACATAGAACGAGAGGTTGAGATGAGTGGCAGTATACACGACAAGGGTATGCTAATACTATCAGGATATTTGGGAGATAGGTTTGCACAGGATTTTCCACTGTCACTAACCTCAAGCATTTGCTTTGAACAACTCTATGACGGGGTTGAGGGAGATAGTGCTTCTAGCACTGAGCTTTATGCACTGTTGTCCAGCTTGTCAGAAATTCCGATAAAGCAATATATAGCAGTAACAGGCTCTGTAAATCAGAGAGGAGAAATCCAGCCTATTGGTGGAGTAAATGATAAAATTGAAGGCTTTTTTCAAACCTGTAAAGTTAGAGGCTTAAGCGGTCAAGAGGGTGTCATTATTCCATATCAAAACGTTGTAAACTTAATGCTTGACGAGGAAGTTGTGGAAGCTGTAAGGCAGAACAAGTTCCACATTTATGCTATAAAAAGTGTTGAAGATGGTATAGAGATTTTGACCGATGTGCCTGCAGGATGCAAGAATGAAAAGGGACAATATCCTGAAAATAGTGTGTTCTATAACGTACAGAGAAAGCTTGAGAAGTTTGCAAGAATAATGGAAGATATAGAATTTGAAGAAGAAGCATAGAATAATAATTGAAGCATAATAAAATTATTAACTCAAATAACGCTATAGCCAAGACTGAAGGTTATAGCGTTATTTAAATAGTTTGTTTTTAAGGCAGTAAAAAGTGTATAATTATGGGAGGGTATATCGTGGAATATAGTCTGAAATATTAATACATGAGGATAATAATGTATAATAAGACATAGAAAGAGGTGATTTTATGACACGACATTTTACTGAATTGAAAATTGAAACATATCGAGGAATTAAAGATTTGTGCATAAAGGATCTTGGTGATATCAATATACTAGTAGGTGACAATAACAGTGGAAAGACAAGTGTATTGGAAGCTATACAGCTTTTAGGTGATCCAAGTGAATACAATATTATACAAGTAGCAAGACAGCGTGAAAAATATAGGCTTTCTATGAAAATGGGATTAACCATATTAGATTTATTTATGTACATGTTTAGTATATCTTCTGGTATGAAAGATACTAATCAATATAGTATTGCTTTGTCATCTGTTTATGGTGGTAATAAGCTTGACGTAAGGATTCAAGGAGAAGTTATCGAACAATTAGTTGATATAAATGAAATAAGAGGGTTTACAATAGCTGAAAGATATAAAAAATATAATGATTTATTTGAAGGACAGGAAGAAATTAAAACCTTTATCGGTAAAATTAACTTATCTTCACCTGCTTTTTTATTTCCGGATGAGAAGGACTATAATTTAAGAATAAATGAGTATATAAGACCTATTAGACGTAGTAAGTCGAATCCTATAATTGATGTACGAAATATCCAAATGATAGATCATGTGGTGGATAATGCTTTTAACAATATAATAAAAAATAAAGAGATAAAGGAAAAGGCAATATCCCTGCTAAAGGATTTTGACAGCAATATTTCTGATTTAAGATATATAAATGAAAATGATAGGTTTGTTCCAGTAGTAGAAAGTAATCTTCCTGAAATACTTGCCTTTGTCTATGTATGGCGATGGTATGAAAAAGACATTGACAATTCTAAATGCTCTAGTATCTTCGGAGAATGGCATTGTTTTAGTTGATGAATTTGAAACAGCACTTCATACTTCTGCGATGGAAAATGTTTTTAGATTTGTAATTTCTACTTGTAAGAAATTAAATGTTCAATTGTTCTTAACAACACATAGTATTGAAGCAGTAGATAAAATCCTAAAATGCAGCGACGAAGAAATTGATAATATTAGAATAATAACCTTGAAAAAGGATGATGTTTCAGAGAAAACCTTTGGCAAGAGTTCTTAAAGGAAGTGAAGTATTAGAGGATAGAAAAAACTTTGATTTTGAGGTAAGACAATGAACACTATAATTTTATGTGAAGGAAAAACAGATGCAGTTTTGTTAGGTTATTATCTTGATAAAATATGTGGGTTTACTCACACTAATGAAAAAATAAATAAACAGCTTACTATTGGAAAAAACAAAAGTAATGAAATTTTTGAATGGTATAGTAGGGGAAATGACTATTTGGCTATTTGGGGAATAGGTGGTAAAGATTGTTTTAAGCCAGCAATTAAAGATTTCTACAATGTTTTAAAAAAATCCTCCGAAGAATTAACGTATCATCAATTTGTAATAGTCTGTGATAGAGATTTACAAAAAGATGATACAGTTATTTTATCTGAATATAGTAAATGCTTCGCAGATTCAACGATAACTTTAAATAACAATAAAATACAAGAAGCCGAGTTTAAAAACAGTTTTGGTCAGTCTAAATCGATAAAAACATTAGCTGTGGTTATACCACAGGATAAGCTTGGAGCATTGGAAACGGTACTGTTAGATTCTATTAAAGAGGATGAATATGATAGAAATATAGTAGAAAAAAGTGAAAGGTTTGTTGTAGAAACTCGCTTAATAGCGGATAAATACATATCATCTGATAGGTTAGAGCTGAAGGCAAAACTATCATCAGTATTTGCAATCATGTCACCTGAGAAGGTGTTTAATTTTATAGATGATTTATTAAAGACAACTGTAAAATGGGAAGAAAAGAAATACTTAAATAACTTATTTGAGGAATTAATAAAGGTATTAGATAATGTAGAACAGATATGAAGTTACAAGCAATACAAGAAAAATTAAATGATGAATTCAAGAGCAGTGAACGCTGAATCTGATAATGTAATATAAAGGCATGAATTTATCATAGATATTGCATTTGCTGATGGCTTTGGATTTGGTTTATAACTTTAGACCTGCAAAAAAAAGGAGTGATAATATGTTTGGAAAAACAATAATTTATGCTCATAGAGGAGCTTCAGGCTCATCCCCTGAAAATACTATGTCTGCTTTTAATAAGGCAATAGCCTTGGGTGCAGATGGTATAGAATGTGATGTACAAATGACCAAGGATGGAAAGCTTGTGATATGTCATGATGAAATGTTAGATAGAACAAGC
The DNA here is from genome assembly GCA_963704785.1 of uncultured Eubacteriales bacterium. Taxonomy (GTDB): domain Bacteria; phylum Bacillota; class Clostridia; order Lutisporales; family Lutisporaceae; genus GWB2-37-7. The sequence goes on along the minus strand of OY969939.1, from coordinate 817,248 downwards.
GATGGAAAAGGTCTTATCAAGGATAAAACATATAAGGAATTAATGTCTCTGGATGCAGGAAGCTGGTTTGGAGCTGAATATGCAGGGGAGAAAATTCCGCTTCTAGAGGAACTACTTGATTTGATAAAGAAAAGTGGAGCATATTTAAATATAGAGCTTAAGAATGGGATTATCCAGTATGAAGGTATGGAGGAAAAGACTGTCGACATGGTGAAGAGCTTTGGATTGCAGGATAAAACAATATTTTCTTCCTTCAATCACTACTCTATATATGATGTTAAGAAGAAGTATCCCAAAATTCTTACTGGAGCTTTATACATGGAGGGACTATATAAGCCTTGGAGATACCTTGAGAGTATTAACTGCAACTGTGCTCATCCGTTTTATCATGCAGCCAGACCGGAAATGATTGAAGGATTAACACAGCATGGCTTTACAGTAAATGCATTTACTGTTGATGATAAGAATACTGCGGCTATGCTTATAAAATCTGGAGTAGAAGGAATAATAACCAACTACCCCGAAAGAATGATAAAATCTAAATAATAGGGGGGATAACATGAAAGAAAGACTTAATTTTAAAAATACCTTTTTGCTAGGCTTTGGATTTTTCTGCATTAGTATTGTTTGGCCTTTGTATAATACTTTTGTCCCGGTATTCATAAGCAAGTATATTTCTAGCACCATGTTAATAGGCTTTGTTATGACCTTTGACAATATCGCGGCTATAACTCTACAACCGTTTTTTGGAGCCTTAAGCGATAGAACTTGGACAAAGCATGGACGTAGAATGCCTTATCTTATGGTGGGCATACCATTATCGGCATTGTTTTTTTCGTTAATACCTTTTGAATTTAATTTTATCACCTTAATAGCGGCTGCAATGGGCTTCAATATTATGATGAGTATATATAGGGCTCCTACTGTAGCTCTTATGCCTGATATTACACCTTCGGTACATAGAAGCAAGGCAAACGGTATTATTAATCTTATGGGAGGCATAGGAGCGGTAATTGCCTTATTTATAGGACCTATGCTCTATGATATGAATAGGATTTATCCTTTCGTTGCAGCAGGTCTAGTTATGATGATTGCATTGTTCATATTAGTAAAGACTATTAAGGAACCTGAAAAGCCAGCGCAAGAGGATAAAGAACATACAGGTATAATTAAGGCATTCATTGAAGTTATAAAAGACAAGGATAGAAGTGCTTTACTGATATTGGTTGCAATATTCTTTTGGTTTATAGCATATCAAGGTGTAGAGGCATTATTTAGCTTATATGGCATAAATTATTTAGGAATAAATGAAAGTACGGCTGCACGTTTGCTATCATTGTTCTCTCTGACATTTTTGGTATTTGCTATACCCAGTGGTCTTATAGCTACAAAAATAGGCAGAAAAAAGACTATAATGACTGGTATTATAGGGCTACTGGTAGTATTTGCGCTTATTACCTTCTTTAAAAATATTACTTATATAGCTATACTTATGGGAATCGGAGGTTTATTCTGGGCTCTTATCAATATAAATTCCTTCCCTATGGTAGTGGAAATGACTACAGAGAATAAGATTGGTGCCTACACAGGACTATATTATTTCTTCTCCTCACTAGCTGCAATTACTGGACCTCCACTGTTAGGCTTTATAATTGATTATGTAGGCTATGGCTCTTTGTTCTTAGCATCTGTTTCCTTCCTCTTACTAGCCTTTATAACTATGATGTTTGTGAAAAAAGGTGAGAGTGAAAAAACACAAGTACAATAATATAATATGAAATAAGGAGAATGATCATACAAATGATAGGAATAATTGGTGCAATGAAAGAAGAAAAGGATGCAATTTTATCCTTAATGCAGCAGGTGGAGAAGATAGAACACTATGGTGTGAAATTCTACTTAGGCACTATAAATAATCAAAGCTGCATATTATCCAAATCAGGAGTAGGGAAGGTAAATGCGGCAAGAGCCACCCAGATAATGATTGATAAATTTAATCCTGCTTGCATAATAAACATTGGCTCAGCAGGAGCCTTAGAGCCTTGTTTGGAAATAGGAGATATAGTTATATCGGACAGCTGCATACAACATGATGCTGACATAACAGCCTTTGGACATCCAAAGGGTTATATTGCAGGGCTTAGATATATAGAGGCTGATGCAGGACTTATAGACAAATGCAGAAAAGCAATAGAGTTATCGGTGGATAATAAATATAAAATCTATATAGGTACTGTTGCCAGTGGGGATCAATTTATATCCTCACAAGAAATAAAGGAAGAGATACATAAGGAGTTCAGTGCATGGTGTGTAGAGATGGAAGGAGCGGCAATAGCTTAGGTGTGCTACCTATGCAAGGTGCCTTTTGTGGTTATAAGATCAATATCAGACAAAGCTTTGCAGGGCAATGCTATGGAGTTTAATGAGTTTCTCAAGCTTTCTGCTGACAGATGTGCGCAATTTGTGGATATATTTACAAAATAGTAGATAAAGAAAAAGGGCAGAACCAATTAAATTGGTTCTGCCCTTTTTCTTTTAATAATACAATTTATTTTCTTTTGCGAATTTTTCAATTTCGTTTGCCTTTTTTAAAGCTTCGAATGCACTTTCAAAGTCTTTCATGTCGGAATAAACTTCACTTAAGCTTTTGTATGCAAAAGCAAGAGTTTTTGATTCTCCTACAACTTGCAGTTTATCAATACCCTGCTTTATTTCTGATATTGCATCTGTTGTATTGCCAAGCTTATTAAGACATAAGCCTTTGTAAATTTTAGAGCTCCATATATGCAGATAGTCATATTTGAAGGGATTGTAATTGAGATATTGCACTAGCTTAAAAGTATCCAAAGCTTGCTGATATTCTTCCAGCATATATAAGGCTTTTGCCTTTTCTGTATATACAAAAATTGAAATCACTGCTGAGGGGACTAATATTCTATTGAGATATTCTATTGCTTCTTTAGGCTTGCCAGTTTGATTGGCATACATACAGCAACCCACTTCTATGCTAGCTAAAACATTGATGTTATCAGTAAAGCTTGCGAATTGTCTTGCTTTGTTCATATGATAATCAAAGTTATCATTTTTTCCTAAGAAGCTATTCATAAGAGCCAAATTCTTGTACAGCTCATCTGATTTATAATATATATTTGTTTCTTTAGATATACTTAGAGCCTTCTCGGCTGCGATTACACTTTCCTCCACTTTATCCATACCAGTATATAGAATAGATTTGATATGCATGGCTTCTATTTCAAAGGTTTTATCCTTGTTGATGGAATTATTACTTATTTCTAAGGCTTCTTCCAATATCTCCATACATTTATAGTAATCAAAGTTATTCCAATATATATCCATAAGTGAAAGGTGGGTTTTTGCTGCATCAATAAATAGAAATTTACTTTTATATATGCTTACTGCTTCTTTGATTTTTTCTTGTCCTTCTTCAATGCGGTTTAAATTAATTAAACATTGTCCATACTTATCTAATAAATCTGCATAAAGCTTGCTGTTGTGGTCAAGCTTGTATTTTTCCAATATGTTCTCAAACTTTATAAGGGCTTCTTCAGGTTTTGCACTTTTAATAAGTTCACTTGCTTCCTTTAAAGCTTCATGTATTTCTTCAATAGGCAGGATTTTCTTGATACATGCTGTCATCTAAGAAATATGCCATCGATTTTCCAAGCTTGGAGGCCAAATACTGTAGATTTTTCATGGATGGTGTAGCTAGATTATTTTCAATTTGACTTAACATACTTTTTGTCATTTCACTGCCAGCCAAATCTGTTTGTGTCATATTAAGCTCTTTTCTCAGAGCTTTTATTTTTTCTCCTAAGCTTTGTGCCATAGTCTTCAGCCTCCTATTATTGATGTTTTATTTTATTTAAAATGATATAAAAAATTACTCTGACTTATATTAATTATAGTAAAAAAGAATTTAATATGCAATAGATTATAAATAAATTTATGAAAAGTTAAATTAAATTGAATTTATTATTGACTATATATCGGCAATATATTATTATTAAGATACGAAGTTAAATCACAGTAAACTATAACATATTAAAAGGAGTGTGTTTTCATGAATGCATCTAGTACAAAACTAGATATTACCCCAAATACTAATACTGATAAAGCTTATCAACCAAAAGAGAAGTTAAATCTTATTTTATTCTCCTTGGGAAAACTCGTATCTTTACTGGGAACTTATATTTATTCCTTTGCCATTTCTTTATATATACTTAAGATAACTGGTTCGGGAACCTCCTTTGCATTCAGCATTTTGCTAGGGACTATACCGCGAGTGCTTTTAAGTCCTATAGCTGGCTCTATAGCTGATAGAGTGGATAGAAAGAAAATGATAGTTGTTCTGGATTTTTTAAGTGGAATAGTAGTTTTGTCTCTTCTAGGATTATCTCAAATATATGGATTAAAGCTTCTGTTTATTTATGTAACAACATTTATCTTGTCGGTAATAAGTACCTTTTTCAATACTACCTTCAGTGCGGCTATACCAAGATTGGTTTTTGATAAAAATTTGTTAAAAATAAATTCTTACAGCAGAGCCATTGACTCTGGCAGCTCAATCATTGGTCCAGTGCTGGGTGGTTTGGTATTTGGAGTTGTGTCAATGAACTTATTTCTTTTTATTAATGGAATATCTTTTATACTATCTGCTATTTCAGAAATGTTTATAGACTTTAATTTTAACAAACCAAAGGAAGAAGATAAGCCTATAAGCAATATAAGTATGTTGACAGTATGGCAAGATATTAAGGAGGTTTCCACCTTTATAAAAAGCAACAAAATTCTACGTGTAATAATACCTTTTTCTGTAAGTCTCAATTTCCTTATGGCTGCTATTTTGTCAGTTGTTTTGCCATATTTAATTAACAATGTACTTTGTATGTCCTCTGCACAATATGGTGTTATCGAGGGAACTTTTTCGGTAGGAATGCTAATAGCAGCAATATTAGTAGGAAAGCTTCCTGAAAAGGAAAAGAAGCTAAAGGGAATGATATTTGGAATATTAGGTATGGGTATTACTATAATACTAATGGGAATACCAGGATTAGAAGTTATGAGAAGCTTTGATGTTAATGTAATATTTGGTTTATATATAGTTGTGGTATTCATATTCTCGTTCATTTTACTCATGATAGATATGCCTCTTACGGTAGTATTACAGAGATCTATACCCAATAATATGCTTGGGAGAGTGTGGGGAGTTATTGGAACTATATCTGGTAGCTTGACTCCTTTGGGGATAATATTAGCTGGTGTATCCTTAGATTTAATACCATCATATATATTGTTCTTTGTAGCAGGTATATATATGATAATCGCTGCAATATTTATGAATAAGAATAAGTCGATGCAGGAATATTAAGCAGGAGTGGTTGTCTGTGCTTGACAAATATAGCCACAAAATATTATACTTTAGATTAATTAAACATTATAAATGCTGTGAAGAGGAAGAGTAAACAGAACTTATAGTTTAGAGAGCCAATGCTGGTGAAAATTTGGTATGTAAGCTGTCGAAGGAAGCCCTGGAGCATAAACGGTTGCCCTTCGTTAAAGGGTTTAAGTGGATACAAATAATTTGTATCAATTTAGGTGGTAACGCGGAAGTAAGGTCTTTCGTCCTATTTGGGATGAAGAACCTTTAATTTTTAAAAAAATAAAGAAAAGGATGATGAAAAATGGATCAAAGAAAAGAATTGGCGGATTTATTATTCCCCAACATAGACAAAACTCCTGAATACTATGAAAACAAGTATCCACAGAGAAATTTACCTGAAGGTGCAAGGGTTACAAGAGTTGCACCAAGTCCCACAGGCTTTATACATATGGGTGCCTTATATGCCGCAGTTATACCTGAAAGAATGGCACACCAAAGCGGTGGAGTGTTTTTTCTTAGAATTGAAGACACTGACAAAAAGCGTGAAATAGAGGGTGGAGTATCTGAAATTGTGAATTCCTTCGCCCACTATGAGTTAAAGTTTGATGAAGGAATGACTAGTGAGACTACTGAAAAAGGAATATATGGACCTTATAAGCAAAGTGAAAGAAAAGAGATATATCAAACATTTGCTAAGATGTTGGTAGAAAAAGGGCTTGCTTATCCTTGCTTTTGTAGTGAAGATGAGCTAAATGAAATAAGAGCAAAGCAAGAGGAACTAAAGGAAAACCCAGGCTATTATGGCAAATGGGCAAAGCATAGAGATGCAACATGTGAAGAAATAAAAACTGAGCTTGAAAAGGGTAAGGCTTTTGTACTTAGATTGAAGTCTCCTGGAAATATTGAAAACAGAATAGTAATTAATGATTTGATAAAGGGACATGTAGAAATGCCAGAAAACGATCAGGACATAGTGCTGCTTAAATCTGATGGTATACCTACTTATCACTTTGCTCATGCAATAGATGATCACCTAATGAGAACTACTCATGTAATAAGAGGTGATGAATGGCTGTCATCTGCACCAATACATTACCAACTATTTGATATTCTTAGATGGGAAAAGCCAAACTTTGCCCATGTGCCTCCAGTACTTAAAATGGACGGCACATCAAAGCGTAAGCTAAGCAAGAGAAAAGACCCTGAGGCGGCAGTAAACTACTATAGTGAGCAAGGCTTTCCAGTTGAGTCGGTTCGAGAATATTTATTGACTCTTATAAACTCAAACTATGAAGAATGGAGAATGGAGAATCCCATAGTACCAAATACAGAATTCACTGTTGATTTAGCAAAAATGGGTACTGGCGGTGCTTTGTTTGACTTAGTAAAGCTTACAGATATCAGCAAGGATAGAATAGCTTTAATGAGTGCTGACAAGGTTTATGATATGACACTTGAATGGGCACAGCAATTTGATACAGAGCTGGCTGAACAGATGAAAAACAACGAAGCTTATACAAGAGCTATATTAGGCGTTGAAAGAGGGGTTGAAAAGCCAAGAAAGGATATTGCTAAGTGGTCTGATGTAAGAGGCTATTTGGGATATTTCTATGACAACTGGTTTGAAGAGTATATCAAAGAAGGCTATGCTTTTCCTGAAAATCTCTCAAAGGATGATGTAATAGCTGTACTTAATACTTATAAAGATACCTACAATAAGGCTGATGATAAGGATACTTGGTTTGAGAGAGCTAAGGATGCGGCAGTGACTTTGGGCTTTGCAAAAGATACTAAGACTTATAAGAAGAACAAAGAAAGCTTCAAGGGGAGCATAGGTGATTTTATGGCTATAGTAAGAGTTGCTATATCGGGCAGAAAGAACACTCCTGATTTGTATGAGCTTTTGGCTATAATGGGAGAAGAAAGAGCAAAAGCTAGATTTGAAAAAGCTGTAATAAATGTTGACAAAACTAATTAAGAGTTATATTATTTAATTAATCAATTACTTAACTGAATTGAGGTTTTAATATGAAACAGGCAGTACAAATTTTTAAAGCTCTTGGGGATGAAACAAGACTAAAAATATTAGTTATTCTTTCTAAAAAAAGAATATGTGCCAAGGGACTTGCAAAACATATGAATATATCAGAAGCAGCTGTCTCTCAACATATAAAAGTCTTGAAGGATGCAGGACTTATAGTAGGAGAGAAGGTTGGATATTATGTTAATTATGACTTGCAGAAACCAATCTTATTTGAATCAATAGAATTAATTAAACATATAATTGAAGATAATTCTGAGTGCAATTGTAAGTTTTTTGTACATATGCCCGAGGATTGTACTACAATGTGTAAAACCAATAAAAATAAATGCTGTGGAAAAAAGAATATATAGCATTATTAAAAGGAGAATAAATTATGAAGGTATGTATTCCAATCAAAGAAAACAAAGGCTTAGATAGTGTTGCACATAATCATTTCGGTTCATCCCCAATTTTTATGATTTATGATATTGCAACCGAGGAAACAAAGTTAATTGAAAATGGTAACATGCATCATGAACATGGAATGTGTCAGCCTCTTAAAGCACTTGGTGGTGAAAAGGTAGATGCAGTTCTCGTAGCAGGAATTGGTGCTGGAGCACTATCAAAGTTAGCTATCCAAGGAGTAAAGGCATATAAGGTAGAAGAGGGAACAGTAGCTGAAAACATTGAACTTTTTAAGAAAAATGCACTGCCTGAATTTACACTAGAGCATAGCTGTAAATCACATGACTGTGGTCACTAATTAGATATGAAGAAGGAAAGAGGTACTTGCTGTATGGCAGGTGCCTTTTTATATTAAAAAGACAAGTGCTTTAGTATGTTGCTGATGACTTTGTATTATAGACTGTTAATATTTCACACTACCAAAAATGTGCTAAATTTGTTATTGATGTATTATATACAATATTATAAAATAATACTAATTTATAGTGATAGTTTTCAAAGAATCCAAGGTTTTATTGAGGATACATAACAAGTAAAACTTTTCAAATTTAGGGAGGGATAACTTTGCTTAGTAAAAGCTTCTTTTTCAAATCAGGAGATGGGACAGATATATTTGTTTACAATTGGATGCCTGATGAGGATATCAAGATTAAGGGAATTGTGCAAATAGCCCATGGCATGGCAGAAACAGCAGCAAGATATGAAAGGTTTGCAGAAAATCTTACAAAAAGTGGATATATTGTTTACGTAAACGACCATAGGGGTCACGGAAAAACTGCTGGGAATATTGAAAATTTGGGATATCTTGCTGATGAAGATGGGTTTGGCTGGCTCGTGAAGGACCTTCTATCAGTTAAGTGGAATTATAAAAAAAGAGAATTCTGAATTGCCTTTGTTTTTATTTGGACACAGCATGGGTTCCTTTGCAACTCAAAAATATATAATGCTATATGGCAATGAATTAAAAGGAACTATACTATCAGGCTCAAATGGCAGACAAGGGATAATGCTAGATATCGGAACTATGTTTGCCAAGAATGAAATAAAGAAGCATGGTAGAAAAGCACAGAGCTTCAAATTGAATAAAATGTCCTTCGGCAGTTACAACAATACCTTCAAGCCAAATAGGACTGAGTATGACTGGCTGAGTCGAGACAATGCTGAGGTTGATAGATATATAGAAGATCCATTCTGTGGTACGGTTTTTACTGCTGGATTTTTTTATGACTTCTTAACTGCCTTAAAGGAAATCGAGAATAAGAGTAATTTGAGCTTTGTTCCCAAGGATTTACCTATTTATATTTTCTCTGGAGAAAAATATCCAGTAGGCAAATGTGGGAAAGGTGTCATAAATCTTTATAACAGATATAAAAATTATGGTATTAAAGATGTGACATACAAGCTTTATAAGGATGGAAGGCATGAAATGCTAAATGAGATAAACAGGGATGAAGTAATGAAGGACGTTGTTGATTGGTTGAATCAACACATATAATAGATACTTTATATATTGTGAGTACCTCTTTGTTTCGACAAAATTCTTATTAACTTTATGATATAATTAAATAATTGGTAAAATAATAAGCTGTTTGTTAGAACGCTTACACAGTTTAGGAGGTATTTCATGAATATAGAGTTGATAAGACAGAGGGCATTTGAAAACTTAGGCAAGCGTAGGGCTCATCAGCATAGGGAAACTGGGTTTATATATTATCATGGAGATAGAGTTTCCAAGCTTGTAATTAATCTAAGGAAGCTTATACTACCTCAAGATGATTCAATGGATGATATACTTCAAGCAGCCGCATTGTTTCATGATGTGGCAAAGGGGATAGAGCCTCATAGTCGGTACGGTGCTTCACTTACTAAGGAAATGTTGCAGGATATTTGTACTATAGACGAGCTGGAGAAAATATCAGAGCTTATAAGGCTTCATATCTCTAGAAAGAGTGTTAGCTGCGATGACTATTGTATGATTTTTCAGGATGCTGACTTATTGGATCATTTCGGTACCATTGAGCTTTGGATGGGTATCAATTATGCTGCGATTGAGGATCAAAATATAGATTTTGTCATAGATTTTTATAATGGTGAATTTAAGGAGTTGGCAGCAAAAAATAGGTCTTTGTTGAACTATGAAATAAGTGAAAGAATATTTGATGAGAAGGTAGATTTTTTATATAAATTTATTGAAAGAATGGAAATAGAAAACAAGGGCGAAATAGTTAAGCTTTAACTTGGAATTGTAATATTTTAGCATTTGTAGAGAGCTTAGAAATTATAGTAAAATATAAGTAGCTTTATAAACAGCAGGAGGAGATAAAATTGAGAATTAACAAACGTAGTATATTTTTATTAATTGTCATAATAATGCTGTTACAACTTATTGTGTTACCTATAAATGCGGAAGACACTGGCTATTATAGTACGGTAGGAGTTAAGGGATATAAGCTTATAAATTCTTATGAACTTGAAAATACCGGTTACAATTCAGCGTTATCTGTTAAGGCGACGGTATTAGTTGGCGCAGTCAGTAATTCTCCTTATCAGCAAAACATAAATTATAAGGTCACTCCTATTCCTAAATACACCTATGTGGATTCTGCGGGAAATATTTATGCAGAGGTTATTATAGATGAAATCAAGGCTAAGGAAACTAAAAAAATAGTAGTAGAAAAAGAATTCATAAATAGCGGTGTCTCATATTCTAGTGAAATATATAGAATGGATGGAGAATATAATGAGTTCAAAGAAGGAATTAATAACGGACAATACTATGAAGCGGGAGAAAAGGTTGAGACAACAGCAACCGAGATTGCAAAAAAATCATTGGGTTTTGATGACAGCAAGACTGAGGTGAACCTTGCAAAGGACATATATAACTTTGTTAATTTATACATATCTTATGATACAAACCCACTTTATGCAAATAAGGGAGCGTTAAATGCAATTAAGACAGGAAAAGGGGTATGTGATGAATATGCTACCTTGTTTACTGCTTTAAGCAGGGCAGTCGGTATACCTGCAAGAGTTGCTACAGGCTATTGGCTTACAGAACCGTTGAAAAACGGAGAATGGAATGATATAGCTGGGAAGGGCCATGCATGGGCGGAGTTTTATCTACCTAAGGTAGGCTGGATTCCTGTGGAGCCTACATATTCTCTTACAGTAAATGGAGTCAGAACACCGGACAAGGAGCATTTTGCAAACTTTAGTTCTGATGATATCCATTTGCTTAATGCATATCAAAGTAATGATATAAAGAGTGATATTGGTATAAAATATTCATATTATAAAACTACGAATATAGACATAAGCTTTGGACAGCAAGCAGTGATGCCTATATCAAGCACATCTACAGACTATGCTTTTGCCGATATAAGCAGTAGCTGGGCTAAGGATTATATAGACGAGCTTTATAACAAGGGGATACTGTTTGGAAAGTATGGTAAGCTTTACATGCCTAATGATAATATTACAAGAGCGGAGTTTTCAGCTTACTTGGTAAATACTCTTAGGCTGGACAGCAAGGACTCCGAGATTGTTTTTAAAGATGTAAAGGACAGCAGTGATTATGCAGCCTTTATCAAGACAGCATCTGCATATGGACTGATAACGGGCTATCCTGATGGCTATTTCAAGCCTAACGATACGATAACAAGAGAAGATGCCGCAGTAATAATGCAAAGGGATATAGATGTATTGGACTTTGATAATTCAGCGATTACTGAGCCGAGCTTTAATGACATGGAGCAAGTAAGCACTTATGCAAAAGACTCTGTGAAGCTTATTTATAGCATGAAAATCATGGAGGGCAAGCCAGGGGGCATATTTGACCCTAAGAATTTTACTACAAGAGCTGAAACATCTAAGCTATTGGATAATTTTATAAATGCTACAGAGTAGGAAGCTGAAGCTAAGAGCCAGATATTATAAATTAATATCTGGCTCGATTATTTTGAAACACAAATTATAGTACAATTACCCTTCTAAAGAAATTCTTTTACTTTGTGTCAAAAGGTGCTATAATAAAAACGAACACATGTTCGCATAATATATAAAAAGAGTGATAGTATGAGTAGTAGTAAATATCCCAGAATTATAATGCATATAGACGTAAATTCTGCCTTTCTGTCTTGGCAAGCGGTATATAACCTGCAAAAAGGTGATATTCTAGATCTTCGGGAGATTCCATCTGTAGTAGGCGGATCTCAGGCAGATCGAAGAGGCATCGTATTAGCAAAAAGCACTCCTGCAAAAGCTTATGGCATACAAACAGGAGAGGTGCTTTGGCAGGCAAGGCAGAAATGTCCCAATCTTGTCAGTGTGCCACCTAATTATCAGCTTTATATGAAATGCAGTAATGCGTTGTATGAGGTGGTGAAGGATTACTCACCTAGTATACAGCGATTCTCTGTAGATGAGATGTTTATAGATTACACTGGTATGGAGCCTCACTTTGGGGAGCCTGTTGAGGCTGCACATATGATTAAGGATAGGATAAAAGCTGAGTTGGGCTTTACGGTGAACATAGGCATAGGCTGCAATAAGCTTACTGCCAAGGTAGCTGGGGATTTTCAAAAGCCCGACATGGTGCACACGCTATACCCTGAGGAGATACCACAGAAAATGTGGCCCCTGCCTGAGGAGGATTTGTTTATGGTGGGAAGACAGACTAAGAAAAAGTTGAACCAGTTAAACATACATACTATAGGTCAACTGGCAAATATGGATCGCAAGCTATTAAACGATAAGCTGAAAAGCTTCGGCACTTTGATATGGTGCTATGCTAACGGCATAGATGAATCCCCGGTGCGGTCAGAATATTTTCTGCAAATGAAAGGTATAGGCAATAGCACTACTATAAAGTTTGATGTCACGGATACCTATACTGCTAGGAAGGTATTGCTGTCTCTTACAGAATCTGTGGCATTGAGGCTTAGAGCTGCCCATTCCTGCTGTAGGGTTATTAACGTGGAAATCAAAAACTCCGACTTAGAAAGCTACTCACATCAGAGAAAGCTTTTCTCTCCTACCAGCATAACAAATGAGATATATAAAAATGTGGTGGAGCTTTTTGAGGAAGTCTGGAAGGGTGGAAAGATAAGGCACCTGGGAGTACGACTTACAGACCTTTGCAGTGATGAATTTATACAGCCCTCCTTCTTTGATGAGAAGGATAGAGATAAAAAGAATGCCTTGGATAGTGCCATAGACAACATAAGATACAAATATGGCAATGCTGCTGTTATGAGGGGCGTATTTTTGGATGGAGAGTTTTCTCCTATGACTGGTGGATCTGGGGTAGAGGATTATCCTGTTATGAGTAGTATTTTATAGGGGTGAAGATATGAAGTGTGTAAGGAAGCCTATTGAGGTTATAGCTTGGTTTGATATGCAGGGTAATCCTGCCCCTATCAAATTCAGGCTTCTAGATGAACAACAGGAGATGGCGGTAATAAAGGTAGATAAAATAATAAATAGGGATTTGGATAAGTTTGCAGGCAATCGTATGATAAAATACACCTGTGAAAGTTTGCTAGAAGGACAGCTAAAGCCCTTTGAAATACGCTTTGAAATAGATACCTGCAAGTGGTACTTGTACAAAATATAAGCCCCGTACATTCATGTACAGGGCTTATATTTGCTATGCTATATTGTCATTTTCATTATAAGTATTTGTGTCTGAACTTGCAATTTTAGTAGCGTTTGTGTTCTCACTGGTTATAGCCTTACAATTACCATTGAATATGGCACCTTCGTCGATTATAACGTTCTTTACTACAATGTCTCCAAATATTTTTGAAGTAGGAGTCATATGCAGCTGATCACTTGTTGATATATTACCATGAACGATGCCAGAAATATAAGCGTTTACAGCATTTATATTTCCGTTTATTGTACTGGAATCGCCAACAATAACATTTCCGGTAACTATAACTTCACCTGTTACATTTCCGTTTATCCTTACCGTGCCTTCTGCTTTAATGATACCTTCAAAGGTTGTATTAGGGCCTATCAGAGTATCTACTTTCTCGGCTAGTATTTCTGTTCTGCCACCTTTATTAAACATTAATAACTCCCCTTTATATATTTATTTAAAAGTATTTTGCTGGGTTTACTGAGGTGCCGTTTAGTTTTACTTCGTAGTGTAGATGAGAGCCTGTGCTCCTGCCTGTGCTTCCCATCTTGCTTATTACCTTACCTCTTTTAATCTTATCGCCCTTTTCTACCAAAAGCTTTGAATTATGTCCATACAATGTTGTATAGCCATAACCGTGAGAGATGATTACTACCTTTCCATAGCCTGATTGCCAGCCGGCAAATATAACTACTCCGTCTCCAGTAGCTTTTATGGGAGTGCCTGTGTCACCGCCAAAATCCATACCTCTATGAAACTCTGAACCTCTATTTGTAAATGGATTTCGTCTATAGCCGTAAGTTGCAGTAATTTTCGTGTTTACAGGCTTTATGGCTGGTTTTGCGTTTAAGAATGTTACCTGCTTTTTAACTGGAGTTATAGAATTATCAATAGTTTCTTTCTGTGACAGAATTGCTACTGACATCTCTGCATAAGAGGTTTTAATTTGAGATAGCTGCTCTGATGCATCGTCTGACTCAAGTTTTGAAGAGTCTGAGGATGTAGGCTGAGGTGTTGGAGCTTCTTTTATTTCAGTGTTACTGGTTTCTTTTAAGCCTATCAGTTTTTTAATTTCATCTAATGCTTTTACATTTTCTTGAAGCTGTAGCTGTATTTGCTGTGCTTCATTTTGTAGACTTTCAATTTCTTGCTTTTGAGAGCTATTTACAGCAGTAAGCTTGCCTATTTCATCCTTACTTATGCCATATTCCTTATTTATAGAGTTTAGAATATAAAGTGATGTAGAGGTGCCTAAAAGCAGCAATACAAGACCCATAACGACTACTTTTGGCAGCCATAATGGAATCCTAAGTGATACTACCTTCGATTCGCTTTCTGGTATGTACATGAAAGTAGCATGCTTGTTTTTATGTTTTACATATGCTTTTTTCACAAATATCATCCTTTTCAAAAAAATTGAAACTCAATTGAATTAGATTTTTGATGATACATAATAATATGTCTTGTACCAGTTTCTTATGTATATAGTAAAAGGTTTTTTAAAAATACTCTATGTAGAAAAATTTGTATAATTTATATAGTTATTATCAATTTTAGAATAAAAATTCAAAATTGTACAGTCCTAAAAATTGATTTAATTCAAGAATAAGTAGTAAAATTAGGTATGCTTGAGAAATCATTATGAAAAAAAGTTAATAATAATTTTCAAGCAAATTAAACAGTCGTTTGATTATACAAACATAATATATTGTATGATATAATCAAAAGGAGGAAATATGATTTATATCGGTACTTCGGGATACAGCTATAAAGACTGGGTAGGGCCTTTCTATCCTCAAGGTACAAAATCGGGAGATATGCTGTCATATTATGCGCAGCAGTTTGGTTTTACAGAAATTAATTCTACCTATTATAAAATTCCAAACCCGTTTATGCTATATAACATGCAGAAGAAAACTCAGGAGAACTTTGTCTTTACGGTGAAGCTACACCAGTCCATGACACACAGTAAAAATGCTACAAGTCAGGATTACCAGATAACCGCTGTATTGCTGTTTCTGATACTGCTTACATAAGATTTCATGGACGTAACGACCAAAAGTGGTGGGATCATAAGGAAGCTTACGAGAGATATGATTATTTGTACAACGAAAACGAGCTTTCGGAGTGGAAGAATAAAATAAAAAGCTTAGAACAGGAGAGTAAAGATATATTTGTAACCTTCAACAATCATTTTAGTGCACAAGCAGTAATAAATGCAAGGATGCTTAGAGAAATACTTGAATGATAGTGTTAACAGGGGGTATATGTATTGGGGAAAATTAGCTTTAATTCTTGGACTTCTCCTCATGAAGATTATGAGAAAAATAACAATTACACTGTTTATAGATAGAACAACAAATTAATTAACAATAAAATACTATTCTTATGACGCAGGGAAAGATTAAATTTAGAAGAAATTTAGAATAAACATTCGGTTAAAAATCTACTTTAAAGCAAGGAGAAGGAATATGTATCAGAAGATTATTAATTATACAAATCAAATAGAAGATAAAATAATAGCAAAGCGAAGGGATTTTCATAAATACGCCGAAGCAGGCTGGTTTGAAATGAGAACTTCCTCAATTATCGCAGGAATATTGACAGATTTAGGTTATCAAGTGCTGACAGGCTGTGATGTATGCCAAGCAGAAGCTAGAATGGGTCTACCTTCAGAAGTGGAGCTTGAAGAACATTATCAATGGGCTAAGGATAATGGTGCAGACCTAAGATTTCTAGAACCTACAAAAGGCGGTTTTACTGGGGTAATTGGAATATTAGACTGTGGGGAGGGACCTACAGTTGCAATGCGCTTTGATATTGATGCACTTGGTGTAATTGAGAGTAATGATGAAAAGCATAAACCATATAAATGTAGCTTTTCTTCCATCAATTACGAAGTTATGCATGCCTGTGGTCATGATGGGCATGCTTCAATAGGTCTTGGGGTAGCTGAAGTGCTTATGAATATTAAAGATTCGTTACATGGAAAAGTAATGCTTATTTTTCAACCAGCAGAGGAGGGAGTTCGAGGAGCAAAAGCAATAGTAGAAAAAGGACACCTTGATAATGTAGATTATTTTCTTGCTTCCCACATATCAGGCAGACCTGATAAGGATGAAAGTGACTTAATTCCGGGAAGCTATGGTTCATTAGCAACATCAAAATATGATGTGTTTTATTATGGAAAAGCTGCTCATGCAGGAGGTTCACCAGAAAAAGGCAACAATGTTATGCTTTCTGTAGCTACAGCTATACTAAATCTTCAGGCAATACCACGTCACAGCGGTGGTATAACCCGTATAAATGTTGGAAAGATAACTGCTGGGACAGGTCGTAATGTTATTGCCGATCAAGCCAAGCTGGAAATTGAAGTTCGAGGAGAAACCTCTGAGATTAATGAATATGTAGAGGAATATGCACTTCGTATTATAAAAGGAGCAGCTCAATTGCATAATGTTGAGTATGAGGTTAAGAAGATGGGCGGTGCTCAGTCCCTTGACAGCGATGATGAATTAGCGGAGAGAGTAAGAGCTGTATGTATAGAAGAATTAAAGGCAATAAAAGTAAGTGATACACTTAAAAATAAAAATGGTGGAAGTGAAGATGTCTCATACATGATGAAAAGAGTACAGGACAATGGCGGACAAGCAACTTTTATGAGACTTCTTACAATAACAGCTGCATCTGGTCATGCTAGGACTTTTGACTATGACGAAGAGATCCTTGCAAAGGGAATAAAGGTATTTTGTGCTGTAGCATATGATATTATGAAGGATAAAACGAAGAATTACTGATAAATAGTGTTAGTCAATTATTGTTTAGAAAAGCCTTTTTGATAGTACCTTATAAAATACTATCCAAAGGGCTTTTTTCTTTAATTTACATATTGTATTGTCAGAAGCTACATAATAAAGATATAATTACAGTTGTAGTTATTTGCTTAATACTACAACTATATTTTGTGTTGTTATTAAAATAAGCTATACAGCACTGCGAGGGAGTTTGATGTAAAAATTATGAATAAGCGGCTAGAGACACTAAAAATTTCAATAATTATAATATTAGGGGGAATGATAATACCAGCGTTATTATCTATTATTTTTTCTGGCTTCAAAATTAATTTGATTTCTATAATAAACTTTGAGTTTTTTATAGGACTATTAGTTTCTACTATAGGCGGGATCATGATTGTTGGCGGTTATTCAAGGTTTAGAAAAAAGGTACTAAAGACCCCGGTGGATCGTGAGGTTGAAGAAAATGAACATAAGGATCGAATAAGATGGGACTATCTTCTATTTATAACAGGGCTAGTAATTATGTTAGCATCTATATCATTAGGTGAAATTTTTTAGAGGTGAAATAATGAGAAGCTTTATTGGTATTAATTTTAGTAGGGAAGTAAAAGAGGATATTAGCAAAATACAGTCTCAAGTAAGAGTAAATGCTGCAAAAGGCAGATTTAAACATATAGATAATTTTCATATTACATTGAAATTCCTTGGAGATATAAATAGTGAACAAGCTTCTAAAATAGAGAAGCTTCTAAAGGATATAGCGGGTAAACATCAAGCTTTTGAGCTGAGATTAGATGATATAGACTGTTTTAAGGGCAAACAAGACATACACACCTTGTACATAGGGCTTGGAGGGGGCACTAAGGCACTTTTACTGCTTAACAATGATACTGACGCTGCTTTAGAGACCTTGGACTTTAAAAGGGAGAATAGACTCTATACACCACATATAACTATAGCTCAGGATTTGACCTTGAATATTCCTTTTGAAAAACTGAAACATGAAATAGATACAACAAGAACAAGTAAGATTGAAGTAAATAAGATAGAGCTTATAAAAAGCGAGCAAATTCAATACAAAAGAATATATACCCCTATTTGTGGTTTTGAATTAAAAAACAATTAAGACATTTTGGGGATTTTAATATGGAAGTGATTAAATGCATATAAGGGAAGATTTCCTTCCTATTTCTAAGCTTGATTTAAGAAAAAGAGATATTGAACAACTAGATTTTGTTTTTATAAGTGGAGATGCTTATGTTGATCATCCTAGCTTCGGGACTGCTATTATAGCTAGATTTTTAGAAAACAAGGGTTATAAAGTAGGCATTATTTCACAGCCGAACTGGCGGAATGTTGAAGCCTTCAAGGAGCTAGGCAAGCCTAGACTAGCTTTTCTTGTTTCCTCGGGTAATATTGATTCCATGGTAAATCATTATACCACTAGCAAGAGGAAAAGAAGAGGAGATATGTATTCTCCTGGAGGTAAGGATGGATACAGACCTGACAGAGCCTTGATTATATACTGCAATCGTTTGAATGAAGCCTATAAGGATGTACCGATAATAATTGGAGGTATAGAAGCAAGCTTACGTCGATTTGCACATTATGACTACTGGGACGACAAGGTGAGAAGATCAATAATGTTTGATACCAGAGCCGATTTGATGGTCTATGGCATGGGCGAAAAGCCTATTTTGCAGATTGCAGAAGCTCTTGATTCTGGTATAGAAGCAAAATACCTAACTTATATAAACGGTACTTCATATATAGCTTCCGATGTAGAGAATATACAAGATGCCATAGTAGTACCAAGCTATGAAGATGTAAGCTCAAACAAAAATAAGTATGCAGAGGCATTTATGGTGCAGTATGAGGAACAGGATTACAACACAGGCAAAACTATAATACAGCCTCATGGAGAAAAGTATCTAGTGCAAAATCCTCCTTCTCAGCCTATGGAAGAGGAAGAACTAGATGAAGTATACAGACTTAAGTTTACCAGAACCTATCACCCCATATATGAGAAGGATGGCGGAATACCTGCACTTACAGAGGTAAAGTTCAGTCTTACTTCACAAAGAGGGTGTTTTGGTGGATGTTCTTTCTGCGCGTTGACCTTTCATCAAGGCAGGGTAATACAATCTAGAAGTAATGAGTCTATAATTCAAGAGGCAAAGCAGATGATAAAAGAGCCTGACTTTAAAGGCTATATACATGATGTGGGAGTAGCCTACTGCAAATTTCCACGCTCCTGCCTGCGATAAGCAGCTTAAGGAGGGTGTTTGCAAGAAAAAGCAATGTATGCATCCAATACCTTGTAAAAACCTAAAGGTGGATCATAAGGAGTACCTTAATATTTTGAGAAGCTTAAGGGCGTTGCCAGGAGTAAAGAAGGTTTTCATAAGGTCAGGTATAAGATATGATTATTTGATGGCAGACCCCAGCGATGAATTTTTTAAGGAATTGTGCGAGCATCATATAAGTGGTCAGCTAAAGGTTGCCCCAGAACACGTCTCAGATACAGTGCTGCACTATATGGGAAAGCCGCGAAGACAAGTTTATGACAGATTTGTAAGTAAATACAATAGGATAAACAATCGTATAGGTAAAGAGCAATATCTTGTTCCATATCTAATGTCTAGTCACCCGGGAAGTGATTTATATGCAGCTATAGAGTTGGCTGAATATGTAAGAGATATGGGCTACAACCCTGAGCAAATACAAGACTTTTATCCTACACCAGGAACCTTATCTACTTGCATGTATTACACAGGAGTAGACCCTAGAACCATGAAACCTGTGTATGTGCCAAAAGCTCCTGAAGATAAGGAAATGCAAAGGGCTTTGATACAGTATAGAAACCCCAAAAACTATGATTTGATATATAAGGCTTTGGTGAAAGCTGGCAGAAAGGATTTGATAGGCTATGACGAAAAATGCCTAATAAAACCACCTGCCGGACAAGGCAAACAGCATGATAAGAAGCCTGAACGAGGTAGAAGCGATAGAGGAAGGGAAAGGCGACGCAGATAGTCAATATATGGTTTACTTTTTATATTATAGTTTGGTAGAATGATAGATGTAAAATATTTTGTGAGGAGTGAAGCTTTTAATGGGACATTTAATAATAGACGGAGAGCATTTAACTATAAAGGATTTGGTTAATGTAGCCAGATGCAATTTTACAGTAGAGCTTTCTGAAAACGCAGTACAAAAGGTAAGAAAAGCTAGGACATATGTAGATAAGCTGGTAGATGAAGAGGCAGTTGTATATGGAATAACTACAGGCTTTGGAAAATTTAGTGATACATATATATCAAAGAAAGATACTAAGGAACTTCAGAGAAACCTTATTATCAGCCACTCATGTGCAATGGGAGATCCCTTATCTGAAGAGGTTGTAAGAGGAATGATGCTTCTAAGAGCAAATGCACTTTCAAAGGGCTTTTCAGGAATAAGATATGAGACGATTGGTACATTGCTAGAAATGTTGAATAAGGGAGTACATCCAATAATTCCAGAAAAAGGTTCACTAGGTGCAAGCGGAGATTTGGCGCCTCTTTCTCATTTGGTGTTGGTAATGATGGGAGAAGGAGAAGCAATATATAAGGGTCAAAGAATGCCTGGCAGAGAAGCAATGGACAAAGCAGGAATAACTGTTGTTGAGTTGACCTCCAAAGAGGGCTTGGCTCTTAATAAATGGCACACAGGCTATGACATCCATAGGAGCACTTGCTGTTTATGATGCTGAAAACCTAGCAAAGAATGCAGATATAATATCTGCTATGACTATGGAAGCACTAAAGGGTATTGTTGATGCCTATGATGAAAAGGTACATATGGCAAGAGGACAGCAAGGACAGATGATAGAAGCGAGAAATATGCTAAGACTAATAGAGGGCAGTGAGCTTACAACAAGACAAGGTGAAATAAGAGTTCAGGATGCATATTCATTAAGATGCATACCTCAAATACATGGTGCAACTAGAGATGCAATCAACTATGTTAAGAACATAGTTACTATAGAGATAAATGCAGCTACTGATAATCCTTTGATATTTGCTGATCAAAATCAAGTTATATCAGGAGGAAACTTCCACGGACAGCCAATGGCATTAGCTATGGATTTCCTTGGAATAGCAGTTTCAGAGCTGGCAAACGTATCTGAAAGACGTATTAGAAAGACTGGTAAACCCACAACTTAATGATTTACCTGCCTTCCTTACAAAAAAGGTGGTCTAAATTCAGGCTTTATGATAACTCAATACGCGGCTGCTTCTATGGTATCAGAAAACAAGGTTTTAGCACACCCAGCCAGCGTAGATTCCATACCATCCTCAGCAAATCAGGAAGACCATGTAAGTATGGGTACAACTGCAGCAAGAAAAGCAAGACTAATACTTGACAATGCAGCAGAAGGTATAGGTATAGAGGCATTTGCGGCATATCAAGCTATGAGTTTTAGAGGCGATGTTAAGCTTGGTAAGGGTACAAGAGAAGCAGTTGATGTAATTAAAAACAGGTTACACCTGTAGACCATGAT
This sequence comes from uncultured Eubacteriales bacterium, assembly GCA_963704785.1. GTDB lineage: Bacteria > Bacillota > Clostridia > Lutisporales > Lutisporaceae > GWB2-37-7. The sequence goes on along the minus strand of OY969939.1, from coordinate 795,375 downwards.
AGAATAATGTATATTGATATGAATAAGTTTGATGAGATGGTTAAATCAGCAGAGCTAGTTAAAGCAGTAGAGCAGGCTATTGGTGAGCTTGAGTAATATATAGAAGGAGATTAATATGTTTGCGGATTTAATAATAATAAATGCTTCAAATATAGCTACCTGCAAGGATGAGTGAGAATGGTGCAGGTATTATTGAAAATGGCTATATAGCGGTAAAGGACAGTATAATACTAGAGGTAGCAAATCAGGCAGCCCTACAAAAGAGTTGATAAGCAGCAATACATTGATTATTGATGCAACAGGGTAAAACAGTAACACCAGGACTTAATAGATGCACATACACATTTAGTACATGGAGGCTCCAGAGAAAAGGAGCTTCCACTTAAGCTAAAAGGAGTACCTTATCTGGAAATACTAAAAATGGGCGGCGGAATACTTAGCACAGTTAAGAAATACAAGAGATGCTTCAAAAGAACAGCTGAAGGAAAAGGCAAATAAGAGCCTAAGAGAAATGCTGGTTCACGGTACTACTACAGTTGAAGCCAAAAGCGGCTACGGTCTTGATTTTGATACAGAGATAAAATGTCTGGAAGCAGCGCTGGAGCTTGATACCATGACAGCCTGTAGATATAGTTTCAACATATATGGGAGCTCATGCGATACCGGCAGAATTTAAAGGAAATACCCAAGGCTATATGGATTTTATGTTTGAAAAGGTTATGCCCTATGTTGCAGACAATAAGCTTGCAGAATTTGTAGATGTATTCTGTGAAGAGGGTGTTTTTTCACCTGAAGAATCAAAGCTTATAATGCAAAAGGCAATAGACACTTGGTTTTAAACTAAAAATACATGCTGATGAAATTATACCGCTGCAAGGGGCAGAACTAGCGGCTGAAATGAATGCTGCTTCTGCAGATCATCTGCTGGCTGCTTCTGATAAAGGAATAGAAGATATGGCAAAGGCAGGAGTTACAGCAGTACTCTTCCAGGAACCTCCTTTTATCTGATGCTGGGTAAATATGCACAAGCAAGAAAGATGATAGATGAAGGTGTAAGGGTAGCTATTGCAACAGATTATAATCCAGGTACTAGTCCTACTGAGAGTCTTGCAGACAATTATGTCCTTTGCATGTTTTGGCATGAAGCTTACACCAGAAGAGATAATAAAGGCGATGACACTTAATGCAGCTTATGCTTTGATAGACAGCAATGAAATCGGAAGCTTGGAAAAGGGTAAAAAGGCTGATTTAGTAATATTTGATGCTCCAAATGTAGATTATATAGTATATCATTATGGTATAAATCATGTAGATACAGTTATTAAGAACGGTAAAGTTGTAGTTGAAAATAGAACTATAAAATAGAGAACCATATTAAAGATTACTTCATGGCACATGAATTTAAAGGAGGAGAGCAAATGAGTTTATTAATGGATATGACTATAAAAAAATACAGTGATGTTTTGGCAAGCAATGAGCCAGCACCAGGCGGCGGCAGTACAGCAGCACTTTCAGGACTTATGGGTGCCAGCCTTACTATGATGGTAGTAAATCTCTCAGTAGGAAAGAAATCCTATGAAGCTTTAGATGAAGCTATAAAACAAAGATTTGTAAAGGATTTTGAAAGAATGGAAGAAACAAAAGAAGAATTGACAGGACTTGTTGATGAGGATACAGCAGCCTTCAATAAGTTTATGGAAGCAATGAAGCTTCCAAAGGACACAGATGAACAAAAGCAAGTAAGAGAAGAAAAGATGCAGCAAGCCAGTGTATATGCTCTTCAAGTTCCTTTAAAGACTGCTGAAAAATGTCTTGAAATATTGCAAAATCAAGAGACAATCGCAAACTATGGCAACAAAAATGCAGTATCTGACGTAGGAGTAGGTGCACTTATGGCCTTTGGCAGGACTTGAAGGAGCAGTATTAAATGTAAAGATAAATCTTCCTGGTATTAAAGATGAAAAAATAAAAAATGATGCATCAAAAAATATGCAGAGCTTCTAGAAGATGGAGCAAGACTTCAAAAGAGCATAATGGAAATTGTTAATAAGAGGATAGGATAATATGATAACTAAAGAAGATATTGATAGAATAAATTTTCTCTCAAGAAAATCTAAAGAGCAAGATTTAAGCGAGGAAGAAAAGTCTGAGCAACAAGACTCTAAGAAGAAGATATATTGAATATATAAAAGCTCAAGTTAGAGTTCAATTAGACAGCATTGAGTATGTTGATGATAAGAAATGCGATTGTTGCAGTGATAGCACAGATCATCACCATGCACCATCACCATAAGCATTAACGTAAACAATGACAAAAATATATAAAATTTTACAAAATAATGATTACAAATTATATGAACAAGTAGTATAATGTAATTATATTGTAATATGTGGGGGTACTTTTATGGCAGACATGCAATTAGTTGTATTTAAAGTTAAATCAGGAAGAGTACGGCGTAGATATCATGCAAGTCCAAGAAATAAGCCCATATCAGCAGCCTACAAAGGTTCCTAATTCACCGATGTTTGTTGAGGGTATTATTAACCTTAGAGGTGATAGTTATCCCTGTAGTAAACCTAAAAAGACGTTTAACTTTGGAAACAGAAATTACTGAGCAAACAAGGCTTAATTGTTATAAACAATGGTAGCAGAAGAACTAGGCTTTATAGTTGATGACGCCTCCGAGGTATTGCACTGTGGTAGAAGAGGATATTGAGGAAGCACCGCCTATGATAGCAGGACATGATAGAGAATATATAAAAGGCATAGGCAAGATAGAAAACAGAATTTTAATAATTTTAGATTTGCATCAACTCTTTACTTCTGAAGAGGTAGGGCAATTAGATAATATGAGATAACAAACAGGGGGGGAAATAATCGGAACTCTAGTAAAGGGTTCTAGATTAATTTCTCCTGTTTTTGTATGCATAGGAAAGTATAAATAAATCTACCTTGAACAAGCTTTCTATTAAATGCATTTCATAAAAGACCTTCATAATTTAATATTAGACTAAAAAATCTAAGAAATTCAATATTTTGCACAATACATATTTTATATAGTATAATAAAGTTAAGCATTTTGTTATTATGTAGTGAAGATAAATTTGCTTTCTCAAGGGGTTGTTAAAAATAGAAAGGCTAAACGAAATTATAAAAAATACTGTAGATGTAATCGAAAAAAGCAAAAATGAAATATTTGATATTGCAGAGGGCGCAAGAACTGAATGTCGTCTCGTAGAAGAAGAACTTAGCCTTATAAAAACTCAAACCTTGGAAGTTATTAGAATGGTAGATGAGCTTAGAAATCAAGAGAAGGATAGCCGTTATAGACTTATGGTAGTAAGTAAAAATATCAAGGATTACAATGAGGAAGATATAAGGATAGCCTACGAGAAAGCTAAAGATTTGCAAATTAAGTGCATAATCAAGCAGACCGAAGAGCAGCAGCTCATACAAAGAAGAAATGACTTGGAAAGAAGGCATAAGCTTTCAAAAGATACAGCAGTAAAGGCAGAATCTCTTGTTTCAAAAGTTGGTGTAGCGATGGGATATCTAAGCGGAGGGTTGATGGAGCTATCTGAAGAGCTTGATGATATTCGAGAAAAGCAGACGCTAGGTATCAAGATAATAAGAGCTCAAGAAGAAGAAAGAAAGAGAGTAGCTCGAGAAATTCATGACGGACCTGCACAGCTTATGGCCAATCTGGTTATAAAATCCGAGCTTTGTGAAAAGTTGATAGATAAAAGTCCTGACAAGGTAAAGATTGAACTAAATGCTCTAAAAGATTTAGCAAGGGTTAGCTTAAAGAATATTAGAAAGATTATATACGATTTAAGACCTATGTCTCTCGATGATTTGGGTTTGATTCCTACTGTACAGAGGTTTATATCAAATTATATAGAGGAAACAGAACAAAATGTAGAAATGCTTGTTTTTGGAAATGTTGTTACACTTAATCCTATAGTTGAGTTAGCGGCATTTAGATTGATACAAGAGGCTCTAAATAATGTTAGAAAGCATGCTGAAGCTAGAGATATACATGTAAAGCTAGAATTTAAAGAAGATTGCATTAAGTTAGTTATAAAAGATAATGGGAAAGGCTTTGATAAAGGACATGTTAAATCTAGGGATCTTGATGGTGGATATGGACTTCTGAGTATGAAGGAGCGGGTAGAGCTCTTAGACGGAAAATTAGAGGTTACATCAACACCAGGTAAAGGAACTAAGATTTTTGCAAGTATTCCTTTACAAATTAATGAGGGGTGATAATTTGAGTGTAATTAGTATTTTGATTTCGGATGATCATTCAATTGTAAGAGAAGGCTTAAAGCAGTTATTGGAATTAGAAGATGATTTTAGTGTGATAGGTCAAGCTGCAAATGGACTAGAAACAGTTGAAAAGGTAAAGCTACTAAAACCTGATGTTCTGCTACTTGATATAAATATGCCTATCATGAATGGCATTAAGGCATTAAGAAAAATAAAAGAAGAAGGACTCGACACTAGAGTAGTAATATTAACTCTACATGAAGATAGAGAATATCTTCTGGAAACTATGGAGATTGGAGCTACGGGTTATATATTGAAGGATTCGGATTCGGCTACTCTATATAAAGCAATAAGAGATGCTTATAAGGGCGAATCATATATTCAACCCAAACTTGCTGCCCAGCTTGTTAAGGAGTTTAACAAACCAAAGGGCATAAGGTTTAAACCGGAAAATGAGATGACACATCGCGAGTATGAGGTGCTTTCACTAATAGCAGAAGGATTTAATAACAAAGAAATAGCTGAGGAATTATATATAAGTGAAAAGACTGTAAAGAATCATGTATCCAATATTTTTAAAAAGATTAATGTTAATGATAGGACTCAAGCGGCTATTTACGCTTTTAAAAATAACATAAAAAGAAAAGACAGCCTGTAGGCTGTCTTTTACTATGCGAAACTATATATGTTGTGTAAAGCTTGTGTTTAATGATATTTTAATCATTATAAGAGGCTTTAGCTATTGAAAAGTTAGTGTTTTATGATAAACTATTATTATCAAATCAAGAGAGTAATTTACTAGGATTTTAAAGCAACATAGCATATAATTATAAAGTGTTATTTTATATAGGATAAAAATGTATAAAACTAAACTAAGTTTTGCTGTGTTAATGGGGTGTATTTATGAAGAAGAATAATGTAATAGCTTTTGAAAGAGGCGCTGAGTTTTATTTTGACCTTGGAAATAAGAAAATACAGAAGGGTAATTTGAGTTCAGCATTAACATATATAGAAAAGGCAGTTAATTTAAAGCCAAATGATAGTTTTATTAAGTTTAATTATGCAGGCTTGTTGGCAGAACTGGGAAATATAGAGTTATCTACCCAGGTATTACTAAAAATTGTAAATGAACTGGACTCTAATTACACTGAGTGTTATTTTGGTCTAGGCTGTAATTTTCTTCAAATGCAGAAAATTAAGAAGTCCGTAGAATATTTTAGTAGGTATTTGGAAAAGGAACCAGAAGGTGAATTTTCAGAGGAAGCAGAAGACCTTTTAGAGATGCTGACAATGATTAAAGATGCAAACAATAATTTGGACGATGAAGAACTTGAGCATATATATGAGATAGAGGAAGAGGCAATCGACCATTTGGAGAAGCATGAGTATAAGGAAGCAGTAGTTAAATTTGAGCAAGTGGTGGAAATTCTGCCTAATGCGGTACCTGCAAGGAATAATCTTTCTTTAGTTTATTATTATTTAGGAGAAACACAGAAGGCTATTGAATTAGCTAGAGAAGTGTTAAGCTATGAGGCCTATAACATACATGCAAATTGTAACATAGCATTGTTTTATAATAAATTGAATTTGGACAATTGGGTAAAGAAGCAGATAAATGAAATAAAAAAGTTAAATACAGAAAATCCAGAATATCTATATAAGATTGCAGATACGCTGAGTTGTCTCGGAAAGCATGAAGATGCATATAAAGTCTATAAAAAACTTATGTCTGTTGAGCCTGACAATATATTGTACATTCACTATATCGCTGTAGCTGCTTTTAATTCAGGCAAATACAATGACAGTATCAAGTATTGGAAAAGACTACTGGAGTTTGATAAACAAAATATGGTTTCAGAATTTTATATCACGCTTACTCAAGGGATAATAAATAGAGAAGAAAAAGATCTAGAGAGAACGATACTTGCTTACAATTATCAGCTTCCCAAAGATGAAATAAGTAGAAGAATTGCAAAGACACAAGATTTTATTGAGGGAAGCATGGAAAGATCTAGAGATATATTAGCTAGTAAGGATGGAGAAGATGCTTTATATTATTGTATATTATTTGACATGGTTCTTACAAGGAAGCTAGTATTTGATAAGATAAAAAAAGAGCTTTTAATAGAAGGTCAAAATATAATAAGAAAGCTAATTATATCACCTGAGTTAGAAGATGATATAAAGATAGAAGCAATATTCTTACTAGACATTATAGGTGCACCTCAGCCCTATAATGTCAATTTTGCCGGTGAAATAATGGAGATTACCGCAGATCCATTAAGCATTGATATTTATGCAGTAAATGGTGAGTGGAAGGATGTAATCAAAAAAGCACAGGTAAAAATGAAGGGCCATTACAAGGGTGCATACAAAAGGTTTGTAGAGAATATATGGATGACATTCATCAAATACATGTATCCTGAAACACCTAGGATTATAAATGCTGACAGTTGGGCGGCTACGCTGGAGTATGTATATTGTAGATTAAATAACATAAATACAACTCAGATAGAAATTGCAGGTAAATATTCTGTCTCAGCAAGTGCTATTAGTGATAAATATAGACAAATATTAGATAGTGTAGTTAATAGAGCAGACTATGCAGGTTATCAAAAAAGTAAAGTCCTATGGACCTTACTTTTTTTCTTTATCTTTTTTATTCTTTTTACTTTTATGTTGTTCTTGGCTGTCTGGGTCTACAGGAGTCCCGTTTCTTTCTATAAAGTGATTTGCAATATTTATAATTGGCATAATCTCACCACCTATATACTTGGTGCAAAACAATTAACGTTTTTTAATGTCCTTCTTACGCACAGAATAACCGAAGTGTCCTAATGAATCAGCAAGAGCCCTATACTCTCCGTGCGCATAGCAAATAAGATCAGCTTTATTAAGTTGAAGCTTACCTTTGCTGTCAAGTAAATTATCATCAACATTTACACATAGTATTTCAGAAATGAACATATCATGAGTTCCTAATCTTATTATATCTTTTACCTTGCATTCTATACTTATCGGGCATTCATCTATACAGGGAGCAAACACAAGATTAGATTTGCCAGGCGTAAGCTTTAGATGTTCAAATTTATCAATATCCCTGCCTGATTTGACACCGCAAAAATCAGTTGCAAAGGATAGCTTCCTATTTGGTATATTGACTACAAATTCTCTTGTCTCCTTAATAATATTGTATGAATGACGATCTGGTCTAACAGATATGTACAGCATAGCAGGATCAGAGCAAATTATACCTGTCCAAGCAATAGTTATTATATTTTTGACACCTTCAATACTCTGACAGGAAACCATTACTGCAGGTACTGGGTAGAGCATTGTTCCTGGCTTCCACATTTGTTTTGACATTATAATACCCCTTCCAAAATGTTTTTAAACACAATTTCCATTTTATCTTAATGTGAATGTATTTGTTATATTATAGCATATATTAAAGGCTGCATTTATATTCTATATATATTCCACGATCCATATGTTACGAAAAAAACATGCTAAAGGCATGCTTTTTTTTGTAACCAACTAGTAAGTTGTACATAGTATGGAAGTGGGAAAAGCAAACAACCCTTATACAAAAGTTAGAAGGGAACAAAAGTATAAGCTACTTAAAGTATATGAGATACTAATGCTTTTGATATCAAAAATAATGGGAGAGGAGGTGCAACTATGGGAGAAGGGATTCTAGGCATATGCTGTGATAGTGGGTTCTTACTACTGTTATTACTTTTTATACTGCTTGCATCCAATATAACTTCTGGTAGAGAAAACAATTTCTTCTTTATCATCATACTGGCTATAATTGCATTTGGTGGGGTAAACAAAGTATTTGGTTTCTAGATAATGAGAAAAATAAAAGATAAAGCCCGAAAGGGATGAAGCTATGAGTTTATAAAATATATAGTAATAAATTAGGAGGTGTAACTATGGGACAAAATTGTGGAGTAGTTTCTCCAATTTCAGAAGGATGTAACAATGTATTAGGTGCTTTTTCAGGATGTAGCAACGGTTTCTTACTCCTTTTGTTGCTTTTCATATTATTGGCTTGTAGCCGTGGAAAAGAGCAAAACTTCTTCTTTATCATCATACTTGCAATAATAGCTTTTGGAGGCTTTGGAAGAACTTTTGGTTTCGGAGCATAGCATAGAAACATGTAGGGGATAAAGTTTAGATATACAAAAGATGACTCATTTAAGGGAGGTGCATTGATGTCTAGTGGGTTTGATGGTTTACTTGGTGGTTTATTTGGCGGAAACAACTTGATTTTGATTCTATTGCTATTAGTATTTTTATTACCTAAACTTGGAAAGGGATGTGGATCTGGTCTAGGAGGTCTTCTTGGAGGAAACTCGTGGATATTTATAATATTACTCATTGTTTTTGTGCTACCTTCTTTGGGGCTAGGAGATTCTTTTGGAGGTTTAGGTAAATTATTAAAATGTGGATGCTAAAGAAGAATAAAAATATAACTAAATAAGGAGGTGTAGCTATGGGCGAATTACTAGGTGCATTTGGTTGCGACAATGGTTTTCTACTACTCCTGCTTCTTTTCATACTGCTAGCATGTGGATTTGGTAGAGAGAATAACTTCTTCTTCATAATTATACTGGCTATAATTGCATTTGGAGGATTTGGAAGAACTTTTGGATTAGGGACATAAGGAGATATCGGTACAAGTAGCAACATCTACTTGTACCGATTATTTTTTTGGTAGCCTTTTTTAAAACAAAGCTGTAACCAAACTTGTTCGTCAGAATACTATGAAATTAAGGGAGTATGTGTCAAAGGGGGGTAATAGCATGGGCCTTGATTTTGATGATAATATCATTTGGATACTTGCAATATTATTTATTGTTTTCTTCCTCTTTCCAAACAAGAAGGAGAAAAAGATTACTGATAAGGTAGAAGAGAAGGAAAGTCTTGAGTATATACACAGACGAAATCATGATGGAAAAGAGAGAAGAAGGCTTGCATATTAACAGAAGTAAAAAATAATTAAAAAGAAAGAGGGGGTTTTTGTTTGCCATATGGGAAAAGTGAGGATATCAACATGCTTAAGAAAAAGGTGCAAGAAAAGTTACCAGGAGTAGACATGGATAACTTATCACAAAATGATATGAAAGATATGCTTATGAATGAAATAAGTAAAAGCAATATGAATCCAAAAGTAAAGGAAAAAATCAATAAAGGTGATATTGAGGGACTAAAAGAGGATTTAATTAATTATTTAAGTCATAACAAAGGCGGAGACAGTGAAAAATTGGCGAACATGCTAAAAAATAATGATATGGAAGGACTTAAGAATCAACTGATGGGTATGTTGCTTGGTGGTCTTGATTCTCAAAAAAAAGGAAATAGATGATGAAAACTCAGATGAAATAAGAACCGAACCCGGTGCTTTTACTCCTGCACTTCTTGATAATAATGGTTTATTAAATTCTATAATGGGAAAGGCATTTGAAGGAAATAAAAAAGATAAAAGAGTTGTGTTTTTAAATTCCATGAAGCCCTTTATATCAGAAAAAAGGCAAAAAGCATAGACGACTGTATAAAAATTATCAGCTTAATGGCATTATTTGATGGATTTACGAATAAGGTGGGAAGCTAAATGGGTTATGAACAGATAGTGCTCAAGCTACTCAAAAGATTAAGTGCAGAGGATAAGCTTATATTATTCATACTCATATTGTTTTGTATAGAGAACAAGTGTGACAAATATTTAAAACTCATGCTTCTAATAATATTTATATCTGGCTTTGAGCAAGGATTCTTAAGCAAGGGAAGCTGAGAATCCTTGTTTTATACGATATATATTTATATTTAAAAATATAAATAGGCTTAAAGTTTCGAATTTAAGAGAAAATAATAGATACATAGAGAATTCAGCACTTGACCTCAATTTTGAATGAGTTTTAGGTTGAGACTTAACTGATTGGACAATTTTTACATAATATTAATTTGTATTCAAACTACAATAAATAGTATAATCCTGAGTTTGACACTTCGCGAATATAAAAAGCCTGTAGTTCCTTGATAATAAAGGAGTTACAGGCTTTGATGTTGTTGCAAAAAGTGCGTAATGTTTTCTATTTTTTTGTTTCTCTAAAAATTTTTTTCATCTGATTTGTATTTATAATTTCATAATCTGTGTGGAAGCCAAATGCTTCATGTAACGAATCGGTGAAATCAGTTCTAGTGTATGTTGGTGTATAGCCCTCTCCTTTCACTTCAAGAAAATTCATATCTTTTAATCCTGCAATAATTTCGTGACATGTATATTTTTCATTAAGTCTCTTTTCAAGCAGTCTATAAATAATTAATGAAATGAAGCAAGTAGTAAAATGTGCTTCTATTCGGTCATCATTGCTTAAGTACACAGGTCTAGCTTTGAATTCGCTTTTCATAATTCTAAAGCATTCTTCTATTTCCCATCTCCTATGATTTATCTTGATTATTTCAGATACATCATCTTCAAGGTTTGTACAAACTCCATAAAAACCATCAAAAGCTTCTTCTTTCTCGATTAGAGCAGAATCAATGCTGTATATCTCTTTTTCTGCGACTTCACCATCAGGAGTACAGCTTGTTTTATGAATAAACCTTTTGTAATCGTTAGCGTTGCATTTCTTGATTTTTGTTGGATTTGTATATATAACCTTTTGAGCACGTTCTATTTGAGAGTTACGGATTTTACGCTGATAATCCATGTATTTGATAGAATAAGTTACAATCAATCTTTGTTCAAAACCATTTTCTTTGATCCAGCGTTCCTTAAAAAAGACTTTTGCTCGTATTTTTGATTTATCTTCAGGAGTAGCTTTATCTATCATTTCATCAAGCTTAGAAATGTTATAGGTTTTTTCGCTTCCAGGGAGTTTCCAACCATCGGAAGCAAGAGCCCATTTTTTAAGGTGTTCTTTGAATTTTTTAATAGATTGCGTGGTGATAAAAGCCCTACCATCTTTGTCGTTAAACTTTCGATTGTCTTCAGAAGCCAGCCCTGCATCTGTGCAGACGATAAATTTAGAAAGCTCAAAGTCAGAAATTATTTTCTTTTCTAAAGGCTTTAAAGTCAGCTGCTCATTCATATTCCCCCTATTAATACTAAATGCAAGCGGTATACCGTCACCGTCCATAAATAAACCCATTTGGGTAATTGGGTTTGGTTTGTGTTCTTTTGACGGACCATACTGCTTTTTGCCATCCTCCTGCTCTATTTCGAAAAAGTAATTGGTGCAATCATAGAAAAGAACACCTGTATTTCTTTTGGAAACCTTCAAGCTGTTTTTATACAAAGAGGATTGAATAAAATCTGTTTCTTTAGCAAGAACTTCAAGAGCTCTGTATATTTGATGTAAATCAAAATTCGGCGGCTCTATAAACTTTTTAGAAAGCTCATAGGTTGCAAGCTTGGAAGAAGGGTAAATAACTCTTCCGTAGATTAATCTAGAAAGTATTGAATCTAAGTCAAATTCAAATTTATATTTTCGGGAAATTTCCTTACATATCTTATCCAATCTGAGTTCATGGTATATTTTTTGCAAAAATAGATACCCGCCGTTAAAAGAACGCTGTTCGTCTTTCAAAATAATTTTAGACTGCTCGAAAGGAACAAGTATTTTTCGTGTTTGTTCCTTTTCTTTTTCATTTAAATTTCTAATATATTCTCTAGCCCACTCATATGGATCTGCACCACTAAGTTTTTCTCTGAGTTCGATTTCGGTTCCAAGTTTTTCTACAATCTTGGACGAATTTGATTGAGTCTTGCTATTATAAACAGATTTGATTACATAAAGTGAAGCTGCATTTTTAGATTTGGTTACCTTAAGTCTCATTTAGAATCGCCTCCTCATCCTTATATTATATCACATTGCGATAAAGTACGCAATACTTAAATAAAAAAATTGACATAAAAATAAGCCTATATCAAGGCTTTAATGGATTTTTTTTCTATTCAACTGTCAAAGACCCGAGAATCCTTGTTTTATACGATATATATTTATATTTAAAAATATAAATAGGCTTAAAGTTTCGAATTTAAGAGAAAATAATAGATACATAGAGAATTCAGCACTTGACCTCAATTTTGAATGAGTTTTAGGTTGAGACTTAACTGATTGGACAATTTTTACATAATATTAATTTGTATTCAAACTACAATAAATAGTATAATAATAATTACAACGATTATACTAGGGGGAATTATTTAATGGATAGTAGTGACTTGTGGTCGCAGATTATAGTGATATTTTTGCTGATTGGAGTAAACGCTTTTTTTGCTGCCTCTGAAATGGCAATTGTATCAGTTAGACAAGCGAGACTCAAGCCTTTAATTGACAAAGGTAACAAATCAGCTATATTAATCGAAAAGTTTCTTGAAGAACCCAGCAAGCTTTTAGCAACCATACAAATCGGTATTACCTTTGCAGGATTTTTAGCCAGTGCTATAGGTGCTCAGACATTGTCAAAAAGTTTAGCAGAGTTCTTAAGGAGTTTAAATATATCTGTTATTACTGCTTCTGCAGGAGGAATTGCAACACTTTTTGTTACTGCAATTATAGGATTTTTTACTTTGGTATTAGGAGAATTGGTTCCAAAGAGAATGGCTTTAGAAAAATCTGAAAAAATTGCATTAGCTGTTGCAAAGCCCATTAGAGTGTTATTTAGGGTAGCAGCTCCAATGGTTAAAACGTTATCATGGACTACAAATATTATAGCAAGAATGCTAGGTGGAACAAACAATATAGAAAACTCACAAATTACAGAAGAAGAAATTAGACTTATGATAAATGTCGGGGAAGAAAAAGGTATTTTTCAAGAGACTGAGACTGACATGATAAATAGTATTTTTGAGTTTGACGATACAGTGGCAAAGGAAGTAATGACTCCTAGGACAGATATAGTAGCTGTCTCCATAGACGCAACAGTAGATGAAATACTTGATATTATAATAGAAGAGAGCTTCTCTAGGATACCGGTTTATGAGGATTCTACAGATAATATAATCGGAATACTATATATTAAGGATTTATTTGCTTTAATTAAGAAAAATACTGAGTGGAAAATTTCCTTAAAGGATATAGTAAGATCTGTATATTTTGTACCTGAATATAAGAAAATAGATGAGCTTTTCAAAGAAATGCAAAAATCTAAGAAGCATATTGCTATAGTAATTGATGAGTACGGCGGAACGGCTGGATTAATAACAATTGAAGATCTATTAGAAGAAATTGTAGGCAACATATTTGACGAGTATGATGATGTAATTCTTGACTATGAAAAAATAGATGAAAATACTTACATTGTAAACGGTATGCTAAGCGTAAGTGATATTAATGAAATAATGGATACAGATTTGCCTGAAGAAGAATTTGATACTATAAGCGGTATAGTACTTAGTCTTTCTGGTAAAATGCCAGATGTAGGAGATGAGGTACAGTTTAAGACTACTTCTTTAAGAATTGAAGAAGTAGATGATAAAAGAATATCCAGAATAAAAATTCAAAAGTTAAATGATCAACAAATAAAAGAAGAGCTGCAATAGTGCAGCTCTTTAATCATAATTAAACTTAAAAAATGCATAAACAACAAAAAAAGAAGAACTGACATAATAATGCAGTTCTTTATTTCTTTATGTATATTATGTTTGAAATATATTGGTGCCGAAGACCGGACTTGAACCGGTATGGTATCACTACCGCTGGATTTTGAGTCCAGTGCGTCTGCCAATTTCACCACTTCGGCAACTACGTTACTTATTATAATATATGTATACATAAAAAGCAATAGATATATTTTAACAATTATTTAATATTTATATAATTTTTTTTATTGGAACAATTTTAATATTATTTCGTCTATATATAATACTAATTTTATTGGGTATTATTTTACAAATGTAGTAAAATTAAATTATAATAATTCAAAGTTTTTCTAAGGAGGGCAGCGTGAATGAATGACATAGATAAGCTTCTCGTTAAAAGAAGCAAGTCAGGTGATATTGAAGCTTTTGAACAATTGATTTTTGATTATCAGAAAAAGGCATATAATATCGCCCTGCGGGTAATGGGAAATCAAGAAGATGCCAAAGATATGTGCCAAGAAGCATTTATCAGAATTTTTAAATCTATAGAAGGTTTTAAGGAGCAATCCTCTTTTTCTACATGGATGTATAGAATAGTTACGAATGTTTGCTTAGATGAGATAAGGAAGAAAAAGAAAAGTGAAACGGTATCCCTTGATGTCACATACGAAACTGAAAATGGACAAATACATTTTGAAACTGCCTCAGATGATGATACACCTGAAGAAGCATATATAAGAACTGAAAAGAAGAGGATAGTATTAAAGTCAATAAATGAATTGAGTGAAGAATATAAAACAGTTATAGTGTTGCGGGATATACAGGGCTTCAGCTATGAAGAGATTGCAAATATACTCTGCTGTTCTATTGGAACTGTAAAATCTAGAATTAATAGAGGTAGAAATATACTTAAAGATAAGTTAAAGACAGCTTTGGAACTTTCAAGCCACGGTGACGTCTATATAACTGAAAGGAGGGATTAGCATGAAATGTGAACATATAAGAGAATTAATGTCTGCATATATCGACAATGAAATAAACGAAGTAGATAAAATTAAATTTGAAAAGCATATTGCAGAGTGCACGGAGTGTAAAGAGGAATATGAGTTACTCATGGATATAGTAAAAGAGTGCAGTGATATAGATGAAGTAGAGCTTCCAGAGGATTTCAGGGAAGAACTTCATAATAAACTGCAAAAAGCCAAAGAAAGCAAATCCCGAAGATTTTCAAGTTTTATCAGGAAGAATAGATGGCAGACCATTACAGCTAGTTCGATTGCAGCGGTATTAATATTTGCTATAGCTTTCGGTGCGCTAAACGCACCGATGTCTAAAGGAGAATTGGCACAAAGCTCAGAGGCGAACTATGGAGACAGAGGTGTTTCTTACGATATGCTGGCAGATACATCAAAACCATCTGTAGCAGCAGTGCCAGGTTTAGGAAGTGCTAAACAGGTTGAAATTCAATTTAATGAGAACATGACAGCCCGTGATGGAAGCAAGAATATGCAAGAATATGCGGTAGTTGCTGCAGATACAAATACATCTAGAAAAATTATAAAGAATGGTAATATATCTCTAAAGGTTTTAAATCTACAGAGCAGAATGAATGAGATAACTAAAATAACTGAACAACTTGGAGGCTATGTTGAGAGCTCTTATGTGGAGGGTACAGTAGAGCCTGGGACAACAACTGTAGCAGAGGCAGAAAAAGTTAAAGAAAAAACAACTAAATTTGGCAGCATTACTATAAAGATACCGGCAGATAGATATGACAATACCTTTCAAAGCATCATAACCATGGGAACGGTAATAAATCAAAGTACCAATGGCAATGATATTACTAAACAGTATATGGATATGGAGTCAAGATTAAGCAATCTTAAGATACAAGAAAAGACTTATAAGGATTTGTTATCAAAAGCACAGAATGTTGACGAAATACTTAGGATAGAAACTGAGCTGAACCGAATAAGAACAGATATTGATATCATGCAAGGTGATCTGAAGCGTTGGGATGAACAAGTGGAATACTCTACAATATATATTAATTTAACAGAAGAGAAAGATGCAAAGCTAGAGAGGGTAGATACTGGGAGCGTATGGAATCGTGCTAAACAAGGCTTAATTAACACAATAAACAGTATAAAAAATGGTATGGCATGGTTGTTTGTATTTCTAGTATCAACATTGCCCTATATTTTGATATTGGGAGTAGGTACAGTACTGGCAATATACTTCATTAAAAAAAGAAAGAAGTAGCTTAAATCCGACGTAAGTCGGATTTTTTTATGCATTGATGATTATATATAGAGAAATACTTTGTTATTTATATTTTACTATAGAAATAGCAAGGGATATTGGGTACAATAAATATTATACAAAGGATAAACGGAGGATTTTACTTATGAACAAGGAAAAACTTGTAATTATAGATGGCAACAGTCTTATGCACAGGGCATTTTATGCCTTGCCACCCTTGACAAACTCAAAGGGACTGCATACAAATGTTATATATGGCTTCATCAATATGCTGTATAAGCTTATAGATGAGCTTAAGCCAACGCATATAGGCATCGCTTTTGATCGAAAGGCTCCTACTCTAAGACATAAGGAGTACGCAGAATATAAAGCGGGAAGACAAAAATGTCTGAGGATATGGTGGAGCAGATACCTGTACTTAAGGAAATAATTGCTGCCATGAACATAAAACAAATGGAAATTGATGGCTACGAAGCTGATGATATAATCGGTACCGTCTCAGAGCTATGCAGCAGCAAAGAAATAGAAGCCTTGATAGTTACAGGAGATAAAGATGCTTTTCAGCTTATAAACCAGCATGTTCATGTTTTTATAACCAAAAAGGGAATAAGTGAAATGGTGGAGTTTGACAGAGATAAGCTGATGGAGGTATATGAGATTACGCCAGAACAAGTTACTGACATGAAAGGACTTATGGGAGATGCATCAGACAATATACCAGGAGTACCTGGCATAGGAGAGAAAACCGCGTTATCACTAATAAAACAGTATGCAACATTAGAAAACACACTAGAGCATAGCTCTGAAATGAAAAGAACAAGGTAAGAGAAAACCTTGAAACATATAGGGAGCAAGCGGTGTTCTCCAAAAAGCTGGCTACAATAATAAGAAATGTGCCTATAGATATGAGTATTGATGAATTTCAGTTAAATACCCCAGACAGTCAAAAACTATATGAATACTTTAAAGAGCTGGAATTTAAGAACCTTATAAACAAGATGGAAGCAGAAGGAAAAGCACAGCCTACTATAGAAGAGCATCAAATTATTAAAATAAAACAAGCTTTATCATCAGCTGACTTAGATGAGCTCATAAATAAAGCTAATACGGCAGGAGCTATAGCCTTTAAGCTAGTAGGTGAAAGATATAGTATATTTAAGGCATATCTTAATATAGATGGGGAAACCTATTGCTTTGATATAAAGAATGAAACTATTAATTACCTAAAGCAGCTAATGGAGGATAAAAAAATTGCAAAGGCAGGTCATGATATTAAACAAGATGTTCTACAGCTTATGGAATACGATATAAGTGTAAATAACATTAGCTTTGACACGATGATAGCTGCCTATGTACTTGATCCTTCAAAGGGCACGTATAATCTAGGAGATATAAGTAGAGATATACTAGGAGAAAGCTTTGCAGATTATAAATCTAAGGACGGCAGTGAAGAGGAAAAATATGCTGGCAGTGTGACTGCTATAGCAAGACTTATTGCTCCTATGCAGCAAATGCTTAAGGACGATTCCTTAGATAAACTTTATTATGAAGTGGAGCTTCCTCTGCTATCTGTTTTGGCAGATATGGAGTACACCGGATTTAAGGTTGACAAGTCAATGTTAGAGGAACTATCGCGGAGTTTTCGACACAAATTGATGCGCTGACTAATAGCATTTATCAGGATGCAGAGGAAAGCTTTAACATAAACTCTACCAAACAGCTGGGAGTCATTCTTTTTGAAAAGCTAGGACTACCAGTTATAAAAAAGACCAAAACAGGCTACTCCACTGATGTTGAGGTATTAGAGGCATTGCTAGGCAAGCATCAGATAATTGAAAAGCTTCTAGAATATAGACAGCTTCTAAAAATAAAGTCAACTTATATTGATGGTATGATAAATGTTATAAACCCAAAGACAGGCAAAATACATAGTAAGCTAAATCAAACAGCAACTGCTACAGGACGACTTAAGCAGCACAGAGCCTAATCTGCAAAACATACCAATAAAGACTGAGAATGGAAGAAAAATCAGAAAGGTTTTTGTTTCTAGTAATTCAGACTATACCTTGGTAGATGCCGACTATTCACAAATCGAACTTAGGGTTCTTGCTCATATATCTGGAGATGAAAAGTTTATTGACGCTTTTGTTAATAACGAGGATATACATACCAGAACAGCAAGTGAAGTGTTTAATGTGCCGAAGGATCAGGTTAATTCTTTGATGAGAGGCCGAGCAAAGGCAGTAAACTTTGGTATAGTATATGGTATCAGCGATTATGGATTGTCAAGAGATTTAAAAATTCCAAAGAAGGAAGCAAAGATTTATATTGATAGTTATTTCAATAGATATCCCAATGTAAAACAGTATATGGACAATACAATTGTAGAAGCTAAGGAAAAGGGATATGTAGTCACCTTGTTGAATAGAAGAAGATATATTCCTGAAATACTCTCAAGAAATGCTATACAACGAGGTATGGGAGAAAGAATCGCAATGAATACGCCTATTCAAGGAAGTGCCGCCGACATAATAAAGATAGCTATGATAAAGGTTTTTAATGAATTGAAAGAAAGAAAGCTAAAAAGCAAGCTGATTCTCCAGGTTCATGACGAATTGATTGTAGAAGCTCACAATTCAGAGGTAGAGCAGGTTAAAGAGCTTGTTGTTAGAAACATGCAGCAGGCTATGAATTTGAAGATTCCTCTAACAGCTGACGTTAATACAGGCAATAATTGGTATGATGCAAAATAACATACATAGTAGTATAAGTAAGAGTAAGAGGTGGTTTAGATGAAGGTTATAGGACTTACAGGCGGTATTGCAAGCGGGAAAAGTACCGTATCCAACATACTAAAGGAGCTTGGAGCAGTTGTTATAGATGTTGATTTGATTGGCAGGGATGTTGTAGTACAGGGCGAGACTGCATATAATAAGATAATAGAGAATTTTGGTGAGGACATTTTGATGTCTGATGGTAGCATAAACAGAAAAAAGCTGGGGAATATAGTGTTTTCTGATCATCAAAAGCTTACGTTATTGAATCAAATCACTCATCCTGAGATAATAAAAAAGGTAAAAGATATAATTTTATTTTATGAGAAAGAGAACAAGAAAGCTGTAGTAGTGGATGCTGCTATTTTAATTGAAATGGGTTTATATAAGTGTGTTGACTGTGTTTGGCTTGTTGTAGTTGATAAAGAAACTCAGCTTATTCGGCTGATGGATAGTGATAAATTATCTCGTAATAATGCACAAAACAGAATAAACGCACAAATGACAGATGAAGAAAGAATGGAATATACCAATGTTGTTATAGATAATACACAGACATTGGATAAAGTTAAAGAAAAGGTAAGTGAGTTGTGGTATAATATGTAGTCTAGGAGAGATTAGCAATTGAAAAAACGAAAAAAAATAAATTTGATAATGGCTGTAATATTGCTTTGTATAGCTTATTTTGCTATGCTGCAGATACCGGCCATTATGAAAATGATATATCCACTGCATTATGAGGAGGATATATCAAAATACGCAGAAGAATACGAGCTTCCTGCACCCCTTGTAGCTGCAATTATAAAGACAGAAAGCAACTTTGACATATTTGCAGAATCCAATAAGGGAGCTAAAGGGCTTATGCAAATAACACCATGCACTGGAAGCTGGATTGCAAATAAACTAGAGATTAAGAATTATAATGAGGATATGCTATTTGATCCCGAAATCAATATAAGATTTGGGTGCTGGTATATAAGACATTTATTTGATTATTATAATAATAATCAGACATTAGGATTTGCCGCCTACAATGGAGGCAGTGGAAATGTAGATAAATGGTTAGATAATAAGGAATTAAGCAGGGATGGAAAAAATTTGGATTATATCCCTTTTAAAGAAACTAGTAACTTTGTGGAGAGAGTAAATAAAAATATTAATATATATGAAAAGCTTTATGAATGGGATTAATGCTTTTATTGAATTGTTATTACAAAATATGGAACAAAAGTAAAAGGGTGAGATTGATGAAGTTTAATAAAAAAACCTATGTTTTGATAATGGTAATTTTTATATTTTCAATTGTTTTAAGCTCCTGTGAGCAGATAAATAATGAAGTAGATCAGACCGAAGTAAAAATAGAAAATGAAAAGCCCTCAGTGGGAGGTACTCTAATTATGGGAGCGGTGGAACCAAAGGAATTGAACCCGCTTACCATTAACAGCAGGACTTTTTTAGATGCTTCAAAGCTAATGTTTGAACCATTGGCAGAGTATGACAAGAGTTTAAAGCTGGTACCTGTTATTGCGCAGAAATGGGGATATATAGAATCAACTTCAAGATTTACTATTACATTAAAGAACGATTTATATTGGAGCGATGGAGAGAAAATCACAATTGCTGACGTAGTCTTTTCTCTTGATACCATAAAAGCATCACAAACTTCTGCCTTTAAAAATGTACTTGAGCATGTTTACAGCTATAAATCAGAGGGCGAAAATACAATTACTATAGTTTTTGATCAGGCATATGCCAATGGCTTAGATATTTTAACTGTGCCAATAATACCGGAGCATATATTAAAAGCAAGCCCTAATGAAATTCCAGCAGTATCTGGACCCTACAAAATACTAAGCTATGAAAAGCTTAAGCAAATGGTACTAGTGCCAAATGATAAATGGATTAGACTAGGAAGTGTTGAAGCTGAAGGTAAAAAGCCCTATATAGAAAAAATTTCGATACAGTTTATTAATGATTTGGATGCTTTCTCTACAGCCTTTCAGGCGAAGGAATTAGATATGCTGCATACGCAATCCTATGACTGGGAAAAATACAGTGAATTAAAGAATGTTAATACCTATAAATATACCTCGCTGGATTATGATTTTATAGGCTTTAACTACAACAACTCGATTTTCCAAGATAAAGCAGTTAGAAAAGCTATTCTTGCTGCGATAAATAGAAAAGGCATTATAGACAAATATCTATTGGGGAATGCTGTATTGACCGATGTACCTATACATCCAAATTCATGGCTTTATGATGGTAAGGAGATAAGTCTCACAAGCAAGGTAGATGCTCAAACCTATTAAAGCAGGCAGGCTTTGAAGATGCCAACAGTGATAAGATACTAGAAAGAAAGTTTGATGATGTACTGCAAACTCTAAAATTCACATTGCTGACAAATAATGAAAACGAATTTAGAGTAAAAGCAGCAGAAGAAATAAAAAGAAACCTAGAAGAAATAGGATTCTCTGTAGAGCTTAAAATGGTGCCTTTTGAGGAAATGAAAAATGCGCTTGCAACTAAACAGTTTGATGCTGTGTTAACAGGCTACAATCTATCTCCTAATCAGGACTTGTCCTTTGCCTTTCATAGTACGCAAATTGCAAGTGGAAAGAACTTTATGTCATATTCAAATTTAAGCATGGATAATAATTTGTATCAAGCTTATATTGCCACTGATGATAACATGCGCCTAGAAATGTATAAAAGAGTACAGCAAACCTTTAGGGAAGAAGTGCCATGTGTAAGCCTGTTCTTTAGAGAGTCCGCAGTAGTAACACGAGATAAGATAAAGGGCGAGGTTATTCCCGATGCAATAAATCCTTACAGAAATATACAAAATTGGTTTATAGCAAAGGATAAAAGATAATAGTAGAAAGTTTGTCTAAAGGGCTATTTCCTGTATATAATTTTATGTTGACACATATAGATGATGCGTATATAATTATTCTGTGATATTAGCGGTCGTGGCGGAACTGGCAGACGCGCACGTTTGAGGGGCGTGTGGGCAACCATGTGGGTTCAAGTCCCATCGACCGCACCATATATGAGATTTAAACCTGAAGTAGAAATACTTCAGGTTTTTTTTATAATGTATAAAAAAAGTATCTGATTTAGCTAATTTTAATAACATATAAATAAAATGTTGTTAAATGTTGTTAAATGTAGTTAAAAGTGATAATATATACAATATGCGGAATATACGCAATCAGACATTAAATAAAAATTATAAAAAAAGTAAGTGTAAGTTAGGTTATGGGTATATCTCTATGAAAATTTTCAGAATTCTAATTAATAAGGGGGACAAAAATGTGAAAAGTATTAAAGCAAAAATAGTTATCTACTTAGGAGTACTCTTGCTATTCGTGTGTGCGGGGCTAGGAGTTATTTCAAATGTGACAGCATCAAAAGCGTTGGTGACAAGTGTAAATGAAACTCTACCACAATTGGCAGTTCAAGCGTCTCGTGTGGTATCGAATCGTATTGATGAACAGTTCTCACTTCTTGAGGTTATGGCAAATCGGCATGAGCTCAGTGATTCAATGACGACATGGGAAATAAAATCTTTCATTTTAAATGAAGAACAAAAAGAGCTGGGCATATTACGATGGGTATTGCTGACAGTAGCGGAAGTCTTGTTTCTACAGATGGCAAAACGACTGACATTAGCAGCAGTGAATATTTTAAGCAAGCATTGTCTGGCAAGAGGATTGTAACAGATCCAATTGTTAATAAAAATGATGGCTCTGTCACTATTATCTATGCGGTACCAATTAAGAGCCATGGGGTTGTTACAGGCGTATTAATTGGCGTAAGAGATGGCTATGAGTTATGCAGTATTATCAGTGATATTGTATTTGGTAAAACTGGAAAAGCATTTATGATTGGAAAAGATGGGACAACCGTTGCACATAGTAACAAAGACTTCGTGAAAGCAAAGGACAATAATTTTGCGAATTTGAAGACAAATCCAAAGCTCAAATCTTTAGTTGAAATAGAAAAACAGATGGTTGAAAAGAAAACTGGTGTTGGTGATTACAGCTATAAGGGTGTTGTTAAGTATCTTGGGTTTTCACCAATAGAGGGTACTGACTGGTCTATTGCTGTAGCGGCACCCAAAACCGAGGTCCTGTCGGGCTTAAGTACATTAATGACATCCATCATAATTGCATCGATGGTTATCCTACTTATAAGCATTGGGTTCGGTTACTTTATTGCTGGAACGGTGGCTAATCCAATAAAAGTAGCATCAGAGCATCTTAGGGTCATGGCAACAGGAGATTTTTCTAAGCAAATATCTGTACAATTAATTAAAAGAAAAGATGAAGTAGGCACCTTGGCTTTATCGATGGATACGATGCAAACGTCGGTAAAAGATATAGTAAAAGCCGTTAAAACTGAATCTGCAAATGTAGCCAGTTCTTTCTTGGCATCGCAACAAAATATTATTAGATTGAATACAGAAATTGAAGATATATCCGCTACTACAGAGCAACTCTCTGCTGGAATGCAAGAAACTGCGGCATCAACGGAAGAAATGAATGCTACTTCCTCTGAGATTGAAAGAGCAATAGAGTCGATTTCAGAAAAAGCACAGGATGGCGCACTTTCAGCTGGAGAAATTAGCAAGCGCGCTATGACATTAAGAAATGACTTCATTGCATCACAACAAAACACTGCTGCGGTATTTAAGGGAGTAAAGGATAACCTTGGAGAAGCTTTAGAGGAATCCAAAGCTGTGGGACAAATCACTACGTTGACAGAAGCTATTTTGCAAATAACCAATCAAACAAACCTATTAGCACTGAATGCTGCTATAGAAGCTGCGAGAGCAGGAGAAGCAGGAAGAGGTTTCGCAGTCGTTTCAGATGAGATTAGGAAGCTGGCTGAAGATTCTAAGACAACAGCTACACAAATTCAGAAAATAACTAATGTTGTTATTCATTCAGTTGATAATCTAGCTATGAGTTCAAATAACCTATTGAATTATATAGAAACTGATGTGGACAAGGACTATGAGACTATGTTGGACGCAACAGAAAAATATAGTCAAGATGCACAGACTATTAATGATATAGTATCGGACTTTAGTGCCACTGCAGAAGAACTGCTTGCTTCAACTCAAAGCATAGTTGTTGCAATAAATGAGGTGACAAGTGCAACCAATGAAGGTGCTAGTGGAACGGCGAATATCGCTGAGAAGACTACTTCTATTGCTGAGAAAGTGGCTGAAGTCATGCGAAGCACCAAAGATGCTAATGAGAGTAGTGATACGCTGGTTCAAATGGTGCAAAAGTTTAAGATATAGATAAGACTAAAATTAGTATTTATATATAGTGGGACTATGAAAGAAAAGTAAAAAAGATACTCGGTGCTTATTATTGAACTTCAAAGTTTTAGGACTTTGGAGTTTTTTGTTTGGAACTTTTAACAAAGCACATTAAATGCTCTTAAATTGATACATAGAATAGTATCATTATCTAATGGATATAATATTAAACAATCCAATAAATTGTTGTATTACTCAAAGAAATTACATCAATAAAAACTACAGTATAAGATGATAATATTTTCATTCTTAAACTTGAAAGTATATGAGATAAATCATATAGTACTGAGAAAAGGGGTGGGTTTTTTGCTAGGCTTGCTTTCAAAAAAACTACATTTTCAAAGAATGCAAAACAATAACCCTAAAAAGGATTCAGAACAATATAGTTCCCAAGTTTATCTTTCTAAGAACCTAGAGGAGAACCTTCAGACTCTAAGAGAGTTCCTTGGTCGGAGCAGTGATGTAATTATCCGCCATGTTAAGATTGGCACAAATTTGAATGTTGATGCAGCTGTTATTTTTATTGATGGTCTGGTAGATAGAGATTTGCTAAATTATCATATCTTACAGCCATTGATGTTTGATCTGCACTTGATTAAGGATAATGTTATCCAAGACCAATCTAGCCTAATTGATTTTATTAAATCAAGTGTGTTAACTGTAGGACAAATAATTTGTACTGAAGATATTGATGTGGTTATCTCTGATGTACTAACAGGTAATATTGCGATTTTGGTTGAAGGCGTAGCCCAGGCTCTACTTGTTGATGCCAAGGGCTGGGAATCACGAAGCATCGAGGAGCCAAAAAACGAAGTATCAATTCGGGGCCAAAAGATAGTTTTACTGAAACACTGCGTACTAACACAGCTTTACTGCGCCGAAAGATTCGAGATCCACGCTTAACTTTTCAGAGTCTACAAATTGGGGAGCGGTCAAAAACAGATGTTTCAGTTGCTTATATAAAGGGTATAACCCCGGATAATCTCATAAAAGAAATCAATCAACGGTTAAAACGGATAAATACTGATATTATTCTGGATGTTGGCTATATAGAACAATTTATTGAAGATAGTCCGACATCCTTATTCCCTACTATCGGCACTAGTGAAAGACCAGATGTGGTAGCTGCCAGAATATTGGAAGGTCGTGCTGCCATATTTGTTGATGGCTCTCCGATGGCCTTAACGATGCCCTTTTTATTTGTTGAAGGTTTACAAAATCCAGATGATTATTATGCCCGTCCATTTTTTTCTGCATTTATACGGTGGATTCGATTGTTGGGCTTTTTACTTAGTATCTATTTGCCAGGTGTTTTTGTTTCCTTAGAAGCTTTTCACTCGGAATTATTTCCGACTCAATTGCTGGTTTCGGTGGCGGCATCAAGGGAAGGGCTTCCTCTTCCAGTTACATTAGAAGCCCTATTAATGCTTATACTGTTCGAAATACTACGAGAGGCAGGTCTAAGAATGCCCCGTTCACTTGGTCAGGCAGTTAGTATTGTTGGTGCCCTAGTAATAGGGCAAGCAGCAGTATCAGCAGGTCTGATAGGAGCTCCCATGGTAATAGTGATAGCGACAACAGCTATTGCCTCCTTTTTAGTCGTTCCTTTTGCTGACCTCGGGGCCGTGTTTCGAGTTATTATGACAGTAGTGGCAGGTTTTTTAGGTCTGTTCGGAATAGTCATAGTATCGATTGAGATACTCAGTCACCTAGCTTCTTTACGCTCCCTGGGGGTACCCTATTTGTCTCCAGTAGCACCACTCAACATTCGAGGCTTGAAAGATACTTTTATAAGGGCACCATTATGGGCAATGGACAGACGTCCTGATTCTTTAGATTCACCTGATACAAGGCGGCAATCGCCAGAAACAAATGCCACAGATTCCCAAAACTAGGACTAGTGAGAGGGAAAGATAATGAAGAGAGAACAGCGTTTTAAAATTTATGTGGTTATTTTATTAATCATTATTCCGGGATTCTTATCCGGGTGTTGGGATAGTAAGGAGTTGAATAAATTATTAATTGTGTCTGGACTGGGTTGGGATATCAATCTGGACACAGGAGCGGTTACAATGACCTATCAATCCATTATTCCCAGCGAGATAAAAGGTTCTTCAAGTAACAGTGGAGGTGGAGAGCAAAAAGGGGGTAATGCACTCCATACTATTCAACTTGACCTCAGTACGGGTTCATCTCCATATGATGCATTAAATCGCTATACACAGCATGGTAGCCGCATCCCAAATTATCAGCATACCCAGGTTTATGTCTTCGGTAGGGATGGGGCAGAACAAGGAATCTATAGATTTATTGACACTATTAACAGAAATCCATTAGGTCGCTCCAACGTTTTGATGGTAGTATCAGAGAAAAAAGCCAGTGATATTTTAGGAATCCAGGATGGAATGGAAAATATTCAGGCATTCGGAATGGCTGCTGAGATAAAATTGTCAGCGGCTTTTTCAAAATACCCAGAGGTCACATCTATAGAATTTGCTACACGGTTAATGAGTGAAACCACTGCTCCTATTGTCCCCATAGTAGGAATCTTTGAAGAAACTGGTTTGAAAGGAGAAAAAATACAGAAAATTCGTATTACTGGAACAGCAGTTTTTAAAATGGATAAGATGATAGGGCGACTAAATGAACAAGAATCAAGTGGTCTTCTATGGGTCATTAATAAGATTAAAAAAGGAAATGTGATGATTCCAGAAGCAAGCCTAGAAATTATTAAGTCTGAATCCAAGATCATTCCTGAACTGCAAGACGACAAGATCAAAATTACTATTAAGATACATGAGGAGTCAAACCTATTGGAGTACAAAGTTCACCAGGATATGAACTTTGACATCCTGCATGAATTAGAAAAGGAACAGGCTAAAGAGATAAGAAGTCAAGTAATGTCAACAGTTAAGAAATCTTTTTCTCTAGACGCAGATGTTTTTGGGTTTGGGGAGGCGGTGCATCGAAAATATAAAAAGGAATGGAAAGAACTGAAACCGTTGTGGGATGAACTGTATCCTGATATAGAAGTTGTGGTAAAGGTAGAAACGCATATAAATGAAATCGGAACTATAAATAAATCATTAATTAAGGATTAAAGAAGAATTAGACCAGCTAATTAAAGTCAACAATTATTTTTAAAAAGATGATCCTTATTTTTGAACACAACAAAAACACCATTATTAAACACGAACAATGGCAAATTAGGATAATAACAATATAAGTTATGCGACTTGCTTACTGTTGTTCTCCAAGAACATTTTCTGGTGTAGTTTAGGGTCTCTTATTTGGTACTCTTGCTGGTTTCTCAATACTGCAAATAGGTATTTGATAAGCTTATGCATAATAGCAACTAAAGCAACCTTCGCCTTCTTGCCTTTGAGATTGTCTTGGTAGTATTTAAGTAGGATTTGATTGGTAGCTTCACCATTACGTTTAGTTCTAATAGAAGCTAATGCAGCAGCGTAAAGGGCTCTTCTACCAAGCCTTGTACCACGTTTAGACATTTTGACTCTATCACCTTTAAATTTACCTGATTCGTTAACAGCAGGATCAATACCAAAGAAAGCTACAAGCTGCTTTGGAGAGACAAATTTATCAATACTGCCAATCTCAGCTAATATGGTAATGGCTGTAATATATCCGATGCCTGGTATAGATATTAATAGCGATATATTTTTAGACAACGCAGGAGGCATCTCATCACTACCAATAAAGCATTCTATCTCCTTAAGAAGCTTTGCTGCTTGAATATCAATAGCTTCATAAAGAGAGATACAAGTAGCAACAGATATTGATAATCTGGGAGATGATAAACTTACAAATTGAGCATTTTTAGCACTGTCTACGAGAATAGAATACCTCTTTTCAGCCCACTCAAGACCCTTTCTTGAATAAAGTAAAATATCTATGATATCTTGCTTTGGAGCTGAAAGAACTGCTTGTGGGGAAGAATATCTTTTCAATATGTTCATTGAGACATTGCCACAAATATCAGAAAAAATATTTTGATATCCACTAAAGAATATATTTAAAGTAGTGCTAAGCTTCTTTTTGTAGCTAGAACGATCATCAATAAGTTTATAGTAATCGCGTATTAATAGTTTAAGAGTAAACATGTTGATATCTGAATCAGATGAAACCTTGATATCTTCAAACTTTCCTAATTTGGCGATAGATAATGCATCATTTCTATCATTTTTCACTTTCCTAATGTCCTTATTTTTGTTACAATTAGTAACAAGAGGATTGATAACGAAGGTCTCAAACTTGTTATCCTTGAGAAAGTGGAAAAGAGTTAGATGATACACGCCAGTGGATTCCATGAAGAATACGGGCGCTGTTGAAAACTCTTCTTCTGCTTTTTTTATTTGCTCTATTAAGTAGTTGAAGCCCACAGCAGTATGAAAAAATTTAAAAGGCCTTTTATACTTACTACCATCAGGAGCAAGAACTGAGGCAAAAGAAAATTCAGAAGCAACATCGATGCCTACGACAAGGCTATTTAAGTATTTTGACATAATTAATATCTCCCTTTTTTAAAATTAAGGTAGAGTAGAGATTCCACTTCTATCAATGAAGCTGCAACCTTGTTAGTGACACGGGTAATTCCTAGATAGGAAACCCAACCAGCTAAAACACAGAACTCTCACTGATGGAATGATACGCTATTTAACGAGTATATGTAATTACTTACAACTCAGGAGGTAAACATCTATCTTCTCTATTCAGGAGATATTATATCATTATGGATTAACTGGTTAACAGTTTCTAATAAACTAAATTGATAAAAATCATATTTAAGAAATGGTAATTAAAATTAGATTATGAGTTGTGAACATTAGATGATATATTCAGAGGAAACATTCGAGAATAATTTGACTGATTTATTATCAATGTTTATGACTACATTATACAAGGAGTATAATTTATGTTTTTGGAGAAAGGTAAAATATCTAATTTTCAACTAAGCACTTTAATATTAGGGTTTGTTTTCGGTTCTTCTGTCATCATTATGCCTGGACAGGGTGTCGAACACGATGCATGGATTGCTTGTACTTTAGGATTGATGGAAGGTTTACTTATAACCTGGGTACTCACTGCCTTGGCCATTCAATTTAAAGGTAAGACGATTATTGAAATAAATTCTATTGTCTATGGAAAGATTCTGGGCAAGTGTATATCCGTGCTATTCATCTGGTATCTTTTTCATCTGGGTGCAATGGTTTTAAATAATTATGTCCGTTTTTTCAAATTGGAAATATACCCCGCTACTCCGAATACAATTTTACTTATTTTGCTTATGCTGGTGTGTGCCTCAACTGTGGGCAGAGGTATTGAGGTATTAGCCAGATGTAGCTTAATTCTAGTATCGGTTAGCATTTTGGTTGTATTTTCAGATACGCTGTTTCTAATTCCCTATATTGACCTAAATAACTTGAAGCCCATTTTGGATGTACCCATCAGTAAACTATTATGGGCAAGTCACAGTGCAGCAAGCTTTCCATTTGAGGAAATAGTAGCATTTTTAATGGTGTTGGCTTTTGTTGATAAACCAGAAAAAGCGTCTTCTGCTGTTTTGGGGGTTTGGTAATAGCGGGATTTATTCTAATTATGGCTGTAGCCCGAAATGCTGCGGTATTGGGGCAAATGATTGAGGTTTTAGATTATCCATCCTACATTGCAGCGCAAATCATTGACATTGGAGATATCATCGTCCGTTTGGAGGTTTTGGTTGCCACTAGCTTAATCACAATGGGGTTTATCAAAGTCTCGGTACTGTTTTATGGAACAGTTTTAGGTCTGGCACAGGTTTTCAATTTACAAAGCTACCGCCCAATAATTCTTCCTGTAGGGATTCTCATGGTCATTTTGGCCCTAACTAATGTAGAAAATACTATGCAAATGTTTGAGTTCGCAAGTGAAGGCTACCCTATCTATGCAGCTCTCTTTCAAATCGGAATTCCGCTTATTACGCTGGTTGTAGCCAAAGTACGAAAATTGCCTAAAAAGGAGGGCTAAACATATGATTGTGTTATTGATGCTTGGGTTTGCTTCGCTTGCTTTATGGCAAATTCCTAGCTTGATACAAAAACACTTGAGGAGGGAGTTAATCTGTTTTGTGGTTTTATGGTTCATGGGTTTTATTTTTAGTGTGATGATATCCATGGGGATTAAATTACCTGCTATATCAACAATAATTAACAAATTTTTATTTGGAACGTTATAGCGGAGAACATAAAACAATAGCATACAATTATAGTAAAATGGACAGAGATGGACATTCCCCATGAGTGGCTAAGGTCTAACTTTCTTGTGGATTCAAATTCTATCAACTTCACCATATTTGAATGATTTAACTATTCAGAAATGAGTAGTTTTTTATTTATAAGTGTAGAAATAGATGTTCGGATAGATTTTGAATAAAAAATTACAATAAGTAATTGACAAATAAAAGAAAGTTATTTAACCTGACTTCTGCAGCAAAACAGACGTAAAAACAGCCTTGAACCCTTGAAAACAGAGGCTTTTAGGCTGTTTATTTTTGTCAGAAAGTTGTAGTGTAAAACCTTATTTTTTGATTGTTCCTAAAAATTTTTTTATTTCTCCAAGTGGCAAGATTTGCTTGCTAAAATCAATGTCTAGTTTGTTTCCGATAGTATCTAAAATTTCATCATAATAGTCAAATAAATAGTAGTTCTGTTGAACATGAGTGCATTCGGCTTTCCCTAAACTTTCAAGAATTCTTGTAATGCTATATTTATACTCAATCTTCATTTCAAGGATTCTGGCAATAACTAATGAAATAAAGCAAGTAAGAAAATGAGCTTGTATGTGATTTCTCTTGAAACAAATACAGGTCTTGCTTCTAGGTCACTTTTAGTGACGCGGAAAGATTCTTCAATTTTCCATAATCCGCGGTACATTTCAATGATGCGGTCAGAAGTTTCTTCAATTTCACTGGTTATGATGACACAGTAACCATCAAGAGCTTCTTCTTCCTTAAGTTTATGAAGATCCAATTCCAAAGCTTTGCCAGGTGAAAGTATTTCTCCTGTTTCTTTGTTGAAATCTATATTTTTAACATATCCTGCAGCCCCATAGGAAGTAGCACGGGTATATTTTCTGGGATTAGCAATTAAATCTTGTGCTTTTGTTATCACAGCGGCACGTTCCACTTTTGCGCGTTTGTCATACTTTTCACTATAAAATACAACTTGTTTTTCATCTACGCTCTTTTTTATCTTCTTACCAGTATTAGTGGTTACCTGTATGGTGCGAGGATAAAGACGAGCTTTTCTTTTATATTCGCTTCCAAGCCATTCGTAGCTATCTTCGTTTAAGACATAATTCTTTAGCTCTTTATCAGCCCCTCTGACAGACATACTGAAAACATAGCCATCTCCAGCTGAAAGGGTATACCAGATGTTATCGCCAGTGGTCATTCCCTTGTCTGCGACTACAACTACTTTGCCAAGTCCATAATCTTTTTTGATACGTGAAAGATTTGGACGGTAGGTCAGGCAGTCATTGGTGTTACCTGGAAAGAGTTGGTAAGTAATAGGAAGACCATTGTTATCCATAAAGAGTCCCATCTGTACAATTGGGTTAGGTCGGTGTTCTTTTGAAACTCCTTTTTTCTTAAAGTCGTCTATTTTATCGGATTCGAAGTAGTAGTTAGTTACATCATAATAAACTAGACTTGTATCCCTCCCATAAAGTGTTTTTATTTTATCGTTGATCCAAAGTTGCATACTGTCTTTGTGCTTATTAAAGAGAGATAAGCAACGGTAAACATCATCTATAGAATAGTTGTCTTTTTCAAAGAAACGGTTTCTGCCCTCGTAAGATTTCTTCTTAGAAGCAGGAGCAATAAGCCTAGAAAAAACTAGCATCTTCATGATGGCATTAGCATCGTAATCTTCCTTAGAATGACGCTGACGGTTAAAAAGAAAATCATGAATGCCCAATTCGTGATAAATTTTGCTCAAAGCAGCATAACCAAAATTTTTTCTATTAGTAGAATCGGTTGGAATTAAACTATTTTTTTGAATTGAAAAGTGGAAATCAGCATTTTCGTTCAACCGCTGTTCATCCATTTTTATTGCTTCAGCAGTAAAAAAATGAATCGGATCTTCGTATTCTTTTTCTAATTCATCAAGGTATCCTAATGATTTAATGGTTTTCGAACGTGATACACCATTTTTATCTCGGTAGCCTTGAACAATAGCAAGATAAGTACGCCCAGTTTTTTTATTGGTATTTTTTCTAAGGAACATATAGAATAACCACCTTTCGCACACATTTTATTATACCACAATTCTCAACTAAACACAACATATATATGACTAAAATGTGAAATAAAAATATCCGAATCCATCAGTGAAATCAATGGGTTCGGATTATATTAATCTAAAAGTTGTTGCAAAACTGTGGAACATAAAACAATAGCATACAATTATAGTAAAATGGACAGAGATGGACATTCCCCATGAGTGGCTAAGGTCTAACTTTCTTGTGGATTCAAATTCTATCAACTTCACCATATTTGAATGATTTAACTATTCAGAAATGAGTAGTTTTTTATTTATAAGTGTAGAAATAGATGTTCAGATAGGTTTTGAATAAAAAATTACAATAAGTAATTGACAAATAAAAGAAAGTTATTTAATATAAAATTAGCACTCGATAATAGCGAGTGCTAACAAGTGGTACATATTACCTAATTAAATTATTATTATTGTTGTTAAAAAAGGAAAGGAAATGATAAAATGGCAAAAAAACAATTTAAAGCAGAATCAAAAAGACTACTAGACCTTATGATTAACTCAATCTACACCCACAAAGAAATATTTCTTAGAGAGCTTATATCAAATGCTAGTGATGCAATTGATAAACGATATTATATTGCACTTACTGATGAAAAAACCAGCTTTGATAAAAATGACTTTTTTATAAAAATTAGCTCAGACAAAGAAAATAAAACACTTACTATTACTGATACTGGTATAGGTATGACAAAAGAAGATCTGGAGAATAACCTTGGTACTATTGCAAGAAGTGGTTCTCTTGAATTTAAGAATGAAAATGAAGCAAAAGATGGAATTGATATAATTGGTCAATTTGGAGTAGGCTTTTATTCTGCCTTTATGGTATCTGATTTAGTGACGGTAAGAAGTCGGGCTATAAATTCAGATGAAGCTTATATATGGCAGTCAAAAGGTGCAGAGGGCTATACTATTGATGTTTGTGATAAGGACACAATAGGCACAGAAATAATACTTAAAATCAAAGAAGATACTGAGGATGAAAAATATGATGAGTATCTTGATGAATATAGATTAAAATCCTTAGTAAAAAAGTACTCTGACTTTATAAAATATCCTATCAAAATGCTTGTAAAGAAAAGCAAGCCAATAGAAGGCAGTGAGACTGAACGCGAAGACTATTTTGAAGAAGAAATCTTAAACAGTATGGTGCCTATATGGAGAAAGAACAAAAATGAGCTTACGGAAGAGGATTATAATAATTTCTATACCGAAAAGCACTTCGGTTATGAGAAACCGCTAAAGTATATACATGCAAGTGTTGATGGTGTAACAAGCTATAATACTATACTATATATACCTTCTAGTGCCCCTTATGATTTTTATAGTAAGGACTTTGAAAAGGGCTTAGAGCTGTATTCAAACGGTGTTATGATTATGGAGAAATGTTCTGACCTGCTGCCAGATTACTTTGCCTTTGTTCAAGGCTTGGTTGACTCTGCAGATCTTTCTCTAAATATTTCAAGAGAACTTTTACAGCACGATAGACAGTTAAAAATTATAGCTAAGAAGATAAAAGAAAAGATTAAGAGTGAGCTTATGTCAATGCTTACAAATGAACGTGAGAAGTATGAAGAGTTTTATAACAACTTCGGCAAACAGTTAAAATATGGAGTTTATGCAGATTGGGGCAGCAATAAGGAATTGTTGCAGGATTTATTGTTGTTCTACTCCTCATCTGAGAAAAAACTTGTAAGTCTTGATGAATACATTTCTCGCATGAAGGAAGATCAAAAGTATATTTATTATGCAAGTGGTGATAGTGTAGCAAGAATCGAAAAGCTTCCACAAACAGAGATGCTAATAGATAAGGGCTTCGAAATGTTGTATTTAACAGATGATGTTGATGAATTTGCTATCAAAATTCTGACAAAATACAAGGAAAAGGAATTTAAGTCTGTTTCCAGTGGCGATTTAGGCTTTGATGTTGAGGATAAAGAAGCTGATAAGGAAGTGGATGAAGACAAGGAGCTATTTGACTTTATGAAGGAAGCTTTGGACGGTAAGATAAAAGATGTTAAGGCTTCAAAACGTCTAAAGAGTCATCCTGTTTGTCTTGCAAGTGAGGGTGAACTTTCCATTGAAATGGAAAAGGTGTTAAATATGATGCCTGATAGTCAAGGTATCAAGGCTGATAAGATATTAGAAATAAACACAAACCACGAGATGTTTAAAGCTGTGAAGCAAGCATTTGCAGTGGACAAGGATAAAGTAAAGATGTATGCAAATATTCTTTATAACCAAGCTCTGCTAATTGAGGGACTTCCAATTGAAGATCCTGTACAATTTGCAAATGATGTATGTCAATTGATGAAATAACTAATTTATCAAAAAGCCTTTTGTCTCATTAGTGAAACAAAAGGCTTTTTATTATCTGCTTTTCTCAGGCTCATAAGGGTCTTCTTCATAGTCAAACTCAGTTTTTTTCATAGTAGCCTTATTAGTATATACTTGATATTTATTATTATTTTTGTTCATATTTTTATAACGATCATAATCATCTTCTTCGTAATCATAGTCGCTTTTATATATGCTATGTTTCTCCTTAGACAAGAAGCCCCACTCCTTCTATAATTTAATACTCATAAAAAGTATAGCAGAGTTTTTTACTTAATCCAAGTTGAAGTGGGTCTATATTTCTGATAGCATATAATATATGTTTTATATTTAGTGGGGGGTTTTTTGGTGAGAATACTATTGTATGTACTAATTATTCTTTTAGGAGCATGGCTAAGCAATAAGGGTAAGCTAAATGATATAGTGCTTAAAAATCTTTCTAAGATACAGTATGCATGCCTACTGCTGCTGCTCTTCATAATGGGAGTAAATATAGGAATCAATAAAGAAATAATAAGCACCTTTGGAAAGCTTGGTGTCCAGGCTTTGGTTCTTGCTTTGTTTTCTATCATATTTAGCATCGCTGCTGTTAAGCTAGTAAGTATATACTTTAACCATAAGGAAAAGGCGGTGCAAAAGGATGAGCTTTAGTATATTAGTTGCAGTTGCTGTGGGCATATTGTCGGGCTTGTTTATATTTCCAGATGCCTTTGCACAGCATATCGGAATAGTTATTGACATAGGTCTATGTACACTTTTATTTTTTGTAGGTATAGATATAGGGAGAAATAAGGATATTATAAATCAGATTAAGTCAATGGGCTATAAGATATTGCTTGTACCTTTTAGTATAGCGTTGGGTAGTATAGCTGGAAGTATCTTAGGGGGTTTTGCTCTTGGATTGCCTTTAAATGAGTCTGGTGCTATAGGTGCAGGCTTTGGCTGGTATACCTTATCTGCAATTGAATTGTCAAAATACAGTGTGGAAACAGGAGCACTTGCCTTTATAACAAATGTATGCAGAGAGGTTATTGCCTTAATCAGCATACCATATATAGCAAGGCATGTAGGTAAGCTTGCGGCTATTGCACCTGCAGGAGCAACTGCTATGGATACATCACTTCCGGTAATATCAAAGTCAACGGATGCCAATACTGCTGTTGTATCATTTATAACAGGAGTGGTTTTATCCTTCTTAGTGCCAATATTGGTACCAATAATAATTTCCATTAAGCTTTAATACTGTGAAATGAGCCAGTATGAATGAAATAAGATTGAACAGAGAAGCTCTTAAGGGTAGTGTTTGAGGGAAAAGAAACAGTGATATAAATAAAAGCACATATATGCGGTTGCTTATATGTGCTTTTGCTTAGCTTATATACTTTTTGTTTTTAGAGTTTTCTATATGTAAGTTACTTAAGAGAGTTATTACTTTTTCTGGCTCATAATAGGCTATGTAGCTCAGTTGTGCCATCTGAACCTCATTTGCATGTTTTTCCTCCATTATCGTCTTAGTAAGTGCACTAACTGCACTTTGGAGCTCTTCGATCTTTTTTTCCTTTTCAGTAGTAATTTTGTTTACATAACTATTTATATCGTTAACATTACTGTGATAGAAGCTTATGAAATCATCAATAAAACTGCTGAATTCATCCTTGTATCTTTCAAGAAGCTGTAGCTTTTTCTCTGCTGGGTATTCCTGCTCCAGCTCACTATTTATTTCTTCTAAAAGCTTTGCTTTGTTACCCAAATCTCGAATATCCATTACATTCCCCACTTTCTTCTATATGTCTGCATTATAACCAATAAATCAACAAAATTAAACATAAATATGGATATATGCTTTTATTATATCAGAAACTTTGTTGGCAAAATATTTCTTAAAGGTTATAAAAGGATTTTCTATTGCTTTTGTAGAATAATTTTATACATTAAAATATTTTTGAATTATAGAAAGTTTTATATAAAGGTGATTATATGCTGACGATAAACATTCGGGAAAAAAATCTTTGTTTCAAAGATATAACCAAGTATGATTTGGATGAAGTATTAAAACTTTATAACCAAAATGAAATTAATATGTATGCTACTGGAATTGACAGAGCTATGTCTCTTAATGATATTACCCAAAAATACTTAGAGGTACTGGTAAACAGTCATGAGTTTTTGTAGGTATATTTGTTTATGACTCTGATAGCGCTATCAGTAAGATGATAGGAGTAATTAAAGGCAGAATTGACTATGACAATAATGAAGAAGCTTGGATTTCATCCATATTAATTGACAACAGCTTTCAAAGAAAAGGCATAGGGAGCAATGCTGTTGATTTATTAATTGAGCTGCTTGGAAGAAACTATGGTATAAAAAGTATATTGATAGGAACATTGTCAGGAAATGCCATAGGAAAAAGATTTTGGAAGAAACTAGGGTTTAATTATATTAGAACTATAGATCAATACATAAAATTGAACAGCAAGACGGAGGATTTTATAATAATGAGAAAGGAACTATATATATCAAACTAAACAATTTACATTTATAAAGTAGTGCGATACATTTTCCATTGTTTATAGAGTAATAATATTGACAAAGGATATTATTACTCAAAGGTCTTGTTTTTTAAGTAGGATGTTATTTTTTTAACGTAATTTTGTGTTTCTTCAAATGGAGGAACACCACCATATTTAACAACATTTCCAGAACCTGCGTTATATGCTGCTAAAGCTAGCTCTAAATTTCCTCCGAATTTATTTAGCATATCCTTAAGAAAGCTCACACCGCCTTCTATATTTTCACTAGGATCAAAGGCATCCTTGACTCCGAGTCCTCTGGCTGTATCTGGCATTAACTGCATGAGACCCATAGCACCCGCTGAAGATACTGCATTAGGATTGAAATTGGATTCAGCCTTTATTACAGCTTTTATTATAGCACTGCTAATATTATACTTTTTGGCAGCACTCTCAATTATATCGTTATATTTTGTATTATAGCTACCAGATTCGCTGGAACTCCCTACACTGTAGGTATTGTCAATGCTTATGCTGCCCGTATTATTTACTTCATTGGATAAAACCTCGTCGAAGCTTTCGTCTTGGCTTTTCACAAGCTTTACAAAAGAAGGTAGCTGGCTTTGAATTTCTGATAGCCTCTGTTGAAGAATATTGTTTAATACATTTGACATTTTATCAACCCCTTAAGCTTATTTTAAAACAAAACAAGCTATTATTCAACAAAGTTTTAAATCAAAAGTTCAAGATGTCAGAATTATAAAAATATATTTATTGAATATATTTTTAAATTATGGTAAATTCAAGTATGTACGAGGTGAAATTATGAGAAGCCAAAGAGCAGAGATAAAAATCAAAAGAAAAAAATATATTAAAAATTTATTATGGCTATTTCTGGTTATTATACCTTTAACAGCAGTGGTAAGCTCCTTTGCACTAGATTATGTGATGAACATAGGCAAACAGAAAGATACTCCAATCGCAGCAGTAAAACCAGTAGATGAAGAGATAAATGACTATAAATATAGTTTTAGTATAAGTTCAAAAGAACTTTACAGAGTTGAGATTAAAAAGTACGATAAATATGAAGATGCTGAAGCCCTTATTGTCACTTTGAAAAATAAAAAGCTTAATGGCTTTATAATTAAAGAGCAGGGATATTTAACTTTTCATGGTATATATTTAAATAAGTCACAAGCTGAAAACAATGTAAAATACCTGAAAAAAAAGGTATACAAGCTAGTGTAAATTCTGTTAATATAAATGGCTTTGGCATTAGTTATACCGATATTGATAAAACATTAATTGATCTTGCTAAAGCAACTGACAAAGTGATTTTAAGCATTGTTGAGGAGAAAGCAGACCTAAGCTTAAAAATTATAAACTCTGAAGAGAAAATAGGTGGTGCAGATCTTGGTGGAATAATTGAAAATGAGACAAAGCTTACAAACTACTTAAAATATTTACAGGATGCAAAGACCTCTAAAAAAACTGCTTATTATAAGGTCGAACTGGAAGAACTGATAAAAGAAGTACTTGCAGACAGATTATTTTCAGAAGATAATTATAATTACTATGAACTTCAAAACAGTCTAATAAACCAGGTTAATGCATTTCACAAGTTTTATAACAGTTTAGTTGTATATTAAAATATCATAAATAGGAGGCGGTTTTATGAAGATTAGAGAGATTATGGATTTGTTGTCTGCTGAGATAATATGCGGTGAAGAATTTACAGACAATGATATAGCCTTTGGCTTTGGATTCTGACTTAATGAGTGATGTATTGGCTTATGTAAAAGGTAAGACAGTATTGCTTACAGGACTAATTAATAATCAAGTAATAAGAACAGCAGAGATGGCTGACCTAAACGCCATAGTATTTGTAAGAGGTAAGAAACCAGATCAAGACTTAATTGACCTTGCCATAGAAAACAATATTGTGTTGATGCTGACTAAGGACACAATGTATACAGCTTCAGGGAAACTGTATTGCAGTGGACTTCAAGGCTTACAAATTGACTGTTAAAGGAGAGGAGTAGAGTATCATGGATGTAATAAGATATACCTTTAACATAGAAAAGGATGACTTTGATAGAGCTGGGGAGGCATCAAGCAATATAAAAAAGATTCTTAGACAGCTAGGGATTGATTCTGCTATCATTAGAAAAATATCAATTGCCACTTATGAAGCTGAGATAAATATTGTTATACACTCATTAGGAGGACAGATTGATTTTGAGGTTGAGCCAAACTGCATTAAAATTGTCGCAAAAGACAGAGGGCCAGGAATAGCAAATATTGAGCTTGCAATGCAGGAGGGGTATTCTACTGCTACTGAAAAGGTTAGAGAAATGGGATTCGGGGCAGGTATGGGTTTGCCCAATATGAAAAAATGCTCTGATAAATTTACCGTGGAATCTGAAATAGGTAAAGGAACAATAATTTCAATGGAAATGTATATATGAAAGCAGGTGATAGAGTGGACAGCAAGTACTTTCATTCAGTTGTGCTTCAGGATGATAGATGTGTAGGCTGTACCAGCTGCTTAAAGGTATGTCCTACTGAAGCAATTAGACTAAGAGATGGGAAAGCAAGAATAATTGGAGAAAAGTGTATTGACTGCGGTGAATGCATCAGAATATGCCCAAACCATGCTAAAAATGCAATAACTGATAATCTTTCTATTCTGCAAAATTTAAATACAAAATAGCTATTCCATCTTTGGTTCTGTATGGACAATTTCCTAGCAAGGTACGGAATAAATGCAATGCTTACAGCATTAAAGGAATAGGCTTTGATGATGTGTATGAAGCATCAATAGGTACTGAAATTATAACAAAGGTTATCAAAAAAATATTAAACAATAGTTCTATTGGAAGACCTCTTATTAATTCATCCTGCCCAGCAATTTTAGGCTTATACAGATAAGATTTCCCGATTTGCTGCCTAATGTAGTTGATATTGAAACACCAATAGAGATTACAGCAAGACTAGCTAAAACTGAAGCGGCAAAAAGACTGGCTTGATATATCTGAAATAGGAGTTATTTTTATTTCCCCATGTACTGCAAGAGTGACAAGTATAAGAAATCCTTTGGGAATCGAAAATTCATATATTGATGCGGCTATATCAATGAAGGATATATATGGTGATATAGTTAGAAATCTAAACAGCAGCAGACGATGAAAATATTACAAGCAGTACCAAGGAGTCTATGGAATGGTCTATTATTGGAGGACAGTCAAAAGCTCTGGGATTAGAAAACTATATTGCTGTTGACGGTATAAATGAGGTTATAAAGGTACTTGGAAGAAATTGAAACTGGACAATCTGGAGGGTTTGGAGTTTTTTGAAGGCATGGCTTGTATAGGAGGCTGTATTGGTGGACCACTTACCATTGAAAACCCCTTTATTGCAAAATGCAAAATGCAAAGCTTGGCAAAAGATCTTCCAAAGTCTAAAATTACAGAGGAAAAGGTAAAAAGCTATTAGAAATGTATGATGACGGATTTATAAGCTTACAGAATCTATTGAACCTAGAACAATAATGAAGCTTGATAAAGATATTTCAAAATCTATGAAGAAAATGGAAATGATAAAGGAAATTCTTAA
The DNA here is from genome assembly GCA_963704785.1 of uncultured Eubacteriales bacterium. Classification (GTDB taxonomy): domain Bacteria; phylum Bacillota; class Clostridia; order Lutisporales; family Lutisporaceae; genus GWB2-37-7. Next base: position 754,347 of record OY969939.1, on the reverse strand, counting down.
ATATTTTCCTGGGTTAGACTGTGGAGTGTGCGGAGCACCAACATGCAGAGCATTTGCTGAGGATATAGTCAAAGGAGAAAACCAAAAATCCATTTGTATAGTAAAGACAATGGAAAGCTTTAAGAATAAAAAGAAAGGGCAATAAAAATAGGAGGTATTGATTATGATAAAAACTATTTGCGAGAAAATAAATGCTAAAGTACTAGCGGGTTCAGATCAAATGGACAAAGAGATAAGTGGTGTATATATATGTGACCTTTTAAGCTGGGTAATGTCACACGCAAACAAGGGCGATGCATGGATAACTGTAATGTCTCATGCAAATGTAGTAGCTGTCGCATCTTTACTTGATTTGGGATGTATCATTGTGCCAGAAGATATTGAAGTAGATCCAGACGCTCTTAAAAAAGCGGAGGAAGAAGGTATTCCAGTACTCAGCACTTCACTCAATTCTTATCAAATAGCTGTAGAGCTTGAAAAGATGGGCATAGGTAAATAAAATGGAGTTTGCTGTCGATTTACATATTCACACAGCTTTATCACCTTGCGGTGATGAGGACATGACACCAAACAATATAGTCAATATGGCTTTACTAAAGGGACTTGATATGATTGCTATCACAGATCACAATTGCTGTACCAATTTGGAAGCTGTTATAGAGGTCGCTAGAAATAACGGTGTGATGTTATTCCGGGTATTGAGGTTCAAAGTAAGGAAGAAGTTCATCTAATCTGCTTGTTTAAAAAAATAGAAAGTGCATTAGAATTTGGAGAAACTATTTATGACTCACTACCAAATATACAAAACAATGAAGAACTTTTTGGAAAACAATCGTTGCTTAACACTCATGATGAAGTCATAGGCAAGCTAGACAAGCTACTTTTGTCCTCCTGTAAGTTTTCCATAAATGAAATATTTGCAATGACTGAGAAGCTTGATGGTTTGTGTATTCCAGCACATGTGGATAGAACGTCATATAGTATAATTAGCAATCTTGGCTTTATACCGCCTTCTCTTAAAGTACCTGTGGTAGAATTTTCTAAGAAGGAAAAACCGGAAAACATAATAGAAAAGAATCCATTTCTTAAGAATTACAAGCATATAGTATCATCAGATGCACATTATTTATGGGATATCAGTGAACGAGAACATTTTATAAAAATGGAATATCTAAGTATAAATCAACTGTTTATATCATTAAAGTCATAGGTAGGCCTAAGACTTTAATTTTATGACTTTAATAAATACTTAAAAATAAAAAATAATGAACAAAGAATATAGAAATATATAAAGAATATAACAAAAATCGAGCTAATCACAGTAAATACAAGGAATTTCGAGAAATTATGAAAATATATAATAAATTTTTAAATATATGTTAAAAAAATCTAATAGATGTGTTACAATATTTATGGAAGTTTAATTGATAAATTTCTGTCAATTAAATAAATTAGTATGATCAAAATGTAAGGAGGGGTTCTCTTTGATGACTGATGGGGAATTCAAAGAAAAGCTAGATAAGTTGGAACATTTCATAAATGAAAACAAGGATCAACAAGGAGCGTTGATGCCATTACTTCACGAGACTCAAGAGTTGTTTGGGTACTTGCCAGAAGAAGCACAAAGAAAGATATCTGAAGCTATTGGTGTTTCAATGGCGGAGATATATGGTGTTGCTACATTCTACTCAAGATTTACATTAAAACCAAGAGGAAAATATACAGTAAGTGTATGTTTGGGTACAGCATGCTATGTTAAGAATTCACAAGGTGTTATTGAAAAAGTACAGAAAGAGCTTAGTATTAAACCAGGCGAAACAACTGGAGAAGGCTTATTTACCTTAGAAGCAACTAGATGTATCGGATGCTGTGGTCTTGCACCAGTAATGACAGTTGGCGAAGATGTTTATGGTAAATTGGTTCCTGAAGATATTCCAGACATATTAAAGAAATACCAGGAATAACTATGAAAGAACTTGCACTTCACATTCTAGATCTTGTACAAAACTCAATAACAGCTGCCGCTAATCTTGTTGAAATTGAAATCAATGAAAATATAGAAGATGATATATTGACTATTATTCTTAAAGATAATGGTTATGGCATGGACAATGAGGAGGCACAAAGGGTAAAAGATCCTTTTGTAACAAGCAGAACCACCAGAAAGGTTGGACTAGGGATACCGCTTATGCTGGCTGCATGCCAAAGATGTGAAGGAGATTTAGTTATAGAATCACAAAAAAATGTGGGAACCAAGCTTATAGCTACATTTAAGTATAGTCATATTGACAGGGCGCCTATTGGTAATATAACAGAAACTATGGTTAGCCTTATATTAGGAGCAGGCAACGTAGATTTTCTCTATACTCATATAATTAACAAAGAGGAGTTTTGCTTTGATACCAGAGAAATAAGGCAGACTCTTGGAGAAGAAGTTCCGCTGTCAGAACCTAGTGTACTTGATTGGATAAAGGATTATATTGATGAGGGTTTAAGTAATTTGCGCGGAGGTGTATTATAATGAAAACTCTTAAAGAATTAGAAGAAATAAGAAAGAAAACCTTAGATACCATAAATGTTAGAAAAGACAGAACAGGAACAAGAATAGTAGTAGGTATGGCAACATGTGGCATAGCTGCAGGTGCAAGACCAGTTCTTGTTTCCATAATGGATGAAGTAAAGAAGAACGATCTATCAGATGTAGTTGTTGCACAAACAGGTTGTATAGGTATGTGCAGATTAGAACCAATAGTTGAGGTTTATAAGCCAGGAGAAGACAAAGTAACTTATGTTAAGGTTACTGCTGCAAAAGCTATAAGAATAGTAAACGAACATGTAATGCAAGGCAAGATAGTTGATGAATACACTATCGGAGCTGAAAAATAAGTAAAACTGAGCGATTCAGAAATCTATTAGGGGGTAAGAATAAATGGAAATGTATCGTTCCCATGTTATGATTTGCAAGGGTACTGGCTGTACTTCCTCAAATTCAGAGCAAATCGCAAAAAACTTTGAAGATCTTATAAAGAAAAATGGATTAGATAATGAAGTTATTGTAGAAAGAACAGGTTGCTTTGGTCTATGTGCTTTAGGTCCAGTAGTTATAATTTATCCTGAAGCATCCTTCTACAGCCTAGTAAAGCCAGAGGATGTTGAAGAGATTGTAAATGAACATCTTATAAAAGGTAGACTTGTAAAGAGACTTCTTTATGCTGAAACAGTAGAAAATGATAATATTAAGTCAATAAATGAAGTTGACTTCTATAAGAAGCAATTTAGAATTGCTCTACGAAACTGTGGTGTTATTAATCCTGAAAATATTGATGAATATATAGCATTTGATGGTTATAAAGCCTTGGAGAAGGTATTGACAAACATGACTCCAGCTGAAGTTATAGATACAATTAAGAAATCTGGCCTTAGAGGAAGAGGGGGCGGGGGATTCCCAACAGGTATAAAGTGGGATTTTGCTGCCAAATCACAAGGAGATCAAAAGTATGTGCTGTTGTAATGCAGATGAAGGAGATCCAGGCGCATTCATGGACAGAAGTGTTCTTGAAGGAGACCCTCACTCAGTAATCGAAGCAATGGCAATAGCAGGTTTTGCAATTGGTTCAACTCAAGGCTATGTATATGTAAGAGCAGAATATCCAATAGCTGTTAAGAGACTTGACTATAGCTATTGGTCAAGCAAGAGAATATGGACTACTTGGTAAAAACATAATGGGTACAGATTTTAACTTTGATCTAGAAATAAGACTTGGTGCAGGAGCTTTCGTATGTGGTGAAGAAACAGCACTTATTGCTTCTATTGAAGGTCAAAGAGGTATGCCAAGACCAAGACCTCCATTCCCAGCAGTAAAAGGTCTGTTTGGAAAGCCTACAATACTTAATAATGTTGAAACCTATGCAAATATTACTGCAATAATTAACAATGGAGCAGAATGGTTTGCATCGATGGGTACAGAAAAATCAAAGGGTACTAAGGTTTTCGCTTTAGGTGGAAAGATAAACAACACAGGTCTTGTTGAAATACCAATGGGTACAACAATGAGAGAAGTTATTTATGAAATCGGTGGTGGTATACCAAACGGTAAGAAGTATAAGGCAGCACAAACTGGTGGACCTTCAGGCGGATGTATACCTGCAGAGCATTTAGATGTTCCAATAGATTATGATAACCTAATTGCTCTTGGCTCAATGATGGGTTCAGGCGGACTTATAGTTATGGATGAAGACAACTGTATGGTTGACATAGCTAGATTCTTCTTAGACTTCACAGTTGATGAATCCTGCGGCAAATGTACTCCATGCCGTGAAGGTACAAAGAGAATGCTTGAAATACTCGATAGAATAATAGAAGGTAAAGGCGTAGATGGAGATATAGAAAAGCTTGAGACACTAGCTAATACTATTAAGAGCTCTGCTCTTTGTGGTCTTGGACAAACAGCTCCAAACCCTGTACTTTCAACTTTGAGATATTTTAGAGATGAGTATGAAGCTCATATTTATGAAAAGAGATGTCCAGCTGGCGTATGTAAGGGCTTAGCTAAATTTACAATTATGGAAGATAAATGTAAAGGTTGCGGAATATGTGCTAAGCAATGTCCTGTCAGTGCAATATCAGGAAAGCCAAAGACACCTTATACAATCGCACATGATAAATGTATTAAGTGTGGTTTATGTATGGAGAAATGTCCATTTGGCGCTATAATAAAGGCTTAATTAATAATATAAAGGGTCAAATCAGCAGTTGTATGTGCTGATTTGACCCTTTTCATTCATATCTATTAAATAGCAATCGTCTGGCTTTTCCATGCACAATTGTTTTGTTTTTTGAGCCAAAGTCACTATATTGTTATATGTATGTTGTGCACCAATAGCTAAAAGAGGTACACCAATAAAGTCTATTTTTAATCCTCTAGAAAAAAAACCGCCAAGTGTCATTGAGATTGGCACAGTTCCAGATGTGTTTACATAAGCGAAGCCTTCATTTACATCATATAATTTATGCATTTCTAAAGAAAGATTTCTAAGAGCAGGAATAAGAGCTTTTGATGTTCCTCTTCCTATTGTATATACTTTGTTCCCATACTCATCCATACCATGAAAAATCAAACGCCCCATATCCTCATAATGCAATTTGTTAAAATATTCCGTATTTAAAATTTCTTGTTTTGATGGTATTCTATTAGAGGGAAGTATCCCTAAGTGTACAGCAGAAGTCAAAATTGACGAGTGTGTGCCGCCGTAACAATTATATATGATTATCATGAAAATTCACCTCTAATATAGTATTTGTAACATAGGTGAAAATTATCCTTTAATAGCTGGAAATAATATAGAAAGGATAAAATTATCAAATCTGGCAATGATAAAAATATATAATTATAATTTGTTAAATATTAAATTATTACGCATGCCAATCATCAAAAGGTTTTTATACAATAATGTCGAATAAAAATTATTGTAGCAATCCGCGAAATGCACTGTTTCAGCAAATATATAATAAATAACATGTTAGATATAACTTTATACAAAGATTATAGCATTTCATTTACAAATTTAAAATTTACAAGAGGTGACAAAATTGAGTATGAAAAAACTGACTTTTAAGGGCGGAACTCATCCACCACATAGCAAGAAAGCAACTGAGAAAATTGCACTTGCAAAGGCAGAAACGCCAAAAATTGTTGTCATTCCAATGCAGCAGCATATAGGTGCACCCTGTGACCCTATAGTAAACATTGGAGACATAGTAAAGGTTGGACAAAAGATTGGTGAGGCTAAGGGCTTTGTATCTGTTCCTGTACACTCAAGTGTTTCAGGCAAGGTAATTGCCATAGAGCCAAGAATGTATACTGGCGGAACAAAAGTTACCTGTGTTGTTATTGAAAACGATAGGCAGGATACGATTCATGAAAGTGTTTCATCAAAAGGAAGTTTAGAGAGTTTATCAGCAGATGATATAAAAAATATCATCAAGGAAGCTGGTATAGTTGGCATGGGTGGAGCTGCGTTTCCAACTCATGTAAAGCTTGCACCACCGCCTGAGAAAAAGGTTGATACTATAATATTAAACGGTGCTGAGTGCGAGCCTTATCTTACAGCAGATCATAGATTGATGCTAGAAAGCCCAGAAGAAGTAGTATTTGGACTTCAAGGGTTGATGAAATCATTAAATGTTATGAAGGGCTACATTGGCATAGAGGACAATAAACTTGATGCTATCGAAGTTATGCAGAAAGCTGCGGAAGGTAAGGATGGTATTGAAGTAGTAGCACTACATGCGAAGTATCCACAGGGTGCAGAAAAACAGCTTATATATGCCTGTACTAAAAGACAAGTTCCATCAGGTGGTTTGCCAGCAGATGTAGGTGTGGTTGTTAACAACGTTGGTACAGCTGCAGCAGTTGGTAAAGCAATTAAGACAGGTATGCCTCTGGTAGAGAGAATTGTTACTATAACAGGTGAGGGTATAAACAATCCAAAGAACCTGCTTGTAAAAATAGGTACTTCTTTCAAGGACATAGTTGAGCAATGCGGCGGATTCAAGGGAAATCCACAAAAGCTTATTGCAGGAGGCCCTATGATGGGTATAGCACAATTCTATTTAGATGTACCAGTAATAAAGGGTACTTCTGGAATACTAGTATTAGGTGAAGAGGAATCAAGATTACCTGAAGCATCAAACTGTATAAGATGTGGAAAATGCGTAGGTGTTTGCCCGATTAATCTTATGCCAGCTAATCTAAGCGCTCATGCATTGCTAAATAATTTTGATCAAGCAGAAAGCTTGAATGCTATGGATTGTATAGAATGCGGAAGTTGTTCCTTTGTATGTCCTGCAAAGAGACCACTAGTTGAATCTATAAGATTAGCAAAAAGAGAAATTGTTGCAAAACGCAAGAAAGCTCAAGCTAAGCAATAGGGGGGTAAAAAGTTGGAAAACACTAGATTTTTAGTATCATCCTCACCTCATATTAGGTCAGGAGAATCTACAAAAAGAATAATGATTGATGTTGTAATAGCATTACTGCCTGCTTTGGTTGCGGGAATATGTTTTTTTGGTTTAAAAGCATTATGGCTAACGATGGTTTCTGTGGGTTTTGCAGTAGCAACAGAGGTAGTAATGCAGAAAATAATGAAAAAACCTGTTACGATAAAAGATTTCAGTGCAGTAGTAACAGGTATACTACTAGCTTTCAACGTTCCAGTTACACTGCCATTGTGGATGTTAGCTATAGGTGCGATATTTGCTATTGCTTTAGTTAAGCAATGCTTTGGAGGAGTAGGATATAACTTTGTAAACCCTGCACTTGCTGCAAGAGCAATGCTTTTTGCATCATGGCCTGTTGATATGACTTCATGGGTTAAACCAGGTATAGATGCAGTAACAACAGCTACTCCAATGGCAATACTAAAAGGAACAGAAGCAACGGGAGTACTACCAAGTGTTTGGAATATGTTTGTGGGTAATATTGGTGGTTGCATAGGTGAGACTTCAGCCTTAGCATTATTGATAGGTGGACTTTATCTACTATATAGAAAAGTAATAAGTCCAAGAATACCCTTGACATACATTGCTACAGTTGGTGTTTTAACCTTGTTATTTAGTGGCTTTGATTTAACAATTGTACCATATCACTTGTTCGGTGGCGGATTATTCCTCGGTGCTATATTTATGGCTACTGATTATTCGTCCTCACCAATGACTGCAAAAGGTCAAATTATATTTGCATTAGGCTGTGGACTTTTAACTTCAGTTATAAGATTTTATGGTGGATATCCAGAAGGTGTATCCTATTCAATACTTCTTATGAATATTGCAACACCTCTAATTGACAGATTTACTTTACCAAGAAAGTTTGGGGGGGTGAAAGCTCGTGCGTGATTATATTAGATTATCAGGTGTACTTTTAATCATTTGTGTTATTGCAGCAATATTATTAGGTCTTACAAATGAAATTACCTATGAAAAAATAGCAGAGCAGATAGAGAAATCTAACAATGAAGCAAGACAATTAGTGCTTCCAACTGCAGATGAATTTACAAAGCTTGAAGAAGCAAAATTAACTTCAATACAAGCAAATCCTGATTACAGCATCGTTCGCGATATTTATGAGGCAAAAACAGGAGGCAGCTTATCAGGCTATACAGTTATGGTTGCACCCAAGGGTTATGGCGGAGCTATTGAAATGGTAGTTGGTATTGATTTAAATGGAACAGTTCAAGGCGTAAAGGTTGGAACAAATAATGAAACACCTGGATTGGGTAAAAATGCAGAAAAGCCAGCTTTTAGCGAACAATACAAAAACAAAACTTGGGATAGCCTAATAAGTGTAATAAAGAATGGAACTCCTAAAGAAAATGAAATAGTTGCTATAGCAGGCTCTACAATTACATCAAAGGGTGTTACAGAAGGTGTAAATAAAGCAATGGCCGTAGTAAAAGAATTGTCAGGTAAATAATCGATGATGTTGGAGGTGTAAAAATGAATTTGTGGAAAGATCTCACCAATGGTCTAGTTAAGGAAAACCCAACACTGAGATTAGTTTTGGGAACTTGTCCTACCCTTGCAGTAACAACAGCCGTATTTAACGGTATTGGTATGGGTCTAGCAGCTACTGCTGTTTTAATAGGATCAAACTTAATGATTTCTCTTATCAAGAAGATTGTACCAAACGAAGTTCGAATACCAGTTTACGTAATAGTAATCGCTTCCTTCGTTACAATTGTTCAAATGCTTATTAAAGCATATACACCAGATTTAGATAAACAGCTAGGAATATTTATTCCACTTATAGTTGTTAACTGTATCATATTTGCGAGAGCAGAATCATTCGCAGCCAAGAATCCTCCATTAAATTCAGTTATGGATGGTATAGGAATGGGTTTAGGCTTTACCATAGCTCTAGTTATAATAAGTACCTTTAGAGAAGTCCTTGGTGCGGGAACGTTCTTAGGAATGCAGATTTTTGGTGCAGGCTTTAAGCCAGCATTGATTATGATTCTGCCTCCTGGTGGATTCATGGTATTTGGACTTACAATTGCCGCAGTTAATAAATTGACTGCTGGTAAGAAGGCTTAGGAGGTAGTTTTATGAATCTTTTATTAATTTTATTAAGTGTTGTACTTGTCAATAACTTTGTTTTATCTAGGTTTTTAGGAATATGTCCTTTCTTAGGTGTTTCAAAGAAGGTTGAGACAGCAGCAGGTATGAGTCTTGCAGTTACATTTGTAATGGGCTTGGCTTCAGTAATGACATGGTTAGTTCAAACCTATATTTTGGTTCCACTAAAGATAGAATATATGCAAACTATTGCGTTCATACTTGTTATAGCAGGCTTAGTTCAATTTGTTGAAATGGTAATTAAAAAAACTAGCCCTACACTATATCAAGCACTTGGTGTTTATTTGCCACTTATAACTACAAACTGTGCTGTTCTAGGTGTTGCTATACTAAACATACAAAGCAATTTTAATTTAATTGAAACATTAGTAAATGGTGTAGGTGGAGGTTTAAGCTTTACACTAGCAATTGTATTGTTTGCAGGAGTAAGAGAGAGACTTGATACAGCACCAACACCAAAGGCTCTTGATGGCTTCCCAATAGCGATGCTTGCAGCTAGTCTGTTCTCTATAGCATTTTTGGGCTTTAAAGGCCTAATATAGTAGCAATAATAGTAAATTATCTGAAATGAGGTGAAGATATTGAATCTTGTTAATATAATATGGCCGGTAGTAAGTCTGGGAGGACTAGCTATATTCTTTGGAATTGTTCTGGCTTATGCCTCCAAGAAATTTGCCGTAGAGGTTAATCCTAAGACGGCGGAGGTAAGAGAAGCTCTTCCTAGTGCAAATTGTGGCGGTTGTGGTTTTGCAGGCTGTGATGCTTTAGCAGAAGCTATAGTAAGTGGTCAAGCTGCTATAAATGCATGTCCTGTTGGAGGCGCACCATTAGCAGCAAAACTTGCTAAAATTATGGGGGTTACAGCAGAGGCTTCAGAGAGAAAAGTTGCAAGAGTTATTTGCTCCGGTGATAATAATAATTCAAAAGAGAAGTATGAATATCAAGGTATAACAGATTGTAAGGCAGCAGAAGCTCTGGCAGGTGGTTCTAAGAGCTGCCGATATGGCTGCACAGGGCTTGGCACTTGCGTAAAGGCATGTCCTTTTGATGCGATACATGTTATTAATGGTGTTGCTGTTGTTGATGAGGAGAAATGTACTGCATGCAAGAAGTGTATAGCTGTTTGTCCAAAGAATATTATTGAGCTGATACCTGTATCTAAAGAGGTAAGAGTACTTTGCAAGAATCAAGAAAAAGGCAAGGCGGTTATGGAAGCTTGTAAGGTTGGATGTATAGCATGTCAAAAATGCGTGAAAGCATGTAAGTTTGATGCTATTGTGTTTGAGAACAACCTAGCAAAAATTGATTATAGCAAGTGTACAAATTGCATGATGTGTGCTGAAGCATGTCCAACAAAGTCAATATATGCAAATTTTAATAACAGGAAGAAAGCACACATTGATGATGAAAAGTGTATAGGTTGTTCAATATGTAAAAAACAATGTAACTTCGATGCAATCGAAGGAGAAATAAAAGGTAAACACAAGGTATTGGAAGATAAATGTGTCGGCTGCAATCAATGTTATGTAAAATGTCCAAAGGATGCAATAGACATGAAATAAAAAAAGAAGCGGTTTTGTATTTATGTAAGATTTAAAGATTGACAAAACATAAGCATGTGGAAAAACAAAAAAGTTATTCCACATGCTTCATTATATCTTAGGTTATTTTGTGAAAAATATTATGTTGTGATGTACTTCTATTTCCTATTTTTCTTGTATTATATTCATAGACAGTATAGTTGTTTATTTCTAATTGTTATTTTCTCTTACAATGCGTACAGGTCGCTCTATATTAAACTCACCACTTTTATGAAAATCTTCAATTAAATATATTTTATTATTTCTTCTACTGCTTATAAATACTTTATTATCATCTATACAAATATAATCAGGAGAATCTAAATTTGTAAGTTCTTTAAATATTTTACCCTTTTCAGGATCTATTATTGTAACTACACTACCTTTACCATTATCAGCATCCTGATGCGTAATAAAAATATACTCTTTGCCTGATATTGTTCCTGCAAAAACTTTATTTGGATAATCATAATTAAGCTTTATCTGTTGTTTTTTACCTTTATTATTCAAGTCAAAAACAGTAACAATAGCATCTTCTTTCATATCACTTACTCCATAAACAAGGTTATTTTCTGTTACTGCAATTGATGAAATTTTTTCACCACTAGGAATTGTTTCAGTAATTGTATTATTTTCTAGTTCAAATATATCTATTCTGTCAGCTGGATACATTGTACCACGTGAACAAACTACCATTTGGTTATCCGCTGTAAAAACAAAATCTAATATATCTCTGTCAAACATTATATTGGTTTCTTCTATATCGTTTATAGTGTCAATCACTGTAATACAGTTATCTTCATGATATGTAAGCTTAGTAACGTGTGATATATAGGCCTTTTTATTTTTTTCATTGTATTTTATTATCCAAGGTAAAGAATAAGTTAGTTTGATATCCTTCACTTTTTTTCCATTATTGAAAACGTAGATATTGCTATATGCTTTCCTGTCATCTCCTCTGATTGCAGAATACAGCTTATTATCTGAAACTGCCTTGATATCTCCACATGGAGGTATTTTTACAGAGGATAGTATTGGACCATCTTCTGTAATGTAATGTAATTCTCTACTTCCTGTAAGCACATACATATTTTCTGCCGAAGTAGTTGCTCCTACATCTAGCTCGTTTTTATTAAAATACCTAGGAATAGTCAATAAAAGAATTGCTGAAATAAGAAATAGAATTATACTAATTTTAACTATTTTTTTCATAAATACACTCACTTTCGTAAATTAAAGAAGGGGTATTATATTACTTTCATAATATAATACCCAACATTATTATGTTCCACTTGCAAAAGTAACGCAATCAGGAGAATTGTATATATCTGTTGGTGTAACCATATATCCACGATCAAAATCTATATCAATACCTGTATATTTATTCCATCCTTTCCATCCTAGTTTTGTACAATACCATTCATCTTCATTATCTTTTGAAGATCCAATTATAAATGGCTCTCCAAGCTGTGCTCTTAGTTATGTAATAATATTTGTTGCAGTTATAATTCGCGTATATAAATCATCTGTAGAATAATCTACATACCTACCTACTGCTTCATCATATGTATTTTTTTCATTTTAACTGCATAACAATAGGGATAATACTACCATAGAAAATTATGTAAGTCAATTTAAATATATGTAAAAAATCAATATAATGGAATAATAAGTATTATGTACAATACTTATGCGTTTGATTCCATATAATACAATTTAGAATAAAAAAGAAAGCTAAAAATGAAAAGGACATAGAAAAGCTAAATAGAATTTGACCTACAAAAAGTTGATACCACCATATATAGTCTTTTTTTATTGCAGTAAGAATCTATACATGCTAAACTAATAAAGAGTAGAAAATTGTCATAAATTGCTCTGCATAATTTTCTATTGATTTTTATTGATTTTAATCAACTTGGGAAAAATAAAGAATGGAGATGGGTTGAATGTCAAAAAGTTATAGCAGAGGGAATGGCTGGATACTATTCTTAATGATTCTTTCAGGTATAGTGATTGGAGGTTTCTTAGGAGAGCTATTGGGACAATATGTTCCGATTCTTAAGTATGGTATGAATCTTGGGGTTAGTACACATACTTGGAATCTTAAAATTCTAGAGCTGACAATAGGTTGTAAGTTTAATATCAATATGTTTAGTATACTAGGAATAATAGCAGGTATATTTTTTTACAAAAAGAGCTTATAGTAGCTTAAACTAAGGAGTGTTCAATGAATATTATTCTAGCATCAAATTCTCCACGAAGAAAAGAAATATTAAATCAATTAAACTTAGATTTTAAGGTTATACCGTCTAACTTCGAAGAGTTATCTTTGGATATGGAGCCTAAAAAATTAGTAGAGCACTTTGCATATATGAAAGCAAAGGATGTCTATGAGCAGCATACTGATATAAGGAAGCCAGATACTTATATACTAGGTTCAGATACTATAGTATATAATGGCAGAAGTATGGGTAAGCCAAAGGATGATGAAGATTCGTATCAAATGCTGAAAGAACTAAGCGGCAGTGAACATATGGTTATATCTGGTATTTCAGTTATAAAAGTAGCTACAGGTCAGAGTTTGACAAGAAATGAAATTACAAGGGTATGTTTTAGAGATTTATCAGATGAAGAAATATGGAGGTATGTAGCAAGCGGAGAGCCAAAGGATAAAGCAGGTTCATACGCAATTCAAGGCATTGGTGCTCTTTTTGTGAAGGAAATAAAAGGCTGTTATTTTAATGTAGTAGGACTTCCTATACAGAAATTTAATGAGATAATGAAGGAGTATGGTGTTTCATTGCTTTGATTTTATTAAATAAAATGTAAGGATGTTGTTGTGAATGAGTATAACCTATATAAAGACCGGAATTAAGCAATTGCCTGAAAATGAGAGACCTCGTGAAAAATTGGTTAAATACGGAGCTGAGGTATTATCAAATGCAGAATTGTTGGCAATACTAATAAGAACAGGAACAAAAGAAGAAAGTGCTATAGATATAGCATACAATATACTTAAACAACAGGGTGGAATAGGTTTTTTAGTTGACAGTAAATCAGAGGAATTAAGAAGCATTAAAGGAATTGGTTTAGCTAAGGCTGCACAGCTAAAAGCAGCTGTTGAACTAGGCAAAAGACTGGCGGCGCAAACCTACAAAAGTGAGATTTTTGTTAGATGCTCAAAAGATGCAGCAAATCTTGTAATGGAAGATATGAGATATCTAAAAAAAGAATATATGAAGGCAATACTTCTTAATATAAAATGTGGACTTGTAAGTATAGAAGAGATATCAGTAGGGAGTATAAATTCTTCCATAGTTCATCCCAGAGAAGTATTCACACCAGCTATTAAGAAGTCATGTGCAAGCTTGATATTGGTGCATAATCATCCTAGCGGAGACCCTTCACCTAGCCAGGAGGATATTAATATCACTAAGAGATTGATGGAAAGCGGTAGCTTGCTAGGTATTGAGGTAGTTGATCATCTTATTATTGGAGATAGAAAATATGTTAGCTTGAAGGATAAAGGAATCATGTAATTTATGAAGAACGGTGAAAATATAAGGAGGAAATTAACAAACTATGGGATTATTTAATTTTTTTGCAAAAGATATAGGCGTAGATTTAGGAACAGCAAATACTTTAGTATATGTAAGAAGCAAGGGAATAGTTTTAAGAGAGCCATCCGTTGTGGCAATGAGGAAGGACGACAACCGAGTTTTGGCTGTTGGAGACGCTGCTAAGCAGATGATTGGTAGAACACCTGGAAATATTGTTGCAATAAGACCTATGAGAGACGGTGTAATAGCAGACTTTTCTGTTACACAAGATATGTTAAGATATTTTATAAGGCAAGCAATAGGAACATCTATGTTTGGAAGACCAAGAGTACTTGTAAGTGTACCGTCAGGCATTACCGAAGTAGAAAGTCGTGCAGTTGAGGAAGCCGCTCATCAAGCAGGTGCTAAGGTTGCTAAGGTTATAGAAGAGCCTATGGCAGCAGCTATTGGAGCAGGCTTACCAGTAGGTGAACCAACAGGAAGCATGATTGTAAATATGGGTGGAGGTACTACTGAGATAGCTATAATATCTCTTGGTGGAATAGTTGCCAGTAAGTCTATAAGAGTTGCTGGGGACAAAGAGGATGAGGCTATTGTTAATTATGTAAAAAGAGTATATAATCTAGCCATAGGGGAAAGAACTGGAGAAATGATCAAAATAAATATTGGTTCTGCATTCCCTAACGCTATAGATGGCAGTATGGATATAAAAGGTAGAGACTTAGTAACTGGTCTTCCTAAGACTATAAGTATTACCTCTGATGAAATTTTAGATGCTCTAAAAGAACCGATATCACATATAATTGATGGGATTAAGAGCACTCTTGAAAAAACACCTCCTGAATTAGCCGCAGATATAATGGACAGAGGGATTATGTTATCTGGTGGTGGGGCACAACTGCACGGCATAGACAGCTTAGTAAAAAGAGAAACAGGCATGCCTGTTCATGTAGCTGAGAACCCAATGGAGTGTGTTGTGTTAGGAGTAGGTAAAGCCTTAGAACAATATGAGGAAATCAATAAATCACAATATTCAAGAAGAAGATAAGATAATAAATAATGGCTAACCATATTGGTTAGCCATATATATGAATACGGAGTGAGGTAAATGAAGCTTTTTAACAATAAATTGCTAACCTTTGTAATTATAGTATCAATTATATTGATACTATTCGCTGCGTTTACATCTGCTGGAAGGACAAGACCTACCCCTGTAGAAGGAATACTGGGTACTGTTATAAATCCTTTACAAAGTGCATTCTACTCAGTGGGTGAATTTTTCACTAGCTCCTTTGATGGAATTTTGCATCTGAAAACTCTAAGAGCTGAAAATGAAACATTAAAAAGCGATTTATCAAAGCTTCAAGAGCAAAATCGAAAACTTATACAGCTAGCATCAGAAAACAAAAGATTTAGAGATTTATTGGGTTTTAAAGAAAGTAATGAGGAACTTCAATTTATTGCTGCAACCAATATTACAGGAAGAGATCCTGGTAATTGGTTTGATATTTATACTTTAGATAAGGGTTCTAAGGATGGAGTCAAAGCTAACGATGCAGTAATTGTGGGAAATGGATATTTGGTTGGTAGAATAATTGAAGTAGGCGGCACATATAGTAAATTTATGGCATTGGTGGATCAAAGAAGCTCAGTCAGCATAGTTGTAGATAGAACAAGAGACTTAGGAATAGTATCAGGAAGTGCAGAAAATGACATTATAGCAGTTATGCCTTTAGAAGCTGATATTGTAAAGGGCGATGATATAAGCACCTCTGGATATAGTACCTTTCCTAAAAATTTATATATAGGAAAGGTAAAGAGTGTAGAGAAGCAGGAACGAAAACTGCAAAAAATGGTATATATTGAGCCAGCTGCAGATTTCAAGAGACTAGAAGAAGTATATATAGTTAGAGGCGAAGACAAGTGAGGTTAGAATGAAGACTATTATTATATCGGTACTTGTATTGCTTAATGTAATATTAGAAGCGACGCTTTTCCAGTTTATACGTATTGCTGATGTCAAACCTGATTTTATAATCATTATGATTATAGCATATGCGATACTGGAGGGAGGCGCTTACAGTTCTGTCATAGGATTGGTTGCTGGGCTTCTGATTGACATACTATTTGGAAGAGTTTTGGGAGTAAATGCTCTTTCATATATGATAACAGGATATATATTTGGTCAAGCTCATGACAATGTTTTTAAGGATAGTATACTACCTCCGGCTTTGTTTAATTTTGCAGCGGTTTTTATATATCAGAATTTGTATTTTATATTGATGTACATGACAGGAAACCTACTGCACGACGGTTTTTCATATATGTATATTTTACTTCATATGATAATTCCTCAAAGTGTATACAATGCTATTTTAGGAGCTATATTATACAGGTATTATCTGCATTTAAATGATAAGGATTTTATGCAAAGAAGACTTTACTAGATAAATAAATCGCACTAAATAATTTATGTTGATAAAAAAGTTAGGTGGTTATATGTTAAAGAAATATTTTAAAAGCAGACTGGACTATTTAAGAGCGATTATTATTTTTATTGCCTTGATACTTGTTTTTAGATTAGCAGATCTTCAAATTGTTCAAGGTGATTATTATAAGAATAGAGCTGAAAATATTAAAACTAGAACTATAAGAATTGACGCTCCAAGGGGGCCCTATTGTGGATAAGTATGGACGGAGCTTAGCGGGAAATCAAATGAGTTACTCAGTAAATATAATGAAAGCTGATCTTCCTAAGGCTGATATTAATGAAATAGTTATTACAGTACTAAACGTGATTGAGCGAAACGGAGATACTTATAAGGATGAGATACCGATATTAATAAATCCAATACGTTTTACTTATACAGAAGATGAAGCAAACTGGAAGGCTAAATACAATATATCGGCAAATGCTACAGCGGAAGAGGCTTTTAAAAAGATCAGACTTGATTATAATATAGCTGATGATTTGGTAGATATTGAAGCGTATGATGTGCTTGTTCAACAATTTGGTATAGAATTGCCCTTTAGTTTAGAGGATTATAAGTTTTCCTTCAAAAAGGAAGAGATTAAGTGGAAAAAAAGCAAGAAGCTTGATGAAAATGCAACTGCAGAGGAAATCTTCAATAAACTAACTGAGGATTATGATATACCAAGAAAAAAGAATGGAGATCCAAATGGCTATGCTGAAGACGAGGTAAAGAAAATACTTGCGGTACGTTATTTACTAAGTCAGAACATTTATAAGGCATATGAACCTGTTGAAATAGCTACTAATGTAAGTGATCAAACAAGAGCACAGCTAGAAGAGAGCAAAATATTTCTTCCCGGCGTTGAGATTATACAAAAACCAATAAGAGAATATCCCAGCGGTGATTTTGCGTCTCATATAATAGGCTATATGAGTAAAATTGGTTCAGAACTTGAAAGTTTAGCAGAAAAGGGCTATACAGCTCAAGATATGATAGGAAAGACTGGGATAGAATCCTCAATGGAACAATATTTGAATGGTAAAGATGGTTGGAGACAAATTGAGATAGATTCAAGTGGTGCTATGATAGAAACAATAAGTGAAGAAGAACCAATACCTGGTGATACAGTATTTGTTACTATTGATACTAAGCTACAGAAAGTAGCTGAGGATGCTTTGAAGCAGACAATAGAAACAATACAGACAGGAGATAAAGCAATGGGAGTTAATCCATATCCAAGCGCTGTCTCTGGTGCTGTTGTGGCTATTGACGTAAATTCAGGCAGAATTTTGGCAATGGCTAGTGAGCCAAAGTTTGATCCTAATCTTTTTGCATCAGGCATCAGCACTAGTGACTGGAAATCTCTCCAGTCATTAACAAACGAGCCCTATTCTCCTAAACCTTTGATAAATAATGCCATCAGCTCCGCACTACCTCCAGGTTCTGCATTAAAGATGTTGACAGGAATTGTAGGCTTAGAGACAAACAGTATCACACCAACAACGATTATAAAAGATATAGGTCCATATGATATAGGCGGTGGAAATCCACCTTCTTGTCCAATTTGGAAAAGTTATCATACAACTCATGGTTTAGTAGATTTAGTTAAAGCTTTGCAAAAATCTTGTAACTATTATTTCTTTGAAGTAGGAAGAAGAGTAGGCGGCGAGAAATTTGAGGAATATGCTAAAAGATTCGGTTTTGGTGCAAAAACAGGTATTGAATTAACAGGAGAAGCTTCTGGAAGCATAGGCGGACCTAGCTATAAGACAAAGCTTCATGAAAGATATTTGAGTAATTATCTTACCTATAAGCTTAAGCTTTCGGATGATAAGAAAAAAGAGATAATTTCATATATGCATAGTGATATGAAAATTAGTGAAATAAGAAAAAAACTAAAGGATATGGGTATAAGTGATTATTATACTAGAGAAAAGATTTTACAATATATAAATGATAGTAAATGGAAGCTTTATAATATGGTTCAAGTAGCTATAGGTCAAGGTGACAACACAATGACACCATTACAAATTGCTAATTATGTTGCAACTATAGCAAATGGAGGTACAAGATATAAGCCTTATCTGGTCGAAAGAGTAGTATCTTATGATGGAACTACTAAGCTTGAAAAAACACCAGAAGTAGTTGGAAAGCTAGAAGTTGATCAAAGCACTTTAGATTGGATTAAGAAGGGTATGTATGCTGTTAATAACGAGGTTGGAGGAACCGGTTATAAAGGCTTTGCAGGAAGTCAAGTAGTGGCAGCAGGTAAGACAGGTACAGCTCAAAGTGGAAATGAATATGACAATCACGCGTGGTATGTAGCTTATGCACCATACGACAAACCTCAGATAGCTGTAGCGGCAGTAGTAATTCAAGGCGGTCACGGTAATTATTCAGTACCCATTGCCCGGGCAATAATAGAACAGTATTTGACAGCAGAAGAGGTAAGAGATAATATTACACCAACAAACGACATGATTCAGTAAAGAATTAAGCAGTCATAAATCAGTTTTAGCCCAATACTATGTCTTGAAGCTGAGTCCACAATATATTAACATTGTGGACTTTATTACTATAACCCTTCTCATATTTATACTAATGCAAATATACGCATGTAAATTTCATGCTAATATTTATAGTAAAAAGAAGGATTTAACAAGCATGTGCAGAAATTTATATGTATGTATTAATTTATTACTAATAATCAACTTTGGATGGTGGCAGGAGGTATCATTCTTCAAATGAGCGAAAATGCAGTAGTTTTTAAAGGAACTAAGGAAGGTTTATTTATACTGTTAAAAGAAGATATGGACATTGACAAAATCAAAGATAATCTTAACAAGAAGATAAAGCCCTCAAAGCGCTTTTTTGAAGGCGCTAAGATAATAAATTTTAAGGGCAAAAGATTGTCAAAAGAAGATTTTAGCGAGCTTAAGGACTTGGTAGAGAATGAATATGGCATGACTGTTGTAGGTGAGTACTCTGAAGATCAAGCTATATTTGTTGATAAAGAGGAAACAAGAGAAGATACATCCTATGAAAAGCTACCTTATAGTAATGTTATTCAGGATAAGGTGCTTATGCTAAGAGCAACTGTAAGGTCAGGACAGCTTATAGAGTTTAGTGGCAATATAGTAATAATAGGAGATGTAAACCCAGGTGCTCAGATAAAAGCTACGGGATGCATAGTAATTATGGGTACTATGAGAGGTGTAGCTCATGCAGGCTCCAATGGAGATTACGAGGCCTTTGTTGCTGCTTTGAATTTACAGCCAGCACAAATTAGAATAGGTGATATAATTACAAGATCACCTGATGGTCTTGGAGTAAGAACATCAGTGCCTGAGATGGCAATGGTAAAGCAGGGCATGATATTTGTAGAACCGTATTTACCAAATAGATAAAAGAATAAATTTTGATAATAAACTATACATTTGTTTATGTAATGGAGGTTGTACAATGGGGGAAGTAATCGTTATTACATCCGGTAAAGGTGGAGTTGGAAAAACAACTTCAACAGCAAATATCGGAACTGGCCTTTCTTTGGAAGGTAAAAGTGTTGTTTTAGTTGATGCTGATATTGGTCTAAGAAATCTTGATGTCGTTATGGGATTGGAAAACAGAATAGTATATGATTTAGTTGATGTGGTAGATGGTATATGCAGATTAAGACAAGCTTTGATAAAAGATAAGAGATATGCGAATCTATATTTGCTGCCAGCAGCACAAACTAAGGACAAGAATTCTGTTACACCACAGCAAATGCAGCAGCTTACTATTGAGCTTGCCAATGAATTTGACTATGTAATAGTTGACTGCCCTGCAGGCATAGAGCAAGGCTTTAAAAATGCTATTGCAGGAGCTAATAAGGCTATAGTGGTGACTACACCAGAGATTTCAGCTGTAAGAGATGCAGACAGAATAATTGGTCTTTTGGAGGCAAACGGATTAAAAAATCCGCAGCTTGTAATTAACAGACTTAGAGTTGATATGGTTAAACGCGGTGATATGATGAATATAGACGATATGATTGACATATTAGCTGTTGAGCTTTTAGGTGTTGTGCCTGATGATGAACATATAGTCGTATCTACAAACAGAGGTGAGCCCGCTGTAACAAATAGTGATTCTTTGGCAGGGTTGGCATATAAAAATGTAGTTAAGAGGATTTTGGGAGAAGATGTGCCGTTTATGAATTTAGAAACAGATCAGGGATTTATGGCTAAACTCGCTAAGATGTTTGGCTTTAATAAGAAGAAGTAAGGAGGAGTAGTTATGGACTTGTTTAAAATGTTTACTAAAACTGACAATAGTAGCAAGGACATTGCTAAAGAACGTCTTAAGCTAGTGTTAATTCATGATCGTGCTAACGTTTCTCCTCAATTTCTTGAGATGATTAAAGGCGAGATAATTGGTGTGATATCCGATTATATGGAGATAGATGAAGCTGGATTAGAGATAACACTTACAAGAACAAAAAGAGACGTAGATAACACATCAGTCCCTGCTTTAATTGCTAATATTCCAATCATAAGAATGAAGAATAATGGAAAGTTTTAACTGCTGATAAAATCAGCAGTTTTTTTTATCATAAAAGCTTGCTCCCTAAAATATATTATATAAATTAAGCTTTTTGTTTTAGGACTGCCTAAAATAAACAAGGGAGGAGATTTTATGGATAACAACAACTTTGATGATACTTCACAAATAAAGTATGTTAATGAATATAAGAAATTTGGTGATGTTTTCAAATTTAAAAGATTTGGAGATAAGACATATTTTGACAAACTGTTGCTTCAAACCTTTGTAACCTTGATTATCGTCGCTTTGCTTCTATTAATAAACAATATAAATACTGTTATAACAAATAACATTTCACAGAGTGTCAGGGAGGTCATGAATTGGAATATCAACCTAAATAATGCTGTAGATACCTTCAAAAATTTTAAAACTGTCATACCAGACACTAAAAAAGCTCTTGGTATAACGGAAGACAACACTAACATTACCTTTATAATGCCAGTTGATGGAGAAATAACTTCTCCTTTCGGTGAGCGTATACATCCGGTATTTAACACCGCAAAGTTCCATACTGGTATTGATATAGATGGTGAGATAGGAACAGCTATTAAATCTTCCACCAGTGGTAGAGTGAAGGAAGTTGGAGAGGACGAGTCTAACGGTAAGTTTGTAAGAGTTGAGAGTGGAAACTATGTAATAATATATGCACACTGTTATAAGACTTTGGTAAAAGAAGGACAAAAAGTTAAGCAAGGAGATATTATAGCTGAAGTAGGGGATACAGGGATCGTATCAGGGTCTCATCTTCATTTTGAAATCCAAGAGAATAATGAGTCGATTAATCCACTTGAGAAGCTGAATAGCGCTTCTTTACAATAAGTTAGAATTTGTTAAATGGATATTATAAGCTCTATTATAAGAAAAATATATTAACTATGTGGGGGCTTTTATGATAAGGATAAAATTAAACCTATTTTTTATCCTTTTTTTATTTGTAACTATATATATAGGCTATATTCATCAAAGCCTTATTATATTTGCTAGTGTTCTCCTACATGAAATAGGACATGTCATTGTTGCCAAATTGTTAGGTATAAAAGTAGAGGAAATAGAGCTTTTTCCCTTTGGCGGAGTAGCAAAGATGGAGGATATAACTAAGTATGGTGGATATATGGAAGCTTTTATTGCTATTGCAGGACCTGGCGTGACTGCTTTCATAGCCGCAGTGGGGATAATCTTTTCTGGATCAAATGAGCTTCTAAAGACTATAGGACAATATAACATAATACTTTTAATTTTTAATATTATGCCTGCCTTACCTATGGATGGTGGAAGGATAATAAGAAATATACTTTTGCACTTTATGAGCTATAAGCAAGCAACTAAGGCAATGGTTATATCGGGAAGACTTACAGCTATTGCGCTGGTTCTTTATAATATTTTTATAATTTATAAGGGTAGCTACAGCGTTGCATACATAATTACAGCTTTGTTCATTTATTTGGGCTGCCACAAGGAGCTACGATATTGCTCGTACTATTATTTGTTAAATAGAAACAATAATAAGAAAGCTGGTGCAGAAAAAAGAAGTTCAAAAACCAGAATCTTGAAGCTGCATCAAGATAGTTTTGTACGGTTTGCTGCCAATCAGTTTAGTCCAGGAAGCATATGCATAATTCATGTAATAGATGATAACGGAAGGCTTATTAAGACTTTAAGTGAGGCAGATATCATGGATGCTTTTCTTAAGTATGGTTATGATAGCAAAATAGGTCAAATAAAATCACATTAAATCTACTAAAAGATTTTTGCAATTTATAATACATTTCGCACTAAACATTATAATATCTATAAATAGTGCGAAATGTATACCTATGTTGATAAATTGCACAAATATCAACAATGTATATAAAACACACAAAAAAACTATTGTGTGTTTTCTTACTAAAAGATTTGTGCAATTTATATAGTATTAAAATGATAATTATGCAATAATATAAATGAAAACTTTTGAAATGCATATATGGATAATATTAGTAAATATACAAAACATAATGCACAAAGGATAAGCTCGGAGGTTACTAATGATTAATGATGAAATAAAAGATTTTATCTATGATGACATACTTCCAAGGGTTGAGAAGCCAGGAAGATATGTAGGAAACGAATGGAATAGTATACATAAAAGTATGGAAGGTATAAATATACGCTTTGCATTTTGTTTTCCTGATGTATACGAGGTAGGAATGTCTCATCTAGGCATCAAAATACTATATCATTTACTAAATAAACAAAATGATATATATTGTGAAAGAGTATTTGCCCCTTGGCCTGACATGGAAAAGGAGATGCGACAAAATGAAGTAAAGCTTTTTGCATTAGAAAGCAGGGACTATATCAAAGATTATGATTTCATAGGCTTTACTTTGCAATATGAGATGAGCTATACAAATATTGTAAACATGATTGATTTAGCAGGTATACCTTTAGATCAAAGGATAGAAAAGAAGGAGCCCCCTTTGTAATAGCAGGAGGACCATGCGCGTACAATCCTGAACCCCTTGCTGAGATAGTGGACTTGTTTGCCATAGGTGAAGGAGAGGAATTACTGTTAGAAATTATGGATGCTTATAGAAGCTGGAAGTCTAGCGGTAAAAGTCGAGAGGAGTTCTTAAGGTATGCTGCTTCTATAAGAGGAGTATATGTACCTTCTCTATATAACGTAGAATACAACGAGGACAATACAATAAAACAGGTAAGCCCTAAATACGAGGATGTACCTAAAAAGGTGAAAAAACGTGTAGTTAAATCTCTTGAAAATGTTTATTTTCCTGATAAGATTATTGTTCCATTTATAGATATAGTACATGATAGAGTAATGCTGGAGATTTTCAGAGGCTGCACTAGAGGCTGCAGATTCTGTCAGGCAGGAATGGTATACAGACCAATAAGGGAGAGAACAGTAGATGAACTAGTTGAGATAGCAGACAGGCTACTTGAAAGCTCAGGTTATGAGGAAATATCTCTTTCATCTTTATCGACAGGTGATTATTCCAGACTTCAAGAGCTTGTAGAAAGGCTAATGTCAAAATATCAGTCCAGGAGAGTTGCTTTGTCACTTCCTTCACTGCGTATAGACTCCTTTTCTTTAAAGCTTATTGAAGAAATACAGAAGGTACGCAAAAGTAGTTTGACATTTGCTCCAGAGGCAGGGACTCAAAGAATGAGAGATGTAATAAACAAAGGAGTAACTGAAGAGGATTTAATAAGCTCGGTAGGAGCTGCTTTTGAAACAGGTTACACAGGTGTTAAGTTATATTTTATGATAGGTCTTCCCACTGAAACAATGGAAGATATAGAAGGTATTGCTGATCTTGCAGATAAAGTTATAAGCAGATACTATCAAGTTGCAAAGGAAAAAAGAGGCAGAGGGCTAAAGGTTACCATAAGTGCATCATCGTTTGTACCAAAACCATTTACCCCTTTCCAATGGGAGCCACAGGATAGAATAGAGACACTTATAGATAAACAGAAGCACCTAAGAGCTGCACTAAAGAAAAAGCAGGTGAACTTTAGTTGGAGTGAGCCATATGTCAGCTTTTTAGAAGCAATCTTTGCCCGTGGAGATAGAAGACTAAGCGAAGTATTGATTAAAGCGTGGGAAAATGGATGCAAGTTTGATGGATGGGACGAGTTTTTTAAGTTCGATTTATGGATGGATGCCTTTAAAGAGTGTGGAGTAGATCCTGAGTTTTATGCTTATAGAAGACGTGAGCTAGAGGAACAGCTGCCTTGGGATCATATTGATGTAGGCGTAAATAAGAAGTATCTTAGAAGTGAATACAAAAAATCCTTAAAAGCAGAACTGACCAGGGATTGTAGAACAGTATGCACTGGCTGCGGTATTAATCTTTTAGAAGAAGGCGGTGTATGCAAATGATAAATGTAAGAGTAAAATTTTCTAAAGGGAACGAGGTTAAATATATTTCTCATTTGGACTTGATGAGAACCTTTATGAGAGTTATAAGAAGGGCAAACATTCCTATAGCATACAGTGGAGGCTATAACCCTCATCCAGAGATGTCCTTTGGAGCACCTTTATCTTTAGGAGTAATTAGTATGGCAGAGTATGTAGATATAAAGCTTGATTATATGATGGACTTGGACGACATGATTACAAGATTAAATCTCTCTATGCCAATAGGAATAAAGGTATTGGGGGCTTCTGTGCTACCTGAAAGCTTTAAAAGTGCTATGGCTTTAATAACCCATGCTAAGTATGCAATTTATGTAACTATAGAAAAACCTGATTTACAATATGTCAAAGGTAAATTAATAGAATTTTTAAATCAAGAAAGTATAATTGGCAAAAAGCGCCAGCCCAAAAAGAATTTTGAAATTAAGGAATTTGATATAAAATCTATGATTTTGGAGATGACGATAGAAGGTTGTGAGGATGGTATCTGTACTTTTAATTGTCTACTGCTAAGCGGAAGTTAGGCAAATCTGAAGCCAGAGGTACTTATACAAGCTTTTGTAGAATATGCAGGAATTGATGTTAAAAGAATAAAGATTATTCGGAACGAGGTTTATGCAGAAAAGGATGGAAGGTTGTTGGATTTATTAAAGTATGAAAACAAATAAATTATATGTACAAAACATTTAGATATGTTATGAAAAAAATCAATAAATACAAAACATTTAGATAGGGGCATGGATTAATGAAGGAAATAATTATTGATGTCGGGAAAATGCAAACTACAGTAGCTTTGCTTGAGGACAAGGAGCTGACTGAGCTGTATGTAGAGAAAAATGAACATCAGTCTATTGTAGGTAATATCTACAAAGGACGGGTGGAAAATGTGTTGCCGGGAATGCAGGCTGCCTTTGTTAATATAGGAATAGATAAGAATGTATTTTTATATGTTAAAGATGCTATTCCTAACGCATATTTTGGTGAGGAAGAAGAAGGAGAGTTTTCAGACAAATATAAAAATGCAAATATTAACGATTTTCTAAAGGTTGGACAAGAAATTGTAATTCAAGTAGTAAAGGAACCTATTAGTACAAAGGGTGCTAGAGTAACAACACATATAACATTACCAGGAAGATTTATAGTACTTATGCCGACAGTAGAGTATATCGGAATTTCAAGACGAATAGAGAACGAAGAAGAAAGAGAACGGTTGAAAGTATTGGCGGATAAGTATAAGCCAGAAAGCATGGGCATAATAATTCGCACAGCAGCTGAAGGCTGTAGTGAAGAAGATATTAAAGAAGATATCAATTTTCTCAGCATGTTATGGGAAAGTATAAAAGTTGAACAGGTACAAGGTGCCTGTCCCAAGAGTAATACATAAGGACATGGATATAGTCTATAGAACTGTTAGAGATATGTTTACTAATAACATTGATAAATTTATAATTAACAATAAAGAGCAATATGATCAGGTAGTGCAAATTGTTAAACTTATATCAAAGGACTTAGTTAAAAGGATAGAATTCTTTGATAAGGCTTATGAAATTTTTGAGTTTTATGATATTAAACCAAAAATCAGTAAGGTATTGACTCGCAAGGTATGGCTTAAATCTGGAGGATATCTGATAATTGACCAAACAGAAGCTTTAACTGTAATAGATGTAAACACAGGTAAGTTTGTAGGTAGTATAGATCTTAAAGATACTGTACTAAAGACAAATGTGGAAGCTGCCAGAGAAATTGCAAAGCAGCTGAGGCTTCGCGATATAGGAGGCATTATAATAATTGATTTTATAGATATGCATGAAAAACAGCATGAAGAGGTTGTTCTTGAGTACTTAAAAACTCACTGAAGAAGGATAGAACTAAGACTAATGTTTTAGGAATAACTCACTTGGGATTGGTGGAAATGACTAGGAAAAAGGTTCGGCAAAGAATTGACAACGCATTCTTAAGTGAATGTCCATGCTGTAATGGTGAAGGGAAAATTTTAACAGGTTTCAAAAAATAATAACGCTTGTGATCTAGGAAATAATGACATAAAAGTGTTGCAATACATGGGAAATACCATTGACAAATAGACTAAGCTATGATAAAGTATATTGATGTAGGCGTATCCGCACGGAACGGGTTTAAATTTTACCTAGCATCCGGCGAGACTTATTTTAGGAGGTGTAAGCCTAATGTATGCAATTATTAAAACTGGTGGAAAGCAATACAGAGTTAACGAAGGTGATGTTATTTCTGTAGAAAAACTTGACGTAGCTTCTGGAGAGGCAGTTATATTTGACGAAGTACTTGTTGTATCAAAGGATGGAGAGCTTCAAATCGGAGCACCTGTTGTTAGTGGTGCCAAAGTAGAAGGTACTGTTGTTCAACAAGGCAAGGAAAAGAAAGTTATCGTATTCAAGTACAAGCCAAAGAAGGATTTCAGAAAGAAACAAGGTCATAGACAGCCATTCACAAGAGTTATGATTGATAAAATCAATTTCTAATTAATGAAATGGTAAAAATTGAAATTAATCGAAATAAAGCAAAACGTATCACAGGCTTTAAGCTTACAGGTCATACAGCTTACAGTAAGCGAGGAGAGTTTGATATAGTTTGCAGTGCAGTTTCTGTACTTGCTCAAACAACGGTACAGGGGCTTAAAATGGTTGCAGATATTGATATTAAGTACGAGATTAAGGATGGCTACTTGAGTTGTCAGCTTCCAAAAGAGTTGAACGACAAGCAGCAACTTATGAGTACTGCAATACTTGAAACCATGTATGTTGGTCTAAAGAATATTGAAGAAAGTTATAAAAAATATATAGATGTAAGAGAAAATGAGGAGGTGTGATAAATGTTCAGAATAAACCTTCAATTATTCGCACATAAAAAAGGGGTAGGAAGCTCCAGAAACGGCCGTGATAGTGCATCTAAAGACTTGGAGTTAAGAGAGCTGACGGACAAACAGTTCCTGCGGGTAATATATTAGTTAGACAAAGAGGAACTAAGATACATCCTGGAACAAATGTTGGAATAGGTAAAGATGATACACTATTCGCACTTGTAGAAGGCGTTGTTAAGTTTGAAAGAAAAGGCAAAGATAAGAAAAAAGTCAGCGTATATCCAGTAGCTCAATAAGGTAAGATGGTACGGCGAAAACCGTACCTGTTTTTTTATCTATCTATAATGAATAAAAGAATGTATAAAAAAATCTGGAATAATAAAACTAAGAAAAGAAAAACTTATAAATTATCTTTAAAAATAACCAAACCTGAATATTGTAAAATATTTAGGTTTACGAGGCAAAAAACTGAGGTGGAAGAATGTTTGTTGATAAAGCCAAAATATTTATTAAGGCTGGCGACGGTGGAGATGGCAAAATATCCTTTAGAAGAGAGAAATACGTTCCCAATGGTGGACCCGATGGGGGCGATGGTGGAGCAGGAGGCAATGTAATATTTGTAGTAGATGAGAACATGAGAACTCTTATGGATTTCAGATATAGACGAAAGCACGTTGCAGAAAACGGAGAAGCTGGTATGTCAGGAAATTCCTTTGGGAAAAGTGGAGAACATCTATACATAAAAGTACCTGCAGGCACAATAATAAGAGATGTAGAAACTGGAAAGGCGATTGCAGACCTTAAGGAGCTTGGAGAAAAATTCATTGCTGCAAGGGGTGGTCGAGGAGGACAAGGTAATCAGCACTTTGCGACACCTACAAGACAAGCGCCTAGGTTTGCTCAGCCTGGAGAAAAGGGTAATGAACGAGAGGTTGAGCTGGAGCTTAAGCTTATAGCGGATATAGGCTTAGTGGGTTTTCCGAATGTAGGAAAGTCAACTTTACTGTCTATGGTTACATCTGCAAAGCCTAAGATTGCTAACTATCATTTTACTACACTGTTTCCTAATCTAGGAGTGGTAGATTTAGGTGGTAGTCGTAGCTTTGTATTGGCTGATATACCAGGAATTATTGAAGGGGCACATACAGGAGTAGGACTTGGTCATGATTTCCTTCGCCACGTAGAGAGAACCAAGGTACTAATACATATTATAGATGTCTCAGGTATTGAAGGCCGCGATCCTATGGAGGATTTCTATAAAATAAATGAAGAGTTAAATCTGTATAGTCAAAAGCTTGCAACCAAACCACAATTAGTAGCATGCAACAAAATGGATTTACCAGGAGCAGAGGAAAACTATCTAAAAGTTAAAGAATTATTAGAAGATCAAGGCTATGAAACCTTTAAGATATCTGCTGCTACAAGGCAGGGAATAGACCCTTTAATGGATAGAGCATTTAATTTACTTGAACAGTATAAGGATATACAAGAACCTGTTGAAGAAATTGAAGAATTGTTGTATGATAAGACTACAGAACAAAAAACCTTTAATGTCAGGGTTGAAAATGGAGTGTTTATTGTAGAGGGTGATTTTATCGACTATCTACTATCCTCTGTTAACATGAATGACAGCGATTCAATTAAATACTTTCAGAAGGTGCTTAGAAAACGGGGTATAGTTGATGAGTTAAAGCGTTTTGGAGTTCAAGACGGAGACACGGTAAAGATGTATGATTTAGAATTCGAATACTTTGATTAAGGAACTGGAGGTCAAAGACTAGAAATGAGCTGCATGCATTGTGACAACTGTAAAGAGAACACAGCTACATACTTTTGCTTAGATAAAAACGAGATTGTTATCAATGAGAATTATGTTAACAACACAGAAAAAAGTAGAAGTGGCTGGAAAAAGGGCGATCCCGACTACGAGATTCATCGACGTAAAACAAGACAAGAAGTAGAAGAATAATATATAAGACAGACCATAGGTCTGTCTTATATATTATTAATATCATAGGATTAAATTTTAATAAAAGAGAAAAATATATATAGACAATAGAATAGGAGTGATTTTAATGCTGACTAGTAAGCAAAGAGCATATCTGCGAGGCCTAGGTAATACCTTAGAACCTATTTTCTTAATTGGAAAGGGTGGAGTAACTGAAATCATGATAGAAGAAATCAATACAGTTTTAGAGGCTAGAGAGCTTATAAAGCTAAAGATTTTAAATAACAGCTTAGAAGAGCCAAGAGAAGCGGCTCAAGTTATTGCTGAGCGCCTTGAAGCTGATGTAGTTCAAGTAATCGGAGGGAAGTTTATTCTCTATAGAGAGTCACAAGAAAACCCACAAATAGTGCTTTAAAAATGTCAGACAAATCTGTGAAAAATAAAACGAAGATTAGTATTCTTTATGAGTATTAATCTTCTTTTTCTTTTGAATAGACTATGAATATAAAGTATATCCCGATTTTTCATTGCGCTTTTAATTGTGATGCAAATAGTGTATAATAACTATAATATTATGCATTTTTAAGAGGTATAAAATGAATAACATAGAAAAGATGTCGAATAAACTGCGTTATGCCATAATGGGCGGCACTTTTGACCCAATACATTTTGGACATTTGGCAGCTGCAGAAGCAGTAAAAGAAGAGTTGCACTGTGACAAAATTATTTTTATACCATCTGGTAATCCGCCTCATAAAAAGAAGCGTGAATTATCAGACACTATACATCGCTATACCATGACTGTTATGGCAGTTAACTCAAATCCAAATTTTGAAGTATCAAACATTGAAATAAGTAGAAATGGATATACATATACACTAGATACTGTAAAGCAGCTATTGGACTACTATAGCGACAATGTTGAGCTGCTTTTTATAACAGGAGCAGATGCAATATTAGAGGTAGAAACATGGTATAAGGTGGAGGAGCTGCTTAAGCTTTGCAGCTTTGTGGCAGTTACAAGACCTGGATATGATAAATCGAAGCTGGAACAAAAACTGGAATATTTAGAGTCAAAATATAATAGCAGCCTATACAGCATTGATGTGCCTGGACTCAACATATCATCAACTGATATAAGAAAACGAGTTAAAGAAGGACGCTCAATAAAATATCTTGTACCGGAAAGCATAGAACAATATATCTATAAGAACAAGCTTTATAAGGAGTAGTATTTTGATAGAACTTGAGGAAATAAAGGATTATCTTAAACTTAATTTATCGGATAAACGATTTAAGCATTGCTTGAATACTGCTGAGACAGCCTTAGAGCTAGCAAATATTTATGGCGAAGATCCACATAGAGCTTACATATCAGGAATTGTACATGACTGTGCCCGTGAGCTTGATCTGGCTTTACAACAGTCAATGCTAAGAGAGTTAGGCACAGAGGTGGATTCATTAATTTACAGTAATAAGGAACTATTACATGGTTATTCAGCGGAACATGTAATAAGACAAAAATTTAGGATAGATGATGAGATAATAATTACTGCTGTAAAGTATCATACAACCGGCAAAGAAGCTATGAAGCTTTTAGAAAAAATAATTTTTTTATCTGATGTTATTGAACCATCAAGAAGTTTTCCAGGAATAGAAAATATCAGACAGCTTTCAAAGTATGATTTAGATGAAGCACTGATAGCGGCTTTTGATTCATCAATTAGATTCTTAATAGGAAAGAAGGCTATGATACATCCTAATACTGTTTATGCAAGAAATTTTATTATAACTGAATTGCAGAATAAGAAATGGAGTAAATTAACTTGAAAAGATATATAATAATATTTATAGCATCATTTATAGTTTTTATTTTTATCTTTGGAGGTGGCTATTTAGTTTTAAATAATACAGGACAAAGCTTACAGGATAAGGATTTTGAGAATAGTTTAAATGAGCAGCCTGATTTGATTCCTCCTGAAGCTGAGGGAGATATCGTAGTAAATACCCTGTTGCTTGGGGTGGATGAAGCAAGGTCAGACACTATTATGGTTGCCAGATATAATAAGAAAACTCATCAAGTGGCTATTATATCTATACCGCGTGATACTAGAGTGGAAATACCTGAGTATGGCTTTGAAAAAGTAAATTCAGCCATAGGAAAAAAGGGAGGCACCGCTCTTGCTATGAAAACGGTAGGTAATCTACTGGATATCCCGATACATCACTATGTTAAGGTGGACTTTAAGGGAGTAGAAAAAATTGTAGATATTTTGGGTGGCGTAAAAATTAATGTGCCCCAGCAAATGGATTATGATGATCCTGCTCAAAATTTGCATATACACATTAAGCCTGGATTACAGATTCTTAAGGGGGAGAAGGCGCTACAATTTCTAAGATATAGATCTGGTTATGCTGATCAGGATTTAGGAAGAATAAAGGCACAACAGGAATTTGCAAAAGCCTTTATTAATAAGCTAACAAGCCCTTCTATTATATTAAAAGCACCAAGCTTGATAACTACAATGATAGAAAACACAAAGACTAATCTTGAACAAAATGAGATAGGTCAGTACATGTTAGATATTGGTAGCTTAGATGTGAATAATATAAAAATGTATACATTACCTGGAGAACCGGACTATAAAAATGGGGTAGCTTATTTTATACATGATGAAGAAAAGCTTGATGAAATGATGACAACTATGAGTCAAGATCTGGGAATTGCAAAGGAAGAGAATAGTCAAGATGCTTCTACAATATCAAATATACAGGAAAATACAAGTATAATAAAAAGTGAAATAAAAATTGAAGTTTTAAACAGTACAAAAACCAAGGGACTTGCGGGTACAATGAAAAATGATCTTGAGCAAAAGGGATATGTTGTAGCAAAAATTGGAGATACCGATGATTTAATATATAACTACTCTAGAGTTATAGACAGAAAAGGTGATAAGAATAGGCTGGAGAAATTATCAAGTGAAACAGGAATCAGTATTACTGATTCAGATATAGACTTAAACTATTTTTATGATATAACTATTATTATAGGCAACGACAGAAAACAATAGGAGGGATACTTTTGTACGAAATTTCAACAGAAATAGCCAACAAAGCAGTAGAACTGCTAAAGGACAAGAAAGCAAAGGATATACGTTTACTAGATATCCACGAGATATCTACTTTGTCCGATCACTTTATAATAGCTACTGGTACATCTACCACACAGGTTCAAGCAATGGCAGACGAGCTAGAGGAAAAAATGCAGTTAGCCGGCTATAAGCTATACCATAAAGAAGGCTTCAGGGGTGGAAGATGGATATTGATGGATTTTAGTTATGTAGTAATTCATTTGTTTCATACTGAAGAGAGAGAATTTTATAATTTAGAAAGAATTTGGGTTGATGCAAAAGACATACCAGTTGCAAATGAAGATTAATTAGTTCTGTAGGAGGGTATGATGATGCACAAAGACATACATCCAATTCTAATAAACATGATACCCATAGTCGAGGGCATAGCAAATACCTTCGGCAAAAACTGTGAGGTGGTACTGCACGATGTAAGAAATCCGGAAAGCTCTATTGTTGCAATTTCAAATGGTCATGTAACTAACAGAATAGTTGGGGGACCCATGAGCGAATACGGATTAGCAGACCTTAAGAGGGGTTGCTTTGACAACAATAAGCTTAACTATCTTAAAAAAACAAAGGATGGAAGAGTACTTAAATCTACTTCTATGTATATAAAGGACGACAAGGGTGACCTTATAGGATTTCTTTGTATAAACTTTGATATATCAGAGCTTACAGTAATTAAGAATATTTTAAGCGATTTTATTAATATAAATGATGATGCTCAATATTTAGATGCTGAGAGCTCCTATCAAGGGGATGCGATACATGAAGTTTTGACTAGAATTGTTGATAAAACGGTGGAGTCCATGGGCAAACCTGTAGGATTCATGACAAAGGAAGAAAAGGTGCATGTTGTACAATTGGTTGAAGGACAAGGCGCTTTTCAGGTGAAGGGAGCTATAGACTACGTAGCAAAGATACTTTGTGTATCTAGATATACTATCTATAATTATCTAGATGAAATAAAAGTAGATATATAATGCTTTACCATATATAAAAGAACATTAGGAGGATAGATTTAAATGAAAGAAATAATTTCAACAGCAAAGGCTCCAGCAGCTATAGGCAGCTTATTCACAGGCTGTAAAAATAGGTAATATGATATATACCTCAGGAATGCTTCCATTAGTTCCGGAAACAATGCAAATAGTTGAGGGAGATATAGTACAGCAAACCAGACAGGCATTGGATAATCTTAAGGCTCTATTGGAATCGGCTAACAGCAGCTTGGACAAGGTGATAAAAACTACAGTATTCATAAAAAATATGAATGACTTTCCAAAAATCAATGAAGTTTATTCAGAATACTTCAATAGTAAGTATCCAGCAAGATCCTGCGTTGAGGTAGCTAGACTGCCCAAGGATGCACAAATAGAAATAGAAGTTATTGCGTACATATAAGTAAATATAAAAAGCTGATATTATTACATATCAGCTTTTTATCATTTAATAATATTTTCTTTTTGATATAAACATGCTGTGCTTTCTACGCTTTGCTTTGATTATCGTTACTGTTGTCCTCCAAATAAGGAATAGTACGATAAATAGCATGAGTACCTGCCACCATTTTACCTTTTTACTGACTATTTTAGCTTTATCTATTATTCTGATGCTTTGCACATCTTCTTCTGCAATTAGATTTACACTTTTTTGTTCTTTGCCATCTACTATAAAAGAAACAGTACCTATTATATCTCCTTTTTTAACAGGTGCCTTGATGCCTTCTGTAAGTTTAATGTCCTTTGTCTTTTCTATTTCTGTGATTTCTTCAGGCTTTCCGACTAAAGAATAATCCTCTGTAGAAAGTAAATTAAGCTTTCTATCTCCATTTTTGATATTAACTGTAGTAACAATCATATTTTGCTTTAAAAGTTCAAGCTTTTTAAAGTTAGCAAAGCCATATTCAAACAACGCGATTGTATCAGGATACATAAAGTCCTTTCCATCTGCAAGCACTACTGAAATAAGCTCCATGTTATCTTTCTGTGCACCGCCAACTAGACAATGCTGTGATATGGATGTGTAGCCCGTTTTTATTCCTGTAGCATATTCGTATTTGTATTTATTTTTAACTGTCCATATAAGCTTGTTGCTGTTTGTAATGTAGGGTCTTGCCTCTTGTTTATTTGTAGCGGGTATTTCAAAATGGAAAGTGCCAACAGCCTCCCTAAAGATAGGGTTTTTCATTCCTTCACGTGCAATTAATGCAAGGTCTCTTGCTGTAGTGTAGTGGTTATCATTATGTAAACCATTGGGATTTACAAAGTTTGTATTTACTGCTCCAAGGCTTTTTGCTTTCTCGTTCATAGCTTTTGCAAACTCGTCTACACTACCGGATATTTGCTCTGCAATTGCTATAGCAGCATCATTGGCGGATTCCAGCATCATTGCATATAAAAGCTGCTTCATTGTAAGTATTTCGCCAGGTATAACATAAATCTGACTGCTGCCTCTTTCAATTTTTACTACATTTGCAGAAGCAGTGACATTTTTATCAAGGTTTCCGTACTCAGCTGCCAAAAGTCCAGTCATTACCTTGGTGGTACTTGCTGGATATCGTTTTGTATCAGCATTTTTTTCATATAATACTCTGCCAGTTTCTACATCTATTAATATTGCTGATGGAGCTCCAAGTTGAGGGGGTTCTGCGTATGTTGAAATGGTTGTTAATAAGATTATCAATACTACTAAAGTTGCTATGAATCTTTTCATTATTCTCCTCCAATATTCTAAGGCTAAAAATTATAACATATCTAGTATACCAAAAATAAGTGCAAAAAACATCAAAGTAACAAGTTATTGAATATTAAAAAAGATAATGATATAATTTCCATGTTAAGGAGGCGGTAATTTTGGTTTACTATTGGAGAACTTACAAAATATATATAGTAATAATATTATCAATACTGCTCATAATATGTGGAATTACTTATAAAAGTACTGTATATGACACACAAGTTGTCCTAAACGAGGAAGAAAGTAATATAGAAAATAAGAAAGAAGAACCTGCTGAGGAAGAAATTGTTTCTCAGCTAATAACAGTCTATGTTTGTGGAAGTGTCAAAGCTCCTTCAAATATTACTCTTTCTAAGGATGCTAGAATAGAGGATGCTATACGTCTAGCAGGAGGGGCTACAGAGAAAGCAGATTTAAATGCAATAAATATGGCACAGAAGCTTGCAGATGCGGATATGATATATGTTCCAGAAAAAGGCGAGAAAATAAAAAGCGAAGAAAAAAGTACTACAGGAGTAGTTAGTCCAAAAACCAAGGGCAAGATAAATATAAATAATGCCACTGCCACAGATTTGGACGGACTTCCCGGAGTTGGACCTTCTATTGCGAATAAGATAATTGAGTATAGAAAAAGCAAGGGTGACTTCAAGTCAATTGAGGAGTTAAATAATGTAAGCGGCATAGGAGATAAGAAATATGATGATATAAAAGGTCTAATAACAGTAAATTGACTATATTGCAGACTAAATATTTCACATTTTTTATAGTTATACAATTTTTAACTTTAGGCTAAAATATTGATATGTTATAATGATAGACAGTAAAGAATAATAGGTCTATCATTTTTTTATAGAAAGGAGGCAGTGTTATGGATAAAAAAAATATACGTCTTACGCAAATGACTAAGACCTCCGGTTGAGCTGCTAAAATAGGTCCTGAGACCTTGGCACAGGTTCTGTGCCATTTACCAAAATTTGAGGATGAAAATTTAATTGTTGGAATAGATACTTCTGATGATGCTGCAGTATATAAAATTGACGAGAAGAGAGGGGTTATATTAACCTTAGACTTTTTTACTCCCGTTGTTGACGATCCATATATGTTTGGTCAAATAGCTGCGGCTAACTCCTTGAGCGATGTATATGCCATGGGAGGCAAGCCGATAACTGCTATGAATATAGTATGCTTCCCCAATTGTCTGCCACTTGATGTATTAGCGAAAATTCTAAAAGGGGGCGCTGACAAGGTAATGGAAGCAGGAGCAATAGTTGTTGGAGGACATTCTGTAGAGGATGATGAGCCTAAGTTTGGTCTATCTGTAATGGGTATGGTAGATATAGATAAAATAACTGCCAATTCAGGTGCAAAGCCTGGTGATTTATTGATATTAACTAAGCCCTTGGGTCTTGGCATAATAAATACCGCAGTTAAAGCAGATGTGGCGTCAAAGGAAGCAGCTGCAAAGGCTATAGAGACTATGGCTTACCTCAATCGAGATGCGGCTTTAGCAGCTGCAAAGGTAGGAATAAACGCATGTACTGATATAACTGGCTTCGGCTTACTTGGTCATGCTTATGAAATGGCGGAGGGAAGCAATACCACTATAGAAATATGGTCTAACCTGTTGCCTATTATAAGAGAAAGCATCGAGCTTGCCAAAGATGGAATTATACCTGCCGGTGCCTACAATAATAGAAAACATCTGAAGGGTAAGGTGCTATTTAAGAACAGCCCAGCTCAACACATTGAGGATATAATGTTTGATCCACAGACCTCTGGAGGGTTACTTTTCGCAGTGCCTAATGCAAAGGCTAATGAACTGATGCAGCTATTATTGGAGAGCAATAAGACAGAATGTGCTATAGTTGGTGAAGTAAAAGAAAAGACAGATTATCCTATAGAAATATTATGATTTCTTAAAGGAGGAAAAATGAACAAAAAACAACAGATATTAAGCAGTATTCCTGCTGTTGATGAACTGTTAAAGCATAAGAAAATAGAGAATCAAATTTTAAAATACCCACGAAGTATTGTAGTGGATAGTATTCGTGAATATTTGAATCAATATAGAAAGTATATATTAAGCTTAAGTGATGATGAGCTTACACAGCTTAATACTTTAGAAGAAGCCTTAATAGATGGAATCATAGCAAGTGTTCATAAGACAATGAGCAATAAACTGAAAAATGTAGTAAATGCCACAGGAGTTGTAATTCATACAAATCTGGGAAGAGCTGCATTGACAGAACGCGCAAAGGAAAACCTTTGGAGCATTGCTTGTAGGTACTCTAATCTTGAGTTTGATTTAGAGAGCGGAAATAGAGGTTCAAGATATAGCCATGTGGAAGAGCTAATATGTAAGCTTACGGGAGCAGAAGCTGCTATGGCTGTAAATAACAATGCTGCAGCTGTTATGCTGGTTTTAAGTACCATGGCAAAGGACAAGGAGGTAGTTGTATCAAGGGGGCAGCTAGTTGAAATAGGCGGCTCGTTTAGGGTGCCTGATGTTATGGCACAAAGCGGAGCTACACTAAGGGAGATAGGTACTACAAACAAAACCCATCTTTGGGATTATGAAAATGTAGTAAATGAGCACACTGCTGCATTGATGAAGGTACATACCAGTAATTACAAGATTCTTGGTTTTACTGAGGAGGTAGAATCAGAAGAGCTATCAGAACTGGGAAGAAAGCTTAACCTTCCTGTTATAGAGGATTTGGGCAGTGGAGTGCTACTTGACTTACAAAAATATGGTTTACCCTATGAGCCTACAGTGCAAAGTGCTGTCAAGGCAGGTATGGATGTAGTTACCTTTAGTGGAGATAAAATGCTAGGGGGACCTCAGGCGGGTATTATTGTAGGTAAGAAGGAATATATTGATAGAATGAGGAAAAATCCGCTTACCAGAGCCTTTAGAATTGATAAGTTAACCTTAGCTGCACTAGAGTCTACCTTGATGTTATATTTGGACGAACAAACCGCAATTAGGGAGATTCCAGTTCTAAGGATGCTTACTATAAGCTCTGAAGAACTGCAAAAAAGGCGAAGAAACTATACAATAAGTTGAAAAAGAAACTTGGGGATAAATGCAGTATAGCTGTCATTGATGAATACTCTGAGGTAGGCGGAGGCTCGATGCCCTTGCATAAGTTACCTACTAAAGCAGTGACAATTACATCAGCAGTTAGCTCTGTTGATTTTCTTGAGAAGAAAATAAGAAGCTATAAGACACCTGTAATTGCACGAATAAGCAAAGAAAGGCTTGTTATTGATTTAAGAACTGTTTTTGATGATGAGCTTGACTATATTGTAGATGCATTGGAATACGCACTCACAGAAAGCGGTGGTATTGTTTGAAGAATGTAATAATTGGAACTGCAGGACATATAGATCATGGAAAAACAACGCTTATTAAAGCTTTGACCGGACGTGATACAGATAGACTGAAAGAAGAAAAGGAACGTGGTATTTCTATAAATTTAGGATTTACTTACTTTGATTTGCCAAGTGGAAAAAGAGCAGGAATAATAGATGTACCGGGACATGAAAGGTTTATTAAGAATATGCTGGCCGGAATAAGTGGCATTGATGTGGTCTTGTTAGTTATTGCAGCTGACGAGGGAGTTATGCCACAAACAAGGGAACATCTAAACATTCTTAAGCTTTTACAGGTAAAGAAAGGTATAATTGCTTTAACAAAAACAGATATGGTAGACAAGGAATGGCTTGATATGATAACTGAGCAAGTAGAGCAAGAGATAGAAGATACCTTCCTAGATCATGCACCAATAATACCTGTATCTTCAGTTACAGGTATGGGTCTTAAGGAGCTGATAGAAGCTATTGATAAGCTTACTGAGACTGTGGAAGATAGAGATACATTATCTGCCTTTAGACTGCCTATTGACCGTGTTTTTACAGTTGCAGGCTTTGGAACTGTGGTGACAGGTACACTTATATCAGGCAGTATTAAAGAGGGAGATAAGGTAGAAATATATCCTGCAAAGCTTGAAAGCAGAATACGCTCTATACAAGTTCATGAGAAAGGCGTAAATGAAGCTCATGCAGGTCAGAGAGTAGCTGTTAACATTGCAGGAATAAAGGTTGATGAGATAAGTAGAGGGGATGTGGTCGCAAAAGCGGATACTATGGAGCCTACTATGATGGTAGATGCCAGACTGGAAATGCTGGAGGATGCTACTATGACGGTAGATAACAGAGATAGATTGCGTTTGTATCATGGAACCGCTGAGGTAATGTGTAGGGTTGTACTCTTGGATAGAGAAGAGTTAAAGCCTGGAGAAAGCACCTTTGTACAGCTACGACTTGAAGAAGAAATTGTTTGTCAAAAAGGCGATCGCTTTGTTATTAGATTTTATTCTCCTATGCTTACAATAGCAGGAGGAACAATACTTGATCCAAATCCTCCCAAAAGGAAACGCTTTAAGGAGGATGTAATAGAAGAGCTAAGCATAAAGGAAAAGGGAGATCCAGAGAATATTGTAGAGCAGTATTTACTGCAAAATAGTGAAAAATTTCTAGAAAAAAAACAGCTTATTAAACAGCTTGGGAATATGGATATTGAGAGCTTTGATAATATAATTGATAGCTTAAAGAATAAGGGTTTGATTGAAGAATTTAAGTTGACAGAGGAAAGCTATCTTGCTCATAAGAAATTTTTAAATGTTGTTGGAGAAGAGCTGAATAAAATATTAACTCAATTTCACACCAAAAATCCTCTAAAGAGTGGAATGTCAAAGGAGGAAATTAAGTCAAGGTTATTTGAAGGGGTAAAGCCCAAGATATCTGATGCTATTTTTAACTTTTATGAAAAGGAAGGCTACATAAAAGTAGAAAGTCAATTTTTATCCAAAAAGGATTTTAAGGTTGATTTTACAGAGGTACAGAGCAAAATAAGGGATATGCTTCTAAGCAAACTGGGTGGAAATAAATATAACCCTCCCAAGCTTACAGATATATTAAACGAAGTGAAATATGACAAAAATCAAGTACAAATGGTTTATAATGCTCTTATCGATATGGGATATTTGATTAGGCTGGAGGAGGATATCACCTTTGTTCAAGAAGCTTACAATGAAGCAATCTCATTAGTTAGGGATTATATATCTAAAAATGGAGATATTCAATTAGGACAGTTCAGGGACTTGCTGGGAACCAGTAGAAAGTATGCCATGGCTTTGTTAGATAACTTTGATCAGATAAAAATAACAAAGCGTGTAGAAGATAAACGAATTTTATATTAGAATACAATATTTAAAATAATAAAAAAAATCTCTCCAATCGGAGAGATTTTTTTAGTCGATTAGTATGTATCTTGAAAAATGTGGTACTTTTATGTTGTTGTTTTCTAACTCAATTGATACTGTTTGGTTTGTAGCTTTGTCAATGAATTCAACATTGCCCTTTTCAACTTTTATCATTGCTTTCTTTGCAAACTTTTCTACCGATGGTTCAATATCAATATAAGGAATTCCGTTTTCTGCATAAAACTGTACAGTAAATATAACCGGCTCCATTCCTTTTTCTATACAATCTTTCTTGAATGTAAGCTGAATGTTACCTAATTGGTATCTGCCACCAGCTTCTGTAACAGTAATAGTATATTCCGTTGGTACTGATTGAACATCTGCGAATACTGAAGTGCTTGATAGAACAATAACGAATATCAATATAAAACATGCCCATCTTTTAAACATATATGACACCTCCTAGAATATCTGTTAACATCTATATACGCAATTATCTTGCCAAAATCACCATGATTATGTAAAATGGTATGCAAGTCCTAAACAAGGTGTGTTAATAGGACTATAGACCTATTAATACGTGGCAAAATTTAGAATAGATTATCTTTTATTAAACTTTTTATTATGTTATAATTAGTGTAATTTATACAGTTGTATAAATATTATATACACATAGAATGCACAAACCAATGAAATTTTTACATTCTATAAGTAGATAATATATCACGTTATTTTATAAACATAGATTATTAAGTGCAATATATTTAGATAGGAGCGTTTATATGAAGCAGAACACACTATTTCAAAACTTTAATATTGTAGGCAATTGTATTGGTGAGTATCTGGAGCAGTATAAAAGCTTGCTAAGACTTGATTCTACTGTACTTATTACAGGAGAGACAGGCACAGGCAAGGAGCTTATAGCCCGTTGGATTCACTTTATGGATGATGATAGAAAGAATAGACCTTTTGTAAAAATCACTATACCAAACATAGGAGAGAATATTTTTGAAAGTGAAGTATTTGGATATGAAAAGGGAGCCTTTACAGGAGCAATTTCATCAAAAAAGGACTTATAGAGGTAGCGGAAAACGGTACAGTTTTCTTGGATGAAATTGAAAATGCTTCTCCATCTATACAAAGTAAAATGCTACAGCTTCTAGAAGAACGGATATATAGAAAGGTAGGCGGAACAGAGTATAAGAATACTGAAGCAAGGTTTATAATTGCAACAAATGTAGATTTATATGAAGAAGTAAAAAAAGGAAGCTTCAGAAGTGATTTATATTATAGATTAGCGGTGCTTGATATACGATTGCCATCCTTACGAGAAAGAAATAACGACATTTTGGAAATTGCAAACTATTACATAGAAAGCTTCAATGTTAAATTCAATAAGAATATAAAGCCCTTTCAACTTACTCAATTAGATGATTTGCTTGCATATGATTGGTCAGGTAATGTTAGAGAACTAAAAAACTTTATTGAAAAAGGCATGGTTTTTTCAAAGAGTGATACACTTGATTTATCAGAGCTGAAAACAAGAACCTCAACACATGCTTTAGTAGATGACAGCTATAAAAAATATATGAACAGTATTGAAAAAGAATACCTTGAGAAAATATACAGACAAAAGAATTGCAAAGTTGAGGCTGTTGCTGAAGCTATTGAAATGTCTATACCTTTTGTATATAAAAAGCTGAAGGAATATAATATTACATAGACATAATGCACTATTTGATAAATGTAATTTGTTTAGTGCGATATAGATAGAGCATGACATCATACAATGCCATGCTCTATTATTTTTGTCCATTTGCATTTATCTATTTTTTCAATATTAACTAACGCAGTTTTTAAATCCTTCAAAGAGGCTTCATTTTTATCCAATCTGTTATAACTTAAGGCTCTTAGATAAAAGCTTTTTGCCAGTTCATAGCTTGCTTCTTCCTTTTCTAAAAGCTCTATAGAGGTGTCAAATTTATCTACGGAGGCTTGGAATTCATTATTCTTTTGAAGAATTATACCCAGAAGCCTAACTGCCTTTGCTTCTTTTCTATTGTTCTGACATTTTGCAGCTAATTCAAGAGATTTTTCCGCTTGCTCCTGTGATTGTTCTAGCTTATTTAGCTCTAAGTAATATTGTGCTACATAGTAATGGTAATCGCTCCAGCCATCTTCACTGTTTAGCTCACTGTAAATTTGGGCAGAAGCATCCAGGTATTTCTTAGCTTCGTCCAAAAGTCCTTGCTCAATATTAATTTTTGCAAGAGATATATTATTAATTGCTTCACCCTCGATATCTTCGATTTCCTTTGATATTACCAAGGCTTGTGCTGCATATTTCTTTGCTGACTTGTAGTCACCTAGATAATATTCAATATCTGCAAGATTTGAAAGTGATGCAGATTGCATAAACAGTGTAGAGGTTTCTTTTGATATTTTTGCTGCTTCTTCAAATAGTGCCTTTGCTTTGTTAAACAAGCCTTTATTCATATGCAGTATACCAAGATTATTGCTGCTTGTAACATATCCTTGCTTATGGGAAATCTTCTTAGCCAAATCTATAGCAGTAGTGAAGTACTTCGTGGCATTGTTTAAGTTGCCTTGTATATGATATATGGTAGCCATATTTGTGGCACACTTCATCAAGGTCTGTAAGTCACCCACCTTTTCCGAATACTTAGAGGCTTTGAGGTAGGAATTTAGAGCATTATCTATATCAC
This sequence comes from uncultured Eubacteriales bacterium, assembly GCA_963704785.1. Taxonomy (GTDB): domain Bacteria; phylum Bacillota; class Clostridia; order Lutisporales; family Lutisporaceae; genus GWB2-37-7. The sequence continues at coordinate 710,450 of OY969939.1, read as the reverse complement.
TTGTAGTATGGTAGATAACCCCTGCTGCATTTAAGACCTTTGCCAAATTTTCATAGTCCTTATTTTTTGCTAGTATATTTTCTGCCTTTTTAATATTTATAAGAGCTTGTTGAGATTGTCCTGTAAGTCTTTGTATTGAACACCTGAGGAAAAGTAAGCTACCATATAGGCTGTTACTTTGTTTCATTTGTTTTTGAATATCATCTAAAATATCCATAGCTTGTTTATATTTGGATTGATCCTTATATATACGAGCCAAGTCAAGCTCTACAGACCAACGTTCGTTTATGTTGTCAGTAAGCTTTAGAGCTTTGTTTAAGAAGTGCTTAGCATTTTTAAAGTCTGACAGTATACTGTAAAGCTCTCCGATTTCAACGCATAAAGGATAAAGCTTATCGTTATTGCTCTGCTTTTGTTTAGTAATGCAATTATACGCTTTTATAAAGTAGCCCAGTGCTTCCTGTGTATTGAAAAGGTTTTTATAATGCTGTGCAGCACTGGCGTAGTATTCTCCAGCTTTTGAAAGCTCAGTACCATTTTCAAAATGTTCACCTAGAACCTCATAATAGCTTTCGATATTCCTAGAGTATAGGATTTCAATGGCTCTTCCCGCATCTCTGTGATAACTTATTTTCTTTTTGTGTAGTATGCTGTTATATATAGCTTCTCGTTCTGTTTCGTGTGTGAAGCTGTATAGCTTCTCAATTCTTCCGTTATATGTATAAGTGTTTTTTAGATATACTATATTGCTATCTACTGCTTCTCTTAAATACTCTTCGGATTCAACGTCTGTATGAAGCAGCTTGTTGATGACTACTACAGGAAAATCCTTACCAATTATTGAAGCAGCTTGAGCAATTTCAGTAGCTTCTTGAGACATGTAGTTAAGCTTGGATAATATCAAGCCCTGCAAGCTGTCTGGAACTTTATCTATGCTCTTTTGCAGTAAGACCGTATCTTTAGAAATATAATACAATGGAACCTTCTTTATATATCTTAGAAGCTCATACATATAAAGAGGGTTACCCCCGCTGAAGCTATATATATAATCTGCAAAATTACTTTCTACTTCATCACAGCCAATATAAAGCTTTATATATTCTATTACACTGTTTTTATTCAAAGGAGTTAAGCTAATGATACTATTGTTATTTTGAGGCAACTCCTTAAATTTTTCTAGTGCATTTCTGGAGGTATATATGTATAGATTTTTACCGTTCTTGTTTGATAGGCATTGTTTGTCCAAATTTCCTTAAGCAGTGAAACAGACTTTGAATCTGCCCAATGAATATCTTCAATTAAAATCAAGGTTCTAAATCTATTCTCAAACTCATGGAAAAGTAGTATTAATTGGTTTGTAATTTCTCTATATATGCTTTTGGTGTCCATAGAAGATATAATATCTCTTGTTTCCTTGTCTACTTCCATTCCCATAAGAAAAGATATAAACTGATAATTTCTCTTTACAGTTTCTTCATCATATTTGGATAATATAAAGCTTATATATGATATTATACGACTTTGCTTTACAATTACTGACTCCACGGCATTAATGTTCATAATACCCATAAGCAGCATTGATATGAGGGAATAAGGACTATTTGTCCATTCTGGATTACACTCAGTTTTTATTATTTTGAGGTCCTCCTTAATCAGGGACAGAAAGCCTTCCACTAAAGTGCTTTTACCAATGCCTGCAGGCCCTGTTATTCCTGTGACGCAGGTAACATTATACTTTGAGTTTTCAAGAATATTGTTTAATTCCATTAAGCAGTCGTGACGTCCAACCATAGGTATTTGTTCTTTTGAGCTACTTAATGGATTTTTTATACTAAGGGGCATATAGCAAATAATCGGGTTTTCCTTGTTTTTTACAGAAATTGCAGTAGACTCGGAATATTCGATGTCATTTTGAGTTTCTTTATATACAGCATCAGAGACATATATGCAGGATTTAGGTGCATTGGATTGAATTCTTTGTGCGGTGTTTACTGTGTCTCCCATTACAGTATAGTCCATATCGAAGTAGTTTCCTACTCTACCGGTGACAACAAGCCATAGTGCACTCCAATAGAGAGTTGAAGTCAAAACCTAGAGATTTTATTTTCTCATCAGAAAATTCCTTTATTAGACTTGTACATTTTGACAGCACAAAGCACTGCGCGTTTTGCATCATCAACATGGCTGGTTTTGGCACCAAACAATACCATAACGCAATCACCTATATACTTATCTATGGTTCCTCCTAACTCATAAACAGGAGCGGTTATATATGTTAAAACAATCATTTATTATTTCTCTTACAATCTCTGGGTCAAGCTTTTCTGATAAAGCTGTAAAGCCAGAAACGTCAGCAAAAGAATGGCTACATTTTTTCTAGACTCAGCTAAAGTAGTATAGTTCTGAACACTACTACTTTCAATGGAGCTTATTAACTGGTTGCCACAGTGACAGCAAAATTTTGCCATGGGTGGATTTGGAGCTTTGCAGATATTGCATGTCAACCCAAATTTAGTCCCGCAGAAATGGCATATTTTAACATTAGAGCTATGAATTTTTAAACCACAGTTATAACATATCATACTATGCCTCCATATATAGATATCGCACTAAATAATTGACATTTAAAAATAGTGCGATATATTTTACGCTGTTTATATTGTTATTTAAGCGGTACCTTTATACTGATGGTAGTACCTTTATTGATTGATGAATTTATTGATATGCTTCCATTTATAAGCTCTACTCTTTCTCTCATCCCTTCAATACCAAAACCTCTTTCTATTTCTACATGCTTTGGATGCTTTTTGGTATAAACATCAAAGCCTTTTCCATCATCAGTTACATTGAGACATAGCTCATTTTCTGTAACTTCTATGCTAACTCTAACATGCTTGGCTTTAGCATGCTTACTAATATTGGTTAAAGCTTCCTGCATGATTCTAAAGACAGTAGAAACAATATAATATTCTATATTAGTATCTTTACCTTCTGTGAAATAGTCCAAATTAAGCTGTGTATTATCACGAAATATATTAATATGATTTTCAAGTGCTATAAATAGTCCATCGTCAAGATACGAAGGCTTAAGGTCATAAATAATTGATCTAATTTCTTTTACAGTGGATCTTACATCTAGTCCTAACTTGTCTAACTCTCCTGACAATTTATCATATGATTTTATTTCTAGAAGTTTTTTGCATAGCTCTAGCTTGAGAGCAAGACATGCGGCTGATTGAGCTGGGCCATCATGTATTTCTCTTGCTATACGTTTACGCTCTTCTTCATGAGCCTTAAGTATTTTGCTGCTAAGCAAGGTAAGTTTTTCGTTTTGCTCAACATATTTTCCTAGAAGTTGATTTATATTTTTATAAAGCAGGTTGTTATCTAAGGCTACAGCTGCTTGACCGGCAATAGAGTTCATTGTAAGCTCATCGAAATAGTCAAAGGGTATTATTTTTTCTATCCAATCGCTGGATCTATAATCTACTGGATTTGTATCTCTTTTCTTATTAATCAGCTGAATTATCCCAGTAACATTGTTTTCTCTGTCCTTCATTGGTACTGATAGCATAGAGATTGTTTTATAGCCTGTTTTCATATCAAAGCTATTGTCATGCACATAATCCATTTCTGGGCTGATATTATTTGTATTATTTATTCTTAAAGCCTTTCCGTTAATCGCGGTATAGCCATAAATACTTTTTTTCGTAATCATTGTAGTAAAGGATTGAAGATTTGTATTAATACTTATATTTTTTGATATTACAAACTTCATAAGCTTATCCTCATAGTCTCCGTTTTTTATTGAAGACCATTCTTCGGTATGCTTGTCTGCAACTAGATAAAGGGTTACGGCATCAGCATGAGTTATCTTTAAACTGGTATTTACTATCATATCAAACAGTTTGAAAATATCTTTTTCTGAGGACAAAAGCTTGCCAATCTCGTAGAATTCTCGTGTCTGAATTTTTAAGGCAGTTATTCTGGTTTTGTTTTGAACTTCTGAATCAAGTCTGTTTATGAATAATACCTTATCAAAATCTGAAGAATGAACTTGTATATAATCAAACAAATTGACGTAACTATTTATTGGAGGTCGCCTGTTTTCTGTTAAACAAATAAGCACGTAACTGAGATCATCCAAGTTTTCCTTCAAATACTTGCTAATTGCTTTTATAAACTCAGTCTCAGAAAAAATAATAAAAATATTGTTGTCCAAATATGATTGATTATGGGACAAAAACTCAATACTCTTTATCAGGCTTTCTTTCTCATAAAAGAGTTGTACGTTTTCATATTCTTTTTTTAAGTCTTCTAAAAATATAGAGTAACTTTCGTTGTCAGCGATAGCAACAAAGACATTTTTATTTAACATAAGATCTCTCCTTATTGCAACATATAAACCAAGCTTATTAATTTTAGTATAACCTACATTTACAATGTTTTCAATTATGATAGGGCTTAAATATTTTATCGGCTAAGATGGTTAAAGCCTTAAGTTGTAATTATTGACAGCTATTTAAGGTTGTAATATTACAACTATTTGTAATATAGAACGCGCTATTTTATAAATGTAAATTGTTTAGTGTGATATGTATAACTAAAAAGGCGTTTCCCTTGACTATTCCTTCCTTAAAAACTATAATTAAAAAGAATTGAATAAGAAGTCATAAGGTGCTCAAGAAATTGGGTTAAAAGGGAAAACGGTATAATTCCGTTACAGCCCCCGCTACTGTAAGTGGGTATGAAATCCGAGAAGACCATTGTAATTCGAGAAGGTCGGAAAGTAAGATGATCCACAAGTCAGGAGACCTGCCTGTGATTTTTTCTACCTTCGGCGGGAAGGGATGGAATTAGTATAAGTTTACTAAATCCCGCACTTTATGTGCGGTTTTTTATTTTGAAAGGAGATGTATTATAGAATTGATGCAAAAAACAATTAAAGAAATTAAACCTTTGGATGAAAATGCAAGGATAAAAGCAAAGGAATACTTAGATAGCCTTATAAAGCCTATAGGAAGCTTAGGCAAATTGGAGGAAATAGCAATACAGATTGCAGGAATTACAGGAAAATTAAACAATACCTTTGACCAAAAGTGTACTATTGTAATGGCGGCAGACAATGGAATACACGAAGAAGGTGTTAGCTCCTGCCCTCAAAATATTACAAGTAGTCAGACAATAAATTTCACAAAGGGTATATGTGGTATAAATGTATTGTCAAAACATGCAGGTGCTGAGGTTGCAATAGTTGACATCGGCGTAAATGGAGAGGTCAATGTAAATGGTATCATAAATAAAAAAATCTGTTATGGTACAAAAAATATGGCTAAAGAGCCAGCTATGACTAGGGAACAAGCAATAAAGGCAATAGAAATCGGGATAGAAGTTGCAACAGACTTAGCAAACAAGGGTTGTAAGCTATTTGGAACAGGTGAGATGGGTATATGCAATACCAGTACAAGTAGTGCAATACTGATGGTTTTAACAGGAGTATCAGCAGATGTTGCTGTAGGAAAGGGTGCAGGATTAACTGCCGCTAATTTCGAGAACAAAAAGCGTGTTATAGAAAGAGCAATAAGTATAAATAAACCAAATAAGGATGATGTTATAGATGTATTAGCAAAGGTTGGAGGTCTAGACATTGCAGGTCTTGTAGGATGTTATCTTGCAGCTGCAAGGTTGAGAGTGCCAATAGTAATTGATGGATTTATATCTATGATATCAGCTTTAGTGGCATATAAAATAAACCCATTAGCTAAAGAATATATGATATCATCTCACTGCTCAGATGAACCAGGATACAAGGAAGCTGCTCAAGCTCTTGGAATAGAGCCTATACTAAACTTACATATGCGTTTAGGTGAAGGCACAGGATGTCCTCTTACATTTAATATTATCGAAGCATCTCAGGCTGTAGTTGCTAACATGGCGACCTTTGCACAAGCAGCAATTAACGATGATTACTTAATAGATATAAGGTAGTGATTATATGGGGAAGTTTATACTTGTAACTGGAGGAGCCAGAAGCGGAAAAAGCACCTTTGCTGAAAAACTTACAGCAGATGTAGGACAAAAGGTACTATATATTGCTACTGCTATTGCTTTTGATGAGGAGATGCAGGATCGATTAGAAAAGCATAAAGAGTCTCGTCCAAAGGAATGGGACACCTTTGAAGGCTATAAAGGATTAGGACAGATATTAGAATCTAAAGGAAGTAGCTATAATGCAATACTTCTGGATTGTGTAACAGTAATGCTTACAAATCTGCTCTTCGATTATCCAGGAATGAATTTTGATAAGCCTTCCTTTAAAGTTTTGAAAGAAGCAGAGGCATATGTGACAGCAGAATTTGATAAGCTTATAGCTGCTGCTTTGGAAGGACAAGCAACTGTTGTGCTTGTGACAAATGAGCTTGGCTCAGGGCTAGTGCCAGAAAATGAAATTTCTCGTGCTTTTAGAGATATTGCAGGCAGAATAAATCAAAGAATAGCAGCAAAATGCCATGAAGTATATCTAACTGTATGTGGAATTCCTATGAAAATAAAATAAAGGGGAATTAACATGGATAGCTTTATATTAGCGATTCAGTTTTTAACTAGATTACCTATTAACAAACAAGTCAATGCAGAAGGTGATAGCTTTGCAAAGGGAGTAATATACTTCCCTATAGTTGGGTTAATTGTTGGGCTTATAGACGCATTTGTCTATATACTTACAAGCTATGTTTTAGATGGACTATTTCCTATAGTTTGTACTGTACTAGCAAATATCTGCGTTACAGGAGCTATACATTTGGACGGACTTGCTGATACCTGTGATGGTATTTTTTCAGCTAGGAAAAGAGATAGAATGCTGGAGATAATGAAGGATAGCAGAATAGGCACTCATGGAGCCTTAGCAATTGCTTTTGATTTGCTTTTAAGAGTAGCTATTTTATATAGTATACCAAAGCAAAATATATTTTGGGTATTAGCTTTAGCACCTGCCGCAGCAAAAATGGCGATACCTCTTCTTTCAAAGGTTTCTGTCTATGCAAGGGCAGAAGGCATGGGCGGACTCTATATAGGCAAACAAACATGGACTAGAACTATAGGAGCTATAATAATAGGGGCATTAATTCAATACTTAGTTTTCAGACTACCTGGATTGGCAGCTGTAGCTGTAATGTTTATTGTTATAGGTTTATACAGACTATATATATATTCAAAAATTCAAGGTATGACAGGGGATACCTTAGGTGCAGCAAGTGAATTAGGAGAGGTTATATTCATGCTGTTTTTTGCTGTGCTTTTAAGGTATGCTGCGATATGACAAGACTTTACCTTGCAAGACATGGAGAGACTGAGCTTAATAAAAAGGGTTGCTATTATGGCTGGACAGACTGTGAATTGTCACAAAATGGTCTAGAGCAAGCTGAGCTTTTACACCAAGCCTTCCAAAAAATAAAGCTTGATGTGACAATATCAAGTGATTTAAAAAGAGCAGCTGATACAGCAAGTATTGTGTGTGGTGGAAAAGACATAGAAATACTTAAGGATACAAGGTTGAGAGAGCTTAATTTTGGAGCTTGGGAAGGAAAACATTATACAGAGATTATGCAGCAGTATAAGGAAAACTGGGAGGAGTGGACAAACGATTGGCAAAATGCAGCTCCAATACAGGGCGAAAGCTTTACAGAGATGTGCCAAAAGGTTTGCCAGTGCATAGATGAACTCCTTGTAAGATATAGAGATAAGGAAGTTCTTATAGTGACACATCAGGGGGTATTAAGAATAATTATTACTTACCTACTTAATATATCTATGGATAAAATTTGGAGCTTCAACTTTTCACAGGGTACTTACAGCGTTTTAGAGCTTAACGAAAACAATTGTGTTATACAAGGAATTAACAAGCTATAAAGGATGGGACATATGAATATGAAAAATATTAAGGGCAAAGGGATAATGATACAAGGTACTGCTTCATCGGTAGGCAAGAGTATTATAACAGCAGCACTTTGTAGAATTTTTACTCAAGATGGTTATGATGTCAACCCTTTTAAATCACAAAACATGTCTTTAAACTCATATATTACACATGATGGATATGAAATGGGCAGGGCTCAGGTAATGCAAGCAGAAGCCGCAGGCAAGGCGCCTAGCGTGGATATGAATCCTATTCTCTTAAAGCCAACCTCAGATAGAAAATCTCAGGTTATTATAAACGGTAAGGTGCATTCAGAAATGGATGCAGTAGATTATTTTGACTTCCTAAAATGAATTTGTAACTTCCGTTTTTATTGATGAAACTGAAGTTAGTGGTACAGAAGATTTGATATAATTAATTAGATATCTGTCCTGAGTATATCAGGAGGTAAAATTATGTCGAATCTTTCATCTAATAAAGGAAAGCACCTTACTCTAGTAGATAGAATGTACATTGAAGATGCGCTGAGCCATGGATACACTCTTAAAGAAATAGCTGCTAAGTTAGGGAAAGACCCCACGACTATTTCAAAGGAAATTAAAAGAAATAGAATTGTTAGTAGCAGAAAAGGTCAACGCGAATTCATAACCTGTAATAATAAGAAGGCTTGTAATCGAAAGAATATCTGTTCTAGTGAATGTAATAGACTTTGTAAAAAATGTCCTACTATAAACTGTTACAGAACCTGCCCAGATTATACTACAAAGCAGTGCAGTATCCTCAGTCGTTATCCATATGTGTGTAATGGTTGTAGCAGAACAATAGTATGCCATATAGAAAAATATCATTATCGTGCAAAAGTAGCTGATGCAAACTATAGAGAGCTACTAAAGTCGTCAAGAGAAGGGCTAGATATTACTCCAGGGGAACTGAATCAACTGGATAGCCTAATATCTCCGCTAATACTAAAAGGTCAATCTATTTCACATGTGTATGAGAATCACAAAACAGAAATCAGTTGTTCAGAGAGAACGCTATATAAGTATTTTGACTATAATGTTTTTACAGCTAGAAATATTGATCTTCCAAGAAAGGTGAAGTATAAATCTCGTAAGAAAGCATCGTTTCCTAAAGAGGTTCCCACTCATCGTTTAGGAAGAACATATGATGAGTTTAGCGCTTTTCTTGAAGCAAACCCAGATATACCTGTGGTAGAAATGGATACTATACATGGAAATCGAGGCGGAAAGTCTATTCTTACATTCTTCTTCCGCAGCTGTTCTTTAATGATCGCTTTTCTTTTGGAGGCTTGCACACAAGAATGTGTTAAGGAAGCTATAGACGACATTTATGAAAGACTTGGTGCTGATGTTTTTAAGAGAACCTTTTCAGTAATACTGACCGATAATGGTTCGGAGTTTAAAGCTCCAGAGCTTCTTGAGTACGACGACTGTGGAAAGCAACGAACTAAGCTATTTTATTGTAATCCTATGGCATCATATCAGAAGCCACATATTGAAAAGAATCATGAATATATACGTTACATATTACCCAAAGGGAAATCCTTTGATAAACTCACTCAGGAGCAAGTAACGCTTATGATGAATCACATAAACAGTACAGCAAGGGCTAGTCGAAACGGTTGTAGCCCATTCCAGCTAGCCCAGATGCTGCTGGATAATGTGCTGATAGAGGAACTTTCATTAAAGCTTATATCAGCAGATGAAGTTCATCTAAAACCAGCACTTCTAAAAAAATAGAATAACGAAAATATGGACGGATATCGACGGAATTTAATCTTGCATAAAGATGGTCAGCGGAAGTTACTCAAACAATGTCCTTCCGGTGGCTTGTTAATCCTGCACAAAATCTGATAAATTTCCGTTATCTGCTATAAATATATACCTTTTTTGATGTTTTTGCTAGTATAAACATATAGAAAAAACGGCACTTACTCCTTCACGCTCAACGTGTTGAAAAAAGCGGAAGTTACAATTTCAATTAACGATTATTTTGACTTTAAGAAACAGCTAAAGGGTGAAATAAGTGATACATATTGGAAGCTGGCAAATAACAGTGATATTGTTGTTATTGAAGGTGCAGGTAGTCCAACGGAAATTAATCTAAAGTCAAACGACTTTGTAAATATGGGTATGGCAGAAATCGCCAAAGCTCCAGTTATATTAGTCGGAGATATTGATAGAGGTGGAGTATTTGCCTCTCTTGCAGGTACTATGTTGCTTTTGGATGATGAAGAAAGAAAGCGTGTAAAAGGCGTAATTATTAATAAATTTAGAGGTAGTCTTAAAATATTAGAACCCGGGCTAAAAATGCTGGAGGATATTATAAAGGTACCAGTTCTTGGAGTAGTTCCTTATTATCGACATTATCTTGAAGATGAGGACAGCGTATCAGACTGGTTGCAGCATGTGGACGATATACAGGGAGATATAGACATAGCTGTAGTCAGCTTGCCTTATATGTCCAATTTCACTGATTTTAATGTTCTAAGGCTATACAGTGGAGTGAGACTCAGATTTGTCAAGCTTAATGAAGAGCTAGGAAAGCCAGATATTGTAATTATTCCAGGTACTAAGAGCACTATAAAGGATATGACTGCTTTAATTGACACAGGTATGAATAAAAATATACTCAGATGTCACAAAGAAGGAAGCATAGTATTTGGAATATGCGGTGGTTATCAAATACTCGGAAATAGAATCCATGATCCAAAGAGAACAGAGTCAGATTTGGAAAGCGTAGAAGGAATTGGACTTTTAGATTGTGAAACAATGTTTAAGCAAGAGAAAACTACTACCTTGACAGAGGGCATTGATAATGTTTTTCAATGCAGAGTAAAGGGTTATGAGATACACATGGGCGAAACACTGATTAAAGAAGGATATAGACCATTTATTAAGGTTGAGTCTCAAAACGGTATTAATACCAATGCAGTAGATGGAATGGTAAACAAGGACAATACAGTATTTGGAACATATCTACATGGTATATTTGATAGTAAAGCATTTGTTGAGAGCTTTATAAATATGCTAAGGGAAAGAAAAGGACTTAATCCTTTAAAATTTGATGTAAAGGATTACTGGGAGTTTAAAGAACAGCAGTATGACCAGCTTGCAGAGGTGGTACGAGAAAGCTTAGACATGGAACGAATGTATAGGATATTGGAGGAAGGTATAGATGGTTAGCGTAGTTGTTGCTGTTCTTTTGGATTTGCTGATAGGAGATCCTTATTGGTTTCCACATCCTGTAAGAATAATTGGAATGTATATAAAAGGCTTTGAGAAACTTGTCAGGAAGTTTGTTAAAGCTGATATTGGACTAAAGACAGCGGGAATACTGTTGACTTTTTCAACAGTATTAATTTTTTATCTTATTCCTTATTGGATATTAAAAATAGCCTTTGCTTATAATATTTATCTTTTTTATTTCATAAACATTGTTTTGTTATCAACTTGCCTTGCGGCTAGGAGCTTAAGCAGTGAGGCAATGAAAATTTATAGACAACTGCAAAAAGGGGATTTAGCAGAGGCTCGAAGGATGACTTCAATGATAGTTGGAAGAGATACAGAGCGGCTGGGCGAAAAGCAGATAACTAGAGCAGTAGTAGAGACAGTATCTGAGAACTCATCAGACGGCATAATTGCCCCACTATTTTATATGATATTGGGAGGAGCACCCTTAGCCCTTGCATACAAGGCAGTAAACACCTTAGATTCTATGGTGGGCTATAAAAATGATAGGTACTTAAGCTTTGGTTGGGCATCTGCTAAACTTGATGACATAGTAAACTTCATACCAGCTAGGATTACTGCTTTTTTAATTTCTCTGGCAGCTCTAGTGATTGGAATGGATTTCAAAGGAAGTGTGAAAACAACATTGAGAGATGGACGAAAGCACAGCAGTCCAAACAGCGGATATCCTGAAGCGGCTGTTGCGGGAGCATTATCAGTACAGCTTGGAGGTACTAATTATTACTTTGGTAAGCCTGAACGCAAGCCTACTATAGGGAAAGCTATAAAGCCCTTAGGAAATGATACTATTATAAAGACAGTAAAGTTGATGTATGAAGCATATTTTATGGCATTGATAATATTTGTCTTAGTATACCTTGTCATAGATATTACGAAAAATTTCTATTAAATGTAAAATGTTTAGCACAAAACATATAGTAGGTGATAAAATGAATTTTCATGGTGGAAATATTTATGATTATAAGAAAAAAATCATTGATTTCAGCTCTAATATTAACCCCTTGGGTGTACCAGAGAGCTTTAAGAGAATGCTTAATGATAATATCAATGAATTTACAAAGTATCCAGATATAAATTATACAGAGCTAAGAAAAGCTATTGCAGAATATATTAATATTGACGATATAAACTATATAGTTCCTGGCAATGGTGCAGTTGAGCTTTTATATAAGGCTATTGGAAAGTCGCATAAAAAGAAATTGATAGGGCTTATGCCTACCTTTTCTGAATACTCCAGAGCTGCTTTCTTTTATGGAATGGATTTTATATCAGTTAATTGCTTTGATAAAGAGTTTCAAGCTGTAGCTATTGATAAAATTATTGATATAGCTGATGAAGACAGCGTGGTTATAATATGCAATCCAAATAACCCAACGGGAACACTTATAGAAAAAGGGCAGATGCAAAAGCTTGCGGAGCAATTGCAGGAAAAAGGCAGTATGCTTATTATCGATGAGGCTTTTATGGAGTTTGAGCCAAACTATCCTTGCAATAGTATGATAAGCGAGCTTCAAAATCATCAAAATGCCATGGTAGTCAAGGCGGCTACTAAATTTTTCGGTATGCCGGGAATAAGATTGGGCTACGCAGTATGCAAGAACTTAATGTGGCTAAATGATATTAGAAATAGCTTAGAGCCTTGGAATGTAAACACAGCAGCGGTTATTGCAGGCTGCTGTGTGTTTAAGGACTATGAGTATATAATAAAATCTAGTGCATGGATAGAAACAGAACGTGTTTATCTATACGACAGACTTAATTCAGTCAGCAATATAAAGGCGTATAAGTCTTCAACAAATTTTCATTTAGTAAAGCTTTTAGATAAGGACATAGATGCTTGGAAGCTAAAGCATTGCTTGTTGCAGCATGGAGTTCTCATAAGAACCCCTGATGGTTTTGAGGGTTTAGATGGACAATATTTTAGGCTGGCAGTAAAGGATAGGGGTAGCAATGAAGTACTTTTAAAGTGCCTGAAAAGCTGTTTAGAAAAATAATAAAAATAATCTAGATATTCATGTTGACGAGACGGAAAACAGGTGATATACTTAATCAGTAAGAGAGATTTAACAAGTATAACTTTACCTAATTATTTATTGGGAATAAAAGATTATGAAGTTGAATCCTTAATAAATAACAGGAGGTAATGTACAATGGCAGATAAAAATTTAACTTGTAAAGATTGCGGTAAAGAATTTGTATTTACAGAAGGCGAGCAAGCTTTCTATCAAGAAAAAGGTTTCGAAAACGAACCACAAAGATGCCCAGATTGCAGAAGAGCTAGAAAAGCACAAAACAATCGTGGCGGCAGAGATTTCAACAGCAACAGAAGATAATTAAATGTTGAAGCTAAACCCATTGAGTTTTACTCAATGGGTTTTTTTAAGTGCATAATATAGTATAAATATCGTAGCAGTTAAACTTTAAAATTACGATATATATTTTGGAGAAAAGTATGAAAAATAGAGGGCTATATAGAATACACAGAGCAATAAGTTATATTGAGAAAACAAAAAGATTGCTATATTCTAGCAATTTTTAATGGTAGCCTTTACTTATTGAACTTCAGTTTTAATATTTCTATTGCAGTAGAAGCTCCATGCTTTATTATTTGTTCAAATGCTTCTTGGGGAATTGGTTCATTTTCAGATATTATACCCTCTTGTTCAAGAAGAAATTTAAATTTATCTATTATTTCTTTATAGGACTTATATTCTATATTATTAGGGTCTAGTCCATCTTCTGATTGGATGGCTTCATTTTGAATATTTGTTCTGTCAAGCAAATAATCAGTAGATACATTAAAGAAATCAGCAAACTTAGTAATAGTTTTTGAGTCAGGTTCATTGACACCTTTTTCATATCTATTAATTGTTGCATGAGATGTACTAAATATCTTAGCAAGTTCAATTTGAGTTAAGCTTTTTTTTGTTCTTAATTGTTTTAACTTCTCTCCATTAAACATAATTAATCCTCTTTTCATTTTGCGTAATTTAATTATACCATATGAATATATTTAATATATAAATTTACGTAAAGTGTACAGAAACTATTGACTGTACGTAAAATGTAAATTATAATCTAATTGTGTTTACGTATTACGTACAGAAAATTATAGTAAGGGATGCGATATAAATGGAAAATGAAAATTTAGTCCTTGGAAAGATAAAAGAATATTTGTTTAAAGAGATATCTTGTCTGAAGAAGCAGGAAAATGGATACAATGAAGCATCAAAGATAGATCACACAAAAGACATAAGAGCAGAACTTGAATGTTTGCAGGATATAATAAAATGCTGGGAAGGTATTTAAGCGGTACCTTTTCTATGCTATTCAACAGAATAATGCCAGGTGCAAAGGTTATTGAGATAGCACGCTCCCTCATTTTGTAATCATATAAATTATCAAATGGGGTGTTTTTTTATGGAGAGAGCATGGATAAAGAACTATTACCAATTATCATTACATACGATACTAAATCAAAAGGGAGTGTTTTACATGTATATTAGTTTATTGATGTTGATAAGTGCTGCTTTAGCAGTATTCTCCATTATCTCAGTAGTAAAAAATTTTCTGATTAACTTTAATGCAAGTGATAATGGTTGGATAACTGCTTTACTTGTGATATTACTTTCAGTTTGCTTGTTTTGTGCGCTAATCGGCTATACTGAAGCCTTCACAATAAGAGATATTAAAGTCATGCAGCCATCACCTGGAGTAACAGAGTATGATATAGAGCAAATGAAGGAACTTATTCCACATAGAACAATTAATGCAACAATATATGTATGCATTGGGTATGCTGTATATTTACTACATGTTTTATTAATGAAGAATATCAAAAAAAATATACAAAAAAAGGCAGAATCAAGTGCAGATAGTCGATGGACTAGAAAATTATAGATACAAAGGAAATATGTATATACTGTCGAATGAATAAGGTAAAACTGATTGACGATTAGGAGTATGCATATGACTAATGAGAATCTAATAAAAAACATAAAAATTTTCTCAGGTAAAGTGAAATCAGTGTCAAACATAGCAACGATACTCTTCCTTGTAACCATGGGCTATACCCTTAACCAATGGCAAAAGGTAAGTAGTTTTGACAGCTTAATTAATGTTTTGATGAGTATTTTGATGTTGGTAATAAATATTAAGTTTTATAAAATACATTTGGATTTAAGCGACGTTACAGAATTATCCGATGAATCACGGATTAAATCTATATATAAGCTTCAAAAGAGTGAGTATAAGCAATTATTGCTTATGTCATTTGCATTTCTTGTTACCATACTTATATTGAAACTATTTCTAAGAACTTGATTGGTTTATCTCAAAATTTCTTATCAGCAGAGTTTTTCCTCTCCAACTGAAAGCTCTGCTTTTATATCTTCTTAAAAATTCCTTATTGGAGATTTTCAGCAGTTCTTCATATTCAATATTACACTTTATATTTTCTCTAAATTCCTGTATGGGTGTAGTTTGCACGTCCTTATTGTGGGGACATACATCTTGGCAGATGTCACAACCATATACCAATTGTGACTTTTTTAAGATGTTTATATCCTGCTCTGACAATTCACCCTTTTTCTGAGTTATATATGAACGACAACGTAGAGGGTTTATATCAAAGTTACCACTTACTGCATTGTCAGGGCATTGCTCCACGCATCGACCGCACTTAATACAGGTTTTATCTTGTGGCTTGTCAATTTCAAAGGCATAATTATTTAAAATATATCCTATGAATATATAGGAACCATATTTATCGGTAATAATATGAGAATTGATTCCGAAGTAGCCTAGACCAGCTAAATATGCCATATATCTGTCTGCCAGTGAGCCATTGTCCACATAAGCTTGATATTGAAAATCAGGTGTTTTAGCTTGTAGAAACTCACCAATTTGTAGAAGCTTATCCTTTACTATTTTATGATAGTCTGGTGAAAAGCATGATTTGGTAAGATTTGCATTATTATTTTGACCTATATAGTATGGGAAAAGACAGACAATCACTGACTCTGCATTTTGCATAGTTAGTTTTGGATCTATCCTTTTTGCAAAATCCTTTTCTTCAAAGCCTGTAATATGTCCTTGGTCTAATCTCTTTTTCCATCTCTCTCCTAGTTCATGGTATGGACCTATGGGGGCTATCCCGACATATTCTATATCTATGGAATGACAGAACTCCTTAAGAATGTCTTTCAATTCATCTCTCTCCTTAAAATTACGCTATATATTTACTATACTATTATATCATTAAAAGCAATAAGTATAGATTTTGTAACAATCATAAGCTTTCTGCATAATATGTATTAGTATTTTTAAGGGAGAGGTTGATAAAATGAATCCTTATGATAATGATATTCCAGACCTTACTATGCCAAACTATGGGCAGTCTTTTGAGTGTCCTATGAATCCAGGGTATAGGTGTCCTTACAATGGACAAATGGATATGCTGCAATATGCTGATCTATTTGAGGGTGATGATGAAGATGAAAACGATGATTCTGATATGAGACAAAGACCACAAGATATAAATAGGATAATGGCTTTGATTAACAGAGACTTTGCAAATATCTACACTGAGCTTCTTCGCTATGGCGTTCCACGAGTTGCAACTCGTAATATTTTCAGAAGCATAGTAACCTATGTGCTTAGAAATGAAGATAATTATCCTGGAAATATTGTTCAAAAAACAAATGCATTGTTTAATGCTTTCAGGAGAGATAATGCAAGAATCTTCACTATACTTAGAGGTTATAGAGTTCCAGAGAATCGTATCAATCAAATTATAAGGGATATAATAAGGTTTACGTTACAGAATATTCTAGACGGAACAACAACAGGCTGGAGTCAATGGGAGGATCTTGGTGGTATTCTAACCTCTGGACCGGCAGTAGCCTCTTGGCAGCCAAATCGTCTAGATGTGTTTGGACGAGGACAAAACAATGCGCTATGGCACAAATGGTGGAATGGCACTCGTTGGAGCGAGTGGGAGGACTTAGGTGGAGCGTTGACTTCTTCACCTGCGGCTGTATCTTGGGGACCAAACAGAATAGATGTATTTGGACGAGGACAGAACAATGCTTTATGGCATAAGTGGTGGAATGGAACTCGTTGGAGTGAGTGGGAAGACTTAGGAGGAGTGCTAACCTCAGATTCTGCTGTTGCATCATGGTCTGCAAATAGGTTGGATGTGTTTGGCAGAGGACAGAATAACCATCTATGGCACAAATGGTGGAATGGCACTCGTTGGAGTGAATGGGAAGACTTAGGCGGAACTCTAACTTCAGCACCAGAAGCTGTATCATGGGGACCAAACAGAATAGATGTATTTGGACGAGGACAAAACCAATCACTATGGCATATATGGTGGGATGGAACAAGGTGGAGTGCTTGGGAAGACCTTGGCGGAGGTGCCATAAGCTCAGCACCAGCAGCTGCATCAACTGCTGTAAATCGTTTAGAGGTTTTTGCAAGAGGTCAAAACAATCAGTTGCTTTTCAGAACTTGGAACGGAGCAAGATGGAGTGGCTGGCAATCTCTTGATGGAGTATTAACCTCTGAGCCTGCGGCTGTTTCATGGGGCGGAAATAGGCTTGATGTATTCGCTAGAGGGCAGAATAATCATCTCTGGCATATTTGGAGAGCATAAAAAATGGGCTGTGAGCAATCACAGCCCATACATTTGGGTGAAGTCCAATTATAAATAGTGCTCCTGATTTAGAGTTCATTTCTTTCACTTCTTAATACATTTTATCATGGAAAAAAGTGTAAGTTTGAGTCTGTTGGTATGCAGTAAAAGATTTCAATGCTTCGGGGGAGTTTTCAGGTGGAATGAAACTTCAAAAAAATAAATTCAAAAACTAACGAAGAACTGACTGTATCATAAGAAATAGTCAGTTCTTTTTTATTTAAAATTAACTCACAACTTACTTGACTGAGACAAGTTGTATGTGATACAATATAAATGCACTAACAACTTAAACATTGCACATGAGTTGTCGGTTGATGGCGAAAAATCTTATTATTTGTAATTTAAATAGATGAAAGGAGGACAACAGATGATTACATTAAAAACAGGTCAGCTTATAAAGCACAATAATGAAAGAATAGAGAAGGACGAATATGCTATGAAGCTTTTAACTACGAAAGAACTTGGTGCTGTAGTTAATCTTCAGCAGTATGTATATGATCCAGCTACCAAACAAGAATGTTTTATATGTAGATAGCTACAAAGAAATGTTGGATGATATGAAGGACGGTGCCAAAATAATAGGAGTTTATAACAATGCAAATGAATTAATTGCCTATCGTTATGTGGGATTCCCGGGAGAGTCTGATAAAAATCTAGGTAAAGATGTAAAGCTTCCTAAAAATGAACTGCGTAGAGTAGCTCACCTAGAGACTACTGTTGTCCGTCCTGATTATAGAGGAAATTCACTGCAGAGCTTGACATTACAGGAATCTATACCATTGATAAAAGATTTAGGCTATAAGCATTTATTATGTACTGTTTCACCACAAAATTTCTTTAGCTTATACAATGTAATGAAAAATGGTTTAAAAGTTAAAGCATTGAAGAAAAAATATGGTTCGGATCAAAGTGGAAAAGATGGTTTGTGGAGATTTATTCTTCATAGAAATATGGAGCCAAATATATTATTTAAACCTAATCAATTTATAAATACAAAGTTAAGCAATATAGAAGAGCAGCTTGAACTAATAAATGATGGCTTTGTGGGTTTCTGGTTGGATAAGGACAATAAGGAATTAAATTATATCCAATTTAATAATTCTTTAGCTTACTAAGAAAAACAATTTAAGAAAAATACAATCCAATTATAACATAAAAAGGAAAATCATTAGTTTGATTTTCCTTTTTATGTTATAATTGGATTTGAATAAAATTTAATATTTGAAGTAAACTATCATTTAGCCACGTATATATATTAGAGAGTGAGATAAAATATTACAATACTAGATATTAAGGCAAAAAGGAGCATGATATGGAATATATTGCGAAGTTGTTAATTTTAATATCAGATATAAACAAAATTATTGAAAGTGTTGTTATTGGCGGTGGAGCTTGGGCATACGCGGCTATGTTTATTATGATTTATTCTGGAGCATCATTTGCTTTATTTGCACCAGTACTTCCTAGTGTTTCACTTATTTTTTTGGTTACATCTCTTTCTTCTGCAGGTTTGATGAATCCATACTTGTCCTATATTATACTAATCATTGCTATATGTTCAGGGGACATCACTGCTTATTACATTGGTAAGATTACTCGCAGCAAACTAATAGACAGTAAAGTTTTACGTTTTATAAAAGCAGAGCATATTACAAAAGCAAAAGCAATATATGACAAGGCAGGTTTCATAACCTTTGCATTTGCTAGGTTTACCCCGGTAATTGGCAGTATAGCACAATTTATTGCTGGTACATTGGAATACAAATTTACTACTTTCATTTTAAATAACGTACTTGCTGGTATACTGTGGATAACATTTCACTTTGTGGCAGGATGGTTATTTGCCACTATACCAACCTTAAAGGAAAACTATGTGTTGATGTTCTTCATGGTTCCAATTATCTCAGGTATAACCGGAATTTCTTACTTTATAATAAGGAATATTAATGTATTTGGATTTTTAAGAAAAAAGCGTAAACCCATGATTTGTAAAGGTGATGAAGTATTATAAATCTACAATTCTTGTAATAGGAGGCTTTTTTATCAGCTAATCTCATAAATGTTATAAGGATATAAATATGTAAAAGACCCATTAAAAGCTAAATCAACAGGTGTTAAAATCTTCTTATTGTATTTCTCCATATAAGCTAGTATAATAACATTTGTAGCAGATACATAAACATACTGAAATACTCGTCAAGCTTTTATTTTGAACCTACATCACTTAATCGGGAGTTTAACATCTAGTGAAATATATCAGGCCCATAGTAAGTCCAAATGTGGCAGGGGAAGATAGAAATTCACTGTGAGGACACCCACCTATCGAGAGATAGGTGTCAAAATCAAAGCAACGACTTTTTGGTACTATTAACATCTATTTTGCTTAAATACTTATGTGTTTAAGCTTTTTTGTTTTTTGAATTCTCTACATAAAGTATTTCCTATAGCAAATAATATATATATGAAATTAAAATTTTTGGATATGTTATGAAAAGGATTTATGAAACAAAAACTTAGATAGAAGGTGTTAAAATAGATACTTCAAAAGAATTTAAAAAAATAGGAACACATAATGGTAGATTTCATGCAGATGAGGTAATGGCAACTGCAATACTGAAAGAAATATTTGACATAGAGCTTGTGAGAACTAGGGATAGTAATATTCTTAAGAGTCTAGATATAGTATATGATGTAGGAGATGGAGAATTTGATCATCATCAGGTGGAAAAGGAATATCGAGAAAATGGCACACCCTATGCAGCTTGTGGATTAATCTGGAGAAAGTTTGGCAGGGATGTTATACAGGTCAATGAGCCTTCACTATCAGAGGCTGAGAATGATGGAGTGTTTAGGTATATTGACAGGAATATGGTTGAGGCTATTGATGCTTCGGATAATGGAATAAGATCTACTGTTACCATAATCCCAACACTGAATATATCGACTCTTATTGCAAATTTTAATCCGCCTTGGGATGCAAAAATAGAGAACGAAGATAAATACTTTGACGAAGCTGTTAAATTTGCTGACTTAATTCTTGGCAATACTTTGGCACAGCAAATATCAATTGTAAAAGCAAAAACAAATATTATTGAAGCATATAAAAAGAGAACAAGACAAGAGCTGCTTGTACTTGATAGATCCTATCCTTGGCCTCGAGTATTAAGCAGCATAGATAAAAACAAAGAAGTGTTATTTGTTATTTTTCCTAGAGAAGATGAGTATCTTATACAGACGGTAAGAGGTAGCGGAGGTTCACTAGGAAACAGAAAGAGTTTACCTGCTTCTTGGGCTGGTAAGAGAGGCGAAGAGCTAAATCAAGTAATTGGAATAGACGACTCTATATTTTGTCACACTGGCAGATTTATTGCAGGGGCAAAATCCTTCGATAGCATAATGAAAATGGCTGAGCTGGCTATAGAAGAGCATGTAGAGGTACCTAAACGTAAATTTTTACATGTAATAAGGAAGTTTATTGTTAAACAGTTAAAATCAGTAGGAATATAGTAAGCTGAGGTATTTTAATAAGTCGGTGATATTTCACCGACTTTATTTTGTAACAAATTAAGACTATCTTAGTAAGAAAGAGGGAATTAAAATGACGAAAACAAAAAAAGCAAAAGTTCTATTACTGACTCTAGTACTGATCTCATACTAATGTCAATGCTGGCTTTTACAGGATCATGGCATACAATGCCTATTTTTCCTGCATAGCTTTCCATTTTGCCATAGCATCAGCCATAGCATCATTTATTGGCTCTTCTTTTTTCTGTTCCTGCATATATTTTGCAACTGTTCGTTTATCGCTACTGTCGCCTTTTTCATCCATCCTTTTGCTAAAGCTGGATAGCTTTTCCCTATAGCCGCAGCCACAGGTGAATATCTTGCCTTCTCCTTGACCCTTAAGCTCCATTTTCTTATGGCATTGAGGGCAGCGGGCATTTGATACTTGTGAAACTCCCTTGCGATAACCACATTCTCTATCGGGGCATACAAGCATTTTACCTTTCTTGCCGTTGACCTCTAATAAGAATTTCTGACACTGAGGGCAGCGTTCTCTAGTTAAGTTCTCATGCTTATAGGCTTCACTGTTAGCTATTACAGCTGAAACCAGCTTTGATGCGTGAGTTCTAATATTATTTATAAAAGTGCTTGCATCAGCCTTTCCTTTACTTATCTCATATAGCTTCTGTTCCCATTTTGCAGTTAACTCAGCTGATCTAATTCCTCAGGAGCTAAATTTATAAGCTGTATTCCTTTAGCAGTAGGGAAAATCTCTTTGCCTCTTCTTTCAAGATAAAAGGTATTAAATAGCTTCTCAATAATATCTGCTCTAGTGGCAGGAGTGCCAAGTCCGCTGGTTCTATCTAAGGCTTCTCTTAGGGCTTCATCTTCTATAGACTTGCCTGGATGCTCCATAGCAGAAAGCAAAGTAGCTTCAGTGTACCTTGCTGGGGGCTTAGTCTTTCTATTCATAGAGTTTACAGCCAAAAACTTTAGTTTATCTCCCTTTTTGATAGAAGGAAGTGCTTGTTCTCTATCCTCATCATTATTTACTTCTCCGCTATTTTTATCATCGTAAACTGCCTTCCAGCCCATAGCAGTCGTTACCTTTCCACGAGCAAACAGCTGTTCACCTGCTACTTCTACCTTTATGGTTGTTTGTTCATATTGAAAAGCAGAGCTAAGAACTGCAAGGAAACGTTTAGCAACCAGATCAAATATATTACGTTCCTCAGCGCTTAAAGCTGATAGATTTACACGTTGTTCTGTAGGTATTATGGCATGGTGATCGCTTACCTTGCTGTTATCCACTAAGCGGCTGCTAGTGTTTATCTTGCTGCGAAGCAACACTTGAGCCATAGCTGCGTAAGGACCTACTGCCATTGCTTTTAATCTATCAGGTAGTGTAGGCACTATATCCGTTGTAATATGTCTTGAATCAGTTCTCGGATATGTGAGTATTTTATGTCTTTCATATAAAACCTGCATAATTGACAGCGTCTGCTTAGCAGAGTAGCCATAACGTTTGTTTGCATCTCTTTGTAGCTCTGTTAAGTCATATGCTAGTGGATGTAGCTCGTTTTTGGCTTCCTTCTTAACATCTACCACATCACCAGCTTGACCAGTCAGCTTCTTGTTAATAGTCTCTGCTTTAATTCTGTCAAATAGCTGGGTGTTGCCACTGATTTTATCTCTCCAGAATAAAGTAAAACCATTGACCTTAGCTTCAATAGTCCAATAGTCTTTGGGTACAAAGCCTCTAATATCATTTTCTCTTTGCACTATTAATGCTAGAGTAGGGGTCTGCACTCTTCCTGCTGATAACTGAGCATTATATTTACAGGTGAGAGCACGAGTTACATTAAGACCAATGAGCCAATCTGCTTCAGCTCGGCATTGAGCTGCTTTGTATAGATTTTCATAATCTCTACCGGGCTTTAGTTGATTAAAGCCATCCCGTATAGCTTTATCAGTTTGAGAAGAAATCCAAAGCCTTTTTATAGGTTTTCTAAAAGAAGCTTTTTCTATAATCCATCGAGCTACCAGTTCACCTTCACGTCCAGCATCAGTAGCGATTACAAGATTGTCTACGTCAGGCTGTTTTAAGAGGTTACGCACAACGGAATATTGTTTTGACGTTTCTTTTATTACAGTCAGCTCCATTTTGTTTGGTAGCATTGGTAAGTCTTCTAAGCTCCATGTTTTGTATTTTTTATCATAGACCTCGGGATCTGCCAAGGTCACTAAATGCCCTAATGCCCAGGTTACTATGTACTTTTGTCCAACCAAACAGCCATTGCCGCCTTGATTGCAGTTTAATACTTTTGCTAATTCTCTGCCTACAGAGGGTTTTTCGGCTAATACCAGTGTTTTTCCCATCTTATAATCTCCTTGAAAAAAATTATCTTGCTTTCTTAGTTTATCATTGGAGAATACTATTTACACTATTTTTTTATAAAGCAGTAAAATATGTTATAATATCTCTATATTTATGAAATAAATTGGCAAACTAAAATAGAATGCAAAAGATAAAGAGGAGATAGATATGACAGAGAATTTTAACGAATTAGGATTAAATACAAATCTAATAGAAGGCTTAAAAAAGCAAAACATTGAGCAGCCGACTGCTATTCAAGTTCAAGCAATTCCATTGGTATTGCAGAATAGGGATGTTATCGGACAGTCACAGACAGGAAGTGGTAAGACCCTTGCTTATCTTCTACCGATATTTCAAAAGGTAGATAGTAGTAAAAGAGAAATGCAAGCCTTTATACTTGCACCTACCCATGAGTTAGCTATGCAGATTGACAAGCAAATAAAAACACTGGCAGAAAACTCTGAAATACCAGTAAAATCAATTGCCATTATTGGACAGGTAAATGTAGAAAGACAAATTGAGAAGCTTAGAGAAAAACCACATATAATTGTAGGCTCGACAGGCAGAATACTTGAGCTTATTAAA
Organism: uncultured Eubacteriales bacterium; assembly: GCA_963704785.1. Lineage (GTDB taxonomy): Bacteria > Bacillota > Clostridia > Lutisporales > Lutisporaceae > GWB2-37-7. Next base: position 686,097 of record OY969939.1, on the reverse strand, counting down.
CGAAGGAAGATTAATGCTCAGACTGTAAAAACAATTGTTATTGATGAGGGTGACCGACTGTTGGATGAAAACAACATTGGTGTTGTAAAGGATATTATAAAGACAACTATGAGAGATAGACAGCTTATGTTGTTTTCGGCTACTGTCAATGAAAGAACCTTAACTATTGCAAAGGATTTGATGAAGGAGCCAGAGGTTATAAAGGTTCAAGCACAGCAAATGCTTAATCCTCAGGTTGAGCATTTATATCTGGTTACTGAGCAGAGAGATAAGCTAGAAGTTCTAAGGAAGCTGATAGCTGCTGAGAAGCCTGAACGAGGTATAGTTTTTATTAACAAAAGTGATGAGGTAGAAATTACTACTTCCAAGCTTAAGTATCATCAGATTAACGCTTTTGGTATATTTGGCAGCGCTGATAAGGAAGACAGAAAAAAGGCTTTAGAAGGCTTTAGAAATGGAAAAATACAGTTGCTAGTTGCATCTGATATTGCCGCTCGAGGCTTGGATATTGAGGATGTAACTCATATATTTAATTTAGATATGCCTGAGGATCCACAGGATTATCTACATAGAGCAGGTAGAACGGGACGGGTAGGAAAGTTTGGTACAGTGATTTCTATCGTGACCTTGAGGGAAGTTGAGTTAATTAAAAAATATCAGAACACCTTTAAAATAAAGATAGAAGAAAAGGAAGTATATAAAGGAGCCATAGCTGAGCCTGGAGCAAAAAAAGATTCCAGTGACTTCAAAAAAAGAGCAGTAAAAGTAAAAAGAAAATAACATAAAAGTCTCGGATTATCGTTATCCGAGACTTTTATGTTTATACTATATCTTCATTTTTTTCTTCTGCAAGCAGGTTCTTTTTCATAATTGCTTTTAGTTCATCTAAAGGTATGGGTTTACTAAACATATACCCCTGCATATCGAAGCAGCCTTGGGATTTCAAGAATTCAAATTCAAGCATCTCTTCTACTCCCTCTGCAATTATATTAAGTTTTAAGTGCTGGGCTACTGCAATAATTGAAGAGATTATTGCTTTGTTATCTGCATCATTTTTTATCTGTCTTACAAACTGTTGGGCTATTTTTAAAGTGTCAACAGGTAGCTTATTTAAGTAACTTAATGAAGAATATCCGGTTCCAAAGTCATCTATTGAGATTTTTACTCCCAGCTTCTTTAATTCATCTAACTTTTTTATTATATCAGATTCATACTGGAAGGATGCACTTTCGGTAATCTCAAGATCCAGCAGCAGTGGATTTATTCCTGTACTTTTAATAACATTGGTTACTTGTAATACGAAGTTATCATGTTGTATCTGTTTAGGAGATATATTTACACTTATCTTTAGATTCTTAAAGCCTTCTAAATGCATTTTATTTGCTTCAATGCAAGCTGTTTCTAATACCCAAAGTCCTATTTCATTTATTATCCCTGTTTCTTCCGCAATAGGGATAAAGTCAACAGGAGATATCATTCCATATATTGGATGTATCCATCTGATCAGGGCTTCAGCACCAGTAAATGAACCGGTTATTATATTAATCTGAGGTTGATAGAACAAGCAGAATTCGTTATTATTTACAGCTTTACCCAGTTCTGTCTCGAGCTCTAGCTTCTTTGAAATAGATTGATTAAGCTCTTTTGTATAAAATTGATAAGAATTTTTTCCGCGTTCCTTCGAATAATACATACCTGCATCGGCATACCGCATAAGTGTTTCTGAATCAGAACATTTTGAAGAGTATAGTGATATTCCAATACTACAGGTGGTATATATATTATTACTATGTAATTTTATAGGTTTTACGATTTCAGCCATTATACTTTCAGCTATTTGAGCTATTTGCTGTTTATCTATATAGTTTTCTATAATAATGGCAAATTCATCGCCACCTTGTCTAGATATTGTATATATTGAGTCTATTGAATTTTTAATGCGAAGAGCAATTTCCTTTAACATCAAATCTCCGTAAGAATGACCAAAGCTATCATTTATAGTCTTAAACCTATCTAAGTCTAAAAGAAGAAGTGCTAGATTGGTATTATTCTGCTTAGCTATGATAACTGATTTTTTTAAATTATCTTCAAGCAGTCTTCTGTTTGGAAGACCAGTCAGTTGATCATAAAAGGCGATTTCATAAAGCTCTTGAGTTCTTTCAAACACTTTGTCCTCAAGAGAATCGTTAAGCTGTTCAAGCTTTATAATTAACTGCTTGTTTTGAAATATAATTAGAGCATGACGCAAGGTAATTAACATTATACTTATAGATGTACACATCCAAACAATGTGATCTCGATAAAACAACATTAGCGCAAAAAGAACTATTACACTAAGTGTAGGTAGAAACAATAAAACCTTTGGTTTTGACTGCTTATTATAGTTATTCTTTGTCTCATCAACATTTTTATTTGATAATTGTAGATAATAAAAACCAGCTAACCCAAGAACTAAAATATAAAGTGACCATAATGGGTCTGTCAAACTACCTGATTGAAACCTATCTAATACTGATAGGTGTGAAAATCGAGTGTTAGCTACAAACATTATAAAAAATGAAAGACAAACAAGATAAAGCGGTTGTCTTTCGTTATCATCGTGTTTTATTGATAAAAAAAGATTTGTAGTAATAAAGAGACATATTAGATTAATGAATGGATAACGTATGTAAAAAAGCTTTGATAAAAAATCTGAGCCTTTAAAAAAAGCCAAGCTTGGTTGTATTGTATAAATCCATGTTAAAGCTACAGCAACGCAGGTGAATGTCATTGTATCTATTATGCACAGATTTGTCCATTTACTGTCTCTCTTTTGTTTGATTTTATTTACAACTGCAATAATGTAGCATAGGAAGGTTATGAACCAGCAAAATGCTGTCCCTACTAATGTTGGACTATAGATGTTGAGAACTATCTCATAATAGTTCCAAATAAGCTGAGAAATAAAATAACTACCGCAACCTAAAGCGAGAAAAAGCCAAAAGTGGTCTCCTCTAATTCGTGCTTTGATATGTGCTTTTACCAAGATAAAAAGCGCAATAATTGGTGGAATAATCTGTAAGATGTCGGTAGTTATAGTTCGATTTATAGCACTGCCATTATAAAACAAAATCCATAAAAAATATGACAATGTATAGATAAATACAAATAGTGAAGCAACATTTTTATTCTTGAAATACAAGTTCTCCCCCCTATCAATAAACAAACAAAATAATCATAATTCTTCTTCTTTTCCTATATATATATTTTACTTTAAAAGCTTAACAAATGAAATCAAAAATTGCAACAATATGTCGAAAAATGACGAATGATATTTATAACAATAATACCAAATAATACACAAATTTCACTATTTTGTGTTTACGTATAATATATGTACAATGTATACAATGGTGCACCTTTTTAAAGGATTATAAAGTATTTAATATTATATGGCTTTATATCAATGAATATGGGGACACCTAACACTTAACATAAAAGCATATATTTGATATCATATATAAGTGTCGAAAAATAGTAGAATAACGTGAGGTGGCTAAAAAAGTGTCGATATTTCATCCTAAATTTTTCACCTGTTTAAAAGATTACAGCCTGAAGCAATTTTATAAAGACATTACTGCCGGTATAATCGTAGCAATAATTGCGCTACCATTGTCTATTGCCCTAGCAATTGCTTCAGGGGTATCACCCGAAAAGGGGTTACATACGGCTATAATAGCAGGTTTCATAACCTCTCTATTAGGTGGCAGTCGGGTTCAAATTGGGGGCCTACTGGTGCCTTCATGGTTATCATATTTGGAATTTTGTCTCAATATGGAATGGATGGACTAATCATATCTACCATAATGGCTGGTATAATCATGATTTTTATGGGAATATTTCAGTTTGGTAAAATGATTAAGTTTATACCTTATACTATTACAACAGGTTTTACCAGTGGTATTGCCTTGGTAATATTTTCAACTCAAGTAAAGGATTTTCTTGGTTTATCTATAGAGAATGTTCCCAGTGAGTTTCTTAGTAAGTGGGAATCCTATTTTAGAAATATAGGTACAATAAACACATCTAGCTTAATAATTGGTATAATTTCATTACTTATTATAATATATTGGCCAAAGATTAATGAAAAGATTCCAGGATCTTTGATTGCTTTGATAGCGGCAACTCTTATTGTATATTTCTTTAAATTAGATGTTGAGACTATTGGAAGTAAGTTTGGAGAGATATCTTCAGCTATTCCGAGACCACATCTACCTACATTAAACCTTGAGGTAATAAAGAAGCTTATTCAGCCTGCATTTACAATTGCATTTCTAGGTTCTGTAGAGTCTTTGCTGTCTGCGGTTGTATCTGATGGTATGATTGGAGGAAAACATCGTTCAAATACTGAGCTTATTGCACAGGGAATTGCAAATATTGCTGTAGGAATATTTGGTGGTATCCCGGCTACTGGTGCTATAGCAAGAACGGCAGCCAATGTAAAGAACGGTGGAAGAACTCCGGTAGCTGGTATTGTTCATGCTATCGTATTACTTCTTATAATGCTTCTGTTTATGCCTTTTGCAAAGCTTATACCTTTGTCAGCATTGGCAGCAATTTTAATGGTAGTCGCCTATAACATGAGCCATTGGAGAGCCTTTAGAGATTTATTTAGTGCACCTAAAAGTGATATTTTTGTGCTGCTTGTCACATTTATATTAACTGTTGTTGTTGATTTAGTAGTTGCTATTGAGGTTGGCGTTGTGATGGCTAGCTTCTTGTTTATGAAGCGTATGTCTGATGTAGCAAATGTACAGAACCTGACTTCTGATGAAGAGGGAGAGGAAAATATTTTACCAGAGCTTTCAAATGATATATTAGTATATGATATTAATGGTCCTTTCTTCTTTGGGGCAGCCGATAAGTTTGGAGAAATCATGTATTCGGTAAAATCCCATACTAATGTATTAATATTACAAATGGAAAGAGTACCAGCAATGGATGCTACTGCTATCCATGCTTTATTGACTTTATATAAAACATGTAAAACCCATAAGACAAGATTAATGTTTACAGGAGTACAGGAACAGCCATATAAAGTGCTTGAAAAGTCAGGTTTCTTAGATAAAATAGGTGAGGAAAATAATTGTGTAGATTTGACTGATGCGTTAACTAAAATAGCGTAAAATTTACTAGTTGACATAATTAATCGAATTTGATAAACTTTATTTTAATATTAAAAAGACTAAATAATAATACTAAAGAATTAATTTATAAAAAGTGAATAAATAACAATATGATACAGAGGCCGCGAATGTCATAAGTATTATGGGATAAACCATAAGAAAGGGTCATTTGCCGAAATATATAACTTAAGTTATATGTTGGGACTATGCTTAACAGGTATAGTACTGTCTTGAAGAGATTGCCCAATTTCTTCAAGGAGCGCTTATCATATTGGGGCAAGAGGATTTGTTTTTTTTAAAACAGTTATGAGTTCCTTTTGCTCATAGCTGTTTTTTGTTTACATAAAATTATTTCTTATTAGAGAGGGAGAAAATATGAAGCTATTTGGAACTATGAGAATAGATGAAAAAGGAATCTTATCCATTGGCGGCTGCGATACTTTGAAATTAGCAGAGGACTTTCAAACTCCTTTGTATGTAATAGATGAGGAACTGATTAGACAAAATTGCAGATTGTTTAAAGAGGCTTTTTTTAGAAATGGGATAAATACAGAAGTAATTTATGCTTCTAAGGCATTTCTGAATTTGGCTATATGCAAGGTTATTTCGGAGGAGGGTTTAGCTTTAGATGTTGTTTCTGGAGGAGAGCTATTCACTGCAATGAAGGCGAATTTTCCTATGCAAAAAATATATTTCCATGGGAATAATAAAACTGCTTACGAGTTAAAGATGGCAATTGTTTCAGGAGTTGGAAGGATAGTTGTGGATAATAAGCAAGAGCTGGAGCTTATAGAAGAAATATGTAAAAGCTTAAATAAATCAGTAGAAATATTATTAAGAGTAAATCCATGTATTGAAGCACATACTCATGCTTTTATACAAACTTCTAAGAGTGATTCAAAATTTGGAGAGTCTATTTTTAGTGAGAGTATTGGCTCTACAATTGAAGCGTTAATGTGTAACAAGTATATTAAGCTTAAAGGTCTGCATTGTCACATAGGCTCACAAATTTTCGAGGAAGAGTCATTTTATAAGGCTGCAAATGTTATGATGGAGTTCATTGAAAAGCTAAAAGCAGAGCATGGATTTATTACAGAAGAGCTTAATTTGGGTGGTGGCTTTGGAGTATATTATTCTAAGGATGATAAGCCTTTAGATATAGAAAAGTGTCTAAAAAATATTTTAGGACTAATCAGAGATCAAGCCGCACGTTTAAATATAAAAATTCCAAAGCTTATGATTGAACCTGGAAGAGCTATCGTAGCCAATGCAGGAACTACTTTGTATGAGGTCGGAGCTATAAAGAGAACCGAGAGTGGAAAAGACTATATATTTGTAGATGGAGGAATGACCGATAACCCAAGGACTGCACTTTATGATGCTAAATATGAGGCAATTATTGCTAATAAGGCTGGAGCTACAAGAAATGTGATTTATACAATAGCGGGAAAATGCTGTGAGTCAGGAGATATAATCATTAAAGATATTGAGCTTCCAGAGACAAAGCGGGGCGATGTTCTTGCAGTACTTGGTACTGGGGCATACAACTACAGCATGTCTAGTAATTACAACAGAATACCTCGCCCAGCAGTGGTATTTGTAAAGGATAGTAAAGCAAAACTAGCAGTAAAACGAGAAAGCTATGATGATATTTTAAGAAACGATATGCTTATTTAAAGCTTTATCGCAACATATTTAGGAGGAAAGAAATATGGCAGTTGTTGTACAAAAATTTGGGGGAACATCCGTAGGAACTATTGAAAGGATAAGAGCAGTTGCAAAAAGGTAATACAGAGAAAAGAACAGGGTAATGATATGGTAATTGTTGTATCTGCTATGGGGAAAACAACAGATAGCTTGATAACTATGGCAAATGAGATTTCACAAAATCCAGATAAAAGAGAGCTTGATATGCTTGTGTCCACAGGGGAGCAAATATCGATTGCTTTGCTTTCAATGGCTTTTCATGAATATGGATATGATTCAATATCATTGACAGGCTTTCAAGCAGGTATAAAAACAGATGGCTTGCATACAAAAAATCATATAACAGATATAGATTTAAAAAATGTAAAGAAGCATTTAAATGAAGGTAAGATAGTGGTAGTTGCTGGGTTTCAAGGTATAAATGAAAATGGAGATATAACAACACTGGGAAGAGGTGGATCGGACACCACAGCAGTAGCTTTGGCAGCTAAGTTAAGATGCGCTTGTGAAATATATACTGATGTTGAAGGTATATATAGTGTTGATCCTAGAGTATACAAAAATGCAAAGAAGCTGGATGCTATAAGCTACGAGGAAATGATGGAGATGGCAAGTCTTGGAGCAGGGGTTATGGAAACAAGAGCAGTTGAGCTAGGCTTTAAATATAACATACCCATTTATGTAGCAATGACACATTCTAACAAAAAAGGTACAATAATAAAGGAGTTTGATGAAAGTATGGAAGGTAAAGTAATAACAGGCTTAACTATAAATGATGATATTATGATGATAACAGTTAATAATGTTTTATATAATTCAAAAAATATAGCTGCAATTTTTGATAAGGTAGCAAAGCACAGCATAAATATAGATATGATAAGCCAAACAGCACCTTTTGAAGGTTCTGTTAATATTTCCTTTACTTGCTCTATTGATGATAGCTATTTAATAGAAGCAATAGCAAATGAGCTTCAAGCTGAAATGCCTGAAATTGAAGTTTGTAAGGAAAGCAATATTACAAAGCTCTCAGTTGTTGGTATAGGGATGATGAGACAATCCGGTGTAGCGGCAAAGGTTTTCAACATTTTTTCTGATAATAATATTGAGTTTAAGCAAGTAACTACTTCGGAGATAAGCATAAGCTATACTATAAATTCAGCAGACAAGCAAAAAGCAGTGGATGCTTTAGCAGAAGCGTTGAACTTATAGCGGCTTATATTAACTATCAAAGACCACTTCTAAGCATTGATAATCCGATTTTAAACCCTATTACAGGTGAAATTGAGTATTTTAATTCAAGTATAGCTCTTGTGATAGATTATAATAAAGTTAATTATCTTGCTATTGCAATAAATGATGTAACGAAAAATGTATACTATAGACAAAAACTTGAAAATCAGAAAGAGCAGTTAGAGGCAATAATGGATAATATGAGACATAAACCAAGGGGCAGGTTTAGACTATTTCTAGGGAAGACATATTTTACAATCAGAAGATACTTTTACTGGTATTTTGGAAGAACTAATTTTGCTAGATATAGAAAGGCAGAGTTGCTTCCTTGTATTGCTTTTAATCATAGAACTCCTTTAATTAGAAAGCTTAAGGATGTGGACATGTGGCTTCAGCATAATAAGGTGGAAAATCTAAAAATTGCTGCGAAGCAGTTAGATGGAATACTCATAAGACCTGGTGAAACCTTTTCTTATTGGAAGCTTATAGGGAAACCATCCAAAAGAAAGGGCTACAAGGAGGGCATGGTACTATATTATGGAGGGTTCAAGGCAGGAGTTGGAGGAGGGCTTTGTCAGCTTTCTAATTTAATCTATTGGATGACACTGCATACAACCCTTAAAGTTGTTGAACGCTATAGACATAGTTATGATGTATTTCCTGATGTAGGTCGGACACAGCCTTTTGGAAGCGGTGCAACCTGTGTATATAATTATAGGGACTTGCAGATTTACAATGATACTGACAGTATATATCAGCTTAGGGTATATATTGATGATAATTATCTGAATGGTGAATGGAGAGCCTTAGAAGCAAGCAATTTAGAATATGAGGTATACGAGAGAAAGCATTGGATTACTCATGAGTTTTGGGGTGGGTATGTTAGGAATAATGAGATATATAGACGAATCTTTGATGAAGATAGGAATATGCTAATGGATGAATATGTAAGCGAGAATCATGCAGTAATGATGTATTCGCCGCTTATTTCGGAGGCATGTGTGGATGAGGGGTAAGCACTGATTTTGTGGAATCGGTGCTTTGTTTTTTTGTTTGTTGTAGTTACGGATTATTATATAAATGAATTTTACATATGAAAATTTATACATTTGTATTATAATCCTGAGTTTGACACTTCGCGAATATAAAAAGCCTGTAGTTCCTTGATAATAAAGGAGTTACAGGCTTTGATGTTGTTGCAAAAAGTGCGTAATGTTTTCTATTTTTTTGTTTCTCTAAAAATTTTTTTCATCTGATTTGTATTTATAATTTCATAATCTGTGTGGAAGCCAAATGCTTCATGTAACGAATCGGTGAAATCAGTTCTAGTGTATGTTGGTGTATAGCCCTCTCCTTTCACTTCAAGAAAATTCATATCTTTTAATCCTGCAATAATTTCGTGACATGTATATTTTTCATTAAGTCTCTTTTCAAGCAGTCTATAAATAATTAATGAAATGAAGCAAGTAGTAAAATGTGCTTCTATTCGGTCATCATTGCTTAAGTACACAGGTCTAGCTTTGAATTCGCTTTTCATAATTCTAAAGCATTCTTCTATTTCCCATCTCCTATGATTTATCTTGATTATTTCAGATACATCATCTTCAAGGTTTGTACAAACTCCATAAAAACCATCAAAAGCTTCTTCTTTCTCGATTAGAGCAGAATCAATGCTGTATATCTCTTTTTCTGCGACTTCACCATCAGGAGTACAGCTTGTTTTATGAATAAACCTTTTGTAATCGTTAGCGTTGCATTTCTTGATTTTTGTTGGATTTGTATATATAACCTTTTGAGCACGTTCTATTTGAGAGTTACGGATTTTACGCTGATAATCCATGTATTTGATAGAATAAGTTACAATCAATCTTTGTTCAAAACCATTTTCTTTGATCCAGCGTTCCTTAAAAAAGACTTTTGCTCGTATTTTTGATTTATCTTCAGGAGTAGCTTTATCTATCATTTCATCAAGCTTAGAAATGTTATAGGTTTTTTCGCTTCCAGGGAGTTTCCAACCATCGGAAGCAAGAGCCCATTTTTTAAGGTGTTCTTTGAATTTTTTAATAGATTGCGTGGTGATAAAAGCCCTACCATCTTTGTCGTTAAACTTTCGATTGTCTTCAGAAGCCAGCCCTGCATCTGTGCAGACGATAAATTTAGAAAGCTCAAAGTCAGAAATTATTTTCTTTTCTAAAGGCTTTAAAGTCAGCTGCTCATTCATATTCCCCCTATTAATACTAAATGCAAGCGGTATACCGTCACCGTCCATAAATAAACCCATTTGGGTAATTGGGTTTGGTTTGTGTTCTTTTGACGGACCATACTGTTTTTTGCCATCCTCCTGCTCTATTTCGAAAAAGTAATTGGTGCAATCATAGAAAAGAACACCTGTATTTCTTTTGGAAACCTTCAAGCTGTTTTTATACAAAGAGGATTGAATAAAATCTGTTTCTTTAGCAAGAACTTCAAGAGCTCTGTATATTTGATGTAAATCAAAATTCGGCGGCTCTATAAACTTTTTAGAAAGCTCATAGGTTGCAAGCTTGGAAGAAGGGTAAATAACTCTTCCGTAGATTAATCTAGAAAGTATTGAATCTAAGTCAAATTCAAATTTATATTTTCGGGAAATTTCCTTACATATCTTATCCAATCTGAGTTCATGGTATATTTTTTGCAAAAATAGATACCCGCCGTTAAAAGAACGCTGTTCGTCTTTCAAAATAATTTTAGACTGCTCGAAAGGAACAAGTATTTTTCGTGTTTGTTCCTTTTCTTTTTCATTTAAATTTCTAATATATTCTCTAGCCCACTCATATGGATCTGCACCACTAAGTTTTTCTCTGAGTTCGATTTCGGTTCCAAGTTTTTCTACAATCTTGGACGAATTTGATTGAGTCTTGCTATTATAAACAGATTTGATTACATAAAGTGAAGCTGCATTTTTAGATTTGGTTACCTTAAGTCTCATTTAGAATCGCCTCCTCATCCTTATATTATATCACATTGCGATAAAGTACGCAATACTTAAATAAAAAAATTGACATAAAAATAAGCCTATATCAAGGCTTTAATGGATTTTTTTTCTATTCAACTGTCAAAGACCCGTTGTTTTTTTTGTTTGTTGTAGTTACGGATTATTATATAAATGAATTTTACATATGAAAATTTATACATTTGTATTATAATATGAATTGTTTAAAAAGCGTTAGTAGCAAAAGATATGCAAAAGTTAGTTGATAGCTATGCATAGGTAATTGTGGTTAACCTTAATAAGGGGGGAGTTGGCAGGGATGTATGTGAGTTAAGTTTATGTAAGGTACGATAGTGCTTAAAAAACTAGGTAGTTCCACTGGACAAGTGTGGAACGGATTTACAAACAACATAAAGTTTAAGAATAAAGCAGAAGGAGTTTGTAATATAGAATATAGGTTTAATTAAATTTTGATATCTGTTACTAAGATTTAATATGACTGATTCATGTTATCTACAAACTAATACTAGATTAAATAAAACGGTAAAAATAGGAGGAGAATTATGAAATCACACTTTTTTAGAAAAATCGCTTTTATATTGATACTTATTCTAATTTTAAATATTAGCATACAAAATGGTCCATATAATATTTTGGTAGAAAGAGTTTCAGCTGCTGAAAATGTTACTGGTAATTTAGGTAGCGGATATTATGGAACAAAGCTAGTTAGAACAAATGATGGTATATTATATGCATTTTCAGTAGATTCTTCAAATGATATGTCATTTATACGAATAATGGTAGATGAGACTACTCTTAGTGCTACAAATACCACCAAATTAGTAAATAGTGCATATGGTGGTAATGTTATTTATCCCTTATGTGCAGTTCCTTATGGTAACTCTGATGCACTGGTAGTAGCTAATTGGGGGGAAACCATAAGGTTTTATTCACTAGGTGTAAGTACAAACATTGTAAATCTTGCATGGACAAATCAAGGAGTTAATTATTCGACAATTGGGACTATAGGGACTTTTAATGGTAATATAGTTTATTTCGGTAGCTACTGTGAGTATGAAGGTGGAACTTATGACTGGTTTAGGTCACCTATTATTAGTTCTAGAGTTTTGCGTAATCGAGGTTCTAATGGTATAAATAGCTTAGCTTATGTATCTTCTGATTCAGCAATAGTTACCAATGGCCAATATATACATGATTATAACTATAATACAGGTTTTAGTGGGGAATGGGCTACTGGTATGTATGCGAAGGGATTAATAAAACGTACAAATGGAGATTTCATAATGTACGGAACTGCATATTCAGGTGGTTCTGCTGGAAAATGGCGTATATTAACTGGCACCTCAGGTAATTGGAGTCTTGATCCACAAATAAATGAATGGCAGTTTACCAATAAGCCAATAACTTATGCTGCTGCATTAAATGATAATCGTATAGTTCTGGTTGGAAATGACTGTTGGCAAATCATAAATAGTGATAATACATATGGCGAAAGTGGTACATTAAATGGAATGAATCCAAGTTCCATTGTAATTGGAAATGATAATAATTCCTTTATAGTATCCAGTGCTTCTAATATTCTAGTTAAGGTTAAATTAAATGAGAATCCTTCAATAGATATTTCATCTCCAGTAGATAATTCCAGCTATAGTGAAATAATAGGGTACAAAGATTTAATTCTACAGGGTACAGTTACTGATACTAATACAGGTGATATACTTACGGTTAAATACAACCTAGATGAAGGTCTTACGCAGAACGTACAAGGTACAGTTACTACAACAGGAGCATTTACTACTACAAACATTGATGTTTCATCATTATCAGAAGGAAACCATAATCTAAATATATGGGTAGAGGATAACGTTTGGGGTATTTCAAACATTACTACAATACCATTTAAAGTAGATAAATCAATACCTATAATTGACACCTTTTTACCTACTTCAACAACATCAAGTATAACTGTATCAGGCTCAGCAACAGATGCAATTGCAGGACTAGATACATTTCCATACAGATATACAATAGGCACAAATGAACCAACAGCATGGCTTACAAATACTTCATATACACAAGATGGCTTAGAAGCAAATACACAATACAATGTAGTATTTGAAGTTAAGGATGTTGCAGGAAACATTGCTACTAATACAAGCAGTGTATATACAAAAGCAATAGTACCAAGTTTAAGTAATAGCAACTTTACTCCATACAGTTTAAACTTAGCAACAACGGATAACAATCCAACTAACAACCAATACCAAATAAGCATAAACGACGGAGCACAATACATTACTCCAGAAGGCACACTCACAACCTCCCCAGTATGGATAACCCTGCCCAGTAAGAATATAACAGTCATAGGACTTAGTCCTAGCACCACCTACACATTCACAGCCAAAGCAAAAAATGATGAAGGCATAGAAACAGCTTGGAGTGCCCCTATAAGTGGGACAACCCTAGTACAACCACCAAATGCACCAGTAAATACTACTGCTGTAGCAACCAGTAGCAGTATATCTGTGGTTTGGGATCCTGTAGCAAGCAGTACAGGCTACGACATAGAAGTAGACGGAAACATTATAGATAATAGTACATACACCTCATACAATCATATGAGTTTAACTCCATTTACACAGCACACCTACAGAGTGAGAGCAAAGAATGAAGGCGGAACAGGTGCTTGGAGTGAGGAAATATCAAAGTACACACAACAAGACACACCCAACACACCCTTTAACATAGATGCAGCCGCAACCAACACCTCAATAATAGTAACATGGCAGCCAATATCAGGAGCTACAGCCTATGACATAGAAGTAGACGGGGTAGTGGTAAACAATAGCTCCAGTACAAACTATGTACATACAGGACTACTATCAGGAACAATGCACGGATACAGAGTTAGAAGCATAAACTCAGGAGGAAAAAGTGACTGGAGTAATGAGGTATTGGTATCAACACTTACAGATACACCTATAGTGCCAAGCAATTTAGTAGCAACACCAGAAAGCGGACAGATAACAGTAGCATGGGATGCAATACCCGGAGCTACTTATGAGATAGAAGTGGACGGAAACATTAAGGATAATGGGACAAGCAATACATATCTTCACAGTAACTTAGAAGCTGGAATAAGTCATAGCTACAGAGTAAGAACCAACAAATCAGGTAGCTTAAGTGACTGGAGCACAGTAGTTACAGCAGAAATACCAATAGAGGAATTTGGAACACCAAAGAACATAAATGCAGAAGCTACAGACACTACAGTTACAATATCATGGAGTCCTGTAGTAGATGCAACAGGCTATGAGGTTGAGGTTGATGGAGTTGTACTAGATAATGGAACAGAAACAGCATGTGTATTTAATTCCTTAACTTCAAATACACAATACACATATAGGGTAAGAGCAAAAGGTGCAGATAAGGTAAGTGACTGGAGCGAACCAAGAGCAGTTACAACTTATGCATTATCAACACCAAAGAATATTACTTCATCAGCAACAGAAACTTCAATTAGCCTAACCTGGGATAATATAGTAGGAGCTACAAGCTACGAGCTGGACATAGATGGACAGCTGGTAGAAGGAATAACAACAAACGCATACACACAAGAGAGCATTACTCCAAACACACAGCACAGCTATAGGATAAGGGCAAAGAGCACTAGCGGTACAAGCAATTGGAGCTCAATAATAAACGAAGCAACTTTATCAAATTCACTAAATACACCAACAGGAATAATTGTTAAATCAATGACAAACTCTATACAACTAGTATGGAAGCCAGTACCTGACGTAGACTCCTATGAAGTCGAAATAGACGATACAACAGTAGAAAATGTTACAACTACTACATATATTCATAGCGGACTTACAGCTGATACTCAGCATAGTTATAGAGTTAGAGCAATAGAAAATACAGTGCCAGGAAACTGGAGCAATTCAGTTATAGCATTTACACTTTCTGATGCACCCTTGATACCAGCAAATATTGCAGTATCATCAACTATGTCATCGATATTGATTACATGGGACGAAGCTGTAAATGCGACAGAGTATGAAATAGAAGTAGATGGTGTAATAATCAATGCAGGATTAAATACCAGATATCTACATAATAACCTAGCACCAGAAAGCACTCACACATATAGAGTAAGAGCAAAAAGCAGTGTAGCACAAAGCCCTTGGAGCGAGGTTATCACTACAAATACAAAAAGTTCGGTTCATTCATATGCACTTCAAGCATTAAATGGACAAGTATTTAACTTAATGTTTACAGCAAACGAGATAACTGACCCAACAAACTACACATATACGATAACATACAATCCAAATGAGCTTGAAATGGTTGATTTATGCGCATTAACATCTAGAATTGACTTAAATACAGGTAATTTAATAGGAACAGATATACAGATAGTTCAGTTCACACAAGGCACGATAGTATTTAAAAAACTAGGAAACTCTACAGGACAAGCATGGACAGGACTTGTTAACAGTATCAAGTTCAAAGGTAAAATAGATGGCGAAGCACAAATTACATATAGCATTCAATAGATGGAGGAATGAACATGAAGAGACTTAAAAGGTACTTATCCTTTGTACTGATAGTAGCTTTGATGCTGTCAAGCCTTCCAAATATGAATATTATATTTGCAGATGCAACAGAGGAACCAACAAAAACAACAGTTAAAGCTGATAAAACTAATACAGCAACTGTTACCAAATATGAAGACAGAGCAGATACAGAAATAATCGTTAAATACAAAGACGATACAAAGAAAAATGAAACCAAGAAGAAACTAAAAGCTGCACTAAAACTAGCAAAATTTGAAACAAAAAAGAATTTTCCTAAAAGTAAAATGGAACTGTTTGAAGTAGAAACAGGGCAAAAGCTTGATGATATAGTAGATGCACTACAAAAAGACCCCAATGTTCTATATGCACAGCCAAACTATAAGCTGTCTATAAATACAACTCCAATCGACAGTAGATTTGGCGAACAATGGGCGCTTTCAAACATTGGTCAAGAAATTGAAGGTATGCCAAGCAGAACAGGAGTTGACACAAATGCAGTAAATGCATGGGACATAACTATGGGCAACACAAATGTTGTGGTTGGTGTTCTTGATACAGGAATAGACATAAATCACAATGATTTAGCAAGTAACATATTTTCCAATGCTCAAGAAACACCTAGCAACAATATAGACGATGACAACAATGGATATATAGACGATGTAAACGGTTGGGACTTTGCCAATGCTGACAAAACTGTATATGACTCTGCCGAGAAGGATTTACATGGTACTTATGTAGCTGGCATCATTGCAGCAAAATCAGATACCGAAGGCATAACAGGTATTGCACCTAATGTTAAAGTACTTCCTCTAAAATTTATCAACGGACAAATTGGTTATACCTGTGATGCTATAGAAGCTATAGAATATGCAATGAAAATGAATGTTAAGATAATTAACTGTAGCTTCGGAGGCACAGATAATAACCTAGCATTAAAGGATGCAATGCAAAACAGCGGTATACTGTTTGTTGTATCTGCGGGAAATCGTGGAGGAGATATATACAGCTTACCAGTGTACCCTGCTGCTTTTGACTTACCAAATATGCTAACAGTAGCAGCTATAGACAACTATGGAGTGCTTGCACCGTTTTCCACATATGGAAACAAGATACATGTAGCTGCTCCAGGTGTAAATATACTGAGCACAACACCAGAGAATACATATGACTATTTTAGCGGTACATCTGTAGCGGCACCATTTGTTACAGGTATAGCAGCACTGATAAAGAGTCAATTTCCAAATAGCACAATAAAAGAAATATCAGATAGAATCAAGAACAATGTAGTAGCTTGCACCAGCCTGCAAGACAAAATATCTACAGCTGGAAGAGTTGATGCACATGCAGCACTTATCAATGTAAAGCCTGCAGAAGACACATACTCTGGTCCTGGCTCTGGGGTAATTACCATCCCTTCAGGAGATCAAGGTGGAGAAACTGATACATGGTATACAATGGATCAATTATCCAAAATAAAGGAAAAACTTCACTATGGAGAAAGTGGTGTAAATCCTGCATCTGGTAACTTCTCATTTACAGCTACAGACATGAGTGTGCCTGCACCAGGCTTTGAAGTAGATATTAGTAGAACCTATAACTCAAGAGATACTAAAGCTACACCATTAGGAAAGGGCTGGACCTTTGGCTTTGAAGGAAGTGCTAAAGGCAGTGACCTTGTATCTGTCACTCTCCCAAATGGAAGTGTACAAAGATTTAGAAAAGATGGTACTTTATACAAAGCCGAAGACTCAAGAAGTATATTTGTAAAAAATGCAGACAATACCTATACCCTGACAACCAAAGACCAGTATACCTATGGCTTTAATACTAGTGGATGGTTGATATGGATGAAGGACAGAAATGGGAATACAGTTAATATACAAGTTGATACAGTAGGAAAGGTACAAAAAATAACGGACACAGTAGGCAGAGAATTTATCGTAACATATAACGCGCAAGGACTGATTGATAATATTAAAGACCCAGAAAATAGAATAGTCAAATATGAATACGATGCGGCTGGACACCTAATCAGAGTAACAGACCCTTCTGGTGCATACATGCGTTACAGCTATGACTCAGTAGGGTACCTAAACAAAATCGAAGACCATTACCTAAAAGCAATAGAAACACTCACATACAATAATGCAGTAGGAGTAGACCAAGGTAAGGTAGTACAAGCTATAGACTCAAATGGTAATATAAACAACTATTCCTATGATATGACAAACAAAAAGACTACGATTAAAGACCAAAACGGTAGAACCTGGACATATTGGTTTGATAACGATATGTACACTATAAAAATACAAGATGCAGATAACCAGATTTCTTTGACAGAGTATTTCCTAACAGGTGGTAAGAATATATATGGTGATGTAAAATCAACCACTAACAGAAATGGAAACGTATCCCAATATGAGATAGATGATAGAGGTAACGTAACAAAGATAACCAATCCTGATTTTAGCTACAAAGAATTCGGCTATGATGATAAGAATAACAAGATATGGGAAAAGGATGAGCAAGGTAAATTCACCTTCTACACCTATGATGAAAACAAGATAAGTCAACTGAAAAAGGCACAACCACTAAATGGCACAGACCAGTATTCAACAAGTGCGGATCAAACTAAATTTGCCATAACTCAATATGAATACTATACAAAACAAGAAGCACAAACCCTGTTTAACTGTAACGCAGCAGGCTTGATAAAGAGCATTGCAGATCCAGAAGGCAACATTACAGAATATACATATGATGCATATGGAAATACCAAGACAGTTAAAGATGCAGAGGGCAAGATAACTACAGACATCTATAACAAAATAGGTTGGAAGCTAAATACAACTTCTCCTAATGGATACATAACAGAGTATACCTACGACCTAAATGGACAGACAGAAAAGATAGTACAGAACAACGGAGAAACAACAAGAACTACCTATGACATGGCAGGAAGAAAAATTAAAGAAATAGCTCCGAATCAGTATGATGCCACACTAGACAATATATCTGCACACAGCTATTCTGGAGACCATGGCTATAGGTATGAGTACTATGACACAGGATTGCTAAAAAAATCTATAGACCCATCAAATTATGAAACTATATATACCTATGATGTATATGGAAATATAGTTACCGAAACAAAGCCAAATGGAGCTATATACAGATATGAATATGATGTTATGGATAGAATTACTAAGTCATATTTCAAAGAATCAGCTACAGCGCAAGAGCTTTTGCTAGAGGAATATTCTTATTCAATATTATCAGATGGCAAAACCCAAAAGACATATAAGCAATACCTAAATGATACAGAGATAGCTGAAACCATATATGTATATGACTATGCACAAAGACTTGTTGAACAGCAAAATCCAGATGGCTCAAAATCAAAATTTTGCTATAACACAAATGGAACATTGGCAACAGCTACAGCACCAAATGGAAGCATAACATATTACAAGTATGACGGATTAAATAGACTAGTAGAAACCTATACTCCTTTTGACACAACAAATGGAGGTATTCTATACACATATCAGAAGCTTGACTATGACAAAGCGGGAAAAAAGATTGCTGTACACAGCAGTAAGGACATAGTAGGCTTAAACCTGCAACCTACAAGCTTAATCACTACAACCTATACCTACTTCAAAAATGGATTGGTAAAGTCGGAGGTGGATTCAGAAGGTAGAAGGTCAGACTACACTTATGACAATGCAGGTAATTTAGCTAAGAAAGAGCAATATATAGATGCAACCAATAAGAAAATAATAGAATACACATATAACCATTTTAATAAGCCAATAGAAAAGAAGGAACATGTCAGTGCTGGAGCTCTAATAGGCAATGAAGTCACAAGCACAGCAGATACCATACTTACTACAACCTATACATACGATAAGAATGGCAATATTAAAACTGTAACAGACCCAGAAAATGTTGTTGCAACCTATGAATACGATAATATGAACAGGCAAATAAGCGTGAGTCAACCAGGACTAGATGAATTTGGTACCGATGTTGTAATCACAAACACTACTACATATAACTGGGAAGGCAAGTTACTCACTCAAACAGATGCCAATGGGAACATTACCTCCAATGAATATGACAGCAAAGGACGGTTAACAAAATCAATAGATGCAAAGGGAGGGGTAAGTGCATACAGCTATGACAGAGCTGGAAGAAAGGTTATAGAGATATCACCATTAAACTATGATGCACAAAAGATCCTAGAACAACAAAATAGAGTAGAGTATGTATATGATACAATGGGAAGGCTCAAAGCCAAGAAGGATATATACTACGATACAAAAACCTCACAATGGAAGATAATATATACAAGCACCTATAAGTATGACCTCAGTGGCAATGTAACAAAAGAACTAGACGCATTAGGCTATGAAGCAGGCATAGGGACAAGCATAGAAGAAAGAATAAGCACAGGCTATGGCACAAAATACACCTATAACCTTGCAAATAAGCTTGTTTCTACCCTTGACCCCGTATCACAAGAAAGAGAATTATCCTATACAAGCAGCTATAAATATGACGGACTAGGCAGAAGGATATCCGAGACAAATGCCAAAGGGGTTATTACTCTATACAACTATGACAATGCAGGAAATGTTTTATCAATAAAAGTAAAGAAAAGCTCTAATGCATCAGAACAAACAATAAAGCAAGCAACCTATGACTTGCTAAGCAGAAAAAAGACACAAATTGACGGAAATGGCAATATAACATATTTTGAATACAATGAATTAGGCAAAATATGCAAGACTGTTTACCCAAGTGATGAAACAATAGAGTTAAATACAATTATCTACCAATATGACTTATCAGGCAACCTTGCGAAACAACAAGACAGTACAGGAAAGGTTAGCTTATATACCTATGATAAGCAAGGCAGAGTATTATCTGAGACTGAGCAGAAGTCAGATAACAGCGAGATAATAACTCTCACATCAAAGTATGATAAGAATGGCAACTTAAGATTTGAAACAAATGGCAATGGAAATACCAAAGAATACACCTATGACAGCCTAAACAGACTAAGTACAACAAAGCTAACAGTAAATGGAACACCACAAATAACAACCTATAGCTATGATGCAAATAGTAACCAAACCACTGTTACTGACTGGACGGGCAATATAAACACAAATATATACGACCCAATGAATAGGCTGATAGAAAAGAAAGACCCCTACACAACTATTCAACTCTTGGAGTATAATAATAACAGTGTACAGAGTAAGTCCTATGATGCTCTAGGCAATATGACAGAATATCAATATGACAAGAACAATAGACTAACAAAAACAATAGATGCAAACGGACATAGCATAAGCCAGTCCTATGATGACGTTGGCAATCTTGCAACAAAGACAGATGGAAGGAATATTACAACAGCATATAACTATGATGAATTTAACAGGCTAAAATCAGTAGTAAATGCAAAGCTAGAAGCAACAAGCTATACCTATGACCTAAATGGAAACTTGTTAACGCAAACTGATGGAAATGGTAATGTTACAAGCTATGAATACAATGCAAGAAATATAGCAAAGAAAAAGATAAACCATGAAGGAAGACTAGGCTTACCAAGCAGCTTTACCTACATTAATGGAAAAGTAGAGAGCTATACCTACAATGCTGATGGAAGCATGAAAACAAAGATAGATAGAAATGGGAAAACAACCACCTATGTCTATGACATTCATGGAAGACTTATGTCAAGGAACACTGGCAGTAAAACTATATCATACACCTATGATAATAACAGCAATCAACTTACTATGACTGACAGTACCGGGACTACAACACGTACCTATGACGAACTAAATAGAACAACAACAAAGAATGTACCAAGTATAGGTATGAATACATATGTATACGATATAACAACCAATGTAGCAGCAGGAAATATAAAGGAAACCACAACTGATGCAAAAGGCAATAATGTAGAAAAGGTATATGACAAGATAGGCAGGCTTGCTTCTGTAATATCAGCAGAAGGTACAACAACCTATACCTATGATGGCATTGGAAATCGCATAAGTATGGAATACCCAAACGGAGTAAAAGAAGAATATACATATTATGAGGATAATCTACTAAAAACTTTAGTGAACAAAAAGGCTGATGGAAGCATAATAGACAGCTATGCATATACTTATGATGCAGCACACAATCAGACATCAAAGACAGATGCAAAAGGAACTACAAACTATACCTATGACAGCTTAAACAGACTAGAAAAAGTAGTAGAACCAGATGGAAAAACAACTACTTACACCTTTGATAAAGCTGGAAACAGACTTACAGAATCAGTTGCAGTTGCTGAAACAGTTACAGCTATGACAAACTATACATATGACGAACAAAACAGGCTAACAACCACTGTAAAAGTAGGAGGAAATGGAGTATCAGAAAAGCTTACCTACAACTATGATGATAATGGAAACATGATAAGCAAGTTTAAGGTTAAGCTAAACCTGGCTGAACCTAATTTACTAGGTGTATTTGAAATATTCAAAGCAGGAGAAAGCGAAGATAATAGCGTATCCTTCTATGAATACGATGAATTAAACCAGCTTGTTAAGACAACAGAAGGAAATAAGAAAATATTCTATGCCTACAACGGAGAAGGCTACAGAGTACAAAAAACCATAAATGGACAAGTATCAAACTATCTCTATGAAGCAGATAAGGTAGTGCTAGAAACAGATGGAACAGGAGTGCAAAAAGCAGCAAATGTATACGGTACAAACCTTGTATCAAGAACAGCAGACAGTGAAACAGCATACTACCTATACAATGGACATGCAGACGTTGTAGCATTACTAAGCACAACAGGCAGCGCATTAGCAAGCTACTACTATGACGCATTTGGAAATGCAACAGAAAAAACAGGTACAGTAAGCAACCCATATAGATATGCAGGCTATAGATATGATGAGGAGACTGATGTATATTATCTGAATGCGAGATATTATGATGCAAAGATAGCAAGGTTTATGACAGAGGATACCTATAGGGGACAGGCTAGTGATCCGTTGAGCTTGAATTTGTATACGTATTGTCACAATGAGCCTATGATGTATAGCGATTCAACTGGGCATTATGATGCATATATTGAAACTAATGGTGCAGGTGGGAATGGGGCTAATACTAAGGGAGTAGGTTCAGGTATATTAATTGAAGGCTCAAAAGGTGATAATGTAAAATTACTACAACAGAAATTGAAAAATGCGGGTTATAATATTACTGTTGATGGTGTATTTGGTCCAAAGACAGAATCAATAGTTAAGCAATTCCAGAAGGATAATGGATTAGTAGCAGATGGTATTGCTGGTTATAACACTAATAAAGCTTTGTTTGGAAATAATAATGATAAGAAGGTAGATAATAAGAAGTCATATGAGGTAAATAATATTATTGCAGCAACATACTTATCTTATACTACAGGCAGAATAAATGGGACTATTAATTTTGTAGAAGATAATATAGATTTTGCTTTCAAATCTGCTTTAACAATGATGGTTACAAATGCAACTATGAATCCAACCGCACTAAATGAGCTTAGTGACTTTGTTGTAAATGAAAAAACTGTAAAAATGTCTAAACTAGATAAACCAACATCTCTAGGAGATATAAAGTTTTATAATATTGGAGAGACAGTTGGATATTTAGATGGAATAGCTTTAGAAATTTTGGTTACAAGTGGAATATCATCAGGAAGTGAATTAGCTAAGACTCCTACAGTTACAAATATTTTGAAGAATTCCGGTGATGATATTGCTGAGGTGGTGAGTAAGACTGGAGCGAGTAATCTTGAAACAAAAGCAATAACAACATATTTTCCACCTAATGATGGAGCAATAGGTGCAGTTGAAAGAAAATTCTTAATGCCAGGTGATACAATTGATAGATTTGGTAAATTAGGCGGTAAATATTTTTCGCCTGTAGGCACACCTATTGAGATGAGGGCTTTACCACCTGGTGCGGATTTATTACAATATAGAGTATTCAAAGTTGTAAAGCCATTTGAGGTTGAGTCGTCAACGATTGCCCCTGCTTTTAATAAAATAGGGCTTGGTTCTCAATACTATTCTCCTGTTAGTGCTGAAACATTATTAAAGCGAGAAATTATTAAGGTAATTAAATAGGAGGCTAAGATATGAACATTAGGCAATTAGAAAAAGAATTAGATAATCTAGGTGTTCCAAAAGACTATTATTCTATTAACGGACATTTATCATCAGATACTTATATACTAAATCAAGTATACACTAAATGGGAGTATTTCTATTTTGATGAAAAAGGGAATCAGGAGGGATATAAAGGTTTTGATGATGAGAATGAAGCCTGTGAATATTTCTTGGAAAAGTTAAAAAATGAAATTAAATATCCTACATCTGTTTTCAAGTAAAAATAAAATTTTGTAATGTAGTAGATATAGTTATTCTAACTGCAAAACTATTATGCGGTTGACTACAAAATAATGATTTCGGTGTTTAAGAAGGATAAGTGCCAGCTACACAAGTTAACACGAAAATAGATTTACAGTAGAATAAGTGCCATAGAATAAGTGCTAGGGAAACCGCTGATAAACACCACATTAAAATTTTAAAAACTAATATTTAAAAATTCTAAGCTCTACAATACGCTATATAGGATTTTATTACACTAAGCAATGATTTACTATTCCCAATAAACGTAGATTTTTCAAATGTGACGACTTTATCAGCGCTTTCCTAGGCAGTGCGTCAAGATAAGGGCGTATCATATAGTGGGTGGAATGCCCACTGAGAAAGGTCTAGCAAACCACTCATAGCGAGTCTTGAACATCAACGGGTAACCTATGATGTTAAGCGTAGACAGTTAGGTAGTAGGCGGGAAGCGTAAAGTTGAAGGGATTGAGCCTCGAAATACATATCGGGAAGGTTAATACTGTTGCCTGAGTAGAAAACAATATCTGTATATTCGCTAAGCGAGAATATACAGGCTTCCCCGGGGTCGGTGACCATCGCATGCTATACATTGATATGATACAGTCAACTTGAGAGACCCTGAAAGCTCTTCGCACAGAGGGAGTAGGACTAGACCAAGCAATAACAAAGTAAGGAAGGCTAATGCATCAGGGAGTCGGATTACTGCATAGTACTGTAGAAGTAGGGTAATGCCTATGGAGGGAAGGCGGTAACACAACATCAACCTTAAAAGAGAAACAAATGCTTCACGCAGAGGGAGGGAACAGATGGAAACGAAACTGGAAAGGATAGCAGAAGTAGCGAAGACTAAGCCTAAAGAGAGATTTACATCATTAACACACCTAATAAACAAAGAGACACTTATACAATGCCATCAAGAAATGAATGACAAAAGAGCAACGGGAGCAGACGAAGTAACTAGAGAAAAGTATAGTGAAAATCTGGAAGAAAATATAGAAGACTTAATAGCAAGAATGAAGAGACAAGCATATAAGCCACAGCCAGCCAGACGAGTATATATACCTAAAGCAGGAACAAATAAGAAAAGACCGCTAGGAATACCTGCGTATGAAGATAAACTGGTACAGTCAGCGGTAGCTAAGATTTTAAATGCTATCTATGAACAAGACTTTCTGGAATGTTCATTTGGATTCAGACCAAACAGAGGATGTCATGATGCAATCAAATTATTAGATAAGATTGTAAACAAGGAAGAAATAACATATATAGTAGATACTGATATCAGAGGATTTTTTGATCATGTAGACCATGAATGGATGATGAAATTCATAGAATACAGGATAGAAGATAAGAACTTATACAGGCTAATAACGCGAATGCTAAAAGCAGGGATAATGGAAGCAGGAATAAAATATGATACACCAAAAGGAACCCCGCAGGGAGGAGTTGTATCACCAATTTTAGCAAACATATATCTACACTATGTAATAGACCTATGGTTTGAGAAGATAGTAAAGAAATACAGTGAAGGCAAGGCATATATGGTAAGATATGCAGATGATAGTGCGTTCTGCTTTCAATATAAAGAAGATGCAGAAAAATTCTACAGAGAGTTCATAAAAAGACTAGAAAAGTTTAACCTTGAGGTGGCAGAAGAGAAAACTAAAATCATCAAACTAAACAAGGACGAAGATATAGACAAGGATGATGAAGATAAAGGTGAGAATTCCTTTGACTTTCTTGGATTTACACACTATGTTGGAAGAGACAAGAATGGAAGTAAGAGAGTAAAAAGGAAAACAAGCAAGAAGAAATATAGAGCAAGTTTGCTTAGGTGTAAAGAATGGATAAAAAGAATAGGACAATGCCAACAAAAGAATTTATGAAAACAGTGAAAGCGAAAATACAAGGACACTGTAACTACTATGGAATAACAGATAATCGTACAGCGGTAAGTAACTTCATAGATGAATGCAGAAGCTTAATCTACAAGTGGCTGAATCGAAGAAGTCAAAAGAAAAGCTTCAACTGGAATAAGTATGTTCTATTTCTAAAGAAATATCCATTACCAAAAGCAAAAGTATATGTAAACATATTCGAATTAGGTGCAGGAAGTAGCTACGTTATGTAAAGGATGGAGTGAAGAGCCGTGTGCATTAATAGTGCAAGCACGGTTCTGGTGTGCCACGAAAGGCACAAAGGTGATGAAGGAAGGTCCTTCGGTGGGGGCTATACAGGTAGACCCACCAAACAACCCTATGCTGCTGCGGTCAAAAGCCATGGTAGTGAACAACTAGGGAAAAGGCTGTCAAAACAGTCATGTGAGTTATATGAAGATGAACGAAAGTGAACCACTGACGAAGTATCGATAGCGTGAATGCTGTCAAAACCTATCTTTCAGAACTGGGTAGGGACAAGAATAGCGGTAACCTGAAAAGTTGGCTATTTGACAGACGGTATGAAGGTGGCATGAGCATATAATAGGCACCATTGTGAAACGTGGGAACCTGTATCATAATGCAAAACGAAAAAGCACAAGCCACAGAAAGGTAAGGCTGAAAGTAGTGATGTATGGTACAGGGGCGGAGACACTTGTAGTAGTGATGAAGTTATTGTAATGGTAATGGAGCAAAGGGGTGTCGTCATTCAGCTTAAAGTGGATAACAACTGGAAACAGGAGGATTTGATGCAAGAGAGCAAGCCTTATAATATACCTAAGAAGGTAGTAAAAGAAGCCTATAGACGAGTAAAAGCCAACAAAGGAAGTGCTGGAATTGATGGCATGGATTTTGAAGAGTTTGAAAAACATCTGAAAAATAATCTGTACAAAATCTGGAACAGGATGAGTTCGGGTAGTTACTTCCCATCCCCTGTGCTTGCGGTAGAGATACCGAAGAAAGCAGGAGGAACAAGGAGATTAGGAATACCAACAATCTATGACAGAATCGCGCAGATGGTAGCCAAAATGTATATTGAGCCAGTGGTAGAGCCAATGTTCCACGAAGATTCCTATGGATATCGTCCTAACAAATCTGCTATAGATGCAATAGGACAGGCAAGAAAAAGATGTTGGAAGTATGATTTTGTCTTAGAACTGGACATCAAGGGACTGTTTGATAACATAGACCATGAACTGTTAATGAGAGTGGTAAAAAGGCATGTTAGAGAACCGTGGATACAATTGTATATTGAAAGGTGGCTGAAAGCACCATTTGAGCTAAAGGATGGTACAACCATAGAGAGAACTTCTGGAACACCTCAAGGCGGTGTGATTAGTCCAATTCTTGCGAATATGTTTATGCATTATACATTTGATGTGTGGATGACGAAACACTACCCAGAAGCACCGTTTGAGAGATATGCAGATGATGGTGCGCCACGAAGGCGTGTCCAAGTAGCGTAGCTACTTGAAGACAGCTATGCTGTACAGATGATGGCGGTAGGCTCGCCGAAATCGCCATGCAGGTGGAGGCTTCAAACTACCTTAAGGTGCTGTGGTCAAAAGCCATGGTATTGAGCGTTAAGGAAAAGGCAGTGATAAAACTGTCAAGTGCGTATTAAGGAGATGAATGAACAAGTGAACCACTTACGAAAATGTCGAAAGCGTAGAGATTCCATCAAAACCAGGGGGTAGTCGTTAATCTGGGATAAGTCTAGGGGAAACCTGTTTACTGCCTAGATGGTGGGCGGCATAAAGGTGGCATGAACTTAATACAGGCGTCTGTACGGAACGTGGGAACCCACGGGCTGATGTTAAGGGAGTATATCAAGCGGAAGAACCGTAAGATAAGAGTACCAATGCAGTCATGGGGGCAGATTGGGTTGTAATAGTGATGAAGTTTCTGTAATGGGAATGGAGCGAAGAACCCGAATTATTCAGTTTCAAGAATAAGTCAACTTTGAAAGGAGGAGGAACTTATGCAAGAAACAAAGTCATATAGTATTTCCAAAAGAGCAGTAATTACTGCTTATGAAAGAGTGAAAACAAATAAGGGAACATACGGAGTTGATGAGCAGTCTATTGAAGATTTTGAGAAGAAGCTAAATAATAATCTCTACAAGATTTGGAATAGAATGTCGTCAGGAAGTTATTTTCCGAAACCTGTAAAAGCAGTAGCAATACCAAAGAAGAATGGTGGAACTCGTATTTTAGGAATACCAACCGTAGAAGACAGGATAGCGCAGATGGTGGCGAAGTTATACTTTGAGTCAAGTGTGGAATCGATATTTTACGAAAATTCCTATGGGTACAGACCAAACAAATCGGCAATACAGGCAATAGAAGTGACAAGAAAAAGGTGTTGGAGAAAAGACTGGGTGTTAGAGTTTGATATCAAGGGTCTATTTGATAACATCAGACACGATTACCTAATGGAAATGGTAAAACGCCACACGAAAGAAGAATGGATTCTTCTTTATATACAGAGATGGTTGGTTGCACCTTTTCAAATGGAAGATGGAATAATTGTTCCAAGAAATTCAGGAACGCCACAAGGTGGGGTAATCAGTCCTGTACTTGCCAATCTATTTTTACACTATGTATTTGATGATTTTATGGTAAAAGAGTTTCCGAGCATCCCGTGGGCTAGATATGCGGATGATGGAATTGCACACTGTGCGTCTTTGAAACAGGCGAAATATTTGCAACGTAGGCTACAGGAACGATTTGCATGTTTTGGATTGGAGTTAAATTTGGAGAAGACAAGAATTGTGTACTGTAAAGATGATGACCGTAAAGGTAATCATGAGTATACGTCTTTCGATTTTCTGGGATATACATTCAGACCGAGACACGCAAAGGATAAGTATGGGAAGTTCTTCACCAACTTTCTACCAGCAATGGGAGAAAAGGCAAAGAAAGCCATACGAAAGGAAGTTCGTGGTTGGAAGTTGCAGTTAAAGCCGGATAAAGACCTATGGGACATAGCAAATATGTTCAACAAACAGATACAGGGATGGATTAATTATTACACGCATTTCTATAAATCAGAAATATATGAGGTTCTAAGATACATTAACGGACGTCTTGTTTATTGGGTTCGAAGAAAATGCAAGAAACGAAATTCAAGACAAAGAGCCGAGTACTGGCTAGGAGAAATAGCAAAACGTGATAGGAAATTGTTTGCACACTGGAAATTTGGGATACTACCATCGGCTGGATAATGGGAGCTGTATGAGCTGAGAGGTTCACGTACAGTTCTGAGAGAGACTTAGGGGGAAGTTCCCTAGGTCTACTTACTCTGTAGTGCATTGCAGGACAGAAGGAGAAGCAATGCAGATTTTGGAATCTCTTAATGAAAGGATGCAAGCCTGTTTATTAGAACTGCATCCAAAGAAAACCAGAATTGTGTACTGCAAGGATAGAGACAGGAAGAGGGAACACCAAAATACAGAATTCAACTTTCTAGGGTACACATTCAAAGGAATATTCATTAAATACAAAAATGGTAGCACAGGTGTAAACTTTATAGCATCGGCTAGTAAGAATTCAAACAAGGCTTTTAGAGATAAGATAAAATCGCTAGAGATACATAAGAAAACAGGGTGCAAAATAGATATGATTGCCGAAGTGATGAATCCTATCGTTAGAGGATGGATCAATTATTTTTGCAAATATAATCCACAAGCAACCAAGTATTCATTAGATTGTGTAGACAGACGGTTAGTCAAATGGGCAATGTGTAAATTCAAAAGGTTTCGAGGACACAGAAAGAAAGCGGAAATGTGGCTATCTGAAGTGAAGAAGAGAGAGCCCAATTTATTTGCACACTGGCAATACCGCAACAGGAGTGTTGTAATGAGCTGAATGATAAGAGCCGGATGAAGGGAGACTTTCAAGTCCGGTTCTGTGAGAAGCTGAGGGTGAGAATCCCTTGGCTTACTCGACTGAGGGGTTGAAATTGCAAGGTTTCGCCTACTCGACCGGCAGTTAGACAGTTATTGACGTTTAAATGCTCTTCTGATAGTATAAGAATAAATGTACTATCAGGAGGGCTTTTTTATGGGTAGACCATGGAGGGAAGAGTATATATAGGTTTATGGTTTTTGTACTTATGGATAATCACTATCATATTGAAGAACATATATGTAAAACTGTAGAAGAGTACAAATGGAACAGCGATATATTTTACAGAAAGAACCTCAATGGACTTAAATGCAAAGCTAGAAGCAACAAGCTATACCTATGACCTAAACGGAAACTTGTTAACGCAAACAGACGGAAATGGTCACGTTACAAGCTATGAATACAACGCAAGAAATATAGCAAAGAAAAAGATAAACCATGAAGGAAGACTAGGCTTACCAAGCAGCTTTACCTACATTAATGGAAAAGTAGAGAGCTATACCTACAATGCTGATGGAAGCATGAAAACAAAGATAGATAGAAATGGACTAACAACCGCCTATGTCTATGACATTCATGGAAGACTAAAATCAAGAAGTACTGGAAGTCAAACAATATCATACACTTATGATAACAACAGCAATCAACTGACTATGACTGACAGTACAGGGACTACAACACGTACCTATGACGAATTAAATAGGACAACAACAAAGAATGTACCAAGTATAGGTATGAATACATACGTATATGATATAACAACCAATGTAGCAGCAGGAAATATAAAGGAAACCTCAAGTGATGCAAAAGGCAATAATGTTGAAAAGGTATATGACAAGATAGGCAGACTTGCTTCTGTAATATCAGCTGATGGTACAACGACCTATACCTATGATGGCAACGGAAATCGCATAAGTATGGAATATCCAAATCAAGACTCTACCCAAGAACAATCCAAGTAACGGCTGCTGATGGAAAGAAACTAAAAAAGGTCATTCATGAAAAACAAGTAGTGTTCTACAGCGAAAAGTATGCAGTACGCGCTAGGTCTGACCGTGCTACCGCCATAGCCAAGGCACAGGACTTGATAGTGAACCCTGGTTCATATACTAGAGCCACCTCCTATGGAGCTGCAAAATATGTAAAAAATATTAATTTCAACGAGGAAACTGGTGAGATTTTGAGTTCAACACAAGTTCTCGAACTGGACATTGAGAAGCTTAGAGTAGAGGAAGCTTTGGATGGTTACTATATAATTGTCACCAGCGAGTACAAAGAGTCCGATGACAAAATTATTGATATCTATCGAGGATTGTGGCGGATCGAAGAATCTTTTCGAGTAACCAAAAGCGACCTTGAGGCTAGGCCTGTATTTGCCTCAAGTAAAGATCATATTGAAGCACATTTCTTAATTTGCTTCATATCTCTAGTAATTGCAAGAATTCTTGAGATGAAAACAGATCACAAATATAGTATAACAAAGCTATTGGAAGTATTGACAAAAGCTGAATGCAGCCATGTTCAGCAGAATTATTATATATTTGATTGTTTTAATGATATATTAAGCGAAATTGGTGCTGTTTCAAACATAGATTATTCTAAAAAGCTACGAAGCTTAGACGAAATTAAAAAAATTTTAGCAGCTACGAAAAAATGATCTGTAACGCTATGATTTTCTGACGAAAATCAAAACCCGCTAGCCTTTGTATTTACTAGGCTAACGGGTGCTTTTTACTCTTTTTTGCTGCAAAACTCAGGGTATATGGAAATATTCGTTAAATATCAATACTATTTTGATCCTATGGTGTTAGGGGAAGTGCTGATAAACACCACATTAATATTTTAAAAACTAATATTTTTAAATTCTAAGCTCGAATTGTTATTAAGTGAATATTATAAACTTTCTCAATATCTATATATTGACATTTTTGAACTAATATATTATAATTTAATTGTAATATAAATATACATTATATTTATAGATACAATAATATTTCAGCCTTTATAAATTATATGTAATTATCATAAACATATAATTTATAATAACATATTCAAACACACTTATTGTAATTAATTATTAATTGCAGTATCAGCTATTTATATTTCTCTTATATACTTCTTATCTTTATATATATACAGCCTTTTTTTCTTATTTCTTTAGCTAAATTTAATCATTCCTAGTTGTAGTACAAGCTTATATGTTTGAAAAGGGGGTGATTCCATTGCACAAGCTTAGAGTTATTACCCATTGTAAAAAAAAATAAAATAAACGGAGGGAATTTTATGAAACGTAATTTTGGAAAGGTATTAGTGTTTATAATTATCATGTCTATGTTGGTATCAAGCTCCATATACTTTGCAGAGCCTCAGGAAAAAGCAACTACAGAAGCAACTGCAGAAGTTGAGATCGTAGCAGACAAGGATAACAACAAATTGTTTGACAATCTTGAAACAAAATTAGATAACACAGATAATAATGGTAAACTATCAGTTATAGTAACATTTGACGAACAATTAA
The DNA here is from genome assembly GCA_963704785.1 of uncultured Eubacteriales bacterium. Classification (GTDB taxonomy): domain Bacteria; phylum Bacillota; class Clostridia; order Lutisporales; family Lutisporaceae; genus GWB2-37-7. The sequence continues at coordinate 653,583 of OY969939.1, read as the reverse complement.
AGAACAATGCAACTAAGAATGGTCTTGTAAAGAAAGTTATAGGCGATACAAATCCAAAGCATGAATATAACATAATCCCTGGTATGGCTATCGAATTAACAAAAGGTCAAATTAACGCTTTAGCAAAACTTGATTGCGTTAAACAAATAGAATATGATATGCCAGTACATGCTACTAATAACTATGCAACAACTTGGTCTGGCGTTACAAAAGCTATCGCAGATTTTGGTGTAACTGGCGATAGAGATGGAAATGCAACTTCATACTCAACTACTGACGTAGTTGTTTGCGTAATTGATACAGGTATCGATTCAACTCACGTTGACTTAGACGGTGGTAAGGTTATTGGCTGGAACGACATAGTAAACAACCAATCACCTGCATATGATGATAATGGACATGGAACTCACTGTTCAAGTATTGTAGCAGGAACCGGCGAAGGAAATTCATTATACAAAGGTGTTGCTACTGGAGCAGCTCTAGTAGGCGTAAAGGTTCTTGACAGTGCAGGTAGCGGTACAATGAGTGATGTAACTGAAGGTATAGACTGGGCAGTTACAAACAGAACTACTTATGGAATAGAAGTTATAAGCTTAAGTCTTGGAGCTTCTGGTAGCTCTGATGGAACAGATTCAACTTCAGTAGCAGTAAACAACGCAGTTAACGCTGGTATCGTTTGTTGTGTAGCAGCAGGTAACGAAGGCCCTGCAAAATACACTATAGGTGCACCAGGCGCTGCAGCTAATGCTATCACAGTAGGAGCTACAAGAGACGTTGGTGAAAACGGCTTCAGTCTTGCTTACTTCTCAAGCAGAGGACCAACAGCAGACAATAGAACTAAGCCAGACATCGCATCACCTGGTTATTACATAACTGCAGCAGAAGCAAATTCAACAAATGCATATGTAGCAATGAGTGGAACAAGTATGGCAACACCATTCACAGCTGGTACAGCTGCTTTAATGCTTGATGCAAATCCAAACATGACACCTGCACAAGTTAAGAGCACAATTACATCAACAGCTGTTGATTTTGGTCCTTCAGGCATGGATGTTGATTACGGCTATGGTAGATTAGATGGATATGCCGCAATTAAATCAGCTGGTAGCTACATTGGAACAAACATTGTAGTTCCAAACCATATGTATACTTCAAGCAATATAGCTACAGCAAAAAAATCTGACTGGTATACATTTACAGTAACAGATACAAGTTATCCAATCGCTATAACCCTAATTATGCCTAATTGGACAGGTTCAAGAACTCCAGACTTCGATTTATACCTATATAATCCAAGTGGAACAAGTGTAGCAAGTGGAACAGGTAGTACAAGACAAGAAACAATAAACTTTAAACCAACAGTTACTGGTACATATAAAATAAAGGTTTATTCCTATGCTGGAACAGGCAACTACTTCTTTGACCTAAGTGCAGGCGGAAGTAATCTAACTCAAATAAGCAATGACATTTAATTCTTAGCTATGAATAATAAGTGCCAGAAATCACAGACAGACAGTTATTAATGTTTTAATGCTCTTCTGATAGTATAAGAATAAATGTACTATCAGAAGGGTTTTTTTTATGGGTAGACCATGGATAAAAGAGTATGTTTTCAAGGAAGCTTTAAAGTATATAAATAAAGCGACAGACAATAATATAAAAACAGCAGAAAGTGCAATAAAAGAATTGATAGCTAATTATGACAGATACATAACTGTCTATCTGTAGTGTGGGTAATATACATATACAAAATCTGATAAATGTGATAAAGTCAAAGAAAATATAGAATATAAAGGAATTAGAATTGAAAGGAGCAATAGAATTATGGATAAAGCTGCAATGTTTAGTTTAACTTATGGTCTTTTTTTAGCTGGTGTAGAAGAGGGTGGCAAAACTAATGGATGTATCATTAATACCGCTATGCAAGCAACATCAGATCCTGTTCGTATGTATGTTACTATGATGAAGACAAACCTTACAACACAACTCATTCAAAAAAAGGAAGCCTTGCAGTCTCAGTTATTTCTCTTGATTGTCCATTAAAAATAATAGGCAACTTTGGAATGAAGAGTGGACGAGACAATGATAAATTTGAAGGAATTGTATACAAGACTGATGTAAATGGAAACCCTTATCTTGATGAAAATACAATATCATACATGAGTCTAAATGTAGCTTCTATGATCGACCTTGGTTCTCATTTCTTGTTTATCTGTGACGTTGTTGAAGCAGAAAAGACTGTAAAGGGTCAGCCAATGTCCTATGCTGACTATAGAACGCTGAAAACCGGTGGCACTGTAGCAAAAGCTGCAGGAAAGCCTGCAACTAAGAAATATGTTTGCTCAGTATGTCATTATGTATATGATGGAGAAATACCATTTGAGCAGCTTCCAGATGACTGGGTATGTCCAGTGTGCAAGGAACCAAAATCTGTTTTTGTGGTTGAAGAATAAAATATAACTGAATAGCTTGAAAACCTTAATATTTTTGCGCATAAAATTTTTGAACTAGTAGAAAACTAATGATGAAAAAATATTAGGAGGTATTCAAATGCAAGGTAGAGTAGACAAGAATCAAGAGCCTTTATCAGGTGTAAAATGTGTAGTTAACACATGTCATTATTATGTACAGGGTAATCATTGTAGTGCTGCAAGTATCGAAATTCAGCCAAGAGATGCTTCAAAAACAGAAGAAACTGACTGTGCAACATTTTCACCAAGATAAATAAACAAAAGGCATGGGAAACCGTGCCTTTTGTTATGTTTGCATACATAGATATTAGCAATACATGTTCATAATATAAAGTTATATAACTAAAACTTAATTAATGAATCTATATTGAGAATTGTGATAGAATATGCATCATACTCTATCAATCCATCCTTTCGCATTTTAGTTAATTCACGAGATAGAGAAGGTCTTTGTACTCCAAATTTCTCTGCTAATTGTTTTTTAGTTAATGTTAATTTAATTACATTGCTTTTTTGAGCATAGTTTTCATATATCAAAAAATCAATTATACACTGTCTTATGGATTTAAAGTACAGTGTTTTTATTTTATCTGTCAAAATTAAGGTTTTATCTGAAAGCAATTGAAAAAATTTAATTAAAAAAGTAGTGTTGCTTTGACATAGACTTAGAATTAAATCTTTTTTTAAATGAAGAATAGTTACATCAGTTTTTGATAAGACCATCATTGGATAAATGTTTTTATGTGAAAAAAGGAGATTACCTCCTATTACATCACCAATATTAAAATCACTTATAGAAACATAACTTCCTTTATCATCAATTCCTTGTACAGAAATAGTCCCTTTTAATACTATGTCAAGAGTTGTACATTTTTCATTTTGCAAATATATTACAGAATTTTTCTTATAATTTTTAACTTCATAGGAACTCTTTTCAAATAAACTCTCTATATTTTGAAAAGAAAGATCTTCAAATAAATCTATGTGCTCCAGTATATGAATAAAATTCAACATAAAATATTTCTCCTTTTTCAAAATTAGTAACCTTGGTAACTGTTTGTAATTTTAAACCAAATTATAATAGAAGTAAAGATACTGAAAGGAGAAAATATAATGGATATTTTTACATTAAGTCTTTGGATAATTACAATCATTTGGTTTGTAGGATCTATAATTAAAGACAAAAAGAAAACTTTTAACTCCATCAAAATGTCAAGTGGAATGATGAGAAACATGATAGGAGAAATTATAGGGATACTTTTTCTCATAGGTTTAATACTTACTTTTATTCCACCAGATACAATAAAACAATATTTAGGGCAATCAAATACTCTTATAGCTACAGTTGTTGCAGCTTTTGCAGGAAGTATTACTTTAATACCTGCTTTCGTTGCTTTTCCATTAGTGGGTTCACTTGTAAATGCAGGGGCTAACATTGTTCCTATAGTGGCGTTTTTAACAACTCTTACTATGGTGGGCTTTGTTACCTTTCCGCTTGAAAAAAGAGAATTTGGTCTTAAGTTTGCAGTAACTAGAAATTCATTAAGCTTTGTCTTTGCTATCATTATAGCACTTTTGATGGGGGTGGTATTGTGAGTTTAATAATACAAAAAATTAAGAGCAATATGTTTTTAACTCTTATTATTTTCGCATATATATTTTTATTAATTTTTATGCCAGATAAGGCAATTAAATCTCTAAATAATAGTCTTTATTATGTAAAAGAGATGCTTATAATAATGCCAGTAATACTATTATTAACTTCTCTTATTGAAGCATGGGTTCCTAAAAAGACAATTGAGAATAATCTAGGGGAGGGCTCAGGTGTAAAAGGATATATATTTTCATTTTTATTAGGCAGCTTTTTAGCAGGACCTATATACGCAGCTTTTCCTGTCTGTAAGATGCTTATAAAAAAAGGAGCGAGTATAGGGAATATAGTAATTATCCTAAGTGCTTGGGCAGTAATTAAGCTTCCGATGCTTGCAAACGAATCTAAGTTTTTAGGTGCCTAGATTTATGGCAGTAAGATGGGTTTTAACTACGATATCAATTCTGATAATGGCAATTGTAATTTCAAAAGTTGTTAAAAAAGAAGAAGTACCTATGGATAGCATTGTGGAAAAGAAAGATGCTGTATTAAGAGTAGATGAAGCTTTCTGTATTAGCTGTGGATTATGCACAAGGGTAGCACCAGAAGATTTTATAATGCTAAATAAAAAGGCGAAAGTTAATAAAACAATATTGAAACAAGAGGAAAATGAAAAAATTAAATCAGCTATTGATAAATGCCCTGCAAAGGCTATCAAGTATATATAAAAATATTCTCAGGTAACGAGACTTTTGGCATAGTACTTTCATAGGACTATGCCAAAAGTCTTTTTTTATTTTACCATACAACTTTTATCGTAAAAATGGTAAAATATATTAATGTCATACAAATGAGTCAGCATAATTCTACATAAGAGAGGTTAGCCATGAAATTAGTATATTTAGATAATAGTGCCACAACAAAACCTCATAAGGAGGTTATTGAAGAGGTTACACAGTGCATGGAGCAAAACTTTGCCAATCCCTCATCTGCTCATAAACTGGGGATTGAGGCAGAGCGAAAGCTAAAGACAGCCAGAGAGAAGGTCGCAGACTTCATAAAAGCCAAACCACAAGAAATTGTTTTTACCTCTGGCGGCAGTGAAGCAAACAATATGGCGGTATTTGGAGTTGTTTCAAAGGGAGACCATATAATTACCTCGAGGATCGAGCATCCAAGTATACTTAGACAGCTACAGGATATGGAGCAGAATAGCTTTGAAATAACGTACCTAGATGTAGACTGTGACGGAATAATAAACCTTGAACAGCTAGAAAAGTCCATAAAAGAAAATACAAAGCTAATAACTATAATGTATGTAAATAATGAAATAGGCTCAATACAGCCTGTTAGTGAGATAATAAGAATAGCAAGAGAGAAAAACAGAAAAACTAAGGTACATATTGATGCAGTTCAAGCATTGGGCAAAATAAATATTAATATCAAGGAGCTAGGAGCAGATCTAATATCCTTTAGTGCTCATAAGATACACGGCCCCAAGGGAGTTGGAGCCTTATATGTAAAAGAAGGGCTTAGGATAAGACCTCTAATAGCAGGAGGAGGACAAGAGTTTGAAGTACGCTCAGGCACAGAAAATCTTCCTGGGATTTCAGGCTTTGGTGTTGCTGTAAACATTTTAACTCAGGATTTCGTAGAAAAATGCCAGCATGTAAAAATGCTAAAGCAACACTTTATAGAGGGCTTAAAAGAAATTGACAAGATTAAAATAAATAGTCCCTTAGATAATCTACATATAAACAATATACTAAATGTCTCCTTTGAAGGGCTACGTGGAGAGGTAATGCTCCATGCCTTTGAGGATTACAATATATATGTTTCTACAGGCTCTGCTTGCTCAGCTAAAAAAACCTCACATAAAAATTATGTACTGCCAGCCATAGGACTAAGTTCTATTGAAGCAGAAGGAGCAATAAGATTTAGTTTTTCATATCTAAATACAATTGAAGAAATTGATTATACAATAGAAGCTATAAAAAAAATATTACCTTTTTTAAGGAGGGTTAAAAAATGAAATGCATGCTAGTAAAATATGCAAGTGAGATTACTCTTAAAGGTCTAAATAGAAAATACTTTGAAGATCTTCTGGTGACAAACCTAAAAAAATCAATAGGGAAGAACTATCAAATTTTGAAGGAATCAGGAAGAATCTATATTGACGGATATTCTGAGGAGCTCATAGACAAGGTAAGAAATACCTTTGGAATCACTTCTGTCGCGGTTGCAGATATAACTGAAAAGGAAATGGATAAAATAGGTGAGATAGCAATAAATCAAATGAAGGAGCTAAAGGATGTCAAAACCTTTAAGGTGGAATCCAAAAGATCAGATAAGAAATTTCCTCTTCAGTCCCTTGAGATATCAAGAGAAATAGGAGGAGTGATACTAGAAAATGTTGAATGGCTAAAGGTTGATGTACATAATCCAGAGGTAGTTGTAACAGTTGAAATAAGGGACAAAGCTTACATATATTCTAAGGAGTATAAGGGTGTAGCAGGTATGCCATACGGAAGCGCAGGCAAAGGAGTGCTGTTGCTGTCAGGGGGTATAGACAGTCCTGTAGCAGGTTATATGATGGCAAAGAGAGGCTTAGAGCTTACTTGTGTATATTATCATAGTCATCCATATACAAGCGAAAGAGCCAAGGAAAAGGTAATAGATTTGGCAAAGATACTGACAAAGTATACGGGACCTATAAAGCTATACGTGGCTCCTTTTACTGAAATTCAGATGCAGATAATTGAGAAATGTAAGGAAAATGAATTAACAATAATAATGAGAAGATTTATGATGCAGGTAGCAGAACAGGTAGCTAAGAAAGAAAATGCACTTGCACTTGTCACTGGCGAAAGTCTTGGACAGGTGGCAAGTCAGACACTAGAGAGCATGATGGTTACAAACAGTGACTTAGAGCTTCCTGTTTTCAGACCTTTGGTAGGTATGGATAAGATAGATATTATTGATATTTCAAGAAAAATAGATACCTATGAAACCTCTATACTGCCTTTTGAGGACTGCTGTACCATATTTGTACCAAAGCATCCTAAGACTAAGCCAAGACTGAATGATATAAAAAGTTCCGAAGAATTGTTAGATGTTGAAAAGTTAATTGATAATTGTATGCAAAATATGGAGATAATAAACGTAAAGTAATATATTCATGTTGTTTTTAGGGGATGGCGCTAGTGTCATCCCCTACTTTTGATACTCTGCTAGTAAAAGATCAACCATGCGTCCATAGCTGTAAATACCATCTGTCTGCTTATTTGATTTTAGATAAGCATCGTTTAGCTTTTCTTGTATATCATTTACAGGTCCTTCATACTGCTTCCAAAATTCTGAGTGATATTTTAGATCCTTAATTACTCCGGGACTGTAGCTTGTTACAAGCTCATTATAGGCTTCTATATCATATTTATATAAAGAATTCATTGAATATGTAAGAGCTAGGAGATAACCTGAATACTGAAAATCTAAATCAGGGTGAACCTTGCATGTAAGATAAGCTATGAAATTTGCCTCGTCTTCTCTTGCATAACCTCTTTGATGAGCCATCTCGTGACACAATGTAGAGGGAAGCATTGCATCAGGTACAAGCTTGTTAAAATTTGCTTCTGCGGTAAAAGGAAAGTAAATACCTCCAATTCCGTAATAGCATAGAGCACGAGATGCAATCACCGCCTTAGGTTGTCCATAAGCTCCTCCAAAGTCAGGATAATACTGCGAAATATTTTCATAGCCTATGGAGGAACGCTGTATAACGCTGCCAAAGCCCCCTTCTATATACATTACACCTATTTGGTTCTCATTAGTTTTTAATCGCAGTTGATTTGTCTTATCAATAAGAACAGTACAAAGCTCCTTCAAATCAGCAGTAGAGGACTCTTCAATATTATAGCCGAGACTGTAAGCTAAGGGCTGTCTATAATAGTTGAAGCCCCATAACAAAAGAAATAGGCAGTATGCAATACTAAATATACACAGAGCATTTACTGCACTTTTTACAACTTCTTGTAGCTTATTTGGTGATTTAAAGACTCTGAAAATAAATCTAAGGATAAAGTAAAAAATAGCACATAAAGCGATATAAAAAAGCAGCTCTGCAATAGAAAAGTTAAAAATCCCTGTCAATATACTTAAGCCTTTACCTATAGGAGGATATATTAGCCTTGAATATAGGTTTTCGGTAGCTAAAGGATTACGTAAAAGGTATTCTTTTATTATTAGAGCAAGGGGCAGCATGCTGATAAATACCAGCTTTAGTCTTATTTTGTTTATCTTCATAAAAGCCAATCCTTTTCTATAATATATTTATTATTATGTATTAATTATCAATAATACTTACATAGTTTTCAAGTGCTTAACAAAAATTATTCAAAGCAACAGTAAACTGGAGTTAAAGTAGGAGTAATAGGTATGGTATAATTATATTATGAAAATGAATCGGAGGAAAGTAGTAATGCAGAGTCAGTTCAATTCTAAGGCTTTGGAAGTAAACTTAGCCCAAACTCGCTATAAAACAATTATTCTTCCAGAGGAGCATATTTGGTTCTTAGAGATATCAAAGTCCTACTGGGGAATTCATAAAAGAACAGAAGAATTCATCATGGAATATAATCATCCTTATGTAAACTACGATTATGTTATTGATAATCTCCATAATATCTGTCTGGCTGATTTATGGCTTTATAACTCATGTGAACAAGCAGAAGCGGCTCTTAAGGTTTTAGTTGACATATTTTTCAACCTAATGCATAAGGAGCTTAACGAGAAGCAAAGAGAACTGCTTATAACTACATTTATGAAGTTTATTGACAGGTTGGCAAAGCTAGATAATTATCCGAAACCTATTATTCATAAATCTCTTTTTATAATAAAAGAAGATATCAAGTATAATGAAGAGCTTTATGTAAAAAACTCAGGTTATTTTAAGGCATACTTAAATAAAATTGCTGAGCTGGATGAGTTTAAAGAGGAAGTATTTCAAATAACTAAAAATTTACTCGAGAATTGTATAGTTTATTGGCATGAGACCTCAAAGGTGGATAGCTGGTTTAAAGATAGAAGTTATTTGTTCAAGCAAGAAAACAGAGAAAAACTTGAGCAGCTTGGAAAACCATTCTTTGAAGGACTTAGTAGTCAATTAAAGGCTTCAAAAACTTGGAAAGACTTGACTGAGGTCATGTTTTTTAATGATATAGCAAACTATTTTAGAAGATATACAGAGCAATTGGACAGTTCTTTAGAGAAGATATATTACATATTTTATCTTCTGCATGTTCCTGCGATGTCGCAGCTAACCAATCATCTGCTTTATGATTTGAATAGAATTTTAAGAGATGTGCTAAAGGAATTGGATGAGACCGAAATTAATAATTTCCTGGAAAATATTATTAGTCTGTTTGTAGAACTACAACCGCAGCATATTACAACAGTTCTTGACTGTATCCTTACTCTTGGCAGAGGTGTAATTGATACAAAAGACCAAAGCACTATTTCCTTTTTTGTAAATAAGCTTATAAATTTTGGTTTTGTACATCCAGGAGAGATATCTATCAGCAATGATTGGCAAATACAGGTTAATACCAACCATATAAAGAATATAAGAATTTGGCTGGAGCTTATTGAGTATTCTCCTTCAACCTTGAAGGAGCTGCTTTCTGCTTTGATAGTAAACCTTAAGCTTGGAGGCATATTTATATCTGATACAGATTTGTTTCAAAGAGATGTTACCAAGTTATTAAATTCAAACATAGCACCGGTATATAAGCAAATAAAGCAGCTGACAAGAAATTTTCCTGTTTATTTCAAGGAAATTGGAGCAGAAGGTAAGCTAAGAGAGGTTACTACAATGATGGATGAGCTATCCTATAGAAAGGATCGTCTCATACATTTTCTGAGAAAACAGGTGCACACAGAGAGCAACAATACACACGTGGTGCTTACTAAAAAAATACTACAGTTTTGGTATGATGGAGACATAGAGCATCTTGCTCAAATAGTACCAAAGGATGTTTATGAAGCTATAGATATTGAAGGAGAATGGTTTGTTGATGTACACAGTATAACAAGGGAGCTTTGCGACACGAAAGGGCTTACCCCAGAAAAGCTGCTGGAGCTAGGAGAAAAAGATATTGATGCAGCTATGGCAGAAATCAGCATTGACAACGATAGGGATAAAAAGAGACTTTCTATGATGATCCAGCTATACAATCTGCTATTAGAGAAGTATTCACTAGAGTCAGGCAATATAATATCTATATTGAAAAACTACAGATTTTTTAACAATAAGGATATACAAAATTTAAGCCAGCTTTTAGACAGCAGCGATGTAAGGGCTTCACTTAAAGAAGTCTTCAAGCTGATGCATTATCTTAAAAAAATTATACTTGATCCAAATAATAGCGAAGCGTTGGAGAATATTTACTATAAGAGACATATAGCGGTTGGTATTCCTTCTATGTATGGACAATACTTAGAGCCTAAGTTTGAGGCTCTGGGGCTTGTGTTCAGACTGGAAAAGGTTGCATCCAATCTTATGGAAAGCTTGATAAACAGTATAAGCTTTGATTATGTTACGGCAAGAACTCTAAGAGATATGTATGAGGTATTGGAGTTTTTCCAAGAAGGCTTAGAATTGGATGGCATACAAAATCAAGGGTTTAACTCTAACCTCCAGATGTTGAAGTACAGCTTAACCTCACCAAGCTTTTCCTTGGATCAATATATAAATATATTCCAGTTTATGACTAATGACATAAAAGAAATAATAAATGAATATTTCCTTCGTGTATATGACCAAGCACTTAAGGTTGTTGTGAATCAACAAAATGATAGTAATCTTGGGAAAGAAGAGCTTAAAGAGCAGTATTTGAAGATATCGGAGAATTTTTATAGAGAGGTTCTGTCTTCTGCATTCTTGATACAACAGCTTGATAACTTTGTGTCAAACATAGTAAACAGCTTAAGAAGCTTGGTGGACAATAACACCCGCGATTATATAAACAATATGATGACCTACAATCCTGATATGATTATCAGTCCTTTATATAAGGCAACTGTGGAGATAGATAATCAGGTATTCTTGGGAGCTAAGGCATATTATCTAAAAAAGTTACATGCATATGGTTTCCCAATACCGTCAGGTTTTGTACTTACGACAGAGCTTTTTAGACACAAGGATACAATAATGAATCACCCTTCTATGAATATGGAGCTGGATAATCTTATAATGTATCAGATACATGAAATTGAGAAGCTTACAGGTCTGGGCTTTGGAGATCCTAGTAATCCTCTTATGTTTTCTGTAAGATCAGGCACAGCGATATCCATGCCTGGAGCTATGAGTACCTTCCTAAATGTTGGCTTAAACGATGAGATAGTAGAGGCTTTAAGCCATCGACCAAATTTCGGATGGACATCTTGGGACTGCTATAGAAGATTTATACAAAGCTGGGGTATGTCCTGCGGGATAAAACGTGATATTTTTGATAGCGTAATAATAGATTATAAAAAGAAATATGACGTGGAACAAAAGGTACAGTTTACCCCTGAGCAGATGAAGAAAATAGCCTTTGCATATAAAAATGTACTTAAGGAATATAATATTCAGATAGAAAACGATCCCTACAAGCAATTAATGCAGGCAATTATTAGTGTAATAGATTCATGGTCCTCTTATAGGGCAAAATCCTATAGAGAACATTTGCAAATTGCCAGTGAATGGGGAACAGCAGTTATTGTACAAAAAATGGTATTGGGCAATTTAGCCTTAAATTCCGGAACGGGTGTAATATTTACTCATGATCCTAAGCAGAACAAACCAGGCGTGAATCTATATGGAGACTTCACTTTGTGTAGTCAGGGAGAGGATATTGTTGCAGGGCTGGTGCATACTATGCCTGCAACTGAGCATCAAAGGAATTCGGATTACAACGACTGTGCTACGTCCTTGCAGATCTCACATCCTGAAATATATGGTAGACTTATAGAGCTGTCATCAAAGCTTATTGATGAATACAGCTTTAATCATCAGGAGATGGAGTTTACATTTGAATCAGAGAATCCAAAAGACCTATATATACTTCAGACAAGAGATCAGAACATAAACAAACAGAATAATTTATCGGTGTTTGATGTACCAAATGATAAGCTTAAGTTGGCAGGAAGAGGTATTGGTATAGACGGTGGAGCTATGAGTGGTCTATTAGTATTCGACCAGCAGGATATAGACAATTTATATAAAGTTTATCCTGATGCTAATTTCATATTGGTTAGACCTGATACAGTTCCAGATGACATACCCATGATATTCCAGTGTGATGGACTGATAACAGGCAAGGGGGGAGCTACCTCCCACGCAGCAGTAACTGCAGCTAATCTTGGAAAGGTTTGTATAGTAAACTGCAAAGCACTTAAAGTAAATGAAAATAAGAAAGAATGTATGATAAATGGAGTAAAATTAAAGCCTGGAGCTGTAATTTCAATTGATGGAAATCTAGGTAACATTTATCTAGGAGAATATCCAACTAAGACCGTATAAATCCAATAAAGATAGAATTATAGCAAAACGTCAAGCCAATTTGAGTTTGCTGTAGCTTATTGTCTTTAATGAGCTATACTATATTTGAAATATAATGGCAATGTGCTACAATATAGTAGTTATTTTAAATATAAAGGAGTGCTGAAATGAATTCTACACTTAAAAATAAAAATTTTCTTGGCATAAACGGTATGGGAAGAATAGGAAAACTAACCTTTTGGAATCATCTTGTTGTAAAGCATTTCGATGGATATGTTTTAAATGCAGGTAGAGAAGTAGGAAAAAGCCTAAACGATGTAATACAATTTCTAACAAGTGATTCTACCTACGGTTCTCTGGACAGATTTTTATATGGCTATACAGGCAAAAAATGTGAGGCTAAAGTAATAGATGAAGCTGAAGGTCTACTAGAGTTTGATGGAGTACCCGTAAAAATACTTAGAAGTGAGAGAAATCCAAAGAATATAAATTGGGCAAAGGAAGGCGTAAGAATAGTAGTTGAATGTACAGGTGCTTTTTTAGATCCTACTGTTCCAGCGGATAATCAAAAGGGAAGCGTAAGAGGACATCTAGAAGCAGGGGCAGAAAAGGTAATTGTAAGTGCACCATTTAAAATTAAGGACTCATGCTTAAGAATGCCTGATGATAGTGGATTGTTCGTTTATGGAATCAATCATATGAATTATGATCCTACAAAGCATCATGTGTTATCATCAGCTAGCTGTACTACAACAGGTCTTGCACATATGATGAAGCCACTTTTGGAGACAGAGGAGACATCACAAATAGTAACAGCTTCTATGTCAACAGTTCACTCAGCAACAAACAATCAGGAGATACTAGATGCTGTTCCAGGAGCAGGTACTAAGGATTTAAGAAAGAATCGTGCAGCGTTAAACAATATTATCCCAACATCAACTGGTGCTGCAAAGGCTTTAGAAGAAGTACTCCCACAGGTTAAAAGTTTCGGATTTATGGCAGACTCGGTACGTGTACCAACTTGCACAGTATCCTTGATTGCTCTTAACATAACTTTCCGTACAAAGCTTTCACAAACTGGAGAACCGATTATAAACAGAGAATTCATAAATGAAACATATAGAAAAGCTGCACAAGGTGCGCAAAAGGATCTTTTGATTTTCAATGAGCAGCAAAATGTATCATCAGATTTTCAAGGTTATAGAGCTTCTTGTATAATAGAAGGACACGAAACTCATACAAGAACAGGTTTCATTCAACTAGATTCTAGTACATTACAGGAATTCGGAGTTGAAAATGCAAAGGATGTTCAGATTCCTGTTACACATGCAAAGATATTTGGATGGTATGACAATGAATTTGGCAGCTATGTAAACAGCTTAGGCAAGCTTACAGTATATGTAGATAAGAATATGCTATAAGATATATATAAACTATAAAAAGTGCAGTCTAGCGGCTGCACTTTTTTACTTAATTAAATCGCTTACATCTCTAGCAAGTGATGTAAGCGATGATAATTTGAGTATTTAAACTTATTGTATGATTATAATGTAATTACCTACTTATAAAAAATATAACGAATAAATCAAACTTTATAAGAATTATTCGTTATGACCGTAGAAAAATGCATTTAGTACCTCACCACTATTAGCATCAATTATTATTTGCATATCTGCACTCTTTTTGTTATCCCCAGTTCCATTACTAGGCATATTATAATTTCCATCTTTTAGCACAACAATCCAAACTGGTATATTGTCTATATAACCTTTTTCTTTTAGGCTATTATTTTTGCTCACGGATTCATTTGATAGTGGACCACAACCTGGTTGTGTCAGCATTACTTTTTGTGCTTTAATATTTTTTGCCTGTTCCGAGAGCAATGGAAACTGATCTTTTACAATTTTTATTGCATCTTCTCTACAAATAGTGGTATTTACATCTGTATCAACAATATCCATTTTGGCAACCTTTTTTAACATCTTTTTATCTAGTACATTATCGCTGTAATCCTTTTCACTGTTTAGTGCAAAAACAAAAGCTGAGGAAGTTATCAATACAGTTAATATTAAAGATAATGCAATTATATTTGATTTTTTCATGTCGCTCATTTCCTTTCATATTAATTTGCTCTATTATCCCAAATCTTTATAGTATAATTATTTGCACTATTATAGTAAGTATTATCAATTCTTGATTCATAACCTTGGTTTATTGTTGACAAATTTGTACAATAAGTCCAAGAACCATTGAGACATTTTTGGGGAGATGAAATAGATTCATGATTAGAAATACTACCTGCATAACGTGCATAACTTTCACTGCTGGATTCTCCACAAAAAGTACATTTTGTAGGGGTCCAATCAATTGCAGTGGTAAATGGATTTCCTTGATTATCATTTGGTATATAGCCATCCAAATGTCCATATACTGTTCCATTACTCACTGTAACTTTATAATTATGTGTGGTACCTAATGCAGCGACCAACACTACTTAATTGACTATAATAATTACCATTGCTGTCATTGTATTGCCAAAAATATACTGCTGAATCTTTAAATTGAGGATATCTAATCCAACCAATTTGTGCGTACATTTTATCTGAATATATATTTTGCAGCATTGTCCAGGCACTAGAATTTTGACTTTGGTTACTAATATATGGAGCTACGCTATAAGTTATATCAGAATCTGCACCAGTTAATGTTCCAGCGAAGCTTTGTGAACCGCCTACAAGATCGGAAGCATAGCATATATTAATAGTAAAACAAATTGATAAAATTAACAATAATATTTTTTTACTCATGGTACTCCTTCTTTAAATGATTATATATTGTATGCATACAATATGGTTATAATACCATAATAAAGAATATATGTAAATATATAAATATGTTAAAATATAATTACTAAAGTGATAAAATATAACATATAGAACTTGATACTAAGTTTAGATGCAAAGGTAGACAGATTTCAGCATATTTAGCTTTTTATTATCTTTAGTAATTAAATTAGAATGTACAATAATCAAAGATATAGTATAATAAATTTGATAGAAAAATATCTTTAGGAGGTTTATTTATGCGAAACAGTAAAGTAATCTATATCACACAAACAGCAGTAATGCTTGCACTATTAATAGTTGTGCAGTTCTTGACCCGTTCATTTGGACAGCTTGTTACAGGGTCTATAGTAAATCTTATTCTTCTCGTATCAGTATTTATAATAGGTATATATGGAGGAATAACCCTTGCTGTTCTGTCACCTTTGCTGGCATTCCTGGCAGGAATAGGACCTGCATTTATTCAGATTATTCCATTTATAGCAATTGGCAATGCTTTATTTGTAACTATCGCATGGTTTATTGCTAAAAAATCCATATCAAATATGAATACGAAGGGAATCTTGATTTCTTCTACTGGATTAATTGCAGCTAGTATTGGCAAGTTCCTTTTCTTATGGTTAGGTCTTGTAGTAGTTGCATTACCTTTAATACCAGGAATCAAAGAAAAACAAGTAGCTGTAATTAGTGCTTCATTCTCTTGGCCACAGCTTATAACAGCATTAATAGGCAGTATATTAGCTATAATGATTATTCCTCTTTTGAAAAAAGCAATCAAGTAAGGATAAACTATATATGATATAATCGAATTGGCTATTTTTGGAGGTGTTAAGTTGAAAAGGTTTATATTTATTGTTTTCTTAATTGTTTTGCTTATAACTGCTTTTTTATACAAGCAAGAGGTAAAGGAAATCAGTCAAGTAAATAGTAAACAAGAGCTTACATCAACTAAGCAAGCTGAGACAGATGAAACACCTACAGTAGAGACACTTAGCCAGAGCTTTGAATTGCTTCCAATAGATGAAGAAATTGAGAAACGCATAAGCGGAGTATCTTGGAAACAGGGGAGTCCTGTAAGCTTAGATGGTTTAAACTATGTGAGGGTTGCATATTGGGGCTTTGATGACAAGCAGCATGAAGGTGAGCTGATTGTAAATGCAGCAATAGCACAAGAGGTAGTTGAGATTTTTAAAGAACTATATGAGAAGAAGTTTCCTATTGATAAAATAAGGCTTATTGATGAGTATGAAGCTGATGACAGTAAATCAATGGAGGATAATAACACTTCAGCCTTTTGCTTTAGAGAGGTTGAAGGTAAACCAGGAAAAATTTCTAAGCACAGCTATGGACTAGCAATTGATATAAATCCAGTTCAAAACCCATATATATATAAGGATCAAATCTCACCAACCTATGGTGAAGTATATTCAGACAGAACCGTTGTAAAAAAGGGTATGATAGAAAAGAACGATGAGTGCTATTCTGCCTTTAAAAGTAGGGGCTGGCAATGGGGTGGAGATTGGAAGTATGAGAAGGATTATCAGCACTTTCAGAAAGATATAGAAGTTATAGAATGAGAAAAAGGGCAGTTCACATATTGAACTGCCCTTCTAAATGCCTTAGTTTCCTGCAACTGATACGTTATATAGCATAACTGCCTTTGGACCGTTATAGTTAAGGGATGTAAACACATCTTTTGTTAAACACTGTTGAAGCTCTTTTGATAAGTACATATTGTTCTGTAATGCATGTAGATTTCCTGATATAGAGCCACCACTTACGGTAGTTCTATTAGTACCATCAAAGTACCATCCTAGTCTAATTTCTCCTGCAAACTCACCAGTCATTGAGTTTAGTTGAAAGTCTGAAAATACAGCAATTTCAAGGTGTGGCTCAGAACGCATTTCATCAATTGTCTTGCTACCACCTTCGAATATTATATTGTTAATTCTGCCTGTGGTATCTACGTTCAGGTAGTGGCAGTTCTGTGCTGTTCCCCAGTATTTTTGCAGTACGCCGTCCTTTATTATGTTGTGCTTAGTTAATACAACACCATCATCATCAACTGGTGCAGAAGCTGCTGAATTATTTACTGCGGGGTCAAGAACCATATTGATTTTATCACCCTTAATAGCTGTTCCTTGTATAGTTTCATTAAGCTTCGCGGTAGAAAGGTGCTGATAAACATATTGTGCATTTGATTGAAGGTAATAATGCTTCAAAAGCTCTGCTACAGGGTCACCCTTTAGAACAACTGCAAAGTTTCCTAAGTTTGGAGTAGGCTTTGTAACAGATTTTTCCTTGCTCATTTCAAGCATTTCTTGGGCTTCTTTAGATAAATATTCAGAATCAAAGTCAGAGAACATAATTTCTTTGAATAACTCTATTTCTTCTCCAACTTCCTTCCAGCTTGTGGTAAACTCTATATGTCCTTTGTAGCTTTTAAAGCTTACATTAATACCTTTTGAGTTAATAATATTTGTGTTGTTCTTATTTAAGAAAATTTCTGTAGCGTTTATATAACCGTTTTTGTTTGTATCATATTTATACAATGCATCTTTGATTTTAGGCATCCAATCTGCTAAGGAAGCAGTATCAAATTTACTTTCTACTACATTAAGCTCATGCTGTGACGGTGACGGCAAAGGATAATATTCATTCTTAACAAAGGAAGAAGCAAAGACTGCATCCTTAATTGCTTTTGATATTTCCTCATCAGTCATAGTAGGAGGAACATTTACAATGGATGAACCTCTGAATTTCTTGCCGTTTTCTTCAAAGTCTCTATATACGGTTATTTTTATATTGTTAACCTTCTTAGACCTTGGCATATCAATTAATTTTTTTATTAAGAAAAGCTCATTTGCTTCTGTTAGAGTCTGTACTATTTTCCAATCACTTATTTCATTATTTGATTTCAATATGTTAATTATTCTATCTAACATTATCCCAACCTCGCTTTTGTCTTGATATATGGACCGCCTGCAGCGTTCTTGACATATTCCTTGTAGCCCTTACCGCACATCCCTGAACCACCAAGCTCCATGTCATCAGAAACCATTGAGATATTAGAAAGCAGCTCGGGTACATAGCCAGTCATTATTATTGGAGAGATAATTTTGTCAGTAAGTTTACCATCTTTTATCTCTATGCCTTCTAGAAGCATACATTGAATACCCCAGTTCTTTGGATCCTCCATACCGCTTTGTGAAGCAACTAGCATATAGCCATGTGATATGGAAGACATCATATCCTCAAGTTTATCATTACCTTTTGAAATAACTGTGTTGGTCATACGGGCATAGGCTTTTCTTTCATAGGATTCTCTTTTGCCATTGCCAGTAGGTGTAGTTCCCAGCCTAAGTGCTGAGAGAAGGTCTGATATTCCGGTTTTTAGTATTCCTTTATCTATAATAATAGTATCTGTGCCTAATACTCCTTCATCATCAAAAAGGTATGATGAAACTTGTTGTGCTACTTTAGCACCCTCATGCATAGTTACAAGCTTTGAAGCTACTGGCTTGTCAATATATTCAACAGCCTTAGCTCTGCCTTTTACAAACATATCCATTTCTACACCGTGTCCAAAGGCTTCATGAGCTATTAGGCCTGTTACTTCAGGACTGCAAATTACATCATATGTACCTGGCATTATAGTTACAGCATCTAATAGCTTTTCGCTTTTTAAAGCCACTTCTTTTACATAAGGATACATTTCCTCAATTATTTCAGCACCCTTAAGACCGGAGAAAGCTTTGAAATAGTATTTGCTGTTTTTATCATTTCTTGAGAATGGGAAGAGGTAAGCTTCACTCCAAATATAGGATTGTTTAAGCTCTTTTTTTGTGGAGATAAATATTTTTGATATATGTGTAGTATTAAATCTCGCACTGTAGTCAAATACTGAATTTGAGCAGCTTAGGCCCATATCTCTTATCTCGGTTAGCTTCTTAATTATTGTTTCCGCAGAAACGTTTTCTGGTAGTAGCTCAACTTCACCAATGAAATCAGCTTTAATGCAATCTTCTTCAACTACAGGATAGCTTTCAAAATCAGAACCAGACAAGCTTATTTTATAACTGTCTAACTGCTGTGACAGATATGCTGCAAACTCTGATAGCTTTTCTGATGGAAGCTCATTAAATGAGAATTCACTATAGTTAATACCATTATAGGCTCTAAGTATAAAGCCTCTTTCAGACCAAAACGAGTCATTGACTAATATACTGCTTTTGGAAACATTATAGTTTTTCCCCTTAGTGTCACAGCCCAAAATTGAGACATATTTGTACTTGCTTGATAGTATTTCTATAAGCTTTTTTAGAGTAGCTTTCTCTTTCAAAAGGTATGGTGACATTTTTACTTTCAAAGCAACCCCTCCTTTTTTTATTGTTTGTACATTAATTCTATTTTAACAATTCGTTTATAATCATACAACTGTTTTATATAAAAAATTAGATTGTCATAAAAGTTTATGACTGTATTATATCAAATATATGGAAATTTGTGATGGTTAGGATTAAAACTAATTTTTTCGAGGAGTTCATAAAAGTTAACAAACATTTTTTAAAGAATATTGTAATGCGCTTAAATAATCACTACAGTAAGATGATAAATTCTTTAATAAATGAAAACGGTCACTTGCTTGAATTGCATTAGAATTTTCTTTTCTTGGTTGCAAAATCATCAATACAAACTTCTGTAATATTATTTTTCTCTATAATCGATATGTATTTTTTTTAAGAGGTTACAAATCGTACTTTTTCCTACATTTGCAACACTATTATGAAGTATCTGAGCTGCGGCTATAGAACTGACATTTTTGCACTCAGAATTATGGCAAAACAGCTTCCGATTGTTTAGTATAACTACAACCTTCCTACCTTGTATTGGTAAATCCTGAAAGCTTCTCATGTAATGAGAATGTACCTTTGAAGATGGCTTACCACAAAATGGGCAGGAAACTTCTTCTCTGTTAGAAACAAAGTATATAAGCACTTACACAATTGAGATAGTCTATTTTTATTAAACCTACAAAAACTTGACACTGTCAAAATGAATAAATAAGTTGATAATTGATAAATTATAGTTTATTATACAAATAGTACAGAAAAAATGTTAAATTATAAATAAAAGGGTCTAACAAAGGAAATACAATTTTAAATCTCAACATGATAAGAAAAAATATCATGCATATGAAAGAGTTTTATTATTGCTAGATAGAGATTCATTTTGAGAAATCGGCTTGGTAATATTAAATTACGTCGCAGATGATGACAAAGCTGTTTTTTATGATAGCGTAATTAATGGATATGGATTGGCTATCCAAAATAGCTGTCCGATAATAGGAATATATGATTCAGGTGGAGCTAGAATAAATGAAGGTGTAAATTATTTGGCGGGTTGTGAGGAAATGATGCATTATAATACATTAGCTTCTGGATATATATAACAGATATCTGTTGTTGCAAGTGTAATTGGGGAAGAAAGTACTATATAAGAACTTGGCGATGCGAAAGTGCATTCTTCGGTATCAGGAGTTGTCCATTTTGAATACAAAAATGAGAAAGAATGTTATTCTAATGTTAGAAAATTAATAAGAGTTACTACACAATAAACAGCATTATAGCTGGATTAGTAAATGTATCTGGTGATAAAATGATATCAAAATCTTCGTTTTACTGATCTCATAAAACCTAATACAACTGGCTTTCTAATAATTGATGATGCTATAAACATAAAAGAATCTGCTAAAAAAATACAAGGATTATCATATAATTACTCTCACTGTGTTGTAACCTCTAACTTTGTTGCAGGTAATTTATGTATCCCTATACAGTATCAACCATACTATAGTAAAGAAAATTATTTAAAAAGCAATTTAGGTTTTGACCAATATCGAGTTAGAAGTATTGTATCTATTGAATGATATTTTGCCTTAGTATTTTTAACTATAAGCTTAATTGAGCTATATAGAATTAGTGAGGAAAGTCTAAGGATACAGACTATTGTAGATGCCATACGGCAAATCAATAATTTATCCGCAAAGTCTATTGTCTTGTTTATCTACGAGAGTTTATTATCAAATTTTTGAAATTGGTCACATATAGTCTTTTTATCTCGATAAATTAAGCATGATTTCACTGAATATTCAGCTGATTCAATTAGTCTTTTAAAATTACAGAACTAAAGTTGTTTAATACAATTTGATAAAATGAAAAATACAATGGAGGAAATTTATGGGAAGACAAAACGATAATCTATGGTCTTTATTGAACGATGCATGTCGTGATAATGGCAATTCTAACGCTGTATTAGTGAATAAGTCCGGTGTTATGGATAGAAAATCCTATTCAGAATTGTTTGAACGCTCAAATGAACTAAAAAATTGGTTTAATAACAGAAATATGTTTGAGCAGAAAATAGTTTTTTTAGGTGAGATTAGTTACGAGTGGATTACAGCTTATTTTGGTACAGTAGGTTCTGCAAATATTGTAGTTCCCATTGATAAGGAACTGTCTGAAGAAATAATTCTGGAAATGGTATATGAGATTGGCGCAAAAATAGTTTTATTCGATAAAAAATGTTCTAAGAAGGCAATTGGTTTAAGGAAGCTTGCGGATGACTTAGAATTTAAATGTTTTACAGAATGCAAAGATTTTGAAACACTTTTAGATTGTAAAGGAGTACAGGATAATATCCAGAATCTGGTCACGGAAGAGCATTTGGCAATGGTAGTTTTTACCTCTGGAACAGCAGGTTATAATAAAGCAGTCATGATTACACATGATAATTTGTGCAGTGATATTCGTTATTGTGCTTATTTAGTTGGAGAAGATACTTTTACTACGGATACAAGATATCTCCATTTACTGCCAATGCACCACATTTTTGGGTTAACAACAGGAATTCTAACAGGTATGCTTTATTATCACTTGGTTGTATGCTTTGGTGGAGGAGTTAAGAATTTCTCTAGCAATTTGAAATTATTTCAGCCAGAGTTGTTAATTGGAGTTCCTATGATGATAGATGGAATGTGTAAGAGAATCCATTCAACAATTGATAAGAGGGTGGGAAGAATATTTTGGGCGGCATATTGGGCAAGCAATGTGTTAAAGACATTACATATTGATGTAAGAAGAAAATTATTTCACAGCCTCCTTGACGAATTAGGTGGAAAGCTTTCAATTATCGTATGTGGAGGAGCAAGTCCTAATCAAGACTCAATTGACTTTATGGACAGGATAGGAATTACAGTTTTAAATGGATATGGAATTACGGAATGTTCACCGGTTGTATCTGTTAACACATTGAAGAAAAGAAGGAAGGAATCTGTAGGGGTAGCAGGTTTGGATCCTTATTGCAAAGTAAGAATCATAGATGATGAAATTCAGGTTTCTGGAAGAATAGTTATGAAGGGATACTGTAATCAGGATGAATTTACAGATGAGTGGTTTAAGACGGGGGATATTGGCTATATAGACAAGGATGGATTCTTGTTTATTAGTGGCAGAAAGAAAGACATCATTGTTCTCAAAGATGGAAATAATATCTTTCCTGCCAAAATAGAGGAAACAATTCAAAATTCAGAATGGATTGAGGCGGCTTTAGTGTATGCGAAGCAGACAGCCAAATCTGAAGTGCTAAGTTGTATTGTAGTACCAGATAAGGAGAGATGTGAGGGGGTTTCGGAAGAAGAGGTGATACAAGAGATTGAAAAGGTGATAGAGCAGGTAAATAAAAAATCACCTATGTTTCAGCAGATTCGCAATATTGAGTATTCGAGAGAGGATTTTGACAGAACTTCACTGGGCAAGGTGAAGAGATATAAATATTTATAAAAAAGAGTGTTATATTATAAAATAAGGAGGAATGTGTGGTGTCAGCGGGAAGTACACCATGCAGATGAAAATGAACAATATTGAAAGTAAGGTTAAACAGATTTTATCACAATTCATTGATGCAAACGAGGATGAGATTAAAATGGAAGATGAATTAGCATTAGATTTAGGAATGACATCATTTGATATGGTTTCCATGATAGCTGAGATTGAAATGGAATATGATATTGAGATTGATATGGAAAATCTAAAAGAGATTAAAACAGTAGCAGATATGTGTGAGTTTGTAAAGAAGCTTAATGAATAGGTTACTGTCAAGTAAACGTTGGTAATATTTCAACATACAAATTTAACAATAAAATGTTTGTTTAAGATAGCTCACATTTATTCCACGATCCTATTGACATGGTGACCTCTACACCCTCTGGACACCTACTTTTAGACGGAAATATGCCTATATTTTCTGCGCCTTTCCGTCGCCAAGATTTTACCAGAGGGTGTCTCCCCATATCAATAGGCTTTCGCGGCATAAACACTCTGTCTTGTTTTTTTACCTGTAGATCAAT
Source organism: uncultured Eubacteriales bacterium (assembly GCA_963704785.1). GTDB lineage: Bacteria > Bacillota > Clostridia > Lutisporales > Lutisporaceae > GWB2-37-7. The sequence goes on along the minus strand of OY969939.1, from coordinate 629,732 downwards.
TCAGTGAAATTTCTCATGTTAAACATATTGCGTATTGATTTTCTACCATTTGTTACTGAATAATTTGTAAATGGTACTTGTCCCTTATGCATATTTCCATCTTTGCCTCTTCCTTTTTTAATTTTGTTTTGATTTGCCAATTAAAATTATACTCTATGAATGAAATAGTTTTTTGTGCAGTAAAAAATTTGAAAATGATGAAATGTATTGGAAGAAACAGCTTGAGAAATCTTCTTTTAAACATCAGAAGTACACTTACAACAGGATTTTAAAAGAAAATGATACAGGAAAAATCTTTGATGTTAGCTTAAACTTCCAGTCGGCATCTTTGCTGGATAACTGCAGCCTGGATATTACGCTGTATCCAGCACCGGCACAGACAGAAAGCTTGATTATACATGTTATGCAGACAGTAGAAAATCAGTATCAGATGTTTTTTGACTATCAAACAGACTGCTTTGAAACATGGGAAATTAAAGCAATCCAGGAACACATGTTAAACTTCATCAGGAATCTGATACGTACGTGGAATGAGGAAACAGCAGTTTTGTAGCAATAAACGCAAGCAAAAAGACGGAGACAATTAGTTCAATCTTCGGAATATTAAAGAGTGGAGCGGCATTTGTACCTATCAATCCAGAGTATCCAAAAGAACGTATCGACTACATTTTAAATGACTGTTAGCCGGCGGCTATCTTAGTAGGAACGGAAGATACTACTTTTTATAGTGAGATTGCGCAGGTTGTATTAGGAAAAGAAGAATGTGAAGTGTTCGTGGGTGCAGACCATTGTGACAATTCAAAAAGATGATTTTGAATATTTTAAAAATTATGTTACTATGTTATATGACAATGCAATTGTGAAACCGTTAAAACTGGCTAGGTAATATTAGACTACAGGGGATAATAATGAAATTCAGCAAAATGATTAAATTTTTAATTTGTATTATTGTTTTTAGATATGGATTTAGTGACGTGTCAGGTATCAAGATGAAGTTGAAGAATTATTGGCTTTGATATGGCAGTTAAGAAAAATGCGGCAAAACTGGGTTCTCCAGCTGATGTAACAGTGCCAGTCCTGTTATTTGGTTCTAATGGACAGGGAACAGGTTTTGAGGCTGGTTACTGGTGTTCTTGCCAGCAGGAATTCATGGAACAGATTCAGAATGGAACCTTTATTCAGCTTGATTGCAGTCACTATGTACAGGATATTGAGTATGAGAAAATTGGATATATGTCAATAGATTGGATAAAAAATTAGATGTTTTACATAAATGAAATAGCCGTCACCATGCACAAACTATTCATAAATGCTATGGCTTTTATACCGAAAGTGATAAACTCAGTAGCAAGCAATGCTGCTCTACATAATTGAGACTGTAATAAATTCGGTTGATAACTTTAGTTCCGCAAAATAAATAACAGGGGGAAGTATTATGCCAATTAGCCTTTTAAAATTGCAGAATTAAAGTTGATAAAATAATATGAAAGTTTATTTGTTATTGTGGGGGTTAAATTAATGTTAAAACTTTTTAGAAGGACACGATATTAAATCCAATAGTGATGTTTATAGTCAGAACATGTATTTTTATATAGTTAATGGAATTCTATTTACTTTAGTCACTAATTTGTACAAGCCATTTGCTCAAAAGTTTATTTATAGATTGGGTGGAGGAGAAACTCATGTATCGCTTTATAATTCTCTTCCAGGACTAATTGCACTATTTGCAATAATTCCGGGCATTTTATACATGTGTAAAGCAATTAGTAAAAAGAAAGTACTTTCAAGAATATTTTTACTAAGTAGATTTATCATACTTTTATATGCTTTTGTTCCATTTTTACCTTTGGAGATACAACCAATAACTTTTGTAATAATTACAGCACTTATGAGTTTGCCAGAATCTGTATCAACAACTGCACTTCAAAGCTTTACAGCAGATGTATTTAATGAAAATCAAAGAGCTAAGGCTATAACATCAAAAAATAAATATACAACCTTTGCCAGCTTTATATCCTTGATTATATTGGCACAAATATTAAAGTTATTTGGTACTACAAACGATAAGGCTGTCATGACTTATCAAATATTTTTCGTATTGGCTTTTGTAGTGGGTTTGTTTGAAATATATACTTTTAATAAGCTGAAAGAGACCTCAATATATGAAGAAAACAGCATTAATTTTAAGCAGTCTATAAAAGATGTGTTTAGCAACAAGGCTTTTCTTGGCTTCCTTGCTTGCTCATTGCTCTTTCACTTTGGTTGGCAAATGGGTTGGTCTTTATTTTCTATATATCAGATTGATAACTTAAAAGTTGATGAGACATGGATTACGATACTAAGTGTTTCATCGGGTATAGTTATGTTTCTTAGCTTTAATTTCTGGAGTAGATTAATCACTAAAAAGGGAAACAGCATAGTAGCTACCTTTGCTACTATGGGTATGGCTGCAACACCGGTACTATATGTATTGTCACGAAATTTATATGTGTTGACCGGTTCTGGACTTATAATGGGGTTCTTTACAGCGGGTACCACTACTGTTATATTAAATTATCTCTTGGAGGTATCACCACAGAAAAATAGAATCATGTATGTGGCAGTCCATGCCACCCTAACTAATGTTACTCTTTTTATTGCTCCATTGGTAAGCGATGTAATTCTAAAAGATAGTAATATCTATATTGCTTTGCTGGTGTGTGCATTATTTAGGTTTTTAGGCAGTATGGCATTCTTTAGCAGAAGCAGATTAAGAAAGGCTTGATAATATAGGCTATAAGCATTTAGCATTATTCAATAGAAGAAGTATCATTATGCTGACTCGACCTTCTCCATAGCATCAATGATAAGAATATATTTGCAATACAAATCTTAGGGAAAAATATAGCCATTAGCTTTCGATACAGCTTTGAATTTACATCTTGATTTAGAAAATCAGTGTTAAAAACTGCCAAGACTTTGAGATCAAGGAATTCAATATCCTCAACTTTTTTGTTGTGTAGTAGATTGACCAACATTCTAGGATTTTTTGTTTTTGCACTGTTTGATAAAACAACATCATAAGCTCTCATTATCTCATCAATTAGCTCATCCCAAGTATACATCTTAAGTCTTTGTATATTAAAAACCTCTGCTGTAATCTCCGCAGCTGCTTGAATAATTGTGATAGAGCTAAGCTTGCTGCTTATGTACTTATAAATTGTTCTAAGCAGTGGATAATTTATAAGTTTATTGGCAGTAATTGAGTTAACTTTCAAGTCAAGCATTGAATCTAAAATATTTAGCTCATCTAATCTCAAGGGATATGCTTGCGTAAGCTTCTCTTTTGAATCACTTTTTATATAATACCTCTTACCTTCATATGCACCAAAGCTTTTAAGCGCATCCAAATAACCCATATCTATGCCTTCCTTGCACTTATCACCATTAAACTGCAATGTGCCACATAATGGGTCAGAGTTTTTGATATACTTTACATTATAGCCTTTTAGGTTTTCCTTTTTTGTACGTCCTATTCCTGACACATCAACAACTATGATATCTCTTATATCTTTTTTTATCATTAATGATATAGGGATATTATCATAAACTCCTCCATCCCAAAATCTCTTGCTCTCTATTTCATGAGGGCGGAAGCCAGGCAGACATGAGCTTGCAAGTAGATAATCTACAAGTAGTCCACTTGACATCTCATCTTTAAACACTGTTACAGGTTTAAAGTCAGATAGTGAAAAGGTTACAAGTCCAAAATCTATAGAGGATGATCTTATGGCAGCTTCATCAATATATTGGTGAAGCATATTCCTTAGAGGAGTGATATCCAGTCCTTTGTTTTCTATGATTTTTCTGGCGGTTGGTATCAGGTCTTTTAACTTAAGCTGCTTACCGTCAAGCAAGACATTATTTTCTAGGTTTATGATACGCTGTATATCAAGGTTGGTCCAGAGCTTATAGGCAATATCAAAATCTCCCTGTACCATTATTGCACCATTTATTGCACCTACTGAGGTGCCTACCACGGCACGAATCGGAATATTAAGCTCAAGCAAAGCCTTCCACACACCAATTTCATAGCTACCCTTAGCACCGCCGCCACCTAAAACAATTCCGTACTGTGTCATAATTTGCACCTCCCTAGTAAATTCTATGTTATATATCTATTACACTAAACAATTTAGAGTTATAGACTACATTTGTTTATATTTAAATTATACGTAAAAACGCGAATAAAATCACTACTTAGTTGTATTATCATGGAAATATTAATAGTATAATATCTTTATAACTATAAGTTTGAACTAATTTTATTTTGTTGTAATCATAAAATTTTAATGGGGGTACAATATGGAATTTAATTTTTTACTATTTCTTGATTGGCTATTTTTCTTAAATTCAATATTGCTTATTGCTGTTATAATACTAGAAAGAAGAAGTCCAGAAAAAACAATTGCATGGTTTCTGGTATTCCTTATAATTCCCCCTTTAGGAATATTGCTATATATATTTATAGGAAGAAATTGGAAGAAACATAAGCTAAATAATAACTTTTCTGAGCATACCAAGGAGCTTATAGATAATTTTACTGAGAAAATTAAACGACCTGATTTTAAACCATTACTAGAGCTTCTTGCAAAAAACAATGACTCACCTATTTTTTCCAATAACGACATTGTTATATACAATAATGGAGAAGAAAAATTTGCTTCCTTAAAGTCGGAGCTATTAAAGGCTGAACATCACATTCATCTAGAATACTTTATAGTCAAGGATGATAATATAGGAAATGAAATAAAAGACATACTTATTAGGAAAGCAGGAGTAGGGGTAAGAGTAATTTTTATAATAGATAGGGTAGGATCTGATAAAGCTAAAGAATACTTTTATTAAGCAGCTTAGGGAAGCGGGAGTAGAGGTGGTGTACTACTCATATTTTCTTGCACCGCTACTTAGAATTTTTAATACTCAGATTAACTATAGAAATCATAGAAAAATTGCGATAATAGATGGCAAGGTTGGTTTCTTAGGAGGTATGAATATTGGCGATGAGTATCTAGGCAAGGGCAAACTGGGCTTTTGGAGAGATACTCATATTATGGTAAAGGGAGATTTTGTACTTGGTTTGCAAGCTGTATTTCTAAATGATTATATGAATATAAAGCGAACCAATGGAAGCAAAAAGTTTTTTCTTGATGAAGCTGATAAATATTGCCCTGAAATAAATGGGGATAAGGGTAAGATAATGCAGTTAGTGTATAGTGGTCCATGATTCGGAGATTCCATCAATATTGCAGTCTGTACTAAAAATGATAAGTATGGCGGAAAAATCAATATATATCATGACGCCCTACTTTATACCTACAGAAAGTCTGCTGGATGCTCTAAAGGTAGCAGCACTGAGTGGTGTAGAAATAAAAATTCTGTTTCCTGGAAGGTTTGATCATTACATAGTATATCAAGCTTCACAAACCTACTTAAAGGAGATTATTAAATATGGGGCAAAGGTTTACTTTTATGATAAGGATTCCTTTGTGCACTCAAAGGTCATTACAATAGATGGGGAGATTAGCAATGTAGGTACAGCAAATATGGACATAAGGAGCTATATGCTAAACTATGAGGTAAATACAGTTATTTATGATAAAGAAATAGCTGTTCAACTAAATCACGATTTTGAAGAGGACTTAAAAAAGAGTGTTCTTATTACCAATGAATATTTTGATAGAATGCCTGTGTATATAAGATTCATTCAATCGTTAGCAAGAGTAATATCCTATTTATTATAATGTGTCAGGTAACCACTTTACTTCACTTCGCATATATTGTATTACTATGTTTTATGTAAGAACTTATAAAGAGGTGAGCGTATTTTGATAATACATGTGGTTAAACCTGGGGAAAGCTTGTACTCAATTTCAAGGTTTTATGGTACATCGGTTAATAAAGTTGCGCAAGATAATGAGCTTTCTGATCCTGGTAGATTGGTAATAGGACAAACATTGGTTATTACTGAAGGAACATCAAAACACAGAGTTCAACCAGGACAGTCCATATATCAGATAGCAAATCAATATGGTGTCAGTATTAATGCAATAAGGGCGGCAAATCCACAGATTACTAACATATCATTGATATACCCGGGACAAATAATAAATATTCCTATTAGACAGCAAAAAAGAGGAACGATTGAAGTTAATGGATATACATTCCCTAATATCAATATTGATGTGCTTCGTAAAACTCTACCATATCTAACTTATTTAAGCATTTTCAGTTATGAGGTAAACCCTGATGGTACTTTTAAGCCTATAAATGATGAACCTCTTATCGCTGCGGCAAAAGCAGCAAAAGTCGCACCTTTAATGGTTATTACCAATCTGAGTGAAGGTGGATTTAGTAGTGATTTGGCAAAAACTATACTTACAGATAAAGCTATACAGGATAAGCTTTTAAATAACGTTATAGCAAACATGAAAAGTAAGGGTTATCATGGTCTAGACGTGGATTTTGAGTTCATATATCCTGAAAATAAAGAGGACTATAATAACTTCCTGAGAAATGCAGCAAGTAAGCTTAAACCACTGGGCTATACTCTTACAACAGCTGTAGCACCCAAGACATCGGCAGAGCAAAAGGGCTTGCTGTATGAAGCTCATGACTATCCTGTTCACGGAGCATTAGCTGACCACGTAATTCCTATGACTTATGAATGGGGCTATACCTATAGTCAACCTATGGCTGTAGCACCAATTAATGAGGTTAGAAAGGTAATAAATTACGCTGTGTCTGCAATTCCTCGAAGAAAGATATTGATGGGTATACCAAACTATGGCTATGATTGGACGTTGCCTTATGTTAAAGGAACTGCAGCAAGATCGGTATCCAATACTCAGGCAGTTGATATTGCAAGAAACAGAGGAGCAGCTATAAAGTATGATAGTGTTTCACAGTCTCCAAACTTCAATTATTATGATACAAATAGGAAACAACATGAAGTGTGGTTTGAAGATGCAAGAAGTATAGAAGCGAAGCTTATGTTAGCCGATGAAATGGATCTTGGTGGAGTAAGCTATTGGACCATAAACAGATACTTCCCACAAAACTGGCTGGTACTAAGCTCTATGTTTGATATAGCAAAGGTAGAGTAGTGTAATAAAAAGGGACTGTATAAAAACAGCCCCTTTATTTATTTCTTTATACTACTCTGATAGCAAACTCAGGACAAACAGGAGTGCAATATCCGCAGGTTATACAGAGGTTCTTGTTTATACTTGCTTTTTTTTCTTCATCAAAGCTAATTGCATTATTGGGACATGCAGTCATGCATTTACCACAGCCTTTACATAATGCGCTAGAAACCAATGCTTTCTTTAAATTTGCTACAGAAATGGATAAATCCAAAACTTCCTCTCCTGAGAAATATGATACATTGTACTCAACCTCTTCTAAACTAGTCATACCTATGGCAATTGAAGCATAAGCATCGATATTTTCTGCATATTCTAAAGCTTGCTTATATTGCCCTATCAAGCTACCACCTGCGAGAACCTTCATAAGATATACACCTTTACCGGACTTATGAACCTTCTTGATGGCAGCTATCATATCTTCTTTAGTTCCGTCTACAATACCGAGACCTTTCATATTTACAATTGGGAATACAACATCAATTAACTCGTGTTCGGCAGCTAGATTTGTTACAGCTATGCTGTGGGTTGAAATTCCAATAGCTTTTATTTTACCTTGTTTTTTCATATCTACCAAACATCTTAATGCATCAGCATAAACCTCAAAAGCATTTGCTCCTTCTCTTGCAGCATGTAGATGAAAAATGTCTATATAATCTAAATCCAATAGTTCTAAGGCTTCATTTACTGCTGCTTTCATACCATCATAGGTCTTTTTATTTGATTTTGAAGCTATTATAGGTCTGATACCTGTATTCTTAATTGCTAAAGCAATAGGCTCATATGTTTTATACATTTCTGCTGTATCTATAAAGTTAACACCTTTTTTTAGAGCAAGTTCAATTGTCTTTGAATTTTCTTCTATACTTAAGTTTTTTTGGACAGGACCATAGGCAGAGCTCCAAAGCAAAGCTCTGTTACCTCTATACCTGTTTTGCCAAGAATTCTTTTTTTCATTATATATCACTCCAGTACTTAATTTTTATCTATACTTTATAGCTTATTATATCTAAAACCAAAATTCAATATTATATAATTGAAAGAACTGGGTAAATTAATAAAATAACTATAAATCTATAAACAGTGGAATATATATAGTTGCAAAAATCTAAAAAGGATATTTGAACATTTTATAGAATATCAATATATTACATATGATATAATTTTGCTTAAACTGCACATATAATTAGGGAGGGAATTTGATGAATTTATTTGAATATCTTAAGGAACAAGAAATTATTCCAACACATAAAGCAGAGAAGTTTTCAACACTGCTGGAAAAATATGATGAGAACGATGTACTATATGAAGCGGCAATGAATGAAATAGACCTAACAACTGAAGAATATGATGAGATTTTTGAAGAACTTGAAAAAGAGCATTTTGTAGATTCAATTTATATAATTAAGTGTCCATACTGTGATACTTTCGGAAATACATATGTAGAAAAGTTTGATATACCAGACGTTGATGAATGTAGATTTTGTGAAAATGAATTTAATCACAAAGAAAACTACATTACAGCTTATAGAATATATTTCAACTATCAAAAGAAAATAGATATACTTACTGACTTAGGTGAGAAAATTAACTATAACCAAGATAGAATATTTGAGATATCCGATGAAATCAAGGAATTAGAAGACAAAAGAAAAGCTATCCAATTGGAGAATATCAGATTTGCTTCTCTTCGTAATGAGCTTTCGGTAGATAAAAGTGAAAGTAAGATGTATCCAAAGGTAGTAGAGAAATATAGGGACAAGAGGGTTAAATATATAGGCACACTTCTTTATATGAAGAAATGTGTTGTTACTTGCTTGAAGTGTGATGAGGTATATGAGCTTTTCCAAATAGACGATGCATATATAGGTGTTTGCTCAAACTGTCAAACTGAAATAGGTATAAACTTTAGATAATATATATCGCAATAAACAATTTATTTTTATAATTATTAATATTTTTCACAAAATACCCCTAAATTCGATTTTTATATTCGAAATATATAATAAGATTAAAAGGTCCCCCCGAACTTTTTTTCTTCATTAATTTGCTGTGTTACCTCAATAAAACAACATATTAAAAAGGATAGACATTTTTGTCTATCCTTAATTATATCTACGTGCACCAATATATCTACTTTTGTAATATGCTGTATTCAAATCTGTAATAATTACTTTACCGCCACTGGAACTAGCATGTATGAATTTGTTGTCTCCAATGAATATTCCTACATGACTGGCACCTTTTTTATAGGTGGTAAAGAATACTGCATCGCCTTGTTTTAAGTTAGCCTTGGCTATCTTTATGCCTTCCTGAAATTGTGAAGCTGCACTATGTCCAAGCTTAATATTAAAATTATTGTATATATACATTGTAAATCCTGAACAATCAAAGCTTTTTTCATTTGAAGCTCCCCATTTGTAGGGCTTTCCCAAGAACTCCTTTGCATATTTTGTTATTGTTGAGCCTAGCTCAGGTCTCGCATCACCTCTGCTTACAGTAGAGGTTGAAGCTGTATGAAGCTTAATATCTATAGCTTTTAGTGTTTTGCTACCTGCTGTTCCATCTGCGGTTATTCCAACGCTTTTTTGAAACTTCTTAACTGCATCTTCAGTCTTACTACCGAAGAAGTTTGTCAATTTATTTTCTGTGAAAAAGCCTAATTGCTTTAACTTCTGCTGTAACTCTATAACGTCAGGGTGTGTCATATCTCTCTTAAGAGTGGTATCTCCGAAGTCCGCGAATACGCTGCTTGGTATTAGGATGATTGATATTATCATCACTAGAAATATCAAGTGCCTTATTTTGTAGTGCTTCAATATTACACCTCCGTTATGTTTAGTATCTGTAATACTGGCAATTTTATACATTGCAAGCAATTTATACTTTGATTATACAATATATGCACAAAAATATAAACATGCCTCAGAGACTATAAGAGAAAGATATTGTCCTATTCCTCTGTTTTTGCTTCGTTTTGGTACTTTTCCTTATTTTCTTCAATAATAGGTAAAATTCTTTGCAACTCATTTAGATGAAGTCTAATAATCTTGTTTAGCTTATCTTCCATTTCAATTCTATCGTCTATATAGCTAAACTTTAAAATCCATCTTGGATTGTATTCTCCTGAACCGTCAAGAATTTCATCTACTAAAGCTTCAAATATTTCTTCTTTGTATAGGTCATAGATGCCATAATATTGCCAATCCTCAACATCTTCTGTTGTAAGAGTTAGGTAGATGAAATTACTGTCCTCTTCTTCCATCAAGTATACATTTTCTATAAGTGACATATCCTCACTCATAGTGAAAGAATCTATTGTTTCGATTAACATATTTGTAGCCTTATCTTTTTTCATTAGAACAAGTACATTGTAATTATCCAATATAAAACCTCCTGTAGAATGGTATAATAAGCATTGCATGTTTAATATATTTTACCTGTAATATTTTTTTAATGCAAGATATGTATTTTTCGCAATATATATAAGATTGGTTGGTGGCAATATGAAAATTGGTTATAAGGTGGTAAAAGGAAGATTTATAAAGCGACCTAACAGGTTTGAAGCCATTGTTGATATAGATGGAGAAGTAAATCTAGTACATGTCCCAAATACAGGACGATGCAAGGAATTGCTTATAGAAGGTGCAGAGGTGTTATTAGAGAGAAGAGAAGGTAAAAAGAGGAAAACAGACTACGAGCTCATAATGGTATATAAAGATGGCAGATTGATATCTATCGATTCACAGCTTCCAAATAAACTGGCAGAGGAAGCCATAAGAAACAATATAATCACCGAGCTTACAGACTATAGCTATATAAAGAGGGAGACTACTTTCGGGAACAGTAGATTTGATTTGTATTTGGAAAATGCTTATGAGAAGGCTTTTGTTGAGGTGAAAGGGGTTACACTGGAACAAGATGGTGCAGCTAAGTTCCCTGATGCGCCCACTGAGAGAGGAACAAAGCATATATATGAGCTTATAAAAGCGAAACAAGAGGGCTATAGAGCTTGTTTATTGTTTGTAATCCAGCTAGATTTTGCAGATTATTTTACTCCAAATGTGATTATGGACACGGCTTTTGCAGAAGCATTAAACAAGGCTAAAGCAGAAGGGGTAGAGCTATTATCTTACAGCTGTAAGGTAAGTCCCGATGAAGTAACACTTTACAAGGCTATGGAAATTAGGTTATAGATTTATGTGCCTATAGCGGATTTTTATGCTACAATGATAAGTATCTTACTAAAAGGGAGAAATAAATGAAATACAAATATATACTTTTTGATTTGGATGGTACACTTATTGACACTAATAAATTGATAATTAATTCCTTCAAGCATACTTATAAGACACACTTAAACATTGATGTTCCAGAAAGTGAAATATATAAGTATTTTGGAGAGCCGCTTATTACTACTCTTAGTAGATATTCTGAGGATAGAGCAGATGAGCTTTTTAAGACTTACATTGATTTTAACGAGAGGGAGCATGACAGTAGTGTAGCCCTATGCTGTAACATAAAGGAGTGCCTTGAAGCTTTGACAGAGCAAGGCTGTATCCTTGCTGTAGTTACCTCGAAAAGAGAAAAACTGGCAAGCAGGGGTTTGAAGCTTTTTGATATAATGAAATTTTTCTCAGTAGTGGTGACTATGGATGATACAAAAAATCACAAGCCTCATCCAGAACCTGTACTTAAGGCCTTAGAGCTTTTAGGGGCAAAACCTGAGGAAGCGCTGATGATTGGAGACAGCATATTTGATATTAAGTGTGCTCACAATGCAGACGTAAAGGCTGTGCTTGTAAGCTGGGGAGAGGCAACAGAATATCAGGAGAAAGGAAAACCTGATTATTTAGTTCATGATGCTATGGAAATTGTTGATATAGCAAGAGGTTAAATAAATTTTTATTATCCTGTTATGAGGGCTGTCAGCTTTGACAGTCTTGATTTTTAAGTATCGAAGATAAAGAGTGAAAAATTAGGAGGTAATGTGTTGAACAAGTTAATAGATTTAACCCAAACAATTGTAGACGGGCTTGCCTGTTTATCCTGGCGATGAAGAAACAAAGCTATATCAAACAAAATATTTTGAAAGAGACAAATATAACAGTCATAAGCTTGAAATAAGCGTACATGCAGGAACTCACATTGACTCACCTATGCATTTTTTGGACACAAAACAATATATATCACAATTACCTTTAGATACATTTATAGGAGAAGGAGTTGTTTTGGACGTTAGGGGAGAAACTGAAATTGACATAAAGGAGCAATATTACTCCACGGTAAAAGAAAACTCCATTGTACTTCTTTATACAGGAAAAGATAAAGTTTTTGGAAAAGAAGAATACTATAAACATCCTGCTTTGACGATAAAATTTGCTGAATTTCTAATAGAAAAGAAAGTAAAAATAGTAGGTATGGATATGATTTCGCCTGACGAATATCCATTTGAAATACATACAAAGCTATTTAAAAATAATATACTAATTATCGAGAATCTAACAAACTTAGAGAAGTTATTTGAATTTAGAAAATTTGAGGTAATAGCATTTCCTTTAAAAATAAAAGCTGATTCATCCATTTTGAGAGTTGTAGCTAGGGAGTTAACTTAATGTGTCAACAGAGCATATGCTAAAGATTGAGTTTTTTATAGGAGGATTTTTCACAAATGATAGAAAAAAATACTGATAATAGTGCATGGAATGAAGATACCTATGAAGCTTGGATAGAGCGATTTGGGGCACCAAAAGAAGCTGCGGATAAACTGAAGAAAGATCCTACCACAAAGCTTTATCCTATTTTACAATATTTTGGTGATATAAGGGGTAAGAAGATTGTAAATTTAATGGGCTCAAATGGCATAAAGGCAGTAGCCTTAGCTTTATTAGAAGCAGAGACTGTGGTTATAGATATTTCCTCTGGAAATGCTAAATATGCAAATGAATTGGCAATTGAAGCAGGCGTTAAAATTAATTACATCGTATCAGATGTTATCAATTTACCTCAAGATAAATTGCTGCCTCAATATGATATTGTTTTTGCTGAGCTGGGAATCGTCCATTATTTTGTTGATCTAAAACCTTTTTTTGATACCGTATATAATCTGTTAAGAGATGGAGGACGATTTGTACTTAGAGATTTTCATCCTGTATCCACTAAGCTAATCTCATCTAGAGGCTCTACAGCCAAGGTGCGTAAGCATAAGGTGGATGGAGACTATTTTGACACAAGCTTAGAGGAAAGGGAAGTATCCTTTGCAAAGTATTTACCTGAAGGAATGGAAAATGAGACGCGAAAGGTTTATTGGAGAAGATGGACATTAGGCGAAGTAGTTACAGCAGCAGCACAAGCTGGATTAACTATTAAGATATTGCTGGAGGAGCCAAACTTGTCCTCTGAGGTTTTTGACAAGGGTATACCAAAGACTTATATCCTTGTGGCAGATAAAGCGTAAACCCTTTATTTTATCGCATTTTTGTAAGTTTTTTTTCAAACCATGAGACGGAAAAATACATCAATGCAGCGGCAATAGCTAGTATGATAACGCTAGTCATAACCAAATCCATCTTGAAAACCTGACCACCATATATTATGAGATAACCAAGCCCAGCCTTAGATACAAGGAATTCTCCAACTATGACACCTACTAAGGATAGACCTACATTTATTTTCATTACAGAGATTATTGAAGGAACACTAGATGGCAGTACAACCTTATATAATATCTGGGACTTTGTGGCGCCCAAGGTTTTTAGCAGTTTTAGCTTATCCTCATCAACTGATTCAAAAGCAAGATAGACATTTAGGATGGTTACAATTATAGATACCAAAAGTGCCATCACAATTATAGAACCCATGGTACCGCCTATCCACACAAGTATTATGGGACCAAGTGCAGTTTTGGGTAATGCATTTAGGATTACGAGATATGGATTTAAAACCTTGGCAGTAAAATCTGACCACCAAAGCACTATTGCTATTAAGGTGCCGAGAATTGTACCTGATATAAAGCCTATGATTGTCTCAAATATTGTTATGCCAGAATGAGTGAATATTGAGCCGTTTGCAGTAAGTGATACTATAGTTTTTATTACTCTTGAGGGCTGGCTCATTATAAATGGGTCGATCCATTTAAGATATGCCGCTAATTCCCATAATGCAATGAATAATACTAGCAGAAGTGTTTGAGATACTAGTATTGCTAATTTTTTTGTTTTATTTTTCTTTATGAACTCAAGATGTTCTTTTGAGTAGCTTTCATTATACATGTACATCCAACTCCTTCCATATTTCATTGAAGTACTGTCTGAATTCTGGTGCCTCTCTGCATGTGATAGGAGTTCTTCTGTCACAAGTAAGTTTAATTTCGTGTATGTTCTTAATTTCAGCAGGTCTGTTTGATAAAACTATTACTCTATCTGATGAAGCAACAGCTTCTGCAATGTCATGGGTTACAAGAATAGCTGTTTTTTGCTCTTTTTTTATGATAAGCCAAATTTCCTCCGATATAAGCAAATGTGTTTGATAGTCAAGCGCGGAGAAAGGCTCATCAAGTAGGAGTATGTCTGGGTCTGTAGCAAGGGTACGAATAAGTGCAGCTCTTTGTCTCATGCCACCTGACAGTTGTTTTGGATAATGATACTTAAAATCTTTCAATCCGTATTCATCAAGCAAATTCTCTATATGAGCTAAGGATTCCTTATTTAACTTTCTATGGATTTCTAGTCCAAGAGTTGCGTTCTTTAATATTGTCCTCCATTCAAAAAGGTGATCCTTCTGGAGCATATATCCTACATTACTTGAGGGACCGGAAACAGACTCGTTATTAACCAAAATGTTACCTGAGGTAGGCTTTAATATTCCGGATATTAATGAAAGCAGAGTAGATTTTCCACAGCCGCTAGGACCTACAATGCTCACAAATTCACCACTTTTAATATCCAATGACAAGTTTTTGATGGCTTGAGTTTCTCCTTGCAATGTATGATAGTTCATAGATACGTTTTTTAACTCTACCACTTTTTCCACACCATCGAACCTCCTTAAAAATATCCTACATATTATCATATTATTCGATTTGTATAATAATGGTGAATCGTTTGAATAATTTGTATGAAACAGGTATATTGTAGATATATTGACTAAACAATTTATAGCAAAGAGGTGTCTTATGAAAGCTTATATTAATGCAAAAGTATATACCTTAGACAATGAAAATGGTGAAGTGAGTTACCTTTTAACAAAAGAAGGAAGGATTTTAGAAGTAGGGAAGAATATTGCAGACAGTAGTTATTTTAATAGCATACAAAAAGAAGATATTATAGATTTAAAAGGTAAGGTAGTGGTACCAGGCTTTTGGGAATCTCATATACATATAGTTGATGGAATTAGAGCACTTATGGAACTAAATTTACGCAGTATAAATTCAATTGAGCAGTTAAAGACAAGAATTAAGGAATATGCAACAAAAATAGGCAAGGATGAATGGATTATCGGTCATGGCTGGGACGAAAGCAAGCTTTTTGGAGGTAAGTTCCCTGACAAATTGCTGCTTGACAGCTTGCATAATGAGCATCCTGTTATGCTTATGCGTATGGATGGACACTCATTGTGCCTAAACAGCAGAGCAATTGAGCTTATGAATGTTGAAAAAATGCAGGAGAGTAACGAGGTTCCTTATAATAAGGCTGGAAGGTCAACGGGAATGCTTTATGAAAACGCTGCCAATGAAATAGTGAGAAAAATTAGTGAAAGCTTATCCGACAGCTATCTTGAAAAGCTTGTGCTAAAAGCTCAAGAGATATACTTAGAGAATGGAATTACCTCAGTAAATGATATATGCACTAAGTACGGAAGAATCTTTGATATATACAGAAGGCTTCAAAAGGAAGGTAGATTAAAAATAAGAATTGTTGCTGCACCCTTTGGTGAAGATGATGTCTCCATAGAGGAGTTTGACAGTAGAAAGGGTGATGAAACCGATAGCTTACGTATAGGTGCACCAAAGTATTTTATGGATGGCAGCTTTGGCTCTAGAACTGCGCTGCTTTCAAAGGAGTATACCGATGACCCAGGCAACTGTGGCATACAGCTTATAAGTAACAATGAATTAAAGAATATACTTATTCAAAACGAGACAATTAATCTGCCTATAAATATTCATGCTATTGGTGATAAAGCTGTTAATATTATTTTGGACTGTATTGAGCAGACCAGAGTAAACAATAATAGAGATATAAGATGTAGGATAGAGCATGTTCAGATAGTACAGGATAGTGATATAGACAGATTTAAGAAGCTTGATGTAACTGCCTCAGTACAGCCTGTGTTTTTGTATGAAGAGGAGCTTACCGAGTCAAGACTAGGTAGAGAACGTTTCAATATGGTATATAGATTCAAAAGTTTTTTAGAAAAAGGCGTAAATGTAATATTCAATAGTGATTTTCCATATGGCGGGGGAGATATGCCTGAGAAAAAAGACAAAAGTCGATATATCGGCTTTGAGCCAATCTTGGGAATCCATGCAGCCTGCTATAAGCAGCTAAACCCAGCAGAAAGTGTAGAGCCTATAGATGCGCTGAAATGTTATACTGTAAATGCTGCTTTTGCAAACTACAGTGAAGGTGCATTTGGAAGACTTAAAAAAGGCTATTTTGCAGACTTCGTGGTACTGTCTAAAGATATATTGAGCTGTAATTCATCAGAACTGCTTCAAACAGAAGTTTTATATACTATAATAAATGGTGAAGTTGCATACATAAGGTAATGCATGTTTTGAAACACATATACAGATAAAACCACATTAAAATTTTGAATATCAAAAAAATTAATGTGGTTTTATCATGAAATTATTTTACACTAATAGCATTATGTGGACAATAAGCAACGCATTTTGAGCAGCCTATGCATTTTTCTTTATCGATTTCGATTTTTCCACGGAACATGCCTTCTTTTACAAATTTAATCCCATCAACTGGACATGCAGCTTTTGCTCCACAAAATGGTGATTTATCACATATTGATTCATTTAGTATTGCTTTTTTCATATATTTTTACCTCCATATAAAAGTTATCCAGTACCCCGTAGGGGTATAATAACATTATATGCAGATGAGATTACAATGTCAATATATTTGTTTTTGATTATTATATTTCAGAAGCGAGCTTTAAAAGCTGGAATTATGGCAAAAATATTGACTGTAATGTTTACAATCTTGTTGTAATCTAATATTATTATGTAGCAGGTATTAACGCAAAAAACGACAAATGAAGAAATCCACGGAGGAAGTATAGTGTATAAAACAGTAGATTATTTAAAACTTGATATAGATGGAAACTATGTTTTGGTAGATGTGAGAAGCAATGGAGAGTATGAAGAATTCACTATACCAGGTGCAGTTAATGTGCCAATTTTCGACAATGAAGAAAGAAGTATCATAGGTACTATTTATAAGCAGGAAAGCACCGAAAATGCAAAAAAAATGGGCATACAATTTGTATCCACAAAGCTCCCTGAGTTATATGAAAAGTTTTATAAGCTTAGATTGGAGCATAAGGAAGTTATAGTTTTTTGTGAGAGAGGAGGTATGCGAAGCAGTTCTTTGTGGTCATTGTTTAACTCAATTGGTCTTAGAGTAACTAAACTAGAAGGCGGATATAAGGGATACAGAACTGCATTAAATGAAACCTTGCCCCAGATTATTGAGCAGATTACTTTTGTAGTTTTGCATGGACATACAGGTACAGGAAAAACCGAGCTTCTTAAAATGTTGGAGCAAAGAGGGTTGGATGTCCTTGATCTTGAGGGTAATGCAAATCATAGAGGCTCTCTCCTAGGTGATGTTGGTTTAGGAAAGAAGGTTAGTCAAAAGCATTTTGATGCACTGGTTTTGAGAAGCTTCGTAGGAGAAAGACGAATTTCGTACTTGTGGAAGCGGAAAGTGGAAGAATAGGAAATATAGTGGTTCCTCAGTTCATACACAACAAGATGAAAGCTGGGATTCATATAATGGTTGAGGGCAGTCTTGATGTCAGAGCTAAGAGAATTGCAGATGAATACATTGTAAATGATAATAGCAAGTTTCAAATATTAGAAGCACTTGACAAGCTTTCAAGATATTTGGGAGTAAAAAATACAGAAAATATAAGACAGCTGGTACAAGCTGAGGATTACACAGAAGCGGCAAAGGAGCTTATGGTAATACACTATGATCCGCTATATGCAAAGGGGCAGACACGATATGAATTTAGCTTATGCGTAAACTCAGATGAAAAGGATATTGCATGTGAACAAATAGAAAGCTTTGTAAATAGGCTAATAGAAGAAAAACAAAAGGCTTAATCTAGATTATGGATTAAGCCTTCAATTTTTATTTAACCTTATCTACCGCTTCTTCTGCATATTTGTTATCTACAATATTTTCAAATTCTACCTTCTTGTCAAGCTGACCAGCTGTTTTAATAACCTCTTGCAGTAGGTCAAGGGATTCTTCGGTCATCACTGGGGTCTCACTCCAAGCACCAATTTCTTTGTATCTGTTTATAACAGTTGTTAATATCTGCTCATCTGCATCAGGGAAGAAGGCTGTTATTTCTTTTGCTATTTCTTCTGCATTATGCTCTTTTACCCAAAGCTGACCTTTGTAAATACCATTTGTAAATTTTTGAACTATTTCGGGGTTTTCTGTCATATAGCTTTTTGTAGTGAAATATGCTGTGTATGCAATCAAACCGCTTTCTTCACCTATAGAAGCGACAATTTTGCCTGCGTTTTCCTTTTCTAGTGCTGATGCTGTAGGCTCAAACAGTGCAACATAGTCACCTGTACCGCTCTTAAAGGCTCCAGCAGTAGCTGTAAATTGAAGGTTTGTTATCATATCCAAATCTTGACCCGGTGTTACTCCATGTTTTTTCAGTACATATTCTAAGGTCATTTGAGGCACTCCGCCTGGTCGACCGCCAATGATTGTTTTGCCCTTTAAGTTTTCCCATTTGAAGTCAAGTTCTGCAGTTCTACCTACAAGGAAAGAACCATCCCTTTGTGTAAGCTGTGCAAATACTACTGCATGGTCTTCTTTGCCCTGATTATACACATAGACAGTAGCTTCAGGGCCTGCAAAGCCTATATCGGCTTGACCTGAGAGCAGTGCGGTCATAGTTTTATCTGCACCTTGTCCTGTAGTAAGGTCAATCTCTAAGCCTTGCTCCGTAAAGAAGCCTTTGTTTAGTGCAACATACTGAGGAGCATAGAAAATCGAACGAACAACTTCATTTAGTCTCACTTTAGTCAACTCTTTGTTTGTGCAGCCTGTAAGAGACAAAGTAATTAGGAGAACTATCACTATAAGTACAATAGCTACTCGAATAGTTTTTATGATGCGTCTCAAAATAATCACTCCATTCAAATTTATTAAAAAATCTGTCTATCATTTTCATACTATGCAAGAAAAGAAAATGTGTGATATAACATTATGCTTTGAAGTATTAAAGAGAATATATTTTGGTAAAAATAAATATAAAGCTGTATTAAAAATCTGACAGCCAAGGAGGTAACAATGAGTATACAAAATCTAATTACATCCTTAAGGTTTTTGTTGATTATAGTAATGTCACCTCTTTTTCGATTTTATAGAAAAATTATACAGAAATATGGTAGAAGGATTTTCATTGTTTCCACCTCATATATCCTTATGAGATTTTATTGACATAAAGTAAATTATAAGTATAATGCAAGTAAGGGTGAATTGTGTTTTTTTACATATACTCCTTACTTGCATAGAATTAAAGAATTTATAAACATAAGACCCTTACGTTTTTATCAAATCAAGTTTTCAATTATCAGATTATATCTAAAGTATACATTACTATATATTTCACACTAAACAATCTGCATTTATAAAATAGATTCTTAAATATAATCATTGTCTAAATATACATATTGTTTCAACTTTTATAAAGATTTTCTAGAGTTATACACATTCAACATACAACAAGAGACCAGCTAATTAAAGTCAACAATTATTTTTAAAAAGATGATCCTTATTTTTGAACACAACAAAAACACCATTATTAAACACGAACAATGGCAAATTAGGATAATAACAATATAAGTTATGCGACTTGCTTACTGTTGTTCTCCAAGAACATTTTCTGGTGTAGTTTAGGGTCTCTTATTTGGTACTCTTGCTGGTTTCTCAATACTGCAAATAGGTATTTGATAAGCTTATGCATAATAGCAACTAAAGCAACCTTCGCCTTCTTGCCTTTGAGATTGTCTTGGTAGTATTTAAGTAGGATTTGATTGGTAGCTTCACCATTACGTTTAGTTCTAATAGAAGCTAATGCAGCAGCGTAAAGGGCTCTTCTACCAAGCCTTGTACCACGTTTAGACATTTTGACTCTATCACCTTTAAATTTACCTGATTCGTTAACAGCAGGATCAATACCAAAGAAAGCTACAAGCTGCTTTGGAGAGACAAATTTATCAATACTGCCAATCTCAGCTAATATGGTAATGGCTGTAATATATCCGATGCCTGGTATAGATATTAATAGCGATATATTTTTAGACAACGCAGGAGGCATCTCATCACTACCAATAAAGCATTCTATCTCCTTAAGAAGCTTTGCTGCTTGAATATCAATAGCTTCATAAAGAGAGATACAAGTAGCAACAGATATTGATAATCTGGGAGATGATAAACTTACAAATTGAGCATTTTTAGCACTGTCTACGAGAATAGAATACCTCTTTTCAGCCCACTCAAGACCCTTTCTTGAATAAAGTAAAATATCTATGATATCTTGCTTTGGAGCTGAAAGAACTGCTTGTGGGGAAGAATATCTTTTCAATATGTTCATTGAGACATTGCCACAAATATCAGAAAAAATATTTTGATATCCACTAAAGAATATATTTAAAGTAGTGCTAAGCTTCTTTTTGTAGCTAGAACGATCATCAATAAGTTTATAGTAATCGCGTATTAATAGTTTAAGAGTAAACATGTTGATATCTGAATCAGATGAAACCTTGATATCTTCAAACTTTCCTAATTTGGCGATAGATAATGCATCATTTCTATCATTTTTCACTTTCCTAATGTCCTTATTTTTGTTACAATTAGTAACAAGAGGATTGATAACGAAGGTCTCAAACTTGTTATCCTTGAGAAAGTGGAAAAGAGTTAGATGATACACGCCAGTGGATTCCATGAAGAATACGGGCGCTGTTGAAAACTCTTCTTCTGCTTTTTTTATTTGCTCTATTAAGTAGTTGAAGCCCACAGCAGTATGAAAAAATTTAAAAGGCCTTTTATACTGACTACCATCAGGAGCAAGAACTGAGGCAAAAGAAAATTCAGAAGCAACATCGATGCCTACGACAAGGCTATTTAAGTATTTTGACATAATTAATATCTCCCTTTTTTAAAATTAAGGTAGAGTAGAGATTCCACTTCTATCAATGAAGCTGCAACCTTGTTAGTGACACGGGTAATTCCTAGATAGGAAACCCAACCAGCTAAAACACAGAACTCTCACTGATGGAATGATACGCTATTTAACGAGTATATGTAATTACTTACAACTCAGGAGGTAAACATCTATCTTCTCTATTCAGGAGATATTATATCATTATGGATTAACTGGTTAACAGTTTCTAATAAACTAAATTGATAAAAATCATATTTAAGAAATGGTAATTAAAATTAGATTATGAGTTGTGAACATTAGATGATATATTCAGAGGAAACATTCGAGAATAATTTGACTGATTTATTATCAATGTTTATGACTACATTATACAAGGAGGTAAGTATAAGTGAACAAGAATAAACTGGATAAGTCGAATATTCAAGATATATTGGGCTTAACGCCTATGCAAGAGGGAATGTTATTTCATTATTTAAGTGATTCCGAAGGTAAACAGTATTTAGAACAATTATGCCTAACCCTTTGTGGAGAAATTGATGCAAATATTATAGTAAATGCATGGAACCATGTAGTTCAAAATAATGAGATGCTAAGAGCTGTTTTTAAATGGGATAAGCTGGACAAGCCTTTACAAATTATTTTGAAACAATATGAAATACCTTATGCTCAATACAATTTATCTGATATCAATTCTGAGGATAAAAATTTGCAGATAATGGATATAAAGGATAGCGAATTAAATAGAAAAATAAATATAAGTGAAAATCCTCTCAGAATGGCAATTATTAAACTAGATAGCTCAAAATTTGAATTGATTATAACCTATCACCACATATTGTACGATGGCTGGAGTAATGGAATACTTATAAAGGAATTTGTGCAAGCATGCAATAGCTTATCTGCTAACAGATTACCAAGCATAATCAAAAAAAATAATTTTAAAGAATTTGTAAGATACTGTCAAAGTCAGGATAAGACTATGCAAGAAGCCTTTTGGCATAAATGTTTTAGCGATTATAACATCAAGTCAACTATTACGATAAAGACATCACAGGTTGAGGATTGTGCAGTTAATAATAAGATAAAGTATAAGCTTGATAAAAAAATATCAGAGAGCATATACGAGTTTTGCAAGAAAGAAAAAACCACAGTAGCTGCAATGTTATATACAGCGTGGGGTATTTTATTGCAGAAATATAATAATACAAATGATGTAGTTTTTGGTACAACAGTATCTGGAAGAAATGCAGGAATAACAGGAATAGAAGATATGGTAGGGTTGTTTATTAATACATTACCATTAAGAGTGAATAGTACTGAGGACGAAAACATTCAAGGTTTGTTGAAAAAGGTTACTTGTATATTAAAGGAGAGAGATGAGTATCAAAGTACTCCACTGGTAGATATAAAAGCATATAGTGGAATAAATAATAAGGAAGAATTATTTGATACATTGGTAGTAATTGAGAACTACCCCTTAGATCAAGCACTGATTAATAACAATAATTCAATAAATATAGATGAATATTCTATGACAGAAATGACAAATTACAAAATTACGTTGGCAATAGCTGATTTTAAAGGCTTGGAGTTAGAACTAAGCTATGATACTAGTGTATTTGAAGATGTCGAAATAAGAAGAATGGTGGGGCATTTTGAAAATATAATAGTAAGTATTATTAAGAATTCAGCATGCAGTATTAGCCAAATCGACATATTGACAGAAGAAGAAAGACAGCAAATATTAATAGACTTCAATAACACAAAAACAGATTATCCAAAGGATAAGACAATATCCCTGTTGTTTGAGGAACAGGTTGAGAGGACTCCTGATAATATAGCAGTAGTGTATGAGGGCAATAAGCTTACATACAGTGAGCTAAACGATAGAGCAAACCAACTGGCTAGGCTGTTAAGAGACAAGGGAGTAGACTCTGATAGTATAGTAGCAATAATGGTAGAACACTCACTGGAGATGATAGTAGGTATAATGGGTATCTTAAAGGCGGGAGGAGCATATTTGCCCATAGACCCAGAATATCCAGGGGATAGAATAGCGTATATGCTGCAAGATAGCGGGGCTAGAATAATATTGACACAAGCTTATTTATCTAAGGAAATAACAAGAAATATAGAAGTAATTGAATTGGATAATGAAGATATCTATCATGGAGAAAATAACAATCTGGATAGAAAAGGTAAAGCTAGTGAGCTTGCATATATAATATATACTTCAGGTTCAACAGGCAAGCCTAAAGGAGTAATGATAGAAAACAAAGGTATAATAAATACTTTGATATGGAGAAAAAGACAGTACGATTTTAATACGAAAGATGCCGTTCTACAAGTGCTGTCCTATACCTTTGACAGTTCTGTAGAAGATATTTTTACATCTATCATCTCAGGAGCAAGGTTGATATTAATAAAGCAAAATCAAAAGCTTAATATTGAATATATAAAACACACAATTATCGAAAATGAGATAACTCATATATCGTTGACCCCCAGCTTTTATAAAATTATATTGAATGAAATTGGAAATGAATTAAATAGTATAAAGCATATTACACTAGGCGGAGAAAGCTATACAAAAAAGTTAGTAGATGAACATTTTGAGCTTCTAAAAGATGTGAAGCTGTTTAATGAATATGGTCCGAACGGAAAATAGCGTTTGCAGTACGAGTTATAAGCTTGATAAGGAATACTATAAAAACACAATCGGTAAACCAAATGATAATGTTAGAGCTTATATAATTAACGATAATATGCAATTAAATCCAATTGGAGTTACAGGAGAATTATGTTTATCGGGAGATGGACTTGCAAGAGGATATCTAAATAATCCAGAGCTTACAAAAGAAAAATTTGTACTGAGCCCATTTATATCGGGAGAGATAATGTATAGAACTGGAGACTTAGCAAGGTGGCTGCCAGACGGAAATATAGAATTTTTGGGAAGAAAAGATTATCAGGTAAAGATACGTGGCTTTAGAATAGAGCTTGGAGAAATAGAGAGTCAGATATTAAACCATGAGGCAGTAAAAGAAGCTGTAGTCATTGATAGAAGCAATAACAATGGAGATAAATATTTATGCGCCTATTTGGTGACAAAAACTGAGTTAATAGTGGGAGAATTAAGGGAGCATCTATCAAAGAAGCTTCCAGAATATATGCTGCCATCACACTTTATACAGCTAGAGAAGCTACCCCTAACTTCAAACGGTAAGGTGGACAGAAAAGCACTGCCTGAGCCTGAGAACAGTATATTTTCAGGGACAGAATATGAAGCACCGAGAAATACTGTGGAAGAGAAGCTAGCAGCTATATGGCAAGAGGTGCTTGGAGTAGAGAAGATAGGTATAAATGATAATTTCTTTGAGCTTGGCGGTCACTCACTAAAAGCAACAAGCCTAGTTGCAAAGATACATAAGATATTAAATGTAGAAGTATCATTAAAGGAGATATTTACGAATTCCACAATAAAAGGAATATCAGAATACATCAAAAACAGTGAAGAAAGTATATACTCATCAATAGAGAGGGTAGAAGAAAAAGAGTGCTATGAGATGTCATCAGCTCAAAAGAGATTGTATATGTTAAACCAGCTTGATACTAATAGTACTAACTATAATATGCCTGGAGTATTGGAGCTAGAAGGAGACTTAGATACAACTCGGTTAAAAGAAGCCTTTAATAAGCTGATACAGAGGCATGAAGCCTTAAGAACCAGCTTTGAGTCAGTGGAGGATGGATTAATACAAAAAATACATAAGCAAGTGGAATTTGAGATAGAGGAGTATAAGTTAGAAGAAGATGAACAAATAGAAGGCATTGTAAAAAGCTTCATAAGAGCTTTTAATCTATCTAAAGCACCACTTCTAAGAGTGGGACTTATTAAAGTAAACTCAAAGAAGCATATAATGATGTATGATATGCACCATATAATATCCGATGGGACAACCATGGGAATATTAATAGAGGAATTTACAAAGGCATATGCAGGAGAAGAACTAACACCGCTGAGGATACAATACAAGGATTTCTCAGAGTGGCAGAATAAGCTGTTTGGAAGTGACAGTATAAAGCTACAGGAAGAGTATTGGTTAAAGCAATTTGAAGGAGAAATACCTGTACTAAACCTGACCACAGACTACCAAAGACCAGCAGTACAAAGCTTTGAAGGAGATTCAATAGAATTTAAGATAGATAAAGAACTAACAAAAAAGCTAAGACAAATAGCTAAAGATACTGGAAGTACTATGTATATGGTATTACTAAGTACCTTTAATATACTATTGTCCAAATACAGTGGACAAGATGACATAATAGTAGGAAGCCCAATAGCTGGAAGACCTCATGCAGACTTGGAGAATATTATAGGAATGTTTGTAAACACCTTGGCAATGAGGAACTATCCTAGTGGAGAAAAGACCTTTAAAGAATTTCTAAGAGAAGTAAAAGAAAATGCACTAGGTGCATACGAGAATCAAGACTATCAATTTGAAGAACTGGTTGAAAGGCTGAAGCTAGCAAGAGACTTTAGCAGGAATCCAGTGTTTGATGTAATGTTCGTACTGCAAAATATGGACATGGGAGAACTAGCAGTAGAAGGTATAAAGATAAGCCAATATAAGTCAAAAAACAAAGTATCTAAATTTGATATGACCATAAATGCAGTGGAGCTGGAATATAGCATAAGTATAGGCATACAATACTGTACTAAGTTATTTAGCAAGGCTACAATAGAAAGAATGTACAAACACTTAGAGAACATAATGCAGGTAATCACAGAAAATATAGATATTAAACTATCGTCACTAGAGATACTGACAGAGGAAGAAAAACAGCAAATATCAATAGACTTCAATAACACAAAAGCAGATTATCCAAAGGACAAGACAATACACCAGTTATTCGAGGAGCAAGCAGAGAGAACTCCTGACAACATTGCAGTAGTATATGAGGGTAATAAGCTCACATATAGGGAGCTAAACGAGAGAGCAAATCAGCTGGCTAGGGTACTAAGGGATAAGGGAGTTGGCTCTGACAGTATAGTTGCGATAACGGTAGAACGCTCACTAGAGATGATTGTAGGTATAATGGCTATCTTAAAGGCAGGAGGAGCATATCTGCCTATAGACCCACAATATCCAGAGGATAGAATAGAGTACATGCTGCAAGACAGCGGGGCAAGAATATTATTGACACAAGTTTGTTTATATAAGGGTATAGCAGGAGATAGAGAAGTAATTGAATTGGATAATCAAGATATCTATCAAGGAGAAAAAGATAATCTGGATTGTATAGCTAAATTCAATAAGCTTGCATATGTAATATATACCTCGGGTTCAACTGGTAAGCCAAAAGGGGTAATGATAGAAAACAGAAGTGTAATAAATCTTGTATATGCACTAAAGGATAAAATATATAAAGATAACACAGGCATGAAGATTGCAATGGTTTCACCATATATATTTGATGCCTCAGTAAAACAAATATTCCCATCATTACTGTTGGGTCAAAGCTTATATATAGTACCAGAAGATACAAGATATGATGGTATGAAGTTAGTTAATTACTATGTCAAAAATAATATTGACGTATCAGACGGAACTCCAAATCATTTAAGGCTAATAATAGGTAATAATAATAATCTGGACGAAATAAAAGTAAAGAAGTTTGTTATAGGGGGAGAAGCACTTAGTAAGGACATAATAAATAGGCTTCTTGGCAAGTTAATAAATGTTGACATAATAAATGTATATGGACCAACTGAATGTTGTGTGGATAGTACCTTGTATGTAATAAATAAAAACAACTCCGAGGATATGGTGACAATAGGAAAACCACTTAATAATTATAGGATATATATAGTAGATAAGCATTTAAATATTTGCCCTGTAGGGGTGCCAGGTGAGCTATGTATATCTGGAGATGGATTGGCAAGAGGCTACCTAAACAGATCAGAGTTAACAGCAGAGAAATTTATAGACAACCCCTTTGAGCAGGAAAGCAGAATGTATAGGACTGGAGATTTGGCAAGATGGCTGCCTGATGGAAATATTGAGTTCTTGGGTAGGATAGACCATCAAGTAAAGATAAGGGGATATAGAATAGAGCTTGGTGAAATAGAAAACAAGCTTCTAAGCCATGAAGCTGTAAAGGAGACAGTGGTAATAGCAAGGGATGATAATAGTGGAAACAAATATCTATGTGCATATGTAGTAGGACAAGAGGTGCTGACAGTATCAGAGCTAAGAAGCTTTATAGCCCAAGAGTTGCCTGAGTACATGATACCTTCATACTTTATACAGCTAGAGAAGCTTCCGTTGACATCAAATGGTAAGGTGGACAGAAACGCACTGCCAAAACTTGAGACTAATGGTAGCATAGCTACAGGAGCAGAATATGAAGCACCAAGAAATGCTATGGAAGAAAAGCTGGTAGATATATGGAGAGAAGTACTTGGAGTCGAGCGGATTGGTATCAACGACAGCTTCTTTGAGCTTGGAGGACATTCACTAAAAGCAACAAGCTTAGTAGCAAAAATACATAAGATATTAAACATAGAAATACCACTTAGACAGATATTTAAAGCTCCAACAATAAAAGGAATATCTGAATACATTA
The DNA here is from genome assembly GCA_963704785.1 of uncultured Eubacteriales bacterium. GTDB lineage: Bacteria > Bacillota > Clostridia > Lutisporales > Lutisporaceae > GWB2-37-7. The sequence goes on along the minus strand of OY969939.1, from coordinate 601,485 downwards.
AAGACAGAGTAAAAAGTATATATTCATCAATACAACCAGTAGAAGAAAAAGGGTATTACGAGATGTCATCAGCTCAAAAGAGGATGTATATACTTCAACAGCTTGAGCCAAATAGTACAAGCTATAATATACCTAGAGTATTTGAGCTAGAGGGAAACATAAACTTAAAGCGGTTAAAAGAAGCCTTTAACAAGCTGATACAGAAGCATGAAGCATTGAGAACCAGCTTTGAGTCAGTAGAAGAAGGATTAATTCAGAAAGTGCATAAAGAAGTAGCCTTTGAGATAGAAGAGTATATAGCAGAAACCGATAAAGAAATTCAAGGGATATCAAAAGACTTCATAAGAGCCTTTGACCTATCAAGTGCACCGCTTTTAAGAGTGGGACTTATTAAAATAAACCCAAATAAGCATATATTGATATTTGATATGCACCATATAATATCTGATGGAACATCTATGGGAATATTGGTGGAGGAATTTACAAAGGCATATGCAGGAGAAGAACTAACATCACTAAGGATACAGTACAAGGATTTCTCAAAATGGCAGAATGAATTGCTTAGAAGTAACAGTATAAAGGTACAGGAAGAATATTGGTTAAAGCAGTTTGAAGGAGAAATACCTGTACTAAACCTCCCAACAGACTACCAAAGACCACCAGTACAAAGCTTTGAAGGAGATTCTATAGAATTTGAAATAAACGAAGAGCTGACAAAGAAGCTAATACAAATAACAAAAGCTACAGGAAGTACAATGTATATGGTATTGCTAAGTAGCATTAATATATTATTGTCTAAATACAGTGGACAAGAGGATATAATAGTAGGAAGTCCAATTGCAGGGCGACCTCATGCAGACCTAGAGCATATCATAGGAATGTTTGTAAATACCTTGGCAATGAGGAATTATCCAAGTGGTGAAAAAACCTATAGAGAATTTCTAAAAGAAGTAAAGGAGAATGCCTTAGGAGCATATGAGAATCAGGACTATCAATTTGAGGAGCTAGTAGAGAAACTGAAGCTAACAAGAGACTTTAGCAGGAATCCAGTATTTGATGTAATGTTTATATTGCAGAACCTGGATATGAGAGAACTAGCAGCAGAAGGTATAACCATAAAGCCATATAAGGCAGAAAATAGAATATCAAAATTTGACATGATTGTGAATGCAACAGAGCTAGGAAATAAAATTAGCATAGAAATACAATACTGTACGAAGTTGTTTAGTAAGGCTACAATAGAGAAAATGTTCAAGCACTTACAGAGAATAATACAGTCAATTACAGGAAATATAGAAACTAAGCTATCAGAAGTAGACATGCTAACAAAAGAAGATACACAGCAAATATTACTAGACTTTAATAACACAAAAGCAGACTATTCAAGTGATAAGACAATACACAAGCTGTTTGAAGAACAGACAGAGAGGACTCCTGACAATGTAGCAGTTGTATTTGAAGGCAGTAAGCTGACCTACAGGGAGTTAAACGAGAAAGCAAATCAGCTGGCAAGGGTATTAAGAGATAAGGGCGTAGTATCTGACAGTATAGTAGGAATAATGGTAGAGCGTTCTCTAGAGATGATAGTAGGAATAATAGGTATTTTAAAAGCTGGGGGTGCATATCTACCAATAGACCCCGAATATCCCCAGGATAGAATCGAGTATATGCTAGAGGATAGTGGAGCTAATATATTGCTTACTCAAATAATACTAAAGGAAAAAGCTTACCCTAATATAGAAACGATATTCCTAGATGACCAAACTATATATAAAGGAGCTAATCATAATCTTGAAAATACAAATTGCGTAGAAAATTTAATATATGCAATATATACCTCAGGAAGCACAGGAAAGCCAAAGGGAGTATTATTACCACATAAAGCTATAAATAACTTAATAAATTTTGAATACCAAAAGACAAATATTAATTTTAAAACAAAGGTGTTACAATTTACAACTATTTGCTTCGATGTATTTTGCCAAGAAGTATTTTCCACACTTTTATGCGGCGGTGAGCTGTATATACCAACTGGTGAGACAAGGAATGATACAAATAAACTGCTTAAGTTTATAGAAAAAAAAGAAATTGAAGTATTATTTATGGCAACTGCATATTTTAAATACTTAGTAAGTCAACCAGAGTATATACAAAATTTATCAAGTAGTATAAAGCATATAATAGTTGCAGGTGAACAGCTATTAGTAACAGAGGAACTAAAAAAATACCTAAGAAGGACAAAGGTATTTTTGCATAATCACTATGGTCCTTCGGAGACTCATGTAGTAACAACATATACAATAAATTGCGAAGGGGATATAGCTGAGCTTACACCAATAGGAAGACCAATAAGTAATTCAAAGATATACATAGTAGACAAGTACAATAACCTGCAACCAATAGGAGTTGTAGGAGAGCTGTGTATAACAGGAGATGGACTGGCAAGAGGCTATCTAAACAGATCGGAATTAACAGCAGATAAGTTTATAGACAATCCATCTGAGCCAGGAGTACGGATGTACAAAACAGGAGATCATGCAAGATGGTTACAAGATGGCAATATAGAGTTTATGGGAAGAATAGATCATCAAGTAAAAATTAGAGGCTATCGAATAGAGCTTGGAGAGATAGAAAACAAACTTCTAAGCCATGAAGCGGTAAAAGAAGCAGTGGTAATAGCGAGGGTTGATAATAATGGAAACGGATATTTATGTGCATATATAGCAGAGTCTGAACAGCTTACAATAGCAGAATTAAGAAAGCATTTAGCAAAAGCTTTGCCAGACTATATGATACCCGCATATTTCATACAAATAGATAAGCTGCCCCTAACACCTAATGGAAAGGTAGACAAAAAGGCGTTACCTGAGCCAGATGGAAATATATCTACAGGAGTAGAATATGAAGCCCCTAGAAATGCTACAGAAGAGAAGCTGGTAGATATATGGAGAGAGGTGCTTTGCGTAAAGGAGATAGGTATAAATGATAACTTCTTTGAGCTTGGAGGACATTCACTAAAGGCAACAAGTTTATTAGCTAGTATACACAAGGAGCTAAGCGTGGAAATTCCACTGAGGGAGATATTTATTGCACCAACAATAAAGGAAATGAGTAAATACATAATGAACAGTGCTGAAAGTACATATTCTAAAATACAGCCTTTAGATAAAAGTGAATACTATGAAATATCATACTCTCAGAAAAGACTGTGGATTTTGCATCAGCTTGAACCAAATAGTATCGCATACAATATTTTCAGTAATTTTACTCTTTATGAGGAGCTTGATGAAGCTGCCTTTGATAAAGTGTTTGAAAAAATCATAGAAAGGCACGAGAGCCTAAGGACAAGCTTTGATATCGTCAAGGGAGAATCAGTGCAGCGAATAAATGACGTTATAGCTTTTAATGTGAAAAAAATTGATATTAGCGGCACAGAAGACAAGCTACGTTTAGAAAAAAGGCAAGAGATAATAAGCTTGGAATTGAATAAACCATTCGATTTACAGAAAGCACCTTTATATCGGGTACTATTAGTTAAATATCAAAATGAAGAATATGAAATCATGATTTGTATGCACCATATAATTTCGGATGGATGGTCATTGGAGTTACTGCAAAGAGAGTTTATCCAACTATATAATTCATATAAAAATAATATAGCTATAGAGTTAAAACCATTAAGGGTACAATATAAAGATTTTGCAGCATGGCAAAATAGCCTAATGAAAGATACTGTCAAAATGCAGAAGACAAAGGAATTTTGGATTAAGAGTATGAGCGGAGGTAATCCAGTATTAAATTTGCCAATCTCAAACAGTATCAGCTTAAATGTAAATGGAAGTAATGGATACCGTTGTACAATATCAAGTGCTCTGAAAGATAAACTAAAACAGCTAGCTAAAGAGCATAACTCAAGCTTGTATTCGATTCTTTTAGGAGTATTAAATATCTATTTTTCGTATTTGACAGGTCAGGAGGATATTACAATTGCATCAGCAGGCTCTGGCAGACAGCATTATGATGCAAAGGGTATTGTAGGCTTTTTTATAAACACGATGTTTATAAGAAATAAGATAGATATTAACGATACATTTGAAGATATTTTAAAGAGGGTAAACGAAAACATAATAAATGTTCTTGAATATCAAAGCTACCCTCTTGAATTGCTATTAGATGAACTAAAAATAAGCTATCCTAAGATTCCTGTATTTTTCAATATGCTAAATATAGGTGAGAATGAAAGTGATTTGATTGAGGACTTTGAGTCCCATCATCAAGAGAACTTACATGAGATTAAGTTTGATTTAATCTTCTATGTTAGAGAGTATGCAAATGCAATAGAGCTATTAGTTAATTATAGAAGCAATTTATTTGAACCAGATATAGTAGAAAATATGGTAAATCAGTATATCAAATTAATGGAATACATAGCAGAAAATAATAACAGTACAATTAAAGAATATAAAAATAAGAAGACAAAAAGAAAATTATCATTCAATTAGCCATAGAGTAGTTTATTGTTTAGTCTGATATATAGCTGAAAGGGGAAGATACTGTGATTGCAAAGATATTTGAAGAACAAGTAAATAAATTCTCAGATAAGGTCGCTGTTAAAACTTTTGATGAAGCTTTTACCTATTCTCAATTAAATAACTATGCCAATAGAGTAGCTTATAAAATTGTGACAGGGAGAATAGAAAGCGCAAGCTGCAATATAGCTTTATTATTTGAGCATGGTATTGATATGATAATTGGAACTATAGCAGCAATCAAATCAGGGCATACCTATGTACCATTAGATAATTCATATCCTCAAAATAGATTGAGGTATATGATAGAAAACTCTGAAGCAAAAGTAGTGGTTACTAACACAGAAAATTATGAATTAGCAAAATGTCTTATTGATGGACTAGCTGATATCAAAATAATTGATATTACAAGTCTTGGTGATGATATACCCTGCAATAACCTAGACTTAAATATAGAGAGAAGTGATATTGCATACATACTTTATACCTCAGGGTCAACTGGATTGCCCAAAGGAGTTATGCAGAGCTATGAGAATATGCATTATTATGTTAAAAATTATATAAAAGATTTAGGTATAACTAATGAGGAACGAATGACCTTGTTTTCAGCATTTAGCCATGATGCCGCTATTATGGATATTTATGGCGCATTATTAAGCGGGGCTTCGCTATATCCTTTAAATGTAAGAAATCAGATTAATGCCTCGGAGTTAACAGCTTGGCTTGTTGATGAAGGAATAACAATATGGCACTCAGTTCCTACCCTATTTAGATATTATACATATATGCTGACGGGAAAAGAAACCTTTGAAAAGCTAAGATGTATAGTTTTAGGAGGAGAAGCTCTTCTAAAGCATGATATAGATATGTTCAAGGCTTACTTTAAATACTCTACATTGGTTAACTTATATGGACAATCAGAAGCTTCATATAATTCAACGCTTTTTATTGAGTATTCAAAGGATATAAAGAGAATAACACTGGGGAATATTGTAAGTGAAACAGAGCTTATTCTAATAGATGAGGATGGGGAAGAAGTAGACGTATTAATGACAGGGGAAATTATTGTTGCATGCAAACATGTTGCACTAGGCTATTGGAGAAATAATACTTTAACAGACAAAGTGTTTTCGGATAACCCAGGGATGGGAAGGCTTTATAGAACAGGAGACCTAGGTAAGCTTTTGCCTGACGGTAGTATAGAATTTATAGGAAGAAAAGATTATCAAATAAAGATAAGAGGATATAGAGTAGAGTTAGGTGATATTGAGAGTCAGCTATTGAAAATAGCTGGAATTAAGGAAGCTGTTATCATAGGTAAAAAAGGTGAACAAGAAGATACATTTTTGTATGCATATATATCAGCAGATAAGAAATTTACAATTGGCGAGCTAAGAGAATGTATTGGAAAAGAGCTTCCTGATTATATGATACCCTCATATTTTATACAACTGGATGAATTACCACTAACACCGACTGGTAAAGTTGATTGTAACGCTATTTATAATATACCATTACCTTTATCCCATGAAGGTATAGCAACAGGAGTAGAATATGAAGCTCCTAGAAACGAAGTAGAACAAAAGCTGGTAGATATATGGAGAGAAATACTTGGAATTGAGAAGATAGGTATAACTGAAAACTTCTTTGAACTGGGCGGACATTCACTAAAGGCAACAAGCCTAGTAGCGAAGATACATAAGGTATTGAATGTAGAAGTACCATTAAAGAAAATATTTACTAATCCAACAATAAAGGAAATATCGGAATACATTAAGGACAGTGAAGAAAGTATCTATTCATCAATAGAGCCAGCAGAAGAAAAAGAGTTTTATGATATGTCATCAGCTCAAAAGAGAATGTATATGCTCAATCAAATGGATAAGGAAAGTACAAGCTATAACATTACAAATGCATTAGTAATAGATGCTGAGCTAAGCTTGGAGAAGTTTGCAAAAGTGTTTGAAAGCCTAATAGATAGACATGAAGCGTTTAGAACCAGCTTTGATTTAATAGAAGAAGATCTAGTGCAAAAAGTACATAAAAAAGTAGACTTTACAGTGGCGTACATTGAAGCAGAAAATGAAGAACAAGCAAATGAAAAAGTGAAGAGCTTTATAAGAGGCTTTGATCTATCAAAAGCACCACTATTAAGAGTAGGGCTTATTAAGGTGAGCTCAAATAGGCATATATTAGTTTGTGATATGCATCATATTATTGCTGATGGTATATCAATGGGAGTATTGATAAAAGAGTTTTTAATGTTATATCAAGGAACAGAGCTTCCAAAGCTAAGAATTCAATATAAGGACTATTCAGAATGGATGAATAAACCATACTACAAAGAAAGACTAGAGAAACAAGAAAAGTATTGGATAGAAACCTTTAAAAATGGATTTGTGTCCCTAAACATGCCCTTGGATTATCAGAAAGAAGAATTGGCAGGCTTTTGCAGGAGATAATATTCATTTTAAAGTAAATGCTGACATAGTGAAGCAGCTACAGGAATTAGCAAAGTCTGAGAATACTACACTTAATACCCTGCTGTTATCCTTATACAGTATATTGCTTTCAAAATATTCTAATCAAAAGGACATAATAGTAGGATCAACTGTAGCAAACAGGAATTATGCAGATTTAGACAGTGTAGTTGGTATTTTCATAAACTTCTTGCCAATTAGAAGCACTGTAAATCCCAATGCAAAGGTTATTGAATATATACAGACATACAAAGCACTTCTTCAAGAAGTATATGATAATCAAGAGTATCCTTTTGACAAAATAGTACAGAACTGTAGTAATGCAATAAGAAACACAAGAAATCCAATATTTGATACGATGCTGATATTTCACAATGAGGTAGATTTTTATGATGATATCAAGGTTGATAATCTAGATATATCTCCATATAAACTAGATAAGAAAACCTCAACCTTAGATTTTAAGCTTGATATGGTGTTAAATAACGAAAATGAACTTGAATGCTCTATAGAATATAACAGTAGTCTGTATAAAGCTTCTAGTATGCTGAATTTAGCAAAGCATTTTGAAGTATTAATTATTAAGACACTGGAAAATTTGGAATCAAATATACTGGATATAGAAGTTTTTAGCCAAGAGGAAAAACAAAATATAGAGGAAAAGCGAAAGGCTAATAATATAGATAATACAGTAACAAATGTTGTAATCTCATCAACCTTTACTGCTGAACCCCTGGAAGAATATTTAAGCTGGTGGGGTGAAAAGCTTGGGGAGAGTGTAAAGGTTACCTTTGCACCATACAATCAGGTATTCCAAGAATTAATAGATAAGGATAGCTTGACATCAAAGAATACAGGGATAAACCTAATAATGGTTCGCTTTGAAGACTGGATTCGGGATAATAAACACAGTGACAAAGAAAAATGCAGCTTAATTAGGAATAATTACGAAAAGCTTATAGATATTATTAAAAGCAAACAGAAAAATTCAAAATACATAATCGGTATATTCCCAGTGGCTAACCACCTAGGACTAACTGTTGAAGTAATAGACTATATTAAGGAGCTTAATAAGGAATATATAGATACAGTTAAAAATATGGACGATATAAGTCTTTTGGATTTTTGTGATATTGCAGAGCTATACAATATAGAAGAAGTATTTAACCCTATAACAGATAAGGTTGGACATATACCTTTTAGTGATGAATACTATGCAGCCCTTGGCACTATGATAGCAAGAAAAATTCACGGAATAAAGCCAAACACATTTAAGGTGATAGCAGTAGACTGTGACAATACTTTATGGAAGGGCGTTGTTGGAGAGGATGGTGCTTTGGGGATAGACCTAGAAGCTCCATACATTGAAATGCAAAAATTCCTAATACAAAAGTACAACGAAGGAATGCTTATAGTGCTAAGCAGTAAAAACAATGAGGAGGATGTTTGGGAGGTATTCGACAAAAATTCTCAGATGGAATTAAAAAGAAAGCATTTAACAAGCTGGAAAATAAACTGGGAGTCAAAATATATAGGACTAAGGGAATTAGCACAAGAATTAAATCTTGGAATAGATAGCTTTGTCTTTATTGATGATAATGCAAAGGAATGCTATGAAATGATGGCAAACAACCCACAAGTGCTAACCTTACAGCTGCCAGAAGACCCAAGACAAATACCATTGTTTCTAAAGCATGTATGGGCATTTGATAGGGAAAAGTTTACTGAGGAAGATAAGAATAGGACAAAGCTATATCAAGTAGAAAGACAAAGACAGGAAGTACAAAAAGAAAACACTGCATTGGAAGACTTCATAAAGGAGTTAAACCTAAAAATATATATAAATGAAGTAGAAGAAGACGAAATACCTAGAGTTGCCCAATTAACACAGAGGACAAACCAGTTTAACCTTAGCACAATAAGAAGAACAGAAGCTGATATAGAAGCTATTATGAAAAATCCAGAGATGAAATGCTGGGCAATACAAATAGAGGCCCATTTGGAGAGTACGGATTAACTGGTGTTGTAATAATGAAAGTAAAAGAAGAAACCGCATATATAGATACATTCCTTTTAAGCTGTAGGGTATTGGGAAGACAAGTAGAGGCTGTGGTGTTAGCAGAAATAGGCAGATACTGTAAGGCTAGGGGCATTGATAAAATAGAGTCAGATTTTTATCCTACTAAGAAGAATAAACCTTTTGAAGAATTCTTAATAAGCAGTAGATGGCAGCTGGTATGGGAAACAGAAAATTGTAAGAGCTACGAAATAACAATTGAGAACATAGATACTTCAATAGAATATATAGAATGTCATTTTTGTGAAGAACGACTAAGAAAGCAGGAGGAGACTTTTGTAAGTGAGGTTGCTGTTACCCACACAAAAGAATGCTATACAGTAGAGCCTACTTGGCAGGTAAATATGAATAACGAAGAGGAATTGTTACATAAAAACTATCTAACACAGCTAAAATACTGTACAGGAAAGAAACTCCTAGAAATAACTACAGAACAGCGTAAGTATATGAATAATAACCATGACTATGAAGCACCAAGAAATAGCACTGAAAAAAAGCTAGTAGATATTTGGAGAGAAGTACTTAGAGTAGAAAATATCGGTATCAATGACAACTTCTTTGAGTTGGGTGGACATTCATTAAAGGCAACAAGCTTAATTGCCAAAATACATAAGGTATTTAACGCTGAGGTGTCACTAAAGGAGATATTTGCTAATCCCACAATAAAAGGAATAAGGGAGTATATTGAGGAAAGCAAAGAATGTATTTATTCATCAATCGAGTTAGCAGAAGAAAAAGCCTACTATGAAATGTCATCGGCACAAAAGCGGATATATACACTGCAACAATTAGAGCCTAATAGTACAAGCTACAATATGCCTGGGGTATTGGAGCTTGCGGGAGACTTAGTTCAAGAGCGGTTAAAAGAAGCCTTCAACAAGCTAATACAAAGACATGACGTATTAAGGACAAGCTTTGAGACAACAGAAGAAGGCTTAATACAGAAGGTACATAATAAAGTAGAATTTGAGATAGAAGAATATGAGGCAGAAGAAGAAAAAGAAATAACAGAAATAATAAAAGGTTTTATTAGAGCCTTTGACTTATCAAAAGCACCACTAATAAGAGTCGGGCTTGTTAAGGTACAGACAAATAAGCATATATTAATGTTTGATATGCATCATATAATATCTGACGGAACTTCTTTGAGAATACTTGTGGATGAATTCTCAAAGGCATATGCAGGGATAGAATTAACATCACTAAGAATACAATACAAGGATTTCTCAGAATGGCAAAATAAGCTATTTAAATCAGACAAGATAAAGACACAGGAAGAATATTGGTTAAAGCAATTTGAAGGAGAAATACCTGTACTAAATCTGACCACAGATTACCAAAGACCAGTAGTACAAAGCTTTGAGGGTGCTTCTATACAATTTGAGATAGATAAAGAGCTGACAGACAAGTTAAGACAAATTGCTAAAGCTACAGGCAGTACTATGTATATGGTATTGCTAAGTACCTTTAATATACTATTGTCAAAATATAGTGGACAAGAGGATATAGTCGTGGGAAGTCCAATCGCAGGCAGACCACATGTAGATTTAGAACATATTATAGGAATGTTTGTTAATACCTTAGCAATGAGGAATTATCCAAGTGGTGAAAAGACTTTCAAAGAGTTCCTAAGAGAGGTAAAAGAGAATGCATTAGGAGTATATGGAAACCAAGATTATCAGTTTGAGGAATTGGTTGATAAGCTAAATATACCAAGAGACTTTAGCAGAAACCCATTGTTTGATGTAATGCTGGTATTACAGAATATGGACAGGGGAGAAGCAACAGTAGAAGGTATAAATATAAGACCATATAAGTCGGAAAATATGATATCTAAATTTGATATCACTATGACTGCGGTAGAGCGGGAGAATAGTATAAATATAGAAATACAATACTGTACCAAGCTATTTAACAAGGCTACAATAATGAGAATGTATAAACACTTGAAAAACATAATGCAAGCGACAACAGAAAATATAGATATTAAATTATCAGAAGTAGACATGCTGACAGAAGAAGAAAGACAGCAAATATTATTAGATTTTAACAACACAAAAGCAGATTATCCAAGTGATAAGACAATACACCAGCTATTTGAAGAACAGGCAGAGAGAACTCCTGACAATGTAGCAGTTGTATTTGAAGGCAGTAAGCTGACCTACAGGGAGTTAAACGAGAAAGCGAACCAGTTGGCAAGGGTATTAAGAAATAAGGGCGTAGTATCTGACAGTATAGTAGGGATTATGGTAGAGCGTTCACTGGAGATGATAGTAGGTATAATAGGTATCTTAAAAGCTGGGGGAGCATACCTTCCAATAGATCCTGAATATCCCCAGGATAGAATAGAGTATATGCTAGAGGATAGTGGAGCTAATATTTTACTTACTCAATTAGAACTAAAGGATAGAGTTTGCTCTAATAGAGAAATGATATTCCTAGATGATAAATGCATATACCAAGGATTCAAACATAATCTTGAAAATATAAATTGCGTAGAAAATTTAATATATGCAATATATACCTCAGGAAGCACAGGAAAGCCAAAGGGAGTACTATTACCACATAAAGCTATTAATAACTTAATAAATTTTGAATACAAAAAGACAGATATTAATTTTAAAACAAAGGTATTACAATTTACAACTATTTGCTTCGATGTATTCTGTCAGGAAGTATTTTCCACACTTTTATGCGGTGGTGAGCTGTATATACCAACGGGTGAGACAAGGAAGGATACAAATAAACTGCTTAAGTTTATAGAAGAAAAAGAGATTGAAGTATTATTTATGGCAACTGCATATTTTAAGTATATTGTAAGTCAACCAGAGTATATACAAAATTTATCAAGTAGTATAAAGCATATTATTGTTGCAGGGGAACAGCTGGTAGTAACAGATGAACTAAAAAAATATCTAAGAAGAACAAAGGTATTTTTGCATAATCACTATGGTCCTTCAGAGACTCATGTAGTAACAACATATATGGTAGATAGTGAAAGTGATATAGCTGAGCTTCCTCCAATAGGAAAACCAATAAGTAATTCAAAGATATACATACTAGACAAGTATAACAACCTGCAACCAATAGGAGTTGTAGGAGAACTATGTATAACAGGAGATGGGCTGGCGAGAGGCTATCTAAACAGACCAGAATTAACAGCAGAGAAGTTTGTAGACAATCCATCTGAGCCAGGAACAAGGATGTATAAAACAGGAGACTTGGCAAGATGGATGCCAGATGGGAATATTGAATTTTTAGGAAGAGTAGACCATCAAGTAAAGATAAGGGGCTTTAGAATAGAGCTTGGAGAGGTAGAAAACAAGCTCCTAAGACATGAAGCAATAAAAGAGACATTAGTAATAGCAAGAGAAGATAATAGTGGAAGTAAGTATTTATGTGCATATGTAGTTGGTGAGAAGGAGCTGACAGTGCTAGAGCTAAGAGAACATCTTGCTAAAGCTATACCTGACTATATGATACCATCATACTTTATACAGCTAGAAGAAGTTGCCACTAACCTCAAATGGAAAGGTAGACAGAAGGTTACTGCCAGAGCCAGATAGTAATATATCTACTGGAATAGAATATGAAGCACCTAGAAACAGTACAGAAGAAAAGCTAGTAGATATATGGAGAGAGATACTTGGAGTAGATAGGATAGGTATACATGATAACTTCTTTGAGCTAGGAGGACATTCTCTAAAGGCAACAAGCTTAACAGCAAAGATACATAAGGAATTGAACGCAGAAGTGCCTCTAAAGGAGATATTCAAAGCACCTACAATAAAAGGAATATCTGAATACATTAAGGACAGCAAAGAAAGTATATACACCTCAATAGAGCCAGTAGAAGAAAAAGAGTATTTTGAGATGTCGTCAGCACAAAAGAGGATATATACACTACAGCAATTAGAGCTTCTAAGTACCGGCTACAATATGCCTGGAGTATTGGAGTTAGAAGGAGCGTTAGACGTAAATAAGCTAGAGGGAGCCTTTAATAAGCTGATACAAAGGCATGAAGCATTAAGAACCAGCTTTGAGTTAATAGAAGATGGATTAGTGCAAAAAGTACATAAGCAAGTAGAATTTGAGATAGAAGAGTATGAGGTAGAAAAAGACAATAAAATAGAAGACATAGTAAAAGGCTTTATAAAAGCATTTGATTTGTCAAAAGCACCACTTCTAAGAGTAGGGCTTGTTAAAGTTCAGACAAATAAGCATATATTGATGTATGATATGCACCATATAATATCTGATGGAGTATCCATGGGAATACTTGTAGAGGAATTCTCAAGGATATATGCAGGAAAAGAGCTAAAACCACTAAGAATACAGTACAAGGATTTTTCAGAATGGCAGAATGAACTCTTTAGAAGTGATAGTATAAAGACACAAGAAGAGTACTGGTTAAAGCAATTTGAAGAAAAAATACCTGTGCTAAACTTCCCAACAGATTATCAAAGACCAGCAGTACAAAGCTATGAGGGAGCTTCTATACAGTTTGAGATAGGCAAAGAGCTGACAGACAAGCTAAGACAAATTGCTAAAGCTACATGAAGTACTATGTACATGGTATTGCTAAGTACCTTTAATATACTATTGTCAAAATACAGTGGACAAGAAGATATAGTAGTAGGAAGTCCAATAGCAGGAAGACCGCATGCAGACCTAGAGAATATCATAGGGATGTTCATAAACACCTTGGCAATGAGGAACTATCCTAGAGAGGAAAAGACTTTTAAAGAGTTCCTTATGGAAGTAAAGGAAAATGCATTAGGAGCATATGAAAATCAGGACTATCAATTCGAAGAACTGGTGGAGAAGATAAATGTAACAAGAGACTTTAGCAGAAATCCAGTGTTTGATGTGATGTTTGTACTGCAAAATATGGATAGGGGAGAAGCAACAGCAGAAGGTATAAAGATAAGTCCATATAAGTCAGAGAATAAAGTATCTAAATTAGATATAACTATGTATGCAACAGAACTGGAAAATAGTATAAGTATAGTTATACAATACTGTACGAAGCTATTTAACAAAGCTACCATAGAAAGAATGTATAGACATTTAGAAAATATAATGCAAACAGTGATAGAAGATATAAATATTAAACTATCAGAAGTAGAAATTTTAACAGAGGAAGAAAGACAACAAATATTAATAGACTTCAATAACACAAAAGAAGACTATCCAAAGGATAAGACAATAAACCAGCTGTTTGAGGAACAGGCAGAGAGAACACCTGATAACATAGCAGTTGTATATGAAGACCATAAGCTGACATATAGGGAGCTAAACGAGAGGACAAACCAGTTAGCAAGAGTGTTAAGAGATAAGGGAGTAGGCAGTGACAGTATAGTAGGTATAATGGTAGAAAGATCCTTAGAAATGATAGTAGGTATAATGGGTGTATTGAAGGCAGGAGGAGCATATCTGCCTATAGACCCTGAATACCCAGATGATAGAATAAGCTACATTTTAGAGGATAGTAAAGCTGAGCTTATTTTGACACAAAGCAAATATGTCAAAAATATAGAATTTGATGGTGAGATATTAAACTTAGAAAGCGAACAAAGCTATTCAAAAGAAGAAGCTAAGCTAGAAAATATAAACTCACCCAAGGATTTAGCATATATAATATATACCTCAGGAAGTACAGGAAATCCAAAGGGAGTAATGATAGAACACGAAAGTGCAATAAATACACTTACAGAAATGGAAAGGAATTATCCATTAACTAAGGAAGATGTATATTTACTAAAGACCTCATATACCTTTGACGTATCAGTTACTGAAATATTTGGTTGGTTCATAGGAAATGGAAAGCTAGCAATACTAAATCCTGGGGAAGAAAAAGATGTAATAGGGATTTTAAATGCAATAGAAAAATACAAGGTAACACATGTAAACTTTGTACCATCAATGTTAAACGTGCTGCTAGAAGGACTAGACGAAAGGAATGTAAACAAACTCAATAGTCTAAAATATGTATTTGCAGCAGGAGAAGCCTTAAGCAAAGAAACAGTAAATAGATTCTACAGACTAATAAGGACAGCAGAACTAGAAAACATATATGGACCAACAGAAACAACAATCTATGTAACAAGATATTCACTAAAGAATTTTGATAAGGAAACTAAAAATATTGCTATTGGAAAGCCGTTAAGTAATATAAAGGCATACATAATAGATAAAAATAGCAATATACAGCCTATAGGAATTCGTGGAGAGCTATGCTTTGCAGGAATTGGTCTAGGAAGAGGATATCTAAATAGACCAGAACTAACAGCAGAGAAGTTTGTAGAAAACCCATTTGTCTTAGGGGAAAGAATGTACAAGACAGGAGACTTAGCAAGATGGCTACCTGATGGAAATATAGAATACTTAGGCAGAATAGACCATCAAGTAAAGATAAGGGGATATAGAATAGAGCTTGGAGAAATAGAAAACAAGCTTTTAAGCCATGAAGATGTGAAGGAGACAGCAGTAATAGCAATAGATGATAATAGTGGAAACAAGTATATATGTGCATATGTAGTATCAGAGGGAGAGCTTACAGTATCAGCACTAAGAGCGTATCTATCTAAAGATTTACCTGACTACATGATACCATCATATTTCATACAGCTAGAGAAGCTGCCGCTAACAAAAAACGGTAAGGTGGATAGAAAGGCACTACCAAAACTTGAGACAGGTGGAAATATAATTACAGGTACAGAATATGAAGCCCCAAGAAATAGTACTGAAGAGAAGCTGGTAGCTATATGGAGAGATGTACTTGAGGTAGAAAAGATAAGTATCAATGATAACTTCTTTGAGCTGGGAGGACACTCACTAAAGGCAACAAGCCTAATGGCAAAGATACATAAGGTATTAAATGCAGAAGTACCGCTAAAGGAGATATTTATTAATCCTACAATAAAAGGAATATCGGAGTACATTAAATACAGTGAAGAAAGTATCTACTCAACAATAGAGCCAGTAGAAGAAAAAGAGTACTATGAGATGTCATCAGCACAAAAGAGGCTGTATACACTGCAACAGCTTGAACTTAATAGCATCAGCTACAATATGCCTAGGGTATTGAAATTAGAGGGAGAACTAGATGTTGAACGATTAAAGGAAGCCTTTAATAAGCTGATGCATAGACATGAGGCATTGAGAACCAGCTTTGAAGTAGTAGAGGATGGGTTAGTACAAAAAGTACATAAGCGAGTAGAATTTGAGATAGAAGAGTATAAGGTAAAAAAAGACAATAAAATAGAAGATATAGTTAAGAGCTTCATAAGGACATTTGATCTATCTAAAGCACCGCTTCTAAGAGTGGGACTTGTTAAAGTGCGCACAAATAAGTATATATTGATGTATGACATGCACCATATAATATCTGACGGAGTATCAATGGGAATATTGGTAGAGGAATTCTCAAGGATTTATGCAGGAGAAGAACTAAAACCACTAAGGATACAGTACAAGGATTTCTCAAAATGGCAGAATGAATTGATTAGAAGTGACAGTATAAAGACACAAGAAGAATACTGGCTAAAGCAATTTGAAGAAGAAATACCTGTACTAAATCTTCCTACAGACTACCAAAGACCAGCAGTACAAAGCTATGAGGGAGATTCTATACAATTTAAGATAAACAAAAAACTTACAAATAAGCTTAGACAAGTAGCAAAAGCTACAGGAAGTACCATGTATATGGTATTACTAAGTACCTTTAATATACTATTGTCAAAATACAGTGGACAAGAAGATATAGTAGTAGGAAGTCCAATAGCAGGAAGACCACATGCAGACCTAGAGAATATCATAGGGATGTTTATAAATACCTTGGCAATGAGGAACTATCCAAGTGGAGAAAAGACTTTTAAAGAGTTCCTTATGGAAGTAAAGGAAAATGCATTAGGAGCATATGAAAATCAGGACTATCAATTTGAAGAGCTGGTGGAGAAGCTAAATGTAACAAGAGACTTTAGCAGAAACCCAGTATTTGATGTAATGCTGATACTGCAAAATATGGATATGTCGGAAGTGATAGTAGAAGATATAAAGATAAGTCCATATAAATCAGAGAATAAAATATCAAAATTTGATATGACTGTGATTGCCGAAGAATTAGGAGATAACATAAGTATAGCAATACAATACTGTACGAAGCTATTTAACAAGGCAACAATACAGAAAATGTACAAGCATTTAGAGAACATAATGCGAGTAATAACAAAAAACACAGATATAAAACTATCAGAACTAGAGATATTGACCAAAAAAGAAAGACAGGAAATATTAATAGACTTCAACAACACAAAAGCTGATTACCCAAAGGACAAGACAATACATCAGTTGTTTGAGGAACAGGCAGAGAGGACACCTGAGAGCATAGCAGTTGTATATGAGGGTGATAATCTCACATATAAGGAGCTAAACGAGAGAGCAAACCAGCTGGCAAGGGTGTTAAGAGACAAGGGCGTAAGCGCTGATAGTATAGTTGCAATAATGGTAGAACACTCACTAGAGATGATGGTAGGTATAATGGGGATATTAAAGGCTGGAGGAGCTTATCTACCCATAGACCCAGAATATCCAGAGGATAGAATAGAGTATATGTTACAGGACAGTGGAGCAGTAATATTGCTGGCACAGTCTAGGACAAAGGGCAAAGTAGAATTTATAGGACAAATAATAGAGCTTGAAGATGAAAAGCTGTATCAAGGAAATTCAAGCAATATTGATAGTAGAAAAAATCCACAGAATCTTGCCTATATAATATATACCTCTGGAAGTACAGGCAAGCCCAAAGGAGTTATGGTAGAAGACCGCTCAGTAGTAAACTTTATAACAGGAATGGCAAATAATATTGAGTTTGCATCAGAAAAAACCATATTAGCTGTGACTAGCATATCCTTTGATATATTTGGCTTGGAGACCTTATTGTCTCTAATTAAAGGCTTAAGAATAGTAATAGCGGATAAAGACAGCCAAAAAGATATAAATAAGCTAAGTGAAATAATAATAAGGGAGAAAATTGACATAATACAGACAACTCCATCCAGAATGAAGCTATTGACGGATATAGGTAATACTAAGGTATTTGACAATTTAAAAGAAATACTAATAGGAGGAGAGGCACTACCACAATCCTTACTAGAGAAGCTAAGAAGCAAGACAAAGGCTAAAATATATAATGTATATGGACCAACAGAAACAACAATTTGGTCAACAGTAAAAGAACTAAACCAAGGGCAAATAAATATTGGAAAGCCAATATCAAACACTGATATATATATAGTAGATAAATTTAGTAACCTAGTACCAGTTGGAGTAGCAGGAGAACTCTGCATAGCAGGAGCAGGATTGGCAAGAGGCTATCTCAACAGACCCGAATTAACAACAGAGAAGTTTGTAGATAATCCATTTGAATTAGGAACCAGAATGTATAGGACTGGAGACTTGGCAAGATGGATGGCTGATGGAAATATTGAATTTTTAGGAAGAATAGATCATCAGGTAAAGGTAAGGGGATATAGGATAGAGCTTGGAGAAATAGAAAACAAGCTTTTAAGCCATGAAGCTGTGAAGGAGACAGTGGTAATAGCAATAGATGATAATAGCGGAAACAAAGCTATATGTGCATATGTGGTAGGAGCGAAAGAACTGACAGCGGCAGAGCTAAGAGCATATATATCAAAAGATTTACCCGACTACATGATACCATCATATTTCATACAGCTAGATAAACTGCCACTAACTAAAAATGGTAAGGTGGATAGAAAAGCACTGCCACAGCCAGATGGAAATATAATTTCAAGAGCAGAATATGAAGCCCCAAGAAACAGCATGGAAGAGAAGTTGGTAGAAATATGGAAAGAGGTACTTGAAGTAGAAAAAATAGGTATCAATGACAACTTCTTTGAGCTTGGAGGACATTCACTTAAGATAATAAGCCTAGTATTAAGGATAATTAAAGAACTCGGTATAAACATATATCCACAAAAAATAATACAAAAACCAACTATAAAAGGTATATCGGAGGCTATACAGGAAGGTAGCTTTGTTAATCAAGTATATGTACTGAATGAGAAAAAGGAGAAAAATATATTTGCACTTCCTCCATTAGGGGGCAGTGGATTAGCTTATAGAAAACTTGCACCGCTAATTGATACACATTCCTTATATGTCTTTGATTTTATTGATACTGAAAATGGTATAGACCAGTATGTTAAGAAAATTTTAGAAATACAGAAAGCTGGCCCCTATGTTTTAATTGGTTATTCAGCGGGTGGTACTCTTGCCTATGATGTAGCTTTTCAAATGATAAAAGGAGGACATAGAGTTTCAGATATAATAATTTTGAAACAGACTTGGAAAACAGAGGATTCAAGGATATGAAGGGTGGAAAAGTAGATTTAATGAAAATTGTAGAACAAAGCATGAAAGATATGGAAGATAGAAAAAGATTTGATGAGTTTAATCAAACCCAGGATTTAGAACAATTTAGAGCCTCTATAGAGAAAAACATTAATGTATATATTGATTACTTGAGAAATTTTACAGTAAAAGATGATAAGCTAAAATCCAATATTCATCTAATATTATCTGATACATTAGACGAAGAAAAAAGAGAACAATTTACAATATCATGGCAAAATGCCATAGAGGGAAGTATGAAGATATATAATGGAAAAGGAAACCATGATAACATGCTTGTTGGAAGTGATTTACAACATAATGCGGATTTGTTGAATGGAATTCTAAAGATGCTGTAGATATCAAGCAATAATAGCTTTGACTGTATAACTAAGGGGATATTTGTCGATTAAGAAGAAGAGTCAGTTTGATTTGAAGTAAACTGTAAAAATATTCATAGTAAGATAATACTAATATTGGTATAATAATCATTAATGAAATAATGTTTTTATAATTTAATTATGGACAAGCTAAAACGATTATGAAATAGTAAGGGGTGGATAAAATGACATTTGAGGAAATAATGAATTATAGTGTTGATAATCCAAGGGTATATGAGCTTATCAGAGAAAATTTAAACGAAATAGTACCATTTGTTGGAGCGGGTCTATCAGCTTTTGCCTATCCAACTTGGAGTAAATTTCTAGTAAGTGTATCTAAAAAACTGTATGATCCAAAGAAAAAAGAGAAATTGAAAAAACTGTTAAAAGAAAATAAATATGAAGAAGCGGCATCTTTCTTGGAGTTTAATCGAATTAAAGTAAATTTTACAGATGATGTTGAATTTGAATTTTCTACAAATAAGCTTGATAATATTCCAATTAGTGAACTTGAAAAGGAAGCAGTATATTTACTACCTTTACTATTTAAGGTTCTTGTTATAACAACTAATTTTGAACAAGTCTTGGAGAAGGTCTATAATAAGCAGCAAACTTCGTTTAGTGCAATTGGTCATCCAGGAGATAAAGAAAAGTTGATAAAGGCATTAAGATCAAAAGATAAGACAACACTGTACAAATTTCATGGTGATATTTCGGAGCCAGGTCACTTAATTTTGACCAAAGAAAAGTATGAAGAAAATTATACTACAAATAGTGATTTAGTAAAGGAATTGGCAAAATGCTTTGAACATAAGATTATGTTATTTTTAGGTTGTAGTTTAAACAAAGACCGGACTATGAGCGTTCTAAAACAAACCCTAGAGGATGGAGTAGTAAACTATGCAATTGTTGATTGTAATAAGAAAAGTAGAGAAGCCAGAGTAAAAGAACTAGGGGAAAAAGGTATTCGTGCAATTTTATATCCTTCTGGTAAACATGAAGCTGTTAGAATTATATTGGAGAAATTGCTTCAAGAGGCAGATAATCAAGCTTTTCAAAGACTTAATTATTATGAGAGTATAACAAAGCCAAAAAACTCAAATTTATTTGGATATAAATCTGGAGCTGTAGATTTTTTTGGTCGTGAAAAAGAATTAGAAGCTCTAATGGATTTTGCATCTTGGGCACAGATACTGATATCAAATGGTGGGCAATTACTGGTGCAGGTGGAAGCGGAAAAAGTAGATTAGTATATGAATTTGGAAAAAGATTAAGAGAAAAGAATTGGGATGTAATAGATTTATATCCATCAGAACTTGAAGAATTGAAAAAAAATTCTGATAGCCTTAATAAAAATACTCTATTTATTATAGATTATGTACAAGCATATTCAAAAATCATAGGTCAATGGTTAATCTATTTATGCAAACAGAATTGTACAATAAAAAATCGAATTATTTTAATAGAACGTGAAGGTAAAAATATTAATGATGCCACATGGGTTGAACAAATGAAATATGGAGATATATTATATAGCCAGAGTATTATTGACTCATGCTATAAAAATGATTTTATTGAGCTTCAACCACTTGATACAGAGTATATGACTAAAATCATTGGGGATTTTGCTAAGAATTATCATAAATCCTTAACTGAATCAGAAATAAAGCAGATAAATTTTAAGCTTAAAGAAATTGACTCAAAATTATGCAGACCTTTGTATGCATTAATCTTGGTTGATGCATATTTTGAAAATAAAAAAGCTTTCTCAAGGTGGAGTAGAGATGAGATATTTGATTATGTTATTAAACGAGAAATAAGACATTATGAAGGTAATATGAGGGGTGCAGTAAGCACTGATGATAAAATATTAAATAATGCTTATATCAGTTTGAAATTAATGGCTACTATATGTAATGGACTTGCTATTACAGCAGATGCAGAGGAGCTTTGTCCAGATGATTGGAAAATCATAACTGAAAAGACAAGTAATTACAAAGTATTTGAAGACGAAGAGGATATGTTGTTAAGAGCTGGCTTAATCTCAATGAGAGAGGATAGCGAATATTATACTATACCCCCAATGCAACCTGACTTATTGGGTGAGTATTTTGTTATTAGACAGCTTATAGAAAAGAAGAGCGAAAAAGTACATACTATATTAAGTAATGCTTGGAAAAGCCCAGTTAAAGCCTTTATATTTTTTAGTATGATGTTTAAAGACTATTATGATATTCTTAAAATCAACAAAGACTTATTAATAAGATTACTTGAACCAGCTATTGAAAGTAAAAATAAAATAAGCAAGCTTGCATTTACAATGTTTTTAGCAAATGCAATATTGGTGGCTGATGGAGAAATATGTGAAGCTGTAATTACAAAATTAAGAGACTTAGCAAAGCAAAATCCTGAAAATGCAGAGGTAATAGGAGTATTGGCAAAAGGGCTGGTTAACATGACGGCTAAACAGGATGAAGCAGGGATAAAGGAAACGATAACAGAGCTAAGAGGCTTAGTAAAGCAAAATCCTGAAAATGCAGAGGTAATAGGAGTATTTGCAGAAGTGCTGTTTAACCTGATGTTCAAGCAGGAAGATTCAGAAAGAGAGGAAACAGCAGAAGAACTAAGCGAATTAATAAAGCAACATCCTAATAATCCATATATAAGAGAATTGTTAGATATATTAGAAAAAAATCGAGAAATGGAAGAATAACCCAAATTAGTTTTATAGCTAAAAAATAAAATTAGTTTTATAGCTAAAAAATAATGTTGACAATTCTATCTATTGGTATATAATATACTATAAATTAACAAAATAAAAGCGTTGATAAAGAGGAGTACGTAGACATCACCTTTTAGAGAGAAGAATCCATAGGCTGTAAGATTCTTTAGGAAAGATGCTTCGGAAGGTAGCTTTGGAGCTCCTGTGCTGAGATTAGTAGGTGCAGGCGGATAGCAAGTCCGTTAAACATATGAGCGCCGGTGATTGCCGGAATTAAGGTGGTACCGCGGAAATATCCCTTCGTCCTTACATTTGGACGAGGGGTTTTTGTTTTATCTGGAAAAAATTGCAAACAATATAAAGGCAATTATAAAGGAGGAATTTTCATGAGTGAAGAAAAAGAATTGGCAAAATCCTATGATCCTAAACAAGTTGAAGATAGAATGTATAAAACTTGGGTAGAAAAAGGATATTTTACACCAAAGGTTGATAAGAAAAGGAGCCTTATACAATAGTTATACCACCACCAAATATTACAGGTCAGCTTCATATGGGGCATGCGCTGGATAATACTCTTCAGGATATACTTATTAGATGGAAAAGAATGCAAGGCTACTGTACACTATGGCTTCCAGGAACTGACCATGCAAGTATTGCTACAGAAGCAAAAATTGTTGAAGCTTTGGCAAAGGAAGGCATAACCAAATATGAGATTGGAAGAGAAAAATTCCTTGAGACAGCATGGGAATGGAAGGATGAATATGGCGGAAGAATATTAAATCAGCTTAAAAAACTGGAAGCTCCTGTGATTGGAGCAGAGAAAGATTTACAATGGATGAAGGATGTTCAAAAGCAGTTAAAGAAGTATTTGTAAGACTTTATGAAAAAGGTCTTATATACAGAGGAGAAAGAATAATAAACTGGTGTCCAATTGTAAGACTTCAATTTCAGATGCAGAAATTGAATATGAAGAACAAGCAAGGAAATTTCTGGCATATAAAATATCCTATAAAGGACAGCGATGAATTTATTGAAATAGCAACAACAAGACCAGAGACAATGCTTGGAGATACAGCTGTTGCAGTTAATCCAAAGGATGATAGATATAAGCATCTTAGTGGAAAAACTTTGATATTGCCTCTAATGAACAAGGAAATACCTATAATTGCAGATGATTATGTTGATATGGAATTTGGAACAGGAGCAGTTAAAATTACTCCTGCTCATGATCCTAATGACTTTGAAGTAGGTATGAGACATAACCTGCCTATGACTAAGAGTTATGAATGATGATGGTACTATAAATGAGCTAGGTGGCAAATACAAGGGTATGGACAGATATGAAGCAAGAAAGGCAATTGTAAAGGATCTTGAAGAGCTAGGATTATTGGTTAAGATAAAGGATCATAAGCATAATGTAGGACATTGTTATAGATGTCAAACAGTAATTGAACCAATATTATCAAAGCAATGGTTTGTTAAGATGAAGCCACTTGCAGAGCCTGCATTAGAAGTAGTAAGAGATGGAGAAATTAAGTTTGTACCTGAAAGATTTTCAAAGATATATTTTAACTGGATGGAAAACATTCAGGATTGGTGTATTTCAAGACAGCTTTGGTGGGGACATAGAATTCCTGCTTACTATTGTCAGGATTGCGGAGAAGTGATAGTAGCAAAGGAAAAGCCAGGCAAATGTCAGTAAGTGCGGTAGTGCAAGCTTAAACAGGATGAAGATACTTTTGATACTTGGTTTAGTTCTGCACTTTGGCCATTTTCAACCTTGGCTGGCCAGAGAACACAGAAGATTTAAAATACTTCTATCCTACAAATGTACTGGTTACAGGCTATGATATTATATTCTTCTGGGTTGCAAGAATGATTTTCTCAGGGATGGAGAATATGAAGGAGATACCATTTAAGCATGTATTCATACATGGAATGGTAAGAGATGCTGAGGGTAGAAAGATGAGTAAATCCCTAGGCAATGGAATAGACCCACTAGAAGTTATTGACCAATATGGAGCAGATGCTTTGAGATTCAACCTTATTATAGGAAATTCTCCAGGAAATGATATGAGGTTAATTTTGGAAAAGGTTGAAGCTTGCAGAAATTTTGCAAACAAGATTTGGAATGCTTCAAGATTTGTAATGATGAATTTGGATACTGATGAATATGCAAATGCTGATAGAAATGCATATGAGAAAAACTTAACAACAGCTGATAAATGGATATTTAGTAGATATAATACAGTTATTAAAGAAGTTACAGAAAATCTGGAGAAATTTGAATTAGGTATAGCTGCACAAAAGCTGTATGATTTCATATGGGATGAATTCTGTGATTGGTATATTGAACTTGTAAAGCCAAGACTATATGGAGAAGATGAAACATCAAAGCTTACGGCTCAAATAACTCTAATTGATGTATTAGCAGGAACAATGAAGCTTTTACATCCTTTGATGCCATTTATTACAGAAGAAATCTATCAGCATTTGCCGGGAACGGATGAATCAATAGTGATTTCCAAATGGCCAGAGTATAATGAGAAGAGAAACATGCCTGAGCAAGAAAAAAAAATGGAAATTGTGATGGAAGCAATAAAGTCGATAAGAAATATAAGGGCTGAGATGAATGTAGTTCCTTCTAGAAAAGCAAAGGTACTGATAATTGCAACTGATGAAAAGGTAAAGCAAGCTATCGAAGAAGGAAGTCTATACTTTGAAAGATTGGCTTCTGCTTCTGAGATAAAACTTTTAAGTGACAAGTCTCAAATACCAGAAGGTGCAATCCCTGTAGTGATACCAGGTGCTGAGATATTTATTCCTCTTGAGGATCTTGTTGATATGGAGAAGGAAAAGGAAAGACTAAATAAAGAGAAGGAAAACCTTGAGAAGGAGCTTCAAAGAGTAAGAGGCAAGTTGAACAACCAAGGCTTTGTAGCTAAGGCACCTCAGAGTGTAATCGAGGAGGAACGAGCTAAGGAAGCCAAATATCAGGAAATGTATGATAAGGTATTGGAGAGAATCAAAACAATGAAATAGAGTAAGTGAGAACAAGAGGTGTTACAAATGAATTTTGAGCAAATGGTTAGTTATATAGAAAATAGTATGAAGTTTGGTTGTAGACCAGGCTTAGAGAGAACTGCAAAGCTTCTGGAGCTACTGGAAAATCCTCAAAAAAAAGTTAAGTTTATACACGTTGCAGGTACAAACGGCAAAGGCTCAACAACTGCTATAATCTCGAATATCTTGAAACATGCGGGCTATAGAGTAGGAGCATATACATCTCCTCATCTCTATAAGATAACGGAAAGAATGGTTATAAATGGTGGATGGATATCGGAGGAGCATTTTGTTAAGTATGCCAATATGGTTATAGACAAAATGAAGTTTATGGAAGAAAACAATATGGAGGTACCTACACAGTTTGAGATGCTGACAGCTATGGCGTTTCTCTATTTTGAAGAAATGAAGGTAGATGCAGCAGTTATAGAGGTCGGACTGGGTGGTATGTATGATGCTACAAATGTTATTGATTCTGTGCTATCGGTTATTACTTCCATAAGCTACGACCATACAGACGTTCTTGGTGATACCATAGAGAAAATTGCGACTGAAAAGGCAGGAATTATAAAGAATAACAGCACTGTAGTTCTTTATCCACAGCTTTATAAAGCAGCAGAGGAAACTGTAGAAGCTAAATGCAAAGAAAAAAATGCTAAGCTTGTAAAGGTAGATAAAGAGCAAGGAAAGCTTGTAGAATTTAATATTATGGCTCAAAGCTTTGATTACAGCTATGGAGAAACAAAGCTGGCAGGACTTAAGGTGCCTTTGCTGGGTGACCATCAGATAATTAACTCTACAGTAGCTATTACAGCAGCAATAGAATTATCAAAGCTAGACTACAATATTAGAGAAGAACACATAAGAAAAGGCTTAGAAACAGTTGTATGGCCTTGCAGATTAAGTGTAGTAAGCAAGGAGCCTTTTATAATAATTGATGGTGCGCATAATGAAGATGGAGTAAACTCCTTAAAGTCAGCTATTACAAAATATTTATCAGATAAAAATATAATATTGGTTATTGGTATGCTTGGGGATAAAAACTACAACTATGCTGTACAGGAGCTGGCACCTTTGGCGTACAAGATAATTGCATCAGAGCCAATCAGTCCAAGAGCATTAAAAGCTGAGCAGATGGCTGAGGTGATACGAAAGCACAATACAAATGTAGAAGCTGAGGCTGATATTGTAAAAGCAATAGAAAAAGCGAAGAAGTCAGCAGATAAAAACAGTGTAATACTTATTTGTGGTTCTCTTTATCTTGCAGGTAGTGCATATGAATATCTAACAAAATAAATTAGGGGCAGACCTGTGTGTCTGCCCTAAACTTTACCCTATAACGCTTTACTACTTAATCAAAGTATCCATAATCTGACCATAGATTTTACCTGATGAGCTTTTCCACTTTTCACATATAAATTTTGCCTGCTTCACCGATACAACGCTTAGCTTTAAATCAATTATTACTATATCATTTTCTATAGCCCTTAGATTTACTATATATTCATGCTCATTCTTCTTACTAAAATCTGCTTGGATTTCTGATTCTTTTTTGATTCTATCTTTATTTTTGACAATGTACTCAGTTAGAGTAGTTCTGACACTGTTAGGAATTTTATTTTGGAACATATTAATTGTCTTCAGACCAATTTCACTAGGTTGAAAGGTTACTTTTTGTTCGGTTTCCTCTAGCTTAACCAGATCTGATTGCGTAAGCTCTGCCAAAGATTCCTGAAGTGCAAAATAGTTTATTATATTGTTTTCTAAAACTATATTGGTAATTTGTGTATTAGTAAGTGGCATTTCGATCTTATCTAATATATGTAAAACAATAAGCTTATTTACTGCGCTTTTACTTTTATCATCAAACATGCTATCAACTCCTTATTATCTTCTCATTATAGCAATAATATATAGCAATATCAAAAACAAAAATCAGACAAAATACTGTCTGATTTATAATAAAAAGCTAAATTTTAACTGAATAATTGCTGATATTTGTATAAGTAACTGCCTTTATGAGAAAATAATCTTCAAAAATAAATCCACCATCAATAAAAATCTTGATTTTCCATCTGCCAGTAGGAACTCTATTATCTCTAACATTGATAAAAAAATTAATTTCAACAGGTTTATTTTCTTCACCTTCTGGTGTCCATAACAGACTTTCACTCATATGATAATATTTCATATCTGGTGTATACCATAGGGCGGCTATGGAGTGTACCCCTGTTATTTTGCTAAATTCCAGCTTACAAATTACATTTTCATCAGATTCTAAAAATGATTTCTTTCCTTGTTGCTCTGGCATATTGTCAAGTTTATCCCATAAAACAAATCTATCAAGATTCATCGAGTATTCTTCAGTATTTATGAGGACATCACCTTTATCATCTATTATCAATATAGATAGCATTTCTCCATCTTCGTTTGGTATATATAAATTAGCTAATGGATCGTTGAATCGAAACATGTTATCAATAAGATATTTATATGTATGCTTACCTGGCTCTATTTCTGCATAAGCAGTCCATTTTCCATCTTCATCAAGCTCCATAACATTTGCAGATTTATTCCAATTGTTGAAATCTCCAATCAAAGAAACAGTGCTTGCTTCTGGAAAGTCATAACTGAACTTGTACAACATTAATCCTTTACCACCTTATAACTATATTTTTCTTCCATTTCCTTTTGTATTTTTTCTTTTATTTTGCTTACATCTATATTATATTTTTCAATAATTTTTTGGTTTTCTAAAATAAAAATACTAGAGGGATTATTATTAAATAATTTCACATAAAGTTCTTTAGCCTTATCTAGATTGCCTTTCTCTTCATAAAAATAAGCAGTATAATAATCAAGCATTGGATTTCCTTTATAATTTTGTTCGGCTTTCATCATATACTCTAAGGCTTTATCCTTTTCTCCTATTTTGGTGTAATAAAACATATATCCAACTAGAGTTTCTAATTCTTTTCCTGCATTTTTTGTCTTTATTAAGTACTCATTAGCTTTATTAAAATCTTTTAGTTCAATATAGCATACTGCCACACTATAATTTATAACTTCGTCTTCAGGTTCTAAATCTAATGATTTAATATAATTTTCGGCTGCTTTATCATATCGTTCTTCGGATAAGTATATATCTGCCATGCAATAATAAATATCACTTAATAGTTGTGTAGTATCTGATTCCTTAATAGTATCTGATATATCAAGAGCATTTTGAAAATATTTTAAAGCTTTGGAATTACTAGCATTTCCTTCGTATTCTGTTGAATTATAATACGCCACTCCTGCTCCGTAATAAGTTACAAAAGCTCTTTCAGGTAAGGTATCAGGTGTTAATTTTTCAATTGCTTTTTCAATATACTTTTTAGATTCTCGAAAGTTTTTTATTTCAGAATACATTCTTGCTATATCAGTATAAGCATCAATATTTTCAGGATCTTTTTTTATTGCATAATCATAAGCTATAAGAGCCTTTACTACTTTGCCTTTTTCTCTAAAGTCTGCTGCAAATTCTAATGCGTCCTCTGCCCCAATATTGCTATATACTACCTTGCCATTCTTAGGTGATGTAAAAAATAGCTTTAATATTGGATGTTTTCCTATCAAACTTAGTATTAAAATAAGACCGCTACTAAAAATACTGATAATGCTATAATTTTTATCTTTGATTTTTTCATTTATTGCACCTCGTTTTTTATAGGCAGCCTCAATAGGAGGCTGCCCCTAAGTTTAAATTTAATGAGCTAGCTGTACTCCATAACGAGAAATTGCTGGAGACATAGTTGTAAAAGCACCTACAGCACCAGTAGCTATTCCTGCTGCTGCTATTTCAGGAGCAAAATAACCACAGCTGCTACAGCAGCTACGGCAACAACTCCAGCTGCAGCATATTCTAATTGTTTTTTTGCTTCATCCTTATCAAAAGATGCAGTCATGGATACTTTACTGTTAAGCGTTTTCTCTGACAAAGATACATTGAATATATTAAATGACGCCTTATCCTTTATACTAGTGGATACTCCAACTAGCTTAGTATCCATTTTAAATGCATCATTGTCTACTATAGTCTGACTAATTAAGTATCCAGTACCTTTTATAGCAGCAGCACTTTTTTTAAGGTCGAGGTTTTTAGTGCTTAAACTCCAGCTCTTTTCCTTCAAATCATACTTGCCACTTACAACTTCTCCATCTCCTACTGTAGCATTTAAGGCACCAGAAAAGGTGAGTTTATAAGCTCCTATTTTAACTTCCTTATCACCAGTTGCAGTAAGACCCGCTGCTAAAGCATGAGTAGTAGCTTGTATGTTAGTTTTTGCTTTGTCTACTGTATAATCTACTACTTTGCTGGCAACCTTTATACCAGTTTTTATATTGGTTTTTACTTTATCTACTGTATAGTCTGCTACTGCTCCTGCGGTTGTTGCCACTGTGGCTACATTGTTTAACTTACTGGTAATATCATTGCCAACACTTTGTATTTTGTAACTAATAGCTTTTTCTACAACGGTTCCTGCTACTTGCATATTTGAATTTATTACAGTACCCTTGTCACTTACAGTTTTCTTTATTGAATTGCCAGTTTTCTCTGCAATAGAAGCTATATTGTTTGAAGCACTTGTTATTTTGTTCCCAGCATATGATACCTTATTTGCCACTGCTTGTCCACTTGTGATGATACTGCTACTTGTTGCATGTATTACTTTGTCTGTAGTTTTTTCCAGGTTCGTAGACAGTTTATTTATTTCTTTATTAATCTTTGTTTCGATAACCTTGGCTGTCTCTGTTACATTTGTTTTTACTGAATTCCCTGAATTGTTTACTATAGCTTTTGCTGCATTTGCGGTTTTGTTACTAATTATCCCAGTAGCCTTTGCAATAGTTATAGTAGTGTTAGCTACTTTTACTGTATTGTCTATTGCTTTTTGCACTTTGTTGTTTACAACCTTAGTTGTATTATTTACTATGGTTTTCACACTAGCGCTTGTTGTACTAATTGCTTTGTCAACAGCTTTTTCTACCCTCACAGCTGCATTTTTTACATTTTGAGTTGCTTTGTTTGTAGTATTAACAACATTTTTAACTGTGTTATCTACGGCTTTGCTTACATCTTTAGAAGCTTTTTTTACCGTATTGACAGTTTTATCAACGGTTTTCTCTATAGCCTTTACAGTTTTATCAACTGCTTTTGTTACAGAGGTCGTTGCATTCTTTACAGTGCTTGAAACTGCTGTCTCAGCTTTTTTTACGACATTGTTTACTGTTTTATTTGCCTTTTCTACAGCCTTTGAAACAGAATTCGCTATGCTAGAAGAAAATGCCCCCTTTGGTTTTACTTGTTGTGGTCGTTTTGGCTGGAGTGCTTACAGCTTTAGTTTTTGCTGCGGATGTAGTTGTGTATGTCTTTTTAACACCCCCACTTGCCCTATTGTAATTTGATATAGCTCTTGAACTGCCATCCATGGTAACGTGTGCCATTTAATCTACCTCCTTGCGATTAATAACATAATTTTATCGAGCAATAGTAATTATATATTAGAAGGTATAAATTATCAATTGTAGAATAAACAGTATACAAATATATATTTTGCAATATCAAAACGAAAATCAGACAAAATACTGTCTGATTTTTGTTTTTGATATCAATTGTCGAAAGTCTATTTTACTTTTGTGATTCTAATTGAGCTTCTGCCATTTGAATAAGATTTTTTACCATTCTTCCGCCTACTCTTCCGCAGTCCTTTGACGATAGATCTCCCCAGTAGTCTTCTGAACCTTGGTGTACAGGCAAATTTAATTCTGAAGCTATTTCATATTTCATATTATCAAGGGCTTTATGAGCCTTCGGTACCATTTGATCAGTTGTACTTCCGCTTCCTAATGCCATATCAATAACCTCCATTTTATAATCAATTTGTTGATAATTTTTGCTGCACTATTAATTTAACCTTTTTAGAAAAATTATATGCTAGAATTTTATGTTTATATGCATAATTTAAATAGGTTATACATATAATTATAGGTTTAGGAAGAATTTTATAATAAACTTTTTTTGTGGAAAAAGTAATAATAAAAAAAGTGAAAAATATTTTATATGTCGACAATATGTGACAAAATTCGACATAACATATTGTTATACTTATTAGAGTGTAACATAATAAATTGTTTTAACAAATTCTTCAAAATTGTGATACATTTTTTACTATAATGATATCAGAAAACAAGACAGGCAAAAGGGTTATTTAAGTTTAGATTTGAGACATATGATTTAAGAGATTAAAAATCCGGAAAATTGAATGTGTATTTATTTATTTGTTAGAGTTGCATGGACATATATTCCCCTGTTCTATCTATACAAATAAATAACAGTATATAAGAAGGAAGGGTGATATTAGTGAAGGAGTTTAATATCTGTTTAGTCATGGCATGGGTAGAGGATCATAAGTGGAAGTCTCAGTTTCATCAGCGTGAGGGTATAGGAATTGAGTACATTGCGGCTAATCTAAGAAATAATGGGTTTAATGTAGACTTAATAAATGCAGAGCTTTCATATATGAATGTACAGGATGTAGTGGAGCAGCTTCAAAAAAGGAATATGACCTCATCGGTTTTTCATGTACTGCTCAAAGAACCTATATTCCATCAGTCAAAATAATTGAAAAAATACGCAACAATGGATATAAGGGGTATATAGTCGTAGGAGGAGAATTTGCTACTTTGGCTCACACTGAAATACTTGATCATTGCAGTAATATTGATGCTGTATCATTGGGTGAAGGGGAATATACGACTGTAGAACTTGCTAAAGCGATAAAAGAGCATCAAAGCTTAGAAAACATTAAAGGACTTTACTGGAGAGACAATGACGGTACATTCAAGAATAATGGGTTCCGTGAAAGAAACACAGATTTGGATAGCCTGCCATTTCCATACAGGTACGATTATATAAATACAGATCTCGTAGATGAAATAAGATCGGGAGTAAATTTCGGTAGAATTGCTGCTGGAAGAGGCTGTTATGGAGCATGCACGTTTTGCAGTACCCGTTATTTATATGATGGGAAAAATGACAGAGTAGTAAGAACTCCAAAGAGTGTTGTGGATGAAATAGAACATTTATATAAGGAATTTGGAATCGATCATATAAGGTTCAATGATGAAGTGCTCTATGATGGAAGTGATTCTGGCGATGAGTGGCTGAATGAATTTGTTTCTCTGATTAAATCCAGAAATCTAAAAATCAAAATTGATTGTCAACTTAGATCGGTAGACATTAAATATGATGCTATAAAAAAATTGAAGGAAATTGGATTAAACTATGTATTTACTGGTGTGGAGTCAGGTTCGGATACGGTACTAAAAAGAATGAATAAAAAATGTACTGTAGAGGATAACACTAGGGCTCTTGAGGTACTTAGTAAATTTGACGATCTTGATGTTGAGCTTGGGTATATAATGTTCGAACCGGAAATGAGCATGGACGAGCTTTGGGATAGTTATTTATGGTTAAAAAAGTTTAAACGCTTTGCAACGAAATATAACGTCTATAATAAATTAAATAGTCTATACAAAACAGCAATATATTATCGGTTGTTGAATAAAAAGCTGTTAGTTGAAGGCGACTTCTGGGATAGATACAATTATTCATTTGTTGATAAAAAAGTCGAGATTGTATTAAATACATTGGAATACACCAAAGGACAGATGTCTCCAATACATGAGATTTTATCTGATCTGAGACTGACAGCTCGGGAAATGCATATAAAGAAGGTAGATGAAGCTTTAATTGCCGCACTTGAACAAAAGACAGGTCAATTCAATAAAATAGAAAAGGATTTTTGGTTTGACTATTTTGAAAAGGTGTATAGCTGTGTGCAAAACTCAGAAGACCTCACTTCAATAATTGAAAACAGTCAGACAGAAATCAATAAAATATATACAGGTATTTCTGAATTGAAAAATCAAGTATTGAAGTAATATTATAATTTGTAAAAGTTTATACATTGCATATCTACATACAAAATTAGATGTATTTTACATATCGCTTATTTTAGTTATTTATGGAGGTACCGTCATATGATATTAACAGGAAGTGCAATTGTAGAAAATTATAAAAAGGGTCATATAATTATTAAGCCGTTTACAATAGAAAATGTTAATCCTAATAGTTATAACTTCAGATTGGACAAGTACCTAAAGGTATATAATTCCATGCCTCTTGATCCAAAAGGAAAACACATTTACTACTATTGAGATACCAGAGGAAGATGGTTATGTGCTTGAGCCTGGCAGATTGTATCTGGCAAATACAGTTGAGACAATGGGAAGCACTCACTTTGTCCCTACTTTTAATGCAAGATCCTCTATTGCTCGATTAGGTATATTCATAAATCTGTCTGCTACACTTTGCGACATAGGGTTTATAGGGCAGATTACGCTTCAACTTTTCGCAGCTCACAGGGTTAGAATATACCCATATATGAATATTGGACAAATAATGTTCTGGAAGCCTGAGGGAGAGATAAAGCTATACGAAGGCAAATATCAATCCTCCAAAGGACCTCAGACTACAAAAATATATCAGGATTTTAAAGTTCAAAAGGAGAGGTTTGTTATTAATGGCTAATAATTTTGAATATGAATATTTTCTGGATTATGAGGATATAAAGAAAAATGTTGAAGATGTGGGAGCGGGTATAGGAAATAAGTTTAAGAATCTTGCAGTAATTTCTTACGAGTTTAATATTCCAAAGGGGTTTTGCATAAGATCCAAGTTGCTTCTAGAAGCCTTTACCGATAATAGCGATTTGATGGAGTATACAAGGAATATTTTTAATGACATGGAATCAACCTCAGGATGCTTTTTGGTAGAATCTATAAGTGAATTTGAAAGTATAATTGATGGTTTTAAATTACCTAAAAGATTTGGTATTATGATAGCAACCAAGCTATCAAGTACTTTTGGGGATGTTTCTGACCTTGCTTTTGCAGTCAGGTCTTCATGTCTCCATGAGGATTCAAAAGAAAATAGCTTTGCAGGTATTTATGAAACATTTCTAAACACTATGGGCATGGATAATATTATCAAGGCAATAGAAGATAGCATAAAAGCATATTATAGCTATTCTGCTATTACTGCAAGAATAAGGGCAGAAGACTACTCTGCGTATCCGGAAATGGATATTTTTGTTCAACTTATGGTAGATAGCAAAGTATCTGGCGTAGCATTTAGCAGTAGACCTGATCGTAAGAAGGGTATTCTAGTAGAATGGATTAACGGTTTAGGAGAGAGCTTGGTTTCGGGATTGGCTGATGCGGGAACATATTATCCTGATGAGCATATTTCAATAACCGATATCAGCGATGAGCTAAGAAAAATTCTTGATGAAGTTGGAAAAAAGGTAGGAGAGATTAAGGATTATTTCGGCTACGAGGTGGATGTTGAATGGGCATGGGATGGAAGCGAACTGTATATTTTACAGGTAAGACCTATTACAACAACACGAACTCTTGTACAGGAAAGCTCTCCTAAGATGGATATTTACAATCTGTATGTAGACAAGGATATTGCTAGTAAAGCAGTGCTTGGAGAATGTAGAGACATATACTTTGAGTATACAAATAAGCGGTCTCCTGCATATATACTTGCGGACAAGCATAATATTTCTACAGGACAAAGCTTTTTCGTGGAATTTAACAGAGCTGGGCTAGATAGTTGTTTTGACAAGCTCAAGCTTGAGTTTGAGAAAAGCATGGCTGAAAAAGTGGTTATAGATATAAATAAAAGTATCAGACAAAATATAATACCAAAGGAAGATTTATATACATACATTGATAGAACCTTCAAAGGCTTCGGTCAGTATGAAATCAATTCTATAATTATAAGAGATTTTATAAAGGGAGAGTATGGATTCATATCTCAAATTTTGGGAAATAATCGTTTGCTCATTGAATGTTCAAAAGATGGACTGCTAGCTATTAATAGAGGTTTGGCAGATTGTGAAGAGATAATATTGAAATATGATGATGCAGAAAACTTTACTATGGAGGATATTGAAAAGGTTTCAGACAGAATAATCCTTGAGCAATTTGATTATAAAGCCTTAAAAAAAGTGTTAAGGTTCACTAAGGCAATGAATAAGACATTCAATAACACTAAGCTGGAATGGGTGTTGAACACAAAGGAGCCATACTTTATTGATTTTTCAATGGAGACCTCTGCTATTGAGTATAGTGGTACAGCTGATGATATCAGGGTCATATACTCCGGAATTGCCGAAGGACCTATATACATGATAGATGAGGAAGCGATATTTTCCAGATTGAGCATTAGCCCTGGTGTAAGTGTAACTAAGGTAAATGAAGTTGTAAAATCTAATGAAGATTTGTATAGCTTGATTGACAAAATAAAGGGTATGGAAGTAAAGCCAATTATAGTCTGTAAAAAGCCATATGCTATATTATCTTTCCTTATCGATTATGTAAATGGCTTCGTTTTTACAGAGGGCTCTATCCTCTGTCATTTGTCAATACTTTTAAGAGAATCAAAGGTACCGTCAGTAATAGTGAAAAATGCTGAGGTACTGCTAGAAAACAGAAATAAAGTGATTATTGCACATAGAAAGGTAGTTGGGGTGATAGAATGAATATAAGAATTTTCAAGCCAAAAGGCGATATAAATTGCTGTAGCAATGCATTTGGAGAAAGCAAGAAGTCAGCTAAGATGATAATAGGTACTATCAATTGTATAAATAACATATGCAAGGACTATAAGGGACTCAAATTTATCTGCCTTGATATGCCTCAGCTGCCTGTTTATGACCAACAGAATACAGTGTTTATGGGTGCTGAAGACATTACAAAGAGCTATAAATACAATATTGTAAGCTATGAAAATGAAATACTTGCACAGGGAGAAATTAAGTATAATGAGATTTTTGACGGAATGAAGATAAATCCTGAAGGGATAAAAGCTATGAGCAGTAGCACAATTTATTCCGAGGCAGAAATAAAAAGCATAGTACCATTATTTTACATTTTGTATAATGAGAGAACTCTAAGGAATTCAAATATTGATAAAGAAGTAAATGAAATTACATCATTGGATATATACAGCCAGCTCAGATATAGTGAGAAGGATATAATATTTATAAGGACTGGACATGATGAAAGCAGCTATATAATTGACAATAACAACACTATAAACTTAGAGAAACTCTGTAATGCAGGGTTACAGGAAATGGCACCTACAGTCATATTGGACAAGTGTATTGAGTTGCACAGTAAGAATGCCGTATTTCTAGGTAATCATCAATGTTATTATAGAAAAGAAAAAAGTGAGTATGAAATAGAGTATAAATTTATCCTCACTGATGTAGACATCTGGGAGCTTATATTAGATGTCTATACAGAAATAAAGGAAGGTAAGCTCAGAAACTACATACTGGAGTACAAGGATGAGTTTCAGAAGTGGGATTATATGAATTATCTGAATGAGATAACAGCACCCGAGGAAGAACGAGGCTATATTTCATTTATACCGCAAACAAACAATAGTTACCTTATTAAAAGAAAATTTTATAAGGAAGACCAACTGGCGAGAAGGGAACAGCATATACGTAATGTATCAATTACAGGCACTATAGATGAATATCTTAAAAGCAATTACAAATTTGAATATAGGGCATTCCCTCCATTTAGACGTGTAAGATATGACATAAATCTTGAGTCATTAAAGACAGGAAATGTAATTGGTATTTTCTTTGACCATATATCTGTAGATGGCAAGGATAATATCATGATGCAGTGCGAATTAGAGTATCTGCGAACCCGTTCACTGTTCAGTAATGATGAATATCAGAAGGAACTTGATGAAGTGCTGGCTTGGACAAAGGATTTCTTTAACAGAAAGCAAGTACAGTATACAGAAACTTTTTGCTCAAAGCTATCATTTTTAAAGGATACATTTAAATAAATTAAAGAGGTGATTGAGTTGAAAACAATAGAATTTAGTAAAATCAAAGCACTGCTTACTGATTTAGATGGTACAGTATATTTCAAGAATGAGGAAATTAAAGGGGCAAATGATACCATTACATATTTGAGGAATAAGGGCATGACCATGAGATTTCTGACTAATACCGATTCCAAGCCTTGTAAAACCATACTGGGAAGTGTAAGAAGTTTCGGACTAGATATAAGTCTTGAAGAGGTACATACACCAGTTTCCTCTGCTGTCAAATTGATGAATAGCCAAAAGGACAAATCCTTTTATCCTCTTGTTTCAAAGGAAGTATTACCTGAGTTTGAGGGTATGAACATAAGAGAAGATAAGGTTGATTATGTTATAATAGGTGACTTTAGAGAGCGTGTCAGCTATGATTGCCTAAATAAGGCATTTAAGCTTATTGCCAATGGTGCAGAAATAATTGCACTACAAAAAGGAAAGTATTTTTTAAATAATGAAGGCAAGAATCTTGATACAGGAGCTTTTGTTAAGCTATTTGAATTTGCATCGGACAAAGAAGCAAGAGTTCTTGGGAAGCCAAATAGAGACTTCTTCAAAACAATTCTTGATGAGCTGAGTTTATTACCAGAGCAGGTTGCGATAATAGGTGACGATATAAGTACAGATATACTTGGAGCTAAACAGCTGGGTGCAATATCCATACTTGTAAAGACGGGAAAATACGATGAAAATATTGTAAAAAATTCAGGAATTGAGCCAGATTTAGTATTAGACTCTTTTGCTGATCTACAACGTTATATCAGGTAATAAATGAATAGCGAAAAAACTGAATTTAATAAGCTGATATGGATTGTGTGGGATGCTGCATCAATGGATACAGTTGAGAGACTGCTTCAAGAGGATAAGCTCCCTAATCTAAAGTCACTGATTCAAAATGGGACAAGCTGCAGAGTAAAGCTGAAACAGCTTAATTGTCAGACTCCAGCAGCCCTTGCGACTATGTTTACAGGATTGACTCCTTATAGGCATGGGATTGGGGGGTATTATACCCCACAGATAGAGGAAGGGAAAAGCTTACTGAGTAAAAAAGTAAGCTTCAATGAGGAAAGTATTCACGATTACTCTATCTGGCGTTGGGCTGTGGAGAATGGAAGGACTGTATCCCTTGTACATACTCCATATGTAAAGAATATAGAAATAGGACAGCTTGAACAATACAAATTTCAGATATATGGGTATCATAGGATGATTTCGAGGGGCAGAGTTTTTTTATCAACTGCTATGACATGGAAAAAAAGCATATTCTATTCGGATATGGATGGTAAAAGCTATAGCTCTGAGTGCTCTGTAATCGAGCTAGAGGGATTGCAATTTAAAATAGATGTGTTTGAGCGAGAAACAGAAATTATTGTTGCTGTTACATATGCAGAGTGCAATACTTGTATTGAGATGAGGGTAGGCCGTGCAACCTCGTTTGAGAGTCATGATATTAAGCTGGACAGTGAAACAGCTGTGCAGATATATGCTTTTTTTAAGCCAGGAAGTACAGGTGAAATAGTATTCGTTTTTTCTGGAATATATCAGATGACTTCAATTACTGAAATGGATATAGAAAAGTTTATAGATGAGACCGGGGTTTTTTTAGGCGAGGGTTTTGGAAGGTATTATAGGAAGGGTTTTTTTGGTAAGACCTTAGAGCAAGGCGGAGCTGGTGAGGCTGAAGCTGCCTTTATCAACCTCTTAGACAAAACTGCTTCATATTATGAGAGAGTCAGCAGATATTCGATTATAAATCATATGGCAGATATTTCGATTATTTATCAGCCTTGTATTGATGAAATGGCACATGAGTTTACAGGCTTTGTTGACCCGATATGCCGATTGTACAGCAGTGAATACTCATCTCAATATAGGGACTGCTATATAAAGGCATATGAGATGGCAAACCGCCATTTGGGAGAGGTGTTGGATTGTATGCCTGAGGGTTGCACTGTGGTAGTGACCTCTGACCATGGAATGGGTACGGTATCTGATATGTTCAATATAAATGAATACCTTAAGCTTAACGGTTTACTGGATTTTGACCAGCAGGGAGGCATTGACCTTATGAAAACCAAGGCTTTTTACCATCCTGCAGATAATGGAGCAATATTTATAAATACAGAAAACTATTTAGGCGGTATAGTATCTTTGGATGAAAAGCCATTGATTATCGAGAAGGTTGTGAAACTGCTTGAAGACTGTAGAAATGAAGCCACAGGAGAAGCTGTGATCAGGAAAATCAACCGTATTTGTGATTATGATATGGAAAACAAAAACATTTATGGGGATATATTTGTAGAACCATCCTATGGCTATAGTATAAAGCCTGGACAGGCGAAAAAAGTAATCGAAGATACAAATAAAAGTGGAAGCCACCATAGCAATGCTGAATTTGATTGTATGGATGCGATATTCTTTGCAGGAGGAGCTGGCATTAAGGACAAAATTGACGGTCAGAACATTTCTAATACGGAAATATATCCTATTATCTGCAAGCTTACAGACTTACCATTACCGAAACACATAAACAGCTTGTAATTAAGTAAAGTCAAAGGGTGTGAAATGCTGGACTATGAATACTACGAGTATAAAATTTATGGACTCAATTATTAATATATTTGTAGAGGAAGATTATTTATATCTGATGGATGATGTTTTTGGATTGTTCTCTACACATTTTGAGTTTTGCAGTAAGCCAAGCAATGATGCTATAGTTGATTTTCGGATATATCCTGTGGAATACTTCAAAAAAAGCAATCTGAAGCTTAGCGGCAGAGAATCAGAGGATATAGTAATGAGGACAAGCTCATCCGAGAAGTTTAGATTAAATGCAAAGCATTACAATATTGATGGGTTGGACATATATGATTGTAAAAACTCACAAACAATTATGGTTTTCGATAAGAAAAATAAAAACATAGATATCTATGCAACAAAAGATTCTGAAATACAGCTTATAGAGCTTATTAGAGATTTAATAATCAAGGATCAGGAAAACAAAGGAACGCTGATTCTCCATGCCTCTGCGGCAGTGAAGGATGAAAAGGCTGTTGTTGTTGTGGGTTCAAAGGGTGCAGGTAAAAGCACTACACTTATGGAGCTTTTATTGAATAAAGGCTACAAAATGGTATCTGGCGATAAAGTATTTCTTACGATAGAAAACGATACAGTAATGATGAAGGGATGGCCAGACTATCCACATTTGGGATTGGGGACGATCAGGAGACACACCAAGCTGTATGACATGGTGAAAAAGTACTATGAAGATAATATCGATAATGAGCCAGCAAACAAGAAAATATTGATAAATCCGCTCTTGTTCGAAAGAGAGTCGGGTATAGAATTTGCAAAAGGCTCATATCTGTTTGAAAAGGTTTTGTTTCCACAGCTTAGTGAAAATGAGGAAGGTCAGCTTATACGACTGGAGAATCCTCAAACTGATGAAATAATAGCAAACCTTGAGTTTAAGGGTGATTATATCCAGACCAGATGGAACAAGTATATTACTCTGAATTATGAAGACAGAGAAGAAAATATCATGGGATTGAGAGAAGCTATTAAAAAGTCTGCTTATTACATATTAGAAGGAAATCTCAAACTAACTGATTCTATGTTAAAGGAGCTTATGCGATGATAAAGATCGTAATTTATGGGTTGTCCGGTGCGGGTAAAAGTACATCTGCAAAGTTGATTCAGGACTATTTTATAGAGAAAAACATGAATACTACAGTATTAAAGTTGGCATATCCACTATATGAAATACAGAAGAAGTTCTATGATATTGCAGGAAAAGATATAGACTTTTTTGACCAAGATCAAATTTTGCTTGAAGCTATAGCTACTCATTTGAGAAGAATTTCAGACACCTCTTTAATAGATAATTTTATTGAAAGGTTGAAAAAATGTACTACAGAAGTGGTATTAAATGATGATATCAGAGATTATAAAATTGATTACCCTGCTTTAAAAAAAGAGGAATTTATATTCATCAGAATCACTTGTGATGAAGCGGTCAGGGTAAGAAG
This sequence comes from uncultured Eubacteriales bacterium, assembly GCA_963704785.1. Lineage (GTDB taxonomy): Bacteria > Bacillota > Clostridia > Lutisporales > Lutisporaceae > GWB2-37-7. Next base: position 559,774 of record OY969939.1, on the reverse strand, counting down.
ATTACTATCAAGAAATGACCTTTCAGTAAATTTAAAATCTGCGACTACTAATGATTTGGACAAGTTCGAAGCTGATTGGCTTATTGATACAAGCACATCAGACATTGATATTTTAAGGACAAAAATTTATGAAATTTTAGAGCAAATAAAAATAAAGGAATGATAAGCTGTGATATTGACTGGTGCCAAGATAAAATTGGAAGTATTGGCAAATAGAATTTATATTAGCCCCTTCGATGAGGATTGTCTGGAGCCAAATTCTTATGGATTCAGCATATCTGATGAATTTATTGAGTATGACAAGGATGAAATACTAGATACCAAGAAAAATCCAAATACTCATCGTTTTAAAATCCCAGAAGAAGGCTATGTGCTTCAGCCAAAAAAAATATACCTGAGCAGCACTTTAGAGACAATGGGTAGTAATTACTATGCCAAAACTCTTCATGCAAGGTTTTCTGTATCTTCTATGGGAATGTGGATTCAATTCAGTGCTCCTTTGGGACATACAGGAGCAATAATACCTTGGACACTAGAGATAATGGTGGCACATCCTATTAGAGTCTATCCATATATGAAGGTTGGAAAGATTGCTTTTCGGAACCAACGAGGGAGAATTGAACCTGTATGAAGGTAAGTATAAAGGATCTAGAACGGTTGTTGCTTCGAGAAGCTATATTGATTATAAAGAATAAAGGTTTAGTCAAATTTTATATTATAGTTTACATGCATAGCTCATTTTAAATTTATAATATGCTATGCAGGAATGGAGTGGAAGTATGGAATATGCGGTTAATATTGAGAATCTGACACGTCAGTATTTTTCAAAAAAAGGGTTATCAAGCAGGATTACAGAAACTGTAACTGCTGTAGATAATGTGTCTTTTCATATTGATAAGGGTCAAGCTATAGGACTTCTCGGACCAAATGGAGCAGGTAAAACTACATTGATAAAAATGCTTACTACTGTATTACTCCCAACTGATGGAAAAGCTACAATATTGGGAAAGGATATTGTAAAGGATGCAGACTATATCCGTAACAAGATAAATGTTGTATATGGAGGAGATAAGGGGCTATACACAAGACTTACCGCAAGAGATAATTTAAAGTATTTTGTAATCTATACCATATCCCAATGAAGAAGCAGGAAGCAAAGATGAAAAGCTTATTAGAGCTTGTAGAATTAAGTGAAGTTGCAGATAGAAGAGTTGAGAATTTCTCTAGGGGGATGCGACAGAGACTTCATATTGCAAGAGGGTTGATAAATGATCCTGAGATATTATTTCTCGATGAGCCTACAATAGGTCTGGATCCGGTTTCTGCATTGTCAATCAGGCAGCTTATGAAAAAGCTGAATGAGGGAGGGATGACTATATTGCTGACCACTCACTATATGCAAGAAGTAGAAGAAATATGTGAGAAAGTGATTATTATAAATAAAGGCAAGATGGTACTTTGGGATGATATAGAAAATGTAAAAAGTAAATACAGAAAGAACTATGAAATACAAATAAAAATATCTAAGAATATGGATGCAGATAAGAAATTTTGAGTGTTATAGCCAATAAGTACAGCAATTGTGAGGTATCAGATAAGGGCAATGAGTTTACAACAGTCAAGTTTATTGCTGACGATGTAAATATAGCAGTTAATGATATTCACAGTGAATTACATGAAAACGATATAATAGATTTAAATATAAAAACAAATTCATTAGAGGATGTATATATAAATATAATTCAAAATAGTTAGAAAAATAATAAAAACTTTAAAATTTATTATATGAGGAGTATATACATGAGAAATGCAATTCAAGAGATAATGAGTTCAATAGTTATGAGTATTAAAGACAATTTATCACACTCTGCTCTGCTGTTGAATCTTTCCTTATCACCATTTATTTATACAGTTGTATCCTATTATTTATATAAGGATCTGCATGATGCAAATTCGGTATTTTATATGCTACTTGGAGCAGGTGCTATGGGAGTATGGGAGAGTACTTTATTAGGAGGCGCTGGGTCTCTGAGGGAAGAAAAAGAGCAGGGCATACTGGAATACTATTTATGTACACCATCAAGCTTGCTTAATATAATATTTGGTAAATGTATAGTGTCAGTTATTATTGGACTGATTGTACTATTAGAAATATTTATATTAGTTTTTACTCAAATTGATATATCATCGATAAGTATCAATTATTTTAGATTTTCAGTAGCTATAGTTCTATTGTTATTTAGCTTTTCAACAATAGGATATTTTTTGAGTTTTCTATTTCTGTTATTAAGATCTTTTGTACAGCTTTCAAACATATTAACTGATAGTATAAAATTCTTTTGCGGGGTATTATTTCCCATTACGGTGCTGCCATATGGGTTTAAAGCTATATCAGTGCTGTTACCTCCAACTTGGGGTGTGGAAATTGTAAGAACCTCTCTGAACAACAGTATTTCTTATCTATCTTTCAATAGTGCGTTTGTAAGGGTACTTGTATCATGTTCCATTTATATGATTATTGCTGTTTTATTATTTAAGTTAATAGAACGCAAGATTAGGAAACTTGGAGAATTATCAAAAATATAAATTTGTAAGTTGAAAGGAATAAAGCCATGGTATTTAGAAGATTTTGCAAAACATTATATTAAGCTATAAATCAATATATGGTTGGATGAGTCTACGTAAGTATCTCTCTTTAGTAATAATTGTCCCATTCTTTCAAATAGCTTTGTTCTCTTATCTGAACTATTTTATAAAGGGTGTAGAGGGAATGCGGTATGCTGCGTTAGGTAATGCCCTATACAATATATGTGTTTTTGTTGTGTTTACTATGGGATCTTCCATAACTTCAGAAAGAAGGCTGGGGACGTTACAGACAATAATGATGACTCCATCCAACAAAATCATATTATTCATCACAAAATCCATCATACATATATGTGAGGGAATAGTTACCTGTGGATTTAGTTTAATTTTCGGAAGGATTTTCTTAAAGCTAGATTTCAGCAGTATGAATTGGGTTCAAGGGATTATTGTAATTTTCACTACTACATTAATGATGATAGGCGTAGGACTTTTTGCAGGAATGATCGGGCTATTGTTCAGAAGAGCTACTCCCATACTTAATTTTATTAATATAAGTGTATTTCTATTGTGTGGAGTCAATTTCCCCATAGAAGAGTTCCCTGTTTTTATGCAGGTTATCGCACATGCACTGCCTCTGACTTATGGTATCAAGCTTTTGCGTCTGGCATACAGCGGAATGAGTATATATAATATGGATTTCGTATATTTGATTATAAGCGGTATTATATTCCTTATCGTAAGTATCATGATATTCATTATATCGGAAAGGTATTCAAGACAAAAAGGGATACTTGATTATTATTAATTTTAAGGGGTGATTTTATGATAAAAAATAAATTATTACTATTACGAGCAGGTAATCAAAAAGAATTTGCCTATAGGACTATGATAAGAAAAAATATAGAGCTTTTAATGATAGATCGTCCTTATAGAAAGGAAATAGCCTTTGCAGATCATTCATATATAATCGATACAATATGGGATCCTAAAAGGATGTTTGATGTAGCTATGGATGTGTATAAAAAGAATAAATTTGACGGAGTTACTACATTTTCTGACTCAAGTGTTGTGGCTCTAGGAATGCTGAGTGATTATTTTGGTTACGATTATTATAGTGAGGATACTGCAAAAAAAATAGTCAATAAGCTTGAGGCAAGAAAACATATGCGAAAACATGGTGTAGACAGTACAGCATTTTATGAGATACACACCTATGAAGAATTAGTAAGTGCAGCAGAGCTGCTCAAGTACCCATTTGTTTTAAAACCTTCAGACAGGACAGCCAGTAAGGGAGTTGTTGTAGTTGGTGAACCGAAGGATTTAAATGAATGTTATCAAGAAGCTTACGAAAAATCTAAGAACAAGATTCTGATTGCTGAAGAATATATTGTTGGTGACGAATATTGTGCAGAGATTTTAGTATACAAGCATGAAGTATATATTGCTTCAATTACTAAGAAATTTATACAAAGTGGTAAGTATTGCATAGAACTTGCTTGCGTGACACCAGCACCTATATCAGATACGCTAAAGAAAAAAGTTGAAGATTACTTAAAGGAAGCAGTGAAGGCATTCGATATTGCAAATTCATTGCTCCATGTTGAAATAAGGATAGATGATAAAGAGAATATTGCTATAATTGAAATAAATCCAAGAGTATCAGGTGGTGGATTAATCGAAAACATTTATAGACTCAAGGGATTGAACCTCTACGAATATGGCTGTGATATTGCTTTAAGAAAAGAAATTGATACAGACAAACTGACAGAATTATTAAATAGACCCTTTGATGGGTATACCCTATATAATCCATTTATTCATCCTGAAAAAAGTGGAGTTATAAAGAAAATCACTGGGATTGATGAGGTTTACAAGCAACTTATAAATGAACATGAAAAGATATTGCTTACTTATGAGGCTGGTAATTTTATGCCTATACCTACATCAAATGAGGATGTAAGAGGTTATTTATTTTTGAAAGACTTAGATTACGACAGGTTATTGGAACGTGCTTCTAGGATAATAAATACACTTGAATTCAAATTAGAAGAATAATTTTTGAAAGAGGTGAAGATATGATATTGAAATTACTTGAAAATGATAGCTTTTACGAAATAGAAGAACTTTCAAGCAGTGATTTCATAACTTATCCTATCTATTCTCTAAATATAGAAAAGTTAATCAATAAGTTTGGTATAGATAAAAAAAGCTTAATATATAATTTTGATAGCAATATTACAATAGAGAATTTTACAGAAATATCATCCAAGACATCTCTGTTGGAGCAAATTGAATTATATAATATGTACCAGAGTGGTTCAGCACATTGCATATGCATGTTAAATGGAGAATATGGACAAGAGGAGCTTCTATATGCATATATATATGCCATGTATACAGGGAAAAAGCTCCTTGTTATTGATAACTATGAACAGTTAATTGAATTGGCTGATAGAACATTATTAGAAAGTATAATGTTAATTAGACCTGTTGATAAGATATCGTTGAAGGAACACATTGAATTATCTAATTTACATAGTAATCTACAAATATCATGTGTTCCCTATATTAACAAATATGACTTAAACTATTTTATTGCAAAGCTAATTGTATATAAAAATGAAAAAGTAAGCAGCAAGCAAATAGTAATAAATAGGGTAAGTGAGAAGCTGGATACAGAAGAGAAGCGGAATAATGGAAGTGAGGAACTGCATTATTTTCCAAAGCCCTACTGTGAATTTGATAATTTGAATGATATCTTATTTAAAGGCGAGCGTATTTTTGAGTTTAATTATCTATCTCACTGTAGAGAGTGTTTTCTTTTTCTAAATGATTTTCTTCTATGCGGTAGTGAATGTAGAGATATTGATATTAATAGGTTTGATAAGTACAAGCATATACCTTGCTGTTATTATAATAATGATGACTGTATAGCAAGTAGAAAGAAAAAATATCATGTGTCTGACATTAATGTAGATTTTGTATTTTTAAACGGCTGTAAATTGGGAGACCTGGATAGAAACTCAATACCTTATGAGTATTCAATAGTAGCAAACCTAGTAAGCAATAGTGCAATATCAATAATAGTAAGCCCTACCATAAAGGTGGGCAGTATAGCAGAAAATGTGCTGATGCATGGTTTAACTATGAATGGTTATACAGAAGGTGAAAAGCTTAATCTGATAAATAGGTTTTTACAATATAGCGGAATAGAAGATAGTCTATATTTCTTAATCGGAGACTGCTGTTTGAAAGGAAAAGAGAAGAATAGCAATGAAGCGGCACCTTCAATAAAAAGAGCAAAGCAGGATGATTCATATACAATAGAGCTAAGCCAATTAAAAGCTTCTTCATTTATTGAAGTAGCTCTAGACGATTTAGAAGAAAAAGATATATTTATTGAAGATATTTCTGTAAATCAAAAGCTTAGTGAATTAGATGCACAAAGCATATTCTATTTCGCAGATAAAAATAGCAAGAAGCTGTTCTTGTTTTCCATTAGACCATTTCCCTTTGACAGCATAAGCTTAAAACTAAGTTATGAAGATAAAAAATATAAAAAAGTAGAGAAGCTAAAGGACTATATTTATAACATTGCCTTTTATAAAAACAATTTTGTATTGAGTAATGCTCTAAAGGGTCAAATTCAAGATATACAAAATAATTTTAAAACTATATATCCTTTATATAAGGATTACAATTACAAACTATTATCTGAAATGAAGCTAAATGATACTATTGATAAATTGCATAATAAAACTGCAAAAATATATAGTGATATCTATAATTTTATTTGGGAATATACATCAAGTAAAAAGGATAATTATTATGAGACAATAAGTGAAAAAAGGCTTCCTGAAAAAGGGAAGACTTCAAATGCTAATGCTTACAAATGCTGTGATGGAGAAGAAAGATTGTACTCCTATATATTACCATCCTTTGAAAGAGATTTTCATAGAACTGCATGTAAATGTATGAAATGTGGGACTATAATGGATTTTCCAGACAATCTGATATTCTTAGAGAGTATTACAGAGCCAAGATTTACATTGAAGGATAGTACGGGTGAGGTTATAAGGCTTACTAATAAACACAGCTATGATATAGAAGTAAGCATAGCACCTATATGCCTGCAAGCGGATGACATAGAAATAATTCCTAACAAGCAGGTTCTTACAATGAAACCAAATGAGGAGCATATATTCAGCTTTTCACTTAAACCAGGAGAAGCATTAAGGAAGCACTATTATGTATTTGCATTTTATATAATGGCAGATGGCAAATTCTATTTCTATTCAAAAGGGATTAGTTATTTATAAAAATATTTGAAATCACAATCTCTGGAGTGTATGTCTACAGGAGGATGACTTATGCAAAGTTTATTTTCGTCGGACTTTTTTATTGAAAACTATGAGGAATTAAAGGAAAAAACAAAACGGTATGTATTTGAAAGACTGAAGGAGCAGCATGACACAGCGGTAGCTTCTTCCGAAAGGTATAATAAATTTAGGTCTAAAATAACCGATTTAAATCAACTGCCCTATTATGTTTTACAGTCCCATAAGGATAAATTTGTCCATAGTCTGAATGTAGCAGAGAATTGCATAAAGCTTTGTAGCTATGAGAAGGATGTTTGTACTCAGACTATGGAACTGGCAGGACTTCTTCATGATGTTTCCTACTTCAGCAAAAGCTATGATAATCATGGAAATGATTCGGCAGAAATGGCTGTGGCTTTTTTAGCAAAAGAAAGCACTCTAAGTACAGGGGATATTGGGAAAATCAAACGTATAATTGCGAGACATTATCAGAAGGTTATAGACCCCAAATATTATTGCAGCGATGACATTTCTTTGGAGGAAATTGTCTTATTGGAGGCAGATTTTTCTTGATAAGGTAAGTATAAAATCGGGATTGTTGTGCCTAATTGAGAATGGCTCCAAAAGGAATTGTATCGAAAAAATCATAGAGAAATATCAGAGGAAAATAATCGATATGACAGTGGAAGTAATAAATAAACCAGTAGAAAAAAGAGTCTGTCACTTTACAGATTCATATTTAGTCATACTAAATGAACAGCTGGATGAGAATCAGAAGATAATAGACCATCTAAAAAAATTCCAAGAAGAGTACTAATATTTTGTAAAGAATATAAAACAAACATTGCTTTCATCAAGAAAGCAATGTTTATATAAAATTATATGATATCTTGCTCGTATTCAACCGTGAAGGAATTATTCAAGTACTCGATTTTTTCTGTGATCTCTTGTGTGTCTTTGCCTGATACAACAAAGGTGGCTATGGCATCAGTGCTGAATTTGGAATTGGATATTTTATCACCAATATCTGAATGAAATTTAACATAAGAAATCCATGGTAAGTCGAAATCTTTGATATCTGGTAGCTTTTTGATTAGACCGTTCTTACGGTAGAAAATTATCCAGCCACAATATTGACCATTCTCAATAATTGTAGGTGATAATTGCCTTAATTCAAGAGAAATGTCGGCATCTAATAAATTAACACCATATGCATGTTCAATTGCCTTAATAACTCCGGCACCACCTGCTCGTGCAGCAATTTCACAGAAGACAACATTACCTTCATTATCAACAAATACCTCATGATGCGATACTCCATTTTTTAGTTTTAATGTGTCAATAACAGCTGAATTAAAACTAGAAATTTTGGTTTTTATTATAGGATTATCATCCATAACGCTAATTAGTGAATTGCAAATTGAGAAGCTTAGTGTAGAATTCAGATACTTACTAATACTGCAAAGCTTAATATTTCCATTTTCTATAATCGAATCGCAGTGATACATAGTTCCTTCGATGAATTCTTCCATTTCATAATCTGACTGTATGCTTTCGAGAAGGGAATAAGTATCTCTCAGCTCAGCAGGAGATTGAATTATATAGGTTCTAGCGGAGCCCATTCCAAGCTTGGGCTTTATCACACACTTTGGATGTCTGGTTAAAAACTCATAGCAGGCATCTAAGCTAAGACTATCTAGAAAGTCAGGAACTTTTATACCATTGGCTTTTAGTTTTTTCTTCATTAAGCATTTATCTCTGAAATGTAAGGCTTGTTGGTATGAAATACCTGGAATCCCAAGTTCATCCCTAATCTTAGCCGCTTGTAGGAGATTACTTTCATCGATACAAATTACATGATCGATTTTGTATCGTTCATTAATAAATTTGGAGATACAGAGGACACGATCCTCATCACTAATATCGCAAGAGTACAATTCTACGTATTCGGTATGTGGTATTTTGTGAGCTTGTTGTTTATTAGTTATTATGAATAAATTGTATTTATTTGGATCTATCATAGGTGAATTGTCTTTATAGTACTTTTTGTAGCTTATAACATTTATCAAAAGTATATTTTCCTTCATTCTCACACCTCACATAATATTGCTATACTAGTATATTATAGCAACAAAGAAGGGTAGTGTAAACATTATGCTGTGTAGGAGAGTATAAGAAAGTGCAATCTAAATATTTTTTTAGACCAGCTAATTAAAGTCAACAATTATTTTTAAAAAGATGATCCTATTTTTGAACACAACAAAAACACCATTATTAAACACGAACAATGGCAAATTAGGATAATAACAATATAAGTTATGCGACTTGCTTACTGTTGTTCTCCAAGAACATTTTCTGGTGTAGTTTAGGGTCTCTTATTTGGTACTCTTGCTGGTTTCTCAATACTGCAAATAGGTATTTGATAAGCTTATGCATAATAGCAACTAAAGCAACCTTCGCCTTCTTGCCTTTGAGATTGTCTTGGTAGTATTTAAGTAGGATTTGATTGGTAGCTTCACCATTACGTTTAGTTCTAATAGAAGCTAATGCAGCAGCGTAAAGGGCTCTTCTACCAAGCCTTGTACCACGTTTAGACATTTTGACTCTATCACCTTTAAATTTACCTGATTCGTTAACAGCAGGATCAATACCAAAGAAAGCTACAAGCTGCTTTGGAGAGACAAATTTATCAATACTGCCAATCTCAGCTAATATGGTAATGGCTGTAATATATCCGATGCCTGGTATAGATATTAATAGCGATATATTTTTAGACAACGCAGGAGGCATCTCATCACTACCAATAAAGCATTCTATCTCCTTAAGAAGCTTTGCTGCTTGAATATCAATAGCTTCATAAAGAGAGATACAAGTAGCAACAGATATTGATAATCTGGGAGATGATAAACTTACAAATTGAGCATTTTTAGCACTGTCTACGAGAATAGAATACCTCTTTTCAGCCCACTCAAGACCCTTTCTTGAATAAAGTAAAATATCTATGATATCTTGCTTTGGAGCTGAAAGAACTGCTTGTGGGGAAGAATATCTTTTCAATATGTTCATTGAGACATTGCCACAAATATCAGAAAAAATATTTTGATATCCACTAAAGAATATATTTAAAGTAGTGCTAAGCTTCTTTTTGTAGCTAGAACGATCATCAATAAGTTTATAGTAATCGCGTATTAATAGTTTAAGAGTAAACATGTTGATATCTGAATCAGATGAAACCTTGATATCTTCAAACTTTCCTAATTTGGCGATAGATAATGCATCATTTCTATCATTTTTCACTTTCCTAATGTCCTTATTTTTGTTACAATTAGTAACAAGAGGATTGATAACGAAGGTCTCAAACTTGTTATCCTTGAGAAAGTGGAAAAGAGTTAGATGATACACGCCAGTGGATTCCATGAAGAATACGGGCGCTGTTGAAAACTCTTCTTCTGCTTTTTTTATTTGCTCTATTAAGTAGTTGAAGCCCACAGCAGTATGAAAAAATTTAAAAGGCCTTTTATACTGACTACCATCAGGAGCAAGAACTGAGGCAAAAGAAAATTCAGAAGCAACATCGATGCCTACGACAAGGCTATTTAAGTATTTTGACATAATTAATATCTCCCTTTTTTAAAATTAAGGTAGAGTAGAGATTCCACTTCTATCAATGAAGCTGCAACCTTGTTAGTGACACGGGTAATTCCTAGATAGGAAACCCAACCAGCTAAAACACAGAACTCTCACTGATGGAATGATACGCTATTTAACGAGTATATGTAATTACTTACAACTCAGGAGGTAAACATCTATCTTCTCTATTCAGGAGATATTATATCATTATGGATTAACTGGTTAACAGTTTCTAATAAACTAAATTGATAAAAATCATATTTAAGAAATGGTAATTAAAATTAGATTATGAGTTGTGAACATTAGATGATATATTCAGAGGAAACATTCGAGAATAATTTGACTGATTTATTATCAATGTTTATGACTACATTATACAAGGAGGTTTAAAATGAGTTGTAGAAAAATAGCGGTTATGTCAGATGTTCATGGTAATATATTAGCATTAGATGCTGTTCTGAAGGATATTGAAAAAAGAGGAATTAGTGAAATAATCAATTTGGGGGACTGTATAAGCGGTCCTCTTGAACCCACTAAGACAGCAGATAGATTTATAAAAGAGAACATTATATGCATTAGGGGAAATAATGAAAGCGGACTAATCAATACTAAGGAAGAGAGTCAAAAATCAGCTACCTTCAAATATGTTGAGAATATGTTAACCAAGGAAATCGTTGATTGGATAAGAAGGATGCCTGGGGAGCTGGTATATGACAGTGAGATTTATGCATGTCATGGTACTCCTGAATCCAATAAAATATATTTGCTTGAACATCTTGGACAGAATGAGGTATCAATAAAAGAGGAAGCAGAAATCCAAACAATCATATCCTCTGTAATACAGCCAGTAATCCTCTGTGGACACAGCCATTTGCCAGGCATAGTACGTCTTTTGGATGGGAGACTCATAGTAAATCCCGGAAGCGTTGGACTGCCTGCATATTCTGATAATCAGCCAGTCTATCACGAAATGATATCTGGTTCACCTCATGCAAAATATGCAATATTAACAAAAAAGGATAATATATGGGAGGCAGAAAAAATATCGGTTGCTTACGATTGGGAGGGTGCAGCAAAAAGAGCAAGGGAAAACGGAAGAGAAGATTGGGCTGAGTGGTTAGTAACGGGCAGAGTAAAAATTTAGTAATGGAGATTTCCCAGAAATGTATATATGAAATTCCTTGGACAGAATGTGACTATCCAAGGAATTTTGTTTTGTTTAAGTCAATTTATCCTTCATTGGTAGCTTTCTTGCTTTGTAAAGTCCATGTTTATGTGCGCTTTCAAGCTGTGATTTTTGTGACTTTGCCTCTCTTTGATAATGCTGTAATTGATGAGGAAGTATTAACTCCGAAGCAAACTCAATCTGATGTCCATTTAGATTTGAGTATCTTCTATATCTCATTGACATTAATAAAACCTCCCAAAGCTATATCAATTTTAGTTCACAAAGTCCAACTTTTATATAATAACTATGGCAAATTTAATTGCTCATAGTTATAAATATATTTTCCCCTAAAAATAAAAAATGAGTATTAAATATTTAGTTACGTAACTTTCGTACAAATATAAATCATGTAAATACCAATAAATTGGAATCCATAATATAACAAGAGGTGAAAGCCTCTCCCTTGCGAAATTGTTAATTGTGCAAAAAATAATAACGAAGGGGGTTTTCACCTATGAAAAGTATAACATTTATTACAGGTGAATTTAAACAGGAAAAAACTAGTGTTTGGTTGGTTACGTTTGTAAAATATGTTCAAAAGCTTGATTTTGTAAGTCTACTGGATAAAGTCAAAGTTAAGATGAAAAAAGTAGATTATTCTGTTCAAGATAAGCTATTAACCATTGCAATATCTATAGCCGCTGGATGTAAATATACCTCAGACATCAATGAAAAGCTCGTTCCTGACACTGTCATTGCAGAGTTGATTGATATACCAAGGTTTCCTGATCAGTCTCAAATTAATGAACTTCTACGAAGGATGACAAAAGAAAACGTTGAGCAGCTTAAAAATGTCCATCATCAGCTGTTCATGCAGAATACTACATGCTTATCTACTACAGAAAAGATTGTTGTTGATATTGATCAATCAGGTCTTATTGCTAATGGTAAGACGTATGAAGTAGCACAAAGAGGTTATTTCTGTAAGAATAAAAACCAGAAAGGATATCAATTGTCTGCTGCATTTTGTGGCGATGATAATAGAGAAACTATTTCACTTTATCTTGATGCTGGAAATACCCATTGTAGTAATCGGTTTGACGATCTGCTTAACGATACATTATCAAAACTCAAGGATGTGGCAAAGGAAAATAGGCTTATTCTGCGGCTTGACAGTGGCTATGGCTCTAATGAAAACATAGAAAAACTCAAGGACAGAGTAAAGTTTGTAGTAAAAGGTTATTCCACTACAAGAGCATCTAATATAGCAAAAACCATTGCTAAAGAAGAGTATGAAGAAATTGACCGTTTTGTAGATACCTACGAACTTCCGAGTGAAGGCGACTTACGATTTATTATAGTGAGAACCTTAACACGTAAAGGTGATTTCATATATACTATGCTGATTTCAAACATTAACAAAGCTGAGATGTCAGCCCATGAGCTATTTCACTTTTATAACCAGAGACAAACCATTGAAGCTTTCTTTAAAACCTGCAAGAATGTATATCATATGAAAAACCTTCGTACTAGGAAGTTTGACGGCATCTATGCATTCTTGTGGATTGTTTTTATTACACACAATATTATTTCATGGATGAAGAGAACGATTTTTCATGAAACGAAGATGGAGAATGTAGGCATAGGAATACTGATAAACAAATTGGGAATGCTTGTAGCTGAAGTACGAAGAACAGCAGAAACCATGGAAATAGTCTTGCCTGAGATCAGTGCTCTTGGCAGAAGGTTTGTAGAATGCATACAGCAGAAGTCTAAATCGGTATGGCAGACTTAAACATTGTTCTGGAATAAATTAACATATTATCAAGTTTCCAAGATTCAGTATGGCTATCAATTGGTATATTTTAACTACATAAGATAATTATTGAATTTAGTTATTATTTTGGGTTATACATATCTCATTAAATTGGTATCATAGCCAATGTATGGATGGCAACAAATTTACAAATCGTGTTTTTCTGTTTGTACGAAAGTTACGTAGTTAACATAAACGTATTTTACCAATATGTTAAAATTAACCAAACATAATTTTGACGAAAAATATCGAAGGATGAGAGCTTGTCTGTTATAATAAAACTATAAATCAAATTAAAAAAGAGATAGAAATAATTTGGAAGGAGTTTAGAATGACAAAATTTAAAGCAAAATTTTTAGTAATATTTCTAATAATTTTTGTACTAGTATTAACATCTTGTACGCAGCAAGCAACATCTGGAGATATAAAAGCTCCTTTAGTGAATCAAACTGAAATAAAATCACCTGAGGAAGAACAACAGTCAGTTCAAGCCGTAGATTACAGTAAGATAAAACCAAATGAAAACGGACAAATCATGCTTCTTATGTATCATGGAATTGATAAAAAAGAAGCAGACTGGGTGAGGACTCCAGAAAACTTTAGAAAGGACTTGGAAACTTTATATGAAAAAGGTTATAGAGTTATAAATCTAAAGGATTATCTGGAGAATAACATAAAGGTAGAAGCAGGCTATACACCAGTTGTATTGACATTTGACGACGGTCTTAAAAATCAATTTAATATTATTGAAGAAAACGGTGAGAAGAAGATAGATCCTGACTGTGCTATAGGTATACTTGAAGACTTTAGCAAAAAGCATCCTGACTTTGGCAAGGGTGGTTCCTTTTATGTATTTTATTCCTTACCATTTAGGCAGAAGGAGCTAATAAAGGAAAAATTTGATTTTTTAATAAATAATGGTTATGAAATAGGAAATCACACATATACTCATGAAAAGCTTAGCAAAGAAAGTGCTGAGGGTGTGCAAAAGGCACTGGCACTTAATGTAAAGTATACTCAAGAGTATCTTCCTGGATATGATGTATTTTCATTGGCATTACCTTATGGAATAGCTCCTAAGGGTGATAATTTTAAATATGCTATAGCTGGCGAGTATGAAGGTATAAAATATAATAATAGAGCAATTTTGAGAGTAGGCAGCAATCCTGCTATTGCACCAAACCATGTAAAGTACGACGCAACAAAGCTTCCTAGAGTAAGAGCAAGTGAAATGAATACTGCTGGTGTAGGAATGTACGATTATCTAGAATACTTTGAGAAGAATCCAGAGAAACGATATATAAGTGATGGAAACCCAGCTACTGTAGTGATTCCACAGGAAGAAAAGGAAAACTTGAACATGGACAGTGTAAAGGATAAGCAGGTTATAATATATTAGAAGAACTAATTATAAGGGGGCTGTTGCACAACTTGACATGCTCCCTTATTAAAGAATTAGTATATTGGAGGCTATTGAATGAAAAAAAATTATGTTTTATGTTCGCTTATTATTATGTAAATATTATTTATCGGTGGTTTTATTGATACACAAAAATATTATAGTATTATAGATTCTACAACACAAAATTATCGTACTGGAGGTATGGTAATATCCTTGGTTGGTGGACTAGGTATTCTCATAAGCGGATATGCATTATATAAGGAAATTTAGTGAAATTTATCATATACAAAGGAGAAAAAATGTTTTTTGATATTTTACAACTGGCAGGTGGCTTTATACTAGCCTTTGGCAACATACCACAAATTCTTCAAATTGTTAGAACTAAATCTGCAAGCGATCTTAACTTAAACACCTATATATTGATGTTTGTGGGTATTATTATGATGGAGGTTTATGCTATAAATCTCGTAATTCATGGTGCAGGCGGCGCTTTTTTAGCAACAAACACGCTAGCTTTAATTGCCGCAGGCACTATGGTAGCTCTTGTTATAAAGTTCGGTAAGAAAAATGTGAAATAGGGACTGTTGCGCAATAGTCCCTTGTTTTATCGTTAATTATATTTGTATTCTTTTAGTGTAAGCTTTCCTGTCAATATACTTTCCCTCAAGGTATGCTTATGATAGGGGATAGGTATACTATCTAAGCTTTTAACCTTCATAATAAAGTATAAGGATTCGCTTTCACCTGAGATTTCCCCATATAGTTTACCATCCTTGAACAGCCTGTCACCAGTCCTGAGCATTATATCATATATAGAATGAATATTATCTTTAAGGAGAACCATTATTCCGATATTTGAGAACCACCATGTTCATATAATAGAACCACTGTGGTGCTATCAGGACCACTCTTCCTATAACACTTGTATAATTAGGACATGCACTGTTTATCAGTGTAAATAATTATACAGGAGGTCAAATTTATGACCAAATATCGTGAAATTCTTCGGCTACATAGCCAAGGAATCAGTAAACGTGGCATTGCTTCTAGTTGTCAATGCTCGCGCAACACAATTACAGCCGTATTAGAACGAGCAGAGCAATATGGTGTTTCATGGCCACTGCAGAAAGACATGACTGATGGTGATCTGCAAAATCTTATGTTTCCAGAAAAAAACTATTCTTCTAACAGAAAACTTCCAGATTGTGAGCACCTTCACAGGGAACTTTCTAAGAGCGGTGTTACACTTAGTCTCTTATGGAATGAATACTGCGAAGAGTGTAGGTTGAGCAACGAAATTCCTTTGATGTACAGCCAATTCTGTAGGTATTACCGTAAGTATGCCAACACCACGAAGGCAACCATGCATATCAACCGCAAACCAGGCGAAATTCTTGAAGTAGATTGGGCGGGTAATACAGCAGCAATTATTGACAATACTACAGGCGAGATTATTGATGCCTATATCTTTGTGGCTTCATTAGCATGTAGTTCCTATGCCTATGTTGAAGCTTTTTCATCTATGAACATGGAAAGCTGGATTACAGCCCATGTGAATGCATATAAGTTCTTTGGCGGAGTAAGTAGGATCTTGGTACCAGATAATCTTAAAACAGGTGTCGATAGAGTTTCGTGGTACACGCCAGTCATTAACAAGACCTATCATGAAATGGCTGAACACTATGAAACTGCCGTTATTCCAGCCCGTGTTAGACGCCCAAAAGACAAGCCTAATGCCGAAGGAACGGTTGGAATTATTTCTACATGGATTATTGCAGCACTTCGCAGCCAAGAATTCTTTTCTCTAAGAGAATTAAATGAAGCTATCCGTATAAAACTGAATGAATTCAACAGAAAGCCTTTTCAAAAGAAACCAGGCAGCAGGTTGAGTGTGTTTCTCGAAGAAGAGAAAGCAGCACTCATGCCGTTACCTGCCACCCCATACGAGTTAGCCACTTGGAAGATAGCAACTGTACAATTCAATTATCACATAAGTATAGAAAAAATGCATTACTCGGTTTCATATGAATATATCAAACACAAGGTTGATGTACGAATAACTCGAAATGTTGTGGAAGTATTTTTTAATAACCATCGTATAGCATCCCATGTTCGTTTATATGGTCGTGAAGGGCAATACAGCACTGTACCGGAACATATGCCTGATAATCATAAGCAATATACTGCTTGGAATGCAGAGAGATTCATGTCATGGGCAGAAAGTATTGGTCCAAATACAACAATCGCGGTAAAATCGATTTTGTCCTCCCATAGAGTAGAACAACAAGGTTACAAGTCTTGTATGGCGTTATTGAAGTTAGCAGATAAATACTCTGTCACAAGAGTGGAAGCTGCCTGTAAGAAAGCATTGTCTTATACGCCAAGTCCCGGTTTTAAAAGTATTAAAACCATACTTACGACTGGACAAGATAAACTACCAAAAGCCGAAACACTAACTACTTCTAAGGAAAATACATCTGCGAACTTCGGGTTCACCCGAGGTTCAAGATACTACGGAGGACAAAACAATGATTAATGAAACTACAGTATCTAAACTAAACGATATGCGCCTTGCAGCGATGGCTGATACTTTTAGAACACAGTTGACTGATTCATCTTATCAAGAACTATCTTTTGAAGAGCGCTTTGGTTTAATCGTAGATATCGAATGGGCTCGCCGTAAAAACAATAAGCTTGCCAAACTAATCAAGAAAGCAGACTTTAAATTCAATCAAGCATGTATCGAAGATATTGAATATCATGCAGATAGAAAGCTAGATAAAACACAGATTACAAGGCTTTCGTCTTGTCAGTACATAGCTGAAAAGCATAACATTATTATCCTGGGAGCGTCCGGTAATGGTAAGTCTTATATGGGATGCGCTTTTGGTATAGCTGCTTGCCGTAATTACTACACAGTAAAGTATACTCGTCTTCCAGATTTACTAGATGAACTAGCTGTAGCAAGAGGAGAAGGCATCTTTAAAAAGACGATGAAACAGTATAAAAATGTTAGTCTCCTTATTCTTGATGAATGGTTGTTAACATCTCTAAAAGGAAATGAAGCTAGAGATCTTCTTGAGATAGTTGAGGCTAGACATCAAAATGGTACTACCATATTTTGTTCTCAGTTTTCACCCGGTGGATGGCATGAGAAAATTGGTGAGGATACCCTTGCTGATGCAATCCTAGATCGTATTGTGCATGATTCATACACTATATTTATTGATGGTGAAACATCAATGAGAAAGAGGCATGGACTAAAAGTATAGTACTATATGGAGCTACCACCTAACGGTGGTGGCTCTGCTAAAAAACAACATGGTTCTCGTACACGCACATGGCGGTTCTAACAAATCAGATTAATGGTTCTGCGGGAGAATATTATTCATTTCAAGAGCAACTTAGATAAACTGTCCATAATTATAAATATATATATTCGTAGGAAGAACACTAAATTTTGGGGTTATTTTTGCATATTTATAGGACTTTATGTTTATTTATGTAGTTTAAGTAGGTACTTCTACCCAAACGCGGTAGATTAGTCACTCTATTAAAATTGAGACAATTGACGGATAGTAACGTATGACTTGCAGCTATATAATTAAATCACAAAGTAAAGGATTGAAGGAGGATAAAATAATGACAAAGTTATACAATGTGTATTTCAACATGAAGTGCAACCTAAAGAATAAAAAAGGACAAGGTATGGTTGAATATGTACTAATTATAGCTTTTATCGCAATAGTTGTTATGCTAGCAATTACACCACTTGGAACAGCAATTGCTGCTAAGTTTACAGAAATAACAGGTAAATTAGCTCCTCAAACATAGACAATTGATTGAAGTAGGGAACATGACGATAAATATATATAGCAAAAAGATGGAATATTCAGAATAATAAAGGACATGAGTTGGTAGAATGTATTTTTACTTTAGCTCTCATTGCACAGCATTAATAGTAGTAGCTTAACTCCAATAAATAATAGAATATCAACAGGTTTAGTAAATTTACTGCAACCATAGGTAGTAGTTGATAAAACTAGTATATATAATATATTAAAATAAAACTGTAAGGAGGATATAGCTTTGACGAAATTATATAATTCATATTTCAACATGATGTGCAATCTGAAGAATAAAAGAGGACAAGGTATGGTAGAGTATGTTCTGATTATAGCTTTTATAGCTATAGTAGTAATGTTGGCAATAACACCACTTGGAACAGCAATTTCAAACAAGTTTAAAGAAATAACAACTAAACTAACTACTTCAGCAACATAATTGATTATGATATGTTTAGTGCAAAACATATAGTTCAATTAAGAGACATATACTTGAGGTTAGGATAAGGCCCTACTTGTAAATATCAGGTAGGGTCATTTTGCTAAATAAGCAGAATTAAAATTCGTGGAAATGAGGGTAATACTTATGAAGCTAAATAAAAAAGGACAATCTATAGTAGAAACTGCACTAATATTACCTGTAATAATTCTGCTGCTTATGGGAATGTTTGAGTTTTCCAGGATATTTGGCTCTTACCTACTGATAACCTACACAGGAAGGGAAAGTGCCAGAATGGCAGCTGTAGGCAAAAGTGATGATGAGATAGTACAAAATGTTTATGATAAATCTGGTCTGCTAGATTTGGCAAATCTACAGATAACTATAACTCCTTCGGGAGTAAGAAATACTGGAGACGATGTAGGAGTTAAAATTAGGTACAAGATTGTAATATATGCACCTATAATTCAGAGCATTTTACCCAACCCATTTTACGTGGAAACAAATACATACATGAGGGTGGAATAGCAGTGAAAAATATAGAAAAGATACTTAAATGTTTGAAAAATAAAAATGGAAATAGTGCTATCATTTTCTTACTGACTTCAACTATATTTATAGGAATGTTAGCCTTTATAACAGATGCAGGAATGATGTATCTAGAGAAAAGCAGAATACAAAATGCAGTTGATGCTATAGCTTTAGCTGCATTGCAGGATTATCCAAATGGAGAATCAGCAATGCTTACAGAAGCTTATCGCTACGCAGAGCTTAATAATGTTAGTCCTACCGA
The DNA here is from genome assembly GCA_963704785.1 of uncultured Eubacteriales bacterium. Classification (GTDB taxonomy): domain Bacteria; phylum Bacillota; class Clostridia; order Lutisporales; family Lutisporaceae; genus GWB2-37-7. Next base: position 539,776 of record OY969939.1, on the reverse strand, counting down.
TTTAGTAATCAATATAACGGATAGTAATAAAACAATTACTGTAACAGCAAATAAAAAAGTACAGATGTATTTCGCAAGAATTTTTAACATTACAGATGCAGTGGTACAGGCCAAGGCAAGTGCAAAGATAGGAGCTATTGTAGCAACTGATGGTATTAGACCATTTGCCGTAGAACAACAAAATTTTGAGTTTGGTAAAACCTATACCCTTAAAAAGGGTGCCGGTGGTGCGTATACAGGCAACTATGGGGCTCTAGCCTTAGGCGGCACAGGTGCAACAAACTACAGAAACAACCTACAATATGGATATAATGGGGAATTGGAAATTGGGGATTTAATTGCAATTGGTGAAGATTTGGATACAGAGCCTGGAAACATGTCTGGTCCAACCTATGAGGGTGTTAGGTATATTTTAAACCAAGATACCTGCACTAGCCACGATTTGACTAAGCTTCAAAAGGATTGCCCTAGACTTATTGTGATACCTGTTATAGATTCATTTGACATCCCAGGAAGAAGCACTGTTAAAATAATGGGCTTTGCAAGTTTTTTCCTAGAGGAAATAATATATGATGCTGGCAGTACAGAAATTAAAGGAACGTTTATCAAGACCTTGGGACAGGGCAAGATAGATCAAACTGCTACTGATTATGGGATGTCAGGTGTAAAACTTGTTGAGTAACAATTGAAAGGGTGGGAGTCATGGAGAATATCAACAAAAAAATTGCAATTATTGCAATTGGGGTAGCACTTATTACAAGCTTTTTAATTTATCTATATTTATCCGGCGTTGATAGTACAAGCAATACATCTAAAACAAAGCTAGCATATGTAGCGGTGGAGGACATTGCTGCAAAGGTAGTAATAACTGATAAAATGATAACCCAAGTCAAGGTTCCTTTAGATATTACACTTCCAATAGGGATATCTGATAAAAATGAAATAATAGGCAAGATGACAAAGGAACGAATTGTTAAAGGTGAGCCTATACTTATAGAACGTTTATTTGAAGAAAAAATGACTACTATGACCTATGTAATACCAAAGGGTATGAGAGCAGTTGCTATATCAGTGAATGAAATCTCTCAGGTATCTTCATTTTTGACTCCCGGAGACTTTGTTGACATCATTGCAACTTATGAAGAAAAGGATAAGGAGTTAAATGGGAAAAAGGTTTCTTATCCAAAGTATACTAAGGTGCTGCTACAAAATGTACAGATTCTTGGTATTGGCAGAAATATGGAGGAAGAAAGCAAGATAGAAGGTGAGCTGTCTACTAGTGTTACGTTGGCTCTATCCTTGCTAGATACAGAGAAGTTGGTACTTTCTGAAGAAAGCGGAACCTTAAGACTTGTATTACGACCTGCAAAGGATGATTCAATTATAACTACACCAGGTGTAATCAGAGATGATTTAATGACACCAAAGAGTAAATCGGAATTATAGATAAGAGGGTGGCATAATGGAAAGAAAGATAAGGGTTATTATAGCTGACGACTCTGAACAAACACGTGAGAATATCCATGCTATATTTGGCTATGAAGAGTCCATAGAAATAATTGGTGAAGCCAAAAACGGTGCAGAAGCTGTTGAACTGGCAAGAGAAATGAGACCGGATGTTATACTTATGGATATTAACATGCCGGAAATGGATGGCATAAAAGCAACTAAAACAATTACAGACGAGGGCTTAGAAGGCTCTATAATCATGATGTCAATTCAAGGCGAGAGAGAATATATAAAGAAAGCTATGTCAGCAGGAGCAAGAGATTATGTTACAAAGCCCTTTGGTGTGAATGAACTGATAGAGACTATAAGAAGGGTTTTTCAATCAGATCAAGCAAAAAAGAAAAAGATAACTAATCCTATTTCTTCATCAAAGCTGCAAACAAAAGTAATAAGCGTTTTTTCCACTAAAGGCGGTGTAGGAAAGACAACTATTGCTACTAATTTAGCTGTAGCAATAGCAGTTACTACCAACAAAAAGGTAGCACTTTTGGACTTTGATTTACAGTTTGGAGATGTAGCAATTAGTCTAAATTTATATGTAAAGAATACCATTACAGAGCTTATAAAAGACATAAGCAATGTAGAGTATGAAAATGACACGATAGAAGAATACATGCTGACTCATTATTCAGGAGTTAAGGTTCTAGCTGCTCCAACAAAGCCAGAAAACGCTGAATATGTTAATTCAGAGCATATAAAGAAAATTATAGAGATATTGAAGGGCAGATTTGACTATATAATTATCGATACAGCTCAAGGCTTTGATGATACAGTAATAACTGCCTTGGATGAATCTGATACTATATTATATATATCTACACTGGATCTTCCATCTATAAAAAATACTAAAATTGGGCTAGAGGTTATGAAGACTCTTAACTATTCAAATGAAAAGGTTAGAGTAGTAGTAAATAAATCCAATGAAAGCTTTGGTATTAAGCATTTGGATTTTAAAGCTGCTTTAAATGTTGATCTTTGGGCAATTATTCCTGAGGATTTAGCTTCTGTTGCAATCTCAGTAAATAATGGACATCCCTTGGTATCTCATAGAAGATCATCTGCTGTATCAAAACGTATTTACAAGCTTGCACAAACAATTGTACAAGGTGAAAAACCGAAGCAAAGCATATTCAAAATAAGTTAGCTTGTAGAATCAGGCTTTCTTGTCTGATTTAGTTGAAATTTTAAATGTGTACAAGAGGTGACAAAAATGAGTCTATTAAAAAGAATAGAGCAGGAAAAGGGAGAAGTACACAATGAGGGAAAGCAAAATTTAAAGGAATTAAAAAAAGAAGATCCATATGCTGAAGTAAAAGGATTGATACATAAAAAAATAATAGAAAGACTAGATACCAGTCTACTGAATAATATTAATGAAGAAAGCAAAGTAAATTCTCAAATAGCAGAAATAGTTGAAGAAACATTAAAAGAGAAGGAAATATATATATCCAGAACGGAAAAACAAGATATTATAAATTATATTATTGATGAAACCATAGGCTTTGGTCCAATAAGTAGATTTTTGATGGATGAGAGTGTATCTGAAGTAATGGTAAATGGACCCAAACAGGTATATGTAGAAAGAAGCGGAAAGCTTCAGCTTACAGACGCATGCTTTGAGGATAATAAGCATGTAATGAGGATAATAGAAAAGATTGTATCACCTCTTGGCAGAAGAATTGATGAAAGCTCACCTATGGTTGATGCAAGACTGCCTGATGGTTCTAGAGTAAATGCTATTATACCTCCCCTTGCTATTGACGGTCCATCTATAACCATACGTAAGTTTTCAAAAAAACCTCTAGAAATGAGCAACTTAACAGGGTATGGAACTCTTACTCCTGAAATGGCTTTGTTTATAGAGGCATGTATAAAAGCAAGACTAAATATTGTTGTTTCTGGTGGTACAGGAAGTGGTAAAACCACAACTCTAAATGTGCTTTCTTCCTTTATACCTGATGATGAGCGTATTGTAACAATAGAGGATGCTGCAGAACTTCAACTTAGGCAGGATCACGTAGTGAGGTTGGAAAGCAAGGCAGCCAATGTTGAAGGCAAGGGAGCTATAACAATAAGAGAGCTGGTTAAGAACTCATTAAGAATGAGACCAGATAGAATAGTAATCGGTGAAGTTAGAGGCGGAGAAGCCTTAGATATGCTACAGGCTATGAATACAGGGCATGATGGCTCCTTGACAACTGGTCACGCCAATTCACCAAGAGATATGCTGTCAAGGTTAGAGACAATGGTGCTGATGTCAGGTATGGACTTGCCTGTAAGAGCAATAAGAGAGCAAGTATCCTCAGCTATCGATGTAATTGTACAGCAATCAAGAATGAAGGATGGAAGTAGAAAGATTACACATATTACAGAGGTACAGGGCATAGAAAGAGATATTATCACTTTGCAGGATATATTTGTGTTTGTTGAGACTGGTATTGATGATAAAGGTAAAATAAATGGACAGTTTAAGGCAACCGGCATCAGACCAAAGTTTATGGATAAGCTTATAAATACAAGAATGCACTTACCTGCAAATTTATTTGATTAAAAAATTTATCCATATTGGAGTGATGGCAAATGTTAGGAGCAATTTTTTTCTTATCCTTTATAAGTACTTTATTACTTGTATATTTAATTTACTCAATATTTTTTGCTAAGCGTGAAATAGTCAACCGCATGCAACATTATTTAAATCCAGATAAGAATGTAGAAAAGCCTGAGAAAGATTTTGGAATACCTTGGAGAGAAGGTCTGAATACTGTTGGTAGAACAATAGGCAAAAGTAAGCTTGGCAACAAATACATGGTTAACTTAGAAATACAAATAATTCAAGCACATATTATGCTTAAGGTTGAAGAGTTTATAACAATTGAGCTTATAACTGCAATAGGCTTCTTATTTTTAGGACTGATTATATTTAGTACTAAAGTGTTGGCGCTACCTTTTGCAATTGCCGGATTTTTTCTACCTACTCTTATAGTAAAGTCAAAAAAGAAAACTATACTTAAGAAGATTGACCAGCAGCTACCGGATACAATCATGCTACTTTCTAATTCGTTAAAAGCAGGATATAGCTTTATGCAAGCGGTTGATGTAGCATCAAAAGAGCTTCCTGCCCCAATATCTTTAGAGTTTAAACAGCTGCTTAAAGAAGTAAACCTAGGTGTTAATACTGAAACAGCTCTAGAAAGTCTATCGGGCAGAGTACAGAGTGAGGATATGAAGCTTGTTATACTAGCAGTCCTTATACAAAGACAAATTGGAGGCAACTTATCAGAAATACTTGATAATATTTCTGATACCATAAGAGCTAGAATAAAGATAAAGGGCGAAATAAGTGTACTAACAGCTCAGGGAAAAATTTCTGGGATGATAGTAGGTCTGCTGCCTTTAGCTTTGGGCTTTGCAATATTTACGTTGAATCCAAGCTACATTATGGTACTATTTACTGAACCTTTAGGTATGATGATGCTTGGCGGTTCTGTGATTATGGAGTTAATTGGAATGATGTTTATTCGTAAGATTATAAGAATCGAGGTGTAGCAATGATTATTTTAATAACAATGGGAATTTTTACTGTAATAGGCTGCACTGTATTTTGGGTGTTGAATGTGTTTTTTAGAGAAAAGATTGAGATACAGCAAAGAATTAAGAAATTTGTTATATCAAATGACAAGCAATCAACCTTAATAGAAGGAACGTTTTATGAAAGACTCATTCAGCCTTTGGTAGGTGGATTAAATGGATTTATAGGAAGAGTTACTCCCAAGTACTATGTAGAACAGCTAGACAAGTCCATGAGACAAGCAGGAAATCCTATGAACCTTAATGCAAATTCCTGCATTACAATGCAAATAGGTGCAATTATAATCGAAATTATAGGAGTAATTTCAATTTGGATTGCATTTGCAGTACCTGTTTCAAAAATAATGCTGATACTTGCTGCCTTAGTAGGATTTACATATATATTTCCCGGGTTATATCTAAAACAGTTAATACAGGAGAGACAACACGAAATTGAAAAAAGCCTTCCTGACGTAATAGATTTGTTGACTGTATCGATTGAAGCAGGACTTAGCTTTGATGGAGCAATGGCAAAGCTTGCAGAAAAAATGTCAGGGGTTTTGGTTTCAGAATTCTCTATAGCACTAAAAGAAATGAAAATGGGAATATCCAAGCGAGATGCACTAAAATCTATGATAGAAAGAGTGCCTGTAGCTAACCTTATAACCTTTGTTGGTGCTATTATTCAAGCAGATCAGCTTGGCGTTTCAATAGGCAATGTGCTAAGAATACAGTCTAATCTTATGCGTCAGAAAAGAAGACAAAGAGCTTCTGAGTTGGCTATGAAGGCTCCAATAAAAATGCTTATTCCAATGGTGGTTTTCATACTTCCAACAATATTTATAGTATTGCTGGGACCTGTACTTATTAAAGTAATGCAGGCTTTTAGCAGCTAAGGAGGTAATAAGTAATGTTGTATAATGTAAAAAAGAATAATCTAGTATTAGAGAATCTAAAGCTTGCCGACAGCTTTATGCAAAGATTCAAAGGCTTGATGGGTAAAAAGAAATTGAATAAATCTGAAGGCTTGATGCTATTGTCCTGCAATAGCATACATACATGCTTCATGAGGTTCCCAATAGATGTAGTGTTTCTAAACATGGACTATGAGGTGATTGCCTTAAAAAAAGGCGTTAAGCCATGGCGGATGGTGAATTTCGTAAAGAAAGCATACATCACAGTTGAAATGTCAGAAGGAACCATTGAATATAAGAATATAGAAGTGGGCGATTTGCTCATTATGAAATAATTATTAATATTGCCTTTGGCTGTTATAGCGTAAATATTTATTCAATCTATTTGCAATTACTGTAGCTACAGCAGCTTTAAACAGGTCCCCTGGTATGTATGGCAGGACTCCCACCATAAAAGTCTTTACCATGCCAATACCTGTAATATAATTCAACCAAATAGCTCCAAAAAGGTTGATAATTACTATGCCACCAATAATATTAGCTAGGCCTATTCTTATTAGGCCACTTTTTTGCCTTTAATTAGTGAAATAACAACTGCTCCAACGAGGAAACCAATTAAATAACCTCCTGTTTTGCCCATGATTATGGGTAAGCCTGCTACTCCTCCTGCAAAAATAGGTGCGCCTGCTACTCCCAACAATAAATATGTAATAAGGCTGAATGCAGCTTGACGAGGTGCTAACACACTGCCTGTAAGCATAACTGCAAGGGTTTGAGCAGTTAATGGGACACCGAAGGGTAAATCAATTCTTATATAGCTGGAGATGCATATTAGTGCAGTGAAAAGTGAAATCATTGTTAAATCCATTACTGTGAGTTTTTTGAACATTTTATAATCCCCCTTTATTAAATTACTTTATAATTATAAACATATAAAATAGCTATTGTCAACTATATAATAACACAGGTTGACAATAGAGGGTATAAGTAAAACAGTGTTATTTATGCGTTCAAATGCAAAGTTCATAGGTTAATATGCGAAATATATAGTATAATAATATTTGCATATAACCTGAGTTTTGCAGCAAAAAAGAGTAAAAAGCACCCGTTAGCCTAGTAAATACAAAGGCTAGCGGGTTTTGATTTTCATCAGAAAATCATAGCGTTACAAATCATTTTTTCGTAGCTGCTAAAATTTTTTTAATTTCGCCTAAGCTTCGTAGCTTTTTAGAATAATCTATGTTTGAAACAGCACCAATTTCTCTTAATATATCATTAAAACAATCAAATATATAATAATTCTGCTGAACATGGCTGCATTCAGCTTTTGCCAATGCTTCCAATAGCTTTGTTATACTATATTTGTGATCTGTTTTCATCTCAAGAATTCTTGCAATTACTAGAGATACGAAGCAAATTAAGAAATGTGCTTCAATATGATCTTTACTTGAGACAAATACAGGCCTAGCCTCAAGGTCGCTTTTGGTTACTCGAAAAGATTCTTCGATTCGCCACAATCCTCGATAGATATCAATAATTTTGTCGTCGGACTCTTTGTACTCGCTGGTGACAATTATATAGTAACCATCCAAAGCTTCCTCTTCTCTAAGCTTTTCAATGTCCAGTCCGAGAACTTGTGTTGAACTCAAAATCTCACCAGTTTCCTCGTTGAAATTAATATTTTTTACATATTTTGCAGCTCCATAGGAGGTGGCTCTAGTATATGAACCAGGGTTCGCTATCAAGTCCTGTGCCTTGGCTATGGCGGTAGCACGGTCAGACCTAGCGCGTACTGCATACTTTTCGCTGTAGAACACTACTTGTTTTTCATGAATGACCTTTTTTAGTTTCTTTCCATCAGCAGCCGTTACTTGGATTGTTCTTGGGTAGAGTCTTGATTTTCTTTTATATTCTTCACTGAGCCATTGATAGCCCTTTTCGTCCAGCACATACTCCTTCAATTCTTTGTCAGCCCCACGAACAGACATACTGAACACATAACCATCTTTTGTAGGTGTGTTAATAGTGTACCAGATGTTGTCTCCAGTGGTCATGCCTTTATCTGCAACTGTTATTACTCTTCCAAGATTGTATTCCTTCTTGATACGAGCAAAGTTAGGGCGATATGTCAAGCAATCGTTGGTATTCCCAGGAAACAACTCATAGGTTATGGGGAGTCCCTTGTTATCCATAAACAAACCCATTTGTACAATAGGATTAGGTCTATGTTCTTTGGAAACACCTTTCTTTTTAAAATCGTCAGTCTTGTCTGTTTCGAAGTAGTAATTGGTCACATCATAGTAAATTAGACTTGTATCTCTTCCATAGAGCTCTTTAATTTTATCATTGATCCAATACTGGAGATTTTCTTTATGTTTGGTTAAAAAGGTGAGGCAACGATATACATCATCAATAGAATAATCAATTTTTTCGAAGAACCAATTTCTATCTTCAAAGGTTTTCTTTTTAGATGCAGGTCTAAGAAGTCTTGAATAAACAAGAAGCTTCATTATGGTGTCAGCATCGAACTCATTCTTAGTGTGGCGCTGCCTATTGGTGAGGAAGGTATGGATACCAAGCTCGTGATAGATTTTGCTTAAAGCTGTGTAACCGAAATTTTTACGCAAGGTGGCATCACTTTCAATACTATCACTATCATGGAAAACAAAAGTTATTGGAGATTTCTTAAGCTTTTTATCTTCTTTTAACTGTTCAACACGTGCAGTGAAGAAAGCAATTGGATCATCATATTCCTTTTCTAATTCATCAAGAAACCCTAAAGATTCAACGGTTATTTGGCGAGAGCACTTTTTTTCTTTATCATAGTAACTGTCTACAATGGAAAGGCGAACCCGCCCATTAGTGGAAGGTGTTCTTTTTAAATACATAAAAATCATCTCCATGCGTATAATACTAATTATACCACAAAACGACATAAAGCGCTAGTAAAATATGACAACAAATTTAAAAAAATATTCCCGAAACCATTAACAAAATCAATGGTTTCGGGTTAAACTAATTCCAAAGTTGCTGCAAAACTGTGGGTATAAGTAAAACAGTGTTATTTATGCGTTCAAATGCAAAGTTCATAGGTTAATATGCGAAATATATAGTATAATAATATTTGCATATAATACTAAAATGTTATATTTTATATATGTATGAATACATAGGCACGATAGTGTATTAGATATTTTTAAACAAGGAGGAAGTTTTCATGGATAAAACAGAAGTTGTTAGTTTACAGAACAAAAGCCTTCACATACGCCGCTTGATTATTGATGAAATAGGTAAATTAGGTGTCGGTCACGTAGGCGGAAGCTTATCAGTAGTAGAAGCACTTGTAGTGCTTTACTATAAGGAAATGAATATCAATCCAGCAGAACCAAAGATGGAGGGCAGAGACAGATTTGTACTTTCAAAGGGTCATGCTGGTCCAGCTCTATATGCAGTTTTGGCTGACAGAGGATATTTTGATGTAGCAGAGCTTGATACTCTTAACAAGCCTGAAACAAACCTTCCTAGTCATTGCGATATGCTGAAGACACCAGGAATTGACATGACAGCAGGTTCGTTAGGACAGGGGATATCCTGTGCAGTTGGCATGGCTAAAGCATCTAAAATAAAGAGAGATAATGCATACATATACAGCATAATTGGTGATGGAGAAAGTCAAGAAGGTCAGGTATGGGAAGCAGCAATGGCAGCAGCTCAATTTAAGTTAAATAACCTGATTGCTTTTGTAGATAATAACGGAATGCAGATTGATGGTAATACAGATAACATAATGAGAGTAGCTCCTATGGTAGATAAATGGACTGCTTTTGGCTGGAGTGTACAAAGCATTGATGGACATGATGTAGCTGCAATATATAATGCTATATTACAAGCAAAGAAAGTTCAAGATAAGCCTTCTATGATAATATTGAACACAGTTAAGGGCAAGGGAGTAGCTTTTATAGAAGCTATGGGGGCAGCAAATCATAGCATGCCTGTTAGTAATGAAGATAGACTAAGAGCACTTGAAGAGTTAAAGTAGGAGGTGGCAATTATGTATGAAAATAAAGAAATGAGACAAGTATTTGGAAGTATTATAGAAGAAATGATGGGTAAGGATGAAAGAATTGTAGTTATAGACGCTGACCTTGCAAAGGCTAATGGAACGATGAAGCTTCGTGATAAATTTCCTGAAAGAGCCTTTGATGTAGGTATTGCTGAAGCAAATGCAGCAAGTATAGCAGCAGGAATGGCAGCTTATGGCTTTGTGCCTTTTGTAACAACCTTTACACCCTTTGCAACAAGAAGAATATGTGATCAAATAGCAATATCAATTACATATGCAAAGAGAAATGTAAAGATTGTAGGTACAGATCCTGGAATATCTGCTGAGTTAAATGGCGGTACACATATGAGCATGGAAGATATTGGAGTACTTAGAAGTATTCCAGACATGGTAATATTTGAGCCAGTTGATAATATTCAGCTTGCAAAAGCATTCCACAAATAGTTGACTATGATGGTGTAGTTTATATAAGAATGTTTAGAAAGTCTACTCCGGCAGTATTTGGAGATGATTATAAATTTGACTTATTTAAAGCAGACATTGTAAGAGAGGGCAAGGATGTTACATTGTTTGCAACAGGAATAATGGTAGCAGAGTCAATTAAGGCTGCAGATATGTTAAAAGCTGAAGGTATAGATGCTGAAATAATTAATATTCATACTATAAAGCCAATAGACAGAGAAGCTGTAATAAAATCAGCAAGAAAGACAGGAGCAGTTGTTACCTGTGAAAACCACAATGTAATAGGTGGACTTAAGAGTGCTGTTGCAGAAGTGCTTATAGAAGAATGTCCTGTACCTTTGAAAGCTATCGGAGTACAGGATCACTTTGGTGAAGTTGCGAAGATTGATTATTTAAAGAAGAAATATCATATGACTGCAGAAGATATAGTAGCAGCAGCAAAAGAAGTAATAAGCAAGAAAAGGTAGAATAATAATAGGAGTGCGAAATAAATTTTGCACTCCTTTATACAATGATAAAATAAAGGAGGGGTTTTTATGTTAAAGGAATTTAAAGCTTTTGCATTAAAGGGAAATGTAGTTGATTTAGCAGTTGGTGTTATAATTGGTGGAGCCTTTGGGAAAATTGTATCATCCTTTGTTAGCGACATTATAATGCCTTTGTTAAGTTTATTACTGGGGGATAACGATTTTCGAAATCTATTTATAACTTTAGGAGATGGAAACTTTAATACTATAGAGGCTGCAAAAGAGGCTGGAGTTGCAACTTTAAATTATGGATTGTTCCTAAATAATGTAGTTGATTTTTTGATCATTGCTTTTTCAATATTTATAGTCGTAAAACAAATAAACCGTTTTACTAAGAAAAAGGAAACACCAGCACCAGCTATGACTAAAACATGCAACTATTGCTTTAGTGAAATACATAAAGATGCAACAAGATGTCCGCATTGTACTGCTGAATTACATAAATAAAGAATAGGATAAAAGGTATGCAAATATTTGAATAGCATACCTTTTATCTATATATCTTGTAGTATAATAATACTATTGAAAATGTGATACTAGGATTATTAAGAAATTATGGGTATTAATGGAGGATGTTATGAATAAAAAGCAAAGGATAGATAAAATACTTGCCAATTTGGGATATGGAACCAGAAAAGAAGTAAAAGAAATAATAAAATCAGGTGCAGTTGAAGTTGAAGGAGCAATTATAAGGGATACTGGTTTTCTAGTGGAGACTGAGACTCAAAAAATAAAAGTAAGTGGCAAGGAACTCTTGTATCGCCAGTACATATATATAATGATGAACAAACCTCAAGGTGTTATATCAGCCACTGAGGATAAAAGAGAAGATACTGTAGTAGAGCTTTTGAAGGATGCCTACAGAGCATTTAACCCTGCACCTGTAGGTAGGCTAGATAAAGACACAGAGGGATTATTGCTGCTTACAAATGATGGACAGTTGGCTCATAAGTTATTATCGCCTAAAAAGCATGTGTCAAAGACTTATTTCGCACATATTGAAGGTAGAGTAGGGGAAGAGGATGTTTTAGCATTTCACCAGGGGGTTATACTGGAGGATGACTATAAAACACTACCAGCACAACTTAAGGTTTTAGTACAAGGAGAAATTTCACAGGTTGAGATAATTATATATGAAGGTAAATATCATCAAATAAAGCGTATGTTTGAAGCAGTAGAAAAAAAGGTCGTATATCTAAAACGTATTGCCATGGGGGATTTGAAATTAGATGAAAGCCTTCAGCTGGGGGAGTATAGGGAGATTACGGTAGAAGAATTAGAGCTGCTCACTAAGCATTAAATATTTATTGTGCTTGAAATGATGTGTGCATAAAATATATAATATCATAAAGGGGTGTTGCAAATGCCAATGGAGATATACGGGGAAAACAACGAACCTATTATAAATACATTTCATTCGCCTGTAATAGAACTTATATGTGCTGTGCATCTACTGACAGATGCCACACATCATCAATTTGAGCTGAAATGGGCAGAGGAAATGCATTCAAAGCTAGATACACAAGACAAAGAGGCACTTGAAATAATAAAGCTGTTTCCAGCCGGGGGTATTGAGCTTCTTAACTTTGTATTGGATAGTGGTGAGCTAGAAGACATTAATGCTTTTTTAACACACATTCAGAATAGTGACGTGCTAGACTTTTACTATTATATATTAAATGAAGAGATAGAAAAATCTAAAATAAGTAAAGCCTTTGTAGAGGTAAAGGAAAGATATAAGATTCAAGAAAAAATCAAGTGGTTAATTGATGATAATCAGCTTATGGACTTTTTCCAAAACCATGAATATATAAAGGAAAAGACAATTCACTTACTAAACACTATAGTAAAAAGTGGCTTTCAACAGAAGCTGGAGAGCATCAAAGATAAAGCTGATATAGGCATAGAATATATAAATAACTATCTTGGTAAGGATACAATAGACGGTATACTGGAGAAAATATCTGGTAAACCAAGGAAATTTTTTGCAGGCTTTAGGGAGTACAACATTATTCCTTCATATTTTGTATCTCCAAGATTTATAAGAGTTTTTTCTGGTGATAAGCTATATGTGGTTTTTGACAGCAGAATAACAAGAGATAAGAAACAAGCAATTATTGATGAAATATTTAATACAATAAAGGTAATAGATGATAAGTCAAGACTAGAAATATTGAAGATTTTGATAAACAACAAGAGCTATGGAAAGGCAATTGCCTATGTAGTAGGGATTTCTACTCCTACAGTATCTCATCATCTTGATATTTTAAAGCAAGCAGGCTTCGTAAGAGAAGAAAAAGTAAGGAATATAAAATATTTTTATGCAGATAAAGAAAAGTTAAAAAAGGTTATAGAAGACCTTAACAAATATTTCTTTGATTTAGAATAGTAATTAGGATTCACCCTGTGGTGGATCTTTTTTATTTGCACATAAAAGTATAAATATACATAAGTGGATTACGTGTAAAAAACTATTATAAATGTAAAAGAATAGAAAAAAAGTGACAGTTCCTCGATATTTTTTAAAAATAAAGGATAATTTGTTCAAATGTTGTATATCTATATATGCATAAAGTTTTTTACTTTAAGAGGTGATAACAAATGAATATAAGAGAAATTACAGAAACAATAGAAGTTGAAACCCTGTCAAAACATGCAACTTTGAGCAAGGATACAAAGGGCAGAAAAATTAAAGAGGAACAATGTAATATTAGAACTGATTTTCAACGAGACAGGGATAGAATCATTCATTCAAAAGCCTTTAGAAGATTAAAGCATAAGACTCAGGTATTTATATCCCCAGAAGGGGATCATTATAGAACTAGATTGACTCATACCTTGGAGGTTTCTCAGATTGCAAGGACTATTGCAAGAGCACTACGTCTAAATGAAGACCTTACAGAAGCTATAGCATTAGGACATGATCTTGGTCACACACCTTTTGGACATGCTGGCGAAGCGGCACTTGACAAGTTACATCCTGGTGGCTTTAGACACAATGAACAAAGTCTTAGAGTAGTTGAGGAGCTGGAGCGAAGTGGTGGATTAAACTTAACTTATGAAGTAAGAGATGGTATTTTAAACCATACTGGTGCTAATGCTGCTGAAACATTAGAAGGTAAGATAATTAAGCTTTCTGATAGAATAGCTTATATAAACCATGATATAGATGATGCCTTAAGAGCAGAAATTATTGATATTAATACAATTCCTACAGAATGTATAGAAATATTGGGGCCTAACCATAAACAACGTATTAATACAATGATAGTCGATATAATAAATGAGAGCATGGGAAAAAATGAAATTATTATGAGCAAAAATGTGGAATACGCTACAGATAAGCTTAGAAACTTTATGTTTGACAAGGTCTATGTCGGCTCTAAGGCAAAGCTTGAGGAAAAAAAGGCGCAAAATGTGGTGACAGAGCTATATTATTATTTTTTAGAGCATCCAGATCAAATGCATCATTATAATAGTAATGACAGAAACCAAGAAAAAATCGAGAGATTGACATGTGATTATATTGCAGGAATGACTGATCGATATGCAATTAATACTTTTGTAAATATTTTTGTTCCACTTTCGTGGGAAACATAAAGAAATTGGAAGGAATATTAGTTTTAATGTCGAATTAAGTTACCTCCACCATCTATATGTTTTGCATTAAGCATTTTATATAAAATTCAAATATGCATAACATACCTTCTTAGTATAGAATACGAGTAATATTTAGGATGGATTTATGAAGATATATGTTGATGCAGATGCCTGTCCTGTAAAGCAAGCAGTAATAGCTATTGCAGATAAATATCAATTAAAAGTTGTATTTATTTTCAGCATAAGTCACAGTGGCAATTTACGCCTTAGTGAAGAGTGCAAAAATGCAGAGATTATTATGGTAGATAATGTATCACAGGCAGCGGATATGGCAATAATTAATAGAGTGAATTCTGATGATGTTGTAATAACTGGAGATTTCGGACTGGCTTCTATAATATTATCAAAGAAGGCAGCTGCAATATCTTTTAGCGGCAGCTTATTTAATTCAGGAAATATTGACAAACTACTTTTTGAAAGATATCTATCTTCTGTTATAAGAAGAGGTGGGGGAAAAGTTAAAGGACCTTCAAAGCGAAGCAAACAAGACGATTTAAAATTTAAGGGTGCACTTGAGAACGTTATTTTAAAAAAAATGAAGGATATTTAGAAAATTTGGAGAATAATATTATGCACTCTTGTTATAATCGTTTAAAATATATTGACAAAAAAATATAAAGGTGGAATATTAATGTATTTCTCAGAACAGTTGATTTCTGAGATAATAGAGAGAAACGATATCGTGGACGTTATTTCAGAGTATATGGCTTTAAAAAAAAGTGGGACTAACTACAAATGTCTATGTCCATTTCACTCAGAAAAGTCACCGTCCTTTTCTGTTTCTTCAACCAAGCAGATTTTTAACTGTTTTGGCTGCGGTGTGGGTGGTAATGTCATAAGCTTTATACAAAAGATGGAGAAACTTGAGTTTGTAGAGGCAGTGAAATTTCTAGCAGATAGAGCCAAAATTGAAATTAATGACAGCAAAAGTGAACAAGAACTAAACAAGCTTAACTTATATAAATCTATATATAAGATAAATCAAGAGACAGCGAGATTCTTCTATAGCAATTTAAATAAATCAGCAGCTCCTATGAATTATCTCTTAGGTAGAGGGTTAAATGAAAGCACTATAAAATCTTTTGGACTGGGCTTTGCCCCAGATGATTGGAACACCTTGCTAAATTATTTAAGACAAAAAGGCTATAGTCAAGAACTAATGATAAAGGCAGGACTAATAACGAGGAGTGAAAAAAGCAGAGGTTATTATGATAAATTTAGAAATAGAGTAATGTTTCCCATAATTGATTTAAAAGGAAATGTAATAGCCTTTGGCGGTAGAGTTATGGATGACTCAAAGCCAAAATACCTTAACTCTCCAGAGACTCCTATATTTAACAAGGGAGAAAATATCTATGGTCTGAATTTTGTGAAGAAGCAACAAAATATAGAAAATATTATCATTGTAGAAGGCTACATGGATGCCATCTCGCTTCATCAATATGGAGTGATAAATGCAGTAGCATCTCTAGGAACAGCATTTACAGAAAATCAGGCAAAACTACTTAAAAGATTTTCAAATGAGATTATAATAGCCTACGATGCAGATATTGCTGGTCAGGCTGCCACTCTTAAGGGGTTGGCTATACTGGAAAAGGAAGGTTGTATTGTCAAAGTACTCACAATTCCTTCCGGTAAGGATCCAGACGAATATATACGAAAAGAGGGCGCTAAGGCATTCGAAGAAAGAATAAAGAAGAGCATTTCATTTATAGAATATAAAATTGAAAATGCAAAAAAAGGTTTAAATATAGAAAATATACAAGATCGTATAAAATTTACCAAGGAATTTTCAATGATTCTAAAGGACTTGGAAAGTAATGTGGAAATTGATGCATATATAAAGAAATACTCCAATATTATGCGAGTAAGCGAAGTAGCTATTTATGCTGAACTCAACAGACTGAAAGAAAAACATAAAAGTGGAAATAATAAAAATAAAGTAAATAATATCAAGAAAAAAGAAGAAAAGCCTAATAAAGTCGAACTAATTGCAGAAATATACCTTCTCAATATATGTATGTATAACGCTGAGAAGGCAAAAAATATATTTAATACACTATCTCCTGAAAGCTTTACAGTCAACATAAATAGAGAAATTGCACAATTAATGTTAATAAGATAAAAGAAGGAAAAAACCTAAACGCAGGAGAAATAATAAGTAGGCTTGATAGTATAGAAAAGCAAAATAAAGCAGCAAAAATATTAAGTTATGAACTGCCTGAGAAAGAACTAGATGGTTTAATACAGTCAAGCATTGATATTATAAATAAAGCCAAAATAGAAAGAAGAATACAAGAACTAACTTCTAAGATGAATGAGCTTTTTCAGACAGGAGAGAAAGATAAAGCAAATGAAATTTTTAATGAAATCAAAGAACTACAAAGGATTAGGAAATAGATATCCTGGAAGGGAGGGGATATAATGTCTAATGAAGAATTAAAAATGTCATATGTAAAAGAACTTGTAGAAAAAGGCAAGAAAAGTGGGATATTGACATATAAGGAAATAATGGATACCTTTGAAGAAGTAGAAATGAGATCCCGACCAAATTGACAAGATATATGAATATCTAGAGACAAAGGGTATAGATGTTGTTGGAATTGTTGAAAATGATATAGATATTCCGGCAATAGAGATGAAGAGGTAGAAGAGGTGGAACTGGATATATACTGTACCTGAAGGTATTAGTATAGATGATCCTGTTAGAATGTATCTAAAGGAAATTGGTAAAGTTCCTTTATTAACTCTGATGAAGAAATTGAACTTGCTAAAAGAATGGAAAAAGGAGATGCAGAAGCTAAAAAGAAGACTTGCAGAAGCAAATTTAAGATTGGTTGTAAGTATTGCCAAAAGATATGTTGGAAGAGGAATGCTGTTTCTTGATTTATTCAAGAAGGAAATCTGGGCTTATAAAAGCAGTTGAAAAATTTGATTATAGAAAAGGTTATAAATTCAGTACTTATGCTACTTGGTGGATTAGACAAGCAATAACAAGAGCTATTGCAGATCAGGCAAGAACTATAAGAATACCTGTTCATATGGTTGAAACAATAAATAAGCTTATTAGAGTTTCAAGACAATTGCTTCAGGAATTTGGAAGAGAGCCATCACCTGAAGAAATTGCAAAAGAAATGGATATGTCAGTTGAAAAGGTAAGAGAAATAATGAAAATTCTCAAGAACCAGTTTCTCTTGAAACTCCTATTGGAGAAGAAGAAGACAGTCATTTAGGAGATTTTATTCCTGATGATGATGCTCCTGCACCAGCTGAAGCAGCAGCATTTACACTGTTAAAGGAACAGTTGATTGATGTATTTGATACACTTACTCCTAGAGAAGAAAAAGTTTTAAGACTTAGATTTGGACTGGATGATGGAAGAGCAAGAACTCTTGAAGAAGTTGGAAAAGAATTTAATGTAACAAGAGAAAGAATAAGACAAATTGAAGCAAAAGCACTTAGAAAGCTTAGACATCCAAGCAGAAGTAAAAAACTTAAAGGATTATTTAGAATAACATTACGTAAACATAAGGAAGTAATAGCATTATTAAGATTTTACAACTAAAATAACAATAATTAAGTATAACAACAAAAATTAATATTGACTTTTAGGTAAAAACTTAGTAAAATATATATTTGTTAGTTGTTATTCCTCAATAGCTCAGTTGGTAGAGCATGCGGCTGTTAACCGCAGGGTCGTAGGTTCGAGTCCTACTTGAGGAGCCATATGGGCCTTTAGCTCAGTTGGTTAGAGCAACCGGCTCATAACCGGTTGGTCCGGGGTTCGAGTCCCTGAAGGCCCACCATATATAAAAATTACCTGATACAAGTTAATGTATCAGGATTTTTGTTTTTTGCTTATTTATCAGGATGAATTAATTCTTCTTTCTGCTCATCAGTAAGCGCATTATTTAGATATTCCATTGTTTCTAGTTGATTTGAGAGTTTATCGGCTTCTTCAGACCATTCCAGGTTGGTTCCGCCCCATTTAAAATTCTGTATTACATCTGTATTCATTACTAATTTTTTACCCATATATATCACCTCTAATAAAAATACTCTAATAGTAAAAACTATATATGTATTTTATTTTGCACAATAATTTTAAAAATAATTAAGAAATAATATATCGAACTATTTAATAAATGTAAATTGTTTAGTGCCATATATATAGTATAATAGATACAGAGTAACTCCAATAAAATGAAATATAGCGACAAAATTACAAAGGATGATTGATTTGAAATTAACACCAAGATTACAAATAATAGCAGACAGCATTACAGGCTGTGATACGTTAGCAGATATTGGCACAGACCATGCGAATCTTCCTATTTATCTTGTGAAAAAAGGCTCAGTAAAGAGCGCTATTGCTTCTGATGTTAAAAAGGGACCTATAGAAATAGCGGAAGCTAGAATAAGAAGTAATAGATTGGAAGATAAAATTCAAACAAGACTGGGAAGCGGATTGACTATACTTAAACAGAATGAAGCAAATATTATAGTCATTGCAGGAATGGGAGGAATGCTGATAGCAGATATTATTGAGGCAAGCATAGAAGTTGCAAAATCGGCAGATACTTTAATACTTCAGCCAATGCTGGACTCTGAAAGACTTAGAGCATATTTGCTGCAAAATGATTTTGAAATAACAGATGAAGAATTAGCGAAGGAAGACCGCAAGCTCTATGAGGTTTTATGGGTCAGAAAAGCAAATAAACCTCAGCCTATTGAAAGTTATTTGGACATTGGACCAAAGCTAATAGAGAAGAAACATCCTCTTGTAGGCGAGCTTGTAGATAAAAAAGCAAATGAAATACAAAAAGTAATAAATAAGCTAATGTTAATAGATACAGATGCAGGGAAAAAAAGACTGGATGAATGTCAAGAACTATTAAAACACTATAATGAGGTGAAAAAGTGGCTACAGTAAAATGTCAAACTATAGCAGGCATAATTGAAGAGTTAGCTAATAAGAAGCTTGCTGAAGAGTGGGATAATGTAGGACTGCTGGTAGGAGACGGAAGCAGTAAGATAAATAAGATATTAGTATGTCTAGATGTCACAGAATGGGTTATTAATGAGGCTATTGAGCAGAATGTGGATATGATTGTAAGCCATCATCCTGTGATATTTGGCAAGATTAACAGAATAACAGCAGATACAGTGCTTGGCAGAAAGCTTCTGAAGCTAATATCAAATAACATAGCTGTATATTGTGCTCATACAAATTATGATATGGCTAAAGATGGCTTAAATGATTTGTTTGCAAAGCGTATGGGCTTTAACAGCTTTGACCTTATCGAGCCTCTGCATACAGAGAAGCTATATAAGCTTATAGTATATATACCAAAGGGACATGAAGATAAAATTTTTAAAGCTCTTGTTGCTGCTGGAGCAGGTCATATAGGCAACTACAGCAGCTGTAGCTATAGGACAGAGGGAGTGGGAACATTTATACCCGAAGAGGGCACTCATCCCTTTATAGGAGAACAGGGCAAGCTTGAGGAAGTAGATGAAATAAAGCTAGGTACACTAGTTCCCAAAAGCATACTAAACAAGGTACTCAAGGCTTTAATAAAGGTTCATCCCTATGAAGAGCCTGCTTATGATATAATGCCCATAGATAATCCAGGCGATTCTTATGGACTAGGAAGACTTGCACAGCTGCAAAATGAAACAACCTTAGCAGTTTATGCTGAAACTGTAAAAAAAGCTCTTAAGCTTGATAGAATAAAATTTGCTGGAGATCCAAATAAGATAATAAAGAAGGTTGCTTTATTAAATGGGGCAGGTAATAAATTCACAAGTGCTGCAAGGTTTGCAGGTGCTGATGTACTTGTAACCGGGGATATGCAGCATCATGAAATATTAGATGCTGTAGAAGCTGGCTTGGGTATTATAGATGCAGGACATTTTGCCACAGAAAGTGTAATGATACCTGCTATGGCAGCATACCTAAGGGAAAAATGCAAAGCTGCAGGCTATGAGGTTGAGATAATTGAGTCAGAATCAAATAAGGATATAAGTGTTATTATATAGGATGAACTGTAAGGTATATATATAAATATGCTAATGTATACAATATCTGATTAGTTGACGTGGAAGCACAATACCAGTATAATAATAATTGCTTAAGAAATTAAATTTAGAATTGAAAATGAGTAAGCTGGATGATCGCGGGTGTATAAACACGCGAGGAAAGTCCGGGCTCCATAGGGCAGGGTGCCGGGTAACACCCGGTGGAGGCGACTCCAAGGAAAGTGCAACAGAGATATACCGCTAACCTTCGTAAGAAGGAAGTAAGGGTGGAAAGGCGAGGTAAGAGCTCACCAGCGGTTGGGTAACTAGACGGCTATGTAAACCCCATCTGGAGCAAGACCAAATAGAGAAGAAGCTTCCTTGAGAAGCAAGGAACTGCCCGTTCCGTCTTCCGGGTAAGGTCGCTTGAGCGTTACGGCAACGTTGCGCCTAGATAGATGATCATCTAATACAGAACCCGGCTTATAGGCTTACTTATTTATAAATGAATGAAACACTGTGTTAATGCACAGTGTTTTTTATTTACCTCTATTAACTGTAGCAATTTAAAATCCAACATATTCCAAATTTATCAATTACACTTCCAGACAAATCATACTCACCCTTTTTCTCTTGTAAAGGCGTATTTCTTATACCCTCTTCTAAAAGGTTATTATATGTTTTCTCAACCCACTCTCTGTCCTTGCTTGAAATCTCATATGTAATGTTATCTCTATTATTTGGGTTATTATTTATAGCCGTATCGAATAAAAGTACAGGTGAGTCACTCATAACAATTGAAAAAATTGAATCACAGCTTTTAATATTGAGCTCAGCTCTAAAAATTAAATCCTTACATTTAGGTGCTAATTCAAAATTAAATAACTCTGATTTCTCTTCAAAGGTTAGTACTTTAACGTCAGTTAGCTCAAAAATTTGAGCGTAAAAATCAATAGCCTTTCTGCAATTTCCGAAAAATGTTACACATGAAGATACTTTTATCATAAATAATTTTTCCTTTCTTAGGCAAATTATGAGTGCCTGATTAAAATCAGTTTGCCATTAAGTAAATTATACCAAATTAGCAAAATGATATCAATTTTTTTTTGCTAACTGATATCTGTTATAGCATTGCTTATACTTGTCCCTTCTGTTAGAATAATAATGATTTTTAAAGTATCGGAGAAAGTATTATGATTAATAATAAATATATTAAATATTTAATTATAGCTATGACTATATTTTCTGTGACTATATACTGGGGAGCTTATGCGTCAGCAGTTATAGCCTTTTTTATAGTCCTTATAAATAATCGAAAGTGTGTCATTGCTTTTGTGAAAGAGCAAAAGCCAATTATTTTTTGGCAATTTCACTTATTTTGTCCACTATTTTTTCGAGAACCTTAGGTAATAGTCTTATGGTAGATGCTGTGCTTTTATTGCATTTGCTAGCTTTTATTGTTTTGGTTATTGGTACTCGTCTGGAGGAACTTGAAGGGCTGTTTAAGCTCCTTAATACTCTGGCTATATGTGTATGTATATATGGTATATATACATACTTTACAGGGGATCTTGCTATCAATAAAAGCTGGACGGATCAGAAGACCTTTGGCAGTCTTGTTAGAGTCTATTCTACTATGCGGAATCCTAATATTTTCGCAGGGTATTTGGTATTCAATATTAGCTATGCATCAGCATATCTAAGACAAAAAAAGTCAGATATATATGTTGCTATAAATATTATACTATCCTCTGTATGCTTGATACTTACTTATTCCAGAGGTGGTTTTATAGCCTTTATTGCGGCTATGCTAGTTATTATGGTGCTTTGCCGTGATTGGAAGGTAGCTGCATATTTGGTAGTGATGAGTATTTTGTATTACAGCTATAATATGATAGGAAATTTAAATAGAGCAGACTTAGGTCTTTTAAATACTGATAGCAGCAGCTTGTACCGCATGGAGATATGGAAGGCATCCTTTGACCTGTTTTTAAAAAATATTGCATTTGGAAGTGGACCGGGAAGTGTAATGAAGTACTTATCCTACAGCTCGCTTAAGCTAAAGGGCTTTATAACACACTCACACAATATCCCGATACACTTGCTTGCAGAAACTGGAATTGTTGGCTTTGCTTGCTTTGTTGTTATTATATTTACTTGTTTAAAAAAGTTCATTGGTTTTTGGATAGAACATAGAAATAGCTCTTATTCTTATATTGCTGTTGGCTTTGCTGCTTCAGTTACAGCATTAATGGTACATGGCTTGGTGGATTGTGTGATATTTGTTCCTACAAGGAGCATAGTATTTTTGATATATCTTAGCCTGTTTCCAATATTGTTATATAACATGAGGAGGACTATGGCTTAAACTACATGAGCTATTTTAGACTTAGGGTGCTTAATATCTGCTTAACTGTAAAGGTACCGGTTAATAGCAGTGCGGATATATATGCTATTGTACCTAAAATAAGAGCTGCTAAGAGAGCATTACCTGGGTTTAATATTCCAATAAAGTATTCATAAGTAAAACGTAAGGTAAACATCATAAATATAAAGCTTATAAAAGGTTTAACAAGTGGCTTAAATAGTTTAAAGTTTAACTGCTTGATTTTTTTTAGATCGGATGAATTCTTAATAACAATAAGTACAGAGCTTATACTGAAGCCTATTATATAGCCATATATATTTATTTTAGGCACTGGTATTAGTATGTATGAGCAAAGTAAGAGTATAGCTACATTTATTATTGAATATCCCAATACTTTACTTTGCATTCCTAAGCCATTTGAGATGGCAAAAAGCGTAAATTCTAAGAAGTGAAATATACAAGCAAAAGAGAGCCAGTACAATAAGCTACCAGCTTGTTGATTGTTAAAAAAGAACATTGAAAGCTGATTAGGAAATGTGAAGAACAAAGCAGTAGCACCAAAGCCCAAGGTAGCTGCAATTTTTATTGCTGTTTCGCATTGTCGCTTAAGTACCATCCAGTTTCTTGAGGTATAAGCTGAAGTTATAGACGGTACCAAGGTTATGGAGAGGGAAATAATAATTAAAAAAGGAAAAAATAGTAAGGGCATAGCCATACCTGTTAGTTCACCATACAAAGACAGTGCATTCTGCTTATTAAAGCCAGCAGCTATAAGCTGAGTTGGTACTATTATTGCACAGAGCATTTCCATAATTGTGCTGAGAGCTCCACTTAAAGAAAGGGGTATTGCATTTGCAAGTATCCTGTTGATTATACCAAGACTTGTATCTGTAGTTGAGTGACTTTGCTCGATATATTTGTGTTTCTTTTTTGATAAACAGTTATAAGCAGTAATAAGCTTACTAATTCGCCTGCTGCCATCGCAAACATCGCTCCTGCACATACATATTCTATGCCATAAGGAAGCATGATTTTAACTGTAATAATCAAGCCTGCAAGTCTTACAATTTTTTCAGCTACATCAATTAGAGCTGGAGGTTTAACATTCTGTAGACCATAGAAGTAACCTCTGAAAACAGAAGACAATGATATGAATACTATTGCGGGTGTGAAAACTATAATAGAATATAGAGTCCTAGTGTCTTTTAGTATGTATTTAGATACCCAATCTGCATTAAAGGAAAGAATTACTGCTAAAAGTATACTCCAGGTACCAAACAGCATGCAGCATATAGTAATAATTTTGTGCATGTTTTTATAGTTCGATTTTGTTTGCTGTTCAGCAACAAGCTTGGAAATTGCTGTGATAACTCCTCCTGATACTAGTGTTATAAATAATGTATAGAGGGGAAGTACCAATTGATAAACACCGACACCTTCTGCGCCTATTGTACGAGATAATAGTATCCTAAATACAAATGAAAGTACTCCTGTAACTAGATTAGTTATCGTAAGTATAAATGCGCCCTGTATGTAGTTTAGTTTCTTCAATTTCAATCACTCCTCAAGCATTATTCTAATAGGATGGGCGAAGAGCCCTATTATATAATATTTAGAGAGCTATGAAATTATTATATAGGTACAAAAAAAAGCACAGCAGGTGGTTCATGCTGTGCTTTTTCTATGGTGTTTATTTGTTTCTTACTTCAGTTACTATTTCATTAATTAGCTTAATTGTTATTGAGATATTTAATGGCATGTTTTGTATAGCTATGCTTCCATTGTTATAAAATACAGCTGTTTCTGGAGTTACAAGATATAGTTTAAAATCGTTACCAACCTTTACGTTAATTGTACTGTTAGTTAGGCTTGGGTATACATTTATTAAGACACCCTCAATTAGTTGAACATTATTTTTTGCTGCTATACTTGTGATTATATTGTCAACCTTTGTTATTGTTGCTGACATGCCTTTTGTCAAATCTGATAGCTTCACTGAAACTCCGTCTAGTGTGATATTTGCATTTGTAGGAATAATATAGGAAGTTACTATATTATTATCTAATAGCTTAACTGTGTTATTTGTTGTATCTACTGAATCAATTTTACCGTTTATTGTTTGTGCAGTTTGATCCGCAGTTACTGTAGTAATAACACCGTTAGTTCTAGTAAGAGCCACAGTCATATTTTCAGATAATGCGGATAATGCAACTGTTGTATTATTTAAAGTAATTTGAACATTTGTTGGAATATAGTATGCAGTTACAGCGTTATTTGCATCTTTTAAATAAAGAATTCTGTTAGTTGTATCAACTGAACTTACTTTACCATTTATAACTTCTTCATTATCTAATAAGGTTATGGTTGTTTGTAAAAGTAGGTTATTTTCTTTATCAACAAAGTTTATTTTTTCGATTCCGTCAAAGTATGCAAGCTTTACAATATCATAAGGATATGTTATCGCTTGTGCAACAATTGTTCCAGTTGGATTTTGCTCTTCTATAACGGCTCTTAGATTGTATTTATCAATTTGTGCAGATGCTTTATAAACTTCATTTACATCAATACTAAATCCGCTAGTATCCATTTGTCCTTTTGCAGCTACTAGGTATATATATTGATTATATTTGAAGGCTGCATAATTTTTTGTCAGTTTAAGAGTATCTATTTTACTTTTCATAATTGTTGGTAGATTGTCATACTTCTCATGTTGTATTGTTAACAGTTGTTCTGTTGCTGTATTAGTTTTTTTGTATTCAATAAATATTATTTTGTTGTTGCTGTCTAGTACAATTTCTATTACATCTCCGGCTTTTAGAGTGTCTAGAGTATAATAGGTTGAGTCTTTATAAACAGGTACATTAGGATCAACTTTATAAGTAACTTGTTCTTTGTTTATAGTTAGTGTCATAAGAGAATTAGCTTTGTCATATGACAAGAAAGTGCTTTCCATTGAGTTATCGTTTTCTAAATCATCGTCAAATTCGCCTTCTGCTCTATCAAGTAGAACTGCCATTTCTGCTCTAGTTATAGGCTTGTTGGGCTGGAATACATTTTTATTTCCTTGCATAATTCCTAGTTTGGTAATAACATATACATAACCTCTTGAGGTACTTGGAATAGAGGCTGAATCTTCAAAGCTTAATTTTTGATCCATGTTTTGTATTGCATCATCTCTTTTACCAAGAGCTCTTACTACATACTTTGCTATTTCATAACGTTTTGCAGGAGTTCTAGGATTAAACGCTCCATCTTCTTCAGGAATTATTATGCCTTCTTCAAGAGCTAATTCTAAGTATCCATAGCTCCATTTATCGCATTTGCCTTTAAAGAACTCAGGCTGTGTCTTTATGGCTTCAGATTCATCTTCTTGTCCTGTAAGCTTTAATACCATTGCTATTGCTTCTGCGTGGGTAACGTTATTTTTTGGTTTAAAAAATCCATTGCCCATACCATCTAATATGCCCATAGCACCCATTTTTTCTATAGATTTTTCTGCCCATTGTACATCTTTAGAGTCTATAAAATTCTTTAGAATGTTGTTTATAACCTCTGTGTTGAAAATATCTTCACCTGAATCCTTTTTAATAACCTTGTGAGGATTATCAGCGAATATTGGGATTATTGTTGTAGACATTACTAATGCTACTGAAAGGCTTACTGCTATAATTTTTTTGTACATAAATTTACTACCTCCTTTTTATTTTCGTTATATTATTCGCAAGCTATACAGTATCAAGGGGGGTAGTTTCTAAAAAAAGTTATATTTTATAAATTTAAAAAGTTTAGTGTGATATATATATTAATAATTTTTAATAATTTTATACAAAATAATATATAGGTGTTATTGACAACCTCTGGTGCTTATGTTAAGGTATTAAAGACAACAACCTTTAAATTTAGCACAGAGAGGCTAGTAAGGTAATATATGAGCGCACTAAGCGATTTTGCAAAGTAGTGTAGCTTCAACATGAAATATTAAACCTTCTAGCCTTTCGCTGGAAGGTTTTTTGTATACCTTTAAAGATAGTCCAGAGAGACTAATAAGGAGGAGAAATAATGAGTTTAAAAGGAAGACATTTAATTGACCCAAACGATTTTAGCATTGAAGAGTTAAATCAGGTATTTGAACTTGCAGACAAAATGGTAGATAACAGAGAAGCTTATGGAAGTGTATGCAAGGGCAAGATATTAGGTACATTATTTTACGAGCCAAGTACAAGAACAAGACTAAGCTTTGAATCTGCAATGCTTAGACTTGGAGGTACTGTTCTAGGTTTTTCTGATGCAAGCACAAGCTCAGTTTCAAAGGGTGAAAGTGTAGCGGATACGATAAAAGTGCTAAGTACCTATACTGATATAGTAGTAATGAGACATCCTAAGGAAGGAGCGCCAAAGCTAGCCTCTGAGTACTCCGATGTACCTTTAATAAATGGAGGGGATGGAGGTCATCAACACCCGACACAAACACTTACTGATTTACTTACAATAAGAAGGTTGAAGGGTAGACTTGATAACCTTACAGTAGCCTTCTGCGGAGACTTGAAATTTGGCAGAACCGTACATTCTCTTAGTAAGCACATTAGCAAGGTATAATGCAAACAAATTCGTTTTCATTTCACCAGGCGAGCTTAAATTCCCAGAGCATTTGAAGGAAGAGCTTATGGAAAAGCATAATATAGAAGTTTATGAGACAGAGAGTTTAGAAGAAGTAATTGATGATGTTGATATTCTATATATGACAAGAATTCAGAAAGAAAGATTTTTTAATGAAGCTGATTATATGCGGCTTAAGGATAGTTATATATTATCAAGAAGTAAGCTTCAGGATTCAAGGACGGATATGCTTGTAATGCATCCGCTACCAAGAGTAAATGAAATAAGCTATGATGTAGATGATGACCCGAGAGCTGTATACTTTAAACAAGCTGAGTTTGGTGTATATGCAAGAATGGCCTTAATGGCACTTCAATTGGGGGTGGATGTTAATGTTGAAGGTAAATAGTATAAACTGTGGTATAGTAATTGACCATATTTCTGCAGGAAAAGGAATTAAAATATTTGAGAAGCTTAAACTGGGAGAGGCAGATTTTCCTGTAGTTCTACTAATAAATGCGTCTAGCAGCAAGTTTGGTAAAAAGGACATAATAAAAATTGAAAACAAGATTGATTTGGATCTGACGATGCTAGGTCTTATTGACCCTAATATAACAGTTAATATAATTGAAAATGATGTAACAGTAAGCAAGATGACTGTCACCATACCTGTTGAAGTAGAAGGAATGTTTAAATGTAAGAATCCAAGATGTATAAGCAATTTTGATGAATATATTATACCAAGGTTTGAGCTTGCGCATAAAAACGGTAAGATAAAGTATCGCTGCTGTTATTGTGAAGAGCTTACTTCATATCAAATATAGATTTTATATAGGAGACAGTAAATGGAACAATATAAGAAAGAGTTTATAGAGTTTATGGTTGACTGTGGTGTAATAACCTTTGGAGATTTTATGACCAAAAGCGGAAGAAAGACTCCATTTTTTATAAATGCAGGAAATTTTAAGACTGGAGCACAGCTTAGTAAGCTGGGAGAGTTTTATGCAAAAGCAATAAATCAATACTATAAGAATCAATTTGATATATTGTTTGGTTCAGCATATAAGGGAATTCCACTAAGTGTAGCAACAGTAATAGCATTAAATAATCTCTTCCATGTTGACATTGCATACTGCACTAACAGAAAAGAGATAAAGGATCACGGAGACAAGGGAATTCTTATGGGAAGTAAGCCCAAGAGTGGGGATAAAGTATTAATCATTGAGGATGTAACTACCGCTGGTACTTCAATACATGAGACCATGCCTATACTAAAAGCTCAAGGAGATGTAGATGTAATAGGCCTGATTATTTTAGTAGACAGGATGGAAAAGGGCTCAAGTAATAAATCAGCCTTCGAGGAGCTTCAAGAGCAGTATGGACTACAAACTCATGCAATAGTTACAATGCAGGAGGTAGTGCAGCATCTGCACAACAACGCTACAAATGGCAAGGTTATTATTGATGATAAAATGAAGCAGAGCATAGAGGAATATTATAAGATTTACGGAGCATAGAGAAGAAAAAAACGTGGAAGACATAATGTTTACCACGTTTTTTTAATTGCTTGGTTCAATTGTAGTTCACATAAAATTCACATTGTTTTATAAAATAATCACATATCAATCAAACTAAAGACACATGTTAGCTTCATAATTAGATATATAAACTAGCAATGAAATAAAAATTGCTAGTTTAGAAGGAGGAATTATATGAACTTGTTTCTTAACTTTGGTTTGGCATGGATATCAGTTATTTTTGCAATAATACTCTCAGTTATTTATATTTTCAGGATATTAATGAAAAAGTCCGATAGATATAAAAAAATATTTACAAACTTGAACAGAAAACTGAGAAAACATCATAAATATATTGGTGCGCTTTTGATTATTACAGGCTTTGTCCATGGCTTTTTTTCATCTGAGTCTGTACTGAGTCTTAATATAGGAACCATAAGTTGGGTACTTTCCATACTTCTTGGTTTCAACTGGATATTCAGGAAGCTTTTTAGCAAAAGCAAAGGATGGCTATATTATCATAGAATATTAACAATTGGGTTCGTTTTAACCTTGGTTCTTCACATATTTGATGTTGGAATACAGGCACCTCAATTGCTGATGGACTTATCTGCTCCTGTTCCACAGTCCGAAATAAGTTATGATGAAAATACACTTGATTCCATCAATGAGGGATTTCAAGATGTTAAGCTGAAGGATGGAACTTTTGAAGGAGAAGCAACAGGCTATAAACCTGGATTGAAGGTTAGTGTTGAGATAAAAAATAATAAGATAACCAGTATAAAAATAATAGAGCATAATGAAGAAAATTCGAGGATTTACACTCCTGCTATGGATAATGTACCACAGTACATTATTGCTAACCAAAGCTTAGACGTAGATACAGTTTCTGGTTGCACAATGTCTTCAGTGGGGATAATAAATGCAACAAATGATGCACTATCAAAAGCTTTAGTTAGCGGCGAACTACCAGAATTGAAGACATTGCCAGAGGGTAAGAAAAGACATTAATTATATAAAGAGAAAGTATATACACTTGTTTACATGAGCATACTAAATACTAATGTACAAGTGTATTTCTTTTTCTATTTTGCAAAAATATTAGAAATTTAACAAGCAGATAAATTAAAGGAGGAAACAACATGGCTTATAATGTTAGAGAAATGCTAAATTCATTTGTAGGAGGACTTGAAAATCTTTCAACAACAAACCCTGACAATGTAGGTGCATTTATGGGGCTATTAGGAGTTACTTATGAACCTAAAGCACTTGATTTAAAAGCAAAAGAGTTGATTAGCGTAGCAATTGGTTGTTATAACAGATGTGAATACTGTATCGTGTACCACTCATATAAAGCTTTTGAAGCAGGTGCATCAAAAGAAGAAATCATAGAGGCAGCTATGGTCGCAGTAGCATTTGGTGGAGAGACTTTCAATGGCATACTCAGTAACATTGCTGAAAGACTGTATTACTGAGTTTGAAGGTGATTTCAAATAAAAAGGGCTATGCCCTTTTTATTTATATTAAATTTTAGGAGATATTAAAATGAAGTATGATTTAATCATAGAGAAGCTTTCTGGGCATGATAAGTCAGGGAAAGTAGGCAAAATAAACAAAAAAGCTGGAGCTGTTATAAATTCAGGGGATATAATATTTACGATTGAGTCTGGCAAGGGAAATATTAATTATATATCAAAATATAAGGGCATTTTAGAACAGTTATTGGTTTCAGAAGGGGATATAGTAAATAAAGATCAAGTAGTTGGGAAAGTAGAGGGAGAATCGGTTCAAACGACATATTCCTTTGGTATTAATAAGCCTTTGCTCAAAAACTATGAGATAGATATAGTGATTGTTGGTGGAGGCCCTGGAGGCTATGTTTCTGCTATTAGAGCAGCTCAGGGTGGCAAAAAGTTCTTATAATTGAGGAAGATAGACTAGGAGGAACTTGTCTCAACTATGGATGTATTCCTACAAAAGCGCTTGTAAGTAGCATAGATGCTTTAGAAAAAATTAAGCATGCCCAAAGCTATGGCTTAGAAGTCGGAGAAGTGAAATTTTCTCTTGAAAGAATAATGCAAAGAAAAAATGAGGTAGTAAGTACTCTGGTATCTGGAATTGAGCATCTGCTGAAGGTGAACCAAATAGAGTATATAAGTGGTAAGGCAGAGGTTAAAGATTCAGAAACACTCACAGTGAAAAATAAGTCTATTGATTATACTATAAAATTTAAAAAACTAATCATAGCTACAGGCTCAAAACCAGTTATTCTTCCAATTGAAGGGGCTGATAGTGAGGATATCCTTACCAGTCAGGACTTATTGGAATTAACAAAAGTGCCATCGTCTATTACAATCATTGGTGGTGGCGTTATTGGAATGGAATTTGCTTTTATTTATAATGCTTTAGGTACAAAAGTAAATGTAGTAGAGTATTTTCCTCAGATTTTAAATATTATGGATGAGGATGTAGCGGATATAATAAGAACTACTGCTATCCAAAGAGGAATTAATCTCTATGAAGGCACTAAGGCAGTGTCAATAAAAACAGCTTTAGATGGAATGAAAATCGTTGAGATTAATGAAAATAATCAATCAAAATACTTAACCAGTGAAAAAGTGGCTATGTCAGTTGGAAGGAAAGCAAATCTGGAATCACTTGATTTAGCAAAGCTTGGGGTTGAGCTTAATGAAAAGCGTAATGGTATATTGGTGGATTCCCATATGAGAACAAGCAATCCTAATGTATATGCCATAGGAGATATAACAAATAAAATTCAATTGGCTCATGTGGCTTCACATCAAGGGATTATAGCTGCTGATAATATCAATGGCACGGAAAATGAGATTAGCTATGATTTGGTTCCAAGTGCAATATTTACTATGCCAGAAATTGGGCATGTTGGATTGACTGAAAAAGATGCTCGTTCTAAAACGCTTGATTATATTATTGGTAAGTTTCCGTTAATGGCAAATGGAAAAGCACAAGCTATGGGAGAAGTAGATGGATTCGTAAAACTTATTGCGAACAAAGAAACGAGAAAAATTATAGGAGGAACGATTGTCGGAGTACATGCTACTGATATGCTTAGCACTATAAGTAATATTATAGCTTCTGATTTAACTATAGATAAAGCAGCACACGTAATTTATGCACATCCTACTATAGCTGAGTCTATTCATGAAGCACTATTAATTTTAGATGGTAGGGGAATTCATTTTGGATAAGCAATTTAAAGTATATATATCAGAATCCTTTGACCCTAAGTTCAATTTATCCGTTGAAGAGTGGTTAATGACTTATAATGAGCCTGATGAAATAGTATTGTTTTTATGGCAAAATGAAAATACCATCGTTATAGGAAGAAATCAGAATCCTTATAAAGAGTGTGACATTAAAAAGCTTAAAGAGGATGGAATCCATTTAGTAAGAAGACTGTCAGGAGGTGGGGCCGTTTACCATGATCGTGGCAATCTGAACTTTACATTTATTGCTACTGATAAAAATTACGATGTAGAGCGTAATATGATTGTGATTTTAAAAGGTATTTCCAGGTTTGGAATACATGGTTATTTTAACGGTAGGAATGATTTGATGGTACAAGAACGAAAATTTTCAGGAAATGCCTTTATCAATGAGAATGGAGTAAGCTGTCACCATGGAACGCTTCTTGTTAGTGTTGATTTAGATAAGTTGGCAAGATACTTAACCGTATCCCCTTTAAAGCTTCAGTCTAAAGGTATTGATTCTGTTGCGTCAAGGGTAGTTAACCTTAGAGATATTTCAACAGAAATAACCATTAAAAGCTTAAAAGCTGCTTTGATTGACAGCTTTAATGAGCTTTATAAAACTAAAGCACAAATAACAATTCTAAATGAGGAAGCAATAGATGTGACAACTTACCTTGAAAAGTATAACTCGTGGGAATGGAATTATTCAGAAAGCCCTGATTTTACAATAGCTATAGAAGAAGAATTTGCTTGGGGCATAATTGAAATTCATATGGAGCTCTCTGATGGGAAAATTAGAAATTGTAAATTTTACACGGATGCAATAGTCCTTGAAGACTATCAGAGCTTGGAAAGAACACTTCAAAATGAACAGTTTAAAACAAAAAACATAATAGAAGCTATAGAAAAATGTATTAATAATAATCAGATTAAGCTAGATCTATGTAGCTTAATAAGTAATAAATTTCAATAAAGGATAAAGACTGTTTGAATGTGTTTTAAATTATATTTGAAAAGTAAAAAACAGTGGCAGATAAAGTTGTCTGCCACTGTTTTATGCTTACTTCAAATATGCTATTAGAAGCTTTGCAGTATTTTCTATTGAATCTACATGAGTTCTTTCATATGAGTGTGATGCATATATACCTGGCCCAATAAGTGCTACTTTTATATCACGTCCTGCTCTCAAGGCTGCACTACCGTCGGAGCCATAGAATGGATATGTGTCAACCTTATACATAACACCAATTTTCTTTGATAAATTTACAAGTCTGCTGCGAAGCTCAAAGTCATAAGGACCGCTACTATCCTTTGCACATATGGATACAGTATATTCATCAGAGTTTTGACCTATTCCCAATGCTCCCATATCAACACAGAGAAGCTCAGATATTGAGTCGTCAATACCATGGCTAGCTCCATGACCTATTTCCTCGTAGTTTGTAATTAATATTTGAATATCGTTATCGGGGATTATATTGTTTTCCTTCATGTACTTACAAGTACTGATGATAATAGCTACACTAGCTTTGTCATCTAAGTGTCTTGTCTTAACAAAACCACTTTTAGTCACTCTAAATCTGCTATCAAAGGAAATATAATCTCCTATTTCTATACCAAGGCTCAATACATCTTCCTTTAAGAATACCTTCTCATCTATAACAATCTCTAAGTTTTCTATAGTACGCTCCATGGTTCGTGCATCTGCATGGACATGAACAGAAGGCTTTATGGTATATATTGTACCTGTGTAGGTTTTACCTTCTGCTGTATGTATTATACAGTTTTCACCCTCAACTGATTGAGGCATATAGCCACCTATAGTTGTAATAGCAAGTTTGCCGTCGTCTTTGATTTCTTTGACCATAGCTCCTAAAGTATCGCCATGAGCTGCAATTGCTTTTACAGCGCCGCTGTTTTTCCCTTTATAATATGAAATTAGTCCACCCTTGTTGGTATATCTAACTTCCATGCCAAGCTTATTGAACTCTGTTTCAATTACTTTCATTACATCCTTGGTCATTCCTGAAGGACTAGGTGTTGTGCAAATTTTTTCTAACACTTGTAAGGTATAATCCATGTTAATCATTATGTGCCCCCTATATTGATTTAAAACTCAAATTTGCCATCGAAGTACTGTGATAGCTCATCAATCTTTATTCTAACCTGCTGCATAGTGTCCCTATCTCTTATAGTTACGCTCTTATCTTCAAGAGATTCAAAGTCGAAGGTGATGCAGTATGGAGTACCTATTTCATCCTGCCTTCTGTATCGCTTGCCTATGCTGCCAGTTTCATCATATTCACAATAATAGTTTTTAAGCAGATTTTCATAGAGCTTGAACGCTTCATCACTTAGCTTCTTTGAAAGTGGCAGTATCGCAATCTTAACAGGTGCCAATGCAGGATGCAGACGAAGCACAGTTCTAACGTCACCTTCTGCTATCTCTTCTTCATCATATGCATCACAAAGGAAAGCTAAGGTTACTCTGTCGCAGCCTAGAGATGGCTCAATGCAGTAAGGCACATACTTTTCATTTGCAACTGGGTCAAAGTATGATAAATCGTCCTTTGAATGTTCCATATGTGTTTGAGGTCAAAATCTGTTCTATCAGCTATACCCCAAAGCTCACCCCAGCCAAAGGGGAATTTGAACTCTATATCTGTTGTTGCATTGCTATAGTGTGAAAGCTCTTTTGCTGCATGATCACGCATTTTTATACTTTCTTCCTTGAGTCCAAGGGATAAAAGCCAGTTCTTGCAGAAGTCTTTCCAATAATAAAACCATTCCATATCTTTACCAGGCTCACAGAAGAACTCCAGCTCCATTTGCTCAAATTCTCTGATTCTAAAAATAAAGTTTCCTGGAGTTATTTCGTTTCTGAAGGTTTTGCCTATTTGTCCTATACCAAAAGGAATCTTCTTTCTGGTACTGCTTTGAACATTTTTGAAGTTGACGAATATACCTTGTGCTGTCTCTGGTCTTAAATAAATCTCTGCTTTTGAATCCTCTGTAACACCTTGGAAGGTCTTGTACATAAGATTGAACTTTCTTATATCAGTAAAGTTTTGCTTACCGCAGCTTGGGCAGGCTATATTATTTTCTTTCATATAATCTAAAAGCTGCTCATTGCTCCAGCCTTCAACAAGAATATCCTTACCATTTGCTTGGTTCCAATCTTCTATAAGCTTATCTGCTCTGTGTCTGGTCTTGCACTCCTTACAGTCAATTAAGGGATCGCTAAAGCCGCCTACATGACCAGATGCAACCCAAACTTGAGGATTCATAAGTATAGCACAGTCAACACCTACATTATAGGAATTTTCCTGTACAAATTTTTTCCACCAAGCCTTTTTTACATTATTCTTCAGCTCAACACCTAGAGGACCGTAATCCCAAGAATTTGCAAGCCTCCGTATATCTCAGAGCCTGAAAATACAAAACCTCTGTTTTGCAAGAGCAACAATTTTATCCATTGATTTTTCAACTGCCATAATACCCCTCCTAATTTGTTATAATATTAAATAGAAATAATTATACCTTGAATTCTACTCTAAGCACTTTACCTACCAGTTTGATATCCTTTTTATCTATTGCGAAGGTTTCAAAATCTGGGTTTTCTGGATAAAGTACTGCCAAAGTGTCCGAAACAGCCTTATATCTTCTTATGTAAGTAGTGTTTTTGTGGGTAAAAAGGACGATATCCTTATCTCTTATAGAATCAGTAAGGAAAACAAGTGCCAAGTCACTTTTCATTATTCTGGCTCCTTGCATACTATTGTCCTGCACCATGTAGTATATAAATTCTTCGCCTGCTACATTATTATTTTTACTTTGAAATACAGGTTCAAATTTATTGTCGATTATATCTCCTTCAAAGGGCACACTTTTCCCAACAGTAATTTTGTTTACTACGGGTATCTTTCTTACTGCCTTACTAAAAGCATCTGAAATTGTATTAGTTTTACCTTGTTTATTATCTACAGTTTTTGTATTTATAACCTTTGATGAGTTTGATGTTACAGGTTCTTTTTGCTCAGGCTCTTCATCAAAGTAGTCTGAGAAGTAAGCAGGCTCTATTGCATCTATGTTGACTCCCAAGACCTTGGTAATTATATTTGTAAACTGAGTGGTGGGTACCTTCTTACCATCTTCAATTTCAAGAAGAGCTGATTCTGAGATGCCACATTTTTTGCTAGCTGCTTTGCAGAAAGACCTTGTTTGTTCCTGATATTTTTAATATTTGTTCCTATTATACTCATTGCTAACCTCCATAAAGCGTTGGTGTTAATTAAAATATTATATCATAAATATGGCAACTAAAAAATATATTATACATTTTAAATGGAAGAAGATAATCAATTAGTAAAGTTTTTTTAGAATAATTTGTGATATTGAAACATTATGCATAAAAAGTTAGAATTATATTTATGAGTATTCAAAATACACTATTTTATAAATTTAAATTGTTTAGTCAATACATATAGAATGAAAAGGGGGCAATAAGATGTTTACAGGGAAAAATATAAGATTACGTGAGCTTCGTATAGAAGACTTAGAGACTATCAATGACATTGCCAATGAAGAGGAAGTAATCATAAATCTTTCTACTAGAGTTCCGGCACCCATGCCTTTGGGTGTTGAGCAAAATTGGTATGAAGATTATACAAAGAAATTCGGTGGAGATTTTGTACAGTTTGTAATTGAGAAGCTAGACGGAACAGTAATAGGAAAATGTGGTACTGGTCATATAGATTGGAAAAATTCCTGTGCTACTATTTGGGTGTTTATTGGAAAAGATGAAAACAGAGGTAATGGATATGGAACAGAAGCATTAACCCTTTTTGTAGATTTTATATTCCAAGAAATGAATATGAATAGAATACAGCTCCTGGTGTTTGGCTTTAATGCTAGAGCGATAGCGAGCTATAAGAAAATTGGTTTTGTTGTTGAAGGTGAATACAAGCAGGAGATATTTAGACATGGCAAATATATTAATGTTTATCAGATGAGCATATTGAAGCGAGAACGTGATGCAGCTAAGGGAGGCGAAGCAGATGCTATTTAAGGGACAATTGGTAAATTTAAGAGCATTTACAGATGATGATATAAAGCTAAGCGTAGACTTTATGAATGATATGGAGATTGTTTTAAATCTTGATGATGACGCACCAATGCCTCAAAGCTATGAAACACAAAAAGAATGGTTTGAGGAAATGCGAAAAGATAAGAAGAGCTATAAAGACTTCTTTTGGGCAATTGATACTAAGGAAGGCAAACATATTGGCGGATGTGGTGTAAACCGTATGGATGGTAAAAACCGAGTTGCCATGGTTGGAATATATATTGGTGATAGAGATTATCTTGGTAAGGGCTATGGCACTGATGCTATGAAGGTTTTACTAGAATTTTTGTTTGAAGAATACAATGTAAACAAGGTAAAACTTACAGTTTTTGGTTTTAACAAAAGAGCTATAAAGAGCTATGAAAAGTGTGGCTTCAAGACTGAAGCACTGCTTAGAGAATCAGTTTTTAGGTATGGGAAATATCATGATATGATATCAATGGCAATTTTGAAGGAAGAATATTTTAAAAACAGAGGTGTTTAGATGAGTGAAAAATTAAAGAGTGGGGTTGAAGTAGATATAAAACCTTTAGGAAAAAATAAGAACTTTGTACTGGTAATGATAGCTAGATTTATTTCTTTGCTGGGAGACAGCTTGCATAGCTTTGCAGTTACATGGTATATCATGGCAATGTATCCAACCAACAGCGGAGCAGCATTAGCGCTGGTATTATCATTGGGTTCTTTGCCCTCGTTGTTTTTAAGTCCTTTTACTGGAGTACTGTCAGACCGTTTTGATAGAAAAAAAATTATGATTATAACGGACATAACAAGAGGCAGTCTTGCAATTTTCTTAAGCTATTTAGTTTCTATAGATCAAGCACCTTTGTGGGTGCTGCTAGTTTTTACAATGATGCTATCAGTATGTAGTAGTATGTATTATCCTGCTAGTGGAGCTTTGTTCCCTAACCTGGTTCATAAGGAGACTTTGTTTAGAGCAAATTCAGTAGCTTCATTCCTAGGTACTTTTACTGGAATACTTGGTCAATCTTTATCTGGACCATTATATGACTTTGCCAGTGCAAGTGGGAATTTCTTTATTAATGGACTTACCTATTTTTTTGCAGCTACGTTGGTGTCCTTTATAGTTAGTCCACAAATAGTTAAGCGAGCTGGATTTACAGCTAAGGTATATTTTAACGATTTAACTGAAGGCTTCAAATTTATATGGAAATCAAAAGCACTACTTGTTATGCTGTTATTTGGGGGAGCGGTAAACCTATTCTTTTGGCCTGTACAAAATATAATTCAACCTTTGATAGGTAAGCAGATTATTAGTTTTAGTGCAACCCAGTATTCATTTTTTACTATGTTTTTCTCAGTAGGCTTTCTATTAAGTACTATACTTCTGCAATTTATTCCTCAGCCTAAAAAGAAGAATAGATTTATGCTGTGGAGCATGTTCTCACAATCAATTGGCTTAATAATAATTGCTATACCGATATTACCTATTTTTCAG
Organism: uncultured Eubacteriales bacterium; assembly: GCA_963704785.1. Taxonomy (GTDB): domain Bacteria; phylum Bacillota; class Clostridia; order Lutisporales; family Lutisporaceae; genus GWB2-37-7. The sequence goes on along the minus strand of OY969939.1, from coordinate 500,758 downwards.
CAATATAGAGGACAAATACTTTTAATGTTATATACATATATTACAATTAACCTATTTAGAGGTTTATCATTTGGTTTTACTAACGTACCGATGCAGGTTGTATACCAAACCCTAACGCCCGATGAATATAGAGGAAGAGTATTTGCACTACAAGGTACTTTCTTCCAAAGCTTAATACCGTTGGGAATGGGCTTAGCTGGAATATTGGTTACATATTTCAGTGAATATACTATTGCAATTTTTGCAGGTGTATGTATGGGAATTATTTGTCTATTGATGTTTAGAGTAAAAAGTATAAAAGATATTTAGATAAAAAAAGCACTCCATTACGGAGTGCTTTGACAAGGAAGTACTTTCCTGTATTAGTGTTACTCCGATTGTTACCTCGTAGCCACTGAGCCTTATCTGATTGTTCTTTGGTAATAATGATAATAATTATTTTAATATTTTATTTAACCACGAAAGTACCTTAGTTATATTATCTGTGGTTCTAAATTCGCTTGTACCATGTCCAGCACCCTCTATCTTTTCAAATGTTACGCTAGAAGCTCCTAAAACATCAGTAAGTGATTTGGCAAAATTAACCGATTGTGTAATTGGAATGTTTCTATCGGTTGTTCCATGTTGTATAAAGAAAGCGGGGTCATCTTTTGTAATATAGGTTTGGGGGCTTGCTTGTTTAATAAGTGGCTCTGCTTCAGTAGTTCCTATTGTTTTACCAAGATATGCAGACTCTGGAGAACTGCTTGAATTTGTAGCCCCCATAACACCGGAAGACCCAAGTGCTGCGAACTCAGCATCTATCGTTGAAAAATAAATAGGACCAAACCAGTCTACAACTGCTAATACATCATCCGATACCGTCGCATTTCCTAAAGAAGTATCATAAAGGTCATTGGTTCCTGCGGTAGTTCCTGCAAGAGAAACGAGATTACCCCCTGCTGAACCTCCCCATAAAGCCATTTTATCCGCATTAATATTATAGGTTGCTTCGTTTGTTCTTATAAATCTGATTGCTGCTTTAACATCGTTAATTGCTGCAGGGAAAATGGCTTCTGAGCTCAAGCGATAATTTACAGAAACAACTGCGTAACCGCTTGTTAGTGCTGCACTCAAAAAATCCAATTCTCCGGTTTTATCTCCACTTTTAAAAGCACCACCGTGAACACATATGATGACTGGATATGGTCCGGAACCTTCATTAGGTAAATAGATATCTAACTTTTCAGAGGAAGATTTCGTAGCATAAACCACATCAAGGTATTTTGTGTTTATCGTGCTCGTATCAACTGTTTGTTCACCACCCATACCACCTCTGCCACTTCGGCCACCAGCTGGCATGCTATTAGATGCCGCAGCTGAGGTGGTTTCTTTTGTTGTTGTTGTACAGCCTATAAATATGATACAAGTAATTACTGCAACCATAACTAAAGCAACTATTTTTTCAACTCTGATTTTCATATATTTAACCTCCAAATTTTTATTATAAATTTATTATAAATTGAAATTGTGGCAGAAAAACGACAATAAAAGGCATAAAATATAACATTTAATTTTTGTGTAAAGTAAAAGTAAAGATCGAGCCTTTCCCTAATTCGGATTTTACAAAAATTCCCTCGTTTAATCGAAATAATATTTCTCTTGCAATCGATAATCCAAGCCCTGTTCCTTTTGATGAATGAGACTTATCTGCCTTATAAAATCTTTCAAATACATATGAAAGATCCTCTTTTGCTATTCCTTCCCCTGTGTCAATTACCATAATTCTTATCATTTCATCATCAAAGCTCGCATCTAAAGTTATTGTTCCACCACATGGAGTATATTTAATTGCATTATCAAGTAAAATAATTAAAACCTGCGTTATTCTATCAGAATTTGAATACGTTATAGGAATTTCTTTTAAATTTATATTACAAACAAAATTTACCTCCAAATCATCTGCTATTATTTTATAATCAGCAATTATATTATCCAAAATTGAGGCAGTATCTATTTTCGTCTTTTGAAGCGCCACATTTCCTGACTGTAATCTTGATAAATCAAGCATATCATTGATTAGTCTTTCTAAGCGGATAGACTCCCTAAGTATCATTCCATAATATTTTTTTATTTGTATCTCGTCTTCTATCATACTGTCGTTTAAAGTTTCAGTGTATGCACGAATTGCTGATACTGGTGTTCTTAACTCGTGAGAAATATTTGCTATATAATCACGCCTTGTTTGTTCGAACTGTTTTGCCAAAGTTTCATTGTTTTCTAAGGATGAGGATAAAAAATTAATTGATTTTGCTAATTCGCCTATTTCATCCTTTTGATTTTCATTCACACGAAGAGAAAAATTTCCTTTCGCCATTTCTGCGGATAAGTTTTTGATGCTATTTAATGGTTTAAAAAGCCTTTTTGAAAAGAAGTATATTAAAATCAAGATTAATATCAGCGCTATCCCCAAACTAAAAATCAATGCATAATAAAAGCTTTGAAGGGAAGCACCATATTCTTCGACAGGTTTAATTGAAAAAAAAGCTCCAATCACTTTTCCATTGTTTTTGATTGGTTCTCCTATTAAAATGACTTCACCCTGTGTATCATCTAATTTTGTAATTTCCTTAACCGATTGTCCTGAAAGAACTAAGTCAATAAACGACGACAAAGACTTATCAATATTATCATATTTTGATATATCTTCTTTCAATATAACATTTTTTGGTTTTATGAAATTCACAATTTGATCTTTATTAGTATTATATATTTTTACAATAGCCTCAAGCTTCAAGGTTTTAGAATCGATTTCAATAGGAAGGCTACCTTTATTACCAAATTCCTCTGCTAACTGCCTTGTTTTAGGTTCAAGTTCATATATTTTCATATCAAGAAAGTATTGTCTGATGAAGTACTGACCAAAAAGTATAGCAATAGTTCCTGCAAAAAAAAGAATGAAAGACATCCCTAAAAATAACTTTCTAAATAATCTACTTTTCATTTGCTTACCTCAAATTTATAGCCTACTCCATAAATTGATTTTATATCCCAATTAACTCCTTCGGTTGGAATCTTTTTACGAAGTCTTTTAATTTGCGTATCAACTGCTCTTGTATCACCAAAATAGTTGTAGCCCCATATTTCAGACAAAAGCTGTTCACGATCAAAAACTCTGCCTGGATGAGATGCAAGAAAATACATTATTTCAATTTCCTTTGGGGTTGTAGCAATTATCTCGCCATTTACAGACATTTCGTAGTTTTCAAGATTAATTATAAGTTTATCATATTGGATTATTTTCAAAGATTTATTGGGCTCAATATTAAATCTTCTTAAAACAGTTTTAATTCTAACGACTACCTCACGTGGTGAAAACGGTTTTACTATATAATCGTCCGCACCAATTTCAAGCCCGATAATTCTGTCAATTTCTTCTCCTTTTGCGGTCAACATAATAATAGGTACATTACTTGTTTTTCGTATATCTTTACAAACATCAATACCAGACACCTTTGGCATCATAAGATCCAAAACAATTAAATCTATATTGGGATTTTTTGCTTGTATAATGGCACTTTCACCATTGAAAGCAGAAGAAAAAGCAATATCTTCTGCTTTAAGATAAACGCCAAGTGTCTCATGAACTGCTGGTTGATCGTCACAAATTAAAACATGTAGTGATTTCCCCATAATTATACCATCCTAATTATAATATTTTTTCCAAAATATTGCACTGTATTAAACGAATGTCACCTGACGGTTTCATAAAAAGTCGAATGGAAACCGAAAGACGAAATCCAATCCTTTTCGCAATCATTATTATTTACTAGTAATTATTATATCATAAAATTAGGGCATTATTATGGCAAAAAAAGTTTGATTTTGTTTATTTGCTTACCGTGAGAATATAGGTTTTACTCAGCATACCATACTTATCAAAAGAAGATTCCTTTTGGGGTGGTGATGTTAAATCAGTTTAAATAATATTACTACAATACTGTATCCTAACTGTTGAAAACCAATTATTTGTCTATTGATGTTTAGAGTAAAAAGTATAAAGGATATTTAGATAAAAAAAGCACTCCATTTCGGAGTGCTTTTTTTATTATTTTAGTTGTAATTATTTACCTGACATTGTTCTTTCAGCTTGCTCAATAAGTCTTCTTACCATATTGCCGCCAACTCTACCTGCTTCTCTAGCTGTGATATCTCCATTGTAGCCTTCTTTTAGGTTAACTCCAACTTCTGAAGCTATTTCATACTTCATTCTGTCTAGTGCTGCTGTTGCTTGAGGTACAACCTTTTGATTTGATCTTGCCATTTAATATCACCTCCTGATATTATGTTTACCGTTTTTTTTGATAATATTAGTGTAATATTTTGGTTGCTATGGTATTGTTTTTGGCTAAAATTTAAGCTCTTTTATTACTTCTGCAACAAGATATTCCTGAATATTTCCTGCTGTAATAATATTATTTGCACTAATAATATTGCATATTCACATAAAATTTTTCATGAGTTTCCATAATTATGAGTAGACATAATGTGCTTGAGTAAAAGGTTGAATAACAGTGTGTTTATATGTAAAATAATAAAATTGTGTAAAATATGAAAAAATAGTTTAATATTTTCAAAAATTGTGATATAAATATATTATAGTCAAGGTCAGAGAAGGTCAAAGTCAAAGGAGAATGATTATGGATATTAACAGATTAACTCAAAAAACCCAACAAGCTGTATATGATTCACAAAATCTTGCCATGAAGTATAATCATCAAAGTGTAGAAAGTGAACATTTGCATATGGCTATGATAATACAAAATGATGGCTTGATACCAAGATTACTTGCAAAGATGAATGTACCTTTTGATTTTTATTATAAGGATTTAAATGATGAACTTGAAAAGCTGCCTAAGCTATATGGTACAAGCAATGCATCTGTTTATGCATCTCGCAGATTTGAAGAGATTTTTATAAAAGCTGAGGATGAAGCAAAAAAGTTTAAGGATGAATATATAAGTATAGAGCATCTATATCTTGCATTGCTTGATGAAAATAATACTGTTTCATCAAGGGTTTTTAAGAAATACGGGATAACTAAGGATAAGTTTCTAAAGGAATTGTCACTGGTAAGAAGCAATCAGAGAATCACTAACCAAAACCCTGAGGAAACCTATGAGGCTTTGAATAAATTTGGCAGAGATTTAGTTGAGGATGCCAAAAAAGGCAAGCTGGATCCTGTAATTGGCAGAGATTCAGAGATAAGAAGAATAATTCGGATACTATCAAGAAGAACAAAAAACAACCCTATATTGATAGGTGAGCCTGGTGTTGGCAAAACTGCTGTCATAGAAGGTCTGGCACAAAGTATTATGAAGGGTGATGTACCAGAAGGTTTAAAAAATAAGATAGTATTTTCACTTGATATGGGAGCGTTGATAGCTGGAGCCAAGTATAGAGGAGAGTTTGAGGAAAGACTCAAAGCAGTTTTAAAGGAGATAGAAAGCTCAAATGGCAAAATAATAATGTTTATTGATGAAATTCATAATATTGTGGGTGCAGGTAAGGCAGAGGGAGCTATGGATGCTGGAAACCTTCTAAAACCAATGCTGGCAAGAGGAGAGCTGCACTGTATAGGTGCTACAACATTAGATGAATATAGAAAATATATTGAAAAGGATGCAGCTTTAGAGAGAAGATTTCAGCCTGTAATGGTAGATACACCTAATGTTGAGGACACTATATCTATACTCAGAGGACTTAAGGAGAAGTTTGAGATACATCATGGAGTAAGAATACAGGATAATGCACTAATATCAGCGGCGGTACTGTCAAATAGGTATATTAGCGATAGATTTTTACCTGATAAGGCAATTGACCTGATAGATGAGGCAGGGGCTATGCTTCGAACTGAAATAGACAGCATGCCAAATGAACTTGATGAGATTATGCGAAGAATAATGCAGCTGGAAATAGAGAGAGAAGCACTGAAAAAAGAAAGCGACGTACAATCAGAGCAGAGATTGGAAGCATTGAGTAGAGAGCTGGCTGAGCTAAAGGCAAGCGGTGATTCTATGAAGGCTCAGTGGGAGTTAGAAAAAGGCAATATAAAAAACATAAGAAGTATTAAAAAACAAATAGAGGAAGCAAAGCATGATATTGAAAAAGCAGAAATGGAATATGATTTAAATAAAGTGGCAGAGCTTAAATATGGTAAGTTAATAACCTTAGAAAAGCAGTTAAATGATGAAAAGAGCAAAATGGAACAAAATAATAGTATGGGACAGTTGCTTAAGGAAGAGGTTACAGATGAAGAAATTGGAGAAATTATCTCCAAATGGACAGGAATCCCTGTGACAAAGCTTATAGAAAATGAAAGAGAAAAACTTCTTAAGCTAGATGACATACTACACAATAGAGTTATAGGACAGGAAGAGGCTGTATCAGCTGTTACAGATGCGGTAATAAGAGCAAGATCAGGTTTGAAAGATCCTAATAGGCCTATTGGCTCCTTTATATTCTTAGGTCCTACAGGAGTAGGTAAGACAGAGCTTGCAAAAGCATTAGCTGAGTCATTGTTTGACAGTGAGAACAATATAGTACGAATTGATATGTCAGAGTATATGGAAAAGCATACTGTAGCAAGACTTATTGGCGCTCCTCCAGGATATGTCGGCTATGAGGAGGGTGGACAGCTTACTGAAGCTGTAAGAAGAAGACCTTACTCAGTTATACTTTTTGATGAAATAGAAAAAGCTCACCATGACGTGTTCAACATATTTCTGCAAATACTTGATGATGGTCGCTTGACTGATAGTCAGGGACGTACAGTAGATTTTAAAAATACTGTTATCATTATGACCTCAAACATTGGCAGCATGTATCTATTAGATGGTATGGATGACAATGGAGAGATGAATCCAGAAGCAGAAAAGCTTGTAGAGGATGAATTAAAGAGAAATTTCCGTCCTGAGTTCTTAAATAGAGTGGATGATATAGTGTTCTTTAAGCCGTTGACAAAGGATGAGATAAAGAAAATCATAGACCTCCAATTTGCTATGATTGTAAAGAGGCTAGAGGATAGAGATATAAGTCTTACCTTAAGTGAAAATGCCAAAGAGCATGTGATAAGTAATTCTTATGATCCTGTTTATGGGGCAAGACCTATAAAGAGATATTTACAAAAGCATATGGAAACCTTTATAGGCAGAGCATTGATTGCAGGAGAGATAAACGATGGCGACAGCATAGTCATAGATAGCGTAGATGGAAAGCTGGTATATAGGAGTTGAATAAGATGAATATCAAGTGAGATACATAATTTTACCTCCATAGTAAAAGCTAAGTATATAGAAAACACTATGGAGGTATTGTTATGAAATGTAAAAATTGTGCTCATTTTAATAAAAGCAATAGTGTAGAGTTTAGCGAGGAGATTGCAGATCAAACAGGTTCTTGTAATTTAAGTGGTGCCATTACTAAATCAAAGGATAAATGCAAAAATGGCAATTTTGAACGCAAATAAATGTTCTATATATATCATCAATATGATATAATTTCCTTGGAAATAGGAAAGTAAGGAGGTATAACATGGAAGCAATACTTAGAAACCATAATGATATTGAATTTGTAAAGAATCCTAAGCATATAGAGGTATATAAGAAGGACTTGACAAACAATGATGAAAATGGCAGACTTTCTGCCAGCTATCTTAAGATTATGCCTGGAGGAGAGATAGTACCTCATACTCATGAAGTTCTTGAGGTGTTTTATATTATGTCAGGAAGCGGCAGTGCATTAGTAAATGGAGAACGTCAAAAAGCAACAGTCGGAAGCATTTTAATAGCACCGGCAGGCATCGAACATGGACTGAAAAATGATGGCAGTGAGATAATTGAGCTATATGCTGTATTCTCACCAGGAATATAATAATCGAGTTTAATTTTGGGCTGAAAGGCCCTATTTTCATTGCAGATGCATTTTTATATGAGGTGGAGTAAAGTATGAAGCAAATAAAAATAACAGAGAATGAAGCAGAACAAAGATTGGACCGATTTTTAAGGAAATACCTGAAGGATTATAAGCTTGGTGATATATATAAGCTTTTTAGGACTAATAAGGTTAAGGTTAATAATAAAAAGAATAAAGAAAACTATATGCTGCAAGTAGGGGATAACATACAGCTTTATATATCAGAGGAAGTAAAGACGGAAGTAGTAAAGTCAGCAGGTTCTGATCAGCCTATTGATATTGTGTATGAGGATGAGAACCTTATGCTTGTAAACAAGCCATTTGGACTCTTGACTCACCCTGATACTCAAGGTGACAATGACACTCTTATAGATAGGGTATTATATTATTTACAGCAGAAGAAGGATTACATTCCATCTATGACCTTTACTCCCTCTGTTTGCAACAGGCTTGATCGAAATACAGGCGGATTAGTGGTGGTTGCAAAGAACTATACTGCTCTAAAATCCATGAACAAGCTTATAAGAGAGAGAAAGATAAAGAAGCTGTATCTTTGCGTAGTAAATGGAACTATAAAGGATGCAGGAGAGGTTAAAAACTTTTTAGTTAAGGATGAAGAGCAAAACAAGGTAGAAATACTTGACCAGGATCAAGAGGGTGCAAGGGAAGTATATACTAAATATAAGCCGATTAAATCAAACAAGGAATATACCTTGCTTGAGGTAGAACTTATAACAGGCAGACCTCACCAGATAAGAGCTCATTTTGCAAGTATAGGACATCCCATAGTAGGAGATGTGAAATATGGTGATAAGCAGATTAATAGAATATTTAAAGAAAGCTTTAGGCTAAATCATCAATTTCTATATGCATATAAGCTAAAATTCAAAGAAGCAGAGACAGGACTTGAGTATTTAAAGGGTGAGACTTTTAGTAGTAAGCTTCCTGATTCCTTTGAAAATATTATACAACAATTGTTTAACAAGAAGGTGATATAATGAATAACGCATTAGAGAAAAAGCTACAGAGTGTTATGCCAAATATTATAGACAAGCTGGAGCAAAACATAGATTTTTTTAAAAGTCTTGATATAGAATTTGTAGCAAAAGGTCAGATTAGCAAAGTTGAATTAAGAGCTATTAATGATAAGTTGGTCTTCAAAACTGGCAGGAATAAGCTTGAGATAATGCCGAAACAGCTAACGCAGTTGATATTAGAAAAGGGCAAACAATTTGATGACTGCACCATAAGCTACATAGAACGCGGCACTAGTATAAGTATATGGACAGAGAAAAACAATGTTAAGATAAAATACAATGAAAATCAGCTTCAAGATATTATACCACATGATGATGTCACAGCTCGCAGTAATAGAGATTATCTTGTAAAGGTAGGCGAAGCTGATGCTTTGTTAAGAGAAATAGGCATTATAAGTGCCCAAGGCAAGGTCAAGAACGATATGATAAGAAAGTATAACCAAATAGACAGGTTTGTAGAGCTGGTTGAAGACATGATAAAGCAGATAGCTTCGGGTAGAGAGAGTATTACAGTACTAGACTGTGCTTGTGGTAAATCATACTTATCCTTTGTGTTAAATTACTATATAAAGGAAAAACTTAAGAAAAACTGCTCTTTCATAGGCTTAGATATATCAGAACAGGTTATAACATCCTCAAAGCAAATGGCAGAGCATCTTGGATATAAAAACATGGAATTCTTGCAGATGAACATACAAAACTACATGCCAACACGAAAGATTGATCTTGTTATAAGTCTGCATGGCTGTGATACAGCAACTGATATGGCTATAGCAGCGGGTATAAGATATAATGCAGAGGCAGTAGTGGTAATCCCATGTTGTCAAAGAGAGCTTTTAAATCAGTATAGTTATGAGCCCTTCAAGGATATCACAAAGCATGGTATTCTAAAGGCTAGACTTGCTGATGTGCTAACTGATGGTATACGGGGGATAATTCTAGAAGCAATGGGTTATGAGGTGTCAATTGTAGAATACATCTCACCTCTTGATACTCCTAAGAATCTGATGATAAGAGCAGTGAAGCAAGGGGGCAGGAATAGAAAAGCATATGATGAATACCTTGAGCTTAAGGGAAAATTGGGTATTGACCCTACTCTTGCAAGGCTTATTAATATATAAATAGTATAAATTGCATCTCCAGTGGAATAATTCTAAGGGAGGTGTTTTTTTATGCGCAAAAGAAAGGTGAAAGAGCCTATTGTTGGTATCGTAAATGCAAAGTATGCTGATAACTGCATAAAGGAAGCTTTGGATTTGATAAATGCTAAGGATATAATAAGTGAGAATAAAACGGTAGTAATAACTGCCAATATGGTAGATAACAAATCAGCAGATAGCGGAACTGTTGTTCATCCTGATCTTTTAAGGAAAATAATAAGATATGCAAAGGATTTAAAGGCAAAAAGAATAGTGGTGGCGGCAGGCTCGGGAGGCGCACCGACAAATAAGGTCTTCGATGAAATAGGCTTTAACAGGATCATAGAAGAAGAGCAGGTTGAGTTTGTAGACTTAAACTTCGGTTCCTACTCAGAGATAAAGTTAAGCAGCAGTATTGTGCCTACTACAAAGATAAATAAGCTTTTTGATGAGGCTGATGTACATATATCCTTTACACCAATAAAAATGCATAAGGAGGCAACGGTTTCACTGGGTATAAAAAACATAGCACTGTCTTGGCCTCCTGCGGAAATACATGGTACACCCAAGAAACAGCTAGGCATACATGAGGATTTACATGAGTTTATATATGCTATGGGAGAAGTCTTTCCTATAGATATAACCATTCTTACAGGTATGAACGGTATGTATGGTACGGGACCCAGCGACGGCAAAGCTGTACATTCTGATTTGATAATAGCAGGAACAGATCCTGTAGCGACAGATGCTGTCGCAGCAAGGGTTATGGGTTTTTTACCACAGGCTGTACAGTATTTATTTAAGCTATATAGAAGAGGTATTGGAGAAGCGGATGTAAAGAAAATGGATTTAAGAGGTGTGCCACTAATACAGGCTGAAGAGATGTACAGTATGGCAGCTTTGGGCGAAAGGATAGCTATAGACAGAAATAAAATACTCACTATTCATGGAGACTAGAAAAGACTATGAACTGATAAGGAAAATCAATGAAAATCGCGGAGAATTGAAGATTTTGAGAGCTAATTGCTTTAATTCTGGATAGCAGCATATAGAACGGTATAACACTGGTTAATAGGGATTGGATAGTTAGCAGAGTGGCTAAAACAGTGATATAATTAATATATTAGTAGATATTTCGTATGAAATACATTGGTTATGTAAAAATTCTTTTCATTAAGGTTTGGAGGTGGAACAAGTTAGAAAAGGAAGTTTATTATTATCATAACCAAATTCGGAAGGAAGAGGTGTCAGTATGAAAGGTAATAATAAAGTATTACTTTCCAACTTGAAATGCTTGAAAAACCTTGAACGACTTGTAGAAATACAGATTAGACTGAATGATAACAAGGTTATTCAGGAAGCTAGGGAAAAACAAGGAAGTAATAGCTTTACAGCTACAAATCCTATTATCTAATAAATGGACTCGATGAAGGTCGAGTTCTTTTTATTAGATAATAGGTAAATACAGAGAATGTCAACTGCGTTATAAATTAGTCAATCTTTATAATTGTAATAAAAGATATAATTTGATATACTAATGGATGTTTGTCAGTGCTAAAGTGTGTTGCGATATTTTTGATAAGTCCGAATTTTTTTTTGCCAATTTTAATTAAAATTTCTATGATAAGGTGATGTGTTATGAATGTAATTTTTATGTTAATTTTATTCCCATTAGTAGCGTCAATTACTGTATTTTTTATTAGAAACGATAATATTAGAAATATAATAGTTAGGGTTTGTGCTTTTATTACTGCCGTACTAACATTAATTGTTGTTTGGAGATATTTTAAGGATGGAATATCCTTATCATTAAAGTGTGAAAGTATTATAGATAGCCTTTTAGCTATTATAGAGATTTTAATGGCTGTTTATATTGTATATGCTGGTATTAAAAATAAAAAATACATTGTATCGATTTTTGCGGCAATTCAAACACCGCTAATGCTATGGTTTGAGTTTACTCAAAAGTCTGGGATAGAGGTAAATTCAGCTATTGTTTTTGATAAACTTTCTGCCATAATGGTTCTTATTGTTGGATGCATTGGAAGTCTTATATGCGTATATACTGTTGGATATATGAAATGGTATCACGTGCATCATGAAGAATATAAAGAAAGAAAATCCTTCTTTTTTTCTGTTATATTTATTTTTCTTTCAGCTATGTTTGGTTTAATATTAAGTAACAATTTAAGTTGGATATATTTCTGCTGGGAGATTACGTCATTCTGTTCCTTTTTGCTTATTGGTTATACAAAAACACGTGAGGCAAAAAACAATTCTTTTCGAGCTTTAGCGATAAACACAGGCGGCGGACTTGCATTTGCTATTGCGATAGTTTTGATTGGAATTAATTTTAATACACTTGAGCTTTCAGTATTGATAAGTATGAAGCCAGAAGCAATGGTGCTTATACCAGTGTTTCTACTTTCTATAGCAGCACTTACAAAATCTGCACAGCTGCCATTTTCATCTTGGCTGCTTGGTGCAATGGTTGCTCCAACACCTTCGTCAGCACTGCTACATTCAGCAACAATGGTAAAAGCAGGTGTTTATCTTATTATAAGGCTGGCACCGCTCTTAGGAAGTACTTCTGTAGGAAGGACTGTTACACTTATAGGCAGCATTACATTCCTTGTAGCATCGCTTATTGCAATTACACAAAGCGATGCAAAGAAGATTTTGGCATATTCAACTATAGCAAATCTAGGGCTTATAGTTATTTGTGCAAGTATAGGAACGCAGGAATCACTTTGGGCTGCAATACTGCTTGTAATATTTCATGCAATATCTAAATCTCTTTTATTCCTATCTGTTGGCTCTATAGAACACCAAATAGGGAGCAGAAATGTAGAGGATATGGATATATTGATGGATGTATCAAGGAAGCTTTCATTATACATGATTATCGGAATCGCAGGAATGTTCCTTGCACCATTTGGTATGCTTATTTCAAAGTGGGTTGCAGTAAAAGCATTTATTGATTCTAAAAATATATTAACAGTTATTATTCTTGTATATGGAAGTGCAGCGACACTTTTCTATTGGACAAAATGGATGGGAAAACTTGTTTCAAATGCCAACAAGAAAGAACATGTTAAACATACCTTCTTTATAGATGAGGAGATTCCTATTTTTGTTCAAGCGGTACTTGTTGTTGTGTCCTGCTTCAGCTTTCCGCTTATATCTAAATATGCACTTATACCATACCTAACAAAATTATTTGGAGCAAGTGCATTAATACCAATTAGTACAAGTGATGTATTTATAATGCTTATAATGCTTAGTATGCTATTAATATTGCCAATAAGCTTTATTCCTTTATACAGAAAGGATAAACGTAGAATAGTGCCTGTTTATATGGCAGGTGAAAACACAGGAGATAATGAAACCTTCTATGGTTCAATGGGTGTGGAACGTAAAGTTGAGTTGCGTAACTGGTATTTGGATAGTTATTTTGGCCGTAAAAAGTTAACATTTTGGAGTAATATAGCAGCAGCTTCTGTTTTATGTTATGGCATTATATTGCTTATTGGGGGGGTGGCTAATTAATGTTGATATTGCGTATAATTTTGATTGTTATTTTTGCACCATTAGTTGGCGGATTGATTATAGGAATAGATAGAGTAATATCGGCAAGAATGCAGGGGAGAAATGGACCGCCTATATTACAGCCTTTTTATGATGTTTTAAAACTTTTTCAAAAGGAGTCAATTGAAGTTAATAATATGCATAGATTTTATGTATATATTTCTTTAATATTTATAATTTTCACAACGATTATTATGCTGACAGGTGGAGATATCTTACTTGCAATATTTGTACTAACATTAGGTTCAATCTTCTTTGTATTGGGAGGATATGCATCAAATTCTCCATATAGCCTTATTGGCTCAGAAAGAGAACTTTTACAGATGATGGCATATGAGCCTATGGTTTTGCTTGTAGGGGTAGGACTATATTATGCAGACAAGAGCTTTTTTATTAGAGATATTATATCTACTTCGATTCCTGCAATAGTTTTTCTGCCTGGTGTGTTTTTGGGATTTATTTATATATTAACATTCAAATTAAGAAAATCACCTTTCGATTTAAGTATGTCACATCATGGGCATCAAGAGATTGTAAAAGGTATAACCACAGAGTACTCTGGTAGAGACTTGGCTATAATAGAAATAACACATTGGTACGAGACAATTATAGCATTGACATTGGTGTATATCTTTTTTGCAACCGAAGCACCGATAAGTCATGTTTTTGCAATTATTGCATGTGCCATTGCTTATTTATTTGAAATTTTTATAGATAACAGCTTTGCACGTGTGAAATGGCAGTTTGCTTTTAAATCAACTTGGATTGTAACAGGCGTTTTAGGAACGATAAATCTTATCGTTTTATCATTTTTTAGGTAGGGTGGAAATATGAAATATATTAAGAAATCACCATGGATTTTACATTATGACGGATCTAGCTGCAATGGTTGTGATATAGAAGTGCTTGCATGTCTTACTCCATTATATGATGTTGAACGTTTTGGAATAATAAATACAGGTAATCCTAAGCATGCAGATATTTTACTTATAACAGGCAGTGTTAATGAGCAAAATATACCAGTAGTAAAGCAGCTTTATGAGCAGATGCCAGAACCAAAGGTTGTTATTGCTACCGGAATATGTGCAACATCAGGTGGAATATTTGCAGAATGCTACAATGTTGTCGGAGGTGTTGACAAGGTATTGCCTGTTGATGTTTATGTTCCAGGTTGCGCTGCACGACCAGAAGCTATAATTGATGGAGTTGTAAAAGCACTGAGCATATTAGAAGAAAAGCAAAAGAATGCAAGAAAATAATTAAACTTTTTTAAGAAAGAAAGTGGTTTACATGGAACAACAAATAATAAATACAATTTCAGCCGAGGAGCTTTTATCAAAGACCTTGGGATTAAAAAATGAGGATTATCGTTTAGTGGCAATTACCTGTACTAACAAAGATGGTATGGAACTAAGCTATTCATTTGATAAAAATTATGACCTGGTAACTTTAAGATTAAATATTGATTATGATACTGAAATTGAGAGTATAAGTATTATTTATCCTTATTCGTTTTTATATGAGAATGAAATTAAGGAGCTTTTTGGAGTTAAAATAAAAAATATTTCGGTGGATTTTAACGACAATCTTTATAAGACAGCAGTAAAAACTCCATTTAATATGCAAAAGGAGAATGAATAATGGGAAAGAGAACAGTTATTCCATTTGGCCCTCAACATCCTGTGCTTCCAGAACCTATACATTTGGATTTAGTGCTTGAGGATGAAACTGTTGTAGAGGCAATACCCCGTATAGGATATGTTCATAGAGGACTTGAAAAGCTTGTAGAAAAGAAGGATTATCAACAATATACCTATGTTGCAGAAAGAATTTGTGGTATATGCTCATTTATGCACGGTATGGGTTATTGTATGTCCATAGAAAGCATAATGGATGTGAAAATTCCAGAAAGAGCGGAGTTTTTAAGAACCATTTGGGCAGAATTATCACGTATGCATAGTCATTTGTTGTGGTTAGGACTTTCTGCTGATGCATTTGGCTTTGAGAGCTTATTTATGCACTCTTGGAGATTAAGAGAGCAAATTCTCGATATTTTTGAGCAGACAACAGGAGGAAGGGTAATTTTCTCTGTTTGTGATATTGGCGGAGTAAGAAAAGATATTGATTCTGAAATGCTGAAAAAAATAGTTGAAGTTATGAATAGTATTGAAGGTGAAATTAAAGAAATTACAAATGTATTTTTAAATGATTCATCTGTAAAGCATCGTACAAAGGGTGTAGGAGTATTATCTAAACAAGCGGCTATTGATTTAGGTGCTGTTGGACCTATGGCTAGAGCTAGTGGAGTTGAGCTTGACATGAGAAAGCTAGGCTATGGGGCATATGGAAAATTAAAGTTTGAGCCGATTATTGAAAAAGCTGGCGACTCTTATGCAAGAACAGTTGTTAGAATTAAAGAGATTTTTCAATCAATTGATTTAATAAAGAAGTGCATTGCTATGATTCCCGAAGGTGATATAAAGGTAAAGGTAACTGGGAATCCAAATGGTGAGATATTTTACAAGAGTAGAACAACCTCGTGGCGAGGTTTTATATTATGCAAAAGCGAATGGAACAAAATTTTTGGATAGAGTTAGAGTTCGTACTCCAACCTTTGCAAACATCCCTGCTTTACTGGAAACATTAAAGGGATGTGCACTTGCAGATGTACCGACATTGATCCTTACAATTGACCCTTGCATTAGTTGTACAGAAAGATGATTTTTATTTGATAGGACGGAGAGATTATGTCTATTTTTAGTATGACCAAGACACTTATAAAAAGTATATTTCATGGACCATATACAGGGCTTTATCCCATAAAGAAGAAAGAAAGCTTTGAGCGAACAAGAGGAAAAGTTGAGATAAATATTTCTGATTGTATATTTTGTGGACAATGTGAGAGACGTTGTCCTACAGGAGCAATTAAGGTAGAAAAGGCAAAATCCTCATGGAGCATACAACGATTACAATGTATTCAATGCAACTATTGCAATGAAGTATGTCCAAAGAAATGTCTCCATATGAACAACCAATATACTGCTCCTTCATATGAAAATGTAAGGGATGAATATATAAATGCACGAGTACCCGATAACAAAGAGAATAATTGAGATTGCACAGGAGTTTGCTGAAAAAAATGATGCACATGAAGTTAAGAAAATTAACCTTGTTGTAGGTGATTATTCTGGTTATGTAGCCAGCTCCATTGAGCTATACTTTGATATTATTGCAGAAGGAAGCTTATGCAGTAACGCAAAGCTTAATATAAAGCGTGTAATACCAAAGCTTAGATGTAACGCTTGCGGCGAGTTGTTTATTAGAAAGCCTTTTTCGTTTCAATGTCCTAGCTGTAATGGTGAAGGCAGTCCTACAGAGATAGGAAAAGAATTTTATATAAAATCTATAGAAGTATGATAGGAGACTTATATGTCTGAAAATAAAGAGATAGAAATAATGCAATCTGTTTATGATAAAAATGATCAGGTTGCTGCTGAAATAAATTTATCCTTAACGCAAAAAGGAATATATGCAATTAATGTCATGGGTGCCCCTGGTGTGGGTAAAACTTCATCCTTGATTAAAATAATCAAAGGACTTAATGATGTTACCCCTTATGTTATTGAAGGTGATATAGAAGCAGATTTTGATACAAAAACACTGCTGTCATTAGGAGTCAAAACAATACAAATAAATACTGGTGGAGCTTGCCACCTTGATTCTCCTTTGATTGCTAAAGCTGTAGATGACCTTAATATTGAAAAAGGTATATTATTTATAGAAAATATAGGAAACTTAGTTTGTCCTGCTGAATTTCAGATAGGCGAGCATGCAAAAATGCTAATTTCTACAGTAACTGAAGGTAGTGATAAGCCATATAAATACCCACTTGCTTTTGAAAAAGCAGATATTATTATCTTAAACAAATCCGATTTGTTGCCATATGTGGATTTCGATGAAAGTTTCTTTATAAGAGGTGTTAGAGCTTTAAACAAAACTGCTCCTGTTGTCAAAGTATCCTGTAAAACAGGAGAGGGTTTTGATGAAGTAATTTTATGGATAATGGAAAAGTTAAAAGCATAACAAGAAAAATTACTGTTTTAGGTATTGTACAGGGGGTTGGATTTCGACCCCTTGTTTATCGTTATGCAAAAAAACATAGCATCATGGGAACTGTACGAAATATGGGTGGATTAGTAGAAATAATTACACAGTCCAATCAGCAAGACCTTGATGAATTTTTTGCACGAATTAAAAACAAATAAAAATAGTGGCTATGAAATTATAAATATTAAAATAGAAGATATAGAAGAGCAGAAATTTACTGAATTTAAAATTATAAAAAGCGGTAGTAATGACGAAGTTGCTATAATTCCTCCAGATTTGCCTGTATGCTCAAAATGCCAAGAGGAACTGTATACAAATAGTGATAGACGATTTGAAAATCCCTTTATTAGCTGTATGTCCTGTGGCCCCAGGTATACGATTATGGAGGAGCTGCCATATGACAGACATAATACTACCATGAAGGATTTTATAATGTGTCCAGATTGCAATGCTGAATATACATCACCCGAAAGCAGACGGTTTCATGCTCAAACCATATCCTGTAATGATTGTGGACCATATCTGATTTTTAATGAGCTTATTAATAAAGAAGCATTTGAGGCAGCTGTAGATATTGTAAATTTGGGTGGAATAGTTGCTGTCAAAGGCATAGGTGGCTATCATTTCGCTTGTTCTCCATTTAATGAGGACACAGTTTTAGAACTTAAGAAAATTAAAAGGTCGTGAGGAAAAACCATTTGCAGTAATGTTTGAGAATACAAGCTCTGTCTTAGAATATTGCTTTTTATCAGAGGAAGAAAAGGAATTACTGGAGTCAAAGGCTAAGCCTATTGTTTTGATTTATACCAAAGATAAAAGCATGGCAAGCGCTACGATAAAAGGTAGTATATACTGTGGTGCTTTTTTACCATATACACCTTTGCAAATAATGCTTACGAATAGATGCGGTCCGCTTATTATGACAAGTGCCAATATATCAAATAAGCCAATTATTAAGGATGATGTTGAAATGCTGGCGGTTAAACTCACCTTTTTTAAAGGGCGTTTTGTATAATAAAAGACGAATTGTACGTTCAGTTGATGATTCTGTTGTGAAGGTTATCGATAATAAGCCTCAGCTAATACGAAGAAGTCGTGGATATGTTCCATACCCTGTTTTCCTGCCACAAACTGAAAAGAATATACAGATTTTTGCGGCAGGCGGTGATTTGAAAGCCGCTTTTTGCCTATATAAGAAGGGTAATGCGGTAGTGTCACAATACTTCGGAGACCTAGAGGAAGCTTACAGTATTGGAGGAATATAAAAGCTCTGTTGCAGACTTATCACGCTTACTTAAGATTTCTCCTGATATTGCGGTTTGTGATATGCATCCCAATTATTATTCTTCAAAATATGTAGTGACACTTGGTGTTCCAATAATATATACGCAGCACCATCATGCACATGTTGCATCGGTTATGGCGGAGCATGTTTTATCAGGAAAAGTTATTGGGATAGCCTTTGATGGAACTGGCTATGGAACTGACGGGAACATTTGGGGTGGTGAGTTCTTGGTTTGTGAGAGTGCTGATTTTAATAGGGTGTCACATTTAAGCTATACACCTATTTTAGGTGGAGACCAATCAATGCGTGACGCTAAAAAAACAGCAACTTGTTTTTTACTAAATTGCGGACTTAATGAATATATAAATGATGAGCGTAGTAATATAATACAGGCAGCACTAGAGAATAATATTAACACTGTTTTATCTTCTAGTATGGGAAGGTTGTTTGATGCAGTTGCAGCTATTTTAGATATACAGAATGAAAATCGTTATGAGGGAGAATGTGCTGCTAATTTGGAAAAAGAAGCAGTTTTGGCAATAAGGAATAAAACAAAGCCGAAGGAACTAGCCTTTGAAATCAAGCAAAATAGTGCCATAATAGAGATAAATCCAAAACCTGTATTGGGAGCAATCTGTAAATTAAAGGGCAATACTGATACAGGTGCACTTGCACTTGGTTTTCACTATGCAGTTGCAGATGCGATTTTGAAGGTATGTGAGATTATAAGATTAGAGCAAAATATAAATACAGTTGCCTTAAGTGGAGGGGTATTTCAAAATACTCTTCTAATAGAGCAAACACTTAAAGTTTTGAGAGAGAAAGAGTTTGATGTTTACTATAATATTGTGTTCCACCTAATGATGGATGTATTAGTTTGGGACAGACCTATATAGGATTAATGAGGTGAAAAATATGTGTGTTGCAGTACCTGGTAAAATAATAGAAATAAATGGTGATATGGCAAAAGTTGATATTATGAATAATATCTGTGAAGTAAATATTAAATTGGTTTCCGCTAACATAGGTGATTATGTTTTGATTCATGCAGGCTGTGTACTTGAGGTTCTTAAAAAAGATGTTGCAGAAGAAATACTTAGTATTTTTGATGAGCTTGAGGAGGCATGTAATGAAAACCCTTCAACAAGTAAAAGATGAGCTTAAAGAATATAATGGAAAACAAATAAAAATAATGGAGGTGTGCGGAACGCATACCTCCAGCATATTTAAAAATGGAATAAGAAGCTTAATATCTCCCAAAATACAACTGATTTCCGGACCTGGGTGTCCTGTATGTGTAACATCCTCTTCCTATATTGATAAGCTTATAGAGTATTCACTTAAGGAGAAGCATTGTATTTTGACCTTTGGTGATATGATGAAGGTAAAGGGTAACAAATTATCTTTAACCGAAGCAAAAGCCATAGGGGGAAATGTAAAAATTCTATATTCACCTCTAGCAGCAATTAAAATTGCTATAGAAAATAGTGATACTCAATTTATTTTTGCTGCGGTGGGTTTTGAAACTACAACTCCGATATATGCATTATTGATTGAAGAAATTATTAAAAATAATATAAAAAATCTAAAGCTGTTAACATCAATAAAAACAATTATTCCTGCACTTTCTTTTATTTGTGAAAATGAGAAGAAGATAGATGCTTTTCTTTGTCCTGGACATGTTAGTGTTATCACCGGTTGCTCTGTTTACAAAGCTCTGGCGGATAAATATCACAAGCCATTTGTAGTTGGCTGGGTTTGAGGGTGAACATATTTTAGCTGCTATATATGAAATTGTACATCAAGTTTCAAACAATCAATATAGTATGAAAAATATGTATGAAAATGCTGTATCAGAGGAAGGAAATAAAAAAGCTGTTGATATAGTTGACAAATATTTTGAAAGCACAGATGACTATTGGAGAGGAATTGGGATAATAAAAAATTCCGCTTTAAGTTAAAAAAAGAATACTTAGATTTTGATGGGGGCAGTAATTTTGAGGTATGCATTGAGAATACCCCAAAAGGCTGCAAATGTAAGGATGTTATATTAGGACGAATTAATCCTATTGATTGTCCTTTGTTTAAAACCTCCTGCACACCATTAAATGCTATTGGACCTTGTATGGTTTCCACTGAGGGTGCTTGTGGAATTTGGTATAAGAATAAGGAGGCATAAATAATGAAAATTGATATGTCCTATGGCAGTGGCGGCAAGCAAACAAGTAATTTAATCAATGATATATTCTTAAAGCATTTTGATAATAAGATATTAAACAAGCTTGAAGATGCGGCAGTATTAGATATAAAAGGGAGAATTGCATATACTACAGATTCCTTTGTCGTAACTCCTCTGTTTTTTAATGGCGGGGATATCGGCAAGCTGGCTGTCTGTGGCACAGTAAATGACTTATCTATGATGGGTGCAATTCCAAAGTATCTTACAGCAGGCTTTATTATTGAAGAAGGAGCAGAAATAGAAACAATTGATAAAATTGCTCATTCAATGGAACTAGCTGCAAAAGAAGCGAAGGTTAAAATTGTTGCAGGAGATACAAAGGTAATTGAAGGCAATGGAGGCATCTATATTAACACCTCGGGTATCGGTGAAATTATTTTAAAGGGTGTTAGTATATCAAACTGTCAAAAAGGTGATGTAATCATACTATCCGGCAATTTAGGAGAGCATCATGCAGCAATTATGTCTAATAGAATGGGAATAGAAAATAAAATTATAAGTGACTGTGCACCACTTACTTCCATAGTCAAAAATTTATTTGATAATAATATAAATGTGCATTGTATGCGTGATGTAACTCGAGGTGGGCTGGCAACAGTACTTAATGAGATTTCCTCTAGCTCATTATGCAGTGTGGAAATATATGAGGCTTCATTGCCAATGAGTAGCGAAGTCAGGGGATTTTGTGATATTTTAGGACTTGACCCGCTTTATATGGCTAATGAGGGAAAAATGCTTGCTGTTGTTCCGCAAAATCAAGCCGAAAAGGCTCTTGCTGCAATAAGAAAGAGTAAGTACGGTAAGAATGCTCAAATTATTGGTAAGATTGTAGATGGCACTGGCGTTAATATGACTACAATTTTAGGTGGTAATCGAATTATTGATATTCTTTATGGGGAAGGCTTACCACGTATTTGTTAATAAAGCATACAGGAGATATATATGAAAAAGGAACTAAAGGTTAAAATAGAAGCAGAAAAATTAAATATTAAGGATTATTTAGAGCAGCAATGTTCATTTTCATCAAGAAAGATAAAAGCTTTACTTAAAAATAAAAGAGTTTTGATAAATGACAAGGTAGCTTACTGGGATAATTCTGTAAAAAATGAAGACATATTAACTATAGATTTATCTGAAACAGGTAAAGACAGCACTATTCCTGAAGATATTCCTATAGAGGTAATATATGAGGATGAATATTTCCTTGCTGTCAATAAGTCAGCAGGTATGCTGGTTCACCCAACTGACAATCATCCAAAAGGGACATTGGCAAATGGGATAAAGTATTACTTTATAAATAAGGGTTTGGATATACCTATAAGGTTTGCAAATCGTATTGACATGGACACCTCAGGTATTGTTGTAGTAGCAAAAAGCGGTGAAGCTCATGCTAAGCTTTCTAAGCAGTTTGGAGAAGAAGGCTGTGAGAAGTATTATATGGCATTGGCGGAAGGTACTTTTGAGGTTAAGGCTGGTTCTATTGAAAAGCCTATTGGTATTGATGAGGAAAACCCTATACGAAGGGCTGTTAGAGAGGATGGGCAAAGAAGTATTACTCAGTATGAGGTATTGGAGCAGTACGCCTGGGCTGCTTTACTTCGCCTAAAGCTTATAACAGGCAGAACTCATCAGATTAGAGTGCATTTAAGCAGTCTAGGGCATCCATTGTTGGGAGACAAATTGTATGGAGGAAAGGATGAGCTTATAGCAAGACAGGCTCTACATGCTTGTGAAATGATATTTAGCAATCCCTTTAGTAAGGGAATAATTAGACTTGAAGCACCTTTGCCTGATGACATGAAGAAGCTTATAAGTAAATTACATAATTAATAGGAGCTGTACAAAATTGAGTAATATAAAGAAGTTTTATATAGAGGAACAGTATGAGGGAATGAAGCTGAGAGATTTTCTTAGGGATAAGCATAAGTATTCCCGCAAAAGTATCATAGCACTAAAGAAAAGTGGCGGGGCTAAGCTAAATGGCAGCATAGGTTATATGAACGCTCACCTTAAGAAAGATGATATTCTTGTGCTAACATTTTTGGACAGTGAGTCCGAAAACATTCTTCCTGAGCAAATGGATTTGGATATAGTCTTTGAGGATGAAAGTCTAATAGTGATAAATAAAAAGGCTGGAATACTTGTGCATCCCACTAGGAAACATATTATGGGTACTCTAGCAAATGGACTTGCTTATCTTTGGCTTGGAGAAGGTACACCCAAAAAGATAAGACCAATCAATAGGCTGGATATGGATACCTCAGGACTTGTGATTTTGCAAAAAACGCACATATACAGCATTTGCTTTCATTTTCAAGTAAGGATGAATTCAAAAAGGAGTATACTGCCTTAGTTCATGGTGCAATGGAGGAACTAGAGGGCACTATAGATAAGCCTATCGGTCCCTGAAGTAGAAAAGGCTATGAGAAGAGTGGTGCGTGAAGATGGAGATAAATCTGTCACTCATTTTAAGACAGTAGCTGTATATCCCAAATACAGTGTGTTAAATATTATTCTTGAAACTGGCAGAACACATCAGATCAGGGTTCATATGTCGCATATAGGGCATCCAATTCTAGGAGATACTTATTATGGAGGAGATACCACTTTGATAGAGAGACAAGCTTTGCATGCCAGAAAAATCACGTTAATGCACCCAATTACAAAGCAGTGGCACAGCTTTGAAGCTCCAATTCCTGATGATATGGAGAGACTTATATAACTAAAATATATTTTTAAGGTTCACATATTCTTTCTCTGGAATATGCTTTACCAAAAGCTGAAGACTGCTCATTTTGGCTAAGGCATTTGTTTTGTCCTCACTCTTTATGTAAGCATCAAGCTCTCCAAGGTCCATATTTATATAATCAATTTCATAGTGATCTATAAGCATTGACCATTTTGGATTGATTTTATTCCAGCTATCTTTAAAATTCTTAAAGGCTGAGTCGGCCTTGCCCCAATTCTCTGAATCTATATGTTTTTCCAGTATACTAAGAAGTTCTAACATGGTTTCGGATTGATTGTCTATATAATATATGGAGGTCAGGCTTCCGATAATTATTGCTGCAAGAAATATTGCAGATAATAGGATTGATTTCATGGTACACCTCTTATAACACTTTCTTTGGATTTGAATATTTGTTGTTTTTTAACTGATATATGAGTTTTCTATCTTTAAGGATATAAGCTATTAGTACCTTTTGTAGTTATATACACCTTTTTTGGCTAACTCTTTTTCTAGCCATGCATTATTTAAGCCTATAAGTTGAAGATTGCTTGAGAGTATTCTACCGTCAATTACTGCGGTTACAGGCAGCTCTTCATCAGCTACTGCTATCTTCATATCAGATGTGGTAATAGTACGTTTTGCAGCTTTTGAAACTGTGCTAAGCTTACCATTTGTCTCAAGAATAGCAAATTCAACATCATCTACTGATGTAAAACCATTAAGCCTAAGCTGCTCAAGTAAGTCATTTATGTTAAAATTTAGCTTTTTAAGCTCAACTTCCAAAATCCTTCCATGTTCAATAATGATACTAGGTTTTCCGTAAATAATTCCCCTTGCTTTATCGCTCTTAAGTGCAATATATGATAGTGTCTCTTCAATAATAAACAAGGTAAGAATTGGGATTATTCCGTATAAAATTGGTGTGTTGAGACTCTCCATTGGAACTGCCGAAAGGTCTGCAATTACCAATGCTAAGACTAGCTCTGTAGGCTGCATCTCACCAATTTGTTTCTTTCCCATTACTCGAATAATTATTACTATAAATATGTACAATATTGCAGCACGTATAAAAATTATCAGCATATATAACCACCTAAATCTTTATTCTATATATATCCACTGTTTATTGAATTTTCTCCCTGTTGGTTTTTTTATTCAATAACAAAGAATTATAAAAGTAACCTCCACCGAAGCGGAGATTACATTCTAAGAAATTAATTTTAGTGTTTTACTCCCATTGATATATTATGCAATGCCTCGCCAGCTTCGTTTTCAAATATACTTTCTACTGCCATATCTCCGATTGCAACAATGCCTACCAATTGCTTGTTTTCCACTATTGGGAGTCTTCTTATCTGTTTTGCTGCCATAATATCAGCAGCATCGTGTACATCTGCATCAGGTGATATAGTAATAACGTCTGCTGTCATAACAGATGATACTGAATCATTTGAGTTTTTGCCAGTTGCTACACCTCTGATTATAATATCACGGTCAGTAACGATACCAATGGGTATATTATCTTTAACTACAGGTACTGCTCCGATATCTAGAGTCTTCATTATGTTTGCTGCTTCTGATATACTATTATTAGAGGATATTGTTTTTACATCGGTTGTCATAATTTCTTTAATTTTCAAAGCCATCATCCTTTCTAACATTTTTTAGTGAAATGTTTTGGACGTATTATTGACTAGACTAAATAGTCTAATATTATGTTTGCCTAAATATTTTTTTTTAATAGTAAAAAAAACATGAAAAAATTGAAACATTTTCATATATTTTGTGTATTTATTAGTGTCAGCAAGGGAGGGATTTTATGAACATAGACAAAAGTATACTGCAAAGATGCAAAAAAAATGATAAAAACGCATTTGCAGAGCTTTTTAAGTTTTATCAGAACTATTTATTTAAAATATGCTTCAGTTATGTTCATAATGAGCAGGAAGCCTTGGATTTAATACAGGAGATATTTATTAAGCTTTATAAAAATATATATAAATATGATGAGAGGTATCCCTTTCATCCATGGATAAGGCGAATTACTGTAAATACCTGTATCAATGAAAAAAGGAAGCAAAGTCCTATACTAGTCCCCTTAAGCACTGATGATGAAAGCAAGAATATTGAGGATCAGCTCGCAGCAGAGCAGGATATAGAGCAAGAGGTGGAGAACCATGATATGGCTCGCATTATAAAGGAACATATCGATTGTTTGCAGGAAAAACAAAGAATGGTTATAATATTAAGATATTATGAGGATTTAAGCTATGAAGAGATAGCTGAGCTTTTACATATGCCATTAGGTACGGTTAAAACTAATTTGTACAGAGCCAAGAATGCACTTAAAGACAGGCTGTACGAGGCAGTAAAGATGAATGAGGAGGTATTGCTATGAGTTGTAAGTTTGATAAAGATATTATTCATAAGTATTTGGACAATACAATAGATCCTCTAGAACTTGTTTTTCTTAAAGAGCATATAGCTGTATGCAAAGAGTGCAAGGATGAATTAGAGCTTATGAGCAAGCTTGATGAAAGCTTATACAGTTACTTTGATGGACTTCCACAAAATGCTTTGCCACTGGACTTTAGCATGTCGGTACTGGATAAGTGCTTTGAGGGAAAAAAATTTACTTTTAAGCAAAGAACTGAGTTGGTTGTGAGAGTTAATAAAGACATATTAAACAATGTAACAAGATTTGTAGATTACCTCCCAGGTAGCAAAACTGCTTCGGTTATAGGGAAAAAGGCTGGTCAAGGCTTAAACAAGGTAGCAAAGAGTTGTTTGAATTATAGTATTAAGAAGCTTATATCAGTACTGTAAAATAGATATAGCACATAGGGGGATGACATTATGTGGGTTTTACTTATAATATTAAAAATAGTCTTATATCTATTTCTAGCAATTTTACTACTGTTTATAACCTTACTGGTGGTGCCCTTTACTTATCAAGGAGAAGCGG
The DNA here is from genome assembly GCA_963704785.1 of uncultured Eubacteriales bacterium. Lineage (GTDB taxonomy): Bacteria > Bacillota > Clostridia > Lutisporales > Lutisporaceae > GWB2-37-7. Next base: position 473,714 of record OY969939.1, on the reverse strand, counting down.
CAGTAATGGAAGGCATAAGCTATAGCTATAGGATTGGCTGGTTCTGGAACTTATTTAACATAAGAGGTAGAAAAAGCGACGAACTTCAGACAACAGCGGTATATATCAAAAATAAAAAGCTTTTTAACGTAGATAAGACGAAGAAAGAAGAAAAAAAGACTAAAGAAGATGAAGAGAAAACTGATGAGAAAGAATATAAGACTGAAAGTAATCTAAAGAGTATGTTTGATATGAAGATTATAAAGGAAGCACTGGAATATTTGAAGAAAGTAATAAAACAAGTTAAGCCAAAACATCTGCGTCTAAGGGGAGTCTATGGATTTGATGATCCGTCGCTAACCGGAATGACAGCAGGGTTTATATATACGCTTCAAGGAATAGTACCCCAAAGCAAAATTCAACTACAGCCCTGCTTTAATGATGAGGTATTTGAGCTTGAGGCTGAGGTGGAGGGCAAAATTTCTACAGGGAAGATTGCGTACGATAGTATTAGATTTTTCTTGAAGCCTGATATTAGGAAAAAGATTTTTAAGAAATCAAAAAAGTGAAACCTAAGACAAAGCAATAGTGTATTTAATTAAGAAGACATTAAAAAGGAGGAAGAAAAATGGAAGGAAAAACACCTGTAAACGAAAGTTTAGAAACCTTGTTCAACAATTTGGAGAAATTTTTTAGAACAGAGACAGTAGTAGGTACGCCTATAGTTATTGGAGAAACAACTCTTATCCCGATTATCACTGTTTCCTTTGGAGCAGGCGGCGGCGGTGGCACAGGCAATGATGAAAAAGGTAATGGCGGTACTGGCAGCGGTATAGGAGTAGGAGCTAGAATTACTCCTGATGCAGTATTGGTAATAAAGAATGATCAAGTTACAATGATGCCTGTGAAGAACAGATGCAGCCTTGATAAGCTTGTAGGCATGGTGCCAGAGCTTATAAAGAAGATAAAGATAAAGAAAGATGATAACGAAGAAGAAGAATAGTCTTTAGATAACAAGAAGTCTGGATTGATTTCCAGGCTTTTTGTTATTGTCATATTTGTGTGTGAATGTTATAATTTTTAATACATGGGTGGTTAGCTCAGCTGGTTAGAGTACTTGCTTGACATGCAAGGGGTCGCTGGTTCGATTCCAGTACTACCCACCAAATTGAATTTATTCCTGACATTTTTGTCAGGCATCTTTTAATTTAGCAGCTCCTAAGTATATAATTGCAAAAAAACAGTTTGATTTATATCTAATAACATTATGCGATGTTTGTCGTTAGAAAAATATCAATAATAAAATCATAAGTAATATCAATAGTTGTGGTTAATATTAAATCGAAACAGGTTTACATATGATGGAATAGATAGAATATGATGATTGACATATATATTTATAGGAGTTAATATAAAAATATGGGCATGACATATATTGTCATAGACCATAAGGGTTATAGGTTACCTTAAAACCTAAATATATTATTATATAAGGAGTATGCCATGAAAGAGATTAAACCGATCGAAAAACTATCACCCCAAGAGGCAGAATCAGTAGTTGGAGGCACTGATCTTAGCGTAAAAGTTGGTGGACTTGTATGTAACAAGAAAGCTCCAGCCTTGAATTCAGTTAAAATAGGTGGACTTGTTTGCAACAAGAAAGCCCCAGTAGTGTTATAATTCTAGTTATATTATTTTGTAATATCAGTTTGAGGTAAATATGTATTTAGATAAGCATATGTTTTTACTATTTTCATAGTAAGCTGATATTACATAAATAGAATTATATCACACTGAGAAAACAGATGGGGAATGGGATAGTATATTCCTATTCCCTAAACTGTTTAAAAATCAACAAGAAAAATATTTTAAAAGTGGTGCACAGGTGCCTGTATATATACAAATGTTATAAAAAACAATGTTAAATTATAATATTTAAACAAGGGGGAATATGTAATGTTTAATATAAAACAAAATCTTGATATGCTTAAGGGCTATTTTCACCTTTTTAGTAAGAATGACCAATGGTATGGATATGCAAATGTTCGAAATAGATTATGGAAGCTTTCGGATGAAGAAGTAAAAATCATTTCAAGCTTCCAAGAAGGTATGGAATATGATGAAATAGATAAAAATCTACAGATTTCTTCTGGTTCAGCAAAAGAAGTTATTAGTTCGATTATCGATAATATTCAACCTACTAGTAAATCTACAGGCTCAGATAGATTACCTGATGTAAAATCAATGATATTATTGGTTTCAGAAGGCTGCAATTTTGCTTGTACATATTGCTTTGGTCAATATGGAGAAAAAACTGCAACGATGGATGAAAAAACAGCACTTGCTTCAGTTGATCTTGCTGTAAAACTAGGAGTAACTGATCTTGGCTTCTTTGGCGGAGAGCCTCTTCTAAATTTCCCATTAATCAAAACTGTAACTGAATATGTTGAAAAAAATAATTTGCCCTTGGGTTTGGGAATAACAACTAATGGTTCACTTGCAACAGATGAAATAGCTAAATATTTTAAAGAACATAAAATACATGTGTCTGTAAGTATGGACGGTACAGAATCAGAGCACAATAAAACTCGAGTTTTTAGAGATGGCAGACCAACGTTCAAAGATGTAGAAAAGGGTATCACTCATTTCAAAAACCATGGAGTTTTGGACATGCTTGAAATAACATATAGCGCACAGCATAGTCCAGATCTACGCATGTTACTTGAAGGAGCATGCTCATTGCATAATGTTGTTAGTTGTGCATGTGTAGATGGAAGAAAGGGCTGTCTTCATCAGAAGGATGTAGTTAAAGGAGCTCAATTAGTTGGTTATTATAATCACATGATGGATATGGCGTTAGACCCAAAACTAGCAGACTCAAATATTAGCATAATAGGAGTTAAAGAGCTATATTACAAAATTGGGCGTGGAGAGCTTCAGCAACCACCACATATTTGTTCTGACATAGGTCGACGTGTTGTTGTTTCTGCTGATGGCTCAGTACATCCTTGTCCAGAAACTATACAACCAGAATATTGTATTGGGAATGTTAATGATTTAGATTTTTCTACTAATTTTCATACACTAAGAAAGAACACACTTGAAAAGCTATCTTCCAAGAGATTAAATCCTGCATGGTTTTCTTATCTATGTGAAACTTGCATACAACATGTAAGCGAAGACCCAGAAAAAGGATTCGTTTTACAGGATCCAGAAGGGTTTGGTGAATGCGTAGAGGAAGTATTGATAAGATTTGCCAAAGAGAATGAGGTATAAAATGCTAGATAATGAAATTATAGAAGCTAATAGCTCTGAGTATTTTAAAAACGAATTGCATATATTTTGTAGAGAAAATACATGGATAGCTTATGGCATTCATACCTGGCAAATTTTTACCCTTGAAAAAGAAGAGGCACAGTTTTTACTTTCTCATCAAAAAGGAATGAATATAAATAATGCGGCTAAATTAGTTGGTATGTCAATAGATACAGCAATAGAACTTACTAGAACAATAAGGAAAAGCCTTGAGGCAAAACGACCAATAACAATTAATACTCTACCGATTAATTCGTTTTATTTAAAGTTCATTGAGCATTGTAATATGTCCTGTTCTTATTGCTATGTGACGTATCAAAATGGAAAACGTGTCTTAGATTTAGATGTAGGCTTACGAGCAGCTGAGGTTATGACAGAACTTGGAGCAAGAGGTGTTGGTATTCACGGAGGAGAACACTTATTAGAGACAGAGAAACTTATGAAGTTTATACTTTCCATTAGAAAGGAAGGATTTCCTCTTCAAATTGGTATTAGTACAAATGGGACTCTTGTAACAGATGATATAGCACGTTTTTTTCGTGATAATGATGTAGTTGTTTCGGTAGGCTTTGATGGCTCAAAAACAACTTACGATCAAACAAAAAAATATTCTAATGGTACTAGTGCATATGAAGATGCCTTAAGAGGAGCAAAAATTCTTAAAAATCATGGCGTTTTAGCAGCTCTTGAAATGACTGTCAGCTCAAAGCATAAAAGCGATATTCCTACTATGATAAGTTCATTACCTGATTTAGGCGTGCCTATAACAGTAGCGCGTGTAGGAGCACAAGAGATGGCGGCATATAAGGACGAAGTTCATCATGAGGAAGATTTAACAAGGTTTTTCACTCAGGATTTATCAATAATTGAAGATTTTGATGAATGTATAACATATGGAAAAGCGGGCATAATTCGTCTGGCAAATCCTTCGAAACATTGTAGTAGCTATATGTGTACTGAAATCTTAGATCGCGTTGCAGTAGATATCGATGGAGAAGTATATCCTTGCCCAAAAGTAAAAAATACTTCTTTATCTCTCGGAAACGTAATGGACTTAGAGTTCAAAGATAAATTTGATTCTAGACGTAAAAGTAAAATGACATGGTTTTCACGTTCAAAAGTAGAGGACTATTGGTTTTATGGTTTGCTTGAGATGTGTGTTGATATATTGAAAACTGATTCTCAGGGTAAATGGGTGCTATCTGATATTAAAGAAATGGAAAAGTACTATGAAGATATAATATTTGAACGTATTAGGATATCCGATAATAAAATATCTAGCATAATAGATAAATGGTCAGAATCTGGCTTTTGATACCTGAAATTGTAAGAGAATCATATTAGAATTATGTAATAGGTGATAGCTCATAATTATTAGTCTACATGAAGCTTGACTTTTATGAGCTATTCTACTGTCAAGTATATATTAATTAATAAATATATCATATCAACATACAAAGAAGGAGGATTAATACAATGAGCGGACAAATTAGTGACTACATTCATAGCCCTGCTTTTTATGATAGTGTTAATAACGATTATTTAGATGATCTTGATTTTTATATGGAGCAATGTAAGCAGGTTAGTGGTATGGTTTTAGAGCTTTGCTGCGGAACAGGAAGATTAACAATTCCATTGGCTCAAACTGGGGTTCATATTGAAGGCTTAGATATATCATCTTCTATGCTAGATAATGCAAAGAGAAAGGCAAAAGAAAAAAATCTTAATATTAACTTTTACAATCAAGATATGATTAATTTTAGCTTGCCTCACAAATATAGCTTAATTATATTGCCTTTTAACTCAATGCAGTGTATTTATTCAATAGAGAAAGTGGAGAGTTTATTTACAAATATTCGCAAGCATCTTCTCCCAAATGGAAGGTTTATTTTTGATGTATACAATCCTAGTATTGAACTAATGGTTGAGCGTTCAAAACAATGTGTCGAAGTTATGAGGATTAAGGAAGATGATAAAAATGATATATTAATTAGAGAATCATGTGAATATGATTCAGCTTTGCAGATTAATCGAGCAAAGTGGTATGTTAATAAAAATGGTATCGAATCAATATATAGCTTGGATACTAGATGTTTTTTTCCTCTCGAATTAGATATGTTATTAAAATATAATGGATATAAAATAGAAAATAAGTATGGAGATTTTTCTGGTAATATTTTTACTTCTGATTCAATGAAACAAATTTGTATATGCACCGCAAGTGGTAATTTTAGTTAAGAATAATAAGAAAGGAAAGTATGATATCTGCTTCTTTCTATATCATATAAAAAAACTATGAAATTTATACCTCAGCTTAATGAGATGGACTGTGGTGTTGCTTGCTTAGTAATGATTGCACAACATTATGGATCTCATCAAAATAGAACAAATCTACGTGAATTAACTGGTGCAGATAAATCAGGAACTAGTATGGCTGGATTGTTGTATGCTGCCGAAAAAATTGGACTTGAGGCAAGTGCATATAAATGCACTGAAGAGGCTATCATGAACAATTTTTCAGTACCATTTATTGCACATGTGAAGCTTTATGAAAGTGATAATATTAGATTTCATTTTGTTGTGGTTGAAAAAATAAGAAAAAATAAGATTACCATATTAGATCCTGCAAATGGAAAAATCAATGTTTCTTTTGCGGATTTTTTGATATGTGGACTGGATATATTGCATCATTTAAACCAACAGCAAGTTTCATGAAAAACAAAAAAAACTATTCAGATATAAAAAAGTTTTTATCGATAATTTCAGAGAATAAGGTGCTTCTTTTCTTTGTTAGTCTTGCAACTTTTATTCTTATTATTATGGGGATAATCAGCTCTTTTTATTTTAAATATATAATTGATAAGGTGCTAGAATCAAACTCGATTAATACTCTGCATCTTCTTTCTATTGCTATTATGATTATGACTTTGTTTCAGATATTATTTGAAGCAGTACGAAAGCATCTTCTATTAAGATTTTCTATTAAAGTAGATTTTCAATTATTGTCTAAATACATTACGCATGTATTAAAGCTACCTTTGTCTATTTTTGACAAAAGAAAAACAGGAGAGATAATCTCTAGAATGGAAGATGTGCAAAAAGTCAGAAATGCACTATCTGTTGTTGCAATCAGTGTAGTTATGGATACATTAATGGCTTTAATTACAGGAAGTATACTTTTGTTACAAGCTTCTTCTTTATTTATAGTTACAGTTATAACAATTATATGTTCAACCCTTGTAATCATATTTTATACTAAGCCATATAATATTAAGTTTAGGAGCTTTATGGCTGAATCAGCAAACACACAAGCATATCTTGTTGAAGCTATTAATGGGATATCAACTATTAAATCATTGAACGCAGAAGAAATAGTAATCAAGGAATATGAAAAATTGCAGAATCAAGTATTTAAACATGGTTATGAACTAGGGAAGATTAAGAATATACAGACTGTATTAATTGATTTAATTGATGGATGGTCTGGAAAGTTGATTTTTTGGATTGGCATGTATTTAATTCTAAATAGTCAAATGAGTCTTGGAAGCTTAATCTCATTCACTGTTTTACTAGAATTACTTATAAGTCCACTAAGGCGTCTTGTTGAAGCACACTATACTTTACAGGAATCTTTAATAGCAGTAGATAGACTTACAGAAGTATTAGATTTAGAAATTGAAAAAGGAAAAAATATACCTGAAAAAATATACGAATGTTTGAAAGGTGATATTGAGTTCAATAATGTATCTTTTACATATGGTTTTTCTAAAACTATTCTTAATAAAATTAATTTTAAAATAAATAGTGGTACATCTGTTGCCATTGTTGGGGAATCAGGCTCTGGAAAGTCAACTTTAATCAAACTTCTGCTAAAATTATATATTGCTGACAGTGGAAGTATTATGATAGGGAATCACGATATAGACACACTTGATAGTTTTACATTACGAAAAAAAATAGGTTATGTTCCACAGGATATATTTCTATTTTCAGGTTCGATTTACGATAATATAGTACTTCACAACCCAGAAGCAACAATGAATGAGGTTGAACAAGTATGTAAACAAGTACTCGCTCATGGTTTTATTACAAAACTTTCAGAAGGATATCAAACTAAGATATCTGAAAGAGGGGCATCGCTTTCGGGAGGGGAGAGGCAACGAATTGCTTTAGCGCGAGCAATAATTGGTAATCCTGATATAATAATTTTTGATGAAGCAACAAGTCAGCTTGACAGTGTTTCGGAGATGGCAATCCATGACATGATTTTAAATCTAAATAAAAGAAGAATAACTACTATAATAGTAACTCATCGGCTGTCTACAATCGAACGCTGTGATAATATTTTTATTATCAAAAATGGAAGTATTGTTGAATCAGGCTCCCATAGTGATTTAATTGCATATAATGGTCACTATGCAAAACTATGGAATGGCATGTCTGCGCAATCTGATTATTCGTCAAACAGCACTGACAAAGAGAAAGCATCAAACTTATAATAAAGCGCGTACTAAGGTTGAAAAAATATGTATATATCAAAATCCAGTGGATAAATCTTCAAAACAATACTGTGCCTGGCAGTGCGTCAAGATAAGGGCGTATCATATAGTGGGTGGAATGCCCACTGAGAAAGGTCTAGCAGACCACTCATAGCGAGTCTTGAACATCATCGGGTAACTTATGATGTTAAGCGTAGACAGTTAGGTAGTAGGCGGTAAGCGTAAAGTTGAAGGGATTGAGCCTCGAAATACATATCGGGAAGGTTAATACTGTTGCCTGAGTAGAAAACAATATCTGTATATTCGCTAAGCGAGAATATACAGGCTTCCCCGGGGTCGGTGACCATCGCATGCTATACATTGATATGATACAGTCAACTTGAGAGACCCTGAAAGCTCTTCGCACAGAGGGAGTAGGACTAGACCAAGCAATAACAAAGTAAGGAAGGCTAATGCATCAGGGAGTCGGATTACTGCATAGTACTGTAGAAGTAGGGTAATGCCTATGGAGGGAAGGCGGTAACACAACATCAACCTTAAAAGAGAAACAAATGCTTCACGCAGAGGGAGGGAACAGATGGAAACGAAACTGGAAAGGATAGCAGAAGTAGCGAAGACTAAGCCTAAAGAGAGATTTACATCATTAACACACCTAATAAACAAAGAGACACTTATACAATGCCATCAAGAAATGAATGACAAAAGAGCAACGGGAGCAGACGAAGTAACTAGAGAAAAGTATAGTGAAAATCTGGAAGAAAATATAGAAGACTTAATAGCAAGAATGAAGAGACAAGCATATAAGCCACAGCCAGCCAGACGAGTATATATACCTAAAGCAGGAACAAATAAGAAAAGACCGCTAGGAATACCTGCGTATGAAGATAAACTGGTACAGTCAGCGGTAGCTAAGATTTTAAATGCTATCTATGAACAAGACTTTATGGAATGTTCATTTGGATTCAGACCAAACAGAGGATGTCATGATGCAATCAAATTATTAGATAAGATTGTAAACAAGGAAGAAATAACATATATAGTAGATACTGATATCAGAGGATTTTTGATAATGTAGACCATGAATGGATGATGAAATTCATAGAATACAGGATAGAAGATAAGAACTTATACAGGCTAATAACACGAATGCTAAAAGCAGGGATAATGGAAGCAGGGATTAAATATGATACACCACAAGGAACCCCACAGGGAGGAGTTGTATCACCAATTTTAGCAAACATATATCTACACTATGTAATAGACCTATGGTTTGAGAAGATAGTAAAGAAATACAGTGAAGGCAAGGCATATATGGTAAGATATGCAGATGATAGTGCGTTCTGTTTTCAATATAAAGAAGATGCAGAAAAATTCTACAGAGAGTTCATAAAAAGGCTAGAAAAGTTTAACCTTGAGGTGGCTGAGGAGAAAACTAGAATCATCAAACTAAACAAGGACGAAGATATAGACAAGGATGATGAAGATAAAGGTGAGAATTCCTTTGACTTTCTTGGATTTACACACTATGTTGGAAGAGACAAGAATGGAAGTAAGAGAGTAAAAAGGAAAACAAGCAAGAAGAAATATAGAGCAAGTTTGCTTAGGTGTAAAGAATGGATGAAAAAGAATAGGACAATGCCGACAAAAGCATTTATGAAAACAGTGAAAGCGAAAATACAAGGACACTGTAACTACTATGGAATAACAGAGAAAAAGGGATATGTGCCAGGCACCGAACATACGAATATACGAACATATCTACAAAACACACATCTTCCGCTAAAGTGGTAGCGTGAGCTGTTTTTATGAAAAATAAGGGAGTTATAACATGGCAGTAATTATAAAACGAATGAGTATTGATGAAGCAAAGCAAGTTTCTAAATGGATTTATGAATCACCATATTCAATTTATAGTATGGATGAAAGTGATGACTCCATTAATGAACTTATGAATGGATATTATTTTTCGGTTTTAGACGAATCGAATAATCTTGTAGGGTACTATTGTTTTGGCGAATCTGCACAAGTTCCAGTAGGTAATCAGTTTGTTGTATATAATTCTGCCGATATGACTGACATTGGTTTGGCAATTAAACCAGATTTGTGTGGTCAAGGGCTGGGGCTTAGGTTTTTAAGTAGTGGGCTAGATTTTGCAAGAGATACATTATCAGCAAAGGGGTTTCGTTTGACAGTAGCAACCTTCAATAAACGTGCAATAAAAACATATCAGCGAGTAGGATTCAAGAAAGTTAATTCATTTAAAAGAGCATCAGTGAATGGGGACCTCGAATTTTGGGTTATGGTTTTGTGCTAAGAAGAAAATCGATAAGGAATACATATTTAAGGAAAGCATAGATAAAGGCTATTTTATGAAAACAGAGAAATAACTGGATAACTATGGTGCCTGGCACATATCCTTACATATCCTTATATACTTATGATAGGAGTGGTACTATGGATAATGCAATTATGAAGGGAATAGAGAGGAAGCTCTGTAAGGCAGGTCTTCTTCCACTGAAAAATCAAGCGCTTTTGAGTACTAAGATACTATGTGACAGGTTAGATACTGTGCTGCCAGAAGCAATGGAAAAATCAGGTGTGGATTTCTGGCTGATTGTAGCAAGGGAGTATAATGAAGATCCAATTATGAAAACTCTTTTTACTTGGGATATGCCTAATTCTCGTAGGATCAGTGCACTGGCTTTTCATTATGACCGTTCATCTGGAAGTGTAAAGAGAATGTCTATAGGGGCACTCTCTCCTGAGATGGGTAATATCTATGATAACGTTAAGGATACAAACGAGTCTCAATGGGAATGTATTGCCCGTATTATTAGCCAGTATAATCCCAATAACATTGCTATTAATAAAAGCAATTACCATGGTTTCTGTGATGGTATCTCTGCAAGCTTATATGATTCTTTGCTAAGCTATCTCAAGCCCGAATACCAACAGAGGTTGTGTAGCGCAGAGGGAGTCGCAATCCAATGGCTTCAAACGGTTACTGACCTTGAGCTAGAACTGATGGGGGTACTTGTAGATGTGACTCAGGATATCGTCAAGATGTCGTTTTCTAAAGACTTTATTAAGCCAGGTATTACCAGTACCAAAGAAATTGAATGGTTAATGCGTGATGCAATCACTCAACTGGGATTCGATTATTGGTTTGGACCAGATATAGACTTGCAGCGCAAGGGTTGCTCTGATACCCGCATATTTGATGACTTGATACAAGCTGGAGACTTGCTGCACTGTGATATCGGCATCACAGGAAAGTATATAAGGCTTCATACAGATATTCAATGGCTAGCTTATATACGAAAGCCCAGTGAAGCTTCAACCCCAAAAGGACTTTTAGATCTTTTTACAAACTGCAACCACTTCCAAGATATAGTAACATCTAATTTTAAAGCTCAACTTACTGGAAATGAGATCTTTGCTAATGCAATTACACAGGCTAGAGAAGAAGGACTTAAACCCATGCTGTATAGCCATCCTTTAGGTACCTTCGGACATGGTGCAGGCCCAGCTATTGGACTTTATGATGTACAGGATTTTGTGAAAGGTGGCGGAGAATATCCTTTAAAAAACAGAACCTGTTATGCTCTTGAGCTTAATATTTGTGGCAACTTACCAGAGTGGGACAATCAGATAGTATTTATATATAGAGAGGAAGATATTTTCTTTAATAAAGAGGTTAGCTTTATACATGGAAGACAAACAGAACTTATTGAAATTTAAAAATGTTCGAACATGTGCCAGGCATCGAAGTTATCCAGTTATTGATTTTATATAGTTCTTCTAGTAATATAAGATTAACGATATTATCAGGAGGTTTTTTTATGAGCAGACCTTGGAGAGAAGAATATAAAGGCGGAATATATCATGTTATAGTAAGAGGAAATAATAAGGAATACATATTTAAGGAAAGTATAGATAAAGGCTATTTTATAAAACAGCTTAAAGAGTATAGTAAAATTATGGGTTATGTGGTGTACGGATATGTACTTATGGATAATCATTATCACATATTAATACAGACTTTTGATAAGAAACTACAGGAGATAATGCACCAGATAAACAATAAATATAGCAAGTATTTTAACTATAAATACAAAAGGGTAGGGCATGTGTTTCAAGGCAGGTATAAGTCGATAAGAGTTCAGGATGAGAGGTATCTGCTGAAATTAATAAGATATATACATCAAAACCCTGTGAGAGCTGGTATAGTGAGCAAAGCAGAATTGTACAAGTGGAGTAGTGACATATATTATAGAAAAGATATAGATAGCTTTATCAAAACCAAGGTTGCACTCGAAATGATAGATAAGAATAAAACAAAAGCTATAGAAAAATACATAGAATTTATAAATGAGAGTGAGGAAGCGAATTACAGCAAGATAAATGCAATAGGTGATGAGGCATACATGGTTATGTGTTCAAGTAAGAAGGAAGTAAAACAGCGAAAAGAATTGGTTGAGATACTAAAAGAGACAGGCATATCTGAAGATGACTATAATCTAATAAAGTCAGGATGAGAAAAAGAAGGCTAACAGAGTACAAGCTGAGATATACAAAAGCTGCAATAGCAGAGCATTATACATATGCAGAAATAGGAAAAAGCATATGTATGACAGATAGCGGAATAAAGGATATGTTGGATAGATATGAAAAGATAGAAAAATAACTGGATAACTATGGAGCCTGGCACATATCCTTTGGAGCCTGGCACATATCCTTCAATTTGTTAAGGAGATATATATGATAGAAATTAAAAATGTAATGTCCAAAGAAAAAAGAGAAAAGCTAAGAGCTGATTATAGTAATACTTTAACAACTCCAATAGATGGATATTGGGAAAAAGTGGTTATTGGTAATTCAGCATGCTATGAAATTAGTTATAATAATAAGTTCGTAGGTCATTTTTCTGTAAATTCTCATAAAACCTTAGTAGAGTTTTACATTTTGAAAGAGTACTATATATATTCACAAGAGATTTTTATATATATTATTAAAAGTGATATGGTAGAAGATGCGGCTGTCTCTACTAAACAATCTGAATTTTTATCTTTGTGTCTGGATTTTCAGAAAAGTGTTTATGTTTCATCCTATCTATTTACTGATACTGAGAATAAAAAGTATGAATTAAATCATTATGAAAACTTATCTTTTAGATTAGCAAAAAAAAGTGATATACAAGCTATAAATAATAAATGTGAATCAAGACCGCAAGAGTATTATGAAGAGTTAATCGAAAATGACCAGCTATTTGTATTATATGAAGGTGATATTTTACTAGGAATAGGCGAATTTAGAATAAGCAAGACACACCAAGGACAGTACGGGGATATAGGTGTGGTTGTAGCAGAAGAATATCGTAGAAAAGGTATTGGAACATATATTATTAATCAATTGAAAGAGCATTGCTATAGAAATAATTTAAAACCTATGGCAAGCTGTGATAGCAAAAACATTGCATCTATGAATACATTAATAAAAGCAGGATTTATCAGCGAGCATAGAATTATATATGTAAGATTTAATTAATGGTGTTAGCCTATTGTATTGATGGTAAAACCCACAAGAATACAGCAAGATAAATGCAATATGTGATGAGTCATACATAGCTATGTGTTCAAGTAAGAAGGAAGCAAAACAGCGAAAAAAATTGGTTGAGATACTAAAAGAGACAGGCATATCTGAAGATGACTATAATCTAATAAAATCTGGATCGAGAAAAAGAAGGCTAACAGAGTACAAGCTGAGATATACAAAAGCTGCAATAGCAGAGCATTATACATATGCAGAAATAGAGAAATAACTGGATAACTATGGTGCCTGGCACATAATGAATGTACAAATGAATTTAATATGGGAGATTATATTTATGAATGCGTTGAGGTCAAAAGTATTACTACATTTAAAAAAGAAGGTCGAATCCGGAAATATTGAAGCGATTAATACATTTTGGGATGAAATACTAAGGCAAGGAACTCCTATTATAGAAAAAGATGAGAGCGATAATAATAATTCGCTAGTTACAATACTATTTAGAGGACAACATGATACAGAGAATATTGTTATTCATGGTACTGGTGTAGGTTTCAATTATATGGAAAATAGGATGGAAAGGCTTTTAGATACTGATGTATGGTATAAGACCTATATATTTCCTAATGACATCGAATTTGTTTATTGGTTATCAGTAAACGATGCACTAGATGATGATGCAGAAAAAAGACAGAAAAATTTTATAATAGATCCACTTAACCCTGAGAAATTTATCATGAAAGATGACCCAGAGGCACCCTCGGGATACGATTTTACAATCTCATATGTTAAGATGCCAAAGGTTAAACATAAAAGATGGATTGAATATAAGGAGACTTCTCAGAAAGGAATGTTGGATAAGTATCTTTATAATAGTGTGGTTTTAGGAAATGAACGTAGGATATGGGTATATACACCTCATGGATATAGCGTAAATAATGAAGAATATAGCTTAGTGCTGCTAAATGACGGAAACTCCTATGTAAATTGGTTATCTGCTCAAAATGTACTAGATAATCTGTTGGAACAAGGAATTATATCTCCTGTTGTCGTTGTCTTTATTAGTAGCTCGGAGACAAGAATGAAAGAATTAACTTTTAATGATGATTACTTAAGCTTTGTAATAAATGAAATCATACCCTTTGTGAAAAGCAAGTATAATATTGCAAATACACCTGAAAAAACAATTGTTGGAGGTTTCAGTCTGGGGGGACTCGCCGCAGCTTATTTGGGACTAAAGCGTCCAGACATATTCGGAAATGTCTTATCACAATCTGGGTCTTTGTTTTGGAAACAAGAAGAAGAATCAGAATGGTTAATTCATCAATATGAAAATATTGACAAGTTACCCTTGAGATTCTTTATTACATACGGTTCACTTGAAAACTCTCCTATAGCAGGCCCGACATTGATTCAATCTAACAAGAAATTCATTCAAGTATTGGAAGATAAGGGATACGAAGTAAGTCATTTAGAATTTAAGAGTGGACATGATTATTTAAATTGGGGTGAAACATTAGCAGAAGGATTAATATCGTTATTTGAAAGGGGGAAAAATTATGAAACTAACAAATTGGTCAGAAGGAAGCTCTATTATTGAGTTTATAAATATTGGTATTAATATGAAGTCAGATATATTAACCTGTGAAGAGAAGTTGGAATTGTTAGATTTAGTTAATAATCGTTTTGATAGTCGTTTATGCATGATAGACAACGGCGATAATAATTGGGACTTTAGTATATCCCCAATGATAATAATAAACGGATGTAAACCAGCATACTGTTAAATGAAAAACTGCAAGATTAATTCATTTATAAGGAGTGTGTGCCAGGCACCGAAGTTATCCAGTTATTGATTTAATATGGACCTTCTGGTATTATAAGATTAACGATATTATCAGGAGGTTTTTTTATGAGCAGACCTTGGAGAGAAGAATATAAAGGCGGAATATATCATGTTATAGTAAGAGGAAATAATAAGGAATACATATTTAAGGAAAGCGTAGATAAAGGTTATTTTATAAAACAGCTTAAAGAGTACAGTAAAATTATGGGTTACGTGGTGTACGGATATGTACTTATGGATAATCATTATCACATATTAATACAGACTTTTGAAAAGAAACTACAGGAGATAATGCACCAGATAAACAATAAATATAGCAAGTATTTTAACTATAAATACAAAAGAGTAGGGCATGTGTTTCAAGGCAGGTATAAGGCGATAAGAGTTCAGGATGAGAGGTATCTGCTGAAATTAATAAGATATATACATCAAAACCCTGTGAGAGCTGGTATAGTGAGCAAAGCAGAATTGTACAAGTGGAGTAGTGACATATATTATAGAAAAGATATAGATAGCTTTATCAAAACCAAGGTTGCACTCGAAATGATAGATAAGAATAAAACAAAAGCTATAGAAAAATACATAGAATTTATAAATGAGAGTGAGGAAGCGAATTACAGCAAGATAAATGCAATAGGTGATGAGGCATACATGGTTATGTGTTCAAGTAAGAAAGAAGTAAAACAGCGAAAAGAATTGGTTGAGATACTAAAAGAGACAGGCATATCTGAAGATGACTATAATCTAATAAAGTCTGGATCGAGAAAAAGAAGGCTAACAGAGTACAAGCTGAGATATACAAAAGCTTCAATAGCAGAGCATTATACGTATACAGAAATAGGAAAAAGCATATGTATGACAGATAGCGGAATAAAGGATATGTTGGATAGATATGAAAAGATAGAAAAATAACTGGATAACTATGGAGCCTGGCACATATCTCTTAGGTTATTTATTGTTCAGGATAACCGATAAAAGAAAGCAGTAGAGTTGCAATGGTTTTATGGCTATCCTCGTGGAATATTGCAACTCGCATTATGCTTAATCGGTAGATTTCTCTCTCTGAAATCTTTCAAACTCAATTCCTAGAATTTTTAACTTATTTGCAAATGGTATAATAAATAGCCCAATAGCTGCACCTAAAATAGATATATCAATTGTATCCAGACTTATAAGACTAGTCTTTTGAATGATTAGTAGTAATACAAGCAAAGCTGATAAAATCCAACATACAATTTTAAAACTATCTCTAGCCTTATCCTTATCTATTTTTGTTTTCTCAATTTTTTCAATGACTCTAGTCTGTTTTTGCATATTAAAATTTAGTATATTATATCCTTCGATACTCTCAGAGTCTATATTACTTTGTTCGTCAATAGTAATTCGCTCAACTTCAAAATATGGCTCGTTCACACTTGGAAAGACTAAATACGCTGGTACATCAATTAATTTCAACTCATTTAAATATTTTTTTAGTTGTTCTTTTCCCATTTTAATTAAATCATTGTTTTTCTTAGATTTAATCTCAAATATCTGAATTGGTAAATTGGTCTTAGGGTCTAGAATCGCTAAATCAATTCTATATCTACCTGTATTATATTCTATTGCAAATGACGATTTTGGATAACCATGATTTAATAAATATTCAAGTAAAGCATCTAGAGTACCTTTATCAAGTTGCATTTTCATTCCTCCTATAGTTTAATGTTTTGCCAGACTCAAAATATTAAAACAGCTCCTTAGTACCTTGTAGCTAATAATAACATCAATGATATACAATTAAAATTCGACATAATTAAAATTTATGCTCCATAATTACAAAATAAATACATACATTCCGATATATAACATAATATGATATAATTCAAGAGATTGGTGATAAAAGGAAGTGACAAAATGAGTATTATCAGTCCGCAAATATCAAATGAACTCACTCAGATAGATGATTTTTTTTCCTATGTGCAAGACTACTTATTAGAAGAGACACCAATTTCTCAAATAAAAAGTTGTGAAGAACGAATTGAAGGCGCTGCGTTTTCTAAAATTGAAATCCGAAATAGCATTTTTGAGAGCTGTACCTTTCATAAATGCAACTTTGAAAATTCAAGCTTTGTTGATGTGGTATTTCAATCTTGCGATTTGTCAAACAGCAAATTTACAGGTTCATATTTTGAGCGATGCAAGTTTGTTTTATGTAAATGTATTGGTATAAATATGAGTGATACTGTTGTAAAGCAAACAACTTTTCAACATTCAAATCTTCAGTATTCATATTTCGATAAAACGAAAATGTCTGATGTTCTATTTGATCATATTGACTTTAGCGAATCGTCTATAACTGAGGCTAAGTTGAAAAGGTTTGAAACAACGGATTCTAGATTTGTGAAGAACAATTTTTTCAAAACGTTATTGGAAACAGTGGATTTTTCCAATAATGAATTTGTCGCGCCAATGGTATCCACTCCTCCAATTGAACTAAAAGGAGCTATTATCAATATGTTTCAAGCAGCGGATTTAATTGGTCTTTGGGGTATTATTGTTAATCAATAGTTAAATGTTGATATATAGATTATAAGCATTATGGGAGATTGAGTTAATTCGTTTTCTGAAAGGGTTATGGTAAATATGAAACATAGCAATTATGAAAAAGAATATACAGTAGACAAATCAATATCTACTGTGTGGGAAGAATTTCATAGTATTAAGGGTTACTATGAGAATAATGTTAGCAATATAAACAAGGAAAATATGGATACATGGTATTTCACTTATTCTTTTCGTAAGAGTAGGTTCAGTAGTATAACGTTATCATCGGTAAGTGGTAAGGTATATAGTAAAGATGATAGTTTAACCATGATTAAGATGAGATCGGGTTCATATTTTGCAACACTTTTAAATATAGTAGCATACATAGTACTAATTTTTTCGATTAACTATTCGGTAGGAATAGTTTTGAATGCTATAATCAAATTAGTGTTAATGATTTTTATTGTTTTTGTTTTTATCAATGTACATAATAGAGAAACTAAATCAAATGTTTGTATGCTTGCAAAAGAGTTGCAGCTATATAAGTTGCAATAAACACACTACAAAGAATATTATACCAAGTTAATAATTGAACCAATAATTACCGCACCTCAAGGAATCGAATCTATAGTATTATGTTAACTAAGAATACTATTAGATTGGTGGATTTAGAGATGAACGCAATTGATAAAATATTTGAAGCTGATACCCAAAACATAGAGATTCAAGCAGTACAAAAGGCTATGAAAAATATCAAAGATAAACGTATGTATCTACGATATCGCATTATTTACCTTCATCTACAAGGACACACAAATCGAGATATTGCTAAGATAGAGGGTTTCTGTGAGCACACAGTAGGTATTTACGTCAGCAAATATAATAAAAATGGGATTGAGGGCCTTGCTTTAAAACATAGTCCAGGTGCTCCAAGATTACTGACTGCTGAGCAGGAAATGCTACTTGCCGAAGTTATTACAACTAAAACTCCAGACCAAGTTGGCTTTCCAAACCGAAAAAACTGGTATATAAACATTGTACAGCAATGGGTTAAAGATAACCTTGATGTTGAATATAGCCACCGAGGTATGGCTGAAGTGCTATATCGGCTGAAGCTGAGCTTTACAAGGCCGACATATACATTGGCTAAAGCAGATCCACAAAAGCAAGAAGAGTTTAAGCAGGAGTTCGAGCTTTTAAAAAAACCTTATTGACGGAAAAATTGACCATATTTTATTTGAAGATGAATCCATGATTAGAGACTACCAAGCGATACAGAGAACATGGTTTTTCAAGGGTAAGCAAAGAATCATACCGACTCTCGGGAAACACAAAGGGGTTAAACTTTTAGGAATACTGAATTACGAAACGGGTCACGTTTATTGCCAAGAAGATGAGAAATACGATGCAGAAGTTTTCCTCAATTTTTTAAGAAACGTGCTCATGCTGTATCCGGTTGGTAATATTACAATAATTTTGGATAATTCCCGTATTCATCATGCTAAACTATTAAAACCGTTACTACAGAAGCATCATGAGAGACTGAATCTTGTATTTTTGCCCCCATATAGCCCAAACCTTAATCTTATTGAAGGGCTTTGGCGGTGGATGAAATCAGAAATCATTAACAATATATTCTATGATTCTGTAAAGGAAATCCAAAAAGAGGTTCGCAGCTTCATTGATTCAATTATCAAGGTACCTGAGACAGTGATTGATAGATTGTGTGTTCAATTGTAAGGTCTTTATTGCAACTTATATAGAAGGAAATATTGGAGACAATTATGATTAAAGCTATTATATTTAATAAAATATAGGATCAAACAGAATCACTAAGATTGTGAGGTGAAATTATGGCAAATTATAAAGAAATGACCTGTTCTATAGCTTTGAACAAGCTAAAGAGGAAAATCCGTTTGCATGGGATTTGAATATATATCGTGGTTGTGAACATGGGTGTAAATACTGCTATGCAATGTACTCACATCAGTATTTAGATTCTGAACAATATTTTGATGATATATATGTAAAAACTAACATTGTAGAGCAATTGGAAAAGCAGCTTAGCAGCCCTTCTTGGAAAAGAGAAGTAGTAAATATAGGCGGCGTAACGGACAGTTATCAGCCAATAGAGGCACAATATAAATTGATGCCTGATATTCTGCGATTGATGATAAAATATAAAACGCCCTGCATCATTTCTACAAAGTCAGATTTAGTTTTGAGGGATTATGATTTAATTGCAGAGCTTGCGAACATTACCTATGTCAATGTAGCCGCAACCATTACAAGCATGAATGAAAATATCCGTAAAAAGATAGAGCCAAATGGCGTGGAATCTCTTAAAAGATTTGCAATGCTAAAAGAGTTTGCAAAGACGAATGCTTCCACAGGACTGCATTTTATGCCGATTATTCCCTATCTCACAGATGGGCGAGATAACGTAGATGCCTTGTATTCTCATGCAAAGGATTGTCAGGTGGATTATGTGCTACCCGGGACTCTTTATTTAAGAGGGAAAACACGAGGAGTATTCTTTGAGTTTATAAAGCAGGAGTTTCCTAATTTGTATGAGCCATTGCAAACTTTATACAAAACAGGTGGCGCAGGAAAGGAATATAAGGATAAATTGTATATGATGGTAAATGAGCTGAAGGCTAAATATATGCTTTCGGGCAGCTATTTAAAACCAATGAAAGAGAAGCTTAATCAATCGGATAATTGTCAATTATCATTTTTCGACAAAATAGAGTAAATTGTCTAGCAATGCACTCATGCATCTGTTATATGATACTTTTTAAGAATAATTCAGTAAGTAGTGTAAATTAATTCAATATAAGGAGGCAATTGTATGAATCAAAGAGGACTAAATAAATTGTTCCTAAAATGAATTTGTAACTTCCGTTTTTATTGATGAAACTGAAGTTAGTGGTACAGAAGATTTGATATAATTAATTAGATATCTGTCCTGAGTATATCAGGAGGTAAAATTATGTCGAATCTTTCATCTAATAAAGGAAAGCACCTTACTCTAGTAGATAGAATGTACATTGAAGATGCGCTGAGCCATGGATACACTCTTAAAGAAATAGCTGCTAAGTTAGGGAAAGACCCCACGACTATTTCAAAGGAAATTAAAAGAAATAGAATTGTTAGTAGCAGAAAAGGTCAACGCGAATTCATAACCTGTAATAATAAGAAGGCTTGTAATCGAAAGAATATCTGTTCTAGTGAATGTAATAGACTTTGTAAAAAATGTCCTACTATAAACTGTTACAGAACCTGCCCAGATTATACTACAAAGCAGTGCAGTATCCTCAGTCGTTATCCATATGTGTGTAATGGTTGTAGCAGAACAATAGTATGCCATATAGAAAAATATCATTATCGTGCAAAAGTAGCTGATGCAAACTATAGAGAGCTACTAAAGTCGTCAAGAGAAGGGCTAGATATTACTCCAGGGGAACTGAATCAACTGGATAGCCTAATATCTCCGCTAATACTAAAAGGTCAATCTATTTCACATGTGTATGAGAATCACAAAACAGAAATCAGTTGTTCAGAGAGAACGCTATATAAGTATTTTGACTATAATGTTTTTACAGCTAGAAATATTGATCTTCCAAGAAAGGTGAAGTATAAATCTCGTAAGAAAGCATCGTTTCCTAAAGAGGTTCCCACTCATCGTTTAGGAAGAACATATGATGAGTTTAGCGCTTTTCTTGAAGCAAACCCAGATATACCTGTGGTAGAAATGGATACTATACATGGAAATCGAGGCGGAAAGTCTATTCTTACATTCTTCTTCCGCAGCTGTTCTTTAATGATCGCTTTTCTTTTGGAGGCTTGCACACAAGAATGTGTTAAGGAAGCTATAGACGACATTTATGAAAGACTTGGTGCTGATGTTTTTAAGAGAACCTTTTCAGTAATACTGACCGATAATGGTTCGGAGTTTAAAGCTCCAGAGCTTCTTGAGTACGACGACTGTGGAAAGCAACGAACTAAGCTATTTTATTGTAATCCTATGGCATCATATTAGAAGCCACATATTGAAAAGAATCATGAATATATACGTTACATATTACCCAAAGGGAAATCCTTTGATAAACTCACTCAGGAGCAAGTAACGCTTATGATGAATCACATAAACAGTACAGCAAGGGCTAGTCGAAACGGTTGTAGCCCATTCCAGCTAGCCCAGATGCTGCTGGATAATGTGCTGATAGAGGAACTTTCATTAAAGCTTATATCAGCAGATGAAGTTCATCTAAAACCAGCACTTCTAAAAAAATAGAATAACGAAAATATGGACGGATATCGACGGAATTTAATCTTGCATAAAGATGGTCAGCGGAAGTTACTCAAACAATGTCCTTCCGGTGGCTTGTTAATCCTGCACAAAATCTGATAAATTTCCGTTATCTGCTATAAATATATACCTTTTTTGATGTTTTCGCTAGTATAAACATATAGAAAAAACGGCACTTACTCCTTCACGCTCAACGTGTTGAAAAAAGCGGAAGTTACAATTTCAATTAACGTAAATAAATTGTTTTGGGGATTCTTTTTCATAATGTTAAATTTTAGAATTATAGGGGTTGATATATTACCTGATATAGTAGGTTATATATTTTTAGCTTCTGGTATTAACGAACTAATCCCAAATAGTAGTTTTTTGACAAAGCTGCAAAGTATAATATACCTATGCTAATATTATCTATATTTTCTATATATCAAAGTCCTGCACAAGGTGGAGGGATTAATTTGGGTGTATTGGGGGTATTTAGCATACCGATAGCAATCGCTTCATTTATATTAAATCTATTACTCGTATACAGCATATTTATGGGAATTAGAGATATTTCAGAGAACTTGGAACAATATGATTTAATGGAAGAAGCTGAAAAAAGATGGAATCAATATAAGACGTTACAGATTGCACTTTTATTTTCCTTCATCGTGATTTTTATACCACTATTATCTTTAGTTTATATCGTTGTGCTTTTTATAGCAACAATTATTATTGCAATAGGTATATTAGGCTTTTTGAAAAGATGTAGTGAAAATTTAAGCATATCAGAATAGTATTTGACACATTTCTGCTAAGCATAATAGGAATAGAAGAATGAATATAAATATTGAGGGAGAATACATATGAAGGTAGTTGGGTTAAACTTTAGCTCTAGAAAAGATGGAAATTGTTCTAATTGTGTTGATTATTGTCTTAAAAGGATTGGAAGCATGGGGCATGATATTGAAGCTATTAACTTTTTCGATTATAAGGTTAATTCATGTGGATTGTGTGGTTATCGGTGCTTTCAGACAGAGAATTGTATCAAAAATGATGATGCAAAAGTGTTGTTTGAGAAATTAACTGATGCAGACATCATAATATATGCAATTCCAACATTTAGAGGTCATTTAGCATCATCATTCTTTATTTTGTCAGAGAGAGTGCAAGGCATAAATAGAAAAGGCTTAGATTATGACACAGATTTTCTAAGAAAAATTAATTTGCTTGTGATAGGCAATCTTTTATCGGGAGCAGACATGGCACTACATGAAGCATTTTATGATTTTACCAATAAAGATTTTTATCCAGAAAGTGTATTATTATCATCAAGAGAGTATGGAAGAAGGTCTATTAATGGCGATTTAGTCGAAGATGAATTAGTAAGAGATAAGTTAGAAAAGTATTCTAACACAATTATTAAAAAATATATTAGTGATTAGTCACAATACTAATCGAGACAATATACATTGCTTAGAGGGGTTACAGGGGTAGTATGGATTTATTATAGAGGGTTTGAGAGGATATAATGGAAGTATATGACATGTAGCAGGCAGGAGGTAAAGTTATGAATACAAAAGCTGATATTATAGAGATTGCTAAGGTTCAATTAGCACTTGATTATAATTGTTGCTTTTCTGAGTTTGATAAGAGTGAGAATACGATAGTGCAAAATAAGCTTAACACAGGCAGATGTATATATAGAAGTGATGGCTGTTTTTTTAAAGCTGCCTGTTTTTGTGGAAAAGTAATTATTAATACAGAATCAGAAATGATACCATGGTGCCAAGAAAAGTTTCTAAAATGTGATAGTTCTTGGCTTTTTCTATATCCAAGACTTCGAGATATTGATATGAAATTACATGAGTTTGGACATGAAATTGCAGATGTGCATCATTATTATTTACCAAATCCTATTTTACAAACAATAAAGCCTCAAGTTGATATAAAATGGTATGAGTATGAAGATATTATGCAATTTAAAAATGATGATAGATTCTCCGAGGCTTTTGCCTTTGATGATAACCACCCAGATATGCTTGCAGTAGCAGCATTAGAAGGTGATTACATAATGGGCATGGCAGGTGCTAGTGCAGATAGCAAAACTATGTGGCAAATTGGTATTGATGTTCTGACCGAATACCGTAGTAGAGGTATAGCAAAACAATTAGTTTCACTTTTAAGTCAGGAAATTTTAAAACGTGGCATAGTACCATTTTATGGTACGGTTGAATCTCATATTTATTCTCAGAACATTGCTATAAATGCTGGATTTTTTCCTGCTTGGGCTGAAATTTATTCAAAGACAAGGCATTGAAAAGGTGTAGAATAAACGTAAAAGGGGTGAAAAATTATGGATATAACAATTTTTATTGCTCCAATACTTTTGATTATCTTGGGGATAGTTATAAGATATGGAAAAGCAAGTTGGTTAATTTCTGGCTACAATACATTGCCAAAAGATGAAAAAGAGAAATATGATAATATAGCTTTATGTAAATTTGTAGGAAATTTATTATTTGCTATTTCAAGCATATTTGTTTGTATTTCAGTCGCGACTTTATTAAAATATGTTTATCTTACAGCTATAGTGATGGTTGGAGTGTTATTAGTTTTTATCATAGTAATAGCTTCATTAATTTATATGAATACTGGAAATAGATTTCAAAAATAATAGCAGGTATGTAAGATTTAGGAGAACTTCAAAATACTGATTATATAATAATTTCTGGAGGTAATAGCTTTGAAAAAACAAATTTATCTTTTAACAATGGTTCTATGTTTGATATTCGCAGTATTGGGATGCCAAGCTAAAACAAATGATAAGGTTGATTCATTAGAGAATAAAGAAGCTGAACTTAAGATAATAAGTGCAGTTGAAGTTGATCCTAGAACAAGTGAATATGCTACAAAGCTTAGTGAATTCGCATATGATTTTGATTTAGATAATGAAGAAGAGAAAATAGAGCTATATACAGTTGCAGGACGGGATGAAAAAGGTAATATGCTTTGGGATGATGGACAAAACTGGCTATTGGTAGTGGCAGATAAAGATAAGTATTATCCTTTGTTTTCGAGATATGTACAACTAGGTCAATTATATTTTAGTTTTTCTACTATTGGTGAAGATAGAACTCCTGTTGTTACTGCTTTTATAACAGACCATTGTGGTATGCAAACAATTGACTATGTTTACAACAGAGAAAAGGAGTATTTTCAGGAAAAAACAGTATATGAAGCAAGTGATAGAAATGTATTCTTTAATTCAATTCCCAACTATTAAGGGCTTGAATGTGTATTGAGTTGGATTATGAAAGTAAGTATTCTAGAAAAATTCTTACTACTTACTTTCACACTCAAAGTTATATTCTTTAAGAGTATCAATGGTTGGGTTACTGCCGCACAATACACAAGAATCCTCTTTATAAATGTCAAGCAAAGTAAATTCTGTATTTAACGCATCAAACATAATAATCTTGTTCAGTAGAGTACATCCGATACCTGTAAGCTGCTTTATAACCTCTACAGCTTGAAGTGTACCCATTATACCAGGCACAGCACCCAAAACTCCAGTTTCTGAACATGAGGGTATTGAGCTGTCATCTGATGTTTCAGGGAAGGTACAGCGATAGCAGGGACCAATATCAGGAATAATGACAGTTGCAAGTCCGTTAAAGCCAAGCACACCTGCCTCAACAAGAGGCTTCTTTAAGAAATAGCATATATCGTTTAACAAGTACCTCGTTGGAAGATTGTCCAGACCATCTACAATTATATCGTAATCCTTAATCAAGCTTTCTGCATTCTCTACTGAAAATTTCTCGTCATAAGCATATATCTCAACATCAGGATTTAATTCTTTAAGAAAAGCTTCTGCTGACTTTACCTTTAACATGCCTATTTTGTCTGTTGAGTGGAGTATCTGCCTGTTTAGATTGCTAATATCTACAGTATCAAAATCCACAAGCCCAAGCTTACCTATTCCCATTTGTGTCAGCGTATAAGCTACAGGAGAGCCGAGTCCGCCACAACCTACAATCAAAACCTTTGATCTTTTTAATTTGCTCAATAGATTTTGCTTATCAAAACTATTAGACTTTTGTTGTATACCATGTATTTCATATGAAAAGCTATAATCCCAAAGGTCTATGTATAGTGGCTTTTCACAAAAACTCCCTATTTCTAAAATTACCTTTACAGCCTCGATGGCAGCAATTGTGCTTACTAGGTTTATGCATGGATAGTTAAACAATGTAGTATTTGTATTTTCATGATTGCTTACATAAAAGTCCTTAAGCTCAGGTAATGAAGAATCTAAGCTAGTATGTTCTTGAATAGTTCTTATGAGACCTTTGTCACCGACAGAAGCAGCTACAATAACTGGAATTTTATTTGTTCTGATACAACTCAGTTTATACTCTGATATCTCATTTAATATTATAACAGCGTCATATTTACTATCAACATAAGCTTTATCAGCTATTAAAATGG
Organism: uncultured Eubacteriales bacterium; assembly: GCA_963704785.1. GTDB lineage: Bacteria > Bacillota > Clostridia > Lutisporales > Lutisporaceae > GWB2-37-7. The sequence continues at coordinate 447,214 of OY969939.1, read as the reverse complement.
ATACATCAGGATTAAGCTTATTTAGGCTATTAGCTAAATGTTGACTGCTTGAGGCATCATCTGTCAAGCAGGTTAGCTTACCAATTCCCATAGCTGTAAGATAGTAGAGCATAAAGGAAGAGCTGTACAAACTATCACAGCAAACTAAAACAGAGGAGTCAAGCAGCTTCTTTTGACCAGGTCCACTTATTTCGGGTATAATTATATGTCTCATATATCTATTTATCTGGTCTTTTTCTAGTATCATGTTATTACCTCCCTAGGAAGAGTATATGTTTAAGCTTCATTTCTTTTTAATTATATCATTTTGTTGCATTCTGTTGAAAACAAATCAGTATTTAAATTAATTGTAAACTCTGCTATTATATAAATTACTAGCCTTTGGACTTGGTTCACAAGCTAGGGTTCAATTGGTAATGTCATCAAAGGATAGGCTTCGAGAGCGAACATTACAGCTAATGGAATATAATTTTATGCTTGGCGGAGATGTAGAATTTTTATATAAAGGAACTAATAAGTAGTAGTAATATTAAGTACATAGACATATAAGGGGGTAAGAATAAGCTATGAAAACACTAGTGTATTTTGTTAGACACGCAGAACCAGACTTTACTCATAGGGATGATATGACTAGACCCTTAACAGAAAAAGGGTTTTCAGATACTAATAAGGTTACAAGGACATTAATTGATAGAGAAATATCTAATATATACTCAAGCCCATACAAAAGATCCTTTGATACGATTAAACACTTTGCAGATAATACAAAACTAGATATTACAACAATTGATAATTTTCGTGAAAGGAAAATAGGTGAATGGGTAGAAGACTTTCGTGCATACTCGAAAAATCAGTGGGAGGATTTTAGCTTTAAGCTTCCCGAGGGGGAGTCTTTAAAAGAGGTTCAGGAGAGGAATATCTCAGCATTACTTGATGTGATAAACGAAAATATAGGAAAGAGTATAGCTATTGCCACTCATGGTACTGCGCTAAGTACAATAATTAATTATTTTAACCCTGCTTTTGGACATGCTGATTTTTTGTCCATTATAGATAAAATGCCTTATATCTTGTGTTTTAAGTTTGATGGTGTGGATTTTGAATCTGTAGAAGAAATAGAATTGATATAATAGTTTTATTCAATTTAGAAGATTTTCTAAGTAAAATATTTAAATTATATATATACATATGGAATAAATCAGAATATAATCCTGAGTTTGACACTTCACGAATATAAAAAGCCTGTAGTTCCTTGATAATAAAGGAGTTACAGGCTTTGATGTTGTTGCAAAAAGTGCGTAATGTTTTCTATTTTTTTGTTTCTCTAAAAATTTTTTTCATCTGATTTGTATTTATAATTTCATAATCTGTGTGGAAGCCAAATGCTTCATGTAACGAATCGGTGAAATCAGTTCTAGTGTATGTTGGTGTATAGCCCTCTCCTTTCACTTCAAGAAAATTCATATCTTTTAATCCTGCAATAATTTCGTGACATGTATATTTTTCATTAAGTCTCTTTTCAAGCAGTCTATAAATAATTAATGAAATGAAGCAAGTAGTAAAATGTGCTTCTATTCGGTCATCATTGCTTAAGTACACAGGTCTAGCTTTGAATTCGCTTTTCATAATTCTAAAGCATTCTTCTATTTCCCATCTCCTATGATTTATCTTGATTATTTCAGATACATCATCTTCAAGGTTTGTACAAACTCCATAAAAACCATCAAAAGCTTCTTCTTTCTCGATTAGAGCAGAATCAATGCTGTATATCTCTTTTTCTGCGACTTCACCATCAGGAGTACAGCTTGTTTTATGAATAAACCTTTTGTAATCGTTAGCGTTGCATTTCTTGATTTTTGTTGGATTTGTATATATAACCTTTTGAGCACGTTCTATTTGAGAGTTACGGATTTTACGCTGATAATCCATGTATTTGATAGAATAAGTTACAATCAATCTTTGTTCAAAACCATTTTCTTTGATCCAGCGTTCCTTAAAAAAGACTTTTGCTCGTATTTTTGATTTATCTTCAGGAGTAGCTTTATCTATCATTTCATCAAGCTTAGAAATGTTATAGTTTTTTTCGCTTCCAGGGAGTTTCCAACCATCGGAAGCAAGAGCCCATTTTTTAAGGTGTTCTTTGAATTTTTTAATAGATTGCGTGGTGATAAAAGCCCTACCGTCTTTGTCGTTAAACTTTCGATTGTCTTCAGAAGCCAGCCCTGCATCTGTGCAGACGATAAATTTAGAAAGCTCAAAGTCAGAAATTATTTTCTTTTCTAAAGGCTTTAAAGTCAGCTGCTCATTCATATTCCCCCTATTAATACTAAATGCAAGCGGTATACCGTCACCGTCCATAAATAAACCCATTTGGGTAATTGGGTTTGGTTTGTGTTCTTTTGACGGACCATACTGTTTTTTGCCATCCTCCTGCTCTATTTCGAAAAAGTAATTGGTGCAATCATAGAAAAGAACACCTGTATTTCTTTTGGAAACCTTCAAGCTGTTTTTATACAAAGAGGATTGAATAAAATCTGTTTCTTTAGCAAGAACTTCAAGAGCTCTGTATATTTGATGTAAATCAAAATTCGGCGGCTCTATAAACTTTTTAGAAAGCTCATAGGTTGCAAGCTTGGAAGAAGGGTAAATAACTCTTCCGTAGATTAATCTAGAAAGTATTGAATCTAAGTCAAATTCAAATTTATATTTTTGGGAAATTTCTTTACATATCTTATCCAATCTGAGTTCATGGTATATTTTTTGCAAAAATAGATACCCACCGTTAAAAGAACGCTGTTCGTCTTTCGAAATAATTTTAGACTGCTCGAAAGGAACAAGTATTTTTCGTGTTTGTTCCTTTTCTTTTTCATTTAAATTTCTAATATATTCTCTAGCCCACTCATATGGATCTGCACCACTAAGTTTTTCTCTGAGTTCGATTTCGGTTCCAAGTTTTTCTACAATCTTGGACGAATTTGATTGAGTCTTGCTATTATAAACAGATTTGATTACATAAAGTGAAGCTGCATTTTTAGATTTGGTTACCTTAAGTCTCATTTAGAATCGCCTCCTCATCCTTATATTATATCACATTGCGATAAAGTACGCAATACTTAAATAAAAAATTGACATAAAAATAAGCCTATATCAAGGCTTTAATGGATTTTTTTTCTATTCAACTGTCAAAGACCCGAGTATAGCTATTGCCACTCATGGTACTGCGCTAAGTACAATAATTAATTATTTTAACCCTGCTTTTGGACATGCTGATTTTTTGTCCATTATAGATAAAATGCCTTATATCTTGTGTTTTAAGTTTGATGGTGTGGATTTTGAATCTGTAGAAGAAATAGAATTGATATAATAGTTTTATTCAATTTAGAAGATTTTCTAAGTAAAATATTTAAATTATATATATACATATGGAATAAATCAGAATATAATATACTTATTGCATTTCTAGTATAAATTAATATGATTTCTGAAAATATATTTGTATAAATAAATATTTCCACAATGTTATTTATTGTAAATTGATTCTCCTTGTGATATAATAAAAAAAAGATTATGTTAAGGAGAGATAATGTATGCGTTTATCTGAATTGATGTGGGCAATATTTAAAAAGACAGGTTCTATCGAAGCATACTTACTCTATAAGAAATATATACAAAACTAATATCTATAATCTATGACAGAGAGAGTAAATTTGTGCGTCTTGCAGAGAGGTTGTGCCATTGGCTGAGAGCATATCCAGTAACGCGCTTTTTGAAGTTCACTCCAGAGATTCAAAGTTGAAGTAACAGTAGGCTTTGACGGGTAAACCGTTATATTTTTCAAGTGGTCTGTATTTGTACAGGCAATTTGGGTGGTACCGCGAGATTCCTTCGTCCCTTTTACTTTGGGAGGAGGTTTATTTTTTTGTATAACATATCATTAAAAATAGAAAACATAACGCACTACTTTATTAATGCAAATTATTTGTGCGATATATATAGAAAGGAGCTTTAAAATGAGAGAAAAGTTAGAAGTAATCAAGCAGGAATCAATTAGAGAGCTTGAGAGTGTAAATAACCTTCAAGAATTGGAAGAGTTAAGAATTAAATATTTAGGGAAAAAGGGTGAGTTAACCCAGGTACTAAGAGGTATGGGAGCTTTGTCTGCTGAGGAAAGACCTATTATAGGACAGCTTGCAAATGAAATAAGAGACTATATAAATGAAAAAATAGAGCTAACAGAGTACTTCTTTAAAAGAAGAGAGTTGGAAGATAGACTTAGAAACGAATTTATTGATGTTACAATGCCCTCTCAAAAGAAAGAGTTAGGCAATAAGCATCCTATAACCATAGTACTAGATGAGGTTAAAGAAATTTTTATAGGAATGGGTTTTAGTATAGTTGAAGGACCTGAAATTGAGAAGACTTACTATAATTTTGATGCATTAAACCATAGCAAGTTTCATCCAGCAAGAGATATGCAAGATACCTTCTATGTTACTGAAGACATACTGCTAAGAACTCAGACCTCACCAGTTCAGGTTAGGACTATGGAGAAATCAAAGCCTCCTATTAGAATAATAGCACCAGGTAGAGTATATAGAGCAGATGAAATAGATGCAACGCACTCACCTATGTTCCATCAAATAGAAGGACTTGTAGTAGACAAAGGCATTACAATGGCAAACTTAAAAGGAACCTTAGATGTTTTTGCAAAAAGACTATATGGAGATAATATAAAAACAAAATTCAGACCACACCATTTCCCATTTACAGAGCCCAGTGCTGAGATGGATTGCAGCTGTTTTGCCTGCGGAGGTAAGGGCTGTAGAGTATGTAAAGGAACAGGCTGGATAGAGGTGCTTGGAGCAGGTATGGTACATCCAAATGTACTAAGCAACTGTGGTATTGACCCAGAAGTGTATTCAGGCTTTGCCTTTGGAATGGGTTTAGACAGAATAGTTATGCTTAAGTATGGTATCGATGACTTAAGACTTATGTTTGAAAATGATAAAAGATTCTTAAGTCAATTTTAATACACAGAAAACAATATAAAATGTGCGAACATCATAGAAAGGAGTTTTAAAATGTTAGTACCAATAAAATGGCTTAAAGATTATGTTGATATAAATGTAGATACAAATACCTTTGCAGATGCTATGACAATGTCTGGCTCAAAGGTTGAAGCAGTAGAAGAAATGGGTAAAGAGATAGATAACGTATTAGTAGGAAAAATATTGAAGGTGGAGAAACATCCTGATGCTGACAAACTAGTAATTACTCAGATAGATATAGGAAGCGGGGTAATTCAGATTGTCACAGGAGCCAACAATATAAAAGAAGGTGACTACATACCTGTAGCAATTAATGGCTCTTCTCTTCCTGGAGGAATAAAGATTAAGAAGGGAAAGCTAAGGGGTATAGAGTCAAACGGAATGCTTTGCTCAGCACAAGAATTAGGTATGCCATTAGAAGGCTTATCAGAGGATCTTCTACATGGTATATATATATTAGAAAAAGAATATCCACTAGGTAAGGATATTAAAGAAGTATTAGGTCTAAATGATGCAGTTGTTGAGTTTGAAATCACAAACAATAGACCTGACTGCTTAAGTATTATAGGAATAGCAAGAGAAGCTGCGGCAACTCTTAAAGAAAAGCTTAACTATCCTGAAATAAATGTTAAGGAAAACAACGAAAGTATATCAAGTTATGTAGCGATAGATGTAAAAAATGGAGAACTATGTAAAAGATTTTCTGCAAGAGTTGTGAAGAATGTTAAGATTCAGCCTTCACCTAGCTGGATGCAGGATAGACTTTTAAAAGCAGGAATTAGACCTATTAATAATATAGTTGATATTACTAACTATGTAATGCTGGAAATGGGTCAACCGATGCATGCTTATGATTTAGAAAAGCTAGGTGGAAGAAAGATAATTGTAAGAAATGCTGTTAAAGATGAAAAAATAACTACCTTAGATGAAGTTGAAAGAACCTTAAGCGAATCTATGCTGGTTATAGCTGACCAAGATAGAGCCATTTCAATCGCTGGTATAATGGGTAGCAGTAATAGTGAGATAGATGAAAATACAAAAAATATTGTATTTGAAAGCGCTACCTTTGAGCCAGTAAATATAAGATTATCTTCAAAGAAATTAGGATTAAGAAGCGAGGCTTCAGGTAGATTTGAGAAGGGTGTTGACGCTGAACTTACTATTACAGCTTTAGAAAGAGCGTGTCACTTAGTTCAGATGCTGGCAGCTGGTGAGGTAGTAGGAGACAAAATAGATTTATATAGCCAGCCAAAACAAAATAGAAAGATTCAAATAGATCCAGACAGAGTAAGAAAATTTGTTGGGGCTGATATCAGTGACAATTATATGAAAGAGTATCTTGAGTCCTTGGAATTTAGTGTCGATAGCAATTTCTATGTGACAGTTCCAACCTTTAGAGATGATGTACAAATTGAAGCAGATGTTATAGAAGAAATAACTAGAATATATGGTTACGAGAATATTCCGTCTAAGCTTATGGATACAACCTTTACTCAAGGCGGAAAAAATTATAAACAGAAGCTGATAGATAAAGCTAAAAACAATATGGTTTCTCAGGGTCTTTATGAAATTTACACATATTCTTTTGTAAGTCCCAGTGTATTTAACAAGATAAATCTTAAAGCAGAAAGCTCTCTAAGAAATGCCATAAAGCTTATTAATCCACTTGGTGAAGATCAAAGCATTATGAGAACAACCATTATACCAAATATAATGGAGGTTATTTCAAGGAACTACAATAAAAAGATAGAAGCAGGAAAATTCTTCGAGCTTTCTAAGGTTTACCTTACAGAAGAATTGCCACTAAAAGATATAGCAGATGAGCGTGAAGTACTCACTATAGGAATGTACGGAGATGTTAATTTCTTTGATTTGAAGGGCGCAGTAGAGAATCTGATGGAAGAACTGAACATTAAGAACTATAGGATATTTTCATCAAATCATGACAGCTTACACCCAGGACGTACAGCTGAGTTAATAATAAATAACAAGAGAATTGGCTGGCTTGGGGAAGTTCATCCAGATGTTCTTGATAATTATGGTATACCAGTAAGTGTATATATAGGAGAATTAAACTTTGATGAAATTGCAAACCAAAGCAATGCAGAAATTAAATATAGACAATTGCCAAAGTATCCTTCAGTAAGTAGAGATATTGCTGTTGTAGTAAATGAAGAGATCACAGCAGGACAAATCGAAGAAATAATAAGAAATAAGGGTGGCAAGACAATAGAGGATGTAAGACTATTTGACCTATATAGAGGAAGTCAAATAGAGGAAGGCTACAAGAGCATAGCTTATTCCATAACCTATCGTTCTGAGGAGAAAACCTTGACAGAGGAAGATGTATCAAAGGTTCACAATAAGATACTAAATTCTCTTGCAAACCAAGTTGGAGCAATTCTAAGACAATAGAAAAAGCGGCGAAAGCCGCTTTTTACATATTACACAATCTGTTCATATATTTATTCATAAATTATTCACAAAAAATACACAATGCCAATGTTGAACAACATGTAAAATTCAATATTTTCTGATAATATCTTTTCATGGGGGTGAAAGAATGAACAAGATAATTGAGGTAAAGGACTTGACTAAGCATTTTACGGTTACATCAAAGTTAGGTGCTAAGACTGATACGGTTAAAGCTGTTAATGGAGTATCCTTTGATGTACTTGAGAGTGAAACCCTTGGTTTAGTGGGAGAGAGTGGATGTGGCAAGTCTACTACAGGAAGGCTTATACTAAGGCTTATTAAGCCAACCTCAGGAGATATCTTTCTTGATGGTAAGAATATAAATTTGATTTCAGACAAGGAACTAAGAAAAATAAGAAAAGATATTCAAGTTGTTTTTCAAAATCCTTATTCTGCGTTAGATCCTAAAATGACTATTTCTGATATTTTATCAGAACCCTTAAGTATTCACAAAATTGTTCATAAGTATCAATATGATAATGAAGTAAAGCGACTATTGAATTTAGTTGGATTAAGTGAAAAAGATATGAAGAAGTTTCCTCATGAGTTTAGTGGTGGTCAGAGACAAAGAATTGGAATAGCAAGAGCAATAGCCACAAGACCAAAGTTTATTATATGTGATGAACCTGTTTCAGCTTTAGATGTATCTGTTCAATCTCAAATACTAAACCTATTGACAGAGCTTCAAAGTGAATTAAAGGTTTCATACTTGTTTATAGCCCATGGATTAAACGTAATCAGGCATATGTCCAATAAGGTTGGAGTTATGTATTTAGGAAAAATAGTAGAGATTGGTGATGTTGAGGATATCTATAATAATCCAATTCATCCTTATACAAAAATTTTATTGTCTTCAGCGCCAATTCCTGATCCTTACAATGATAGGGACAAGCATCTAGTAAAGGGTGAAGTACCAAGTCCTATTAACATTCCATCAGGCTGTGCGTTTCACCCGAGATGCGAACTTGCAATGGATATATGCAAAAGTAAAACACCTTTCTTAAAAAGTGTAGGGAATCAACATAAAGTTGCATGTCATTTGATGAACTCTAATGAAAACTTTAGGGGGGAATAGCATGAATCCATTGGTTAAAAATGTTTTAAAAAGAGTAGTTACGACAATAATAATTTTCTGTGTATTTATTTATGTTACAGTGTTTATTTGTGTAATTCCTAAAGACTATACTATAAAGCAGATTGATGGCAAATGGACAGCAACATACCCAACAAAAAATATCTTTAAAGGTGTAAACAATAAGCTAGTTACCTTAGCACAAGGAGACTATAAGTACACTTATAATGGAAAGGATACAAATCTACTTATATCAAATAGCGTGAAAAAATCTATTAAGATTTTAGTAGGTGGACTTGTCATTGCAATAGTAACTGGAATACTAAAGGGTGTGCTTGACAGTAGACGGGGTAAAAGCAGAGATTCTAGTCTCAAGATACTTCTTACAATTATTCCTATATCTCTGCCAGACATTTTGATTGTTGCGCTGCTTCAGTCCTTTGCCATATGGCTAATTCAGCATGGAATTAAGATTTTTAAAGTGGCGGGCTCCGGTACCTGGCATCATGAATTACTTCCAATCATAGCATTATCTATTTTGCCAGCTTGCTATATTGCAAGAGTAACAGCCATGAGCATAGAAAGCTGCTATGACAAGGAGTATGTAAAAGCAGCAATGGGCAAGGGATGCACCAGCAGAAGAATACTATGGAATCATGTAATGAGAAATGCCATAGGAATTATTTTTGAAAGCTTATCAAATATAACTGCTATGATAATAGGTAATATGATGATAGTTGAGTATATGTTTTCATATCCAGGTATAACTCAATTACTGATGAGTTCATATAGAAATTATGATAACAATACAATAATAGTAACTATAATTGTGATTGGAATAATATATTTTATACTTGACACACTATTTCAGATAATGAAGCAGGTTACATTTAACTCGCAAAAGGAGGAGACAGCATGATAAAGCTGGGTTCTTTCAAAAGGTGGAATTATCCATTGATATTTGGGAGTTTATTACTGATTTTATTACTTATCACTAGTTTTTATCCAGAAAAGCTTGCTACGGCCGATCCATATGGTAAGCAAAGACTAGAATTTCAGGTTGAAGAAGGCAATACAAGTTTTGTTGTACCCCCTGTTCCACCTGGAGAAGCATACCCATGGGGGACAGACCATGTAGGAAGAGATCTTAAAAGTTTAATAATATATGGCTGTAAAATGACTATGGTAATAGCAATTCTTACTGCTCTAGGAAGACTGCTTATCGCTTTGCCAATAGCTATATCAGCAGCTTATAAAAATAAGTATTCAATATGGTTTATAAAGCAGTTTAATATTATTTTTAGTGCTTTTCCATTAGTAATAGTAGTCATAATGTTAACCAAGCTAGCTCTATTTATGGACTTCTTAAAGGATGACAAGCTTATCATGGTATTGCTTTTGACACTATTTGGATGGAGCAAGTTTGCAAATGTTCTAATGGAAAAGGTAACAGAGATTTTGGAGCAGGATTTTGTGGAAGGTGAAATAGCTATAGGAAAAAGCAAGCTGGAAATTGCAGTTCAAAACGTTATACCACATTTAATACCTTCTCTAATAGTATTTTTTTTCCTAGAGATTGCTTTAGTTCTGCTTACAATGTCGCAGATAGGTATATTTGGAATGATAGCAGGAGGCGGCGCTTATAGTGGAGAAGGAGAATTAAAAGTACCAGTTGAGTTTGACTGGGGGTCATTATTGGTATATACATATATGTTCTTTGGCACAGATAAGATGTACTTGGTTTTTTACCCAGCAGCAGCATTTGCATCAAGTATTATTGCCTTTAACCTTTTTGGAGAAGGCTTAAGACTAGAATTTGAAAAGCGTACCTCTAGGGTAATAACCTTTATAAGAAGGATACCATCCTTTATTTCGCCTTTTAAGTTGGCTTATGAAATAAAAAACTTTGAGTTAAATAAGAGAACTGTATATACAAAAATAATCTGCTATACTCTCGTGCTTGTCATAATATTCTTTCCACAAGCACCTAGTATGCATAAGTTTGAAACTGAAGAGGCCTTTAATACAATAAAAGAGCTTAGTAGTGAAAAGTATGCAGGAAGGCTTGCTGGCAGTATAGAAAATAAAAAGGTTGCTGAATTCATTAGCAGTGAGCTTGAGAGTTATGGTATAAAACCCTATGATAACAGCTATATGCATGAGTTTGATATAGCAAGCTCTGTCAATGTTAAAGGATCAACCTTTAGGTTAATTGATTCCTTTGGCAAAAATAAGGAATTAACCTTTAGAAAAGACTATGTTGTTACAAGTCCAGTAACCTTTTCTGGAGAGTTTGAATTTGCAAATCTAAATATGAATGAAATAACTGATATAAACTCCTCGAAAAGGGGAGATTTAAAAGCACAAAACCTTAGCTCTAAGTTGTTGATAATAGATTTAACCGCTCCTGTGGATTATAAACAAATGACTAGTGCACTGTATGTAGTCGCGAAGTTTATTAAGCCGAGAGCCGTTGCTTTTATAGATGGGTTTGAGTATGAACATGATATTCCCAAAATATAATCATTAATAAGATGTTTAAAGATATTATAACTATCAGAATGTCTAAGGTGTCTGGAGAAGAGCTTCTTAGAATTGGAGAAGGTAAGGTTGAATTAAGTGTAGAAGCAGAGATTCTTACAGATACAAAGGGATACAATGTGCTTGGCTACATACCAGGTACTGATCCAGACAGTAAGGATGATTTTATAATAATAGGAAGCAGAATGGACTATGTTGGTGACGATAACTTAGTCAGATACCCAGGAAGCTTAGAGGCAGGCTCTGTGGCGGCACAGCTAGAGATTGCTAAAAAACTTGCAAAAAGTGGGATTAAGTCGAAACAAAATATTATATTTGCATTCTGGGATGGAACCTTCAATGAAAAGAGAGGTACAAGCAATTTTGTCAGCAAATACGTTCTACCTAGGAAGATAAAAAATGCAATTTATTTTGATATAGGTAATATTGCTATGAAGGAAGACGATACTGTTTTAATGGATACCTCCAGAATATATCCTAAAAACAAAGATGCACAGAAGTATATCCAAATACTTAAAAATAAAGCAAAAGTTCATGGTGTTAACTTGGTTTATGGCAGCATAAATACCTCTGTTTTTACTGACTTAACTGGCGAAAGTGTCCAATCTATAGCTATTAATAATTCAGAGAAAGAAAATATCAGTGCAACCATGAGAGATAACATGGATATGATAGACATGAAGCAATACAAGAAGATAGGACAGGCACTTTTAGACACCATTATTGATATTACGAGGGGGAAGTAATATGAGTTTGTTGAAGGTAAATAGTCTGAAGACCTATTTTTATATAGGCAATCAGGAGATAAAAGCAGTTGATGGAATAAGCTTTAGCGTTGAACGTAATGAAACGCTTGCAATTGTAGGAGAATCAGGAAGCGGGAAAAGTGTTACAGCCCTCTCAATAATGAGACTTATAAATCCTCCTGGCAAAACAATTGAGGGTGACGTAGAATTTAATAATGTAAATTTGTTAAAGCTTAACGAGAAGCAGATGTGTATGGTTAGAGGGGATAGAGTAGCTATGATTTATCAAGAGCCTATGATGTCTTTAAATCCTTCCATATCAGTAGGTGAGCAAGTAAGAGAAGCTCTTATAATTCATAAAACTGTACCAAAAGCACAGTCAAAACAAAGGGCACTTCAACTAATGAATTTTGTTAGTATTCCAGAGGCACAGGTTAGATATAACGATCTGCCTGCAAAATTTAGCGGAGGAATGAGACAAAGGATAATGATAGCCATTGCAATTGCTTGTAATCCAGACTTGCTGATTGCTGATGAGCCTACAACTGCTTTGGATGTGACAATACAATCAGAAATAATGGAGCTTCTAAGGTCAATGAAAAATCAACTGAACATGTCTATGCTGTTGATTACCCATGACTTAGGCGTAGTAGCTGAAAATGCAGACAGGGTAATAGTTATGTATTGTGGAAAAATAATGGAGGAAGCCAGCGTTAAGGATTTGTTCAAAAAACCAATGCACCCATACACAGTAGGGTTGATGAAATGCATACCTAGAATTGATAGTGCTGTAGATAAGCTGTATTCTATACCGGGCTATATACCACACCCAAGTCAATTTCCGGATGGATGCCGCTTCAATGATAGGTGTGAGCATGCTACTGATAAATGCAGGGATAAAATGCCAGAATTAATAGAATTAGAAGAAGGGCATAAGGTTCGATGCTGGAAGTATCAAGAATAATATTTTGTAGAGGGAAGGGAAATTGAAATGAAAACAAAGCATAAGGTTATCATAGCAATTGCTGTAGTTTCAATATTAACTGGAATAAGCATTTTTAGCATTGCAGCTGAAAAGCTTCCACAATACAGAAAGATTGTTGTAGCAAGAACTACGAAGAGAAATATAGCACAGACTATAAATTTACAGGGATACATAGAACCTAATTCTAAGCAGGAAATAACACTAAATACTAATCAGAAGGTTGTAGAGGTATACGTACAAGAAGGACAAGAGGTAAAGGTGGGGGATTTACTTCTAAAGCTTGATGAATCAGATAATGCATATAAGCTGAAAAGCGAGGAGCTGAATCTAAAGACTGCACAAAATGAGCTAAATATCTTGCTAAAGTCAGAGAACAAGGATAAAAAGGAATTAATATATTCTGTTACACAAGCAGAAATTCAATATAAAAATTCTATTGAGGATCTTGCTGCTGCAAAAGAAGATTTTGAGCAAAATCAAAAGCTTTTTTGGAAGGCTTTGTTTCTAAGGAAGAAGTGGATAATTCAAAGAGGAATATGTCAAAATCGGAGGGAGCTGTACAGTTAAATCAAATCCAGCTTGACAAGGCTAGAGAAGGACTGAACGGTTATTCTGGAGAGCGACAGCTTCAAATAGATAAGCTTAAAAGCAATATTGAACTAATAAAAATGAATACGGATAGTCTGAATAGCAAAATTGATATAAGCTCAAAGGCTCTGATAAATGGTAAGGTTGTAAGATGTAAGCTTCAAAACAATCAATATCCTACTGAGGAAAATACAAAGGTTGCGATATATGACCTTTCCAGATATGTAATAAGTGCATATGTAAAGCAAAATGAAGCAGTTCAATTGACAGAAGGATCAAAAGCAGCTATTACCATTAAGGGCTTAGAGCAGAAATCATACGTTGGCACAGTAATTGATATTGAGGATACAGCTACATTATCAGAAGGTAGCGCTAAGGTACCTATGGTGAAAATTAAGATTGCAATAGATGAGCCTGATCAAAATGTAAAGGTTGGTTTTGAGACTGAGGTTAGAATTAATCTAAATATTAAGTCTGATGCAGTGGTAGTAAACTTTCAAGCAGTAGTAGAAGATGAAAGCGGTAATAGGTTCGTTTACCTTTTTAAAGACAACAAGGCAGAAAGAAAGCTAGTTAGAACAGGTATAGAAAGTGGATTTTCTATTGAAATAGTTGAAGGTCTAATACCAGGAGATCAGTATATACTTAATCCCCCAGAGAGAGTTCAGGACAAAGAAAGCTTTAAACTCTGGAGCTGGGGGTATGAGCTACAATGATAAAACAAGACAGCTTTATACTTGCTTGGATGGAAGGCTTGGGCTTCAGCACAGCTGCTAGACTTGATTTGCGAGTGGATTCAGGGGAATATATCGTAGTAAGTGGTATATATGGAGCGGATAAAATCAATTTTATTAGTGTATTGGGTTGTATTAGCCGACCAAGCAACGGGAAATATATTTTTGATTATAACGATATATCAACAATTGAGTCTGAAAAGCTGGATAATATAAGAAGCAAATATATAGGATTTGTGTTTAAAGGTTTAAATATCATTGATAGCCTTACGGTTTATAAAAACATTGAAATACCTCTATTAAGCAGAAATAGCTTAGAAATGGATAAGGAAGTAGTAAAAGCGGCTGAGAGATTAGGATTAAAAGAGCTGCTGTATAAAAAGGCAAGGGAGCTTTCTGACTTTGAAAGACATAAGGTTTCTCTTGCCAGAGCATTAGTAGTGAAGCCATTACTTTTAATAGTTGATGAACTGGGTGAAGATTTAAGCAAACAAGAAAGCTCCATGCTATTGGATATCATAGACCAGATTAATGCAGATGGAATAGCTATTATTACCTTCTCAGATACAGAAAAGGTAATAAAAAGAGCTACAAGACAAATAACCTTTGAAAAAGGAATAATAATATCTGACAACAGAATTTCTCAAGGTAACACAAAGGAGGGAGCGGTATGAAAAGGGTTCTATTAACAAATAAGCTTCTTCTCGCAGTTTTGTGCATTGCTATAGGAATGGTTCCACTTCTAACTATGTTAAACACCTCCCAAAGTGGCAAAGCATTGCTTACCAAAAACTTCAATAGTGACGGAAATAGTCTGCTTAATGTGAAATTTAATAGTGCAGCTGTTGTCTATCAAGATTTTAAAAAGCTTCAAGAAGAAATGCCAGAAATCAAAAAAATGATACCAATTGCAAAAGCTACAGCTTCTATAAGCTCCTATAAGGCAAACAGCATGGTTGAGCTAAAAGCTGTCGGCAGTGATTACTGGAGATATTCTGCATTAAAGCTTCTACAGGGTAGCTTTATAAGTAAAGGGCAAACAGCTAATAGGCAGAATGTAATAGTTATTGATGATTTAACAGCGGATGAACTATTTGGGACAACAGATGTTATAGGAAGAGATCTAAAGATATCACTTAATGGGACTGATATGGAAGCTGTTGTTATTGGAGTATCCAAAAGAATGGATATTTCTGGAGAAAAGCTTGATGATAAAAAGGGATTAGCCTATATCCCAATTTCTACACTTGATTATAACTCAGAGCTTTATAACATAGATGAAGCTTTACTGTTAGTTGATACTCATATTGACGACGCAAAGGCGCAAATATTATATTATTTTGATTCCATAGGAATTGGAGAAGCTCAGCTTGATATTTCCTATATTAATCAAATAGGCGTTTTTAAAGCCTTCTTTGAGAAAAATACACAGATGATATTTGCTGCTGTAATTCTATGGTTTTTTGCAGTTATTGTGGGTTTAATTAATATTATGCTTGTTGACATTGAGCAAGGTAAAAAGTATTATGGATTGTTAAAATTCTATGGAAATACTGGACATCAAATCAAGAAAGTAATATATGGCAAGGCTTTGTATATGGGTATGGCAGGTGGTATTTTCAGTATAATCATAGGGCTTATTGCATCTTTTATTATATGCAGAATGTTGAATATTCCATTGCATATTTCCATACACACCTTAAGCATAGGAATTATTCTTCCGGAATTTATTTGTCTTATTGCTTCAATTTATCCTGCAATGAAGTCATCCAAAATGGATATGAATAATACTATATGGCAGGTTGATTAATGTCCATTAGACTTACAAACGCGAAAAAGTGCAGACGAATCTGCACTTGTTTTATTTCATGTAATAAAATGAAGGAAATTGTTGATTTTTAAAGAATATAATATGAATAATACAAACAGAATATTTGAAACACTCTTAAAGGAGTTGAAATAAATGAGCAGGAATAAAATAAACCTAAAAATAATGGATCAGGACTATGTGTTGATTGGGGAAGATGAACAGGAGTATTACATTGATTTAGCGCAAAACGTTGATAATATAATGCGTGAAATTTCAAAAAGCAATAATAAATACAATATTAACATGGTAGCAGTACTTACTTCATTAAATTTAGCTGATGCTCTATACAAGAGTCAGTCTCAGTATGCCGATACAAGTGAGAAGCTGGAGCTGCTGCAATCTGAGATGCAAAAGCCATTTGAAGAGATTAACAGCTTAAATCAAGAGCTGGAAGCAGTAAAAGAGCAATATACAAAGACCCAAAGTGAATACACAAAGACACAGATTGAGCTTGGTAAAACCAGTCGCGAATGGGCAAAGGCGCGAGAGGAAATGAAGGACGTAAGCTGTGAGCTTGATGTATCAAAACAGACGATGGATGATCTTCAAAATAAGCTTTTTGAGAATCAAATAGAGCTTTTAAAGACAAAAAAGAATTAGATGAATATAAAAAAAAGTTTGGTGATATAAAACAAGATAAAAATATGGGACAAAGCTACAAACAAAATGCTAAAAATCAAAAAAAATAAAATATTAAAGAAGTATAATAAATTTATGAGGCCTATGGAAAGCTAGAGATATAGATTTTATACTGAATGGACGTGAATTAATGAATAAAGTAGAACTTCTTGCTCCAGCAGGAAGCTTAGAAGCATTGGAGGCTTCAGTAGAAAGCGGAGCTGATGCGGTTTACATAGGCGGAAGCAAATTTAATGCAAGAGCATTTGCGAATAACCTTGATGATGATATGCTGAAGAAGGGTGTAGAATATGCACATGTTAGAGGTGTCAAGGTATATGTAACCGTAAATATACTTATACTTCAAAATGAATTGGCTGAGGTGCTTGAATACATATACTATCTATATACAATAGATGTAGATGCTGTTATTGTTCAGGATATAGGATTAGCTGTAATGATAAGAAACTTTATACCAGATTTTAAGGTTCATTGCAGTACACAGATGGCAATACATAATACAGATGGTGCAAGATATTTAGCTAATCTAGGTATAAATAAAGTTGTACTTGCAAGGGAGCTTACATTGTCTGAGGTTAACGAAATTTCAGAGGATGCTGGTATAGAGGCAGAAATATTCATTCATGGAGCCTTGTGCGTCTGTTATTCTGGTCAGTGTTATATGAGCAGTCTTATTGGCGGACGAAGTGGAAATCGTGGTAAATGCGCTCAGCCCTGCCGAAGGAAATACAGGTTGTATGATGAAACAAAAGCTGAATCAGGTAAAAGTTCATACTTAATAAGCACTAAGGACTTAAATACATATGAAAACCTACATGAGATAATAAAATCGAATGTAACATCTTTAAAGATAGAAGGCAGGATGAAAAGACCAGAGTATGTTGCGGTTATAGTAAAGAACTATAGGGATGCAATAGACTGCATAAACAGTGGAAATGCTAATTGCTTTTCTACACAAGCTGAGTATGAGCTTCTTATAGCCTTTAATAGAGAATTTACTAAAGGATATCTATTTGGAGATAGAAACCAAGATATAGTAAGTACAAAACGCCCTGACAACAGAGGGATTTATATAGGAAAGATACAAAGTCAAAAGGGAAATATAGCAGAAGTAATACTAGAGTGCAATTATCTAAACGATGGAGACGGTATAGAGGTTGTAAATACAAATGGTATAGCTATAGGCTGTATAGTAAGCGGAATAAAAAAAGATGGCGAAACAGTCAAAAAAGCTGTTGCAGGGGATAAGGTAAGATTATATATTTCAGAAAGGGTTGCACCTGGAAGCATTGTAAATAAGACCTTAGACAGTGAGCTTTTTAATAAAGCAAGAGAAGAATACTCGTACACAAATAGAAAAAAGATTCTACTTGAGGGAATATTTACTGCTAAGCTTATGCAAAATCCTATACTTGAAGTAAGAGATAAAGACGGAAATTGCATACAGGTTGTATCTGATGAAATAGTTCAAAGGGCAGAAAAGCTTGCCATGACACAAGAAAAGGTGCAAGAACAGTTAATAAAAACTGGGGAAACCCCATACTGCTTCGAGAAGCTTGAGATTACTATAGATTCAGGATGTTTTTTATCAGTAAAAGCTATAAATAACTTAAGAAGAAATGCTATAGAACAATTAAGTAATAAACGTATAAAAATTTCTGGTAGAGATTTGGATATAGATATAAAGCACATTTTAACCCAACAATTACAAGAAAAAGGTAATAACAAGAAAAATACCAAAATAGAAATAATTGCAGGCGTAAGAAATATAGAAAATGTAAAAGCAGCAATTGATGGCGGAGCTAATGGAATATATATATTAGGGGATTATAACTATAAGGCAAATCAGATACTTATTGAAGAAGCGGTAAGATTATGCAAAGAAACGGATGCCTCCATTTATTATGTTTTACCACAAATTACGAGAAACCACGAGATAAAACATATAGAAAATATGCTTACAGAAACCTTTAAAAAGTGTGATAACATAGGTTTGGTAATATCAAATATTGGGCATTTACCCTTGGCGCATAGATTGAAGCCTTTGGATATCAGAGGTAATTTCACACTAAACATAATTAATTCTATGTCGGCAAATCACATTAGCGCTGAAGGAGTTTCGAGTTTTTGTATGTCACCTGAGCTTAACCTTTCTCAAATAAGAGAGCTGGCTCAAAATACCTCTCTTGAAACAGAAGGTATGGTATATGGGTCTTTCCCTGCAATGATAACAGATTATTGTCCTGGTAGTACATCGTTGGAATGTAGTTCTTGTAAAAAACAGGGACATATGGAATATAGCATAATAGATGAAAAAGAAAAGCTTTTTAGAGTTATAAATTTAGGTAATTGTAGAAATCTTATTTTAAACAGTGATGTACTTTGTGTTTATGATAACTTATCAAGTATAATAGAAAGTGATATCAGCAGGCTAAGATTAGATTTTTATATGGAGAACAACGAAGAAGTTTTTGATATAATAAAAGCATATAAACAGAAACTAGAGAATTTAACTTCTAATATTTGTTCGCCTATAATAAACAATATAAAACAGAAGAACTTCACTAAAGGTCATTATTTTAGGGGAATAGATTAGTATCTATGTTTTTATAACAACGTTCTATAAGCAGAGGAATATATAAGAAGTTGGGACAGAAAACAAGGGGGAAAAAGAATTGGATAGTACTATTAGGGTTCTAATTATCGAAGATGAAGATAAAATGAGAGAGCTTATGAAAATAGCATTTAAGAAGGAAAACATTGAAACCTTTGAGGCAGTGGATGGAAAACAAGGTCTTAATATGTTTAAGGCTAATCAAATTGACATAGTCATTTTAGACATAATGCTGCCTGAAATAGACGGATGGACAGTTTGCAGGGAGATAAGAAGAAGCTCCAATGTTCCTATAATAATGCTTACTGCAAGAGGCGAAGAATTTGATAAGCTGTTTGGCTTTGAGTTGGGTGCTGATGATTACATAGTAAAGCCATTTAGTCCTAAAGAGTTAGTCGCAAGAATCAGAGCACTTTTAAGAAGAGCAGATAACAGGAATACTAATTCATCTTCCGATTTAGAGCTTGGAGAAATAACTATAAACAGACTATCTAGAGAAGTAACAATAGACAATCAACCTATAACTCTAACAAATAAAGAATATGAGCTGCTGTATTTCCTAGCTACTAATCCTAAGATAGTATTTAACAGAGAACAACTGCTTCTTAAGGTTTGGGGTTATGAGCAATATGGTGATCCGAGAACCGTTGATACTCACATTAAGAAGTTAAGAGAAAAGCTAGGTTCACGCAGTAATTATATTTCAACCATTTGGGGAGTCGGCTATAAGCTTGAGGTGCCAAAATGAACGGTAATAAGATAGCAGCAAAGCTGTGGGTAGGTATTACATTCATGACTTTTGTGCTGCTGTTTTTAAGTATGATATTTCAAACAAGATATCTGTATATTTTTTATCTAAACCAAGAAGTTAAACAATTGGAGAAGGATGCTAATATAATTGCTCGATATGTAGGCAGCAACAATTATAATTTCAGTGCTCCATATAATGCTGCTGTGAGAAAAGTAAATGATATTATAATAGTAACTAACGAGAATTCTAAGATAGAATTTATAAAGGGCACAGATGAATATAAACCTGGCAATACTTTTGGTACTGCTTTTATGAAGAAGATTAATAAAGATGGTTTTATCCAGGAAAGAAACATGATGATAAGGAACTTGGATACTCTTCTAATTGGCGTACCAATAATAGATCGAGGACAAAATATCAAGAACAATAAGCAGATGATAAACGATGAACAAAACAAGCAGCCTCAGATTATAGGTGCAGTGTATATTGCTACGCCTCTTGAAAATCTGGAAACAACAATTAGTGCTATTAAGCTACAGTTTTTGTATATTTTTATTTGTGCATTAATACTTGCATCTTTATTGTCATATATATTTTCTAGAAGCTTCTCTAGACCACTGATTCAAATTAACGATGCAGCTAAAGAAATAGCACGTGGGAATTATAATACTACAATAAACCTTAATTCCAGTGAAGAAATAAGAGCTTTGGGCGAAACTATGAATGATCTTGCTAAACAGCTCTCTAGAGTGGAAAAGATTAAAAGGGACTTTATAGCGAATGTATCTCATGAGATAAGAACACCCCTTAGCTATTTACAAGGCTATACTGAGATACTGATTGATGGATTAGCAGAGAGCAAAGAAGATGAACAAAAATATCTTAATATAATAATGGAAGAGTCTATAAGACTAAAGAATATGGTAGATGAAATACTACAACTTTCACAGTTAGAGGAAGGCTATATTAAGATTAACAGCACTCAATTTAGTATGGTTACTCTATTAAAGAAGACAATTGATAAAATATATCCAATTGCATCAAAAAGAAATATATCAATAAAATTTAATAATATATCAGACGATATGCTTGTTTGCTTAGCTGATGAAAACAGAATTAAACAGGTTGTAATAAATCTGATACATAACTCAATTAAACACTCCTACAATTACAATAATATACTAATTAACGCATATAAGGAAAATGACAGAATCTATGTATGTATAAGAGACTTTGGTGAGGGTATTCCGCAAGAGGAAGTACCTTTTATATTTGACAGATTCTACACTGTTAATAAAGCTAAGTCAGAAGAGAGTACTGGTCTTGGACTTGCCATAGTAAAGAATATAATACAATCTCATGGAGCTGAAATAACTGTTAATAGTACGTTAGGAGAAGGAACTGAGTTTTGTTTTTGGCTTCCTGCATGTATTTAGAGAAACCAAGAATAAAGCTGTTAACAAATGAATCTAGGAAAATGTTTTGCACATTTTAGTTAAATAAAAACGTGTAAAGCATATAGAATGAGGTGAACTAAATGAATGAGAAATGTCTAAGGACATTAGAATATTATAAGATTATTAATATGTTATGTGAAAACACGGTTTCAGATATGGGAAAAGATATAGCTAAAGATTTAGCGCCATCAAATGACATACATGAAATAAGAGAGCTGCAACAGGAGACAACTGAAGCGGTAAATTTGACATTAAAAAAAGGAGATGCCCCATTAGGAGACATACAAGACATAAGAGTTCCATTAAGAAAAGTGAAAATGGGAGCCTGCTTAGATCCTGGTGAGCTTCTTAAAATTGCAAATTCTTTAAGAAACTGTAGAAAGTTAAAGAGCTATATCAGTGATAAAAGGGAGGAGCAACAGTTCCCTATAATTGAGTACTACATTGAAACCCTAAGCTCATTTAAAACAATTGAAGAAAGCATATACAATGCAATAGAGAATGAAGAGGAGATATATGATAGAGCTAGCAGTTTGCTCTACAATATTAGAAGGAAACTAAAGGATAAGGCAGCAAGTATAAAGGAAAAGTTAAACCGTATGGTGACTTCATCTGCCTATTCTAAGTATTTACAAGAAGGATTAGTCACAGTACGTGGTGACCGACATGTAATACCTGTAAAGCAGGAATATCGAGCTCAAGTACCTGGAATTATACATGACCAATCATCAACTGGTGCTACGCTGTTTATTGAGCCTATGGTAATAGTTGAGATGCAAAACGAGCTAAAACAGCTAAGACTAAGTGAAGCAGAGGAAGTAGAAAGAATACTCTATGAGCTTACAGGATTAGTAGGTGAAAAGTATGATAGCATAAATATAAATGCAGAAATACTTGCTACCTTAGACTTTATATTTGCAAAAGCAAAGCTGTCATTACAATACAGATGTGTAGAACCCAAGGTTAATGATAAAGGTATAATAAATGTAAAAAAAGCAAGACATCCGCTTATAGATGAAAAGAAGGTTGTACCTATTGATATTTATATAGGAGAAAGCTTCAATTCTCTAGTTATAACAGGACCAAACACAGGAGGCAAAACAGTAACCTTAAAGACTATGGGTCTTCTTACGCTTATGACACAAGCAGGACTTCATATACCTGCAGGTGATTACAGTGAGATGGCTGTGTTTGATGAGGTGTTTGCAGATATTGGAGATGAGCAAAGCATTGAGCAAAGCTTAAGTACCTTCTCATCACATATGACAAATATAGTTAGTATTTTAAAAAACCTAACTGCAAATTCTCTTGTTTTGTTTGATGAGCTGGGAGCTGGTACTGACCCTACAGAAGGGGCAGCCTTGGCAAAGTCTATTTTGGAGCTGCTTTATCAAAAAAATATAAGAACAGCGGCGACTACCCACTATAGTGAATTAAAGGTTTATGCGCTGTCTACTCCTGGAGTATGTAATGCCAGTGTTGAGTTTGACATAGCAACCTTGAGACCTACATATAAGCTTCTTATAGGTATACCAGGTAAATCAAACGCATTTGAGATATCAAATAAGCTTGGCTTAAGCGACGAAATAATTAAGAGAGCTAGAGAATTTATAAGCAAGGATGATATTGAGTTTGAAGATATTATAAAGGACTTTCAAGAAAACAGGAAAAGAACTCAGGAAGAAAGTGACCTCGCGGCCAGAATGAGAATGGAAATTGAGAGAAATAAGAAGGAACTTGACAATAAACTTGATAAACTGGATGAGCAAAAAGAAAAAATCCTAAGAGATGCTCAAAAAGAAGCACTATCGATAGTTAAGCAATCCAAGGTGGAAGCAGATCAGATAATTAAGGAATTGCGTGAAGCAATGGAAAAAGAAGCTGCTGATAAGTCTACTATCATAGAACAGACAAGAATAAAGCTTAAAAGGAAGCAGGATGAAACGGAAGAAAAGATTGGTCAAGCGGTATTCAACAAAGTAAGCAATAAGCCTCCTAAGAAACTTAATCTAGGTGATACCGTAAAGATAGTAAACCTTAATCAAAAAGGATATGTTTTGACATTACCGGATGAACAAGGCAACCTTATGGTGCAGGCAGGAATAATGAAGGTTAATGTTAATATTAATAACTTAGCAATGGATATTGAAGAGAAAGAAAAAACAAAATATAAGGTAAATCTGCAATTAAGTAATGAAAAAGCAATGTCAGTATCTTCTCAGATTGACGTTCGAGGTCAGTCGCTTGAGGAAGCAATGATGAATGTTGATAAATACATTGATGATGCTTATTTGGCAAGTGCAGGGCAGATAACAATTATTCACGGTAAGGGGACTGGAATTCTAAGGACAGGGATAATGTCAGCTATTAAGAAGTCATTCTCATGTAAAATCCTTTAGAAGTGGTGCCTTTAATGAAGGTGGAAATGGTGCGACTATAGTAGAAATAAAAAGCTAGGTGAAAGAATGAATATTTTAATAAGCGCATGTTTATTAGGCGTAAACACAAAGTATGACGGAGGCAATAATAAGATTCTGAAGCTTACAGACCTCATAAAGGACATCACGTTTATTCCTGTATGTCCAGAACAACTAGGCGGACTTCCAACCCCTAGACCTCCGGCTGAAATTATACAAGAATATGAGAAGCCTTCGGTAGTAAATAATCAAGGAGAAAATATAACCTCTCAATTTGTTAAGGGTGCTGAGGAAGCTTTAAAAATAGCACAGCTTTACGATTGTAAATATGCAATATTAAAAGAAAGAAGTCCTTCTTGTGGAAGCAATAAGATATATGACGGTAGCTTTCAAGGTAAGGTAAGGATTGGAAAAGGTGTTGCTGCAACATTATTGCAGGATAATGGAATTAAGGTATTTAGTGAAGAAAACTTAGATGATTTTTTAATAGAGATTACAGAATAACAAACAGGGAAGGTATAAGCTTATACCTTCCCTGTTTTGCTATTTTCACATATATATTTCAGAAAAACTTTGTTTAAAGGAGATAGGGGTCTGTTGTTTAGATGTATTACATAGAAGGCTCTGGATAAATCAAGTCCTTGTATATCAAATGCCTTAAGCATTCCACACTTCAAATAGTCCAATACACTAAGCAGTGATACTATAGAAACACCAAGACCCATGCTAACTGAATGTTTTATTGCTTCTATACTGTTCATCTGAGCAATTATATTAATAGAGTTTTTGGATAAACCACTTTCTGTTACAATTCTTTCAAACTCATGTCTTGTTCCTGAACCGGCTTCTCTTATAATAAAGCTCTCCTTAGATAAATCGTTAAAAGGTATGTTTTTCTCATGCCAGTCAATATATTTACCCATATTTGGAGTTATTAATACTAGCTTATCGTCCACAATATGACTGCAGTTGATCTTACCGCCTTCTATCTTAGTCCCCACTATGCCTATCTCAAATTTTTTTTCGGTTATTGCCTCTGCAACCTGTATTGAATCCATCTGAGTGATAGAAAAGCTTATATCCTTATACTCAGTAGTAAATTCTTTTATAAGCTTTGGCAATATAATTTGACTAGGTACTGTAGAAGCTGCAAGCTCTATCTTGCCCTTTAAAGTATTATTATATTTACTCAGACTAAATATGGCGTTGTCCCTTGCATTAACTAGATTAACAGCATGCTCATAAAAAAGTTTTCCTGCCTGTGTAGGCTGAACATCTTTGCCCAATCTGTCAATAAGCATGATGCCAAGCTCCTTTTCCAAAGAACTTATATGAGCACTTATAGTAGGTTGAGTTAGATATATTGCATCAGCTGCTCTAGAAAAACTTCTATGCTTAACAACATGGACAAATGCTTCAATTTGCTTAAAATCCATAGGTCACCTCATTTATATTCATAATTTTATAGTACAACTCTTCAAATCTAATGTCAAAGCTATACAAAAGTCATCAAGTATTAAATTAGATAATAACCAAATAATATTTACAATGGACTTCATAGTTTTGTCAGTAACTGCAAGGGACATATTACTTTTTTAAGTTACTATATGCAAATTTACCAGTATATATTATAATTAAAAATTGGGGGTGAAATAAAGTGAATTCTGTAGAAATAGTTGCTACCTTTGACACTACTCATAATGCGCTACGTTTTGAAAAAACTTTAAAGCAAAATGAAATAGCACTTACAGTAATGCCAGTACCAAGAGAAATATCTGCCAGCTGTGGACTTGCAGTGAAGTTTGGACAACAAGATATTGATAAAGTAAAGGAGTTAGTTGGTAATAATGAGATAAACGTAAAAAGTTATTATCAAATAATAATTGAAAACAACAAGAGAGTGTATCTTACCTATGATTAAATACAAACAGTTCATATTGCCTCAATATAGAGCGGTAAATCAATACAATATAATTTTGCTTTACAGATGGACTAATAAGTTTTAAAATTATTCTGTTGAAATATAAAATATTATGTAAAAAAATGTAATTGGGAGATGAGTTTTTGAAGATAAGAAAAAAGGTGTTTTTTAGAAATATTATACTATTTACTTTGATAATAGCAGCTGGGGGTTATGGATATATTTATTTTTTCTTAAATTCCATTAGTGTAAAGGGTGGAGCAGAGGGTTATGCAGTGCCAGAAAAAAGAGTTAATGTGATGATTATAGGAGTAGCAAAAGGATTAGCTGATTCAATGATGCTTGCAAGCTTTAATCCAGAGACAAAGAATGTTGACATATTCTCTATACCAAGAGATACATACTATTATAGAGAAGGACATAATGGTACAGCACAGCGTAAGATAAATGCATCTTATGGAAGTGGAGGAGCAAATGAAGTAGTAAAAAGTGTTCAAGGACTTAACAGGGGTGACTATACACTACTATGTACAGATTGATTATGAAGCAGTTGAACATATTGTAGACGCAATCGGGGGAATTGAGGTAGAAGTTCCCACTTATATGGATTATGATGACCCTGCTGATGATCTACACATTCATTTTGAAAAGGGACAAGTTATATCAGAGGGCAAAGATATTGTTAAAATACTAAGATGGAGGAAAAATAACAAAGGCGGAGGAGAAGGCGATTTAGGACGTATAAAATGACAGCAAGAGGTTGTAAAACTTGGAATACAAAAGATTTTAAAGGGCAATTTAGTTATGAATTTTATGAAGCTTCAAGGGCCTATTAAGCAATATGTAAAAACAAATATGTCTGCAGAACAGATGATGGGTTATATTGTTAAAGCAAAATCAGTGAAATCAGAAAACATAAAACTTTTAACTCTACCAGGTAGCGCAAAAAATATAAAAGGCTTATCCTTCTTTGTAGTAGATGAGGAAAAAATGAAAGAGAGCTTAAAGGACTTATTGAGGATAATTAGACGAATTTAGTATTATTGACATTAAATTAGAAATGAAATATACTTTTTGTAAGACTTAAAAAGGAGGAAAAATGATGTTTAAGAATGTACAGGAAGTCAAAGAATACTGCCAGAAAAATGATATCAAAATTATTGACTTCAAAGTAACTGATTTAGTAGGAAGATGGCACCATTTATCTATACCAACAGGAAGATTCAATGAAAAGGTTATGACAGATGGGATAGGTTTTGATGGTTCAAGCTATGGATTTTAAGACAATTGAAAAAAGTGATATGGTATTTATTCCTGATTTAAGTACAGCATTTATAGATCCATTCTGTGATGTTCCTACTCTTAGCATGATAGGTGATATTTATACCCTTGAAAGCGGTGTTAAAAGATATGAAGGTGATCCAAGATTTATTGCTGAAAAAGCTGAAAAGTTTATGATAGAATCTAAAATTGCTGATCAAAATATATATAGGACCTGAATTTGAATTCTATTTATTTGATAAGGTAGCTTATGAAAGCATACCAAATCATATGGAAGCTACAGTTGATACAGCTCAAGCAACCTGGAATTCAAATGACATGTTTGAAAATTCAGGTTATAATGTTAAGCATCATGGAGGTTATCATGTAGCTTTACCTAATGATATAACTCATAATTTAAGAACAGAAATGTGTTTGGCACTTGAAGAGCTAGGAATACCTGTTAAGTATCACCACCATGAAGTTGGAGGCCCTGGACAAGTAGAAATAGAAGTTGAACTTGGAACTATGAAGGATATGGCTGATAAGACCTTGCTTCTTAAATATGTAGTAAAGAATATGGCTGTACAAAATGGTAAAACTGCAACCTTTATGCCAAAACCAATATTTGGTGAAGCTGGAAGCGGTATGCATGTACATATGCAGCTTTTTAAAGAAGGAAAGCCATTGTTCTATGATGAGAAAGGTTACTCAGGCTTAAGCCAGACAGCACTTTATTTCATTGGTGGATTATTGAAGCATTCACCAGCGTTATTGGCATTTACCAATCCAAGCACAAACTCTTATAAGAGATTGGTTCCAGGCTATGAAGCACCTGTAAGTATATGCTATGCAACTGCAAATAGAAGTGCGGTTATAAGAATTCCAGGCTATGCAAACAGACCTGAAACTAAGCGTTTTGAATTTAGACCATCAGATGCAACCTGCAACCCGTATCTTGCATACTCTGCAATGCTAATGGCAGGCTTGGACGGAATAATAAACAAGATTGATCCAGTAGCAGAAGGCTTTGGTCCTTATGATGTTAATATATTTGATCTTGATGATGAAGCAAAGAAGAAGATAAAAGCTCTTCCAAAATCACTTGAAGAAGCACTAGAAGCGCTAAAGCAAGATCATGACTTCCTACTAAAAGGTGGAGTATTTACAAAAGAATTTATAAATACATGGATAAAAACAAAATATGAAAAGGATCATAAGAGGATAAGTATTATGCCTCATCCTGAAGAATTTGCTATGTACTACGATCTGTAATATAAAAGTTGTAATATAAAAGTCGAAAATACCATCAAGCTATACTTGATGGTTTTTTTGACTTTGATGTATAATAAAATTGAAATAAATAAAAAGGAGAGATAGCATGGAAAAAATAGTAAGCAATACATTAGAAGCGCTTAAGAAAAATAACTTTGATGTAGAATATTTTGAAAGCTACTAAGGATGCAGTAGAAGATATATCTAAAGGAAATTAACATAAAAGAAAGTGTGGGAATTGGTGGCTCTATGACAGTAAAGACTTAGAACTGATAAGCTGCTAAAGGAAAGAGGTAATACTGTGCATTGGCATTGGCTTGAATCAACGTCTGAGGGAATGGATAAAGCAAGAGAAAACTCAGCTATAGCTGATGTGTATTTAACAAGTACAAATGCATTGACTCAAGATGGTAAGCTTGTAAATACAGATGGCATGGGCAATAGAGTTGCATGCAATGTTTTATGGACCAAAAAAAACAATAGTTGTATGTGGGATAAATAAAATAGTAGAGAATCTTGACGCTGCTTTTGAAAGAATAGAGAATAAACGCATATAAAAATGCAAGAAGACTTAAATCTAAATACACCCTGTGCAACAAATGAAAACTGCTAGACTGCAACAGTCCTCAAAGAATGTGCAATATTACAACTATTATTAACGAAAAAACCTATGCAAAAGACCTTTTAAGATAATAATAATAAATGAGGAACTTGGGTTTTAAGTAAGATAGTAGTTTCATATATATTTAAACTTACAGTATTACATTTAAATATGTAAAATAATTGTTGTTACAATAATAATTTTAACTATACACAAAATTATTTTAAATTTGTTATAATATAGTATTGTGTTAAATATCCCATCTATATATACAATATATGCATATTAGTATTATATAATATTAAACGGAGGTGATTAAATGATTAAAAATTTTAAAGAGCTTATTGAAGCGGCAAAAAAGCAAGGCATTATGAGACTAGCTGTTGCAGCTGCTCAGGATGAAGATGTATTGAAGGCTGTTCATGAAGCCAAGGAAATGGGACTAGTTGAACCAATACTTGTTGGTGATCAAGAAAAAATTATTGAAATCATGAACAAACTAAACATCACAAGTGAATTGTATGAAATAATACATGAACCTGATTTAATACAAGCAGCAAGAAAAGCAGTTGAACTTGTTAGTACTGGAGAAGCTGAATTTCTAATGAAGGGTAATACTTCAGACTGCTGATATAATGAGAGCTGTTCTAGATAAAGAAATAGGATTAAGAACAGAAAATCTCTTAAGTCATGTTATGGTTTATGAGGTGCCAAGCTATCATAAGCTTTTATTCTTAACTGATGGAGGTATGAATGTAGCACCAGATTTAAATCAAAAGGTGCAAATTTTAGAAAACGCAGTAATTGCATGTAAAGCTTTGGGAATGGATAAAGTCAATGCTGCTTGCTTAGCTGGCGCAGAGGTCGTAAATCCAAAAATACAAGCAACTGTAGATGCAAAAGCCATTGCTGATATGAAGGATAAATGGGATGCAATGGGTGTTTCTGTTATAGGACCAGCGGCACTTGACCTTGCAATAAGCAAGGAAGCGTGTGAACACAAAGGCTATCACGAAGAGGGTGCTGGAAATGCAGATATACTATTAGTGCCTTATTATGAAGTAGGAAACGCATTGGGCAAATCCTTAACATATTTTGCAGGTTCTAAGTCCGCAGGCGTAATAATGGGTGCTAAGGCACCGATAGTTCTTGTTTCAAGAGCAGATTCGTCAGAAGCAAAGCTCTTATCAATTGCTTTTGGATGTTTAATTTCTGGTCAAAACAAATCACAGCAAACGTCATGTTGTGGTGGTTGCGGCAATTGTAACTGTGGTGGACACTAAAGATATAAATAGAATGTAAGGGGGACAAAAATTGAAAAAGTTAATGTCAGGTAATGAAGCTATTGCAAGAGGTGCCTATGAAGCTGGTGTAACAGTTGCGGCAGCATATCCAGGTACACCAAGTACAGAAATACTAGAGAACATGATCGATTACAAGGAAAATATCTACAGTGAATGGGCTCCAAATGAGAAGGTAGCCTGTGAAGTTGCTATTGGTGCATCTATAGCAGGCTCAAGAAGCTTAACTGCAATGAAACACGTTGGTGTTAACGTTGCAGCTGACCCAATTTTCACTTATGCCTATCTTGGAGTAAATGGCGGCTTTGTAATAATAACTGCTGATGATCCAAGCATGCACAGCTCACAAAATGAGCAAGACAACAGATACTATGCAAAGTTTGCTAAGATGGCTATGATTGAGCCAAGTGACAGTCAAGAGTCAAAGGACTTTATGAAGGAAGCTTACAAAATAAGTGAACAATTTGATATTCCTGTACTTTATAGAGTAACTACAAGAGTATGCCACAGCAAGAGCATAGTAGAACTAGGCGAAAGAGAAGAAGTAGGTTTTAAGCCATTATGAAAAAGAATAGATAAATTCGTTGCTACTCCTGCACATGCCAAAATATGTCATGCTGAATTAGAAGAGAAGCTAAAGGCTTTGGAGGTATATGCAAATACTTCACCTCTTAACAAAGCAGAATATAATGCAAATACAAATATAGGTATCATAACAGCAAGTGTTGCTTATCAATATGCGAAGGAAGTATTTGGAGATAAGGCTTCTTACTTAAAGCTTGGCTTTACTTTCCCACTTCCAATGGATATGATAAGAGATTTCGCTTCTAAGTTTGAAACTGTTTATGTAGTAGAAGAATTAGAACCATTTATGGAAGAGCAAATAAAAGCAGCGGGTATAAAGTGCATAGGCAAAGAGCTTATACCTAACATGTATGAATTAAACCCTGATATAGTTGCAAAAGCATTACTTGGTACAGAAAATCCGAATAAAAACTGTTGATACAAATGTAGTTCCAAGACCTCCAGTATTATGTGCAGGCTGCCCTCACAGAGGCTTCTTCTACACAATGTCAAAGAAGAAGAATACTGTTGTTGCAGGTGATATTGGATGCTATACACTAGGCGCTGTGAACCACTAGGTGCAGTAGATTCAGTTATCTGTATGGGTGCTGGTATCAGTGCCGCTATGGGTATGGCAAAGTCCTTTGAAGTATCGGGCAGAGATACAAAGGTATTTGGAGTAGTTGGAGATTCAACCTTCTTCCACTCAGGAATAACTGGAGCTATAGATGTTGTATATAATAAAGGTAAAATGATACCAGTGGTATTGGACAATAGAATAACAGGCATGACTGGCCATCAAGAAAATCCAGGTACAGGCAAGACATTAATGGGAGAAGATACAATAGCTATAGACCCTGTAGATGTTTTAAAGGCGATAGGTTATAAGACAGTTGCTATAGTTGATCCATGTGACCTTAAAGCAATGGATGAAGTTGTAGAAAAAGCGATGAAGGCAACTGAGCCTTTTGCTATAGTAACAAAGAGACCATGTGTATTGATAAAGGGACTTCCTCCATTTAAAACAAAGTGCAAGGTAGAAACTGATAAGTGCAAGAAATGTAAAATGTGCTTAAAGGTAGGATGTCCGGCAATATCCTTTAAGGATGGAGCATCATATATCGATCAATCAATGTGCATAGGCTGTGATGTTTGTAAGCAGGTATGTAAGTTTGATGCTATAGTAAAGGTTGGTGAGCAATAATGAGAGACGGAAAAAACATACTCTTAGTAGGCGTAGGCGGTCAAGGTATAATATTAGTTAGTAAAATGCTGACTGCTGGTCTTATGAAAGCTGGATATGATGTAAAAATGTCTGAGGTTCACGGTATGGCTCAAAGAGGCGGCAGTGTTACTACACAAGTAAGATTCGGTGAGAAGATTTATTCATCAATCATCGGTAAGGGACAAGCTGATGTACTTGTTTCCTTTGAGAAGATGGAAGCAGCTCGTTGGGTTGAATATCTAAAGCCAGAAGGAGTAGTAGTAGTAAATAACGCTGAAATTCCATCAATGCCTATAGCAATAGGTAAGGCTGTGTATCCACAAAATGTTATAGAAGCCTTAGAGAAGGAATTTAAGACAGTAACACTAGATGCTACTCAAACCGCTATTGAAATAGGAAACGTAAGAACACAAAACATTGTATTGTTTGGTGCACTGGTAAAATCACTAGGACTAAACAATATTGACTGGATAGAAATACTCAAAGAAAACCTGCCTGTGAAGCTGGTAGACATAAATATAAAGGCATTCCAAAAGGGAATGGAGCTGTAAAATCAAATATAGTAGGGAATGACTCATGTAAAACTACCGAAGGGAGCTTTAGTTCATCTAGAGCTTGTTCGGTAGTTTTTCTTTTCCTTTTTTCATTACTAAACAAACTTTACTGTAACCAAATAATTATAAAAAAATTGTAGAAGATTATATAAATAACAAAATATGGCATGTTGTAATTTGTTGAATAATATAAAAAAAATAGATTTTTGAAGGAATATAAAAATTAATGTAGAATAATTCCTTTTAAGTATAAAATATGCCCTAATTCATTATTATGGTGAGTACATCTGAATTGTGAATTATAGTTAGTTAAAAAATTCTTATATAATAAAAGGAGTGTAAAGATGACAAATAATTTGGAAAGCTTGTTCAAGAAAAACCTATTGCAATATCAAAAAAACCTTAGTGAATCAATAACTTTTTATTGCACCATAGGCGGTATAGGAGGTGTAGCTTTTTATGCGTTTATGAAAATAGCAGGAATTATGAGCGAATTTACATGGACCAACCTGCTTTATTTTTCTCTGCCCGTTGTATTTAATGTTATACTTATGGCAGCTTCAAATGTAATTCTTAAGAAGAAGAATGTAGAAACATATGTCAATATATATAAATATATCATTGTATCAGTAGCATGCATAAATTATTTTGCAATAGCTATATTCATACCTTACAGGGATATATGGGGAACAATAATATTGATATTGTTTGTTTCATCGTTTTACCTTGAGAAGAGAGTTGTATTATACGGTATAATACTTAGCTCTGGTACGTGCATATTGAGTTTTTATGTGAATACCTGCCCAGAACCCCTCATCAATTCTATTGCCAATATAACCACGAGGCTTCAGGTTATATCTTTTGGCGGAGTTGCTGCATTTGTAGGTACCGTTTTGGCAAGGAACCTTCTATATAAATCCTGTAAAAACGAATTCGAGGTTAGTAAATCCTTTAATGACCTTCAGACTGTGATTTTAAAGGTAAAAGACATATCTACTACCCTCGCTCAATCAAGTGACTTGATAACACAACTGGCTTCCCAACAGCAGCAGGCTGCAGAGATGACCGCTATAAATACATCTGATATTCTTGTTGGTGCTGTGAAGACCTCTCAAAGTGTTACTGAAAGCACCGAACTTATTTCACAGCTTGTTGAGAAAACGAAGCATATGAAAGAGAGGACTACAGGGGTTATTAACAATTCTGAAGAACTTAGGAAAATTGCGGAGAAAGGCAAAATATCAATTGACGATGCAGTGGAAAAAATAATGTACATAAAGGAAAGTGCTACCGCAACCTATGCAAGTGCAAAGGATTTGGATGTAAAGGCCAAGGAGATAGATACCATAGTAGGCTGTATACAGGGAATATCCAAGCAGACTAACCTGCTGTCCCTAAATGCATCGATTGAGGCTGCAAGGGCCGGAGAATATGGCAGGGGCTTTGCAATTGTTGCTGATGAAATTAGGAAGCTTGCCGAGCAAAGCGATAGTTCACTTAATGATATAACAATTACTCTGAAGGATATATTCAAGCATGAAAGTAGAGTAGATAACCTGGTACTTAAGGTGGAAGAGGGCGTTGAAATTGTAAAATCGTCCAAGGAATACTACCAAAATATAATTGATGAGTTAACTTCAACCATTAAACACCTTTTAGACATAAGAGATGTATCAGAACAGCAGCTTTCTCATACCGAGCTAGTAAATAGCTTTATTGCGGAAGTCAACAATGTATCGGTAATGACTACACAGAGTATTGAAGCTGCTTCTGCTTCAACCCAGCAAACCTTTGCATCAAGCGAAGAGCTGCTTAGCTCTGCAAAAGAGCTTGATGCTTTAGCTAAAGATATGAATGATATGATAACAAAAATATAATAATGGAGGGGAAATACTAATATGAGTTATGAAACTGAGTATGGTCAATTTGTAGATTCTAAGGAACCTTTGAGTACTTTGCAGGAAAAGGACTGGACTTTATACGGCCAGTGTGGTTTGTCGTACACATATCTTCATGCAATGGAGGATCCCAAACGACAGGATTATTTTGCTATTCCATATGGTCAGGATCCGTTGCAGAGACTTGATATCCACTATTTAAAAAGCGAGCATGACAAGAAGAGACCTGTAATATTTTTTATACACGGAGGAGGCTGGACCTCTGAAGATAAAAGCAATACAAGGTTTTATGCACTTGAATGGATAAATAGAGGATATACAGTTGTTTCTATCAATTACAGACTGGCTCCCAACGTCATACATCCAGTACAGATCGAGGATTGTGCAATGGCATTTAAATGGGTACAGGAAAATATTAAAGACTATGGTGGCGATCCTAATAAAATAGCGGTGCTTGGACATTCATCAGGGGCACATCTTGGAGCATTACTTGTAACTGGGAAAAAGTGGCATGATAAATACGGTATCGATATAAAAAAAGTTAAATGTTGGATACCTGTAAGTGGAATATTCGATTTCAATCTTCGTGAAACTTATCTTGCCCCACTTCTGAACTCATGTATAACTGCTATGCTTAAAGAAGAGGATAAGGATGATTGTTCACCTGTTACGCATATTACTGGAAATGAACCTCCATGCCTGATATTACATGGGGGAGACGACTGGCTTGTTCCTCGTACTAACTCTATCAAACTGCATGAAAAGCTCATTGAAAAGGGTGTGAAAAATGCCAGACTAGAGATCGTTCCTGGTTATTGGCATTGTAACATGATGCTTGGGTATGATAAGCCAAATCATAAGCCTGCCGAGCTAATTAATGCATATCTTAAAGATATGCTGCCCACTCATAAATAATGAAGTAATGAATTATATAAAAAGGCACTTGAGATTTAACTGTCTCAAGTGCCTTAGAACTTTAATATATAATCTTCATTATAGGATTTGTAGTTGTTTGTTATGCCTCTGCTGCATAACTATATTCAAATTGTTCATTGTTTTCCAATCCATCTATGAATTCAACAACCATATGGTTGAATTCTTCTGGTTTCTGGAATATAAATACATGTCCCACATCTTTAATAACTCTGAAATTACTGTTTGTAAACTTTTCTTTCAGAGCAAGAGCATCGCTGTAGAAACAGAAGTCCTTGTCGCCCACTACTATAAGTGAAGGTATATCATATTGTGTCAGGAAGTTATAATGATCACCCTGCACAACTACTTTCCACCATTTATAGAATTCGGTGTCGCTCATTTTAAGTGTTTCCTGAAGGAAAAATTTTCTAGACTTCATGTGTGATTTTCCAGGGAGCATCATGTTTGCCATCAGCTTCATATATATGCTCTTATTGAAAATCTTTAGAAATACCTTTTCTGCAAAGCTGTTGAAGAACTTGGACAGGTAATTCGGTTTGCATATAGGACTGGCAAATATCAATGAGATTATCCTCTCTGGGAATAGCTCACAGAAATACTGCTGTACTATTGTTCCGAGAGACAGACCGAGCATATGAGCTTTTTCAATTCCCAATTTGTCCATGAGCAATCGTAAATGGTTTGCAATGATAATTCCATTGTACTTCTCACAATCCGATGCCGTTGAATTTCCATGCCCTACCAGGTCAAGATTGAGTACTCTAAAATGTTTGTTGAATTCATCAGTCTGATACTTCCAACATCTCGTAGACCCCGATATGCCGTGGATTAATACCAACCAGTCTCCTTTGGGATTACCTGAAATTTCATAATACATTTTGAAATCCCTAATTTGTGCATAATTTTTAAGCACTGTTTTCATTTAAATTCCCCCTCGAATATAATTTATAATATATTTAATGTACACCCGTAAAGGTGACTTTTTTTCTTTAAAAAAATTTAATATTTTGTATTTTTTGCAATAAACTTTTTACAGAATTATTTTAAATATTCCAAAATCATACTCCTAATTTAATATGTTGCACAATAACCTAATGTAACTTCTTTAATGCAACATATATAAACAAGCATAATAAAGGTTAAATATACATAATACGACATAAATAGACACATTCATACAACAAAATACATTAACATACATAATATACAATAAATAATATATAAAGTCAAGAAAAAAATATGAAATATGTGGTAAATGTGGAAAATAAAAATTAAAGCTAATATTAGTTGACATAAATATAAAGGTATTCCAAAAGGGAATAGAGCTGTAAAATATCAAAATGCGGTGATAAACAATTTATCACCGCATTTTGATATTTTACATAATATATAAGGAATTTTTACAACCAATAAATTTCTTTATTTTGTATGTTTGATTCTTAAAAGTTTTGTATTATTATTTACATCTGCAGTCCATTTATAAATTTCATATGTACAATGTAAAATAGGTTATCGATATATCTATCAAAAGCATATATAAAATATTCAGAGTCTTAATTTACACCAATATATTACTAATATAGTATATCATACCCATGATATAATGTATACAAAAGGATTAGACATAAATCGTCACACAACGACACTTTGCTAATAAGTTTGTTATCTTCTTGATGTTTCAATGCTATTTTTTATTGTTTACCAATGCTATAATATTTATATTATGTTTTGATTGGAGGAGCCTTTGATGTCTAAGGAATACAAGTTATGTGCCTGCCCCTTAGACTGTTTTGATTTATGCAGTATGAGGGCAGAAATTATAGATGGAAAAGTTACTAAGCTAGAAGGCAATAAGGAGCATCCTATAACTCAGGGCTTTATATGTGAAAAGGGCAGAAAACATGTTGAGAGAATGTATAGCCCCTTAAGACTCAGACATCCTATGAAAAAAGCAAAGAATAAATTTGTCGAGATTACATGGGATGAAGCTCTAAATACTATTGCATGCAAGCTAAAGTATTATATAGATAACTATGGCACTTTATCAATTGCCCAGTTTAATGACGGAGGAGCAGGGGGTATGCTCAAAAACATTGAAAACCTATTTTTTGATTACCTGGGAAATGTTACTACTTTCGATGGCAATCTTTGCTGGGGTGCAGGTATAGCAGCACAACAAAGTGATTTTGGTAATGTTAAGGGACACTCACCTCTTGATATCCACAATGCAAAAACTATTATAATTTGGGGCAGAAATCCAGTAGAAACTAATATCCACCTGGTACCTTTTATTAAAAAAGCAAAGGAAAAAGGTGCAAGAGTTATTTTAATAGATCCTATTGCTACAGCTACAGCGGCTATTAGCGATTGGCATATAAAGCTTAAGTCAAAGGGTGATACTGCCTTTGTCTGTGCAGTAGCAAAGTACATCATAGAAAATGAGCTATATGATAAGACCTTTGTTGAAAAGTATACAAAAGGCTTTGAAGAAATAAAAGAATATGTAAAAATTCTTGATTATAATGAGTTATATATGGTAAGCGGTACAGAACAAAAAACAGTTAAAAGCTTTGCAGATGCTATTATCAATAAGCCTGCAACAATCTATGTGGGCTATGGAGTGCAGAGGTATCAAAGCGGAGGTGCCACTGTAAGAAGTATAGATATGCTTGGAGCTTTGTCTGGCAACATAGGAATATCCGGAGGTGGAGTGAACTATGCCAACAAAGTATATAGCAGCTATATACTTTGGGAAGCGGTAGAACCTTCTATAAAGCCTCAGCATAGATATATTGCTAAGCCTAGATTTGCAGCTGAACTGTCAAAACTAGACAATCCAAAGGTTAAGGCATTATTTATCAGTAAATCAAATCCTGCTTTGCAACTCCCAAACTCAGAGGAAGCAGTTAAGGCAATAATCAGTACAGAATTCAAGGTTGTATTAGACCATTTTATGACTGATACTGCACAGCTTGCAGATATAATATTACCTGTGACATATTTTATGGAAGAAACAGATATCATGTACTCTAGTATGTGGAACGGATATATGTTTTATAATCATAAACTGGTATCAAGGTATTTTCAAGCTAAACCGGAATTTGAAATCTATAGTATGCTGGCAGAAAGAATGAATATCACAAGTTTTCCTCAAATGAATGAAGAACAATGGATTGATAAGCTTTTAAGTAAAGTTCAAGATATTGGGCTTGATATTAATACACTTAAAAGAAATTCCTATGCTTATGCAGAGCAAAACAATCCTGTACCATGGGCTGATTATAGCTTTAAAACTCCATCTGGAAAATTTGAGTTTATAGACCCTTCCAAACTACAGAAGTGTATTTCTAATTATGATAATAATGACGAGGAAAGCTTCAGACTGCTTACGGTACATACTAGAGAATCCTTGCATTCCCAACATCTAATTACTTCAAATATAGAGCATCCACCAGTCTATATTTGCATAGAGGATGCTATACACTTAAATATTAAAGACAAACAGCTTGTCGAGCTATATAATGAATATGGAAGTCTTGTTGCAGAAGTCTTTGTATCAGATAATACTCAGAAGGGTTTACTGTTTATGAAAGAAGGCTGGTGGAAGAAAAATGGAGGTAGTGTAAACAGGTTGATGCCCCATGATGTAAGTGATATAGGAAAACAAGCTATATACAATGAATGTAAATGTAAAATAAGAAAATAAGGTGCTAAAGAATGAATAAATTACTAGAGAATTTAAATGAAGAGCAAAGAAAAGCAGCAGAGCAGGAGCAAGGGCCGTGTATGGTACTAGCAGGTCCCGGGTACAGGAAAAACCACGATAATAGTTCATCGTCTGGCAAATATGATTAAATCAGGTGCGGCAAAGCCTGAAAACATATTGGTAGTTACATTTTCAAAGGATTCGGCAGCCGAGATGAAGGAAAGGTTTTTCAAGTTTGCAGCAGAATATAGCATAGCTAGTACAGCGAAGCTAAATGAAATTACTTTTGGAACCTTTCATTCAGTGTTCTTCAGGATTTTAAGGCAATACGAAAACTATAAACTTGATAATCTGCTGGATGAATCAGAAAAATACAATATCATTAAGAACATAGCACGTAGTCTTCAACTGGATTTCAGTGAGGATGACGATAGAATCTCAGATGTAATTAATGATATAGGATATTTTATAAATACATTATCTGATACAGTGGATTATAAACCGCAATCCTGTACTATAGAAGAGTTTAGGCAGATTTTTGAAAGCTATTACACTATAAAGCAAAAGCAAAATAAGTTTGATTATGACGATATGCTTATAGATTGCTATTACCTATTGAAAAACAATAAAAGAGTATTAGAGTCAGTAAGAGCAAAGTATACTTATATACTTATCGATGAATTTCAAGATATAAGTCCTGTGCAGTTTGAAGCTATAAAGATTATTACTGAACCTCTTAGAAATGTTTTCGTAGTTGGAGATGATGATCAGAGTATTTATGGCTTCAGAGGCGCTGCACCTGGAATACTTATGGAATTTGAAGATATATATAAGAATAGCACTAAAATTACGCTAAAAGAAAATTATAGGAGTACAAAACAGATTTTAAGCTGCGCAATGGCGCTTATTGACAATAATAAAAATCGATATCCCAAAAAACTTCACCCGATAAAGGATCAAGGCGAAATGCCTAATATAATAAGTGTTAAGGATTTTGAAGAAGAAGCAAGACTTATAGCAGTGAGGATAAAGGAACTTACTGCCAGGTCTGGAAGCTACTCTGACATAGCAGTAATATTTAGAACCAACCTACAATCAAGAGCATTAGTAGATGCATTTATGGATCACAATATCCCATTCACATCAGCAGATGGTGCTGCATCAATATATAAACACTGGGTAATCCGAGATATAATGGCATATTTTCAGTTAGCTGCTGGAATTGGCAAAGAAAGAGAAATTACTAGGATACTTAACAAACCCAAACGATATATAAGCCGTGATTCTATAGCCACAGCTATTAAGTATGGTGGGGATTTGATAACGAATCTCATAACCTACTGCAGTCTTAATGGTAGACAAGTAAATGTATTGGTGGATTTTCAGCACAGCATAAAGCGTATGTCCAATATGAAGGCAAAAGATGCATTTAAGTATATAAGAAGCTATATAGGCTATGAGGAATACTTAAGAGATTATGCAAGCAGTAAGGGTATTAATGCAAAGGGGTTAATTGAGGCACTAGAGGAAGCAGGTGATGCAATACAGCATTTTGATGAAATCAAAGATTTTCTTGATCATGTAGAAGAGGTTGAAGAAAAAACAAAAGAAGCAAGGTACAAAAGCAATAAAAAGGATAGTGTTAGACTGCTCACAATGCATAAGGCTAAGGGTCTTGAGTTTGACACAGTATTTATCAGCGGTGTGGTTAAAGGTCTTTCTCCCTATGAAGGCAGTGAAGGTCTTAAGCCAAATGAGCTGGAAGAGGAACGAAGACTTTTATATGTAGCAGCTACTAGAGCAAAGAATATACTTTATATATGTGTTCCAAAGGAACGTTATGGCAGACAGGTTGAACCTTCAAAATTTGTTGATGAGATATTAAATGTTAATTTAGTTGAAAGCTGCAATCTACAAATTGGGCAGAAGGTATTTCATAAGATATTTATGGAGGGAACGATTTCTAATATATTAAAAGTAAAGGATACAACCAAGCTGATAATAGACTTTTATGGAGTGACAAAACAGCTTGATTTAAAAGTATGTCTACAGAATAATCTGTTGATAATAAAATAAAGCAGAACTCCCACTTTATTTTATTATCCCTGATTTCAGTATCTTCAGAGATACATCTACATTTATCTTTGCTTCTGGGTACACTTCTTTCCAATCAACATTTTGCCAATATTGATAATACTTGGCTCTAATCAAATTTCCAAGGCCAATAGGGTCACTATTAACTAATTGCATTTTCTTAATAACTTCATTACAACTAGTAGTTAATTGCTTAGATAAACTTTTTTCAAGCTTGTTTTTTTCACTTGTTTTATCTGTCTCATCCCATTTATATTCTTGTAATATACAATTAAATTTTAAATTTATATTAATGATAGGTATACCTTCCTCGTCAAAAGCTATATCTATTTTGCGTTTTTGTGTACTAACAATTAAGGATATGCCATAATTATTAGGATTGCTAGTAGAATATTGTTTGCTTTCAAATGCTAAATATGTATCCTTGAGCTTACCCATCAATCCCATTAATATAATAGTATTATTACTATCCAGATTACCTACCATTTTATCATCAGTAAAAAGTGCACACCCTATAAGTACTACTGATTTTTCTCTCAGCCTAAGCATTGGAACAACAGGGTCTATACCAGGAGCATAATAATCGATATCAAAATTAAATATTTTTGTATCTGGGATATTTGATAGCTTAGAATTATTTTCTAAGAGTTGAAGCAAATAGAAAGAAAATCTTGATTTATATTGGAAGTCCCTACCTTTTTCCATCAATTCGTGAGGAGATCCTTCAACAATAACAATACTAGCAATAGAAGGTAGTGCAACATCTCTTTCAAATATCTCCAAAATATTATGAATTCCTGTTTTTGCTAAATCTTCAGAAATTAGTACCTGTTGCGTTTTTCCACTTTCTAAAAGTTTTGGTGACTCATGGTTTATATTTTCTCTTGCGCCTCTCAATAAGGAGGATTCTGTAGATATAATATCTACTCCATCCTTCTCTTTTCCACCCATAACTGGGTAAACATATGTTACAAGTAATTTTCCATCATCAGACTTTTCTATGCCAATTGTAAGTACTAAACCTATTTGTTCAAAAATCTTTTGATCCCAGCAACCAGTTAGCAAAAATATACATGCAATAAGTAAGACAATAATTCTATAAAGGTTTTTCATTTTTTACACCTCTTGGTTTTTTAATAAAAGAAATAATATAACATAATAAAATATAGCAAATATAAGCGGTGCCCAAATAACCAACAATATCAAAAAGTCTTCTAACCTGAAGTATGTCTTTAGGTAGTCTGCTAAGACTTATAACAAAAATAGAAAAAACCATAATAAGAATTTTAGATTTTGGTTTATCATTTTCTAGTTTAAGAAGTTTTTTTATGGTGGAAAATGCACAGAAAAAATACGTTAAAATAGAAATTTCCATTATCGGAAACCAAATTGATATAAAGAATAAATCAAGTCTTTCTAATACTGGAGCTTTATAAGCTCTTGCTATGGAAAACAATGGATGCTGCAATTGCTTTAACATGTTTTCACCAAAAAACCTATCAGAATTACAGTAGTAATAACGTAAAAAAATGTCGTAGTTAAGTTACTATAGATTAGAAATTTAAATGAATTATTTTTATCCTTAATATATGGATAAATCAGGGTTATTAGCTCAAAACCAAAGAAACTCAAAAAGGTTCATAAGAGACTTTGATGATATTTTTAATGCCTGAAATGCCAATAGGTTGTAAAAATGTAGTACGGAATAAATTACAAATTAGAATAAAGTATAATAAAATAATTATAAGCAATAAAGGCTTTATATATGAAATCCAGCAGATATACTTCAAGCCATACCAGCTTAAATATACAATAGGTAAAAAAATAAAACAGGTTAACACCAACTCAGGAGTTGATTGCAATACTGATATATTAACATTTTCAATAAAAATTCTTAAACTCATTGCAACGAGAAATGTTATATAACTAATCAATAATAGATTTAAAAAAGTACCAATAAACTTACCAAAAAATAAGTATTAATTTCTATCATTGAAAGATTTCCAAATTTTTTCAATAATAACATCATAAAGCTTATCAATATACACGTTATTAAGCCAGATAACAAGATTGAAATCCATCCATCATGCCCTAATTTTTCAGCTAAACTTGATGGAAGAGTTATTATACCAGAACTAATTTGAGCTGAAATTACAAAAATATATACCTGACCTGAAGATATTTCATTAACTTTATTATTCATTATTCTTACCTCTAGTTTTATCAGTAGTTTTTGTTTGAGAAGATGGTTGACTTTTACTCGTTAATAGTGGACTAATAAAAGTATCTTTAAAACCATTGAAATTGAACGGCATCAGAGGCTTTAAGTAAGGTTCTCCAAGTGACTCAAGTATTACTAAATGTGATAGTATAAACATACTGCATATTATAATTCCTAATATCCCGAAAATAGAAGAAAAAAACATCACAATAAATCTTATATACCTTATTGCCAACCCCATATCATAATTAGGTATCAAATATGATGCTAAGGCAGTAACAGCAACAATAATTATTACTAGGTTACTTACAATTCCTGCATTAACTGCAGCTTGACCGATGATTAAACCTCCAACAATACCGATTGATGTACCGATATAGGTAGGCAAGCGTATCGTTGCTTCTCTGAGCATTTCAATAGTAAATTCCAAAATAAGTACTTCTATAATTGGCGGAAAGGGTACCTTTAATCTAGATTCAGCTAGTGGTATCAGTAAGTTTAAAGGCACCATATAATAGTGGTAGGATACAATTGAGATATATAATGATGGTAAAAATATAGCAATGAACAGTGCGAAAATTCTAATAAATCTATTAAAAGAACCAATAAACCAATTTGAGTTATAATCATCAGGTGTTTGAAATGCAGAGAAAAAGCCTATAGGCATAAGTAATGCAGAGGGTGAGCCATCAAGCAATACGGCAAGTTTTCCTTCATTAAGAAAAGA
The DNA here is from genome assembly GCA_963704785.1 of uncultured Eubacteriales bacterium. Taxonomy (GTDB): domain Bacteria; phylum Bacillota; class Clostridia; order Lutisporales; family Lutisporaceae; genus GWB2-37-7. The sequence goes on along the minus strand of OY969939.1, from coordinate 402,994 downwards.
TACTGTTTTGTCTGGTCTCTCTGTAGCTAAAAAATGAGGAAACGGAGTATAAGGGCTATCTACAATCAAATGTGTCAAATAACCTACATCAAATATACTATCATAATCAATGCTTGCTAGCTTATCATAAACAATATCTATACTTTGAGGATTTGCTAATCCTTCTATATATACAATAGCAACAGTTTGGTTTGTTAATTTTCCAACCTTGAGTATTTTGAATTTTAACTTTGTATTCTTAATATTTCTTCTTAATATTGACATATTTGTATCGATAGACTCAATAAAAGCTTCATTGGCACCTCTTACGTTTTTTTCTATTTCAGGAGGGGTAATAGCTCTTTTTTCATATTTAGTAATGTTTATGTATATTGCTCTATCATATCCATTTAAGAATATAACTACTTTACCTGATAATATAGCCTCGATCAGGATATCAAAATTATCAGAAATACTTGATTCTGCTGTTGGAATATAAGTTATCTGAAGATTATCATCAAAAATATCTGAGCTTTTCATTTGCATAAGAGTAGAAATTATATCTCTTTGTAAAATATCAATATTTATAAGCCCATCAATATATACTAGCAAAGCAATTGAACTATCCTTAAGCAATAATTTTTGTCTTTTGACATCAGGACAGTCTTTAAATTTTTCGTTTATAATATTAATATTATCGTCTAATTTACTAGATAGTAAATTTTGCATATAATCACCATACTTTTATAATTTTGACACAAGTTTTGTTTGCTCAATGTATATATAATATTACCGAAATTTGAAAGAAATAATTACTTATAGTAAAATAAATATATAAGGAGAAAAAAATGACACATCTAGTAGTTTCACTTTTACAAATGAATATAATTCCTGGTAAACCTGAAGCAAATAGGGAAAATGCCACAGAGATGATAAAGCAAGCATTAAAAGCAAAAATAAAACCTGATATTCTGGTATTGCCTGAGATGTGGACTACTGCCTATCAATTGGGAGACATAGCTAAAATCTGTGATCAAGAAAAGGTATGCCTACAAATGAATTGATTGCTGCAATGTCAAAGGAAGGTAGAGTAAATATTGTGGCGGGTTCCTATGCAAGTATGCAGGATAGAAAAGTATTTAACACTGCGTATGTATTTAACAGACAGGGCAATAATATAGCAAAATATCAAAAGATTCATCTTTTTAAGCTTATGGATGAGCACAAATATATTGAGTCCGGGAGAGAGCTTTGCACATTTAAGCTAGATAATATCAAATGTGGAATAATAATATGCTATGATTTAAGATTTCCTGAGTTGTCCAGAAAGCTAGCCTTGGAAGGCATTAAGATATTGTTTGTGCCTGCCCAATGGCCAGCTGCAAGATTTTCACACTGGATTACCCTATTAAAAGCCAGAGCCATAGAAAATCAAATATATATAATTGCGGTAAATAGAGCAGGAGAAAGCAGAGAAGCTGAGTTTTTGGGTGGCTCTATGATAATAAATCCTTGGGGAGAGGTAATAGCTAAAGCTGGTTATAAAGAACAAATTATTAAAGCAGAAATTGATTTAAGCCTTATTGACACAGCAAAAGCCAAGATTGATATATTAGGAGATAGGGTACCTGATTTATATTAATATATGAGAAAAACTTATAGGAGGAGACAGATGCATTACGTAAAGATAATCAGAATAAGCGGAAGTATTTTCGCTAGAGAGTTTAAAAAGAAGGAAAAGGTTAGGAAGAATATAAAATATAGGGAAGTAGATGAAAAAACTGTGATACAGCAGTTTAAGGACGGAGATACCACTGTAGAAATCTACTTTGAAGACTCTGATAGGGAATCTATAACATTAGATGCTTTTGGTGATAGAGAGTTGATAAAGATGTACTTAGGAGATAAATTTCTATAAGAAGGAAAGAGGTGCTGACTCTGCTATTATAATAAAACCTGCTCATGCTAAAGATATCTTAGATACTAGGATTGAAGAAATAATCTGCAAACCTAAATAAAATAACTAAAAATGTTTAGTTATTCTAGATACTGGGAATACTCCATAAGTGATTAAAACATTTATGGAGGTTTTTTATGAAGAGTGTAAGTTTAAATGCAAATATGAGAGAGCATGCAGGAAAGAAACAAGTTAGAAAACTAGAAAAAGATTCGATGATTCCCGCCGTATTATACTCTAAAAATAGTCAGAGCAAGCTATTAAAGCTAGATTATAAGGAGATACAAGCAGCTATAGATAATCATGGCGAGCATATAATCGTTAAGCTAAAAGTAGATAATGAGGAAACACCTGCAATCATTAAAGAAGTTCAGAGAGACCCAATAAGCTATAGGATTGTTCACATCGACTTCCAGCCAGTATCTTTGCATGAAATAATACATGCTGATATACCTGTACTTGTAATTAATAGCAATAGAGTAGAGAAAAAAGGTTGGATAATAAACAAGCAGCTAGGGCAGGTAGAAGTACAAGGTGAAGTAGAAAGCATACCAAGGAATATTACTATTGATGCATCAAAGCTTAAGCTGGGCGAAGTACTGCGGGTAGCCGATTTGGAAGTATCAAAGGAGCTTTCTATACTATCTGACTTAGAGGATATTATATTATCCGTCAAACAGTTCAAGGAAGAGCCTATAGACTTAATTTTCCCTATATCAGCTCCTGAATTAATAGAAAATCCAAAAGATTAGTGATGCATTCCTTTTTCTTGCAGATGCCGAGTATTTATAGTAACATATTGGTATGACTATGAAATATATAGCATACTATAGTTTATTTTACTATATAAAAAAGTAGCAAGGAGGAATTTAAATGAATCAAAAGGCAGACATCGGCGTTTTTGGAGGCTCGGGATTTTACTCTTTCTTAGATAATGTTGAAGAGGTTGAGATAGAAACCCCATATGGCAAGCCTAGTGATAAGATTTCCATAGCAAAGATAGGAGACAAGAAGGTGGCATTTTTACCTAGACATGCTAAGGATCATTCACTACCGCCCCATATGATACCATATAGAGCAAATCTTTATGCTATGAAGCTATTAGGCGTAAAGTATATAATAGCACCTACCGCCTCTGGCAGCTTGAAAGTAGATTACAAGCCAGGAGATTTTGTAATTTGCGATCAGTTTGTAGACAGAACATGGGGTAGGAAGGATACATATTTTGATGGACCAGAAACCAAACATGTTAGCTCTGCAGAGCCCTATGACGAAGGCTTAAGACAGTTGGCGATGAGCGTTTGCAAAGAGCTTGACATAACTGCACATGAAAAAGGAACCGTGGTAGTTATACAAGGTCCAAGGTTCTCTACAAAGGCAGAAAGTCGATGGTTTAGCAAAATGGACTGGGACGTAATAAATATGACACAGTATCCTGAATGCATGCTGGCAAAAGAATTAGAGATTCCTTATGCCAATATAGCTCTTATAACTGACTATGATGCAGGACTTGAAGGTAATCCTGAGGTAAAGCCTGTTACAGAACAAGAAGTGCTTAGAGTGTTTGAGGATAACAATGAGAAGGTAAAGAAGGTTCTATATACAATGATAGAACAGTTAAAAATATAGACTTAGCAATTGCTAAGTCTATATTTTTAATTAATAATAATTTCTTTCAAATATGTCTTTAATCTCTGATATCTTTTGGTGTGTCCTAATGCAACTATAAGCTTAATTCTTGCCTTCTGTCCTGGTAGGTTATCACCAAGGATAACACCCTTTTGGGTTAAGTCCTTACCTGCTCCAAGATATCCGTAGCTGTCTAATACTTTACCCTTAAGACACCTAGATACCAATATAACAGGTATGTTTTTGCTTAAGGCATATTCAACACCTTTTACCATATCAGGTGGGATATTACCTCTACCCATGCCTTCTATTACTATGCCGTGGGTACCTGAATCAACACAGAATCTAAGCAATCTGTCATCCATACCGCAAGCACACTTAATAAGATCAACTTTGCCATCTACCTCAGTTACAGAGATATGCTGACGTTTTGTATAACAATGATAGTAATATACCTTATTGTTGTCAATAAATCCTATAGGACCAAAATCAACGCTTTTGAAGGTATCCAGTGTATGGGTATTAGTCTTGGTTACTTGAGAAGCAGAATGTACTTCGTTGTTCATAACAACCAAAGTACCTCGATTACATGACTCATTGGAAACGGCTGTATATACAGCATCTAACAGGTTAACAGGACCGTCCCAACCAAGCTCTGAGCTGTTTTTCATTGCCCCTACAAAAACAATTGGCTTTTCGCTATTTGAGGTAAGATCCACAAGGTATGCGGTTTCCTCTAAGGAATCAGTACCATGAGTCACCACGGCACCGTCATAGCCTTCATTTTCAAGCTTGTTTTTTATAAGATTGGAAAGCTTCATCATAATTTCCGGAGTCATGTGAGGACCAGGAATCATAGAAAAGTCAACGAAGTGTATATCTGCAATAGTAGCTATACCAGGTGTTAGCTTCAGTATATCTTCTCCAGTCATTGACGGTACAGCGGCGTTTAACGCCTTGTCATTCTTCATTGAGATTGTGCCGCCTGTAAAAATAATAACAATTTTTTTCATTAGGTCTCCTCCATAAATTAGTCACTGACTTAATTATATTATTAACTTTACTTACTATCAATAGAACATTTCCAAATTAAAATATAACAATGTTTAGAAACACTGTATTTATCGCATTAAAAAGAGATCTGATATACAGATCCCTTTTTAAACTGTTATAGGTGCAGCTCACTTACTACCTTAATATTGTTTACTTCTGGATCCTCTGTGCCTTGAACATAAAGCTTTGCATTTTTTAGTTCCTGAACATAATCAACAATTTCTTTGGTTATTATCTCACCAGGGCAAAGTATAGGTATACCTGGAGGATATGCCATCAGAAACTCTGCACTTATCTGACCAAGACTGTCCGCTAAAGGTATGGATACAGTGGTGCTGTTGAATGCATCTCTTGGTGTGAGTACACTTTGTGGAATATTAGGCATATCGATAATGTTGATTTTTTTTCCAAGCTTACAACATTCATCATTACTGATTTCATCCAAAGCATTTATAAGAGCATCTACTGATTCTTTTGTATCACCTATAGAAAATACACATAGTATATTATATAAGTCAGACATCTCAGGCTGTATAAAATATTTTTCTGCCAATATTCTCTCAAGCTCATAACCTGATATGCCTAAGTCCTTGCAGGTTATAGTTATCTTAGTAGGATCAAAGGCATAAGCACTTGGCTTCTTTAGCACTTCTTCTCCAAAGCAATAATAGCCATGAATATCATTGATTTTTTTTCTTGCATACTGAGCCAAGTCTATAGTTCTATCAAGCAACTCCTTACCATTAACAGCCATTTGCATTCTTGCAACATCCAGTGATGCAAGAAGTATATATGAGGGACTGGTTGTTTGTAGCAAGCTAATTACTGTTTTTACTCTGTTTACATCTACTAAGCCCTTTCTTACATGAAGTAAAGAGCTTTGTGTCAAAGAACCAACTATCTTATGTGTGCTCTGTGCACATATATCTGCACCTGCATCCATAGCACATATTGGAAGTTTATTATTAAAGTGAAGATGGGGTCCATGAGCTTCATCTACTATAAGTGGTATATTATATTCATGTACAATCTCTGCAATCTTAACTATATCTGTAGAAACACCATAATATGTTGGGTTAACTATTAGAACTGCCTTTGCATCAGGATTTTGTTCTAAAGTTTCCTTTACGGTTTGTGGTGTTACATTTAAAGCAACACCCACAGCATCATCAATTTCAGGATGCATATAAATCGGGATAGCACCGCTAAGTATAACACCCGCAGTAATTGATTTATGAACATTTCTCGGTATAAGAAGCTTATCACCCTGATTTACCACGCTCATTATCATTGCTTGAATAGCTCCGGAGGTTCCATGTATGCTGAAGAATGTACTATCTGCATTATGAGCATCTGCCGCTAATTCTTGCGCAAATTTGATTGGACCAGTTGGCTTGTGGAGACTATCAACTTGCTTGAAAACCGTAACGTCTATGGAAAGCACGTTGGTTCCTACGAAGTTTTTAAATTTATTATCCATCCCTTGGCCTTTCTTATGTCCGGGAACGTGGAAGGGTATGGTATTGTTGTCAACATATTCCTTAAGAGCATCAAATAACGGTGTTTGTGTTTGATCAAGTTTATACAACTGTAACACCTTCCTTTTTATGATAATATACTTAAAATAGATTTTTAATTTCAAGAAAAAAAGCCTGAACTTCGATGCAACATGTTCAGGCTTTTTTGCAGAGCGATTTGGAAATCACATATTTAAATATCAAAGTTATTATAGGATAATTTGTTTATAAATGCAATAATAAATAAGTCAAATCGAAAATTAATTTAGAAATATGAAATTTTTTACTATATATGGTTATATTTATACATAAAAATGTATAAATTATTCTTCAATTAAGTCTTTTACATATTTAGGAAGTACAAAGCAAGCCTTGTGCAAGTCTCTGTAATAGTATTTTGTATCTAAATCAAAAATTTTATTTATATCTACAGTTAAAGGATCATACTTTTTAGAGCCTATTGTAAAACTCCAATATACCCCGGGATATGTAGGGATAGCAGCCATATACATTCTAGTGATTGGAAAAGCGTTTTTAATATCTGTATATACCTTCTTAACCACTTGTGGAAGATACAAAGGCGTCTCTGTTTGCGCTACAAAAATTCCATCATCCTTTAGGCATTCATATAGAGACTCGTAAAAACTTTTGTTAAACAAGCCCTCAGCTGCACCGAAGGGGTCAGTGGAGTCCACAACTATAAGATCAAACTTATTTTTATTCTCCATGACGTATTTTATACCATCGCCAATAAATACTTCTGCCCTTTTATCCTTAAGGCAGCAGCTTATCTCAGGAAGATATTCCAACGATAGCTCAACTACTCTTTTGTCTATTTCACAAAGTACTGCTCTTTCAACACTAGGATGTTTTAGCACTTCTCTTATTACGCCACCGTCGCCACCACCAACTACCAGCACTTGCTTTGGATTTGGATGAGTAAAAAGTGGTATGTGAGATATCATTTCGTGATACACAAACTCGTCTTTAATAGTAGTTTGTACAATTCCGTCCAAAACAAGCATTCTTCCAAATTCATAAGTATCAAGAATTGCTATGTCCTGAAATTCTGTTTTCTCTGTATGCAAGGTTTCTTTTATCTTATATGTCATAGCTGCATCAGCTATTTGTTCCTCTTTTAGCCATAAATCCATAATAATATCTCCTTTCAAGTTTATAAATTTAAATTGTTAATTATGATATATATAGGTTAACTATGCTTTGAATATCTATCCAAAACAAATTTTACTATATCTGAAGCTGAGTTTGTTTTTTTTAGATAGCCAGTTACTTCATGTATACTTCTAAGTCTTACATCAAAGTTTAACATTTGTTTTATAAGTACTGGTATCTTCCCCACCTCTGAAGTAGATACAGCAACTCCTGTATTTAATAGGTACTCCGCATTCTCATATTCCTGACCAGGAAGAGGTGAGAATATAATTAAGGGCTTTTGTTTCGAAAGAATCTCCGCTGTTGTGACACCGCCAGGTTTGGTAATAATACAGTCAGCAACCTCCATAAGCTCGTGTACATTATTTATAAAGCCAAATACAACAAGCTTATTTTTGGTTGTCATAGACTTAAGCTTTTGTTCTAATCGAGAATTTCTACCAGCTATTGCTATAATCTGTACATCTTGAAGTTTTTTATCAAGAGCAGAGACAATATTGTAAATTTTACCCAGACCTAAGCCGCCGCCCATTACCAAAACTGTTTTTTTATTGTTTAGATTATACTTTCGCTTTACCTCTTCCTTATCTATTATCTGACTGAACTCTTTTCTAATAGGTATGCCTAGAGGAAGTATTCTTGAACTTTCTACTCCAAAATCCTCCATTAAATAAGTTAAATTTTCATGAGGAATTACGTAGTAGTCTGTGTTTTCATTGATATATGAAGAATGAATATTATAATCAGTAATAACTGAGATTAAGGGCATATTCTTCATTTTTTTCTGCTTTAAGTTAGATATAATTGAAGAAGGAAAGCTATGTGTACAAATAATTACATCAGGGATAAAACTATTTATGGACTTTTGAATTTTACCTTTCATCAGTTTATTAGTAATATCGTTTATATCAATTATGGGGTCTAATTTGTTGGTTTTCTCATAAATTTTTCCCCAAGCCTTTGGGTAGAACTTAAGAATGTTTAGATAACTATCCAAAATTACTTTATCTAAAATGGGACTGATAAACTTTATGGTGTTTATAATCTTTACTCTGCAACTGTTGTCAGCACGTATAAACTCATTTCGAAGGGTATAGGCCACTTGATCATGACCATTCCCTATAGAAACAGAAAATATAAGTATATCCACTAGCATCACTCCTGAACCAGTTTATTTTAAATAAGAAAAAATTAGAATTATATATAGCATTTAGTAAACTATATCAATTTTCTATATTGTATCATAACAGCAAAAGATTGAATATATAATGAGTCTAAATTTATATTACACAAAACAATAGAAAAATACAAAATTAGTCAAAATAAAAATTTATTATTACAAAACATTACATTTTTCATTGAAGGAATAATATTATATTTACAGAATTATATAAAAACAAGAAATATATTCATCATTTTGCCAAAATAGGTTACACATTACAAATGGAGGGACGCGAATGGACGTAAGATTTGACGTAACAAATAATAATCTGATAATCAGGATTGATGGAGATATTGATCACCATACCTGTGAGGAAATCAGAAATAAGATTGATCAAGAGATTAGCAGAAGAAATCATAAGAATATTATCTTTGATATGAAAAATGTAAACTTTATGGACAGCTCAGGAATAGGTGTGATAATTGGTCGCTATAAATTGATCATGAATAGCGGAGGTATAACCGCAATGATTAATGTAAAGCCACAGATAAAAAGAGTTTATGAGATATGTGGCTTAAAAAAAATTATACCTATATACGAAAACGAAAAACAAGCAATAGAAAGTATATAAAGGAGTGAAGCACATGAGAGTAGACAACGAAATGAAATTAGAATTCATGAGTAAATCACAAAATGAAAGCTTTGCAAGGTCTGTAGTAGCAGCCTTTATCGCACAACTTGACCCGACGTTAGATGAACTCGCAGATGTTAAGACTGCTGTTTCTGAAGCTGTAACAAATGCAGTAATACATGGATATGAATGTAAGAATGGACATGTGACAATAGTATCAAGGATTATAGGAAGAACAGTAGAAATAGAAATCAAGGACTTAGGAAAAGGGATAGAAAACATAGATTTAGCAAGACAACCTCTCTATACATCCAAGCCGGAGCTTGAAAGATCAGGTATGGGTTTTACTGTTATGGAGACCTTTATGGATGAAATAGAGGTAGAATCACAGATAGGCATAGGAACAACCATCAGATTAAAAAAAACCTTTAAAAGTTTTTAGGGGTATCAGATATGGAACGAGTAGAAATAACTCAATTAGAATTTGAAGAACTTATAACTCGTGCTCAAAATGGAGATACAGGTGCTGAAAATTTTATGGTAGAGAACAATATAGGTTTAGTAAGAAGTGTAGTTAAAAAGTTTTTAAATAGAGGCTGTGAATATGACGATCTTATGCAAATAGGCAGTATTGGGCTGCTAAAAGCAATTAAAAAGTTTGACCTTTCATTTAACGTAAAGTTTTCAACTTACGCTATACCTATGATAATGGGAGAAATTAAAAGATTTCTTAGAGATGATGGTATCATAAAGGTCAGCAGAAACCTAAAGGAAATTGCTAATAAAGCCCATATAGTAAAGGAAACTTTAGAAAAGGACTTCGGAAGAGAGCCAACAATATCAGAAGTGGCATCTGAACTGGATATTTCTAAGGAAGAACTTGTAATGGCATTAGATTCTGCACACTTGACACAATCTTTGTATGAAACCATTCATCATGATGAAGGCACACCAATTCTGCTAATTGACAAAATTGAATACTCCGAGGATGAAGAGATAGAGATAGTAGATAAAATTGCACTTAAGGAAGTTCTTACAAACCTTGAGCCCAGAGAACGGCAAATAATAATGCTCCGATATTTCAAGGATAAGACACAGTGTCAGGTTGCAGAAATGCTGGGTATGTCGCAAGTACAGGTCTCACGAGTAGAAAAAAAGATTTTGGTTAAAATTAAAAACAATATAATTTAACAACATCAATTATGATGTTGTTTTTTTTCTAAAGTATTAAAATTACAATTACGCTAATAATATATATGCATTAAAATTACTATTATTTAAACCATAAAAAAGAAGGGTGTTTTAAGTGAAAAATTTTAAGTACATAATATCAATAATTATAATACTAATAATTTCCTCAATGACCTATATGTACTTCATTAAAAAAACGGTAGAAAGTGTACCAACCCGTGCAACATTAGTCTTAATGCAAAAAAATATATTTGTAAATGAGGTAGCTCTATGAAATGGGAAATGACTCCTACAGAATATGAAATCTTTATAAAGGACAAAGTGCCGAAACCAAAGGTGGTTTCCAATAGTATTAAAGCATTTATAGTTGGTGGTTTAATATGTGATATAGGACAGTTTATAACTAATTCTCTAAAGGGAATGGGACTTCCTAAGGATGATGTATCGGCAGGAACATCTATTATACTAGTGTTTTTAGGTGCACTTTTAACCGGCTTAGGTATATATGATAAGATAGGAAAATATGGAGGTGCAGGCAGCATAGTACCTATTACTGGCTTCTCAAACTCTATCGTATCGCCTGCTATTGAATTTAAACGTGAAGGCTTTGTATTTGGAGTAGGTGCTAGAATGTTTACAATAGCGGGACCAGTTTTGGTCTATGGTACAACAGCATCAGTTTTAGTAGGGATTATATATTATTTATTTATATTATAAAGCATAAACAAAACTTAAGCTAATAGAGGTGATTTCATAATGGCTCAAAAAAGATTAGGTAAGCAGACAATAAAACTTTCTACACCGCCTACGATGCTTGCAACTGCTGCTATTGTAGGACCTAAGGAGGGAGAAGGACCGCTTTCCTCATATTTTGACATGATTCAAAAAGACGATTACTTTGGACAGGATAGCTTTGAAAAAGCAGAATCAAGGTTTACAGAAGAAGCTATAAAAAGAGCAATATCTAAATCTGGAGTAAGTGTAACAGCAATAGATTATATGCTAGCAGGTGACTTGTTAAATCAAATAATATCTTCGTCTTTTGCAGCAAGAACTCTGCAAATACCATACATAGGTGTATATGGAGCTTGTTCTACTATGGCTGAGTCAATAAGCATAGGCTCAATGATAATTGATGGTGGCTTTGCTGATCATGTAGTATGTGCAACCTCTAGCCACTTTAGCAGTGCCGAAAGACAGTATAGAGCACCTCTGGAGCAAGGAATTCAGAGACCACCCTATGCACAATGGACAGTAACAGGATCGGGAGCTACAGTACTGTCAGCTACAGGTGATGGGCCATATATAACACACGTTACCACAGGAAAAGTATTAGATTTTGGTATTAAGGACGCTAACAATATGGGAGCAGCAATGGCACCTGCAGCAGCAGATACTATCTCTGCACACTTTAAAGAGACTGGAAGGGCACCGAACTACTACGATTTGATAATAACTGGTGACTTGGCTACAGTGGGTAGAGATATAGCTAAGGAGCTCTTGGAGAGAGAGGGCTACAAATTAGGAAGTATTTACAATGATTGCGGCTGTATGATATTTGACAATGAAAAGCAGGACACACATGCTGGCGGAAGTGGTTGTGGATGCTCTGCTGTAGTTCTAAATGGTTACATATATAAACTGCTAAAAAGCGGTGAATTAAATAGAGTATTATTTATTGCTACTGGTGCCTTATTATCTCCTACATCAGCATGGCAGGGTGAATCTATACCTTGTGTAGCCCATGCAATTGCTATAGAGAGAACAATAAGTGAGGCGAAGTAAAAGATGGACTATGTAAAAGCCTTTATAGTTGGTGGAATAATATGTGTAATTGGACAAATATTAATGGATAAAACTAAAATGACTCCTGCACGTGTACTTGTGCTTTTTGTGACCTCGGGAGTAATACTTCAAGGGCTCGGAATATATGAGAAAATAGTAGATATCGGAGGTGCTGGAGCAACAGTTCCTTTACCTGGGTTTGGTTATGCTTTAGCAAACGGTGCTATAAAAGGAGTCAAGGAATCAGGATTAATTGGTGCATTAACAGGCGGTTTAACTGCAACTGCTGGAGGGGTAACTGCTGCAATAGTATTTGGATATATGATGGCAATATTATTTAATCCAAAATCAAAAAGGTAGGAGAGGGCTATGAATGAAGAGCTAAAACATAAGACAAAGGTTATACTGGTAACAGATGGCGATGATATCGCACGGAAAGCAGTAGAGCTGGCAGCTGCAAATATTGGAGCTAGATGCATTTCAAAATCTGCGGGTAACCCAACACACCTGCCGGGATATAAGATTATAGAGCTTATAAAGCAAGCTAAGTGGGATCCTGTTATTGTGATGGCTGATGATAGAGGTCATACCGGAGAAGGTAATGGAGAGCACATTATTAGAGATATATCAAAATGTCCTGAAATTGAGATAATAGGAGTCATTGCTGTTGCATCAAATACTGAAGGAGTTCAGGGTATTGAAGTTGATTTTTCTATTACTAAACACGGTAATATTATTAAGAGAACGGTAGATAAATGTGGAAACCCTAAAGACGGAAAGGTGATAACTGGTGATACAGTTGACATACTAAATATGATAGAAGTACCAGTAATAGTAGGAATAGGTGATCCTGGAAAAATGAATGGTAAGGATGGATGTGGTATAGGAGCACCTGTCATAACTAAAGCAATGCAACAAATAATAAACCGAAGCTATTGAAATTAACAGCTTCGGTTTTGTTGATTCTAGAAGTTTGGATTGTTTGGTGGTGGTAAGGTTGGCTCAGTTGGTTTGGTTGGATCAATATCAATTATATCAGGTATTTCATCATCCTCATCATCTTCGACGGGTTCATCAGGATTTACATCAGGGATAGCAGTAATATGAAGCGGGCATGTATCTTTAGGAGCCTCATAAATACTATCCTCAGGAATCTTTCCAGATGCACTCGGTACATATGGTTCTAAACGCTGTATAAACACCTTAGACTTTATCAATGATGCAGGACAATAAGGTGATGCAAGCTTATTAGTTGATATATCAATATCACGTACTACATGAATATCACATATTTCTTCTGCACTAGGTTCAGTCCCTTTAATAAAGACTTCAGATATGATTGTAGAACCTCTTTGATCTAGTGCACATAACTCTGAAGGTCTTTTACCAGACTCAGTACAAATATCTACTGCAACAAGTCCACCTGGCTTTTCAAAATCTTTATAAGGCTTACCTTTATGGACATTTGTCATAATATCCTTCCATAAACTTGCAGGATAATTTCCACCAGTAAAACCTAAATTCTTTGGATCATCATGACCCATCCAAACAGCTGTTGTATAATATGGCGTATAACCTATAAACCAAGCATCAACGTTATTTGTAGTAGTACCTGTTTTACCAGCTGTTGGCATATTAGATAATGCTGCACGTCCACCGGTTCCGCCCTTTACAACACCCTGCATTATATCTACCATTAGGTAAGCTACTTGTTCACTTATAACTCTTTCCTTCTTTGGTTTGTTTTCATATATCAAGTTTCCATCTTTATCATATATCTTTGTAAAGGTTACGGGTTTGTTATATATTCCCTTGTTGGGGAATACACTATAGGCAGCTGCCATTTCAATAGGTCTGACACCTTGGGTTAAACCACCTAGTGCAAGAGAGCCTAGTCCTAAATCATTATGACTAAGTCCTTTATCAGTAACTATTGATGTTATACCGAACTTTTGGAGGTATTCCGCTGACCTTGAAAGTCCAAGATCTTGTACAATTTTTACTGCAACTACATTAATTGAGCTTTGAATAGCTTCTCTAACAGTAATAAGACCCTTGAAAGTTCCACCATAATTATCAGGAGAATAATTCCCATAGGATATAGGAGAATCATCAATTACTGATGCAACGGTATAGCCATTGTCAAGAGCAGGTGCATATACTGCTAAAGGTTTAATTGTTGAACCTGGCTGTCTTAGTGACTGTGTTGCTCTGTTTAAACCTCTTCTTACCTTTTCACTTCGTCCGCCCATAATTGCTTTTACTTCGCCTGTAGTATGATCGATTATTATTGCCGCTGCTTCAGGCTGAAGAGTACCATTTGCATCTTCTTTGCTCTTAGGGAACAATGCTTCTTTCTTAAAGGAAGCTTCTAAAGAGTTTTGGATATCTGTATCTATGGTTGCAACTATCTTCATGCCACCATTAAAAAGCCTAATTTGAGCTTCTTCTTCTGTATAACCCAGCTCATCTTCTAATACCTTTAGCACATCTTCTATTACCATATCTGCAAAGTAAGTAGTATCAACTTCGCTTTCTACTTTGGATAGTACTATCTCTTCCTTCATAGCATCATCATACTGCGACTGATTGATTTTGCCTTGCTTAAGCATTTCACTTAAAATCAGTTCCTTACGCTTTGTTGCATTCTCAAAATTGCGTGTAGGAGTATATTTTGATGGGTTATTGGTGATTCCTGCTATCATAGCACTTTCGCCTAAGGTTAACTGATCCAGTTCCTTACCAAAATAGTACAAACTAGCTTCTTTAACCCCTGCTACATTATCACCTAGAGGGATTGTATTCAAATATGCTTCTAATATTTGATCCTTAGTAAAGCGTCTTTCTAACTGTATGGCATAATATATTTCTACTACTTTACGTTTAAAAACCTTTTCATCTGATAAATATACTTTTTTGATTAGCTGCTGAGTTATTGTACTACCGCCTTGGGCAGTACTTCGGCTAATTAGATCCACCTTAAGTGCTCCAAACATTCTATAAATATCTATACCAAAGTGTTTATCAAATCGTTTGTCTTCAATTGCAATAAAAGCATCTTGAAGTTGGATGGGTATCTTATCCAGAGCTACTATTGTTCTATTTTCATTTGCATGTAGTTTCATAATAATGTTATCTTCTGAATCTACAATATAAGTAGTTTGGTTCAAAGAAATCAGCTCATCTATATTCAAGGGCTTTGCACTTTTAATCCAAGCATAAGCTGTGCCTAATGCGACAAAGCTTCCCACAAGAATTATAATCATCAAAACTAATATTATATTCTTTAGAATTTTTCGGGACTTTTTTGGATTAGATTTCTGCTTTTTTCTTGAGGTTGATGAGGCTGTCTTTTCGTTGTCCATTTTATTCCTCCTTAATTAGACCTGCCATAACACAATAATTATAGCATATTTAATAATGTATATCAATTCAAGGGGGAGCTATGACATTTTTAGAATTCAGTAACAAAATAACATATAGAACATATATTAATAAGAAGGGGGTGTTTGCTTATGAGAAAAAGATATTTTAGGAGAAAGAATAAAAGATATGGTTTATTAATGTTAGCACTAATTATATTTGTACTATTTTATACATTTTTCATTGTAGAAAAGAACTTAAAACCAACTATTATTGCTATGTCGGAAATTAAAGCCCGTACCCTTGCTACCCAGGCAATTAATGATGTGGTTTATAAAAAGTCCATTGAGCCTGAATATAAAGATATAGTTGATATTATGACAGATAGTACAGATAAAGTAACAATGGTTAAAGTAGATCCTATGCTAATGAACAAGCTGGCAGGTGAGACAACTCTAGCAATTCAAAGCGAGTTAACGAAAATAGGTACTAAAGACCTAAAAATACCGATAGTAAACATATTTGGTAGTCAACTGTTTGCAAACAGTGGTCCCAAATTAAGCATAAAAATTCAGCCTATGGGTTCAGTTAAGGTTGATTTTAAATCTGATATAGAGAACGCAGGCATTAACATGACAAGACTAAAAATATATCTTTTCGTAGAAACTAATATTAAGATTATTGCCCCTTTAATAAGTAATGACGTTGAAGTATCCACTCATGTTCCAATTTCAGAAACAATCATTGTAAGCATTGTTTCTATTCTAAATTACTTACTATTATATTAAGAAATAATAGTATCAAGTATGTAAAAATGATAAAATAGTATTATATAATAATTGTTATTAATAAAAAATATGAGGGTGATGAAATGGATAAAGTATTGAGCATAATAAAAGATACAAATTTAGAATATAAACAAAAAAAGAATGCACTAGCTTCAGCAGCTGAGAACTCAATGCCTTATGTAAATATAAGCAATACTGCAAGTCAATATCTAGAAAATAGAATTATATGTGATATTTTTGAGGGACATGCTCCTTATAGACCTAGATATATACTTCCAGACTATAAATTATTAATGAAAAAAGGCAGTGATTACTTAAATATAACACCGCCAACAGACATGTATGAAGCTATTAATGCACTTTTAATAATGTATAATTACGTGCCTTCAATAACAGGTTATCCAGTATATTTAGGTCAAATAGATGAAATACTAGAACCTTTTGCAGCTACTGTTTCTAATGAAGAATTAGAGAAACTGCTTAAGTTGTTTCTTATTAATATAGATAGAAATCTACCTGATGCTTTTGTGCATATGAACATAGGTCCAAAGGATACAAGGATAGGAAGATTGATTTTAAAGCTAGAGAAAGAATTAAAAAAGGCAGTACCCAATATTTCCTTGAAATACTCTGACGAGACATCAAGAGAATTTGCCACTCTAGCAGTAGAGACCGCTTTAGAAATAGGAAAGCCTTACTTTGTAAATCATAAAGAAATAATAAAACAACTGGGAGAAGACTATGGTATCGCTAGTTGTTACAATACTCTTCTAATTGGTGGAGGAAGCTATACACTTGTTAGACTGAATCTTATGAAACTTGCAAAAAAAGCAGCAAGCCTCCAGGAGTTTTGAAGGATGTACTGCCCAATACTGTGAATAGTCTATGTGAAATTATAAATGCAAGAGCCAGATTTATTGTTGAAGATTCAAAGTTCTTTGAAAGTAGCTTTTTAGCAAGAGAGGGCTTTATAAGTATTGATAACTTTACATCTATGGCTGGCGTTTTTGGACTTTACGAATGTGTAGAAGTATTGACAAATGGACTAAAAATGGGTAAAAGTGATGAAGCTAATGAAATTGCAGAAGAGATCATTGATACTATTTATGATCAAATAAAAGCAAATGAGGGAGCATATTGCTACGGAACTCATGAAAAGATTGGATTCCATGCTCAGTCGGGTATAGATACAGACCTTGAAGAGACAGCTGGAGTAAGATTTAGAGTCGGTCAAGAACCAGAAATATTTCAACAGATAAACATACAATCAAAGCTGCAAAATAAATTTGATACTGGAGTTACAGACATATATATATTTGAAAGTACAGCAAAGAGAAATATAGATGGAGTTCTAAAGCTTATAGACACAGCAATGAGTAAGGGCATGAAAATATTTGCTTTAAACACTTCTGACTCTGAACTAATTAGAATAACCGGATATCTTGTAAAAAGAAGTGATATAGAAAAATATAATAATCATGAAAATATGAGAGAGGGTACTGTAAAGCTTGGAGCCGACAGCATCAAGAATAATAAAGTACTTGAAAGGACATTAAGGAACTGTGATTAAAGCTAAAATAAATAAAATTATAAACAGTACATTTATAGATGGACCGGGTAGCCGTATGGCAATATTCCTTCAGGGTTGTAATATGAGCTGTTTATACTGTCATAATCCAGAAACCCAAAACCATTGTAATAACTGTGGTGTATGTACAACAACTTGTAAACAGAATGCACTCATAAAGAATGAAGGAAAAGTAATATATAATAAAGAACTCTGCATTAATTGTGATGAATGTCTAAGAATATGTCATAATATGTCTTCTCCAAAATGCTATGAATTAAATGTAGAGGAACTTTTGGAATACATAATTAAGTATGCTGAATTTCTTGACGGTATAACAATATCAGGTGGTGAGTGTACAGAACAAAGTGAATATTTATACAATTTGTTCATTAAGATAAAAAAAGAAACAAAGCTTACTACATATATTGATACAAATGGGACTCTTGACCCTGATGTCTTTAAAAAACTTTGTACTGTAACTGATGGTTTTATGTTTGACATTAAAACATGGAATAAAGATAAGCACATTAAGCTTACAGGATTAAGCAATGAAAACATCATAAAAAATGCAAGCTATGCATCACAACAATGCTCTCTTTATGAGATAAGAACCGTTGTTGTAAAAGATTTTACAGACAATGACGAAGAAATTAAAAGTATTGCCAACTATATAAAAAATTTAAATGATTATACTCTATATAAGCTAATTGCTTTTAGACCTATAGGAGTAAAAACTCATTTACTTACGTATCAACCTACGGACAGTGAGATTATGAATAGACTATTAAAAGTTGCGAGAGATACGTTAGGTCATAGAGCTTCAATTATATAAACATAAAACAAACTTATATTTTTATCATAATACTGATTAAATTTAATAAAAATTTGTGAGGTGGTATTATGAGCTATCATTTTAAAAATCTTATCTTTGAAGGTGGCGGAGTAAAGGCTATTGCATATATTGGTGCCTTGGAGATATTGGAACAAAAGGGAATATTAAAGGATATAAAGAGAGTGGGAGGTACATCAGCAGGTGCTATTACCGCTCTTTTACTTGCACTTAATTTTAATATATACGAAATAAAAAACATATTATGGCAGATGGACTTTAAAAAGTTTATGGATTCCAATTGGGGAGTTATTAGAAACACAGATAGACTTCTAAATGAATACGGATGGTATAAAGGAGATTTTTTCAGAAACTGGATAAGTGAAATAATAAAAAGTAAGACTGGAAGCAGCTTTACCACCTTTGGAGAGTTAGATAATATTAAGAATAACAAAAACTTATATTTAATAGGGACGAATCTATCAACTGGTTTAGCAGAGATTTTCTCTCATAAGCATTCTCCGAATTTAACCTTGGTTGAAGGAGTAAGAATATCTATGTCAATGCCATTTTTTTTTACAGCAATAAGAAGTGAAGAGGGAGCGGTATGCGTAGACGGTGGGATACTGGAGAACTATCCAATAAAGCTGTTTGACAGAAGAAGCTACATTGACAATTATTTCAGAAAAACAGATTATTATGAAACCTATAATAGAGATACTAATAATATTGACTTTGATCCCTATGTTTTTAACATGGAGACCTTGGGCTTTAGATTAGACTCAAACAAAGAGATTAAGATATTTGAAAAACTGGAGAAACCAGAAACAATAAAGATTGATAATTTCTTCGATTTTATAAAAAGGTTAGTCGCTACAATATTGGATAGCCAACAAAATAGGCATCTTCATAGTGATGATTGGCAAAGGACAGTTTATATAGATACGCTTGGAGTCAAAACCACTGACTTTGATATTTCAGAAGACAGAAAGAATGCCATAGCACAATCAGGAATGGTATATACAAAACGATATTTTGATTGGTTTGAAAAGTCAGATGATAATATTGCAAACAGACCAAAGCAAGCTAGTGATATAATTGAATAAATTATATATATCGCACTAAAAATTTTATTGATTTACAAAAAATACATGAAAATAGGTCATGTATTTTTTTATTAACTAATTTTACATTCGATATATTTATTTAGTACAAATATACAGATATTGCACTAAATTTGTGAATAATAATTCATTTATTTTTCATAGAGTCTTTTCTATAAAAAATATAAATGAGTGAAAAACTGCGTAATTACTCGATATTAAGAGATAGATTGCTTATATCATACAAGAAGATTATATTTGACATTTTCATGATACATATACCCTTTGACTAAAAATTTAGTTAATTATATTATTATGGTAATAATGAATTACTATAATGATTGTAATACATAAAAATTTATTCGACAATAACCTCACAATGCATATATAGTATTAAAAGGTTAGAAAAAATTACAATTTTGGGTTATGCCCAGAAGTTTTATAAAAGGAGGGTAGTAATAAACTAAATCGTTAAAAATAAGAGGAGGATACATATGAAAAAACTATTAGCAATTCTATTAGTAATGGTACTTTGCCTAGGAGTAGTAGTAAGTGCTGCTTCACCAGAGGGTAACATTTCAAAAGAAAGTAATGACAAAAAAGTAAGACAGCTGAAAGTTATCGAAAGAATGGAAAACAATTCAAACAATAATAACAAGGAATTTAAAATTCAATGGAATCAAGAAAAGGGAGTTCCTAGCTTCATAACTGGTGAGCTTTCAGAAAAAGCTGTTAATAATGACAGCGAAGCTATTGATTTTCTATTAGAAAACAAAGACATGTTTAAACTTAATAAAGGTGAATTCCAACTAAAGAAAACTGAAAAAGATGCATTAGGCACTAGCCACTTTAAAGTTAACCAACTTTCTGATGGTATTCCAGTTTTCGGATCAGAAGCTATTGTACATACAGATGCAAAAGGCAATGTATATGCAGTAAACGGAAATATAGATAACACTGTTCCAGAAAATTCATGGAAAAGCATGATATCACTAAACGAAAAGAAAGCTATAAAAGCTGCAGAAGCTTCACTAAAACTTGATTCTAAGAATCAAGAATATGGAGTTGAACCTACAGCACAAGCTTTTGTTTATAACAATGAAGGCGAATGGATGCCAATATACTATGTAACATTACAATTTATGGAGCCATATGCAGCTAACATAAAGGTTTTTGTTAATGCAGCAACTGGTGATGTAATAAAATCAAGAAACGAAATCCAAACTACAGCAGCAACTGGTACAGGAACTAGCGTACTAGGCGATACAAAGACACTTTCATTAGACTTAGTATCAGGTACTTATTATTTAAGAGACAATTCAAGAGGTGCTCAAATAGTTACTTATACTGCTAACAATGGTACTACTTTACCAGGCAGTATAATTACTGATACAGACAATGCATTTACTTCAACAACTCAAAAAGCTGGAGTTGATGCTCATTTCAATGCAGCAAAAGTTTATGATTTCTACTATAATACATTTGGAAGAAACAGCTATGATAATGCAGGCGCAGCAATAAAATCAACAGTTCATTATGATTCAAGCTATAACAATGCATTCTGGAATGGCTCACAAATGGTTTATGGTGATGGCGATGGTACTGTATTTTGCGCACTAAGTGCAGCAGATGACGTTATAGCACATGAATTTACTCACTCAGTAACATCAGCTACTTGTGATCTTGCATATGAAAACCAATCAGGTGCATTAAACGAATCAATGTCTGACGTATTTGGTTATTTCGTTGATCCAGAAGACTGGTTAATGGGTGAAGACGTTTATACACCAAATACTCCAGGTGATGCTCTAAGAAGTCTGTCAGATCCAACACTTTATGACCAACCAGCTCACATGGATGATTTCCAAGTATTAGCAAACACAGAAGCAGGAGACTGGGGTGGAGTTCATACAAACTGTGGTATTCCTAACAAGGCTTTCTATTTAGCAGCTACAGCTGTAAACAATAACACATACATGGCAAACATATACTACAGAGCATTAACTACATATTTAACATCAACTTCAGACTTTGCAGCTGGTAAAACAGCACTTGTTCAATCAGCAACTGACTTATATGGTGCAACAGTAGCACAACAGATAGCAGATGCATTTACAGCAGTAGGTATAGGTACAAGCACACCACCAGCTAATGACACTTATGAGCCAAATGCTTCAACATCAGCAGCTTATGGTCCAATAGCAAGTGGTACAACATATAACTCATATATTTACTCATCAACAGATGTTGATTATTACAAGTTTACTACAACAGCAGCAGGTACTATATCAGTAACATGTACAAACCTAGCTGGAGACTATGATATATATTTATACAACTCCGCAGGAACAAGCGTAGCAAGTTCATTACAGAGCGGAACAACAAATGAAAGTATATCATATAGTTCAACTGCAGCAGGCACATATTATGTAAAAGTATTAGGCTATAATGGTGTATATAGCACAAGCAAAGCTTATGCATTAACAGCAACATATCCAACAAGCACAACACCACCAACAGGACAGTGGTATAATGAGACTACAGTTATACAATCACCACACGACTACACTAATAGCTATAATAATACTCAAACATATACAAAGACAGGAGCTACAAAGGTAGCTGTACACTTCTCAACATTTGCGACAGAAAGCAATTATGACTTTGTATATATTAAAGATGCAGCAGGTACAACTCAAGCATCATATTCAGGAACTAAGAGTGCTTTTACAGCAGAAGTAGATGGTGATACAATTCAAGTTAATCTAGTTTCAGATTACTCAGTAACTGGATATGGTTATTATATTGATTATGTTTCATACTACGCAAATGGTCAATTGATCATAGAAAACATAGCACCTAATACAACACCATTAGGATCAGGTGATCCTGACGAACTATAAAATTTAACTAATCAGAAAAGCAAAGCTGAGATTAAGTTCTCGGCTTTGTTTTTTACTGTACTCAAGATTGATAAAAAGCAAAGCAATATAATATTGAAATAATATGTCAATATATATCGAAAAAACGTATACATTTAATTTATTTGTAGTATTGACTACAAAATAAATTAAATGTATTATTAATGTAATGAACAAATACATTATTGTTCATTAAAACTTTGATTTATGATAAATGCAAAAAAATAAAGTATATTACAATTGCATT
This sequence comes from uncultured Eubacteriales bacterium, assembly GCA_963704785.1. GTDB lineage: Bacteria > Bacillota > Clostridia > Lutisporales > Lutisporaceae > GWB2-37-7. Next base: position 380,096 of record OY969939.1, on the reverse strand, counting down.
TATCACAACAAAGACTACATTTTTAAAAAAAAGGGGAAAAAAAGCGTAATTTGTCCAAATAAAATAATTGGGAGGGTACACTATGAAAAAAATATTATCAATTCTACTGGTAATGGTACTATGTCTAGGAGTAGTAGTAAATGCTACTTCATTTGAAGGCACCGATCAAATTCTTGGTAAGGATATGGAAACAAAACAACAAGATACTATTAAACAAATGCAAGAATTCTCAAACCAACATAACAAGGAATTCAAAATGCAATGGGATAAAGAAATGGGAATCCCACGCTTTGTCGGTGGTAAGCTTTCAGAAAAAGCTGTTAATAATGACAGCGAAGCTATTGCATTCCTACAAGAAAACAAAGACATGTTTAAACTTAGCAAAGCTGAATACAAAATAAAGAATGTTGAAAAAGATGAATTAGGTATGAGTCACTTTAAGACTTAATCAACTTTCTGATGGTATTCCAGTATATGGTTCAGAAGCTATTGTACATACAGATGCAGAAGGCGATGTATACGCAGTAAACAACAGTATAGATAATACAGTTCCAAATAATTCGTGGAAGAGTATGATAAAAATAAATGAGAAGAAAGCTATAGAAGCTTCTGAAGCTTCATTAGGACTTGATTCTGATAGTCAAGTATATAGAACAGAACCTACAGCAGAAGCTTATATTTACAATAACGAAGGCGAATGGTTGCCAATATACTATGTAACATTACGATTCATGGAGCCATATGCAGCTAACATGGAGGTTTTTGTTAATGCTACAAATGGTGATGTAATAAAATCAAAAAACAATATCCAGACTATAGGTACAACTGGTACAGGAACTGGTGTACTAGGCGATACAAAAACTATCAACATTGACAACGAAAATGGCACTTATTACTTAAGAGACCTTACAAAAGATGCTCTGATAGTAACTGATAATGCTAATAGTGGAATATATTATCCAGCTCCTATAATTAGTGATACAGATACAAACTTCGACTCTGAAGCACAAAAAGCTGGAGTTGATGCTCACTATTATGGAGGTCAAACATATGATTTCTACAAGAATGTACTTGGAAGAAACAGCTTTGATAATGCAGGTGCAGATATAAGATTTACAGTTCATTATGATGCAAGCTATAATAATGCATTTTGGGATGGAACACAAATAGTCTTTGGCGATGGTGATGGCATTAGATTTCTTCCTTTAAGTGGATCGTTAGAAATAGTAGCACATGAATTTACACATGGGGTAACACAAAACACATGTAATTTAGTATATGAGAATCAATCTGGTGCATTAAATGAATCTATGTCAGACGTATTTGCTTATCTAGTAAATGGAGATCCAACAGATTGGCAAATGGGTGAAGATGTTTGGACTCCAAATGTTGCAGGCGATTGTTTAAGAAACCTGGCAAACCCAGAACTATGCAATCAACCTGCTCATATGGACGACTTCGTAGTTATGGAAAACACAGCTGATGGAGACTGGGGCGGAGTTCATAAAAATAGCGGTATCCCAAATAAGGCTTTCTACTTAGCGGCAACAAGCATAAACAATGACGAATACATTGCAAAGATATACTACAGAGCATTAACTACATATTTTACACGACACACAACTTTTGCAGATGCTAGAACAGCACTAGAACAAGCAGCTACTGATTTATATGGAGCATCAACAGCACAAAAGATAGCTGATGCATTTGCAGCAGTAGGTGTTGGAGCTGGTACACCGATAGCTACTGATAATTATGAGCCAAATAATACAATGACAGCAGCTTATGGATCAGTAACAAGTGCTACAGCATATAACTCATATATATACTCAGCAACAGATGTTGATTACTATCACTTCACTACAACAACTACAGGTACTATAACAATAACACTAACAGACCTGCCTGCAGACTATGATTTATCCTTATATGACGCTTCGGGAGCAATAGTAGGAAGTTCGACAAGTGGTTCAGAAATAAGTGAAAGTATAATATATAACTCAACCTCAGTGGGTAAATATTATATTAAAGTAAATGGCTCAAACAGTACAAGTTATAACCCATGTTTGTCTTATAAATTGACAGCAACATATCCAGATGGTACCAATACACCACCACCCAGTAATGATACTTATGAGCCAAATGACTCAATAGCAACATCGTATGGTTCATTAGCATTCGGTACAGCATATAGTTCATATATCTACTCAGCAACAGATGTTGACTATTATAATTTTACTACAACAGCTTCAGGTGATATATTAATAACATTAACTAACCTTCCTAGAGACTATAATTTATATTTGTACAACTCCGCAGGAACACAAGTAGCAAGAGCGATAAAAACTGGATTTTTAAGTGAAAGAATATACTATGATGGAGCTTCAGCAGGTAAATATTATGTTAAGGTAGTATCCGGCAATGGTACTTTCAGCATAGTTTCACCTTATACATTGACAGTAACTACTTATTAAGATTGACAGCGACCTATCCAACCAATATAAGTCTAAAATAGTTTAGATTTTGAAGCAAAGCTGAGATTAAGTTCTCGGCTTTGTTTTGTTGTATTTGCATTTGTACAAACCTTTCTTTCATATAAATACTAAAGAATATAATAAGAGAGGTTTGTATGAAAAAGTATGAGATTTATATTGAAGAGTCTGAAGAGTCTGAAATACTAGAGAAGAATTATACAGATTTATTGATTTCAATTATAACATCCTGTGTTAGTGAGGTTGATGGAGATGAGCAGAGCTATAATGTATCTAAGGGTATCTACTGAGGAACAAGCAGAGAAAGGATTTTCAATACAAGCTCAGAGGGAAGAATGTATTAACAAAGCGCAAGAGTTAGGTTGTTATGATGTAACAGAATACTTAGATGATGGTATCTCAGGCTCAATTATGGAACGTCCAATGCTTATAAACGCTTTAGAGGTAATGAAACATAATAAAATTGATTTTTTTATAAGTTTTGACTCAAGCAGGCTTTCTAGAAATGTTTCTCATCAATTAATTCTTATTGATAGTATAAAAAAGTATGGAACAAAACTAGTTTTGTAAAAACCAGCTATGAAGACACAGCTGAGGGAAGATTTCAGATTACTATAATGGCAGCAGTTGATGAATATGAGAGAGCAAGACTAAGGATCAGAACAGAGCTTGGTAAACGTACAAAGGCAAAGCAGAAGCAATTGACACATAACCCAGGACTTTATGGATATATTTTTAATAAGGAGACTGATTTATTAACAATAAATGAAAGTCAAGCACAAATACTTAAGATGATGTACAACTGGTTTCTAGAGGACAAAATAGGACCAGCGGAAATAGCAAAAAAATTAAATAATATGGGCATACCAAGTATGAGAAGAAAACAATGGAGCAGAGTCAGTGTAAATAGGATGCTGAATAATTTTTCATACACAGGAACTCTGTATATCAGAAGATATGATACAAGAGACTATAAACTAAATAAATATAAAAAAAAGTGCGAAAAGGTGAGTATAAAAGAAAGACCCAGGGATCAATGGATACCAATAGAAATACCAGTTATAATTGACTTAAATACTTGGCAAAAAGCGAAGCTTCAACTAAATAAAGCAAAAAGAGCATTTAAGAAAGGTGAAAAAGAGCAATTTCTTTTATCTGGATTACTAAGATGTAAAAATTGCGGAGGCACTATCTTTGGAAGGAGTACAAATAAAAATGGTATAATTCAAAATAAATACTATTGCTGTATAAATAAATATAATTACACTAAAAGTAAAGAAGATAGATGTACAAACAAGCTATATAAAGCTGAAGAAATAGAAAGTTGTATCTGGGATACTGTAAAGTCATGGCTTTTAAATAAGGAACAAATAAGTAAAATACTAGCGAAAAAGCTTATCTATAATAGAAAAGAAACAAATAAAAAAACAATTGAGCAATTGCTACAGCAAGCAGAAAATGAAAGACAAAATTTAATAACACTATATCAAAAGAATATAATAGATGAAAATGAATTAAGCGATAGGTTACTAACAACGATGAGAATTATTAATAATTTAAAAATTGAATATGAACAAGCTACAGAACTTAAAAGTAATAAAAAAGAAATTGAAATTGATAAAGCTATAGAAAGCATCAATATATATTTAGAAGGGATAGATACACTCAATAAAAATAAATTGCTTCATATTATAATAAAAGAAATAATAATAAACAATAACTCTATAATAATAAGAACTTTAATACCTAAAATATCATAAATAATAGTTTAGAGTAGAAACGTTGCTTGTAGGCGATGTTCCTGAAAGCTATATAACTGTTCCAGAAGCAGATATTCCAAACTTTGTTCCAACAAGTGATCCTTTTGATGATTAAAAAAAGCTTGTACATAAATATAGAGTATAATAAAGTATACAGAAGCAAAATGAATATAAACTAGGAATTTAGCTAAAACTAGCATAAAGTATAGATTGCGAATGCTTTTTAGATATGTTATATTATTTAAGCAGCGTTGGTGAACAACACTAACACGCAAACAAAATCAAGATGATTTGCTAAGGCAAATTTATCAATATGGTCCTTGAAAACTAAACAGTGTAACGAAACCAAGTAAATTAATTCTTTTGAGTAGGTTCAAACAATTGGTTGAAATCACAGAGATGTGATTAAATATTTAACTTAAGAGTTTGATCCTGGCTCAGGACGAACGCTGGCGGCGTGCCTAACACATGCAAGTCGAGCGGAGATACTAAGTAGCTTGCTACGAAGTATCTTAGCGGCGGACGGGTGAGTAACGCGTGGGTAACCTGCCTTACAGAGGGGGATAACAGTGCGAAAGTACTGCTAATACCGCATAACATTGCACTATCGCATGGTAGAGCAATCAAAGGAGAAATCCGCTGTAAGATGGGCCCGCGTCTGATTAGCTAGTTGGTGAGGTAAAAGCTCACCAAGGCGACGATCAGTAGCCGATCTGAGAGGATGAACGGCCACACTGGAACTGAGACACGGTCCAGACTCCTACGGGAGGCAGCAGTGGGGAATATTGCACAATGGGGGAAACCCTGATGCAGCAACGCCGCGTGGAGGATGAAGGTCTTCGGATTGTAAACTCCTTCTGTTCGGGGACGAAAAAAATGACGGTACCAAAGGAACAAGCCACGGCTAACTACGTGCCAGCAGCCGCGGTAATACGTAGGTGGCAAGCGTTGTCCGGAATTATTGGGCGTAAAGGGCGCGTAGGCGGCGCTTAAGTCAGATGTGAAATCCCGGGGCTTAACCTCGGGAATGCATCTGAAACTGGGAGGCTAGAGTGCAGGAGAGGTAAGTGGAATTCCTAGTGTAGCGGTGAAATGCGTAGATATTAGGAGGAACACCAGTGGCGAAGGCGACTTACTGGACTGTAACTGACGCTGAGGCGCGAAAGCGTGGGGAGCAAACAGGATTAGATACCCTGGTAGTCCACGCTGTAAACGATGGATACTAGGTGTGGGAGGTATCGACCCCTTCCGTGCCGCAGCTAACGCAATAAGTATCCCGCCTGGGGAGTACGGCCGCAAGGTTGAAACTCAAAGGAATTGACGGGGGCCCGCACAAGCAGCGGAGCATGTGGTTTAATTCGAAGCAACGCGAAGAACCTTACCAGGACTTGACATCCTCTGCATTACTCGTAACTGAGGAAACCCTTCGGGGCAGAGAGACAGGTGGTGCATGGTTGTCGTCAGCTCGTGTCGTGAGATGTTGGGTTAAGTCCCGCAACGAGCGCAACCCTTATCATTAGTTGCTAACAGTAAGATGAGCACTCTAATGAGACTGCCGGGGATAACTCGGAGGAAGGTGGGGATGACGTCAAATCATCATGCCCCTTATGTTCTGGGCTACACACGTGCTACAATGGGTAGAACAACGGGAAGCAAGCTAGTGATAGCAAGCAAATCCCTAAAAGCTACTCTCAGTTCGGATTGTAGGCTGCAACTCGCCTACATGAAGTTGGAGTTGCTAGTAATCGCGAATCAGAATGTCGCGGTGAATACGTTCCCGGGCCTTGTACACACCGCCCGTCACACCATGGGAGTTAGAGGCACCCGAAGCCGGTGACTTAACCGTAAGGAGAGAGCCGTCGAAGGTGAAGCTAGCGACTGGGGTGAAGTCGTAACAAGGTAGCCGTATCGGAAGGTGCGGCTGGATCACCTCCTTTCTAAGGAGCACTTACAAACTGAAATATGTTTGTATATCCTATGGTCGATAGTCACAAATCGAAAGAGATGTGCACTATATATTTTAAATAACCTGACCAAAAGAATTAAGGTTAGTTACACTGATTAGTTTTCAAGGACTATAAAGTTTTATAAAACTTAATAGTCTTTGTTTAAAGAAAGTCAGAAATAACACTTTATACATGGGGGTGTAGCTCAGCTGGGAGAGCACCTGCCTTGCAAGCAGGGGGTCAACGGTTCGATCCCGTTCATCTCCACCATTTTTTAGCTACCCAGTAGTTAAAACTTTAATACGAGGGCTCATAGCTCAGGCGGTTAGAGCGCACGCCTGATAAGCGTGAGGTCGGTGGTTCGAGTCCACTTGAGCCCACCAACTTTTTACGTAACGAAGAGGAGTAAAAGATTGACAATCCTTTTTGAAAAGCGTAGCGTAGTAATCTGAGATATGAGACAAAAATGTAAAAAAGTACATGTTGAATTGAAAGAGTATAGCGTGTATAATAGTAATTCCCGGTGAGAGACAAGCAAAGTCTTGAGGGAATGAAAAAAGATTCAAATGTACCTTGAAAACTGCACAATACATTGAATATAGATCCAGGGTAATTAAATTGTCAAAGAGTTTAATTAAACACAATAACGCTGAGAAAGATAAATAAGAGTTCAATAATGAACTTCTTAGATCAAGCTAGAAAGAGCGTATGGTGGATGCCTTGGCACTAGGAGCCGAAGAAGGACGTGATAAGCTGCGATAAGCTACGGTGAGCCGCAAATAGGCATTGACCCGTAGATATCCGAATGAGGAAACTCACCTAGAGTAATGTCTAGGTATCATATGATGAATACATAGTCATAGGAGGGGAAACCCGGGGAACTGAAACATCTAAGTACCCGGAGGAGTAGAAAGAAACATCGATTTCCTAAGTAGCGGCGAGCGAAAGGGAAACAGCCCAAACCAAAGAGGGTAACTTCTTTGGGGTTGAGGACTGACATTTAGTATATGAAGCTTAGCTGAATAGAGTTGGAAAGCTCAACCATAGATGGTAAAAGTCCAGTAAGTGAAAAGATAAAATGTATGAGTCAGAATCCAGAGTACCACGAGACACGTGAAACCTTGTGGGAAGCAGGGAGGCCCACCTCCCAAGGCTAAATACTACCTAGTGACCGATAGCGCATAGTACCGTGAGGGAAAGGTGAAAAGAACCCCGGAAGGGGAGTGAAATAGAACCTGAAACCGTACGCTTACAATCGGTGGAAGCCCTATGTAGTAAGTACAGGGTGACCGCGTACTTTTTGTAGAACGGACCAGCGAGTTACGTTAGTCAGCGAGGTTAAGCACTAGAGGTGCGGAGCCGAAGCGAAAGCGAGTCTGAATAGGGCGATTAAGTTGGCTGATGTAGACCCGAAACCGGGTGACCTATCCATGGACAGGGTGAAGTTGGAGTAAAATCTAATGGAGGCCCGAACCCACCGGTGTTGAAAAATCGGGGGATGAGCTGTGGATAGCGGAGAAATTCCAATCGAACTCGGAGATAGCTGGTTCTCCCCGAAATAGCTTTAGGGCTAGCCTCAACACAGAATACCGGAGGTAGAGCACTGAATGGGCTAGGGGCCTTATCGGTTACCGAACCCTATCAAACTCCGAATGCCGGATACTTGATTGTTGGGAGTCAGACTATGAGTGATAAGATCCATGGTCAAGAGGGAAACAGCCCAGACCATCAGCTAAGGTCCCAAAATTTAGACTAAGTGGGAAAGGATGTGTGACTACAGAGACAACCAGGATGTTGGCTTAGAAGCAGCCACACATTTAAAGAGTGCGTAATAGCTCACTGGTCAAGTGGTCATGCGCCGAAAATGTCCGGGGCTAAAGTCTAATACCGAAGCTATGGCATCGCAAGATGGGTAGGGGAGCGTCCTGTATGGGCAGAAGCTATACCGAAAGGAGTAGTGGACTGTACAGGAGAGAGAATGCTGGTATAAGTAGCGAGAGTGAAGTGAGAATCTTCACCGTCGAAAATCTAAGGTTTCCTGAGGAAGGTTCGTCCGCTCAGGGTAAGTCGGGGCCTAAGGAGAGGCGTAAAGCGTATCCGATGGACAATTGGTTGATATTCCGATACCACCTAATATCGTTTGAAGGAAGCAGTGACGCAGGAGGATAAGATAAGCACGGCGTTGGTTGTCCGTGCCCAAGCACTAAGGCTTGTATGTAGGAAAGACCGCATACTAATAGGTTGAGGTGTGATGGGGAGTGAAATTAAGTAACGAAGTATCTGATTTCACACTGTCAAGAAAAGCTGCTAACGAGATATTAGGTGCCCGTACCGTAAACCGACACAGGTAGATGAGGAGAGAATCCTAAGACGAGCGAGAGAAGTGTTGTTAAGGAACTCGGCAAAATGACCCCGTAACTTCGGGAGAAGGGGTGCCTCAGAAATGAGGCCGCAGTTAAAAGGCTCAAGCGACTGTTTATCAAAAACACAGGTCTCTGCTAAATCGAAAGATGACGTATAGGGGCTGACGCCTGCCCGGTGCTGGAAGGTTAAGGGGAAGGGTTAGGAGAAATCCGAAGCTTTGAACTTAAGCCCCAGTAAACGGCGGCCGTAACTATAACGGTCCTAAGGTAGCGAAATTCCTTGTCAGGTAAGTTCTGACCCGCACGAATGGCGTAACGACTTGAGCGCTGTCTCGACAACACACTCGGCGAAATTGTAGTACTAGTGAAGATGCTAGTTACCCGCGATTGGACGGAAAGACCCCGTAGAGCTTCACTGTAGCTTGACATTGGGTTTTGGTATTTCATGTACAGGATAGGTGGGAGACTGAGAAATAGGCACGCTAGTGTTTATGGAGTCGACGTTGGGATACCACTCTTGAGATACCGGAATTCTAACCAGTGGCCATAATCTGGTCATGGGACATAGTCAGGTGGGCAGTTTGACTGGGGCGGTCGCCTCCAAAAGAGTAACGGAGGCGTTCAAAGGTTCCCTCAGAATGGTTGGAAATCATTCGAAGAGTGCAAAGGCAGAAGGGAGCCTGACTGCGAGACAGACAAGTCGAGCAGGTACGAAAGTAGGACTTAGTGATCCGGTGGTACCGAGTGGAAGGGCCATCGCTCAACGGATAAAAGCTACCTCGGGGATAACAGGCTTATCTCCCCCAAGAGTCCACATCGACGGGGAGGTTTGGCACCTCGATGTCGGCTCGTCGCATCCTGGGGCTGAAGTAGGTCCCAAGGGTTGGGCTGTTCGCCCATTAAAGCGGCACGCGAGCTGGGTTCAGAACGTCGTGAGACAGTTCGGTCCCTATCCGTCGCGGGCGTAGGAAATTTGAGGAGTGCTGTCCTTAGTACGAGAGGACCGGGATGGACGAACCTCTGGTGCATCAGTTGCACTGCCAAGTGCATAGCTGAGTAGCTAAGTTCGGAACGGATAAGCGCTGAAGGCATCTAAGCGCGAAACTGGCTTCAAGATAAGATTTCCCACAGCGTAGGCTGGTAAGACCCCATGTAGACTACATGGTTGATAGGTCGGAGGTGTAAGTGCAGTAATGTACGTAGCTGACCGATACTAATAGGTCGAGGGCTTGATCTAACAAAGGTTTTACAGTTAGAAATTCTCTTTTGTGGGCTGTTCATCCATGAACAGTGTAGCAAAAGTTCATAGAATTTCTTAATGGAAAACCGTAGAAAACATCGATAAAACCTAAGAACATAATCAAATGCAGGTATCGTAAAGTTACCACAGCATTTGAAATATATCTTAGTAGATATCGTAAGTAACACAAATTCAGCGTTACTAAAATAGATAAATTAAATGTATTGTGCAGTTTTGAAGGTGCAAAAACATCTTCATAACAAATCTGGTGGCAATAACGGAGAGGTCACACCTGTTCCCATACCGAACACAGAAGTTAAGCTCTCCAGTGCTGATGGTACTTGGACCGCAGGTCCTGGGAGAGTAAGTCGTCGCCGGGTAAACAAAGAAGCAGTAGAGATATTGCTTCTTTTACTTTTTTGTGGAACTTTACCTTGCTTATATAATGAGTTAAAATATACATAGCAAAATTGAAAATCAAGGAGATACAATTATGATTTTAAGTGGAAACAAAGTTTTATTTATAGCGGGTGTTCTGGGATTTATGGCTGCTATCTATATGATAATATCAAACATATTCTTTAATAAAGACCTTTCTGCTATAGCAATTGGAGCAGGTCTGATTTCGCCTCTATACTTTTACATATTAAGGACTAAAGATAAATTAAAGTAGATAAAACGAGTAAAATCATGTTAAAAAAGAAAGTAAAAAATGAAGAATAAGTTTTATGGGGGTTAATATGAAATATAAAGGTTATATATTACTAGGTATTACAATATTAATATTCAGCACTTTAGAGGTAGTAACAAGCACTCTTAAGGGTATAATAAATCCATTACAGTTGACGTTCATAAGGTTTTTTATAGGTGGCATAACATTGTTGCCCTTTGTGATTGCAAAAAGAGAAGCTGCACAAAAAGGATTGGCTTTTCTTCTTGGGACTTGGATTGCTTAATATATTCATTAGTATGGGTGCTTTACAGCTATCAATAAATTTCGGGAAAGCATCTACAGCCGCAATACTTATAAGCTCAAATCCGATTTTTGTAATGTTTTTTTCAACTATAATACTTAAGGAAAAAGTGACTATCGATAAGCTTGCATGTATATTGTTTGGAATAGCAGGTATTTCACTAATAATATACAAAGGAAATACAGGTGGTGATACTATCACAAGTTTATTACTTGCATTGATTGCTTCTTTGATCTTTGGTTTGTATACAGTATTAGGTAAGCTAAAGAGCGAAGAAATCAGCAGTATAACTATGATTTCTATATCTTCAATTTTAGGGAGCCTTTTATATGTACCTGTGCTTATGTATTATAGATTACCTTTGTTTGTTATACCTCAAGGGACTATTTTAAAGGTATTATATCTTGGAATTTTCTTATCAGGTATAGCTTATATTACCTATATGGAGGCATTAAAAATATTAACTGCCAGTAAAGGTTCTATGGTATTTTTTTTAAAGCCTGTTTTGGCATCGACTTTAGCAGTAGCTTTTCTTGGAGAGACACTTAGTATTAAGACTATTATAGGAATGCTTCTTGTACTTATAGGTATTTTTATAAATTTTGCAAAACTTAATTTTAAATCAAAAATATTATAGAGCTAAACAAATCTGGAACATAATGCTTCCAGATTTTTAATTTTTAAAATTTTTACAAGAAAGATTGGTTTAACATATCTAATAGCTTATAAAATTGCATAACCTATGTTAAAATAAGAACAAAATCAAAGTATGCCAAATGAGGTGTTATTATGGAAAATAAAGCGGGTATTAAAAAAACTTTATTAAATCAATTAGAAGATTTGAAGAATGAATCTGTAGATAAGGACTTATTTGTAAATGAGAAAATTATAGATACAATTTGTGAGATTACAGAGAAAACAGGCAAAGAAATTGCAGTATTTATAAATAGAAAAGGTGAAGTGCTTGAAGTAGAAATAGGTGATGAGAATACAGTTACATTAAAGGATTTGACTGGGAGAAGGTCAGAGGAAAGTTTAAGTGGTATCCGAGTGCTGCATACACATCCAAATGGTAGTGGGGTGCTTTCAAATGTAGATCTTTCTGCATTGAAAAAAATGAGATTTGATATGATGGCTGCAGTTGGTGTGGAAGATGGAGTGGTATCTGATATATTTGTATCTTTTTTAGGAATCGATAATCAGGACAATTTAATTCCTCTTATTGCGGGTCCTTATCAAAAGGATAGATTTATGAAGCTGGATATAAAAAAGGTAATATATGAAGCTGAGGAAAAAATAAAGAATGCAGTAAAAACATCAAAGGCTGTAGAGACTACTGAAGAGAGAGCTGTCTTGGTAGGTATAGAAAATGAAGCTGCACTTGAAGAGCTTCGCGAATTGCTTAAAACAGCAGGGGGAGTAGAGCTTTGCAGAATGGTTCAATCGAGAGAAAAAAAGGATGCAACTTATTTTATTGGTAAGGGTAAGCTTAAGGAGTTAGGCTTGCTAGTACAAACCATAGATGCAAACCTTATAGTTTTTGATGAAGAGCTGTCTGGTATACAAATCAGAAATCTAGAGTTGGCATTAGGTATAAAAGTAATAGATAGAACACAATTGATACTTGATATATTTGCGCAAAGAGCAAAGTCAAGAGAGGGAAAGCTACAGGTAGAACTGGCACAGCTTAAGTATGCTATGCCAAGGCTTATAGGCTTAGGCGGACAAATGTCAAGGACTGGTGGAGGTATAGGCACTAAAGGTCATGGAGAAAAAAAGCTGGAGTTAGACAGAAGAAGAATTAGAGAGCGAGTAAATGATTTACAAAATGAAATAAAAGATATTAAAAAACAAAGAGGCATACAAAGAGGCAACAGAGAAAACAATAATGTATTTCAGGTATGTATTGTAGGTTATACAAATGCAGGTAAATCCACTTTACTAAACAGCTTGGCTGATGCTAATATTTATGCTAAGGATCAACTTTTTGCTACCTTAGACCCAACTACTAGGAAGGTTATTTTGGAGAGTGGTAAGGAGATATTAGTAACTGATACAGTTGGGTTTATAAAGAAGCTGCCTCATGAGTTGGTGGAAGCCTTTAAGTCCACTTTGGAGGAGGTTTTATACGCTGACTTGCTTGTACATGTTGTGGATGGTAGCAATAAGGATTATGACAAACAAATAAAGGTTGTTCTTGAGGTTCTAAAAGAATTGGGTGCTGAAAATAAGCCAATGGTTACAGTAATCAACAAGATTGATAAACTTGAGAGTACTGATGCAATAAATGTAGAAAATAACAATGATAGTCCAATTATTTTTGCTTCGGCTCTAAATAAATCAGGGTTAGAGGAATTAAAGAAAGAAATGGATATGCTAGCTGCTAAGAAGTCGTGTATTGTTGAGCTTATGCTGCCTTATGCTGATGCAGGAGTATCATCTATGATTCACAATAACTGTAAAGTGTTGGTGGAAGAGTACAAAGAAAACGGTATATATGTAAAAGCTGAGATGGACCCAATAACCTACGGAAGACTAGAAAAGTATATTATGGAGTAACATCTATTGTGTTTATAAAAGAATATATAGCAAAGAGAGGTGTAAAGATATGAATATGCCTGATTTGTTTAAGCTTAAGAATTGGGCGGTTGTAGGTGCCACTCAAGATACTTCTAAGTTTGGCTACAAAGTATTTAGTAAGCTTAAGAGACATGGATTTAATGTCTTTCCTATAAATCCTAAGCAGAATGAAATTGAGGGAGTAAAATGCTATAAAAGTTTATATGATATTGAAGAAAATATTGATGTAATTAGTCTTATAGTAAATCCCAAAATTGGAATGGAAATTATAGAGATTACTAAGGAGAAAGGGATAAAGAATGTTTGGTGCCAGCCCGGAGCTGAAAGTAAAGAGCTTATAGAAAAGGCACAGTCCTACGGAATAAATATAATATACAATGAATGTGTATTGGTGGAGTTGAGGTAGCTAGAAGCTACCTCTTTTATCATTTGGCTCATCATCAACCCGATAGTAGTTCTCGCACATTTCATTTTTCTCAGCAATCATTTCATGCTGTTGTTGCTCTCTGTACTGGTTTATGCTTTCGACTAAATGTGCAATTTCTAAATTTTTATTTGATTTCATAAAAACACCTTATTTCTTTTTTATATTCTTCTTTGAAAAAACTTCATATATTCCCATAACAAATAAGAAGGTTCCAAAGATCTTTTTTAGAAGAACTGCATCAAGTTTTACGGCTATAAGGGAGCCTATTATTGCACCTATTACTCCGAGGATAATAAGCTTAAGGACTAGCTTAGTTTCTATGCTTTTATGCTTTAGATGAATAAATATGGCTACAGTGGCTGTAGGTATGAAGGATAACAAATTAACACTTTGAGCTACTTGTTGTCTTGTTCCAAGAAGGAATACAAGGGAGGGTATTAAGATGGTGCCTCCTCCAATCCCCATACCGCCTATTATGCCTGAAAGAAAACCAATTATAAGTATTAGCATTAAAACACCATCCTGATTGCTGCTATAATCATAATTATTCCGAAAAATTTTCTTAGTACATTTACGGATAATTTATTAAGTAGCATAGAACCTATAATACCACCTGCTACTGAGCCTATTGCGACCTTGAGAGTTAGGGATATATCGACAACATTGTACTTATAATATATAATAGAGCTTAATATTGACATAGGTAATATTATTGATATAGCTGTAGCATGAGCCTTGTGGTCTTCTACGCCCATTAAAAAGACTAGGCATGGTACAAGCACAGTTCCTCCTCCAGAACCAAACAAGCCATTTATAAAGCCCGTAAAAAGTCCAATTATGAGTAGTTTATGATTGAATTTTAAATTTTTCATAAATCACCTGTAATTTCTTTGATATATCTAATAGTAATCTTTGCAGTTATAGATATATTAATGCTAGTAAATATTAGAATTAGAAGCTTAAGGATGTTTACATATAAAAATTATAGTGATATTATAAATTTAGTATTTACACATTAGGAGGAAATAGAATGAAAAATATAGAGCAGGTATGCAATGAAGCAGTTGAGTGGATTAGAGATAGAGTTAAGGCTGCAGGTGCTAAGGGTGTTGTACTAGGAATGTCGGGAGGTATCGATTCAGCTGTAGTAGCTGCCTTAGTTAAAAGAGCATTCCCCGATAATTGCTTTTGTGTTACCATGCCATGTTACAGCGCTCCTATAGATGAACAGCATGCAAAGCTGGTAGCTGATTCATTAGATATTGAGATTAAGACTGTTGTATTGGATAAGGCTTTTGATACTATGAAGATGCTAGTTGGTGTGAAGGAAACAGATCCTAAGCTGGCAATTGCAAATATTAAGGCAAGACTCAGAATGGTTACTTTATATTATCATGCTGGGGTTAATAATTATTTAGTAGCTGGAACAGGCAATAGATCTGAGATGACTATAGGTTACTTTACAAAGTATGGTGATGGAGGCTCTGATATGCTTCCTATAGCAAGCTTTGTCAAGAAAGAGATTAGGGAACTTGCAAATTATTTGAATGTACCAGAAATTGTTATAACAAAACCGCCTACAGCAGGATTGTGGGAAGACCAATCAGATGAAAAAGAAATGGGTATGACATATGAAGAGCTAGATAATTACATACTTACAGGAAAAGCACGTGAAGAGGTCAAAACAAGGTAGATAAGATGTATAATAGAAGTGAGCACAAGAGAGTGCCAATACCAATATTTATACCTACAGAAAAACAGTAATTTGCAGTAGAGTAAACTTTGTGGTAAAATATTTCTGTTATTTTAAATAGTTAATTATATTTACTTTTTAAGGAGGATTCTTATGTCTGGACATTCAAAATGGTCAAATATAAAAAATAAAAAAGGAAAGTTGGATGCAATAAAAGGTAAAATATTTACCAAGCTTGGTAAGGAAATTTCTATAGCGGCTAAGGATGGGGCAGATACATCTACAAATAGAAAGTTGGCTGACGTAGTAGCTAAGGCAAAAGCAAACAACATGCCAAGTGACAATATTATGAGAGCAATAAAGAAAGGCTCTGGTGAGATGTCGGGCATTAACTATGAGGATATAACTTATGAAGGTTATGGTTCATAATGGTATTGCTGTGATTGTAAAGACTCTTACTGAAAATAGAAACAGAACAGCAGGAGAAGTAAGACATATTTTTGATAAGCATGGCGGAAGTTTAGGTACATCAGGCTGTGTGTCTTTTATGTTTGACGAGATGGGTCTTATAATTGTAGAGAAGACTGATAAGATAGAGGAAGAAGTACTTATGATGCTTGCTCTTGACTGTGGAGCAGATGATTTTGCTGCACAGGAGGATTCCTTCGAGATATACACTTCTTCGGAGAATTTCTCTGAAGTTAGACAGAAGCTAGAGGATGAAGGTATCGAGATGGTAACAGCAGAGGTTACAATGATACCTAAAATGACTGTAGAGGTTACAGATGAAGGGGTTGCCAAGAGGTTCAACAAGATGATTGAAATGTTTGATGACAATGATGATGTACAGGATGTTTATCACAATGCTGAGCTTCCAGAGGATGATGAGGAATAGCAAGGGTTATAGGGCATTTTGATAGTAGACATAATTACGTCTGAGTGATGATAAACATCAATTATGTTATTTGTTGATGTTTATCATCTAAAACTTTTTAACCTGAACAATGATATATGTTTTTTATAAATGTATATCATAACACACTACTAAAAAAGATGTTGTAAAAGAATTTATTTTTGGTAAGCGCTCAATTACGAGGTGCCATACATAAAAAATAAGGCTAGTTTTACACCAGCCCCATAATACTACTTCATACATCTCTCTTGTACAACCTTTGACCAGGGCATAAGGTCTTCAATCAGCGCTGGCTCATTGAAATAATCTATGCTTGGCATATACAATAGCAGATGCGCTAGATAATCATATACATTCAGGTTATTAGCTTTGGCAGTTTCAACCAAACTATAAACCGCCGCACTTGCAGTTGCCCCTTTTGGAGTTGCAGCAAATAACCAATTCTTCCTTCCTAGTGCATAGGGTCGAATATGGTTCTCGGCTGCGTTATTAGATATCGGACATCGTCCATCTAATAAGTAACTCACAAGGTATGACTTTTGATTAATTGCATAAGTCACTGCTTTTGCTAAAGCAGATCCTTTTAATGCTACCAAAGTTTCAATCCAACACCAAAAGGCCTCAAGAACAGGTTTTTCTAGTTCAAGACGCTTTTGATATCTTTCGTCAGCGATTAACTCTGTAAGCTTTTCTTCAATACTGAAAAGCTGATTGCAGTAATCTCTACCGATTTCTGCGTTGGTTGGAGCTAATCTCTCTTGTCTTTTACTTGGGATAGCTTCAATAAACTTTCGTCTCAGATGTGCCCAACAACCACATCTCGTGACATCCTCCAGTTTGTTGTATCCTGAGTATCCATCACAGATTAAATACCCCTTGAATCCCTTTAGGTAATTCTCTGCATGATCACCATTTCTGGAGGATTGATAATCATACAGTATGATAGGAGGCCCATCATCAGAGGTTCGGTACAACCACATATATGATTTGGATTGTGGCTTCTTACCATCTTCTTTTAGTACCTGAAGAGGTGATTTATCACAACTGATTATATCTCTCTTTAGAAGTTCACCATGAAGATATTTAATGATGGGATAAAAATAATCCTCAGAACATCTAATTACCCAGTTTGCCATGGTTGCACGTGTAAGTGTTATTCCAAGTCTTTCCCAATCCTTTTCCTGATGGTAAAGCGGCATTGCATTTACGTATTTCTGATACATAACATTAGCTACCGAGCTTGGTGATGCCAGTGAATGATTCATAAGTGATGTTGGGGCTATTGCTTTAAATATATAAGGATTATCTGTATGCTTACATTTAGGACATTCATAAGCCATACGAATATATCGTACTATCTGCAGCTTAGCCGGTATATATTCTAGTTCCTCGCGGACAATTTCTTTACCCATAGGCTTAAGCTCAGATTCACAGACTTCACAAAATAGATCTTCGTCATAAGCTGTACATAATACTTCACGAATCGGTAAATCTTTAATAATTCGCTCTCTACGTGATTTTGGTTTATTAAGCTTGAAGTCCTTACCATCCTTTATGATTGGTTCCTCTGCAACTGGTGAAAATTCTACTTCTGCTTAATTGAAGAAGTTAAGTTGTTCAATATTTTCATTGAACTGAGTTTTTTCGCTTGAGCTGCTAAACTTCTGTTTACGCATTAGCAATATCATTTCAGTTAGATTATCAATTTGCTTTTTCTGCTTTTTTTACCGCCTTCGGCTGGTCTATTGATAACCCCTCGGTAAGCCAACGGAATTCTTGCCAAGTGATATTTCGGACTTGTTCTTCTGTTCTTGGCCAGCGAAATTTACCATTTTAGAGTCGCTTATATAGAAGTATAAATCCGTCATCTTCCCAAAGTAGGGCTTTCATCCTGTCAGCACGTTTGCCACAGAATAGAAATAGCTGACGTGAGAATGCATCCATATTATGAGTTGATTGCACTAAGGCCGCAAGACCGTTTATGGATCTTCTCATATCAGTGTAACCGCAGATGATATATATGCCTTTGGCTTTAGAAATATCCCCTAACATAATTGCTTCAACACTTTCAGAGTACGTTCAATGATTGCTTCTGAAGCATTATTTTGTATCTCTAGTACAAGACCATTTAACTTAATGACCATGGCTGCATGTGCTGCATCAATATCATTATTGATTGCTACACATGCAGTAGCAACTGGGATTAGTGGAACAATCTTTGGTGGTTCAAGAACTTGTGCTTTTTTTGACATTACTTCTCCGGCAGCAAACTTTACTTTGCGGAGCCAATAATAGTATTTGTCACGAGAAATGTTATTTTCAGCACACCAATCGTTAACTAGTTTCCCACTACTGACACACTCTTGGATAATTGTTGCCCATTGTTCCAAACGATATTGATTTGTGAGTTTTTTTGCATCGCTCATTTAAAAACCTCCATAAATCATACTTTTTACACTTTTTCAACTTAAGTTTGAAAAGTGTAAAAAGTGTGTTCTTATGAAGATTATCTTATTAGGCACTTCCATGTACAAGGCACTCTCTTATTGAGCGCTTACGGTATTTCTCCACAAATAGACATAAGATACAACACACTAACAGCAGAGCAATTAAATACAATATTTACAGCTTTACCAACCTTAACAGACAAGATGATAAGTATAACAGGTTGTACAGGAGCAAGTACATGTGATACATCTATTGCTACAGCTAAAGGCTGGACAGTAACAGTATAAGGGGGTTTAATGATGATATATAAATTATTGGATGAAGCAGGAGAATATTTAGATAGTAATGGCAAGAGATGGAATATTTTGGTGTAAGTAAGATCGAAAAATAGAATATTAGTTATCACCATAGTTTGTAACTGTGGTGGCTTTTTCTTTGTCAACTTTTACATTTGTTGTATTTCATGTATCTCTTATACTATAATATAATATAGTAGAGGTGATTATATGGAGTTGTATGAAGATTTAGAAGATATTATTGAAAATAGATTTAAATGTTTAAATAAAAATAAAATAAAAGATGATATATACAATAAAAAACTTAACAGGCTACTTAATCATTCGGTCAAAGTAAAAGAAATTGCTTTAGAAATAGCTTGTATTTTAAAAATACCTGAAGAACAAATAAGACTTATAGAAATAGCTTCTATGTTGCATGATATTGAGAAATATAATGGTGGGGAAAAGATAGACAACCATCATAAAATAGGAGCAGATTATGTTAAAGGTTATTTAAGCAAGAACTGTTTTAAAGATTTAAATAAAGAAGATAAAAAACTAATTTGTTTAATGATTAGACATCATAAAGGGAAGTATAAAAATAAGAGTCTAAATGATTATGATATACTAATGATTGAAATTGTAAGAGCGGCAGATAAAATAGCTAAAATATATAAAAAAGAAAATTTTAAAGTAAAAACTATAATAAAAATAATGAACAGTATTAATAAACTAAAAGATGAAAACGTAAAGTCTGCTGCTGTTAAAATATTATTAGATATAAATATTCAAGTTGTAACAATACCCATCAAAATTACTATATAGTAGATAGCAAGATACAGGTAAATACAAACAAAACATAACTAAAAAACGATAAAATACTCATCCTCCAACTTCCTAAACTCCCCTAAAATATCTTTTTCTACAAAATATATGTTAGTTATACAAATTGTGGTATAATATGATTATGTATTTTGTGGGAGGATATGATATGGGATTATTTGAAGATTATAAAGACAGGATAACTAAACTAAATGATGTAAAGTATTTAAAAGAACTAAAAGATTCATTTGATAAGGGCTTATATAATGATAAGAACTTAACGGATATTATAAATGAAAATAACGAGCTTTTAAAAAGCATATTAAATGATTACATTATTCAGGATTTGATTAATTGGTTGGAAAATACTATAGATAATAACGAATCAGATAGAATTAAAAAATTTGCAGAATGGTTAAATACTTGGGTTTTATATCTTAAATTAGAGAGTGGATTTGATAGTACTAAAAATAGAAAATATGAAAGAGGAGATATAGTTCACGTAAATTTTGGGTTTAATGTTTGCTCTGAACTTGGTGGCTCGCATTATGGTATAATTGTTGACAAAAATAATGATAAAACCAGTGAAACAGTAGTAGTTATTCCTTTGAGGTCTGAAGACGGAAAACTTAAAGAAGAAGAGGTCATTAAAAATTTAAATAAGTATGAAGTACTTTTGGGTAATAACCTGATTCCGATAGGAGAAGCAAAAAATAATTATTCTATTGCAAAAGTTAATCAAATCCGTACAGTTGCTAAATTAAGAATTACTGCACCTAGAAAAGAAAATGATACTGCTTATCCATTAGATAAGAATATAAGAACATCAATATTAAACAAAATTGATGGTGAAGTAAAAAATATGCTTTTAAAGTAAAAAATATTCTATTGACGAATATATAGTTATGCAATATAATATGAATATAATAAATAATAATTTGCTCTTACGAGCACCTATAAAAACATTTTTTTAAAAAGCAAACCTCCAAGTAATTGGAGGTTTTGTGGTTTTTGAAAAGACCTTATGACTAACCTCAGAGGTCTTTTTTATTTGTAATAAATTATTAAAACAATATTTCTTATTTACATTTGTCCTTTTGTGTAATATTATGGAAGTAAATTGCATAATATGAAAGGGTTTATAAATGAGAAATAGGTCTGAGAAAATATATAAATGTTATTTTAATGAGCTTACTTTAGTTAAGATGGCTTATCCCAAATATCATAGTATTGTTACATTCTTTTTATTAATAAACTTCATTTTTGTGGCAATATGCATTATTTGCTTAGTATCAAAAGCCGAAGGATATTTAATAATAGATATTTATTTAGTTGCTTCTTTTGTGGTATTTTTAATAATTATAGAATACTCAAGATTTCAAGTAATAAGAAAATATGATAATGAAAATACACATTATGATATTAGAAAAAATTATGATATTTATTATAATATTAGACTTAATAGATTTAAACAAATTATTATAGATGAGAAATTATACAGTGTCGAAGGACTTAAATACCTTATAGATATTTATTTAAAAAAAAGTGAAAAACATAAATTTAAGGAGTTTGCAGTAGTTGCAATTGTTTTTGCATCTATATTACAGCAATTTATTGATATTATATTTTTCGGAAATACTGAAAAACTATCAAATTTAGGAAAATACTTAGTAACAAATATTCGCATAATTATACCAATAGTATTTGTATTTATTATGCTTTATATTCTCTATAAATTTTTTACAAAAGAAGCTCTCAATTACAAAAGTAATAATTATAAAATACTCGCTAATTTATTAGAAGAAACTTTTTTATCAGAAATTATTTGCGATTTATCAAGTGAAAATAACAAGCAAGATTATATGGTTATAAGCAGTTGTTGTAAACAGTCCTGTAACAAATGCAGAAAATACAAATCTAGAATAAATATAAATAAGAATAAAAAAGAACGATTGATTGAAAATTAACTCCTGATTAACTCAGGAGCTTTTTATTTTATATAGAAGTAGGTGAAAAATTGGAATCAACAAATCTATGCATAGAAAAACATAAAAGAGTAGACGAAATTCTCGATAATCATGAAGAAAGATTAAATGACCATGCAAAGCAAATAGACAGCTTAAATATTTCTGATGCAAAGCATGATACACAGATAGATAGCTTGTGTGGGAAAATAGGAGATTTAGTAGTAATAATTAAATGGTTTATAGGGTTACTTGTTGGAAGCTTTATAGGCTTCTTTTTTTATGCAGTTCAACAAGTGATTTTTAAATAATGGGGGGTAATTGATTTGAAAAAGGTAATGTTTGATATAGAACATGGTGATTCGGATACTGAAGCTAATGGAAATGGACTCAAAGAAAAAGATGTTAATTTGCAGGTTGGATTACTACTTAAAGAATACTTAAAACTTTATAATGTTGAAGTATGAATAATATTCTCCCGCAGAACCATTAATCTGATTTGTTAGAACCGCCATGTGCGTGTACGAGAACCATGTTGTTTTTTAGCAGAGCCACCACCGTTAGGTGGTAGCTCCATATAGTACTATACTTTTAGTCCATGCCTCTTTCTCATTGATGTTTCACCATCAATAAATATAGTGTATGAATCATGCACAATACGATCTAGGATTGCATCAGCAAGGGTATCCTCACCAATTTTCTCATGCCATCCACCGGGTGAAAACTGAGAACAAAATATGGTAGTACCATTTTGATGTCTAGCCTCAACTATCTCAAGAAGATCTCTAGCTTCATTTCCTTTTAGAGATGTTAACAACCATTCATCAAGAATAAGGAGACTAACATTTTTATACTGTTTCATCGTCTTTTTAAAGATGCCTTCTCCTCTTGCTACAGCTAGTTCATCTAGTAAATCTGGAAGACGAGTATACTTTACTGTGTAGTAATTACGGCAAGCAGCTATACCAAAAGCGCATCCCATATAAGACTTACCATTACCGGACGCTCCCAGGATAATAATGTTATGCTTTTCAGCTATGTACTGACAAGACGAAAGCCTTGTAATCTGTGTTTTATCTAGCTTTCTATCTGCATGATATTCAATATCTTCGATACATGCTTGATTGAATTTAAAGTCTGCTTTCTTGATTAGTTTGGCAAGCTTATTGTTTTTACGGCGAGCCCATTCGATATCTACGATTAAACCAAAGCGCTCTTCAAAAGATAGTTCTTGATAAGATGAATCAGTCAACTGTGTTCTAAAAGTATCAGCCATCGCTGCAAGGCGCATATCGTTTAGTTTAGATACTGTAGTTTCATTAATCATTGTTTTGTCCTCCGTAGTATCTTGAACCTCGGGTGAACCCGAAGTTCGCAGATGTATTTTCCTTAGAAGTAGTTAGTGTTTCGGCTTTTGGTAGTTTATCTTGTCCAGTCGTAAGTATGGTTTTAATACTTTTAAAACCGGGACTTGGCGTATAAGACAATGCTTTCTTACAGGCAGCTTCCACTCTTGTGACAGAGTATTTATCTGCTAACTTCAATAACGCCATACAAGACTTGTAACCTTGTTGTTCTACTCTATGGGAGGACAAAATCGATTTTACCGCGATTGTTGTATTTGACCAATACTTTCTGCCCATGACATGAATCTCTCTGCATTCCAAGCAGTATATTGCTTATGATTATCAGGCATATGTTCCGGTACAGTGCTGTATTGCCCTTCACGACCATATAAACGAACATGGGATGCTATACGATGGTTATTAAAAAATACTTCCACAACATTTCGAGTTATTCGTACATCAACCTTGTGTTTGATATATTCATATGAAACCGAGTAATGCATTTTTTCTATACTTATGTGATAATTGAATTGTACAGTTGCTATCTTCCAAGTGGCTAACTCGTATGGGGTGGCAGGTAACGGCATGAGTGCTGCTTTCTCTTCTTCGAGAAACACACTCAACCTGCTGCCTGGTTTCTTTTGAAAAGGCTTTCTGTTGAATTCATTCAGTTTTATACGGATAGCTTCATTTAATTCTCTTAGAGAAAAGAATTCTTGGCTGCGAAGTGCTGCAATAATCCATGTAGAAATAATTCCAACCGTTCCTTCGGCATTAGGCTTGTCTTTTGGGCGTCTAACACGGGCTGGAATAACGGCAGTTTCATAGTGTTCAGCCATTTCATGATAGGTCTTGTTAATGACTGGCGTGTACCACGAAACTCTATCGACACCTGTTTTAAGATTATCTGGTACCAAGATCCTACTTACTCCGCCAAAGAACTTATATGCATTCACATGGGCTGTAATCCAGCTTTCCATGTTCATAGATGAAAAAGCTTCAACATAGGCATAGGAACTACATGCTAATGAAGCCACAAAGATATAGGCATCAATAATCTCGCCTGTAGTATTGTCAATAATTGCTGCTGTATTACCCGCCCAATCTACTTCAAGAATTTCGCCTGGTTTGCGGTTGATATGCATGGTTGCCTTCGTGGTGTTGGCATACTTACGGTAATACCTACAGAATTGGCTGTACATCAAAGGAATTTCGTTGCTCAACCTACACTCTTCGCAGTATTCATTCCATAAGAGACTAAGTGTAACACCGCTCTTAGAAAGTTCCCTGTGAAGGTGCTCACAATCTGGAAGTTTTCTGTTAGAAGAATAGTTTTTTTCTGGAAACATAAGATTTTGCAGATCACCATCAGTCATGTCTTTCTGCAGTGGCCATGAAACACCATATTGCTCTGCTCGTTCTAATACGGCTGTAATTGTGTTGCGCGAGCATTGACAACTAGAAGCAATGCCACGTTTACTGATTCCTTGGCTATGTAGCCGAAGAATTTCACGATATTTGGTCATAAATTTGACCTCCTGTATAATTATTTACACTGATAAACAGTGCATGTCCTAATTATACAAGTGTTATAGGAAGAGTGGTCCTGATAGCACCACAGTGGTTCTATTATATGAACATGGTGGTTCTCAAATATCGGAATAATGGTTCTCCTTAAAGATAATATTCAAAGTAAGGTTGACAAGGGAAAAAGATATTACACTAACTTCAAATGACAGAATCAAGTTAGTAAATACATACAATCCAGACTTGTGTGTTAGCATACATCAAAACGCATTTAATAGTATTGCTAGAGGTGCTGAGGTTATACATTCACACTTTCATAAAGAAGATGATAAGCTTGCTAGTGCAATATTGGATAGGCTTAAAAAGGCAAGTATACCAACAAGAAGAGCTTTTACTAAGCTCAATGACCAAGGTAAGGACTGGTATTACATGATTAGAAGTATTGTAGACAGTAATACAGATGCAATAATTGTAGAAGGTGGATTTATAGACAATACTGAAGATGCGAAATTGTTAAAGGGTGATAAATATATTAAGGCTCAAGCAAAGGCTATAGCGGACAGCGTTATTGAGTATTTAGATATACCACTTAAGGCTAAAACAGACTTAGAGAAAGCTTTAGAATTTATATCTAATAAGTCTGAAATTGACTATGCCCATTGGTATAAGCAAGCTAAGGAAGTTAAATACTTAGATGATTGTTTCATAAAGATAGCAAAGGGGTTTGGAGGTATAGGCTAATGAAAGAAAAAATAATTGAAAAAGTAATTGAATTGGTTGAAAAATATTATATTTTTACTTTAATATTTATAGTTTTAGCAGTTGCATTGTATGGGTTCAGAGCTGATAAAGATATAGCAAATATTATAATAGGTTGCTTTATAGGACTTTTATCTGCTCCTGCTGTATTGCCTAAGAGTAAGGAATAGATAAAAATTGAATATAACTTAAATGCTGATGGGGGACTTAATTTAGTCTCCCTTTTTGTTTCTGCAATTAATTTTGTGTTCCTTCCTATATATACAAAGGTTTTAAACGTATATCATAATGTATCAAATTTTATAATGTACACCGCAGCTCAACTCTTGAAATTGCTATGTGAGTGGTGATATACTACTTGTGAGTGGTGATAAATGTCATCGCTGAATGATGATAAACATTCATAATTTAATAGGTGTTTTTATCGAGATGGTAACAGCAGAGGTTACAATGATACCTAAAATGACTGTAGAGGTTACAGATGAAGGGGTTGCCAAGAGGTTCAACAAGATGCTTGAAATGTTTGATGACAATGATGATGTACAGGATGTTTATCATAATGCTGAGTTTCCAGAGGATGATGAGGAATAGCATATTATATCAAAAATAATTTAAGACAGGTTCATTTTATTTAATGAGCTTGTTTTTTTTTATAAAGTGAGGGTGTCTATTTCGTCTTAATTTGCTAGTTCTGCAATACTAACTTCAGTTTCATCAATAAAAACGGAAGTTACAAATTCATTTTAGGAAAACGGAATTTACAAATTCATTTTAGCAATTTTAATAGACTGTACTCCAAACTTATGATATTATTACCTTATTATACAGATTATAACATAATAGGCAAATGATTTTGTATTTAGGAGGGGTATACTTGGTACAAGGCAGTTTAAGGCTAAAGATTATATGTATAATTTTGTTTATTTTAATACCCATGACATCGTTGCAACTTTATAAAATAAATACAAAGCATGATAATAGGATTGAGATTGAGTTAAAAGCTAGTGAAGACTTTGCTAAGTTGTTAAGCATGTCTTTTCTAAATTATCTGGAGGAAATTTGGACTGAACAATATGCAATAGGAGCTGCAATATATTCTAATAAGGAATGGACAAGCGAAGGTATTGAATTGTTTATGGATAAAATAATAGAAAAACATGAAGATGTATTAGGATATTATTGGTTAGATAATGAAGGTAACGTAATTGCTAGTACAAATCATAGCTTGGTAGGAAAAAATATTAAGCAGCAAGAGCTTTTTAGAAGACTTAGTGGAGGGGAGGAAAAAGTAGTTTCTGACTTAACGCAAAGTTTTGTAACAAATGAGACAATGTTGCCAGTCGCAAGAAGTATAGAATTGGATGGTAAGAGAATAGGAGTTGTTATAACTTCAATAGATATAGAAAAGCTGAGTAAAATATTTCCTAGTAAAAGAATAGAAGCAAAAAGTAAATATGGTTTAGTTGATGGAAATAGCATGTTAGTGTATTTGAATGGGAATAATATTACTTTCAAAGAAAGAAAACTAAAGTTGGATTCTTCTATATGGGAGAATTTTAGAGATGAAAATGAGATAATGGGTATTGATTATCCAATAGAAAAAATAGGATGGAAATGCTTTGTTATGACATCAGCAGCAGATTTGTTGACAAAACATAGAAACAACATATTTAGAGAAAATATAGCATTATTAATAACAGCTATATGTTCATTACTGTTTGGAATTTTATTTGGGAATCAAGTTGTAAAATCAATAAACAGATTAAAAGTAGCTGTTGAGGCAGTAACTATGGGAAAATTTGATGTTAAAAGTAATGTTGAGGGCAACGACGAGTTAGCTTTAACTGGTCAAGCCTTTGATATTATGACAGAAAAAGTGAGCCAACTATTGATGGAATCTGAAGAATATAGCAAGGTGAAGTCACGATTATTTGTGACTGTTTCTCATGAGCTAAAAACTCCATTAAATATAATACTTGGGGCAGTACAGCTAATGGAGAAAATTGATAACAGCAATCGTGAGGATATGATAATTAAAATTGAGAGATATACAGGTTTACTAAAGCAAAACAGCTATAGATTGTTAAGATTAATAAATAATCTTATAGATTTAAATAAAATTGATGGAGATAGTATAACAATTAAGTTAAAGAATTGTGATATAGTCAAAACTATTGAGGATATAACATTATCAGTTGTTGAATATACAAAGCTTAAAAAGCTAGAGTTAATATTTGATACTGAAGTTGAGGAGAAAATAATTGCCTTTGATCCTGACAAATTAGAACGGATAATATTAAATTTATTATCAAATGCAATAAAATTTACTGATGAAGGTGGAAGTATATTTGTAAATATCCATGATTTTGAAGATAGAATCACAATTTCTATTAAGGATACAGGTATAGGAATTCCTCAAAATATGTTGCTAAAAGTATTTGATTGCTTCACTCAGGTGGATAATATATTAAGAAAACGAGCAGAAGGAAGTGGAATAGGATTATCCTTAGTTAAGTCTCTTATAGAAATGCATGGTGGTACTATATCAGTTGAAAGCGAATTAGGAAAAGGCAGTAAGTTTATAATAGAACTGCCCTGCATTCTAGTGGATTATAGTGAAAACATATGCAATGAGTCATACAACTCAAATGTAGAAAGAACAAAAATAGAGTTTTCGGATATATATATATAAAAATGGGTCATGTATTTTATTATTAATAAATTTGTGCGTTCTATATAATACTATATTTGAAGTCTAGATTTTGGTAAAGGAGAGAAGTAAATGAACGATGTAGAAGAAATATTAGAAAACAGCGGTACAGAAGAAGATAAGTTTTATGCAATAGCTGATATTATTGCAGAGAAGGAAGCGGAAAATACTTTCTCAAGCTTGAAGGTTGAGGAAAAAAACATCTATATGATAGATTTATTTTTAAATGAAATAAATAATGGAGGCTTAGATGAATATTTTTTTAATACCAATGGCAAGTATTGCAATGATACAATAAATGTATTGAAAATGATAGGACAGCCGGAGATTGCAGAAATTTTGAACCAAGCATCAATTATTTATAATGATGATAATAACGATGAGGACAAATTTGATTTATTAAATGAATTTGATGAGAGAATATATAATCAAGTCGATTTTGAGAGTTTATACAAGTCATGCATTCAATATTTGAGAAGTTATAGAAAAAAGCTTAGTTAACATAAAATAGGTTTGCTTTAAGGCATATCGTTTGGTATGCCTTTTGTGATATAATTATACATATTTCTAATGGTTTATGGAGGAGTTATATGAAGAAAGCTATATCATTACTTATTGCATTTATTCTTTTGATGACGTGCACAGCAACAGCTCAAGATAATACTGTAGGCTTTACTGATGTACCAAGTGGAAATTTCTACGAGGGATATATAAATAAGCTAAAGGAGCTTAACATAACAAATGGAATTAAACCTGGGGTGTTTGGTTACAACAAAGATATTACACGAGCTGAATTTTTAACTTTTTTGGTAAGGTTGCAGGGATTACAGCCTGATGAGTCAGTTAATACCGCTATGTTTAGTGATGTATTGACCAAAGAATGGCATTATGCATATATAAATAGAGGACTAAAGAACGGAATTGTTTTAAAGAGTGATTATTTGTTAGGCAAATTTGAGCCAAACAAGCCAATTAATCGGGAGGAAATGGCTGTAATGATAGTAAGAGCTCTTCAATATGATAGCTTGGCAAGTGCAGTAAACTATCAGCCAACGCAGTTTACAGATGTAAAAAAGAATATAGGATATATAGAGCTAGCTAAGGATTTAGGAATTCTTAACGGTAGAAATGCGTATACCTTTGATCCAAGTGCCAGAGCTGCGAGACAAGAAGCGGCAGCAATGCTTATTAGAATGTATGATATTATGAATAACAAACTAGATACTATAAATGGCTTTTATGCTATAAAGTCCTTTGAACAGGTAGGTAAGATAAATGCTTTTGATAGTATTGGCTATGGCTGGAGCAGATTGACCTATAATCAAACTTCAAGTCAGGTGGAGATGACTACTGACAAAACTACAGGTGGACAGCCTTTCTATGTGCCTGATGATTTCCAATTGGCTACTGATGAAGCAGACAATAACAGTGTCGCAAAGTATATTACTGTATTTGCATCAAATCAGGATATTGTAGTGGTTAATGGTAAAGAAACAGGACTGGTTTCTTTATTGTTAAGTAATGATAAAGCAAAACAAAAAGCAATTTCTGATATTGTCAATTTGAGTTTGAATTTAAGTAACGCGAGCAGTAGTACACAATTTGATGGAGTAATAATTGATTTTGAAGGTTTGAAAAGCTTTGGAACGGACAAGCAGAACTTTGTTACCTTCCTGACCGAGCTAAAAAGTCAGTTGACATTGAATAATAAGAAACTTTTAGTTGCAATAAATCCAGCTAGAGAAGCTGGACAAGCATATTTTGATGGTTATGATTTTGCAGGTATAGGTAAAGCGGCTGATTATGTTATATTGATGGCTCATGATTATGATCCAAAGTATATAAGTAGTCAAGATATGCAAAGCTTTAAAGGAGAGACACCTTTGGCACCAATTAAGGATGTATACTATGCAATTAAATATGCGATAAATGGAGGACAGGGAGTACCAAAGGAAAAGTTGATACTTCAGATTAATTTCTCTGTAGCTCAATGGCAGTTTGAAAATGGATCAGCTTTAAATAATAAACCCTATAATCCTGAGTATTATAAGATCGTGAACCGTATGGCTGATGTTAATACTGAAGCTCAGTCATTTAACTATTCTAAATTGTATGAAGCACCTTATTTTATATACGAATCTGAAGGTATTAAAAATATAATTTGGTACGAGGACGAGAGAAGTATAGAGGCAAAAGCTAAACTTGCTAAGATGTTAGGATTGCAGGGAATTTCATTTTGGAGACTGGGCTTGATACCAGATTATCCAGATGCTGAGTATGAAAAGTACAAACTAGATATATGGAGTATCATTGATAAATATAATAATTAGAATACAATAAAGTAAGGGATGACACATAGGTCATCCCTTACTTTATTGTATCTAATATATCCTTCTTCATTTCTGTACTAAATACTTTGATAAAAACCTTGGCTGTATATATTGCATCTTCAAGTGCTCTATGCATGCCTGCGTCTTGTTCTATGTCAAAGGCTTTGAGAGCATTTTTTAGTCCTATTGCATTATGTTTGGGTAGGTTTAATATGTGAGTGCAGTGAAGCTGAATGTCATAATAGCTTTCCAACCAATTACTATCGATATTATGATAAATACAGTTTTTCTTCATTTCTCGTATATCATTGTTGCTCCATGTACAGAGTATGTATTCAGTATCCATCCAATTTCTAAAGTCTTTTATTACTTTTGCAAAATTTTCGCCTTTTTTTAGATCTTTTTTTGTAATTTTTGTTTTGCGAGATACTATAGGACTAAGTCTTTTATATATTACAGGATCAATAAAGCTTTGAAAAGTGTCTACTATCTCAAGCTGATCATTTACCTTTGCAGCTCCGATTTCGATGATTTCAAATGGGCTGATAGGGTTAGGTTTAAATTTTATATTTGGGTTATAAAGTTTTGGCTGTGGCTGATTAAATTCAGTATCAATTACAATGTAATTCATCGGTACACTTCCTCATTAAAGTATGTTTACTTAATAAATGCTAAAACAAATTCTCAATTAATGCAAGGATTTTATAATATAAAATTAAATAAATATAAAATTTATATATATCTCTAATATTCTTTTCTGTCTAAGGTTTCATACACACATAAAATATTAAATTTATTGCTTATAAAATATTATATTTAGAGTATTATAGAAAATGATAAACTATGCTTCTTTTATTGAAATTGAGGCTTTGTTTTTGTATAATTTGAAATAAAGAATATTTTTGGAGAAGCTATGAAGACAGATAATATAAATTGTATAAGATGTAAAAACTTTTATGTGACTTGGGATAAAGAATACCCAAAGGGTTGTAAGCTATTTGGATTCAAGAGTGCTAAGTTACCTTTGGCGCTTGTACTAGAATCTACAGGTGCTGTGTGCAAGAATTATGAGGATAAAGCAAAGAACAAATAGGATTAGTAGAACACTAAAAATTATTCTTAAGAGTTTTGTGTATAAAATTTTGCAATATGGAAATAATATCCTCCAGAACAGTATGGAGGTAACTTTTATGTTTGAGAATAAAAATAGACAAAGAAAAAAGAATATTGGATTAGTAATTGTTGCTTTGTTTTTCCTTATTGCTTTTGGTTTCGGATATTACTTAAACTATGATGAAAATTATAACATAAGTAATAATACTATCAACAGCGGTGATACTTCTGATTACAGGATACCTGATAGTATAAGGAATCCTTCTGCTGCAGGAGATATTATCACAACGGTAGATGCTGAGGCACATGAAGCTCAAAGTACAGATACAAGTGCTGATAATATTATAACGCAAAGTACAAAGGTGATTTTCAAGACCTACTACACTTTATGTGGTCATATGCTGGATGAAGATCCACAAGACATGATTGATTTAATAAACCTTTCAGAAGAAGAGCTTAAGCAAAAATTTTCTGATTGGAAGGTTAATGAGTTTTCAAAACAACAGGTGATATTGAGCAGGGAAATATCAACATATTGTCCGAGGCATTACATAATTGGTGTTAAGGACGGATATATAGCTATATATGTGTATGACCCTGAGGGTAAAAAGGTATTATTTGAACAAACGGATATATCCATTTCAACGTTAACAGCAGAGGATCAGAAAAATCTTGAATATGGAATAATCGCTGACAGTGAGGATGAATTACAGCAAAAGCTTGAAGGCTTTAGTGAATAGAATATAAAAATGAGCTGTGAATGCATGTGCATTTGCAGCTCATTTTTATAGACAAATAAGTTTTCCTTTATTTATTTGTCTAAAAAGGTTATATTTAATGTACAAGCGAATATATGTTTGGGGTGATAATTTGTTAATTATGGGGATCGACCCAGGTATTGCAATACTGGGATATGGCTTGTTAGAATATAAGGGGAATAGCTTCAAGGTTTTAGATTATGGTGCAGTGACTACAACAGCAGGAACTCCCATGTCTGAAAGATTGACTATAATACACGCACAGCTTGTAGAGCTGGTTGAAAAATATAAACCAGAGGCTTTTGCAGTAGAAGAACTGTTTTTCAATAAGAATGTAAAAACTGCAATTACTGTAGCTCATGCAAGAGGAGTAGCCATAGTGGCAGCTACCAATTTAGGCGTGCCAATTTTTGAATATACACCACTACAGGTAAAGCAGGCAGTTGTCGGCTATGGACGGGCAGATAAAAAACAGGTGCAGCAAATGGTAAAGGTACTGCTAAATCTAAAGGAAGTACCAAAGCCTGATGATGTAGCAGATGCTTTGGCTGTTGCGATATGTCATGCTAATTCTTCAAATTTTGCCCATTTATTTAAGGTGTAAAGGAGCAATTATATGTACGAATATTTAAGGGGAAAACTAGAATCCATACATGAGGATTATTTGGTTATTGATGTAAATGGTATAGGCTACAAGGTTTCAAGCTCACAGAATACAATACGTAATTCAGTTTTGGATTCTATAATAAAGATTTATACAAAGCTTATTGTTAAGGAAGATGATCTTGTACTGTTTGGCTTTGATACTAGAGATGAGCTTAACACGTTTAAGCTATTAAATACAGTATCTGGAGTAGGTCCTAAAGCAGCAGTTGGACTTCTAAACCAATTCAAGCCTCAAGAAATTGCGCTAGCCATAATATCAAATGATTCGTCTAAACTGACTAAAGCGCAGGGTATTGGCAAGAAAACAGCAGAAAGAATAATATTGGAGCTTAAAGATAAGATAAATACAAATAGCGCAATAGCAGTTCAAACCTTTGATAGTAACAGCAGTGATTTAGCTCAAGTAGTTGAAGCACTTACTACCCTAGGTTATAATTATAGTGAAGCAGCTCAGGCGGTGTCTAAAATTAAAGATACACAAGCATCTATTAATGTATTAATAAAAGAAGCTTTGAAGATAATTGCAGTAATGTAAAGTGAGGTATTAGGATGGAAGACAGATTGATAACTCCAAAAATTTTAAATGAGGATGTAGAAGTTGATTATGGACTAAGACCTAAGTCCTTGGATGAATATATTGGTCAGTCCTCTGCAAAAGAAAAAATAGATATATTTATAAAGGCAGCAAATCAAAGGAAAGAAACTTTGGATCATGTACTTTTATATGGCCCTCCAGGTCTTGGAAAAACTACACTGGCAAGCATTATTGCAAACGAGCTTGGGGTAAGTGTTAGGATTACGTCAGGACCTGCCATAGAGAAAGCAGGAGACTTAGCAGCAATTTTAACTAATCTCAATGATAATGATGTATTGTTTATAGATGAGATTCATAGATTGAATAGAAGTGTAGAAGAAATTCTATATCCAGCTTTGGAGGATTTTGCTCTTGATATTATTATAGGTAAAGGCCCAAGTGCAAGGTCTATAAGGCTTGATCTTCCTAAATTTACAATGATAGGTGCTACAACTAGAGCTGGCATGCTTACATCTCCCTTGAGAGACAGATTTGGAGTTATATGCAGACTGGAATATTATACAAACGAAGAACTATATCAAATAGTAAATAGATCTGCCAAGATACTTAGAATACAAATAGAGGATCAGGGTGCCTGGGAAATAGCAAAAAGGTCAAGGGGAACACCTAGAATTGCAAACAGGTTACTGAAAAGAGTACGTGACTATGCACAGGTTAGGGCAGATGGTATAATAGACAAGGTTACTGCGGATAAAGCACTTAAGCTTTTAGAAATTGATGATTTAGGCTTAGATGATATAGATAAGAAGATGCTGCTAGCTATAATACATAAGTTTGGCGGCGAGCATGTAGGGCTTGATACTTTAGCTGCTTCCATAGGAGAAGATAGCGGTACTATAGAGGATGTTTATGAGCCATATCTTCTACAGATAGGTTTTATTAATAGAACTCCTAGAGGTAGAGTAGCTACAGAGCTTGCGTTCAGGCACTTGGGGATATCTAGAGTATAATTTACAGTATATATAGCATCCGTATGTTTAGTAGTTACTTTACATACGTTTTTTTTATAATACTAATGTATTATATATTACAATGTCATTACATGTATAAATATGGACTGTGTTTCATTTAATATTATAGAAATATATAGTATAATATATCTAAATGTGAATTTAAGGGGGCGCTAATAGGATGTACAACAGTTACAGAAGCATACGTAGTTTTGCTGCATTATTTATAATAGTAGCAATATTATTTAGTAATATTACAATTACATACGCAAGTCCCACCATACCGGAAATTTTCAGAGTAGGCTTAAGCTACAGTAACGTATCGACCAACAATTTTACTATTAAAAGTGATGGTGGTACGAAGGTTAGCTTAAAGGGTATTTCGGATTACGTAGAACTCTTTGCCCATATCCCTGCAACCGGTATGAAGATAAGGAAGGATTCTTATTACAATATAATTAACTATAAGGAAACTGAGATTACGTATGTAGCGGGTACTCAATATACAGGTGAAGTTATTGGCTCATATCATATTCAAGCTGGAGAGACTTATGCTGATATTAATTCGGCAAAGTTAGTTTTGGATAGAGTATCGGCAAATACACCTTCTGCATATTTGGCTTATGAGCAAGGCTGGAGGGTATGGGCACAGCTATATCTTGATGAAGAAGCGTGTTTGAAACAAATTGGAGTGTTAAAAACTGCTTTGCCTGACTTGAACTTCTCCGTAGTAGCTCCGAATAATAAGAGAGTGCAAATGTTTGATGCTGCAACTGGCAAGCTTCTCTATATAATAAATGCAGAGCAGGAAATTAAGTTTGTTCCTATCCCAGTACAAAGCACAGTACCTATAATTCAATATAATACTTTGAAATATAGAGGAAATATAAATATAAGGAGAATCACAAAAGGTCAGGTAAACGTAGTAAACGAGCTGCCTTTTGAACAATATTTATATGGTATTGCCGAGATGCCGAGCTCTTGGCCTATGGAAGCTCTTAAAGCACAAGCGGTTGCAGCGAGAAACTATGCATTATACAATCTTGGAAAGCATACAAATGATGGCTTTGATATATGCAATGGAACACACTGTCAAGCATATAGAGGCTTTAGTCAAGAGAATATAAGGACTATTCAGGCGGTAAATGAAACTGCAGGAAAGCTTGTTCTTTATAATGACGCGCTTATACCAACTTACTACCACTCTAGCAGTGGAGGACGTACAGAGAATAGCGAAAATGTTTGGACTTATGCATTGCCATATATTAGAGCGGTAGATGATTCATATGGGCTGGGAAGCTCTAATGATAACTGGGTTAAGAATATTGATAAGGCAACTATAAAATCGAAGCTTCTTGCAAATAAAATAGATGTTGGTGATATAATTGATATTATTCCTCTTGAGATAAGTGTAAATGGAAGAGTTACAAAGCTTGAGATAAGAGGAACAAAGGGGAATCAGATTCTTCTAAAGGAAAAGGTAAGGGCAATTATAGGTTATTCAGATATCAAAAGCACATGGTACACTATATCAACTGATTCAGATTTGTTCGTAAAGGATAGTACAAGCAGTAAGCCGGAGTTAGAGAGACCTTCCAATGTATATGTGCTATCTTCCAGTGGTGTATCTAGGCTTGATAACTCTACAAATAAGGTTTTTATAAAAAATCAAAGCTCTGTAACAAGCAGCAGTATCATTCCTCAGTATTATACCTTTTCAGGAAAGGGTTGGGGTCATGGTTTGGGTATGAGCCAATACGGAGCAAAAGGAATGGCAGAAGCAGGGTTTAATTTTATACAGATTTTGGAACACTATTATACAGGTGCAAAGGTTAAATAGAAAGAGGGTATAAAATGAACTTAAAGGACTTTTATTATGATTTACCAGAGGAGCTAATAGCACAGGAGCCACTTTTGCAAAGAGATGCCTCCAGACTGCTTGTACTTGATAAGGTAAGCGGAGAAATTTTGCATAAAACTTTTAAAGATGTATTATATTATTTAAAAAAAGGTGATTGTCTTATTCTAAATGATACTAGGGTTATGCCTGCAAGATTATTTGGAGTAAAGAAAGATACTGGTAGCAGTATTGAATTTTTGTTATTAAAAAGAATTGATAAAGATACTTGGGAGGTTATACTTAGACCTGGAAAAAGAGCTAAGATTGGTACAAGGTTTATCTTTGGTGATGGAGAGCTGGAAGCCGAAATTCTTGATATCATAGAAGGCGGTAATAGAATAGTAAGGTTTAATTATGAAGGTGTATTTGAGACAGTATTGGATAGACTAGGTAATATGCCGTTGCCTCCATATATAACTAAGAAATTGGAGGATAAAGAGAGATATCAGACTGTTTTTTCAAAGTATGAAGGTTCTGCAGCCGCACCTACAGCAGGCTTACATTTTACACTTGAGCTTTTGAATGAAATAAAGCAAATGGGAGTAA
The DNA here is from genome assembly GCA_963704785.1 of uncultured Eubacteriales bacterium. Taxonomy (GTDB): domain Bacteria; phylum Bacillota; class Clostridia; order Lutisporales; family Lutisporaceae; genus GWB2-37-7. Next base: position 342,996 of record OY969939.1, on the reverse strand, counting down.
GTATAGCCTATATAACTCTTCACGTGGGGCTTGGCACTTTTAGACCTGTAAAGGTTGACAATATTCTTGAACATAAGATGCATAGCGAATACTTTGACATAAGTCAGGAAGCGGCAGATACAATAAACAGGACAAAGACTGAGGGCGGAAGAATTATTAGCATAGGTACCACTTCTACAAGAACTGTGGAATCCATGGCTGATGATGAAGGTCATGTTAAGTCATGTAGTGGATGGACAGATATATTTATATATCCTGGCTATAAGTTTAAAGTGATAGATGGATTAATTACAAATTTTCACCTTCCTGAATCTACTTTATTGATGCTAGTCAGCGCGCTGGCGGGAAGAGAACATATACTGCATGCATACAATGTGGCAGTACAGGAACGATACAGATTTTTTAGCTTTGGAGATGCAATGTTAATCATATAAATAAAGGAGAATATCATGACCTATGAAAGAGCAAAATTTTTAATCAAAAAGCTCACATATTATATAGAATTTATGTTAGCTATGTTTATAGTTATATCTGTAATAGTGGGCATGGTAGATCTAATAGGATACATAGTATTGATTTATAAGACAAATCCGATTGATACCTATGAGGTGTTTCAAAAATTCTTAGGACATGTGTTGCTTTTGGTAGTAGGAATTGAACTTGTCGCAATGCTAGTGTTTCACTCACCTAGCAAAGTAATAGAGGTGCTATTATATGCAGTAGCTAGAAAGCTGATTATCGGAAATCAAGGGATGCTGGACTTTATTGTAGGTATTGCTGCAATTGCAGCTATTTTTGCAATAAGGAAGTTCTTGTTTGTAGAGGATATGTCAGACAGGATGCATTCAATAAATATTTTTTCTGCTGATGTCCTCATTAAGCACCTTAATGAATTGTTGGATATAGAAATACCAGAGGAGATAGGCAGTACAGTAGGGGAGGCTATAAAACATGTAGCTAAAAATTCATATAGATTATTAGCAGAAGGCGAAGAGTTTGATATATCAAAAGTAAAGATACGCATATTGAAAATGAATGATGGAGCAATTGAAAAGGTATCAATAAAAGTACATTAAGTATAAACAAAATTTGGAGGTAATTTATTTGGCAGTAAGATATGAATTCATAAAGGAATGTAAGCAAACTGGTGCTAGACTTGGGAGAGTTCATACACCACATGGAGTAATAGATACACCAACCTTTATGCCCGTAGGGACTCAAGCAACTGTAAAGGCTATGTCACCACAAGAATTAAAGGAAATTGGAGCGCAGATAATACTGAGCAATACATATCATTTATATATAAGACCAGGACACAAGCTGATAGAGAAAGCAGGGGGGCTGCATGGGTTTATGAACTGGGACAGACCTATACTTACTGATAGTGGGGGCTTCCAAGTTTTTAGCTTAAGTGAATTTAGAAAAATCAAAGAAGAAGGAGTAGAGTTTAAATCACATTTGGATGGAAGCAAGCACTTATTCACTCCTGAATATGTAATGGAAATAGAAAATTCTCTTGGTGCTGACATTATTATGGCATTTGATGAATGTACTCCATATCCCTGTGAATGGGATTATGCAAAAAATTCTATGGAGAGAACTTTAAGATGGCTTAAGCGTTGTAAGGATGCTCATAATAATACAGAGAAGCAGGCACTATTTGGAATTGTGCAGGGAAGCACCTATAAGGATTTAAGAATCGAAAGTGCAAGAAGGACAGTAGAAATGGAACTTCCAGGCTATTCTATAGGAGGCTTAAGTGTAGGAGAACCAAAGGAACTAATGAATGAAGTGCTAGAATACACTGTACCAGAGCTGCCTAAGGATAAGCCTAGATATCTTATGGGAGTAGGCAGTCCAGATGCACTTTTGGATGGAGCTATAAGAGGCATAGATATGTTTGACTGCGTATTGCCTACTAGGATAGCGAGGAACGGTACTGTAATGACTTCAAGTGGTAAGCTAGTAGTACGAAATGCTGAGTTTTCTGAAGATTTTTTACCAATGGATGAAGAGTGCGATTGTTATGCATGTAAAAACTTTTCCAGAGCTTATATAAGACACCTTATAAAGGCAGGAGAGATTTTAGGCGGAAGGTTGACTTCCATACATAATCTACGGTTTCTGCAAAATCTCATGTCAAATATACGCAAGGCTATATCAGAAGATAGACTTGGTGATTATAGAAAAGAATTTTTTGAAAAATATGGTTACATTAAATAATTTTTAAAGGGTTTTGATTATTAATATTGAATATAGAAGTATAATATTGACTGGAGGGATATCATGGAACAGATAAAAGGTTATTTACCAATAGCATTACAGTTAATTGTAATCATAGGTATATTTTGGCTAATAATTATTAGACCACAACAAAAGCGTGATAAGGAAACTCAGAAGATGAGAAGTGGCATAGAAGAGGGAACCGAAATTATAACAATCGGCGGTATTTATGGCAAGGTAATAGGTCAGAAGGATGATGTTATAACAATTGAAGTAGGTGCTGATAAAGTAAAAATGAAAATAGCTAGATTTGCTATAGGTAAAATAGTAGAAGATAAGAAGTAACTTGATATCAAGTTACTTTTCTTTTTTAGCCCCATATATAGAACACACTATTTAATAAATGCAAAATGTTTAGTGTGTATATATAGCATATTTGTACATGAGATAGAATAGATTTTTACAAAAGGTATGTATAAATCTGGTTAGGGGGTTGTCACATGAAAAGAAATAAAAACTATTTTAAAAGAGTATATTCCGGTAAATCAAAGGATGAAGATACTAAACACAGTACATTTACAGTAATGCTAAAATCACTTGCTATTTGCTTTATAATATCATTTGTTATGATAATAGTGTATGCTCTTATGCTATCGTTTTCATCTATGTCTGATGTATCAATGTCAAAGGTTACACAAGCAATACTAATATTGAGCATTGCAATTTCCAGCATATATGGAAGCAAGAAGCTTAAGCAGAGAGGCTGGATGTTTGGTATGGTACTGGGCTTATTGTTTGAATTGATGTTAATACCGTTTGGAATGGCCTTTGGTCAAAGTATTTCATTTGATGTATACATAATTGCAAAATTACTTGTATCAGCAGTTGTAGGCGCAATTGGGGGCATCATAGGTGTAAATTTGAACTAATAGAGGGAAAAATATCTTCCATGAATAAAGGTATTGTGATATAATTTATGAGTATATTGTTAGGAGGAGGAAAGCGAATGAAGCATATAAAGACACTAAATAGTAAAACTTTATGCGAAAGCTCTATAAATGGTGGCTGTGGAGAATGTCAAAACTCTTGCCAGTCAGCATGTAAAACTTCTTGCACAGTTGCTAACCAAAAGTGCGAAAATGTAGAAAATGGTAGAGTACGTAAGACTGATACCCGTAAGATTATATTATAATACAAAGTAATGTATTTCATAAAAGGTGTTCTTAGCTATAAAAGATACTTCAATTGAAGTCTTTTTTAAAATTTTAAATTCATAAGCATTAAGCAGTAACAGGTTAGTTTGTTACTGCTTAATGCTTATGGAGAATTTTTTATATGTATAAGACAAGTCCTTTAAATGCAATATAATATTGAACATGAATATTATAGCATTTATGGGTTACTGTGCAGAGAGGAGAAAAGATATGATAATAAAATATAATGATTATAGTCCTGTAATAGCAGAAAATGTATTTGTAGCGCCAAACTGTACTATTATAGGAAGATGTACCATAGAGGAAAATTGTAGTATATGGTTTAATTCTGTAATAAGAGCAGATGTAAATGAGATAAAAATTGGAAGTAATACTAACGTGCAAGATGGTTGCGTACTGCATTGTGATCATGATTATGATGTAAGCATAGGAAGCAATGTTACAATAGGACACAATGCCATAGTACATGGCTGCAAAATTGGTAGTAACTGTATTATAGGAATGGGAGCGACTATACTTGATGGAGCAGCTATTGGAGATAACTGTATAGTAGGAGCAAATTCATTAATTACTTCACGTAAGCAAATACCTTCGGGTTCAATGGTTATAGGAAGTCCTGCTAAGGTTGTTAGAGAGCTTACTAAAGAAGAAATTGAGGGTATAAGAAAATCTGTAGCTGGATATGTAACATTATCAAAAGAATATTTAATTTCAGAAAGTTAATTATATATTTTTTACAACATATATAATGGCTATTTTGAAGCTATTAATATAAAATATTATATTTTGTAAGCTAAAATGACTTTTTTGACGTTGTTACTTGAGCTTTTGAATTGACTATATTCTTAAAAAGTTATATAATAAATTTTGTGAAATAATTAAAGGGGGAGTATACTAATGAAATCCAAAAACATAGCCATTTTCATGGCAATTGTCTTATTGATAGCTTTTTTGGCATACATAGCAGCGTTTGGGTTGCCACTTGGCAAATATGACATAGTACCAATTAAAAGCTTAATTAGACTTGGACTTGACTTAAGAGGCGGAGCGACAGTATTAATGCAAGCAGAGGAGGATCCTAAAGATCCTATAAATGATGAAAAAATGGAAAGAGCATTAGTAACAATAAGAGAACGTATTGACTCTCTTGGCGTTGCAGAACCTTCAATTGTAAGACAAGGTACGAACAAAATAGAAGTTCAGTTACCAGAGATTAAAGACTCTCAAAGAGCTTTGGAGGTAATTGGTCAGACAGCACAACTTGAATTTAGAGATGAGACTGGAAATGTTGTATTAACAGGTGCAGATGTAGAAAATGCATCAGTAGAGACATCAAATGAAATGGGTACAGCTTACGTAGTTTCATTAAAGCTAAATGCTGAAGGTGCAACTAAATTTAAAGATGCAACAACAAAAAATGTAGGTAAGCAAATTGGTATTTATTTAGATAATAACTTAGTTTCTAATCCTAGAGTAGATGAGCCTATACCAAACGGTGAAGCATCGATATCAGGAATCGGCGGCAGGGAAGAAGCTCTTGATCTTGCAACTGTTATTAGAGCCGGTGCATTGCCAGTTAAATTGAATGTAGTGTCAGTAACAGCAGTTGGTCCACAGCTTGGAGCAAATTCATTTGAAAAAAGTCTATTTGCTGGAGCTGTAGGAATAATATTAGTAATGTTATTCATGCTGCTATTTTATAGACTTCCAGGACTTATAGCAGATATTTCCTTAGTACTTTATACTGTTATAACTTTAGCTGCTATGGCAGGAATACATGCTACTTTATCTCTCCCAGGTATAGCAGGTATTATACTTTCTGTAGGTATGGCAGTTGATACAAATGTTATCATTTTTGAGAGAATCAAGGATGAATTAGGAGTAGGAAAATCACTAAGAGCAGCAATTGATGCTGGCTTTAGAAGAGCCTTCATTACGATTTTAGACTCCAATGTAACTACTTTAATTGCAGCGCTTATACTGTTCTACTTTGGAGCAGGTCCAATAAAGGGCTTTGCAGTAACGTTGTCTTTAGGTATATTAGCTAGTATGTTTACTGCAATAGTTGTAACTAAGTATCTAATGACACTTACAATCAGAATGGGCATAGAGAATAAATGGTTGTATGGAGTAAGGGAGGGAAAATAAATGAGGACTTTTAACTTTATGAAATACAAATCCATATGGTTTAGTATTTCTGGTATTATATTAATAATAGGCTTGATTTTCGGGATTGTTAACGGTGGCTTGAACTTTGGAATTGAATATACAGGCGGTTCATCTATAACAATTAAATTTGATAAGTCATTTGATTTAGAAAAAGTAAGAACAGTTATGTTAAAGTATGATGATAACGTTATTGTTACTTATGCTGGTAATCAAAACGAATTAGCACTTATAAAGACCAATGTTGATTTTGATGTACCAGAGCAAGGCGAGATAAAAAATGATTTTAAAGAAAATCTTGGTGTTGAAGAAACCAATATAGAGTTTGCAGTTGTAGGACCATCTATAGGAGATCAACTATTGAAGCAAGCGGTCATTGCTTTGCTTCTTGCATTGATTAGTATACTTATATATGTATCTATAAGATTTGAGTGGAGATTTGGTGTTGCATCAGTGGTTGCCCTCTTTCATGATATAGGTATAATGTTTGCGGTATATGCAATATTTCAAATACCTGCAACTTCTTCATTTTTAGCAGCGTTATTGACAATAATAGGTTATTCTATAAATGATACTATAGTTATATTTGATAGAATCAGAGAAAATGTTAAAAACAATAAGAAAATGAGCGATGATGTGCTAGTTAATGTAAGTGTATCACAAACCTTAGTTAGAACTATCAATACATCAGTCACAACATTAGTAACTATTTTGGCTCTATATATCCTTGGTGTTCCTGCTATAAGAGATTTTGCACTGCCAATGATGGTTGGTGTTCTAAGCGGTTGTTACTCAACTGTATTTATAGCGAGTCCAATTTGGGTGTTACTAAGAAAAAAATTCAACCCGGCTGCTAGCCATTAAAAAGCTGCAAGGTAACTGTGAAAGCAGTTACCTTGTTTTTATGTGCGTTAATTCAGCATGTGTATAGAATTAATGAGAAAAAACAATTATATTCTATTTAGAAAATTTATCAAAGAAAGTATTTGTGGTGATACAGGTGAAAAAAAAGTGGGTTGCCTATGATAAAGACTATGAAATAGCAGACCAGCTGGTAAAACAACTAAATATTAGTGGTATCGTGGCAAGAAGTTTAATCAACAGAGGTATAGATACTGTAGAAGCAGCTGAACTGTTTATGAATCCGGAGCTTGGATATTTGAATGATCCATTCATACTAAAAGATATGGATTTAGCAGTAGATGGTGTACTTCGAGCAATTGATGAAAATGAAAAGATTTGCATATATGGTGATTATGATGTAGATGGTGTAACCTCTACCTCACTTTGTGTAAATATTTTAAGAAAACTTGAAGCTGATGTTATGTATTATATACCTGTTAGAGCTGATGAAGGCTATGGTTTAAATGAAGAGGCTGTTTTACACATTGGGACACAGGGAGTAAATCTTATTATTACTGTTGATTGTGGTATAGGATCTTGTGATGTAGTAGAAAGAGTAAAACAACTTGGAATGGATATAGTTATAACCGATCATCATGAGTGCGGAGAGAATTTGCCAAATGCATGTGCAGTAGTAAACCCTCATAGACCTGATAGTGATTACCCATACAAAGAGCTTGCAGGCGTCGGAGTTGCTTTTAAGCTGATGCAAGCAGTAACAGATAGCATAGGCTGTGGCGATTTGATACAGGATGTTTTGGAGCTTGCAGCAATAGGTACAGTAGCAGATGTAGTACCACTGCTTGGTGAGAACAGGATACTTGTAAAGCATGGTCTTATGAAGCTTGCAGACACAGAATATGTAGGTCTTAAAGCACTGATTGATGTAAGTGGACTTAAGGATAAGCCTATAAGCTCTTATAATATTGCTTTTATGCTTGCACCTAGAATAAATGCGGCAGGACGCTTAGCTGATGCGGCAAGATGTGTTGAACTTCTTATTACTGAGGATGAAGCTCTTGCTTATGAAATTGCAGAAGAGCTGGAACAGGAGAATCGAGAAAGACAGCGGATAGAGGCAGAAATTCAAGAAAAAGCTGTTGCTAAGCTTGAGGATGGTTATGATATAGAAAATAGCAGAGTAATTGTTCTTGATGGTGAGGGCTGGCATGCAGGAGTAATAGGAATTGTAGCATCACGTATTGTTGAGCAGTATAGTAAGCCTACAATGATGATTGCTACTGAAAATGGCGTAGGCAAGGGCTCAGCACGTAGTATGAAGGGCTTTAATATATATGATGCTATGTGCAGCTGTAGTGAGCTTTTTGAAAAATTCGGAGGCCATGAAATGGCTGCAGGACTTACAATAAATGTAGAAAACATTGATGAACTAAGGAAGCGTATTAATGATATAGCTAATGATATGCTTCAAGGAAAGCTGCTTCAACCGGAAATCCACGTAGATTATAAGCTGGAGCAAGCAGATGTAACTCTTGAGACAGCAAAACAGTTGAAAATGTTGGAGCCTTTTGGAATGGGTAATCCAAATCCACAGTTTGTATGCAGAAACTTACAGGTATTAGACCGTAGATTAGTTGGAGCAAATAACAAGCATCTATCACTTTCATTGTATGATGGAAGTAATACTATAAAGGGAATAGCTTTTAACATGGGAAATTCATATAATGTATTATCAATTAATAGAAAAATTGATATAATATGTAGTATGGATATTAATCTATGGAATAATAATGAAAGCGTTCAATTAGTTATTAAAGACTTTAAGGTAAATAAAAACTGAGTACGGGGGTAAGAGTAAAATGGATTTTGATAAGTACATTAGAGTAATAGAAGATTTTCCGAAGGAAGGAATTAGCTTTAAGGATGTAACCACATTATTAAAAGATGGTGAAGCCTACAAGGCGGCAATAAAAACAATAGCTGATAAAATCAGAGATTTAAACGTTGATGTTATAGTAGGCCCTGAGGCAAGAGGCTTCTTATTTGGTGCTCCTGTAGCATACGAATTGGGCGTTGGCTTTGTTCCAGTAAGAAAACCTGGAAAGCTCCCAGGAGAAACAGTTAAATATGAATATTCTCTTGAATATGGTACGGATTCACTTGAGATACATAAGGATGCTATCACTAAGGGAATGAGAGTTGCACTTGTTGATGACTTGCTGGCTACAGGTGGAACTATCCTTGCTGCTGCTAAGCTTGTGGAAAGTCTCGGAGGAGAAATAGTACACATCGGAGTTCTTATGGAGTTGGGCTTCTTAAATGGGAAAGACACACTAAAAGACTATCGTCTAGATTCAGTAATAATATATTAGTAAGATGTAAGCAATAAATAAATAGCTGGATATCCAGCTATTTTCTCTATATAATATATATATTATATAGAGAAAATTATAAAGTTGGTGTTGAATATGTTACAAAAACTTCTTGATAAAATTGAAAAATATAATTCTTCTGATAGTACCGAAATAATTACGAAAGCTTATGACTTTGCTTCAAAAGCTCATGTAGGTCAGATGAGACAATCTGGGGAGGAATATATTTCCCACCCTATGGAAGTGGCTTATATTTTGGCTGACCTGAATATGGATAATGTCACTATAGCCGGTGGTATACTTCATGATGTTATAGAAGATACTGCATATACTTATGAAGATATAAAGAATGAGTTTGGTGGAGAAATAGCAATGCTGGTTGATGGCGTTACTAAGCTGGGTAAGCTGGAGTATACGACCAAGGAAGATCAACAGGCTGAGAATCTCAGAAAGATGTTTATTGCCATGGCAAAGGATATTAGAGTTATTCTAATTAAGCTTGCCGACCGTCTTCACAATATGAGAACACTGAAGTATATGACAGATGTGCAGCAACAGGAAAAAGCCAGAGAGACAATGGAGATTTATGCGCCTATTGCTCATCGTCTTGGAATATCTATGATAAAATGGGAAATGGAAGATTTGGCATTACGATATCTGGAGCCAAAGGAATACTATGACTTAGTTGATAAGGTTGCAAAAAAGAGACAGGAAAGAGAAGAATATATAAATGAAGTTATTGAACAGCTTGATGAGAAAATCCATAGTGTGGGTATAGAGGCTCATATTGAAGGCAGACCAAAAAGCTTTTCAAGTATATACAGGAAAATGTTCTTACAAAACAAAGCCTTTGATCAGATATTTGACCTGACAGCAGTTCGTATTATAGTTGATACCGTGAAGGATTGCTATGGTTCCTTGGGTATTGTACATACCTTGTGGAAGCCTATTCCTGGGAGATTCAAGGATTATATTGCTATGCCTAAGCCTAACATGTATCAGTCGTTGCATACAACTGTAATCGGTCCAGATGGACAACCCTTTGAGGTGCAGATTAGAACATGGGACATGCACAGAACATCTGAGTATGGTATCGCAGCTCACTGGAAGTACAAAGAGGGTAAAGACTCTTTGAAAGATTTTGATGAAAAGTTCACTTGGCTTAGACAAATGTTGGAGTGGCAAAATGAGATTAAGGATACAAAAGAGTTTATGGAAACTCTAAAAATAGATTTGTTAGTTGATGAGGTTTATGTTTTCACTCCAAAGGGCGATGTAATTGACCTTCCTGTTGATTCTACTCCTATTGATTTTGCATATAAGATTCATAGTCATATAGGTAATAAGTGTGTAGGAGCCAAAATAAATGGACGGATAGTCACCTTAGACTACAAGATGCAAAATGGCGATATTGTAGAGATAATAACTTCAACAAATGCCAACGGTCCAAGCCGCGATTGGCTGAAAATTGTAAAAAGCAATCATACAAAGAATAAAATAAAACAGTGGTTTAAAAAGGAAAAAAGAGACGAAAATATTCTAAAAGGTAGAGAACTTTTAGAGAGAGAAGTAAAAAGACATGGCTATGTAGCATCAATTCTTCTAAAACCTGAGTGGTTGGAAACTGTAGCTAAGAATTTTAGTCTACATTCTGTTGAAGATTTGTATTCTTCTGTTGGTTATGGAGGTCTGTCGGCAAACCAAGTTATAATAAAGGTGAAGGATGAGTACAAAAAGGTATTCAAGCCTGAAGATAAAGATATTATTGCTGAGCTTGAGGATAAACTACAAAAAACGGACATCAAGAAGAAGTTAAGCTCTACAGGTATTAAGGTAAAGGGTATAGATAATGTTTTGATAAGATTTGCCCACTGCTGCAATCCAGTACCAGGAGATGAAGTTTTTGGCTATATTACCAAGGGCAGAGGCGTATCAATACACCGAAGAAACTGTCCAAATGCCAATGAGTTTTTAAAAGAAAGTGAAAGATTAATTGAAGTAGAATGGAATGAGGTAGCCAAGGTTTCATATAATGCAGATGTTGAGATAAGAGCTTCTGACAGAAAGGGCTTACTCGTTGAGATTACTTCTATGATTGATGAGAGCAAAATCAATATAAATTCTTTCTATTCAAGAACTACAAAGGATAGAATGGCGGTTATAAACTTCATACTTGAAATACATGATGTTGAAGAGTTAAATAAGCTAATAAGGAAGTTTAAAAAAATAGAAGGCGTTGTTGATGTATTTAGATCGAAACAATAACGGATTGGTAGTAATATGAGAGCAGTTGTACAAAGAGTTATACAAGGCAGTGTTGAGGTTGAACAAAGACTGGTAGGAAGCATCGGAAAGGGTCTTGTAGTTTTGCTAGGAGTTAGTGAAATGGACACTATGGAGGATGTAAACTACATGAGGGACAAAATACTTAATTTAAGGGTATTTGATGATGAAGAGGGCAATATGAACTATTCACTTATGGATATAAAAGGTGAATTGATGGTGGTATCTCAGTTTACTCTTTATGGTGATTGCCGAAAGGGGCGCAGACCAAATTACATAGCTGCTGCAAAGCCTGAGTTCGCTAATGAGCTGTATAAAGAGCTAATAAAGGCTTGTAGAGCACAGCATGTAAAAACAGAAACAGGCGTATTCCAAGCGGATATGAAGGTTAATATAATAAACGATGGGCCTGTCACATTAATAATAGACAGTGAGAAGATAATATAATTTTTACTTTTAGGAGGCATTATTATGTTAAAAAAACTACCATTGAACAGGTTATCAACAAATTGTTATATAATTGCTGATGATAATACGAAGGAAGCGGCAGTTATTGATCCAGCAGGAGAATTTGAGGTAATAAAAAGTTTTATTGAGGAAAATAACTTAAGAGTTAAGTATATATTGCTGACCCACGGACACGGAGATCACATAATTGCACTAAAAGAGCTTAGAGATTACTGCAAAGCAGCTGTAGGGATACATGCTGATGATGAAGGCATGTTAAATGATGCTAAAATTAATCTTTCTTCAATGATAAGCAGAATTCCAGTTGAAGAAAAGTCAGATTTTCACCTTAAAGATGGTGAGATTTTTAAGCTAGGAGCATCTGAGTTTAAGATTTTACATACTCCAGGACATACCATGGGAAGCATAGGAGTATTATTTGGTAAAGACTTGATTTCGGGTGATACTTTATTTGCTAGCGGCATAGGCAGAACAGACTTACCAGGTGGAGATTATAATAGTATAATTGAGTCAATAAACACAAAGCTATTTACTTTACCAGAAGAGGTAGCTGTACATCCTGGTCATGGCGGTTCCTCTACAATAGGATCAGAAAAGAAAAACAATCCATTTTTTAAATAATAAATATTCATGCATATACTTAAATCCGCGGGCAACAATAAATACATAATATATAGAATCAGCGTAAAGCTCATAAAGCGGGAGGGTAAGCATGGATAAACAAGAGAGATGGAATCAGAGAAAGCCTTCAAATTTCAAAATGGATAATGATTTTGATGATATGATGACTGTAATGGAATCAGACCTTGAAGATTATGAAGTAGCTGCTGAATTAGGAATTACCTCTATGCAGGTCTCTAAGATAAGAAGAGAACTATTTGAAGATTAGACGGTGAATAATATATGATTAAGCTAGTAGTTAACCACAATTTTGCCATGGAAGCGGCTGATATAGTTAGATTATTTTATGGCATACAAGACATTGAAATAATAGAACCTGAGGCCTTGGGAAATGACCAAGGCTTTTTAAAAGATTCTGATATTCTGTTACATAGTTCAATAGAATATAATACAGATAGCATTTCGTCCTATGTTTCTATGGAGCATCAAGATATAAAAAATGAGTATAATGAGGTATTCTCTGCTACTTGTGATGTAAAAAAACAGTCAAAGTCAGCTGTTAAGCTTACTATGTACAAGCTTCTGTCCAAGAACCTTAATAAGACATATCCTTGGGGTGTTTTAACGGGAATACGTCCAATAAAAATAATTAATGGACTTTTGGATGATGGACATGACCGAGAACAAATTATGGAATATATGAGGAATAATTATCTGGTAAGCGAAGAGAAGGTTGAGCTATCAATTAATATTGCATTAAATGAGCGAAAGTTTATATATCCTTTGGAGAGCAATAAGGTTAGCATTTATATCGGAATCCCATTTTGCCCTACAAGATGCCATTATTGTTCTTTTACCTCAAATTCCTTAAAGTTAGCAGGCAATATGGTTGAGGGTTATTTGACTGCTCTTATATATGAAATGGAACAGACTGCAGCATATATGAATAAAAACAATTTGATAGTGCAGACTATTTATATTGGAGGAGGCACGCCTACTACTTTATCAGAAACACAGCTGGAGGTACTGCTAAGTAAAGCTAAAAAACTTTTTGGTGAAAATTTGTTGGAGTTTACATGTGAGGCAGGACGGCCTGATACCATTACGGAAGGCAAGCTTCTAGTTATGAAGAGGTATGGTATTACAAGGATAAGTATAAATCCTCAGACTATGAATGATGAGACTCTTGTGAGAGTAGGCAGAGCACATACCACTGCGGAAACTATAAAAAGTTTTGAATTAGCAAGAAAACTGGGCTTTGATAATATAAACATGGATATAATACTAGGATTGCCTGGAGAGGAGCTACAGCACCTAGATAATACTTTACAACAAATAGCCAAGCTACAGCCCGAAAGTCTTACTGTGCATACACTGGCTATAAAAAGAGCTTCAATCATCCATGAAAATCTTGAGCAAGCAGTAATAACTGAAGGCATTGTTGCGGAGATGATGGAGAAAGCTACAGCTTTTGCTAATCAGCAAGGTATGCAGCCCTATTACCTTTATAGGCAGAAGCATATGACAGAGAACTTAGAAAACATTGGCTACTGCAAGCCAGGCTTTGAATGTATATACAACATACAGATAATCGAGGAGAAGCAAACCAACATCGCCTTTGGAGCTGATGCTATTACGAAAGCTATATACATTGACAATGGCTTGATAAAACGACAAAGAAACATAAAGGATATTAAACTTTATATAGAAAACATAAAGCAGCAAATAGATAAGAAAATTCAATTACTTGATGAATTATATATAATAAATAGGTGTAAATAAAAACTTGCTGTTGACATATGTAAACATAAGTACTATAATATATCATCAATAGGGATAATTATATATTTAAGCACTGAATAGGAAGAATAGTCTGAAACTGCTTGTCAGGGATGGAATGTCGCGACTGAAAGCGTTCCTTTAGAAAGACAGATGAACGACACCTATGAGCTCAATTGCTGAAATCATTAGGCAGTTGCGAATATCCACGTTAAGGATTTGAGTTTGTTTTTACAAGCAGGGTGGCACCACGGGAATTACTCTCGTCCCTGACGATTATGTCAGAGGCGAGGGTTTTTATTTTTTTGTAAATATTTGAAATAAAACGAGGAGTGATAAATATGCAAATTAAAAGACCAAAAGGAACAGAAGACATAACTCCAGCACAGGTCTATAAGTGGCAGTATGTTGAAGCACTAATAAGAGAAATTTGCGCTCTTAATGGATATGCTGAGATAAGGACACCTGCTTTTGAGCATACGGAGCTTTTTCAAAGAGGTGTAGGAGAAACTACAGATGTTGTACAAAAGGAAATGTATACCTTTGAGGATAAGGCAGGAAGAAGTATAACACTTAAGCCTGAAGGAACTTCACCTGCTGTAAGAGCCTTTATAGAAAACGGAATATTTAATGAACCGCAGCCAACAAAATTGTTTTATTTTACTCCTTGCTTCCGGTATGAGAAACCGCAAGCGGGAAGATTTAGAGAGCATCATCAGTTTGGAGTGGAGGCTTTGGGAGCTAATGATCCATCTATTGATGCTGAAGTAATTAATATTGCAATGACATTATATAGAAGACTGGGAGTAGAAGAACTTGAGCTTAAAATTAACAGTATAGGCTGTCCTAATTGTAGAACCGAATATAATAAAAAGCTCAAGGAATACCTAAGTCCTAAGCTAGATAAGCTCTGTGAAACCTGTCAGGATAGATATAATAAGAATCCTATGAGAATAATAGACTGCAAGGAGGAAAGATGCAAGCAGCAAATAACTGATATTCCTTTCATGCTGGATAACCTTTGTGAGGAATGCAGTGATCACTTTGATAAATTTAAAGAAGCTCTTGAATTGATGGGTCTTGAATATACTGTTGATCCTAGGATTGTTAGAGGTTTGGACTATTATACCAAGACAGCCTTTGAAATTGTAACTGATAAAATTGGTGCACAGGGTACGGTTTGCGGAGGCGGACGCTATGATGGTCTTGTTGAAGAGATGTGGTGGCCCTAGCTATGCCAGGAGTTGGCTTTGGTATGGGGATAGAAAGACTATTATTAGTCCTTGAAAAGTCATGGATAGAAATACCGACACCTGAGACTATGGACTTGTTTATAATAGGACTAGGAGATGCAGGGGTCAAAGAAGCTATAAAACTGGTACATACTTTAAGAAATAACGGTATAAGAGCTGATAAGGATTACATGGCAAGAAGTCTTAAAGCTCAAATGAAATATGCAAACAAAATGAATGCAAAATATATAACTGTAATCGGTGAGGATGAAATAAGTAATAATAAAATTAAAGTGAAGAACATGGAAAACGGCAGTGAAGAAGAGATTCAATTAAGTCAATTGGTGGAATATATGAAATCAATAAAACAGGAGGCGTTATAAATGAGTAAATTCAATAGAACAATATGTGCGGAGAGCTAAGTGAAAATAATATTGGACAAAAGGTAACGGTGTACGGCTGGGTTCAAAAGAGCAGAGACTTAGGAAGTCTAAAATTTATTGATTTGAGAGATAGAACTGGCTTGGTGCAAGCGGTTATTAATAAGGATGCTACTGAGAGCTTGTTTAACGAAGCAGCAAAGGTAAGAAGAGAGTTTGTACTTGGCATTACAGGAGAAGTTGCTAAAAGAGGTGGGGCTGTAAATACCAAGATAAGTACAGGGAGTATAGAGATAATAGTAAGTGGTATGGATATAATCAGCAAGTCAGAGACACCACCAATATATATTGAGGATGACGCTAAGGAATCAGAAGCCGTAAGATTGAAATATAGATATCTTGACCTTAGAAAGCCTTCCATGCAAAAGATTTTCTTACAAGACACAAGGTTGCTAAAGTTGTGAGAGACTATCTTGATGAAAAGGGCTTTATTGAAATAGAAACTCCGATTCTTACAAAAACTACTCCTGAAGGAGCAAGAGATTATCTTGTACCAAGTAGAGTTCAACCAGGTAACTTCTATGCATTGCCTCAATCACCTCAGTTATTTAAGCAAATATTGATGGTGTCAGGCTTTGATAGATACTTCCAGATAGTAAGATGCTTCAGAGATGAAGATTTAAGAGCTGACAGACAGCCAGAGTTTACTCAGATAGATATGGAGCTGTCCTTTGTTGATATAGAAGATGTAATAGAGGTAAATGAAGGATTGATTAAAAGGTGTTTAAGGAAGTATTAGATGTAGATTTCAGCTCCCAATGGAGAGATTGACTTACAAGGAAGCAATGGAGAGATATGGCTCTGATAAGCCAGATACTCGTTTTGGCTTGGAGATAAAGGATATAGCCGATATAGTTGCAAATTCGGAATTCAAGGTGTTTGCAGATACAGTTGCAAATAAGGGACTTATAAAAGCTATAAACGCTGAGGGTATAGGTGCAAAAACTAAGTCGTAAGGAAATTGATAGTCTTGGTGAGTATGTAAAGATTTATAAGGCTAAAGGCTTAGCTTGGATAAATATTACAGCAGATGGAATAAAATCACCTATAGCAAAATTCTTAAAGGAAGAAGAATTAAATGGTATAGTAGAAAGAATGCAGGCGAAGGTTGGAGATATAATATTCATTGTTGCAGATGCTTCTAATGTTGTGTATGATTCCTTGGGACAATTGAGACTTGAGGTTGGCAGAAGATTTGAGCTTATCGATAAGAATAAGTTTAACTTCTTATGGGTAACTGAATTTCCACTTCTTGATTATGATGAAGAAGAAAAGAGATATGTTGCAAAGCATCATCCTTTTACAAGCCCAATGGATGAAGATATTCCAATGCTGGACACTAATCCTTCAGAGGTCAGAGCAAAGGCATATGATATGGTCTTAAATGGCTATGAAATAGGCGGAGGAAGCATAAGAATTCATAATCAGCAGCTACAGGAAAAAATGTTCGGACTGCTTGGATTCTCCCATGAAGCAGGCATGGCAAAAGTTTGGATTCTTACTTGAAGCCTTTAAATATGGTACACCACCTCATGGCGGTTTAGCTTTTGGTTTGACAGATTAATAATGCTTCTTACAGGAACTGACAATATTAAAGATGTTGTTGCCTTCCCTAAGACACAAACAGCAAGCTGCTTGATGACAAATGCACCATCGCCAGCTGATGCAAAACAGCTAGAAGAGTTGAAAATAGCAACAAAAAATTAATGATAAAATTAATAATAATGTAAAAACTAATATAACACTTACATAGTCCTGCTTTAATTTATAAAGCAGGACTTGTTTGGAGGTATAAATGGATTGGTATTCTAGAACTGAGCTATTGATTGGTAAAGAAGGCATAGAAAAGCTGAAAAACAGCAAAGTTGCTATATTTGGAATCGGCGGTGTAGGCTCATATACAGCGGAAGCACTTGGAAGAGCTGGTTTAGGTAGTGTTGTACTTGTTGATGATGATGATATTTGTCTTACAAATATAAATAGACAAATTCATGCTACAAGAAAAACTGTAGGAAAATCAAAGGTTGATACAATGAAGGACAGACTTTTGGATATCAACCCTGAGATGAATATAATTACACATAAGATTTTATATAATGAGGAAACAAGTGAAATGCTTTTATCTAGAGATTTAGACTATGTGGTTGATGCTATTGATATGGTTTCCTCCAAAATTGACCTTGTTGTCAGATGCACAGAATATGAATATTCCTGTGATAAGCTGTATGGGAGCAGGTAATAAGTTTGATCCTACTAAGCTTGAAATTGCTGATATTTATGAAACTTCTATATGTCCTTTGGCAAGAGTTATGAGGCATGAGCTCAGAAAAAGAGGTATTGAGAAGCTTAAGGTAGTTTATTCCAAGGAAGAGCCTGTAACTCTTTTCGAAACAGAAAATAACTGTAAAAACAATTGTATATGCAGTAATAAGGATTTGGCTAAGTGCACACATAGAAGACAGATACCAGGAAGTATTTCTTTTGTACCTTCAGTAGCAGGATTGATACTTGCATCAGCAGTTGTGAGAGATATACTAGATATATCGCACTAAACATTTTACATTTATAAAATAGTGCGATATATATTCCGCTGTTTATAGAATGTACAAGTTTCATGTATTTTATTGTTAATTAATTTGTGCATTCTATATAGGTCTAAATTAAAATATAATATAAAGTTGACAAATCAAAAATTAGTTATATAATAGAATTATAGATACCCCGCCGGGGTATGGGAGGGTCAAACATGAGTGAGAAGATTATTGATAAGGATGATATACTAACACGACTTAAGAAAATCGAAGGTCAGGTTAAAGGCATTGAAAGAATGGTAGATGAAGAAAAGTGTTGTACAGAAGTAATGGTTCAAATCTCAGCTATAAGAGCAGCTATAAATAAGGTTGGTGGCATGATGATAGAAAGATACGTAGCTGAATGTATGAAGCAAGGTTTAAAAGCATCAATAGATAAGGGTGAAGTTGACAAAAACGTTGATTCTGTAATTGAAACAATAATTAAGTACGTTAAATAATGTGAGGAGATAATCATGAGACAGACCGGTTTAGTTATTGAATTAGTAGAAGACAAAGCAAAAATTAGAATGCAAAGGCATACTGCATGTGGTGATTGTGGAGCTTGTCATGTAGGACCAGATCAACTTAAGTTAGTTTTAGAAGCGGAAAATGTAGTTGGTGCAAAACCTGGGGATATGGTTGAGGTTAATATGGAAACCTTAGATTTCTTTTCAGCTGCAATAGTAATTTATCTTTATCCACTACTTGCCTTAATAGCAGGCATTTTTGGAGGCTATTATGGGCTATTAGCATTAGGCTTCTCAGACAGTGCAGCTCAAGGTATAGGTGCTATTTTAGGCTTGCTAGCAGCAGCATTGATCTATGTAATAATTAGACTAAATGAAGAAAAAATAAAAGGAATGAAAAAATATAAACCTGTAATTATCAGTATTGTTGATAAAGAATAGTTTTGAAAGGAGATTAGAAAATGAGTGATAAAGTAGGCGTAGTACAAAAGGTTAATTTTGAAAATGAAGTGTTAAAGTCAGATAAACCAGTATTGGTGGACTTTTGGGCAGCTTGGTGCGGACCTTGCAAAATGGTATCTCCAATTATTGATCAATTAGCAGAGCAATATGCAGGCAAGGTAAAGGTAGTAAAGCTAAATGTGGATGAAAATCCAGAAATAGCAGGACAATATAATATAATGAGCATACCATCTGTGTATCTTTTCAACAATGGTAAGCATGTTGATGGAATTGTCGGTGCTAAATCAAAGCAATCCTTTGAAGAGATTATAAACAAATACATTTAAAAAAACTATAACTATTGGTATAATTAAGGTAGATGTGATTTTCACATCTACCTTAATTTTTGCGAGGTGCTGCAAGTGACAGTGAATTTAATTTATAAATCAATAATTGAGACAATAATACAAAACATTGATGTAGGTATTCATTTAGTAGATGAAGACAGCACCACTTTGTTTTACAATCAAGCCATGGCAGATATGGAGGGCTTGCTCATTGACGACGTTTTAGGTAAAAGAATACTTGAAATATTCCCAAGTCTTACAACGCAGACTAGCACTTTATATAGAGTTCTTAACACAAGAAAGCCTATTTATAATACAAAACAAACTTATCTAAATATTCATGGTAAGCAAATACAGACTATAAATAGTACGATACCAATAAAGCTTACTGCTTCTAAGTATGGTGCTTTAGAAATTGCAAAGGATATTACCAAAGAACATGATTTATCAAAAAAGGTTGAGTATCTACAGCATGAGTTAGCGTTTAAAGATGTTGAGAATGATAAGCTTAAGGGCTATACCTTTAAAAGCTTAACGGGTGAGGCTGAGAATTTTGTAGACTCTATAATCATAGCAAAAAAGGCGGCAAACTCAACTTCCACAGTACTTATATATGGTGAGACAGGTACGGGTAAGGAGTTATTTGCGCAGAGTATACATAACGAAAGCAATAGAAGTGACAAACCATTTATAGCTCAAAATTGTGCAGCTTTACCAGAGACACTGTTGGAAGGAATACTTTTTGGAACTGTAAAGGGAAGCTTTACGGGAGCAATAAACAGACCAGGCTTGTTTGAGCAGGCAAACGAAGGTACTTTGCTTTTAGATGAAATTAATTCCATGAGCCTACCACTTCAGGCAAAGCTTCTCAGGGTTTTGCAGGAGGGTTATGTACGAAGAGTGGGCGGACTAAATGATATCCCCATAGATGTACGGATAATTGCAACCACTAATGAAAATCCATTGGAAATTGTAAATAAAGGACTTTTACGAAAGGATCTTTATTATAGATTAAATGTAATCGCTCTAAATATACCACCACTTAGAGAACGAAAGAAAGATATACCGGCTTTGGTAGAGAATTTTATAAAGAAATATAATGTTATTCTAAAGAAGGATGTATGGTATCTTTCAAATGATGTAAAAGAAGCCTTTTTAAACTATGACTGGCAAGGTAATGTAAGAGAGCTGGAGAACCTTATTGAAAGTGCTATGAACATGATAAATAAGGAGCATATCATAAAACCTGAACATTTCTCAAATGAGATAAATAAAAGAATGTTTTCCTCTATGCAAAATACCTACAGTATCAGCATGGAGGATGGAAAGTCTTTAGATGAAATACTAGAGCAACTGGAGATAAGCTTAATAAGCGGTGCAATGACAGAGTTTGAAGGCAATATATCTAGGAGTGCTGAGAAGTTAGGAATTAAAAGACAGACACTTCAACACAAATTAAAAAAATATGGAATGTTGAATGAGGAATAGAAAGAATTCTTTTCATAATAAATAAAGAAACAGGTGTTATTATAACACCTGTTTCTTTACGTTAACCCCAATAATACGATATCATAGAGAAGTAAAAAATAAATTTAGTTATCTAAATTAGTTTTTAAAATTACATCTTTTCTACTTGAAGCTAATTTTATTGTACCCCATGCATAGAATAATACAAAAGCAGCAGCTAATATATATGAGATAGTATAGCTATTTGGGTTAAGTCCAAGTCTGCTTTCTAAACCAAAACCTATAGGAGCATGGAATATATAACAGGATATAACGTATGCATAGAACATACCTGGTAACAATGATATCCAGTAGTTTTTCTTGTTAATGTACAAGTAAACTGTTATCATTGCTAAAGCAAATATTGCAATTGTTTGATTTGTCCAAGCAAAATATCTCCAGAGTACACTAAATCCATTTGGGTTGATTTTAGCATATACTAGTATTACGATAGCTGGTATAAAAATACATATGGTAAGAACTAATCTCTTTTTCCAATTAGTTTGATCAATATGAAATTGTTCTGCAATCATAAGTCTTAAACCTCTAAATGCAGTATCGCCTGATGTAATAGGAAGTACGACAACTCCAAGAATTGCAAAGATTGCTCCGATATTACCTAAGAAATCTCTTGAAATAATACCTATCATTAGAGTTGCATTTGTATTAAGAGCTTGTCCTCTACCGAATACTATCATTGCTCCTGCAGCCCATACCATTGCAATAAAGCCTTCTACTAACATCATGTTAAAGAATGTAGTTCTTCCTTCTTTTTCATGCTTCATAGTTCTGGAAATTAGTGTTGCTTGAGTTGAGTGGAAGCCTGACATTATTCCACAAGCAACAGTAATAAAGAATACAGGCATAAATGGAAGTTCACTAGGATGTTGACCAAAAATATTAGTTGCAAAGGATAAATTTGTAAGATTTGCTCCTCCATCTAGTATTATTCCACCAAATATTCCAACTGCAGATAAAACAAGTACTGCACCGAATATTGGATATACTTTACCTATAATTGCATCTATTGGGAAGAAGGTAGCTATAAGATAATAAGCAAATATACAACCGTATACTATCCAAGTTGTTGGATTTGTTGCTAAAGCCTTTTGACCTATTATCTCATTAACAATTAAATCGCCAGGTGTGTAAATAAAAACTGCACCTACTAAAATCATTAATATCCAAACAATAACATTGTATACTTTATTAACTCCACCACCTAAGTATTTTTTTATCAACTTAGGCATTTGAGCTCCACCATTTCTCATTGAAATCATTCCGCTGAAATAATCATGCATAGATCCAGCGATAACACATCCAATAGGTATAGTTAAGAATGCAACAGGTCCAAATAAAATACCTTGTATAGGTCCTAAAATAGGTCCAGTACCTGCTATATTTAATAAATTAATTAAACTATTTTTCCAAGTTTTCATTACTACGAAGTCTACTCCATCAGCTTTAGAAACTGCTGGTGTAGATCTGTCATCAGCCAAAAACACGTTGGCAATATTTACCGTATAAAAAACCACCACCAATAAGTATTGCTAGTCCAATTAGAAAGGTTGTCATGTTAATCCTCCTCTTGTTACTATTATTATATTTTGTTAAATAAAATAGTGTATAATGGCTTTTAATGATCTAGATAGAATCGCTAATAAATTATAGTAAAAATCATCCCTCCTAATAATTATTTTGTTTTACTATAATTATAATGAAAATGTAGATGCAAGTACTTATTATCGCATTAAATAACAAAATGGGCACATAAAATGCATTTATATGCCCATTAACTTTTTAAATAATAATATGTTTTGTCTACTTACTGGAATCTCTGAATCTGACCCTTGTAGTTTAAGTATATATGTATTATTGAACCAAGGGATGACTTCTGTGATTTTATCAGTATTTACGATATAAGAACGATGGCTTCTAAAAAAAATTTCTTGAGGAAGCTTCTTATAAAAGTTAGAAATGCTTGTGGAGACTATAAACTGATCATCCATTGTATGCACGTGCACTTCATGCTCATGAGCTTCACAATAATATATGTCATTCATATTTAACACATGCATTTTATCATTTTTCCACAAAGTAATTTTTGTGCTACATTTAGTGGCTGTACAATTTTCAAGTCTTTTCAATGTGCCTGTTATTCTGCTTTCTGAAAAAGGCTTTAAAATATAATCAAAAGCAGCAACTTCAAAGGCTTCAAGGGCATGCTCACTATAAGCAGTGATAAATACGAAAATGGGTTTACTTGTTAAGGTTTTTATCACTCTGCTGAAGGTTAACCCATCTAATTTTGGCATGTTTATATCGAGGAAAATCACATCTATAGTGTGTGTCTGTACATATCCAAGAGCTTTTATACTATCATCAAAGGTCTCCAATATTTCAATTGAACTGAAATTAGTAATATAATAACTTAACTCCTCAATTGAGGGGTATTCATCATCAACAATAATACAATTCATAGGTTCACCTCTATTCCTATATAAGTAGTGTCTTAATTATTAGTTTCGTTTAAAATAAAACTAATTCTGGTTCCTTCGGTAAGACGCTCTATCACAAGTCCTGTTCCATATATATGTCGAAGTCTGATATCTACATTGGACATACCAATCTTATTTTCACTGACGTTTCCAGCGTATATACTGTCAATAATGGCTTGAGGAATACCAATACCATCATCCTCTACTGTTACTTTTATGTTTTTTGAGTTATATTCTTTAACTTCTATCTTAACATTCCCAGAACCACGACCTTTTAAAATTCCATGTTTTATTGAGTTTTCCACGATAGGTTGTATTATTAACGAAGGTATTTTTATATGTATACTTTCATCAATATCATAGATTACATTAAGCTTATCTCCAAAACGCGCTTTTTCTATCTCCACATAAGCTTTAACCTGTTGAAGCTCCTTACTGATATCAACGAAAGTGCTTGTTTCTTCTATGTTGTATCTTAAAAAAGTCGACAGATTAACTATTAACTCTCGAGCTTTATCTGGATTAATTCTTAAAAAAGCGATAATTGTATTTAATGAGTTAAAGAGAAAATGAGGATTAATTTGAGCTTGGAGTGCTTTGATCTCCGCTTTTATAGCTAAATCCTTCAGTTTTCCTACCTTGCTTATTTCTAACTGGGTTGAAATTAATTGGGATAAGCCAATAGCCAACTTTTCGTGTGTAAAGGATATGCCGTTTTCTTTTGCAAAATATAATTTAAGAGTGCCGCTAATCTCATCTCCCTCTTTTAGAGGCACAATAATTGCAGATTTCAGCTGGCAGTTTTCAAAAGAACATTCTATTTCTTTTGGGGTATTTACAATGCGTATTTGTCCATCTTTAATTACTTGTATTGTAGCTGAGGTTTGGATAGGCTCGCCGATAATATGATGATCTGAGCCCAATCCTTCATGAGCCAAGATAGTGGTCTTATCAGTAATTGCAACTGCGGCTGCACTAGTAGAGTCTTTTATTATTGAACATATATTTTTTAATGAATCACAGTTAATATCTCTAAAGTAAGGGAGCGTTTTGTTTGCTATATCAAGAGCAAGTTGAGCTTGCTTTGCAGACAATTGATCTTTTTCATTAAAAATTTTCTGTATCAACAATATGAGAATATAAATACCAAGTGCATTTGTAAAGCTCATGGGAAAATATATACTTTTTGTTATAAAAAGAGCACTAGAATAAGGTTTTGAGATGAATAGAATAAGAAGCATCTCGATACTCTCTACAACAATGCCTCCCATGAATCCATAAAAACATTTTACATATTTAGTGCCTTTTGTATATAAAAAGGCTGAAACGAAGCCAGCAATAATTGTAGATATTGCACAAGGTATGGAGGTTATTCCACCAATATCATATAGAAATCTGTGAATTCCAGCAATAATACCTGACATAATACCTACAAACGGACCGCAGAGTATACCGCCGGCCATAACTCCGATTATTCTTGTATTGGCTATTGCACCATTTACGTCTGTTCCGAAGTATGTGCCTATTATTCCAAAAAGGGCAAATGTTACTGATAGTACAATAAGATCGAATTTTTTAAATTCCTCCTTCTGTATTATATTTTTGAATACCGATAGATTGGAAATAGTAAAAGCGATTATTACTACATAACTTAAATTACTTATAAGGTTTTTTAATATATTTATCATTGATTTTCCTTCTATCCTATTATTCTTGCATTTATTAGGTTAAATCTTTTTAATATTTTAGCTTTTTATTATAATATCTGCAAGTAAGCGTGAAAATATAATTATTGAAAATAAAATGGAACTACAGCATATTTAAAACAGGCATTCCTAGAGTAGGAATGCCTGTGCAATATTATTTCTTTTATAGCATTATTTCAACATATCATTTAAAATCTCTGTAGTGCTTTTGATTTCTTTAATTGAGCTATTGATAGAATTTATTTCAGTATTTTCATTTTCTAAGGTTGCTAATACTTCTTGATTGGAAGCAGCGTGTTGTTCTGCAATAGAAGCAATATTAGTAATTTGATCTTGTACCTTAGCAAAAATGTTAGTAACATTTTCTATCATTGATTCTTCTTTTTCTAATGATTTGAAGTTTTCTTCGCTATCATTTTTTACCGCTACAAAATGTTTTGCAACTTCATGAATTAATTCATTTCCCGTTACAACAGCCTGTTCTCCCTGTCCAACCTTATTTACTGCAAGCTTTACACTTTCTGAAATATCTAATGTTATTTTATTTATATCTTTTACATTTTTTGCACTTTCCTCGGCTAATTTCTTTACCTCATCTGCTACAACAGCAAAGCCTCTTCCTTCATCACCTGCTCTAGCAGCTTCAATTGCTGCATTTAGAGCCAGAAGATTTGTCTGCTCAGCTATTTGTGTTATACTATCAAGAAATTTGTTTATTTTATATATATTTTCTTGAAGTTCGATTACAGTTGTTGCAGCTGTTCCGATTGCTTGACCTATTGTTGCCATTTGCACTGTCATGGTATCAATTTTTTCTGTTCCTTTAATAACATTATTAGAAATAATCTTTGAGGTATCTGATACCTTTTTTGATATATTCTTTGTTGCTTTTACATTTTCTAAAGCATTTATCATATTTAAGTTTATTTCACTAATGTTTAATGCCTGCTGCTCTGTTCCTTGTGCCATTTGATCCATTGCCATTGTAGTATCTTTACTAGATTCAACAATAATGTTTATATTTTGATCAAGCATATTAACATTTTGATTTAAAGCAATAGAAGTTTCCTCAACCTTATTCATTGTGAATTGTAACTTGTCAAGTATTTCCTTTCCTTCATCTTCTTTTTTTGTGGCATTATTAATCATTTGAAGACCCCATTTGGTTATAAAATATAGTCCAAGACAAATACCATCAATTAGGAATAAAGTTACTACAAGGTAAATAAATGGACGCTCTTTACCAAATAACATAACATTATTCACAAAATACAATGCAATATATATTACATTTACAATAACACCATGTGCGATCAACATTTTTATAGAATAATATAATGATATAATAACGAAAGAAGATATTAGTGCATAAATTGTTCTTGTATCGGTAGGGTCCTTTGTCATATTGGCCAACGATCCAAGTAAAACAGATAAGCCATAAATAAATCCTTTGATTTTACTATTCATTGGAATAAAATAAATAGCAAGAACAAAAGCCATACCTATAACTGTTGGAGTTATGGTTCGAAGTATTTGTGAACTATCAAGAGCTAGAATATCACTTAAAACAATAAGCATGTCTATAGCAATAATAAGACATACACTAACAATATCTGCCTTTCTTAAAAAGTTGTTACTTACACTATTTTTCATGTTGTTTCATCCTCCTATTTATAATAGTATCTAAGAACGTAGAAAATTAGTTTATTAATAGGTACTTAATACTAAAATTTGATAAGTTTTTTTCGTATAATTCACAGATAATAAAACGATATCTATATGAATTATATATTATGTAATATTCTACTTGCATGTATATTTTCCTTCTTAAATTATTTATTAAATTATTTATTTGTAAGTTATAACCATTTACTTATGTATTAGAGCCATGTTGCGTATATAGCATGGCTCTAATACATAAGTAAATGTTTCATAAAATATACCAGTCAATTGGATAAGTATGCATAATGTGTTGACATAAATAGTACTATATATAGATAGAGTAATTGTTTAATATATAAGATGAGCAATAGATGCAATTTATAAGCCTTTAAAGAATTAAATCAGAATTTATATAATGAAAATTAATATAACAGCGAATAATAATGGAAATAAAGGTAATACCATAACACCTGCTACTTACTGCAAATATATTTGCAGTAAGTAAGAACTTTGAGCAAAAAAGCAAATTAAACAATTTTAAAGTAATAATATACATGCAAAATTAATTGCGGAACTGCAAATAATTTTGCTCTAAACAATAAAATTTTGAAAATTTACGTTAACAATTAATAATCTATTGTATTTAAAGCATTGAAACACCTCAATTTAACTTTTGAAAAATTTAATTGAGGTGTTTTTATCTTGGCATGATAGTTGCGTATATAAATATTGGATTAATTGTTATGATATGCACTATATAATATAACTTGAAAAAATACATACAATATTAAGCGATTTACTTAAGTTTCAATAATATATTAATGGGCAATCATTTTGTATGAGTTAAAATTTTAGGCTTGGTACAAAATGCAATAATAAAATTATAATAAAAAGACGGAGGGTATAATAATGGAAAATGTAAAAGTAGCAATTTGGGGATTTGGTGCAATGGGAAGTGGAATGGCAAAAATGCTTTTAACTAAAGCAGGGCGTAGATATCGTAGGTGTATGCGATAGAAATGCTAGAAAGAGTAGGAAGAAGTATGTTTGAAGTATCTTGGAGTAGAAAGAGGAAACAAACAAGAAGTAATAATTATCAATAATATTGATGAAGTATTAGAAGGTAAGAATGTTGATGTTTGCTTATGTGCAACAGATTCCTTTACAAAGAAGGCATTTCCAAGATTGAAGCAAGTACTTGAAAAGAAGATAAATGTTATTTCAACAGCAGAAGAAATGGCATATCCACAATCACAAAATCCTGAATTAGCAGATGAACTTAATAAAATAGCAAAAGCAAATGGTGTTACAGTTCTAGGAACAGGTATTAATCCTGGTTTAATAATGGATTTACTGGTAGTTTGCTTAACAGGCTGTATGACAGATGTTGAACATATTGAAGCAAAGAGAGTAAACAGTTTATCACCATTTGGTCCAGCAGTTATGGAAGAGCAAGGTGTTGGTGTTACTGTAGATGAATTTAACAAGGGAGTTGCAGATGGTTCATTAGCAGGTCATGTTGGTTTTGCTGAATCAATTAGAATGATTGGTGATGCTATTGGCTGGGATGTTGAAAAGTTTGAAACACAAATGAAGCCTATAGTTACTACAGTTGATAGAAAATCTCCTTATGGCTTTGCAGCAGCAGGAAATGTTGCTGGTGTAAACATGACAGGTCAAGGCTATGTTGATGGCGAAGTTAAAGATAGATATGATTCATCCACAACAAATTGAGCCAGAAATGGAAGGAACTCATACAGGTGACTATATAACAATAAAGGGTACACCGAAGTAAATATGGCAATAAAGCCAGAGGTACAAGGTGGACTTGGAACAATTGCTATGTGTGTTAATATGATTCCTCATGTTATTAATGCAGACCAGGTTTAAAGACTATGATAGATCTTCCAGTACCAAGAGCAATAATGGGAGATATGAGAAAGCTTATAAAAAGATAAATATAAATTTTACATTATAATACTGGCAGCTGTTGTTTATACACCAGCTGCCAGTATTAATATGATATAAAAGGAGTGTTTAAGATGAATTCAGCTAAAAAGGGAGATTGGGTACAAATACATCAAATAGTACTTAAACCTGAAGAAAGAGCACCACAAGTGCCTGAGGACACTAAAAAAGTACCTCTGGAGTTTTGGGTAAAGGGTTATGCTGTAACATGATGCAAAGGTTGGAGAACAGATTGAAATTGAAACTACTACAGGAAGAAAAGTCAAAGGGGAACTGGTAGCAATTAACCCTAGATATACACATGCATTTGGAGATTTTGTACCTGAATTGTTAAAGGTAGACATACAGGTTAAAGAAATCCTCTTTGGAGGTGAAAAATAATGATTAAAGATAATGTCATATGCTGCAGTAATAGGCAGAAAAAATGAGATTATGAAAAAAGCCATTGGTATTGATTACTCTGTTTTCGAATCAGGTGGAATAGGCTTTGATTATGAGAGAATGATGAGAGAAGCAGGATATACACTTAGAAGAAATACAGAAGATACAATCAGATGCAAGCGTTGGAAATACACCAATAATTGAACTTAAAAATCTTACTGCACTTGCAAGAAAAATTGCGCCAAAGGGAAAGGGAGCAAGAATTTTTATAAAAGATGAAGCCTGCAATCCATCAGGAAGTTTTAAAGCAAGAAGAGCAGCTAATGCAGTTTATCATGCTAAAAAGCATGGTTATAAAGGTGTTGTAGCAGCTACAAGTGGCAACTATGGTGCTGCAGTTGCATCACAAGCAGCTATGCAAGGACTTAAATGTATTGTTGTACAGGAATGCTATGACAGCAAAATGGTAGGACAACCTGAAATATTAGAAAAACAAAGAGCATGTGAAGCTTTATGGAGCAGAAGTTGTTCAGCTTACTGTAGGACCAGAGCTTTTCTATACCTTCCTTATTATTATTGAAGAAACAGGATATTTTAATGCTTCACTTATATTCATCCTTTGGTATAGCAGGAGTTGAAACTCTTAGGCTATGAAATAGCTATGCAGTTTAGAGAAAAAGAAGGCAAAGATCCTGATATAGTTGTAGCTAACTAATGCAGGGGGAGGAAATGTTACAGGTACTGCAAGAGGACTTATAAAAGCAGGAGCTGAGAATGTTAAAGTTGTTGGAGCTAGTGTTGATTTTTCAGGGCTTCATATGGCATCAGATAATGACTTTAATAAAAAATCCTTTACAACAGGACATACAGGCTTTGGAATTACCTTTTGCTACATGGCCTGACAGATCAGATGTGCCAAGAAATGCAGCAAGACCATTAAGATATCTGGATAGATATGTAACTTGTAAAACAAGGAGAAGTATTCTATATGACAGAAGCATTAGCTCAGTACTTGAAGGATTAGAAAGAGGACCAGCAGGAAATACATCCTTGACAGCAGCTTTTGCTTTGGCACAGGAAATGGATGAGGATCAAATCATAGTAGTTCAAGAAACTGAATATACAGGAGCAGGAAAACATCCAATGCCACAACTTAGTTTTGCTAAAGCAAAATGGCATTGAGATTTAGTTTGGTAATCCTGACAGAAGAGATTCCAGGAGAAAATATAATATTACCTGAGCATCCATCTATGATAAAGTATAGAGATTATGATTTGAACAAAGCAAGAGCATTCTATATTAAAAATTGTATAACAAATAATAAGGTTACTGAAGTTACAAAGGATGATATAGATTTCCTTGTAAAGGATACTAAAGTCAAATGAGCAGTTTGTAATAGATACTTAAAGGAATTAAGTGTAAAATATAAAATAGATTATGGAGGGATATATAAATGAAACGAGCTGATGATTATGAAGTAAGAAGACAACATCTTAAAAACCTAACAGATGATGAGTTAAAGGCAAAGATTTTGGGAGCTTGCTGAAACAATTGTAAAACCAATGCTTGAGCTTGGATAAAAGAATACTACTCCTGCTATTGAAAGAAGTGTTCTTCTTAGAATGGGTTTTTCAAGTTTTGAAGTAAAGCCTATAGTAGAAGGTGTTATGAATAAAGGTCTTATGGGCAAAGGTGCAGGCAATGTAGTATGGAGACTTTCTAAAAAGCTAGGAGTATCTGTAAGAGAAGCAGGTATTAGCTTTGGCAGAAGGTAAACATTGGGATGAAGTCGAGACATTGTTTTAAAGGAGGGGTAAATAATGAGTTTAGATATAAATAAAAAAATTGATATAAAAGAACTTTTGCAAGATCTTAGAAAATATAAACCAAGAAGAAGAGGCTGGCATTGGAGAGAAGGTCAAAACGAAAAAAGAATAATTGGAGACTTTGAATATCATGAAACTTCAGAAGGCTTGAAAAACTATATTCCACTTCCAGGAAGCAGAGGTTTTGACTATATTGACCCTCAACCAGACTGCGTTATTACAACAGAAATAGCTTCAGGAAGATTTGAAGATGATATAAGAAGAATGAGAATGGCTGCATGGCATGGTGCAGACCATATAATGGTTATAAGAACTGCTGGACAATCTCATATTGATTCACTTATTGAAGGTACAACACAAGGTATAGGCGGTATTGCCGTTACAAGAAAGCAAGTTAGAGCACAGAGAAAAGCTCTTGATATGATTGAAGAAGAAGTAGGCAGACCAATAAATTTTCATTCATATATTTCCGGTGTTGCAGGACCTGATATAGCAGTTATGTTTGCTGAAGAAGGCGTAAATGGAGCACACCAAGATCCACAATACAACGTACTTTATAGAAATATTAATATGATAAGAAGCTTTGTTGATGCTTGCGAAGCAAAAAAGATAATGGCTTGGGCAGATATGCTTCAAATAGATGGAGCACATAATGCAAATGCTACAGCTATGAAAGCTTGGAAGGTTAGACCTGAGCTTATGGTTCAACATGCTATAAATAGTATATTCTCAAGAAAGGTTGGCATGAAGCCAGAAAATATTGCATTGTCAACAGTACCTCCAACAGCACCTCCAGCTCCATGTATGAGACTAGATTTACCATATGCAGTAGCACTTAGAGATTTCTTTAGTGAGTATAAAATGAGAGCACAGCAAAATACAAAATATATGGAATCAGACATGAGAGAAGCTACAGTAACTCATACGCTTAACCTTATGATTTCAAGACTTACAAGTGCTGATATACAATCAACTATTACTCCTGATGAAGGAAGAAATGTGCCATGGCATTATAACAATATAGCATGCTATCAGTACAGCTAAGCAAGCTATTGAATGGTATGGATGGCTTAAGAGAAATGGTTAAGCTTGACAGAGATGGATGTATTAGGTGAAGAAGTTAGAGAACTAAAGGAAAGAGCAGTTCTATTCATGGAAGAAATGCTTGAAGTTGGCGGATATTTCAAAGCTGTTGAAGCAAGGCTTCTTCATAGACAGGGTAACTATCCAGAAAGAAATGGCGATGGTATTCCAAGAGAAATAGAAGGCGGTATAGGCGCTGGCATGATATTTGAAAGAGATAAAGATTATTTTGCACCTGTTTCAGTTCACTATGGCTATAATAATATACCTAAAGAATTTAAAAAGGCTTCTGATGCAATAGGCGGAGATACCTTTGAAGATCGATCAAAGATTATTTACATTGATGAATTAGATGAGAATGATAATGTAAATATAAGACTTAAGGAAGTAGAAAAATATTACAAATACAAGTATAGTTAAGCCAGAAGTTGAGTGGAAGGCTGATGGAGTTGTTGCTAACTACAATATTCCTACCGCTTGATGAAAGAACAGCAGAATTTGCAGCTATAAAATGTGGTGAAAAGATGGGCTTGGAGGATGTAACAGTTGTTCATAAGCAATGCTTGCATCCATCAGAGGGTACTTTAGTAGAAATAAAGGGTAAAGTTAAGTTTGATATAAATATTAATGATTTAATTATACCAGAAAAGCTAAAAGTACATTCTGAGGAAGAAGTAAGAGCTGATATAAATGAAAATCCAATGTTTGTTGTTGCTGCGACAGTAGGTCAGGATGAACACTCAGTAGGTCTAAAGGAAACTCTTGATATAAAGCATGGTGGAATTGAAAAATATGGTATTAAATATTTGTATCTTGGAACTTCCTGTCCAGTTGAAAAGCTAGTTGATGCAGCTATTGAAACAAATGCAAATGCAATACTTGCAAGTACAATTATTACTCATGATGATGTTCATATAAAGAATATGAGAAAGCTTCATGAGCTTTGTGTAGAAAAAGGTATTAGAGATAAGGTTATGCTAATCTGCGGTGGAACACAGGTTAACAATGAGATTGCAAAGGAAGCAGGAATGGATGCTGGCTTTGGCAGAGGTTCAAATGGTATTGATGTTGTAAGCTTCATGGTTAGATAAAAGAAGGGAAATAAAGAATGAAAATTAATGTATTGGTTGCTGAAATTGGAAGCACCACTACAGTAGTTAATGCATTTAATGATATAGGTAGCCCCTGTCCTAAATTTATAGGACAAGGGCAATTCCCTACTACGGTATTAAATGGAGATGTTACTGTAGGCTTAAAAGGTGCAGTAGAGGATCTTAGAAATAACTTGAATCAGGATGAGATACAGTATGATGAAATGCTTGCTACTAGTAGTGCTGCAGGTGGACTGCGTATGACTGTTCATGGTCTTGTCTATGATATGACTGTGAGAGCTGCAAAGGAAGCTGCATTAGGTGCAGGTGGTATCATAAAGATGGTTACTGCGGGTAAGCTTCGAAGAACAGATTTAAAGAAGATTACAAGAAATAAACCCTAATATTATATTGGTTGCTGGCGGTGTAGATTATGGTGAACGTGAAACTGCACTTCACAATTTTGAGACTATTGCTGCCTTAAAACTAGGAATACCAATGATATATGCAGGAAACATTGAAAATCAAGATGAAATAATAGAAATAGCGGAAGAATTTGGTGTTAAGCTTTATCTTGTTGATAATGTATATCCAAAGGTAGATATGCTTAATGTAGAACCAACAAGAAAAGTAATACAGGATGCTTTTGAAGAACATATCATCCATGCACCTGGTATGACAAAAGTAAGAGATATGGTAAGTGGTCCTATTATACCTACTCCTGGAGCAGTTATGGAAGCAGCAAAGCTTCTAAAGGAAGATATCGGGGATTTAGTAGTATTTGATGTTGGTGGAGCTACTACCGATGTGCATTCTGTTACACAAGGCAGTGAGGAAATCAACAGGATACTTATTAGTCCTGAGCCAGAAGCCAAAAGAACAGTTGAGGGAGATCTTGGTGTATATGTGAATCTCAATCATATAGTAGAAAAGATCGGCGTGGATGAGCTAAAGAAGGAATTCCCTGATGTTTTGGAATTGGTGGCAAATGCTAAGCCGATACCTGAAACAGAAAGAGAAAAGGAATTCATAGAAAGATTAACAAGAGAAGCTGTGCTTACATCACTAGAGCGGCATGCAGGAGCTATTAGATATTTATATGGCGCATCTGGAAAGAAGACTGTAGCAGAAGGAAAGGATCTTACCAATGTTAAGTATATTGTTGGTACAGGCGGTGCACTTACTAGACTTCCAAATAGAGTAAATATATTGGAGTCTATAGGAAAATACGGTAGGGGGACTGAGCTTTATCCAACAAGCAATGCGAAGATACTTATAGATAACTACTACATAATGGCTTCCCTAGGGGTTTTATCAAAGAGATATCCCAAGGATTCACTTTTACTTCTTAAACAGAGCATGGAAATATAATAAGATATTGTTAGGAGAGTGTTTATGCAATATCCAGCATTAATAATTGAAAAAGATAAATTAAAGCACAATACAAAGGTGCTGACAGAAAAGCTAGGCTCTCATGGCATAAGGGCAGCAGGAGTTACGAAGGTTTTTTGTGCAATACCTGAGATAGCTCAAGCTATGGTAGATGGTGGAGTTTATGCTTTAGCTGATTCTAGAATAGAAAACCTCAAGAGACTTAAGGATATAAATGTACCAAAATTACTTTTGAGAATTCCTATGCTGTCACAGGCAGCAGAAGTAGTGGAGTATGCAGATGTTAGTTTAAATTCAGAGCTTGATACTCTTAAGGCATTATCAAAAGCAGCTAAAGCTAAAAATAAGGTACATGAGGTTATACTTATGATTGACCTAGGAGACCTTAGAGAAGGCGTTTGGTATGAAAAGGCCGTAGATTATGCAGGTGAGATTATTAAGCTTGATAATATTAAGCTTATTGGAGTTGGTACTAACTTAACCTGCTATGGTGGAGTAATTCCTACAAATGAAAACCTAGGCTTGCTGGTTAAGCTTGGTGAGGAAATAGAGCAAAAATATAGTATAAAGCTTGATATTATATCAGGTGGTAATTCTAGTAGCCTATATCTAATTGAAAAGAATGAAACACCCAAAAGAGTGAACCAATTAAGACTAGGTGAGTCAATAGTATTAGGTCTTGAAACTGCTTATGGTGAAAGAATAAAAGACACCTATAGAGATGCATTTACTTTTTCAGCTGAAATAATAGAGCTTAAAGAAAAGCCTTCTATGCCAATAGGCGAAATAGGCATGGATGCGTTTGGTCAAAAGCCAGTGTTTGAAGACAAAGGAATAGTTATTAGAGCTATAGTAGCAGCAGGCAGACAGGATATAAAGCCTGATGGACTTACACCAAGAGATAGCGGCATAGAGGTTATGGGCGCAAGCAGTGATCATATGATACTGAATATTACAAATGCAATTGGACAGTATAAGGTAGGAGACATTGTTGAGTTTGATGTTAACTATGGGGCACTACTGTCAGCGGCGACTTCAGAATATGTAAATAAGATTATAAAATAAAAAAGAGGAGCTGTTACACAAACAACTAAATAGTTAATTGTGAAGCAGCACCTTTTTATTTTGGAATATAATTTTCTTTATATTATAAACATATTGTTATAGAATAAAGTAAGGGGGTGAGAGATTGAGGATTAAAAATAGAATATCAATATTTATGCTGATAATTGTTATTCTTATGAGCTTAAATCTGAGTGTTTATGCTGATGATGATAGAAGCTATTATATTGATGATTTCTTAGTAATCGCAAAAGTAACTGAAAATGGAGACATGGAAGTAGAAGAGAATATTACATATGAGTTTGACGGAGCTTTTAATGGCATATTCAGAACTTTGGAGTCCACTGGCAGTGATGGCATAGAGAATATTACAGTGTCTGAACTTAATAGAAAAATTAAGTTTGTGCAAAATGAAAGTGAAAGTGAAAATACATTTCGTGTATTGACTGAGGGTAATAGTCAAAAGATACAGGCATTTTCTAAATCAAATGATGAGCAAAAGACCTTTGTTATTAAATATATAGTAAGAAAGCCTGTATTAAAGTATAATGATACCTCAGAGCTTTATTGGAAGTTCATGGGTAAAGATACAGATGTAGATATCAAAAACTTTAGGGTTGATATAAGTTTGCCTGCTTCTGTAAATAAATCAGATATAAAAGCTTTTGCACATGGTCCCTTATCTGGAAGCATAAATATAAATGACAATAATAGTGTAGAGCTAGTAGTAGAAAAGCTTAAACATAATAATATGGTAGAAGCAAGGATACTATTTCCAGCAGAAGCTCTTAATGCAACAGCTAAATATGTAAATGAAGATGCATCCAAAAGGATACTTGACGAAGAAGGAAAGTGGACAGAAACCGCGAACAGAAAGAGAGCAACAGCAAGGGTATTTGTTGGAGTAGGCTTTATACTGGCTTTTGTACAATTACTTATGATTGCATTTATCTACATTAAATATGATAAAGAATATAAACCAAGCTTCCAAGGCATATATTTCAGAGAATTGCCATATGATTACTCACCGGCGGTTATGGCTGTTCTATGGAACTTTGGAGGTGTAACGCCAAAGGAAATTACTGCAACCTTAATGGACTTAGTTAGAAGAAAGGTGTTACAGCTAAAGACTGAGAATAGCGAAAAGAAGAAACAGTCTTATACTTTTAGTAAGCTTGCGACAAATAGTGTGGAGCTAAAACAGCATGAACAATTCTTGGTTAATTGGCTTATAGACGATATAGGCAATGGAACAGAAATAAATCTAGATGAGCTTCATAGCTATACTAAAACAGTAAAGAATGCAGAGAACTTCAAGAAAAAATATGATAAATGGGTAGCTATGGTCAAGGCTGAAGCGGATACATACAAATTTTTTGATAAAAGTCCTGCATCTGGTATAGCATTGGGAATTATCTCAGGTCTTATAGGTATTGGCTATGGAATATTTACAGTGGCTGCCCATGAAAACATACTTGGATTTTTGTTACTAGTATTAACTTCGGTTATTTTAATTATATATTCAGCCTTAGTAAAGCGTCGCTCAAAGATAGGTATAGAGCATTTTAGCAAATGGAAGGCATTTCGTAAATATCTTACTGACTTTAGTATGCTAAAGGATGCAGAAATACCAGCTATTACACTATGGGAGCATTATTTAGTATATGCAATATCCTTGGGAGTGGCAACAGAAGTTATAAAACAGCTAAAGGTAGTATTTAGGGATGATGATTTCAAACATAGTGGTCTAACATATATGTACTATGGATATTATGGTTATGGTATGAATCATTTAAATTCCTTAGATCATATAACTAGCAGTATCACAAAAACTACAGAATCGACTTACACACAGGCTATGTCAACTTTATCCTCTAAGGGAGGCTCTGGTGGGGGCTTCTCAGGTGGAGGAGGAGGAGGCGGCGGTGGTGGCGGAGCCGGCGCATTTTAAATAAGGGAGGACTAAATATGGGATTTATAATTACTTTAATTTGTATAATTATAAGTGTTATTTTAGTATTGTGGTTCGTAGGAATATATAACGGGCTTGTTACTAAAAGGAATAGAGTGAAAAATGCATGGTCGCAGATTGATGTGCAGCTTAAGCGAAGATTTGATTTAATACCAAACCTTGTTGAGACAGTAAAAGGCTATGCTAAGCATGAAGCATCAACTTTTGAAGCTGTCATAGAAGCAAGAAATCAATTTGGAAAGGCTACTACAGTAAAAGATAAGATTGAAGCAGATGATGCAATGTCTAATGCTTTAAGCAAGCTTATGGTAGTAGTAGAAAGCTATCCTGAGCTTAAGGCAAATGTAAACTTTGAAGGTTTGCAAAAAGAATTGTCTTCAACAGAAGAAAAAATTAGCTATTCAAGACAGTTCTATAATGATACAGTCACGATGTTTAACAATTCAATAGAAGTATTTCCAAACAGCATATTGGCAAATATGTTTAACTTCCGCCAAGAGCCTTTGCTTGAGATAAAAGAAGTAGAAAGAGAAAGAGTAGAAGTAAAGTTTTAGAAGATGAGTCGGCAGTTCAATCATTGAACTTGCCGACTTTTTATTTTTACCTTACAAACGCAAAGTGTAAATATATGGTATAATGTATCTATAAGCAAATTAAGGGGGAGTAAGGTTGAGGAAACATATTTTATTAGTAATGTTTATCATTACAACACTAATTTTAAGCTCATGCTCTACAGGAACAGTAAATCCAAAATTTACAAAAGATAGCTATCCAAAGGTTGATGGTTCAACAGCCACAATTCCTTTGTCAGAAAATATAGCATCGAAGTTACTTTCATTGACACCAGAAGAAGGAAAGGCATTTATAAAACACAATACTACTCATAATGCATATGTAAATTTGATTGCTGGCAAAGCAGATATTATCTTTGTTACTGAACCCTCAGTTGAGGAATTGGATATGGCAAATAAAGCAGGTATTGAGCTTGAAGTAATACCAGTTGTAAAAGAAGCCTTTGTTTTTCTTGTAAATAAGGTGAATCCTGTGGATTCTATTTCTGTTAAACAGCTTCAAGGCATATATGAAGGAAAGATAAAGAACTGGAAGGAGCTTGGTGGTCCTGATAAGGAAATATTAGCATATCAAAGACCGGAAAACTCCGGAAGTCAGACTATTATGTTAAATATGGTAATGAAGGGTTTAAATATTATGGATGCACCAACGGAGCTTAAACCAGCTGAGATGTCAGGCTTAATTGAAGTAATAGCAGCATATGACAACTCAGACAAAGCTATTGGGTACTCTGTTTATTACTATGCAAACTCTATGTATAGCAAAGAAACAATAAAATTTATGAAGTTAGATGGATTTGAGCCAAACAATGAAACAATAAA
Source organism: uncultured Eubacteriales bacterium (assembly GCA_963704785.1). Lineage (GTDB taxonomy): Bacteria > Bacillota > Clostridia > Lutisporales > Lutisporaceae > GWB2-37-7. Next base: position 303,965 of record OY969939.1, on the reverse strand, counting down.
AAGCGGTAAGTATCCATTTACCAGTGCATACTATGCTGTTCTTAAAAAAACTGAGCCAAAGGATTCAAATGCAAGAAAGCTATTAGCATGGATTTTATCTGATGAGGGACAAAAGCTTGCTGAGCAAAGCGGCTATGTTCCTTTAAAATAAGGTGATATTATGAAGAAAAAGCTATGTATTATTCTTGTATTCATTTTGTTATTGCTAACTATTGGCTGTGAGACTAAAAATACTTCAACAGAGCCTATAGAAGCATTAAAACCTACAATGCCCTTTGATGAAAGAAAATTTATTTATAATAATGGAATAGAGATAGAAAATAAGAATATTAACACTACTGATGAAAAAAAGGTAGAGACTAGAAGTAATTTTCCAGTTATATCAGGCTTGAAGGATAAAACGGTTCAAGATAAAATCAATAAAGAACTAGAAGAAGTTGGGAAGAAGCTATTATTCAAGTTAGAAGCTGATTTGTTAAAGGCAAATAATAATGAAGCTATAAGCTTTAGGCAGAAAAATTCAAATGCATATATATCATATAATTTTAACAATGTTATTTTTGTTGAATATAGTGCTTATGTTGAAGCTCAATCTAAATTAGAAATGGATAATTTGAGATCACAAAATGTATTCTATGGCTATGACTTAAATACTGGAGAAAAAATTGAGCTTGGTAATCTTTTTAAGCCTGGGAGCGACTATAAGTCAAAAGTTAATAATTTTATCTGCCAATATATAATTGAGAACTGCTATGATGACTATGAAACAGAGAAAATGACTAAGCCCTTTCAAGGGATTAGAGAAAATCAAAGTTTTACCTTAGATATGTGGGGTTTAAGAATTATACTTGATGAAAAAAATGATGAGTTTGTTAATTACGGTTACTCTGAACAGGTTCTAATACCTCTTAAATATCTTGGGGATGATTTATATATTTTTGATAAGTACTTTGATGAAAATATAAATATTTATGAAAAAGAAAAGCTGAGCAAAAAGTTATTTCCAAACAAATTGGAATTTAAGGTTAATAATATTACACAAGAGGGAAATGAGAAATACTATATTTATATAACTCAAGGTGAATTTATCAATGTTCCCAATGAAGATATAGAAAAGAAGTTAAATGGAATGTTGGCATCAAGCTTTGACGTAGAAAATTTCAAAGAGAGTGCTAAGGCTTATACGGGCTTAAATGGAAATCTCTACTTTGGCAGCTATAACTACGATGTCAATATGTTTACAAATGCTGGTGGTTATTTGAGCATGGCGACTACGGAGAATATTTATATAGGAAGTACATGGGAACTAAAAAGAATACCCTTCAATTATGATTTTAATCTAAATAAAGAAATGCAAATAAGTGATTTATTTGTAGATGGAATTGATATAGGTAAGGTAATAGAGAAAACTATAAAGGATATGAATTATCCAATAACCGATGAAATGATTGAAGTTGGTGTAGAGAAAGCAATAAAATCAAATATTTTTAACTTTGACGAATATGGCATTCAATTATACTTTTCGCCAGAGGGTACAAAATTGGATGATTATCAAAAGTGGGTAACGATTCCTTTTGAGGCATTTGGCATAGAAAATATTAGTATACTAAATTAGGGGATATCCCCAATGTAAGGAATAGACTTCATAGTAAGATATGAATGTTTTATTCCTTTTTTGTATGTAAAGGATTATATGATGTTTTTATGGTTAATATGGGAAATTAGGGCGGATATTTGTTGGAGGTGTGTGTATAAGAACTTCGGAAGGTAAACATAGGTGCAACAATACCTATGTGCCAGCTACTGGAGTTATCCCGTTATTGAATTAAATCAACCATTCTGGCAATATAAGGGAAGGGTTGATTTCTATGGAAAACATAGGAGCGAAGACAGTAAAATAGCTTAAAGAGTGCAGTAAGACCATAGATTATACAAGTTGACAAGAAGATAACTGGATAACTATGGTGTCTGGCACATAGGGCAATGCTTAATAGCCAATAATAGAGGTATAAAACAACCAATAATTAACAACATATTACATTAATAAGTAAATGCTTTAGGTATAAGTGATTACAGTATTGCGGAGGTGTCCAAACTATGATTTTTAAACTCGTATTATTTTACCCCAACAATTAAGGCTTAAACCGTGGGTACCACTGACTTTGATGGTGTTTTAGAGGTGACATTCCTTATTACTTATTATAAAAGCATAACTTACAGTAAAGAGATAACAGTATTATTAGTTAGAATACTGTTAAGGGTAAACTCTCTACAAACCCTGAAATGCCAATACCTACGGTCTTGTCATTTCCCACATATCGTAAGATTAAATTAAAACTTTTATTATATTAGAATAGAGGTAATAGGACTGGAGCGTTAGCGACAGGTAACAGTATAACACAAGTAATTCTGCAACAGGATAAAAGAAGCCACAGGACTACTGTTTGGCTTTCACCGTAAACAATTAATCCTGTGACTCCCTTTTGCAATCTGGACATAAAAAAAGAATTACCAGTTCTGTTATCAGTAATTTCATAATTTGTATTGTAGTTTATTCTGTTTAATAACCAGTTTGTACACATTTTGTTGACTTCTTTCTTTGTAAACTCATATAAATTTGATTTGTTAAAAACTATGGGAAATATGGATAGATTATGGTAAAATCATTTTGTCGGTTAAAGTAAATTTAGGGATAATATAAACTTGAAAATACAAGGAGAAAGGAGTGAAAAACAGTGGCAAAAGGCTTAAAAGAATTTGCAGTGGAATATGCACAAAGAATAAATAATACACCTAATAGGGACAGGAATAAAGAGGTACAAGCTGTTTTAAATGAAATAAATAAACTTGTTTATGAAAGCACACAAAAACCTATAACAGATAATGACAAAATAACACTACTTGAAGAACTGGAAAACGAATTAAAAAAACCATTAATAATAAATGGAAAAATGATATGTTTAAATGAAGCTGATAATAAAAATTATTTGGATTTAGTTAATATTGTGTTGTTAGAACTACAGAAACAAAATTCAAGTAAATAAAATCTTCAATATTTAAAGGGGGAAAAAAATGGATTATGCAATTTTAATCGCGGCTCTCTCTTTCGTTTTATCTGTAATTGCACTAATTATTTCTTTTACGACATCAATAAAATCAAATTCTATAGCTATGGGTGAGATAGAGTTAAGTGTTCATGAAACAATAAGTAACTCTCAAGCAAGGGTATCTCAAATCACCACAGATATGTTACCTTTGCTTTATAAAGCTGATAAATCAGAAGGGGAACAAAAGCAACTAGAAGTATACAAAAAAGTGCTCGCACAAGCAGTAGAGGATAATCTAAATAGTTATGACCAAGCGTGCGGAAAATACTTAGATACGTAACTTTCGTACAAACAGAAAAACACGATTTGTAAATTTGTTGCCATCCATACATTGGCTATGATACCAATTTAATGAGATATGTATAACCCAAAATAATAACTAAATTCAATAATTATCTTATGTAGTTAAAATATACCAATTGATAGCCATACTGAATCTTGGAAACTTGATAATATGTTAATTTATTCCAGAACAATGTTTAAGTCTGCCATACCGATTTAGACTTCTGCTGTATGCATTCTACAAACCTTCTGCCAAGAGCACTGATCTCAGGCAAGACTATTTCCATGGTTTCTGCTGTTCTTCGTACTTCAGCTACAAGCATTCCCAATTTGTTTATCAGTATTCCTATGCCTACATTCTCCATCTTCGTTTCATGAAAAATCGTTCTCTTCATCCATGAAATAATATTGTGTGTAATAAAAACAATCCACAAGAATGCATAGATGCCGTCAAACTTCCTAGTACGAAGATTTTTCATATGATATACATTCTTGCAGGTTTTAAAGAAAGCTTCAATGGTTTGTCTCTGGTTATAAAAGTGAAATAGCTCATGAGCTGACATCTCAGCTTTGTTAATGTTTGAAATCAGCATAGTATATATGAAATCACCTTTACGTGTTAAGGTTCTCACTATAATAAATCGTAAGTCGCCTTCACTCGGAAGTTCGTAGGTATCTACAAAACGGTCAATTTCTTCATACTCTTCTTTAGCAATGGTTTTTGCTATATTAGATGCTCTTGTAGTGGAATAACCTTTTACTACAAACTTTACTCTGTCCTTGAGTTTTTCTATGTTTTCATTAGAGCCATAGCCACTGTCAAGCCGCAGAATAAGCCTATTTTCCTTTGCCACATCCTTGAGTTTTGATAATGTATCGTTAAGCAGATCGTCAAACCGATTACTACAATGGGTATTTCCAGCATCAAGATAAAGTGAAATAGTTTCTCTATTATCATCGCCACAAAATGCAGCAGACAATTGATATCCTTTCTGGTTTTTATTCTTACAGAAATAACCTCTTTGTGCTACTTCATACGTCTTACCATTAGCAATAAGACCTGATTGATCAATATCAACAACAATCTTTTCTGTAGTAGATAAGCATGTAGTATTCTGCATGAACAGCTGATGATGGACATTTTTAAGCTGCTCAACGTTTTCTTTTGTCATCCTTCGTAGAAGTTCATTAATTTGAGACTGATCAGGAAACCTTGGTATATCAATCAACTCTGCAATGACAGTGTCAGGAACGAGCTTTTCATTGATGTCTGAGGTATATTTACATCCAGCGGCTATAGATATTGCAATGGTTAATAGCTTATCTTGAACAGAATAATCTACTTTTTTCATCTTAACTTTGACTTTATCCAGTAGACTTACAAAATCAAGCTTTTGAACATATTTTACAAACGTAACCAACCAAGCACTAGTTTTTTCCTGTTTAAATTCACCTGTAATAAATGTTATACTTTTCATAGGTGAAAACCCCCTTCGTTATTGTTTTTTTTGCACAATTAACAAATTCGCAAGGGAGAGGCTTTCACCTCTTGTTATATTATGGATTCCAATTTATTGGTATTTACATGATTTATATTTGTACGAAAGTTACGTAGATAAAAAAATTGATAAAGAACGATTCAAGAAAGATTACCGTACACCTATAAGAAGATTGATTCAAGAAAGTCCACAGTTAGATAAGTATTTTGATAGAAACAAAACACATTATAATAAAATACTAAAGGTTTATGACGAGTGGGAAAATCTTGAAAAATAATAAAGTGTATGATTTATATTGAAATGAGATATTCACTATACAACTGTCTTTAACTTAAAAGTAACGCTGGTTTAACTACTGGTGCTATTTTTATTTATTGGGAAATAAGTGAGTCAAAAAAAAATTAAATTTCTATTAGAAGTATAAAAGCATAATAAAGTGCCTATGTGCCAGCTACCGGAGTTATCCAGTTATTGAAATAAATCAACCATTCTGACGATGGAAATATAGGGGGATAATAGATTTATATGGAAAACATGGGAGTGAAGACAGTAAAATAGCTTAAAGAGTACAGTAAGATCATAGACTATGCAAGTTGACAAGATTATAACTGGATAACTATGGTGTCTGGAACACATGACAGTTGTCATGGGAGGGACTTCATACTCGACTGAGGGGTTGAAATTGCAAGGTTTCGCCTACTAGACCAAAAAATTCCGAAAAATAAGTTAATGAAATTAAAAGGAAAACTTTATAATTACTGGTAATTAGACAAGCTATATGGTAAAATTATGTATATGATTATTATGTCTATAATGGGAAGTTAGATTAATAATCTTTATATGATTCTTTTATAGAACTTAATAGAAATACATAAGTAAGGAGTGATAGTGATGAACAAATTAGATATGAATAGCATTGAGAAAAATCCCACTAGTAAAATTGGAAAAAAATCATATAAACCTCAATACCAGTTGAAAAGAATGACTTGGGTGTTTCATGCTTATGACGATGATTTCAGTCCATCGGTTCCCCATGGGCATAGTGGAAAATATAAACTTGATATTATTACGGGTGCAATAATAGACACTACTACTGGTCTTGAAGTGGCTTCTCTCGACATGAAGGAAATGCAACGCTTAAGGAGTGATATAAAGTTTCAAAAATTGGTTACTAGAGCTCGAGAGTATTATTTGAATAATAATCCAGGTTCTTCTCTGCCAGATATAGCTTTTATTTCAAGCAAGTTAAATAACATTAATTACCCAAATAACAAAAGAAATTTATATATAAATGGATTAAGTCGTAATGTTCGTGTTAGAAGGAATTTATTAACTAGAAGACAATGTATTCAGTTTAATAGGGATTCAAATTACATTTTTAAAACTACTGTTAATTTTAGCTTTAAACAAAACAGTTATTACAATTCTAGAAACCCTATTACGTACTTAAAATGGGAATATGAACGAATAAATTCAAAGAGAATTGATATTACTAAAATTGATTTAGATGAATATTTTGAATTAATAAAACACAATTACAGAAGTGACCAAGTTGAACTTTATGAAAGTGATAAAATACTATTTAAAAAATTAAAAGAAATGGCATCAGATTTAAACTTGCCAATTGAAGAACAAGATAGGAGAACCTATGGACTTCTTAATCGACATTCACAAATCGTTAAAAATATTGCTCAAGAAAACAACATTCTTATTCCTAATGAAATAATATTAGGAACTTTACCACTACAAGAGTTAAACGCTTTTGCATGTGATTTTGAAAATAGACAGAAACTCATTGTATTAAATGATGGATTGTTTTTATTTTTATATTCTATGGGTAGAGTAATTTCTTCTTTTTTTTCAAAAGTAAGTACCAACAAGCAAAAAGATTATATGACATTTGACTTCAATGAAAAAAATATTTTAAGCAATTTAAAAACTAATAAACAAGGACATATTAAATTTGTAGAAGCCTTAACCTTATACTTTGTCTATCAAAATCTTTCTATATCAAACATCTATTACGAAAAAGATGAAAACTTATACTTATCAGGTATATTATGGGATACTGCAGAATTATTTGTTGTTGCACATGAATATTCGCACATTATATTAGATCATCTGTCACCAAAAAAGAAGACTATTAAGCGTTTCTTGGATGATGAGTCAAATTTATATGAGATAAAAAGAAATTGGACTGATGAATACTTGGCAGATGAATTAGCTCTTCAATTAACAATGGCACACAATAAAAAAGAAGGATACGGATTATTTAGTTGTTTTATTGGAATAGAATTCTTATTTGCATGTCTAGATATTATAGAAAAGACTTATAATATTCAATTTAGCGACACTCACCCATTAGCAAAAATGCGAATAGAGAATTTAAGAAAATATTTGCAGAAATTGTTACCTCAAAAGGCTGATACGATACTTGATGGAGGAAAAGTAATAAATCATTTGTTTACAGATTTATGGGAGTCGAATAAAGAGATTATTTTTTCAAAGTGTCGTGATTTATCAAACTAATTTTCATAGGGAATACGTATGTGCCAGCTAACGGAGTTATCCAGTTATTGAGTTAAGTCAACCATTCAGGCAATATAAGGGAAGGATTGATTTCTATGGAAAACATAGGAGCAAAGACAGTAAATAGCTTAAAGAGTGCAGTAAGACTATAGGCTATGCAAGTTGAAAAGATTATAACTGGATAGCTATGGTGTCTGGTACAAAAAAATTACCTTAACATATAAAGGATAATATGGTATATTTAATACGAAATGCTTTTCTGAAAACAGATGAAAAATGCAAGGAGGTAGTTTTTATGGCAATATCAAGGATGGATATAGGATCTTCAGGGAAGAGTTACGTTCCACAAAAAACAAAATTAGCACCCAAAATAACACCAAAACCAATTTCAATTAAAAATGAAGGAGCAAAGGGTTCAGCTGTTACCTTAAATAGAAATCCTTTGAAAAATACTAATTTTAGTGTTAATAATAATCCAAAAGGTGCTACCGTATTTGAGATACGAGATAATACAGCTGGTAGGATTAAGGGCGGTAAACCTGTCGGGGAATGGGCAACAAGAATAGATAATCCACATTCAAATACTAATTATAATCATATAAATACTAATGATAAGCTATACCCTACTAATAAGGTTGTAGAAGCATTAAACCATAAACCTGTTCCTAATACAGTATATACAGCAGCTAAAAATTTTAAAACAATAGAAAAAGGCGTAAAGGTAGGAGGACGTGCATTAGGGGCAGTTGCAGTTGTGCTAGATGCAAAAGATATATATGATTCATACAAGTCGGATGGAAATAAAATAGGAGGAAATACAATAAAAACTACTAGTGGAGTTGCTGGGAGTTGGGCAGGTGCTGCAGCTGGTGGTGAAGCAGGTGCTTATGGAGGAGCAGCAATTGGCACATTAGTGTGTCCAGGTATTGGGACTGCAATCGGAGGTCTTCTAGGAGGTCTTGTAGGAGGCATTGCAGGTTCATTTGCCGGAAGAAGTGCAGGAGAAAGTATAGCAATGGCAGCTTATCATGGGAGATGAAAATAAGTGATAACTAAAAAGATTACTACTATTAACAAGAAAATCCTAAATAAACTACAGCTCAAAGAATTAGAAAATGGAAAATGTCTTTTGAGTCCAGAAAAAAACTTAAACAAATATTACAACAAGTATATATGGAAATATGTACAAAATGAAGTGATTTATTCATTATTCATTGACTATAAGGTATATTTTATGATATATGATAAGGAGTATGCCGATATTTATTCTGAATATATTTATGGTTATGAATTATTAAAAACAACTGATAATCATGGAATAGTATCGCTTGGAGTATATTCTGATAAAATTGATATGTACATAATAACAGAGTTTACAGAAGGAACTAGCATATGGGATTATACTGGTCTGATGCACATATTTGCTATAAATGAAAGAGCTGATATAAGCATGATCGATGACCAATTTAATAACAGTAATAATTTTATTTTATCTGTTGAGCCAGCAGGAGATAATGAAGGGCTTTACATTAATTTTAATCAAAATATAATATCATTATCAAATATCAAAAACTTAATAATTAAGGTTTTATCAAAATACCAAGTTGTTCTTGAGTGCAAATAGGAGGTCTATATGGACAGTTATTTACCTATAGGTTCAGTAGTGACACTTGTTGGTGGGACAAAAACGCTGATGATTTTTGGACGAAAACAGATACAGTCTGGTACAAATAAAATTTGGGACTATGTAGCGTGCTTATATCCTGAAGGTAATTTAAGCGAAAAGTATAATGTTTTTTTTAACCACTTTGAGATTGAGAAAGTAATTTTTAAGGGCTATGAAAATGAGGAAGAACTTCTTACTCGAAAATTGCTGAATAAGATTTAGTCTTTATAGTGGAGTAATGGGGATATTCTCTATTAAATAATAATAATAAGAAAACATATGTGCCAGCTAACGGAGTTATCCAGTTATTGATTTAAATCAACCATTCAGGAGATATAAGGGAAGAGTTGATTACTATGGCAAACATAGGAACGAAGACAGTAAAACAGATTAAAGAGTGCAGTAAGACCATAGGCTATGCAAGTTGACAAAAAGATAACTGGATAACATGGTGTCTGGCACGAAAAAAATTGGCACAAAAAAGATTACACCCTCCCCTTCCGCAGATACCCCTCTATCATAATATCCTCTTGAAATCTGGAAACTTGAATATCGTCAAGAAGCATAGCATCCTTTATGTAGCTTACTCCTTCCCCACCTACAGGTGTCTTTGAGTTAGCTCCTCCAATAATTTTGGGTGCAATAAATGTCACAACCTTATCTACAATGCCTTCCTCTAAAGCACTGAAATTAAGAGCTGCTCCGCCTTCTAACAGTACACTGTCAATTCCTTTTTGTCCTAGCTGTTGCATTAGGTAGCTCAAATCTACTCTGTTATTCCTAAGAGGGGTAATTAGAACCTCAGCTCCTTTATCCTCGATGTCCTTTAGTTTTTTCTTGTCTGCTTTTTCTGTAGTTGCAATTATAGTTTTTGCTTTTGAAGCAAGGTTTAGGACTTTAGCCTCCAAAGGTATTCTTGCATTTGTATCTACAATAATTCTTACAGGATCTACACCCTCTCTGCCATTCAGCCTTGTTGTCAGATTAGGATTGTCTGCAAGAACAGTACCTATACCTACCATAATTCCTGATACTCTATGTCTTAATTCATGTACATACTGTCTCGATTGCTCATTTGTTATCCATTTTGAGTCTCCACTTGCAGTTGCAAGCTTACCGTCTAAAGTCATGGCTGTCTTTAAAATTAAAAAGGGCAGCTCTGTTGTTATATATTTTAAAAATATTTCATTTAACTTTTTACCTTCATCTTCTAGTATCCCTGTGACCACCTCAATACCATGGCTTCTTAAAATTTCGATTCCCATGCCTGCTACAAGAGGATTGGGGTCTTTTAATCCTATTACAACCTTTTTTATTCCTTTTTCAACTATAGCGTTGGCACAAGGAGGCGTTTTTCCAAAATGGGAACAAGGCTCTAAGGTAACATACATAGCTGCACCACTTATATCCTCTGTTGCGTTCAAAAATGCGTTTACCTCTGCATGATGTCCTCCATAAAGCTGATGATATCCTTCTCCAATAATTCTTCCATCTTTAACTATTACTGCTCCTACCAAAGGATTTGGTTTTGTATAGCCTATACCTTTTTCTGCAAGTTCCAACGCTCTTTTCATATATTTAATGTCCATAAAAACACCTCTAGCTATTATTTGGTTTTTGTTCATTCTTAATCCAAAATTTATGTAAAATAATACTGAGAAATTTTATCTTCGTCCACTTTTTTCTGTACCTCACCAGCACTTGCAGCCTCTATTATACACTAAGATAATCAAATAGAGAGATTATTTTTGAGGGACAAGCAGACAGGTACAATAAATTACATATAATGTTGATACGAACAAATGTTCATGTTATAATTTTAGTAATAATATAAAAAGAAGGGGGCATAGATATGATAGGTAAAGCAGAAAATCTAATGAAGCTTCGTAAATTTTCTTTGCTGTGCTTATTTTTATCAGTTCTTTTTAACTTATTTGGCTCAGTATTTGGTACAATTTTTTTTACGATTACTGGTGTAGGTTTACTAATAATTTACATTGCTATATGTCTTATATTTTGGAGATGTCCATATTGTAAAGAAAGATTACCTATGAAATTTAATAGTAATGAAGATATTGATGATAACTATTGTTGTCCATACTGTAATGGAAAGTTTTAAAATTTCAACAGTATAAAAAGAAAGAGGTGAGTTTTAGTGGGGGGTTCTGCTTATTATACATTCTCTCACTAAAGAAAATTTATGGTAGAATTTATTATAAATCAAGCCTTAAAAATGCAACGAAAAATTGAAATAATATACTTATGCGAAAAAGGTATTTCAAAAAGAGTGATAAAGCCCATAAAGTTAGAGAACGACACTCTTGAAGCCTTTTGTTATGTAAGAAATTCTATTAGGAAGTTCAAAGTTGAAGGTATATTAAGCGCAGACTTCGCAGTAAACAAAAAGGTAGGTTATATAAATGAAAGGTCAAGACTTTAATTTGTTTGATTTCAACAGAGAGCAGCAAAAGGAAAAGGACAGTCCTCTTGCAATGAGAATGAGACCAGAAACTATAGATGAGTTTGTTGGACAAGAGGATATCATTGCTCCAGGAAAGCTGCTATATAGAGCCATAAAGGCGGATAAACTCACTTCTGTAATATTTTATGGTCCTCCCGGAACAGGGAAAACAACCTTAGCAAGGATTATTGCTAATACAACAGAGGCTCAGTTTGAACAGTTAAATGCTGTAACCTCTGGTGTTGCAGATATTAGAAATACTGTTAACGAAGCTAAAAATCGCAAAGGAATGTATAATAAGAAAACCATTCTTTTTGTAGATGAAATACATAGATTTAACAAATCACAACAGGATGCATTATTACCATACGTTGAAGATGGAACAGTAGTGCTTATTGGTGCGACTACAGAGAATCCATACTTTGAGGTGAATAACGCCTTGATATCCAGGTCCACTGTTTTTAAACTTATGCCTCTAACAGACAAGGATATAAGAAATATTATACTAAGATGTATAAAGGATGAGAAAAAGGGACTGGGAGTATACAATGTAAAGATAGATGAAGATGCACTAGAGCATCTTATTAATATATCCAACGGTGATGCTAGAGCAGCATTAAATGCTCTTGAGCTGGCGGTGCTTACTACTGAAAAGAATAGCAGCGGAGAAATAGTTATTGATATTCATATTGCTGAGGAGTGCATACAAAAAAGGGCAATAACCTATGAGAAAAAGGGTGAGTATCATTATGATACTATATCTGCTTTTATCAAAAGTATGAGGGGGTCAGACCCTGATGCTGTACTTCACTATCTAGCTAAGATGCTTTATGCAGGTGAGGATCCTGTATTCATAGCACGTAGAATTGTAATTTGCGCTTCAGAGGATGTGGGCTTAGCTGACAGTAATGCGCTTCAAGTGGCTATAGCAGCAACAAACGCAGTACAGATGGTGGGAATGCCAGAGGCTAGGATACCCTTAGCCCATGCAGCAGTTTATGTAGCAAATGCACCTAAGAGTAATTCAACTTATCTGGGTATTAATAAGGCTCTTGATGATGTAGAGCATATTAATACAGGAAGTGTGCCTTTACATTTGCGAAACAATACCTTTAAGGGTGCAGCTGAATGGGGCTATGGTAAGGGCTATAAATACGCACACGAATTTGAGGGCGGTTATGTAGATATGCAATTTCTTCCTGATGAAATAAAGGACGTGCAATATTACGTGCCAAAGGGAAATGGACAGGAAGCTAAGATGAAAGATATATATGAGGATAGGAAAAGAAATAAAGGAAACGAATAGGTTTCCTTTATTTCTTTCCAATAACAATAACTTGTGTTGCTCCATTAAATCCGACTTTATTGAGATACTTACGAATTTCTTCTCCTTCTTGCTTTACAGCTTCAAAGTATTTCATTGGCTTAGCACGTTCATTGTATTCATCTATAATCTTATTTATACTTTCTAAGGATTCTTTATCCATGGGATTGTCAGAATCAACAAATTCTAATACCTCAAAGTCATTTATACCCAAACCCTTAACTATATCTAGTATTCTTTGCTTGGGGAATGTCTCGTAGTGAAGCTTTCCAGTAGCTGTATCAATCTTTGCCCACCAATGGTGCATAAGAACATGTGTCATTTGACTGGGGCTTTGGTTGTCGCAAATCATCTCATTTATTATTAGGGTTCCACCAGGCTTAAGTACACGCATCATTTCACTAAGCACTGTGTCCATGTCTTTAAGATGGTGCAGGGAGTTTGACAAACATACTGTATCAAAGCTTTCATCTGAATAATCCATTTTTGAAGCATCCATATGTTTAAAACAAATTCTTTTATCCTCAAAATCCTTATTCACTTGCTCTAATATTGTCTCATCAATGCTGTCAATAGCTGTAATCGATTCAAAGTCCAAAAACCCCTTAGTAAGGTTGTGTATGAAGCTACCCCTGCCAGTAGCGACATCTAATACTTTTCCTCCAGAAATATCCTTTAGATAATCAATTAAAATCTGCATTTATGTCCTCCTTAGTACATTATTCTTCTATTGTAATACAGATGAGAGGTTTTATCAAAATACTATATTATTTAAAGAATTCTCCAATCTTTTTAAAAAGGTTATTATCCTTAGCGGCACTTGCATCAGCCTCAATTTTAGGAATTATATGTTCTTCTGTAGCAGTCGCCTTTGGCTCAGGTTCTTTCTGTATAGGCTCAGGCTTTGGATTGTTGTTTTCCACAAATTCTATGCCTTCTTTTTGCTTAACTCATCAGGGTTAGGAATATTTGCAGAGCCTACAAAGATTGCAGTTGCCTCAGGACGATTTAACAGCTTGTTGGATTTCATAAATTGATCCTTGAAATTACTTTTTTTAAGTTTAGCAATATCACTGGTCTCATGCTGTGATTCTTGTATAGGTTTGTTGACGTTATTTGAAGGGTTAGTGTCATCTTTGTAAGTCTTTTTACTTTCTATTTGATTCAGCTTATCGCTGATGTTTTTCATCATTTGAGAAAAGCTTCGTACTTCATCAATCAGATAAGGAATATAGCTTATCAGGTCACTGTCAACATTTTTTACTAAGGTTTTTTCTGTACTTATGCTGTTGTTTAAATCATCCTTAATTCTATCTTTGAAATATGGTAAATTAATATTATATTTATAATCTATAGTAAAATAAGTCTTTTTAATAATCCAGTACTTGCCTTTGCGATTTCTAAAATATTCAATTAGTTGAATAAGCTCACTTACGGGAATGGTACTGCTAAGCTTTTTATTCCAGAGCTTTTGTTCCTTATTAAGAGCGTATTGATAAAAGCTATTATCTAAAATCCATGATAAATAAATTATAGAGCCTTCAATATGAAAGTAAGGAGACACTTTAATCTGTGTATTAATTTTGTCTACACAGCAAAATTCAAAATCTTTATCGCTGCCTTCTTTTTTAATATAGTAGAATATATCTGAAGCTTCATCTTCGTAGGTATAGCATAAAAGGTGAAGTAGACTATCCTCATATAAAATATTTAGTATAATATCTTTTTTAAAAAGTGTTGTGATTACTTTTTTCTTCCAACTTTCATCTGAATTGTCAAACCAACAATAGTTAATTAAGTAGTTACTTCCATCAAACCATTCAGATACAACGTGCAGGGCTCCGTCCTTAGACATTATAGCAGAATAGGAGGAGCTAATATCTTCTGCATAAATTTCACATATACTATTTTTTCGCCACGCATTGTTTACATGATATGAGTCAGAGTCATCAGATTTATATAAATGAAAAATGTTATAAAAGTTAGCAATTGCCATTTCCTTTGCATATATTATATGAAGAGTTTTATTTATTCCAAATAAAGATAGAAGCTTTATGTTGCCATTTCCTTGAATGCTTAAATTATGCTCTAGCTTCCACTCGCCCTTATTATGATTAAAGAGAAATACTCTTTTCTCTTTGTTTTGACAAGCAACATAAACTCTATCTTGTAAATCTATAGCAGCTAAAAAATTGTCGCTAACATTACTTGCAATTATTGTATCCCTGCTTACTCCGTCCTTAGAGACTTCCTTGCAGCATACAGAAGTGCCTGAATAGTATAAAAAATATTTGTTTCTTAATGAATCCTCTATAACTGATTTAAATCTTGGCTGCATCATTTTTCACCATCCTTCAACCTAAGATAAGTAATCTCTAAATATATGTATATATTTAATATTTATGACATTAAAAAATAAAAATGATAAAAATATTAAATACAGCTTTCACCAAAATGAGTATACTCCCATATTATAAACTAGAAGCTAATAGCTAATATAAAGTTTAGGAGGGTGAGAATATATGCCATTACCAACCATTCCTTGCGCAGGTACAATTTCTGTTAACGTAACTACTTCTACTGGCACATGTGAAAGAGAGTTAATACTTGAGTGTCTCAAGGTTAAAAAGGTATTTGATGAGTTCGCATTAAGAGATTGCGTTGAAGGTATTAAATTTGACCTAGATAGTGTACCAGCAGGAAGAATAATTCAACCAAGATTAATATTAAAACACTGTGATATTTCAAATGTAGAAATTAAAGATGTATCAACAAACACCTTAGCAATACTAAGATTTAGTGGAAGATGCTGCTGTAAAGTATTCGGCAAGGATGAGAGAGACCGCTTAATTAGAATGAGAGTTGTTGATATACCAGATTGTGACAACAACCTATCGATCGGTGAAGACGGTGAATTATGCTTCAATTTTAACGTAAGAAGAGAGTTTCCAGATGCTACAGAAGAAAATTTTGAGAATCTGCTTCATTTCTTAGATGAGGGTAGATTTGAACTTCAATGCTTCGCTGAAGCAGTAATAGATGAATTTAACAATGAAACAGATTGTGAGCTGCTAGTTACAAATCTAGGAATCTTCATAGCAGTTAAGTTTGATGCAGAAGTTCAAGTTTGTGTACCAGTACTTGGATATTGTGAAGTTGAAGAAGTACTTCCTATTGAAGAAAGCTTCTGTGAGAGATTTGAGTTTGAAAATATACCATCCTTTAACCCAGCACAGCTAGATGTTGCTATATCACCATATAACACTATATAGCTATAAATAATCAGTATGATTAAGCCTGATATGTATGTAAAAGAATTGATGGCAAAGTATCCCAAAGCTAGACCGATAATTGCTCGTTATGGATTAACTAGTATTGGTTGTGGCTGAGGGGGGCAAGGTGGATTAACCATTCAACAGGCTGTTGAGTTAAAGAAACTAGATTTAAAAAAAATTATGGATGAGCTTGAAAAAAGAATAAGTGAATAAATAGCTGGTCTAAACCTTGGTTTAGACCAGCTATTTATATGCATCCAGCATAAGTGACATACTGAATCTATTGTATAGGACAATGCTTCTATAGAGTCATTTCATGCATTATATATACAAATATGTTTACAAAAATCAGTTATATGTTGGACTATTTATTTATGTCATATATACACAGAATTTTTTATATTCTCTTACACTATCTTAGTAGTCCACGTTTCACAATTCCATACCTCTGTCACTATATCGTTATAGAATTCGGGTTCGTGAGATATTATAAGTATATTGCCTTTGTAGTCTCTAAGCGCTCGCTTAAGCTCTTCCTTTGCATCTACGTCTAGGTGGTTAGTAGGCTCGTCTAGTACAAGTAGGTTAGTTTCTTTGTTTATAAGCTTACAAAGTCTTACCTTAGCTTGTTCACCGCCGCTTAGTACCATAATCTTACTTTCTATATGCTTTGTAGTTAAGCCACATTTAGCCAGAGCTGCTCGTATCTCGTATTGACTGTAGGAAGGGAAGTCTTCCCAGACCTCTTCAATACATGTCTTATAATTATTATCCTTGATTTCCTGTTCAAAATAACCTAATATATAGATAATCACCTAGCTCAACTTCTCCTGAAATAGGTTTTATTTCACCTAAAATACTTCTTAGTAGTGTTGTTTTTCCAAGACCATTAGCTCCAACAAAGGCAATCTTCTGTCCTCGTTCCATATGAAGATTTAAAGGCTTAGAAAGTGGCTCGTCATATCCAATTATTAAATCTTTTGTTTCAAATACCAGCTTACCTGTTGCACGAGCTTCTTTGAATCTAAATTCAGGCTTTGGTTTTTCTCTAGTTAATTCTATAACATCCATCTTATCAAGCTTCTTTTGTCTGGACATTGCCATATTTCTAGTAGAAACTCTTGCTTTATTTCTCGCAACAAAGTCTTCTAACTCAGCAATTTCTTGTTGCTGTTTTTTATAAGCTGATTCTAACTGTTGTTTCTTTGCCTCATATACCTGTACAAAATTTTCATAATCACCAACATATCTATTCAAATCTTGATTTCCCATGTGATATATAATATTTATTACACTGTTTAGGAATGGAATATCATGAGAAATTACAATAAATGCATTTTCATAATCATTCAAATATCTCTTTAGCCATTCTATGTGCTGTTCATCAAGATAGTTTGTAGGCTCGTCTAGAAGCAGTATATCTGGCTTTTCAAGCAGAAGCTTGGCAAGTAATACCTTTGTTCTTTGACCACCGCTTAAATCATTTACATCCTTGTCTAATCCAATATCCATCAAACCAAGACCTCTTGCGGTTTCTTCCACCTTTGAGTCAATAATGTAAAAATCATTATGAGATAAAATTTCCTGTATATTCCCTGATTCCTCCAAAAGCTGTTCTAGTTCTTCAGGAGTAGCTTCTGCCATTTTTTCAAACATTTGATTCATCTCAGCTTCAAGGTCAATAAGATACTTAAATGCATCTTTTAAGACATCTCTAATGGATAAACCCTTTTCTAGTACCATGTGCTGATCGAGGTAGCCGACTCTCACACGCTTTGACCATTCAACTACACCAGCATCAGGCTCAAGCTTATTTGTAACTATATTCATAAAGGTTGATTTACCTTCACCATTGGCGCCTACTAATCCAATATGCTCGCCCTTAAGAAGACGGAAGGACACATTGTTGAAAATTGCTCGGTCGCCGAAGCCATGGCTTAAGTTCTTAACGTTTAGTATACTCACTGTTTTCTTCCTTTCTATATATCTTTCAAAATAATGCAATTCATAAATTGATATAAATATTTAAACGCACACATTATTGATTATATACAAGAAACTAATATTTTCAAAGTCTAATTTTTAAATATATAAATATATTATGCACTAAACATTTTATATTGAATTCAAAATGTGAAAATATGCATATATAAGCAATATAACATTCCATAAAATATGACATTTGCATATATTAAATTGAAAAGTAGTAAAGCAAGAGATTTGTCAGAATTTGCTATTGCCGTGGAAATAATCTATCTAATTACTATAGGATGGTGGATGCTATTATGAATGCCAGTATAATAATTCCAAGCTACAATGCCTCAGAAAGATTATATTACAAATTGATATCTTTATGTCAGCAGAGCTGCTCAATGGAGCAGTTTGAGGTAGTTGTAATTGATAATGGTTCAATAGATGAAACTTGGTCAATGTTGAATGAATTTGACAATAGCTTCAAGTTAAAAAAAATTAGATTAAAAAATAATAGAGGTAGAGGTTTTGCTAGAAACTTAGGCATATTAGAAGCTTCAGGAAATATTATTATTTTTAGTGACAGCGACATGATTTTAAGCAGAAACTTTGTAGAAGAGCATATTAGCGAGCATAGTAGAAATAACATAGCGGTGTGTGGAACTAGCTGGGATAAAATTTATACTTATTTTTATCAAGAATTCTCGGGTCGTTTAGACAAAAATTTCAAGAACCTTTTGCATTTATATGAGCCTGAAATTAGAGTCAGTAATCTTCATGATAAAGCTTGCTTGATTGATAAGAGTTCTATAATTGATGAATCGTATAAGAAGTTTGTTTTTACTCACGCAATACAACAGCATGGCTATGACAAGATATTAGAAAAACATGGTAAGGAGCTTTTAGACTATAGCTTTCCTTGGAGCTTCTTCATAACAAACAATTGCTCAGTCAGTAGAGAAAACGTCATAAAAGCAGGTTTGTTTGATGAGAAATATGAAGGATGGGGCTGTGAGGATTTAGATTTAGGATATCGCCTATATAAAAATGGCTGTGAATTTGTGAAAAAAGAGATAAAAAGCGTTCACCAGGAGCATCCAATTATTAAAGTTGATGATGGAATTAAGAACATCTACTACTTTAGTGAAAAATATGACACTCCAGATATACTGCTATTTTACTTTTCAAAGCTTAGCTCCATAGATAAAAGCTCTATAAATGAAATAGTAAAGGAAATAAGGTTACTTGAGAATCAAAATGAAAGCCATCAGATACTACAGATTTTTAAAAATATGCTTAAGCTGCTTAGAGATAGAACCTATAAGAAGTACAGAGATAATGAAAATTATATTAAGTTAAACAAGTCTGTAAAAGAGCTGCTGCTTATTAATAAAGCTGAAATATTGAATAATTTGCATGATATAAGACTTAAATATAATTGTAAAAATACGGCAGATGCATTTGAGAGACTAGCAATGCAGCTATTTAAAATAAAACTCAATGTTAAAGGAGAGAAGCTATGAAACACTATTATTATTCCATATACAGAAAGGATTATTTATATAAGGGAATTGTACTATATGAGTCCATGAAAAGACATGATGGAAATTTCAAGTTTTTCTTAATATGTATGGAGGAAGAGTCTGTAGAGCTGTTAAAAAAGATGAAGCTTATAGACTTGATTCCGATTAGCATAAAAGAGATAGAAGAGTATGATAAACGTATTCCTGAGCTTAAGGTGCAACGAGGGGAAAAGACATATATTTGGACTGCCAAGGCTTCAGTACCTCTATATCTATTTGATCGCTACAAAGAGATGGACCATGTATTATGGGTGGATGGAGATACAGAGTTCATGTCAGATACAGAGCCTATATATGAACAGTGGGGAGATTATTCTGTACTTTTGACAGAGGAAAAATTTGATGGAGAGTATGAATATCTGGGACACATGGTTGGCTTTTATAATACGGGTTTTATGGGCTTTAAAAATGATGAAATAGGCATTAAAGTTCTAAATTATTTTAAAGATAGATTGCAAGAATGGAAAAACTCTGAGGAGGAGCAAGGCAATTGGAACGATCAGCTTTATGTAGATGATTGGACAGAAAAATTCCCTAACATTGGAGTTGTAAAGCACAACGGTATTAACTTGACGCCATTTATTGCAAGCAGAATAAATAATGAACAGAAGGGGTTTGTTAATTTTAGAGAGGGTAAGCCCTATATTAAGGATACACCTATTGTATTGTATCATTTCATGGCATTAAAGTACTACGATGGAAATGAGTTTGACTTATGCTATTACTGGATGAGATTTGATATGCAGACTGTAAAGAAGCTATATATTCCATATTTCGATAAGTGTAACGAAGCTTACGCAAGGATAAGAGCTATAGAACCTGATTTCTATCCATCAATATCACATAAAGGAAAGTATATAGGCAATTATTTTAATTGTAAGCTTGTTAATGAAGAAGGGGAATATAATATTTGTACTATTACGGACTCAAGCCAGTTATTACAAACCTTATCCTTATATGAATCAATAAAAAAATACAATATCAAATTTAGGTTATGGATATGCTGTGAGGATGCTAACTCATATTTTACGTTGAAGGCTTTAAATCTAAATGAGATTTCGGTTTTTGAACCATCAAATCTAATAGAGAATTATGACAAATTAACAAAGGATGGTTACAAAGCCAATAGGGAGATTTTAAAAGCAAGACTTGTAAACCTTCTTTGCTTAAATAACTATAGTATTGAAAGTATTTTATATGTAGATTGTGATTGTTATTTTTATCAAAACCCAAAGTATGTTTTTGATAGGCTAAAAAGGAGTTCTATATTACTGGTTCAGGACAAAGCATTAGTTAATGATTTTAATATATCAGGCTCTGTTATGGGCTTCTATAGGAATGAAGAGACTTTGAACTGTATATTTTATTGGGTAGAGGAGACAAAAAAGTGGCTGAGTAATGGATTTTATGTAGAGGACGAAGTTAATCATATAAATAGCTGGAGTAAAAAATACAGTAACGTCAATGTTTTGAAAAACCATTCGTTTTTATTAAGTGAAAAAATGCAGCGACATATAAAAATAAGAAAATTAAATGATAGGATATTTGTAAATAATGATCAGTTAGTGATATGTAAATATCAATTGCCTAATATAAATGAAATCACAATAAATGATATGGCAGAGCAAATACTTAATTCATCGACAACAAGTAAAAAACAGCTATATTCTCCATATATAAAAAGTATTCGCCGTAATATAGATATATTGCGAAATATCAAACAGAGTTAAGCTTCCTATGAAAGGGGGAGGGGACTAGGTGAAGCATTATTATTGCACAGCTTTTAGTGGAGCTTATAGTTATCAAGGCTTGATGTTATATGATTCACTAAGTAAGCATGATGGGTTTTTCACTTTGTTTTATGTGTGCTTGGATAATACAGCTTTTGAGATTTTATCAACTTTACGCTCAGAGAATATTGTAGTTATAAAAGTTGAGCAAATAGAAGCTTACTTTGAGGATTTAAAGGACATAAAAGACACTAGGGCTATACATGAGTATGCTTGGACTATAAAATCCTCAGAAATGCTCTATATCTTAGAAAAGTACAAAGAAGTAGATAAAATTATTTGGCTTGATGGAGATACTCAAATACTATCTGACCCTGAGGTTATTTTTGATGAGTGGGGAAATCGCTCAGTGATTTTAACTGAGCAATATTATACAGATAATCATGAGTCACTAATAAATCAATACGGAAGATTTCAAGCAGGTTTTGTGGGCTTTAAAAGAGACAATGATGGTATAGAAGCTTTAAGCTGGTGGCGAAGAAAATGCATAGATTGGTGCTATAGCAGATTTGAGAAAGGAAGATGGGCAGATCAAAAATATCTGGATAAAATACCTGAGCTTTTTCTAAATGTGTGTATAGTAAAGAATCTTGGAATCAATATGACACCTTTTATTTTATATAGATTTAATTTTGAACAACAGAAGTATCTGGAAGTAAGAGATAATGAGCTGTATGTTAATAATATTAAGCTGGTGCTTTTTCACTACTATGGCTTTAGATATTTTGATGACTCAACCTATGATCTGTGCAGCTACTGGATGAAGTTTACAAGCAGTACAATTGAATTACTGTACAAACCGTATATTGAAAGCTGTAGAGCTGTAATAGAAGAAATTGAGGTTATAAAAACAGGCTATAAGTTAACAATGAAAAACATAGACAGGTGTATTTCAGGCAGCTTTGATTTATTAAGGAGTAATAACAGTGCTTACTTAGATATTGCCACAATAATCAATAAAGATACTGTACAAGAAGGGCTAGCACAGTATTACTCAATAGTGGAGCATCACCATAGCTTTTATTGGTGGGTATGCTGTATGGATATTTACAGTTATGATGTATTGAAAAGCCTAGAGCTTCCAAATACAACTGTGACATACATTGGCAATATAGTAAACAGAGCTTTTAGAAATAAAATATCAGTAAAGCCGGAACGAAACATTATGGAAAGACTTAAAGCATTCTTTTTGCATTATTTACTAAAAAATAATTATTCAATTAATAGACTCCTATATTTAAATAGTGGATTTTATTTCTATAGTGATGTAACTGATGCGTTCAATAATATTTATGATTACAATGCATTGTTATTTACGCAGGGTGCTAAGATCAGAAATGAGCAAAGCTTCAATTGTGATTTAGATATTGTAGGTTTGATTAATTGTAAGGAGACAGTTGATTTCCTGCAATTTTGCATAGATAGACCTCAAGGCATATTTTATCTGAACCATATGGTATCAAAATATTTGCATGCTTTAACTATTGGTGCTGCTGAATACAATTGTTATTTACATGATATAAAATATAAAAAGCTTCAAATGAGGAATGGAAGAATATATATAAATCAAAGACCCTTAAGAGCTTTTAATTTTAATAATAACGAAAGAGTAAACAGTATTACTATCGTAAATAGAAGGGTTAAGAATTATATAAATCATGATTTATATAATCAAATATATGAAGCTTATAACAAAGCACTAACTAGAGCCATGCTTGCTATAAAAGGTATATTGGAGGTTAAGAAATGGGTTTAATACAAGGACAATTCAAGAATTCAAATATTTTAGTTACTGGTGCTAACGGTTTTATTGGCTCGCATATTATAAAAAGAATGGTTGAAGAGGGAGCAAATGTATCCATAATTGCAAGAGAAAGTTCTGATTTTTGGAGGATAGTAGAGCAGCTTCCATATGTCAATGTAATTAAGGGAGATATAAAGGATGAAGAAATAGTGCAAAAAGCAGTTACAGCATCAAAGCCTGATTATGTCTTTCATATGGCTGCTTATGGAGTTGATTTCAGACAGCAGGATTATGCAGAAGCGGCAAAGTCCAATATACTTGGAACAATTAATTTATTAAATGCAATACAAAAGACAGGCGGCTGTAGTAAGTTTCTTTATTCTGGAACAAGTATGCAGTATGGGAATAAGGAAGGCATAATAACAGAAAAAATGAGACTCACTCCATCTAATATTTATGGCAGTACTAAGGCTGCGGCTACAATGATCGCACATCAAATTGCGGCAGAAAATGATATAAATATTATCACCTTGATACCCTTTGGAGTTTTTGGCGAAAATGAAGGAAGTCATAAGTTTTTTCCACATTTAATATTATCAATATTAAATAATGAAGATGTTGATCTTACATTATGTGAGCAGTATAGAGATTATTGCTATATAGAAAACATTGTAGATGGATTCTTATTAGCTGCTTTGGATAAAAAACATAATAATGATATGTTCAATATTGGGAGCGGAAGCATTTATCAGTTGAAATACTATGTAGATATGATATTTAAATTAATGGATACTAAACAAAAAGCCAGCTACGGAGCTTTGGAATATAGAAAGAATGATCTGTGGTGTCCAGAGCCTGATGTAAGTGAAATCATGAATAAACTAAAATGGGAGCCTCAAATATCCTTGGAGGACGGTTTGAAGCGAACTATAAGCTGGTATTCTAATAACTTTGATAAGTATAAGGTTAGGGGGAGATAGGTTTGCTGGATAATATTATATTTGAAGATGTAAAAAGGATTTGTTCAGAGAATCAAACTATGTTACAAAAGCTTGAGGCATCTACATTACTCATAAGCGGTGGGGGAGGCTTCTTAGGATCTTATATATTGGATATAATTGACTACTGCAACAGCAATATTTTTGTTACGCCCTGTAAGGTAATATGTGTTGAAAACTTTATAACAGGAGTACCAGAAAGAATAAAGCACCTTATGAATAATAAGTATATTTCTATTGTAAATAAGGATGTCAGTAAACCGCTAGATATTACAGATAAGCTTGATTATATAATTCACTGTGCTGGCATTGCATCACCAACCTTTTACAGAAAATATCCCATAGAAACTATAGAGGTAAATGTTACAGGGCTTAAGAATCTGCTTGAGTTGGCAAAGAAAAATATAGTTAAGAGCTTTCTATATTTTTCTACCAGTGAAATTTATGGCAATCCAACATCTGACAATATACCTACTCCAGAGTCTTACAACGGAAATGTGTCATGCACAGGACCCAGAGCTTGCTATGATGAGTCCAAACGGTTGGGAGAGACCTTATGTGTAAACTATTACAATCAATACAATATTCCTATAAAGGTAGTTCGTCCCTTCAATGTATATGGTCCAGGACTGAGACTAGATGACAGACGTGTAATACCAGACTACTTTATGGATGCGTTTAAGAAGAAGCATATAGCTATATTTAGTGATGGCAGACCTACAAGAAGCTTCTGCTATATTAGTGATGCAGTAACTGGTTTCTTAAAAGCTTTCTTATCTCTGCACAATGGAGAAGCCTTTAATATTGGCAATGATGAAAAGGAAATAAGTATGTCAGAACTGGCAGAAATGGTTGCAGAGTCAGTAGGAGATGTTACTATAGAATATCAGGAAAGCCAAGAAAAAAGCTATCTTACTGACAATCCTCAAAGACGATGTCCAGATCTTTGTAAGGCGAGAAAACTGCTTGATTACAAGCCTACTGTATCCCTAAAGGAAGGCTTAAATAGATTGAAGGAATGGTATGAAAAGAACTATGACGTTTAGTAAAAGTTTGTATTGGGGTTGATAAAATGGGAAAAGGGTATGAACTAATAGGTATAAAAACACACATAGACTATAGAGGTCAGCTTAAAAAAGTTGCTATTAAGAGTATGCTAGAGCTTGGTCAAGAAATAGAAGAGGTATATGTGCTTTACTCAGAAAAAGGAACTGTAAGAGGGAATCATTATCACAAGAAAACAATTGAGTATTTTACGGTTTTATCTGGTGAAGCATTGATGGCAATTGGAGATATAAACCTAAATACTATAGAGATAAAAAAGCTAAAAGCTGATGATAATCAAGCTTTGAGAATAAATCCATACACAGTACATGCAATAAAAAACGAATCGGAGGTACCACTTATAGTATTGGCAGTATCACTTAAGGAATACACTGACACTGACATTGATACTTTCCCTATAAATATTATAAAATAGAGCATATTATCTGCACCTCAAATGGCTTGTTTGCATACTTTATATTGAGATTAAAATATCAGAGGTGAAAAATTTGAAGGTGCTGATTTTATGCGGAGGTAAAGGACTTAGGATGAAGGAATTTACCAGTGATAACCCAAAGCCAATGGCTTTAGTAGACAGAAAGCCCCTGCTTTGGCATATAATGAAGTTATTTTGTTACTATGGATATAATGATTTCATATTGCTTCTCGGCTATAAAAGCGAGGCTATCAAGGAATACTTTATGGACTATGCTTGGAAAAACAGCAGTTTTATTCTAGACAATATCAATGGAACAACAAATATACAATTACTGGAGGATGTAGAGCCATGGAAGATAACCTTCTTGGAGACTGGTGAGGATACAATGACGGGAGGGCGTGTTAAGCAAGCAGAACCATATATTGGGCAAGAGGACTGTTTTCTTACCTATGGTGATGGTATCGCAGATATAGATATAAATAAGCTCTATGAGTTTCATAAGACAAAAGGTAAGCTAGCTACAGTCACAGGCATACAAAAAGAAAGTCAATATGGCTTTATTAATGTAAATGATGACATAGCTGATTCTTTTACAGAGAAGCCAAAGCTTGATGGAATAATTAATGGTGGTTTCTTTGTTCTAAGTAGAGAAGCTTTTAAATACATTGATGATAACAGGGATTGTATTTTAGAGAGGAAGCCCCTAAAAAGACTGACAGATGACAGGCAACTTGCAGTTTATCAGCATAAAGGCTACTGGGCAGCTGCTGATACAATTAAAGATTTAGAAGTTATAGAACAGGAGCTAAAAAACAATAGGCCTTTTTGGTATGGTAAAAGCAAATATATTATGTCTTTAGGTAAGGAGTAGATGCTATGAATATTTCTATTGTTGGAACAGGATATGTTGGTTTAGTGACAGGAGTCTGTCTAGCGAAAAAGGGGCATGATGTAATTTGTGTTGATAAGAAGCCTGATATAATAAAGAAAATTAACAATATGATATGCCCTATTTATGAGCCTAAGCTTCCTGAAATGCTTGAAGAAGTGGTAAGGGAGAAGCGGCTTATTGCTACATCTGATTTAGAGTTCGCTATAAATAATTCTGAAGTCACAATTATCGCTGTAGGTACTCCTTTTAAAAATGGAGCTATTGACCTTTCTTATATAGAGAATTGTGCAAAGGAAATAGGAAGTATTTTGGAGGATAAGGATGCCTATCATGTGGTTTGTATCAAAAGCACTGTAGTCCCATCTACAACAGATGGTGTTGTAAAGAAGCTTCTAGAAGAAACCTCACAGAAGAAAGCGGGCAGCTTTGGACTTGCTATGAATCCGGAATTTTTGAGAGAAGGCTGCGCAGTAGACGATTTCATGTATCCCGACAGGATTGTGTTAGGTGCATATGATGATAAAACCTATGAAACTATGGCAGAAATATACAAGGATTGCTTTGAGGCTCCTATATTAAAGGTAAATTTAAGAACAGCTGAAATGATTAAGTATACCTCTAATTCCCTTTTGGCTGCTATGATTTCTTTTGGAAATGAGATTTCGAACATATGCGAAAGCATAGGAAGCATTGATGCAATAGAAGTGTTTAACGGGATTATATTAGATAAAAGAATATCTATAAGAAACAAATCCAAAGTATTACTGCCGGGACTAGTGCAATACCTTAAGCCTGGCTGTGGCTTTGGAGGAAGCTGCTTTCCAAAGGATGTAAAAGCTTTGGTAACACACTCAATACAAAATAAATATAATCCTGAAATGTTGGAAGCAGTGCTTAAAATAAATGAAAGACAGCCTACAAGAATGATAAAAAAATTGGAGGAACTTATTGGTGATGTAAAAGATAAGAAAATCGCAGTATTAGGAATAGCCTTCAAGGCAGATACTGATGATATAAGAGAATCTCCAGCCTTAATAATTATAAAGGAACTGCTAGAAAAAGGTGCTTTAGTATACGCCACTGACCCACAAGCTATTGCTAATACAAAAAAGAGTTAATAGGCATAGAAGGCTTAAAGCTTATGAAAAATTATAGGGAAGCATTACGTGATGCTGATGCAGCATTACTTGTAACTGCATGGGATATATACAAGAAGATAAAGCCAAAGGACTTCATAAAACTTATGAAAAGGGCAGTAGTTGTAGATGGACGTAGAATATATGATATGAAGGAAATGGAAAAGTCTGAGATAGTCTATGCTGGCATAGGAATAGATAAGTAAAAAATGATAAGTTTAACATTTTTGCATCTTTAGCATATATTATATTAAAAGAAAATACAACTTCTGCAGTCGGAAGAGCTTTCGGCTGCAGTTGATATAGAAAGGTACAGCTATATTCTGCTTGGAATGTAGCTGTACCACTTTTTGTAATACTAATTTTATAAAATATCAAATTGTATGGATAGTATAAAAATGAATATATTATGATATCACGAAAAGATGTCGAAATTTGTAGCGTGAAATAAATTGACAAAACAAAGAGAGAATTTTAAAATAAACATAAAATTACATACAATAAATATTTAAACATTAAAGGGATTATTAACTTAAGATGTTAAATCAATATTCAATATGCGTTTATTTACAGTATTAATAAATAATTGAAAGGCGGACAAGCTATGATTGCTAAATTTCAGTTCAAATCAACTTCATATTTAGATGTAAAAAGTATTTCTGTTATAGGTTCATTTAATGAGTATAAAGAAGATATGAACCCAATGACTAAAACTGGGGACTATTGGTATACTGAAATTCCTTTAACAACAGGAGAACATTATTATAAATTTTTAATTAACAATGAATTATTACTTAATGACTCTGAAGCAAATATGTACTTACCTCATGGAGAGGACGAGCTATGGTCAACTATTATTATTAACGAACAGGATCAGAGGTTATATAACAACGAACAATATTCTCTACATATTGACAGCTATGCAGTATCAAGTAGCTTAACAACTGCAAATATAGGGGTAAATAAGAAGAATTTTAACTTAACTATGGATAAGAAGGTTGTCGTTCGCTTTGGTTTTACAGAAATAAAAGGACTTCATGCAGTTACAACGCTTTGGTACAATTCTAACGGAAAGCTTCACGATGTATCAGAAAATATGTTATTAACTGATGAAACCGCACCAGACAAGCCTGTTTTTCTTTGGTTCTGGTTAAATCTAGAGGAAAAGGAAAGGGAATATCCAAAAGGAATGTGGACTGTAAAGCTTTTTATTGATGGAAGCTATATAATGGAGGATCAAGTAATGCTGACACAAACATTTACTTATTCATCCAAAGGACATATATATAATGTCTAGCCTGCCTATTGGATATTTGTATGGTGTGTTTTTATAATACAACTTAATGGAAGGAGTAACAAAATGGCAATAGCATATGGAGTAAGCTCAAGCAGGCCAGTAGTAAACAGAAATACATCTATTTCGTCAACAAATAGAATAACAAATAATTCAAGGAAAGCAACATCAGCTTCAAGTACAAAGAATACGTCAAAATCAAGTAGTAGTACTATCTCAAAAGCTTCAACCAGCAAAAATACAAGTAGTAGCTTTTTTGGCTCTATTGCATCTAGTATTTCAAAGACAGCAGCAACAGTAAAAAAAGCCGCTACATCTACTGTTAATACAGTAAAAACAACTACTGTAAGCGTAAGTAAGACAGTGCAAAGTACAGTGAAGAATGTTTCAAAAGCAGTTGAGAATACTGTCTCGACTGCGAAGAAGAATATCTCAACAGCAGTAAATTCAACAGCAAAAAAAGTTGCAGATACAGTAAATAATACGAAAAGTACAGTAAAAGCAGCTGCAAGCTCAGTAGCATCTACAGTCAAGAAAGCTGCAATATCCACAGTAAAAGCAGCAAAGTCAACTGCAATAACAGTAAGTCAAAATGTAAAGTCCACTGTAAAGAATGTAGCATCAAACGTTTCAAAGACAGCAACAAATATAGGAAAGTCAATTGATAAATCTATAGATGTAGCTAGTGAACAACTGAAAAAAATTGATACAAAAAAAGTATTAGATGGATTTCAGACAGGACTTGATTTAGCTGGTATGATTCCAGGGGTTGGAGAAATTGCAGACGGAGCAAATGCAGCTATATATCTTTCTAGAGGAGATAAATTAAATGCAGGCTTGTCAGCAGCGGCATGTATACCGATTATTGGATCATTTGGAACTGGGGGTAAACTGGTTAACAAGGGAATAAAAGTTGCAGGAGCTATTGCAGACGGAGTAAAAATAGCGGATAATGTTAGTGATACAGCTCGTGTAGTAAATAATGCTAGTGAAATAACAAAGAATATAGCTAAATATAAGAAAGTGGTAAATGAATCTAGTGGTGTAATGAGTAAGATAGTTGATTCGGTTGATGATGTTAAGGGTGGGTTAGATGATGTAGCAACAAAAGCTAAGCCATATACAAATAGCAGACCAAGTTATGGTAAAGGGCAAGTTGATGAAGTATGGAACAACGCTAAAGATCCTATTACAGGCAAAGTATATGACCCGACGGGTGTTGAAATTAAATGGGATCCAACAAAGCCAAGGAATGGTCAATGGGATATGGGACATGTTCCAGGAGAGAAATACTCTGATATGCAAAAGTTGTATATGGATGGGACAATTAGCAAACAAGAATTCTTGAAATGGTATAAAAATCCAAGTAACTATAGACCAGAACTTCCTAGCACAAATAGAGGGCACAAATTTGAATAATGAGAAACGGAGGAAAATAGATGGATTTACAGAAAGCTGATTATGGCACCGTCATTAAGTTTGGCTCGCTTGAGGATTTACAGTGTAAACTAAAACTTGAAAATCAAAAGATTGGTGATGTAATCGATACTGTTGATGCAAATGGTATTAGTTTATTTCAAAAGGCGCTGATTAGTAGAAAGTTTGAAGTAGCTCATTATCTGTTGAATGAGAATGTGAAGATTAATGTTGTTTCAAAAGAGGGATTTAATGAATTACACTATCTAGCAGCAAATATAAATTTTGATGGAGCGCTTGATTTAGCACGATTGTTGATTCAACGTGGATGTGATTTAAGTCAAATTGATAACAAATATGGTAATATTGCATTGTTGTCGATATGTTTAGAACTTCTAAAACGTCAATCAGATGAGGGCATGAAATTCTTAGAAGAAGTATTATCAAATCATCAAAGCATTGATATCACAAACAAATCAGGAATTAGTGTTAGAAAATTGTTAACAGAACGAGGGCCAGAAAAGATTAAAGAGCTAATCAAGGAGGAATAAACATGGAAAGCATGGGTTTAGGTGGATGTGTAGTATCAAGAAATATTTTGAATGGTCTGGGGAATGTCAAATGGTGTATCCGAGAGTCTTCACGTAATGAACTTGATAACGGTTGGAGATTTTTGTCTGACATAGACACTGATGAATTTTTAGCTGATTCATCCAATATGGCGGTGTGTGATTGGGGAACTATTGTCAATATAGAACCCGCTGTTATTGAAATATTTAATATGCCAGTCGGCACAGAATATAATGTTGGTGAATGAGAACAATCTTAAAAAATTTGTATATACCGAAACTGGCGTAGAAATTTAGGTTTCAGTACATTACCGTGCATATCCACCTAACCGTAACCTTGTAAATGGCTTGAAATGGCGGGTTAGTGAAGTTGCTGACCACCCATTTGGCACACAGTGGGTCATTTCGACCACGTGCTAAAAGTCCTTAAAACGTCGGTACTACCGGCGTTTGTGAATCGGGGCGACCACGTCCCTTTATCCCGCACAGAAATATTATTTTGAGCAGGCAGTTGTTTTGCCCTAAAAAGGCGAAGTGAAACGCTCGCTAAATTCGCCCCAAACCGGCGTTTCTCATCGCCAGTGGTATCTTTAATCCACTTGGGATGAGAAAACGCCACACAGGGCGAACGTGTGCGACAGGTGGGCAACAAAACACCTGATCCAGTAATTGCAATGTTTTAGTCGTTATCGGGTTGAATGGCTGCTCATGAATTAATCGGTCACAAAGCCCCCAAATCGGCGATTATCATCCTTAGAGGCATCCTTGCTCGACTGAGGACTAAAAAATGCGACACAGGGCGAACGTGGGGCACAAAATGGCAAGATTAACTCTTAGCCTAGTAATGCCAATGGTTTTAGATTAGAAACAGCATTTCTTCTCAAAATCAAGATTTAGTTTGGGATTGGTAATGAGCTATCCCCACTGCTACCCCTCGGTTCATGGTGAACCCACCCTTGACGGTTATTTTTGACTGTGGTAAACTGGGACGCAACAGGGGGTTTAAGGGGGGTAACGGTTTCTCCGAAATCCTAGCTGGACTGACCAAAACTAAATCAATAATTATCAATCAACAGCAGAGAAGAAAAAGGTTTTAATACTTTTCTTTCTCTGCTGTAATTATTTTTTGAATCATAGTGTTTTCAACATTTTCCTCAAAGTTTGACTTGTAATCGAGCTGAACCAGAGTTAATATCACACACACGACTTCGAGATAGTTAAGTCTATTTCCAAAAGTTACCTGTTTCTGACAGGGTGTACTCTTGCTACGGAGACTGGTTCTCCCAGACCCAATAATACTTACCCACCCTTGTCCCCTTGGTCGTCAGAGGATGTAATTCCAGGAGAGAGACTTATCAGTTGAGGTTGTAGTTCGGTTGCCAAACAGGAGGAAAATGCAAATGAATAAGCGTAAAGAAGATCTTATTTATGTGGGCATAGACCTGCATAAAGAATCCCACACTGCAGTCATTTTAGACTGCTGGAACACTAAACTCGGCGAGATTACTTTCGCCAATACCCCAGCTGAATTTCCAAAGCTGATAAGAAAAGTGAACAAATTCTGTACTGAAAACAAAGAACCAGTCTATGGGCTGGAGAATGCCTACGGCTACGGTCGAGGGCTAGCAGTCTGGCTTATTGCCAAAGGCTTGATGGTCAAGGATGTGAACACATCCCTTGCTCATAGACAAGCCAAGTGCCGAGCCATGTACAAAAAAAGCGACAGTGATGATGCTGAAGCCATTGCACTTGCCACCATTAACATGCTGTATACACTGCCAGATGCCTGTCCAAACGACGCCTATTGGTCATTATCCCAAATGGTAAATCGCAGAGACAACATCATGACGCAACGGATCAGACTTAAAAATCAACTCCACGAACAGCTGTGTATTGCTTATCCAAGCTATAAGCAGTTTTTTGAGGACATCAGCAGAAAGACTGCCTTGTTCTTTTGGGAACACTACCCGTCTGAGAATTATCTCAGAGGTAAAACCCCTGAAAGCCTTGCAGAAGAAGTGAAAGACGTTGGTCATAACAGTTTTTCTGTTAGACGCTGCAAGATTATTCTTGATGCAGTGAAGTGTGACCACACTAAGGCAAAGGAATACCAAAATTATCGAGACGTGATCACGAAGGGGCTTGTCAAAGACCTTCAGCATTAGGATGAGCAGTTAAAGGCTGTAGACAAGGAACTGGAGCAACTGTACCACGACCTTGGCTGTACCTTAGCCACTATGCCCGGTATGAACATTACCACGGCTGTTAAAATCATGTCTGAAATCGGCGATGTCAATCGCTTTCCAAACCCTGCAAAGTTGGCACAGTTCGCAGGTATAGCCCCCATTAATCTCTCATCAGCGGGTAAGGGCAAAGATAAAGCATCTAAACAAGGCAATCGCAGACTCCAAGCGACCCTTTACTTTCTTGCGATTCAAATGATTCAAGTGTCCACCAAAGGCAAGCCAAGAAACCCCATATTCAGAGACTATTATGACCGCAAACTGGCAGAAGGTAAAAATGCCAAGCTGGTCTTAGTTAGCATAGCCAGAAGACTGGTCAACATCATCTATGGCATGCTGAAAAATAAAACTGAGTATCGACTTCCATGCCTTGAAACAGGTGAAGTAGCGGAATAGTGGTATTCGAAAATAACAGAACATGGTAAAATGTAGGCAGT
The DNA here is from genome assembly GCA_963704785.1 of uncultured Eubacteriales bacterium. GTDB lineage: Bacteria > Bacillota > Clostridia > Lutisporales > Lutisporaceae > GWB2-37-7. The sequence continues at coordinate 270,266 of OY969939.1, read as the reverse complement.
AGTGATTTTTTAAGAACAGAGTGCTGAAAAGCACCTACTTTTTTTAGAGAACGGCCACCGCCCACTTCGACATAAGCAGTTGGAGTGTATGTCAAGGGTGGGAGCAAAGTTCTAGCTAATAATCGAGTTAAAGGTGCGTTGTTTGAAAACCAAGAGTTTACTAAATTCAGTAATAAATATAACAATGCAGCTGAGCAAATCACAATTAAAACACCTAGTGGAACGAAAACTAGAGTGGATGCGATTGGCTTGGATGAAACTGGGAATGTTGCGATTAATGAATTTAAATCATCAGCTACAGCTCCATTAACAAAAAATCAAAAAATAGCTTTCCCAGAGATATTTAACAGTGGTGGAACTGTTGTAGGTAAGGGTAAAGGAGTATTTACAGGTGGTTATAAGATTTCTGTAGGAACAGAAACTAAAATTATAAGACCATAAGTAAAACAGGAAATTGCATAGTGTAAAGAGTATTATTCTTGACCGTTAATTCTTTGATAGATTATTTTCAAAAACTATTGAAAATTGTGGTTATGGAGAATTACATTATGCAATTTCCTAAAATTCAATAAGAAATCATGGAAGAAGGGAACAATATGTCGGTATTAGATATAGACAAAGTAGATGGTATAGGCATCAGTAACGATGGTACAGAGCTTGCATTGCTGATTACTGATCACATTGACTGGACAAATGAATATGCTCATTTAGTCCAACTACAAAACAAAGTTAACTCTTATGTCAGTTTTATAGAAAACAAACAGTATGAGGAAATTTATCCAGAACATCAATTTACAACTTTTCGTATAGAAATTCATTTCCAAAATAAACTTAATCAAAATTGCGTAAAATTTATTGATACTGTTAATAAACAGCTTTATGAAAATCGAATAGTCGTTGAATATATAATTACGTAGTTTTGGAGTGAAAAATGACAAAAGAACAGAGAACATTTTTAAAACAAATTGAAAAGCAAATACAAATTTTTATGAAGCTCGGAGTAAAAAAAACAGATTGCAAACTTACCTCAAATAGCCTTTATGAGAAAGTTAACAATTATTTTATCCATGCAGTATGGTTTGTCTGCTTTATTGACAATCAATATCAACTAGTACTTCGACAATGTATAAAGCCATATAATTACGACATTTTATTTTGGCAAATAATTGGCATGGAAGATAATTTGAAGCAAAAAGATACTCTTAGGGCAAACGGAGCTTATGTTGCTCCTTCAATTCAGTGGTCAGAGAAAATCTATGAAATAAAAGTTGATAGTGAAATTGAAGATATTTGCGATAAAGCAATTAATGACTTTTCTTTAGGTAGTAAAGAGTTTATCTCAAAAATAACATCTGAGTTTGATAATTTAGATTCGTACATTTTAGGGCTATCAGGAATAATTGATGAGAATTTACTTAAAATATTGGCTAATATCAATTTAAATAACTATTTAGATGCCATGAGAATTGCTCAAACGGAATTAGAGCAAGGGAGAACAGGAAGATTCGAAAATAAAGGAATTGGTATTAATGAGTATGTTATAGAATACTGCAAAAATAAAATTTTATAGCACTAATTCATTATGCTTTTATGAATGCTATATTTCATATTTAAGACATATTACGAAAATTGACTAAATGACATTTTTGTGTATTTCGGTTAATAGTAACCAAATAGCACCTGTAAAATGGCTGAAAATGAGGGTTTAATATCATCCACATCACCTTGTACAGCACAAAAGTAATTGCTACAACGTAGGCACTGCCGATGTTTGTGTAAAACCAGAGGCGGTTTTGAGTATCTCGCTTTATGCTACACTAAAATCATATTTTCCATTAGTCAGATTTTTTGTTGAAAACGTTGAATCAACAGCAGAGTAGAAAAAGATTTAATACTTTTCTTTCTCTGCTGTTATGTTTTTTGAATCAAAGTGATTTCAACATTTCCTCAAAGTTTGACTTTTAATCGAGCCGAATCAGAGTTAACATCACACACAACGTAAGCGCTTAATAAAAGAGTGCCTTACAAGCTACTCCTCAATATGGGATAATGCATCCAAATAAGATTTTAGACCTTTTAGAGTTTTTCGACTCTAACCCCAAAGTCTAAATTTCTAAAGGAGGTCATCCCAAATGGATCAAATTATGAACGCTAAAGCTGAATTCAAATTAAAGCAATGGACTAAAATCATCCAGTCTTGCCAAGCAAGCGGTATGACTGTTGTTGGCTGGTGCAGCCAAAACGAAGTAAATGTAAAATCATACTACTACTGGCTAAGGAAACTCCGTGTCATGGCATGCAATGCTGGAAAATTGTCGGTGCACAGAGATGAGCATCCAATTGTACCACTGACATTCACACAGACAAAGGTGTCCGAAAGTGCAGTCATCACAGTACATCTACCTTCTGTTTCCATCGATATACAAAACGGAGCATCTCAGGCAACCATAGAGGCGGTTCTGGCTGCCTTAAAAAATGTATGTTAGGTGATATATCTAAGGCAGAAGATATCTATGTTGTTTGTGGATACACAGATATGCGTAAGTCCATAGATGGTCTTGCCGCCATGATAAAACAATCCTTTGGCATGGATCCCTTTGCTTCAAGTCTTTTTCTGTTCTGCGGTAAAAGGAGGGATCGACTCAAGGCACTATACTGGGAGGGTGATGGTTTTCTCCTCTTGTATAAACGTCTGGAAAATGGAAACTTCAAATGGCCTCGAACTCCAGAGCAGGCAAGACACCTTTCAAAGCAAGAATTCAGGTGGCTTATGGAAGGACTTGCGATAGACCAGTCGAAGGCAATACGAGAAGCAAAACATGGTGATATTTACTGAATAAAAAGTGCTGTGAAGCATTCAATTTACTGCATTTTAGCTGGATTTTTTCTGTCAAAAATGGTATAATAGAACCATAAATTGATAGGAGAAAAACAGCTTTATGAATAACAAAGACGCCTATATAGCTCAGCTTGAAAATACAATAAAAAACCTTGAACGGCAAGTAAACAATCTTACCGAGATGGTCATTCTATTGCGTAAGCAAAAGTTTGGTAGTTCCAGCGAAAAGACTCCTAAGACTGATGACGGAGTTCAATTAAACATTTTTAATGAAGCCGAGCTGGAAGCATCTCCAGAGGCACAAGAGCCTGCCGCAAAGAGGGTTGATGGATACTACCGTAAAAACTCTAAAACAAAGCGTGAGGAGCTTCTTAAAGATCTTCCTGTTGAAGAAATTGAGTGTGATATTGCAGAGAATGAACGTATATGTCCCAACTGTAAAACAAACCTTGTTCTAGTTGGTAAGGAAGTCGTTCGGGAGGAACTAGAATATATACCAGCGCAACTAAAGATCATTCGGTATGTTCGCCTTGCTTATGGATGTTCCAAATGCAAGCAGAAAGGCACGCCATATATTGTAAAAGCATTAACTCCAACTTCACTGATGAACCATTCCCTTGCATCTCCCACAGCGGTAGCAAATGTTATGTATCAGAAATATGTAAATAGTATGCCACTCTACCGCCAGGAAAAGGAATGGGAGCAGATGGGACTCGCTTTAAGCCGTGCCACAATGGCCAACTGGATTATCCGGTGCTCACAGGACTGGCTATCTCCAGTAGTAGATATACTGAAAAAGGAACTGCTTAAACGTGATGTCATCCACTGTGATGAGACTCCAGTTCAGGTGCTGAAGGAACAAGGGAAGGCACCACAAACAAAATCCTACATGTGGTTATACCGTTCTGGTGTGGATGGTGAACCTTCCGTCGTTCTTTATGATTACCAACCTTCTAGAGGCGGCAAAAATGCAGCTGAATATCTGAAAGGCTTCCACGGATATCTACAGACGGATGGATATGCAGGATATGAAAAAGTGGAGGATATCACCAGATGCGGCTGTTGGGCACACCTGAGAAGGTATTTTGTGGAAGCCATCCCCGATAAGAAGGCAAAGGATGCACCACTTACAATTGCAGAAATCGGAAGAGATTACTGCAATCAGCTTTTCGAGATAGAAAAGGATATTGCCAACCTTTCATTTGATGAAAAAAAAGCTGAACGCCACAGGCTGGAAAAACCAGTCCTGGAGGCTTTTTGGAGTTGGCTTTATACTTTGACCCCTTTAAAGGGATCCCGATTGGGCAAGGCAGTCACTTACGCTCTTAATCAAAAACCATACATGGAGAATTATCTTCTTGATGGTAGATGCTCCATATCGAATAATATCGCTGAGAACAGTATAAGACCGTTTACTGTTGGTAGGAAAAACTGGCTGTTCAGTGACACCCCAAAGGGAGCAGATGCCAGTGCTGTAGTTTACAGCATTGTTGAAACAGCAAAGGCCAACAACCTAAACGTATATACATATCTGAATTATTTGCTCCTCTATATGCCGGATATGGACTACAGGAATTATCCAGAAGTCATGGAGGATATGATGCCATGGTCTGTACGGGTACAGCACGAATGTAGAAAGTGAATTTGTAAAGACACTCTGATATTAAGCGCTTACCACACAACTTAGTGAATGATCAAGTAATGCTGACACAAACATTTACTTATTCATCTAAAGGACATATATATAATGTCTAGCCTGCCTAATGGATATTTGTATGGTGTGTTTTTATAATACAACTTAATGGAAGGAGTAACAAAATGGCAATAGCATATGGAGTAAGCTCAAGCAGGCAAGTAGTAAACAGAAATACATCTATTTCGTCAACAAATAGAATAACAAATAATTCAAGGAAAGCAACATCAACTTTAAGTACGAAGAATACAACAAAATCAAGTAGTAGTACTATCTCCGCCAGCAATGTTTAGAGAGGGTGGTAGTGGTGCAAGCGTACGACCAATTAATCCATCAGACAATAGGGGAGCAGGTTCTACAATTGGACATTTATTGAGACCTTATCAGAACGGAACTAAAGTTAAAATAAAAATTAAAGATTAAAAGGAGTAGCAATTATGTCGCAATTATGGAATGAAGTATTTGAAATGTTAATTAAATCACCAAATAATATACAAGTAGAAAAATTATTAAAATACGACAATAATATATTAAAGAAACTTGAAATCAATGAGGCTTCTGTGTTAGGTCAAATTATTTCAAACACATCAGGAATCATTGTTGATAATTGTATTAGAGTATTTGCAAATGGGAATGAGATAGATTTTCAAAATATTTATACTTATAATATAGAATTAGAAAAATATTTTGGTAATAAAATATTGATTGTTGCAGATGATATTTGGGGTGGACTATATGCAATAAATAACGGAGGATTTAGTGAAGAACGAGGTAAAATATGGTATTTTGCTCCAGATACTTTGAAATGGGATAATCTTGAACTAAGCTATCCAGAATTTATTGCATGGATATCAAGTAATAATTTAAATGAGTTTTATAATTCGTATAAATGGGTAGGCTTTCAAAAAGATATTTCGGATATAAAATACAATCAAGGTATTTTGATATATCCATTTCTTTGGTCTAGCGAATGTAATATAGATAACGCAGATAAAAAAGTAGTATCATTTAATGAATTAATCTTATTAAACCTAGATTATAAAAAGAAATTTAATTTGTAGAAATAAAACAATAGTATATAATAAAATAAAAGTTAAAAGTGTCATTCATAATATATAGACAGTTATTGATAGTAAATTTAGAATAACTGTCTTTTATTGTGTGTAATATAAAGTAGTTAGAAGTATAAATAAATTGAAATATTCCAGGAACTGGAGAAATTGCAGATGAAAATGTAAGTAAATATGCAGGTAATATCACATCAAATCTTAGAAAAATATAGAGAAAAGAAAACAGGAAAAAGTGGGATAAACAATATATAGGAGGATATACATATGGGAACATATTGTTGGACATTTACAGATGAACCAGACGTAATGGTAATGACAACAAAAAATATTGTGAGTAATAAGAAACCAATTTTATCAGTTTGGCATGATGCTGAAGATGGAATGTGGCAATTTCTTGATGGAACAGATGTCAATGAGGAAGATGCAATGATGATAAGCTTAGAGGAAATAGTTAATATTGATGATACAGTTTGGAAGAGACAAAGTGAAAATGAATACTTTTTAGGTTATATACAGGCGGTTATCTCCGGATGCCGCTTTTTTTATACCATATTATACATTTGATAAGCTGAAATTGTTATGAGATGCTTTATGCAAAATAAAGTGTGAGATTATAAGAATCATAGTTACCAGTTAATATACATAATAATGTAAATACTGTTAAAACTAATTTATATCCGACTAAAAAAGTAGAAATTAATATTGACAATGATTTTATGCTATGATATTCTAAAAATGAAATCCTAGCTATTAACTAGGGATTCGGAGGTGAAGTATATTGATACTTTCAACAAAGGGCAGATATGGACTAAAAATGATGCTTGAGCTTGCTAAGAAATATGGTGAGGGAACAATGTCTTTGAAGGACATTGCTAAAAATTTGATGTTGTCCGAAACCTATCTTGAGCAGCTTATATCACATCTGAAGAAAGCTGGCTTGGTAAACAGCGTAAGAGGAGCTCAAGGAGGCTACACGCTTTCAAGAGCACCAGCAGATATTACTGTAGGTATAATTATACGGACTTTAGAAGGTCCCTTGGCACCATCCGATTGTGTTTTAAATGATGAGCCTGAGTGTGGAAATGCTGAATGCTGTGTAACTCGTCCAATATGGGAGAAGATAATGGATAGTATAAACAATGTAATTGATTCGATTACACTGCAAGATATGTTAAATGATTACAAAAAACTAAACAATAATATAGAAGGAGAGAGCTAAAGTGAATAAGCGCACATACATGGATCACGCGGCTACAACTTATACAAATAAAGAAGTGTTAAATGAGATGCTTCCGTTCTTCACTGATTATTTTGGTAATCCGTCTAGCATCCATCAATTTGGTAGAGAAGTAAAGAAAAATATTGATATAGCAAGAAGCAGAGTAGCAAAGGCAATAGGTGCACTACCTGAAGAAATATACTTTACAGCAGGTGGCTCAGAATCTGACAACTTGGCAATTAAAGGAGTTGCTTTTGCAAATAAAGCTAAGGGCAATCATATAATAACTAGCAAAATAGAGCACCCAGCAGTAATTCATACCTGTGAATATCTTGAAAAAGAAGGGTTTGATGTTACATATTTAGACGTTGACCAATACGGTATGATAAATCCTGAGGATCTAAGAAAAGCCATTACAGATAAGACAATATTGATTTCAATAATGTATGCAAATAATGAAATTGGTACAATACAGCCTATAGAAGAAATAAGCAAAATTGCAAAGGAGAGGGGCATATATTTTCATACAGATGCAGTTCAAGCAATAGGAAACATACGCATAGATGTAAAAGAGCAAAATATAGATATGCTGTCTTTATCAGCTCATAAATTCTATGGCCCTAAGGGTGTTGGAGCCTTATATATTAAAAAAGGTGTAAAGCTTATCGGAATAATACACGGCGGTGAGCAGGAAAGAAAGAGAAGAGCAGGAACAGAAAATGTTCCAGGGATAATAGGACTTGGTAAAGCTATAGAGCTTGCATATGAACATTTTGACGAATACAACAACAGAATTACTAAGCTCCGTGACATGCTTATAAAGGGTGTTATGGAGAAGATTCCATATACAAGACTAAATGGACATCCAGAAAAGCGTCTGTCAAGTAATACAAGCTTTTGCTTTGAATTTATAGAAGGAGAATCTTTACTACTTAACCTTGATATAAAGGGTATAGCAGGTTCAAGTGGTTCTGCTTGCAGCTCTGGTTCTTTGGAGCCCTCACATGTGCTTTTGGCAATAGGTTTACCACATGAGATTGCACATGGATCGCTTAGACTCTCTTTGGGAGATGTTAATACAGAAGAGGATGTAGATTATGTACTAGAAGTTCTACCTGAAATAGTAGACAGATTGAGACAAATGTCTCCATTGTATGAGAAAGTTAAAGGAGGAAGATAATATGTATAGAGAAAAGGTAATGGATCATTTTTCATGTCCAAGAAATGTTGGAGAAATTGAAAATCCAGATGGTGTAGGTGAAGTTGGAAATGCCAAATGTGGAGATATTATGAAGATATATTTAAAGATAGAGGATGACGTTATAGTAGATGTAAAATTTAAGACCTATGGCTGTGGTGCAGCTATAGCAACAAGCAGTATGGCTACAGAAATGATTAAGGGAAAAAGAGTAGATGAAGCTCTAAAGCTTACAAATAAAGCAGTAGTTGAGGCTCTTGAGGGTCTACCACCACAAAAGCTTCACTGCTCAGTATTAGCAGAAGAAGCTGTAAAGTCAGCTATTGAGGATTATCAAAAAAAACACAATAAGTAGGTGTCACTTTTGAAAAAACGTGTTGTTATAGGTATGAGTGGCGGAGTGGATAGCTCTGTCGCTGCATACATTTTAAAGGAACAAGGTTATGATGTAATAGGCATCACAATGCAGATATGGCAGGACATGAGAGAGGAAGCCTTTGAAAGAGAAGGGGGCTGCTGCTCACTTTCTGCTGTAGAAGATGCGAGACGTGTATGCGATAAGCTTGATATTCCTTTTTATGTAGTGAATTTTAAACAAATATTTGAGAAAAAAGTTATTGATTATTTTGTGGAAGAGTATTTTTTAGGAAGAACTCCAAACCCCTGTATAGCCTGCAACAGATACATTAAGTTTGAAGCCTTGCTGGATAAAGCAAGAGCCCTTGAAGCAGATTATGTATCCACAGGACATTATGCAAGAGTTGGCTTTGATGAGCATTATCAAAGATATGTGCTTAAAAAATCTGCTACTATAAAGAAGGATCAGACCTATGCATTGTACAATCTGACACAGAAGCAATTATCAGCCACTCTAATGCCTCTTGGAGATTATACAAGGAGCAGATACGTGAAATCGCCCACCAACAGCAGCTAGGAGTGGCAAGTAAACCTGATAGCCAAGAAATATGCTTTGTAGATGATGACAACTATGCAAGGTTCCTCACTGAGAGAAGACCTAATGCTGTAAAACCTGGATATTTTGTGGACACAAAGGGTAATGTTCTAGGTAAGCATAATGGAATAGTGCATTACACAATAGGACAACGAAAGGGTTTAGGTATCGCCTTTGGTAAACCAATGTTTGTGGTAGAGCTTATACCAGATAGAAATCTTGTTGTATTGGGTGATGAGACAGAGGTATTTAGCAAGGAGCTTATAGCTACTGATTTGAATTATATAATTTTTGAAAACCTTGAAAAATCAATGAAGGTAAAAGCAAAAATTCGATATAGTGCACAAGAAGCGGACTGTATAGTAGAACCTTTAGGAAAAGATAAGGTAAAAGTGATCTTTGATGAGCCACAAAGAGCAATAACTCCAGGTCAATCTGTAGTATTCTATGATGGAGACTATATTTTAGGCGGAGGGAAAATAGAGAAATAGGCAATGATATAAAAATCATTGCCTATTTTTTTGATCAAAATTTTACAGGATAAAAATATGATAAAACTGACAGATTATTAATAGGTACAAATATTTCGTTAAACACGGAGGATTAAAATATGGAACAAAATAATACAATGAATGCAAGAGACTGCCTCCAAAGAGCTTGGGTAAACTCAATGGAAATGGTAAGAGATTTTGAAATGTACTCTAAAAGGCTAGAAAACAAAGATGTAGCACAAGTATTTAAGAAGTTTGCAGAAGAACAAGGTAAGCAAGCACATGAGCTAAGAGAGCTTTTTAATGAATTTGATAATAGCGTAGGAACTACAGCACATCATTCAAATGAGCAATAATTAGTGTTATAAAGCAAAAGACCATTTTAGGTCTTTTGTTTTTTGTGAGAAAAGCAGTTAATTAAGGAGTCGCTGGATAAATCTTTTAGTTTTATTTCTGCTAGAATATCAAAAAATAGAAAAAAGAAATATAAAGGGGGGATTTAATTGTTTCGGATCAGTGATTTGTTGGATTTACCAATTAAAACAATTCTAAGTGAAGATAATACAAAGTATACAGTAAAATCAGTATTGCTAGATGGCAATAAAAATAAACTTGTTGCTATAGTTTGCAAGGAAGGAACTATAAAAAAATATTGTAAAACAATCCCCTATGAAAGAATAATATCCATTGATATGAACGGAGTTATTATATCCGATGAAAATTGTATAAAGAAGGTAAAACATAGTGAGATAGTAAGCTACCTACAGCTTGAGGATATATTGAGGAAGGATGTAAAGAGCAATACAGACGATTTTTATGGTATCTTAACTGATATATATATAAACCTGTTAACTGGCGCAATAAGTGGTTATGAGCTTTCTGAGGGTTATTTGGATGATTTTATAAGCGGCAGAAGAATTATTAATATTAGTGGCACCCTAAAAGATAATATTAGTACTAATGGAATAACAGTATGTAACAGGATAAACTAATATTCAATTACATATTTTGTTAGGGTTATTTTATTGATAAAGTTCAAAAAATAAGAAAAAAGAAGGGGTGATATAATTGAAATTGACAAGAGGATTAGTAGTTGGTAGTATGCTTGGCATGGCTGCGGCTATGATGGTGAATAATCAAAATACAAACAATCAGAACACAAGCAACACAAACATGAACACCCAAAGTATGAACAACCAAAGTATGAACAACCAAACTAATGCGCAAAATGATAACTCGAAACCACATGGAAGCGACATAATAATAACTGATATATTAAGATAGTTTTGAGCATAATTTAATAGTAAATCTAGTATCATAAACTAGATAAAAAACATAAATCAAATCGTCTGATATGATGATTTGATTTATGTGCATTAAGGGTGATGAGTATGAATCAGGTTCAAAATTTAAAATTCAATAAGACAAAGTTTTTTTACTATATTTTACTTATAACGACTGTGTACATAATTTATAGATACAGGCTGACTATTAGCTCAATACTTAAGCCCTTTTTATGTGCAATTATACTTGCATATTTACTTAATCCTATAGTAGAAATGTTTGAGAGGAAAGGATTGCGTAGAATCTATAGCGTCATGTTTGTATATGTTATATTTATTGCAATAATTCTTCTATTTTTTTTAATATTAGTTCCGAAGCTAATGAAGGATATTAGGGTACTGCTAGAAAATCTTCCTCAATATGCGATTCAATTCCAAACAATGCTAAAGGGTTTTCAGGATGGTTATATAAATAGTAATCTTCCTCAGGGTATAAAGGATATAATTGACGAAAATATTTATGCTGCTCAAGATATTATTATTGTTTCTCTTCAGTCCACATTGGATTCTGTATTAATGGGATTTTCTAAAATATTAAATATAATACTCGTACCTGTAATTGTATTTTATTTTCTAAAGGATGCAGAATATTTTAAGAAGCAAGCAATGCTTCTATTACCCAAAAAACATAGAAATAAGGTGATTTTGCTTTTTAGAGATATTGATAATGCTTTTGGAAGATTTATCAGAGGTCAAATAATTATTGCTGCTTTTGTAGGCATAATGACTACTATTGTGTTAACTATTATCAAAGTAAAGTATTCAGTCTTCCTAGGACTTTTTGCTGGAATATCTAACATAATTCCATATTTTGGACCTATAATAGGCATTGTCCCTACAGTATTTTTTGCATTGATTGATTCACCTTCAAAGGCTATATATGCAGCAGCAGCCTTTTTATTGATACAGCAGATAGAAAGTGGTATACTGACTCCAAAGATTATAGGGGAAAGTGTAGGGGTTCATCCTGTATATGTAATTTTATCACTTATTGTAGGTGGCAAGGTGATGGGAATAGTAGGAATGATACTTGCAGTGCCAGTGATGGTGGCGATAAAGTTGACTATGAGGCATTTGCTGAGGTATGTGAAGCATGAGGTTTGAGGTAGGAAGAAAATGGTATAACATAATACTTGCTTTATAATAGTAATAAGTGCCTTAGAAATGATTTTAGAGCTTCATATCTTCAAACATTTAGTTTTATTTTTTAAGTGTAGTGTTTTTCGTAGGCTTCCCAGGCACGACAGTAGGCAGTTATTGACGCTTAAATGTCCTTCTGATAGTATAAGTATAAATGTACTATCATGAGGGCTTTTTTATGGGTAGACCCTAGAGGTCAGAGAAGGATATGTACCAGATACAAAGGTTATTAGGTTATAAAAATATATTGTAATAACCTTGCAGCCTGGCACTTATTAAGGAGGTAAATAAATGAGAAGTATTAAACCAGGACGTGGGACATCGGGCATGTCTTTTATGGGATCAGTAATTGGAATAATTTTTGGTGTATTTTGGACTATTATAGCTTTTAGCATAACCGCAAATTCTCCATTTGGGACAGTAGGAATGATATTTCCTGTGTTTGGAATATTATTTATAATTATGGGGATAGTTCAAGCATTTTATCATCTTAAAAATACCACAGGGAAGAATCGTTTTTCTGTGTATGACATAACAGATTCATCAGAAGAAAGTGATCCTTCTGATAAGTGGATAAAAAACGAATTAACATATGAAGTTAAGAATGATAATCCAACAAAAGCAAGCGAGGAAACCAATTTTTGCCCATACTGCGGTGTTTCTATTGATGACAACTACTCATTCTGTCCAAAGTGTGGGAAGAGTATAAAGTAATAGAGCTAAAGGGTGCAAGGCTCAACAATTAGGCAGTTATTTGCTTTTAATACCAAATTCACCACATAAAGCTGCATATGAAGCTACAATGCTGAAAGCAGCAGCTGGACTTCGATTAATGGAACCAACATATTTATTAGGAAAGCTTGCTGAGTATATTAGGCAATAACTAATAGTAGTAATAAAATAGAAGGCATTATGAGAGGGAGATTATTATGCGAATATGGACAATAACATGTTTGATATCTGCAGTTATTTTTGCAATATTGGGAGTGATTTTCGCTTTATTAAAAGAAAAAGGTGCAATGTTAATTAGTGGATTTAATACTCTGCCAAAGGAAGAAAGAGAAAAATACGATAAGAAGAAAATGAGTATAGATACAAGGAATTCCCTTTTTCTTTGGTTTGGAATATTGTTTTTAGGAGCAACCTTATCATATTTCAGCAGTGATGTATTTGCAATGATTGCAATTGCCATATGGATAATTCTTTTTTTCAAAGATGTACATATTGATTCAGAAAAGGCTTTTGGCAAGTATAAAAAGCATAATTTCTAATAGGTCTAATTCGCATTCTTTATATTTTGTACTGTTAGAACTTACTTAAGAGTAGGTTCTTTTTCATACTTCATAATGATAGAATTAGTATATGATTCATATTTGTAGAATTTCATGCAATAATATTTGATATTGCTAAACCTGTTAAGTTTTATATTATTAACCGATATAAGAAATGTACTATAAAATTATATCGGGAGGTAATATTATGAACGTAAATTTGGATTCAATATATTCTTTATTTATCAACAATAACAGTTCTACACACAAATCTTCTACTGAAATCAACTCAAAAGATGTTGGCAGTGATTTATTTGCAACACAATTTGAAAATGTAAAAAAAATTGATACATATCTTAATGAGATTAAAAATTGTGTTCCTAAAACAATAGTAACGATAAAATCGATGACCGCTGGAGATGTACAAAAGTATTATCAAGAATGGAAGAAGCAACCGGTTGATTATTCGGGATTTAAACATAATATAATTGTTTCACCTAAGGTATTAGAAAAGATGGGAAAAGATTCTAAATACGCAGAGCAAATGCTACTAAAAATCAAGAAGGCTGCTATTCCAGAAGGATTTGGTAATGCTACGATATATGAATATAAGGTAATAGTAAGAGATGATGGAGAGATTGAAACGTTTGCATGTGCAGATTTTATGAATGGGAATAACAAGAAAACAGATAATGATTATGAAGATAAGAAAAAAGATGAGAAGAAGAAACTTGAACTTATCTATTCGCATAGAAGGATAAATGATCAATGGGAATCACAAACCTTACCAGAGGAAGAAATTAAGATTACTCAATTTATTGAACCACAATATCTTTTTCATTCAGAAGTTGCAAATAAAATTAGAAATAAAGCTATCGATTTAAAGTGAAGATTATCTGCTGAGAGACTTACTTTTAAGAGAAGAAGGGAATATGCTTATGAATAAAAAAGTTATAATAATTTTAATTCTCTTAATTGCAATAATAACAATTATATGGCTATTTTCATCTGAGGAAGTTTTAGGGAAAAAGCCATTTAATAACCTAAAATACTCAGATGTATCATCAATAGGAGTACTCGCTATTCCACCAAATAAAGCAATGATAATAGAAGATGATGAACAAGTCAAAGAGCTTGTAGATATATTAAATACTGTAGTAATATATAGAAAAGATGAATCTGGTAGGAATTATTTTGGACAGTTAGTACAATTCACTCTAACAATGAAAGATGGTAAGACTATACAAGTTGGGGCGTACAATCCGTTTGTTTTTATTGATGGCAAATGCTATAAAACCAAATATGAGCCTTGCGAGAAACTCAATAATTTAGGAAATAGACTAATAAATCTATAAAATTCACTATCTCATATTACAAAAGTTTTGATATGTAATTTTGAGATGTAATAAAGGAGTAAATCAAGTGAAAATTGGAAGAACAGTTAGGTTACTAACTGATATTAAGAGAAAAGAATTCCTAAATGGTACAGATGAAAAAAGAAAAATTATAATAAGTATTTTTTATCCAACTGATGAGGAGATGGATGAGCCAACACAAGGTCTTTATATGGATCTGTTCTATCCGTGTCAGGAAGAATTTGTTAAAAGATTTACGGAAATAAGTAATTCAGCAGGAAAGCAAATAGATGAAAGTTACCTTAGGAGCATAAAGACAAATACATATAATAATATCCCTATAAGTAAGAAGGACATAGTATATCCAATTATTATATACTCGCCAGGATTAGGTCTTGATAGAGATTTGTTAACTTATAATATTGAAAAATTAGTAAGTAAAGGTTATATTGTTATTACATTAGGTCACATATATGATACTTACTTTACTATTCTGCCTGATGGAGAAATAATTGAACAATCTGAGTTTGTTGATAATTCCACTTTTGAAGAAAAAAAACAGTTACTTACGTAACTTTCGTACAAATATAAATCATGTAAATACCAATAAATTGGAATCCATAATATAACAAGAGGTGAAAGCCTCTCCCTTGCGAATTTGTTAATTGTGCAAAAAAACAATAACGAAGGGGGTTTTCACCTATGAAAAGTATAACATTTATTACAGGTGAATTTAAACAGGAAAAAACTAGTGCTTGGTTGGTTACGTTTGTAAAATATGTTCAAAAGCTTGATTTTGTAAGTCTACTGGAGAAAGTCAAAGTTAAGATGAAAAAAGTAGATTATTCTGTTCAAGATAAGCTATTAACCATTGCAATATCTATAGCCGCTGGATGTAAATATACCTCAGACATCAATGAAAAGCTCGTTCCTGACACTGTCATTGCAGAGTTGATTGATATACCAAGGTTTCCTGATCAGTCTCAAATTAATGAACTTCTACGAAGGATGACAAAAGAAAACGTTGAGCAGCTTAAAAATGTCCATCATCAGCTGTTCATGCAGAATACTACATGCTTATCTACTACAGAAAAGATTGTTGTTGATATTGATCAATCAGGTCTTATTGCTAATGGTAAGACGTATGAAGTAGCACAAAGAGGTTATTTCTGTAAGAATAAAAACCAAAAAGGATATCAATTGTCTGCTGCATTTTGTGGCGATGATAATAGAGAAACTATTTCACTTTATCTTGATGCTGGAAATACCCATTGTAGTAATCGGTTTGACGATCTGCTTAACGATACATTATCAAAACTCAAGGATGTGGCAAAGGAAAATAGGCTTATTCTGCGGCTTGACAGTGGCTATGGCTCTAATGAAAACATAGAAAAACTCAAGGACAGAGTAAAGTTTGTAGTAAAAGGTTATTCCACTACAAGAGCATCTAATATAGCAAAAACCATTGCTAAAGAAGAGTATGAAGAAATTGACCGTTTTGTAGATACCTATGAACTTCCGAGTGAAGGCGACTTACGATTTATTATAGTGAGAACCTTAACACGTAAAGGTGATTTCATATATACTATGCTGATTTCAAACATTAACAAAGCTGAGATGTCAGCTCATGAGCTATTTCACTTTTATAACCAGAGACAAACCATTGAAGCTTTCTTTAAAACCTGCAAGAATGTATATCATATGAAAAATCTTCGTACTAGGAAGTTTGACGGCATCTATGCATTCTTGTGGATTGTTTTTATTACACACAATATTATTTCATGGATGAAGAGAACGATTTTTCATGAAACGAAGATGGAGAATGTAGGCATAGGAATACTGATAAACAAATTGGGAATGCTTGTAGCTGAAGTACGAAGAACAGCAGAAACCATGGAAATAGTCTTGCCTGAGATCAGTGCTCTTGGCAGAAGGTTTGTAGAATGCATACAGCAGAAGTCTAAATCGGTATGGCAGACTTAAACATTGTTCTGGAATAAATTAACATATTATCAAGTTTCCAAGATTCAGTATGGCTATCAATTGGTATATTTTAACTACATAAGATAATTATTGAATTTAGTTATTATTTTGGGTTATACATATCTCATTAAATTGGTATCATAGCCAATGTATGGATGGCAACAAATTTACAAATCGTGTTTTTCTGTTTGTACGAAAGTTACGTACTTAATATAAGAACGGAAGACATCATATTTTTACTAGATGAATTAAAAACGTTAAATAATAAAGACGAACTTATAAAAGAAAGATTAGATTTAGATAAGATTGGAATAATGGGACATTCTCTCGGAGCAGCAGCAGTATTTAAGGCAGCTTCAGAAGATGCAAGAATCAAAGCAGTTGTAATGCTTGATGGCAGCTTACAGATTATAAATTTAACAAAGGAAATATTAGAAGGAAAGAAACTATATACTCCACTTTTAAATTTTAGAAGAGGTTCAATTTATTATGCTGAGGAAATGAAAAACCTTATAGAAACTAATGCAGATAAAATGAATGGTGAGGAATTCAAGAAAAAAATTATTATGAATCACCAATTATTAATTGACCAAACTCAGGGACAAAGCGATCTTAATGAATATTTAGCAGGTTATAAATCTTTTATTAAGCTAAGGAATTCAGAACATCTTACCTTCACAGATTGGCCAGTTATCTTCAATGTAAAAAAGATAAATAATGTATTGATTATTAAAGAGGCACATGAAATTATTAGCGAAATCACTGTTAAATTTTATAATGAATTTTTATGTGGGATAGAGGGAGATTACAGAAGTTTTATTAATAGTGATACATGTCCCGAAATTTGTATAATAGATAAAAATTTGTAATTATGTTATCAGCAAGCAACTGGTATGTTTACAATGACACTTACATACTGATAAATATTAAGAGCATAATGGATGGAGGAGATAGCTTTTGAAAAAAGCATATATAATTGTAGTTTCTCTTGCAGCTTGCATAATATTGTATTTAGTCGAGCAGGTTCTTGCTGTTGATTATATAACTAAAACTGCTATAAAGTTGATATTATTTACGATTATACCATTTGTACATATTAAACTAATGAAAAAATCCAAGGTAAAAGATGGCTTAAATCTCAGAAGGTTTGAGACATCTACATTTAAACTTGGATTAATTCTTGGTGCTGCATCCTTTGCAATAATAATAGCTGCATATTTTATATTTGGAGGATATATAGATTTCAATGGCATTGTACAGGAGCTACAGACTAAGTCTAAAGTCACTTCTGCAAACTTTATATTTGTCGGACTTTATATAACCTTTTGTAATTCTTTTTTAGAGGAGTTTTTTTTCAGAGGATTCATATTCCTTAATCTTTATAATCAGGGCTTTAAAAAATTAGCATATATTTATTCATCAGTATTGTTTGGTGTGTATCACATAGCAATTTTCAAGACATGGTTTAATCCACTTCTCATAGGACTAGTCCTTTTGGATTGATAAGTGTAGGTATTATTTTTGACTGGCTAGATACCAAGACCGAGAACTTTATAAACTCATGGCTTGTGCACATCTTAGCAGATAGTGCCATAATAATCATAGGCATGAAATTGTTTAATATGATTTAAAGATAATATATTTTAACATGGGAAATGCAAAATAACGGCTTAATAAAAGAGTAGGTGCTAAATTAATAGCACCTACCCAACATTTTTGTTTTTTAGCTGTTTATTGTGAGATTTATTGGTAATATATTGATCCATTATATCCGCATACTATGTAAGTAGCAGTTATAACAGGCCCAAGAGATTGAGTGTAACCACAATCGTTACAAATGGAACAACCGAAACTATACTCGTTATATATAGTGTCTGTATATCCGATATGATGAGAGCATGAGACTGTGCCTACAGCTTGGCTATCTGATCTCCAATACTCAATCGTTCCTAGTAAACCACATTGTGGACATACATCTTCTGGTGCACTAAGTGCAGTAGCCGCATTCACAACCATAAAGGAACTAAAAATACTAACAATTAGGAGAAGTACTAAAATAGTTTTTTTCATTAGAATCCCTCCAATTAATTTATAATATACATATAATACCATAATAATTATATAATGTAAATATATTTTGGATATTTTTTTTACAGTATAAATGGCAATATTAAATGTTATGTAAATTTATGACAATTCCACATAATCCCTGTAAATAATCTTATATATTGAAGGATGTCAAGGGTAGGGTTTGGGCAGAGCCCCTAGCTTGTTCTTTTTGACACATCATACCGGCATGAAATTGTTTAATATGATTTAAAGATAATTTATTTTAACATGGAAATTGCGAAATACCGGCTTAATAAAAGAGTAGGTGCTAAATTAATAGCACCTACTCAACATTTTTGTTTTTTAACTGTTTATTGTGAGATTTATTGGTAATATATTGATCCATCATATCCACATACTATGTAAGTAGCAGTTATAACAGGCTCAGTATAATGTTCGTAACCACATTCGTTACAAATGGTAACACTGTAACTATACTTGTTATATATAGTGTCTGTATATCCGAGATGATGAGAGCATGGAATTGTGCCTACAGCTTGGCTATATGAATACCCATACCCAGACATATCTAGTGAACCACATTCTGGGCATCCATTATCTGGTGGAATGTTTGCATTGACAACCATAAAGGAACTAAAAATACTAACAATTAGGAGAAGTACTAAAATAGATTTTTTCATTAGAATCCCTCCAATTAATTTATTATAGGTATATAATACCATAACAATCATATAATGTAAATATATTTTAGATATTTTTTTCGCAGGTTCGCAATGTATAATTGTTGATATATTGACAAAGAATATATTGTGCTATATAATCGAATAAAATTGATATAAAGCGATGATACAGAAAAGTAAGCTTATCAATTCCTTCAGAGAGAGGGTGGCTGGTGAAAGCCCTTGGATAGAAAGCTGAAGCTACTGTGGAGCCTCTAAAAGACGGAGCAGCCGTTATCCTGCATACTGAGTGGCCGAGAGGCAACTAGGGTGGTACCGCGAAATACTCTTCGTCCCTATTTTGGGATGAGGGGTTTTTTTATTTTTATTTAAAAACAAAAGGAGGAAAATAAAATGAAGAAAACTGGATTAAACGAATTGCGTGAAAAGTTTTTAAGCTTCTATGAGAGCAAGGAACATATAAGAATGAAAAGCGCATCCCTGGTTCCACAGGGAGATAAAAGTATACTAATCATAAACTCTGGTATGGCACCGCTAAAGGCATATTTCTCTGGGCAAGAGACTCCTCCAAGCTCAAGAGCGACATCCTGTCAAAAATGTATAAGAACACCTGATATAGAGAATGTTGGTAAGACAGCGAGACATGGTACATTCTTTGAGATGCTGGGCAACTTCTCCTTTGGCGACTATTTTAAGAAGGAAGCTATTACTTGGGCATGGGAATTCTGTACAAAGGTAGTAGAGCTTCCAGAGGACAAATTATGGGTTAGTGTGTATCTTGAAGATGATGAAGCTTATGAGATATGGAACAAGGATATAGGTTTATCGGCTGAAAGAATAGTTCGTATGGGTAAAGAAGACAACTTCTGGGAAATAGGACTTGGACCATGTGGACCTTGCTCTGAAATTTACTTTGACAGAGGACCTGAGAGAGGCTGTGGCAAGCCTGACTGTAAGCTAGGCTGTGAGTGCGATAGATATATAGAGTTTTGGAACTTGGTATTCACTCAGTTTGACAAGGATGAGGCAGGAAACTATAATCTACTTGCTAAACCAAACATAGATACAGGTATGGGACTTGAGAGAATAGCAGCAATTATGCAAGATGTAGATAATATATTTGAAGTAGATACTATAAAATTTATTCTTGATTATGTTTGCAGTTTGGCAAAAGTGGAATATGGTAAAAATCCAAAAACAGATTTATCAATAAGAGTAATTACAGATCATATTAGAAGTGTTACATTTATGACTTCTGATGGAATACTTCCAAGCAATGAAGGAAGAGGTTATGTTCTTAGAAGACTTCTTAGAAGAGCAGCAAGACATGGAAAGCTTCTGGGTATAGAGGGAACATTCCTTACAAAGATGGCTAAGAAGGTTATAGAAGTTAGTGGTAATGCTTACCCTGAGTTGGTTGAAAAGCAGAATTATATGTTAAGTGTAATTGATAAAGAAGAAAGTCGCTTCAACGAAACACTTGATAAGGGTCTTAATATTTTGCAGGGCTATATAGATGAGCTTAAAAATGAAAAGGGAAATACGCTTACAGGTGCAAAAGCCTTTGAGTTGTATGATACCTATGGTTTCCCTCTGGATTTAACAAAGGATGTACTAGAGGATGAAGGCATTAAGGTAGACGAAGAAGCTTTCAACAAGGAAATGCTTGCTCAAAGAGAAAGAGCAAGATCAGGCAGACTGGATACCAGCGCAGAGGCATGGAAGGAAGATATATATTCCAAGCTTGATAAGTCAATAACTACGAAGTTTGTTGGCTATGAGAGAAATACTACTGACAGTACGGTACTTGCTATTATAGCAGATAATAAAATAGACCAAACAGCAAAGGCTGGGGAAGAGATAAGTGTAATACTTGATACTACACCGTTCTATGCAGAAAGTGGTGGACAGGTAGGGGATATAGGAAAAATACTATGTGATAAGTTTGAGCTGGAGGTAGTGGACTGTAAGAAGGTTGCAGGGGGTAGATTTGCTCATATATGCAAGGTTTCAAAAGGTGATGTTAAACCTGGAAAAAACTGCAAAGCAGAGATAAACCTTGGACACAGAATGGCAATAGCAAGAAACCACTCGACAACTCACTTGCTTCAAAAAGCATTAAGAGAAGTATTGGGAACTCATGTAGAGCAGGCAGGCTCTTTAGTAACACCTGATAGACTAAGATTTGACTTCTCTCACTTTAAGGCAATGACAGAGGAAGAGCTTGAAATAGTAGAAAGAAAGGTAAATGAGTCTATCTTAGCCAGCCTGGATATATCTATAAAAGAAACCAATATTGCAGAAGCAAAGCAAATGGGTGCTATGGCACTGTTTGGAGAAAAGTATGGTGAAGTCGTAAGAGTAGTAAAGATGGGTGACTACAGTACTGAGCTATGTGGAGGTACACACCTTGCTAATACAAGCCAAGCAGGCATTTTCAAGATAGTAAGTGAAAGCGGTATAGCAGCAGGGGTAAGAAGAATTGAAGCTATCACAGGCGAGAAAGCTTATGAGTACATGAAGGATGAAGAAAAGCTTGTAAAGGAAATAAGCGAAAAGTTAAAGACTTTCCCAAAGGAATGTCCAAAGAAAATAGATGCTATAATGTTACAGCTTAAGGAAACAGAGAAAGAGCTGGCTATACTTAAATCAAAGCTGGCAGCTGGCGCATTAGATGAAGTAATAGCAAAGGCAAAGGATGTAAAGGGTGTAAAATGCATCGTTTATAGCTTTGAAGGTATGAGCATAGATGATTTGAGAGGCATAGGCGACAAGCTGCGTGATAAGTATGAAAGCAGTGTTGTTATACTGACAACTACAGATGGTGATAAGCTTTCAATAGTTGGTATGGCATCTAAGCAAGCTGTAGCAAAGGGTGCACATGCAGGAAATATTATCAAAGAAGTTGCAAAGCTAACTGGCGGAAGCGGCGGCGGTAGACCTGATATGGCACAAGGCGGTATCAAGGATGCAAGCAAGCTAAATGAGGCTTTGTTACTGGTAGAAGGTATATTGCAAGGACAAATAAAGTAGAAGCTGCAAAAGCCATGGGATATTTACTATGGCTTTTGAATTAGCTTTACATTGGATAAAAGAGAATTAATTGGTGCATATTATATAATATACTTTATTATGAAATATAAATTTAATATAACATATCCTTGAAATACTATGAACTGTATATTAATATATAAATAAGATAATAATTTGAATAAATTTAGAATATCAGTGACATATGATTTGTATAATATAATAAACTATACTGGGGGGATGTTAACATGACAATAAATATGCAAGAAACAATGAAATTTACAAACGTAGAAAAGGAAGAAAAAATAGAAGCTGCTGAAATATTGGTTTCAGTTTACAGCTCCTTAAAGGAAAAAGGATATAATCCTGTGAATCAAATCGTAGGATATATATTATCAGGAGATCCAACGTACATAACAAGTCATAATAATGCAAGAAGCATGATTAAAAAACTTGAAAGAGATGAGCTCTTAGAAGAACTTGTAAAGTTTTACGTTAAGGATAAGTAATATATAAATAGGAGATAGCTTTGTTCAAAAAAGAATTAAGATAATTCTAATGATATTGGTATGTCTAATTTTATATAACATAATGAGCTTTTTTATAAAAGAAGTCTGTAATACAAAAGTACAGGCTTCTTCTTTATTTATGGGCAATGGACAAACTAAAGTAGTCATGATTTTTATGGATTATATTGAGATTTCGGACATTGCTGAGGATGAGTATTTGCATAAGCTGTCAAATAAAAGCTATATATCACTGGTAAGTAGTCGTCAAATAGGCAAGGTTTCGGCCTCAAAGGCAAAGCTAACTATAGGGACTGGTAAGAGACTTTTATTAACAAACACAGATGTTCACGCCTATAATTATCCAAGACAACTGGAGGACTTCTATCAATCAGAACTAGAGCTTAAAAAAGGAAATATTTTTTATCAGAATATAAAAGAACTAAAGCAGACAAATAGAAACAGCGAGTATTTGAGATATATTGGTTATCTCGGTGATAAATTAAATGCTGCAAGTAAAACCACTTGTGTTTTGGGAAATAGTGATACAGAGATATATAATAGGAATAATATTCTTATTGCAATGGATAGCAAAGGTATCGTAGATAGTGGAGATGTTGAAAATACTATCTTGTACGATCCATACTTCCCAGGGGGTAAGAGGACAGACTTTGCGAAACTGGAAGAACTTTACAAAATAAACATGACGACTTCTGATTTTTTAGTAATAGACACTGGAGATTTGGCTCGCTTGGAGCATTATAGAAGTAGACTAACAACAGAAAAATATGAAGAGCTTAAAGCACAAACAATTAAAAGAATCTCTGAGTTTGTAGAAAAAATAATTAACAAGGATAACAACAATACCACCTTTTTAATAGTATCGGCATACCCCTCAGCATCAAGCATAAAGCTGGGTGATAAGCTTACCCCTTTAATTTCATATACAGGAAGTAATAGTGGATTATTATACTCAAAAAGTACAAAACGTGAAGGTATAATTACAAATTTAGACATAGCTGATTATATTCTTGAAAAACTGAACATAGGAGAGAAAAGTCAGCTACAAGAATTTGATACAGAAGAACCTTTTGATGGTATGCAAAAGCTTAATAAACGACTGCTAAACACATCTGTAATGAGATTGCCAGTGCTGACATGGTATGCTGTTTTTGAGATAGTTTGCGGTATAATTGGACTTTTATATATGTTAAACAAAAGACAAATAAAGAATAAAGTAATAAGCAGTTTTGTTAACAAAACCTTGATGGTTAATATTTCTGCACCTATAGTTTTACTATATATGGCAGTACTTAATATAAATAATGCTGCAATATATTTTATTGTTTTCTTAATTTTAAGCTATGGAATAGTATACTTTATAAGCAAAGTTTTTAAGGATAGCATTAGTAGATTTGCAGCGATAGCATTTTTAGTAAATGTAAGCTTGGTTATTGATTTATTAAGAGGTAGTATTTTAATAAGAAGCTCTATCCTTGGTTATGATCCTATAATAGGCGCACGGTTTTATGGTATTGGCAATGAGTTCGCAGGTGTTTATATAGGTAGCTCAATTTTGCTTGCAGGCTGCCTACTTCACAAATTTAAAGATTATGTCAGTAGGAAGCCAATCGCTATAAATATAATGCTTCTTATGTATTTTGCAGCAGAGCTTTATATTATTGGTATGCCATCACAAGGAGCAAACTTTGGTGGGACAATTGCTACAGTATGTGGTTTTTATTTCTTTTATAGCTCCATAATAGGAAAACGCATTAACATAAAACAATTAATTTTACTAGGGTTAATATTAGCAATTATTATAAGCTTAATAGTGTTTATTGACATAAATAATTTGAGCAGCACCACACATATAGGAAAATTTATTATAGATACTAAAGAAAATGGAGTAAAAATTCTTTATTCTACATTTATCAGAAAGATAGAGATGAATATCAAACTGATAAAATATACGATATGGACAAAGGTGTTATTGTGTATTATCCTAATAATAAGTATAATGTTCTTCAAACCGGTAAGGCTTCTGTATGGTATTTTTAAGGAATATAAGCACTTAACCTCTGCCTGGCTGGGTATTTCCGCAGCAAGTATTGTAGGGCTGATTGTGAATGATTCGGGTATTGTTATGGCAGCAACCGCTATGATTTTTACGGGTTATACAATACTATATATGTGTTTGGAGGAAATAGAGAAAGATTATACAGGGGGATAATATGGACTACAGGATTTTGGGAAATACAGGATTAAAGGTATCAAGGCTAGGCTTCGGAAGCTTGACTATAGCACCCCTACAGGCAAATCTACCCTTAAAGGAGGGTGTAAGGATTCTAGATACCGCCTTTGATAATGGTATAAACCTTATAGATACAGCAGAGCTTTATAATAACTATATGTATATAAAGGAAGCAACAAAGAACAGGAGAAGCAAGGTCATAATATCAACTAAATCCTATGCATACTCAAAGGAAACAGCAGAAAAAAGCTTAATGAAGGCTTTAGAAGAGATGGGCACTGACTACATAGATATTTTTTCCTTACATGAACAAGAAAGTGAGCATACTATAAGAGGACATTATGAAGCAATTGAATATTTTATTAAGGCTAAGGAAAAGGGGATAATAAGAGCCATAGGGATATCTACTCATGCCATAGCAGCTGTCAAAGCTTCATTAAAATATCCTGAAATTGAAGTGGTACATCCAATTATTAATAAAGCCGGACTTGGTATAACAGATGGAACAAAAGAAGAGATGCTAGAAGCCATACAAGCAGTAGCAAGGGCTGGTAAGGGTATATACGCTATGAAGGCACTGGGCGGAGGAAATCTTATTAAGGATGCAGGAGAGTGCTTTGATTTTATTTTAAATAATGAAAATATACATTCTACAGTTGTTGGAATGCAAAGCACAGCAGAAGTAATGAACAATATTGCAATTTTTGAGAAGAGAGAAGTGCCAATAGAAACTCAAAAACAAATAACTAACAAAAAAAGAAGACTTTTGATAGATTTCTGGTGCGTTGGCTGTGGCAAATGCAGTGAAAAATGTAATCAAAATGCCATAGAAATTATAGATGGAAAAGCAAGAGTAAATGCAGAAAAATGTGTGTTATGCGGCTATTGCGGTGCATATTGTCCAGAATTTTGCATAAAAATTATATAGGAAAAGGTGAATACATGAGAATGATGGGATTGGACGTAGGAGATGCAACTATAGGTGTGGCTGCAAGTGATGAGCTGGGCATGATGGCACACGGAATTACCACTATACGCAGAACAAAAATTGAAAAAGATTTAGATAGTTTAAAAAATATAATTAATGAGAAAAATATTAAGAGAATAGTAGTTGGTCTTCCAAAAAACATGAATAATACTATAGGCCCACGAGGACAAATTTCTATTGATTTTGCAGAGCTTCTTAAGGAAACATTTCCTGAGCAAGAGATTGAAATGTGGGATGAAAGACTTACAACTGTAGCGGCAACTAGAGTGCTTCTAGAAGCAGATATGAGTAGAAAGAAAAGAAAAACTGTTATTGATAAGGTTGCTGCTGTTTTTATTCTGCAAAATTACCTTGATATGCAAAGCAGCAAGAAAGTTTAGTTATTGGTATGCTTGGTTTTTATTGACACTCAATTATCAGTATTATACAATAGCTTTATGTAATAGAAAATGAGGTGAGAATATGAGCGATGAAATGGACATAATACTACTTTATGATGAAGATGGTGTAGAAACTGAATTTCAGGTAGTTGCAACTCTTGAGCTTGATGAAAACGAATATGCAATTCTGTTACCTAGAGATGATACTAGGGATCCAGAAGCAGAAGAAGTGGAAGAGGCATACATTCTGAGAATCGAGAAGGATGAAAACGATGATGATGTTCTAGTAGGTATAGATGACGAAGAAGAATTAAATGCAGTTATCGAAGCATATGAAGAATTGGTACAGGAAGAATCCAACTAAACAAAATAAAAACACATATAGGTTTTATCCTATATGTGTTTTTATTTTGCTTAAACTTATTGTGCTGCTTGACCGTTGTATAAACCTTGTCCTCGACCCTGTCTGCGACCTTGACCATTGCCTTGACCATTTTTACCGCCGAAGTTTGCACCCATGCTTTGACCAATTCTTGCGGAGCCTGTTCCGTCGCAGTTAGCTTGATTTTCTTCTATTGCAGCGATAATTTCATCTGCTTTTTCTTGTGTAATACTACCATCTGCTACTTTTTGTGCAAGTCTATCCTTTTTAATCTGAAGAACTTCTACCTTGAATTCATCAAGTTTTCCAGCTTCTTTTGCGATAGTGCCATAAGTTTTGTTTGTTTCAACTTTTTCAGCTATGACACTTTCTACAGTTTTTCCAGTTAAACCTGCTACTGCCTCAGCTGGTGTCTTGTATGGTGAAGCAGCAAAAGCAGTAATAGAGGTTGCACCGATTGCAAGTATTGTTGATCCGATTATTACCATTCTTTTAAACTTTGTCATATGATATGACCTCCTTATAATTTTTTAATTAGCATTTGTTGTTTGCTATAGTTATATAATAACTAAAAGATATGGCAAAAATATGTTTTTATTGTACTCTTTTTGTGCATGAAGCTTATGCAAAAGACATAATGCTGACACAGTTTATTTTCTATCATATGTTATAATTTAATTGTAAATATTAACTTATTGAGGTGATATAATGCCCACAATTTTAATAGCAGATGATAACAAACAAATTACCTCTATTTTAGAGGAATATGCAAAGAAGGAAGGCTTCACGCCTAAAGTAACCTTTGATGGACGCGAAGCATTTGAATTATTTCAGAAGCTTCAACCTGACATAGTGTTGCTAGATGTAATGATGCCCAATATGGATGGCTTTGAAGTGTGCCGCGAAATCCGTAAAACCTCAAATGTACCTATTATCATGATTACTGCAAGAGGTGAGGATTTTGAAAAGATTATGGGACTGGATATTGGTGCAGATGATTATATAGTAAAGCCATTTTCTCCTGGTGAAGTAATGGCAAGGGTGCGCTCTATATTGAGAAGAATAACACGCGAGGATGGACAAAAACAACAGATTTTTTCATATGATAATTTAAAAGTTAAGCTGGATGATTATACTGTGACAATTGATAATCAAAATGTATCTCTTACAAAAAGGAGATTGAACTTTTATGGACACTTGTCACAAATAAAAATAAAGTATTTTCTAGAGATAGTTTACTTAATAGCTTGTGGGGTTACGACTATTTTGGCGACAATCGTACAGTTGATTCTCACATCAAGCGTTTACGCGCGAAACTAGACGAATTCAGCCATGACGGATGGGAAATAAAAACTATATGGGGTGTAGGATATAAATTTGAGGGGAAAACATATGAGAAATAAGATAGCTTTTAAACTTACATTATATTTTTCTGCTACGTTGATTTTATTTTCCATTATAATTGGCGGAGTTTTTATGACACTTTTTAAGAGTCATACTATACAAGTTCAAAAAGCTGATCTAGAAAAGCGTGCAGTTACTATTTCTAGTACAATTACTAAATTAATGAGTGACAAACAAAGTGGGTACGGAGGGTATCTTCGTTTCTTAAGTGATATTGCTATGACTGATGTTTGGATTGTAGATGAGAACCTTCAACTAATTACAGTGGGGCATATGGCAAATCCAGAATACAACTATGGGGACTTGCCACAGGATGCTGAAACCGTTGTAAAAGAGGCTTTCAAAGGTAACACTATATTTAGTGAAGGTTTTAGTAAGCTTTTAAATACCCAAACCCTAACGGTGGGAACACCAATAAAATCAGGTGAAAGAGTAGTTGGTACACTTTTACTGCATTCTCCTGTAGAGGGAATGAATGAAGCGATAACACAGGGCTTTGAGGCACTTGCAATTAGTATGGCTATTGCACTTGTGCTGTCTATTCTATTATCTATTGTGTTTGCTGTCACTTTTACAAAACCTTTGAAAAAGATGAAAAATACTGCGATACAGCTTGCTGGCGGTGATTACAATGCTAAAACTGGGGTACTGCAAAATGATGAAATAGGTGAGCTTGCATCTGCAATAGATATTTTAAGTGAGAGACTTAATCTTGCAAGCCATGAAAGTGAACAATTGCTAAAGCTTCGCCGTGACTTTATAGCGAATATTTCACATGAGCTAAGAACACCTGTAACAGTCATTCGAGGTTCTCTAGAAGCTCTTTGCGATGAGGTGGTAACTGACCCAGAACAAATTAAAGAATATCATAGTCAAATGCTGAATGAAAGCTTATTTCTTCAAAGACTTGTCAATGATTTACTCGATTTATCACGCTTGCAAAACACAGATTTTAAAATAGAGATGCAGGAGTGGAGTCTATGTGATGTATTAAATGATGTAGTCAGAAGCGTGAGGCATTTAGCACAGCAAAAGAATATCGAGATTGTATATGAGCAGGATATGCATATGTGTACAGTATTAGGTGATTATGGACGCCTTCGCCAAATGTTCTTAATCATTCTTGACAATGCTATTAAATTTTCTCCACAAGGGGATATTGTTACTGTATCAATAAAAGACAAGACAGTAACTATAAAAGACAACGGAATCGGAATTCCTCAAGAAGATTTGCCATATATTTTTGATCGTTTCTATAAGGTTAAATCAGATGAGAATAAAAACGGTACAGGTCTTGGACTTTCAATTGCAAAGCAGATAGCTGACAGGCATTGTGTTAATATTTTGGTTAATAGTATGCAAAATGAAGGGACAGAGTTTATATTTCGGTTTTGATATAGGATTGATTTTGATATTGGGAAGATGTATGAATAGGTAGATTTCATAGTGTTTTATGAAAAATCTATCTATTTTTTGGATTTATATGTTTTATTATAAATGTTACTCTAGTTACATATGCAGGAATTAGAGTGAATATATAGAATATATTTAATGGGTATTGTAATTAAAGAAGTTCTACATATTTGGTGAAGGAAAAGATATGTGCTAGTTATCGGAGTTATCCAGTTATTGAATTGAATCACCCATTTAAATAATATTGTGTAGGACTGACCTTTATGGAAAATATAAGAAAAAATAAATTCAATTTCAGGGAAAGTATAGATAAGTTGGACAAGTATGGGATTAGCCTAGTAATAAGGAGGTAGCTATGGGGAATAATAATCAAATGAATAGGGAGACTAAGAATATTTTATCAAAGTTAGGCATCCTTGAGAAGTATAAAGAATATAATAGAGACTATGAATTGCAAGTTATAGATTTAATACAACAATTCAAAGATGTTGAGAATCTTGAAGAGAAATTTGAAGTATTGCTAAGTGAAATTATTGATGATAATAAATATGATGAAGAAGTTTCTTATGCGGCTTATTTTACTCTTTGTACTATATATCGCAGAAGAAGACATTTTTCCAGATATGATGTATTACTATCTAATAAGAAATATGTAAGAATTTTGATAAATTTATTAGTTTTGGTCATTTAAAATCAATGTGCTTAGTAGAAATGGCAAAAACAAGAGGAGACTTGCTTGAAGCAATAGAATGTAGTAAAGCTGTGTTAGATAAAGTTGAATCTTTAATATCTAAAGAAGAATTTGATAAGGTAAACTTCGGCTTTTATCATAGTTTTGCTATAAATGTAGCTAAAGGATTTGAGGACTCCTATTTAAACAGCCCACGTGATGATGAATACTTTAAATTAGCTAAAATTTATGCAAAAAAATCTATACATTATGATTCTAGTTATGCAAAATTTCGTAGTACATTAGGCAGATTATACTTAGTTGAAAGACAGTATAAAGAAGCCATAGAAGAATGTTTGCTTGCTATAGACTATGAGAAGCATGAAACGGAGGGTTATACTATAAGGGTAAACGACTATCAAAGCTATATTTTAACAGCTAAAACCTTTCTAAATATAGAAAGGTTTAAGGATACCTTATATAATGAAGTGAAGAATGAATTAGCTGGTATGCAAACAAGAAATATTGAAGTATATAATGAAGTGAAGGGTAAATTAGATGATATGCGAACAAGAAATATTGAAGTGTTGGTCTTTTTTGTTTCGATTATGAGTTTTGTTATAGGGAGTATTCAGCTTATAAATGATAAACTTGATTTTGTAGACCAAGCAGCTTTGATTGTACTTTTATTTGGATGTTTGCTAACCGTGTTAGGTGCTTTTGGTATAAATTTAAACGGAAGAAATAAACAAAATTACTGCTTTTCAATTATTTTTGGAGTGATGATGATAATATTCGCTTTTATATTACATTTTATACCCGGTTTTTATTTTCTAATAGCAAGGAGGTTATAAATTTGAAAATTATAAGTTCTGATAAAATCAGTATCGCAGGATTTAGATACAATGAAGATATTTCTAATATAACAAGTAATGCAGCATGGGTTATAGATGCGGCTACTGGTCTAGGAAGCAATAGCTATATGCCAAGTGAAAGTGATGGCAAGTGGTATGCAGAAATGTGGGATAAGTATTTGCTTAACAATATATCCAATATAAATAAAAGTATTAAGGATATTATACTTGAGGGCTTAGATTATATTGCGAGAGAATATAATAATATTACCCAAATAAAAGAAATCAAAGCAATTAATATGCCTTCTTCAGGTATAGTATTGGTTCGGTGGAATGAGAAAGAATTAGAGTATTTTATTCTTGGAGACTGCCAATTATGGATTAGAAATAGTAAAGGTGTAAGAATAATAGCTGATTATAAATTACCAAAGTTTGATAATGAAGCACTTAATGCTATGCAAAAATACATTGACCAAGGATATAGCTTAGAGAAAGCAAGAGAGTGCATAAAGCATATATTAGTTGAAAATAGATTAAAGACGAATAAGAAAGATGGATATTGGAGTCTAAGCTTTAGTAATGAAGCTGTTTATAATTCCTTAAATGATGTGATTTTATTTAATAATGAAAGTCAAATTGTTGATTTCTTATTATCTTCAGACGGCTTTTATGCAATTACTGACAAATATAAAAAGATGAACGAAGCAATGGTTTTTGATTATATTCAAAACAAAGGACTGAAAGCTATATGCAATTGCATAAGGCAAATAGAAGAAGAAGATTCAGAAGCGAAAAAATACGTTAGATTTAAAAAAAGTGACGATGCTTCAGCGGTTTATTTGAGCTTTAAAGGAAGCGGAGTCTAAGGTGCTAGGCAGTGTGTCAAGATAAGGGCATATCATATAATGGGTGGAATGTCTACTGAGAAATGTCTAGCAGACCACTCATGGCGAGTCTTTAACATCATCAGGTAACTTATGATGTTAAGCGTAGACAGTTAGGTAGTAGGCGTAAGTGTGAAACTGAAGGGATTGAGCCTTGAAATACTTGTTAGGAAGGTTAATACTGTTGCTTGAGTAGAAAACAATATTAGAAAATATATGTGCCAGCTACCTTAGTTATCCAGTTATTGAGTTAAATCAACCATTAAGATAATATAGTGTAGGGTTACTCTCTATGGAAAATATGCAGAAAAATAAATACATTTTCATGGAAAGCATAGATAAGCTTGCTTATCATCAGGTGTTTTAGAAGAATCAGAATTATTGATATTATTCTTTATCTTGTTAATTTCTTTAATTCTTTCTTCTATTTCTTTTATGTCTTCCTTTAAGGCTTTTAACTTATTATTTATATAATTTTCATCATTAATTTTACTTGGGTCTGCTGATTCATTTTCGTCATATATAATTGAATCAATAATCCATTTGTTTTTAACTTTTTCTAAAATAAATAAATAATCATCGCCCTTACATGTAGTCTTAGAAGTTTTATCATTCTCATAAACTAGGGAAGAGTCTAGTTTTACATTTACAACATATCTTGCTCCGTCTTCTCTTGCATAATTTAAATTAGTAGTAAAATCATAATCATACAAATTTTGATTTAATTTTTCAAAGTAAGAATGCCTTGAAGTTACTAATAAATCAATATACTCCTTAAACTTATTATCATTTATTATTTTTACTAAATTTGCTGAGTTTCCAGTTTTAATAGAGTCAAAATAATCGCTAAAATACTCTTCTATTACTGGTTTTATTTCATTAATCTGGTTTATATCGGTAATAATCGTACTCTCCTTTTTAGCAAATGTAGAATTAAGTTGAAATCCTATGATTATAACTATACATAATATAAGTGTAATTTTTAGGTATTTATTCATTATTTTCCTCCATATTTCATTGATTTTTTGAGCTGATTTAAATGCTTCGATTGCTTCTAAGGCAATTGTTGTGCTTACTGCCCAACGTGACATATTCTTTAATATATCACCTACTCTTCTCATATCCTCTTTTTGACTATAGTAGACTAAACACTTCAGGAGGGTTTTACCCCTCCTATGAGACAATGACCTTACTTTTGTACTATTATTTTTACTGGTGGATCTGTTTCATCGCTTGCATTAACACTAACTGTAGTAACTGCAAATAAACTAAAAACCATTGTTACTACTAATATCTTTACTAATGACTTCTTCATGTTCATGTTATCTCCTTTTACTGTTATTTTATTTAATTTTTGTAAGCAAATCAATTGCTCCAATTTATCTTTTAAAATTGCAGAACTAAAATCAATAACTTAATAAGTAGGGGGCATTGACCCCCTACTTACTATTGTATTTTTACTATTGTATATGTATGTGGGTCTGTCTCGTCACTAGCTTTTACTGTTGCAACTGTAAACATACTAAATATCATTGTTAATACTAGAATCTTAATTAAAATCTTCTTCATACTATTTACTCCTTTCCATATTTTGTATTTTAACTTGCTGTTGTAAGCAAATTAATTTCTCTTGTAATTGCTGTCTTAATTCATCATTTCTAATATTCTTTATTGTTTCAAAAGCTTTTAAATAATTGCTCTGCATAACATAAATGTCATACAAATTGTCAAAGGCATCATCTAAGTTTTCTTGGGTTGCTTCATTGAATTTTTGGGCTAATTTTAATGTTTCGACTGCTTCTAAGGCAAATGCTGTACTTACTGCCAAACGTGACATATTCTTTAATATATCACCTTTTCTTCTCATATCCTCTTTTTGACTATAGTAAACTAAACACTTTTTGTAAAACTTCATAGCTTTTGTTTTGTTGCCAAGATGCTTATATATAATTCCAAAATTCCAGTAACAAAGATTAAAGTCATTCTTTGTATCAGCATCTTGTATTGCGTTTTGTGTGTATCTTAAAGCTTCTTGATACTTGTTTAAATGTCTATAGCCAATCGCAATTTGCATATTTAAAAAAAACTTGTTTTCATTATTATCTAATAATCTTTCTTGACATGCTTGTATATTCTGAATATATTCTGATTCTGTCACTTAAAAACACTCTCCTTAATTAATCAAATAGTCTGTTGTAATCTATATGGTATGTTTCACAATAATCTTTTAAATTCTGAATAAGATTATGTTTCAGTCCATTGTAGGTATTATCATCAACCGTCAAAATATCCAACTCTTTGATGTTTTGACTAGTTTTAGTGCAAACTCAATGTTAAAATTTCTATTTAGATTAAGTTGAAAAGTTATCCCTTTGTCAATCTGTTTTATTACTTCCATAGGCAGTTTACCAATAGCATACATGATACGAGATTTATCACAGGTTATAATCTGCTCACACAATGCCAAGCTGTCACTTCTAAGATTACCTGTACCTCTTGAGATAAAAATATGACTACTTTGTTTACTATTTTGTTTATTTTTACTCAAAACTTGTGAGGTCAATGGAATAATTTGTATTGACATACTAGACTCGCATGTTAAAAAATTACTTATCACGACGCAGGGATGCTCGCCTTGCAAACAATAATTCATTTCAACAGGAAGGTCTACTACGACAATATCACCTTTTCTTATTTTTCCTATCATTATTTCTTATACCCTCCTGTTTTGTCAATCAAAGACTTATTATTATTCAATCAATCAATCAATTTTACTTAGCTTCCTGAGATAATCTAAATTAAAAGTTACAATACTTATCATGCGATTGTTTGAATATTTTTTGTAATAATTCAATATATCCTGTCCTGTTAGTCCCAGTATAATTGCCTTTTTAAAGCTATCCAACCAACTTATATGCATAGGCTCTAACCACAACTCTTCCATTTTTTCAGAAAACATAATCCAATCCTTTGTATCCATACACTCTTGTAGTAACTTTTCATTAATATTTAGTTCCCTATTTCTTCTTAGATACATTCTATATCGGCTAATTGATAAGTTAATATTACCTTCTTTGCGGTTTAGTTTCAAAAACTCAGCTTCCTTTTCATCTGTGTCTACAAGATAATTAATTAGGTCTATATAGTATATACTGTCTATTGTGATTCTTCCTTTAAATCTGTTCGCTTCATCCATATAATTCTTGAAGTATAATAAATAATCCTGCTCAGTCTTGAGTTTTAGTAATCCTGGTGGTATTCCGCTGTCCTCAATAAACTTGTTAACCTTTTGGACTAACTTGGTTGTTTCTTTATAAAATATTTCACATACGGCAACCTTCTCCTTTCTTGAAATTCTTCCTGGCATTTCTGGCACATCTGGCATTTCCATACTCAATTTCTCATCCTCCTTTATTCCATATAAGGTTATTTTAATCTTACCTTATATATTTTAACAGTATTGTCATAGATATTACAAATTATTTTCAAATAACCCAAAAGAAACATATGTGCCAGCTATCGGAGTTATCCGGTTATTGAATTATATCAATCATTCAATAATATAGTGTAGGGCTGTCCTCTATGGGAAATATACGAAAAAAGAAATACATATTCAGGAAAAGTATAGATAAACTTGCTTTAAAACAGCTTAAAGAGTGCAGTAAGACAATAGATTATGCAATTTGGCAAGAGTATAACTGGATAATTATGGTGTATGGGAAAACGCTGATAAAGTCGTCACATTTGAAAAATCTACGTTTATTGGGAATAGTAAATCATTGCTTAGTGTAATAAAATCCTATATAGCGTATTGTAGAGCTTAGAATTTTTAAATATTAGTTTTTAAAATTTTAATGTGGTGTTTATCAGCGGTTTCTATGGCACTTATTATATTCTTTTTTAAATGGTGAAGAAGAGGTATATTTAATAAGGCATAACTTCTGCCGGCAGTAAAAATGATTGGAAATGTCAATTGTGAGATTGTGCCATATGTGGTATAATAAAATCACTTTTTAGAAAAGGATGGATTACAAATGAAAGATGGATATTTAATAGATTATATTTCAGGAATGGAAGTAAAAGCAACGCCAGAAGAAGTTGATGCTGTTCAAGTATTTTCAAAAATACTGGTAGAAGATTATGGTTACCCAAAGGAGTGTATCCAAACTCATCCTCAGCATAGAGTAAAGGTAAGACCATCAGATGAAAAAAAGGAATATCCTGTTGATATTGCATTATTTACAGATGAAAAGAAAAATGAAGATGATATTTATATTGTAGTTGAATGTAAAAAGAAAAATCGTAAAGATGGTAGAACTCAACTAGAAGATTACTTACGTTTCTGTAAAGCGCAGATGGGTGTGTGGTTTAATGGGGAAGAACGTTTCTTTATAAGAAAATATGAAAAAGACGGAAAAGTAATGTTTTCAGAAATACCTAATATTCCACAATATGGTCAACGGCTAGAGGACATTGGTAAATTTAAAAGATGCGATTTAAAGCCTACTCATAACTTAAAAGCTGTATTTCGTGCTATACGTAATCATTTAGCAGCCAATACAGTGGGTGCTACTAGAGATGAAGTTTTAGCACAACAACTAATTAATGTGATTTTTGTAAAATTTATGATGAAAGGTTTACAGAACCAAATAATATTGTTGATTTTAGAGCAGGATTTGAAGAAGAAGCGGATGTTGTTAAAGAAAGACTTTTAGAAATTTTTGAAAAAGTAAAAAGAAAATATAAGGAAGTAATGGATAAACAGGACAATATTTCACTTGACGCTAATTCGATTGTCTATGTAATTGGTGAACTTCAAAATTATTGTCTTATTGAAGCTGAAAGAGATATAGTTGCTGATGCTTTTGAGATATTTATTGGGCACGCTCTGAAAGGAGGGCAGGGACAGTTTTTTACACCTAGAAATGTTGTAAAGATGATGGTTGATATTCTTGATCCGACAGATGAAGATTTAATTATTGATCCTTCTTGCGGTAGTGGTGGATTTTTAGTTGAATCACTTCGTCATGTGTGGAGAAAGCTTGATGAAGAAGGAGAAAAATATAATTGGAACAAAGCTAATTTACAAGAAGAAAAAATGGAAGTGGCTTTAAATCGTATTCGTGGTATTGATAAAGATTATTTCCTTAGTAAAGTAGCGAAGGCTTATATGGCTATATTAGGTGATGGAAAGAGTGGTATCTTTTGTGAAGATAGTCTGGACTTACCAGTCAACTGGAACAGTAAAACTAAGATAAAAATTGATAAAAATAAATTTAGCATATTACTTACGAATCCACCTTTTGGAAGTAAAATTCCTGTAAGAGGTGAGGACAAATTAAAGCAATTTAATTTAGCTTATAAGTGGAGTCAAGAGAAGAAGAGTGGTGAATGGATAAAAGGTAAATTGAAAGATAAAGAATCACCACAAGTTTTATTTATTGAAAGAGATATTCAATTACTTGCAGATAAAGGGAAAATGGCTATTGTACTTCCAGATGGCGTTTTTGGAAATGATACGTTCGGATATATTAGAGCTTGGTTGAAAACTCAAGGAAGAATACTTGCTATTATAGATATTCCTATTGAAACTTTTCAACCTAATACATCTACAAAAACAAGTATTTTAGTGTTTCAGAAGTTAAAGAAAGAAGATATCCCTGTTGATTACGATATATTTATGGCAATTGCCCATACTTGCGGTCATGATAGGCGAGGAAACGAAATTGAAAGTGATGATATTAAAAGAATTGCAAGCATATACAAAGAATGGGAAAAAAAGCAAGGACTTACTAAGAAGGAGGATTAACTAATGAGAACATTTAGCGTTTCATCAAATGAGCTTAAATTTGGAGATAGATTAGTTCCTTCTTTTTATTACTATACTAAAATTGTTAAACTTGAAAATCTCAAAAAGGGAATGAAATATATTGAACTTGAACAATATAGTGATGTTTCAGATGGAGAGCATTCTCACATTTCAAGAAATAGCAAAAGCGGTATTAGATACTTATATGGTAGGAATATAAAAGAAGGTATTATTGATTTTGATCCTATATCAGATGATTCATATATAAATCTTATCGATTATAAATCATTTACTAGATGTCACATAAACCAAAATGATGTCTTAATAGCTATTTATGGTACCATAGGAAAATCTGCAGTATACCGAAAAGAGCATATAGGTGAGGCGGGAATACCTAGGCATATTTCAAATATTTCTTTAAAAAGCAATGCTCCAATAACACCTGAATATCTCACATCATTTTTTAGATCAAAGATGGGTAAGTGGCAGTTGTTTAGTGTGACAACAGGTAATATTCAACAATTACTATCATTAAAAAATCTTAGAAAACTAGAAATTCCTGTGATAGATCAGAAAATTATGGATATAGTTACAGACAAAGAGAAAGAAGCTATAGAATGTGAAATTGCAGCACAAGAAAAGATAAAAGAAGCTCAAAAGATTTTTTATGATGGGCTTTATTGTGATTTGAATTCTATAGAAAAAGAAGATAGCTTTGTTGTTAAATTTTCTGAGTTAGAAAAGAATAATGTTTGGTCAACCAATTTTTATAATAAACTGTATGTGAATACAGCCGAACTTCTTAAAAATAGTAATGGAACAAAAACATTGCGAGAGCTTACCGAATCAATAAACGGTGATGAAGTAGGAAGTGATAATTATAATGAATTTGTTGAAAGGAATGAGTTAGATATACCATTTATTAGAACATCTGATATAGTAAACTATGAAACAGATATTTATCCAGATTATTATATTCCACCTGAGGCGTTAGAAGATATTAATCAAGATATTGTTGCATCTGATGTTATATTTACAAAAGACGGAAAAGTTGGTTGCGTTGGCATGATTACCGAATCGGATAATGTTATTTTATCATCTGGTATTCTAAGATTGCGTTTAAATGATGATGCTATAGCATTAGGGTTTACGCAGGAATACTTATTTATTGCACTATCTATTGTTGAAGTTGGGTATTATTCGGCAATAAGAAGAACCGTTGTTGCATCTACAATTCCACATCTTAGAGAAGATAGACTTAAAGATATGGAAATACCGATTGAAGACAAAACGCATATTGATAAGATCACCAAATTAGTAGCTGAAGCATTTTCTTTAAAAGCAAGAAGAAAACAAGTTATGAAAGAGTCAGATGCTATTATGCACGAATTTTTTAAGAAGTAAAATTATGATAGTGATGCATACAAAAGTTATTAAATAAAAAGAAAGAAAATTAAGTGATTTTACTATTCTAAATCCCATAGGACAACAGAAATACAGGAAGCCTTGCGCCGTTAGAAAAGAAATAACACTATTTTCAATTGGTATTCTACAAGGGTTACTTTTATTAATCGAAGTTTTTTTATGTAACAAGAATACAACAATGCAGTTTTGAAATGGGGGGATGAACAATGTATATTTCTGATATCACAATTGAAAATTATAGGAGCTTTAATTCAATTACGGTCGATTTTCATGAAGGAATTAATATTTTAATTGGTCAAAATAATGCTGGAAAATCTAATTTATTGCGGGCAATGGCAATTATATTTGATAGTTCAGCAAAGAAACGGTTGACAGTAGATGACTTTAATAACGATATTATGTTAGATGATTTAAAAAAGGCACCTCCGAAGATAGTTATATCTGTTAGCCTGTCACAATCTAAAAACGAAAATCTAATGGGAGATGAGTTGGTTACCGTAAGTAATTGGTTAACAACTTTAGAAGAGCCATACCAAGCAAAAATACAATATGAATTCTTCTTGCCCAATAGTGAAGTAGAACGTTATTTAAATAAAGTAAGTGGTTTAGATTCTAGAGAAAAAATATGGAATTTAATTAAAAGTGATTTTATTAGACTGTATATCAATAAAATTTGGATAGGAAATTCTGAAAATCAAGTAGTTGTAGATGGTGAAAACTTAAGTAAATTTGATTTTCAATTTTTAGATGCTATACGTGACGTTGAACGGGATATGTTTAGTGGAAAGAATACTTTATTAAAAAATGTTATAGATTTTTTTATAGATTATGAAATAAAATCAGATAAAAGTATTACAGAAGAAAAACAAAAAGAGCAAATACAAATGCGTAGAAATGAGTTTTCTACAACAGCTCAAGATTTAATCACAAAATTGCAAACAAGGTTAAAAAGAGGAAATAAAGAAATTTTATCATATGCTGATGAGATTGGTGCATCATTTGATAAATCAGAACCAAGTTTTGAAGGCAAGATTACAGAAAGCGAAATCTATTCCATATTGCAGTTAATAGTTAAACAAGAAACAGGCATGACAATTCCTATATCACATAATGGGTTAGGGTATAATAATTTAATATTTATGTCTTTATTGTTAGCAAAAATGCAGGTTGATTCTGATGGAAAATATTTAGGTAGTAATGCAAAAGTATTTCCTATATTGGCTATCGAAGAACCGGAGGCTCATTTACATCCTACAATGCAATATCAATTTGTTAAATTTTTAAAGACCAATATAAAAAGTAAAAAGGTTAAACAGGTTTTTATAACTTCGCATTCAACTCATATTTCTGCAGCGACAACCTTAGATGATATTATTTGTTTTTATAAAAATAATGGAAATATTCAGGTGGCTTATCCTGGTAAAGCTTTTACTTCTAAAGATGATAAAGGTAATAAAATTGTTCAGAATAAAAGTAAAAAGTATGTTCAGCGCTTTTTGATGCAACTAAATCCAATATGCTTTTTGCAGAAAAAATAATTTTAGTAGAAGGTATAGCTGAACAGCTATTATTGCCGGTCTTTGCCGAGTATTTGAACAAGTCATTAGAAGAGAGTCATGTTGCGATTATAAATGTTGGTGGGAGATATTTTGAACATTTCTTATATTTATTCGATAGTAATAACGAATATACAATTAATCGGAAAGTTGCATGTATTACTGATTTAGATCCGGCAAGAAGGAAAAAGAGTAATAATGAGAACCAGAATAAATATAAAACTTGTTATCCTTACGAATATAATTCAAATACAGATGAATTTGAATATATGTATAATGAATTGATGAATAAATATGAAAGAGGAAAACATGAGAATATAGAATCATTTGTGCAGATTAAAAAGTATGGAAAAACCTTAGAATATCAAATTGTTCTTGAAAATCCTTTATCAAGAATAATGATTACGGAGTCTATAGCAAATTCAAAAGAATTAAAGGATTT
Source organism: uncultured Eubacteriales bacterium (assembly GCA_963704785.1). GTDB lineage: Bacteria > Bacillota > Clostridia > Lutisporales > Lutisporaceae > GWB2-37-7. The sequence continues at coordinate 228,965 of OY969939.1, read as the reverse complement.
GATGGACTTATTTGAAAACAATGAATCTTTATCAAAGTTAATAAATAGATTGCCCAGTAGCGATGAAAATACCCGCATAATCGAATCATTGAAAAGAGTTGATGCGTCGTGGAGTGAAAATGATAAGAAGAAGGCGTTAATGGCTTCTAGATATTTAAATTCTGTAGGTAAGGGAGAAAATGCGTTGGAATTAGCTTCTGCATTAAAAGACAACTTAGAATTAAGGGGTAAGGATGGATATCAAATATTTGTAGTGCCACAGTACATAGCAGATGCGATTGAATGGGTGTGTGATTAGTATGATTATAAATTCTAAAACCAAAGTAGATATTAATCAAGACTATAAGATTGAAGCTGGACCGGGTGCTGGAAAAACACAGTTTTTAGTAAACCATATAAACAATGTATTACAAAATTCGGATAGACTTAGTTGCACAAGAAAAATTGCCTGTATTACATATACAAATACTGCTGTTGAAACAATTCTAAAAAGACTTGGAAAAGGCGTATCAAATAAAGTAGAAGTATCAACAATACATAGTTTTTTATACAGTAATGTAGTTAAGCCATATTGTTCATTTTTGCCAGCAGAATATGAAGTTTGCGTTGCAAAAATCAAAGGACATGATGATCCATTTATAAATCACAAGTATGTTAGTAATTGGTTGGAAAAAGATAGCTGGGATAAGTTAAAGCATCCAAACACAAAGAATCAACTACTTAATATGCCAACCTTGAATAAGGCGCTGCAAAATTGGCTTTTGTCCATGAAGTGTAATATTGAAAATGATAAGATACTTTTTGTTTGTGATAATAGTAAAGCGAAAGCATGCGATAAAAAAACTGGAAAGTTAACAGGGATAAATGGTTCAAATCTAAACATATTACAGGAAGGCTTATTGGAATATAAGAAATTGCATTGGGAAAAAGGAAGGCTTGACCATGAGGATATTCTGTTTTTCTCATATACATTGATAAAAAAGTATCCTTTTATCCTAACCGTTTTGCGTGCTAAATTTCCGTATTTTTATATAGATGAATTTCAAGATACAAGTCCCGTGCAATCATTTCTTATAGAAGAAATTAGAAAAGCAGAAAGTACAATAGGTATTATTGGAGATAAGGCTCAAGCAATATATGGATTTCAAGGTGCAAGCGTTTCTTTATTTAAAAATTTTAAGGTTAATCCGTTGAACTTGCATACTATGCTCGAAAATCATAGAAGTTCAAACCAGATAATTGTTTTTTTGAATAGTATTAGGAAAGATATAAATCAACAACCTTGTGAAAATATTGATGATACGGATGTATCAATCATGATTGGAGATAGAAACAAAGTATATTCTGAAGCAGTAAGTGCTTGCAATAACGAGTCTGTAGTTTCTCTTGCGAGAGATAATATTACTTCTAATGCAATGAAGAATGAACTTGAAGGTAATGAATTTGACAGAAAACTAATTGAAAAGTATTCTGAGCAAGATAGCAACAGTGAACGGAAGAATTATATTATTCCTTTTATTCAATCTATTGAGTTGGCGAAAAATGTAAAGTATAAGGAAGCTATAAAAAAAATTGATTGGATTTTTAGAACTGAAGAAAATCCACAGAAACAAGCACTTTATTCGTTATCAAGTATGTTAAAACGCTATGATCAATACAACAAGGGCTCATTGATGGATTTTTACAATGTACTGTGTGATGCTTTAAATGTGAAACTCGCTGGCTTTAAAAAAGGGTTAATTAAAGACTTTTATGAAAATAATTCATATAGAAATATGGCTATTTGCGTAAACATTGTTGAAGATACAAGCAATCATATTACTATCCATAAGGCTAAAGGGGCAGAATATAAGAATGTGTTTGTTATTGGTAATAAGAACATGTTAAATTTGCTTTTGAAACCTGATTTAGAGAATAATGAAGAACAAAGAATTTACTATGTTGCTATGAGCCGTGCTCAAAGGAAATTGTTTATACAATTTGATAGTATAAATGAGGCAGATGAAAAAAAGATCAAAGAACTATATAATGTAAATGTTAAAAGAATAGAAAATACCGTAGAATGACATGCTGGTTACTAAAAGTTAGTGGAATGAAATCTTTGAAAATCTGTAGTATTTAAAGAAAAATTTTTAGGAGTACGACTGCCTCCAAGGGGCTACCAGCTTCCTGCGACATCATTATCACCGCCACAAGGCATGTTGAGACCTGTGTACTGCTATATAAAAGGTAAAACATATGTGCCACCTACTGAAGCTATCCAGTTATTGAGTTAAATCAACGATTCAGGTAATATATAGATAAAGCTACTTTCTATTGAAAACATAGGAGAGAAGACAATAGCGAAATACTATATACACAACTATAGTATATGGCATACAAAACTATAAATATGAAATGAGGCTACAAAGTTAATGAATAAGCAAAGTCAGTTAAATAAAGAAGCATGGACATATAAGTCTTATGAATTTTGGATGAATGAATTGGGTTTACCCAGTGATGTCGCTAAAGATATGATAAAACAACCTGAAAAATGTTTACGAAGACATATTGAATATCTTGGTGATGTTAAAGGAAAGAAAATTGCCAATTTGCTTGGTTCTTGTGGTAAAAAGGCAGTTCCATTAGCAATACTTGGAGCCGATGTAACTATTGTAGATATTTCTGAGTCTAATAAAAAATATGCCATGGAAGTAGCTGATAAAGCTAATGTAAATTTAACATATATTGTATCGGATTTTTTAGAATTAGATATTAATAGTATGCAAAACAGTTTTGATATTGTTTATTTAGAAGGCGGAATACTGCATTACTTTTCTGATTTAGATGCGGTTGCAAAAAAAATATTTCTACTACTTAAAGTTGGTGGGAAGCTAGTATTAAATGACTTTCATCCAATTAGGAAAATATTCAAAGTACGAGATATATTCAATACTCGTGATGATGCTTTAGAACTTACAGGGGACTATTTTGAGAATACATTGCAGATAGGTAATGTAGCCCATGAAAAGTATTTCTCTGAGAATGAACAAAAAGAGTTTCCTAAGTGTCTTTTAAGATATTGGACTATGGGTGAAATTGTTAGTTCTTTTGCTACAGCGGGGTTTATTATTGATAAACTTGTTGAAGCACCAAGATTTGATTCTCATAAAAATATTCCAGGTGAGTTTACGTTAGTTGCTTCAAAACTGAAAATTGAAAGATAAATATTTTTTAATATCAAATTATTATATGTAAAAAGAGACAAGGCTATATATCAGGCTTGTCTCTTTTTGAGCTCAGGCTAGAACATATGTGCATGAAGTCTTTTATTTCAATTGTTTTGTCTAGTACTAAACCAGAAATATTATGACTATTTTTTTACAAATAAATATGTAATATATCATGAAACACAATATATTAAGAATTTGAAAGAGATTTTAAATAAGCCATACATAAAAATATGGGAATGGAGAGGTTATCAAAATGTAATAATATGTCGAAAAATGAAAAATGAAAAAGATGTACAGTAATAAATTATTGGGTTATTCTAGCATTAGGATGCTTCTCCCAAATATTATATATTGGAAAACCATAATGAATAAAAATTTACAAAGATTCAGCAAATAAAGAAGAAATATCTATGCAACAATGATAATTCTTAATGAGGTGCATATATAATGCGAGAAATAAACAAAATTGAAAAACAGAATATTGAAGACGTCATAGCGCTAACACCTATGCAGCGAGGAATGTTATTTCATTACTTGAAAAATCCGGACAGTAGAGAATATTTTGAACAGCTATGCCTTCGATTAAAAGGGGAAATATATTTAGAAATTGTAGAAAAGGCATGGAAACATGTAGTGCAAAGCAATGAAATGCTTAGAACTGTATTTAGATGGGACAAACTGGAAACACCAGTCCAGATAGTTTTAAAAAACTATATACTTCCATTAAGAATAAAAGATTTAACAGATATTAAACAAATAGAAAATGAAAAATGCATTAATGATATTAGACAAAAAGACTTAGAAGAGAGTATAGATATACGTATAGAACCTATGAGAATAACATTGATCAAGATTCAGGAAAATGAATTTGAAATGATTATCTCCAACCATCATATATTATATGATGGTTGGAGTAATGGCATAATTGTAAAAGAATTTGTTGAAGCATATAAAAGGTTGTATAAAGGACTAGAATTAGAACATGTTGAAAAAACCAAATTTAAAGAGTACATTAAATGGAATCAAGCTCAAGACAAAGCTGCTCAGAAGAATTACTGGAAGAAATATTTAGAAGGTTATTCTCATAAAGTAAGCATACCCAGAAAAAAATCGATACAAAAGAATAGCGATAAAATGGGTAAGTATCAAATAGAAATTGACAAGACTACAACAGATGCTATTGAAGTGTTTTGCAGAAGAGAGAAAACTACTATGGCAAATTTGTTGAATATAGCCTGGGGAATACTGCTTCAAAGATATAATAATACGGATGATGTAGTATTTGGAACAACTATATCAGGAAGAGCTGCGGATATAAATGGTATAGACAATACGGTGGGATTATTTATAAACACTATACCTTTAAGAATAAAGCTAGAAGACAAAGAAAATGTTTTAGAGCTATTATACAGAGCAGACAGGGAAGCAAGATATAGAGAAAGCTACGAAAATACGTCGTTGGCAGAAATACAAGCTGAGAGTGAAATGGGAAACGTAGTTGGGTTGTTTGATACATTACTTGTAATAGAGAACTATCCCATAGACGAAGCACTAAAGAATGTAGATGAGATATTAACCTTTGAGATAGTGGATATGTATACTGAAACGAACTATGATATAGCTATCAGTATAGCGGTAGGAGAAAAAATAGGAATTACTGTAGCATACAATAGATATAATTATACCAAGGAAATATTAGGAGCTGTGTTTAAGCATTACATAAACATTATTAGGGAAATGATAGCAGATGCCTGCAAGCTTGTAAAAGAAATTGATATGATCGATGCAGAAGAAAAGAAGCAAGTAATATTTGATTTCAATAAATACGAAAGTGGTTATGTGCACAGAAAACCTGTACACAAATTGTTTGAAGACCAAGTAGAAAAAACTCCAGATGCAATAGCTTTAGTATTTGGAGAAGAAAGGATAACATTTAGGGAATTAAATAAAAAGGCTAATCAGTTGGCATGGTTTTTAAAGAAAAAAGGAATTAAATCAGATGAAATAATTGGAATTATGCAAGAACGATCAGTTGGGATGATGGTCAGCATACTTGGGGTATTAAAGTTAGGATGTACTTATATACCATTAGATCCAAACTATCCTCAAAAAAGGATAATGGTAATGCTTGATAAGAGTGATATCTCTGTATTGCTTACAAACGAGAATGCTATAAGGGCATATCCTTTTCTCAATATTGCAGTCAACGAGGGCTATAGGCACATTATTATACTTGAACATGAAGAGGAGCTACTAAAAAAAGAAGCAGTAGAAAATCCAATAGTTGAATTTAACGAAGAAAGCATCATATATCAAATTTATACATCTGGCTCAACGGGAACGCCAAAAGGTGCAATGGTTATGCATCATTCTTTTAGCAATCTACTAAACTGGTATACTAGTGAATTTGATATCAATAATACGGATAAGATGCTTCTTATTGCATCAATAAGCTTTGATCTTGCTCAACCAAACATTTATGCCACCTTGATAGAAGGTGGAGAACTTTACCTTTTTGAAACAGATTCTTATGACTATGAGAGAATGGCAGATGTAATAGAAGAAAAAGGTATCACTATTATTAGCTGTACTCCAACCGCTTTTTATCCGTTATTAGAATTAACTGAAGACAATGAATATGAAAAGCTATCTACTCTAAGGTATGTTTTTTTGGGTGGAGAACCTATCAATATGACGGTTTTACAAAAGTGGATAAAGTCACCTAACTATAATTGTGAAATTGTAAATATTTATGGGCCTACTGAGTGTACAGATGTAATATCCAGTTACAAAATAGACAATGAGACAGCAGATAAGCTAACATCAGTTCCCATAGGAAAGCCCATATATAATACGCATTTATATGTGTTGGACAAAGAGCTTCGTATTTTACCTGTCGAGGTTGAAGGTGAGCTATATGCAGGTGGGGCTTGTGTCGGTAAAGGGTACTATAAAGACGATACACTTACAAAAGAACGATTTATTGAAGTAAATCATTTGCCAGATAAGCTTATATATAAGACTGGCGACATGGTTAAACTACTAAGTGATGGAAATCTTGAATTCATTGGCAGGATAGATGATCAAGTTAAAATAAGAGGTTACAGAATAGAAACAGGAGAAATTGAATCAAGGCTTTTAATGTATAGTGGAGTAAAAGAAGCGGTCGTTATAGCTAGAGAAGATGGAGCAAAGCAAAAATACATATGTGCATATATTGTATCTGATAGTGAAATTGAAACTTCGGAGTTAATAGAGTTCATGAAAAAAGAGCTTCCATCATATATGATTCCGACTTTTATTACTAGGCTTGAAAAGTTACCTCTAACACCCAGTGGTAAAGTGGATAAGAAAGCATTGGCTGATACTATAAATGAACAAAAATCAAATAAAAAAGATGTATTCATTAACGATGAAATTGAAAAGAAATTGGTGGATATCTGGTGTAAAGTACTAGAAACCTCAAATATAGGTATCCAGGACAACTTCTTTGAACTAGGAGGACACTCCTTAAAAGCAGTACAAGCAATTAATCTTATATACAAAACCTTAAATATAAAAATAAGTATTCAAACATTCTTTGAGTGTCAGACCATAGAAAGCTTAGGCAAATATTTAAGAAGCTGTGGACAAGCAGAATATGAAGATATAGAGAAGCTGCCTAAACAGGATTATTATGATTTGTCCTATGCCCAAAAAAGACTATGGATTATAAATCAAAAAGAACCATTGGATACAGCGTACAATATGACAGGAAGAATATTACTAAGTGGGATTGTAAGTTTGGAAGTGATACAAAAAACTTTTAAACAACTGATTAATAGGCACGAAAGCTTACGAACCTGCATTAAAATAATCGGGGGTATACCTAAACAGAGCATAGAAGATAATATTGACTTCGAAGTACTGTTTAAGGACCTAGACTATGTTGAAGAAAAGGATAAAGCAACAGAACTTGATGAGATATACAAAAGAAATGCAGAACATGTATTTAATTTGGAAGAAGCACCTTTATTTATCGCAGAGCTGGTAAAGCTATCAAATGAACAATATGAATTGGTACTATGCATGCATCACATTATATCTGATGGTTGGTCTATGAGTATACTAAAGAAAGAATTTGCAGATATTTATGAAGCATATAAAAATGGGAGAAATCTCGACCTAGAACCTTTAAGGATACAATACAAAGATTATGCCACATGGCAAAACAAACAAATTGAAGACCCAAATAAGATGGAAGCTGCAAAAACTATTGGTTGAAGCAACTTAAGTATGAAGCACCCTTGCTTAATATATCAAACAAGTATCAGGGAACACAGGTAAAGGATAGTGTCGGTGCAGTATATACGATTATAATTGACAAAACGACAAAAGAAAAACTTAAAATAGTGGCTAAAGATAAAAAGACTACCTTATTCACTGTTTTAGTGGCGGCATTTAATATATATTTAATGGATTTTACAGGGCAAAATGATATTTTGATTGGAACAGCTGGATCGGGAAGAGAGCATGAAAGTCTTGAAAAGGTTATAGGTTATTTTATAAATACTACATTATTAAGAAACCAGGTATATACACATGAAATGTTTGATACAGTATTGGCTAGAATAAATGAAAATACTCTTAAGGCATTGGAGTATCAAAACTTTCCCCTTGAAAAGATAGTAGATGAGATGAATATAAAATACCCTAAAATGTCCATATTTTTTAACATGCTGAATATGGAGGACAGTGAAAAAAGGGAAATCAGTAATAAGGATGCATATGGTATTGAAGAAATGAAAGACACAAAGTTTGATATGACTTTTTATCTGGCAGAGTATTCAAATGGAATAGAATTGATTTGTAATTATAAGAAGGCACTGATTAAAGAATCAAGGGTAGCCTTTATGCTCACCAGGTATAATGAATTGCTTGGGAAAATAGCAGAAAATCCAGATTCTTTAATAGCTGATTATTTAGATTAATCAATAAACGAAATTCACTCAAAAAACAGGAAGGTGGAAAAGCGTTGTGATTATAAAGCACTTCAAAGAACAAGTGGACAAGCACCCAGAAAAAATTGCTGTCAAAACAAAGGACATAGAGCTTACTTATGATCAATTAGACAGATTGTCCAATGTTGTTGCAAATTTATATACAATGGTGCAGGAAAGCATGATAACATGATTAGTGGTGTGGATTTAAAACATAATGCGGATTTGTTGAATGGAATTCTGAGTACGCTTTAGTACCTGTTATTCATAAATAAAAAAGAGACAAGCTTATATATCAGGCTTGTCTCTTTTTGAGCTCAGATTATTTATATACCTTTAACTCTTCTGTATTCCTTAATGCCTGCAGCAAGTATCTCCATTGCTTTAGTAAGATCATTTTCATTTAGTACATATGCTAACCTTACTTCTTGTTTTCCTAGTCCTGGAGTAGCATAGAAGCCTGCACCTGGAGCTACCATAGTTGTTTCATTGTTTAGTTTAAAGTCTGTAAGCATCCATTTTGCAAATACATCAGAATCGTCGATTGGAAGCTTAGCCATTACATAGAATGCTCCAGTTGGTTTTTCGCAAACCACACCAGGAATTTCTCTTAATGCGTTATATACTATGTCTCTTCTTTTTTGATATTCATGATGTACTTCATCAAAATATTCTTTGGATGTATGTACAAGAGCTGAAGCACCTATCATTTCAAGAGTAGGAACACAAAGTCTTGCTTGAGCCATCTTCATAACAGCAGACATTAGCTCCTTATTCTTTGAGCATATGCAGCCAATTCTAGCTCCACAAGCACTGTATCTCTTAGAAATACTATCAATTATTATAACTCTGTCTTCTATTCCTGGAATTTGCATTAAGCTTGTAAATTTATTGTTATCATATACAAACTCTCTATAAACCTCATCACCTATTAAGAATATGTCATGTTTCTTTGCAATTTCGCCAAGCATAACAAGCTCTTCTCTAGTGTATACAGCGCCTGTAGGGTTACCTGGGTTTGAAATTGCTATAGCCCTTGTTTTTGAAGTAATGCTCTTCTCTATCTCTTCCATTGATGGAAGATGGAAGCCATTTTCTGCTTTTGTAGTGATAGGCATAACCTTCATGCCTGATTGAACAGCAAAACCATTATAGTTTGCATAGAATGGTTCTGGTACAAGAACTTCATCACCAAAATCACCAATAACTGAGTAAGCCATTATCAAAGCTTCGCTTCCGCCGTTTGTGATGATTATCTCATCTTCATTGAAATCAATTCCCCATGTTTTATAATATTCTCTGAATGAATTGATAAGATTTATATTACCTTGTGATAAAGCATACTCAAGCACTGGAGTATCAAAGTTCTTGATTTTTTCGAAAAATAACTCTGGAGTCTTAATATCAGGTTGACCTATATTTAAATGATAAACCTTAACTCCATTTTTCTTTGCTGCCTGTGCAAATGGCACCAATTTTCTGATTGGTGATGCAGGCATACTTGTTGCTCTTTTTGATAAACGAACCAAAAGAATTACCTCCCAATTCCTATATTACTTGTACTTATTGACAAGCATATTGTATACAATGTTCTAGTATATGATAGCATAAAGAAGGAAAAAAATACATGCATTTAATAAAAATCATTGAATATTATATTGATATTGACATTCATTCTCAATTAGATTACTATATAAATGTAAAGAAAAACGCATTGCTACACGATATTAATGAGAATGATTCTCAACATGACTCGAAGGAGGAAATAAAATGACACTAGACAAAGCAAAAAAGGGCAGTAAGATAAAAATATTAACTATTAATAATAAGGAAATTAAATCTCAGGCTATAAGAATAGGGCTATATGAGGGTGCAGTGTTTATGTGCAGTGAAAAGCTTCCTGGGGGTCCGGTGATACTTCAAAATAAGCTGCAAGAAATAGCAATTGGGAGAGGTCTTGCATTAGACATTGTAATTGAGGGGGTGCAATAATGGGACACTGTCAAGAAAACAATATTAATATAAAGGTTAATGATGGAGAGAAGAAGCTTGTATTGGCAGGTAATCCAAATGTAGGTAAATCAGTATTTTTTAATAAGCTTACAGGTCTTTATGTAGATGTCTCAAATTTCCCTGGTACTACAGTGGATATTAGTTATGGAAGATACAAGGATTATGTTGTTATTGATACACCTGGTGTATATGGAGTTTCATCCTTTAATGAAGAGGAAACAGTTGCAAGAGATGTTATATTGTTTGGAGATATAATACTTAATGTGGTAGATGCTGTTCACTTAGATAGAGACTTATTTTTAACAAAGCAGCTTATCGATATGGGAAAGCCTATGATAGTAGCATTGAATTTAATGGATGATGTAAGAAAAAATGGACTTATAATAAATATTGAAAAGCTTGAGGATATGCTGGGAGTACCAGTAATACCGACCACAGCTGTAAATGGTGAGGGTATGGATAAGGTGTTAGGTTCAATATCTAAAGCTAGAGTAGGCAATAGAAATCCTGAACTTATGAAAAAGATAAATGAATATAAAAATAAGGTAGAAATTGAAGCTGAAGCGCTTTTAATACTTGAGGATGATGAAAATGTAGCTTCAAGAAATAATTTAAATATTTCTGGTTTAAGAGATGATATATACCAAAATAGACGAAAAGAAGTAGATGCGATTGTATCAACAGTAGTAGAGGAAACTAATACAGGGGCAAGCTTTAATACTAAGCTTGGAAGATGGATGCTAAATCCCCTGACAGGGATACCATTGCTGGCTATAACTCTCTATATTATGTATAAAATACTTGGAGTTATTGTTGCTGGTGAAGTGGTCGGCTTTACAGAAAATACAATTATGGAGGGCATATATAGACCTTTTATAGAGAGTTTAGTCGGAAACTTTATAACCTCTGAAAGCTTCATAGGAAATTTATTTATAGGTGAGTATGGGGTGCTTACAATGGCAGCCATATATATATTAGGCTTGCTGCTTCCTCTAATAGTTGGTTTTTATCTGATGATGGCTGTGCTAGAAGATAGTGGTTATTTACCACGAATAGCAGCTTTAGTGGATAGAATGTTGACTTTTATTGGTTTAAACGGTAAGGCTATTATCCCTATAATTCTTGGCTTCGGATGCGTAACTATGGCTACAGTTACTACCCGAATATTAGGCACTAAGAGAGAAAAGATAATTGCCACTGTGCTTTTGGGTGTGGCTATTCCATGCTCTGCACAGTTAGGAGTTATAGCAGGTCTTATAACAAAGCTTGGTGCATTCTACTCTATGGTGTATGTGCTAACAATAGTGGCAGTATTTGTTTTAACTGGCACGTTTTTAAATAAAGTGATGCCTGGCGAATCATCACATTTGTTAATTGACTTGCCACCTATTAGATTGCCGCAATTAAAAAATGTAATTATAAAGACCATGCAAAAATCATGGATGTTCCTAAAGGAGGCAACACCATTATTCATACTAGGTGCTCTGCTTATAAGCATAATGGAATATACAAATATACTTACAGCAATACAAAATGTTTTTGCTCCAATAACGGTAGGCTTCCTTGATCTACCAAAAGAAACTTCAACTGCATTCATAATGGGTATAATCAGAAGAGATTTTGGAGCTGCAGGCTTAACAGTAATTAATATGACACAAGTTCAAACCTTAGTATCATTAATTGTAATGACATTATTTGTACCTTGTATAGCCGCTATTATGGTAATGTTTAAGGAAAGAGGCTATAAGGATGCATTGCTTATTTGGATTGGAAGCTTTGTTATAGCATTTTTAACTGGTGGCTTTATATCATTTATATTATAGAAGGTGTAGAATATGAATAAGAAAAGAAAATGTCCAAAGTGCAGTTATGAATTTAATAAAGGTATAGAAAATAAATGTCCAAGGTGTGGAGCTATTATATATGATTGTCAAGGCTGTAGTGGTAATTGCCTAAAATGTGAAACAAATAAAAATAAAAATCTCGTTTAATTATTGACAAATATTAACTATGTATATAATATCTATATTATAAGTTGTATAATTACTTTGTTTGAAGGATGATGAAAATGGATAGTGAAATAGGAAATATAAAGGATTATCTGAAGGAAAAGGGTTTTAAACTCACATCTCAGAGAGGTTCTGTACTAGATATAATATTGGAGAACACGGGGAAACATTTAAGTGCAGAAGAGATTTACGATTTAGTTAAAATTAATTGTCCTGAAATTGGGTTAGCTACCGTGTATAGAACAATGCAGGTGCTTGATGAGTTGGGACTTGTATACAAGAACAATTTTGATGATGGTAGAACACGATATGAAATAACACAAAATGAAGATCATCAGCATCACCATTTAGTATGTAGAAAATGTGGAAAAGTTATAGAGGTTGAAGAGGATTTGTTAGAGCAATTAGAGCATCAGGTGGAGAAAAAATACAATTTTTCTATTACAAATCATAAAGTAAAGTTCTTTGGATATTGTAATGAGTGCAAATAGTATAAATTCATAGTTTGTTTTTAAATTATATAGTTGTTTAAATTGAAGTTTAATATTTATATTCTATTTTGATTTAAAGATACAGCAAAAAGCTGTGTCTTTTTATATTTATATAATTTAAATAGGTATAGGTTTTGTATTGATAGCAAAAATAAGATTAAATCATAGAAGCTTTAAATGTATTCTATAATAGCTCAATGGTATTTTGTACCCAAAATTCTAAATATAGTTACATAAATAAAGAAATACTGTATAATATAAATGCCGACTATGAACGGATTGAACGAAAGGATTGATAAAATGGCAAAAAGCAAAGCAAAACTAAAACTGATTCCTCTTGGAGGATTAGAGGAAATCGGTAAAAACATGACAGCAATCGAGTATAAAGATACTATTATAGTAATTGATTGCGGATTAATGTTTCCTGATGAGGAAATGTTGGGAATTGATTTGGTAATACCAGATGTAACTTATTTGATTAAGAACAAGGAAAAGGTGCAGGCAATATTATTGACACATGGTCATGAGGATCATATAGGAGCACTTCCTTATGTTTTACGTCAGATAAATGTACCTATTTATGGTACTAAGCTAACGCTAGGTTTGGTAGAGAATAAGCTTAAGGAGCATGGCCTGCTCGGTTCGGTTGAGCTTAAAGTTATTAAACCTAAAGATAAGGTACAGATTGGAGCTTTTGAAGCAGAGTTTATAAAAACCAGTCATAGTATAGCAGATTCTGTAGCAATTGCTATTCATACACCTGTAGGAGTTATTGTTCATACAGGGGATTTTAAAATTGATTATTCACCAATTGATGGAGAGAGAATGGATCTTCATAGATTTGCTGAGCTTGGTAAACAGGGTGTATTAGCTTTATTGGCTGATAGCACAAATGTGGAGAGACCGGGCTATACAATGTCAGAAAGTACAGTAGGTGCTACCTTTAAAGAGCTTTTTATGGATGTAAATGGAAGAATTATTATTGCTACCTTTGCTTCTAATATTCACAGAGTTCAGCAAGCTATTGATGCTTCTGTATTATTTGGTAGAAAGGTTGCTGTTGTTGGAAGAAGCATGGTAAATGTACTGGGAGTAGCGGCTGAACTTGGATACATGAACATACCTGAGGGAGTTTTGATTGATATAGATACAATTGACAGATACCCTGCAGACAAGATAACATTAATTACAACAGGTAGTCAGGGAGAGCCTATGTCGGCATTGTCTCGTATGGCAGCCTCAGAACATAGAAAAGTAAATATAGTACCAAGCGATTTGATTATAATATCAGCAACTCCGATACCAGGCAATGAAAAGTTGGTTACAAGAGTAATCAATCAATTGTTCAAAAAGGGAGCAGATGTTATATATGAATCCCTAGCAGACATACACGTTTCAGGACATGCATGTCAAGAGGAACTAAAGCTTATACAGGCTATAGTAAAGCCTAAATTTTTCATACCTGTGCATGGTGAATACAGACATTTGAAGCAGCATGCTCAGCTTGCAGTAAAAATGGGTCTGGATAAGGAAAATATCTTCATATTAGAAAATGGCTCAGTACTTGAGCTTACAAGAGACTCAGCAAGAGTTAATGGGACTGTAACATCGGGTAAGGTATTGGTAGATGGTTTAGGAGTTGGAGATGTAGGAAACATTGTACTAAGAGACAGAAAGCATTTATCGCAAGATGGATTAATAGTAGTAGTTGTAACTATAAGCAAAGGAAGCGGTCAGGTAGTTGCCGGACCGGATATAATATCAAGAGGCTTCGTATATGTAAGAGAGTCTGAAGATCTTATGGAAGATGCAAAAAATATCATTAAGGAAGCGCTTAAAAAATGTGAAGAAAAGCAGATTACAGAATGGGGAACTATCAAATCACAGGTTAAAGATAGTCTTAGAGAATTCATATATTCTAAGACAAAGAGAAATCCGATGATACTTCCGATTATAATGGAAATATAGAAACATTTTGACTTATATATCGCACTAAACAGCTATATTAATAAAATAGTGCGATATATTTTGTTACTAATTATTAGTGAATGCTTTAAAGCTATGAATTTTTGTCGAATTGTGATATAATAATTTGTGAGCCTTGATTCGTTCAAGGCTTTTTCTAAGCCTATGGGGGGGAGTAAAATGGATGCTAAAGTATTCTTTGTAGTGAACCCTGTTTCGGCAGGTAAAAAAACTGTTAAAGAATGGCCAAGCTTTGAGAAACAACTTAAACAAAAAGGCTTAAAATTCGATTGGGCATTTACAGATTATCCAGAACATGCCACCAGCATAACACGAGAAGTCTTAAAAAGTGGGTATGATATAGTTGTTAGTGTAGGTGGAGACGGAACAATGAATGAAGTAGTAAACGGTTTCTTTGAAATGGATAACCTCATAAATCCGAAAGCAAGGCTTGCGGTATTTTCCAGAGGCACTGGTAGTGATTTTATTAAATCTATTGGTATAAAAAAAGGTTTCGTAGATTTTTATAATGTTCTTCAAAGAAATAATGTTCAAAAATTTGATATAGGCAGGGCTACATTCTGTATAGAATCTGGTGAAGAGGTTAGCAAATACTTTTTAAATATTGCAGATGTAGGTCTTGGAGCAGAAACTACTAGACGTGTGAATAAAACAAAGAAGCATTTAAAGGGTTTTTTTGCATTTTTAATTGGAGCAATGCTAACTATATTTAAATATCATAATAAGTCAATAACTATAGAAATTGATGGACGACAAGTAAAATCTGAAAAAATGAACAGTGTAATAATAGCAAATGCAAATTATTTTGGTGGAGGTATGTATATATCTCCGAAATCTAAAACAAATGATGGAATTTTGGACATAATAGTAATTGGAGATTTAAATAAGCTTGAGCTTATTAGAAATTTTCATTTAATATATAAAGGCAAGCATTTAACACATCCTAAGATAACTACTTATCAGGGGAAGAAAATAAAAATTATCAGTGACCCCGTTGGGTTGTTAGAATTTGATGGAGAACAACTGGGAACTACTCCCACTTATTTTGAAATTATACCACAAGTCATAAATTTAATGGTATAAAATAAACAATTTTATTTTAGAAAGGTTGCAATAAATATAATGCAAAAAAGAGAAGATATTAGAAACATAGCTATAATAGCTCACGTAGACCATGGTAAAACTACATTGGTAGACGAATTGCTTAAGCAAAGCGGTACTTATAGAACAAATGAAACATTAACTGAAAGAGTAATGGATTCTAATGACCTTGAAAGAGAAAGAGGCATTACAATTTTAGCAAAAAACACATCAGTATTTTATAAGGGTATAAAAATAAACATAGTTGATACACCTGGACATGCAGATTTTGGGGGCGAGGTAGAACGAGTTCTAAAAATGGTGGACAGTGTACTACTTATAGTAGATGCTTCTGAAGGCCCGATGCCTCAGACAAGATTTGTACTTAAAAAGGCACTTGAACTTAATTTGAAGCCTATTGTAGTAATTAATAAGATAGACAGACCAGACTCAAGAATTGATGAAGTTAATGATGAAATAATTGATTTGTTTATTGAGCTTGGAGCCAATGATGAACAATTGGATTTTCCTATTGTTTATGCTTCAGCAAAAACTGGAGTGGCTAAAAACAATTTAGATGAAGAAACTACTGACTTCACAGCTTTATTTGATATTATAATTGACAGAGTAGATCCTCCAAAAGGGTATCCAGATCAACCTTTGCAATTGCTTATTACTACTATTGAGTATGATGATTATGTAGGTAGAATTGCTATAGGAAAAATTGTAAGAGGTCAAATAAAATACAATCAAGTTGCAGTATTATGCAAAAGAGACGGTGCTAATCAGAATGTTAAAATAGGAAGAATATACGGTTTTACAGGTTTAAGTAGAATTGAGGTTCAAGAAGCATCAATGGGTGATATTGTTGCTGTATCAGGAATTGATGATATAAATATAGGTGAAACTATTGCTGATGCACAGAACCCTGAAGCATTACCTTTTGTTGACATAGAAGAACCTACAATATCTATGAATTTTATGGTTAACAACAGCCCTTTTGCAGGTAAAGAGGGAGAATTTGTAACGTCAAGACATATAAGAAACAGACTGTTCAAGGAACTTGAGACAAACGTAGCTTTAAGAGTTACTGAAACTGATTCTCCTGACAATTTTGATGTTGCAGGTAGAGGTGAACTTCATCTTTCAATATTGATTGAAACTATGAGAAGACAAGGTTTTGAGTTTCAAGTATCCAAGCCTTCAGTAATTTTCAAAGAAGTAAATGGAGTAAAGATGGAGCCAATTGAACACTTAACTATTGATATTCCAGAAGAATTTGTGGGTGCTGTAATGGATAAGCTAGGCACTAGAAAAGCTGAAATGATAAACATGACTACAACCAATGACGGGTATTTGCGCTTAGAGTTTAAGATACCATCAAGAGGTCTTAATAGGCTATAGGTCACAATTTATGACAGATACTAAGGGTAATGGTGTTATGCATCATGTATTCCATGGTTATGAGGCTTTTAGGGGTGAAATTCCTGAAAGACAAAGAGGCTCTCTTGTTGCCTTTGAATCAGGCGAAACAAGTACGTATGGACTTTTCAATGCTGAAGGAAGAGGAGAACTTTTCTTAGGGGCTGGAGAGATAATATATGAAGGTATGATAGTAGGAGAAAATCAAAGACTGGAGATCATTGAAGTAAATGTTTGTAGGAAAAAGCATGTTACAAACATGAGATCGGCAGGTACTGATGAAGCTATGAGACTAACTCCTCCTATTGATATGAGTCTAGAAAACTGTCTTGAGTTTATTGCAGCTGATGAGTTGGTTGAAGTAACACCAAAATCAATTAGATTGCGTAAAAGAATATTGGATAATAATCTAAGAGCAAAAGCATTTAATAAATAAGAAAGAATAACTAGACTTGCTTGAAAAAGTGTAATGCAAGGTATATAATTAATTCAGCATTTTTGGAGTGTGGTGATAATTATGAGTAAGCGCAAAGTTGTAAGGAATGCGAAACGTTTCATATTGAGTATTTTTTTACTGATTGCAATTGCTATTTTCGGAGTACTCTTATACTATAATTCTAATCTTGAAGCAGCTTCAGTAAGTGGAAAAGAACAAGAGATAGTTATTCCTAAGGGTATAAGTGCTAAAGGAATATCTACTCTTCTTGAAAAGCAAGACATCATAAAAAATGCAAATGTATTTTATATTTATTGCAAGCTTACCAAAAAAGCTCCAAAGATACAAGCAGGTAATTATATACTAAGCAGTTCTATGACTGTACCTGAAATAATGGATAAGCTTTCAGCAGGTAAAGCTGAAACAGATTTGTAAGATTTACTATACCTGAAGGCTTTGAGTTAAGGCAAATAGCAGATAGACTTGAAGCAGAAGGATTAGTTGATAAGGACAAATTTTATGCTGCTGTAGAAAAAGCTGAGTTTGATTATACATTTGTAAAAGCTATACCTGATAGGGAGAATAAGCTTGAAGGATATTTATTCCCTGATACCTATGAGGTTTTTAAGAATTCCTCAGAGCAGGATATTATAGAAAGAATGCTAAATAGGTTCGATAAAGTGTTTACAGAAGAGTATATAAAAAGAGCCAATGAATTAAATATGACGGTAGATGAAGTAATTATACTTGCTTCCATAATTGAGAGAGAAGCTAAGCTTGATAAGGAAAGAAAAATTATATCTGCAGTGTTTCACAATAGATTGAGGGAAAATATAAAGCTTCAATCCTGTGCTACTGTGCAATATCTTCTAAAAGAGCAGAAGGAAGTCCTGACTTATAAGGATTTAGAGGTAAAATCCCCATACAACACATATATGTATGCGGGCTTACCAAAAGGACCTATTGCTTCTCCGGGAGCAAAGTCCATTGAGGCAGCGTTATATCCTGAAAATGTTGACTATTTGTATTTTGTAGCAAATAAGGATGGCTCTCATATTTTTACAAAGACATATCAAGAGCATCTAAACGCTCAGAATAAAATAAGACAATAAAAATAATAATAAAAATACATGGTGAACCCATGTATTTTTTTAAGAATTAAAGGTGATAAAATGTCCCAAATCAATCATGATTATATTAATAATTATCTAATAAGCATTATTCCTCCACATATAGGAATAATGAAAGAATTGGAGGATTATGCAAAGGAAAACCATACTCCAATTATAACACCTGATGTTGCAGGACTTTTAACAGTATTGATAAAATCAGTAAATGCAAAGAAAATACTTGAGGTTGGAACTGCTATAGGCTATTCGGCCATACTTATGTGCAGTAGTGCAGGTGAAGATGCCAGCATTACCACCATAGAAAGAAATGAAGAAAATGCAGAATTGGCAAAGCAAAACATAAAGCTGGCAGGTATGGATCAAAGCATCAAGGTTTTGACTGGAGATGCCAGTGAGGTTTTACAGCAGGTAGAGGGTACCTATGATATTATATTTGTAGATGCTGCCAAGGGACATTATATGGATTTCTTTGAGAAAAGTATAGGCAAGCTGAAAATAGGAGGACTTTTCGTCTGTGACAATGTACTGTTTAGAGGTATGGTAGCAGAGAGAAGCCTTTTGATTAGAAGAAAGATAACTATTGTAAAAAGATTAAAGAAGTTTTTGAGTTACATATCAAACAACGAAAGTCTTCAAACTACTATAATTCCAATGGGAGACGGTGTTTCTATAAGCTGTAAGCTTAAGGAGGTAAACTTTGATGAGAAAGATTGAGCTGCTCGCGCCTGCAGGTAACATGGAAAAACTAAAAATGGCGGTTATATATGGAGCAGATGCTATTTATATTGGAGGAGAAAGGTTTGGATTAAGGGCCTCGGCTGGCAATTTCGATATGGTGCAGATAAGAGAAGCAGTAAAATTTGTACATGAAAATAGTAAGAAGCTATATGTAACTGTGAACATAATTCCTCACAATGAAGATTTAATAGGACTTAATGAGTATCTTATAGAGCTTGAGGATGCGGGTATAGATGCCATAATATTTTCTGATCCTGGAGTTTATATGATTGCTAAAGAAAGCGTACCAAACATGGAGCTACATCTAAGCACACAAGCAAATAATACGAACTATAAAAGCGCAGATTTCTGGTATAAACAAGGAGTAAAAAGAATTGTTTTAGCAAGAGAACTAAGCTTTAAAGAAATAAAAGAAATAACTGAGAAATCTCCTAAAGAACTTGATTTTGAAGCCTTTGTTCATGGGGCTATGTGCATGTCATATTCAGGTAGATGTCTCTTAAGCAACTATATGGTAGGTCGTGATGCAAATAGGGGAGCATGTGCTCATCCTTGCAGATACAAATACTATCTGGTAGAAGAAAAAAGACCTGGAGAATATATGCCTATAGAAGAAGATGAAAGAGGTTCATATATTTTCAACTCCAAGGATTTATGCATGATTGAACAAATACCTGAGCTTATAAACTCTGGTATTACAAGCTTTAAGATTGAAGGTAGAATGAAGAGTGTTTATTATGTAGCAACTGTAGTTAGAGCATATCGTACAGCAATAGACAGCTATTTAAAAGACCCAGAAAACTACAAATTCAAGCAGGAGTGGTTTGATGAGCTAAACAAAGCTAGTCATAGAGAATTTAGCTCAGGCTTTTATTTCAATAAACCTGATAGCAAAAGTCAGGTTTATGAAACAAGCGCATATGTACGAGACTACGTTTTTGTAGGTCTTGTGCTTGAGTATGATGAAGTTTCAGGCATTGCTACAGTAGAGCAAAGAAACAAGATGATTATTGGTGATGAGATTGAGGTAATAGGACCAAATAGAGAAATGTTTAAGCAAAAACTTGAGATGATGTGGAATTATGAGGGAGAAGAGATAGAAGCTGCTCCGCACCCACAGCAAATAATTAAGATGAATATGGCTAATCCAGTTGCGCAGTTTGATATATTGAGAAGGGAAAGAAAAGATGGAGAATAATGTGAAGAATAAAAGACCGGTAATAATTGGTATAACAGGGGGTACCGGTTCAGGTAAAAGTACAATAGCAAGATCAATATTTGATAGTATTCATGAAAAAAATGTATCAATTATTGAGCAGGACTGCTATTATAAGGATCAAAGCACATTTGTCTCCTGAAGATAGAGTAAATGTAAATTATGACCATCCGCTTGCTTTTGACACAGAGCTACTTATTTCTCACCTAGAGAAGCTGCTAGCTGGGACAAGCTGTAGAAAAGCCACAGTATGATTTTACAATACACAATAGAAAGAAAGAAACTATAACTATAGAGCCAAAAGATATAATCATTGTAGAGGGTATCTTAGTTCTTGATTCTCCTAGGTTGAGAGAGCTTATGGATATTAAGATATTTGTTGATACTGATGCTGATGTACGAATTGTGAGAAGAATAGAAAGAGATATGGAGGAAAGAGGTAGAACTCTTAACTCAGTAATTACTCAATATCTAGGATAGTTAAGTCTATGCATTTAGAATTTGTAGAACCAACTAAACGTTACGCTGATATTATTATACCCGAAGGCGGACATAATAAAGTTGCTATTGATATAATGGTGGCAAAAATTTAATCTATAATTAACAGCGATATTTAAATAAGACATATAAAGGCTCTGTACTATGTTGTGGTACAGAGCCTTTCATTATTTCAAACTCTAATCCTTTGTATAACCAATATAAATGTGACAATAATACAAAGGGAGGTTTTAGAGTGGAAGATAATAAAAATATAGATAACAATGAAAATTATGAATTAACAATAATTCAAAAACGTCAAAAAGCTTTAAGCATATTGTTTATTTTTCTATTCGCTGTTCTTATTGGCAGACTTTTCTGGGTACAGGTGGTGCAGTATGAAAGCAATATAAAAAAGTCTGTATCGCAGAAGCTAAGAACCTTTCAAACAAGTATTGATAGGGGTCAGATATATGATAGAAATCTAATACCATTTACTAATAGAGAGCTAAAAAAGATAATTTGTATAGCTACTACCCTGATTGACAAGTCAACTTCAACTGAAATAATAGCAAAAGCAACAGGTTTAAGCATAGAAGAAGTTCAAGAAAGACTAAGTGTTTCAGATGATACTATTGAAATTGAGAGTAAGGATTTCGACAATGAATATCTGGAAATGATAGAAAAAGGTAGAATAAAGGGAGTCTTTGCTTTAGAGAAGACGGTACGATATAATAGCGAAAGCTTGGCTCGACATGTAATAGGATATATTAATAAAAGTGATAATAAAGGTATAGTTGGAATTGAGAAAAGTATGAATCAGCTATTAGATCGAGGTGGTTCAGACAGCCTTGTAGCAGTGGTAGACAGTTATGAAGCAATTATACCAAGCTTAGGCTTTAGAAAAATTGAAACAAATGATTTAAATGAAAAATATGCTATAAAGCTGTCTTTGGATTATCATATACAAGATATAACGGAACAGGTTATGAAGACTAATAATATAAATGGTAGTGCAGTAGTAATTGATATAAATTCTGGAGATATACTAGCCATGGTCAGTACACCTGATTTTGATCAAAATAATATTGGAGATTACATAGGAAATGGCGGATGATCAGCTCATAAACAAATCAATAACTCCTTATGATTTTGGATCGATTTTTAAGACAGTAGTTGCAGCAACAGCAATAGAAAACAATCTTGTTGATGATACTGAGACATTTTTATGTGAGGGAGAAATAGAAGTTAACAACAGCAAAATTAAATGTTCAACATATAAATCGCACGAAAACAAACCAATTACATTTAAAGAGGCGTTTGCTTTATCCTGCAATACCACCTTTGTAAAGATTGGAATGAGAGTCGGCTCGAAAAAATTTTAGACATGGCAAAACGATTAGGCTTTGGGGAAAAACAATGCAGTGAATTACTGGAGGAAAAGGCAGGCTATATACCTACAGCAAAAGAAGATGGAATTGGGAATATATCTATTGGTCAAGGAAAAATACAGGTTACTCCGCTACAGGTAACTACTATGATGGCGACTATTGCAAATAACGGTATAATGCATCAGCCAAATATTATAGATGAATTAATTAGAAACGATACAGGAGCAACAGTAAAGAAAATGTCATCATCAGAGCCTCAAGTAATATTGAAACCTTCCACAGCAAAGAAGCTTCAGGATATGCTAAAAGAAGTAACGATAACAGGAACAGGAAAGCTTGCAAACCTAGATGAATTCGGTGGTAGTAGTGGTAAAACAAGTAGTGCTGAAACTGGAATAAATAGTGGAGAAATAGTACATGGATGGTTTGCAGGATATGTCCCTTCTGATAAGCCAAAGTATGCTATAACTGTCTTTGTATATGATGGTCAGTCAGGAGGGAAATCAGCGGCACCAATATTTAAAGAAATTGCATATAAGATATTTACTGAGTATAAGCCTGTAGAATGATTATGAGGAATTATTTTTATCTTTGAAAGAAATTCAAATTAATACATGCACATTTTATTGTCTAGTTACATATTATTTAAGGTGACATAAAATAGGAGGTGTGCATGAATGTTGCTTTTTCTTTCAGTAATGGTTGGTGCTACAATAAAGGATTTATTATTGCTCTTTGGATACATTCAAAATGTAAATTCTTTCCCTCAACCTTTATCACCTGAAGAAGAACAGTATTATCTTGAAGAGTACAGAAAAGGCAATGAGGATGCAAAAAATATATTGGTAGAGCGAAATCTGCGGTTAGTTGCTCATATTGTTAAAAAGTATTCAAATACAGGAAGAGAAATCGATGATTTTATATCTATTGGCACAATAGGTTTAATAAAAGCAATAATAACCTTTGACGATTTAAAGGGTGCAAGACTTGCAACCTATGCTGCCAGATGCATAGAAAACGAGATATTGATGACCATAAGAGCTGCAAAAAAAATAAAAGCAGAAGTATCTTTGCATGACCCGATTGGTATAGACAAGGAAGGTAACGAAATTTCTTTAATAGATATTTTGGGAAGTGATACTGATATAATACTTGATGAAGTAGAGCTTAAAATACAGATAAAGAAGCTATATCAGAAGATGGAAAAGGTTTTAAAGAAACGTGAAAAAACTATAATTGAGCTTAGATATGGTTTATCTAATGGTATGGTAAAAACTCAAAGAGAAATCGCAGAGATGCTGGGAATTTCAAGATCCTATGTATCGCGGATAGAAAAAAGGGCTATCAAAAAATTATATAGATCTCTTTATGGTGAGAATGTATAAGCAAAAAAAGTCACAGCAGCCACAGTATTATATTCTACCTTGGGGTTTTCTGCTACAGAAATACAACAATACAGATGATATAGTTTTGGGTACAACAGTATCTGGAAGAAACGTAGATATGGTAGGGTTGTTTATTAATACTCTGCCATTAAGGGTAAGAAGTATTGAAAACGAAAATATTCAAAGCTTGTTAAAGAAGGTTGAATGTATTTTAAAGGAAAGAGATGAGTATCAAGCTAATGTCTCGAGTATTCGATGATTTGATTTAGAAGTAAACACACTAAGTCAAATTATAAAGTATATTTCTATTGTTTATTTTCTAATGGATTGTATAATTAATATATACTAAATGATTTGAGGTAAACGATGAAAAATAATCTTATACCAAACATACATGTTAACTCACCTTATGAGCTTGACACAGAAATACTTAAGAAAAATGGGATACAGGGTATAATAATTGATATAGACAATACCCTGGTTCCATATGCAGAGAAGTACGCAGATCAAAAGGTTATAGACCTTATAGAAAAGTTAAAGACACAAGGCTTCAAAATTTGCATACTGTCAAATGGTACCAAGAAAAGAGTAACAATATTTAATAAAGATATTAAGCTACCAGCACTACATAACGCAGGTAAACCTCGTAAGTCAGCCTTTAAGAAAGCAGTACATTTATTAGGCACAGATATAAAAAACACAGCAGTTATTGGAGATCAGATTTTTACTGACATACTCGGAGGTAATAGACTTGGACTTTTCACTGTATTGGTTGTGCCAATGAGCAGCAAGGAATTTATATGGACAAGGTTTGTAAGACAAATTGAAAAGCTTGTTTTACGTAAATATCAACATTTAATTAACAAATAATATTTGGAGAAGGCTGATAAATGTAAAATATCTACAAAATATTTTAAATATTTTTTAAGAAATTTATAAAATATTTAAAATATTTAAAATATATTGCACTATTAGCTATAGTGCAATATAAATAGTTCCGATATATAATGCAAAGACACAAATATGTAAACCAAGGGTGTTGTTATGATAAATAGAAATAAAAGACTGGGAGATTTACTTGTTGACGCTGGATTTATAACTCCAAAGCAGCTAGAAGAGGCTCTCAGAAAACAAAAGTTAACAGGTAAGAAAATAGGTGAAATCCTTATTGGTGATTCAATAGTATCAGAAGCTGACATGATAAACGCTCTTGAGACACAATTAGGAATACCCTATACTGACCTCAGTAAAATTTATATTGACCCTGATGTGCCGAAGCTTATTAATGAGAATCTTGCAAGAAGGCATATTCTTATACCTATAAAAAGGGAACTGAATAAACTTACAGTTGCTATGACTGATCCCTTAAATATTTTTGCAAGAGATGATGTGAATATAGCAACAGGCTTGGATATAGAGCCTGTAATATCAAATAACGAAGAGATACTAAATGCAATTGATAGATATTATGGTAAACAAAGAGCAGAAAAAGCTATTGAGGAATTTAAAAAGCAATATGACATGAACAATATAGAGGAGCTTCTTGATGAAAATAATGTAGAAACCAGCAACGCTCCAGTTGTAAGACTTATTAATACATTAATAAGCCAAGCAGTTGGCATGCAAGCTAGTGATATACATATAGAGCCCACAGAGTATAAAATACGTATTAGATTTAGGAAAGATGGAGAGCTACAGGAGGTTATGACTCCAGAAAAATCAGCTTATTCAGCTATATTAACTAGAATAAAGATAATGGGCAAAATGGATATAGCAGAGAAACGTATTCCTCAGGATGGAAGGATTGAACTGACTGTAGACAATAAAGAAATCGATATGCGTATTTCTACAATTCCAACTATTTTTGGAGAGAAAATAGTAATACGTTTGCTAGATAGATCTAATTTCCTTTCTTCTAAAACAGAGCTTGGTTTTAGCAAACATAATCTAGAGCTTTTGGACAAGCTTATTAAATATCCAAATGGTATAATACTTGTTACAGGTCCTACAGGCAGTGGTAAAAGTACAACACTTTATGCTATACTAAAGGAGCTTAATAAGGTTAACATAAATATAATAACAATTGAAGACCCAGTTGAATATAGGCTGGATGGCATCAATCAAGTGCAGGTTAATAATAAATCGGGTATGACCTTTGCCAATGGTCTAAGGTCAATCTTAAGACAAGACCCTGATATCATTATGGTAGGAGAAATCAGAGATTCTGAGACTGCAGAGATAGCAGTAAGAGCATCTATTACAGGACATCTTGTACTTAGCACAATGCATACCAACGATGCACCTTCTACTATTGTAAGACTTGTGGATATGGGCATAGAGCCATATTTGGTAGCTACATCTGTAGTTGGGGTAGTAGCACAGCGATTGGTACGTAAGATATGTCCTTACTGTAGAGAGCCTCATAATGCGACTAGCTTTGAAAGACAAATGTTAAATGCTTCTGAAGAGATTGTGATATATAAAGGTAAGGGCTGTAGTGTATGTAATGGTAAAGGCTACATAGGCAGAACAGCTATTCATGAGGTTATGCATATAAATAGTGATATTAGAAGCTTAATAGAAAATAGAGCAAGTATAGATGCTATTAGAGTAGCGGCGGCCGAAAACGATACTATAACCTTAAGAGAAAGCTGTAAACAGCTTGTAATGACAGGAGTGACCACAATAGAAGAGATGACAAGAGTAACTTATAGTTTGGATTAATTATATAAATTAGGGAGTGGAACCTATGGCTAGATACAAATATAAAGCCATGACAGCTACAGGCATTGCAGTAAAAGGAATATATGAAGCAAAGACAGAGAATGATGTATTGACCATGCTGAGACAAAATCAATATTTCCCTGTAAAGATTGTCGAGCAGTCTAAAGGCAGAGAAATAGAACTGGGAAAGTTTTTTAATAGAATAAGTAATAAAGATATTGCAGTGTTCTGCCGCCAGTTTCATTCTATGCTTGAGGCAGGAATATCTCTAATAAATTGCTTGGACATTTTAAAACAGCAGACAGAAAATAAATACTTTAGAAGTACTATAGGGGAGGTATATGAAAAGGTACAACAAGGTTTAACCTTTTCAGAAGCCTTAAGAAGATATGATACTATATTCCCAGATATGCTTATAAATATGGTAGCGGCAGGAGAAGCCAGTGGTGGACTTGATACTATACTTGAGCGTATGGCAAATCATTACGAAAAAGAAACAAGAATACTAAACAAAGTAAAAGGAGCTATGATTTATCCGATGGCTCTTGCGTTTTTATCAGTAGGTGTATCAATATTACTCCTAGTATTTGTATTCCCGAATTTTATCAGCATGTTTGAGGGCAGCGATACACCGCTTCCTTTACCTACAAGAATTTTAATGTCAGTTAGCAGCTTTTTAACTGGTTATTGGTATATAGCAATAGGAATTGTGATATTAACTGTTATAATAGTAAGAAGAATACTAAAAATCACAGAGGTGCAATACAAGTTAGATAGTTTGAAATTTAAAATTCCTATTATTAAGGGTATAAATCAAAAGGTAATAACATCAAGATTTTCAAGAACTCTCGCAACTTTGATTTCCAGCGGTATGCCGCTTTTGGAAGCTCTAGATATAGTTGCTAAAATATTAAACAACAGATATGTAGAGCAAGGTATATTAAAAGCTAAGGATGAGGTACGCAGGGGAGTGCTTCTGTCAGTACCCATTAAGGAGATGAATCTTTTTCCTCCCATGCTAATATCTATGCTTTCAATAGGAGAAGAAGTAGGAACTCTAGATGAAATACTGAACAAGACGGCCAATTATTTTGATGAAGAAGCAGAAACAGCCATAGATACAATGACTAGGCTGGTTGAACCAATGATGCTTATTGTAATGGCATTGCTCATAGGTTTTATAGTGGCAGCTATGATGCTGCCTATGTTTGACATGGCGAGCACCGTTTCAATGTAGTATATATAAATTATTTAAGGGGGACATAAAAATGGAGAAAATCTATAAAATGATTAACAACAAAAGGGGCTTTACACTAATAGAACTTGTAGTAGTTATTGCAATAATAGGTATACTTGCGGCAGTAGCTATACCAAAGTTCGCAATTGTACAACAAGATGCTAAAGATAAAGCAGATGTAGCAACTGTTGAGACAATTAATAACGCTATCGAGCTTTACTGTGCAAAGAATAACGCGGATACTTTTTCTGGTGCTACTGATGGATTAGCTACTCCTGTGGTAACAATAGGGTCTTCATCAACAGTAGATAACGTAATCACTGTATTGCTTGCTCAGGACTTTTTAAAGAAAACTACAGATCTAAATACTCCTACAGATTGGACTTATGATAATACTAAGGGTGAAATAGTAAAAAATTAACACTATAATATCTATAATTCCAAATTTTCTCCTGCTCAGGTTATCTGAGCAGGAGGCAATTTTTTAATGAGGGTGAAAATATGCTAATTATAAAAGTAATAATTTTTTTATTAGGCTTGATAATAGGCTCTTTTTTAAATGTATGCATATACAGAATACCAAACAAAATATCAATTTCATACCCTCCATCACATTGTCCTAATTGTGAGCATAAGCTAAATGCTCTAGATTTAATACCTGTTCTGGGTTTTTTGATAAACAGAGGTAGATGTAGATACTGCAAGGAGAAAATATCTATACAGTATCCTATAATTGAGCTGATTATAGCAATTATTTTTCTTTTCTTATTTAACAAATTCGGATTTTGCATATACTTTGTTAAATATGCAGTTATTACAAGCTTACTTATTATAGTGACACTAATCGATTTGAAAACACAGGAGATACCGGATGGGCTTATTATATTTGGCTTGATTGCCGGTTTACTCTTTAATTTATACGATATAAAAGCAGACATGCTAAAAGGCATACTGGGCTTTTTATTAGGGGGAGGTACCTTTCTTATAATAGCTATGGTTACGCAGGGAGCAATGGGCGGCGGTGATATTAAGCTTATGGCTGTTTTAGGACTCTTTTTTGGCTGGGAAATGATAATACTTATAGCTTTGCTGTCCTTCTTACTAGGAGCTATAATATCTTTGATACTAATAGCTACAAAGATAAAAGGGAGGAAGGATTTTATACCCTTTGGTCCATTTATTTCCATAGCAGCGCTGATAACTATTTTTTATGGACAGCAGATACTTCAGTTATATATGCTTAGCATTGTTTAGAATGTGGAAAGAGGTGATATGATTGTCACATAAAAGTGTAATATCCATAGACATAGGCTCATGTAAAACAAAGATAGTTTTAGGAAGACAGGAGAGCAGTTCAGTTGTTGTAGAAAAAGCCTTTGTGCTGGATACACCTCAAAACTGTATTAACGATGGGAAATTACTTACACTTAATAAAGGAATTAATCTTCTAGAACAAAGCATTCGCCAGGTTTTATTACAGAATAAAATAAAAACCAAGGATGTTATTTTTACGATACAAAGTACAAATATAATAAGAAGAGAACTGGAAATACCTCGTGTTAAACCCACAGAGCTGGAAAATATAATTAGATATGAGATTGAGCAGTATCTTCCTATTGATTTAAACGAATATATTGTGGAGCAGAAGCTTCTAGAGGATAAGAACGATATCAACAATAATAAGATGAGAATACTTGTAGCTGCTATGCCAAAGGAGCTTACAGTTGAATATCTAGCATTTGTGAATACTCTTGAACTTTCTCCAAATGCATTAGACATAAATTCAAACTCTATAACTAAGCTTTTTGCTAACAACCAAAGCATTAACAATCAAAGCTATGATATTAATAAAACAGTTGCACTTATTGATTTAGGTTTCAACAATATAAATATAACTATTGTTTCAGGAGGACTTTTCCAGTTTAGCAAGCTTATACCCTATGGAGGAAGTGAACTTACAACTGCTGTAGCAAAAGCCTTTGATATTAGCATTGAAGAGTCACAGAAAAGAATCAATTCTGAAGCCAGCGTATGCCTTAAGACAGAAGTGGGAGAAGTCTCTCTAAATGCAGTAATAAGTGATATAATCTTTAGGTGGAATGATGATCTGCAAAGAGTTTTTCAATATTATAAAACAAGAGACGAAAAAAACAAAATAGATGAAATATATCTATATGGAGGGATGTCAAATCTAAAAGGTTTAGCAGCGTATCTCTCAAATGCTTCAAGCTTGCCAGTTAATACAATAAAAGAATTCGGTAATATTAAAATAGACAAGCAATGCGGCAAAATAGATATGGAACTCTTCCTAAATGCATTTGGTGCAATTATTAGAAAGTAGGTAAAATACTTATGAAAGATTTCAACTTTTTTTCGCCATATTTAAATGAAAAACGAAATAAACAGTTGAAAAGATTATATATATTAGCAGTATGCTCAATATTTACTATTGGTCTCATATCCTTTACTTGCGTAAATTTCTATCATATAAATAAATTAAAGAGTGAGATAAGTAAGATTGAAAGCTATTTAGGTTCAACGAATACTATTGAGCTTTTAAAAAAGTACGAGGATACAAAGAAACAAACTGAAGAAATGAAGACCTATTATAAAAATATTACAGCAATTGATACTGCATTTAATAGTTTTAATACTGTAAATACTGAACTTTTTGACCAACTTTCTTCTGTAATGCCTAATGATGCTTTTTTGATAAGCTTATCAATAAATAATAGAGAAGTTGAGCTGCAATACTCAGTAGATAAAATCACATCAGCAGCAGAGCTTGAGCATAATCTAAAGGCTCTAGATATTATTGAAACAGTACATATAAGTGTAGTGGCTTATAGCGAGAAATATACAGTAAATGTAAGTTGTACGCTGAAGGATGTGAAAGGTAGATGAAGCTGACAAACAGAGAAAAAATAATGCTCATGCTTTTGGGACTTATAGCGCTTTTAGCACTTGTATATTTTGTGATAATTAAACCTCAGCTTGATTATTCCGAAAGGATTGAGAAACAAGCAGTTGAATATGCTAAAGATATAGAAAGTGCAAAGCTGAAAGTAAATATAGAAAACCCAGTATATAAGGAATATAAATTTATAAATGCTAAGACACAAGATTTGCTTAGTCGATATTACCCCAGCATCATTCAAGAGAAAATCATACTTATGCTGGATGAGAAAATCAAAGCATCAGGTATAAAAATAAACACGATTTCTTTTACAGAGCCTGTGTTAACGTCAATAAATAATAAAGAAACAAATGATCAAAGTCAAGCAAGTGAGAGCAAACAGTCAGAAGATGTGGCAGAAGCTTTGTCACCTTTAGAGTCTATGACAAGCTCTTTATCCTTTGAAGGTACTTATAGTCAATTTTACAGCTTCATAAGCTTAATAGAGTTGGAAGATAGAAGTATTGGAATAAGTAATTTAAAAATAGCTTCAAACGGAATTGATACAATAGCGGGAGATATACAGATAACGCTATATGCTATCTCTAAGCCTATTCAATTTAAACAGGATGCGGATTATCTAGATTGGGGTATAAAGGGGCAGTATGGCAAGTATAATCCATTTGGCTTTATACAAGGTTTTAATCCAGTAGAAACAGCTCCAACAAGCTTACCGGGAATACCGGTGAAGGATGCTTTAGATGCGAAGAATACAGACTTCTTTATTTCCTTAAGACCTATAACATCTGATTTACCCTCTATAACCATAGGTAAGCTTGACGATACTAATAGAGACACTTATATATATGCTGATAATATTGGTTACGAGGATATTGAACTTCAAATATTGCAGGATGGTGAAAAATTCTATTATGGCTACAAGACTCAGAGTTATTCTTATCCAAGTGGTTATGGCAAAGACTTTATAGAGTTTACTCCAGTGGGGGACGAGCTTAAAGTAATTGTAATGAGTACAGTAAGGAATAAAGAAAAGGACCTAAACGGAGCAATACTTTCAGTTATTAATAAAACTGAGCGACCTTTAAAAATATATGTGAGAAATGATGACACAGGCTTACCGAGATTAAGGTTTACTAAGCTAGGAGATAATGTCACAGTGATGCAGGAATAAATGAAAAATTAATATTTTTGGAAGGTTTGGTATTATGCTAAAACACCTAAAAAACAAAAAGGGCGTTACTCTTATAGAAATGCTAATAACTCTTACAGTACTTAGTATTGTCATAATACCATTATCTAGATTATTAATAAATTCAGTTAAG
Organism: uncultured Eubacteriales bacterium; assembly: GCA_963704785.1. Taxonomy (GTDB): domain Bacteria; phylum Bacillota; class Clostridia; order Lutisporales; family Lutisporaceae; genus GWB2-37-7. The sequence goes on along the minus strand of OY969939.1, from coordinate 196,800 downwards.
ATAAACACTGACTCAAGAATTTTTATGGAGACCAATTATATTGCACAGACCTTTATGGAAAATTGGAAAGCAAAAAATTTGTCTAGTCTTATGGATGAGGCACAAATACAAAGCCTAAATGAGGGTAATGCCATAACATTAACAGAGGCTTATCAGGACTATACAGTAGAAACTAAGGTCACTCCAATAGTGCAGTATTTTATGGGAGCGGCAGATACTTATACTACTGATGCCTTAATTAAGATTAATGGAACAGATAATAAGCTAAGTATCTATAAAGAGGCTGGAATAAAGCTGACTGAGCAGACACTAATGCCTACCTATGATATTTATATAGAAAAGCCTGAAAGCACAAATCAAATTACAATATCAGGTTTAACTATTAATACCTTAAGCTCTGACAGTGTAATAATTCAAGTTGTTTGCGAAAATCAAGCAGATGTAATATTTAACATATACAATAGAACCGATAAGAAAGCCCTAATCTATGTAATAAAAACGAAACAGGCTGAGAATGCAGATATAAGCATACTTGCGCAAGTAGGAAATGTTAAGTCAGAAAGCAGTATTATACAGCAATATAACAATAACTTATATGATATACTAATTACAGTTAAACAGAATGAAAAAGCTTTGACAACTTTAAATGGCTCAAAGCTAATTGAATTTAAATAGAGGGATATTTATGATATTTAAGTATCTAAAATCTAAAAGAGCTTCGTCATTGACCATGACACTTGTTGCTATTTCAGTAATTAGCATTATTGGAATGGTTACTTTGTCTATGGCAGTTTTTGGTTACAAAGCTCGAGCTTTTGATAAACAACAAAAAGCCAATTTTTACCTTGCAGAGTCAGGAACAGAGGAGACCTATGCAAAGCTTACCGAAATAATTAACTCAGCTATAGATATAGGCAATCATTGTATAGAAGATTTTAATAGTGATAGCTTTTCTATGACATACAGTGATTATTTTGATATAGATGATTATGAAATGTATAAGGAAGGTTTTACTGCCTTTATAGAAGGTGAAAAAAGTAAAGTAATGAAGGGTGAAACCAGTACTTATGTTAATACGTACCTAGAGATTGATGAAGCTGCGGTAGGAGAACTTTTAAACTCTATGTTTAAAACAGTATATAAGAAGTATACAAATGACAACCTACCAAACGCTTTAGACCTTAGCACTTATAAGTCAATACCAAATTTGAACAGGTTTGATATTATTGCACAGATTAAGCCTTTTGATGATATGTCTGATCCCACTAATGCGGATATCTATAATGTAGATATCCGATCTATGACCTACAATATGGATAAAGATCCAATAAATCCTGAGAGATACAAAAGCAAGGAAATCAATATAAAATTTCAGCTAAAGATTCCAAACTATGGTGATACCTATAAAACAGTCAACAGTCAAGCTTCAATTAGTGAGAGTCCTCTTTGGAGTAAAGCGATGGTAGCTGATAAGGCTATAATTGTGAAAGGCAATAATGCAGATGTTACGGTAAATGGTGATGTATATGCCTATGGGGTGAAGCCTTCTGACTACGAAGCAAGCAAGCTTCCACAGAATTATGCAGGCATTTCACTTGATTCACAAGGAACAGTAGGCAATAGAAGCCAACTCGTAATTAATGGAAATGTAGCAACAAATAGCTATATTATGCCCACTAAGAATAATTCAAAAATTAGTATAACAGGCAATGTTTTCTGCAATTCTCTTGCAATACCTGCCGAAGTAGATACAGCGACCATTGATATAACTGGCAACAGGAATGTATATGCAGCTGATGATATTGAGCTGAACGGAACAAGATCAATTATTTCAATTGATGGTAATTACTATGGATTTGAGGATGGAGAAGCAGGACATGATAAAAGTAGTAGTATAGTAATAAACAGCCCTGATATTGATAGCATTGAAGGTTCTATGGTAAAGGTTACTGGAGAAGTGTTTTTAGCAGGTACAGTATATATAAATACAGATTCTCCTGTGCCTGAGGAAATGGGCTATCAAACAGGAGAAAGTATAGCCATTAGAAAAGGGGGAAACCCTGATAATCCTGATATTAACAATATTTTGGCTTACACTGAGGACTATGCATTAAAGGACGAGGATGGCTTGATGGATCCAGAGGATAGAAGGTATTTAGGCAGCTCTATAGAGTTTCTTAATTACCCACCCTTATATCTAGCATATAATTTTCTACAACTGACAGGAGAATCAGGAGAACAGTTTTTTAAAGCAAAAACAAGAAGTGATTATTCCTATTTGTTTTATAAATATCGAAATGAACATACTATAGTAAATCCTGAGTTAAAGCTTAATTTGGACGCAAATAACAATATACAGTTAGATTACAATAAAGTAATATATTCGCTTGGTAATGTTATATCTAACGGTTACATGTATCCACAGAGACTATTAACGGAAGTTCAATATGATAATTATAGAAATGGCTTTAAAAATAATTATAATTTCTTTGTAAATAAGCTTGCTACAATATCAAAGCATATTCCAACAACAAGCTATAATGATGAAAAAACAGGAATATCAGAATATGTAAACTTTGTGAATTTTGATAATCTTAGTTCAGCCGCTCAAAAGTACAAGGAGATTGTTTTTATACATGATGATAACAAACCACTTTTGATTAGAGGAAGAATGGGGGATACACCCACCGAGTTAACTGGAACAGTTGGCATAGATTATTATGTAAAGGATATAGGTTTAGACAATGAGCTTAAAGGTATTGTTGTAACCACAGGAGATGTATATATTACAGGTGAGTTAAATTATTATGGTACTATTATTACGACAGGTAATATTTATATAATTGACAGCAATAAGAAGATTTTCAACAATTCTTACGGAGTACAGCAATATATTTGGAATAAAATTTATAACACAAATATCAATACAACTACAACATTATACAGTATTTTTAAGAACAGCAGTTTATACTCTGATATGACTGGAGAAGTAATGGTTTCAAGTACAGCTGAAACTATAAACATATATAAAAAATATGAAGATCTCCTTACAATAGTAGAATGGAAAAAGGTAAAATAGTATTTGGAAGGTGCTGACCATGAGAAATATAATAAAGAATAAAAAAGGGTTCACATTAGTTGAGCTTATTGTGGTTTTAGCACTGGTTGCTGTAGTAATGGTACCTGTAAGCTCCTTCTTTATTACTAACTATAAATATTTGAATAAGACAACTAAGGAGACTGAAGCCCAAAGACAGGCAGAAAAATCAATAAATAACTTAGCTGATATATTAATAAATACAAAATCGGCATTGGATAGGAGTTATGTAGGTAATAATTCATCTTTAGGCGTAGAGCGAATAGTATTCAAGCTTAGGGATGGAAGCTTTGTTGTTTTGCAATACATGGATTCAAATTCTGATGGCAGAAAAGATTCCATAAATGCAAAAGAAACAAATGATTATGACTATATAATCAAAGCCTCTGAGATAACTGAGACTATTAAAGCTAAAAATGTAAATTATTTTGATGTTACACTTAAGCCAGACGATTCTAATATAGCAAATAGCAACATAGCAGTTATTACAATCACTGTATCTGATAGTGGTAAAGCAGAAGGAGACGAAGCAGTCACTTTAAAAACAGAAATCTTCATGAGAAATTCAAATAGATAGAACACTATTTTATAAATGCAATTTGTTTAGTGTGATATATATAGATAAAGAATTATAAAATACAGGAGGTGAAAGCTATGAGAAATAGAACATTTATTTTTATATTAATAGCAATAATTATAGTACAGTCGATGAATCTTGGTAGTATTGGTATTACTACCGTGAACGCAGAAGTAATAAATCCTCCGAACTTATCCATATCAAGAACTATGGATAAGGAGATTTATAATCAATGGGATACAGCTAAAATAACATATAATATTACTCCTACAGGACAGTATACTACGATTCCACAAAGTGCTTCTGATATTATAATTGCAATGAATATATATAGTGGTATGTCAGCTAGCAAGCTTTCATCTGCAAAAAGTGCCGCTATTGCTTTTATAAATAAGATAAAAGCGGCAAATGCCAACAATAAAGTTGGTTTTGTATCCTTCGGCTATAAGGTAAATAAATCTATAGCACTGACGGATAATCTTGACTCGATTTCTTCTTATATTGCAGGTATAAACAGCAACAGTATGGTGGAGGGCTCAAACTTCCAGGATGCAATAGAGAAAAGTCAAATAATGCTAGAAGGTAGTAATAACCAAAATAAATATATTGTGTTTATATCTGATGGCTTCCCTAACTACTATACATCTTATAAATGGCTAGGAAAATTTAAAAAAGGAGATGTTAAGTATGAAGACGGAGTTTACTACTATTCTGATGTCACTAAGATTACACAGGAAGCTTATAGCAACACAACTAAAGCATGTAAGTCACTTGCCAATAAAGGTATTGTATTATACTCAGTAGGAATAGGTACAGGCACTGATGTAGATATGTCATTTTTGAGAAGCATGTCACAAGAAACGGGAGGAAGTGCTTACCAAACAGCTTTGCCTGATTCGATTGTTCAAGTGATGACTAAGACACCGCCGAGTACAAAAATAGTCAAGTTATCAGGCTTAGTTATCAAAGATAAGCTTCCAGCAGGCATAACTGTTGTAAACAACAGTTCAGTTGTACCTGATAGTCTAGGCAACATAAGCATAGAAATGCCCGATATTATATACAACTCAGATGGTACTATTCCGACTAGCTTTAGTTATGTGCTTGAAGTTTCACTTAATAATGCAGGCTCCTATACTTTAAACAATTCTAGAATAGATTTTTTAGATATTTATTCTACAGTTAAAAGCAAGCCTATAAATGATTTAAGCTTTACAGTGAATCCCAATGATAGCTTGCCGCCAGGAATTACAATTAATAAGCAAATTAGCAAAGTCGAGCTTATAGAGGGTGAAACAGCCTCACTTAACTATACTATTACACCAATTGGTAGCTTTAATAAAAATGCTGATAGAAAGCCTCTTGATTTAGTCATTACTATTGATAGATCCTATGGTATGAATGAGGTCAACAAGCTTGTTAATACAAAACAAGAAGCAGAAAACCTTGTTAATATTTTCAAAACAGCAAATCAAGGCGACCGGATATCATTAGTTACCTTCAATAGATATAGTAAAATTGTGGTACCTTTAACGTCAGATTATGATACTTTAATCAATAGTATTAGACAAATACAGGTTGATGATGGTTATGGATATGATGCTGGTACCAATATGGAAATAGGCTTAAAGGCTGCAGAAAATGAGTTGATAGACAGTACTAATCAAAAACATATTGTTTATTTTTCGGATGGAGTGCCCTCCTACTATACAGATACAATTGATGCAAATGCATACGTATATTACTATAAATATATGTATGATTATGGATATATGCTAGAAAGTGAAAAATACAATAAATGGTATTTCGAACCTTCAAATGTTAACTTTTATGGCACTTCTATGCTTGACTATAACCTTGAATATGGAGAGTATTCTTATCGGCAGGGTATTGGCAATAGAGGTTATATAGATGCGAGAGCCCAAGCAAACAGCATAAAAAGTAATGGAATTGTGCTAAATACTGTATGTGTTACAGGTGGTACTGATACCGACCTGAGCTTTATGCAGGAGCTTGCAAGCTTGGGAGGCGGTACTGCATATACTATAGCAACATCTGCTGAGCTAAATAATAAATTTGAAGCTATGGCTAAGGAATTATCAACTCAAATTTTAAGCAATATTACAATAACAGAAGCTTTACCCTTAGATATAGATATAATTGCAAACCCCGATGTTGATATAAATGGTAGAACAATGACAATAAATGTACCTGACATAGAATTTGAGAAGGATAAGGGAACACCAGCACCAATAATTGTAAGTGTTGATCTTAAATTTACAAAGGAAGGAGTATATAAATTAAGCAACATATCAAGGCTTGATTATACAAACTATGATGGAAACGCTGGGATACCTATAAACACACAGGTACTTACTGTGACAGTTGTAAAAGCTGCACCTATCTATGCTGATATTAATACATACGATGGGAGTAAGCAGATATCAGTAATAAGAAAAGGTAAGTTTGATGCAAAAATCAGTTTCAATGTTGTAAATAAGGGCATATTAAATTTAAAGTTAAGTACTGTATCAGGCTCAGAAGAACTGTTTAACAGCTTAAGCACATCTGCTGAGATACGGGATAATATCGGTAATATTTATAAGCTTACTAAAACTCCTGAGGGCATATTTATTACCACTGACTATAAGTTAGCAAAAGGTGACTATGAAATTGCTATAAAATTAAGTATTGGAAATATATTAGAGAAAAGTTATTTTTTACAGCTAGATTTAGGATTAGGCGCTGCTAACCCTTCAATTAGGATAGATGTGGTAGCAATGCCTATATTGTTATAACATTTACAGGATTATAGAATAATTTGTTGAATTATATATTTGATAAGTCATGTGAGGAGGTATTAAAATGTTAAATTTAATGAACTATATGGAAGATATAGTGAGCAAAAAGGTTGACTCCGTACTAAACTTAATGAACATATGTAAATGTGAAAAGTGTAGGTTGGATATTATGGCTATTGCGCTTAATGATTTGCCTGCAAAATACGTAGTAACAGATAAGGGAGCACTATACACAAAGCTTAGTGAGCTTGAACAGCAATTTGATGTTGATATAGAGACTGCAATAGTAAAGGCTGCAATATTTGTAAATAAAAATCCACAGCATGATATGGTGAAATAATGAACATTATACTTATAGGCTTTATGGGAAGTGGTAAAACTACTGTAGGTAAAGCTCTTGCCAGCACCATAAACATGAAGTTTATTGATACTGACGAGTTGATAGAGAGCCAGCAAGGAATAGCTATAAAAGATATTTTTACAGACTTTGGTGAGCTTCGCTTCAGGTCAATAGAAACAGAAATCATAAAGTCTTTGGCACAAATTGATGGATATGTTATTTCTGTTGGCGGTGGTGCAGTTATGAAGGAATATAATTTTAAGACTTTAAAGGCAATAGGATTAATTATATTTTTAGATGCTCCAATAGATAAAATAATTAAGAATTTAGAGGGTGGTTTTCGTCCATTAGTAGGTAATACTATAGATAGAGAAAACATGAGTAAGCTTCTTGAATCCAGATATCAAACCTATAGAAAAGCAGATATTATCATAAATACTGACAAACTAGATGTAAATGAGACAATACAATCAATACTAAAAAGCTTGAAAAAAACGCATAATAAGTGATAAGTAGGATAAAAGATACTATTATTATTATGATATTTATATAAATTTAAGACTGTTTGTCTATCTATATTGGTAAATTTATGATATCATATATAGTGGTACAAATTAAAATATAAGAGGTAGAACTACTATGTCAAAGATACTTGTGATAAATGGACCAAATCTAAATATGCTTGGTGTTAGAAACACAACAATATATGGTAGTAATACGTTAGAGGAAATTAATGGAAACATTCTAGAGGCTGCATTACAAGAAGAGGTATTTGTAGATTTCTTTCAATCTAACATTGAAGGGGAGCTTATAAATTGTATACATGCAGCATATGAAAAATATGACGGTATAATCATAAATCCTGGTGCATACAGCCATTATAGCATTGCTATTAGAGATGCATTGGAAGCAGTAAGTATTCCTGCTATTGAAGTACATCTATCCAACATATATAAAAGGGAAGAATTCAGAAGACATTCTGTCATTAGTTCTGTATGCATTGGACAAATAGCAGGCTTGGGCGACCAAGGATATATTTATGCATTAAAAGCATTAAAACAGTATTTGAAAGGGGTTAATTAAGATGGAAAAGAGATTAGCTAAGCTAAGAGAAAGACTAGAAGCAAATAACTTAGATGCAGCATTTTTATACTCTGGAGAAAATGTAAGATATTTAAGCGGTTTTACAAGTTCTACAGATGGTTACATTATAGTAACTGCAAAGAAAGCTTATTTTATAACAGATTTTAGATATAAGGATCAAGCTCACAATCAATGTAAGGGCTTTGAAATAATAATACATAAGAATTCGCTTATAGATGATATAAAGAATATAGTACAAGACAACAAAGTAAAGAGTATAGTAATAGAAGATACTTTCATGACTGTTGCTATGTATGAAAATCTTAAGAGTAATCTGCAAGGAGTTAAAATCTCTCCTTTAAAGGATATGCTAGAGTCAATAAGAATGATAAAGGATGCAGATGAAATAGCTGCTATACAAAAAGCTGCTGAAATCGCAGATAATGCGTTTAAGCATATGTTAGACTTTATTAAACCTGGACTTACAGAGAAGGAAGTAGCCTTAGAGCTTGAATATACTATGAAGAAAAATGGAGCTACGGACTTGTCCTTTGAATCTATAGTTGCCTCAGGTGTAAGATCCTCTCTTCCTCATGGAGTATTCACTGATAAAGTCATAAATAACGGAGAGTTCTTGACACTTGATTTTGGTTGTGTATATAATGGTTATTGTTCCGATATGACAAGAACGGTATTTGTTGGTAAGGCAGATGATAAGCAAAAGAAGATATATAGTATCGTTTTGGAAGCACAAGAAAAAGCTTTAGAGCAATACAAGCCAGGTATACTTTGTAAGGAAGTTGATAAGGTTGCAAGGGATATTATATCAAAAGAAGGCTATGGAGATAACTTCGGTCATGGCTTAGGACATGGAGTAGGCTTAGCCGTCCATGAAGAACCTAGAGTATCGCCTTTAGGTCAAAGAACGCTTGAAGCAGGTATGGTTGTTACAGATGAACCTGGTATATACATATCTGAATATGGTGGAGTTAGAATAGAGGACTTAATACTAGTTACAGAAACTGGCTGTAGAGTACTAAGCAAATCGCCAAAGCAATTAATTGAGCTTTAAAATTTTAGTTAAATAAATATTTTTTTACGCTGAACAAATACTAAAAAACAAAGAGGAAAAATGGAGGGATCTATTTAATGGTATCAGCAGGAGAATTTAGAAAAGGTGTTACCTTTGAAATTGATGGACAAATATTCACGATAATTGATTTCCAGCATGTAAAGCCAGGTAAAGGTGCAGCTTTTGTAAGAACAAAGATAAAAAATATAATTTCAGGCGGAGTTGTTGAGAGATCATTTAATCCGACTGACAAATTCCCAAAGGCGCATATTGAGCGTAAGACTATGCAGTATTTATATGAGGATAATGATTTATACTATTTTATGGACAATGAAACCTATGAGCAAATTCCTTTAAATCACTCACAGGTTGAGGATGCAATATTATATTTAAAAGAAAATGATAGCGCATTTATACAATTTTATAAGGGTTCAGCATTTTCAGTTGAACCAGACAACTTCGTAGAATTACAAATCACTCAAACAGATCCAGGATTAAAGGGTGATACTGCAACTGGTGCTACCAAGCCTGCAACATTAGAGACTGGTGCAACAGTTAACGTACCATTGTTTGTTAACCAAGGCGACAAAATAAGAGTTGACACAAGAACAGGTCAATACATGGAAAGAGTTTAGTGAATATACCTCACTAATTTGGATAAAATATAAAAGATTAAGGTATAAACAAATATTTACAACAAAAGATAAGGAGGAGTAATGATGGAATATTTATATGAAAGAATAGCATACTTAAGAGGTCTTGCCGAAGGTATGAAGATTGATGAAAACTCAGACAATGGCAAGCTAATGGTGAACATATTGGATGTATTATCTGACTTTGCTGATGCTGTCAACGAATTAAGCGACTCACAAACAGAGCTTGATGACTATGTAGAAGCTTTAGATGAAGATCTTTCAAATGTTGAAGATGAACTCTTTGGAGAAGAAGACGACGAAGATGATGAAGATGAAGATGATGACGATTATGACTATATTGAGGTTGAATGCCCTCATTGCAAAGAGTATGTATATTTAGATGAAAGCTTACTTGAAAATGGTGAAACAGTTGTATGTCCTAATTGCCATGAAAAAATAGAGTATGAATTAGATTGCGACTGTGATTGTGGCTGTGAGCATGATCATCATCACGAATAATTAACAAGCATTAAAGCTCTGGATAATCCAGAACTCGGATTGATTACAAAACCCCCTGTTTTTTCGGAAACAGGGGGTTTTGTGCTTTAAATCATCTGCTGTCGTTTGACAGTTATTTTTTTTGTCCAAAATTTCTTGTCATATTGTCCATGACTCACCCATAAGATTAAATAAGCGAAAAGTTGTACAAGGTAGGTAAAAATTATGAGTAACGGTAAAATAAGCGAAGTTACAAAGTATATGCCCAAGGATATTAAACAGATGCTGGATGGACTACCTTCAAAGACACTTGAAGGTATTGAGGAGGTACGATTAAGACAGGGGAAGCCTGTTATGCTGTACGGAGATGAAAAAGAGTACCTATTGGGTGTAAACGGTCAATTTACTACGGATGTTAAGAACTCATATATCTGTACCTATGAGGACATAAAGAGTTCGGTGAACTTAATTACAAACTACTCTTTATATTCCTATGAGGATGATATAAGAAATGGTTTTGTTACTGTGGATGGCGGACATCGTGTAGGTATCTGCGGTAAGGCAGTTTTAGAAGGTGGGAGAGTAAGAACCTTCAAGGATATTTCCTTTATTAACTATAGAGTAGCAAGGCAGGTACTGGGTGCAGCGGATAAGGTGTTAAGAAGCATAATACAGACAAATGGAAGTATTTATAATACTCTTATAATTTCACCGCCGCAGTGTGGTAAGACAACCATTCTAAGGGATATGATAAGGCAGCTAAGTAATGGTATCCCGACTATGGGAATTATGGGTAAAAAGGTAGGTCTTGTTGACGAGAGAAATGAAATTGCTGCATGTAGTATGGGAGTTCCTAAAAATGATGTAGGGATTAGAACAGATGTTTTAGATGGCTGTCCTAAGGCAGAGGGTATATTGATAATGATACGCTCAATGTCTCCTGAGATAATCGCAACTGACGAAATAGGGAGAAGTGAGGATGGAGCTGCTGTTTTAGATGCTATAAATGCAGGAGTGAAGATTATTACTACTATTCATGGCAGTGATATAGAAGATTTTCTTAGGAAGCCTTCGTTAGAGAAGCTGCATAGAAATCAATTTGAAAGATATATAGTAATGAGCAGAAGACAGGGTGTTGGGACTATAGAAGTGATTTTAGATAAAGATTATATGCTTGTAAAGGCAAATTAACAAAGGAGGCGTGATTATGATTCTAAAGCTATTGGGAGGAATTCTAATAATGGCAGCTTGCAGCTTGTATGGTTTTGCAGCATCAAATAGATACAGCTTAAGGCCAAAGGATATAAGAAAGCTAAGAGCTGCAGTTCAAATGCTTGAGACAGAGATTATTTATGGTTGTACGCCACTTCCTATAGCTATGAGAAATGTTGCTTTTAAGGTAGATGGAGGAATTAAAAACTTTTTTGTAAGGTTTCAGAGGAACTGCAATCAGGAGAAAACTATAGCCTTGACACTGCATGGTCTGGTGCAGTAGATAAGCTTATAGGAGAAACCTGCTTAAATAGGGCAGATAGAGAACTTCTTATGGATTTTGGGAAGGTATTGGGTTGCTCTGATAGAGAGGATCAGAAGAAGCACTTTGAATTGTTCTATATTCAGTTTAAACACTATGAGAATATAGCTGAGGATGAGAGAAAGAAGAATGAGAAATTGTACAAGAGTCTTGGATTTTTATCTGGAGTAGTCATATTTATTATGCTCATATAATATGCTTGTACAGAAACATATACTAAAGCAGTATGGAGGAGATTTTTATATGGATATTAATTTAATTTTTAAAATAGCAGCAGTAGGGATTATTACGGCTATATTAAGTAAACTTTTAGAACAATCCGATAAAAAAGAAATGGCAATGATGACCTCACTTGCAGGCACTATAATAGTTCTAATTATGGTTATAGGAATGATCTCGAATTTGTTTGATACAGTAAAAACAATGTTTCAGTTATAGGTGATATTATGGAGATTATGAAAGTAGTAATCATAGGAATAATTGCTACTATTTTGGCAGTTATTCTACGAGAACAGAAACCTGAGATTGCTTTACAGATTAGTATAGTAACTGGGCTTATGATTTTCATATTTGTAGTTACTAAGCTAAATTCAGTTATTGAAGTAATGAAGTATTTTGCAAGTAAGACCAACATAGACCTTTTGTATTTTTCAACAATATTAAAGGTAATTGCTATAGCATACATAACAGAGTTTGGTGCTCAAGTCTGTAAGGATGCAGGAGAGGGCTCTATAGCTTCAAAGATAGAATTTGCAGGGAAGGTACTTATTATGATAATGGCAGTACCTATTTTAGCAGCTTTGTTAGACGTAGTTTCAAAGCTAATGATATAACACATAAGTAAAATCAAGGTGGGATAAACATGAGAAAAGATAAAGCTAAAAAGATACTAGCACTTGTAATCGTTGTTTTATCTGTACTGATTATTAATATTTATGCTGATGATACAAACAAGCTTCTAAAGGATCAGCTTGATTATTTGGATATCCATGAGATACAAAGCTTCGCAGATGAGGTAAATAAAGAAGCAGAGGGACAGATGCCTTCTATAGATATAAAGACTATGATATTGGAGCTTTTCAAGGGAAAACCAATCTTTAATGTACAAGAGCTTGTTCTGGGGCTTGGTAAGCTATTATTTAAAGAGGTTGTTTTAAATTTTAATATAATGGGTCAAATCATAGTGCTATCAGTTTTCTGTGCGCTGCTGCAAAATTTACACAATGCCTTTGAAAATGATACAGTTGGCAAGCTGGCATACAATGTTTGCTATATACTTATAGCAATAATAGCTATAAAGAGCTTTCGTGTGGCAATGGATTTGGGTACAAGCGCTATTGATACTATGGTTACATATACTCAGGCATTGTTTCCAACTATGATGGCTCTTCTTGTTAGTGTAGGGGCAATAACTTCATCTACTGTATTTCAGCCAATAATATATGGCTCTATTAGCTTGATTATAACAGCTGTAAAATACATTATAATTCCTATGATATATTTCTCTGCTGTGCTGTCGCTTCTGAACAATCTATCTGAGGGCATACAGGTAGGCAGATTAGCCTCACTTATAAGGCAGACGGCTGTGGGCATATTGGGAGTGATGCTTACAATTTTCCTTGGAGTCATATCTGTACAAGGGGTAGCTTCTTCCTCTGTAGATGGGCTGACAATTAAAACTGCTAAATTTGCTATGGATAAATTTGTACCTATAGTAGGAAAATTTTTAAACGATGCTTTTGATACGGTGGTAAGCTGCTCCATGCTTATAAAAAATGGAGTTGGTGTAGTCGGACTGATTGTATTAGTGCTTATATGCTTATTCCCTCTAATCAAGATACTTTCCATTATCGCTATATATAAGATAACAAGCGCATTGATTGAACCTATACTGGACAACCAGATAGTAAAATGTCTAAATGATATGAGTAATTCACTTATGATATTGCTTGCAGCTGTTGCTTCTGTAGGAGTGCTGTTTTTTGTATTCATTACAGTAATTATGGGTGTGGGTAATATGACAGTTATGATGAGGTAGGTGTTTATATGGATTTTATGAAAAGCTGGATAACAAACATTACGGTAGTAATAATTTTCATAATGTTACTGGACATTATAATTCCTAATAATGATATGAAAAGGTTTATAAAGGTAATAATGGGTCTTCTAGTAATACTAGTAATTATTAAACCTTTTATAATGGCAAAGGATCTAGGTGATCAATTTGAGTTAAGCATGACACAGACAGCAGCATATATAGAGCAGTCTGATGAGGAAGGCAATGGCAATGCTGTCGCTGTATTTCAGAATACTGCGGCGTTAGATATATATAAACAAAAGCTATCAGATAAGATAACAGAAGTTGTCAAATCTCATGAGGGCATGGAAAAAAAGAATGTGCAGGTTATAGTGGATATAGAAAATGATATAGATAAAGAGGAATTCGGTAGTATAACAGGTGTTCAGGTATTTATAGAAAAGGGTAATGAAAGTGCTTTGCAGACATCAGGAATACAGCCTGTAAAAATTAATAGTAAAACAGTAATTAATAAAAACCAAACTGAATATAATTTGAATAACAGTAAATTAAGCCAAGACCTACGCGCTGAAATAGAGACTGCACTTGGCTTAGAATGTACAGAGTTTTCTATAGAGATACATGAGTAAAAGGGGGAAGGAAACTATGGATTTTTTCTCAAAGTTTAAGGAGCAGCTTAAAAAGTTTAATTTCCAAAAGTTAAGTTTAAATCCAAAACTGGTAACAAAGTTAATAATAATTTTAGTTGTAGGTATAGGGTTTATACTAATTTCAGATTTTTACAGCGACTTGAGTGGAGATAAGACCGAAAAAACAAACACGGACACTACTAGCGTTGTAGAAAGTCAAGAAACCGGTGATGCTGAATTTGTTGAGGAAATGGAAAATCAATTATCTTTAATACTTAGCCAAATACAAGGGATGGGAAAAGTATCAATAATGATAACTCTAAAAACTGGTACTGAAATAATAACAGCAAAGGATGAGACAATATCTGACAAGACAACAAATGAAAAGGATAAGGAAGGTGGAATAAGGACAATCAATGAGCAAAACACCTCGGATAAGGTAGTTTTTATGAATGAACAAGGGGGAACCTCCAAGCCGCTGGTGCTTAAGGAAATTAACCCAGAAATAAAAGGAGTAATAATTGTTGCAGAGGGGGCGAAGGATCCAAAGCTTAAGCTCAAGTTAACGGAAGCTGTGCAAACTGTTTTAGATGTGCCAGCTTATAGAATCTCTGTATTTTCAAGCAAAAGTTAAAAATATTAGTTCAAGGGGGAAGCAAAATGCAATTTAAAAGAAAGAATATAATTATAACTTCAATGATTATGC
Organism: uncultured Eubacteriales bacterium; assembly: GCA_963704785.1. Taxonomy (GTDB): domain Bacteria; phylum Bacillota; class Clostridia; order Lutisporales; family Lutisporaceae; genus GWB2-37-7. The sequence goes on along the minus strand of OY969939.1, from coordinate 181,790 downwards.
TTTTATTTGTTGTCGGGTATGCTTACAATATGTTTACTACAGACAACTATATAGGTGCTAATTACGATTTAAATCTAGAAACGCAAATGAATGATAATGCAACTATTGTACAAACTGAAGATCAAATAGTAGATGTAGGAACATCAGTACAGACCAAAGACAGTATACAAACAGCTGAAGTCATAGAGCAAAATCCAGAAACAGTTGAAGCTTCAAGTAGCATAGCTTCATCCTTTTTCAGTGAATACAGAATAGAAAGAGAAAAGAATAGAAGTAAGGAAGTAGAAATGTGGCAAGAGGTAATAAACAACCAAAACACTGAAACAACTTTTAAAAATCTTGCACAACAAGAGCTTGTAAAGATAGTAGCTCTAACAGAAAAGGAAATGATAATTGAGAACATGGTTATTTCACTTGGATTTAGTGATGCACTTGTTTTTATGACTGATGATTCCGCTACAATTATTGTTGAAACAAAGGATTTAACACAGGCTCAAGTGGCAAGAATCCAAGATATAGTAGTAAGAAAAACTAAGTTAAGTCCTACCAATATAAAGATTATGAAAAAGAATTAGTAAATCCCTTGTAGTCTAATAAATATTACATATAATAAATATTAAGTGAAATACTAGAGTTAAGTAGATATTTTCAGGGTGTTGGTAAAAATAACTACTTTATTTGAAAATTTCTCATGTATTTGTTATAATAGTTTCAGACAATTATTTATAACCTACAAGGGGGGGTGCTGATATGGAAAAAGAAATAAAAATAGATAATTATGGTGTTGTCAAAATAGCAGATGATGTTGTTGCACTTATTGCTGAGCTTGCAGCAAAAGAAGTCAAAGGCGTAATTTCTATGAGCGGCGGAATTGCCGACAGCATAACAGAAATCCTTGGTAAGAAAAATCCTTCAAAGGGTATTAAGGTTGAAGTTGGCGAGAAGGAAGCAGCAATTGATTTATATGTTATAGTAGAATATGGTGTTAGGATACCGGATGTATCTTGGCAGATACAAGAAAATGTAAAAAAAGCCGTTGAAACAATGACCGGTTTAAATGTAGTAGAGGTAAATATACATATACAAGGTGTTCATATGGAAAAAGAAAACAAAGAAGCAAAAGAGCTTAAAGAAATAAAGGAAGCAAAGGAACAGAAATAAGCATGATTATCATATGAATTTATTGCTAACCCTCTGATTTTTCAGGGGGTTAGTTTAAATTTTGAAAATTTATTCTTAAAAGGTAAATAATCCTTTTATTTATTATATAAGTTTGTTTTTAGTAAATACTATACAAAAGATAACACAAGGAGGAACTATGAGTAGAAGATTAGCTAGAGAATTTGCTATCCAGTTCTTGTTCAGTATGGATTTCAATAAAGAAGATCATACAGAGCAATATATAGAAGAATTCCTTGAGCATAAAGAGGAGTATAGAGACAAGGATGAAGAAGGGGTTTTGGGAAAGGCACCTAGGGAATATGCAATAGAAACACTGAAGGGTACGATGCAGCACTTAGAAGAGATTGACAAGCTTATTGAGTTTCATACTACAGGATGGAAGAAGGAAAGAATCGCGAAGGTGGATTTAGCTATACTTAGGCTAAGTATCTACGAGATAGTTTTTAACAATGATGTGCCTGACAGTGTGGCTGCCAATGAAGCAATTGAGCTAGCAAAGAAATACAGTACAGAAGATTCAGGTAGTTTTGTAAATGGTATATTGGGTAAAATTATTAGAAATAAAAGCGAAGAAAGTATCTAAAATGTACTATTTAGGTATAGATACCAGCTGTTATACAACCTCGGTTGCAATAGTAGATGGCTCAGAGCAAGTAATACATGATGGTAGAAAAATACTTTCTGTTGAGCAGGGTATGAGAGGTTTAAGACAGTCTGAATCAGTTTTTTGCATATCAAGAATTTGGAACCCCTCTGCAATGAGGCTATGAGCAAACTTAAACTTAAGAACCCTTGCTGTATAGCTGTCAGCAGCAGTCCTAGAAATGTTGAAGGCTCTTACATGCCTGTTTTCATTACTGGCTATAATATAGCATCAATAATGGCAAGCTGTTTTAGGGTACCGCTGTATGAATGTTCACATCAACAAGGACATATCATTGCAGGAGCATGGTCAGTAGGGCAAAAGCTAACTGGCGATTATCTTGTGTACCATATATCTGGAGGTACAACAGAGCTTTTAAAGGTACATGCTTCAAGTGAAACTTATAAAATCGTTGGTGGTACTGAGGATCTAAATGCAGGACAGTTTATTGATAGAGTCGGTGTAGCTATGGGGCTAGGATTTCCTTGTGGTAAAGAGATGGACAAACTATGCAATGAGTATGACAATATATCTGCTATAGAGTTGCCAGTGTCTGTTAAGGGAAGCTATTTAAGCTTATCAGGGCCTGAATCTTATGTGCAAAGGATACTTGATAAGAAACGCTTAGATAATGAAGATTACAAGGCAAATATTGCAAAATCAGTATTCTATAGCATAGGTAAAGCAATTGAAAAAACAATTATTAATACATGTAAGAAATATAATATAAATAAGGTGCTGCTTGTAGGCGGTGTAGCATCAAATTCAATAATAAGAAGCCTACTTATGCAAAGTAAAAGCATAGAAAAAAACGGGATTGATTTAATAATTTCAGATTCAAGATATTCCTCTGATAATGCAGTAGGCGCTGCAATATTTGGTAAGAGGATATATGAAAGTAATGGAGGTCTGAATGAACGGGTCTAAAATTTTTACAGTCAAAGAAGTTAACAACTACATAAAGAGTATAATGGACAACGATATGATATTATCCAGTTTACATATTAAAGGTGAAATATCAAACTATAAGCTGCATTCCTCAGGGCATGCCTATTTTACGTTAAAGGATAATGATAGCAGGATAAAGTGTGTCATGTTTAAGGGAAGTGCAAGTAAACTGAAGTTCATGCCAGAGGATGGTATGTCAGTGGTAGTAAAAGGGTATTTCTCAGTATATGAGAGAGATGGACAATATCAGCTTTATACTGAAGATATTATACCTGATGGAGTGGGAGCACTTTATCAAGCTTATGAGCAATTGAAGAAAAAGCTTGCTGCTTTGGACTACTTTAAAGATGAAAATAAAAAACCTATACCATACCTTCCTAAAACTGTTGGAATTGTTACCTCTGCTACAGGAGCGGCTGTTAGGGATATAATATCAATTATCAGAAGAAGAAATTCTATGATAAATATAATTTTATATCCTGTGCTGGTGCAAGGAGTGGGAGCTTCCAAGGAAATTGCGGAAGGCATTAAATATTTTAATCAGAAGAAAAATGTAGATGTCATAATAATTGGTAGAGGTGGTGGCTCCATAGAAGAGCTTTGGGCTTTTAATGAAGAAGAAACTGCTCGGGCAATTTTTAATTCTGTAATACCTATTGTTTCAGCAGTTGGACACGAAACAGATTTTACTATTGCAGATTTTGTAGCAGATTTAAGAGCAGCAACACCTTCAGCAGCGGCAGAGCTAGTTGCACCTGACAAGCAAACGCTGACTTCTAGGTTAAATCAAACAGTTTATGTATTAAATAATTATATGAATAACTATTTGCAGGAAAAACGTCAAAAAATAGAGTATATATCAAAGGGGAATGCATTTAGGCAGATAGAACAGAAGCTTCATAATTTTATGCAAACTGTTGATATGCACAAAAAACTATGAATATGAGTATGCAGCAGGTGCTTAATAACAAAAAAACTACGCTTATAAATAATATAGAAAAGCTGGATATTTTAAATCCTGCTTCAGTATTACTTAGGGGATACTCCTCTACCAGCAGTCAAGGAAAAATTGTAACTTCAATAAATCAAGTAGAAATATGGGATGATATAGAGGTTGAATTAAACGATGGAACATTGACTGCCAAGGTATTAAATATTAAAAATAAGTAAGGGCGTGAAAAATTTGAATAAAAACATGACCTTTGAGCAAGCTTTAGAAAGATTGGAAGAAATAGTACAAAAACTTGAATCTGGAAATGTTAGCCTAGATGAGTCTATTAAAATATATCAAGAAGGTATTTTGCTTTCAAAGAAGTGCTCAAAAATGCTACAAGAAGCCGAGGGGAAAGTATTAGCTATTGTGAACAAGGAGCAGGATATTTTAGAGGAGTTTAGTGTTATATAAGTCAGGAGGCATAGAATGAATCTACAGGATTATTTTACAGATAAAAGAATAATTATAGAGAATTACTTGGAAGGTACTATAGATAGCTATGAAGATATCCCTATTATTCATGACGCTATAAGCTATAGTCTGATTGCAGTAGGAAAAAGACTAAGACCTATTCTTTGTATTATGGCCTGTGAGCTTTTTGAAGGTGATGTAAAAGAAGTACTTCCTTTTGCAGCTGCAATAGAAATGATACATACATACTCCCTTATACATGATGATTTACCTGCAATGGATAACGATGATTATAGAAGAGGTAAGCTAACCAATCACAAGGTCTTTGGTGAGGGCTTTGCAATATTGGCGGGTGATGCTTTATTAAATAATGCTTTTGAAATTATGCTTGAGGTTATTATGAAAAACCCCAAGGATGAATATTTAAAGCTGCTGCTTACATAAGCAAGGCTTCTGGAGTACACGGTATGATTGGAGGTCAGTGCATTGACCTGCATTATGAAAATAAGAGTATCGACACTGATATATTGAATAAAATGCACGAAAAAAAGACAGGTGCCATGATTTTAGCGCCTTTGGTAACAGGTGCGCTTATAGCAGGTGCTAAAAAAGAAGATTTGCTGCGTATAACAGAGTATGGACAGCTTATAGGTATGGCATTTCAAATATCTGATGATATACTAGATGTAGAAGGTTCACAAGATAAGTTAGGTAAGAAAATAGGAAGTGATGCAAGCAACAACAAATCCACCTTTGTAAGCTGCTTTGGCTTAGAAAAATCCAAAGAATTAGCTAGGACAACAGTAGATGAAGCTCAAAAGATAATTGAGATATATGGAAATAAAGGATTATTATTAAAAGAATTGTCAAAATATATTATTGAGAGAGATGTATAAAACTCTATTTCTATAAAAAGCGGAAAATATATCGCACAATTTATTAATATAAATTATTTAGTACGATATATATTGGAGGTACTCAGTTGAACTTTATAGAACAAATATTAAACAACAAGGTTTTGATAACCTGTGTTACGGCCTGGTTTATTGCACAATTGTTGAAACTAATTATTACATTATATAAAACTAAGAAAATTGATATGACTAGATTTGTTGGAGCAGGGGGAATGCCAAGCTCGCATACTTCTTTTGTAATGTCTTTAGCAACCTCGATAGGTAAGATATATGGCTGGTCTTCGCCTTTATTTGCGATGTCTATCATCTTTGCATTTATAGTAATGTATGATGCTGCAGGTGTAAGAAGAGCTGCTGGTTATCAAGCTAAGGTTATAAATATGATTATTGACGATTTAACACATCATAAACCTCTAGGAAATGAGAGATTAAAAGAGCTGTTGGGACATACTCCAAAGGAAGTCTTTGCAGGTGCCCTACTAGGGATTCTTATTGCAGAGCTTATGATTTGATGTATTCAAAGTTAGGAGCTTTATGGATAGTATACTTAAAAAAATCAACTCTCCTGAGGATTTAAAAAAGCTTAATAATAAAGAGCTAATTAAATTATCTAAGGAGATTCGTGAATATATTTTAAATACTGTATCAGAAACTGGAGGCCATCTAGCCTCAAATCTTGGAGTAGTTGAGCTATCTATTGCATTACATAGGGCTTTTAAAAGTCCTAATGATAAAATAATTTGGGATGTAGGGCATCAGGCATACATCCATAAACTGCTTACAGGGAGAAAAGGATAGTCTAAAGACACTTCGCACCTTTGGCGGTTTAAGTGGTTTCCCCAAGAAATCTGAAAGCGTTCATGACATCTTTGAAACAGGACATAGTAGTACTTCAATTTCTGCTGCTCTTGGCATTGCAAAAGCTAGAGATTTAGCAGGAGATGACTATAATGTAATTGCTGTTATAGGTGATGGATCTATTAACGGGCGGTATGGCTTTTGAAGCATTAAATCATGCAGGAGATTTCCCTACTAAATTGATAGTTGTTTTGAATGATAATAATATGTCAATCTCAAAGAATATAGGCGGTATGGCTAATTACTTAAGTAGAATTCGTACCGTTCCTGCGTATTTTAAATTTAAAGCCAAAATGGAAATATCTCTAAAAAAGATACCTATATTTGGCAGCCCTTTATTTAAATCTGCGGAAAAATTAAAAAACTGGTTTAAATATTTATTGGTACCGGGAATAATATTTGAGGAACTGGGTTTTAAATATTTTGGACCTATTGATGGACATAATATTGAAAATCTTGAGTATGTAATGGAAAGAGCTAAGTCATATAATGGCTACCCTGTACTTATCCATGTAATAACAACAAAGGGTAAGGGATATAAAAGAGCAGAAGAGGAGCCTTCAAAATATCATGGAGTAAGCCCCTTTGATATAGAAAGTGGAAAGAGTAAACAAATTAACAATAGCAAAGGGAGAAGCTATTCTAGTATATTTGGGGATTGGATAAGCGCAGCAGCAATTAATGATAAAAGAATTACAGCAGTTACTGCCGCTATGCCTGAAGGTACAGGCTTGGCTAATTTTGCTAAGCTTCATAAAACAAGATTTTTTGATGTTGGGATTGCAGAGCAGCACGCGGTAACCTTTTGTGCAGGTCTTGCAACAGGAGGGTATAAGCCTTATTTTGCAGTATATTCGACCTTTTTGCAGAGGGCTTATGACCAGATAGTACATGATGTTTGTATGCAAAAGCTTCCTGTAACCTTTGCTATAGATAGGGCAGGCATAGTAGGTTCGGATGGAGAGACACATCATGGAGTTTTTGATATAGCATATTTAAGACATATGCCCAATATTACCATTATGAGTCCCAAAGATGGAATGGAGCTTGAGCAGATGCTTGAGCTTAGCAGAATGTTTAATACACCTTGTGCTATTAGATATCCTAGAGGCACAGAAGCAATATATGATATAATTCACACTGATGTAAGCTTTGGCAAAAGCGAAGTAGTAAAAGAAGGAAAAGGTGCTGTGATTATTGCAGAAGGAAAAATGGTAATGACTGCAAGCAAAGCAGCTAAAAGGTTAATGGAGAAAGGCTTTGATGTAGCTGTTATAAATATTAGATTCATTAAACCTCTTGATGAAGAAATGTTAATGCAAGCTGCAAGTAGCTTTAAATATATTTTCACAATTGAAGATGGTATATTAGCCGGTGGTATGGGTAGCGGAATACTTGAGTTTTACAACAAAAAAAGCATCCAGACAAATATAGAAATTTATGCATATGATGATAAATTTATAACTCATGGTGATACAGATCAGCTTTATAAGCAGCAGGGAATCGATTGGGAAACCATAGCTGATAAAATAGAAATAGCCTTACAAAAACAAAAATAGTGAAAGGAGCAGCAAGTATATGGAAGGTAAGAAGGAAAGACTTGATACACTTATTGCTGCAACTGGTTATGCAAACAGCAGAGAAAGAGCCAGAAGCATCATAATGGCAGGTGTGGTTTATGTTGATAATCAAAAAATTGATAAGCCTGGTACAAAGGTTAATACAAATGCCAAGATTGAAGTAAAAGGAAATCCTATACCATATGTAAGCAGAGGTGGTTTAAAGCTAGAAAAAGCGTTAAAGGAGTTTAATATAGATTTAACAGACTTGACTACTATAGATATAGGAGCTTCTACTGGTGGCTTTACTGACTGTATGCTCCAAAATGGTGCAAAGAAGGTTTTTGCAATAGATGTAGGTTATGGACAGTTTGCTTGGAGTTTAAGAATAGATAGTCGTGTAGTTTGTATGGAACGTACAAATATTCGCCATGTAACTACTGATATGCTGGGAGAATTTGCAGATTTTGCGACAATGGATGTTTCTTTTATATCTATCACTAAGGTTTTGCCTGTAGCAAAAGCACTACTAAAGGACGAGGGTAGATTAGTATGTCTTATTAAGCCACAGTTTGAAGCAGGCAGAGAAAAGGTAGGAAAAAAGGGAGTAGTAAGAGATAAAAGCGTACACAAAGAGGTTATAGAAAAAATTATTAACTTCTGTATTAACAATATTGACTTGCATGTTCTAGGATTATCTTTCTCTCCGATAAAAGGACCAGAAGGAAATATTGAATATTTAGTTTACCTTAGTAAAGAAGACATCGAGGGTAGTATTATTGATACAATCCCTTTAATAGATAGAATTGTAGAACAAGCAAATAGCACTTTATAATTATTTTAAATTCTATAAATAATGGTAGATATGTTATAAAATTTGATATATAATTATTTTAGGAAAATTTCGAAAAAATCAAATCACTTTTATGAGGTTATAATATGAATGTTGGAATTGTATCAAATATAAATAAAGATAAAAACTTAGAGCTGACAAAAAGTGTTATAGCATGGTTTGAAAATAAGAAAATTAATGTAATATATGATGAGCTGATATGTGCAGAATTATCAATTACTGAAGCAAAGTACTGCAATAATGATATATTTAAAAAAAGTGATTTAATTGTTGTTCTTGGAGGAGACGGTACATTCTTAAATGTTGCAAGACAAGCATCCTGCAATCAAGTACCTTTATTTGGTGTTAATCTCGGACATCTAGGATTTCTTACTGAAATAGAGGTCAGTAATATGTATCCGGCATTTTTGAAATTAATAAATGGTGATTACAGGATTGAAGAGCGTATTATGCTTGAGGCCTATGTTAGAGAATGAGGAAAAATATACTAGAAACTTTATAGCATTAAATGATATAGTAATTGCTAAGGGTGATTTTTCACGAGTTGTTACTTATTCATTTTCTATAAATGATAAGTTCGTTGATTTATATTCTGCTGATGGAATAGTAGTAAGCAGCCCTACAGGGTCAACGGCATATTCATTGTCTGCGGGAGGACCGATTGTTGCACCTGATGTAGATGCTTTAATTGTTACACCAATTTGCCCACATACACTTCACTCAAGACCAATAATTGTATCAAGCAAGGATAAGGTCAGGATTGCTGTATGTAAAAGCAATAATACAAATGTCATAATGACAGTAGATGGACAAGAGGGTGTTAGACTGAAGCCTGGCGATATTGTCACAGTAAAAAAATCAGCATATTACGCAAACCTTGTAAAGCTAAACGATAGAAATTTCTTTGATGTACTTAGAGAGAAATTATCGGGAAAACCTGACTATAAAAATAAATAAGGCGGAGGTAATAGCATGAAGATTTCAAGACACGCCAAGATTCTAGAGATAATTGAAAGAAATGAAATAGAAACTCAGGAAGAATTGGCCGAAGAACTCAAAAAGAACTCCTTTAATGTTACGCAAGCGACAGTATCTAGAGATATAAAAGAGTTAAGGCTTATAAAGGTAATGTCACAAAACGGAAAATATAAGTATCTGCTTTAAAGGAACTTGACTCGATGCTTACCGAAAGATTAGTGAAGATGTTTTCTGAGTCTGTACTAATATAGATTATTCTGGAAACATAATAGTTATAAAAACCTTCTCAGGCGCGGCAGGAGCAGCTGGTGAGGCAATTGATGCCTTTGATATAAAGGACATAATAGGCACTATTGCAGGAGATGATACAATTTTTATACTAATTAGAGATGTTGATAAAGCAGAACGAGTAATAGAGAAGTTTAAAAAATTAATGAAATAGGTGAAATACCGATGATATTGGAAATCAATATTAAAAATTTCATAATTATAGAGCAAGAAGCTATTAGTTTTACCAACGGACTAAATATAATTACTGGTGAAACAGGTTCGGGTAAATCTTTAATTATAGATGCTCTACAGGCTATTGTGGGAGGCAGATTTAGCAAGGATGATATTAGACAAGGTGCTGATAAAACGCTTATATCCGCTTTATTTGTTGTTGAAAACAATGCAGAGCTTAATTCACTGTTGGATGAATACGGAATAGAAAAGGAAGCAGATAATACACTGCTTATTTCTAGGGAAGTAAATAACACAGGTCGTTCTAACTGTAGAATTAATGGACAAACTGTCACTCTGACAATGCTAAAGAATATAGCTCAGTCATTAATTGATATCGTTGGACAGAATGAACATCAGCTTCTTTTTAATGCCAATAAGCATATAGATTTTATTGATAACTTTGGAGACTATGAGATATATAAGATTAAAGAGCAGCTGAAAATAATCACTGATAATCTAAAAACTTTAGAATCTAAGTATAAGAATATTTGTGGAGATACTTCAGAACGTGAAAGAAGATTAGATTTATATAAGTTTCAGATAGAAGAAATAGAAAGTGCAGAGCTTAAGAGTGATGAAGATGAAAAGCTTAAGGCAAAAAGATTATTACTTATTAATTCTGAGAAGCTATATAAAAATATGACTGAAGTGTATAACAATATTTTTGAGGGAGACTTAGATAATGGATGTGCTGTTGATATAATAAAGGATGGCATACATAAACTAAGTGAGCTTGAGGAGATCGACAAACGCTTGCAAAACTTTAAAACAGCTATAGAAAATGCTTTATATCAGCTAGATGACATGAAAGTAGAAATAAGAAGTTACATGGATAGTATTGAATTCAGTGATAATGAAATAAATGATATAGAAGAACGATTAGATTTAATATCTAAACTAAAAAGAAAATATGGTACTACTATTGAAGATATTTTTGAATACAGGAATAAGACGGTTGAAGATTATGATAACTTAGTAAATAGTGAAAAGATAGCTCATCAACTTGAACAGGAAATAACTGTTTTAAAAGATAGATATTATGATACTGGTAAAAAGCTGACAATCCTACGTAGTAAGCTGTCTAAAACTCTGGAAAAGCGAGTAGAGAAAGAGCTTGCAGATTTAAATATGAAGGGTTCTAACTTCCAGGTAAGTATGAAAAGTGATGAGAGTATCATAAGTCCAAAGGGTATGGATAAGATTGAGTTCTTATTGTCTCCTAATCCTGGAGAACCGCCGAAACAACTATATAAAATTGCTTCAGGTGGAGAAATGTCTAGGGTTATGCTTGCAATAAAGAATACCATGACTAAAACAGAAAAAATACCAAGTATTGTTTTTGATGAAGTAGATGCAGGCATTGGTGGAGTTACAGCTTCTATAGTAGGACAAAAAATTAAGAAAATTTCTAAAATGTCACAAATTATTTGTATAACACACTTAGCACAAATAGCAAGCTTCGCTGATAATCATATATATATAGACAAGATTGTAAATAAAAATAAAACATTTACAAAAATAAAAACCTTAGATATAGAAGAGCGAATAGAGGAGATTTCTAGGATGCTTGGAGGCACTCAGATGGATGAAACTTCTATGGCTCATGCAAAGCAGCTTATTGCGGCTAGTAAGTGATTACAGCAGCGTATGCTGCTTTTTTAGTTGCTAAATTCTTCAAGAGAAACCTTTTATTTTTGAAAATTCGAATTCAGGAAATTTGATAATATAAAGAAAATTTTTACCTGCATAGAAAATTCAAGATAAGTAAAACGACTATTTTTCATAATTTTTTGTTGAGAAACTTGATTTTGTTATTGAAATTTGGTTTTATAGTAAAGTTTTAAAAGAATAATAGTATTTTAAAAAGGTTAACTTAAAATGAGAGAAAATTTTATGAAGGAATGACTCTTCTGGGGAAACAGGAGAGTGATGCTATTGCATAGAAGAAATACCAAATTTTTTATACTGAATTTAGTCGTTTTGTTTATGGTTATGTTTGCGGTAACAAACCTAGTGATTATTTACAACTATCCCAATGAAATAAATCTTATGCAAGGGCATAGTCAAAAGCTGGAGAATTCATTACTGTGCAAGCTTGTTCCAGATAATGAAAAGCAATCTAGCATTGATTTAAGTAAATTAAGCAGTTTGTTAACTTCCTTTACTCTTATTGAAGGAAATACTGAAGGCAAAACAAATGCAAAACTAAAAATGCTTAATTTTTTACCTGTCAAAAATGTGATAGTAAATGTAATCCCAGATAAGAAAATAATACCTTCAGGAGAAGCAATAGGAGTAAAGATACAAACAAAAGGTGTACTTGTGGTCGGACTTTCTAGTATAACTGCAGCAAATGGTAAAAAACACAGTCCTGCTGCAAATGCAGGTTTTGAGATTGGAGACACAATACTAGAAATAGATGGAAACAAAGTAGAAAAAGAGAGAGATATAACTACAATTGTTAATGATAACAGCAATGAGAAATTAAATTTTTTAGTAGAAAGATCTGGAAAGCAGCTTAAGCTTAATGTGCAGCCAATACAAAGCGCTGATGATGACATATACAGAATAGGTCTTTGGGTAAGAGATAATATAGCCGGTGTAGGAACAATGACTTTTTATGATCCTGATACTAACTCATTCGGAGCTTTAGGTCATGGCATTACAGATATTGACTCAGGTGTTTTAATAGATATTTCAAAGGGTACGATTTTAAAATCCAAAGTTGCATCAGTTCAAAAAGCAAGAAAAACAGTACCAGGAGAAATAGTTGGTATTTTTTATGAAACTGATACGCCTTATGGTATGATATTTAAAAATACAAGGTATGGTATATATGGAAAAATAACGAGACAATATGAAACTGATAATAAAAAAGCCATGCCTATAGCATTAAGCTATCAAGTTAAAGAAGGACCTGCAAAAATATTATCTACGATTGATGGAAATAAGGTAGAAGAATTTGATATAAATATACAGAAAGTAAATCGTCAAAGTACGGCAGGAGCCAAAAGTATGATGTTAAAAGTTACAGATAAAAGATTACTTGATATAACTGGAGGTATAGTGCAAGGTATGTCAGGAAGTCCAATAATACAGGATGGAAAGGTTATTGGAGCAGTAACTCATGTTCTAGTAAATGATCCAACAAGAGGATATGGAATATTTATAGAGTGGATGCTTGAAGAAGCTGAAGTACAGCAAGAGAATGCTATTAAGGAAGCAGTAGGTCAATAATAGTAAATAAAAAACGTCTAACGAAAGATATATAGCTCTATTTCCTGTGATATTTTTTTCACAGGATTTTTTATTATTTTATATAATCACTGGTACATGTCAAATGCTGTCGAATTGATAATATTTTATTATTATGAATTGTATTTAGTAAGTTTTGCAAAACAAGGATTGATAAAATTTTTCATATAAAAAAAATAATTAGTATTGTATTATTATGTTGTAAATTTATGTATTATTATAGTGTACGATTGTTTACTGAGAAATAAAGGAAATGTAATTACATTGTCGAATAAATTAACAGCAAAACAAATGTGGGAGGTAATTATATGAATTTGGAGAAAATTAAGATACTGATTGCTGATGACAATAAAGATTTTTGTTGTATTTTAAGTGAGTATCTAGGTGCACAACCCGACTTTGAGGTTATTGGTATAGCGAAGGATGGACTGGAAGTAGTCGACTTATTAGAAAAAATTACACCGGATATTATAATATTGGATATTATAATGCCGCATCTTGATGGGTTGGGAGTGCTTGAAAGAATAAATTCAATGAGTCTGCCTAAATATCCGAAGATTATAGTACTTTCTGCTGTAGGACAAGATAAAATTACACAGAAAGCACTAACCTTAGGAGCAGAATATTATGTAGTCAAACCCTTTGATATGGAAGTTTTTTCACAAAGAATTAGAGAGTGCGTAGGCGCTAAGACAGATGAACCTGAAAGAAAGATCTTATGTCTCGAGTTTCGGAACAACACAAATATCAAGCTCGGCACCAACCTCTCATGAACTAGAGAGTGCTATTACGAATATAATCCATGAAATTGGAGTTCCTGCACATATTAAGGGTTATATATATTTAAGAGAAGCAATAACTATGGTAGTCAACAATCTTGAGATGTTAAGTGCAGTTACAAAAGAGCTGTATCCATCAATTGCTCGTAAGTTTAATACTACTCCAAGCAGAGTAGAAAGAGCTATTAGACATGCTATAGAAGTTGCTTGGAGCAGAGGCAGAGTTGATGTAATCAATAATTTGTTTGGATATACGATACATAACGTAAAAGGAAAGCCAACTAATTCTGAGTTTATTGCTATGATAGCTGATAAATTAAGAATACAAATGAAAATTAGTTAAATAACAGGAAATTAAAAGGCATGGTTTTTACCATGCCTTTTGTCACAATTTTGCAGTTGTTATAATAAGCTGTTAAGAGGTGATTTAATGCATGATATATTGCAGAATAAGGCTAAAAAGACCCTAGTAGCAACCATATCTGGAAATATCGATGTAAGTCAAGCAAATACAATGCTTTCTGATTTTAAAAAAAAGACTTTTGGACTTAATACAAAAGAATATGTTCTTATAATAAATCCTGAGAATCTTTCTGCAAATATTTTTGTAATTCCTATACTACAAAGTTTTTTAAGTTTGGTGTCTGAGCTTAAATTTAAGAGAATTTATATTGTTAATTCTGATAAATATTCAGCTCTTATTAAGCAACAATTAGGCAATTCAGATGTAGCAGCTTCTCTAAAATTTGCGTCAAGTGTAAAAGAAGCTTTAAATAGTTTTTAAAAGAGACATTGAATAAAATGTCTCTTTTAATTTAGTTCATTCTCTCTTAACATATCTACATAACATTGTCTTAAAGTGGTTTCTGCACTACAGTCCTGTTTATAATACCAGTCTTTTACTGTTTTTTCTGTATCTTGTGTTAAACCGTCTAATTCATAAGGATATATAGCAATAATTTTGTGAGTCATTTTATCTCTTAGTCCCAAAATTGATTTTGCTACTGTCTCTTTCATTATAATCACCTTTCTTTGTTATATTTGTTAGTTATCATTTATTAGTTTTTGTATTTTTATTTTTAAAATACATAATAATACAAATCATGTAGAAAAAATATGTAATATTTTTGTTTATATGAGCGATTTCAAGCATGTAAAATGGTTAGTACAAAATATATAGTATATTTGTATTATTTTTGTATTTTAATTTAATACTAGAAATAGGCGGAGGTGTTCGAAATCGATGTATCTTGAAGGAATTATAAAAATTGGCACCAGAACCAAAGAATTGGTAAGATACTTGTCAATTAATGATATTGCAATTATACAACATGATGATATAGATGAGTTAGCTGCAGAAGCACTGATTTCTACAGGTGTAAAGGCTATTATTAACACAGGTTATTCTATGACAGGCAGATATGCTTCCAAAGGTACTTCTCTACTTGTAAGTAGCAATATCATGCTTTTTGATACCAATCTCAATATAAGTACCTTTAACGATGGAGATTATATTAAGCTGAGAGATAGAGACTTATTATTAAATAATAATCATTTGTATACTAATTCATGTTTTCTTTTAAATATTGATTATATTGAAGATAAACTATTGGAAAGTAGCTGTAATTATGGACTACAGCTTTCAAACTTTATTGATAATACAATACAATATGCTGGAATAGAAAAGAATCCGATTCTTACATTTAATTGTTATCCTGAGCTTAACACAAGTGTAGATGGAAGATGTGCCATTGTTGTTGCTCGCAGTTCTGAAAGTAGGGATTGTCTTTTGAAGCTGAAGGATTATATTAATAAAGAAAAGCCCATACTTATAGGTGTAGATGGAGGAGCAGATATAATTATAAGCTGTGGTTTTGCTCCAGATATATTGATTGGGGATATGGACAGTGTGTCAGATGTAGGAATATATAAAAGTAAAGATTTAATATTACATGCATATACAGATGGAAGCTGCCCATGTCAAAAAAGAATTGAAGCCTTAAATATTAAATATAAGCTTCTGCCTATGAAAGGAACCAGTGAAGATATTGCTCTACTACTTGCCTATGATAAGGGTGCATCATATATTGTTTTAATTGGAGGACATAGCTGTATGACAGATTTTCTTGATAAAGGAAGACCTGGTATGGGAAGTACTTTAATAACCAGATTTAAAGTTGCTGATAGCTTGATTGATTATAGGTATATTATAAAGCTTCAGTGTTTGATGGATAATAAAAATGCAGAGACATTTTCAAAAACCGAAGGTGATTTGGTATGGATGAAAATGTGACAGCAATATTACCTGCATACAATGAAGAAGAAAATATAAAAGATACAATAAATGCCGTTAAGGGTATAGAAGGAATAACAGAGATAATAGTTGTAGACGATGGCTCTAAGGATAACACCTATAGAGTAGCAGACGGTTTTGATGATATTTTATTGATAAAAAACAATTCAAATAAAGGGAAGGGTGGAGCAATAAAAGCTGCACTTCCATTTGTTTCAAATAAATTTGTGATATTTATAGATGCAGATTTAAAACATAGTGCTTCAGAAATGAAGAAACTTGTAAGTAATACAAAAATAAATAATAGGACTATGCTAGTAGCTGTATATCCAAAACCTTTAAAAAAAGGCGGTTTTGGACTGGTAAAATGGTTATCTAGGAGGGGTATATATATACTAACTTCCAAAACCTCTGATTCTGTATTGAGCGGACAGCGATTAGTGAGCACAGAATTTATTAAAAACATAAACATTCCCAGCAATTTTGCATTGGAGTTTAAAATTACATTGGAGGCTCTGAAAAAAGGTATTAATATTGTTGAAGTGCCCGTAAATATAAGACATAGAGAGACAGGCAGAAATATAAAGGGCTTTATACACAGAGGAAAGCAGTTTATAAATATATTAAATGTTTTGATTAGGGAAATGATGTAAATGAATATAACAGTTACTAAAGCTATAATAATTAGTCTTGCAGCTATACTTTTATTAACTATGATTATTTCAAGAATTTGTATAAAGCTTTTAATCAAGATGTTAAAAGAAGCTGGATGCACAACAATAAATTATAGGGGTAAAGAGGTTACCTTTGCAGTTGGAATAGCATTTGTACCTGTAATTCTCACTATGTCAGCATTGTGCCTATACATTTCTCCTAGCTATTATGTTATATATGTGTCTTATCTAATTGGAGTAAGCACTATGGGATTTGCAGGGGTACTAGATGATATGATAGGTGAAATTCATATAAAAGGCTTGAAGAACCATATGAATAGTTTTCTTCATGGACATTTGACAACAGGCTTTATTAAAGCCTTTATTGGTGTTTTTATTTCATGTATTATGTCCATAGGCATTTCTAAAAATCAGTTCTGATTTTATTTTAAATGTCCTTGTTATGGCTTTGTTTACAAATACTTTAAATTTATTGGATTTAAGACCCGGCAGGTGTGCAAAAGCTTTTCTATTACTAGGCATATTAATTTTTATTTCTAATATCATTAGCATTATTTCAATTTTTCCTTTGGGAATTACTCTAACCATTGTAATAGTGTATATTTCTTATGATCTTAAAGAGTTATGTATCTTAGGTGATACAGGCTCTAACATATTGGGCATAACCTTGGGCTTTTATAGTGCGTTATGCTATTATGCATCTATAAAACTCATAATTATTTTTGCTTTATTAATTATAAATATTGCTGCTGAGAAGATATCGATAACTGCTATTATATCAAAAAATAGATTGTTAAATTACTTGGACAACTTAGGAAGGAGCAACGGATAAAATGATAAAAACAGCACAAGGGATAGTAACTGATATATATTTTTATGATGATAACATAACGAAGCTTACAGCACTTATAAATGATGAACAACAAAGCTGTATTAACTATAATAATATAACAGGCAATATTTCATTAGGTGATTTAATTTTAGTAAATACTACTGCTGTTGATTTGAGCCTTGGCACAGGAGGACACCACTTGGTTATTGCCAATCTAAGCAAGCCAATTGTAGATAATATAAATTCAGGGCATATTATGAAGCTTAAATATACTCCTTTTCAAATTAATTGCATGTCTGTGGAGGCACAGGAGAGTCAGTATCATAAAGTATTTAATGAATTTAGCTCATTGGAGGGGATGCCTGTGATTGTAGGCACTCTTCACAGCATGGTGGCACCTGTCAGCATTTATATAAAAAATCAAAATTCAAAATTAAAAATATGTTACATAATGTCTGATGGAGGAGCATTGCCTATTTATATAAGTGATATTATAAGACATCTTAAGCAAGATAATATAATAGATTCTACTATAACCTATGGAAATGCTTTTGGTGGTGATTTTGAATGTATTAATATATATACAGCACTTATAACTGCAAAGGAGATAATTAAGGCTGATATTGCTATTGTTTGTATGGGACCTGGAATAATAGGAACAGATACGAAGTATGGCTTTAGTGGTATTGAGCAGGGAAATATAATTGATGCCGCTAATAAGCTTAAAGGCTATGTAATACAAATACCCAGAATATCATTTTCTGATAAAAGAGATAGACATTACGGTATAAGTCATCATAGCATAACCGTATTAAAGGATATATGCTGCACAAAGGCTAACATCGCGATACCTTTATTTGATAATCAAAAACAATTATCAAGAATAAATAATCAAATAACAGAAAATAGGATAGATAGTCTACATAATATATATTATGTAGACTTCAAGGATATAAATAGTGTATTATTAGATAAGATTAAATATTTAAGTAAAATGGGTAAAGGATTTATAGAGGATAGAGAATATTTTATTAGCTCTGGAGCAGCAGGAAAACTAGCAGTTAAGAAACTTGAATGTTTATTGTGATATATATAGAATATTTATATGAGTAAATTCTAAATATATTCACAGTGGAGGACAAATTATGAACTTTGAAGAAAAAACAACTGACATTAAGGAAATTTATAATGGAAAAGTAATAAAGCTTGAGCTTCATACTGTAGAGCTTTGCAATGGTAACAATTCTATGCGTGAGATTATAAGACACAGAGGTGGAGTTGCTGTAATCCCCATAACACAAGAAAATGAAATTTATTTAGTAAGACAATTTAGAAAGCCTTTCGAGCAAGAGCTATTGGAGGTGCCTGCTGGTAAACTTGAGAAGGACGAAAACCCAGAATACTGTGGGATACGTGAATTAAAGGAAGAAACAGGTTTAACAGCAGAAAAGCTTACTTTATTGACAATAATGTACCCTTCTCCTGGCTATACAGACGAAAAGATTTACATATATAAAGCAGAAGGATTGACACAAGGGGAGCATTGTTTTGATGAGGATGAATTTTTAAATGTAGAGAAATATACCCTGAGCAAGGGTTTGGAAATGGTAAAAAACGGTTCGATAAACGATGCAAAAACAATAATAGCAGTATTATTACTGACTTCTGAAATAAAATAACATCATCATACATATTACATTGAAAAATTTGTGTTAGTTATATATTCATATTGTTACCCTCTTTAGCATATTATTTATAAGAATGTGGACAAAAGCTAAGGGGAGGTTTTCATGATGCAAATAAGATTAAATGATACAATTAAAAGGCATTTATCTGATAATATTATTTCTTATGCAATAGTAATATTTTTCTTTATATTAGGTATAAGCCTCGGTGCAATCACAGTAAAAAATATTGATATTGATACAAAAAGTGAAGTAAAAGCATATATAGATGGTTTTATCAGTATTGTTAGGACAGACAGTGTACATTCAGTTGAAATATTGAAGCAATCAATCAAATTTAATCTTGTTTCTGCTACTGCTTTATTTATTGCAGGTTTAACCTATGCAGGTATTTTATTAATACCTATGATTGCTACATTTAGAGGCTTCTGTATAGGTTTTACAGTAGCATTTTTGACAGACTCCTTGGGTAAAGGTGGATTTTTATTAGCCTTAGCTTCGGTTTTACCACAGAATATTGTATACATACCTGTACTAATAGTATTCTGTGCTTGCTCAATAAGCCTATCAATTACAGTGCTGAAAAATAAACTTAACAGAAAGCGTAATGAGCTTTCCACCTATATCTGGTCCTTTGTTTTATCGATACTATTTTTATTCCTTATAATGTTAGGAGGTAGTATCATCGAGGCATACCTTACACCATTTTTGGTAAAGCTGGTTGCTCCATATTTTATATAACGCTGATATTACAAACGCCGGGGGGATACCATGACATACAAAAATGCAAATAATCAATATTTTCTTTTCATTAGGATATTTTTTGTATTATTTCTTATACTTTTTGTTATGCCGATATTAGTTGATAATTATTTAAACATGTTCTTTCCTTATGAAGCTCCTCATGGAGGCGCTGTTCTTGTATCAAATTATATATGTAAAAACATGGATTTTAGAGATAAATTTCTGTTTATTCTGAAAAATATTGTATTTAGTTTGTAAATTTTTCTTTTATTGGAGGAATTTAAAAATATGTGTTGAATTATAATACACATATATATATAAAGGGGTTATGACTATATGAACTATATTGAGTTATTCTTCCATTATCTTGAAAATGAAAAAGAGCTATCAGTGAATACTTTGGATTCATATGAAAGGGATATTAGGCAATTTGAGAGCTATATAAAACTACATAATTTAAAAATCGAAGAGGTTACAAAGACATTAATAATAACATATCTTATATATATGCAGAAGAATGGGAAAGCTACCTCTACGATTTCAAGAAATTTAGCTTCTATCAGATGTCTTTATCAGTTTATGTATAATTCAAGATTTATTGATTCTGACCCTTCCTCCAATCTGGAGTCACCAAAGGTAGAGAAAAAACTACCTTCTGTACTTACGAAGAAGGAGGTTGAGCTTCTGCTGGAACAACCAAAGCCAACAGATGCAAAAGGGGCTAGGGACAAAGCTATGTTGGAGCTTTTGTACGCGACTGGCATCAGAGTAACAGAACTGATCTCTCTGGATCTAAAAGATATTGATCTGAAGGGTAGCTTAGTTAGGTGCAATGCTACAGAGGGCAAGTCAAGGACGATACCTATTGGTAATATAGCAATTAAATACCTGAAGCTGTATTTAGCTGATTACCGAAAGTTATTTAATTCCAGTGAAGAGGATACATCCTTATTCTTGAACTTCCATGGAAGTAAAATGACAAGACAAGGCTTTTGGAAGATAATCAAGAATTACACCCAAAAGGCCAAAATTAATAAGGTTATTACTCCTCACACGTTAAGGCATTCATTTGCGGTTCACTTGATTGAAAATGGTGCTGACTTACAGGCTATTCAAGAAATGCTTGGACATTCTGATATATCAACTACTCAGGTATACAGTAAGATTAATAAAAACAGAATTATGGAAGTATATAATAAGACACATCCAAGGGCTTAGGCCCTTTTGTGTTTTCTATAGATAAATGGAAATGGAGGGAATATTATGGCAGACAGAGTAATATTGGTAGTAATGGATAGCGTAGGCATAGGCGAGCTTAAGGATGCATATTTGTACAAAGATGAAGGTAGTAATACACTAGGCAATATACATAAGCAAATTCCTAAGCTTAGCTTAGATAATCTAAAGACTTTAGGCTTGGGTAACATAGATGGTTTAGAAATCGATAAAGTAGATAAGCCAAAAGGAGCTTATGGTAAAGCTTCAGAAATCTCACAAGGCAAGGACACAACGACTGGGCACTGGGAAATTGCAGGAATAACACTAAAACAAGCATTCCCCACTTTTCCAAATGCTTTTCCAAAAGAACTTATTTTAGATTTTGAAAAGGCTATAGGAACAAAATCTATTGGCAATGAAGTTGCTTCTGGCACAGAGATAATTTCAAGACTAGGTGATGAACATGTGAAAACTGGCTACCCTATTGTATATACCTCAGCAGATAGTGTATTTCAAATCGCAGCCCATGAAGAGGTAATACCTTTAAATGAGCTTTATGAAATATGTAGCAAAGCAAGAAAGCTGCTTGTGGGTCAAAATGCAGTAGGAAGAGTTATAGCAAGACCGTTTATCGGCAGCTCAAGTACATATAAAAGAACAGGAAATAGGAAGGATTTCTCACTATTGCCTATATCAAAAACTATGCTAGATGTGATATCAGAGAATAGACTAGCTGTTATGGCAGTTGGTAAAATAGAAGATATATTTGCAGGAGTTGGTATTACACATGCGATACATACTAAATCTAACATCGACGGTGTTGATAAGACCTTAGAGTACATGAAGCAAAATAAAAAGGGTCTTATTTTTACAAATCTAGTGGATTTCGATATGATGTTTGGACATAGAAATGATGTGCAAGGCTATGGAAATTCACTTAAGGAATTTGATAACAGACTACCTGAGATTATAGCTGCAATGAATGAAAATGATGTACTTATAATAACTGCTGATCACGGCTGTGATCCGACTACTTTAAGCACAGATCACTCTAGGGAGTACATCCCCATTTTAGTGTATGGAAAACAAATAAAGCAAGGGTTAAATCTTGGCATAAGAGAGGGCTTCTGTGATATTGGGGCTACTGTTCTTGACCTTTTACAGCTGCCTATTGAAATTGAAGGTAATTCATTTAAAAAGGACATAATAATTTAACTTAATATGTTTTGCATATTTTGATTTAATATAGTATATTAATTGCAAAACATAATGTTATGTAAAGGAGTAGATATAGATATGGATAAGCTTATTACTAAAATATATGAAGCAAGAGATTATATACAAAGGTATTTGAACTATACTCCAGAAATAGGCTTGATACTTGGATCAGGCTTAGGTGTTCTTGGAGAAGAGGTTCAAGATAAAGTTATCATTGAATACAGTGATATCCCAAATTTTCCTGTATCAACGGTTGAAGGTCATAAGAGTCGTTTTATTTTTGGAACTTTAAATAATAAAAAGATAGCAGTAATGCAGGGAAGATTTCACTATTATGAAGGCTATAGTATGCAGGACGTAGTATTTCCAGTATGGGTAATGCATGCTCTTGGAATAAACAATTTAATAGTTACAAATGCGGCAGGTGGAGTAAATAAAAGCTTCAAACCTGGCGATTTAATGCTTATAAAGGATCATATCAACTTCTCAGGTGATAATCCATTAATGGGACCAAATATAAATGAAATAGGCGTAAGATTTCCAGATATGTCAAATGCATATAATTATAATTTGATTGAACTTGCTAAAAAATGTGCGACGGACAATAACATAGAAATAAGAGAAGGCACATATATGATGTTTACAGGTCCAAACTATGAAACTCCCGCAGAGATAAAAGCTGTGAGAATTCTTGGAGGGGATGCAGTTGGGATGTCTACTGTGCCTGAGGTAATAGCTGCAAATCACAGTGGTATGAAGGTTCTTGGAATTTCTTGCATAACAAATATGGCAGCAGGAATTCTTGGTCAGCCTCTTAACCATCAAGAGGTTATCGATACAGCCGAAAAAGTAAAGAATAAATTTGTAAGTCTTGTAAAATCAATAGTACAAAACCTATAGCTGATATGGAGGATATAATGAGAAATATAGATAAAATAAATAAGGCTTCTGAGTTTATAAAAAGTAAAATATCTGTTGAGCCGGAGATTGGTATAATACTTGGTACAGGTCTTGGCTCCTTAGCAGAGTATATAGAAAACCCAACTGTAATAGAATATTTGGATATACCTGAATTCCCAATATCTACAGTTGAAGGTCATGCAGGAAGGCTGATTACTGGTACTATAGAAGGTAAAAAAGTTATAGCTATGCAGGGAAGATTTCACTATTATGAAGGCTATTCTATGCAGGATGTTACCTTGCCTGTAAGGGTAATGAAAAAGCTAGGAATTAAGCTTTTGATAGCAAGTAACGCATGTGGAGGTCTAAATCCTGCCTTTAGTGCAGGTGACATAATGGCAATAACAGACCATATAAACATGATGGGTGCAAACCCTTTAATCGGAGCAAATCTTGATGAATTTGGACCTAGATTCCCTGACATGTCAGAGGTATACGATAAGGAATATATAGAACTTCTAAATAAAATAGCAAATAAGCTTAATATAAAGCTTCAAAATGGAGTTTATAGTGCTATAAGCGGCCCTAATTATTCAAGTAAGGCAGAACTTCATATGTTAATTACAATAGGAGCTGATACAATAGGTATGTCAACTATACCAGAATGTATTGTTGCGAAACATTCTGGACTAAGGGTACTTGGCGTTTCTTGTATAACAGATATGGCGATTCCTGACAGCATGACTTCCCCTACTCATGAGGAAATTGTGAAGGTAGCGGAGGGAGTTAAACCAAAATTTGTTTCATTGCTTAAGCAGTTTATTAAAGAGGTGCAGCTATAATGAGAATGGTTGACATCATAATTAAAAAAAGGAATGGAGAAGAGCTGACAAAACCAGAAATCCAATTCTTTATTGATGGATATACAAAGGGAAACATACCTGATTATCAAGTCTCTGCCCTTTTAATGGCAATATACTTTATAGGGATGAACAAGAGAGAAACCGCTGACCTGACCCTAGCTATGGTAAACTCGGGTACTGTTATTGATTTAAGTACAATCGAAGGTATTAAAGTTGATAAACATAGTACGGGTGGAGTCGGTGACAAAACTACATTAGTCTTAGCACCGATGGTAGCTGCTGCAGGTGTACCTGTTGCTAAGATGTCAGGAAGAGGTCTTGGACATACTGGAGGTACACTAGATAAATTAGAATCAATAGAGGGCTTCAAGGTTAGATCTTAAGCTAGGAGAGTTTATAAATAGTGTAAACAGCATAAAAATAGCAGTCTGTGGTCAAACAGGTGATTTGGCACCGGCTGATAAGAAGCTTTATGCGCTTAGAGATGTAACTGCAACTGTTGACAATATCTCTTTAATCGCAAGCAGCATAATGAGCAAAAAGCTTGCTTCAGGTTCAGATGCTATTGTGTTGGATGTAAAAACTGGCAGTGGCGCATTTATGAAAACCCTTGATGACAGCTTCTTGCTGGCAAAGGAAATGGTGGACATTGGAATAAACCTAAACAAAAATGTTATTGCTATGATAACTGAGATGAATGAACCTTTAGGCTATGCAGTCGGAAATGCTCTTGAGGTAAAGGAAGCTATTGAGACACTTAATGGCAATGGGCCAAAGGACTTCATGCAGTTATGTCTAGAGCTTGGTGCTGCTATGCTTGTTCTAGGGGGAAGAACTTCAGATATGGAAGAAGCAAAGCATATTCTTAAAGGCACTATAGAAGACGGTACAGCACTTCTTAAGCTAAAGGATATGGTAAGGGCACAACACGGAAATGTTGAACAAATAGATAATCCAGAGCTTCTGCCAAAAGCAAAAAATGTATTAGATATTTATGCAGAAACAGAGGGATATGTACATGGAATAGATGCAGAAAGCATAGGAAAGGCAGCACTGGCTATAGGTGCAGGTAGAGAGACTAAGGAAACACCAATTGACTACGCGGTAGGTATCATACTGGCTAAGAAGGTTGGAGACTATGTCAAAAAAGGTGAAGTAATAGCTAAGGTGCATATTAATGACTTAGGAAAGCTTGAAGAATGCAAACAGAAGCTATTAAAAGCATATCAACTATCAGATACAAAACCAGATATGAGACCATTAATATTTGGAAAAGTTGATAAGGATGGTATACACAAATATGAAATATAGAAGCTGTTAATGTAATATAAATGTTAAACAGGGTAGAAATTAATCTATCCTGTTTTTACATTTATTGACTACTATTAGAAGTATATGTTTTATCATTATGCACTCTAGATGCAATTAAGAGGATAAGGCTCTGTAGAGGTGCATCCTGAGCAGTTAATTGTCTTTTACGCAATGGAATATGAAGATATCTGGATTCTTTTTTATACTTCCAAGTCATTTTTTTTGCACTTGACTTTTCAATTATCCATTAATTTAATTTTCAAAACATTATCAAAAACAGGTTTACAATAACTCCCCTTTATGATAATATTACCTATAACAAGAGACTATTTCTGTGAATGTCAGGTACTAAATTTGAAAAATCTGCATTAAGACAAAGTAATATCTTGTGATACTCTATACAAATTAGGCAATTAAGCATAAATCTACTGATACATTAAAAACATAAATTATTTTTTGTTTTAAGCTTCTTTGGTAGAATAAAATACATATCTAGTATTTGGGTCATAAGCTTCATATATGACTCTTTTGTTTGTAGATACTGTGTACTGAGCCCCTATAAGAGCAATTTATGGGTAACAGTTGGCTCACTGTAACAATTATTTCGCATTCATAAAGAATAACAGTGGATTCAAATGCAGTTTCGATTAGCTCTTGTAATTTTTTAAAAGCAGCCTGCTTGTTAGGTCTTTGTATGGAGAGGACAAGTCTGTGCACAAGGTAATATAAACTTGCAGCTGTATAATTACATAGAATTCATAACTTACATATTTATAAGAAAAGGTACCTCTGGTTACTCTTGTTAAACCCATAGTCTTTGGTTGATTGATTTAATGCTTATAGTATCTTGATTCGTATAAACACATATCAATAGTATATCTAAAGAGAATTTAAAAATTAAATAATAAGGTGGTAATAAGTATGAATTTTAAACTATTTAAAAACAGAAGCTTTTTCCTGTATACCATAGGTAATACTATCTCTATTTGTGGTAATACTTTTTTAACTACATGTATGGCATTGTATGTTTTAAAAATTACAGGCTCAGCTGCAAAATTTGCATCTGTTTTAGCATTGGGAGTAATACCTCAGTTAATATTAGGATCTATAGCTGGATCAATTGTTGACAGATTTAATAAGAAAAATATGCTAGTTATTTTGGATACTATTAGAGGATTATTTTTTATGACACTGTTTTTTATAAGCCTTAAGTCTCCATTAACAGAGAGTTATATCTACATAATGGTTTTAGTAGAGGGATTGTGCCAATGCTTTAATACACCTGTAGCTTCTGCTGTCCTTCCTTCAATACTTGAAAAGGATGAATATGTTGATGGAAACTTATTAACAAAGATGATTGTTGAAGTAAGTAGTATAATTGCACCAACTATAGCAGTTTTGATGTATTCGGTAAGTGGTATTCAATTTATTATATTAATTGACAGTATTACATTTATTTTTGCAGCCTCATGTAAAGCGTTCATGACTATAAAACCATGTGAGCGCAAGAGTAAAAATACCTTAATATTTCATGATATTATTGATGGATTTAAACTTTATAAAGATAAGGAAATTTTGAGTATAAGTATGAATGGCTTCCTTACACATTTTTTAGTCTTACCTTTTGCAACAATAGGATTACCTTACTTAATAAAGAATATATTCGCATGCGATGATATATACTATGGGGTTATTCAAACCATAAGCACATCTGCAGTATTATTTACAGTGATTACTGTGCCATGGGTTAAAAAGAGATATAGTGAGCTTAATGCTCTAAATGTGGGTATGTATGGAATGCTTTTTTCAGTTAGCATGATGTTGCTATTAAGCATTAATGGTGTATATAAAATTATGAAGACTAATAGTATTGTAACAGTAGTCTTTTTTGCTTTTGTGATGTTTGTTTTTAACCTATCCTTTGGGACTTATGGTATATTTTTTAGCTCATTTAATCAAAGAAAGATAGAAAAGCAATATTTAGGAAGGTTTTATTCTATGCTAGTTACCTTCTATGCAGTAGGTAGGCTGGTGGGACTTAAGGTTTATGGTTTTTTATTTAGTACAAATGTACTGATATATGCTACAGCTTTGGCTATTATAGGAATGATTCTTAAAATACTGCTAAACAAAGTATTAGCGCCTAATCAAAGCATAACAAAAACAGAAAATGTAAGTATATAAATCAGGTCTTTTTAAAAATTTAACCTATATAGAACATACAAATTAACTTACATCAAAACATATGATTTATTTTTGTGTATTTTACGCAAAGTAAAGAAATTTGTATGTTCTATGAATAGTGGAATATCTTGACTAGTACAATAAGTTAGAAATATTAGTTTTTAATATTAATATATAATGTGAAACTCAGTTTCTTTGTTATGTAAAAAGAAGCTATACCACCACACATCTGAAGGGCAGTAATCAGTTTGTACAGTGCTGCATCCTTACAATTTCTATAAATGTTTTGAGTTCTGTGTGTCATCAGTGCTTCTTATTAATTCCAAGCCTAATTATTCTTTACAGGTGTTTTGTATAGCTTATTGATTATCCTAAATCTTATTACAAGATGGAATCAAAACTAAAAATGAATAAAAGGAGCTAAAAGCAGATAGCCAATAGTTGTAGTGAAGAATCCGAATGTATATGTGGAATGGCAGGAGCAAGGAAAGAAATTATAGTAATTGATAAATGTAAAATGATTAGTGTGATTTATGTAGACAAATACTTGACATAGACTAACTTATAGAAAAATCATTGGACAGATTGGAATAACTCAGTAAATATAATATTATTATTGGGACGTTCCAAGAAGCCCCCACCTCTTAGCATAATGTTAAGGAGGAAGTATGTCTTTCGAGAGTATTACATATAACAAAAGGGGGGTAAATGTAAAATGAATATGCAGAAGCTGAATAAGCTAAATATCCAAGATATATTGGGCTTAACTCCTATGCAAGAGGGGATGCTATTCCATTATTTAAGTAATTCAGAAAGTAAACAGTACTTAGAACAGCTATGCCTAACGCTTTGTGGGGAAATTGATGAAACTATAATAAAAGAGGCTTGGAACTATGTTGTTCAAAATAATGAGATGCTAAGAACTATTTTTAAATGGGACAAGTTGGACAAACCATTACAAATTATATTGAAACAGTATGAAATACCTTATGTTCAATATTATTTATCAAATATAAATTTTACAGATAGAGATATTCAGATAATGGATATAAAGAATAGCGAATTAAATAGTAAAATAGATATAAGTGAAAACCCTCTCAGAATGTCAATAATTAAGCTAGATAGCTCAAAGTATGAATTAATCATAACATATCATCATATCTTATATGATGGTTGGAGTAACGGAGTGGTTGTAAAAGAATTCGTTCAAGCCTGTAATAGCTTATGTGCGCATAAACCACTAAACATAATCAAAAAAAATAGTTTCAAAGAATTTATAAAGTATTATCAAAAACAAGATAAAGCTAAGCAAGAGACTTTTGGCGTGAGCATTTTAATGATTATGAGAGCAAGACGACTATTTGGATAAAACCATCCTATAGTGAGATTTATGCTATAAACAATAAAGTAAACTATAAGCTGAATAATAAAATATCAGAAAATATATATGAGTTTTGCAAGAAGCAGAAGACCACAGTAGCTACATTGATATATACAGCCTGGGGTATTTTATTGCAAAAATATAATAACACGAATGATATAGTTTTTGGCACAACAGTATCTGGAAGGAATACAGATATATCAGGCGTAGAGGATATGGTAGGGCTGTTTATTAATACTTTACCATTAAGAGTAAATAGCACTGAAGGTGAAAGTGTTCAAAGCTTGTTAGAAAAGGTTGACTGCATTTTAAAGGAGCGAGATGAATATCAAAGTACCTCCCTAGTAGATATTAAATCGTATAGTGAAATAGATAGTAAGGAAGAATTATTTGACACATTGGTAGTAATTGAAAATTATCCAATAGATAAAGCACTACTTAATAATGATAATCCAATAAAAATTGAAGAATATACTATGACAGAAATGACAAATTACAAGCTTACATTAGCAATAATTAATTTTGAAGGTTTGGAGTTAGAATTAAGCTATGACAATAGTATTTTTAATGATGCCGAGATAAATAGAATGTTAAGACATTTTGAAAATATAATAATAAATATTATTGAGAATCAGGTTAGTAGTATTAGTCAAGTAGACATGCTGACAGAGGAAGAAAGACATCAAATACTGATAGACTTTAACAATACAAAAGCATACTATCCAAAGGACAAGACAATACACAAGCTATTTGAGGAACAGGTGAGTAGAACACCTGAGAGCATCGCTATAGTTTATGAGGATAGACAGCTTACATACAGAGAGTTAAATGAGAGAGCAAATCAGCTGGCTAGGCTATTAAGAGATAAAGGAGTAGGTCCAGACAATATAGTAGGAATAATGGTAGATAAATCTATGGAAATGGCGGTAGGAGTTCTTGGAATACTCAAAGCAGGAGGTGCCTACTTACCCATAGATACAGATTACAAAGCCGATAGAATAAAGTATTTTTTGGAAGATAGTTGTTGTAATATACTATTGTGTAATAATACTGATGTTAAGGAGCTAAAACTAGATATAGACATAATACCTTTGGATGATTTAAAGCTACTGCATAATCAAGAAAATTTTAATTTGGAAAATGTAAATAAACCTCAGGACCTGGCATATATTATGTACACTTCGGGATCAACTGGTAAACCTAAAGGGGTTTTGATAGAACATAGGAGTGTAGTAAGACTGGTAAAAAACACTAATTATTTAGACTTTAGTAAATGCAGCAGGATAATTCAGACAGGTGCATTAGTGTTTGATGCATCTATCTTTGAAATATGGGGCTCGCTACTAAACGGATTAATGCTACACCTTGTTAATAAAGAAGTGATACTGGATGCTGCAAAGTTAAAAAACGAATTAATAAAAAATAAGATAGATACCATATGGCTTACATCATCGTTATTTAGTCAGTTGGCATCAGAAGATGCAAGCATGTTCAAAGGGTGTAAAAACTTACTGGTAGGTGGAGATTTATTATCTGTAAAGCATATAAATGCAGTAAGGAAAGAGTGTATAGGAATAAATATAGTAAACGGATATGGACCAACAGAAAATACGACCTTCTCGGTATGCCATATAATAGATAAGAACTATATAGACAACATACCTATAGGTAAACCTATAAACAATTCTACAGCATATATAGTAGACAGAAGTAACAAGCTATGCTCAATAGGATTAGCAGGAGAACTGTGTGTAGCAGGCGATGGACTTGCAAGGGGATATCTTAATAGACCGGATTTAACATCAGAGAAGTTTGTACAAAATCCCTTTGAGACAGGAACTAGAATGTATAGGACGGGAGATTTGGCAAGATGGATGCCTAATGGGAATATTGAATTCTTAGGAAGGATAGACCATCAAGTAAAGATAAGGGGATATAGAATAGAGCCTGGCGAGATAGAAAACAAGCTTCTTAGTAATGATGCAGTAAAAGAGACAATAGTAATAGCAAGAGATGATAATAATGGAAACAAATATCTATGTGCGTATGTAGTAGGAGAGAAAGAGCTTATAGTATCAGATCTAAGAGCATACCTATCCAAAGATATGCCTGATTACATGATACCTTCATACTTCATACAGCTAGAGAAGTTGCCACTGACACTTAATGGCAAGATAGACAGAAAGGCACTACCTAAGACTGATGGAGATATATTTACAGGGACAGAGTATGAAGCACCTAGAAACAGCACTGAAGAGAAGATAGTAAAAATATGGAGAGAGATACTTGGAGTAGAGAAGATTGGTATCAATGATAACTTCTTTGAGCTTGGAGGACATTCGCTAAAGGCAACAAGCTTAGTAGCAAGGATTCATAAGGTACTGGATATAGAAATACCGCTAAGAGAGATATTCAAGGCATCTACAGTAAAAGGAATATCAGAATATATTAAGAGTAACGAAGAAAGCATTTACTCATCAATAGAACCAATAGAGGAAAAAGATTATTACGAGATGTCATCAGCACAAAAGCGGATGTATACACTACAGCAGTTAGATATTAATAGTACCAGCTACAACATGCCTGGAGTAATAGAGTTAGACGGAGACTTAGATATAGAATATTTAAAAGAAGTCTTTGATAGGCTGATACAGAGACATGAAGTATTAAGAACCAGCTTTGAGGTAATAGAAGATGGATTAGTACAGAGGGTACACAAGAAAGTAGAATTTGGTATAGAAGAATATAAGGTAGAAGAAGAGAAAGGTATAGAAGAAGTAGTAAAAGGTTTCATAAGAGCTTTTAACCTAATAAAGGCACCGCTTCTAAGACTGGGGCTTGTTAAAACACAGTCAAATAAGCATATATTGATGTTTGACATGCATCATATAATATCTGATGGAGTATCCATGGGAATATTGGTGGAGGAATTCTCAAAGGCATATGCAGGGGAAGAACTTACACCACTAAGAATACAATACAAGGATTTCTCAGAATGGCAGAATGCGCTGTTTAGAAGTGACAGTATAAAAGCACAGGAAGATTACTGGATAAAGCAATTTGAAGGAGAAATACCTGTGCTAAACCTGAACACAGACTACCAAAGACCAGCAGTACAAAGCTTTGAGGGAGATTCTATACAGCTTGAAGTAGACAAAGAGCTGACAAATAAGCTAAGACAAATAGCCAAAGATACAGGCAGTACCATGTATATGGTATTACTAAGTACCTTTAATATACTATTGTCAAAATACAGTGGACAAGAGGACATAATAGTAGGAAGTCCTATAGCAGGAAGACCTCATGCAGATCTGGATAATATCATAGGAATGTTTGTAAATACACTGGCAATGAGGAACTATCCAAATGGAGAAAAAACCTTTAAGGAGTTCCTAAAAGAAGTAAAAGAAAATGCATTAGGAGCATACGAAAATCAGGACTATCAGTTTGAAGAACTGGTTGAGAAGCTAAATGTAGCACGGGATTTTAGCAGGAATCCACTGTTTGATGTAATGTTTACACTCCAAAATGTAGATATGGGAGAGATAGAAGTAGCGGGTATAAAGTTAAAGCCACATAATTTGGAGAATAGGATATCTAAATTTGATATGACTGTGGAAGCAGTGGAGCTTGTGAATAGCATGAGCATAAACATACAATACTGTACGAAGCTATTTAGCAGGACGACAATAGAGAGAATGTACAGACACTTAGAGAACATAATACAGGCAGTGACAGAAAACATAGACATTAAATTATCACAAGTAGACATGCTGACAGAAGAAGAAAGACAGCAAATACTAATAGACTTCAACAATACAAAAGCAGACTATCCAAAAGACAAGACAATACACCAGCTATTTGAGGAACAGGCTGAGAAGACACCTGACAATATAGCAGTAGTATATGAGGATAAGAGTCTTACCTATAGGGAGCTAAATGAGAGAGCAAATCAAGTGGCAAGAGTATTAAGAAACAAGGGGGTAAGCACTGATAATATTGTCACAATAATGGTAGAGCGCTCACTACAGTTAATAGTTGGAATAATTGGTATTCTTAAGGCTGGAGGGGCGTATCTACCTATAGACCCATCATATCCAAGTGATAGAATACAGTATATGCTGGCGGATAGTGGGACTAGGATATTGCTGACTCAATCATGGCTTGACAAAGGGATAACAGGCGTTAGTGAAATAATAGAGCTTGATAATGAAGCTGTATATCAAGGTCAAACAAATAATTTGGGAGAGATGAATAAATCTTTCGACCTTGCATATGTAATATATACCTCTGGTTCAACAGGTGCACCAAAGGGAGTAGCAGTACCCCATAGAGCATTGAGTAATTTCTTAAATACTCTATATGATAAATTCAACGGACAGGTAGGAGCAGGGGACAGTTGCCTGAGTTTAACCAATATATCCTTTGACGTAAGTGTAGGAGAGATATTCCTGCCACTACGCTATGGAGGAAGCTTAACACTATACCACAATGACGAGATAATAGACATTTACAGACTTAGCAAATTTATAATAAAGAATAACATTACCTTTGGTTATATACCACCAACCATATTGAAGGATGTATATGAACTTCTTAAGAGTTCAGGAGAAAAAATCAGCCTTAACAAAATATTAGTAGGAGTAGAACCTATAAAGGATTATGTGTTATTTAGCTATTTTAGCTTAAATCCTAGTATGCAAATAGTAAATGGATATGGGCAACGAACAGAAGCAACTATATGTGCGACTATGAATAAGCTTGAGAAAACAGAAATTACAGGAAGAAATGTACCAATAGGCAAACCAATTTTAAACGCTCAAGTATATATAGTTGATAAAAATAACATGCTTCAGCCTGTGGGAATATCAGGGGAATTATGTATAGCAGGGGATGGACTGACAAGAGGATATCTCAATAGGCAGGAACTAACAGCGGAGAAGTTTGTAGAGAATCCTTTTAAATCAGGAACAAAAATGTACAAGACCGGAGACTTGGCAAGATGGTTACCAGATGGCAATATAGAGTTTTGTGGAAGAATAGACAATCAAGTGAAGATCAGAGGCTACAGAATAGAGCTTGGAGAAATAGAAAACAAGCTTCTGAGTCATGAAGCTGTGAAAGAAGCAGTGGTTATAACAAGAGATGATAATAGCGGAAATAAGCTTCTATGTGCATATGTAGTAGGAGAGAAAGAACTGACAGTAACACAGCTAAGAAAACATCTATTCCAAAGCTTACCTAACTATATGATACCATCATACTTTATTCAGTTAGATAAGTTTCCTCTTACGACAAATGGAAAGGTAGATAGAAAGAAACTGCCTGAGCCTGATGGAAGTATATTCACTGGAGCTGAATATGAAGCACCAAGAGATAGTATTGAAGAGGATTTGGTGAAAATATGGAACGAGGTACTTGGAGTAGAAAAGATTGGTATAAATGATAACTTCTTTGAGCTTGGAGGACACTCACTAAAAGCAACAAGCTTAATTGCAAAGATACATAAGGTATTGAATGTACAAGTACCTTTAAAGGAGATATTTGCAAATCCAACGATAAAAGGAATATCTGAACATATTAGAGGAAGCAAAGAAAACATATACTCATCAGTAGAACCAATAGGAGAAAAAGAATACTATGAGATGTCATCAGCACAAAAGAGAATGTATACACTACAGCAGTTAGAGCTTAATAGCACTAGTTATAATATGCCTGGAGTATTTAAGCTAAAGGGAGAATTAAATGTACAACGGTTAAAAGAAGCCTTTAACATACTAATACAGAGACATGAAGCATTAAGAACCAGCTTTGATATGGTAGAAGAAGGATTAATACAAAAAGTACACAGCAAAGTAGAATTTGATATAGAAGAGTATGAGGCAGAAGAAGACAAAGAAATAGAAGGTCTAGAAAGAGGTTTCATAAGAGCCTTTGACCTACTAAAGGCACCACTTCTCAGAGTGGGACTTATTAAAGTACAGTCAAATAAGCATATATTGATGTTTGACATGCATCATATAATATCTGATGGAGTATCCATGGGAATATTGGTGGAGGAATTCTCAAAGGCATATGCAGGGGAAGAACTTACACCACTAAGAATACAATACAAGGATTTCTCAGAATGGCAGAATGCGCTGTTTAGAAGTGACAGTATAAAAGCACAGGAAGATTACTGGATAAAGCAATTTGAAGGAGAAATACCTGTGCTAAACCTGAACACAGACTACCAAAGACCAGCAGTACAAAGCTTTGAGGGAGATTCTATACAGCTTGAAGTAGACAAAGAGCTGACAAATAAGCTAAGACAAATAGCCAAAGATACAGGCAGTACCATGTATATGGTATTACTAAGTACCTTTAATATACTATTGTCAAAATACAGTGGACAAGAGGACATAATAGTAGGAAGTCCTATAGCAGGAAGACCTCATGCAGATCTGGATAATATCATAGGAATGTTTGTAAATACACTGGCAATGAGGAACTATCCAAATGGAGAAAAAACCTTTAAGGAGTTCCTAAAAGAAGTAAAAGAAAATGCATTAGGAGCATACGAAAATCAGGACTATCAGTTTGAAGAACTGGTTGAGAAGCTAAATGTAGCACGGGATTTTAGCAGGAACCCACTGTTTGATGTAATGTTTACACTCCAAAATGTAGATATGGGAGAGATAGAAGTAGCGGGTATAAAGTTAAAGCCACATAATTTGGAGAATAAGATATCTAAATTTGATATGAATGTAGAAGCAGTGGAGCTTGTGAATAGCATGAGCATAAACATACAATACTGTACGAAGCTATTTAGCAGGACGACAATAGAGAGAATGTACAGACACTTAGAGAACATAATACAGGCAGTGACAGAAAACATAGACATTAAATTATCACAAGTAGACATGCTGACAGAAGAAGAAAGACAGCAAATACTAATAGACTTCAACAATACAAAAGCAGACTATCCAAAAGACAAGACAATACACCAGCTATTTGAGGAACAGGCTGAGAAGACACCTGACAATATAGCAGTAGTATATGAGGATAAGAGTCTTACCTATAGGGAGCTAAATGAGAGAGCAAATCAAGTGGCAAGAGTATTAAGAAACAAGGGGGTAAGCACTGATAATATTGTCGCAATTATGGTAGAAAAATCTTTAGATATGATAGTAGGTATAATGGGTGTATTAAAGTCTGGAGGGGCATATCTGCCTATAGACCCTGAGTATCCAAAGGATAGAATAGAATATATGCTAGAGGATTCAGAAGCAATTATGCTTTTGACACAGAAAAGCGTAAGCACAGATATCAGTTATAGTGGAGAAGCTATAATATTAGATGAATATGAAACATGCCATGAAGATAAAAACAACCTAGAAGCTATAGCAAAACCAGCCAATTTAGCCTATATCATATATACCTCAGGTACAACAGGTAAACCAAAAGGAGCAATGATAGAGCATAGGAATGTAGTCAGATTATTTTTCAACGATAGAGCATTGTTTGACTTTACAGATAAAGATGTATGGACAATGTTTCATTCATACTGCTTTGACTTTTCTGTATGGGAGATGTATGGAGCATTATTATACGGAGGTAAGCTGGTCGTAATACCAAAGCTTATTGCGAGAGATACAGCTGAATATCTCAAGGTATTGGAAAAAGAGAAGGTAACAGTTTTGAACCAGACGCCATCAGCATTCTATAGATTGATTGAAGAAGATGAAAAAGCAGGAAAATGTGAATTAAGTATAAGATATGTTATATTTGGCGGCGAAGCACTAATGCCAGGCATGTTAAAGCGGTTCTATGAGAAATATCCGAAGACGAAGCTTATAAATATGTATGGAATTACTGAAACTACTGTGCATGTAACATATAAGGAAATTACAGAAGAAGATATAAGGCTGAATATCAGCAATATAGGAAAACCAATACCAACACTGACAGCATATATAATAGACAAAAATGCCAAGCTGCTGCCAATCGGAGTGCCTGGAGAATTATGTGTTGGAGGTGAAGGAGTATGCAGAGGCTATCTTAGGAGACCAGAGCTGACTGCAGAAAAATTCATAGTAAACATGTTTGCACATAATCCACTAGAGACAGGAGAAAAGCTATATCGCTCAGGCGATTTAGTAAGGATGCTGTCAGATGGGAATATGGAGTATTTGGGACGTATAGACCAGCAGGTAAAGATAAGAGGACATAGAATAGAGCTTGGAGAAATTGAAAGCAGGCTTTTGAAATATGAAGGAATAAAAGAAACAATAGTAATAGCAAGAAAAGATGAAGGGCAAAACAGCTATTTATGCGCATATATTGTTCTGGATAAAGAGCAAATCCAACACAAGGATTTAACAGTGGTTGAGCTTAGACATCACTTGGACAAGGAATTGCCTGATTACATGATACCATCATACTTCATACAGCTGGAGAAGCTGCCACTAACAGCAAATGGAAAGGTGGACAGAAAAATACTGCCTGTACCAGATGGAAGTATTTTTACAGGAACAGAATTCAAAGCACCAACAAACAGCACAGAAGAAAAGCTTGTTGTTATATGGAGAGAGATACTTGGAATAGAGAAGATTGGTATCGATGATAATTTCTTTGAGCTTGGAGGACACTCACTAAAGGCAACAAGCTTAGCAGCAAAAATACATAGAGAGTTAAACGTGAAAATTCCATTAAAGGAGATATTTAATGCACCAACGGTAAGCCAAATGAGCGAATACATAATGAGCAGTGAAGAAAACATATATTCACCAATACAGCCTTTAGATGAAAAAGAATACTATGATTTATCATACTCACAAAAAAGATTGTGGATTTTACATCAGCTACAGCCAAATAGTATTGCATATAATATTCCAAGTTATTTTATTCTACGTGAGAAGCTTAACGAAGAGGCATTTAACAAAGCATTTATAAAGCTTATAGAAAGGCATGAAAGTTTAAGGACAAGCTTTGAGGTTATAGATGGAGATCCAGTACAGCTAATATATGACAAAATAGATTTTAACATAACAAAATTTGATATTAGCAATATGGAAGGCGAGCAGCTTTTGCAAAAAAGGCAAGAGATAATCGATACTGAATTGAATAAACCAATTAATATAAAGATTGCACCTTTATATCGTGTAATACTAGTTAAATGTAAAAATGAAGAATATGAAATTATGATATGTATGCACCATATAATTACAGATGGCTGGTCTATGAATGTACTGAAAAGAGAATTTTTTACACTCTATAATTCATATAAAAATGGATTAGCTATAGAGTTGAAACCATTAACAGTACAATATAAAGATTTTGCTTCATGGCAGAATAGTCTATTAAAAGATGAAATTAAAATGCAAAAAGCAAAAGAATTTTGGATGAAAAATATGAGTGGCGATAATCCAATACTTAACTTGCCAATATCAAAGATTGGTAGTACAGATTTAAGTGGAAGCAGTGTATATCGCTGTATTGTATCGAGTATGGTTAAAAATAAGCTAAAGCAGCTAGCTCAAGAGCAAAATCTAAGCTTATATTCAATACTATTAGGAATATTAAATATTTATCTTTCGGATTTAACAGGTCAGGAGGATATTATAATTGGATCAGCAGGTTCTGGTAGACAGCATGATGATGTCAAAGGGATAATAGGCTTCTTTGTAAACACTATGTTTATAAGAAATAAAATAGATATTGAGGATACATTTAAAAATATTATAAATGAGATAAATGAAGACATAATAAACGTTCTCGAATATCAAAGTTACCCCATTGAGCTATTATTAGATGAATTAAAAATTAGCTATCCTAAAATATCTATATTTTTTAACATGCTAAACATAGAAGAATATGAAAGTGAAGTAATAGAAAATTTAGAATCATATCACCTAAAGCAATTACAAGAGGTGAAGTATGATTTAGTGTTCTATGTTAGAGAATATGCAAATGCAATAGAAATATTAGTTAATTACAAAAGTAATTTATTTAAACCATATATAGTAGAAAATATGGCAAATCAATATATTAAACTAATAGAATACGTAGTAGAAAATTTTAATGATACTATTAAAGATAATAAAAATAAGAAAGTAAAAAGAAAACTGACATTTAAATAGTTAAATTTTATTTCTGATATAAGTAATTGATTGTATTTATATCAGATAATAGTGTCTGAAACAATTTATGAGTATTATTGGAAGGAGTATATACTATGCTTACACAAATATTCGAGGAACAAGTAAATAAATTTCCAAATAAAATTGCTGTTAAAACCTCTGAAAAAGTTTTAAGCTATACAGATTTAAATAAATATGCCAATAAAGTAGCTTACAAAATCGTGGCAGAGCATTTAGAAAATATTAGCTCTAATGTAGCCTTGTTATTTGGACATGGGATTGATATGGTTATTGGAACTATAGCGGCTATAAAGTCAGGTCGAACCTATGTACCATTAGATAATTCATATCCTCAAAATAGATTAAGATATATGATTGAAAATTCTGATGTAAAGGTTTTGATTACTAATAATGAAAATTATAAATTAGCAGAAAGCATTATTGATGGACTAGTTGATATCCAAATAATTAATATTACAAGCATTGGCGATGATGTACCTAACAATAACCTTGACATAAATATAAATGGAGATAGCATTGCATACATACTTTATACCTCAGGCTCAACTGGATTGCCAAAAGGAGTTATGCAGAGCTATGAGAATATGTATTATTTCATTGAAAATTATATTAAAGATCTAGGAATAACTCACGAGGATAGAATGACCTTGTTTTCAGCATTCAGTCATGATGCTGCAATTATGGATATTTATGGAGCACTATTAAGCGGAGCATCGCTTTATCCTTTAAATGTAAGAAATCAAATAAATGCCTCAGAGCTAACGAATTGGCTTATTGATGAAGAAATAACAATATGGCACTCAGTACCTACTTTGTTTAGATACTATACAAATATACTGAGTGGAGAAGAAATCTTCAAAAAGCTGAAATTCATAGTTCTGGGAGGAGAAGCTACTTTAAATCATGATATAGACATGTTTCAACAATACTTTAAGTATTCTACCTTGGTTAACTTATATGGACAATCAGAAGCCTCATATAATTCATCATTGTTTATCGAGAACTCAAATGAGTTAGATGAAATAACCCTAGGAAACATTGTAGGTGAAACTGAGCTTCTTTTGGTAGATAAAGATGGAGAAGAGGTTGATATATTAAGGACAGGAGAGATTATTGTCGCATGTAAACATATTGCATTAGGCTATTGGAGAGATAAAGCAGCTACAGACAAAGTATTTATGGAAAACCCTGGCTTGGGCAGGTTTTATAGAACAGGAGACTTAGGTAAACTTTTACCAGATGGTAGTATACAGTTTATGGGAAGAAAGGACTATCAAATTAATATAAGGGGATATAGAGTAGAGCTAGGCGATATAGAAAGTCAGCTATTAAAAATAACTGAAGTTAAGGAAGCAGTTGTTATAGGAAAAACGGGTGAGCAAGAAGAAACATTTCTGCATGCATATATAGTAGCAGATAAGAAATTTACAGTTGGAGAATTGAGAGAGTTTCTGGGGAAAGAGCTTCCTGATTATATGATACCTTCATATTTTATCCAAATAGATGAAATGCCACTGACCCCAAATGGAAAAATAGACCGTAAAGCTCTTTATGATATTAATTTATTTTTGTCGGATGAAGGAATGCAAACAGGAGTTGAATATGAAGCTTCTAGAAATGAGATAGAACAAAAGCTAGTAGAAATATGGAGAGAGGTACTTAGAGTAGAGAAGATAGGTATTAATGATAACTTCTTTGAGATAGGAGGACATTCATTAAAGGCAACGAGCTTAATTTCTAAGATACATAAGATGCTAAATGTAGAAGTGCCTCTAAAGGAGATATTTGCTAATCCAACAATAAAAGGTATCTCTGAATACATAAAAGGCACGAATGAAAGTAAATATATAGCAATAGAGGCAGCGGAGGAAAGAGAATACTATGAGCTATCCTCTGCCCAGAAGAGACTGTATACCTTACATCAGCTTGAGACAGATGGCATCAGCTATAATATGCCTAGTATTATTGCTATAGAAGGAAGGCTTGACAAGGTAAGGCTAGAGGAAGCTTTCCGCAAGCTGATACAAAGACACGAAGCCCTTAGAACCAGCTTCCACATGGATAATGAAGAAATAGTACAGAAAATACACAGTGAGCTTCCGTTTGAGATAGAATACAAGGAAGCAAAAGAAGGACAAACCTCAGATATAGTAAAGAGCTTTGTAAGGGCTTTCGATTTAAGAAAAGCACCTCTTTTGAGAGTGGGACTTATTAAAATAAATGAGGAAAGACATATACTGATGTATGATATACATCATATTATATCCGATGGAGTATCAATGACCATACTCTTGCAGGAGTTCATAAGCTTTTATGAAGGGAAGGAATTACCCAAGCTGAGATTACAATATAAGGACTATGCAGTATGGCAAAACAGAAAGGAAAGCTTAGAGACACTAGAGAAGCAAGGGCAGTATTGGACAGAAATTTTAAAAGACTGTGACCAGCCACTGACTATGCCCTTGGATTACCAGAGGGAAGCAATCCAAACCTTTGCTGGCGATACAATAAATTTTAATATTGATAGTCGCATTGTACAGAAATTGAATACGTTAGTGCAGAAAGAAAAAACAACGATCAATACTGTGCTTATATCTGCATATAGCATGCTTTTAAGCAAATACTGCAATCAGAAAGATATTACAGTAGGGGTAACTGTTGCAAATAGACCAAATTTAGAGCTTGAAAATGTAATAGGAGCTTTTATTAATTTTCTGCCAATAAGAAGCAGGGTTAACGAGGATATGAGTTTCTTGGAGTTTATGAGACAGCAGAAAAATATAATTGCTGAGGCATATAACAATCAAGAATATCCATTTGATGAGATGGTGAAAAACAGTCCTATCAGAATTGATAACAATAGAAATCCATTATTTGATACCATGCTCATATACCACAATGAACTGAATTTCAATACAACTATAAACATAGAAGGACTAAGCTTTTCAAAGGTTGAGTTCAATAAACAGACCTCCAAATTGGACTTTAAATTTGACGTATTCCCTAGTAAAGATGGCAGTTTGAATTTTTATTTGGAGTATAATACTGGCTTATACAAAAGAGAAAGTATGGAGAGATTTGGGGAGCAGTACGGACTATTGCTGGAAAAATGCATAGGTAATTCTGGATTAAATATGTCAGATATAGACATATTTACTGAAACCGAAAAAATATCCATAAAAGAAAAAAGAGAAGCAATTAATAAAGATATAAGCATCACGAAGCTGGCAGTTGCCGCTACTTTTACAGCTGAGCCTATAGAAGAATATGTTAAATGGTGGTGTGAAAAGCACAAGCACAAAGTTGAGCATAGCTTCGCTCAATATAATCAGGTATTCCAGGAGCTTTTGGATGAAAACAGCATAATATCAAGAAATAACGGAATCAACTTACTTATGGTAAGGTTTGAGGATTGGATAAGAGATATTAATGCAAATGATGAATATAAACTGGAGCTTTTGGAAGCCAACTATAACAGATTGACAGAACTGCTTAGGAATAAAAATAAGCATTGTTTGTATATAGTCGGAATATTTCCAGTATCTGACCAGCTTGGACTGAGCAGTAGATTGGTAGAATATATAAATAATATGAATCAAAGGTGGCAGTCAGAGGTAAAAAGTCTGGAAGGGGTAGACGTTCTGGATTTCTCTGATGTGTCAGAGCAATATGGTATAAAAGAGATATTTGATCCAGTCAAGGATAAGGTTGGACATATGCCTTTTAGCGATGAATATTATGCTGCAATTGCAGCTGCTATAGCCAGACACATATGTGCTGTAAAGGCTAGCCCATTTAAGGTAATAGCTGTAGACTGTGACAATACCTTATGGAAAGGCATATGTGGAGAAGACGGAGCAATGGGTGTAAAGGTTTTGGAACCCTATATAGAGCTTCAAAAACTGCTTATCAAAAAACATGACGAAGGAATGCTTTTGGCGCTTTGCAGTAAAAATAACGAAGGTGATGTATGGGAGGTCTTTGAAAAGAATACACAGATGCTTTTAAAGAAGGAGCATCTTGTGGGTTGGAAACTGAACTGGAGACCAAAATCGGATAATCTGAAGGAACTTGCTGAAGAGCTTAATCTAGGAATTGACAGCTTTATTTTCATTGACGACAATCCTATGGAATGCTATGACATGATGAAAAATAATCCAAAGGTTCTGACATTACAGCTTCCAGAAGAACCACAGCAGATTCCCATGTATCTAAAGCATGTATGGGCATTTGACAAACTAAAGGTAACAGCTGAGGATAGGATGCGTACAAAATCCTATCAACTGGAAAGAGAAAGAAAAGAGCTTCAAAAATCAAGCTTTACCCTTGAAGACTTCTTGCAGGAAATAAAACCCAAGGTGTATATAAATGAAATAGATAAAGAGCAGATACCTAGAGTATCGCAGTTAACCCAAAGAACAAATCAGTTCAACCTAAGTACCAAAAGAAGGTTGGAAGAAGACATAGAGATGCTTATGCATAATCCTAAGGTTAAGTGTTGGACGGTGGAGGTAGAAGACAGGTTCGGGGAATATGGATTAACTGGTGTTCTAATAATAGAAAACCAAGACGATAAATTGCTCATAGATACCTTCTTACTAAGCTGTAGAGTATTGGGAAGAGGAATAGAAAATGCAATAATGACAGCATTAAAAAAACACTGTCAGCAAAATGGGATAAACATTGTAGAGGCTGATTTTTATCCTACTGCTAAAAACCATCCGATAAAGAGCTTTATTGAAAAAGCAGGCTGGAGCAAAACGGATGAAACAGCAGAATATATAAGGTATATTTTATCTACACAAGATTTACCTGATT
Organism: uncultured Eubacteriales bacterium; assembly: GCA_963704785.1. GTDB lineage: Bacteria > Bacillota > Clostridia > Lutisporales > Lutisporaceae > GWB2-37-7. The sequence goes on along the minus strand of OY969939.1, from coordinate 137,649 downwards.
CCATAAAACATATAGAATGCATTTATGAGAAACCAAATAAAGCTAGCAATAAGCCAATAGAAAGCAATAAGCTGGAATGTAGTCTTGATCATATCGGAATAGCTGTAAACAGCATTGATGCTATGGAAGAATACTACAAATCAATGAGCTTTGTAAATACTGCTGCTACCTTTGACCCATTGCAAAATGCCTCTTTGGTAATGCTGAAAAAAGATGGTTTGGATTCAATTGAGCTTGTATATATGTCGGATATTGAAAGGAGAACCTATATATCAGATGGTAATAAAGTAGGTAAGCCCTATCATCTGTGCTATAGAGTAAAGAATTTTTCAGAAGTACTAAAAGAGCTAGATAACAATAACATTCCATGGGAAATTGTAAGCCAGGCAAAGCAGGCAGTTCTGTTTGGCGGTAAAGAAGTTATGTTCATACATGTTCAAGGTGTAGGAGTAATAGAATTCCTACAAGATAATAATTTGGACAATGGTGTGAAGGTCGAAAATGTAATAAGACTAAAAACTACAGACTATGAAAATTGTATTACTTTCTTCAAAGTACTAGGATATCTTGAGACTAACCGTATATATAACGAAGCAAGAAAAATCATGTCCATTGTTATGTCTAAGCAAGGAACTGGAAATATTGAATTGCTGGCAGATATGGGTAGTGAGCTGTCCCAACAGAGGACAGGCGTGCAGCAGATATGCTACAAGTGCGACAGTAGCGAAATTAAAAACTATTTGAATAATGATATAAGTAAGAATGTCATCAGCTCATATAAATATGGAAGTCTAAGTAAGGCAAATATAATACTTCAATCAGATGAAGCTCAATATAATTTGTTTTATTCAGTACCAGAGACAGTAAAGAATACAACTGAGATGAAATGGCAGATAACTATAGAAAACGAAGCTGAGCTGTTGCACAACGCATATATGCTACCACTTAAATATTATACAGGTGAGAAGCTTCTTCAAATGCCAATATATGAAAACATGAAGGCAGGAAGAAAAAGCAATAATTACGAAGCGCCAAGAAATCCATTGGAAGAGAAGCTTGTAAAGATATTTGAAGAAATACTAAGAATAGAAAAAGTAGGGATTAATAACAGCTTCTTTGATTTGGGAGGACATTCTCTTAGGGCAACCAGCCTGATAGGCAGATTGCATAAGGAACTGAATATAGAGGTACCATTAAGAGAGATATTCAGAACTCCTACAATAAAGGGCTTGGTTGAGTATATAAAGCTATCGGGAAAAAATCAGTATGAAGAAATAGAAAAGGTAGAAGATAAAGAGTACTATGAGATGTCATCAGCTCAAAAGAGGATGTATACACTACAGCAGTTAGAACTTAACAGCACTATATATAATATGCCTGGCGTATTGGAGTTAGAAGGAGATGTAAATAAAGATAGGTTAAAAGAAGCTTTTGATAAGTTGATACAAAGACATGAGGCATTAAGAACCAGCTTTGAGTCATTAGAAGAAGGATTAATACAAAAAGTACACAGCAAAGTAGAATTTAATATAGAAGAATATAAGGTAGAAGATGACAAAGCTATAGAAGAGACAGTAAAGGGTTTCATAAGGACATTTGACCTATCGAAAGCACCGCTTCTTAGAGTAGGAATTATTAAAATACAATCTAATAAGCATATATTAATATATGATATGCACCACATAATATCTGACGGAGTATCCATGGGAATACTTGTAGAGGAGTTCTCAAAAGCATATGCAGGAGAAGAACTAACCCCACTAAGGATACAGTACAAGGATTTCTCAGAATGGCAGAATGAGTTGTTTAATTCAGATAAGATGAAAACACAGGAAGAATATTGGTTAAAGCAATTTGAAGGAGAAATACCTGTACTAAACCTTACTACAGACTACCAAAGACCAGCGATACAAAGCTTTGAAGGAGATACTATACAGTTTAAGCTAGAAAAAGAGCTGACAAATAAGCTAAGACAAATAACCAAAGCTACAGGAAGTACCATGTACATGGTATTACTAAGCACTCTTAATATACTATTATCAAAGTACAGTGGACAAGAAGATATAGTAGTAGGAAGTCCAATAGCTGGAAGACCTCATGCAGATCTGAGAAACATCATAGGTATGTTTGTAAATACTCTAGCAATGAGAAATTATCCGATTGGAGAAAAGACTTTCAAAGAGTTCCTAAACGAAGTTAAGGAAAATGCATTAGGAGCGTATGCAAACCAGGATTATCAGTTTGAAGAGCTAGTAGAAAAGCTGAATGTATCAAGAGACTTTAGCAGGAATCCAGTATTTGATGTAATGCTTGTACTTCAAAATATGGATAAGGTAGCCATAAAGCTAGAGGGATTGAATATCAGCACATATAAAACAGAGAATAAAATATCCAAATTTGACATTACTGTGATTGCTGTAGAGATGAGAGACAATATAAGTATAAGCATGCAATACTGTACGAAGCTGTTTAACAAAGTGACAATAAAGAGAATGTATGGACATCTGGAAAATATAATAGAAGCAGTAGTAAAAAATCTAGATGTAAAGCTGTCAGAAATAGAAGTATTGGCAGAAGAAGAAAAACAGCAGATATTAGTAGATTTTAACAATACAAGAGTAGACTATTCAAAGGGCAAGACAATACATAAGATGTTTGAGGAACAGGTTGAGAGAACCCCAGACAATATGGCAGCAGTATATGGAGAAAAGAGCCTCACATATAGGGAGCTAAATGAAAAAGCGAACCAGCTTGCAGGAGTATTAAGGAATAAGGTAGTAAGCGCTGACAGCATTGTCTGCGATAGCATTGTTGCAATTGTAATGGAAAAATCGCCGGAGATGCTAATATGTATGCTAGGCATCCTTAAAGCAGGGGCAGCGTATCTGCCTATTGATCCTGACTATCCAAGTGACAGAATAAAATATATGCTTGATGACAGTAAAGCAGAAATTGTAGTAACAAGTCATAGTATTGGTGATGCAATCGAAGTTTATAGAGACATACTTTATATTGAAGATGTGTTGAATCATGTGAACTCATATGACAATATAGAGACAAGCAAAAACGGAGAAAGCCTTGCATATGTTATATACACATCTGGAAGCACAGGAAATCCAAAAGGTGTAATGGTAGAACATAGAGCTATTGTAAATACTCTTCAATGGTATATATCGAACTATGGATTATGTGAAACAGATGTCGCATTACAGACGACTTCCTTCTCTTTTGACAGCTCTGTAGAAGATATATTCTCTATATTGCTAACCGGTGGAAAGCTACTATTACTTAATAATGAAGAGAGGACAAAGGTCGAGTACTTAAGAAAGAAAATTCAAGAAGAGAAGGTAACCCGTTTTTTAACCGTACCAAGCTTCTATACATTATTAATATCAGAGGAGACTGATTGTCTTCAAGGGCTTAGGTATGTAACTATTGGTGGCGAAGCATGCACAAATAAAATGTTAGAGCAGCATTTTAGTAAGCTTACAAATACCAGATTATTCAATGAGTATGGACCTACAGAAAATAGTGTAACCTCAACAATTTTTGAAATTAAAAACTCTATGGCTGATGTATTCATAGGAAAGCCTATTGCTAATACAAAATGTTATATAGTTGATAAACATAATAGTTTACTTCCTGTAGGTATTTCTGGTGAGTTATGTGTAAGCGGAGAAGGATTAGCAAGGGGATATCTATACAGACCAGAGCTAACATCAGAGAAATTTATAAATAACCCCTATGAAGTAGAAACAAGAATGTATAGAACTGGAGATATGGCAAGGTGGCTTCCTGACGGAAACATTGAGTTGCTTGGTAGAATTGACCATCAAGTAAAGATAAGAGGATATAGAATAGAGCTGGGAGAGATAGAGACCAAACTTTTAAGTCATGCTACAGTAGAAGATGCAGCGGTTATTGCAAAGGATGATAGTAATGGAAATAAATATATATGTGCATATGTGGTAGGAGATAAAGAACTTACAGTCACAAAATTAAGAAGTCATCTATCAGAAATTTTGCCTGATTACATGATACCTTCACACTTCGTGCGACTAGAGAAGCTTCCTCTAACTCCAAATGGTAAGGTAGACAGAACTGCACTTGCTAAGAATACTTTAACAGAGGGTAATGAAAGTCTTACTACCGGAATAGAATATGAAACCCCAAGAAACGTAACAGAAGATATATTATTAAAAATATGGCAGGAAGTATTAGAGGTAGAACGATTTGGAATAAATGACAACTTCTTCGAGCTTGGCGGTCATTCAATAAAAGCAACAAGCTTAACCTCAAAGATACATAAACAGTTAAATGTAGAGATACCACTAAAAGAGATATTCAAAGCACCTACTATAAAAGGTATATCAGAATATATTCTGCATAGTGAAAAAAGCATTTACACTATGATAGAACCGACAGAAGAACAAGAATATTATGAAATGTCATCCTCACAAAAAAGGATGTATATACTAAATCAACTAGATAAAGAAAGCACCAGCTATAATATGACAAACATATTGGTAATAGAAAATGAATTAGATCTGCAAAAGTTTACTGAGGTGTTTTATAAGATTATAGAAAGACATGAAGCTCTAAGAACTAGCTTTGAGTCTATAGAAGGAGCTTTAGTACAAAAAGTATATAAAAAAATAGATTTTAAAGTACAGTACATTGAGTTAGATAATGAAGATCAAGTTGAAGAAGAAGTTAAGAACTTTATAAAATCCTTCAATTTGTCAAAACCACCACTACTAAGAGTAGGGCTAATTAAGATACATTCTAATAAGTATATACTGATTTATGATATGCATCATATAATATCCGATGGGGTATCAATGGGTATATTAATAAAAGAGTTTGGCACGTTATACCAAGGAATAGAGCTTCCAAAGCTTAAAATCCAGTATAAAGACTATACTGAATGGCAGAGAAAACCTTACTATGTAGAAAAATTGGAAGCACAAGAGAAATATTGGATTAATACCTTTAATGATGAAATACAACCTTTAAGCATGCCGCTAGATTATGATAGCAAGAACTGGAGGAGATTTGATGGTGCTGTTATCAAGTTCAAGGTTAATAATGAAATTGTACAACAGTTAAAAGAATTGGCTACACGAGAGAATACTACTCTTAATACCTTGTTGTTATCTCTTTATAGTATATTGCTTTCAAAATATAGTCAGCAAAATGAGATAATAGTAGGTTCAATTGTTGCAAATAGAAATCACGCTGATTTAGAAAATGTAGTAGGGAATTTTATTAACTTTTTACCAATAAAAAGCATTATAAATCCATATACAAAGGTAATTGAATATATACAATACTACAAAATGCTTTTGCAAGATGTTTATAATAATCAGGAATATCCTTTTGATAAAATAGTTCAAAATTGTAGAAGTGCGGCAGCAAATAGTAGAAATCCGATATTTGACACTATGCTTATATTCCATAATGAAATAGATGCAAATCAGGATTTAAACATCGGCAGCTTACATATGTCCCCATATGCATGGAAAAAAGATACTTCTACTTTAGACTTTAAGCTTGATGCAGCATTAAATAACAAAAATGAGCTAGCGTGTTCTATACAGTATAATAACAGCTTGTATAAAGCAGATAGCATACAAGGCTTAGCAAAACACTTTGAGCTAATACTTGCTACTGCATTAGCTAATTTAGAATCTAATATAATCGATATAGAAGTTTTTAGCGAAGCTGAAAAACAAAATATAGAGGCAAAGCGAAAAGCGTTTATTGCTATTAATACATCAACTAATATAGTGATTTCGTCAACTTTTACTGCAGAGCCACTGAAGGAACAATTAAGCTGGTGGTGTGAGAAGCTTAATAAAAAAGCTAAGATCAGTTTTGCGCCCTACAACCAAGTATTTCAGGAATTGATGGACATTAATAGCTTAACCTCTCAAAATACAGGGTTAAATCTAATAATGGTTCGCTTCGAGGACTGGATTAGAGATAATAAATCAAAGGATATAGAGAAATGCAACCTAATAAGGAATAACTTTGAAAGACTTATAGATATTCTTAAGAATAAAGAAAAAACTGCAAAGTATATAGTCTGCATATTTCCAGTATCTAATCATCTAGGTCTAAGTACTGAAGTAATAGATTATATTAAAGAGCTTAACAATGAATGGCATAACACTGTAAAAAATATAGAAGATGTAGGTCTACTAGATTGTACTAATTTGGCTAAGCTTTACAATATTAGAGTGATATTCAACCCAATAACAGATAAAGTAGGACATATGCCTTTCAGCGATGAATATTATGCCGCACTTGGTACTGTAATAGCAAGAAAATTCAGTGCTTTTAAATCTAACCCCTTTAAGGTAATAGCAGTAGACTGTGATAATACTCTATGGAAGGGTATAGTCGGAGAGGACGGTGCCCTAGGAGTAGCTATTGAAGAGCCATACTTAGAACTGCAAAAGCTTCTTATCCAAAAATATAATGAAGGCATACTAATAGTCCTCAGTAGTAAAAACAATGAAGCAGATGTTTGGGAGGTATTTGATAATAATCCACACATGTTGCTAAAGAAAGAGCATTTAGCGAGTTGGAAAATAAACTGGGAGTCAAAGTACAAAGGACTAAGAGACCTAGCCAAAGAGTTAAACCTTGGAATAGACAGCTTTATATTTATAGATGATAATTCAAAAGAATGCTATGAAATGATGGCAAATAATCCACAGGTACTAACCTTACAGCTTCCAAAAGAGCCAAAGCAAATACCAATGTTCTTAAAGCATGTTTGGGCATTTGATAAAGAAAATATCACTGAGGAAGATAAGCTACGAACAAAGCGCTATCAAATAGAAAGACAGAGACAAGAAATACAAAGAGAAAGCTCTAGATTAGAAGACTTCTTGAAAGAACTTAACCTAAAAATATATATTAATGAAATAAAAGAAGAAGATATAGCAAGAGTTGCTCAACTGACACAACGTACAAATCAGTTTAATCTTAGCACTATAAGAAGAACTGAAGCTGAAATAGAAAATATCACGAAAAATTCAGAGTCTAAGTGTTGGTCGATAAAAGTAGAGGATCGTTTTGGAGAGTATGGATTAACGGGTGTTGTCATCATAGAAATCAGAAATGAAACTGCATTTATAGATACATTCCTATTAAGCTGTAGAGTATTAGGAAGACAAGTAGAGGATGCTATACTAGTTGAGCTATGTAAATATTGCAAAGAGAATGATATTACAAAGCTTGAAGCTGATTTTTATCCGACAAAGAAAAATCAGCCCTTCGAAGAATACTTGAGACGTACTAATTGGCAGCAAGTATTGGAATCAGAAAAATACATTAAATATGAATTATTAGTTGAATCAGTTGATAACACAATAGACAGTATAGAGTGTCACTTCAATGAAGAACAATACAAAGCTCCAAATTGTGATGACACTAATAATGTAATAACTGAAGTGGCCGCTTCAGTTGAAGTAAAAGATGCCCAGCAAGAATATAAGCTGACAGTAGAGTCAAATTGGCAAGTAAACATAAATAACGAAGAGGAGCTATTGCACATAAGCTTATTAATGCCGCTTAAGTATTGTACTGGCAAAAAACTATTAGAAATTCCTAAATCCAAGCAGCAATATACAAACTCTCATATTTATGAAGCGCCAAGAAGCAATATAGAAGTAGAGCTTGTGAATATTTGGAGCGCAGTACTTGGAGCTGAGGTAGTTGGTATTAATGATAATTTCTTTGAGCTTGGAGGAGACTCTCTAAAAGCTACAAGCTTAGTCGCAAAAATACATAAAGCCTTAAATGTTGAAGTGCCGTTAAGTGAGATATTTACTAATCCTACAATCAAAGGAATATCTGAATACATTAACAATAGTGAAGAAAGCATCTATTCATCAATAGAACTAGTAGCTGAACAAGATTACTATAAAATGTCGTCAGCACAAAAGAGAATATATACACTACAGCAATTAGAGCCTAATGGAACAAGCTATAATATTCCTGGTGTATTAGTTCTAGAGGGAAAATTAAACATTAATCGTTTAAAAGAAGTATTTAATAAACTAATAAAAAGACATGAAGCCTTCAGAACAAGCTTTGAGATAATTGATGAAGTACTCGTTCAGAAAGTACATAAGGAAGTAATTTTTGAAATTGCATGTTATGAAGCAGAATCAGAAATGGAAATAGATACTCTAGTAAAAAGCTTTATAAGAGCCTTCAATCTATCAAAAGCACCACTTCTTAAGGTAGGGGTAATAAAGGTTCAGAAGGACAAGCATATATTAATGTATGATATGCACCATATAATTTCAGATGGAACTTCTATTGGAATACTTATAAAGGAATTTTCAAAATTATATGCAGGAGAAAACCTAAGTCCACTGAGGGTACAATATAAGGATTTCTCAGAATGGCAAAATAAACTATTTATAGGTGAAGGCATAAAGCTACAAGAGGAATACTGGCTAGAGCAGCTTAAAGGAGAAATACCAGTGTTAAATTTGCCAACTGATTATCAGCGGCCAGCAGTTCAAAGCTTTGAAGGGGATACTATACACTTTAAAGTAGACATGGAGCTGACAGAAAAGCTTAGAAAGCTTTCAAAAGATACTGGCACCACTATGTATATGGTATTGCTTAGCACCTTTAATGTAATGCTTTCAAAATACAGTGGTCAAGAAGATATAATAGTTGGAAGTCCAATAGCCGGAAGACCTCATACTGATTTGGAAAATATCATAGGAATGTTTGTCAATACTCTTGCAATGAGAAACTATCCTATAGGAGAAAAATACTTCAAAGAGTTCCTAAAAGAGGTAAAAGAAAATGCCTTAAATGCATATAAAAATCAAGATTATCAATTTGAAGTTTTGGTAGATAAGTTAAATGTATCAAGAGACTTAAGTCGTAATCCGATTTTTGATGTAATGTTTATACTTCAAAATATAAACATAGACAAAATAACAGCTGAAGATTTAAAGATAAGCCCATATAAATCTGAGGATAAAATATCTAAATTCGATATTACTATAACTGCAATAGAACAAAGAGACAGCATAGATATAAGCATTCAATACAGTACAAAGCTATTTAATAAATCAACAATGGAAAGAATGTACAAGCATTTAGAAAACATAATGCAGATAGTGACTGGAAATACAGATATTAAGCTATCAAATATTGAAATGCTGTCAGAGGTTGAAAAGCGACAATTGTTATTAGATTTCAATAATACAAAGGCTGAATATCTTCATATTAAAACAATACACAAGCTGTTTGAAGAACAGGCTGAGAAGAACCCGGATAAGGTTGCAGTATTACAAGGAGAAGCTATATTAACATACAAACAATTAAATGATAAAGCTAATCAGCTTGCAGCTGTACTGCAACATAGAGGTGTAGCTCCTGACAGTATTGTTGGAATGATTGTAAAGCGCAGACCAGAAATGCTAGTGGCAATGCTGGGAATATTAAAGGCCGGAGGAGCATATCTTCCAATAGATCCAGACTATCCGGCAGATAGAATAAAATATATGCTACAGGACAGCAACGCCAGACTATTATTAACAAGCAGTGGTCTTGAGAATATAGTTGATTGTGAACTGGATAAATTGATAATAGATGAAGCTTTAAACTGTGAGAACATTTGCTTCAAACCATTAACAGCAGCCAATGCAATTAATCTTGCTTACATTATATATACATCAGGAAGTACAGGCAAGCCTAAAGGGGTTATGATAGAACATAACTCTATAATAAACTTTATAAAAGGTATAACCGATATAATAGACTTCAATGCAAGTAGCATACTGTGTTTGACTTCTATAACCTTTGATATTATGGGCTTAGAAACACTATTACCTTTAACAAAAGGTTTAAAAATAGTTATTGCTGATGAAGAAACTCAAAAAGACCAAGCAAGGATTAGTGGAATCATCGAAAAAGAAGAAATAACAATGCTTCAGGCAACCCCATCCAGAATACAAATGCTTATGAATGGCCCTGAGGGAATAACAAGCTTAAATAAACTAAATACAATAATGGTTGGAGGAGAAGCACTTTCAGAAGCACTATTATTTGAGCTTCAAAAACATACAAATGCAAAGATATATAATATGTACGGTCATACAGAAACAACTATCTGGTCAACAGTAAAAGAGCTAACTACAGAACAAAAAATAACTATTGGAAAGCCTATTGCCAACACTCAAATATACATACTAGATAAAAATAATATGCTTCAAGCGGTAGGAATACCTGGTGAACTATGTATAGCAGGACATGGATTGGCAAGAGGTTATCTGAATAGACCAGAATTAGAAGATGAGAAGTTTGTACAAAATCCATTTGAAACAGGAGCTATGATGTATAGGACAGGGGATCTGGCAAGATGGCTTCCAAATGGTGACATTGAATTCCTTGGTAGAATTGATAATCAGGTGAAAATAAGAGGCTACAGAATTGAGTTAGGAGAAATTGAGAAAAGACTTTTACTACATCATTTTGTTAGTGAAGCTGTTGTAATTGCTAAAGTAGATAATAGTGGAGTAGCTTATCTGTGTTCATATACAGTAGGTGAAAAAGAACTAACAGGTTCAGAGCTGCGAGAGCATGTGTCTAAAACTCTGCCGGACTATATGATACCTTCATACTTTGTAAAATTAGATAGAATACCATTGACGCCTAATGGAAAGGTAGATAGAAAATCCTTACCGGAGCCAGATGCAAATGCAGTGTCAGGAACTGAATACCAAGCCCCTGTAAGCGAGCTTGAGAAAAAGCTAGCAGTTATCTGGCAGATTGTGCTTGGCGTAGAACAAATAGGTATTAACGACAATTTCTTTGAGCTTGGAGGACACTCCTTGAAGGCAATAAAAGCAGTAAATATGATAAAACAGCAATTAAACTATGATATTGGCCTTAAGGATATATTCCAGCATGGTACTATAGCTGCACTTAGTAAAAATATAGGTGATTATAATTTAATTAATTATGCTTATATAAGCAAGGCCCCAGAGAAGGAGTATTATGAGCTTTCTTATAACCAAAAGCGATTGCTGATATTAAACCGCCTTAATCCTGAAGGTACGGAGTATAACATTTCAGGAAATCTGAAAATTAAAGCAAAGGTAAATATAGAGGATGTATTAAAGACCTTTGAATTTATGATGAGTAGGCATGAAAGTCTTAGAACATCCTTTGGAATTATTGACGGGAAATATGTTCAGTGGTTAGAAGAAAAGTTGGACTTTAATGTAGACTTCAGTGATATCAGCAGCTTAGCTGATGATGAGAAAGAAGCCGAATACAAAAGAATCTTTAGGGCTAAGGCGAAACATGTATTTGACTTAGGGCAAGCACCTTTAATGGTAAGTGAAGTGGTAAAGCTATCTGAGGATGAGTTTGAGTTAATATACTCAATACATCATATTATATCTGATGGTTGGTCCATAGGTATGCTTAAAAAAGAGTTCAGTATAGCTTATGAAGCATTAAGAAACAATAAAAATCCACAATTACCTGAATTAAATCTGCAATACAAGGATTTTGCTGAATGGCAGAACAAACAAATAGAAGATTCAGTACAAATGAATCATGCAAAAGATTACTGGAAGAAGCTGTTATCAGAAAAAGCTGATGAGATGAGCTTGTATATGAAGAGTAATCATAGTGAGATACCAGAAAACAGCGGTTCTTCTTATAGAATTGTAATAGATGAGGCTGTAAAACAGAAGCTGAAGGAAATAGCTTTAAAGCATAAGACAAGCCTATTTTCATTAATGGTTTCTGCATTATACATGTACTTTGCAGAATTAACACAGCAAGAGGAAATAACCTTTGGTACAGCAGGTTCAGGAAGAGAACACCCTGGACTAGAAAATATCTTCGGTTACTTTGTAAATGTTGTTGTGCTTCGTAATAAAGTTGATTGGAGCGAATCCTACCCTGATTTCTTAAATAGAATAAGCAAAAACATACTTGAAGCACTCAAATATCAGGATTATCCTATAGAACTAATAGCAGAGGAGCTCAAAATTGATTATCCAGCTATAAATGTATTTGTTAATATGCTGAATGTATATGAAAATGAAAATGAGCAGTTACTGAACACAGAATCACGCCATGTGGAAGAAGGACAGAATATTAAATTCGATATGGAATTTTACTTAGTTGAATATGCTAACGGGCTAGAAATATTATGTACCTACGCAAGAAAATTTTTGATCCAACAATAATAGAATATTTGGTTACTGAATACTCAAATCTACTGTCCTTAATTTGTGAAGAACCTGAGAAAAAACTAGAAGAATATTTCAACTAAATATAATTTTCATAATAGAAAGGCGGCAGCAGCTATGTTGATAAAAGCATTCAGAGATATAGTAAAGAAAAGTAAAGATAGAATTGCAATAAAGGCAGGTGAAGAAAGCTTTACCTACGAACAGCTGGATAAAAATTCAGATAGAATATCAATACAGATAATATCAGAAATATCGGACAGCACTGGCAAAGAGCCAGTTGCTGCTCTGTTGTTCGAGCATGGAGCAGATATGATAGCTGGCTCACTGGGGGCATTGAAGGCATATACTATTTATGTTCCCTTTGACCCGACCTATCCAGAGAGCAGGCTGGAATATATGCTTAAGGATTCAGGTGCAAGCCTTATCGTAACAAATGATGCCAATATGGCTTTGGCAGGTAGATTAGCTGCAAAATCTGATAAAGAAGTAAAGCTACTAAATATTAATAATAGCAAAGAATTTGAAGTAAAAGAAATAAAAGCACCAGAAGAGCAAAGTGACAAGATAGCATACCTGTTATATACCTCTGGTTCAACGGGAAGACCTAAGGGAATAGTACAAACACAACGCAACATTTTGTATTTTGCAAACAGCTATATAAAGACCTTAGGCTTGACTGAATCTGATAAAATGACACTTTTTTCTGCATTCAGTCATGATGCCTCAATAGTAGATATATATAGTGGAATACTTAGTGGTGCTTGTCTGTATCCATATAATATGAAGGAACAAGCTAATATTGGAAGACTTCCTAAGTGGTTGTGTGATGAGGAGATAACTGTATGGCATTCGGTACCTACCTTGTACAGGTATTTTCTAAACACCTTGTCGGACACAGAACAATTTCCTCAAATCAGATATGTAGTATTGGGAGGAGAAAATGTCCTGAGTCATGATGTGACAAAACACTTCAGCTTATTAAAAAATACAACTTTAGTAAATCTTTATGGACAGTCAGAATCCTCCTTCAATTCAGCACAAATAATAAGACCTGAGGACAAATTTACTGGTGTAAATATTGGTAAAGCAATAGAGGGAACTCAGCTGGTTATTCTGAATGAGAAGGGCAAAAAAATGTCCGTTATGAGACCTGGAGAGCTTGTTATTGTCAGTAATTATTTGGCACTTGGATATTGGAAGGATGAAGAACGTACAAGCACTGCCTTCTGTGAGCATCCAGAGCTAGGAAGAATATACAAGACTGGGGATATGGGTTTTGTTAATCCCAATGGCAATGTTGAGTATCTAGGCAGAAAGGATTTTCAGATAAAAATCAGGGGCTATCGTGTAGAACTGGAAGAGGTCGAAAATAGTCTGATGAAATATGGTGAGCTAAAGGAAGCTGCTGTAATAGGTAAGACTGATGAGAACGGAGATATGGCACTTTATGCCTATATAGTATCTGATGAACAGATAAATACAGAAAAGCTAAGGCTTAAGCTGGCAGTGTATTTGCCTGAATATATGATACCTACAAGTCTTATACAGCTTCCAAAGCTCCCATTAACACCGACTAACAAGGTAGATCGTCTTGCTCTACAGAAAGTAAGCATTAAAGCGGAACGAAGCACAGAATATCATCCACCTGAAAACGAAGCAGAGGAGAGACTTGTAAGGATATTTGAAGAGGTATTGAAGGTAGAGCAGGTAGGGACAAGTGACAGCTTCTATGAGCTTGGCGGACATTCATTAAAGGCGGCAAGCCTTATTGCAAGACTGCACAAGGAACTAAATGTTGAGATTCCTATGAAGGAATTGTTTATAAATCCTACCGTAAAAGATCTTTCTGAATATATAAAAGGCATGAAGGAAAGTAAATATACAGCAATAGAGGTAGCAGAGGAAAGAGAATACTATGAGTTATCTTCTGCCCAGAGGAGACTGTATACCTTACATCAGCTTGAGACAGATGGCATCAGCTATAATATGCCTAGTATTATTGCTATAGAAGGAAGGCTTGACAAGGTAAGGCTAGAGGATTCATTCCGCAAGCTGATACAAAGACATGAAGCTCTTAGAACCAGCTTCCACATGGATAATGAAGAAATAGTACAGAAAATACACAGTGAGCTTCCGTTTGAGATAGAATACATAGAAGCCAAAGAAGAACAAACCTCAGATATAGTAAAGAGCTTTGTAAGGGCTTTCGATTTAAGAAAAGCACCTCTTTTGAGAGTGGGACTTATTAAAATAAATGAAGAAAGACATATACTGATGTATGATATACATCATATTATATCCGATGGAGTATCAATGACCATACTCTTGCAGGAGTTCATAAGCTTTTATGAAGGGAAGGAATTATCCAAGCTGACATTACAATATAAGGACTATGCAGTATGGCAAAACAGAAAGGAAAGCTTAGAGACACGAGAGAAGCAAGGGCAGTATTGGACAGAAATTTTAAAAGACTGTGACCAGCCACTGACTATGCCCTTGGATTACCAGAGGGAAGCAATACAAACCTTTGCTGGTGATACAATAAGTTTTAATATTGACAGTAGCATTGTACAGAAATTGAATACGTTAGCACAGAAAGAAAAAACAACGATCAATACTGTGCTTATATCTGCATATAGCATGCTTTTAAGCAAATACTGCAATCAGAAAGATATTACGGTAGGGGTAACAATTGCTAATAGACCTAATTTAGAGCTGGAAAATGTAATAGGAGCTTTTATTAATTTTCTGCCAATAAGAAGCAGGGTTAACGAGGATATGAGTTTCTTGGAGTTTATGAGACAGCAGAAAAATATAATTGCTGAGGCATATAACAATCAAGAATATCCATTTGATGAGATGGTGAAAAACAGTCCTATCAGAATTGATAACAATAGAAATCCATTATTTGATACCATGCTCATATACCACAATGAACTGAATTTCAATACAACTATAAACATAGAAGGACTAAGCTTTTTAAAGGTTGAGTTCAATAAACAGACCTCCAAATTGGACTTTAAATTTGACGTATTCCCTAGTAAAGATGGCAGTTTGAATTTTTATTTGGAGTATAATACTGGCTTATACAAAAGAGAAAGCATGGAGAGATTTGGGGAGCAGTACGGACTATTGCTGGAAAAATGCATAGGTAATTCTGGATTAAATATGTCAGATATAGACATATTTACTGAAACCGAAAAAATATCCATAAAAGAAAAAAGAGAAGCAATTAATAAAGATATAAGCATCACGAAGCTGGCAGTTGCCGCTACTTTTACAGCTGAGCCTATAGAAGAATATGTTAAATGGTGGTGTGAAAAGCACAAGCACAAAGTTGAGCTTAGCTTCGCTCAATATAATCAGGTATTCCAGGAGCTTTTGGATGAAAACAGCATAATATCAAGAAATAACGGAATCAACTTACTTATGGTAAGGTTTGAGGATTGGATAAGAGATATTAATGCAAATGATGAATATAAGCTGGAGCTTTTGGAAGCCAACTATAACAGATTGACAGAACTGCTTAGGAATAAAAATAAGCATTGTTTGTATATAGTCGGAATATTTCCAGTATCTGACCAGCTTGGACTGAGCAGTAGATTGGTAGAATATATAAATAATATGAATCAAAGGTGGCAGTCAGAGGTAAAAAGTCTGGAAGGGGTAGACGTTCTGGATTTCTCTGATGTGTCAGAGCAATATGGTATAAAAGAGATATTTGATCCAGTCAAGGATAAGGTTGGACATATGCCTTTTAGCGATGAATATTATGCTGCAATTGCAGCTGCTATAGCCAGACACATATGTGCTGTAAAGGCTAGTCCGTTTAAGGTAATAGCTGTAGACTGTGACAATACCTTATGGAAAGGCATATGTGGAGAAGACGGAGCAATGGGTGTAAAGGTTTTGGAACCCTATATAGAGCTTCAAAAACTGCTTATCAAAAAACATGACGAAGGAATGCTTTTGGCGCTTTGCAGTAAAAATAACGAAGGTGATGTATGGGAGGTCTTTGAAAAGAATACACAGATGCTTTTAAAGAAGGAGCATCTTGTGGGTTGGAAACTGAACTGGAGACCAAAATCGGATAATCTGAAGGAACTTGCTGAAGAGCTTAATCTAGGAATTGACAGCTTTATTTTCATTGACGACAATCCTATGGAATGCTATGACATGATGAAAAATAATCCAAAGGTTCTGACATTACAGCTTCCAGAAGAACCACAGCAGATTCCCATGTATCTAAAGCATGTATGGGCATTTGACAAACTAAAGGTAACAGCTGAGGATAGGATGCGTACAAAATCCTATCAACTGGAAAGAGAAAGAAAAGAGCTTCAAAAATCAAGCTTTACCCTTGAAGATTTCTTACAGGAAATAAAACCTAAGGTATACATAAACGAAATAGATAAAGAGCAGATACCTAGAGTATCGCAGTTAACCCAAAGAACAAATCAGTTCAACCTTAGTACCAAAAGAAGGTTGGAAGAAGACATAGAGATGCTTATGCATAATCCTAAGGTTAAGTGTTGGACGGTGGAGGTAGAAGACAGGTTCGGGGAATATGGATTAACTGGTGTTCTAATAATAGAAAACCAAGATGATAAATTACTCATAGATACCTTCTTACTGAGCTGTAGAGTATTGGGAAGAGGAATAGAAAATGCAATAATGACAGCATTAAAAAAACACTGTCAGCAAAATGGGATAAACATTGTAGAGGCTGATTTTTATCCTACTGCTAAAAACCATCCGATAAAGAGCTTTATTGAAAAAGCAGGCTGGAGCAAAACGGATGAAACAGCAGAATATATAAGGTATATTTTATCTACACAGGAATTACCTGATTCCATAAAACATATAGAATGCATTTATGAGAAACCAAATAAAAATAGCAATAATCCAATAGAAAGCAATAGATTAGAATGTAGTCTGGATCATATCGGAATAGCTGTAAACATCATAGCTGATATGGAAGAATACTACAAATCAATGAGCTTTGTAAATACTGCTGCTGTTTTTGACCCATTGCAGAATGCCTCTTTGGTAATGTTGAAAAAAGAGGGCTTGGATTCAATTGAGCTTGTATATATGTCGGATATCGAAAGGAGAACCTATATACCAGAGGGCAATAAAGCAGGTAAGCCCTATCATCTGTGCTATAGAGTAAAGAATTTTTCTGAAGTACTAAAAGATCTGGATAACAATAACATTCCATGGGAAATTGTAAGCCAGGCAAAGCAGGCAGTTCTGTTCGGCGGTAAGGAGGTTATGTTCATACATGTTCAAGGTGTGGGAGTAATAGAATTCCTTCAAGATAATACTTTGGACAATGGCGGGAAAGTTGAGAATGTTATAAGACTAAAAACTACAGACTATGAAAATAGCATTACTTTCTTCAAAGTATTGGGATATTTTGAGACTAACCGTATATATAATGAAGCAAGAAAAATTATGTCCATTGTTATGTCAAAGCAAGGAACTGGAAATATTGAATTGCTGGCAGATATGGGTAGTGAACTAAGCGAGAACAATGAGCTGTCCCAACAGAGGACAGGTGTGCAGCAGATATGTTACAAGTGTGACAGTACCGAAATTTACAACTATTTGAATAGTAATATAAATAAGGATGTCATCAGCTCATATAAATATGGAAGTCTCAGTAAGGCAAATATAATACTTCAATCAGATGAAGCTCAATATAATTTGTTTTATTCAGTACCAGAGACTGCAAAGAATACAACTGAGATGAAATGGCAGATAACTATAGAAAACGAAGCTGAGCTGTTGCACAACGCATATATGCTACCACTTAAATATTATACAGGTGAGAAGCTTCTTCAAATGCCAATATATGAGAACATGAAGGCAGGAAGAAAAAGCAATAATTACGAAGCACCAAGAAATCCATTGGAAGAGAAGCTTGTAAAGATATTTGAAGAAATACTAAGAGTAGAAAAAGTAGGGATTAATAACAGCTTCTTTGATTTGGGAGGACATTCTCTGAGGGCAACCAGCCTGATAGGCAGACTGCATAAGGAACTGAATATCGAGGTACCGTTAAGAGAGATATTCAGAACTCCTACAATAAAGGGCTTGGTTGAGTATATAAGGTTATCGGGAGAAAATGTATATGAAGAAATAGAAAAGGTAGAAGATAAAGAGTACTATGAGCTATCTTCAGCACAAAAGAGGTTATACACCTTGCAGCAGCTAGATATGCAAAGTACAGGCTACAATATATCAGGAGTGCTGGAGATAACAGGAGTTTTGGATATACAGAGACTGGAAGAAGCATTTAAAGCTCTGGTAAATAGACATGAAGCACTGAGGACAAGCTTTGAGCTTAGTGGAGAAGAAATACTACAGAAGATATATGATAGGGTAGATTTTGAAATTGAGTATAACGAAGTTATGGATTCAGAAGTAAGAGCATTAGTAAAGGAATTTGTAAGACCGTTTGACTTGGAAAAAGCACCTCTTCTGAGAGTGGGGCTTGTAAAAGTACATGCAGAAAAGCACATTCTGCTATATGATATGCATCATATTATATCAGATGGTGTATCAATGAGCATATTAGTGGAAGAATTCATTAAGCTCTATCAACATCAAGAATTGCCTGAACTGAAAATACAGTACAAGGATTATGCAGCATGGCAGAACAAGCTGAAAAGCAGTGAAATCATGAAGAAACAGGAGGAGTATTGGCTCAAGGAATTTGAAGGAGAACTGCCTGTTTTGAGTCTGCCGACAGATTACCCCAGACCGCCGATACAGAGCTTTGCAGGAGATAGTATAAATTTTGAACTTAACGAAAAATTGACAGCAGGTATAAGACAGTTATCAAAGCAAACTGGTGCCACTACATATATGGTGCTTTTATCTGGCTTTAGCATATTGTTATCAAAGTATAGCGGACAAGAAGATATAGTAGTAGGAAGTCCGATAGCAGGAAGACAGCATAATGATTTGAATAATATTATGGGTGTATTTGTAAATACCTTAGCAATGAGAAGCTATCCCGAAGGAAACAAGCTATATAAGGATTATTTAGAGGAAGTAAAAAACAGATGTTTGAAGGCATATGAGAATCAAGCTTATCAGTTTGAGGAGCTAGTGGAAAAGCTTAATGTGAGAAGAGATATGAGCCGAAATCCATTGTTTGACGTAGTGCTTGTATTACAGAATACAGAGATAAAAACGGTTGACATCGAAGATTTAAGCTTTAGCGTATATCAGGGGGAAAACAAGATATCAAAATTTGATATAACTTTGAATGTGCATGAACGTAAAGACCATATAGATATTAAAAGTGGAATACAGTACAAAGCTGTTCAACGAAGAGACTATAACAAGGTTGACAAAGCATCTGACGAATGTGTTTGCCAGTGTAATAAATAATTCGGGAATAAGAATAGATGAAATAGACATATTGAATAAGGAAGAGGAACAACAGTTATTATTTGATTTTAACAGAACAATGGTAGAATATCCGAAAAATAAGACTATACATCAGATATTTGAAGAACAGGCAGCAGCTACTCCTGAAAATATTGCAGCTGTGTATGGCGATTATCAGCTTACTTACCATGAGTTAAATGAAAAAGCAAATCAATTGGCAAGGGTGCTGAGAGAAAAGGGAGCTACAGCAGACAGTCTTGTAGGAATTATGGTAGAGCGTTCCATGGATATGGTGATAGGAATACTTTCAATATTGAAGGCTGGCGGTGCTTACCTACCCATAGATCCAGAGTACCCCAGAGAACGAAAAGAGTATATGCTTCAAGACAGTGGATGCAAGCTACTTGTTACACAAAGCAGCTTGGAGAATAGAGTTTGCTTTGACGGTAAATTAGTTCTACTTGATGAGGAAAGTTCATATGCAGAGAAAAGGAACAATCTGGAGCATGTAAATAAACCCTGTGATATTGCATATGTGATTTATACCTCAGGAACTACTGGCAAGCCTAAGGGTGCATTGATAGAGCATGGTAATGTGGTTAGACTGTTTTTTAATGATAAAATGCAGTTTGACTTTAATACAAGGGATGTCTGGACAATGTTCCATTCCTATTGCTTTGATTTCTCGGTATGGGAAATGTACGGTGCATTGCTGTATGGGGGAAAACTTGTAGTAGTACCCAAAGCAATAGCTCAGGATCCTTTTGAATATTTAAAACTGTTGAAGAAGGAACAAGTGACAGTGTTGAATCAAACGCCTACTGCCTTTTATAACCTATCAGCAGAAGAAGAAAAAAGCGAAGAAAAACAACTGGCTATAAGATATATAATATTTGGAGGAGAAGCACTAAAGCCAGCACATCTGAAAAGTTGGAAGCAAAAATATGAAAATACCAAGCTGATAAATATGTATGGAATAACAGAAACTACGGTGCATGTTACATACAAAGAGATAACGGAATTTGAAATAGATAATAATATAGGAAATATAGGCAGACCTATTCCTACATTAACAACATACATAATGGATAAAAATATGAGGCTACTTCCTATTGGGGTAGCTGGAGAATTATGTGTAGGAGGAGCAGGTGTCTGTCGTGGATACCTAAATCAACCAGAGCTTACTGCAACAAAATTTGTTCAGAACCCATATATACCAGCAGAGCGATTATATCGTTCAGGAGATTTAGTAAAAATACTCCCAGATGGCGATATGGAATACTTAGGAAGAATAGATCATCAGGTTAAGATACGAGGACACAGAATAGAGCTTGGAGAGATAGAAAACAGATTACTAAACCATAAAAGTATAGCAGAAGCTTTGGTGTTGGCGAAGCTAGACAGCAATGGCAATAACTATATATGTGCATATATAGTAGAAGATACGATGGTGTCAGAAGAAAACAAATTAACGCTATCAGAGCTGCGAGGATTCTTGTCAGAGGAACTTCCTGATTATATGCTACCAGCATATTTTGTAGAGCTAGACAGGATGCCTTTAACTTCAAACGGAAAGATTGATCGTAGGGCATTGCCGGAACCAGATTGTACTATGTCTACAGGAACAGAATATCAATCGCCAGAAAATGAAGAACAAGAACAGCTTGCTAGTATATGGGGAGAGGTACTAAAAGTAGATAGAGCAGGAATAAATGACAATTTCTTTACGCTGGGAGGGGATTCTATAAAAGCCCTGAGACTGGTAAGTGCAATAAACAAAAGAATGGGTAAGCAGCTTCATATAAGAAGTGTATTCCAGTTCCCTACAATAAAAGAGCTTTCAGAATGCTTTTCAGACATACAGGAAGATAAAACCCAAAAGGAAATGGAAAATGCAAGATCAGAAGTGGAAGCAACAAAAAGAGCAATATTGGAAAGTCCCGAACAAGCCGCTAAGCTTAGAGGCAATGTAGAAGATATATATCCAATGAGCGAGATAGCTCAGGGGATGATATACCATTACTTGAAGAATCCCAAGGAAGCTGTTTATCATGATCAAATGCTATACCCTGTAGAAGACAAGAATATGAATTTTAAAGCACTGCAAAAAGCAATAGAACTAATGACGCAAAAGCATGCAATACTAAGAACGAGCTTTAATATATATGATTTTTACTGTCCAGTACAAATTGTTTATGCCGACTTTAGTCCAGAGGTTCAATATATAGACCTTAAAGCAATAACAAAAGAAGAACAAATTAATAATATTAAAAAATATATGGAAGAGGATAGAAAAAATATCTTTGATTTATCAAAGCCCTTATGGAGAGTAAATATATTCTTGACTAGTGAGACTAGCTACATGTTTGCATTAATATGTCATCATGCTGTTCTTGACGGATGGAGTGTAGCATCGTTTATTACAGAATTATCAACCATCTATACCAGTATTAAGGAAGCTGGCGAAAATGAATTTTATCCTGGAGCTATGAAACATAGCTACAAGGATTATGTGATTGAACAGATAGCAATTAAAAACAATCGAGAAATATCAGATTATTGGAAGGAAGAATTAACAGGTTACAAGAGATTAAGTCTCAAAAAAGATTCAGAGTATGGAAGCTTTAAAGCAGTTAAATACAATCTAGGAAAAGATATGTTGCAGGAATTGAAAAAGACAGCATCCAGATATAAAACAAATATAAAAACGGTCTGTTTTACAGCCTATGCATATATGATGAACATGCTATCCTATGAAAACGATATAGTATTGGGATTGGTTGAACACAGCAGACCAACATGTGAAGGCAGCGATAAGCTTTTGGGCTGTTTCCTGAACACCGTACCGCTTAGAATGAAATTTGAAAAGGGAATGAAATGGGAGGACTTACTCAGAAGTGTAGATAAAAAAGTAATAGAACTAAAGCTGTATGGTAAGCTGCCTTTGTCGGAGATATTGAAGGAGTTAGGAGAAAGCACTGTCCGAGAAAATTCCTTGTTTGATACTCTATTTAACTATATTGATTTTCATATTATGAGTGAGATTAGTATGCAAACATCAAATAGTAATGCAGGAAAATCGGGTAATCTTTCTTATGCAAGAACAAACACATTATTCAATTTTGCCATAACCAATACATTTGAAGCTTTTGAGTTAGATATAAGGTATGATGACAGCATATATATATCTGGACAAATGGATAGAGTAGTACAATATTATAAAAACATTTTAAATATATTTATAAAATCTCCAGAGACAGAGATTAATAAGAGTGATGTATTACCGCTGGAAGAAAGACAACGGGTGATATTTGACCTTAACCAAACACAGAGAGATTATTTCAATGAGAAGACTATATCACAATTATTTGAGGAGCAGGCAGCGAAAACACCAGAAAAAATGGCTGTTGTATATCAAGATAAGGGATTAACCTATAGGCAACTTAATGAAAAATCAGATCTGCTTGCAGAACTACTAAGAAATAAAGGAATAAAAGAAGATAGTATTGTAGCCATAATGACTGAGCGTTCACTAGAGGTAATAGTAGGAATAATGGGTATATTAAAAGCTGGGGGAGCATATCTGCCGATAGACCCAAGCTATCCCAAAGATAGAATAGGATTTATGCTTGATGACGGCAAGGTTAATATTTTACTGACACAAAGTCATATAGCGGACAGAACCGAGTTTGACGGTGAGATTATATGCATTGATGACAGTAGAATATATGAAACTAAAGCTTCTACAAAACGATATGATAATACAGTAAATAGCCTTGCATATGTAATATATACATCAGGAAGCACAGGAAAGCCAAAAGGAACAGCTATTGAGCATAGCAGTCTTACTAATCTTGTAATGGCGCTAAAGGAGCGTATATATGATAAATATACAGAACCTCTAAATATTGCTTTGGTTGCTCCTTATGTGTTTGATGCCTCAGTTAAGCAGATATTCCCATCACTTCTGCTTGGACACACATTATTTATAGTACCGGAAGAGACTAGGTTGGATGGAAGTAAGCTTCTAGATTATTATCAGGAAAAACATATAGATATTTCTGATGCAACACCTACTCACATCAGAATAATGTTGGATGCTGTAAAAAAAGAGGACAAGTGTATAGAAATGAAGGAGCTTGTAGTGGGAGGAGAAGCATTAGGAATTAAACTGGTAAATGAAATATTGAACATTAACAGCAGATTGGTTGTGACTAACGTATATGGCCCCACTGAATGCTGTGATGTAACTACAACATATTCCATTGATAGTAGATTGGTAAACAGTATTAATGTCATACCGATAGGAAGTCCTATAAGCAATACAAAAATCTATATATTGGATAAGAATCTTGAGCTATTGCCGGAAGGGATTGCAGGCGAACTATGTATTGCAGGCAAAGGGATATCAAGGGGATACCTGAATAGGGCAGACTTGACAGCAGAAAAATTTGTAGAGAACCCATTTCAGCCAGGATACAGAATGTATAGAACAGGCGATATGGCAAGGTGGCTGCCTGATAGAAATATAGAGTTTTTAGGAAGAATAGACCAACAGATTAAGATCAGAGGCTTTAGAGTAGAGCTGGGAGAAATAGAAAGCTGTTTGCTGCTGCATCAAGCTATAAAGGAAGCAGCTGTAATAGCTGGAGAAAACCAGGAAGGAATCCAGCAGCTATGCGCATATATAGCTGCAGATAGAGAAATGTCAGTAGGCGAGTTGAAGGAATATTTGGGTGGAGTACTACCTGACTACATGATACCTTCGTATTTTATACAAATGGATAAATTGCCGCTGACCAATAATGGAAAGCTAGATAAAAAAGCACTACCGAAGCCTGATACAAGCACTATACTAAGAGCGGAGTATGAAGCTCCTGAAACGGAAGTGGAAAAGAGAATAGCAAGTATATGGAAGGAATTGCTAAATGTCGACGAAATAAGTATTCATGATAATTTTTTTGATATAGGAGGTAACTCCTTAAAGATTATCCAGCTTAACAACAGAATATCTAATGAATTTAAGATGCAGCTGTCAATTACCGATTTTTTCAAGTATACCAATATTAAGAGCTTGGCGGAGTATCTGGCATTACCAATGGAAGAAATAGCAATAACAACTGAAGTACATGATAATCAAAAGGAATTAGGTGAAGGTAAAAAAAGGCTTCAACGTAGAATGCAGCGTAATAAGGGGGAAATGTAAGATGGATAATACTACAGGCTTTGAGATTGCGGTAATTGGAATGTCCGGAAGATTTCCAGGCACTGATAATATTGATGAGTTTTGGACAAATCTAAAAAATGGAGTGGAAGGCATATCATTTTTTAAGGATGAGGAGCTTACGCACTGTAGCCCTGAGATATATAATAATCCTAATTATGTAAAAGCAAAGGGAGTAATAAAAAACATAGAATATTTTGATGCAGATTTCTTTGGATATACTCCGAGAGAAGCAGAAATAATGGATCCACAGCTTAGATTATTATATGAATGTACATGGGAAGCGCTTGAGGATTCGGGATACAGCAGTCAAAACTATAAGGGATTAATTGGGGCATATATTGGAGCATCTGTAAATCTCGGCTGGATAATAAATGTATTCAACTACAAGCATAGTGCAGGCATGAATGAAATGCTGGTAAATGGCAGTGAGTTTTTCAGCACCCGACTTGCGTACAAATTTAATTTGAGAGGACTTTGCCTCACAATCCAAACTGCATGTTCTTCGTCACTGGTAGCCCTGCATATGGCTTGCCAGGGACTGATAAGCGGAGAATGTAATATGGCACTAGCAGGAGGGGTAAAGATTACATATCCAACTAATAAAGGGTATATGTATGAAGAGGGCTCTATAATGTCCAAAGATGGTCATTGCAGGGCATTTGATGCAGAAGCAAGCGGAACGGTTGGAGGAGAAGGGGCAGGTATTGTGCTGCTGAAACGCCTAGAGGATGCAGTAGCCGATGGCGACCATATATATGCAGTGGTAAAAGGGTCAGCAATAAACAATGATGGTATAAATAAGGTAGGATATACTGCTCCAAGCCCTCAGGGGCAGGCTGCGGTAATAAAATCTGCATTATATATGTCTGAGGTAGAGCCAGAAAGCATAAGCTATATAGAAACTCATGGTACTGGTACAAAACTGGGTGATCCCATAGAAATAGAAGGTCTCAGATTAGCTTTTGATACAGATATTAAGGGCAGCTGTCGGATAGGCTCAGTTAAGACTAATATAGGACATCTGGATAATGCCGCTGGAATAGCAGGTTTTATAAAAACAGTATTGTCACTAAAAAATAAACAACTTCCACCTAGCTTGAATTTCAAAACCCCTAATCCTAATATTGACTTTGAAAATAGTCCATTCTATGTAAACAAGGAGTTAGTTGATTGGATAAATAGCAAATATCCGCTTCGGGCAGGGGTAAGCTCTTTTGGAATTGGTGGTACAAACGCTCATATTATATTGGAGGAAGCTCCAAAAATGGAAATGGGCAGTAATGGAAGAGATAGTAAATTGATAACACTGTCTGCCAAAACTGGTTCAGCACTGCAAATATTAACTTCAAATCTTGTTGACTATATGAAGAAAAATCCAAGTATAAGCTTGGAGGATACTGCTTATACATTGAACATTGGAAGAAAGCCCTTTAAGCATAAAATAATGTTGGTCTGTACAGATGTTAATGATTTAATTACTCAATTGTCTTCCAAAGAATCGACAAGAGTTAAAGCAATGAAATCGGATAAAGAATGTAAAGATATAGTATTTATGTTCCCTGGACAAGGAGCTCAATATATCAATATGGGCTTGGATTTGTATCTGAAAGAACCAATATTTAAAAAAGAGGTGGATAACTGCTTTGATATTTTAAAAAAGCTGAATTGTGCAGATATCAAGAGTATATGGTATCCAGATAAGGATAACTCTGAAAATGCAAATCTGATTAACCAGACTAATTTTGCACAACCAGTGATATTTATCTTTGAGTATGCTCTTGCGAAGCTTCTAATTTACTGGGGGATAAAACCCAGTGCTATGATAGGGCACAGCATCGGGGAATATACCGCTGCATGTATGGCAGGAGTGCTATCTTTGGAGGATGCACTATACCTGGTTTACAATAGAGGCAAGCTTATGCAAAGCTTACCCAAGGGTTCTATGCTTAGTGTGCCAGAATCAGAAGAACGGTTAAAGGAACTGATTGGAGACAGACTATCAATAGCAGCTGTAAATGGACAAGCATCCTGTGTGCTATCGGGTGAAGATAAAGAAATTGAAGCCATAGAAGAACATTTGAGAGAGCTTGGATATAAGACCAGCCGACTACACACCTCTCATGCTTTCCACTCATATATGGTTGAACCAATATTGGAGGAGTTCAGAGAGATACTAAGTACAATAAAGTTTAATAGTGCATCAATACCCTACATATCCAACTTAACAGGCAACTGGATATCTGACAAGGACATCTTCGATAATGAATATTGGATAAAGCATATAAGAAGCACTGTAAGATTTAATGATGGACTACTTGAATTGGTAAGAAACACTAGCAACATATATCTGGAGATAGGCTCAGGGAAGACGTTAAGCTCTTTGACAAAGCAATTGATGGATAGAGAAAGAAAAAATTATGCAATCAGTACAGTGAAGCATCCCAAGGAAGTTCAGTCTGATAATGACTTTTTGCTGAATGCTCTGGGATACTTATGGTTGCTAGGTGCAGATATTGATTGGAGAGCATTCTACAAAGCTGAGAGAAGATACCGTGTGTCATTACCTACTTATCCATTTGAGAAGAAGTATTTCTATGCAGAAAGTGCAATACCTTCCAGTATAAGCAGTAAAGAGACAGATAAACCTCTACAACAGTACAAGGTATATCAACGTGAGGAGTCCGAGAGTGAATATATTGCTCCGAGAAATGAGAAGGAACAAAATATAATAGAAGCATTTGAACAGGTTATAGGAATTAATAGAATAGGCATCAATGAAGATTTCTTTGATATAGGTGGCGATTCCATAAAGGTTATGGAGTTAGTAGCAAAGCTGAAAAAGGACTACAAAATACATGTTAATGATGTATTTATGCACCCCAATGCAGCGGAACTAGCAAAAAACATCTCAGTCAGCGGAGATAATCTAGAAATGTTGGTTGAAAGGCTCAAACACACAGAAACTGTACCTATTGTAACAGCTTCGGATGAACCAGCTATTCAGAAGGAGCTGGAAACATATCGTAAAAAAATAGAAGTATATAGAGCCTTAGATGTAAAAGAAGTGATTAGCTATAATAATATTTTATTAACTGGTTCAACTGGATATCTAGGTGTTTTCTTGCTTAGAGAGCTTTTGAATGAAACATCTGCCAAGCTGCATCTGATAATAAGAGGAAATAGTATTGAGGAAGCAACTAGACGCATAATTGATAATATGAACTATTATTTTGGCATAGAGTTTTACCAAACGAACAAGGATCGAATAGCAATTTACATTGGAGATTTAGCAGAAGAATATTTAGGCTTGGAGGAGGAAAGATACAGATATCTAAGCGAGGAAATTGATTGTATAGTACACTCGGCTGGAAATGTCAGCCATTTTGGCAAGTATCAGGATTCCTATAAGGCAAATGTAGAAACAACAAAGGCATTGATTGAATTTGCAAAGCTTAGAAGACAAAAAACCTTTAATCATATATCAACTCTGGCAGTGGGGGCAGGTAACATCGAAAATGTTGAGACTAGTTTATTCACTGAGTATGATTGTGATATAAATCAGCATTTAGAGGCAGTATACCCTAAATCCAAGCTAGAGGCAGAAAGCTTACTTATAAAAGAAAGAGCAAATGGAGTAAATGTAAATATATTCAGATTAGGGAATATATTATTTGATTCAGTAACAGGTAAATTCCAGAATAATAAAGAGCAGAATGCTGTGTATACAGTAATGAAGTCCTTTATAAAGCTTGGAATAATACCGCGAGATTCTGGTAATATAACTATTACATGTGTTGATTTTATAAGTAGGGCGATTGTACTGCTATTCAATAAAGCAGCATTGCAAAATGAAACCTATCACATAGAGAACAGAAGCAGAGTGAATCTTTCGCAATATTTAAGCTCTGATAGACTGAATCTGGGTGTGATGGTTGTAACATCAGAAGAATTTTTGGATTATGTGTACAAAAATTATAACAATAAAGATGTATTGCCATACATAAGTATGCTGCACACCCATCTTTTGAACGGGGAAGATAATGTACACATAGATGAACCAAGGACAAGAACTCATTTTCTGTTTGAAAAAACGAATTTGATATTGAGCAAGCTGGCATTTGAGTGGAATGTGATTGATGAGCAGAATATAAAAAATATGATAGAGCACTGTAGAGAAGTAAATTATTTATAATAGAATTCATAAATATTAATATAAAAGAACAGAGAACCCTTTGTATTTAAGGATTCTCTGTTCTTATTTTTCTTCTAGTTATTTAAATTAGGTCTATATAATTTACCATTATTAGTCATAATAAAGTCATAAACTACGTCACTTACTTTATAGAGTTGATCATAATCAACAAGTTTTAACGTATCCTCAGCAGTATGTATACTAGTAGTATTATTTTCACCAAACACATCTATCTGTCCCAAGGTTACCCCACAAAATCCTTGTCTATTAAATAAAACATGGTCGCTTCCTCCATAGTTTTTATCTAATATTTCATAATTATTATTGGCGAAACAATTAAATACATCTTTTATTAGCTCTTGATTTAGTGAGGGATCTCCATTTATAGTAATTTTTCCTCCGTCTTCTTTTCCGAGTGTATCAAAATTAATGTTGTAAATTTCATCATATTTTTTACTTAGTTCATATACTAATTGGTTGCCATTAGTTGACAAAATTTCTTCGCCATTGAATGCACATATTATAATATCCATGTCAAAAGGCTTTATTTCAGACTGTTTCTTTAATTTTTCTGCTATGTTCATAATTACTGAAGTTCCCGAAGCATCATCTACTGCACCATAAAAAATAGTTTTACCGGCATATCCTACATGGTCAATATGAGATGATAATACTAATAACTTTTTACTATCTTTACCAGATATTTTACCAACTACTTGTCTTATATCAGCTTGCTCTGGTATATGTCTTGTCATAAGTCGAACTTCTTTTATTTCCTTCGTTAATAATGTATTATAAAGCTTATCTGAAATCTCTATATAAGGTGTACCATAACTCGAAGCACCTGTCATGCCAAAAAATGAGTCTACTTTTTTAAATACGGCCTTACATCTATTTGTATACTTGTAATATACATCACTATTATCAATTACTATTATTTTATCACTCAAATTTTCATCCTTGCTATCAAAGGTAATAGGAGCAGAAATATTTAGTTCTTTTATATGACGTCTATCTACATAATCCTTGCCAAATTCATATTGCTTAGTACTGCCATTTTCAAATGCTACCTCAAGAGTATGAACTTGCTTTTCTGGATCATATATAGTTTGTTCGCTTACATGATAGTAATCATCATCATACAATTCTAATCCAATTTCCGAAAATCTACTTGCCACATAGCTAACAGCCTTTTCGTTTCCTTCTGTTCCAAAAAGTCTACCCATGAATTCTTTTGATGCAAGTACTTTCATATCACTTTCAATTAAATGATTATCTGCATACGAAATCTGTGTTAAGCTGCAAGCTACAAGCATAATAGATAACACAATAGATATAAAATTCTTCTTTTTCATAAAAACCCTCCTACGTAATTTTTGATTTAGCTAGGTAATTACGTTATTACAACAATCACCTCCTAATACAATATATACATCTATAACCAGCGTATGTAAATATTGTAACACTAATATAAAAATAATGGCAAATATTACTATTGTACATATTGTGCAATTAAACCTAATTATGGATATAATTAATAGCTATTATAGGACAAATATATATATAGTATATATGTATTAATTTACATAACTAATAATATAAACCATATGTTCTATGGATTATATTGAGAATAACAATTCTCCTTCAAGGGAAATATAACTTTAAATCAAACTTAGGAGGATTGTTATGAGACAGCTAAAAAATAATAGTATATTAAAAGTAATACTTTGTACAATTTTATGCTTTACTCTAATATTAAGTAGCTTAACTGCTGTGAAGGCAGATGGAGTTGAACTTAAGGGAAAATCAGCAATATTGATTGATTCTGCAACCGGTGAAATAATAGTAGAAAAAAATCCTCATGAAAAGCTTCCTCCTGCTAGTGTTACCAAAGTAATGACAATGCTGCTAACTATGGAAGCAATTGATTCAGGAAAGATTACACTACAAGACAAGGTTACAATAAGTAAGCAAGCTGAAAGTAAGAATACCGAAGGTACTAGATTACTTTTGGAGGCAGGAGAGGTTAGAACAGTACATGAATTATTAACAGGTATAGCAGTTGAATCAGCAAATGATGCTTGTATTGCAATTGCAGAACATATAGCAGGCAGCGAAGAAGAGTTTGTAAAGCTTATGAATCAGAGAGCTAAAGAACTTGGTATGAATGACACTACCTTCAAAAATACAAATGGTCTACCTGTAGATGGGCATGAAACCTCAGCTTTCGATATTGCACTAATGTCTAGAGAGCTAATAAAGCATCAAAATATATTCGAATATATTTCAAAGTACATGGTTGATATTTATATAGGGAAAAATAATGATGTAAAAAGATCCCTAACAAACAAAAATAAAATGATAAGATTTTATCAAGGTTATATTGATGGAATCAAAACAGGTTACACACGACAGGCGATGTATTGTATATCAGTAACTGCAAAGAAAAACAACCTGAGACTTATTAGCGTAGTTTTGGGTGCTCCTGATATTACAAGCAGAACAAAGGATGTATTGACACTTCTAAATTATGGTTATGCGAATTATTCCAACTATTCCATTGCAAAAGCTGGTGATATAATAGCAGAAGCTCAGGTTTCAAAAGGCGATAAAAATTATATAAAAATAGTAAGTAAAGAAAATATAAGCCTCTTGACTAAGAAGGGTGATGACAAAAATATTAAGAAGGAAGTTGTAGTTGCTAAAAATTTAGTAGCACCAATTAAAAAGGATCAAAAGATCGGTGAGATGATAATATACAAAGATGACAGCGAAATAAAGAGATATCCATTGGTGTCGGATAGTACAGTATATAAATCCTCCTTCATAGTAAACTTTAAAAAATCTTTACGTTATTGGTTTGGTTCGGGTAAATAATATGTAAAGATATTTACATTCGTTTTATTAAATTAGGGCAATGCATTTGCATTGCCCTAATTATAGTTTTGCAGTGATTTGATATTTTATGTTATAATTTAGAATAAATGTTTATAGGAGGTTTAAAATGTTTGATACAAGTTTTATATTACAAAAGCTTTATTCTTTACCAGGGATTTTTATAGCTATTTCATTCCATGAGTTTTCTCATGCATTAGCGGCATATTATATGGGAGATAATACAGCAAAAAACATGGGAAGGCTTACTCTAGATCCTAGAGCGCATTTTGATATTGTAGGCTTTTTAGCTTTGCTTTTTGCAGGCTTTGGATGGGCAAAACCAGTACCAATAAATCCAGACAAATTTAGAAATAGAAGAATAGGTACAATTCTAGTTTCCTTAGCAGGTCCTGTTATGAATCTTTTACTTGCTTTTATAAGTTTGACTATTATGTATTTTGTTTTTAATATATTCCATTCTACTAGTGAAACTGCATATAATATAATTCAGGCTTCGTTTATTATAAACGTTGGACTTTGCGTTTTTAACCTAATACCTATACCGCCATTAGACGGTTCAAAGATATTAGCCAGCATTCTTCCAGCTCCACTAGAAAGCAAAATGTATGAGTATGAAAGATATGCAAGTATTATATTGATTCTACTAGTATTTTCGAATTTATTAGACAAGATTCTTACTCCAATGGTTATTTTTTTGGCTACAAAAATACAAATTGTTGTTATATTTTTTATGTCCTTGCTTGGACTAATATAATCTTATTTAGAATTATATATGGATAAAAGTGAATATGCTGGAATTGGAGTAGATAAAAATGTCTATTAAAGTAAAGCTGGAAAATTTTGAAGGACCTTCTGGACTTATTACTCCATCTTATTGAGAAGGCCGAGGTTGATATTTATGATATACCTATTGCTGAGATTACATATCAGTACTTAGAATATTTAGAGTTAATACAGGAAATGGATATGGAGGCTGCCAGTGAATTTATTGTAATGGCTGCAACCTTGGTAGAGATTAAATCAAAAATGCTGCTTCCTAAACTCAAAAAGAGGACAACTCTGGTATTGAGATTGACCCAAGAGAAGAGCTTGTTCAAAAACTTATTGAGTATAAGAAGTATAAGGAGTTTACTTTACTACTAAGAGATAAGATTCAGATATATGAAAAGGTATTTTATAAAAGTCCCGAGCCTATTGAGGACTATATTTCTGACTTTACATCTATAACAGGGGTTTCTGTTGAGCTGCTAGCTAAAACTCTTAAGGATATTATGCAGAAAAATACAACTAAGACAAAAAAAGTGTATAGGCAGATATATCGTGATGTATTTACAATAGATGATAAAATAAAAGAAATTACAAAGCTCTTAGTTACAAGACAAACCTTTTATTTTGAAGAGTTGTTTAAGGATTCAATAGACAAGTATGAGATAATAGTAACATTCCTTGCTACCCTAGAGATGGTTAAGAGAAAACTTGTAATTGTTGAGCAGGAAATTAATTTTGATAAGATTTTAATAAAAAGAAGAAAAATAAATAGCTGAGGTAT
The DNA here is from genome assembly GCA_963704785.1 of uncultured Eubacteriales bacterium. Taxonomy (GTDB): domain Bacteria; phylum Bacillota; class Clostridia; order Lutisporales; family Lutisporaceae; genus GWB2-37-7. Next base: position 104,125 of record OY969939.1, on the reverse strand, counting down.
TAAGAATGGATATAAAAGAAATAAAATCAGTTATTGAGAGCTTGCTTTATGTAGCAGGTGATGCAGTATCACTAAAAGAACTGGCTATTGTCCTTAGTATTGATGAAAGTACTGTAAAGAAGATTATAAATCAAATGATGGATATCAATAACGAAGAAAAAAGAGGAATTCAGATTATTGAGGTTAATAGTAGTTATCAATTTTGCACTAGACCTGAGCATTATGAATATATAGAAAGACTGGTAAAGCCACAAACAAGGCAAGGCTTGTCACAGGCAGCACTTGAAACTTTATCTATTATAGCGTATAAACAACCTATAACAAAGGCTCAGATAGAATCTATTAGAGGTGTAAAATCAGAAAGCAGTATATCAAGACTGGAAGATAAGTCGTTAGTTTTTGAAGCTGGAAGGTTAGATGAACCTGGAAGACCTATGATATATTGTACAACAGATAATTTTCTAAAGCTTTTTGGACTTAAAAACCTACAGGAGCTTCCTCCTTTGCAGGATTTTCAGGAAGAAGTAGCAATAAATGAGGATGTGCATTAGCACATCTTTTTTTATATACATGCATTATTTTTCTATATTGTGTAAAAATACATTAGAAACATACTCTGTATTCGGAGGAAAATAATGCTGAAAATATTATATATTTTAATCTGCTTAGGGCTTATAGGAATATTGTTATATTTCATGCCGATACAGATTAAGCTTAAGATTATTAAAAGAAATGAAGACGATGCAATTATAACCAGGATGAGAACCTTATATGGGTTACTTAATTTGAAATTTGAGCTTCCAATGCTTGACATTGTATTTGTAAATGGTAAGCCTGCTTTAAAATATAGAGCTGAAGTAGAATCAAATAAAACAAACAAGCTATTTAAAAGAATAAGCAAAATATTTACTGTCAAAGATTATTACAAAATTAAAAAATTATTTCATCATGATGCTATTCTTTTAAACACATTAAAGAAGTATTGGTTTAAGCACATAAAGATAAGAGAGCTATCTATTATGCTAAAGCTTGGGATATATGATGCGACTTTGACTGCACTTACTTGTGGTACTGTATGGGCTGTCGTAGGAACTTCTTTGTCAATTATAAAAGCTAATTTAGACTTGACAACAAAAGCAATAGAAATATCACCTGTCTTTGATAAGGAAGGCTTTGAATTGGAAACTAGTTGCATAATAAATTTTAGGTTAGGAAATATTATAAATACGGTAATAATTGTATTTAAGAGAAGCAAAGAAATAAAAAAGAAGAGTTTAAGTCAGGAAGCACCGTTAAATGTTAACTTATAAATTTTCAAAGGAAGTGATTAAGTGCAACAGCCAGTAGAAAACTTAATGAGAACTACAATGGAAAGTATTAAAAATATGATAGATGTAAATACAGTAGTAGGTGATCCTGTAGAAGCAAAAGACGGTACTATAGCAATACCTATTTCAAGAGTATGCTATGCTTTTGTAGCAGGCGGTGGTGATTTATCAAACAAATGTGAGACTGAACAAAAAAAAATAGAGACAGACAGTTGTTATCCTTTTGCTGGAGGTACTGGAGCAGGTGTTACAATACAACCTATAGCATTTTTAACTTCAGCAAATGGTCAGCTAAGAATGCTTCCAGTTACTTATAATACAACAGCTGATAGAATTATAGATATGATTCCAAACTTTATTGAGAACATGGAAAAAATGGTTAAAAATAGAAATATGGATATAACTAATAACTAAAGTTGGTTTTTTGTAATGGCATGTAAATTGATATTTACATGCCATATTTATATAAAATGGTCACAATTGCTAAAATATGCTATGATTATTATTATCTGGGGGTGATATTTTGGAGATTAAAAAAGCTTTAGAACTAATATGGGAAAATCGTAAGTATATTACAGATGATCCCAAAGAGGTAATAAGTCATTTAAATGAGGAAGTGGCAGAATCGCTAAAAGCATTACTTAAAGGTGATTCCGATACAGCAAAACATGAATTAGAAGATGCTTTATCCTGTCTTATGATAGCTATGAAGGTACTTGATGTAGATATTGAAGAAGCTGTAAAGCGACAAATAAATCAAATGAAAAATAAAAATGGTAAAATAATGATGTTTAAAAAAGATAAAGTAGAAATCTATGTCAACGGAATATTAAAAGGTGGTTGGTCTATTTGGAGCGATGAGGACATTAAAGAGGCTCAGAAGATAGCAAAGGAATTTGGTTGTAATACAATTACTGAAAGTTAAATATTAGTAATTAAAAAAGGCATTATATTTTTCATTCTGTCAATAATAAATACAAGACTACTTTGCATTAAAGAGGTATATAATATGCATTTATGCCTCCTATTAAAACTATTGGCGGAGTGATAAAATGAAGAAGATAGCATTGTTTGTTATGTCTTGCTTATTGATTTTTAACCTATGTGTAACTTTTGTATATGCAGATGTCAATACAAGCGCAAAAGCAGCTGTAGTAATGGATGTAAAAACAGGTAGAGTCTTATACAGCAAGAATTCGGAGCAAAAGCTTCCAATGGCAAGTACAACAAAAATAATGACTGTTTTAGTAGCAATTGAAACTGGAAAGTTAAATGAAATTGTTACTGTGAGTAAAAATGCAGCAAATGTTGAAGGCTCTTCTATCTATCTAAAAGAAGGAGAGAAAATCACTGTAGAAGAATTACTCTTTGCAATAATGCTAAGATCTGGAAATGATGCAGCAACAGCAGTAGCAGAGCACCTTGGAGGAAGTATAGAAGGCTATGCATATATGATGAATCTAAAGGCCAAAGAGATAGGTGCAAAAAATACAAGCTTTGCCAATCCCCATGGATTGGATAGTCAACAGCATTATACTACAGCATATGATTTAGCACTTATTACAAGCTACGCTCTAAGAAACCCCAAGTTTGCAGAAATTGTAAGTACAAAGCGTAAAACTATAAGTGGGCCACCTGATGTTGAATGGAAAAGAAGCATGATGAATAAGAACAAAATGCTTTGGCAATTCGAGGGCGGAGATGGAGTAAAGACAGGTTTTACAAAAAAAGCAGGAAGATGCTTAGTTGCTTCAGCAACTCGAAACAACTGGAAGCTTTGCAGTGTAGTACTTAATTGTAGTCCAATGTGGGAGGAATCAAGTGCTTTACTTGATTATTGCTTTAACAATTACTCACAACAAAAAATTATAGATAGTGGTGAGCTATACCAATATCTAAAGGTTATTAAGGGAGATAAAGATATAGTTGGATTAAAGCCTACTACTGATTTTTACTTACCAATAAAAACTGATGAGCTTGACAATGTCATACTTATACAACAGTTAAAATTCAATAATACAGCACCTATTTTAAAAGGTACAAAAGCTGGTGAAATCAAGATTTATATGAAAGATGAACTTGTAGGAACAGTTGATTTGGAGTACACAGAATCAGTTAAGTCTCAAAATCCACTGCATTATATGAAAAAAATATTTCGAAATATGATTGACTAAATATGTTGCGAAAACGTATAGTCTAGATATAATAAATGAAAATAAAAGCTTTATTAATAATAAATTTTACAAATTGGTGAAAGTTATTTTGCATTTCATCAATTTGTTTTATAAAAGGTGATAAATATGGAAGAACGTCTACAGAAGATTATGGCAGAGCTTGGCGTAGCATCAAGAAGAAAATGTGAGGAGCTTATACTGCAAGGTAAGGTTAAAGTAAATAGTGTAGTAGTAAAAGAGCTTGGAGTAAAGGCGGACAAGCAAAAGGATAAAATAGAAGTTGAGGGTAAAATTCTAAGCAACCAAACACATAATATCTATGTAATGCTAAACAAGCCTTCAGACTATATAACAAGCTCAAAGGATCAATTTAATAGACCTACTGTTTTGGATTTGACTTCGGAGATTAAAGAGCGGATTTTCCCTGTAGGAAGATTAGATTATGATACTGAGGGACTACTAATACTAACAAATGATGGAGACCTTACATATAAAATAACCCATCCTAGTCATAATATTGATAAAACCTATAGAGCACTAGTTGTAGGGAGAATTGAGCAGCAAGACATAGATACATTTGCTGAGGGGATTTTTATTGATGAATATAAAACCTCGCCAGCAAAGCTTACGGTGTTAGAAATAAAAAATAACAATAGCTTAGTTGACATAACAATACATGAAGGAAAAAATCGTCAAGTAAGAAAAATGTGTGATGCAGTGAATCATGGGGTTATAAGTCTGAAAAGAATTAGTATAGGAAAGCTTGAGCTTGGTGATTTAATGAAAGGTCATTGGAGATATCTAAAAGAAGAAGAAATAAAATATTTATTCGGCATAGGAGAGAAGTAATGATAGAAATAAGAAAAGTACAGCCAAAAGATTTAGAGTACTTATACAATAATGCAGAGACTTTATTCTTTGATAAAACCTATATGATCGATAAACTGGAAAACATGATGCTGATTTCAATAGGAAATATAATATGTGGTATAGGCTGTAGCATACTTTTTGAGGATATATGCCTTATAAACTGGGTTTATATTTCAAATAATTATAGAAGAGATAGTATGGGCAGTGCTCTTGTGAAAGCAATACTAAACACTGCTGAGCTGAGTGGTGCAAAAACAGCATACTTAAGTGGAAGCTGTGATCAATTTGCTGATAATTTGAAGTTCGATAAAATGAATGAAAAGGATGAGCTTCAAGAAATAGAAAGACTTTATAGTAATTACTTTGGAGAGAGCTTTGAGCATAGCTTTTACAAGGTAAGCTTGGTTGATTATTTTAAACCATGCTCTTGTAAATAATATAAGTATTGTTTATTCGTCAAATAGAACAAAATTTTGACGAATAATATATATTTTTCAATACAAATATGATATAAAATATATAGTAGCATATGCGCCAAGCTATGCAGGATAGGAGGAATACAATTACATGGCAAAAGTTAAAATAACAGAAACTGGACTAAGAGATGGACATCAATCTTTAATTGCTACAAGAATGAGAACAGAAGAAATGCTTCCGATATTAGAAAAAATAGATCAGGTAGGTTATCATTCTCTTGAAATGTGGGGAGGAGCAACCTTTGATTCATGTCTTAGATTTTTAAATGAAGATCCTTGGGAAAGATTGAGAATAATCAAATCAAAGGTTAAAAATACAAAGCTTCAAATGCTTTTAAGAGGTCAAAATATTTTTGGCTATAAGAACTATGCAGATGATGTTGTAGATGAATTTGTAAGACTTTCTATAAAAAATGGTATTGATATAATTAGAATATTTGATGCATTAAATGATTTAAGAAATATTAAAACAGCTATTAAAGCAACTAAAAAGTATGGTGGTCATGCTCAAGGTACAGTTGTTTATACTATAAGCCCTGTTCATAATATAGAAATGTATGTAAAGCTTGCTAAGGAAGTGCAGGATATGGGTGCAGATTCTCTTTGTATTAAGGATATGTCAGGAATACTCACTCCTTATTATGGTTATGAATTAATAAAAGAACTTAAAAAGAATATTAGACATACCAATTCAGCTTCATACTCATTTTACAAGTGGTATGACTGATATGACTTATTTAAAGGCGATAGAAGCAGGAGTAGATATAATTGATACTGCTATTTCACCTTTTGGTCTAGGAACTTCACAACCTCCTACAGAACCTATGGTTGCTACATTACAAGGTACAGAATATGATACAGGTCTTAGATATAGAGCTATTAGGAGAAATTGCAGATTATTTCAAAACCATCAGAGAAAAATATATAGCAAATGGTGTTCTTAAATATGAATGTATTTAATGTTGACACAAAAGTACTCTCATATCAAGTTCCTGGAGGTATGCTATCAAACCTAATGTCACAGCTTGCAATGCAAAATGCATCTGATAAATATGAAGAAGTGCTTAAAGAGGTACCAAGAGTAAGAGAAGATTTAGGTTTTCCACCACTGGTTACACCTTCCAGCCAATTTGTTGGCACTCAAGCTGTGTTTAATGTAATATCAGGTGAACGATATAAGATGATACCAAATGAAATAAAGGATTATGTAAAAGGAAAATATGGCAGACCTTCAGTACCTATTTCTGAAGATATAAAGAAAAAGATTATAGGCGATGAAGAGGTTATAACCTGTAGACCTGCAGATTTAATTGCTCCACAGTTAGAAGCAGTTAAGGCAGAAATGAAGGAATATTACGAGCAAGAAGAAGATGTATTATCCTATGCTTTGTTCCCAGCAGTAGCTATTAAGTTCTTTAAGGACAGACAAGCAAAAAAATATGGTATAGATAGCGAGCTTGTAGATAAAGAACAAAAAACTTATCCTGTATAAAACTAAAATTTAAAGGCATGGTTTTCACCATGCCTTCAAATTTTATACAATGCTTATGTAAATATACATAATTAGGTTTATTAATTATAAATTTTAATACCTTTACTGTAGAATTATTATTCATTCTCTTGCCACATTTTAAACAGGTATAATTGCTTTTCATAACCTTATCATAATAAGTTTCAACTTTAAGATCACTGTATTTACTCCAGCTTTTCCAGCCTGTTTTGCATAGAGGTACTCTGTTTTCATAATCAGCATATACCCATTTTAATATACGGTGAAGTGAAAGGGATATTTGGTATAGGATAATAAACTCTCTAGGCAATCCAAGAGAAATAGTATATTCCTCAAAAGTTTTTTCAATTATTGTCTGAAGTGGTTCATCAATTTTACCCTTAGTAAAATTATAATTGCTTTTCTTTAAATAGTTTCTAGTATCCTCAAATATATAACCTTGACAGATACTAATGGTTCTTCATTTAAGATTCCAAGATTATGTATGCCTCTTTTCACTATATCTGTAGCATAATAAATATATGATTTGTTTTTAAAGTTCTCTTTATTAAACAAATTGATTGGTATTATTTCATTATAATATTCACCAGTCTCGATTCTTATTGCCCCGATGCAAGTTCCGCCAATTAAGCTGCCGCTTCCTGCATCATCAATTTGTATCATATTATCACCCTGTCGCATAAAAATATTAGTAAAAAGATCTCTATGTGTTTCTAATAAAACATTTTTCTTGATTCATATATTTTAGTCTGTGCATTTATTTTAAAAATAATCAATAATAAATATTATCAGCAAGGAGGTAAATAAATTGAAAATTTTAATATCTAATGATGATGGTATATATTCTAAAGGTATTCAAGCTCTGGCAAAAGCAATGACTGAATTAGGAGAGGTATATGTAGTAGCTCCTGAAACTAATCAAAGTGCAATTGGTCATGCAGTTACGATGCATACACCATTAAGAAGCAATAAAGTAGATATATTTGGTGCCGAATATAAAGGCTTGGTGGGTTAATGGTACACCTGCCGATTGCATCAAGCTTAGGAATAGAAAACCTAATGGAAGTAAAACCAGATTTGATAGTATCAGGTATAAATATCGGAGAAAACCTTGGCACTGATGTAATATACTCTGGAACGGTATCAGCTGCAGTTGAAGGAGCAATATTTGGAATTCCTTCAATTGCATTTTCTTATGTAGATCATAAAGCTATAGATTTTACAAATTGCGGCTGAAGTTGCAAAAGAATATTTGCAATCAAAGTATTAAATCACACTATACTCCCAAGATCATATATCTTAATGTAAATATTCCTAAATTGAAAAATATCATGATATAAAAGGTATCAAAACAACTAAATTAGGTATAAAAATATATAAAAATAATTTTGAAGAAAGAAAGACCCAAAAGGAAACATATATTACTGGCTAGCAGGAGAATTAATAGATATGCCCGAGGATGAAGATACTGATATCTTTGCTGTCGAAAACAAATATATATCAATAACTCCTATAAACATTGACCTTACAAGCTTATGACTTATTAAATGAAATAAAAGATTGGAAGCTTAATTGGAATATAAAATAACAATGATAAATTTATAATATTATTATTTCGTATTGCAATAAAATTCCTGCAATAATATATACTAAAAATGAAGGCAAAGTTGCAAAATACTATGAAATTATATTATAAAATGAATTTTAAATTGCAATATGTTTAAGGGGGAGGGCGCTAAAATGAAAAAAAAGATCATAAAGGGCGAAGATGTTGATTATGGCAAATTATTATTAATGCTGACTGGTGCAAGGGCTGTGGAATATGTACTGCTTTTTGTCCAACAAAAGCTATAGAAATTAAAGAATGAGAAGGTAGCTATTGCAGATATTGAAAAGTGTACACAATGCGGACTTATGTGAATTAAGATGTCCTGACTATGCTATATATGTAGGGAGGAAGAAAAATGAGCAAAAAGGTTAGACTTATGCAAGGTAATGAAGCCTGTGTTGAAGGTGCAATTGCAGCAGGAATGAAATTTTATGCTGGCTATCCTATAACTCCTTCAACAGAAATAGCAGAGCTTATCTGCTGAAAAACTTACCTAAAAGTAGGCGGCAAGTTTATACAAATGGAAGATGAAATTGCAGGAATGGCAGCAGTTATAGGTGCATCATTGACAGGTATGAAAAGCATGACTGCTACAAGTGGTCCTGGCTTTTCACTAAAACAAGAAAATATCGGATATGCTGCAATAGCAGAAATACCTGTTGTTATAGTAAATGTACAAAGAGGAGGTCCAAGTACAGGACAGCCTACTTCACCAGCTCAAGGTGACATGATGCAAGCAAAATGGGGTACACATGGTGATCATCCTGTAATTGCATTGTGCCCATCATCAGTTAGAGAAACCTTTGACTTAACAGTTAGAGCGTTCAATCTTGCAGAAAAATATCGTACTCCTGTTCTTCTTATGATGGATGAAGTTATTGGACATATGAGAGAAAAGGTAGAAATACCTGATGCTTCAGAAATTGAAATAATAGATAGAAAAAGTCCGACATGCTCAACCTGAAGAATATCTGCCATATAAGCCTGAAAAGAATCTAGTTCCTCCAATGGCAGATTTTGGTACAGGTTATAGATATCATGTAACAGGCTTAGTACATGATGAAACAGGTTTCCCAAGCAACAGTACGCAGTAGCTGATAAGCTAATTAGAAGACTGGTATGATAAAGTAGAAATTAATAAGGATGATATCATTACTTGGGAAGAAGAAAATACCGAAGATGCAGATATTATAATATTTGCATATGGCTGTGTTGCCAGAGCTGCAAGAACAGCTATGAAAACTATTAGAGAAAAGGGAATTAAAAGTAGGTTTATTTAGACCTATAACCATTTGGCCTTTCCCAGAAGAAAGATTAATTGAGCTTTCTAAGAAAGCTAAAGCTATAATAGCACCAGAGATGAATCTTGGACAAATGGTACTTGAAGTTGAAAGATTATGCAATAAGCATACAAAGATTAGAAGATTAAACAAAGTAAACGGTGAAATAATTTATCCTGAAGAGATAATAGCTAAGATTGAGGAGGTGCTGTAGAATGCCAAGTCAATTAGTTGAAAAATATTTTAGAACAGATAAACTACCACAAATTTGGTGCCCAGGTTGTGGTCACGGCATAATTACAAGATCAATTACAGTAGCTATTGAAGAAGTTAGGATTGATCCTGATAAGGTATGTATTGTTTCAGGTATAGGCTGTTCATCAAGAGCACCAGGATATCTAGATTTTAATACACTTCATACAACCCATGGACGTGCACTTGCTTTTGCTACAGGTATAAAGCTTGCAAATCCTGAGTTAAAGGTAATTGTAATTATGGGTGATGGTGATGCAACTGCTATCGGCGGAAATCATTTTATACATACATGCAGAAGAAATATTGATATAACAGCAATTATATATAATAACAATATATATGGAATGACTGGTGGACAGTATTCACCTACAACCCCTAAATTTGATAAGGGTACAACTGCACCATATGGAAATATTGATAAAGCTTTTGACATATGCAATCTTGCAGCATCAGCAGGTGCAACATATGTTGGAAGAGCTACATCATATCATGCAAACATGTTATACTCATTGTTAAGAATGGTATCAATAATGAAGGCTTCTCATGTAATTGAAGCAGTTTCAGGCTGTCCAACTTATTATGGAAGAAAGAACAAAAAAGGCAGTCCAGTGAAATGATGGAATGGCAAAAGATAATGCAGTTAATATCACAGCTGCTGCAAAATGACTCCTGAGCAATTGGAAGGTAAATTCCTTATTGGTGAATTTAAGAACAGTCCAGAACCAGAATATACCAAAGAATATCAAAATATTATCGATAATTTAAAGGGGAGAGATGTTTAATGGAAAAGTATGAGATAAGATTAAGCGGTTCCGGCGGACAAGGGTTGCTGCTTGCAGGAATAATACTTGCAGAAGCTGCTATAATTAGATGGAAAAAACGCTATACAGACTCAATCCTATGGTCCTGAAGCAAGAGGCGGCGCAAGCAAATCAGAAGTATTAATATCTGATGAAGTTATAGACTTCCCAAAGTAAGAAATTGTGATGTACTTCTGGCGTTGACTCAAAAGTCCTATGAACAATATAATGAAGGCTTAAAAGATAGATGGAATTTTAATATTAGATAGCTCTGTAAAAGTTGAAGGAGCTGTAAAGAATAAAATTATATCCATACCTATAGTTGATACAGCAACAAAAGTACTTGGCAAACCAATGGTTACAAATATTGTTGCTCTAGGGGCTATAGTTGAGGTAACAAAGTTAGTAAGCTATAAGGCCTTAGAATATGCTGTTCTAAAAAGAGTTCCAAAAGGTACAGAAGAGCTTAATAAAAAAGCACTTATCCCTTGGGTATGAAATTGCATAAAAGCAATTGAATAAGTAACTAAATATTTAAGAGGATGACAAGATATGAGTGAAAGTATTGACTTAATCAGACTTATACAATCAAAATTTCATAACTTAAGCAAAGGACAAAAAATAATTGCTCAATATATTATGAATAATTATGATAAGGCAGCTTTTATGACTGCTGCAAAGCTCGGTGAAAAAGTTGGAGTAAGTGAATCTACAGTAGTTAGATTTGCTAATGCAATTGGCTTTATAGGATATCCACAACTGCAGAAGCAGCTTCAGGAAATGGTTAAAACCAAGCTTACTACAGTTCAAAGAATAGAAATGTCCACTGACTACTCAAACGAAGAAAGTATTCTTAAGAACGTACTTAAAGCAGATATGGAAAATATACGAGCTACCATGGATGAAATCAATTAATGTTGCTTTTGAATAACGTAGCAAGAAATATTATTGAAGCAAAAAGCATATATATTATTGGACTTAGAAGTTCTACTGCATTTATCTGAATTTTTAGGTTTTTATCTAAATCTTATTAGAGATAATGTACATGTTGTTACTTATACTATTGGAGATATATTTGAGCAGCTGTTTAGATTAGACGAAAATGATTGGTTATCGGAATAGGCTTTCCAGATATTCGCTAGAACAGTTAATGCTTTGGAATATGCAAAAGCAAGAGGTGCAAAAGTAGTAGCAATTACTGATAGTATGCTATCACCTTTGGCATCTAAATGCTGATTATACACTTATTGCAAAAAGTAACATGGAATCCTTTGTTGATTCTATTGTTGCACCTTTAAGTGTATTGAATGCATTAATTATTGCAGTCGGGATAAAAGAAAAGTCAAAATTATCATCATCCTTTACAAGCCTTGAAGAAATATGGGAAAAATATAATATATTTGCTTCAGATAAGAATAAATAATCAAAATTTATTAGAAATATTTACAATTTATTTTAACTAAGCAGGAATTTATAATAATATGTTGAATTTAAATATTACGTGCGCCAAATTATATACAACAGTATATTTAGTGTTCGTATTTCACAGTATATATTATATTAAATAAAAAAAATGGAGGTTTTACTGTGGCAAAGTCAAATTTATGGCTTCTGAATATATTCAGAAGGTATTCGAAAAAGTAAAGAAAAGAAATGCAAATGAACCTGAATTTATTCAAACAGTAGAAGAGGTTCTACTATCACTAGCACCAGTTCTGGAAAAGCACCCAGAATACATCGAAGCAAAACTTTCTTGAAAGATTTGTTGAACCAGAAAGACAAATTATGTTCAGAGTTCCATGGGTTGATGACAATGGTGATTTACAAGTTAACAGAGGTTTCAGAGTACAATTTAATGGAGCAATCGGACCTTACAAGGGCGGTTTAAGATTCCATCCATCAGTTTACATAGGCATAGTTAAATTCTTAGGCTTTGAACAAATTCTTAAAGAATTCATTAACTGGACTTCCAATTGGCGGAGGTAAAGGTGGTTCAGACTTTGATCCAAAAGGAAAATCAGATGCATGAAATAATGAGATTCTGCCAAAGCTTTATGACTGAACTTTACAGACATATAGGACCAGATGTTGACGTTCCAGCTGGAGATATCGGTGTTGGCGGAAGAGAAATTGGTTACTTATATGGTCAATACAGAAGAATCAAAGGCGTATTTGAAAATGGAGTATTAACAGGCAAAGGTCTTTCATATGGCGGAAGCTTAATAAGACCAGAAGCTACAGGATATGGCGTAACTTATTTCTGTCAAGAAATGCTTAAGCATGAAGGACTTTCATTTGAAGGTAAGACAGTTGCAGTTTCAGGCTTCGGTAATGTTGCTTGGGGTGTTTGTACAAAGGTTGCTGCAATTAGGTGGTAAAGTTGTTACATTTTCAGGTCCAGATGGATATATCTATGATCCAGCTGGTGTAACTGGTGAAAAGATTGACTATTTAGTTGAAATGTTAAATACAGATAGAAATAAGAGTTGAAGACTTATGCTGAGAAATATCGGTTGTGAATTCTTCGCAGGAGAAAAGCCATGGGATGTTAAGGTTGATATCGTTATACCATGCTGCTACTCAAAACGATATTACATATTGAACATGCTAAACAAATCGTTGCAAATGGAGTTAAGTATGTTGTGAAGCTGCTAATATGCCTATGTACAAACGAAGCAGTTGAATACTTACATAGAAAACGGCGTAATAGTTGGACCAGCTAAAGCTGCTAATGCAGGTGGAGTTGCTACATCAGCTCTTGAAATGAGCCAAAACAGCATGAGACTATCATGGACAGCAGAAGAAGTTGATCAAAAATTACATCAAATCATGGTTAACATATACAATAACTCAAAAGAATGCTTCAGAAAATTATGGCTTTGGATACAACCTAGTTGCAGGCGCTAATATCGCTGGCTTCGTAAAAGTTGCAGAAGCAATGCATGCACAAGGAAACTATTAATCCTTAAATAAAGAACTCGAAAGAGTTCTTTTTTTTATGCAAATAAATAATTTATAAATATTAAGTCGAATTTGTGATATAATAATATGGAAATTTAAGGAGGGGTTTTCTTGACAAAATTATATCTTATGCGACATGGAGAAACAGAGTGGAATGCCAGCAGCAAAGTACAGGGTACAACTGACGTGAAATTAAACGAAAAAGGTTTAATACAAGCAGAGTTAGTAGCAAAAAGACTTGCAAAAGAAAATATAGATGCATTATATACCAGCAGTTTGATTCGTGCAAAGACCACAACAGAAAAGATTGCAAAAGAACTGAAGTTGGAATCAAAAGAGCTCCATGAATATAGAGAAATATGTCTTGGTCCATGGCAAGGACTAACCATCAATGAGATAAATGAAAAATACGCAGAGCATTATAGAATCTATAGAGAAAAACCATCTGAGTTTAATATGCCGGGAGCTGAAACCTTCTTACAAGTAACAGAACGGTTTTGCAAAGCTGTAAGTAATACTATAATTGAAAATAAAGATAAAAATATTGCTATTGTGTCTCATGGAACAGCAATAAAAGCAGCAATAATAAATATTTTAGGAATAGATATTGATTACTATAACAAATTCAGAATTGATAATGCTTCAATATCTATTCTACAATTTAGTGAGAAATATCATGATGGCGTTGTAGTACATTGTCTTAATGATACATGCCATTTGCATTCAATTTAAGCTTCTAATGCAAAACATATAGTATTGAGCTTTAAAGGAGGATTTATATGCATTACGATGTAATTGTTATAGGTGGAGGCCCATCAGGTATTATGGCTGCGGGCGCAGCTGGAGCAAGAGGTAGAAAAGTATTGCTTATAGAAAAGAATGAAAAACTTGGCAAAAAGCTTTTTATAACAGGTAAAGGAAGATGCAATATTACTAATGCTGCTGATATGGATGAGTTTATGAGCAACATACCTAAAAATTCAAAATTTCTTTACAGTGCTTTTCAAGGATTAAGTAATATGGATTTAATTGACATACTTAATGAAATGGGTCTAAAGACAAAGGTAGAAAGAGGAAAAAGAGTTTTTCCTGAGTCAGATAAATCAAGTGATGTAATAAAGGCTTTACAGAAATATTTAGATAAGAATAATGTAAATGTTATGTTAAATACAGCTGTAAAAAAGATAGTTACTAAAAAAAATACTATAGAGAGTTAGTTCTAGAAAATGGTAGTAGCGTTGAGTGTGACTCTGCGATAGTGTGTACAGGTGGGATATCATATCCTCAAACGGGTTCAACAGGCGCAGGCTATGAGTTTGCAAAAGTTACTGGACATAAAGTAACAGATTTATTTCCATCTTTAATACCTTTATTAGTTAAAGAAGACTATATTAAGGAACTTCAGGGCTTATCCCTAAAAAATGTTTCAATTAAGGTTATTGTTGATAATAGCACTATCTATGATGATTTCGGAGAAATGCTATTTACGCATTATGGACTATCAGGACCCATTATTTTATCGGCTAGCTTCTATATAACTGAGCATTTGAAAAAGAACAGAAATATAAAGCTAAGCATTGATTTAAAACCCGCATTATCTGAAGATGAGCTAGATAAAAGAGTGTTAAAGGATTTTCAAGAAAAAATTAATAAAAACTTCAAGAACTCACTAAATGATCTATTACCACAAAAACTTATACCAATTATAATAAAATTGTGTAAAATTGACGAGAATAAGGAAGTAAATCAAATATCTAAGGAAGAAAGAAAACAGCTGGTAAACATCCTGAAAAATCTAGAGTTCACTATTACAGGTACTAGACCTATAGCAGAGGCTATTGTAACTTCGGGTGGAATAAGTCTAAAAGAAATAAATCCGAAGACTATGGGATCAAAGCTGGTGCAAGGCTTGTATTTTGCTGGTGAAGTAATGGATTTGGATGCCTTTACGGGCGGTTTTAACCTGCAGATAGCATTTTCTACAGGCTACGCAGCAGGTAGTAACGCATAGTAGGAGGGTAAATGAGCAGTAGAGCATTACAAAGGTATAAAAGATACAATCAATGGTGGGACAAAATTGAAAAAAAAATATTAATACTTACAGTTATACTTTTTTTGGTGCTTTACGTTTCACAGTTACTGAACTTTGTGATAACTGAAAGGGGAGGTTCTTTGCTTTCTTCAAAGGTTGAAAGCTTAGAGGGAAAATCAATATCAGACAACCAGACTAATATAAATACTGGCACCATAGAATTCACTGTGATAAGTAACTCTGAATTTTCTGATATACATATTTATTTAAATGGTGAATATTATACAAGCTTTAATAAAAAATCAGTTATTCTAAATGTTAAAAATGATGATATAATTGAAATCAGTGGAATCAAGAGTAAATATCCAGCTAAAATAAAAATATCCAGCATATCAAATAATATTTTGGGTTTGAAGCTTAATGATATAGTAAAAGTAAATAAAAACTTTGTTGTAGCAGGTAGAATAAGACTCAAATAGGAGGATAAGGATGGTTAGTATAAGAGGTGCAACTACAATAAAAGAGGATTCTTATGAAGAAATTTTACTAAACACTAGAATACTATTAGAAAGTATAATAAAAAAAAACGAGCTTGATAAAAAATACATTACTGCAATTTTCTTTTCTTGTACCAAGGATATAACAGCAGCTTACCCAGCTAAAGCAGCAAGGGAACTTGGAATTACTCAGGCATCACTAATGTGCTTTCAAGAAATGAATGTAAAAGATAGCCTAGAAAATTGTATAAGATTGTGTGTGTTTTATGATTATAAAATGGATCAAGCCTCCATAAAGCATATATATCTTAATGAAGCTATGAGTTTAAGAGTAGATTTATTGCAAAATTGACATAATTCTATAATTCTCACTCTTTTCATTTATATATTTATTTGCTACAATGTATTGTATGACATAAAATTAAGGGGGGATAGTTTTGCTTTATAAGGTAGTAGCCATAGATGGTCCTGCTGGAGCAGGGAAAAGCACAATTGCAAAGCTACTGGCCGATAAGATTTGTTATACATATATAGATTCCGGTGCAATGTATAGAGCATTGACACTAGCAGTTTTGGACAGCAACACAAACTTGGAAGATAGAAACAGTATAATAGAAATATCTCAAAATGTTAATATAAACTTTCAAGATAATAGCATATACTTAAATAATACATTAGTCGACAAACAGATTAGAGAAGAACGTATAAACAAAACAGTATCTACTATTGCTGCAATACCTGAAGTAAGAAAGAATATTGTTAAGATACAGAGAAAAATAGCAAAGGATAAAAACGCAGTAATGGATGGAAGGGATGTTGGAACAGTTATTTTTCCAAATGCCTTTATAAAATTCTTCATAATAGCCAGTCTTGAGGAACGTGCCATGAGACGATATAGTGAGCTTACGAATACAGGACATGTAGTGGATTTACAGGATATAAGATCTCAAATAGAAGAGAGAGACTATGTAGATACTAATAGGAAGATATCACCCTTAATTAAAGCTGATGATGCGATACTTATAGATACCAGTGGAAAAAGCATTGACCAGGTGCTTATAGAAGTAATAAACTATATAAACTTGCGTGGAGGAGAGTAGATGTTATATATAATCCTAAGAGGAATATTAAAACCTATTTTCAATGTACTTTATAGAATTAATATTGAGGGTAAAGAGAATCTGCCAGAGCAAGGATCAATGATAATTTGCGCAAACCATGCAAGTGCAATAGACCCAGTATTTCTAGGAATAACTATGCCATACAAGAAGATGTATAGTATGGCTAAAGCTGAGCTTTTCAATAACAAGCTATTTGGATTTTTTTTAACTAAAATAGGTGTATTTCCTATTAAAAGAGGAGAGCCAGATATTAAGAGTATAAAAAAAGCTATTAATATACTTAAGAATGGTCAGATAATAGGAATTTTTCCAGAGGGAACTAGAAACAAAACCAATGAGATAAAAGCAGAGCCTGGTATTGCTATGTTAGCAGTTAAAGCACATGCGCAAATACTACCTGTTGCAATTATAAGCAATTATAAATTATTTAATAAAACTATTGTAAAAATTGGACATCCTATGAAATTAGATCAGTATTATGATTCAAAGCTACAAAATGAAGATTATCAAAATATTAGTTTAGATGTTATGAAGCAAATATATCAAATGCATAAAAGGTGATATTATGAAAATTGTATTGGATAAAAACGCTGGTTTTTGCTTTGGAGTTAAAAATGCTGTAGATATAGTTTTTGCTTTATCAAAGAATAATAAGGGAAAAAATATATATACATATGGTCCATTGATACATAATAATCAGGTCATAGAAAAGCTTAGTCAAAACAAAGTACAAGCTGTTGACGAGATAGATGAAAGCCTTGATAAAAACTCACTGGTTGCCATACGTTCTCATGGTATATCAGAAGATAAATATAAGCTGCTAGAGAGTTTGGATCTTGAATATGTTGATTGTACTTGTCCTTATGTACTAAAAATACACGGAATTGTAAATGAGCACTATAAGAATGGTTATCAAATTTTTATTGTAGGTGACAGCAACCATGCAGAGGTTCAAGGTATAAACGGCTGGTGCAGGAATAATGCAGTAATTATAGAAAGTGCCGCTAGTGTTGAAAGATTGCCTGAATATGATAAAATATGTATAGTTGCACAAACTACTATTACTCAATTACTATGGCTTACAATACTAAATGCAGTAAAACAAAAATACAATGAGGTTGTTGTATTTGATACCATATGCAGCGCAACTGAAAACAGACAAAAATCTGCCGCAGAGCTTGCAAAAACAGTTGAATGCATAATAATCATCGGTAGCAGAGAAAGCTCGAACACACAGAAGCTTTATCAAATATGTAAGGAAATAAACAAAGACACAATACATATAGAAACAGCGGAAGAGCTTTTTTGGATAATATAAAGAAATTTAAGTCAATTGGAATAACCGCAGGTGCATCAACACCTGACTGGATAATTAAGGAGGTAGTCACAAAAATGGATGAAATGAACATTGAAGATCAAGCAATGATGATGGAGGAATATGAAAAAAGCTTTAAAACTATAAATACAGGGGATACAGTTATTGGCAAAGTAATAATGGTTACTGATGACGAAGTTATGGTTGATATAGGCTACAAATCTGATGGCATCATTAAAAAAGCAGGAATATACTTGGGAGCTTGAGGTTTCACTAAAAGATTTGGTTAAACCAGGTGATGAAATTGAAGCAAGATAGTTACTATGAATGATGGTGAGGGAAATGTATCCTTATCAAAGAAGCTTATTGATGCAGATAAGAATTGGTATAAAATCGAATATGCATATAACGAGAAATCACCCATTGATACTGTTATCAAATCAATTGTTAAGGGTGGCGTTGTTGCAGAAGCCTTTGGTATAAGAGCCTTTATACCTGCATCATTGATTGATATCAGATATACTGAAAATTTACAGCAATTTGTAAATATGAAGGTTAAGGCTTATGTAATAGAGTATGATAAGGACAAGAGAAGAGTTGTACTTTCTAGAAAAGAATACCTAAGACAAGAAAGAGAAAAGATAGAGAAGGAAGTATTTAACACTATTGAAGAAGGACAAAAGCTAACAGGGGAAGTAAAGAGACTTACTGATTTTGGTGCTTTTGTAGATATTGGCGGAATTGATGGCTTGGTACATATTTCTGAGCTTTCATGGAGTAGAATAAAGCATCCTTCTGAGGTTGTAAAACCAGGTCAAACGGTAGAGGTAGTAGTACTTAAGGTTGATAATGAAAAAAAGAAGATATCACTTGGAATGAAACAAATTACACCAGAACCATGGTCATTAGTAGCAACAAAGTATAGCATAGACGATATAATTAATGTTAAAGTTGTTAGATTTGCTGACTTCGGTGCATTTGTAGAGCTAGAGCCAGGTGTAGACGGACTTGTTCATATATCACAAATATCTGATAAGAGAATTGCAAAGCCTGCTGATGCACTTAAGATAGGTGAAATAGTTAAGGCTAAGATAATTGATATAAAACATGAAGATAAAAGAATAAGCTTAAGTATAAAAGAAGCTATTGAGCACATAGAAGAGTAATATAAATATATTGCACTAAACAATTTACATTTATAAAATAGTGCGATATATTTTCTGCTGTTTATAGAATGAACAAATTTTATAGATTTGCGTATAATACAAGAAAATAGAACGTATATTTTCTTGTATTTTAATTTGTGCATTCTATATAAGTCTAAAAAAATAAATTTATTTTAGAATGTATAAATCTTTTTATTTTGACAATAATATATAATGACCTCACAAAATACATTGAGACCCCCTTTACATTCTATTTTCGTGATATTACCAATATCACGACTTTTTTTTATTCTTTTTATGTGTTAAAATGAGTAAAATACAATAATTATTTTTGTAAGGGGATTATATATATGCTAATAAATTATGAAGATTTTAAAGCAGAAGATATTAAAGTTAACAGGAATTGATCTTTCTTGCTATAAGGAAAGACAAATGAAAAGAAGAATTGACTCCTTAATAAAGCGAAATAACTATGATGACTATGATGAGTATTTAAAGCTCTTGACCCAAGATGCCAAGCTTTATAATGAATTTATAAACTATCTAACAATAAATGTATCTGAATTTTATAGAAATCCTAGCTCAATGGGAAATACTAGAGAAAGATATAATACCAAATCTTCTAAAGGAAAATAAAAAGTTTAAAGATTTGGAGTGCTGCATGTTCAACAGGAGAAGAGCCTTATTCTTTAGTTATTGCTATGTCTAGATTTATGGATCTTAGCAGTATTAAAATTATTAGCCACTGATATAGATGACGGAGCTGTAGCAAAAGCAAAATGTGGAATATATGTTCCTAAAAGCTTGGATAGTCTTCCAAAAGGATTTAGCAACCAATTTTTTGATAAGGAAGGGGAAAACTATAAGATAAAGGATGTAGTAAAAATTGTGTAGAATTTAAGAAGCATAATCTTTTGAATGATAAATATATAGAAAAATGTGATTTAATAGTTTGTAGAAATGTAATGATTTATTTTACAGAGGAAGCAAAATCTGTTATATACAATAGATTTAGAGAAGCTCTAAGTACAAATGGAGTGTTGTTTGTTGGTAGTACAGAGCAGATAATATCACCTCAGAACTATAAGATGGAGTCTATTAAGACATTTTTTTATAAGAGAAGTGAAAGTTAGTTTTATATAAAAATAAAGCCCTGCTTATATTAATAAGCAGGGCTAATTTTTCGTATAAAAAAAACACATCAATATGTGTTTTAAATGGTGCCTTGGGGCGGAATCGAACCACCGACACGAGGATTTTCAGTCCTCTGCTCTACCGACTGAGCTACCAAGGCATATTAAAATTTTAAATGGTGGGCCTTCAGGGACTCGAACCCCGGACCAACCGGTTATGAGCCGGTTGCTCTAACCAACTGAGCTAAAGGCCCATTGCAGCAACGAAATTAAGTATACAATGTTTTTTAAGATTTGTCAACATAATATTAAAATTTGTTTTTTGTTAAATATATATGCGTTATAACCAATATAATATAATAGTAAAATATATGAGGTGATTAATTATGGGAGAATCTTTGCAATACACATATTCATTAGACATTGAAGAAAAAGAACAAGAATTGTTAAAAAAAGTACTTGAGAATTATGAATTAGAATTTAAAACAATAGAAAAGATTAGAAGTGCATATAAAATTTCAACAGATGAAAAGACTTATTTTCTGAAAATGCTTGGACGGGGATATAAAAGAGCTCATAAAAGCTATTTTTTGTCTACAGCTTTGAGAGAGAAAGGCTTTGACAATATAGCGCATTATGAATTTACTAATGATAATAAATATTTGATAAAAAATAAGAAGTCTAGCTTTTATATTACAGAATGGATAGATAGTAATGAAGTAGATTTTAAAAATATTAATGATATTTTGGATTGTTCAAGACTTCTTGCTGAATTTCACAACAAAGCAAAAAATCTTGAAATACCAGAGAATATAAAGATTAGAAACAAACACAATAAATGGAGAGATATATTTAATACACATTACGAAACTGTACAAAAATTTGCGGGAAAAATTAAAGGAAAATCAAAAACTAAATTTACAGGTTTTGATTTGTTATATAATAATAATCTACATATATTTATGGATGAAGCAAACTTTGCTATGCGCTTATTAGACACAGAGGAATCAAAGCGTGCTTTTGAAGCAGCAGAAAGAGAAAATTTCATATGTCATGATAGCTTCTATTATCAAAATATTTTAAGAGATAAAACAGGAAAGCTTTATCTTGTTGACTTAGAATCTTCGCAGCTAGATTGCCCTATGAGCGATTTAGGAAAGCTTATTAGACGTATTATATGTAAACAGAAATTTAAATGGGATTTTGATGTATGCAGACGTATTATAGATGCATATGATAGTGTTAGACCTATATCAGAAGATGAGCTTTATCCACTGCTAGCTATGCTGACTTTTCCTCATAAATTTTGGAAGTTTGGTAAAAAACGATATATAAATAAAAAGGATTGGACTGAGGAGGATTATCAAAATAAACTGAAAAAAATAATAAACTTGCAGAAATGCAAGGTTGAATTTGTTCAAAACTTTATGATGTTCTATAATATCAGGCTGAATTGATGGTCGGGGCAACAGGATTTGAACCTGCGGCCTCTTGGTCCCGAACCAAGCGCGCTACCAAGCTGCGCTATGCCCCGCATAATACAATAATAATATACGCGTAATACAATAAAATGTCAATAGTTATAAAAGGAAGTTTATGTTAGCATGTCGAATTATATACTATTCTAGAAAATATTATGGAGGTAGTATATGAGAATAAGTTTTTTAGGTGCAGCAGAAACTGTTACAGGTTCGTGTTACTTGTGCGAAATTGGAGGAATTAAACTTATGATAGATTGTGGTATGTTTCAAGGCGGCAGTAAAGCGGAGGAATTAAATCACAATGATTTTTCATTTAACCCAGCAGATATAGATTATTTATTGTTGACACACGCACATATAGATCATAGCGGCAGAATACCCCAGCTAGTTAAAAGAGGCTTCAAGGGCAGAGTAATCACTACTAATGCTACTAAAGATTTATGTGGTATAATGCTTCCAGATAGTGCTTTTATACAAGAGACTGAGACAGAATGGCAAAACAGAAAGCTTCAAAGAGCGGGCAAAGCTTTGGTAGAACCCTTATATACTGCTAAAGATGCAGAAGAATCTTTGAAATTTTTTGAAGGCGTAGAATACAATCATATATTTGATATAAATGAAGATATAACAATTCGATTCCAAAATGCAGGACATATTTTGGGCTCAGCTATACTTGAAATATGGGTTAGAGAGCAGGTGGGAGAGCTTAAGCTTGTTTTTTCAGGGGATTTAGGCAGTAAGAACTCACCTCTTTTGGATTTTCCTGCAATAATAGAGGATGCAGATTATGTAGTTATGGAATCCACTTATGGCAATAGGCTTCATAAGGATACTGAAAACAAAGCCTTACATTTACTTGATATAATACTTGAAACAGCTGAAAAGGGAGGAAATATCGTTATTCCATCCTTTGCTATAGAGCGTACACAAGAAATATTATTTGAACTGAATATGCTTAAGGAAGCAAAAACCTCTAAGCTAAAAAACATTCCTGTATTTGTTGATAGTCCATTAGCAATATATGCTACCAGGATATTTAAAAATAATTCAACTTACTTAAACCAAGCAACTAATGACATGATTAACTCAGGAGACAATCCTTTTGAGTTTCCTAATTTAATTTTTACTGAGACTGCTGATGAATCAAAGGAAATAAATTTTGAAAAGCAAAGCTGTATAATAATATCGGCTAGTGGTATGTGTGATGCTGGAAGGATAAAGCATCATCTAAAACATAATCTATGGCGCAAGGAGTGCAGTGTAGTATTTGTAGGGTATCAAGCAAAGGAGTCCTTGGGAAGAAAGATAATAGAAGGTGTAAAAACCTTAAAGATTCTTGGTGAGGAAATAAATATTCAAAGTAATATATATTCTATACTAGGTTTTTCTGGTCATGCTGATCAGCAAGGTCTTCTAGACTGGCTTGAGAGCTTTAAGAATAAACCTAAAAAAATATTCCTAACCCATGGTGAAGAGGATGCAATAGCAGAGTTTTCAAAGCTAATTACAGAGAAATTCCAAATATCAAACGAAATACCTAAAATGGGTCAAACAATTGAACTTTCAGCAACTAAGGAAAGCAACATTGTTAAGGAAAGAAGCTTTGCATCAGTTAATGCGTTACAAAAGAATATAGATGATTTACGATTAAGTTTTGAAGAAGTCTTAGATAAATTACAAGAGTCTTTGAAAGAAGGCGAAAGCTTGCAAGGAGATAAATTATATTTCTATATTGATGAACTATCAAGCGCAGTAAAAAAAATTAAAACACAAATTAAATAAATAAAAAATTCAAAAGCCACGTATTTTTGGTAAGTTTATCATTAAATACATGGCATTTTGTTCTTTAGAACTGCATACAATGCCTTCTATGCGAAAAAATAACTATGAGGAGGTATTTCTATGCTAAATAATTTTAAAAACGAAGAGCTTGTAAAGGTGCAAGGGAAAATATATCCTGTTGTTGGCGGACGACTAAGATTAGCTCATGAAGAAAACAAGCTTTTGTCTATAGAGTCAAGTGTACTTTATTATAACGAGGATTCCACAGTGGTACACGCTCATGTAAAAACTGAAAAGGGTATCTTCGCAGGATTAGGAAACGCATCTACAAAGCGAGATAAAGTATTAGCAAATGCAATACTTGAGCTTGCAGAAACTAGGGCAATAGCAAGAGCTTTAAGATTTGCAGGCTATGGTGTAGAATTTACAGGCTTTGAAGAAGTTAATGAGATAAAAAATACTAAAGCTGTAAATGAGGATAAAGAGGAAATAAAGGATATAAGAGAGCTAGAGAAGGGTACAGAAGATCAAAAGGAGGATACTGACGAGCAAAAGCAGATAGCCGTGAATGCGACAAAAACGCAGCTAAATGCGATTTTCTCTCTTGCTCAAAGCATAAATATGACTAATGATGAACTAAGAAAAACAATGCAAGACAGAACAGGCAAGAATTACAGCAAAGATCTTACAAAGAAGGATGCTAGTGAAATTATAAATTTACTTAAAGAAAAAGAAGTAGTAAACAGTAAGGAAGCGCATTAAAAAGCAGATATATCTGCTTTTTTTATGCAGAAGAGGTCTCGAGTTAAAATTCTATTGTTGTAAATTTGTGAACGTAAGTAATAATTAAATACATAATTCTGAAAATATGATATAATACCTTATATTATGAGCAAAATTAGACTTGAATAATTAATTAAAATGTATAAATAGGAAGTATTATGTATTAAACTGTAGAAAATTGTATTATTGAAACTAAACTGTTTGTTTATTAAAAATTATTCTTTATTAAACAGGTCTAATAAGTAATAAATAAATACTTTATATAAAGATAAGGAGGAAGCAAAATGAACTGCACTAAATACATAAGTTCACAATATAATATTCTAATACCTTTGAAAAGCAACAGAATGCTTGCTTATAATTCACTTAAGGGTAATCTCGCTTTGTGGGATGAAGAGGACACATTTAAATATCAAAATATAATTAAAGAGGAAAGTATTGATGAATCAGATGAAATAGTAAAACAACTATTGATGGGAGGATATATCGTAAAAGAAGACTATGACGAATTGTTTGCGCTAGAGAAAGAATACAGAATGCACAGATATGACAGAAGCGCTATGACATTGACAATAGCTCCTACGATGGCATGTAACTTTGGCTGTGATTACTGCTTTCAGGGAAAAGACAAGCCAAATGAAGAGATGAGCCAAGAGATACAGGATGCAATCATAGCACTTATAGAGAAATCAGCATCAAAAATTAAAAGACTTCATGTTGCATGGTATGGAGGAGAGCCTCTTATAAAACTTTCTATAATTGAAACGCTTTCAAAGCGAATAATAAAAATCTGTGACACTAATAAAATAAAGTATGATGCAATGATTGTTACAAACGGTTATTTATTAGACCTAAATGCAGCAAAACTGCTTTTGGCTGCAAGAGTTAATCTTATACAAATTACGCTTGACGGAGCAAAGGATTACCATGATACTAGACGAACCCTGCTGTCAGGTGCTCCTACTTTTGAGCGTATAGTAAATAACATAAAAGAGTTCATAGATATTGTCCCAATTTCTGTAATCATACGAGTAAATATAGATTACCGTAATAACACAGGAATTGAGCAGTTAATAGAAAACCTTAACACAGAAGGCTTAAGTAAAAAGAATAATCTAAAAATATATTTTGCACCTATAGAAGCTGTTACATCAGGATGTCATAACATAGCAGAATCAAGTATGACAAAATCAGAATATGGACTGCTTGAAGCAGAATTGTATAGCAAAGCCTTTAACTATGGATTAGTAAATTTACCATATCCACCACGCTTTAAAGGTACATGTGCCGCAATCCGTCCTAGAGGTTTTGTTATTATTCCAAACGGTGATATACATAAATGCTGGGATACTGTCTCTATATCTGAAAGAAGAATAGGTACTGTATATGAGACTGATTACTTAGAACAAAGCAATCTGCAAAATTGGCTAAACTGGTCTCCTTTTGAGAGTGACGAATGTGTGAGTTGCAAAATACTTCCTGTTTGTGCCGGTGCCTGTGCATATAAGTTTATTCATTCAAAAGATACTCTTGGGGAGGCTGCTACATCACCATGCATAAGCTGGAAATTTAATATAAATGAACAGCTTATATTGAGAGCAGTAAAACTTGGGATTATCAGTTGTGAAGATTATGAAATTGCTAATATAAAAACTAATCCTATAGAGATATCTAATTGTATGACCTGTAATATATAGCAGTATTGAAAAATAATATATGAATTTAATTCCCCTAAAGGAGAATTAATGTATAAAATCAAGACCAATATTACGAGTTGTAAATATTAGAGAAAATCAATGCTTACAACTACATTAAAAGGAGGAATATATAAATGCAATTTATTGTACAAGCAAAAAGTCCAGATACTATTTACAAGGTTACGGTATATGAGCATAAGGATTATGGTGGCCGTTCTCAAGAACTTCCTGTAGGTCGCTATAATATGGATCAGTTATCAATTGGGAACGATATCATAAGCTCTATCAAAATTCCTACAGGTGTAATAGTTACAGTTTATGAACATGCAGATTTTGAAGGAAAAACAAAATTATTAACAGAGGATACTACATATATCGGGAAAGATTTTAATGATAAAACTTCAAGTATTGTTGTTGAACTTGCTGTAAAAATATTTAAGGATGCTAATTATGAAGGTAAATCTCAAACACTTCCATTAGGTAGCTATAACATGAAAAAATTAGATATCGGAAATGATAAATTAAGCTCTATAAAAATCCCTTCGGGACTAATGGTTACATTGTTCGAACATAAAGATTTTAATGGTCGTATGAAAACATTTATTGAAGATACAGCATATGTAGGTGATGACTTCAATGACATAACCTCAGGAATATTAGTGTCTGTGGCAGGGGTTGATATACCTGATACTGCATTAAAATTCGGTGATAAAATATCATTAAAATCATATCATGGTAAATATATGACAGCAAAATCAGGTGACGGTTTAAAAGCATATACAGATACAATTGACGATTCAGCAAAATTTGAAATAGTACGTTCAGGTAATACAAAAAGTGATATTTTTGTAACCTTTGGGGATATAATATCATTAAAATCCTGTGATGATAAATATATTACTGCCGAGCCAAATGGAACAGTAAATGCAAACATAGTTAAATTAGACGATTGGGAAAAATTTACTTTACTTCGTTCTGGAAATACACAAAGTACAAGTTTTTTCTGTATTGGTGATACAATATCTCTATTTACTTTCCACAAAAAATATTTTACTGCCAATCCAGATGGAACAGTAAATGCAAGCATAATTAAATTAGACGATTGGGAAAAATGGACTGTTTCGGCTTTAGCAAGTGATGTGGCAACTGTTACATCAGAAGACTTATCATCAAATATTTGCGGAGCAGATAAATGTTCATCAGCAGTCTGCGGAGCTGCAATCTGTGGAGCAGCCGCGTGTGGAACAGCAGTTGGTGGAGATACAGTATGTGGTGTAGCTGCATATGTATTAGTTATTTGTGGCGTAGCAGCTTGCGCGGCCGATGCCTGCGTAGCTGCTGCTTGCGTTGGAGATATTTGTGGAGGACAAGCTTGTGGAGGAGCAGCTTGCGGACTAGCAGCTTGTGGTGCTGATGCCTGCGGAGGTTATGCAGGAGGAATTGGTTTATGTGGAGCTGATGCTTGTGGAGCCAATGTTTGCGGTATTAATCTATGTCCTGCTGATGCTTGTGGTGTTGATGCTTGTGGCATTGACTTAATTCCTATAATACCAGGTATCTAAGGAGGAAAAAATATGATTCATATAGTCAATATGCCCTTTGGCTCATTGACCCACCCGGCAATTGCTCCCGCTCTTATTAAAGTACAATTAGAGCGGGCAGAAATGCCGTGTAAAGTATTTAATTTTAATTTTGACTTCGCTCGAATGATAGGCATCGGGGAGTATGAGACTATAGCTTTTTTTAAGGGTATAGAGACTCAAATAGGAGAATGGCTCTTTGCAAAGGAAGCATGGAGAGAACCTTTTGGACCTTCCGAAGAAACTTTTATAGAAGCAAGCAAAACAGAATTGGCAAATATACTAAAGGTTCAAAACAAGCAGGAATGGCTGAAAAAAATTCGTAGAGAAGTGGTACCTGCTTTCTTAGAATATTGCTTAGACTCTCTGCTTAAAGCAGGAGAATTACATGTAGTAGGATTTACATGTAGCTTTTTTCAGACAATATCCTCTCTAGCACTTGGAAGACTAATAAAAGAAAGATACCCTCATGTAAAGGTTGTTTATGGAGGAGCTTGCTTTCATGGTGAAATGGGAGAAGAATTAATAAAAAAAATACCTTGGATTGATGCTATTTCAACAGGTGAAGCAGATGATGTAATGGTAGACTTTTTTAAGGCACTATATCAAGGTGAGGAACCTATAGGCTTACAGGGTATACTATATAGGGACGAAGACAGGAACGTTGTAGCTTGTAAGCCCAATAAACCCATAAGTTCAGAAGTACTTGATAAGCTTCCCATACCTGACTTTAGCGATTTTTTTGAAGGTGCAAAAAGAATAGGCATATTAAATGATGAAAGCTATTTACAAAGGGTAATACTTCCCTTTGAAAGCTCTAGAGGCTGCTGGTGGGGTGAAAAAAACCATTGTAAATTTTGTGGTCTAAACGGTCTGGGACTAGAATACCGCCTAAAAACAGCAGAAAGCACGTATAATACGCTATCAGAGTATACAAAAAAATATCCTGCGGTAAATTACCAATCTGCTGACAACAATTTATCAATGAGTTATTTTGAAACTTTACTGCCAAGACTTAAAGAAGAACCTTTAGAAAACAATGCAAAAATATATTACAGCGTGAAACCTAATATGAGCCGTCAACAAATCAAACAGTTGGCAGATGCAGGTATTTATTATGTTCAGCCTGGAATCGAGAGTCTTTCAGCGCATCTTTTAAAACTAATGGGAAAAGGTGTATCTGTACTTCAAAATGTATTTTATATGAAATGCTGTCGTGAATATGGAATTACTGTATTTTGGAATAATCTTATACGAATACCTGGTGAAAAAGAGGAAGATTATATACAGCAAATAGATCTATTTCCAAAGCTTTTGCATCTAAGACCTCCTTATGGTGGTTCACCTAAAATTGAGTGTCATAGATTTAGTCCATATTTTACAGAAGTAGGTAAATGGATAGAAAATCTAAGACCACAATTATGGTATCAGGGATTATACCCTTCAGATATAATTGATATTTCACGTGTTGCATATTATTTTGATGCAGATTGGAAGGACACACTTAACGATGAAGCCTATGAAGCTGTAATAAAAGCTGTATTAGAATGGATAAGAATATGGCGTGAAGAGTCTGAACTGCCACAATTGTTTTTTCAGTGTCACAAAGACGGGAGAATCGTTATAAAAGATACGCGAAATGGCGATTTGAGTGTTTATGAACTTAAACCTGATGAAGCAAAGCTTTATATGATAATTAATGATCCTATACATATAAATAATATTAACACTTCGCTACACGAAATTTATAATATACAATTATCATCAGAGTATATAGAAAATACGCTAAACAGATTTGTAAAAGATGGACTCGCTCTAAAAGAATGCGGTAAATATCTTGGACTGGCATTATCACAAGAAACAGAGGAACCGTCCTTGGATTTCAGGAGAGGAAATTTTAGACAGATTAAGAATCAGGGAAAAAAATCATAATATCATAAAATTTAAAAAATTATTTAAGCTGACATCTACTTTTGAATGATGTCAGCTTTATTTTTATTTGGATATGTTCATGGTTATCCTACAAGGGGTAGCTTTATATTTTTTCAATGATACTATAGAGAATGACACCACTAATAACATCCCTGAGAGCTTATTTAATAAATATGTTAATGCAATTAATACTTAGGCTTGGTATACATAAATAGACAGTAATAATAAGACCGCCTTCTATGGATAATTATTCCAAGAATTACATTTTGCCATTATTGGAGCTTCATGTCTAAACAACGCATACAAAGGAAATATTATATATAGCATAATAGGCAAAGCAATTTTAAGTTTTTGCCTAATTATGTTATAATATTGTAGTATTATGACACATAATGAAATACTAATTGCGAGGTAAAAAAATGAGTGAAAGAAAAGATGTACAAATAGATTTAAGTGAAATACAAAGACAAAAGGAAATTATGCTCCGATTAAAGGAGAATAACAGCATAGATTATCAAAAATCAGGAGAGAACAAGCATTATCTTGTTATAACCCTTGGTTGTCAACAGAATGTATCTGACTCAGAAAAGATTATGGGTATGTTAGATGAAATGGGATACCTAAAGACTGAGAATAGAGAAGAAGCAGATGTTATTATTATAAATACCTGCTGCATAAGAGAAAATGCAGAGCTTAAGCTCTATGGTAATATTGGAGCCTTTAAGAAATTGAAGCAGGATAATCCAAACATTCTTCTATGTGTTTGCGGCTGTATGATGGAGCAAGAACATGCAGTAAGCACAATCAAAAAGAAATACAAGCATGTAGATTTGGTTTTGGAACTCACAATCTATACAAGTTTCCAGAGCTTTTAGAGCGTTCTATGAATGAGAAATATACATTGATCGATATAATGAGTACAGAGGGTATAATAGTTGAAGATATACCTGTTAGAAGAGAAGACAAGTTCAAGGCTTGGGTAACTATAATGTATGGCTGCAACAACTTCTGCTCCTACTGTATTGTTCCGCATGTTAGAGGAAGAGAAAGAAGTCGTAAGCCAGAGAATATCATAAATGAGATTAAACAATTAGCTATTGATGGATGTAAGGAGATAACGCTCCTTGGACAGAATGTAAACTCTTACGGTAAGGATTTAGAGCTTAACTTAGACTTTGCTGACCTTATAAGAATGGTAAATGATATAGAGGGCATAGAAAGAATAAGATTTATGACTTCTCATCCAAAGGATATTTCTGATAAGCTTATAGAAACCATGAGAGATTGTAAAAAGGTTTGTGAGCAGCTTCATTTGCCCTTCCAATCTGGAAGTAACAGTATACTAAAAGCAATGAACAGGAAGTATACAAAAGAGGAATATCTTGAAAAAATAGAAAAGGTTAAAAAAGCAATACCTGGTATAGCCTTAAGCACTGATGTAATTGTAGGCTTCCCTGGCGAGACTGATGAGGACTTTGAAGAGACTCTTGAGGTAATGCGACAGGTTGAGTTTGATCAAGCCTTCATGTTCATTTATTCTAAACGTGTAGGTACTCCTGCTGCAGAATATGGAAAATCAAGTGCCGGAAGAACACAAACATGAAATTTTGAGAAGCTTATGGAGGTGCAAAACAGCATAAGCAAAAACATAAACGATAATTACTTAAATAATATTGTAGAGGTACTGGTAGAAGGACTCAGTAAGAATGATCCTACAAAGTTCACAGGCAGAAGTCGTACAGGCAAGGTGGTCAACTTTAGCGGTGAGGGAGATATGATTGGGCAACTTGTAAATGTAAAAATAACTGAAGTGTTTTCTTGGTTTTTAAATGGAGAAATGAAATAGACTAGTAAATCGGGGTGAGGTAGATATGGCTCAATTGACACCAATGATGCAGCAATATATGGAGATAAAAGAACAGCATAAGGATAAAATTATTTTCTTTAGGCTTGGTGATTTCTATGAGATGTTCTTTGAGGATGCGTTTAGCATCTAAGGAGCTAGAAATAACCTTAACAGGCAGAGACTGCGGTATGGCGGAGAGAGCTCCTATGTGCGGGATTCCTTATCATGCAGCAGAAAACTATATATCAAGGCTAATAAGCAAAAATTATAAGGTTGCTATATGTGAGCAAGTGGAAGATCCTGCTTTAGCCAAAGGCATAGTTAAAAGAGAGGTAATAAGGATTGTGACTCCAGGTACTATTATTGAGAGTACAATGCTGGATGAAAAGTCTAACAACTATCTTATGGCAGTATACACCTCTGATAAGACAACCGCTATAGCATATATTGATCTTTCAACGGGAGAATTCTATTGTACGCAAGCAGACTCATCAGAGTTACAAAATATATCTAAGTGAAATAAATAGGTTAATCCCATCAGAAGCAATATGCAATAATGAGCAAGCTGAAGCTATGCTTCCCAAAGAAGCAGTGCAAATGTATCCTTCATATTTTGATTTATCTGATTGTGATAGAAGAATTAAGAAGCAGTTTGGCGTAACTTCTCTTGAAGGACTTGGTATAGATAGTGAAGAACTGGTTAAAAGCACAGGAGCAGTGCTTTTATACCTTGATGAGATACAGAAGGTAGCATTAAATAATATTAATAGTATAAAGCATTACAGCATTAGCAGCTATATGATGCTTGATGTCAATACAAGACGTAATCTTGAGCTTGTGGAGACAATAAGAGGAAAAACACGCAAGGGAGCGCTAATCTCTGTTCTTGATAAAACCTCAACCTCTATGGGTGGCAGAAGACTGAAAGCATGGATAGAAAAGCCGCTTCTAAACCCAGAAGAGATAAATAGAGACTGGATAGTGTACAAGAGCTTTATAATGAATTTCTGTTAAGAGAAGAGCTTAAAGAGTATCTAAAGAGAATATATGATTTAGAAAGACTAGGAAGTAGAATTGCTTTGGGAAGTGCCAATGCAAGAGATCTTATATCCTTTAAAAACTCTGTGATAAATTTACCTCATATAAAAAATTTGATTAATAATTGTACAAGCAAAATACTAAAGAATATGTATGAAGATATAGACCCTTTTCAAGACATATATGAGCTTATAGATAAATCGATAAATGAAGATGCTCCTATCGCACTAAAGGAAGGCAACCTTATAAAAAAGGGAGTAACCTCTGAGCTTGATAAGCTTAAAGAAGGAGCTATTAACGGAAAACAGTGGATTGCAGAGCTTGAGCAAAAGGAAAGAGAAAAGTCTGGGATAAAATCACTTAAGGTTGGTTATAACAAGGTTTTTGGTTACTTTTTAGATGTAACTAAATCTAATATTGCTCTTGTACCAGATTATTTCATACGAAAACAAACTCTTTCTAACTCTGAACGATATATAACTCCTGAGCTAAAAGAGCTTGAGGATATGGTGCTTGGTGCTGAGGAAAAGCTCGTGGAGCTTGAGTATCAAATTTTTATAGATATAAGGAGCCAAATAGCACAGCACATAAAAAGAATTCAGGAAACAGCTTCACAGCTTTCTGTACTCGACTGTCTATGCTCACTTGCTGAAGTAGCTCAAAAAAATAGTTATAATAGACCAATAGTAAATTCAGAGGATAAATTGCTTATAAAGAATGGCAGACATCCTGTTGTAGAAATACAATCTAACTCAGTTAAATTTGTACCGAATGATACAGACTTAGATACTAAAGACAGCAGAATGCTTATTATTACAGGCCCAAATATGGCAGGTAAGTCTACATATATGAGACAAGTAGCCTTGATTACGCTTATGGCGCAGATAGGCAGCTTTGTTCCAGCTTCTGAAGCTGTTATAGGCGTTGTAGATAGAATATTTACACGTGTAGGAGCTTCTGATGATTTGGCATCTGGACAAAGTACCTTTATGGTAGAAATGAGTGAACTAGCCAATATTATTAACAATGCAACCAGTAGAAGCCTTTTAGTTTTGGATGAAATAGGTAGAGGCACCAGTACCTTTGACGGACTTAGTATTGCATGGTCAGTAGTTGAGCATATTTCAAGCAGCGAAAATATTGGTGCAAAGACTTTATTTGCAACTCATTATCATGAGCTGACTGAGCTAGAGGGTAAAATTGAAGGTATAAAGAACTACTGCATATCTGTTGAGGAAAAGGGTAAGGATATAGTATTCTTGCGTAAAATCATCAGGGGTGGAGCTAATGGCAGCTATGGCATTCATGTTGCCCGGTTGGCAGGAATCCCTGAGGTTATACTTCAAAGATCAGAAGAAATTCTTTCTGCTTTAGAGAAATCAGAACAAGATAATCACAGTAACCTCTATGTAAAGGAAAAGAAAAGAAAGCATACTCCTATTCAGAATGAGCTAAACCTATTTAATTTTGGGCAGTTTTCTTTGATTGATGAAATAAAGGCACTTGATATAAATAATCTAACACCAATGCAAGCATTTAATATGCTAAATGAGTTTCATAATAAGGCTAAGGATATAAAATAATTGAACGGGAGTGCATATTATGGGTAAAATAAAGCTTTTAGATGAAGCTACCATAAATAAAATAGCGGCTGGTGAGGTTATAGAAAGACCAGCTTCCATAGTCAAAGAACTGGTGGAGAACTCCTTAGATGCCGGAGCTGCAGCAATTACAATAGAGATAAATGATGGAGGTAAAACCTCTATTAGTGTTTCTGATAATGGAAGCGGTATCATGTCAGAGGATTTAGATCATGTATTTGAAAGACATGCTACTAGCAAAATTGTAGATGCAGAGGATTTATTCAGCATAGTTACCATGGGGTTTAGGGGAGAAGCTATGGCTAGCATTGCTGCTGTATCTGAGGTAGAGCTTCAAACTCAAACAGAGGCAGAGACCTCGGGAAGCTATATACTGATAAAGGGTGGTAATATCATCGAGAGAAAGTCTATTGGTTTTCCTATAGGCACTACTATTACTGTCAGAAATCTTTTCTATAATACTCCTGCAAGGGAGAAGTTCTTAAAGAGTAATATAAGCGAACAGGGACACGTTGTAGACGTTGTAGAGAAGCTTGCAATGGTAAACACTGCTGTATCCTTCAAATTGATTGTAGACGGTAAAAACGTACTGCATACCCCAGGCAATGGTGATCTTCTTTCTGTGCTTACATGCATATATGGCAAAAATACTGCAAAGTCTATGGTACGCTTGGATTATAGCAACCCACTTATAAGCATTGAAGGTTATATATGTAAACCTGAAATAGCAAGAGGAAATTCAACGTATATGATTTTCTCTGTAAACAATAGAATAATCCGTAATAAAATGATGAGTGAAGCTGTAAAGCAAGCTTACAAGGGTTTGCTTATGAATAATAAATTTCCATTTTCAGTACTTAATTTAAAGGTACAAACAGATAAAATAGATGTAAATGTGCATCCTTCAAAAGCAGAGATTAAGTTTTCTGATGACAGGTCAATATTTAATACTATATATACTGCTGTAAAGAGCTGCCTGTCAGGAAGCAATCTTGTTTATGGCTCCTTTGATGAGCCTCAGACATCGAAAGAAGTTGCGTCTTCAAGAGTATATGAAGCTCCTGCACCTGCTATAGAAATGCCTGATGCTATTGATTACAATGGTGCTTTTACACGAACTGGCGGGGTACCTCACAATACAGAAGATACTTTTGAGCAGCATAACTTTCTTAAAGATAATGAAAGTTATAATACGACAAACAGCAATAAAAGCTTTTATACAGAGGATAAAGCTCAAACTATACCGCAACCAAGCTATAATACATCCAACACGAGTCAACCTGCACAAAAAAAGAGCTTGATAAGTGGACTAAGTGTTATTGGACTGCTTTTTAATACTTATATACTTACACAGGATGCTTCTAACTTTTATTTGATAGATCAGCACGCTGCCCACGAAAGAGTAATGTATGAGTATCTAATGGACAAATATGATACTGGGGATATGGTAGTACAGCCTTTGATGCTCCCGATTGTTATAGAGCTAAGTCCAAAAGAGATAGCACTTATAAAGGATAGCTTCGATATATTTGAAAAGCTTGGTTTTGAAATAGAATGGTTTGGAGAAAACACTATAGCTATAAGAGCAGTGCCTATAGTCATGGGTGAGCCTTGTAACGGAGATTTCTTCAATGATATACTTGACTCTCTAGATGGCAGTAACAAGGTTAAATCCCCACTTGAGGGTATTGTTATTAATATGGCTTGCAAAAACTCTATAAAGGCAGGTGCTGCCATAAGCTATGAGGAAATGCAGGAGCTTATTAGAAGACTTTCTGAAACAAAATCACCATACACCTGCCCTCATGGAAGACCTACCTTGATATCTATGAGTCAATATGAGCTAGAAAAGAAATTCAAACGCGTACTTTAAATATATAAATCGCACTAAATTTTTACATAAAGTAAACCTGTGTTTTATGCGATTTATTAACAGAGGAAAACGATTTCGTGCTATTTGAAGAATGAAAAATGTTTAGCCCGAAACGTATAGAGAGGTGTCCCTTTTGGAACAAAAGAAAATAGAAAAACCAAAAATTTGCATTTTAGTAGGTCCTACTGGGGTAGGCAAAACTGATATTTCAATAGAGCTTGCCAAAGCCTTAAATGGAGAGATAATATCTGCAGACTCAGCTCAGGTTTATAAGTTTATGGATATAGGTACAGCAAAGGCAAACCTTGATGAAATGCAAGGTATCAAGCATTATATGATAGATGAAATCTACCCTGATCAAAGCTTTAGCGTAGCTCAGTTTAGAGATAGAGCAGCAGTTTATATACAAGAAATCACAGAAAAAGGCAAGCTTCCTATAATAGCAGGTGGAACAGGGTTATATATAAATTCACTTTTAAACAATCTGGATTTTACTGCCTCAGTAGGAGATGAAAACTTCAGACTAGAGATGCAGTGTATTGCTGATACAAAGGGTAATGATTACCTGTACAATATGCTTAAGGATATTGATACTGATTCATACAATAGATTACATATGAACGATACTCGTAGAGTTATCAGAGCCTTAGAGGTTTATAAATTCACAGGTAGAACAATTTCTTACTTTCAGGAAGAATCCAAGAAAGCACCGTCAAGATATGATTATGCCTTTGTGGGACTTACAATGGATAGGCAAAAGCTCTATGACAGAATTAACAAAAGAGTAGATATAATGCTGGATAAGGGTCTAATAGATGAGGTTCAAAAACTTCTTAACATAGGTTATAGTAGAGAACTGGTCTCTATGCAGGCACTAGGATACAAGGAAATTGTGCAATATCTTATGGGGGAGATAACTTTAGAAGAAACAGAATTTATATTAAAAAGAGACAGCAGGCATTATGCAAAAAGACAACTTACTTGGTTTCGTAGAGATGAGAGAATTCAATGGTTCAACATAGATGAGTATACAGATAAAACACTTTTACTCAAAAATATTATAATTTACATTGCAGGAAAAATTTATTTATTATAGAATAAATATCTAAGATGAATATAATAATAGTAATATGACACAAATAAAAATCTTTATAGGCATTATTTTAGAAATGTGTAAATTTAAATGACGTTTCTAAAATTAAGAACTAAAGATAAATTTATCAAAATATTTTTTTTGGAGGGGAATTTAATGAACAAGGTAAATATCAATCTTCAGGATGTATTCCTAAATCAAGTAAGAAAAGAGCATATCCCTATAACTATATTTCTAGTTAATGGATTTCAGCTCAAAGGATTAGTAAAGGGATTTGATAATTATACAATTGTATTAGATATTGATTGTAAACAACAACTTGTATATAAACATGCAGTTTCTACCATATCACCTATGAAGCCAATTAACTTTGCATTCACTGATAATACCAAGCACATAACACCAGAAAGCAAATAATTTCCCTGAATGTCAGCCGTTCTATAAAAAGAACGGCTTTTTGTTTGCATATATACAGTAAAATATGCTAAAATATATCGAAATAAGTAAATCGAGGTGCAATATGCATTATAAAACTATAGAATATCTAATTAACAAACTGAATGTAAATAAGAAGATTATAGACCTATGTATATCAACAGAGGATGAAGTACAGCAACAGTTTAATAAAATTGACGAAGTGAGCGAATACAATCAATACAAAGTACTTCGCAGTATGCAAAAAAACAGACTTAGTGATACTCACTTCAATTACTCAACAGGCTATGGCTATGGAGATGTTGGCAGAGATACTATTGATAAGGTTTATGCTGATGTATTTCAAGCTGAGGATGCATTAGTTAGGCCACACATTGTTTCAGGTACTCATGCTTTATCTATATGCCTATTTGGTGTTCTAAGACCCGGAGATGAGATGCTGGCGGTAACAGGAAAGCCCTATGATACTCTACACAATATAATAGGTATAGAAAAGGTATTGCCTGGCAGTTTACGTGATCTTGGAGTTAAATACAGTCAGGTTGATTTGACTACTGAAGGTAAAATAAATTATAATGAGATTACAAAGAAGTTAAATGATAAGACAAAGCTTGTGCTAATACAGCGTTCTACAGGCTATTCATGGAGACCAGCTTTAACCTTAGAGGATATAGAATATACCATTAAGTTTATAAAGATTATTAATCCTAATATAGTCTGTATGGTAGATAATTGTTATGGCGAATTCATAGACTTTAAGGAACCTACAGAGGTTGGTGCAGATATAATTGCAGGCTCGCTTATTAAGAACCCAGGAGGTGGCATAGCTCCCACAGGAGGCTATGTTGCAGGTAAGAAGCACTTAGTAGAAATGGCTGCAGGAAGACTGATAGCACCTGGTATAGGCAAGGAATGTGGAGCTACATTAGGAGTTAACAGATTGTTCTTCCAAGGCTTGTTCGTCGCACCACACGTAGTATCAGAAGCATTGAAGGGCGCTGTTTTTACATCCAGACTTTTTGAGAAGCTTGGTTTTGAAGTAAATCCCGAATATACAGCAAAACGTAGTGATATAATACAGGCTATCAAATTTGGCAATAGAGAGGCACTAATAGCCTTCTGCCAGGGCATACAAAAGGGCTCTCCTGTTGACTCCTTCGTAAATCCCGAGCCTTGGGATATGCCGGGCTACAACGATCAAGTTATAATGGCTGCAGGTGGTTTTGTACAAGGCGCATCTATTGAGTTAAGTGCAGATGCACCACTAAGACCCCCATATATTGCATATCTTCAAGGTGGTTTGACCTTTGACCATGCAAAAATAGGAGTAATATATGCATTGCAAAATCTAATAAATGCTGGTTGTTTAAGTATATAATTTATAAATCTGAAGAGCATAGTAATATGTTCTTTTTTTTTAACTTTACTTTATTTTTATGAAATGATATAATTTGATTTAAAATTTGTTTTACATAAAGTATATATAAATAAGGAGGATTGTTCATGAATATAATTTCAGAGGCATTAAGGCAAGATTTGCTTTATATTATCAAACCTTACAAGCTTAACAGAGTAGATCTAATAAAGTTGCTTACCAATCATCCTGAGATAAAGTTTGTATCTCTTGCAGGCGTTGATTTACAAGGCAATACTACCGATGAAAGAATACCAATAGACTTATTTATTCAAGACATTGATGAGTTCTTAAATGGATCAGTTCAAACGGATGGCTCCAGTGTTGTTCTTCCAGGTATCGCATCACTGAATAATGGAAAGGTTGATTTAGTTGCAGATATAAGCAGTAATTGGTACATAGAATACAACTATGAGAATTTTGATAATAAACTAAGCAAGCCCATTGGTACCTTAAGAATTTCAGCATTTTTGTGCCATAACAATCAATTTGTTGACTCAAGATCTGTATTAAAGCGTGCTACAGAAAACTTTAAGGATACCCTGCTTAAACTTCTAGAACAACATCCAAATTTACTAGAAGAATATGAAATCACTTTTAATGATATAGATAGTTTGGTTCTGACAGCTGCTACAGAGCTTGAATTTTGGGTGAAAACTCCAAATGATGATGCTGATATAGAGGCACTTTCTGCTTCACAGGAGCTCCAAGAACAGTACTGGAAAAGAACTAAGGGAGCAGTACGTACAGCTTTGGAACAATGCTTACTTATGATGGAAAAGTATAACCTTCACCCAGAAATGGGTCATAAGGAAGTGGGAGGTGTAAAAGCTAAGCTAGATGAAACTGGTAACTTGACACACATAATGGAGCAGCTTGAAATAGATTGGAAGTACGATTCATCCTTACAAGCTGCTGATAACGAAAAGATAGTAAAAAGTTTAATTAGAGAGATATATAGATTAAACGGTCTTGAGGTTACCTTCCATGCTAAACCGATAGAAGGGGTTGCTGGTAGCGGTAAGCACACTCATATAGGTGTTGCTGCTAAGCTTAAAAACGGTAAAATACTTAATCTCTTTGCACCTGCTGATATGAAAAAGAATTTTATGAGTGTTATAGGTTATGGTGCATTAATGGGTATATTGAAGAATTATGAAGTTATAAACCCATTTATATCTTCAACAATTGATTCACTAAACAGGCTTAGACCAGGTTATGAAGCACCTATTTGCATAGTTTCATCACTAGGACATAATGTGGAGACACCTTCAAGAAATAGAACAATACTGATAGGACTAGTCCGTGATATGGAAAACCCTATGGCTACAAGATTTGAGGTAAGGTCTCCAAATCCAAACACAAATACCTTCTTAACCTTTGCAGTATTTTATCAAACTATGATAGATGGTATAAAGGCTGTTGTAGTGTCAGGTATGTCTCCTAAAGAGCTTGAAAGAGAACTTTCAAAATCGCCCGAGGAAAAGGGTACTTACTTAGAGTATGGAAGAGCATATAGAAGCGAAGAGGATGTATTTGAACATTTTACAGCAGAAGAAAGAAGCAAGCTATTTGGAGAACATCCTGCTACAGTTTATGAAAACATAATTAACTTTGACAAGTACAAAGAAAAGCTCAGCATTCTAATGGACAATGATGTAATGTCAGATAGAATAATTAATAGCTTTGCAATTTCAGTTACGAACAGATGGGTAACTGAAATAATAAATAGACTACTGCCCGAAAACATGGATTACGTTCGAAGCTGCAAGCTATTGCATATTCCAGAGGATTGTGGTTCAACTGAGGATATTGATACAGAAAACTGGAATAAAGTAGATAAGATTAGAAAATATCTAATGAGGGATACAAAAGATCA
The DNA here is from genome assembly GCA_963704785.1 of uncultured Eubacteriales bacterium. Classification (GTDB taxonomy): domain Bacteria; phylum Bacillota; class Clostridia; order Lutisporales; family Lutisporaceae; genus GWB2-37-7. Next base: position 63,164 of record OY969939.1, on the reverse strand, counting down.
AAAGAGTTTGTTCAACAAAATAAGAGAAGTTGCTTCAAACAAAGATTATAAAGCACTATCAGAACTACAAATAGAGATGGGCAATGTAATTTCAAGTTTAAAAGATGCTTATAATATATATAAGATAAACATTATAGATGAGATAAAATAGAAGAACGAGGTGAAAACCTCGTTCTTTATTTTATACTTCTGAATACGCCTATAACCTTGCCTAGTATCGATAGTTCTTTTGTTATAATGGGCTTAAGGTAGGGGTTCTCAGGCTGTAGTCTAAAATAATCTTTTTCTTTGTAATAAGTCTTAACTGTAGCTTCATCATTTATAAGAGCAACTACAATATCTCCATTCTTTGCTACTGATTGTTGTCTTACGATAACAAAGTCACCATCAAATATACCTGCATTTATCATACTATCACCCTTAACTATAAGCATAAATGCGGTATTATTACCTATATACTCAATTGGAACAGGGAAGGTATCCTCGATATTTTCTTGAGCTAGTATAGGCACACCAGCAGCAACCTTTCCTACAATAGGAAGCTCAATCATTTCCTTTCTGTAAGAAATGCCACTATTGCTATCAAGAACTTCTATAGCTCTTGGCTTAGTAGGATCACGTCTTATAAAACCCTTTTTCTCTAAGCGTTCTAAGTGACCATGAACTGTAGATGTTGACTTCAGCTCTACAGCATCACATATCTCACGAACTGAAGGTGGATAACCCTTTTTATAAATTTCATTTTTAATATATGTTAAAATATCAAGCTGTTTCTTACTTAAATCCTCTGTATTCATATCAACACTCCATTAAAATAAATATTTTTTACTATCACAATTATAGCACAAAAATTAAATAGTTCAAACATATGTTCGTAAAAATCATAATAAAATTAAATGTCATAATTTATAAAATTTATTACAAAAACTATTGACATAGAACATGTGTTCACATTATAATCCTGAGTTTGACACTTGAACGAAATTAAAATCCTGTAACACCTTGAAACAAAAGGCGTTGCAGGATTTTATGTTTTCGTAAAAAGTGAGTAATGTTTACTGTTTTTTGTATCCCTATAAATTTTTTTCATAGTACTGGTTGTAATAATCTGATAATCCGTACGAAACCCAAACGCTTCATGTAATGCATCAGTAAAATCAGTTCTTGTGTAGATTGGAACATAACCTTCTCCCTTAACATCAAAGAAATCCATATCTCTAAGTCCAGAAACAATCTCATGACAAGTGAATTTTTCATTGAGTCGCTTTTCAAGTAATCTATAAATAATTAGAGATATAAAGCAAGTGGTGAAATGTGCTTCAATCCGATCATCTTTGCTTAAGTACACAGGACGTGCTTTGAATTCGCTTTTCATAATCCTAAAGCATTCTTCAATCTCCCATCTCCTGTGATTTACCTTGATAATTTCAGACACGTCATCTTCAAGGCTTGTACAAACTCCATAAAAACCATCAAATGCTTCTTCTTTCTGGATGAGAGTAGAATCAATGCTGTATATTTCTTTATCAGCGACTTCTCCATCAGGAGTACAGCTTGTTTTATTAATAAACCTTTTGTAATCGTTAGCATTGCATTTCTTTATTTTTGTTGGGTTGTTTTCTATTGCCTTTTGAGCGCGTTCTACTTGAGAGTTACGGATTTTACGCTGATAATCCCTGTACTTAATAGAATAGGTTACAATAAGTCTTTGTTCAAAATCGTTTTCATTGATCCAGCGTTCTTTGTAAAATACTTTTGTTCGTATTTTTGCCTTATCTTCAGGAGCAGCTTTATCTATCATTTCATCAAGAGTAGAAATGTCATAAGTTTTCTCACTTCCTGGTAGTTTCCAGCCATCTGAAGCAAGAGCCCACTTTTTCAGGTGTTCTTTTAATTTTTTAATAGATTGTGTAGTAATAAAAGCCCGACCATTTTTATTATTAAACTTCCGATTATCTTCTGAGGCCAGCCCCGCATCTGTGCAGACGACAAACTTGGAAAGCTCAAAGTCGGATAAAATTTTCTTTTCCAATGGCTTTAAGGTCAGCTGCTCATTCGTATTTCCTTTGTTCATACTAAAGGCAAGAGGAATACCGTCTCCGTCCATAAATAAACCCATTTGAATGATAGGATTTGGTTTGTGGTCTTTAGAAGGACCATATTGCTTATCGCCATCCTCTTGTTCAATTTCAAAAAAGTAATTGGTGCAATCATAGTAAAGTACACTGGTATTTCTTTTAGAAATCTTTAGACTGTTTTCATACAACGAGGACTGGATAAAATCTGTTTCTTTTGCAAGGACTTCAAGATCCCTGTATATTTGATGTAAATCAAAATTCGGTTGTTCAATAAACCTTTTAGAAAGTTCATATGTTGCAAGTTTTGAAGAAGGAAAGATTACTCTACCATAAATCAATCTTGATAGAATTGAATCCAAGTCAAAATCGAATTTGTACTTTCGGGAAATCTCCTTGCATATCTTATGTAGTCCAAGTTCATGATATACTTTTTGTAGGAATAGATACCCACCGTTAAAGGAACGCTGTTCGTCTTTGTTGATAGGTTTTGAGGGAGAATATTTAACGAGCACTTCTCGTTTTTCTTCTTTTTCATTTTTGTTAAGTTCTTCAATATATTTTTTAGCCCATTCAACAGGGTCTTGTCCATTTAAATTTTCCTTAAGTTCATCATAGGTTCCAAGCTTTTCAACAATTTTAGTTGAGTGTATTTTATTTTCGTATGTGGATTTAATAACATAAAGTGATGTAGAATTTTTAGATTTTGACATTCCTAAGCGCATAGTAAATCCCTCCAATCTCTTATATTATAACACAATACTCAATAATACTCAAGTGATAACAGGAAAATTTGACAAAAAAATAAGCCCAAATCAAGGCTTTTAAAGATTTTTTCTTTATCTAACTGTCAAATACCCGATATGTTCGTAAAAATCATAATAAAATTAAATGTCATAATTTATAAAATTTATTACAAAAACTATTGACATAGAACATGTGTTCGCATTATAATAATATTAATAAGAACGTATGTTCTAGGGGGGTAAAAAATGAAAAAATATAGAATAGTTAATAAATATCGATTTTTTACATTCATTAGTTTAACGGTATTTTCATTGTTTGTATCAATGTTTTTGTAGTTGTAAATGCAAAAAGTACAAGCACTGAAGTGCTTGTACCCGTTTATGTTAGTGAAGGAGATAATCTATGGAAGCTGTCTGATGAGTATTGTGATGGAACTAAAGATATTAGAATTTATATAGATAGAGTTATTGCTATCAATAAGCTATCTGGTTCAAAAATAATGCCAGGTGAGCTTTTAATGTTTCCACAAATAGCAGAGCGATAAGTTTAGTCTAGCTTATTACTATACTATTAATATCCTTTTTATCTATAACAAGCTCAATATTTTTAATAAGGCTAGGCATTTTCTTCTAGTATTGTAACTATTGGTTGGAAGCTGCTACCTATAGCTACAATTTTTTCGAGCTCAATGTTTTGTACGTTTTCACCATCTTTTATGACTATACGTTTTAATTCAACCTCAAATTTATTATAGGCTGTTTTCAACACGCAATAGGCAGTAGTTTTTGTATTGGTAATTTTATTATTTGATCTAAATATAAGATTATCATTCTCTAACATTTGAAATACGAAAGATGGTTCCTCTTCTTTATCTTCATCAATCATATCCTCCAAATAATCAAGCAGTTTGAAATTATCAACATACATAATTTGATTAGTATCACTATTTACAATATTTGCTGCAATTGTTAAAAATGAACCAACATTATCAAAAAACCACTTTTCTTTATTAATATTTTTTCGACTAATTATTACTCTCGGAACAACATTATATTTATTATTATTATAAGCCATCCAAACTGAGAAACCATCATAGTTTGGATCTCTCAATATATCAATTTCAGGCTCGTTTTCAGGCATATATTCATTTTTTAACATAACATCTACGTGTATACTAGAATCATAATTCATAAAAGTCATTGTATCTTGTTTAATGTCCATGATAAAAAGCTTTCTTTTATTATCATCTTCTTTTATAAGTTCCTCATCTAATTTTTTATTCTTTTTATTCTTTCCTCGAACAGTAGAGTTAAGATCCATATTATATCTTGATTCTCTTAAATCAATAGATTCACTCATTAATATAGAGGGGTACTTGTTTACATAGGTATCTATATGAACTGTCTTAGCCTTTATAATCTTATCATATAATTGAAACTCTTTATTATCTATCAACTTTTTAAATACCATGTCCCATTTAATAACAAGCCTTTCATTTTTATTTATTATAGGGATTCCATTTACGCTATCCATTAACTCGTATAGAAGAAACTTTACTTTTTCCTTCTCAGTATCCTCATTCATCTTTACGAGAAACTGATACAGAACAAACATAAAGTATAGCCCCATGGTAAAACCCCATAACAGACCAGATGACATATCAATTATTCGTGTTAATAAGAATTCAAAAGCTAATGATATTAAAAAAATTATAAATACATAAATATTTGTTGATGCATTATACAATATTAAAACCCCCATAAATGTACTATTTAAATATATATTCCTATGTCTATAGAAAGCACAAATTACATTAGTTTTGGTAAAATACATGAAAATAGGTCATGTATTTTGTTGTTAATAAATTTGTGTGTTCTTTCCAACTAATTTTTAGTATTTACTCTACCTAAAAATAGTGTTATATTCTTATTATACAATACTTAGTATATACTTTTAAATAGGAAGGAAGTATCAGTTTTATGGCGTATCAAAATGAGTGCGTCTTAGCGGACAAAGAATGTACAGAATGTGGTGAATGTGATATATGTGACCTAGATTCTACTAAAATATGTGATAACTGCTGCAAATGTCTCGAAGCCGAAGCTGATTTTAAAGGAGTCTATATTGATGAAGTAATAGATACCGAAATAAAGGAAGATGAAATAGAAAACATAATGTTTGAGGAAAAAGTAATAGATGAACTATAGAAGATTGACATAATATATATTATGTCAATCTTTCTTTGTATTAAAATCCTCAAATTCTCCGGATAGCGGGTTAGCTTTAACTGCACTTCGTAATCTATCATCATCAACATGCGTGTAAATCTGTGTTGTAGAGATATTTTCGTGACCCAATATATGCTGTAAAGCTCTTATATCAACATTTCCATACTTATACATAAGTGTTGCAGCAGTATGTCTTAGTTTGTGTGTAGAGTATTTCTCAGTATCTAAATCGGAAGCACCTATGTATTTCTTAACTAAATATTGCACAGTTCTTTTACTAATTCTTTGTTTTCTTTCGCTTATGAACAGTGCATTTTTGTCCTTAACACCATCATGAGGTCTAACCTTTAAATAGGTATTAATTGCATTTAAACAGGCCTTGTTAAGATATACAGTTCGCTCTTTATCTCCTTTACCAATAACAGTAAGTATATCACCATTTATTTTATTTATATCTATACCAACCAACTCAGACAATCGAAGACCACAGTTTAAGAACAAAGTTATAATAGCATAATCTCTTTCTTTGTTTTTACCATCAATAGATGTAAGTAATCGTTTACTTTCATTTAGCGTAAGATATATAGGCTGCCTAGAATTTATCTTTGGCGTCTCCATTTCAAGAGCAGGATTTTCATCAATAATTTTTGCCTTGCTTTGAAGATATTTGAAGAAGGAGCGGAGACAAGCAACTTTTCGAGCTCTTGCTTGGTTTTCGTTATCTCTTTCATTAGCGGCAAAGGATAAGAAGGAGTATAAATCACTTAAGCTAATAGTTCGAATTGTATACTCATCAATATCGCCTATATAAATCTCATCTAAATTAGTATTCTGATGGAACGATATTTCGTTTAATCTTTATGAACTTGAAGAAAAGACTTAAATCATAGCTATAAGCAATAATAGTATTTTTTGATTTTCCACGAATGGTTTCCATATAATTCAAAAAGTCAGTAACAATAACGGGCTGATTTGACATATTAACCTCCTACATCTATCATTTTTTCAGTACATTGCACGAAATAAACATTTCGTGCAATGTATTATAGCATATATTTCGGCAAAAATCATGAAAATCCTGCTACTTAAAGCTTATGTTATAAAAAATACTTTGTTTGAAATAATTTTGGTTATTTTCAAGCAAAGTATTTTTATTTCGTTATTAAGTTTTCTCTTAAAAATTGCTAAGCGTTTAAATCGTTTTTAAGCCATTTTATTTATCAGGTTAATAACTTAACATTAGATAAATCGAGTTACTATTTCTTTTCGTCATTCAACCCATCAAAGAAAATCTTCAAATTATTAGGCAATACATAATTCTCTGTTTTGTCAATGTTTACTTTATTGCCTCCATATACTTCTTTTAGAATTGCATTAACAATCATTGCTTTAGGAGGCTCATTGTACTCAATACCTTCATATACCCAAACTCTGCAATCTACATTATCACCACATAAATCTCCACATTCCTTGCAGGCAGATTCTTTTATTTCAAGCTCAATATCATCGCCATTAATTCTTATAGTTGGAGAACTTAAGAATTTATATTTTATAGCAAGCTCCTTTGTGGTAATATTTATTTTATTTACTACTATTTCAAACCCCGCAGACTTTAGTACACCTGATACCTCATTAATTGCTTCATCAAGATTATTGTCTGTTCCTTGACACCTCTCGCAGACACTTAAATCAAGATATAGAAAATCAATTATAAGCTGCTTTTTCACGTCCTCTTTTCCACAGCAACCATTACCACAAGAACAACATCCAGAATTATTACTCATTATATTTCTCCTTTCTTTTCGTATAATTTTTTTATAATATTGATATTTGCTACTGATTTTTTAGAGCTTCATAATATACTATTTACTAATCAATTCACTTTTCTCATAGATTTTTTCTATTTCATCTTTTGATATAATCTTCGATAATACATAGGCTATTATTATGATTCCAGGTATATCAATAAGCAATCTTGTAATAGTAAATTTCACTCCAAGTGATGACATTTCAAAAAGGAGCATTGGTATTTTAGTGGTTGACCACGCACCAATGAATATTAGTATATTATTGAACTTTACCCCCTTTTTCATAAATACTGCTGCTACTGGGAATGCTCCATAAAGAGGTCCTGCTGCCACTGAACCTACAAGTATAGATAATACTATACCTTTTAACCCTGAACCTTCACCCATATATTTTATCATTGTTTCTTTTGGCACCCATATATCAAGAAGTCCAAGCAAAACAAAAACTGGGGGTATTACGAGTAACATTTCCTTTAATGAAAAAGCAGTTATGCTTAATGCCTTCATCCCAAGATTATAGTTGAATACTGTAATTATACCTATGATAACCGATACAATTATAAAAGCCCTATACCTTTTTAAGATTGTTTTCATATGATAGTCACCACCAAACCAATTATATATGCAACAATAAAAGAAAAAATAAATGCAAGAATATTTCTATATATTGCAAGTTTCTTTCCAAAATACTTAATTTCTACAGGTAATGTAATAATACCAACCATCATTAGTGTAGAAACAAAGGCACCAATTTGCATGTAGCCTGCACCCCCTTGTAAAAGCATAGCAGCTGTTGGAAAGGCTACAAATCCGGGTATTAAGGTTATAGATCCAACAATAGCAGCAAGTACTACTCCAATCCAGCCTGAGTCTGAACCGATAATTTTTGATATAACATTAGGATTTATTACTGCAAGTAAAACACCAACCAGCAAAATGACAACTAAAAATTCAGGTAGGATATTTTCAAATGCTTTCCATGCTTTTTTTAGAGCCATTTTTGTTTTTTTCTTATCTTTATAAAATGAAAAAAACAGTAATGTTACAGTAATAATATATAATCCTGTATTCAGAATTACCACCACCTTTAATTCTCATATGTGCATATGGGTATATTAATATATTAATATTTCATACATATGATGTCAATAAAAATATAGATTAGCGTTCAACAATTAATGCTATTAAACTTTTGGCAATATAATTTTTTACTTTTTACTGTACAACACCAAATGATATAGTTTAATATATAATAAGGATGTAATATCCTGGTCTGCTGCAATAATGATTAATTTACGTGGAGGTATTTTGTGAGTGAGAAAATAGAAAAGAGTTTTGAAGAAGAATTCATGAATTGGTATCAAAATATACTAGTTGCTGGTGAGAAGCTTATTAGAGAATGGGAAAAGAGTTTAGGTAAAGAAAGTTGTTGCAAAATAGGATGTAATCATTGCTGTAATCATGCAGTTGAAGTATATAATTTTGAATTAATTCCCATAATAAAATACATAGAAGAAAATAATATTGATTTTGTAATTGATAAAGGAATTTCTGTTGTAAATTATTTAGAAGAAAATTTATCTATAGTAACTTCACAGTATAATTACTTAGATAATGCTACAATTGAAAAATATAAAATAGATTATAGAAATTTACAAATTCCTTGTATTTTTTTAAGAGAAAACAAATGTTCGATTTACAGTGTAAGACCAACAAGTTGTTTAAATTACCATTGCTATTCTTCTTCAGAAGAATGCGCAAAATTAGACGTAATGCCTAGTGGATGTATTAGTTTAGGAGAAGTTGAAGATTGGTTAGTTAATCAGGTTGAGGCTTATTTTGTTACAAATAAAAATAAAATACCAAGATACCTTGATCCTTTTGAAATTAATATACTTCCAGTAGGTTTTATAGATAAAATTATTTATTTAGATTAGAAAAAACGCACAAATTGAAATGAAATTTGTGCGTTCTATTTTGGCAACTTGAATAAAATACTTATCTTTAATTGAAATTTCTTATACTTAATATCCTCGTTTTCATAATAAGCTTACGAGTGAGTTTATTATACATTAGTAATGCTTTAATATTCTTAATAAAAATATTTACTTTTAATTTCTTAACCTTTTTAACATATTCATTACCAAAATTACTGCTATATATATTAATACATTCTGCCAATATAGCACCACTTTTTAATGCATAGCTTATACCCTCTGCTGAACTAGGGCTTATAAATCCAGCTGCCTCTCCAATCAACGCAATTTTACCCTTTGCAGCATTTATTTGACCTAATTTTCTTGTTCGCATAATTAAAGTCCCTGTTCTTTTATATGCTTCACCCTCAATATAACCAGCCTTCTTAAGCTTTTGAATAAGTAAGCTAAACCTTTTATTAGCATTAGTTTTAATTGGTATAGCTGAGCCTATCAATAAATAATCATCTTTTTGTATAATCCATGAGTAAAAATCAGTGACATCTTTGTCAAATATTGATGTATAAAAAGGCATATCTTTATTAGTTTTATACCAATCTTGTATAGAAACATATTTTTCAGGAACAAGACTACCTTTAAATGCTTGCTTTCTAACTCTTGATATTGCTCCGTCTGCTCCAACTAAAATTTTAGTTTTTACAGCATAATCTCTATTGTTACCTCTTAGTTTTATTTCTAAATAGTCATCTACTTCTTTGTATGACTTGAATATACAATTGAAAGCTACTTCAACAGTGTTAGGAACTAATGATATCAACCATCTATCAAGTTTCTCTCTGTCTATGTTAATATAGTGTCTTGGATAAAATCTTTCGATATTATTATCGTAGTCAACGGATTTTACGCTAAACATTTGTGGTCCTGTCAAAACATCTTGGGAACGCCTAAACCTAACTGAGCTAAAATCTTTTGTGCAGCAGGAGCAAGTAGTCCTCCACAGCATTTTTCCCTATTATATTCTATATTTTCGTTTAAGTTTCTTTTATCAATTAATAGTATCTTATATTTCTTATCCAATAATCTTGCTAAAGTTGATCCTGCATGCCCCGCTCCAATAATAACTATATCGTACATAAACTTTACCCCTTTATCATTATAATTGTATTTAGTTTAACTGATATATTAGTTGAGTCTAATATTCTAATAGCATAATATGTTCATTACCAAATACTTGACCATTAAAATAAAATCCAAAACTCTTATATAGTTTTACAGCGAATGTACTTCCTTTATGCACACCAAGAAAAATCTTATTGTGAGTTTTATCCTGCTTTATGATTTCCAACAGTTTTTCCAAGGTCTTTTTACCATAGCCCTTTGATTGATATTGTTTATCAATCATCATACGATAAATCCAATATTCGCTATCATCCTCATCAATACAATACATTATAAATCCTATCATTATTTCATTATCATAAACTGCAAGTGGAATACATTCTGTTTGAACTTTAGATTGTGCTATTGAAATTGCATTCGATGTCACAAAATCAACTTGCTCTTGTGTTACAGAAAGTTCAATACAATCCCAGAAATTTCCTTTGGTAACTTCTTTAAATATTATCAATATTTATCACCTTTACTCCTCTTGTTTTTTATATATCAGATTGCCCATTAAAATTCATATATATCTGATAATACCCCATCGACCTTCCATAATGGATTATTCCTCTACTTTCTTTTTGACTGTCATATTCAACCTTAATTGTATGCTTACCATTCCTTTTTATGTTCTTAGCGTCAACTTGAATAATATAAGCTGGCATAGCCATTGTATCATAAATCATTTCATTATATTTATTCACTGAATAAATATTTACTCTTGCTCCATCAATTTGAACTTCTATATTTTTATCATTTAGTTCTGGACAAAGGTCTATAACTTTAACTACCTTACCCCCAACCTCTTTATCATATGAATTTGCCCATACATCCTCATCCGATACAACTGTATCATTAGACTTAACGTCTTTTTGGGGCATTAATATCATTGGTCTAAATGAAATTAGAAAGGTTTTTGCTCCTCCGTTATTTGCCCATGCATTTAGATTATAGACTTCGCCAGTTCCCACTTTGAAATCAAGCTCTTGACTACTGTCCATTATTATATGCCAACCCCAAGCTTCTGTAGTATTGATTCCATATGTTTCGTCATCAACAAATATAGCATTATATGTTCTCTCTGGTAAAGTTATTTCGTATTTGCCTTCTTCATCACACCAAGCTCCAATACCTTCTTCGAACCCATCAGGATAAACTCCAATAAAAGCTTTAAAAGGATTATTAGCAAAATCCTCTACCTTGCCATAAAGCTTATGATATATGCATTGAATTTCTTTAGTTCTTGTAGTGTCACCGTCCAATATTTCAATTAATATTTTATTGGGTAAATTCTCAGTATATTCCACCTTTTGAGTAAGTTTAAAGAAGCCATTTTGCGACTCTACTTCATAGTCATTGTTATTACATTCCATACAGATATTAAAATTCTTAGAAAATATAACATCATTATTTTTTAGTGATACTGTTGTCTTCACTATAAAACTGTTGCTTGGAATACTGCCATAAATACATAGATAGGAAAATGTTCTTATGTAACCACTCTTAGGATGCTTAAAATCATTTACATTATTTGGTACATTATACCAGTATGCTTGTATATCTCTATTATCGGTATCATTAAATGTAAAAATATATTTGTTTTCCATAAAGAAAACCTCCTATTGTTACTATAGATTATCCTTTAGCTGCATAAAATCATCATATTAGATTTGTCCAACTAATATTTATTTATAAACCTATGTTATTCTAGAAATTCATATGCATATTCTCCTTGCCTTTCAAATCCCATGGATTCGTATGTTCTCATTGCAGCAGTATTTGTTATTGATGTTGCTAATACTGGAGTTTTTTGTTCTTGAATGGCAATCTCTATCATATGTCCAATTAACTCTTTTCCAAAGCCTTTGCGTCTATAAGCCTCACAAATATAAACACTTGTGATTTCTTCATAATTATTAGTTTTTCCTATAAATCTTGCCATTCCTATGGCATTATTTTCGTAATTTAATATGTAGACTCCTGCTTTCATTTTCGTTAATATTTTTTCTGTGTCAGTTATAGCCTTAATCTGCTCTTCTGTTTCTGCTTCTAAAAAATGTGCTGTAAACTGTTTCACTCTTTCTAAATCTTCACTATTCAAATTTGCAAGTCTAATACTACTTTGATATTGCATATGTAAATCATTATATTTTTCAATGTTTAATTTATAGAAAATGTTAGGAGTTATAGACTTTTTATACTCTAATATTTGCAATAAACTGTTTACATCTTTTAGCCTACCTGCCAATAAAATGTTCTTGTAGTTTAATTCCTTGATTTTACATGCAATATCTTTTAATCCATCATTTGATGTATATATAAAGTTGGTAAAATCTGAATTTCCATCATTCTTAATATGTAAAATATCAGCTATTCCTTCTTGGGTTTCATTGACATATAATTCACCCAAATTATTCGTATCTTCTTGAATCAATTTAATCAATGTAGCATTATACATTTCATCACGATACAATAACTCTAATATTTCTTTCTTTAAATCATCTGTAATGATATTTATTTCTTCCATATTAATACTTTATCTCCAATCAAAACTAAAATAACTATGTTTAACTTTCCGCAATTGCGATGTCATAAAACGTAGATAAATCTGTATTATATGTTATTTATATTTATACTCTTGTTACGATAGTTTAAATCACTACGTTCTTCAAATCCCATTGCACTCCAAAATGAGTTTCCGATATCATTGGTTTTGAAAACAACAAGAGAAACCTTATTAATACCTTCTTTCTCTAATGCTTCAAGTGCTCTATTCACTAACAACTTGCCGATTTCGTTTCCACGATATTTAATATCAACAGCAGTATGGTATATATATCCACGTCTACCATCATGTCCGCTTAATATAGTCCCTACGATAGTATCATCTATTATTGCAACAAAATTAGAATTGGGATTTCTTGCTAAGAACTTTGAAATACCTTCTTTAGAATCATCTATACTACGCATACCAATACCTTCTATTTTTGTCCATAGTTCATACACTTTCTCATAGTCAGAGATAGTAATTGTTCTTATTATCATTTTTCCAACTCCTAATCTTAATAATAATATAGCTTTTAACACCTAACATGATTAATTGGTTATATATATAGTTCATTCTGAAATTATATTTTCATCAATTATATAATGTTATTACTCTAAATCAAACACAATACCAGCCTCATTATCCGCATCATCCACACTATATTCTTGAATTATATACTCATAAGTTTGCCCTGTTAAGCTCTTCCATTTAACCTTTTCTGATGGTATTCCTTCAGGCATATAAGTTTTTATAACTAATGTTTGATTTGTTAACTTATCAAATCTTTTTAATATCTCTTTCTCTTTCAAATTGTTCTGATTTTCATCCCATTCTAGCTTAACATGTTCAAAATCTGTTATCTCACCTTCTATAATAATCTCGACAAATTCTCCTTCTGATACACCATTTAATATTATTGTTTGTTCATCCTTTAAGGAATTAGGTTCTTCATAATAGCCCTTTATTGTAACTTTATTTTCTAAAGTCTTATGCTCTTCCAAATTATTATTGATAGAGCATCCAGTTAACAATAATAGTAGCATTGTTAAAAGAAATATTCTTATTTTGATTTTCATGTATCATTTTCCTATCCTTTTTTATCATAGTCATCCGTCTTTTGCTCACTAATATCACTTCAACAGGCAAAAATAGCTAATGCATTTTCTCTTGAACTTATTCATTGCTTACTTATGTTGCTTAAATAGTTATATGCTTAAATAGTCCATAGATGCAAGACCTCAATTTCACTTTAAATATCCCCTAAGTAGCTTATGATTCCAAACTTGTGCTTCAATGTATGGGAAAAAATCATCTGGAAGATTTCCCCACCAGCCTTCCACTGGTGCTCCCTTTTCTTTAATTATTGAAAGTATTTCAGATAGTGTAAACACTTTCCCGTGATATTCTAGTTGATAATACTCAGAAGATTTATCTCGACCTAATGAAAATGAAAACATACTATCTATAAAGGTAAAGCTTACATCTTCTTCCTTAAAATTTAAAATTGGTATTTGAATTTTTGCTAATTTTTCATCTGACATATTTTTTTCTATCGAGTCACATACTCCTATAATCATATAAATCGGGTATTCTTCCTTAGGACAACCCCCTTTTAAAATAAATTCTTTTCGTAACCACAATTCTGTTTCCTTTCTCTCACGTAAGTATCTAGCTGGATCCTTAAAACGACCCCACATTGCATTATTAACATATAATTCTTTCATAATTTGGATTGCCTCTGTTTCTGCTAATGCTGATAAACTTCTAAAAGGAGTAGTTTCAGCATTGTAGTAATGGGTTAAATATTCCACCATGATAATGCCTCCTTAGTTGTTTTAAATTTATCAGGTTATCATTGTTTACTTATCATCTTTTAATTTAAAAACTTCTCCTTGCATAAAATATTTACTGGCAAATTCTCCGCTTTCAAATATCAAACTATCTCCATTAATTTTAAATTTGTATTGTTTTGGCTTCTCTTTAATTCCCGTATCATTAAGGGTAAGCATGTCATCGATAACTGAAAAGTCACCATATCCTATATAAGATGAAGTAACATTAAACGTTATAATAAACTTATTATTAGATTCTAAAGTAACACATGAAAATCTATCTTCAGAACTTGTATATTTCCCCAACATCACATCATTGTCCACCTCTTTGTTAGAGCAACTATTGAATATGGACATAACAGCAAATAAACAGATAGTTATGATTATTTTTGTATTTCGGTTCATTAAATATCTCTCCTTCACATTAAATAAATACAATATATTAATTAGCAAACGCAAGGAGAGTAGCAATAATAAAACTAGAAGTGATAAACCCATTTAATAAAATACCAATTACTGATAAAAGTTTTCGTTTATCCTGCTCAAGCACTCCTAAGATACCCAACACAGTTCCCAGAATACTAATTATAAAAATAATACTTGTTTGAATATAACTAATTAATCGATTATGTGGGTTAAAGCCTTCGTAACTAACAGTTATGCTAATTAAGTCTGTATACACGATGTATATTGAAAATAATAAAAGCAATGAAAAAGTTATTAAAGATAAAACTCCATATCTAGAATGTTTTTTACTGTTTTTCATATGTCTTCCCTCCAATCAAAATATTGAAAACTATTTTGATATATAATCATATTACTAATCAATGACTTACTGTACTCAAGTTCGATTTCAGATAACGTCTCGCACTTACAACGCCTCTGAAACGGACTTCATAGGCATACCATTTGGCTGTGCTAGCCGATGAAGGGATGTGGCTTTAGCCCGCTAGCGTGAGTGTTTTGTTAGGCGATGGAGTCAGACTATATTTGAGTTAAATTGCCCCTTTCAGAAAACAACTTACCTAACTTGCTAATGTTTATATTACTATTCTCAAAGCTTTCAAAGACGTCCCAAGAAAATCCCCTTTGATTCAAGTTTACTAAACCTATTGAAATCAATCTATTAACAGCACTATATATTCTAAATTTACTCAATCCCTCAACTTTTAAATCTTTAATAGCTACAGTATCACTATTAATGGCATCTATACTCTTAAGTATTAATGTATCACTTATAAACAACCTATCTAAACATGCAGTGAGTTCAACTAATAATTCCCAATCAATCTTGAAATCGACATAATTCTTCACAAATTCAGCTAAAATTTTTGCCTTTATTACCTCATCAAATCTATCTAAGTATACTAATAAGAATTCAATAACCTTCCTCGTATATTTAGGGTCATCCTCAAGCAACGCTCTAAAGTCAGAGACTCTAGCAAAATTTATTGTTCCATCATTAAAATTCTTAATAAACAGAGCTAACTTACGGTAAAAAAGTTGATCACTTATAAAAACCAATCCTTTACGTGCTTTATTAACGTAATCAACGTATGGTATCAAATCACAGGTTATATTTAGCCCGTTTTCTATAACATCATCTGATATCTTAGATTTATCACTGAAAAAAAGTGACTGCTTTGCTTTTTCTAAACCATCATTATCTATTGGTAACATACTTTCCTCACTTTCTGACTCTGTCGTCAAACCTTTATATATATATAATACCAAAATTCCCATAATATTTAAACATAATTATACCCATACAAAAAACACCCCTCCGCTCGCAAAAAGCTAAAAAGGTGTTTAAACTCCTTCATTACATTTCTCAACCTTATTCCACAGACAAAGCCCACTAATACAAAGATGCAACAGACCAATATGGTGAATATCTCTTCCTATACATTAATGTACCATACACGACAGATAGACAGGTATCTGATAATGTATGCAAATAACTGTCTATCTGTAGAGCCTGGCACCATTTGTTTTTTAAAATAATAGTCAAAAACAATTTGATGAAGATCCTTCTTATATTCATTAGAATGTGGATATTTATACTTATCAATTTGTTCTGGAGTATCAGGTACACGAAATCTAGCTGACTTAATAATGCTAAACATTTCATCCGAATAATTGACGAAAGATAATTTACCCATGCCTTTAATACTTATCGAAATCTTATCATTAGAAACACTTAAAGATACATTATCATCGATTTATAATTTTTCTATTTTTATATCTGACATTAAATCACCCCAATTGATTTCAAATACCTTTACACAAAAGTATTCTGATAAACTTTAATTTCTAACCCTGGTTAATCCACTACGAACAACGGGAGTTATTGCTCTACGGTGTATCCTTCCCCACGTAGCCAGAGTGCGCCATCGGGGGCATACCCCTAGAAAAATATTAAAAATATGGTAATGCCCAAGATTTTGTAACTCCGTCACCAGACATGCTTGTTTTTATCTTCATACTCCTTGGTGTAATTAACTTATTCAAATAACTCTTATATGCTGGCTTTCTGATATCTATAAATCCATCACTAAAAATTATTTGAGGCAATTCATCATTGTTTTCATCTGGGAAGAAAAACTCCTTTAGAGAACAAATGCCATTAAATATCTCTATAATCTGATTATCTTTATCATATGTGCAAGTATCCTCTTCTAATGAAATTGAATAGTTTTTAGTAACAATCTTTTGCACAGTTTCAGCAATATAATGGGATATAAAATATAAAATGGTTAATTGATTCCTAATATCTTTATTGTATGAGATAGCTGTACGCATTCCTTTAAATAACGGATGAATTTCTTTGTTAGGCTGAATCTCACCGTTTTCAGTAATCCCTTCGATATAATAACCTAGTACTTTACCAAAAGCTGAAGATATTTCAACATGGCAATATCTAGCATGATTGTGCTTCGTTTTATTCACTATTAATGCAAGATTATGCCTATACGGCTCAATCTTACTCTTATAATCCTCAATAATTTGCTTATCTACTTTCTTCAACCACTTATCAGCAAAAATTATTTCCTCACTTACTAATGACTTTGGATAAAAGCATTTCATAATAAGATAACCATCATCTATATATGCCATAATTGAATCTAAAAGCTCTTTATGTGCTAAATCGAGGTTTTCTAAACTCCGGGATGGATTGTCAAACTCCTCCAAAAGTTTTATAAATGCTCTAAACACTCTGCTAATTGACACATTATAAATTCCTAATGGTTCTCTAAGTTCATGTTCATTATGAAAAATAATATTTCTAGGTAAATCAACTAATATATTGTAAAGTTCAGTATTATAATTGCCATCAACCTTAATGTCTCTACAAACATGCATATGAATACCTCCTTGTAATTGTGATTCAATCACCTTACAAAATTCGAGTCATGGAGAGCTTAACCAATGCAGGATATATCATATAACTACCCCACTAACGACACTAATATCGTATAAGCACATTATATAAATATCTAATATCTCACTACACAAACAAACCTTTTTCTATATATATATATAATACCAAAATTCCCATAATATTTAAACATAATTATACCCATACAAAAAACACCCCTCCGCTCGCAAAAAGCTAAAAAGGTGTTTTAACTCCTTCATTTAATGTATGCAAATAACTATCTATCTGTCGAGACTGGCATCATTTGTTTTACTTTTTAACTATTGGTATCCATACCTCACAAACATAATTTTCCTTTTCTTCATCTGTCCAGAAGTGTTTTTCAATACAAGGTCCTTTAGCTTGCTCATACTCCGAGGTTGGAAACCATTCAGAATAAATACGTTTCCATATATCTTGAATTGCAAGACCATCAGGCATTTTCCCGCTACCTTCAAATACAGCCCATGTTGTTTTTGGAATATCAATACATAAAAACTCATCAGAAATTTTTGTGTCCGGTTTATTCCATGCAAACATATAACGCAGTGTTCCATCTTCCTTAAAGTTAAAATGAACTCCATATAGCAATGTACCTCTAGGATTTCCAGCAATATCATTTATTTTATCATGTGTTCCATTATTCCAAATTTCGTCGCCAAATTGAGGAAGAATAATATTTGGATCATCTCCTGGTTTTAAAATAATATCCTTCCCAAAGATTTCAAAAGTATCTGTATTCTCTATTCTATAAATCATCTCTACATCTCCCTTTATCGAAATATGAAAGGATATGCGAGGATAAGCTTTTAACTTAGAACCAACACTGCGCGCCAATGTTGGAGTAATCCCATGCAAATTTTGAAATGCACGAGTGAATGCTTCTGGTGAATCATAGCCATATTTCAGCGCAATATCAATAACTTTTACATCACTACTCTGCAACTCAAAGGCTGCAAGTGTTAACCTTCTTCTTCGTATATACTCAGATAGATGTACTTCTGTTATAAAAGAAAACATTCTCTGAAAGTGATATGTGGAGCAACAAGCAATCCTTGCAGCTTCACTATAGTCAATAAAGTCTACTAAATTGTCTTCAATATAATCAATTGCACCATTCATCCGTTTAAGCCAATCCATACAAATCCCCCCTTCTGTTTCCAGTATATCAAAGGAATATAGAGAAAGCCTTGCAATTCATGCACGTAAATGCAAGCCAGTCTAAATCATGTCCAACGCCACTTATCAAAATTGGAGTTCTTCTGAATTTGCAACAAAGTCTTTAAGCTTTAAGAGTTCTTTTTTTCCTCTATTACCTTCTGTTGTTTGGATATTGCCTTTTTCATCAGCTTTCTTCTTTATATAATCACCTGTAAGTAAGTTGTAATCTTCCTCATCAGCATTTTCCTCTGTTGTATTACCAGTAAAATATGAGCCAAGTGTTGCTCCTATAAGATGCCAATCATTATCTTGAAATCTAAATCTGTATGTACGATACCATCTCCAGTTACTACCCCCATAAAAGGATATCATAAGCGAGCCTCTATCTATAGATATTCCTTCTAAAGGATCACCCCAAGCGCCTCCCTCATCAGCCTTTAATATTGCATTTTCTGCGATTACTGATAATGTATATGTATTATCATTATTTCCAAACGCTACCATTAGTGCTCTCTTTGGTGCTACTTCTATGGATTTATTAGTCTCTTCTATTACGATTGCAATATCATTTATACCGTCATTGTTTAAATCACTTTCTGCTTTTTCAGGTTTTCCCTCAACTCTTTCAAGTATATGCCAACCATCTGGAATAAGTGAAGATATATCTTCTTTACTATTTTTACTAGTCTCATTATTATTACTTAAGGGCTCATTACCTTGGCTGACTTTTGTACATGATGTTAAAAGAAATAATAGTGATAAAACCACTATAAAAATAAATCTTTTTTTCAAGCATTTCACCTCTTTATTTTTAAATAATCGCATATTTCAATTATCATATAACTACCCTACTCCACAGACAAAGCCCACAAATACAAAGATGCAACTGAGCCATAAGGTGAATATCTCTTCCTATATCTCTCAAACTTATCTATTGGCAGTTCTTTCAATCCATACAGCTTCATCATACCCCTGCGTATTGCTAAATCCTTAAAACTAACAACATTAAGCCGATTCAAAGAAAAAATAAGCAACATTTCAGCAGTTAATTCTCCTACCCCGTGAAGTGAAGAAAGCTTCTTAATTATTTCTTCATCTGTCATAGTATGAAGCATATCAAAATCAACTTCTCCTGATATAGCCGCTTCTGCAATTCCCTTTATGTACCCAGCCTTACGAAGTGACATACCACAAGCTTGTATTTTTGCTATATCAGTTTTATCTAAGCTTTCAGGGCTAATGCTACCAACTAATTCAATCAATCTGTTCCATACAGTATCGGCAGCTTTGCTTGAGATTTGCTGTCCTACAACGCTAGAAATCAATGCAATAAATGTATCGGGTATAATTTCTCGTTCTATAATACCTATCCTGTCTATGGCAACGCATAGCTTCTTATCCTTACTTTTTAAATATTCTATTTCCTTTTGTCCGTATTCAAAAATATGCATATCAATGCAACTCCTTTTAAGAATATACTTAATTTATTATACCTTAAATAGGCAAAGAAAAAGAATAGGCTTAAACCTATTCTTGAATAAACTTCTTTATTTCCTCTACTGTAGATATCTTGCCAAATGCCTTAACTTTTTCATCAATAACTATTGCTGGTGTTCTCATTACTCCATACTTCATAATCTCCTTGAAGTCTTCCACCTTTGTTATCTGTGCATCGACACCCAGCTCTTTTACAGCTGCTTCTGTATTTGCATACAGCTTCTTGCAGTTCATACAACCGCTTCCTAAAATTTTGATTTCCATAATAATCCTCCTATTTTTTAAATTAATATAAATGATATTGCATTAAATAAGTAACCTATTATGATTATACCAATAGCTACTATAGTAATAAATATTCCTAGAAGCTTTGGCTTTACCACCTTGCTTAGTAAAATCATAGATGGAAGAGATAAAGCTGTTACAGCCATCATAAAGGATAAAACAGTACCTACTCCAACTCCCTTTGCGAAGAGTGCTTCTGCAATGGGGATTGTTCCAAATATGTCAGCATACATTGGTATTCCTATAGCAGTCGCTAACAAAACTGCAAAAGGATTATTAACACCTACTACATTTTCTACCACACTTTGTGGTATCCAATTGTGTATTGCGGCTCCAATACCTACACCAATTAAAACATAAAGCCATACTTTTTTAATAATATCCTTAACCTGATCTTTAGAATATGAAATCCTATCTTCACGAGTCATATCCATAGGTTCTAAATCCACATTCTCAATTTCTTTAACATAGCCTTCAACATACTTTTCTAGTTTTAGCTTATCAATTATGGTTCCACCAGCTACTGCCAATATCAAGCCAACAACTACATAAGCTATTGCAATTTTTATTCCAAAGAATGATGTAAGTATCAACATTGATGCTAAATCAACTAGTGGCGACGATATTAAGAATGAGAAAATTATTCCCACAGGTAATCCTGCTGATGCAAAGCCAATAAAAATTGGAATACTGGAACAACTGCAAAATGGTGTAATAGTCCCTAATAGCGCACCAAGAATATTTCCTTTTATACCCTTCATTCCACCAAGCAGCTTCTTAGTTCTTTCTGGAGGGAAGTAGCTTTGTATATAGGATATTAAAAATATAAGAGCTGATAAAAGTATAAAAATCTTTATTGTATCGTATATGAAAAAGTGTATACTGCCACCTAGTCTAGTTTCCATTGATAAGCCAAACACTTTTTCTACCAATAATCTCACAAGCTCTGAGAGCCATGTCATCTTTAGCAGTTGTGCATTCAACCAACTGAATATTTGAACTATAAAACCCACAAAATCACCTTCCTACTAAGTAATATTTATTTTACCTTGCACATTTCTATAAATTTTTCCACACCCTCTAGCTGCTTTAAGTCTTTTAACAGAGTAGGATAATTCTCAATATCAGAGACGATTCCTTGTAAAATTGAATTTAATACCTTGTTATCCTTATTCAGATAATAAAATATAAACTGCTCCTGCCTTTCATCTTTTACAAATCCCATATCTCTTAGCTTTGCTAAATGCTTTGAAACCTTCGGCTGTGACTCTCCCAATATTCCATATAGCTCACATACGCATAGCTTTTTGTGATATAACATAACCAACAACCTTACGCGTGTTTCATCTGATAATACCTTAAATGTATTTAAAAGCTTTTCCATCTAATCACTTCCCTCTTATAAACATATTACATAAAGTTCATAATACTTATATGCGCATATGGGTATATTTAAATATTAGTACTACTATCATCTATTGTCAATAGTATTTGCAAAAAAACATATATTTTACAGCTTATCTCTAAAATAATTCTAAAAAAAGACAAACTTGAATACAATTTTATAAATACAGATTTTATGAAGGAGGATTTATGTGAAACGATTTAGTGTCCGCTATGGCATTATAGTCCTCTCTATACTATTACTTATTGCCATATTTATACCTATTAAAAATTACACAATTAGGCTTACACATAGAATGCAGCAATATCTGCCAAATAACCTATATATAAATGAAATAGATATAGGAAATAAAACCTTATCAGAAGCAGAAAAGCTTCTTACTATCATAGAGCATGAGCAGTTAAATAAGGAAATAACTATTATATTTGATGATGGCAGAGGTCTATATCAATCTCAACACTTTAGCTATAAGCAGCTAGGCTACTATGGGGATAAAGCTGCAATAATCAATAATTTAAAAGTTATTCTTAATACAAAAGATAATATGTTTATTCGAATATGGAAATATAAAAGTATAGAAAACTCAGGTAGTAAATATACACTAAAATTTATACTAGATAAAAACAAGTTTATGTCAGCATTGCAGATTTTTAATGATTCCAAGCTCAATCCGCCCAAGGATGCAAAATATGTATATAATAATGGAAAGATTGAGATTGTAAAAGAAGAGAATGGCTATATGTTTGACAAAGAAGCGTTATACAATGAGCTACAAGCTGACATAAGGCATACTTCAGTAAAGCTAAAAACAACATTAGTAGCACCAAAAATTACAGCAGCTAAACTTGAAAAACAAGGTGTAAGAGAAATGATATCAAGCTATATGACTAAATTTGATGGAAGTAACCTTTCAAGGTCTTCAAACATACGTCTGGCAGCTTCAATTATTAAAGGTACTGTGCTAGCACCTGGTGATACCTTTTCCTTTAACGAAACCGTGGGACGAAGAACTACAGAAAGAGGGTTTAAAGAAGCAGGTGTATATATAAATGGTAAAGTGGATACAGGAATTGGTGGAGGAATATGTCAGGTATCTACTACACTATACAATGCAGTGTTGCTTGCTGACTTGCAGGTGTTGGAGCGAAACAATCACAGCCTAACTGTACATTATGTACCACTTAGTCGAGATGCTGCCGTAAGCTGGGGTCTACAAGATTTCAAGTTCATAAATAACACCGATTATCATATATATATACACTCTAGTACAACTAAAAATTCCATAACCTTTGCTCTCTTTAGCACCAAGTCAAACAAAAAGGTTGAGTTGATTTCTTCTACAATATCGAAAACTAATGCTCCTATAATATATAGGGATAATGAAGCATTAGAGGTGGGAAAACAAATAGTTGAAGAAAGCGGACATCATGGTTTTGAGTCACAGCTTATCAAAAAGGTTTACATTGGTGATAAACTTGTAAGTACAGGAATTGTATCAAAGGATAAATATCTGACAACTGCTAAAATCATCATAAGAGGTACCAAAATACCAATACTTGATACAGAATATTACTTCCAACTAGAAGAATAAACCGAGATATAAATCTCGGTTTATTTTATATATCTTTTACATTCATAACTCGCATTGCATTTAATACAGCTATAAAAGCTACACCTACATCTGCAAATACAGCTTCCCACATTGTTGCCAAGCCTCCTGCACCTAGTATTAATACAACTGCCTTGACAGCAAACGCAAAGAATATATTTTGCCAAACAATTCTTCGTGTCCTATGAGCTATCTTAATTGCAGTAATTATTTTAGATGGCTCATCAGTCATAATAACTATATCTGCGGCTTCTATAGCCGCATCAGAGCCCAAACCGCCCATTGCTACTCCTATATCAGCTCTTGCCAATACAGGGGCATCATTTATACCATCACCGACAAACATAAGTTTACCCTTTGATGTTTTTTGCTGCTCTAACTCTTCTAGCATTTGTACCTTTTGATCAGGAAGCAATTCAGCATAAACTATATCAATGCCTAATATTTCTCCTACTTTATTTCCAACAGCCTTTGCATCTCCTGTCAGCATAACTATTTTCTTTATGCCTATATTCTTCAAGTCTATAATCGCTTGCTTGCTGTCTTCTTTTACCTCATCAGATATTACCAAATATCCTAAATAGCTTTTATCAAATGAAACATGTACAACAGTACCAATTGAATCAGGATTGCTAAATGCAATATTCTCAGAAATCATTAGCTTGCTATTTCCTGCTAAAATATTGTGACCATCAATTATAGCCAAGGTTCCATGACCTGAAATCTCTTTATAATCTTGTATTATATTTTTATCAATATTTTTTCCATATGCCTTTAGTATTGACAAAGCAATAGGATGATTAGAATAGCTTTCTGCATAAGCTGCATACTCTAGCAATTCTTCTTGTTTACATCAGCAATAGTCTTAATTTCAGTTACCTTAAACACACCCTTAGTAAGTGTTCCTGTTTTATCAAACACAATAGTATCAACACTGTTCAAAGCCTCAAGATAATTGCTTCCTTTTATAAGGATTCCACTTTTTGATGCTCCCCCGATTCCTCCAAAAAATCCTAACGGTATTGATACTACCAAAGCACAAGGACAAGATACAACTAAGAATATAAGCGCTCTATAAAGCCAATCAGAAAATAATGCACCTGGCACTACAAGAGGCGGTATCAAGGCTAAACCAAGTGCAACAAATACAACTATAGGTGTATAATATCTTGCAAACTTAGTAATAAAATTTTCTGTAGGAGCTTTCTTACTGCTTGCATTTTCTACTAGATCCAGTATTTTAGACACTGTAGAATCTCCAAATCCCTTAGTTACTTCCACAGTAAGTATTCCATTTATGTTTATAAATCCAGAAAGGATTTCATCCCCTGTTTCTATGTCCCTAGGTAATGATTCTCCTGTAAGTGCTGTAGTATCAACCATTGAGCTACCATCAACAATTCTTCCATCTAGGGGCACTCGTTCACCCGGTTTTACTATTATTATATCGCCTATTTTTACTTCCTCAGGTGATACCTTCTTTATATCGTCGCCATACTTTAAATTTGCATAGTCAGGTCTGATATCCATTAATGCCTTTATGGATTTCCTTGAGCGATTTACTGCAATATCTTGGAACAGCTCACCTAATTGGTAAAACAGCATAACTGCAACACCTTCAGGGTACTCTCCAATAGCAAAAGCTCCTATAGTTGCTATACTCATAAGAAAGTTTTCATCAAAAACCTGACCTCTTATAATATTTTTTATAGACTTTATCAAAACCTCTGTACCTACAAGTATATAAGCTAATCCGAAGAGAATTAATTCTACTACATTTGGAAGCTTAAAAATTATAGCAACTCCAAAAAGTAAAACTCCAATACAAAGCTTAATAATATCTGACTTGTCAGCATTATCATGTTGATGCTCTTCCTCTGCAGTCCGTACCTTAGTTTCTTCTTTCAACACTACATTAGGCTCAATTTTATTTATAATATTTGTTACCTGTTTTAATATAAAAGCTTTATCATAGTTTTCATATATTTCTATTCTTAGCTTCTTTGATACAAAATCAATTGAAGCTTCCTTAATCCCATCCAGAGATTTTATGCCAGATTCAATCTTACTGGCACAGTTTGCTCAACCAAGACCCTCTAGTATATAAGTAAATTTTATTGTTTTGGCTGACATATCCATGATGTACCCCCTCATATTATATAAATTATTCTGTAATGTGCATTAACCCTAAGTCAAAGATTTGCTTTATATGTTCATCATCTAGAGCGTAGTAAACAACCTTTCCATCTTTTCTATACTTAACTAATCTTGCTTGCTTTAGTACTCTTAGCTGGTGAGAAATTGCAGATTGATTCATATTTAACAATGCTGCTATATCACACACACACATTTCTGATTCAAATAAAGCACAAATAATTTTAATTCTAGTTGTATCTCCAAAAACCTTGAAAAGTTCGGCTATATCATACAATACCTCATCTTGTGGCATCTGAACTCTAACCTTATTTAATATTTCTTCATGTATAACAGTACAAGTACAACTATCAGCATAGTTTTTAGAATCTATCATATTACTCCCCCTCTCGATATATGAACATGTGCTCATATATCGATTGTATTATAGAAGTACAAATTTTGCAATATAAAATTTACTGTTTTTCTATTATTTCTATATAAAATGCACAAATTTATTAACAACAAAATACATGACCTATTTTCATGTATTTTACGCAAATCAATAAATTTGTGCATTTATATGTTTAAGTGATATATTAATTTTCTGGAAACCAATGTTTTGTACTGACCAATAAAAAGTAATCTATTTTTTTGATTTTAAGCTTAAGTAGTTGTAATTTCCCGCTGCCCAAGACTTTAAGTTGGACAATCGTTCACCATTATCTCCATGCTCAGGATTATCAAAGTATGTATTTTTATTTACCACTGATCATAGTGGATTTTTGTGGAATCATATCTATCTGTAGCCTCTACATCTTGTGACTTGTGACCTATTACTACCATACCAACAGGTATTACTGTTTCGGGCAATTTAATAGTATCTCGAAAAATCTGTATAAATTCTGGCATTGGATATATACCATTCCACACTGCACCCAATCCGATACCATGAGCAGCAAGCAGTATGTTTTGTATGGCAGCAGAGCAGTCCTCTATAAGAAAACCTTCCATGTTTTGTTTTTCTGTATCTCCGCATACCAAAATTGCACATCCAGCCTGTGGAAGCATCTTAGCATATGGATGAAGTCTTGCAATTTCTTCTAGTTTCTCAATACTTTTAATAACAACAAAATGCCAGGGCTGCATATTGTGCGCTGATGGAGCACTAAAACCTGCCTTCAGTACTGTCTCAACTTCTTCTTGATTCAAAGGTTCACCTGTAAAATTTCTTATACTTCTTCTTGTAAAAATTGCTTGTAAAACGTCCAATTTAATCATCCTTTCTACTACTGTTTTTATGATATTTTGCCCATATAGTAAGCATATTAGTCACTATTATAGTTCCTTTTCTTCTATTCTATTAGTACCCAAATTTCTAATACTTATAATAGCATTTACAAAGCCTCTACTACCGATGAGTAGACACAAACCAAACACTAATTGTACCCCAGAAGTAACAATCTTTGATATATGAGTATAATACTCTTTTGTATCTTTCATCATCATGCCCTTTGATAAAAGCTCTCGAAACATGTAAATTGATGAACCAAAGGTTGGCAAAGACGAAAAAAATAAGACTAATCCAACTACTGCAAATGTAATGTATTGAAGCTTTTTATAATCAATAGTAGTAGGAATAGCAACAGTATCGACTTCAACATCCTTTACAATTAGTTGGGATATTTTATCTGCAAACAACCATAGTAATACAGCAGCCATAAGTTTGATTAGCATAGATATCTCAAAAGAAAAATAGCTAAAATTTATATTTTCACTTAGTGAATATTGGTATATGTTAAGTATACTTATTGGTATATACACAGCCGTAGCTATAAAAAGGTATAGTGCCATTAGTCGGCTAGCAATCTTTGTGATAATTCTATAATTCAATAATCTCACTCCTTAGTTGTTATTCACCATTTGTGGGTTAATTATTTCATAAGCTCCATATGTAAATCTTGCATTTGAAATAAGTATCCCAAGATATTGTTTTGGTCCTGTAATTATAATCTCAAAATCAGTATATCTAATAGTCATTCTTTCATTCCAAATTCCTGTGCTAAAAGGTGCTGTAAATATAATTGAACTTTCATTTTGTTCTTTTACTTTCCATTTCATCTCTTCCATTGCATGTAATATACGAGCTTCATCCATGTTTTTTTCTTCTATCCTTATAGCCTTTGTGGTGTAAAAATAGTTAGATAACGTCATCAAAGAAATTAATAAGGATGATGGTATAATAAAGTTGAGTTTAAACTGGTTGTAATCAATTAAAAAGGTAGTTTTTAGAAGCATATTGCATACTATTTGGATTGCTACTAACATGCAATTCGCAGCAAATAAAAATATAATGTTGGATACAGATAATTTAATATAGACTACTAATCCTGTTTTTTTCAAAGTCATACCCCCATTATATCTTTTGGATACCTAGCATATCCTCAATCTTCTCGCTTATATATTTCTGAGCATCTACTACCCCTTGATTATAGAACTCAGATGCTAGATTTTCAGCAAAGAAATCTAATATTAAAGTTGAAGTCAAGTCACCAAGAGCAATATCCATTTCATTTTTAAAATAGCTTTGTATAGCAGAAACCATAAATTCTCTTTTTTCCTTGCTTAGTACAAATTTTGAAGTCTTCTTTGCCATCTTATCCTCCTATTGCTGGTATATAATAGAATAATTATATACCAGCAAATTAAGAATTTTATTTTTATTCACCCTTCTATTTATTATTCATATTAAACTCAACCCACTTATCCAGCTCTATTTTGTTGAAGTACTTATTTCCTTCTATGACCATATAAGGTACAAACTTATATGTTGAATATACATTTAAATTCGTTTTTTCTCTGATGTCCTCTTTTAGAATATTATTAAAGGTATCTACTTCAATCCCTATATATTCTGAGGCTTCAGCTTCATTCATCAAGAGATTTTTACTTGTAGCTGCATCAATGTTAACATTGGTTAAACTGATAGCTCTACTGATACTCAATCCAGAAAACACTAAAGCAAGCGCTATGATTACAGCTGATATAACTATGGTAATATTTGTTTTCATTTCTTTTCCCCTTTACAAAATATATTTACACTTTTTAATAAATAATTCTATTATATATTACCATATACTCCTATTTATAACTATATGGATTTTATTAGTTAACGCATAACTCTCCTCCAGTTTAGCATTAGAAATTTATTTCACCAATTTTTATGTCAATGTCCTTAACCATATGCTTCAATATTTTGATATAGTTCTCAATAAGCTTATTGGCAGTTTCTTCCTTGAAACGATTACTGCGATACGACATATTGAGTATCAGTTGCTTATCTGTCTCCATAGCAGACATGGTTAGATCGAACTTTGCAGTTTGACTATTAAATATGTATGGCTTCACCTTTAAGCCAGACAATTTGATTTCTGGTATATCCATGTTTTGCAATACGAATAAGGTACTAAAAAGAGGATTGCTTTCAATATCTCGCTGAATACCCAATTTATTTATCAATTCATCAAACTGATAATCTTGATTTTCATAGGTTTTCAAACATTTATCTCTAACCTCTGCAAGGAATGTAGCTAGAGTTTTATCCTTATTAGGAAAACTACGCATTGCAATTGTATTTACAAACATGCCCATTATATTTTGCAAATCAGCATGAGGTCTAGCAGCAATAGGACTTCCTATAGTAATATCCTCAATTCCAGTATGTTTTTGCAGAAGAATACTGTAGGCTGCAAGTAGTACCATATAAAGTGTACTGCCTGTTTTCTTTATCATTTTTTTCAAGCTAGCTGTAAGCTCCTCATTAATACCTATCCAAACGTTGCCACCTTGGCTATCTGGTATTTCTGATTTATAGTAATCATTAGGTATTTGAAGTACAGGTGCTGATTCCTTGAATTCATTCATCCAATATTCTTCCTGCTTTTTGATGATGCCGTTTTCTAAGAGCTTATTCTGCCAAACCACATAATCTCTATATTGTATTTTTAACTTTGGAAGCTCATAGCCCTCATATAGCTCTACAAATTCTCTAATCAATATTCCTAAAGAGGTACCATCTGAAACAGCATGATGCATATCAAGCAATAATATATGCTTTTGATGAGCTATTTTGACCAAGGCTACTCTAAATAGTGGAAGCTTGTTCAAGTCAAAGTGTCTCACAAAACGTTGAAAGAAGGCTTCTACTTCGCTTTCACACATTTCAATATAAGTAATTCTAAGTGCAATGTCTTTATGAACCTTTTGCAGAAGCACTTCTTCTGTAAATTTAAAGGTAGTACGCAATACTTCATGCCTTGAGACTATTTTATTTAGTATTTCCTCCAACTTTGTCCTGTCCAATCGAGAACTTCTATCAGAATTGGCATAGGAATATTATAACTTGTACTCTTTGGACTCATAGACTGTAGTATAAACATTCTCTTTTGAGCAGAGGAAGCTGGATAGTACTCTTTTTCCTCTGTTGGCACGATTTCTGGGTATGCATTTTTATCAGCAGGCTGTAATTGCTTAGCTATTTCTTTTATGGTTGGCATCGCAAACAGCATTTTGTAAGATATAGCTGCATTTAGCTCTTTTTGAATCTGCGTGAGTATATTGGCAGCGTTGAGGGAATGTCCTCCCAGCTCAAAGAAATTATCGTTGATTCCAACTTTTTCTATACCCAATACTTCTTGCCATATCACCGCAAGCTTCTCTTCTGTTTCATTAGTTGGAACTGTATATTCTGTTCCTGTAACTTTATTTCCATCAGGATCTGGTAATGCTTTCCTATTTATATCTCCATTTACTGTCAATGGTAGCTCATCTAGTTGTATGAAGTAGGATGGTATCATGTAATCAGGTAAAGCTTTTGATAGATGCTCTATTATCTCTGATATTTTAATTTCTTTAGTAGCTACAATATATGAGCATAGATACTTGCTTCTAGCATTGTCATCTCTTGCTATTACTACTGCCTCTTTTATTGCTTCATGGGTTAAAAGCTTGTTTTCTATCTCTCCAAGTTCTACTCTGAATCCCCTTATTTTCACTTGGTTATCTATTCTTCCTAAGTATTCCATATTCCCATCCGGCAGTAATTTTACTAAATCTCCTGATCTATATAGCTTTTCTCCCTGTTCAAATGGATTATCTACGAACTTTTCTGCTGTTAATTCTGGTCTCTTTAGATATCCTCTTCCTACTCCATATCCTCCTACACATAGCTCTCCTGGTACTCCTATAGGAAGTATTTTTTTGTTCTTATTCATTATATAGGTTGTTAGAGTTGGAATTGCTTTTCCTATATTGCTAATATTCAGATTTATATCTTCTTCTGTTATTTCTCTGTAGGTTACATGTATAGTAGTTTCGGTTATTCCATACATATTTAT
Source organism: uncultured Eubacteriales bacterium (assembly GCA_963704785.1). Taxonomy (GTDB): domain Bacteria; phylum Bacillota; class Clostridia; order Lutisporales; family Lutisporaceae; genus GWB2-37-7. The sequence continues at coordinate 31,924 of OY969939.1, read as the reverse complement.
AAGCTTTGTAATTGAATACTTCTGATAGAAGCCCTTTAACATGCCAGGCTTTAATGCTTCACCGCCAAATATTACATACCTTATGCATAAATCTGCTTTATCAGACTTTTCATCTTCTTCAATTAGCCTATAGAATGCTGATGGTGTCTGGTTCAATACTGTTACTTTTTGCTCTTGTAGTACTTTAAGATATTCTGATGTATCAGTTGCAACAAACATTGGTATTACAACCAGTTTACCTCCATATAATAATGCTCCATACATTTCCCATACTGAAAAGTCAAAGCAGTATGAGTGGAACATTGTCCATACATCCTTTTCTGTAAAGTCAAATAACGCTCCGTCATTATACATCAAGCTAACAACATTTCTATGTTCTATCATTGCTCCTTTTGGCTTGCCGGTTGTTCCCGATGTATATATTATGTAGGCTAGATTATTTGATTTTACTTCTATATTTAAATTAGTTTTAGCTTCATTATCAATGTCTTTTTCGTCTAATGTTAGTATCTCACCGTCATAGCTTATACTATTCTTTAGACTGCTGTCTGTCAGAAGTACTTTGACTCCGCTATCCTCAAGTGTATATTCTATTCTGTCAATTGGGTATTCAGGATTTATTGGAAGGTATGCTCCCCCTGCTTTAAGAATACCTATTAATCCCGCTATCATCTCCAGTGAACGCTCTACCATTATTGCTACTATACATTCTTCTTTTACGCCCATGGCTCTAAGTCGTCTTGCAATCTGATTTGCTCTCTCATTCAGTTCTTTATATGTAAGCTGTTTATCCTCGTATACTACTGCTATATTATCAGGGGTCTTCTCTACTTGCTCTTCAAATAGCTGATGTAGGGTTTTGTCCTTTGGATATTCGGCTTTTGTATTGTTATACTCTACAAGCACCTGATGCTTTTCTTCCTCTTGTGGCTGTTCATATATTTTATTAAGCAGTACAGCCAGCTTTTCTGCTCTCTCTCCCTTCATAATACTGAAGTGATCTCCATCAATTTCACTTACTTGCAAAGGCATTTCACTTATTTGATTCCAGGCTTCTACATTAAGTTCAGTGCTTTCTGATGCTTTAACTAGGTAAACTGAAGCCTTTATGCGTTCTTCAGAGGTATATAGTTCACTAGCAGTGAATAAGGTACGTATAATATTAAGTCTACTTATAAAGTCTTTCACATTTTTTTGCTCCTGTTCAGGTATCAGTTTGACTATAATACTTGGTAACATCAAGCTGATTCTTTCCAGTTCTATATCTGATTTTCCGATATATCCTAATATTGTTTCCCATATTTTTTCTATTGTATCAGCCTTAATAATCTCTTCTCTTACTTCTCTGCTATTTATAAGCATAGTTGTAAGTGTCTTTTCTCCTTCAAGAGTTATTTGAGCCCAACTCATTCTAACTTGTGATTCTGGAGGATATGAGTCTATGAGAGTCAAAGATACTTCTTCTTTAGCTTGTTCAAGCTGCTTTGATATTTCATATGCAATTGTGCCGCCCATACTCCAGCCACCTAATAAATATGGGCCCTTTGGCTGTATATCTTTTATATTATCAATATAGTCCTTGGCAAGCATTTCAATAGTTGTATTGTATGGTGCAAGACTTCCATTAATTCCTGCCTTAACACCCCAGCAGTTCAGAGTATTATCAATATTATTGATAAGCTCTAGATAACCAGATATATCTCCACTACCATCATGAATCAAGAAAAGATTTCTAGTGTTGTCAGTGCCTTCTCTCAGTAAAAGAATTCGATTTTCATTTTCTAAAGTACTTCTAGTACTACCTTCTATATATTTTGCTAAGCTCTTTATTGTAGGAGTTTTAAATATCTCTCTTAAAGGTACTGCTATATTTATTACTTTGTGAATTTTTGCTACTACATTTATAGCTTTAAGCGAATGTCCCCCTAGCTCAAAGAAGTTATCATTTATTCCAACTTTTTCTACGCTTAATACTTCGCTCCATATGTTTGTTAACTTTTCTTCTATTTCATTTCTTGGTGCAACATATTCTGCACCTGTGGTTATGCTTCCATCAGGCTCAGGTAGTGCTTTTTTGTCTATCTTTCCACTTGCTGTTAATGGTAGCTTTTCCAGTTGCATAAAATATGCTGGTATCATATAATATGGAAGTCCTTTAGCTAAATACTCTCTTAATTCACTAATAGCAAATTCCTTATTTTCTGCTATATAAGCACACAAATAGCTATTTCCAGCTTCTTCTACTTTGGCTATTACTATTGCTTCTTCTATTCCTTCATAGCTCAAAAGCCTTGCTTCTATTTCTCCCAGCTCTATTCTAAAACCTCTTACCTTTACTTGACTATCTATTCTGCCTAGGAATTCTATGTTTCCATCTGGCAACCATCTTGCAAGGTCTCCAGTTTTATACATTTTAGTTCCTGCCTCAAATGGATTTTCTATAAATTTCTCTGCTGTTAATTCTTGTCTATTTAGATATCCTCTTGCTAGACAATCGCCTGCTATATAGAGTTCACCTGGTATTCCTACTGGTTGAATATTATTATTTTTATCTAATATATATACTTTTATATTATTTAATGGTCTACCTATAGATAAACTACTAGATGTTTCCATAATATTATTAGCTAATAACATAGTACTAGTAATTGTGGTTTCTGTCGGTCCATATTCATTATAGAAATCGCAGTGTTCACTCCAATATTTGGCTAAATTTATAGAGCATATATCTCCTCCTGCTACTACTCTCTTAATTTTATATTCTTCTCTATAATTAATATTATTTAAAAATGTTGGTACTGTATGTATATGTGTCACTTCATGTTCTATTAGATATTCTTCAAATGCCTCTAAATTTAATAATGTATCTTTATTTATTAATACTAAAGCAGCTCCGCTTAATAATGCTATAAATATCTGTTCTATTGATGCATCAAAACAAATAGTTGAGAATTGCAATATCCTATCTTTTTCATCAACTTTAAATTGGTTTATTTGTGAGTACGCTAGATTAATTACTGATTTATGTTCTATCATTACTCCCTTTGGTTTTCCAGTACTTCCTGAGGTGTATATGATATATGCCAAATCAGTTGCTTTGTTTGTTTTTCTAGCATTGATACATTCTGTATTACACAAAATATCTTCTATAATTATTAGTTCTCCATCAAGCTCCACATTTTTAGCTAAATATGACTGAGTAAGCAATATCTTTGTATTACTATCAGACAGCATGTATTCTATTCTATCCTTTGGATATTCAGGGTCTATAGGCAAATATGCTCCTCCAGCCTTTAGTATAGCCATTATCCCTACAATCATATCTAGGGATCTGTCTACCATTATTCCTACAATGCTGTCTGCTTCTACTCCCTTGTTTTGTAATATCATTGCTAATTCGTTTGCTTTTGTATTTAGTTCTTTATATGTAAGCTTTGTATTTTCATACTCTACTGCTATGTTGTCTGGTGTTTTATATACTTGTTCTTCAAATAATTGATTTATTGTCTTTTCTTTTGGATAATCTGCTTCTGTATTGTTAAAGTTTATAAGCACTTGATGTTTTTCTTCTTCTGACAGCATTTCAACTTTTGATAACATTAGGTTTGTATCATTTGCTATGCTGTTTAGTATATTTGTTAAGTGCTTACTCATGTTTTCTATTGTTTGTTTGTTAAATAGCTTTGTGCAGTAGTTTAGGTTTATTCCTATTGTTTTATTTAGTTCTATAGCTGTAATAGTCATATCAAACTTTGCTATGTTATTGTCAATTTCATAGGGTTTAAATCTAAGCCCTTCTATTTGTAGCTCTCCTGTATCCATGTTCTGCATTGTGAACATTACATCAAATAGTGGATTCCTACTTAAATCTCTTTGAATACTTAGCTTGTCTATTAGTTCTTCAAATTGATAATCCTGATTTTCAAAAGCTAATATTGAGTTTGTTTTTACTTCTGCTAAGAATTCCTTGAAGGTCATACTGCTCTCAGGATAATTTCGCATAGCTAGTGTGTTTACAAACATACCCATTATGTTTTCTAAATCAGCATGAGGTCTTCCTGCTGTTGGACTTCCTATTACTATATCTTCTTGTCCGCTGTATTTTGATAGTAATACATTGTATGCCGATAGCAGTACCATGTACATAGTACTTCCTGTTTCTTTTGCTATTTGCTTTAGCTTATCTGTTAGCTCTTCGCTTAACTCAAAGTTGATGTTGTCTCCCTCAAAGCTTTGCATACTTGGTCTTTGATAATCTGTAGGCAGGTTAAGCACTGGTATTTCTCCCTCAAATGCCTTTAGCCAATACTCTTCTTGTTTTTTGATTTTTCCTGATTTAAACATTTCATTTTGCCATATTGCAAAGTCTTTGTATTTTATTCTTAATTCTGATAGTTCTTTGCCATTATATAGCTCTACAAACTCATTGGTTAATATTCCCATGGATACACCATCAGAGATTATATGGTGCATATCAATCATAAGTATATGTTCTTTGTCATTGATTTTTGTTAGTGCCACTCTGAGTAGTGGTGCTTTGCTTAAATCAAAGGCTTTTATAAATTCTGCTGATATTTCATTTGCCTTTTCTTTGTTTGCCTCTTTGTACCTTATTTCAAAGCTTACTTCTTTATGTATTACTTGTACTGGTTCTCCATCTATTACCTCAAAGGAGGTTCTTAATGCTTCGTGTCTTTGTATTAGCTTATCAACGGTTTCTTCAAGCATAGTCCTATCAAGCTCTCCTGCTAGTGTCATTACCATTGGCATGTTATAGCTTATGCTATTTTCTTCAAATTGCTGTAATGTATACATTCGCTTTTGAGCTGAGGATAATTCATAATATTCTTTTTTCTCTACTGGCTCTATTCTGCTATATATGCTTTGCTTTTTACCCTTTACATAGTCAGCTAAGTCCTTTATTGTAGGTGTCTTAAACATCTCTCTTAAAGGCACTAACACATTTAACTCCTTGCTAATTTTTGCTACTATATTTATTGCCTTTAATGAGTGTCCTCCTAACTCAAAAAAGTTATCATTTATTCCTATCTTTTGTAAACGTAATACTTCTTGCCATATGCTTACCAGCTTCTCTTCTATTTCATTTCTTGGTGCTTCATATTCTACTCCTGTGGTTACGCTTCCATCAGGCTCAGGTAATGCTTTTCTATCTATCTTTCCGTTTGCTGTTAATGGTAGCTTTTCCAGTTGCATAAAATATGCTGGTATCATATAGTCTGGAAGTCTTTTAGCTAAATACTCTCTTAATTCACTAATAGCAAATTCCTTATTTACTGTAATATATGCACATAAATAACTATTTCCAGTTTCTTCTTCTTTGGCTATTACTATTGCTTCTTCTATTCCTTCATAGCTTAGAATTCTTGCTTCTATTTCTCCCAGCTCTATTCTAAAACCCCTTACCTTAACTTGATTATCTATTCTACCTAAAAATTCTATGTTTCCATCTGGCAACCATCTAGCAAGGTCTCCAGTCTTATACATTTTAGTTCTTGCCTCAAAGGGATTTTCTATAAACCTCTCTGCTGTTAATTCTTGTCTATTTAGATATCCTCTTGCTAGACAATCGCCTGCTATATATAGCTCGCCTGGTATTCCTACTGGTTGAATATTGTTATTTTTATCTAATATATATGCTTTTACATTATTTATTGGTTGTCCTATAGATAAGCCATTAGCTACTTCTATCTTATTCTTAATTAATAATCTGACACTAGTAACCGTGGTTTCTGTTGGTCCATATTCATTGTAGAAATCGCAGTGTTCGCTCCAATATTTAGCTAAATCCACAGGGCATATGTCTCCGCCTGATACCACACGCTTTATTTTATATTCTTCTCTATAACTAATATTTTTTAAGAATGCAGGTACTGCGTTAACATGCGTCACTTCATGTTCTATTAGATATTCTTCAAATGCTTCTACACTTAATAATGTATCTTTATTTATTAATACTAAAGCTGCCCCACTTAATAGTGCTATAAATATCTGTTCTATTGATGCATCAAAGCAAATAGTTGAGAACTGCAATATCCTGTCTTTTTCATCAACTTTAAATTGCCTTATTTGTGAGCACGCTAGATTAACTACTGATTTATGTTCTATCATTACTCCCTTTGGTTTTCCAGTACTTCCTGAGGTGTATATGATATATGCCAAATCAGTTGCTTTGTTTATTTTTTTAACATTGATACATTCTGTATTACATAATATATCTTCTATAATTATTGTTTCTCCATCAAATTCCACATTTTTAGTTAAATTTGATTGAGTAAGCAATATCTTTGTATTACTATCAGACAGCATGTATTCTATTCTGTCCTTTGGATATTCAGGGTCTATAGGCAGATATGCTCCTCCAGCCTTTAGAATAGCCATTATACCTACTATCATATCTAAGGATCTGTCTATCATTATTCCTACAATGCTGTCTGCTTCTACTCCCTTGTTTTGTAATATTACTGCTAATTCGTTTGCTTTTGTATTTAGTTCTTTATATGTAAGCTTTGTATTTTCATACTCTACTGCTATGTTATCTGGTGTTTTTAATACTTGTTCTTCAAATAATTGATTTATTGTCTTTTCTTTTGGATAATCTGCTTCTGTATTGTTAAAGTCTATAAGCACTTGATGTTTTTCTTCTTCTGACAGCATTTCAACTTTTGATAACATTAGGTTTGTATCATTTGCTATGCTGTTTAGTATATTTGTTAAGTGCTTACTCATGTTTTCTATTGTTTGTTTGTTAAATAGCTTTGTGCAGTAGTTTAGGTTTATTCCTATTGTTTTATTTAGTTCTATAGCTGTAATAGTCATATCAAACTTTGCTATGTTATTGTCAATTTCATAGGGTTTAATTCTGAGCCCTTCTATTTGCAGCTCCCCTGCATCCATATTCTGCATAGTGAACATTACATCAAATAGTGGATTTCTGCTTATATCTCTTGTTATATCTAGCTTGTCTATTAGCTCTTCAAATTGATAATCTTGGTTTTCAAAGGCTTGCAGTGAGTTTGCTTTTACTTCTGCCAAGAATTTCTTGAAGGTCTTATTGCTCTCAGGATAATTTCTCATAGCTAGGGTATTTACAAACATACCCATTATATTCTCTAAATCAACATGAGGTCTTCCTGCTATTGGGCTTCCTATTATTATGTCTTCTTGACCACTATATTTTGACAATAATATATTACAGGTTGATAACAGTAGCATGTACATAGTACTTCCTGTTTCTTTTGCAATTTGCTTTAATCTACATGTCAGCTCTTCATTTAGTTCAAAATTTAAGTTGTTTCCTTCAAAGCTTTGTATACTTGGTCTTTGATAGTCTGTTAGCATGTTAAGCACAGGCACTTCTTTCTCGAATGCCGTTAGCCAATATTCTCCTTGTTTTCTGATTTCTCCAGACTTAAACATTTCATTTTGCCATGCTGCAAAGTCTTTGTATTGTATTCTGAGCCTTGACAGCTCTTTGCCATCATATAGCTCCATAAATTCCTTAGTTAAAATTCCCATAGATATACCATCAGAAATTATATGGTGCATATCTATCATTAGAATATGTTCTTTGTCATTGATTTTAGTTAGTGCCACTCTGAGCAGTGGTGCTCTCTTTAAATCAAAGGTTTTTACAAATTCCACTGCTATTTCTCTAGCCTTTTCTTTGTCTGTTTCTGTGTACTGTATTGCAAAGCTTATTTCCTTATGGACTACCTGTACTGGTTCTCCATCTATTATTTCAAAGGACGTTCTTAGAGCTTCATGCCTTTGTATTAACTTATCAAATGTTTCTTCTAGCTTTGACTTGTCAAGCGCTCCTTCTAATGTCATAACCATTGGCATGTTATAGCTTTTGTTATTTTCTTCAAATTGCTGTAGTGTATATACTCTCTTTTGTGCTGAGGATAATGGGTAATACTCACGCTCTTCTGATGGCTCAATTCTGCTATATATGCTTTGATTTGTGCCTTCTACATATTTAGCTAAACATTTTATTGTAGGTGTTTTAAACATCTCTCTTAAAGGTACTGATACATTTAATTCCTTATGAATTTTTGCTACTATATTTATTGCCTTTAGAGAGTGTCCACCTAGCTCAAAGAAGTTATCGTTTATTCCTACTTTTTTCATTCCTAATACTTCTTGCCATATGCTTACTAGCTTTTCTTCTGTTTCATTTCTTGGTGCAACATATTCTATTCCTGTATTTATACTTCCATCATGCTCTGGTAGTGCTTTTCTGTCTACCTTTCCATTTGCTGTTAATGGCAACTTATCAAGTTGTATGAAGTATGTTGGTATCATATATTCTGGCAGTTTCTTTGATAGATGTTCTCTTAGTTTGCTTACTGTAAATTTCCTATTTCCTGTTATATATGCACATATATAATTATTTTCTTCTTCTTTAGCTATTACGATTACTTCTTCTATGCCTTCGTAGCTAAGAAGTTTTGCTTCTATTTCTCCTAGCTCTATTCTGTATCCTCTTATTTTTACTTGATGATCTATTCTGCCAAAGAATTCTATGTTTCCATCAGGCAGCCATCTTACTAAGTCACCTGTTTTGTACATCTTATGTGACATATCATAAATATTGTCAACAAACTTCTCTGCTGTTAATTCTGCTTTGTTTAAGTATCCTCTTGTTACTCCTTCTCCTGATATACAAAGTTCTCCTAATAAACCTATAGGCACCGCTTTGTTGTGTCTATCAACTATATAGACCTTAACATTTGAAATTGGGTATCCTATCGGTACTATAGGGGATTTGATTTTCATATTGCTAGTTACAGAAAACACTGTCGTTACATCGCAGCATTCTGTTGGACCATATACATTGTTTATTATGCAGTTTGCATTATATTTGCTATAGTATCCTTTTACTAGTTCTGTGGATAGCGCTTCTCCTCCTATAACAAATTGTTTAATTCCAATTTCTGCTGATTGTCTCTCCAAGGCAGTTATCATTTTTAGATGAGTTGGAGTTCCATCTGCTATATCTATAGAATTATTAATATAATAATCAAACAACTTGTATCCATCAAGTCTTGTGTCCTCTGATATTATGCATAGAGTATGTCCTAATAGCAAGGATGGGAATATTTGTTTTACTGATGCATCAAATACATATGGTGATACCATTGATACCTTTAGGTTTCTATTTTCTTTATATATTCTTTCTTTTAGTCCATATACTAAGTTTAATAGGTTTTTGTGCTCTACCATTACACCCTTTGGCTTACCTGTACTTCCTGAGGTGTAGATTGTGTATACTAAGTTGTTTGTTGTGTTTATGTTATTTAAGTTGCTATAATCTTCTATGTATAAGCTGTTATCTTCTAAATCTATAAGCTCTATTCCAAAATCTGCTTTATTTACAAGTTGTGTTTGGGTTAGTAGTATATTGACTTTACTATCTTCAAGCATATATGTTATTCTATCATTTGGGTATTCAGGGTCAATTGGCAGATATGCTCCACCGGCTTTTATAATACCCATTATGCCTGTTATCATATCAATAGATCTTTCTACCATTATTGCTACTATACTATCAGCCTTTACTCCTTTGCTTCTTAGCACTCTTGCTATTTGATTAGATTTTTTGTTCAAGCTGTTGTATGTTAATATTTTATCCTCATATATAACAGCTATAGAGTCTGGGGTACTTTGAACTTGTTCCTCGAACATCTGCTGTATTGTCTTATCATTTGGATATTCTGCTTCTGTATTGTTAAACTCTACAAGCACTTGATGCTTTTCTTCTTCACTCAATATATCTATTTCCAATAGAGAAACATCTGGATTTTCTATTATTGCTGTTGCCACTATCTCGTAATGACTTATAAACCTTTCCATGGTTTCTCTCGTAAACAGCTTGCTGCAATATTCGAGATTGAGTATTATGTTATCGTCAGTCTCTACCGCTTCTAAAGTCATATCAAATTTGGAAATCTTGTAAATAAGCGGGTAAACACTCAGCTTAAGATTGTTATTGGCATCTTGCATATTATTACCATTTTGTATTGATGCTGTATTTTGCATATTAAACATTACATCAAAAATGGGACTTCGGCTTAAATCCCTTCTTAGACTTCCATTTGAACTGCTATTTAGCTTATTCACCAATTCTTCAAATTGGTAGTCTTGATTTTCATAAGCTTCCAAACAATTGTCCTTAACTTCCTCCAAGAACTCGCTAAAGGACTTGTAGAATTCGGGGTAATTTCTTATAGCCAATGTGTTGACAAACATTCCTATAATATTTTCTAAGTCTGCATGAGGTCTCCCTGATATAGGGCTTCCAATTATTATATCTTCCTGTCCAGAGTATTTTGATAGCAGCACGTTATATACTGATAAGAGAACCATATAAAGGGTTGCTCCTGTTTTTTTAGCCATTTCTCTAAGTTTTGAAGTCAGTTCTTCATTTAGTTTATAGCTTAAAACCTCTCCTTCAAAGCTCTGAATATATTGTCTTGGATAGTCTGTAGGCATACTGAGCACAGGTATTTCAGAATTCGTAAATTTGCTCAACCAGTATGCTTCTTGTTTTTTCATATTTTCGGAATTTAAAAGGTTGTTTTGCCATACTGCATAGTCCTTGTACTGTATTTTCAGAGTCGGCAACTCTTTGCCATTGTATATATCGAAAAATTCTTTTGTCAAAACATCTGTGGATACACCATCGGAAATAATATGGTGCATATCACGGAAAAGTATATATTTATTTTCTTCTATCTTTATTAAGCCAACTCGTAAAAGAGGTGCCTTGCCTAAGTCAAAGGGCATTACCCAGCTTTGCAAAATATCCTCTACTTCATTTTCCTTTGCTTCCTTGTAATTCATCACAAAATCAGCTTTTTCTTGGATACATTGTACTGGACCTTCATCTGTAAGCGTAAAGGTAGTTCGGAATGCTTCATGCCTTTCTATAAGCTTACTAAAAGTTTCTTTTATGAGCTCTGCATCTAAGCTTCCCTCTATAATCATTGGTATAGGCATATTATAGGTAGTACCTTCCAAATCAAACTGCTGTAGTGTAAAGACACGCTTTTGCGCTGAGGACATAGGATAATAAGCCCTCTGTTCTACTGGCTCAATTGCAGCATAGATATTTTGGGCTGAATTTCTTATATACTCTGATAATGCTTTGATTGTCGGTGTTCTGAAAATTTCTCCAAGAGGTACCTCTACATTTAATTGCTTGTGAATGTTAGTGGTAATTCCTATAACCTTCATAGAATTTCCACCCAAATTGAAGAAATTATCACTGATACCGATTCTTTCTATGCCTAATACATTCTGCCATATTGAAGCTAGTTTTTCTTCTAGTTCATTTCTAGGGGCTTCATACTCTGTACCTGTCATTATGTTTCCATCTGGCAGAGGTAATGCTTTTCTATCTACCTTGCCACTCTGTGTTGTGGGCAGCTTTTCCAACTGTACAAAATAATCAGGTATCATATATTGAGGTAGCTTTTGAAGCAGATGCTCTCTTATTTCTGGAACTGTTATTTCTTCATCTGATACTATGTAAGCACATAGGTACTTCCCTCTGATTTCGTCTTCTTTTACAATTACTATTGCATCTGTTACCGTTGCATAGCTAAGAAGCCTGTTTTCTATTTCATCCAGTTCTATACGGAAGCCTCTTATCTTGACCTGTTGATCTATTCTCCCCATGAATTCTATATTTCCATCTGGTAGCCATCTTACCAAATCTCCAGTCTTATACATTATCTCACCATGTATAAATGGATTTGGTACAAACTTTTCAGCTGTCAGCTCAGGTCTATTGAGATAACCTCTTGCAACTCCGTCTCCAGCTATACAAAGTTCTCCTGCTATTCCTATTGGTAACAGCTCTTGTCGGCTTCCCAAAACGTAAATTTTATAGTTTGCTATTGGTTTTCCAATAGGTATGTTTAATATATCCTTTTGACCACATCTGTAATAAGTAGCGCATACAGTTGTTTCAGTTGGGCCATAGGTGTTATAGACCTTGGCATATTCCAGCAGGTTACTTATATACTCTCTCTTTAGTACATCTCCGCCGCTTATAAAGGTGTGTATACTTTTTAACTGTTCTGCTTTATTTATTTCATTCAATAGTAATGGAGAACAGCTTATCAGATTTACATTATTTTTTTCAACTATTTCACTTAGCTTATTTATATCTAAAACCTTTTCCTTTTGTGCTATTACAAGCTTTCCACCTACTGACAATATTGGGAAAACCTCTTCTATAAATGCATCAAAGCAATAAGTTGCCTGTTGAAGGAAGGTATCCTCTGCGGTTATAGCAAATTCACTCTTAAATGCGGTAACATAAGCTGTTATATTACTGTGTTTAACCATAACTCCCTTTGGTATTCCAGTTGAACCTGATGTATAGATTATATAAGCCATGTCTTCAGGTGCATTTATTATTTCTAAGTTTGAGCTGTCTTCATGGTAACATTCATCTTCATCCAAAATGATTATCTCTACTGGTAATTTCACAGTCGACTTAAACTTTGAATGTGTCAGCAAAATATTGCATTTACTGTCTTCTTGCATATATTGTTTGCGTTCCTCTGGATATTTTGGGTCTATAGGTACATATGCTCCGCCTGATTTAAATACTGACATTATGGCAATCAACATTTCTATAGAACTTTCTACCATAATGGCTACAGTGCTCTCACGCTTTACCCCGATTTCTCTCAATTTTCTTGCTAGTTGATTGGACTTTTGATTTAGCTCTCTATAGCTCAGGCTCTGTCCCTCAAAGACAATTGCTGTTTTATCTGGTGTCCTCGCTGCCTGTTCCTCAAATAATTGCTGAATCACCTTTTCTCTAGGATATTCGACGCAGTTATCGTTAAATGTATGCAGAAGCAGGTGCTTCTCTTCATCAGAAAGCATGTCCAATTCATCAATTTTATTTTCAGGGTTAGATACCGCTTCTTTTTGCAACATGTAAAAAATGTTGCATAAAGGCTTCAATAGATTCTCTTTTATAGAGTCTTGTGCAGTATTCAACTTCTAAATTCATATGCTCATAGTCTTCGTTGATATAAAGTGTCATATCATATTTGGACGTTTTGTGTTCTATCTCATAAACATGGATATTAAAATCCTTAAGTTCTTTACTCATATTTCCTTTATCATAGTTTTGAAGAATTATCATAACATCAAACAGTATATTCCTGCTAATATCCTTGTGAATATTGAGTTTATCTATCAGTTCCTCCATAGGATACTGTTGATTATCAAAGGCGTTTAGTACTGTTTCTTTAAGTCTATCAAGGTATTCATTAAAGGTTAAATTCCTCTCTGGTTGGCATCGTAATACAATGTTATTCAGGAAGAGTCCTATAAGTCCTTGTGTATCCACGTTATTTCTTCCAGCAGTAACAGTACCTATCAGTATATCCTCCTGTGAAGTATATTTTGACAAGGTAATGCTGTATATACTCAAAAGCACCATAAATAGAGTTGCATCATTCTCTTTGGTAAGCTCTTGAAGCTTCAATACCAATTCTCTATCTACTTCAAGTCTATAAGCATCTCCCTCATCGGTAAATATACTTGGTCTTGGAAAATCTGTAGGCATATTAAGCACTGGTATTTCTTCATTTTGTAGAAACTGTTCTAACCAATATTTCTCATATCTTTGCATTTTGCCAGATTCATAAAGATCATTTTGCCAGCAAGCATAATCCTTGTATTGTATTTTGAGCTCGGGAAGTAACTCGCCTTCATAGAGCTTCAAAAATTCATTGGTAAATATAGCCTGAGAGCTTCCATCTGATATAATATGGTGCATATCCATTAGAAGCACGTATTTATCAGGACTGTGACGAATAATGCCCACGCGCATAAGAGGAGCTTTGACAAGGTCAAAAGGTTGTATGAAGTCTTTTACGATTTTTTCAACCTCTTCTTTTGGTGCATCCCAAAGGCTTACTTTAAAATCAACACTATCATGTATCCTTTGCACAGGCTCTCCATTTATGATTTCAAAGGAGGTACGCAGAGTCTCATGTCTCTCTATAAGGGCTTTAAAAGCATTTTCCACTCTTTGAATGTATATATTTCCATTAACCTTATATATCATTGGCATATTATATATAGTACTTATACCGTTTATTTGTTCATGCATATACATTCTTTTTGTACTGAAGAAATAGGATAATATTCTCGCTCTTCTATTGGTTTAATAGCTGAGTATATATTTTTTTCTAAGCCTTGTATGTATTCATATAACCCTTTTATTGTAGGTATATTGAATATTTCTTTTAAAGGTATTTCCACATTAAACTGCTTATGAAGCTTTGCAATTAAGCTTGTTGCCTTTAGAGAATGCCCTCCAATCTCAAAGAAGTTATCATTTATACCTATCTTCTCTACTCCAAGTACCTCTCTCCATATAGCTACCAGCTTTTCTTCAGTGCTGTTTCTTGGTGCTTCATATTCTGTTCCTAAAACTATATTGCCATCAGGCTCTGGTAAAGCTTTTCTGTCTATTTTTCCATTTGCTGTTAAAGGCAGCTTATCAAGCTGTATAAAGTATGTTGGTATCATATATTCTGGAAGCTCTTTTGACAGATACTCTCTTAGCTCTGCTACTGTTTGCTCTCGTTCTACTGCTAAATATGAACATAGATATTTATTATTATTGCTGTCAGCTTTGTCTATTACTACTGCTGCTTTTATTTCATTGTGCTTTAATAACTTGTTTTCTATTTCCCCTAGCTCTATTCTATTGCCCCTTATTTTTACTTGAGCATCCATTCTTCCTAAGTATTCTATGTTTCCATCAGGCAGCCATCTTGCAAGGTCTCCTGATCTATACATACGTTCTCCATGTATATGAGGATTTTGTAAGAACTTCTCTTCTGTCAGCTCAGGTCTATTTAGATAGCCTCTTCCTACTCCTACACCTGATATGCATAGCTCTCCTGTCACTCCTATAGGTAATAGGTTATTATGCTTGTCCAATACCAACAGACTTATGTTGTCTATTGGCTTTCCTATTGGTATTACATCAAATTTCTCTCCTGTAGAGCAATCAAAGTAGGATACTTCTACTGTTGTCTCTGTTGGTCCATATATATTTATTAGTTTTGCTCCTGTTTTGCTGTTTAGTATTCTGTTGAAGCTTTCTACCTGTGATACTGTCAATGCTTCTCCAATTGAGAATACTTGTCTTAGGCTAGATAGTTTGTTTAAGTCTGCTTTGCCTTCTATTTGTTCTAAGAATATATTCAGCATTGATGGTACAAAGTTCATGGTTGTTATTTTGTACTTTTCTATTGCCTTTGCTATTTCCTCTGGGTCTTTGTCTCCTCCTGGTGTTAAGAAGCATACCTTTGCTCCTGTCATTGACCACCAGAACAGCTCCCCTACTGATACGTCAAAGGTATATGGTGTTTTTTGCAGTATTACATCATTTTCTCCTATTGGATATCTCTTTTGCATCCACTTTGTTCTGTTTATTACAGAGTGGTGTTCTATCATTACCCCTTTTGGCTTTCCTGTACTTCCAGAGGTGTATATTACATAGGCTAGATTGTTTGCTCCGCTTATTGGCTGTAGGCTGCTGTTATCTCCCTTGTACAGCTCTTTGTCATCTATTGCAATTACTTCTGTATTTAGAAGCTTGTAATTCTCCTGTAGCTGGCTTTGGGTTAGAAGTATATTGGCATTACTGTCCTCTAGCATATATCTTATTCTATCCTCTGGATATTCAGGTTCTATTGGCAGATATGCCCCTCCTGCCTTTTGTATTGCCATTATTCCTATTGTCATTTCAAGGGAGCGATACAAGGACATAGCTACTATGCTGTCTGCCTTTACTCCCTTTTCCCTTAGTACCCTTGCCAATTGGTTTGATTTTTCGTCAAGCTCCTTGTAGGTTATAGATTCTTCTTCATACATTGCCGCTATATTGTCAGGGGTTTTTGCTGCTTGTTCTTCAAATAGCTGATAAAGTGTTTTGTCCTTTGGATATTCTGCTTTTGTATTGTTAAACTCTACAAGCAGTTTATGCTTTTCTTCCTCTGTTAGCATATTAATCTCTGACAGCTTTAGATTTATATTGTTTGCAACGCAGTCAAGTATATTAGTTAAGTGCTTGCTTATGTTTTCTATTGTCTGTCTGTTAAACAGCTTTGTACAATAGTTTAGCTCTATTCTTATTGTTTGAGTTAGTTCTGTTGCTGTAATAGTCATATCAAATTTTGATATGTTATTGTCCACCTCGCAGGGTTTAGCTTTAAGCCCTGCAATTTGGATTTCACCAGCATCCATGTTCTGCATTGAGAACATTACATCAAACAATGGATTCCTGCTTAAATCTCTTTTTATATTTAGCTGATCTATTAGCTCTTCAAATTGATAGTCTTGATTTTCAAAGGCTTGCAGTGAGTTTGTCTTTACCTCTGTCAAGAATTCCTTGTAGGTCTTATTGCTCTCTGGGTAATTCCTCATAGCTAGTGTATTTACAAACATGCCAATTATATTTTCCAAATCAGCATGAGGTCTGCCAGCTATTGGGCTTCCTATTATTATGTCTTCCTGTCCACTGTATTTTGATAGTAGTATATTGCAGGCTGACAACAGCACCATGTACATGGTACTTCCTGTTTCTCTTGCTATTTGCTTTAGCTTATCTGTCAGCTCTTTATTTAGCTCAAAATTAATGTTGTCTCCTTCAAAGCTTTGTATGCTTGGTCTTTGATAGTCTGTTGATATGCTAAGTATAGGCACTTCTCCCTCGAATGCCTTTAACCAATATTCTTCATGTTTTTTGATTTCTCCTGATTTAAACAGTTTATTTTGCCATACTGCAAAATCTTTGTATTGGATTTTTAACTCAGCTAAATCTTTACCAGTATATAGCTCCATAAATTCCTTAGTCAAGATACCCATAGATACACCATCAGAAATTATATGGTTCATGTCTAGCATTAATATATGTTCTTTGTCATTAATTTTAGTTAGTGCCACTCTGAGCAGTGGTGCTTTGCTTAATTCAAAGACTTTTACAAATCCTATTGCTATTTCTCTTGCCTTTTCTTTGTCTGTTTCTGTGTACTCTATTTCAAAGCTTATTTCCTTATGAACTACTTGTACTGGCTCTCCTTCTATTACTTCAAAGGAGGTTCTTAGCGCTTCGTGTCTTTGTATTAGCTTATTAAAGGCTTCATCAAGCTTGCTCTTGTCAAGTTCTCCTTCTAGGGTCATAACCATTGGCATGTTATAGCTCGTACTGTTTTCTTCAAATTGCTGTAGTGTATATATTCTCTTTTGAGCTGAGGATAATGGATAATACTCTTTCTCTTCCACTGGCTCAATTCTGCTGTATATGCTTTGCTTTGTGCCTTTTACATAGGTAGCTAAACCCTTTATTGTAGGTGTTTTAAACATCTCTCCTAAAGGTACTGATACATTTAGTTCCTTGTTTATTTTTGCTGATATATTTATTGCTTTTAATGAGTGTCCACCTAACTCAAAGAAGTTATCGTTTATTCCTACCTTTTCTAATCCCAATACTTCTTTCCATATGCTTACCAACTTTTCTTCTATTTCATTTCTTGGTGCAACATATTCTGCTCCTGTGGTTATATTGCCATCAGGGTCAGGTAAGGCTTTCCTGTCTACTTTTCCGTTTGCTGTTAATGGCAACTGTTCTAGCTGTATAAAGTATGCTGGTATCATATATTCTGGAAGGTTATTTGACAGATGTTCTCTCAGCTCTTTGCTGTTTAATTCTGCTTCTCCTGCTATGTATGCACATAAATACTTGTTCTTGATATTGTCTTCCTTTGCTATTACTATAGCTTCCTTTATTTTATTGTGCTTTAATAGTTCATTTTCTATTTCTCCCAGCTCTATTCTATAGCCTCTTATCTTTACTTGATTATCTATTCTTCCTAAGAATTCTATGTTTCCATCAGGCAGCCATCTTGCCAAGTCTCCTGTTTTGTACAGTCTTTGACCTTTTGCAAATGGGTTTTCTATGAATTTGTCTGCTGTTAATTCATCTCTGTTTAGGTATCCTCTTGCGATTCCTTCTCCTGTTATACATAGCTCTCCAGGTATGCCTATTGCTTGTAGTTTATTTGTTTTGTCCAATATATATATTTGTGTATTTGATATTGGTTTTCCTATTGGTATATTGTCATATTCCTTGTCTACTATAAAGCTTGTTGTTACTACTGTGTTTTCTGTTGGTCCATAGTTGTTTACTACTTTGTATTTCTTTCCTTCAAAATACCTTAGCTTGTCTCCTGCTGCTAACAGGTATCTAAGAGAATGGTTATCAAGCTTCATAAACTGCTCTGATATTTGTGTTGGCAGGAAGCTTATTGTTATTCTATTGTCATTGTAATATTCATTTAGTTTTTCTAAATCCAGCTTTATTTCTTCGTCTATTATATGTATTGCCGCACCTGTTATTATGCCTGGAAATATCTCTGGTATTGATGCATCAAAGCCGAAGCCTGCATATTTTGTAATGTTGTCTTCTTCTGTTACTTCATAATAGTCAATATTCCATTTGCACATGTTAACTAAGGAGCTATGCTCTATCATTACTCCCTTTGGCTTGCCTGTACTTCCAGAGGTATATATAATATAGGCTATATCCTTTGGTGTATTTATTATATCTAAGTTTGTATTTTCACCTTTATATAGTTCTTTATTTTTTAGTAGTATTAGCTCTGTATTCTCACCTATCATATCTTTTGGCTGGAAGTCAGACAGCAATATTCTTGTTTTGCTGTCTTCTATCATGTAGGATATTCTGTCTGTAGGATATTTAGGATCTATTGGCAGGTATGTTGCTCCTGCTTTTAGTATGCCTAGTATTCCTACTATCATCTCTGTTGAGCCTTCTATCATTATTCCTACTATTTCATTTTGTTTTATTCCCTTATTTCTTAGTATTCTTGCTATCATGTTTGATTTTTCATTTAGCTCTTTATAGGTTAGCTTTTCTTCTTTATATACTACTGCTATATTGCTTGGCGTTTTTTCTACTTGCTCTTCAAATAGCTGTTGTATTATTTTATCCTTTTGATATTCTGCTTTTGTATCGTTAAACTTTACAAGCAGTTGATGTTTTTCTTGTTCTGATAGCATTTCAAGCTCTGACAGTCTTAGGTTTGTATTGTTTGATATGCTGTTTAATATATTTATTAAGTGCTTGCTCATGTCTTCTATTGTTTGTTTTTTAAATAGCTTTGTGCAGTAGTTTAGAGATAGCCCTATAGTTTTGTCAAATTCTGTTGCTGTAATAGTTATATCAAACTTTGCTATCTTATTATCAATTTCATAGGGCTTGAATTTTAATCCTTCTATTTGCAGTTCTCCTGCATCCATATTCTGCATAACAAACATTACATCAAATAATGGATTTCTGCTTAGGTCTCTTGTTATGTTTAGCTTGTCTATTAATTCTTCAAATTGATAATCCTGATTTTCAAAGGCTTGTAATGAGCTTGCTTTTACTTCTGCTAAGAATTTTTTGAAGGTCATACTGCTCTCAGGATAGTTTCTCATAGCAAGTGTGTTTACAAACATACCCATTATATTCTCTAAATCAGCATGAGGTCTTCCTGCTGTTGGACTTCCAATTATTATGTCTTCCTGTCCGCTGTATTTTGATAGTAATACATTGCAGGCTGACAAAAGCACCATATACATAGTACTTCCTGTTTCTTTTGCTATTTGCTTTAGCTTGTTTGTCAGCTCTTCATTTAGTTCAAAGTTGATGTTGTCTCCTTCAAAGCTTTGTATGCTTGCTCGTTGGTAGTCTGTTGGCATGTTAAGTACAGGTATTTCGACCTCGAATGCCTGTAGCCAATATTCTTCTTGTTTTTTGATTTCTCCTGATTTAAATAGCTCATTTTGCCATACTGCAAAGTCTTTGTATTGGATTCTTAGTTCAGTTAATTTTTTGCCATCATATAGCTCCATAAATTCCTTAGTCAATATTCCCATAGATACACCATCAGATATTACATGATGCATGTCTATCATTAATATATGTTCTTTGTCCTTGATTTTAACCAGTGCCACTCTGATTAGTGGCGCTTTGCTTAAATCAAAGGCTTTTACAAATTCTATTGCTATTTCACTTGCCTTTTCAATGTCTGCTTCTATGTACTCTATTTCAAAGCTCACTTCCTTATTAACTACCTGTACAGGTTCTCCGTCTATTATCTCAAAGGAAGTTCTTAGCGCTTCATGTCTTTGTATTAACCTATTAAAGGTATCTTTAAGCTTTGTTTTATCAAGCTCTCCTTCTAGGGTCATCACCATTGGCATATTATAGCTTATACTGTTCTCTTCAAACTGTTGTAGTGCATACAATCTTTTTTGTGCTGAGGATAACTCATAATGTTCTTTTTCCTCTATTTGCTCAATTCTGCTGTACACGCTTTGCTTTGTGCCTTTTATATAGTCTGCCAAGCCCTTTATTGTAGGTTTTTCAAATATTTCTCTTAAGGGCAGTTCTACATTTAGCACTTTATGTATTTTCGCGATTATATTTGTTGCCTTTAAGGAGTGCCCCCCAAGCTCAAAGAAATTATCATTTATACCTACTTTTTCTAATCCAAGTACCTCTCTCCATATAGCTACCAGCTTTTCTTCAGTGCTGTTTCTTGGTGCTTCATATTCTGTTCCTAAAACTATATTGCCATCAGGCTCTGGTAAAGCTTTTCTGTCTATTTTTCCATTTGCTGTTAAAGGTAGCTTATCAAGCTGTATAAAGTATGTTGGTATCATATATTCTGGAAGCTCTTTTGACAGATACTCTCTTAGCTCTGCTACTGTTTGCTCTCGTTCTACTGCTAAATATGAACATAGATATTTATTATTATTGCTGTCAGCTTTGTCTATTACTACTGCTGCTTTTATTTCATTGTGCTTTAATAACTTGTTTTCTATTTCCCCTAGCTCTATTCTATTGCCCCTTATTTTTACTTGAGCATCCATTCTTCCTAAGTATTCTATGTTTCCATCAGGCAGCCATCTTGCAAGGTCTCCTGATCTATACATACGTTCTCCATGTATATGAGGATTTTGTAAGAACTTCTCTTCTGTCAGCTCAGGTCTATTTAGATAGCCTCTTCCTACTCCTACACCTGATATGCATAGCTCTCCTGTCACTCCTATAGGTAATAGGTTATTATGCTTGTCCAATACTAACAGACTTATGTTGTCTATTGGCTTTCCTATTGGTATTACATCAAATTTCTCTCCTGTAGAGCAATCAAAGTAGGATACTTCTACTGTTGTCTCTGTTGGTCCATATATATTTATTAGCTTTGCTCCTGTTTTGCTGTTTAGTATTCTGTTGAAGCTTTCTACCTGTGATACTGTCAATGCTTCTCCAATTGAGAATACTTGTCTTAGGCTAGATAGTTTGTTTAAGTCTGCTTTGCCTTCTATGTGTTCTAAGAATATATTCAGCATTGATGGTACAAAGTTCATGGTTGTTATTTTGTACTCTTCTATTGCTTTTGCTATTTCCTCTGGGTCTTTGTCTCCTCCTGGTGTTAAGAAGCATACCTTTGCTCCTGTCATTGACCACCAGAACAGCTCCCCTACTGATACGTCAAAGGTATATGGCGTTTTTTGCAGTATTACATCATTTTCTCCTATTGGATATCTCTTTTGCATCCACTTTGTTCTGTTTATTACAGAGTGGTGTTCTATCATTACCCCTTTTGGCTTTCCTGTACTTCCAGAGGTGTATATTACATAGGCTAGATTGTTTGCTCCGCTTATTGGCTGTAGGCTGCTGTTATCTCCCTTGTACAGCTCTTTGTCATCTATTGCTATTACTGCTGTATTTAGAAGCTTATACATATCCTGTAAATTAGTCTGAGTCAATAATATGCTTGCATTACTGTCCTCTAGCATATATCTTATTCTATCCTCTGGATATTCAGGTTCTATTGGCAGATATGCCCCTCCTGCCTTTTGTATTGCCATTATTCCTATTGTCATTTCAAGGGAGCGATACAAGGACATAGCTACTATGCTGTCTGCCTTTACTCCCTTTTCCCTTAGTACCCTTGCCAATTGGTTTGATTTTTCGTCAAGCTCCTTGTAGGTTATAGATTCTTCTTCATACATTGCCGCTATATTGTCAGGGGTTTTTGCTGCTTGTTCTTCAAATAGCTGATAAAGTGTTTTGTCCTTTGGATATTCTGCTTTTGTATTGTTAAACTCTACAAGCAGTTTATGCTTTTCTTCCTCTGTTAGCATATTAATCTCTGACAGCTTTAGATTTATATTGTTTGCAACGCAGTCAAGTATATTAGTTAAGTGCTTGCTTATGTTTTCTATTGTCTGTCTGTTAAACAGCTTTGTACAATAGTTTAGCTCTATTCTTATTGTTTGAGTTAGTTCTGTTGCTGTAATAGTCATATCAAATTTTGATATGTTATTGTCCACCTCGCAGGGTTTAGCTTTAAGCCCTGCAATTTGGATTTCACCAGCATCCATGTTCTGCATTGAGAACATTACATCAAACAGTGGATTCCTGCTTAAATCTCTTTTTATATTTAGCTGATTTATTAGCTCTTCAAATTGATAGTCTTGATTTTCAAAGGCTTGCAGTGAGTTTGTCTTTACCTCTGTCAAGAATTCCTTGTAGGTCTTATTGCTCTCTGGGTAATTCCTCATAGCTAGTGTATTTACAAACATGCCAATTATATTTTCCAAATCAGCATGAAGTCTGCCAGCTATTGGGCTTCCTATTATTATGTCTTCCTGTCCACTGTATTTTGATAGTAGTATATTGCAGGCTGACAACAGCACCATGTACATGGTACTTCCTGTTTCTCTTGCTATTTGCTTTAGCTTATCTGTCAGCTGTTTATTTAGCTCAAAATTAATGTTGTCTCCTTCAAAGCTTTGTATGCTTGGTCTTTGATAGTCTGTTGACATGCTAAGTATAGGCACTTCTCCCTCGAATGCCTTTAACCAATATTCTTCTTGTTTTTTGATTTCTCCTGATTTAAACAGTTTATTTTGCCATACTGCAAAATCTTTGTATTGGATTTTTAACTCAGCTAAATCTTTACCAGTATATAGCTCCATAAATTCCCTAATCAAGATTCCCATAGACGTACCATCAGAAATTATGTGGTGCATATCTACAATTAGTATATATTCTTTGTCCTTGATTTTTGTTAACGCCACTCTGATTAGTGGTGCTTTGCTTAAATCAAAGGCTTTAACAAATTTTGCTGCTATTTCATTTGCCTTCTCTTTGTCTGCTTCTGCATACTCTATTTCAAAGCTTACTGACCTTTGTACTACCTGTACTACTTCTCCTTCTAATACCTCAAAGGAGGTTCTTAACGCTTCATGTCTTTGCATTAGCTTATTAAAGTTTTCTTCAAGCTTAGTCTTGTCAAGCTCTCCTTCAAGGGTCATGAAAATTGGTATGTTATAGCTTGTACTGTTTTCTTCAAATTGCTGTAATGCATATATTCTTTTTGAGCTGAAGATAACTCATAATGTTCTTTTTCCTCTATTTGCTCAATTCTGCTGTACACGCTTTGCTTTGTGCCTTTTATATAGTCTGCCAAGCCCTTTATTGTAGGTTTTTCAAATATTTCTCTTAAGGGCAGTTCTACATTTAGCACTTTATGTATTTTCGCGATTATATTTGTTGCCTTTAAGGAGTGCCCTCCAATCTCAAAGAAGTTATCATTTATACCTATCTTCTCTAATCCAAGTACCTCTCTCCATATTTCTACTAGCTTCTCTTCTGTAGTGTTCCTCGGAGCTTCATAAGCTTGGTTGTTGTTTTTATTCTCCTGTTGTTCCTTTGGTATCTCTAGAAGCTTTTTGCCTGTGCAATAATTTAGCTGAATTAAATAGTTTTTATGTAACAATTCCTCTTCGTTATGTATGTTTACCTGCCATGTTGGCACTACTGAATGATAGTTCTGTTCTACAGCTTGAGCTTCAATTGTAGCTGCTACTTCACTTGCATAAATCTCATCCTGCTTTCTAGGTCGTTCTTCACAAAAATGAGATTCTATATAGTCTATTGAAGTGTCTATATCCTTTACTAACATTTCATATTTCTTACAATTATCTGTTTCTGATATTACCTGCCACTTATTGCCCTTTAAGTATTCTTCGAAGGGCCCATTTTTCTTAGTTTGATAGAAATCAGCTTCAATCCTAGTAATACCTTTTTCTTTATAGTATTTGCATAGCTCTATTAATACTACATTTTCTACTTGCCTTCCCAATACTCTACAGCTTAGAAGGAATGTATCTATAAATGCATTGTCTTCTTCTATCTTCATTATTACAACACCAGTTAATCCATACTCTCCAAAACGATCCTCTACTTGTATTGTCCAGCATTTCATCTCTGGATTTTTCATTATACTTTCTATATCCGCTTCTGTTCTTCTTATTGTGCTAAGATTAAACTGATTTGTACGCTGTGTTAATTGAGATACTCTAGGTACTTCCTCTTCTTCTATTTCATTTATATATACTTTTAAATTTAGCTCCTTTATGAAGTTTTCCAGCGTAATGCTTTCCTTTTGTACTTCCTGTCTTTTTCTTTCCACTTGATAAAGCTTTGTCCTGTTCTTATCTTCCTCAGTAAACTTTTCCTTATCAAATGCCCATACATGCTTTAGAAACTTTGGTATTTGCCTTGTATCCTCTGGCAACTGCAAAGTCAGCACTTGTGGGTTGTTTGCCATCATTTCATAGCATTCCTTTGCACTATCGTCAATAAAGATAAAGCTGTCTATTCCAAGGTTTAGTTCTTGTGCTAATGCTCTTATGCCTATATATTTTGATTCCCAGTTTATTTTCCAGGCAATAACGTGTTCTCTTTTGAGCAACATCTGAGGATTTTTGTCGAAAACCTCCCAGACATCTGCTTCATTATTTTTACTGCTTAGAACTATAAGCATCCCTTCGTTGTATTTCTGTATAAGAAGCTTTTGCATTTCTATATATGGCTCTTCTACAATTACCCCTAATGCACCATCTTCGCCAACTACACCCTTCCATAAAGTATTGTCACAGTCTACTGCTATTACCTTAAATGGGTTAGGTTTTGTTGCACATATTTTTCTTGCTATCCTAGTACCAACCGCTGCATAGTATTCATCACTAAAAGGAATATGACCAACTTTATCTGTTATAGGGTTAAATATTTCTCCTATATTGTATAGCTCTGCTATATCAGTAAAATCTAACAGACTTACATCATTCATATTTTTAACTGCATCTCGATACTCATTATTTAGTTCTTTAATATAGTCTATTACTTCAACACTTAGTCCTAAATGATTAGCTACTGGGAATATTCCAATTATATATTCTGCATTTTTTCCCTTAATCTTTAGAATATATATTAGCTTTTCATAGTTACTCCTAATTAAGTCGCATTTTTCTTTGTCACTGCCTTTAATATCTCTAATCCAGTCTTCAAAGCGAACCATTATCAGGTTTATTCCTGTATTCTTAGAGGTTATGCTCTCTTTATCTATTAATTCTTGGAATACCTGATTGTATGATGCAAAGTTAACCCTTACAGCTTCACCAAACTTCTCACACCACCAGCTTAAATGCTCTTCTAATGGGTCAGCGGTAAAGGTTGAAGAGATTACTACATTAGTCGCAGTATTATCTATATTATTAGCTTCTCGTTTTAGCTCAATATTGCACTTTTCTTCTTGACTAAATATATCTATATCCATTATGTTAGACTCTAAATTTGCTAGTGCCTTTGCTATTAATAGCTCATAATGCTTTGCTAAAGTTATCATACTTTCAGCTTTAAATAGACTATTGTTATATTCTATGGAGCATTCAAATTCATTTTCGTTATTTAATGCTATATCAAATTTAAAATCTAAAGTAGAAGTTTTTCTGTCGAACTTATATGGTGACATATGTAAATTATCTATTCTTAAATCTTCATTTGCATCTATTTCATTATGGAATATTAGCATTGTATCAAATATCGAATTTCTACTATTTCTTATTGTACTGTTACAATTCTTAACTATTTCGTCAAAAGGATACTCTTGATTATTATATACTTCTTGCAAAAGAGTTTTGTATGATTGTATATATTCAATTACCCTTAAATTTGGGTTTACACTACTTCTTATTGGTAAGAAATTGATAAAAATACCTACCATGTTTTCCAGGTCTGCATAATTTCTATTGGCAACAGTTGAGCCTATTATTATATCCTTTTGTCCGCAGTACTTTGAAAGCAGGATACTATATAGTGATAGTAGCAAGCTATTAAGTGTAGTATTTTCATGCTTTGCCAGTTCTTGTAGCTGTTTAACAATATGACTTTCAACTTTAAAATGGACAGTATCTCCCGCAAAAGCTTGCCAGTTCCTCTTATCATAATCTAAAGGCATGTTCAAAGGCGTTATTTCGTTTTTAAAGGTCTCTATCCAATATTTTTCTTGCTTCTCTATCTTTTCTGTAAAGTATGACTTTCCTTGCCACTCAGCGTAGTCTTTATATTGAACTCGCAGCTTTGGTAGTTCTATGCCCTGATACAGCATACTAAACTCTTTTGTTAATATTCCCATTGATACGCCATCGGATATAATATGGTGCATATCATGAACCAATATATGCTTATTGGAATGTACTTTAATAAGCCCTACTCTTAATAGTGGTGCTTTGGATAAATCAAAGGCTCTTATGAAGCTTTTCACTTTTTCTTCAGCTTGTTCTTCGTTTTCTACCTCACTATACTCTACTGCAAAGTCTACCTTTTCATGTACTTTTTGCACCAAATTTTCTTCTATTAACTTAAAGCTGGTTCTTAGAGCTTCATGTCTGTCTATAAGACTTGTAAATGCTTCTGTTAGCTTCTGTAAATCCAATTCATCTTCTATTACTAATACATTGGTTATATTATAGCTTGTGCTTTTTTTATCCATTTGATTAAGTATATACATTCTCTTTTGTGCTGAGGACATCTCGTAGTACTCTTTTTCTTCTATAGGCTCTATTGATGAGTAGATACTTTCTTCACTAGCTTTTATGTATTCAGATATTCTCTTTATTGTAGGATTAGTAAATATCTCCTTTAGTGGCACTTCTACATTTAGTATTTTATGTATCTTTGCAACTAAGCTTGTTGCCTTTAAGGAGTGCCCCCCTAGCTCAAAGAAGTTATCATTGATACCTATCTTCTCTACTCCTAGTACTGCTCTCCATATCTCTACTAGCTTTTCTTCAGTACTGTTTCTTGGTGCTTCATATTCTGTTCCTGTAACTATATTGCCATCAGGCTCTGGTAATGCTTTTCTATCTATCTTTCCATTTGCTGTTAAAGGTAGCTTATCAAGCTGTATAAAGTATGTTGGTATCATATATTCTGGAAGCTCTTTTGACAGGTACTCTCTTAGCTCTGCTACTGTTTGCTCTCGTTCTACTGCTAAATATGCACATAGATATTTATTATTATTGCTGTCAGCTTTGTCTATTACTACTGCTACTTTTATTTCATTGTGCTTTAATAACTTGTTTTCTATTTCCCCTAGCTCTATTCTATTGCCCCTTATTTTTACTTGAGCATCCATTCTTCCTAAGTATTCTATGTTTCCATCAGGCAGCCATCTTGCAAGGTCTCCTGATCTATACATTCTCTCTCCTGATATATGAGGATTTTGTAAGAACTTCTCTGCTGTCAGCTCTGGTTTATTTAGATAGCCTCTTCCTACTCCTACCCCTGATATGCATAGCTCTCCTGTCACTCCTATAGGTAATAGGTTATTATGCTTGTCTAATACTAACAGACTTATGTTGTCTATTGGCTTTCCTATTGGTATTACATCAAACTTCTCTCCTGTGGAGCAGTCAAAGTAGGATACGTCTACTGTTGCTTCTGTTGGTCCATATAGGTTTATCAGCTTTGTTCCTAGCTTACTGTATAGTATTCTGTTAAATCTCTCAACCTGTGGTACTGTCAATGCTTCTCCACTTGAAAATACTTGTTTCAAGCTGGATAATTTCTCTATGTCAGCTCTACCTTCTATGTATTCTAGGAATATGTTCAGCATTGATGGCACAAAGTGTATTGTTGTTATTTTGTTCTTCTCTATTGTTTTTACTATTTCTTCTGGGTCTTTTTCTCCTCCTGGTGTTAAGAAGCATACCTTTGCTCCTTCTATTGACCACCAAAATAGCTCCCATACTGATACGTCAAAGGTGTATGGTGTTTTTTGCAGTATTACATCATTTTGTCCTATTGGGTATCTTTTTTGCATCCACTTTATTCTGTTTATTGCTGAGTGATGCTCTATCATTGCACCTTTTGGCTTCCCTGTGCTTCCTGATGTATATATTACATATGCTAGGTTGCTTGGTCCGCTTATTGGCTGTAGGCTGCTGTTATCTCCCTTGTACAGCTCTTTATCATCTATTGCTAATACAGTTGTATTCTCAAATCTGTAATTGTCCTGTAAATTGCTTTGAGTTAATAGCACACTGGCATTACTGTCCTCTAGAATATATCTTATTCTATCCTTCGGATATTCTGGATCTATTGGCAGGTATGCTCCTCCTGCTTTTTGTATCGCCATTATTCCTATTGTCATTTCTACGGAACGATACAGAGACATTGCTACTATACTGTCTGCCTTTACACCCTTTTCTCTTAGTATCCTTGCAAGTTGATTTGAGCTTTCATCCAATTCCTTGTAGGTTATGGATTCTTCTTCAAATAGTGCAGCTATATTGTCTGGGGTTTTTGCTGCCTGTTCTTCAAATAGCTGATACAGAGTTTTGTCCTTTGGATACTCTACTTTTGTATTGTTAAATTCTACGAGCAATTGGTTCTTTTCCTCATTGTCAACTATATTAATACTTTCAGGATTTATTCTCGGAGTCTCTATTACTTGATTTATAACCATGTTAAAATGACGAAATACTTTTTCTATTTCAATTTTACTGTAAACATTACCGTTATGAGTTGCTTTTATTGCAATTGTCTCACCAGGTATAATAGACAAGGTTAAATCGTAATTTGTTTGCTCAAACACTTCTACGCCTTTTATAGAAAAGCCAAATACTTCCTCATCATTGATATTACTAACCTGCTTGTCCATAGGATAGTTCTCAAATATCATTATATGGTTAAACAAATTATTCTTTAATTCTGTATTTGCTTGTATGTCTGCTAAAGGTAAATAATCATAACGAATTGACTCTGAAGCATTTAGCTGTACTTCCTTAGCTAGCTCAATAAAGCTAATATCATTTTTTTGAATTCTAACTGGTATAGTATTGATAAATAAGCCTACCATCTTTTCTATTCCAATTACTTCTGGAGGTCTTCCCGATACTACCGCTCCAAAGACTACATCCTTTGTGTCATTGTATCTTTGAAGTAATATGCTCCATGCAGTTTGAAGCATTACATTTAAAGATATCTGATTTTCTCTTGCTATTCTTGTAAGCCTTTCAGTTACTGCTTTGTCAATTTCATATTGAGATTCTCTATGTAAATATATATCTTCCTTTGTTTTTTTATTTAGCTTAGGTATTGATACCTGTTGCTCATAATCCTGTAAATAGTTTTTCCAATATGTCATTGCCTCTTCTTTATTTTGTACTTGGAGCCACTTTATGTAATCACTATAAGGATAATTATTTACAGCATTTATTGTTTTACCCTTTGCAAGTAGACTATATGCTTTGAAGAAATCGCCCATTATTATACCTAGACACCATCCATCCATTATTATATGGTGGAAGCTCCAGATAATTTTATAATCCTCTACACCAGTTTTTATTACTGCTATTCTCATCAATAAGTCTTCTGAAAGATCAAAGCCCTGCTTTTTATCTTTTTGTTTAAACTCTTCAATATATTTTTGCTTTGCATCCTCATTGAAGCTGGATATATCATTATATAATATATTGCTGCTCCTCTTCTTTAAAACAATTTGCAGAGGCTGATTTACTTTCTCATAAAGGAATATTGTTCTTAGGGGATCGTACTTTTCTATAATATAGTTGAAGCTTTTTTCAAATAATTCTATGTCTATGTGCCCCTCTATTGAAAGTTCATTTTGCTCAAAATAAGCATTGGAGGTACTATCCATTATAGAGTGGAACAACATTCCCTGCTGCATTGGAGATAAAATGTATATATCTTTTATATTAGTTTCATCAAACATGTGCTTCACCATCCTATTTTATTTATTTCTTAAAATATCGTAGATCTCTCCTAATTGTTCTATATTTATACCTTGTAGAGTAATATCACTTGGAGTCAATACATTTCCCTTTGCATTAGTACAATGCTCTATTATATCTGCTAGATGCTTCTTATAATACTCTGCTAGTTTTAAAACGCTATCTCTTGTTAATTGCTTATTGCTATAACTGAAGCTTAGTATCATTTTGTTTTGTGATATCATTCCATTAATATCTATTAAATTAATTTTCTCTGATTCTAAGCTCATTGAATTTCCTGATGAAATACCTGACATGTTGAAGATACCTGTAGCTTCGTTCTCTTCAAACTGTCCTAAGTAGTTAAAGCTTATTTCTGGTTTTAAGTTGAAGCCTAGCTTTTGCTTTTTTTCTACTGGTGTAAGGTATTTCAATATTCTATAGCCTATGCCTTTATTTGGTATTTGTCTCAAAGATTCTTTGATATTCCTTATTTGATAAGATATTGAATCTGATTTTGACATATCTAATATTACTGGGTAAGTCGAGGTAAACCATCCTACCGTTCTTTTAATATTGATATTGCCAACATTTTCTTCTCGTCCATGACCTTCTAGCTCAATTAATATGCTAGTATTTCCTGTCCATTCCTTTAAAGCGCAACCCAATGCACATAGTAATATATCATTTATTTCTGTGTTATATGTGCTATTTACTTCCTTTAGTAGCTTCTCTGTTTGCTCCTCATTAAACTCTATTGACACTGATTCGATATCTTTTAATTTATATGACACTGTCAATGAGTCTTTTGTCACTAAATAATCATATATAGAATCGCTTAGGGGAACTACATTACTGTTTTCTAAAGCTGCCCAGTATTCTATTTCCTTTGATATTTCGTCACTACTGCTATAACTGTTCAGCATTTCAGCCCAAGCCTTATAGGAATCGGTTTTTAGTTGAAACTCTATATTTTGATTATTTAAGCATTGATTATAACCAGTAGCAAAATCTTCCATAATTATTCTCCATGACACACCATCAACTACTAGGTGATGTATAGCGATTAATAGATAATCTCCTTCTATAGTTTTAAATAATGCAAGCTTTACTAATCGGACCTTTTTCTAAGTTAATACTTGCTTGTACTTCGTTTGACTTTGATTTAATGCAATCTAAATAATCAGATTTATTTCTAAAGTCATATACCTCAAAATCATACATATGTTCATTTACAGGCTTTATAATTTGTTTAGCCTCTTGTCTCTTAATTTCATATGTAGCCCTTAGTACATCATGATGCTCTAATATCTTTGTAAATACTTTATTTATAATACTCTCATCAAAGCCTTTTATAGCATTTAGACTTATTGCTTGATTCCAATGGTGCTTATCTGTAAAGTCGCATTCAAAGAACCATTTCTGTATCGGCGTTAGCTTAGTCTCTCCAGTAACAATTTCTTGATTAGACTTATAACTGCTATGCTCAACATATTTACTTATTTTGCTTATAGTCTGATTCTGAATTATTTGCTTAATATCCAGTTTCATATTATATTGATAGAGTCTTGAGGTTACTTGTATAGCTTTGATAGAATCTCCACCTAGTGAGAAGAAATTATCGTTTAAGCCTACCTTTTCTATGCCAAGTATTTCTTGCCATATTTCTGCAAGTCTCTCTTCTACTTCACTT